>CBDFHS010000010.1:0-1314709 GCA_965247715.1 Nakamurella sp. | reverse complement strand
CCGCGCCGGACCGCACTGCTCCGGCCGGCACTGCACCGGCCGGTAGAGAGCCGGCCGGTATCGATCCGGGTCCCCCCCGGTCGGCCGTCTGCTGGTCGATGGTCGTCATCGCGTTGCCTCCCTGATGCGCTGCGCCGCCCGTAGCCGCGCGGACGCGGCCCTGGGGTTTGCCTGGATCTCGTTCTCAGTCGGTAGCTCCGACGACCTGGTCAGCCAGCGGAACTCGGGTTCGTGCCCCGGCAGGTCGACCGGTAGGTCCAATGGGCTGGTGGACACCGTCAGCGGCGCTATGGCGCGCTTGACGATGCGGTCCTCCAACGACTGGTAGGACATCACCACGATCCGTCCCGCCACCGACAGGTGTTGCAGCGCAATCGGAATTGCCCGCTTCAAGGCACCAAGCTCGTCGTTGACCTCGATCCGCAGCGCCTGGAAGGTGCGCTTGGCCGGGTTTCCGCCGGTGCGCCGGGTGGCCGCCGGGATCGCGGCCCGGACGAGTTCGACCAGCCGGGCACTGGTGGTGAACGGCTGCCGGGACCGTTCGGCCACCAGCACCTTGGAGATCCGCCCGGCGAACCGTTCCTCGCCGTACTCGCGCAGGATCCGGCTCAGTTCGGCCCCGGGGTAGGTGTTGATCACCTCAGCCGCGGTTAGGCCCGTGGTGGGGTCCATCCGCATGTCCAGCGGCCCGTCCTGGGCGTAGGCGAAGCCGCGGTCGGCTTCGTCCAGCTGGACCGATGACACGCCGAGGTCGAACAGGATCGCCTGGACCAGCCCGGCCCCGACCCGTTCGGTGATCACGTCACCGATCCGGTCGTACACCGCGTGGACCAGTTCGACCCGGTGAACCAGGCCGGCTTCGGCGATCCGACGCTGCGCGATCCGTAAGGCCTGCGGATCGCGGTCGATGCCGATCACCCGCAGCTCTGGATGGGCCGTCAGCAGGGCCAGCGTGTGCCCACCCATGCCGAGGGTGGCGTCGACGAGTACGACGTCATCGGCTCCGTTCCCGGTCGCCGCCTCGATGGCTGGGGCCAGTAGTTCGTCCACCCGGCGCACCAAAACCGGGACGTGACCGTCCGGCGTGGCCCAGCGTGGTGTCCCCTCATCCGCGGTCCACCCACCCGCAGTCTTTTCACTCGCAGCCCCGTCAGCCGCCGAGAAACCACCCACACGGTCCGGTGCCCGGTCGGCCGCCTCCTGATCGCCTGCTTCCGTAGAACCCGCGGGTCCTAACGGAGTGCCCCCCATCAACGGCCCTACCTCTCTGTCGCAGTGCTGTCTGGCAAATGGTGGGGCGGGCTTGGCGGGAGGCGGGCGGGCTTGGCGGGAGGCGGGCGGGCTTGGCGGGTGGGTGGCGGCGGGAGGCGGGCGGCGGGAGGGTGGCGGGCGGGTGGCGGGTGGCGGAGCTGGGGAGTTGGGGTGGCAGGTAGTGGGCACGAGGGGGAGGCCTTCGATCGGGTCCCGCGCCGACGTCATCGACGGGTACGGGGTCCTGATTCCTGGTCCCCACCCGCGTCGGTCCTGGCACGGGGGAAGTCGTGTCAGGGCCGAAGCGGATGTGGGCCGGGCGTCAGGAATGCCGCCGCTACCGGGTCCGCGTGGTCAGGTCTCCAGTAGCCCCCGTTCCGGCGCGGCGTAGGCCGCCTCCTGGCGTTCCTCGTACGCCGCCCACTCGGCCGCGTCCCAGATCTCCATCCGCAACCCGATACCGGTGATCACCAGGTCCTTGGTCAGCCCCGCGTACTCACGCATCCGCGGGGTGATGGAGATCCGGCCCTGGGCGTCGGGGCGCTGTTCGTCGGTGTTGGCGAGCATGTAGCGCTGGTAGCCGCGGGCCCGCTCGTCGGTGATGGGGGCGTTGATCGCGGCGGCGGCGAAGGTGTCGAAACCGTCCGGGGTGAAGACGTACAGGCAATGGTCCTGGCCGCGGACGAGCATTGCCCCGCCGGCGAAGGAGTCCCGGTACCGGGCCGGCAGGGTGACCCGCCCCTTGTCGTCCATCCTCGGCGTGTAGGTGCCGTAGAAGCCGTTGAGCACCTACTCACCTCCCCTACACCGCCGTGACGACAGGCCAGCCCTGGTGACCTCCCCCAGGTTGCTCCACTCTAACCCACTTTCTGCCACCTGGGGCCATAAACACCCCCACCGGTTGCGGTTTTGACCACATGGCGGCACGTCAACCCGGGTGGGGCGCAGTGGGGCAATCCGTCCCCCACAACCCCCGCTGCCTCGTCCTGCCGACCCGGTGGTCCAGTCGAATCGAACTGTCCGGTAGGAGCTGGCGTAGGAGAAGACGAGTGGCCCGACGGACCGCGGTGATCGCCCGACCCGATCAGTGCAGTTGCAGACCTCCGGGGTTCCACTCTGCACTGGCAGACTGTCGGGGGGGCGCCCCGCGCGAAGGTGGCGTTCGTCGGTCCTGCGGATGGTCGGTGGGCAGCCAACGGCGCGGGAGGTCGAGGAAAGGATGCACTGTGACGCAGCGCCTGGATCTGGAGCGAGCGGACGGGTCAGGTTCCCCCCGGGGCCCGGAGGCGCAGGACGCGGGCGACCGGGAAGAGACCCTTTCCTCGGTGACCGAGATCGGCGCCCAGATCGCCGCCGCCATCTCCCAGGTCGTGCTGGGTAAGCCGGAGGTCATCCGGTTGGCCATCGTGGCCGTACTGGCCGAGGGTCACCTGCTGATCGAGGACGTCCCCGGAACCGGCAAAACCGTGCTGGCCAAGTCACTCGCGCGGACTGTCGACTCGACCGTCAGCCGGGTCCAGTTCACCCCGGACCTGATGCCCAGCGACGTCACCGGGGTCAGTATCTACGACCGGCAGTCGTCGCAGTTCGAGTTCCGGCCCGGCCCGATCTTCGCGAACATCGTTGTCGCGGACGAGATCAACCGGGCCTCACCGAAGACCCAATCGGCGCTGCTGGAATGCATGGAGGAACGCCAGGTCACGGTGGACGGCACCAGCTATCAGCTGGCCCGGCCGTTCCTGGTGCTGGCGACCCAGAACCCGGTGGAGATGGAGGGCACCTACCCGCTACCGGAGGCGCAGCGGGACCGGTTCCTGGCCCGGCTGTCCATCGGCTACCCGGATCGGAACGCTGAGATCGGCATGCTGGCCGACCGGGATCGGGTCGACCCGCTGGCCAACCTGCGTCCCGTGACCGACGCCGCCACCGTGTCCCGGTTGATCGACGCGGTGACCACGGTCCACCTCGCACCGCCTCTGCGGCAGTACATCGTGGAGATCGTCGGCGCGACCAGGTCTGTTCCCGAGGTGAGGCTCGGGGCCTCCCCCAGGGCCGTGCTGCACCTGGCCAAGGCGTCCAAGGCCCTGGCCGCCCTGGACGGCCGGTCGTTCGTGGTGCCGGACGATGTGCAGCGGCTGGCGATTCCGGTCCTCGCGCACCGGTTGCTGCTGACCGTGGAGGCCCACGCGGCGCACCGTTCGGCCGAGGAGGTCGTGCGGGTGCTCCTGGGCCGGATCAGGGTTCCGCGCAGTGGCTGAGCAGGCCCGAGGAATACTCCGCCCAGGGATACTGCGCCGAGGGATGCTGGGCCGAGGGATGCTGGGCCGACGAATATTGGGCCGAGCCGCGTCCACGAGTCTGAGCCGGTTCGGCAGTCGCGGGCTCACCACCCGGGGTCGCTGCCTGCTGGCCGGCGGTATCGCAGCAGGTGTCTGCGGGTTCGTGCTGGACGAGCGGGACCTACTCCGGGTCGCGGCATTCGCCGTGTTGCTGCCGGTGCTGGCCATGCTCGCCGGATCGCTGCGCCGGACCAGACTGACTGCCTCCCATCAGGTGTCGCCGTCCCGAATTGGTCCCGGCACTGCTGGCCAGGTTTCGCTGCAGATCAGCAATGCCGGCGGCGGCCGGACCGGAGCGCTCGAGGTCTTCGAGCAGCCGACGCCGGACCTCGCGTCCGGGACGAATTGCCTGATCCCCCCGTTGCGGGCCGGCCATCGCGCCCAATCCGACTACTCGTTGTTGGCCGAGCGGCGGGGCCGTTTCGTGATCGGACCGCCGACGGTCAGATTCGGAGATCCATTCGGCCTGTGGGAGGACTACCGGACTCTGCCGGCCCGAACCGAGGTGCTGGTAGTGCCCAGGGTGGTCGACCTCGCCGGGATGCCGATCAGCACCGGGACCCGCTCGGCCGCGTCGGACCGGGCGATGTCCGGTGCGTCAGGTGGTGACCCGGACGTCGGCATCCGGCATTACCGCAGCGGTGACGACATCCGCACCATCCACTGGCGGGCGTCGGCGCGGCACGACGACCTGATGGTCCGGTTGGAGGAACCGGTGTCGCACGGCGGCGCGGTGGTCATGCTCGACCACCGCGCGACGATGCACGCCGGCCGGGGGGTCCGGTCAAGCCTGGAAACCGCGGTCACCCTGGCCGCGTCGATCAGCCTGCACCTGTTGTCGCAGGAGCACCAGATGCGGTTGACCACGCACACCGGGTCGCTGCTGGCCAGCGGGCGCGACATCGAGGACGACGTGCTGGCCGCGCTTGCCGTCCTGGAACCCGACCCGATCGGCGGGTTGAACCCCACAGCCATCGCCGGGTCCGGATTGATCGTGGTGATCCTGGGGGCCGTCGACCCGCCATCGGCCCGGCTGCTGACGGCCGCGCGACCCAGGGGTACCAATGCCATCGCGCTGGTTCTGCGGACCCAGGACTGGGATCCGCAGGGCCAGCTCCCTGACCCCAGCGCCGTTGGCGTGCTCCGCGCCGGTGGTTGGCGAACCGTGACCATCGGCTCCGACGACAGCCTGGCCGTTGCCTGGAACCGGGCGTGCGCCGGCTCGTCGTCCTACCAGCGGACCGCGGACCGGCAAGTCACCTTGCCGCAGCGGATCTAGGCGCCGACCATGACACCGACCAGGACAGGGTCTGCGGCGACAGGGTCTGCGGGGACAGGGACGGCGACGACAGGGACGGCGGTGACAGGGACGGCGACGACAGGGACGGCGACGACAGGGACAGTGCCGACAGGGACAGTGCCGACAGGGACGGTGGGGACGACCCAGCGGGCCGCCCCGACGAGGGTGGCCGTTCCCACTCCGCAGGACCAGGCGGGCTCGGTGCTGGTGATCCCGACGTTGCTCGGAGCGGTAGCGGTGCTCGCAGCAAGCCTGTCGATCCCCCCGATGATCAGCGGCACCGGCTGGTTCTGGCCGACCGTCGAAGTGGTGCTGGTGATCTGGCTGATCGGCGTCGGGGCCCGGATGGCCAGGGTGCCGGCGATATTGGTGGTGCTGCTGCAAATTCTGGGTGTCTCGGTCGCGCTGACCGCGCTGTTCACGGTAGGCGGCATCGGCGGTGTGCTGCCCAACGGGGCGGCGCTGACCGAAGCCGGCGAACTGATGACCGGCGCGTGGGAACAGATTCGGACCACTGTGTCGCCGGCTCCGTCCTCGGTCGAACTCTCGTTCCTGATCTGCCTGGCGGTGGGGACGACGGCGTTGATCGTGGACGCCCTGATCGCGGTCTGCCGGGCGCCGGCCCTGGTCGCCCTGCCACTGCTGTGCATCTACTCCATACCCGCGTCGATCGACCTGAGCATGCTGCCATGGGAAGCGTTCGTCGCGCCCGCGATCTGTTACGCCCTGCTGCTGACCGCCGGTGGATTAACCGGCCGGCAGCCGGGGGCCGGCGCGGGCGTTGCCCGGGTGACCACCGGGGTTGCGTTGGCAACCCTGGCAACGGTGGTGGGACTCGTGGCGTCGGGCGCCGTGCCGGGCGTGGGAACCGCCGGCCGGCTGCCCCGTACCGCCACCGGCCCCGGGACCTCGATCGGGCTGTCCCCCTTCGCCTCCCTGCAGGGGAGCCTGGAACGCGCCGATCCGATCGACATGCTGCGGGTGTCGGGGCTGGACGGCCCGCACTACCTTCGGACCGTCGGGCTACAGAAGTGGACCACCGGGCAGGGCTGGTCGGTTGACGAATTGATCGACGGCCGGCTCCCCACCGTCGCAGACCCGGCGCCGCAACAGCCGGTCACGGTGATGTCATTGGCCTACCGCGATCGATTCCTGCCGATCTACAACGGGACGTCGGCGATTTCCGGCGCCGATCCCGGCTGGTCCTACGATTCGGCGCTGCAGTCGGTACACCGCCCCGATGCACAGTCCCCCACCCCCTATCAGCTGTCCGTGGATTTCACCCCACCGACCGCTGAGCAGCTACGAGCGGACACGGTCACCGCGGGGGGCGTGCTCACCGACTCCGGGCAGCTGCCCGACGAGGTCGTGCAGACCGCGAAGGCGGTCACCGGCGCGGCCACCACCGCCTTCGACAAGGCCGAGGCGTTGCGGGCGTATTTCACCAACCCGATCAACGGCTTCGTGTATTCGCTGACGGTGCCGACCGGCGACAGCGGCGACGCGCTGGTTGACTTCCTGCGCAACAAGCAGGGTTTCTGCGAGCAGTACGCGTCCGCGATGGCCGTGATGCTGCGGGCCGTGGGGGTGCCGGCGAGGGTGGCCATCGGCTTCACCCAGGGCACCAAGGACACCGACGGCAGCTACCTGATCAGCAGCAACGACGCCCACGCCTGGGTCGAGGTGCTGTTCGACAACGCGGGCTGGGTGCAGTTCGATCCGACCCCGCTGGGCGGCGGTCAGGGCGGCCAGCAGGGATTCGCCGACAATCAGTCGACGGCGCCCACGTCATCGGCAGCACCCAGCGCCGGAGTATCGGGCGGTTTGGCCGCCGACAATCGGACCATCGGCGCGGGGAACGGCGGAAGTACCGCGCGACCCACCGCCGGCCAGCAGGCCACCGGTGGGCCCACCGACGACGGCGGCGGCGGCGCGGTCGGGGTGTGGCTCACAGTGCTCGGGCTGCTCCTCGTCGCGGTAGCGGCGGCGGTGCCGGTGCTGGTCCGGCAGGGCAGGCGACGATCCCGATTGGCTACTGCGGACGGTGGTGGTCCGGGGGCTGCGGTCGCTGCGTGGCAGGAAATCGAGGACCTTGCAATCGATCACGGCCTCGGGCTGAACGCGGCGGAGTCCGCCCGGGCCACCGCAAACCGGCTGGCCAGATCCGCGCACCTGACCGATCAGGGACGGGCCGAGCTGCGGGCGGTGGTGACAGAAGCGGAGCGATCCTGGTACGGCGGATCCTGGTACGGCGGCGGCGACGCTGCGGGCGGGGATCGACGCCAGGTGGGTAGGGCCGAGGCTGAGCGCGGGGCGGCTTCAGGGGCGGTCGGTCAGGCCGGACCGGCGGTGCTCGAGCATCCCCGCACCGAGAGCGGTGTCACAGCCGTGGGTAATGCGGCCAGGACGATGGCAACAGAACTGCGGCACACCGCGCCACTGAGCTCGCTCGACCGGCTGGTCCCGCGGTCGGTGCGGCCGTCATGGTGGCGCGACTGACGGCAGCTGGGCTGACCACGCGTGGGATAACCGCCGCAGGACCACGAACGTCGGCTGAGCGCAGGTCGGCTGACCGCAGGTGGGCGGACGCGTCGGGTGACCGCATATCGGCCGCCGGGGCGCTACTGACCGGGTTCGTCGAACCGCCTGCGGAACCGTTCCTCCATGCGATGACCGAGGGTCGGATTGGCAGCCTGTGCGCCGCGCCCGGTGCCCTTGGCCGCTCGGGCGCTGGGCTGTCCGAAGACGAACAGGCCAACCGCACCGACCATGGTGAGGAATCCGATGACGCTGACGACGACGCCGACCGCAAGCAGGGTCTGGGTGGCGATCACTCCGACGACCAACGCGACCAGGCCGGCGACAAACAGGCAACCCGCCACGATGGGTCGGCGACGCCTGATGCGGCTGACGTTCACGCTGGTTGCAAACTTCGGGTCGTCCTCATAGAGCGCACGCTCGATTTCATCGAGCATCCGCTGTTCGTGCTCGGAGAGCGGCATGAGTTCCCCTCCTCCGGGCACCTGGCCACCGACAACAGTGGTCACGACTGACGGCCGCCAACCGGCGGCCTGACACCAGGATACGAGCAGACCGCGCGGACCACTAGCTCGCGCCGAAATCTCACCCGGTTTCCTACCGTTGGGCACCCCGGGGGGCCCTCGTCGGGCGCCCGAATGCCGGCGGTGCGGCTGCTGGGGTGGTTGGTGGAGCCGCCGGTGCCGTGAATGCCGAAGCAGTAGTAGTCGGTGCCGGGAATGCCGATGCCGTAGATGCCGGCGCTGTTCTTGCGGGCGCTGTTCTTGCCGGCATTATTCTTACCGGCGCTGTTCTTACCGGCGCTGTTGCTGCCGGCGTGGGCAGCAGAGCGGCCGGCCGGATCGCTGCGGCACCGAACTTGGTGATCGCGCGGTCGACGGCGCTCTCCGCCTCGCGCCAGCCCGGACCCTGGTCCATCGCACCGAACTCGAGTTGCTCGGTGACCTCCGACGCGGGCGCCAGCCCCTCCATCCGGACCCCGAGCAACCGGATCCGCTGCCCGCCGGCCGGGGATGCCCGCAGCTTGTTCAGCAGATCCCGCGCCGTCAGGTAGACCGCGCGAGTCAGGTCCGTGGGCGCCGGCAGGGTGGCCGATCTGGTCAGGGTCGAAAAATCCTCGAAGCGCACCTTGATGCTGATCGTCCGTGCGCGGACCCCGGCCGATCGCGCCCGCCGGGCGGTTCGTTCGGCGAGCGCGAGCATCGTCGCGGCCAACACGGTCCGGTCACTGGTGTCGGCGTCGAACGTCGTCTCGGCGCCCACCGAGGATTCGGCGTTCTCGGTCTGCACCACCCGATCGTCGCGTCCCCAGGCGAGCTCGTGCAGGCGACTGGCGCTGGCCGGCCCGACCGCCCTGATCAACTGCGGCAGCGGCATCCGGGCAATCTCACCGATGGTGGCGATGCCGAGTGAGGCAAGTTGTTCGGCGGTGCGGGGACCCACCCCCCACAGGGCGCGGGTAGGCAGGGGGTGCAACAGTGCGAGCACGTCGGCGGGCGGTACGACGAGCAACCCGTCCGGTTTGGCCAGGCCGGAGGCCAGCTTCGCGACGAACTTGGTGGACGCCGCTCCGATCGTCGCCGTCAGCTGCAGCTCGTCCCGAATCCGCTGCCGGATGGTGCGGGCGATCTGTACCGGCCGGCCCGACAGGCGGCCGGCACCGGCCACCCCCAGGAACGCCTCATCCACGGACAGGGGTTCGACCAGCGGAGTGATGTCATTCAGCAGCGCCATCAGCGCCTGCGAGGCCGCCGAATACGCCGGCATGTCCGGGGGAACGGTGATCACCCCCGCGCATAGTGCCCGGGCCCGACCGGACGGCATCGCCGATCGGATGCCGTGCTGCCGGGCCTCGTAGCTGGCGGACAGCACCACCCCGCGGGCCCCCGTGCCGGCCACCATCATGGCCCGGCCGCGGAGTTCGGGTCGTCGCCTGACCTCCACCATCGCGAAGAACGCATCCATGTCGACGTGCAGGATCGTGCACTCGCCGTCATTGACCTGGTCCGGGTCAAGGGTCACCTGCCGTCCGCCAGCGGTGCGGTGACTCATGAAGGCCACCTCACAGGGTCAGTCGGGCACGGCATCAGTACCGCGAACCGTCGTGCGTCCCAGGACGTCGCGCGATGACGTGCAGGTGTCCGGCGATGGCGTGCAACGCCGGGTCGAGGGCCGCAGCGGCCTCCAATGCAATCAGTTCGCTATCACCGGCGGGCATCATCTGCCGAGCAGCTCCTGGCACCAGGCCCGTCAGGACCCCCACCCCCGTCACCGATGACACCCTCAACCCGGCATCGGTCAGCAATCGGGTCAATTCCTCGCTGTTGTATCGGCGCCGAAGCGGGTCTGCGGGGCCGTACCGGCCGGCCGGGTCGGTGAGGACGGCCCGGGCCTGGCCGAACCGACCTACCATCGCCTGGCCGAGGACGGCGCCCAGCCGCCCCGCGCTGACCACCGAGACGTAACCGCCCGGCCGAACTGCTGCGGCGATGGCCCGCACCACCGCCGGTGGGTCGTCGACCTCCTCCAGCAGGTGATGACAGAGCACCAGGTCTGCTGCTCCCTCGCCGACCACGCTGCCGAGGTTCTCGGCGTCGGCCTGGACGCCCGTCACTCTTGTTCCGACCCCGCCGTCCGTCGCCCGGCGGTTCAGGATGGCCAAAGCGTCCGCTGACGAATCGACAACGATCACCCGGCATCCGCCTAGCGCCAGCGGCACGGCGCGGGTGCCGCTGCCACCGCCGACGTCGACCGCCACCGGTTCGGTAGTAGCTCCGGACCGGGCGATCAGTCCCATCAGGGCTTGGTCGATAGCGTCGCCGCCGGGTCGCGCTTCCTCGACCATCCCAGTCCTCCTCGCTCGTGCCCGACCGCGTGCCGTTCGTCGACCGTGCCGTTCGTCGACCGCGGCCGTTCGTCGACCGTGCCCGTTCGTCGACCGCGGGCATTCGTCGTCGCCACCAGGGCGCCGGGCCATCAGCAGCGTATCGGCGCGCGCCCGGCATCCCGGGGACGCCACTACCCGGCCTGTACGGTGGGCCGGTGCTGGTTGCCAGTGTGCTGAGCCTCAAGGGCGGAGTGGGTAAGACCACGGTCACTTTGGGACTGGCGTCCGCCGCGGTCCACCGTGGTGTGGCAACCCTGTTGGTTGATCTGGATCCGCAGATGAACGCGACCGCTACGGTCGACCCGGACTCCGTGCTGGACGCCGACGGGCAGGCGGAGGCTCGACGTTGGTCTGTGGCCGAGGTGCTCGACGATCCGTCTCGAAAGGTTGTCGAGAAGGCGGTCCGTACCACGGCGTGGTCCGAGCACCTCAGACTATTGCCTGGCAGTGAGCGCACGGAGAATCACAACCACCCGGATCCCGGCTCGAAAATGCTGTACCGACTGGCCGGAGCGCTGGCCAAAGTCACCCCCGAGCCGGAGCTGGTGCTGATCGACTGCCCACCGTCACTGGGCCAATTGACCCGCAGTGCACTCACCGCCGCCGATCGAGCCGTGCTGGTCACCGAACCGTCGTTGTTCGCGGTCACCGGGGTGCAGCGCGCGCTGGAAGCGGTGCAGACAGAACGCCTTGCTCACCGACCGACCTTGCAACCACTGGGCGTGGTGATCAACCGGTTCCGTCCGCGGGTCACCGAGCACGAGTACCGGCTTGCCGAACTCCGGCAACTGTTCGGGCCGCTGGTGATGACCCCGGTCCTGCCAGATCGGTCGGCCGTTCAACAAGCCCAGGGCGCCGCCGTCCCGATCCACCATTGGCCGACCGCGGGCGCGAGGGAGATCGCGCAGAGCTTCGATGCTCTGCTGGAACGGCTGCTCAAATCGGGCCGTCACAAGTCACGCTGACAGCACCGGCCCACCGGCACCACCCGTTACCCGGGGATAGTAACGGCCCGGGATCCGGATGAAAGCATCTCCTCCACCAGGTCGAGAAACGCCGCCGCCTGACGCACCATGTCGTCGGCCTCGCGGGGGGTGACCGATCGATTCAGACCAGCTTCCGCCGCCTGCCGCTTGGCCGAGCCGGCCGCGAAGAACGCTGCCCACTCGGCCAACTCCGGCGCCACCGCGCTGATCAGCTGCCAGACACTTCCCCGGCGCCCACGTGTCGGTCGTGCGCGGGCGGCCAGAACTCCCGCCGCCGCCCGCAAAGCGGCCAGATGGGCCGCGGCATAGCGGTCCGCCGCCTCAGTTGACCGGATTGCCCGGCCGAGGCCACGAGAGGCATCGGCCAACAGGTCAGTGGCCGCCTGGGGCACCGGTGGCATCCGCCGATCGCGCTGACGTGAGCCCTCGACCGTGCCCTCGCGCGGGAACCTGCTCCCGCGGTGGTGACCCGGCGGACTGGCGCTCGCCGCACTCATCCGTGCGCGCCCGTCGGGCACGACCCTGTCGAAGGCGGGCCTATCGAAGGCGGGCCTGTCGAAAAGGGACGGTGCGCCCCGCTGACCGTTGGGCGCCAGGGCGAGAGCGCCGCCCGCCAATCGGACAGCGGAGTTATGTACGTCATCAGACATTTCCGACCTCCCAGTCTCGAACACCTGTTCATAGTACGTCTGTTCGACCCTCTCATGCAATACCCAGGACCCGCGATTCCCGCAACGACCGTCCAATGACCCTGGTGCTGACCCTGCGGCGGCCGATTGGTCCGCGGCGCTCCGTGATCTGATGGACCCATGGAGGTCAGGGGAGACGCGAGCGTCCACGATGCTGGGGTGATCGTGTCGCTCGGTCCGCAGGAGTTCCGGCGGCGGATCCCCGAGCTGGTCGACGTCTACCTCACTGCCATGCGGTACCCGGCCGATCTTGCTGGTGCCCGGGCGACGCTGTGGGACGAGCACAGCCGGCGCGGTGACTTCGGATCGCTGATCGCAGTCGGTCCGGACGGTCGGGTGCGGGGTCTGGCCTACGGCTACCGCGGGGCGCCCGGGCAGTGGTGGTACTCAGAGGTGATGCGCGGCATCCGGTCTCAGGCCGCCGAACAGCTCGCCGACTTCGTCGAACTCACCGAGTTGCACGTTCATCCCACGTGGCAGGGCCAGGGTCTTGGTGAAGCACTGCTACGCGGGCTGGCATCGGGTCGTCGTGAACGGCAGATGCTGCTGTCCACTCCGGAGGGCGACAACCGGGCGTGGCGCCTGTACCGGCGACTGGGTTTCACCGACGTCCTGCGTCACTACCGCTTCACCGGTGACCCGCGACCCTTTGGCGTGCTGGGGCGCGCCTTGCCGTTGGATCTGCCAGGTGCGTCACCAAGCTCGCGCTGACAGCCCTCAGGACGAGGGTTAGAGCAGGCAGCAGACGCTCCAGTGGGTCAGAGCAGAGCCAGCCGCCGCGCCAGTGGGTCCAAACCCATCCCACCCATGTTCAGGGCCGCCGTGTGGAAGGCCTTCAGGTCGAACGCTTCCCCGTGTCGCCGGCGTGCGTCATTGCGACCGGCCATCCACACCCGCTCCCCCACCTTGTACGACGGCGCTTGGCCCGGCCAGCCGAGATACCGGTCGATCTCGTCCCGGCAGTGCGCATCGTCGGTGATGGTTCGGTTCAGCAGGAACTCCAGGCCCAGTGCACTGGTCCACCGCTCGCCCTCGTGGAATCCGGTTCCGGTAGGGATCGCCAACTCCAGATGCATACCGATGTCCACCACCACCCGGGCCGCGCGGAACATCTGCGATTCCAATAGCCCGAGCAACTGCCCGTCACTTTCGAGGTACCCGAGTTCACGGACCAGCCGCTCGGCGTACAGGGCCCAGCCCTCGGCGTGCGCGGACGTCTCAGCCAGCAGCCGCTGAAAGTCATTCAGCGCGTCCTTCTGATACACGGCGGTGGCGATCTGCAGGTGATGACCCGGGACGCCCTCGTGGTAGACCACGCTGGTCTCGCGCCAGGTGGAGAACACCTCCCGGCCCGGTTCCACCGCCCACCACATCCGGCCGGGCCGGGCGAAGTCCTGGCTGGGGCCGGTGTAGTACGCGCCGACCCCACCGCCGGGGGGCGCGATCCGGCATTCCAGCGTGCGCATCACCTCTGGAATCTGGAAATGCGTCCCGCCGAGATCGGCGATTGCCCGGTCGGACAACCCCTGCATCCAGGCCTGCAGCCGATCCAGCCCCACCAGTTGGTGGTCCGGGTCCAGGTCGAGGGCGGCCGCGGCCCCGGCCGGCCCGGCACCCGGCGCGATCCGCCCCGCCACCTGCACCAGCTCCGCCTCGATGGCCAGAAACTCCGCCCACCCCCAGGCGTAGGTTTCCTCCAGATCGATGACGGCTCCGAGGAAGTCGCGGGAGGCGAGCCGGTACCGCTGCGCGCCGACAGCGTCCCTGACAGGGGCGTGCGGGCGTAACTCGGTTCGCAGAAACTGGCCGAGTTCGGCGTACGCCGCGGAGGCCGCCCCGGCGCCTTCGGTCACCGCCGCGACCAGGGCGGCCGGACGGTGACCCGACGCGGCTACCGACTCGGCGAGCTCGGTGAAGAAGCCGGGGCCGGATACGCCCGCGTAGGTGTCGCACTGCTCGGCGCACTTGTCGACCTGCCGAAGAGCAGCCACCTGACCATTGCCGGCGGCGTGCAGCAGGCTCTGCCGGTAACCGGCCAATGCCGCCGGGACCGCAGCCATCCGGCCGGCGATGGCCTCGGCTTCGTCGTCGGAGTCGGTGGGCATCAGATCGAAGATCATCCGCACGTCCTGTACGGGCGAGGCGATGACATTGAGCGCGGCATGCGCCCAGCCGGAGTCGTACACGTCGCGTTCCACCTCCAACCGCTCGACCAGCACGTCCCGCGCGACGTCGTCCGCGGGACCGGTGGACTGGATCGTCGCGAGCTCTCGGAGGGTGGTGGTGACCAGTCGATGAGTCTGGGCCAAGCCGTCGGGAGAACGGTCGTCCAGCCGACCCGGGGCGGCGGGCAGCCCGAGATAGATCGCCGTCTCAGGGCTGAGTTCGGCGCGAGCGGCGACGTAGGAGTTGGACAGATCGTGAATCTGCGACATTCGCCTGACGCTACCCGGGGCCACTGTCGTTGAACCTGGCACTTCCGGACCCGGAGCATGGTGACAATCGGTGTGGTCGGGTAGGAGCGGCGTGCGAGGTCAGAGCAGCGCGCGGGTGGCCGAGGCGTCGGCCTCCAGCTCGGCGAACACCAGTCGGACGGCGTCCAGAGAATCGTTGACCCGGGCCGCGTCGCCGGACCCGTCGGTCTGCACCCCGGCCAGGTCTGCGGTGGTGGACAGCTCCAGCAGCTTGGCGTAGACCTCGCCGACTTCGTCCACCGCGGCGCTGAGCTTGCTCAGAAGGTCCCGGCGACGCCCGGACATCCGCTGCACCGACGCTCGAACCTCATCGGAGCGGGGCATCTGCCGGGCGACGCCCTGCACCTTGCCCACCGCTTCATCCACCGCATCGACGGCCCGGGCGACGCGGTTCGCCACCCGCTCCGCGGACCGCGCCGCGTCTACCGCATTCTCGGCCTGGATCGCCACCGCCGGTGCCAGCCCGGCGCTCCGCACCCGTTCCAGGTCCAACAGGAAGCCCCGGAGAGTCGAGACCAGTTGCGCCTGAACGGTTCCCGGTCGCAGCGGGGGCGGGGTCGGCTCGCCGGATTGATCGTTGCCGCGGACCGCCCCGCCCACCACCGCGGCGACTCCGAGCATCCCGCCGCCCACCAGAGCGACCGCGCCGGCGGGCAGACCAATCGCCCACGCCGACCCGACACCCACCCCCGCAACCAGCAGACTCCAGGGGTCCCGGAGCGCCCGGGAGGCGCGGGCGAGGAAACCGGCCATGCCCACCGATCCATTCGGTCAGGACTGCTTGAACGGGAAGGTCCGGGCGTCAGAAGTTTGACAGGACGTTGGCGAAGACCTTGTCGATCGTCGCCGGGTTACGGGCATCGTAGGCGGCGGCCCGGGAAGCCTCGGAGATCCGTTTGAGCGTGTCCAGGTCCGCGTCCGGACCGTAGGCAATGCTGAACACCCGCACCCCGTTCTCCTGCGCGCTGCCTTGCAGCCGACCGATCAAGCCGTTCAGGTCGTTGTCGGTGTACTCGTTACGACCGTCGGTGAGCACCACAACGGCGTTGATGGAGGCCGGATCGGTTCGCGCGTTCATCCAGTCCGCGGCGATGCCGGTGGCAGCATAGAGCGGGGTTCCGTTCAGCGGAGTGAGCCCCGCTATGGCGTCGGTGATCGGCTGTCGAGTCTGCGCCAACGGCCCAACATCGACCAGGTCAGAGGTAATGGTGTCCGGGGTCGGCAGGTCGGTGGTGAACACCCAGAAACCCACCTGATCGGTGTCCACCAACTGCCCGAGCGCGGTGGAGGCCGCGGACTTCGCCAGATCCAACTTAGATTTGCCGCCCGACCCGGAGTCCGCGCTCATCGACCCGGAGACGTCCATCAGCACCAGCACCCTGGCGCTCTTGCGAACCTGCGACCACAACGCCCGCACGTCCCGCAGCACCTCCGGGCCGGGCGGATTCAACGCGATCTTCACGCCGTCGGCGATCAGGTACGGGCTCGCGGTGATCGGATCGCCAGGTTTGCCGTCAGCGGTGCGAAAGAAGCTGTCGGTGAACACCTTCTGCTGTTCGGGTAGCAGCAAGTACGCCAGGAAGTCCGCGGCGCCCGCCTTCCGCTCCGCCGTCGACCAGGGTGCGTCCAGCACGACGTACGGGCTGTCGCTGTAGAGGGTGCCCTCTTTGGGATAGACCGCTACCAGTGGAACTTTCGGGGGTTGATGCGCGCCGAGGGTGGCCGGGTCGCCGCTGGGGTTTCCAGCGTTGTAGTCAAGAACGCTCTTCTCCTCGACGGCAGCGGCCGAGAGATAGCCCAGCGCTGCCCCCGCGTCGTCGGCGCGTTGCAGATTGGCCAGGTAGGTCAACGTGGTGTCGCCGTAGTGGACGACGGAGGTTTCCACGCTCTTGAGGTACTGCTGCACCTCGGGTTTGGCCAACGCCGCCTGGGTCAGATCGGAGGATGTTCCGGTCGCGGCGACCAGGGTGCCGATGGTGGCGGCGAGGCCAGAGGTGGACACCGTCGGGTTGGTCTTGCCCAGGGTGAACTTGCCCCACTCCGGGTGCCCCTTGGACGCCCACCCCTGCGGATCGACGGCCAGCGCTAGAACGTCAGACCAACCGATCTGCGCGTCCGGCCAGCCCAACACCTTCGCCATCGGCTCTGGCATTGCCAGGACCAGCGGGGTGGATGCCACCGACTGAGCCGGGGCCTGCGAGACCAGTGCTGGACGGTCCTTGGCGGTCAGGTCGCTCTTGAGCAGGCTGACCCACGTCGACGCCGCCGGACTCCAAACGTCCGGGGCCGGGCCGTTCGCGGTCTCGTCCCACCCGAGGGCAAGGTTCGCCTCGGCCGTCCCGGAGGCGACCGGGGTCACCGCGATGTCGTAGCAGGCGCCGTTGACCGTGCGCCCGGACTCCCGGTAGGCGGCCGCGATCTGACGGAGCAAGGCGGCCTTCTCGCTGGACGCTGCGAGGTTGACCGTCCCGCAACCCTCCCGTGGTGCCTGCTGTGCTGTGCCCACGCCAGTCGACGTCGCCTGGTCGGAGGCGGGGCTGTCCGTGCGGTTGGTGACGTACCTGATACCGACGATGAGCAGTACCCCGGCCACCAGGGCGGCCACGATGGGCGCCCGGCTACGTCGGGCGGGCGTGGTCGGTCCGTACGGTGCGGTCACCCGGTCAGTCCTTGTGTGGTGGTCAGTGCGATGGTGGTCAGATCAGGTCCGGTGGTGGTCAGGTCCAGGGTTGCGGCTACCGGCTACCGGCTACCGGCTACCGGCTACCGGCCGGACTTTCCACGCCCCTCGTTCCGGTCCACTCGGCGCTTGGCCAATGACGAGACGATCTTGTCGATCCATCCCATGACGGTCTTCATAACGATCCACCTTCCTGTGGCGTCGCCTGCGGTGGCGGCCTGCGGCAATCCTGTCAGGGTGCCACGACAGTGCGTTGATCTGCGGAAGGTCAGCTCATCGAACGCGGCACACCGTTGGAACTCGGAAGGGGTGACCGGGGAATGACGTTCAGGCCACCCCCACCGGGCGGAATTGGATGCTCACCCGCCGTCCTACCCGCAGCGCCGTCTTCGGGATCGCGTGCTCCCAGGTCCGCTGGCAGCTACCGCCCATCACCAGCAGGTCCCCGTGGCCCAGATTGAACGTGAGGTGTGTGGGCCGACCCCCGTGCGCGTCCGCCCCTTCGGCGGCCCCGTCGGCGGCGATTGGTCCGCTCGGGGCGAGGCGGCGTCGACGCAGGTGCAGCGCGCGGGCCGAACCAACCGACAGGATCGCAACCATCGTGTCGCTGTGCGCGCCGCGACCGATCCGGTCCCCGTGCCAGGCGACACTGTCGGCCCCGTCCCGATACAAACAGAGGCCAGCCGTGGCGAACGGCTCCCCCAGTTCGGGAGCGTAATACTCGTTCAGAGCCGTTCTTGCCGTTTGCAACACAGGATGCGGCAGCGCGGCGGGCTCGCTGTACCAGCACAGCAACCGGGGGACGTCGACCTCTCGGTCGTACATCTGCCGCCGCTCGGCGCGCCATGGCAGCTCCCGTACCAGAGCGTCGAGGATCTGCTCCGATCCCAGTAACCACCCCGGCAGGTGATCGACCCAGGCCCCGTCGGTCAACGACGTCCGCCGTACGTTGCCGGCCAGCGGCGTCAACTCCGGGTGTTCGGCATTGTCGAACATAGCTAATTGATGGGCCGCGGTCACCCCCACGACGGTAGCCGTTCATCGAACGTCTGTCCACTGATCTGATTCGGGTTCGGCGTAGTTAAGCTCTTTCGGTGACCGTGACCCCGCACCAGGATCCCGACCGCTCGACGCCGGGGCTTCGGCGCGAGACGCTGATGGTGACCACGGGTCGGCCGCCGGCAGAGCCCGGCCAGCCCATGAACGAGCCAATGGTGCTGGCCTCGAACTTCCGTGCCGGAAGCCCCGATGCGCCGGTCAACGAATATTCCCGGGACGGTGGCACCACCACCTGGCGGGCCCTGGAGGAGGTCGTCGGCGCACTGGAGGGCGGAACGGCAGTGTCGTTCGCGTCAGGCATGGGGGCCGCGGCGGCGATCGCCGATCTGGTTCCGACCGGTGCCCAGATCGTGGTGCCGAGCGATTCTTACGCCGGGGTGCGGGCCCTGTTGGCCGATGGGGCGCGGCATGGCCGGTGGAACGTCACCGCCGTCGACATCACCGATTCGGCGGCCACCGCGAAAGCTGCCTGGGCCGCCGACCTGCTGTGGCTGGAATCCCCGACGAATCCGCTGATGGATGTCGCCGATCTGCCTGCGTTGTGCCGGGCCGGGCGGAGCACCGGGGCGCTCGTGGTGGTCGACAACACGTTCGCCACGCCCCTGCTCCAGCGACCCTTGAACTTCGGCGCCGACATCGTGTTGCACAGCGCCACCAAATTCATCGGCGGCCACTCGGACCTGTTGTTGGGGCTGGCAGTGACCGCCGACGACGAACTCGCCGCCCGGTTGGCGCGGCGGCGAACCCTGGGCGGGGCCACTCCGGGTGCGATGGAGGCTTTTCTTGCGTTGCGCGGTTTGCGCACGCTAGACGTGCGGCTGGCCCGGTCGCAGGAATCCGCCGGAATTCTGGCCACCCGGTTGCAGGAACACCCTGCGGTCAGCCGGGTCCGCTACCCGGGACTACCCACCGATCCCGGTCATGCCCGAGCGGCGGCGCAGATGGACGGGTTCGGCGCCGTGCTCTCGTTCGAGGTCAGCGGCGGCGCGGCTGATGCGGACGCGGTCTGTGCGGCGGTACGAGTGATAGCGGGCGCAACCAGTCTGGGGGGCGTCGAGTCGACCATCGAGCGTCGGGCAAAGCTGGCCGGGCAGGAAGACGTGCCGCCTGGCCTTCTCCGCCTCAGCGTGGGCATCGAACACGTCGAAGACCTCTGGGACGACCTCGATCGCGCTCTACGCCTCGCCTGAACACCCCTGCCCTCGGTCCGCGCGCACCGACGTCCACGACAACCGCTCTGACGAGATCCCCACGGCGCTGTTTCGACCGACCTGCACCCTCGCGGGGGACAGGTCGTGTCCGAATTCCGATGACGACTTGTTCGCGTTGGGCGGCAAGGTCAATCTGCAATGCCACTCTGATCTCGCCTGGCCCCAGTCGGCAGCCGGGCGGATATGGCCCCAACCGGAGGAGACCGAGGGCGGGGCCGCGGGAGCGCCTTTGGGGTGGTGAAAGCCCCCGTCTAGTGTCGTAGGTTGCGCCGATGGCTGCCTTCGATAAATCCGCGGAACTGTCCCACCCGGTCGATTACCAACTGGTCGTCAACGGCTTCGTCTCCATGTTTTGGGCTCAGCACGTGCTGGACACCACCTTGCAGTGGCTTTCGGCTCGTGACTACCAACTAGTCACACTGCAGGCTGGGGAGTGGCGGCAGACCAAAGACCTGCACCAAGCTTTTGCTGAAGCGCTGGACTTCCCCAATTACTACGGGAAGAACCTCGACGCGCTCAACGACTGCCTCAGAGACGTCGCGCTGGGCGAATATGTTTGGACAAAAGCGCTACTGGTTTCGTTCTGGTGCTTTGCCGACTTGACTTGTTTGCAGCAGCTGAACCCAGTGTCGCCCAGGCAGTATTGGACATATTTGCCGATCGCGCCCGGCACGCGACGCTTTTCGGGCAACGGATGATCTGCCTAGTTCAGTCCGACGACCCTGACGTGCGATTCACGCCCGTCGGCTCTACTGAGGTGAACTGGAACGACGCCGAGCGGGGAAATGAGGCATGCGCCGGAAGATCCACAACACTGTAGCGAAACAGGAAGACTTGGTGATCTCGCGGAACATCACCCCGAGATTCACGACGTCGACCTCCGCCTCGCCCGCCGGCTCATGGGTTTCCAGCGGGTGACCGCAGCAGTCCCGGGCTCCTTCATCCGCTTCTAGGATCACTTGCGTGCCCGTACGCGATCGCGCCGCACCGCTGACCGAGCGGAGGGTGCTCATCTACGGGGTGACCGGCTCCGGTAAAACCACGGCAGCCGCCCGAGTCGCCGCACTGACACGGCTTCCGCTGCATCGTGTTGATGAGCTGACCTGGCTACCTGGCTGGGTGCCGGTCGAGACCTACCTGCAACGCGAGATGGTCGCTGACATCACGGCGACTGACGCCTGGGTTCTCGACACCGCCTACGGGGCGTGGCTGGACTTGGTGCTTCCACGGTGTCAGCTGGTGGTGGGCTTGGACTACCCGCGCTGGTTGTCACTGGGCCGACTGGTACGCCGCACGATCTCCCGGCTGATCGACCGTCGTCCCATGCTGAACGGGAACGTCGAGACGGTGCGCAACGTGCTCTCATCGGAGTCGATCATCATTTGGCACTTCAAATCCTTCGCCCGCAAGCGAGCCCGGATGCGCGACTGGGCCGCCTCGTATGATGGTCTGCCGGTCCTCCTCTTTCGCCATCCCGCCCAGCTCGAGCGATGGCTCTCAACGTTCGATCCAGTCGCGGGCGCCGATCCAACGTCACCCAATTCGTCGACATGACAGGCCCGAAGAAGAATTCGACACCGTCGGGCCAAACAGCGCCGCTAACAATGGGTACGGGCGCTTGGTCATCAGATGGAACGGGCCGGCGGCCTCGGCGGGCGGAACCCCGGCGCCTGCCAGTAGTGATCTGGAACGCGACAGGGGGACTTCCCAACCCTGACCCTGCAGGCCAGACGGGTCGAGCCGAGTCGTGTTCAACTGAGGGGTGGCGCTGGGTCCGGCATTCCCGGCAGTCCATCGATGCTCACCGAGTTCTTTTGCTGCCAATACCGCGGGAAGTACCCGTCGTCCCGGCGCTCCTGATCGCGGTCGAGGACGTCGCGATCCCCGCGAAAGTCCATCAGTGGGACGGAGTACCCACAGCTGTCCGAGATCCGGTCGAGGTCGACCACGATGATCGAACGTTGGCCCAGGGTGCGGGCCTTGGCGAACTGGCCTCGCAGCGGGGCGAAGTCAGCATCACCGGTCAGCACCACTCGCCCGCGCCCGTGCAGCCGAACGATCCTGGGCGGCCCGTCGAAGGCGCAGAACATGATCACGATCCGACCGTTCTGCCGTAGGTGGGCGATCGTCTCGGTGCCCGAGCCGGTGTAGTCCAGGTAGCCGAATCGCCGGGGCCCGAGGACGGCGAAGGTCCCGGTCATGCCCTTCGGGGACAGGTTGATGGTGCCATCGGCACCCGAAGGGGCGGTGCTGACGAAGAACATGTGCTGCTGGTCAATCCAGCGGCTCAGCTTGGGGTCGATCTCATCGAAGGTCTTGGCCACACCGTCATGCTGCCATTGGCAGCGCGGCGATCGCTCGGACGGGCCGACGATCGCTCGTCCGCGAGGCCAGAACCGGCCTTGGGGCGCCGGCTGCCGTAGGCAGCCGGCGCCCCTGTTGCGGGTTCGTCGCGGTCGAACGCCGCCAGATCAGCTGCAGCCGGAGGTGGATCCGCACCCCTCACACAGGTAGCAGGCACCGGACGGCCGCATCTTCGTCCCGCAGGTGAAGCACAGCGGGGCATCAGCCGATTTGCCGATCACCATCTCCAGCAACTCCGTTGACGATCCAGCGCCGCCAGCGCTGCGAGCCGCGGACCGGACCACGTCGGCCGGATTGGCCGAACCGCTGGCAGCCGGCAACCCGCCCTCGACCGACGGACGGACGACCGGGGTCGCGTCCACCGTGCTCCGCAGGTCCTCGACGAGAAGCTCCGCGTCGGTGGTGCTGTCGGAGGAGCCGTAGTTCGACGCCACCTGAGCGGACCGCTCCTGAGCGGACAGGATGCCCAACTCTGCCCGAGCGTCCGGGGAAAGGTAGTCCAGAGCAATCCGGCGGAACAGGTAATCCATGACGGAGGTGGCGATCCGGACGTCCGGGTCATCGGTCATCCCGGCCGGTTCGAACCGCAGATTGGTGAATTTCGCGACATATGACTCCAGCGGAATGCCGTATTGCAGGCCGACCGACACCGCAATCGAGAACGCGTCCATCACACCGGCCAACGTCGATCCCTGTTTCCCGAGCTTGATGAACACTTCACCAAGGCCGTCATCGGGGTAGGAACCAGTGGTGAGGTAACCCTCGGCTCCACCGACCGTGAACGACACCGTTTGCGAGGGACGCTTTTTGGGCAGCCGGCGGCGGACCGGGCCGGTGACGGGAGCGACGGCAACAGGGGCGGCGGCCACGGCGGAAGCATCTGCCGACCGTTGTCCGTGGTTCTTGTTCGACGCCGACAGCGGCTGACCCACCTTGCAGTTGTCCCGGTAGATGGCCAGCGCCTTCAGCCCCATCTTCCAGCCCTGACGGTAGATCTCGGCGACGTCGTCGACGGAGGCGTTCTCCGGCATGTTGACCGTCTTGGAGATCGCCCCTGAGATGAACGGCTGCACCGCGGACATCATCCGCACGTGCCCCATGGGGGCAATGGAACGCTCCCCCATGGCGCAGTCGAAGACGCTGTAGTGCTCGCGCTTGAGCCCGGGAGCGTCCACCACGTGACCATGATCGGCGATGAATTCGACGATCGCCTCAATGGATTCCTGCTGGTATCCCAGCGAACGTAAGGCCCGCGGCACCGTCTGGTTGACAATTTGCATCGACCCGCCGCCGACCAGTTTCTTGAACTTCACCAAGGCCAGATCTGGCTCGATACCGGTGGTGTCGCAATCCATCATCAGGCCGATGGTTCCGGTGGGCGCCAAGACCGACGCCTGGGCGTTGCGGTACCCATTCTTCTCGCCGAGCGCGATGGTGTCCGCCCACACGGTCGTCGCGAGTTTCAGGGTCGCAGTGTCGTTGCCACCCAGCGCCCGGATGTAGTCGTTCGCGGCTGCGTGCTTGCGCACCACCCTCTTGTGGGCGTCGGAATTGCGGGCGTATCCGTCGTACGGACCAACCACGGCGGCCAGTTCGGCGGACCGCCGGTAGGCGACGCCATTCATCAGCGACGTGATGGCCGCAGCCAACGCGCGCCCACCCTCGGAGTCGTAGGCGTGCCCGGTCGCCATCAACAGGGCACCGAGGTTTGCGTATCCCACCCCGAGCTGCCGGAATGCGCGGGTGGTCTCGGCGATCGGCTGGGTCGGAAAATCGGCGAAACAGATGGAGATATCCATCGCGGTGATCACGAACTCGACTGCCTTGGCGAAAGTGGCCCCGTCGAAGACGCCATCATCGGACAGGAACTTCATCAAGTTCAGCGAGGCCAGGTTGCACGAGGAATTGTCCAGGTGCATGTACTCGCTGCAGGGGTTGGAGGCATTGATCCGGCCCGACTCCGGGCTGGTGTGCCAGTCATTGATCGTGTCGTCGTACTGGATGCCCGGGTCGGCGCAATCCCAGGCGGCCTGGGTGATCTTCCCGAACAGGTCCCGGGCGTCGACGGTGTCGATCACCTCACCGGTCTGCCGGGCCCTCAGGCCGAAAGCGGCCCCCTCCGCGCTGTCGGCCTCGGCTGCCCGCATGAACGCATCCGACACCCGAACGGAGTTGTTCGCGTTCTGGTACTGGACCGAGATGATGTCCTCGCCGCCGAGATCCATGTCGAATCCGGCGTCCCGCAGCACGCGGATCTTGTTCTCCTCCTTCGCCTTGGTCTCGACGAACTCCGCAATGTCTGGATGGTCGACGTCCAGCACGACCATCTTCGCGGCCCGGCGGGTGGCGCCGCCGGACTTGATGGTGCCGGCGGAGGCGTCCGCACCCCGCATGAACGAGACGGGCCCGGAGGCCGTCCCGCCCGATGACAGCAACTCCTTGGAGGACCGGATCCGGGACAGGTTCAGCCCAGCCCCGGAGCCGCCCTTGAAGATCAGCCCTTCTTCCCGGTACCAGTTCAGGATGGCGTCCATGGTGTCATCGACCGACAGAATGAAGCAGGCCGAAACTTGTTGAGGCGATGAGGTTCCGACGTTGAACCAGACCGGCGAGTTGAACGCGAACACCTGGTGCAGCAACATCCAGGTCAGTTCCTGGGCAAAGACGAGCTCGTCCTCGTCGGTCGCGAAGTAGCTGTTTTCCCGGCCGGCCTCGGTGTATTTGCTGACCACTCGGTCGATGATCTGGCGCAGGCTCGACTCCCGGACGGGCGTACCAACGGCCCCGCGGAAATACTTGCTGGTGACGATGTTGGTGGCGTTCACCGACCAGAACTCCGGGAACTCCACCCCGCGCTGCTCGAAGTTGACGGTGCCGTCGCGCCAGTTGGTCATCACCACGTCGCGGCGCTGCCAGGTCACCTCGTCGTAGGGATGCACACCGGCCGTCGTGTACAGCCGCTCCAGCCGCAGCCGACCCGGGCCGCCCGTTTCCGCGGACCCCGAGGTCGAACGGCTCCGGCGGTTCTTGGTCGCCGATTCCGCTCCTCCGGTCGATGACGATCCGGGCGATCCGATGGTCTCTGTCATGTGGTTCCTTCCCCTGGTGGCGCTGGTTGCTGGTGAGCTGGTCTCTGGTGCGGTGTTGCTGGTCATCGGCGGCTGGTGATCGGCGGCGGGTGGTCGGCGGTGGTGGTGGTTGGGGGGTGGTGGTTGGGGGGTGGTGGTTGGGTGGCGGTGGTTGGGTGGTGGTGGTTGGGGGGTGGTGTGGGGTGAGGTGGGCTCAGCCCACCCCGACTGGCGGCGGGTGATGAGCAGGTGGTGGGTATTCCATCGCCACGAGCTCGACGGGCAGCTCCTTCATCGAAGGGCTGGTCACGATTGGTGGTGAATCGGGGGATCCCGGATCGGCACCGGCCGGAGGCACTGTGCGAGCCCGCATCAAAGCGATCTCGGCAGCAAAGTCGTCGGCCGAGCTGAAGGACCGATAGACCGAGGCAAACCGGAGGTAGGCGACCTCGTCCAGTTCCCGCAGCGGGTCCAGGATTGCCCGGCCGACGTCTTGGCTCTGAACTTCCGCATGCCCGGACGCACGCACCGTTTCCTCTACCGATTGCGCCAACTGCGCGATGGCGTCAGGGTCAACCGGACGACCTTGGCAGGCCCGGGTCACCCCGGCGATCACCTTGCTGCGATCGAACGCTTCCGTCACCCCACTGCGCTTGACCACGGACAGCAGCGAGCCCTCCAGGGTGGTGAACCGGCGTGAGCATTCCGGGCAGGACCGGCGACGCCGGATAGCTTGGCCGTCGTCGACCTCACGGGAGTCGATAACCCGCGAATCGGGGTGTCGGCAGAACGGACACCGCATGTCCTCACCTCCAGTGAAGTCTGCGTACAAAGAGAACGTGTGAGCCGCCGGGATGGGCGCCCGTCGGTGGTGAGTCTCGTGTCCCGAGTGCCACGTGTTCCGAGTGCCACCCGCATTCGTCATTTCGCCGTTCCACCCGGCTCGACCGCCAACCGCCCGGTAACGGTAACCACGAATGTGGAGCACTGTGTGGACCGACGGTGGGCAACACCTGCGTCGTGTGGATAACTGTCATCCGGTGGTAGCACAACCTGTTGATATGTTACACCGGTGTAAGTACCAGATGTAGGGGTTGACCGTAGATTGCCGTGGCACGGGGCGCAAGTCCCTCACCCGCAAGGTTCGGCGATGTCGGTTACCTCCGGGCCGACTCCGGGCGTCATTCCTAGGCCGAATCGGGGACACGCAAGACCTCGCCGGCCCGCACCGTCTCGCTCGGTAGGTCGTTGAGCCGGTGGATCTCGTCGATGACGTCCCGCGGGTCTCGATCGGGTGATGCTGTCGTTGCGATCGACCAGAGCGTGTCGCCGGGGACGACCGTCACGTCGGTGACCCTGCCGGCAGCCGACCCAGCAGAGTTGGCCGCGACGGCCAGCCCGACTGCCGTGACCACCGTGATCGTGAGCGCCAATCGGGCCCATCTGCCGAGCTGGTACCCGCCCTCCCAGGACACCTGCTGAGCGGCACGACCAGCCCGAGTGGTGGAGCGCCGGCAGCTCGGGTCGATGGCGGGGTCCGTCACGCCGACCCTGTCGGCGGCCGGGCGCCCGCCGACCGGAGGGCGGTAGTCCGCAAGCGATGCCCGAAGACGCATCGGCGTACGGGCCAGCGCTCCGAGCCGGGCTCGTTGCTGCCCCTCGCTGCGCCGACTGCCCCGCCACCGCCCCTGCTGCTGTCGCTGCTGTCGCTGCTGCCGCTCCTGCGCCACCAGCTCCCCGGATGTCCTGGAGATTCTGGACGCCAGCCAACCAGCCGGGTTGACGTCGAGCGCCATCAGCTGATCGCAGTGGAGCCGATCGACCGTCGTATGCATCCTCATTGCTCGCCTCGCCGTTCCCACCGGGCCGAACCGGTTTCTTGTAGACCGTCGCTCGCTGCGGTCGACTCAGCTGACCACAAGGTCGAACGAGCGTTCTATCGAACGCATGAGCGAGTTGTACACCCTGGCACCGACACTGCCAAGATTTTTCGGCGTGTCGGTCGAACGCCTGTTTGAATCGTGACCTAGATCGGCCTACGCTTGCATGTAGTTCACACCGCCTGATTCGCGCAGAAGGCAACGGTCAGTCGGCCCCCCGAACGACTTCGTCACCCCTTGGAGGCATCAACGTGGCTACCGACCACACGAGCAAGAATCAGAGCCCTGGAAGCGGCGCGGCCACCGCCCCCGAAGTGGGTTCCATCGAGAGCGAATCGGTCAGCCGATCCGCTGCGGGCGGCGTCATGGAGCCGGAACCGACGTCACCACCGGCCGTCGACCCTGCCGCCGACGTTCTGGACTTCCCAGATCCCGAGCCCGCACCTGGCCGGGTGCTGACCATGCGCCAGCACAAGATCATGCAGGTCATCCGGGATTCGGTCGAGCGCCGCGGCTACCCGCCGAGCGTCCGCGAGATCGGTCAGGCAGCCGGCCTGAAGTCGCCTTCCTCGGTAGCACATCAACTCAAGGTCCTGGAGAAGCGTGGCCTCCTCCGCCGCGACCCGAATCGACCGCGTGCGGTGGACATCAGGCCGATCCAAGACATGCCTGATGAGTCACCGCAGCATCCGGCGCCGACCTATGTCCCCGTGGTCGGCCGGATCGCTGCCGGCGGTCCAATCCTGGCGGAGCAAGCCATCGAAGACGTTTTCCCGCTGCCCAAGGACCTGGTCGGCGAGGGCACCCTGTTCCTGCTCAGGGTCGTGGGCGACTCGATGATCGACGCCGCGATTACCGACGGCGACTGGGTGGTAGTCCGACAGCAACCGGTTGCCGAGAACGGTGACATCGTCGCTGCGATGATCGACGGCGAGGCCACTGTCAAGACCTTCAGACGAAAGGACGGACACGTTCTCCTGATGCCCCACAACCCCGCCTACCAGCCGATTCCTGGCGACGATGCGGTGGTCCTGGGCCGGGTCGTGACGGTGCTGCGCAAGCTTTGACCGGCCGGATCACTGTCGCAATCGCAAGGTGGTCAGTCCCAGGGTGACCAGTGGTCGCAGACTGCAGAGCCCCCGCCGATGAGTTCGGCGGGGGCTCGCGGCCGGTACGCGCCTCCCAGTACGCGTCCCGGTACTCCTTGCTCATGCTTGAGCGAGTCGGCTAGCAGGCCGAATGAGCCGCCGGTACAGCGGGGACGCCCAGCCGGTAAAAAGCCTGCTGCGCTCAGGTCCGGCGCTCGTCGACAGGTACGCCGTTGACCACCGGAACGGCGCTTGTTGCCGTGGGCGGCGGGCCGGTGGGCGACCCAGGGGCGGTTGGACCAGTGATCTGAGCGGTCGGGGTGGGCACCGATGCGCTGTAGTCCGTTTCGGTGGCCGCCTGCTTGGCCCGGTCGTCGTCCTCGTGCATCGCCCCGACCTCGGACTTCAGGATCCGCAACGAGCGGCCGACGCCTCGAGCGGCTTCAGGCAACTTCTTCGCCCCGAACAGCAGGATGAAGACCGAAAGAATGATCAACCAGTGCCACCACGACAGACCGCCCATGTTGTTCCTCCTCGACCACGCGGCGCCGGTCGCCGCGGCGTGCCGGCTACGGCCGACCCCGCCTGGCGCCCGGCCCCCCGGTTGGGGGGCTGCTAGCGCACGCGAACCCTAGGTTACCTGGGGCCCGGCCGTCGGTCACCGGCCAGCACGAAATCAACCAGCACGAAATTCACCAGCACTGAATCAACCCTGATGGTGCGAACTCGCCTGGGGCGGGACGGGACGGGGCGGGCCGGGGTACGGCGGTTCTGGTGCTACGAGCAAACGAAACGGACGGACCGCCTGTCAGCCGGCCGCCCCGAACGGGGCGAGCACACCGGCCAGGTCGGGATAGACCCGAGCGCGCAGTCGGGTGCCATCGGCGGTGTGCTGCTCATCGAGCACAGTCCCTTCGGCGTGCACCCGCGAGACCAGCGCGCCCTCGGTGAACGGCATCAAGATCTCGACGGCCACCGCCGGGTCGGGCAGGGCGGCGGCTATCACATACCGCAGCTCTTCGATCCCCTCACCGGTCCGCGCGGAGACGAAAACCGCGTCGGGCAGCACGTGCCGCAATCTGGTGAGGGTCATCTCGTCGGCGGTGTCGATCTTGTTGACGACGATCAGCTCGCGGACGGCGAGCGCATCGATCTCGCCGAGCACCTCGCGCACCGCGGCGACCTGCTCCTCCGGGTGATCGGCCGAACCATCCACCACATGCAGCAGCAGATCGGTGTCTGCGATCTCTTCCAGGGTGGACCGGAAGGACTCGACGAGCTGGTGCGGGAGGTGCCGGACGAACCCGACGGTGTCGGTGAGCGTGTAGATCCGGCCATCAGTGGTGCGGGACCGCCTGGTCGTCGGATCGAGGGTGGCGAACAGTGCATCCTCCACCAACACCCCCGCCTCAGTGAGCCGGTTCAGCAGGGATGACTTGCCCGCGTTGGTGTATCCAGCGATGGAGACGGCCGGAACCGCGTTCGCCCTGCGCTGAGAGCGCTTGGTGTCCCGCACCCGCCGCATCCCCGACAGGTCGGACTTCAGCTGTGAGATTCGCTTGTGGATCCGTCGCCGGTCGATCTCGAGCTTGGTCTCACCAGGGCCACGTGACCCGATGCCGGCACCGGCCGCCACCCGGCCGCCTCGTTGCCGGGACAGTGCCGCGCCCCAGCCGCGCAACCGTGGCACCAGGTAGTTCAGTTGGGCCAGCTCGACCTGCGCCTTGCCTTCCCTGGACCGGGCGTGCTGGGCGAAGATGTCCAGGATCAGGGCGGTCCGGTCCACCACCTTCACCCGCAGTCGTTCTTCCAGGTTGCGCAGCTGGCTGGGCGTCAGCTCGCCGTCGCAGATCACGGTGTCCGCGCCGGTGGCCTCCACCACGCCGAGCAGTTCACTGACCTTGCCGGAGCCGATGTAGGTCGCGCTGTCCGGGTGGCTGCGCCGCTGGACCAGGGCGTCGAGGACGACCGAGCCGGCCGTCTCGGCCAGCCGGGCGAGTTCCGCCATCGACGACTCGGCCTGCTCGGCGGCCACTCCGCCGGACCAGACGCCTACTAAAATCACCTGTTCGAGCTGCAGCTTGCGGTACTCGACCTCGGTGATGTCACGCAGTTCGGTCGACAGGCCGGCGACTCGGCGCAGCGCCGCTCGGTCGGCCAGGTCCCGGTCGCCCTGGGTGTTGCCGCCCAGCTCCGGGTCGGCCAGATCGACCTGCCCCGGTTCATCAGGGATCGTCCGCCCGGCGCGGCCCGGGTGGACGCTGTGTTCGGTAGCCCGGTCAGCCGGACCGGCACCGGACAGGCTGTCGTCGGTGGCCACGGGACGTGAAAAGTGAACAGTCATATGCGTCAAGGGTGCCACGGATGGCCAGTCTTTTTCTCGGCAGGTCGATGATGCCGTACGAACCGGCGGCGAGGGCACCCCTCAGCGGTGCTGGCGCCAGAACGCGGGATTGATCTCTCCGGACGCGACGATCACCGCGGGCCCGGTCAGTGTGGATCCCGTGGCGTCGATCCGCACCCGCACTGTCCCGCCTGGAACCTGCACCGTCACCGAGCCCGCGTCCCGCCCGGTCGAGTGCAGATACACCGCGGCCGCGGCCACGGTTCCCGTGCCGCACGAACGGGTTTCACCCACTCCGCGTTCATGCACCCGCATCGCCACCCGGTCGGTGTCCAGGACGGACACGAACTCGATGTTGACCCCCTCCGGGAACTGTTCGGGGTCGAACCAGGGCTGCTCGGCCAGATCGAGCGTGGCCAACCCGACGTTGGTGACGCACACCAGGTGCGGGTTGCCGACGTCGACGGCGACACCCGGAAAGCTCAGGGCGGCCACCCTTGCATCCGAACTCGGGCCCAGCCGCACGGGGCCGAGGTCGATGGTGACGTCGCCGGACTCCGGAACGTCAGCCGTTCGCAGGCCGCCCATGGTCTGGAAATGGACCCGACCGGGAGGGGACCAGCCGGCATCTACCAGGAAGCGCGCGAACAACCGCGCGCCATTGCCACACATCTGCGCCGGGCTGCCATCTGCGTTGTAGTAGTCCATGACGAACGAAGTGGCGGACCCGGGAGCCACCCGGATTACCCCGTCGGCACCGATCCCGGCCCGCCGGTCGCACAGGGCCCGGACCTGGGTTGCACTCACGGTCAGTGAACCGTCGGGATCAGGCAGCAGGACGAAGTCGTTCTCGGTGCCGTGTCCCTTGACGAAGGCGATGCCGCCGTCGGTCCGGTCCGGGCTGATCACCGGTCCAGCGTACGGGCCTGCCCCGACCCGCAGCGGCCGGTGACCGCTTCGAGGGCCCGGCCGGCCAGCCCCTCCAGGCTCGCGTCCAGGTCGATCATCCGATGGTCGCGGCGGAACCACGATCGCTGCCGGCGGACGAACCGCCGGGTGGCCGCCGCGGTCGCGATCACCGCATCCTCCACGGCACTCCGCCCGTCCAGCACGGCCAGGAACTGGGCATACCCCAGCGCGCGCGACGCGGTGACGCCCGTCCGCAGCCCAGCCGCGTCCAAGGTCCGCACCTCGTCGAGAAAACCGTCGTGGACCATCTGCCACACCCTGGCCAGCAGCATCGGGTCGAGCTGATCGTTGGGCCGATCCAACCGCAGCAGCACCGCGCCGTACCTGGGCCGGCCCCACCGGGGCAGGGTGGCGGTGAACGGTTGCCCGGTGATCCGGATGACCTCCAGTGCCCGAACGATCTTGCGCCCGTTGGCCGGGCCGATCGCGGTCGCGGCCGCCGGGTCCAACGCCTGCAACCGGCCGAAGAGTTCAACGACGCCGCGCCGGTCCAGCTCACCTTCCAGCTCAGCTCGAATAGCCGGGTCGGTGGCCGGGAAGGAGATGTCGTCGATCACCGACTGGATGTACAGGCCCGACCCGCCCACCAGGATCGGCGTCCGGCCGCGGTCGCGGATCTGTTCGACGACCGCCCGGGCCTGCTCCTGATACGCGGCGACGGTTGCGCTCTGGGTGATGTCCAGGACGTCCAGGAGATGGTGCGGGATGCCGCGCCGGTCTGCGGGCGCCAGTTTGGCCGTCCCGATGTCCATGCCGCGGTAGAGCTGCATCGAATCGGCATTGACGATCTCCCCCTCCAACCGATCAGCCAGATCCAGGGCCAGCTGCGACTTACCGGTGCCGGTCGGGCCGGCGACCACCAGCAACGGCCGCGGTTCCGGCTGCCCAGAGCCGGCGGTTGGACGATCCCCTGAAGCGGGGCGCGTCATTGCCGACGACCACCAGGCTGGCGCTGCTGGTTATCCCACCGCCAGGACCCGACGAGGTACCAGACCCCCAGCGGTGCGGCCGCGAATCGCACCTCAGCAGCGGCGGGCGGATGGGTGCGGGTCAGAGCGGCCAGCACCACGAGTGGTTCAACCGCCGCCTGCAGCTGCCTGGCCAGCCCCTTGTCCTGGCATGCGGCGGCGAGCGCATCGGGGTCACCGGCTCGAAAGGCCGCGGTCACCGCGTCGTCAAATCCCGACGATCGCCCGTCCGGGCCCCCCGGTGCCTTATCACCGTGACAGGCTGAACCGTCGGCGACCACCACCACGGACACCTGCGCACGCGAGCGCACAACGTCCTGCAGCAGGACCACCACCGCCCCGGGGTCACCAACGATCTCGACCGCGGTGACCGGACCGGGGTGGCCGGCGAGAAGCTGGGCACCGACGAGCGTGCCGACGGCCGGATCATCAAGGCCATTATTCGGGCTGACCGGGACCGGGGTGCCAGGGACCGGGCCGACAGCGAGCGGAATGGCAGGGACCGGGCTGACCAGGACATCTGCCCCGGCGGGACCTGACACCAGGGAGCCGACCGCGCCCGATCCCGGAGGCAGGACCAGGGTCGGCGTGGCCGCGGCGCCCCGGCCGAAGCCTCGAGTCGAAATCGGGGTTCCGGGCGGGTACCTGCGCCACGGTGCACCCCCACCCGGCTCCGATTGCCCCGGCACCAGCTCGCCGTTCGCGGCCCGGCGAACGGTCAGCAACAGAACGGCGTCCGCCGGTGGCAGCGCGGTCATCGCGTCATCACAGGCCGACCGGACCGCCGACAGCCGCTCGGCGAGGGCGGGGGCCACACCCTCGACGAGGAAAGGGGCCGCGGGGCAGACTGCCGCGCCGATGATCACCCTCGCAGGGTAGTAGGCGGGTAACCGGGTCACGCCTGATTGGACCGGCCCGATGATCTCGGCGGGGGCCGTGACCAGCGACGAAGCCGCGTTGCCCGGCGCGAAGGAGCGGACCCGCCCTCGCCTGGACCGGGTTCGGCGGGCACACTGGACGCGATACCGGTGACGCCGGCCACGAAGTAGAGGGGCACCGAAGGGTGCCCGGGGGTCTCGCGAGGCCCCCTCGAGCGGTAGGAGGTCCCGCAGATGTCGCAGGACAGCAGCACATCAAGGCCCGGCCCATCCTGGGGTGACGACCGCACCGTTCGCCGCAGTGACGACAGTGCGCCCGCCGGTGACAACCCGGCGATCCCAGGTGCCTCTCGGTCCGAAGGGGCATCGCCTGAGGTGGCACCGACTGAAGGGGCACCGCCTGAGGCGGCACCGACTGAAGGGGCATCGCCTGACGGTGCATCGCCTGAAGTGGCACGGTCTGAGGTCGCATCGCCTGAGGTGGCGCCACCTGAAGTGGCACCGCATGGGGATGCATCGTCCCAGGGGGCATCGACCGGTCCGGTGCGCCCCCCCGCCCCGATGCCCAGCCCCGCCCCTGTCCACCAGCCGGCGCCAATGCCCACCGTCACCCCTGTCCACCAGCCGGCGCCGATGCCCACCGTCACCCCTGTCCATCGGCCGGCGCCGATGCCCACAGTGACTCCCGTGGAGCAAGCCGGCCCTCCCGGCCCCGACGCCGCGCCCACCGACGCCGGCCCAGCACCCGACGCCGAATCAGTACCCGACGCCAACCCAGTACCCGACGCCAACCCAGTACCCGACGCCGAATCAGCACCCGACGCCGAATCAGCACCTGAGTCCAACCCGGTGCCCCACGCCGAACCAGAAACTATTGACACGTTCAGCGCCGCGGCGGAGTCCAGCACCGCGCCGGCACCGACTGCTCCCTCACCCGAGCCCGGGACCCAGGTTCCGGTCGCTCCCGGGCGCCGTACCAACGGGCCGGGGCGCCAACCGGGTGGCCGGGATCCGTCCCGAAAGGGGCCCCGTAACCGTCCCGGAGGTCCGGGCGGTCGGCCCGGCGCTCCCGGACGTCCGAGCCCGGTGCCGTCGGCCGCCCACTCCGTGGTGGTGGAACCGATCGTGGAGCCCACCGACCCACACCTGTGGGGCCGCATCGACGAGGCCGGCGTCGTCTACGTCACGACCGCCGCGGGCGAACGGGCGGTCGGCGACTGGCAGGCCGGCGACAACGATGCCGGGCTGGCCCACTTCGGGCGGAAGTTCGACGACTTCTCCACCGAAATCGCCTTGCTGGAAGCCCGTCTCGCGTCAGGAACGGGAGATCCCAAGGCCACCAAGGCACACGCCATCGCCTTGCGCGAGACCGTTGAATCCCTTGCGGCTATCGGTGACCTGGACACGGCGGCGAGCCGTTTGGAAATCGTCATCGGAGCCGCCGACGCGGCGATCTCGGGTGCGTCGCAGGCCAGGAACGCGGCCCGCGCCGCAACGGTGAAGGCCAAGGAAGCGCTGTGCGTCGAGGCCGAGGAGCTGGCCGAATCCACCCAGTGGAAGACCACCGGTGACAGGCTCAAGACCATCGTCGACGAGTGGCGGGCGATCCACGGCATAGACCGCAAGACCGACGACGCCCTGTGGAAGCGGTTCGCCAAGGCCAGGGATACCTTCACCCGGTACCGCGGGTCGCACTTCGCCGAACTGGACAAGCAGCGCAGCGCCGCAAAGGACGCCAAGGAGGACTTGATCGCCAGGGCGGAGGCGCTGTCCAACGCGACCGATTGGGGCGAGACCGCCGCCGCCTACCGGGACCTGATGGAGCAGTGGAAGGCGGCCGGCCGGGCCCCGCGTGACGTCGAGGATGCACTGTGGGCCCGGTTCCGAGCGGCCCAGGAGGCATTTTTCTCCCGCCGGAACAAGACATTTTCCGATCGGGACGCCGAATTCGCGGCGAACGCCGCGATCAAGGACCAGCTCCTGGCGGAGGCCGAGATCATCGACCCAGCAACGGGTCTGGACGCAGCGAAAGCAAAAATGCGATCGATCCAGGAACGGTGGGAAGCGGCGGGAAAGGTCCCGCGGGAACGTATCCGCGAGCTGGACGCCAGGCTGAAGGCGGTCGAGGACAGGCTCCGATCCGCCGAGGACCGGCACTGGCGCCGCACCGACCCGGAAGCCACCGCCCGGATCGCGCAGTTCCAATCCCGAGTGGACACCTACCGTGCCCAGGCAGCAAAGGCGCGGGCGGCCGGCGACGAACGACGGGCCAAGGAGGCCGATGCGCAGGCGGCCCAGTGGCAGGAGTGGGCAGCCACCGCGCAAAACGCGGTCGACCAGTAGCACCCGGCACCGACCACCCGTGATCGCGACGGTCAGCCCGTCGAACACCCGCTGGCCGGCGCCCTGTCCGCCGGGGCGTCCGACGGGGCGTCCGACGGGGCGGCCGGCGGGCGACCGAAGCTCGGTAGGCCCAGGACCACGCCGGCCCCGGTCTGCGGGCCGGCCCCGGAGGGCACACCCGCGCGAACGGTGGACGCACCGGCCTCGAACCGGTCCCCCGCCCTGGTCCGGCGGTGCCCGCCGACATGCCCGTCCGCAACCAGGTGATGCGGCGCGGCGTAGCTGACGGTCGTGGTCACCACGTCGCCGGGGCGGATCGTCCGGTCGACCGCGGGACCGGTCGGCGCGAAATGCACCAGCCGGCCGTCCCTGGCCCGGCCGCTGAGCCGGCCGCGGCCCTCGTCCTTGCGTCCCTCACCGGTGGCCACCAGCACCTCGACCTCGCGGCCGACCAACGCCCGGTTGCCGGCCAACGCCGAGGCGTCGACCACCTCCATCAGCCGGGCGAACCGGTCAGTGACCACCTCGCGCGGTACCTGCCCCGGCATGCTCGCCGCCGGCGTTCCGGCCCGCGGCGAGTATTGGAAGGTGAAGGCCGTCGCGAACTGCGACGCGGCCGCGACGTCCAGGGTGGCCTGGAAATCCTGCTCCGTCTCACCGGGAAAACCCACGATGATGTCGGTGCTGATGGCCGCGTCCGGCATCGCGGCCCTGACCTCGGCCAGGATCGCCAGGTAACGCTCGCTGCGGTAGGACCGGCGCATCGAGCGGAGCACCCGGTCGGACCCGGATTGCAGCGGCATGTGAAGTTGCGGGCAGACGTTGGGAGTCTGCGCCATCGCCTCGATCACGTCGGTGGTGAAATCCCGCGGGTGCGGTGAGGTGAAACGCACCCGTTCCAGGCCGTCGACAGTGCCGCAGGCGCGCAGCAACTTTCCGAACGCGGCCCGGTCGCCGAACTGAACGCCGTAGGAGTTGACGTTCTGGCCCAGCAACGTCACTTCGAGAACGCCGTCAGCAGCGAGCATCTCGACCTCGGCCAGGACATCACCCGGTGGCCGGTCGGCCTCCTTGCCGCGCAGTGACGGGACGATGCAGAACGTACAGGTGTTGTTGCAGCCGACCGAGATCGAGACCCAGCCCGAATAGTGTGAGTCGCGCTTGGCCGGCAGGGACGACGGGAAGACCTCCAGGGCGTCCAGGATCTCCAATTGGGCCTCGTCGTTGTGCCTGGCCCGTTCCAGCAGGGTCGGCAGCGAACCGACGTTGTGGGTACCGAACACCACGTCGACCCACGGAGCGCGGCGCAGGATCTCGCTCTGGTCCTTTTGCGCCAGACAACCGCCGACCGCGATCTGCATACCGGGGTGCTTGGCCTTTACCGACGCCAGGTGACCGAGGTTGCCGTACAGCTTGTTGTCGGCGTTCTCCCGGACCGCGCAGGTGTTGAACACCACCACATCGGCGAGGCTGCCGGCAGCTGGCGGCACGTACCCGGCCTGTTCCAGCAACCCGGAGAGCCGCTCCGAGTCGTGCACGTTCATCTGGCAGCCGTAGGTCCGCACCTGGTAGGTGCGCCGCCCGACCGGCGGTGCGGCATGACTGCCCAACGGGCGGACGGTGGAGGTAAGGGGGGCACTCACGCCGAACAGGGTACGTGGCTCGGGGCGGTCCCCCGTGCCCGCGACCGCAGAGAACCATTCGGCACCCCGCGCCGTAGAGAGCAGCATGGGCCTCGCCGTGACTACCGCGCGTCACCGGAACTATGCCCTCAGTCAGCCACTTCGGCGCGCGGGCCGGCCGTTGCATCAAGGTTTGGTTACTCCTGGACAACTCGGTGTCGACCTCAGGTCGGGTGTGACAGGCTCAGCACACCCCGTAGCCGAGGCTGCGGCACCGTCCCCGGGAGGCTTTGTGAGCGTGGTCAACGACGCACCGACGAACGGCCGGCCGATGATAGGCATGCAGAACGTGGACAAGCACTTCGGTTCGCTGCACGTCCTCAAGAACATCCAGCTCGACGTTCCTGCCGGCCAGGTGGTGATCGTCATCGGCCCCTCCGGCTCCGGGAAATCCACCCTGTGCCGGACGATCAACCGTCTGGAGGCGATCGATTCCGGGCAGATCACCATCGACGGGGTTCCGCTCCCTGCCGAGGGCAAGGGCCTGGCCCAGCTCCGCGCCGACGTCGGCATGGTTTTCCAGTCGTTCAACCTGTTCGCCCACAAGACGATCCTGCAGAACGTCACGCTGGGGCCGACCAAGGTCCGGAAGATGTCCAAGAAGGACTCCGACGACCTCGCGGTGTCGTTGCTGGAACGCGTCGGCATCGCTGAGCAGAAGGACAAGCTGCCCGCGCAGCTCTCCGGCGGACAGCAGCAGCGGGTCGCCATTGCCCGCGCCCTGGCGATGAAACCCAAGGTGATGCTGTTCGACGAGCCGACCAGTGCGCTCGACCCGGAAATGGTCAACGAGGTACTGGACGTGATGGTGTCGCTGGCCAAGGAGGGGATGACCATGGTCGTCGTCACCCACGAGATGGGCTTCGCCCGCAAGGCGGGCGACCGGGTGCTGTTCATGGCCGGCGGCGAGATCGTCGAGGACGCACCGCCGGAGACCTTCTTCACCGCCCCCAAAAGCGACCGGGCGCGAGATTTCCTGTCGAAGATTCTGACCCACTGACCTGCTGACCCACTGACCTGCTGACCCACTGACTTTCCTTGACCTCAGCTCTACCCGCTGGGACGGACCCACGCGGACGAACACCGGAAGGACCCATCGCATGAGAGTGCGCATGCTTGCTACCACCGTGGCCGGAGCGGCTGCCATCGCTCTGGTCGTTGCCGGCTGCGGTAGCAGTGGCACCACCGCAGCGTCCAGCGCTACCAGCGCCGCGGGAGCGGCGACCAGCGCGGCCGGCAGTGCCGCCGGCGCCGCCACCAGCGCAGCTAAGAGCGTGGCCTCAGGGGCCAGCTCCGGTGCCAGTTCAGCGGCCGGCGCTGCCACCAGCGCTGCCGGATCGGCAGTGTCGTCCGCAGGCGGGACCACCGGCGGGGCCTCTGCCCTGATGGATCACGCCAAGGCCGGCAAGCTCACGGTTGGCATCAAGTTCGACCAGCCGGGCCTGGGCCTGAAGAAGCCGGACGGCTCGTTCGCCGGGTTCGACGTGGAGGTCGCGAAGTACGTCGCGAAGGATCTGGGCGTCGACCCGGCTTCCATCGAGTTCAAGGAGTCGAAGTCGGCCGAGCGCGAGGGTCTGATCGACCGGGGCGAGGTCGACTACATCGTCGCGACCTACTCGATCACCGACACCCGCAAGGAGAAGGTCAACTTCGCCGGACCGTACTTCGTCGCCGCGCAGGATCTGCTGGTCAAGGCGGACAACGCCGACATCACCGGGCCGGAGGCGATGGCCGGGAAAATCCTCTGCTCGGTGACCGGGTCGACCTCGGCACAGAAGGTCAAGGACAAGTACGCCGCGGACGTCGCATTGCAGGAGTACGGCACCTACACCGAATGCGTGGAGGCCTTGCGGTCCGGGGCGGTCGAGGCGGTGACTACCGACAACGTCATCCTCGCCGGTTTCGCGGCGCAGTACCCGGGTGAGCTCAAGGTCGTCGGCAAGGGATTCTCCACGGAGAACTACGGCATCGGCCTGAAGAAGGGTGATGACGCCGGGACCACGGCGATCAACGCCGCGATCACCAAGATGATCAGCGACGGCAGCTGGAAGACGGCACTGGACAGCACCGTCGGGCCGTCCGGTTTCGCCATCCCGGCTCCGCCCACCCCGGGCAGCTGACCTGTGCGGCGAGCATCACGCCCTGCCACCCGGCGGGGCATGATGCTCGCCGCGCGTGCGTTAGCCCGCCGCGGCCGCTCGCTTGGCCTCCCCAGCGGGGATGACCGTCCTGCCTTGCCCACGACAGGCGTCACCAGGAGGAACCGGTGAATTTCAGCTTTCTGACCGATCCGCGCTACGACATCCTCGGAGCGTTCTGGCTGACCGTGCAGCTCACGTTCTGGTCGGCGATCGGTGCGTTCGTGCTCGGGGTACTGCTGGCGGCGATGCGGGTGAGCCCGGTGCCGTTGATGCGGGCGTTCGGCGCCGGTTTCGTCAATGTCATCCGCAACGTTCCGCTCACGCTGATCATCATCATGATGTCGCAGGTGGTGGCCAACCAGCTCGGGTTGCGGCTGGCCAGCCGGCAGCCGGGCGTGAACCCACAGGCCTTCCTGGATTCACAGAACTTCCGCTTGGCCGTCCTCGGTTTCATCATCTACACCTCGACCTTTGTCTGCGAGGCCATCCGGTCGGGCATCAACACGGTCCCCGCCGGTCAGGCCGAGGCGGCCAGAGCGATCGGGTTGACGTTCACCCAGGTCCTCGGAATCGTGATCCTGCCGCAGGCGATCCGAGCGGTCATCGCGCCGTTGGGCTCGGTGCTCATCGCGCTGACCAAGAACACAACGGTCGCGTCGGCCATCGGCGTTGCTGAGGCAGCGCTGTTGATGAACACGCTGATCGAGAACGAGGCCGACAAGTTCACCGCGGTGTTCCTGGTGATCGCGGCCGGTTTCATCATCCTGACCCTGCCGACGGGCCTGCTGTTCGGCGCCCTGGCCAAGCGGAACGCGGTGCAACGTTGATTGAGGTGCGGCGGTGAGCGACCGGGCGACCGTGCTGTACGACATCCCCGGGCCGAAAGCCAAACGGGTCAACCTGATTCTGAGCCTGATCTTTGCGGTGCTGCTCGCGGCGTTGGTCTGGTGGGTGCTGTCGGTCCTGGCCGGCAAGAACCAACTGACGTCGGAGAAATGGTCGCCGTTCCTGGAAGCGCAGAACTGGACGACGTACCTGCTGCCCGGCCTGATCGCGACGTTGCAGGCCGCCGTCGTCAGCGTGCTCATCGCGCTGCCGATCGGGGCGTTGCTCGGGATCGCCCGGATGTCCGACCATTCCTGGGTCCGCTGGCCGGCCGGCGTGGTAGTGGAGTTCTTTCGGTCGATCCCGGTGATCATCCTGATGCTGTTCGCCTTCCAGCTGTGGTTCTCGGTGCTGGGGGTATCCAGCCCGTTCGCCGCCGTGGTGATCGGTCTGGTCCTGTACAACGGCTCGGTCCTGGCTGAGGTGGTCCGGGCCGGGATCCTGGCGGTTCCCCGCGGACAGACCGAGGCGGCGCTGGCGATCGGATTGAACAAGACCCAATTGATGACGATCGTCCTGCTGCCGCAGGCCGTGACGAGCATGCTGCCGGCGGTGGTCAGTCAACTGGTGGTGATCGTCAAGGACACCGCCCTCGGCGGGATCCTGGTCGGGTATGTCGAGCTCCGGCGGGCCGCGAACACCTCGGCCAGTGCGTACGGGAACCTACTACCCACCTACATCGTGGTCGCCCTGGTTTACGTCGTGCTGAACATCGCGCTCAGCTCCGCCTCGCACTTTCTGGAGCGGTACCTGCGGACCCGCCGCGGCGGTTCCAGTGGCCCGCGGGTGACCCTTGCCGAGAACGAGGGCGGGGTCGCCGGCCGCCAGTCGGTCGAGGTACTTGGGGTTCCGGGCGTCGACGAGGTCCGCTGACGTCCTGTGCGGCGTGCGTCAGCGGGCAATCTCCGTCGCCCGTGACTCCCGGATGACGGTCACCCTGACCTGGCCCGGGTAGGTGAGTTCCTCCTCGATCTGCTTGGCCACCTCGCGCGCCAGCACGTGGGCCTCCAGGTCGTCCACCACGTCCGGTTTGACCATCACCCGTAGCTCACGACCGGCTTGCATGGCGAAGACCTTCTCCACCCCGCGCTTGGCGGTGGCGATGGCTTCGATCTTTTCCAGCCGTTGCACGTAGGACTCCAGGGACTCGCGACGAGCGCCGGGCCGGCCCCCAGAGCAGGCGTCAGCCGCCTGGGTGAGAACGGCTTCGACGGTGGCCGGTGGCACCTCGTCGTGGTGGGCTTCGATGCAGTTCGCGACGTCCTCGGACTCGCCGTACTTGCGGGCCAGCTCGGCGCCCACGATCGCATGCGACCCTTGGGCTTCGTGGGTCAGCGCCTTGCCGATGTCGTGCAGGAACGCACCCCGGTTGACCACGGTCGGATCGATCCCCAGTTCGACCGCCATCCCCCGGGCGATGTGCGCCGTCTCGACCAGATGACCCAACACGTTCTGCCCGTACGACGTCCGGTACTTCAGCCGGCCGACCAGTGCCACCAGTTCCGGGTGCAGGTCGGTGACCCGGACGGCCAACATGGCGTCCTCAGCGGCCCGTCGACAGAGCACGTCGACCTCGTCCTTGGCTCGCTCGTACGCCTCCTCGATGCGATGCGGATGGATCCGGCCGTCCTCGATCAGCATTTCCAGGGTGATCCGGCCGACCTCCCGCCGTACCGGGTCGAAGCACGACAGCAGCACGGCTTCCGGAGTGTCGTCGATGATGACGTTGACCCCGGTGACGGTCTCGAAAGCCCGGATATTGCGGCCTTCGCGCCCGATGATCCGGCCTTTCACGTCATCGGCCGGTAGGTGCACGACGGCGACCACGGTCTGTGCCGTCTGATCGGAGGCAACGCGCTGAATGGCCTCCGCGACGATCGCCCGGGCCCGCTGCTTGGCGGAGTCCTGGGCCTCGCTCTCGATCCGCCTGATCATCATCGCGGCGTCCCGGCGGACCGACTCCTCCTGGGTGGCCAGTAGTTCCGCCTTCGCCGCTGCGGTGGTCAGCCCGGAGATCCGCACCAGTTCCGCCTGCTGCGCCGCGTCAGCCCCGGTCAGCTCACGCTCCCGCTGGTCGAGGGCGTCCGCCTGGGCGGTGACGTCGGACCGTTCAGCGGCCAGCGCCTGAGCCTTGGCCTCCAACGCCTTCTTGGTGGACAGCAGCTCACCCTGGTCGGCGCCGATCCGGCGGCGCTCGGCGGCCAACGCCTGCTGCTCGTCGGCCAGGGTCTGGGTGGCGGCCCGAAGTCGGTGTTCGGCGTCCTGGAGTTCCTTACGGTCCTCGGCCAGGGCAGCTGTCGCCTCGACGGTGATCCGGTTCCGCTCGTTCTCCAGACCCTCGCGGAGCTCGGCGGCTTGTGCGCGCGCGGATGCCACGGTGCGCTCGGCCTCGGCCCTGGCATCTGCCCTGACCTGATCGGCGTCATGCCGGGACCGGGACCGCAACTCGTCGGCGGCCTGGGCGGCCGTCCGCCGGACCGCATCGGCCGCCTCTGCGGCAGCGGTGGCCTCGTGGCTGAGCAAGGCGAACCGACCCAGGTCGGGTTCGGCGGCCGCGGCCACCTCGGGCGTGGAGGGGCTGTCGGTGAGAGCAGCTGGGTTTGTCGCCGGCGCGACCGCCGGCCGGGCGACGGCGTCCTCGACCAGGCGCCGCAGGGCGTCGGGGTCGAAGGCGGCAGGAGCGGCCGGACGTCGCCGTGCCAACATGGCGACAGCAAGGAGGGCCACGATCAGCGCGACCACCAACACGACCACGAGAGTGTCGGACATTCACCCCTCCCTCATCGGAGCCGCGCGAAGGCGGGACGCGGAGGCGCCAACCGCCCGACCGTCGGGCCGGCAGGAGGGTCGTCGACACGATCCATCCGACGGGTACGCCAACGATGCCGACGCATTTTCCGCACCACCGTTGACGGCTCCGAAACACCGGAGCAGGTACGGCACACTCGCCGCTATCGGTCGCGCACACCGACGGTGCGCGTCATGTGACTCTCCTGTTGACCTCGAGGTTAGGGAGCCAGGCACCGGGGGTCAAGCCGACCCGCTCAGGCGCGGGGCATCCACCCAGGTAGGAGCCCGTTCGACCTGGCCTTCGGGCACCCTGACGGGCGGTGGGCGGTGCGGGTAGGCGGTGCGGGTGGGCGGTGCGGGTGATCGCTACTAGCTCGACCACCCACCCACCGACTCGTCGTCGGCCTCGTAGTCCCGCAGAGCTTCGTCCACGACCTGGCGTGAGAGCTCCGCCGAGTACCCGCGCCGGGCGAGCAGACCCACCAGGCGGCGGCGTGCGGTCACGACCCCGTGCGCCATCGCCGCATCCACCCGCCTACGGATCAGCAGCGCTGCCCGGTCCCGCTCAGCCGCCTCGTCGACCACCTCAACGGCGACCTGCACAATCTGGTCGTCGATCCCCTTGTGCCGCAGCTCTGTCCGCAGCGCCGACGTGCCAAGACCACGTTCACGGTGCTTGGCAGCAACGAACGCCGCCGCGTATGCCCGGTCATCGATCAGGCCCACCTCGCAGAACCGGGTCAGCACCCGGTCGGCGACATCATCAGGTATGCCGCGCTGCCGAAGGGCGGTTTCAAGGGCTGCCCGCGGGCGAGCAGCCCCGGTCAGCAGCCGAAGGCAGATCGCCTTTGCCACCGCCTCCGGATCGCCCCGGTCGTCCTCGGGGTGACCTCCGAGTTCGCCACCTCGTCTGGATCCTGATCCCGCTCGCCCGCTGCGCCTGTGGCCACCACTGCCGCTACCGATCATGTCGGGCTCGAGTTCATGTATGCCACGACCCGATCAGAAGTCGACCGGCGCCGGCACCGGTGCATCGACATCGATCCGGGCGCCGACGCCCAGTTTTTCCTTGATCCGCTTCTCGACCTCGTTGGCGATGTCCGGGTTCTCCTTCAGGAAGGTTCGGACATTTTCCTTGCCCTGACCGAGCTGCTCGCCGTCGTAGGTGTACCAGGCACCGGCCTTGCGAATCAGGCCCTGCTCGACGCCGACGTCGATCAACGATCCTTCACGGGAAATGCCCAGGCCGTAAATGATGTCGAACTCGGCCTGCTTGAACGGCGGTGCCATCTTGTTCTTCACCACCTTGACCCGCGTCCGGTTGCCCACGACGTCGGTGCCGTCCTTGAGCGCCTCGATCCGCCGGATGTCCAACCGGACGGAGGCGTAGAACTTCAGCGCCTTACCGCCGGTGGTCGTCTCGGGCGAGCCGAACATGACGCCGATCTTCTCCCGCAGCTGGTTGATGAAGATCATCGTGGTGTTGGTGTTGTTCAGCGCACCAGCAATCTTTCGCAGCGCCTGGGACATCAACCTCGCCTGCAATCCGACGTGACTGTCACCCATCTCGCCCTCGATCTCCGCGCGTGGCACCAGCGCGGCAACCGAGTCGACCACCACCAGGTCGATGGCGCCGGACCTGATCAGCATGTCGGCGATCTCCAGGGCCTGCTCACCGGTGTCCGGCTGGGAGACCAGCAGGGCGTCCGTGTCCACCCCGAGAGCCTTGGCGTACTCCGGATCCAGGGCGTGCTCCGCGTCGATGAAGGCCGCGATACCACCGGCGGCCTGGACGCTGGCGACGGCGTGCAGCGTCACTGTGGTCTTGCCGGATGACTCCGGCCCATAGATCTCGATAACCCGGCCCCTGGGCAGACCCCCGATTCCCAACGCAACATCGAGGGCGATGGATCCGGTCGGGATCACCTCGACGGGTGCACGACCCTCGTCCCCCAGCCGCATGATGGAGCCCTTGCCGTACTGCTTCTCGATCTGCGCGAGCGCGATCCCGAGAGCCTTCTCACGATCCGGTGCCGTCATGACCTACCCCGTGCCTTTCCTTCGATGTTCGGCTGGCTCCGAGTAGCGGCGGAGCCGAGAAAGAGTGTCTTCGTGCTTGTCGTTGCCGACGCTAGGACAGACCACCGACAGCCACCCTCGGCGTCATCGATTGGGGATGGTTCGAGGGCATGGGGACAACTCTAGACGTACATCTGTTCGACGCGACCGATTCCAGGGTCGGCGTGTTGCATCAGAATTCTTCACCAGCAACAGGCACCGTCCGAGCAACGCGGGCACCTGCTCAGCGGCCGGTTCATGGACCTGACCGCCTGGATTGAGCTGCGAGCACCGTGCATCGGGACCTTCGGCCGTGTAGCCAGCTGACAACCCGACAGATCATCAGTACGTGGCACCCATGGCGAACGACCGACGGCGAGAGCGGCCCATGTCAGCGTGCAATCAGCACCAGAGCGACTGGCCGGGCAAGACACACGCGCCCGCGATGCGGATCACTGGCCAGTCGGGCCACGGGTCGTTGCCGCCTAACCAGTCGGCGACGCCGTGACGATTGTGCCGCCGCGGCTGACGGCCATGTTGCCGAATGCGCGGGATTGGGCGGCGGTGCGCCGGCGCCCACGGCGGGACGCACTCGCGGGTTTGACCGTCGCGATCGTTGCCCTACCGCTCGCCCTGGCGTTCGGGGCCGCATCCGGCCTGGGCGCTGCCGCAGGTCTGATCACCGCGATCATCGCCGGCGCGCTGGCGGGAATCTTCGGCGGCTCCAACCTGCAGGTATCCGGGCCGACGGGGGCAATGACCGTTGTCCTGATTCCGGTGATGCATCGGTTCGGCACCGACGGGGTCCTAATGGTCGGTTTGATGGCCGGCGGATTCCTGGTGCTGGCGGCGTTCAGCGGGTTGGGTCGCGCCGCCAGGTACCTGCCCGCCCCGGTAATCGAGGGCTTTACCGCGGGCATTGCGGTTGTCATTGTGCTGCAACAGGTACCGGCGATGCTAGGGACGACCGGAGAAGGCGACAAGGCCTGGCAGTCCGCTTTCGGCGCGGTGCGGAACTTCCTGGCGAACCCAGACCTCTGGTCGCTGCTGATTGCCGTCGGTGTCGCCGCCCTGATCCTGCTGGCCGCCCGCTGGCGGCCCGGCATCCCGATGTCATTGGCTGTCGTCGCCGCGGCCACCATTGCGGTTGATCTGGCGAAACTCCCCGTCGCTCAACTCCGGACGCTCCCGGGGGGCCTGGCCACTCCCACCCTCGGCTTCTTCGATCCCGCGTTGCTTGCCGCACTGATCCCGTCCGCGCTCGCCGTCGCTGCGCTCGGCGCCCTGGAGTCGCTGCTCTCGGCCACGGTCGCCGATGGCATGACCGTCGGACAGCAACACGACGCGGACCGGGAACTGTTCGGCCAGGGTGTCGCGAACCTTGTCGTGCCGATGTTCGGTGGCGTCCCCGCCACGGCCGCCATCGCCCGAACCGCGGTGAACGTCCGGGCGGGTGCCGGGTCCCGGCTGGCCGCGGTGACCCACTCGGCGGCGTTGGCGGTGATCGTGCTGCTCGCGGCGCCCTTGGTCGGCGGGATTCCGCTGCCCGCTCTGGCCGGCGTACTCATCGCAACCTGCGTGCAGATGATCGAGGTCGGGTCCCTGGTCGCCATGATGAAGGCGACCCGCTCCGATGCCGTCGTGCTGGCCGTGACCTTCGTGGTGACTGTCGCCGTCGACCTGATCACCGCGGTAGCCGTCGGCGTCGCTATCGCCGTCGTCTTGGCACTTCGGTCGGTCTCACGCTCGGCCCAGTTGCACCAGGTACCGCTCGACCCGATGGATCACGACAGTGACGAGCAGGAACTCCTCGCCGAGCACATCGTCGCCTACCGCATCGACGGACCCCTCTTCTTCGCTGCCGCTCATCGATTCCTGCTCGAACTCACCGAGATCGCCACCGTCAAGGTGGTCATTTTGAGGCTGTCCCGGATCTCAACGCTCGATGTCACGGGGGCCAGGGTGCTCGGCGATGCGATCGACAGGCTGGAACGACGCGGAATCATCGTGCTGCTGTCGGGGATTCGCCCGCACCACGACGAGATCCTGGCAACTCTGGGGATCGCCGCCGACCTTCGGACCGACGACCGGATCTTCCCGGACACCCCCAGCGCGATCGCCCGGGCACGGTCCCTGCTGCACCATCCACGCGATGGTTCGCGCGATGGTTCCGAAGACGACCGCATCACCCCGACGCTCTAGATCAGCCTTTGCCGGCCGGGGCCCCACCTAGGACACGCCACCTGGCACCCCCCACCTGGGAACCGCCGCCGCAGTCGATCAGTCGGGCAACCCGTACCGCATCTGGGCAGGTACGTCGTAGTCATCGCACACGGCCAGCCAGACCGCTCGTGGATCCTCACCGGCGGCCAACGCCTCGTCCGCGGTCCGGCCCCCGAGCACGCCGAAGACATGATCCCGGGTGACGGAGGGCGCGCGCAGTTCCCCGAACTGCGCCTGCATGAGACGGCGGAACTCGGTCAGGCGCACGGGTTCACACCATACCGATGGGTCACGGCTCCCCTGGCCGGCGTGGGCGAGAACGGTCGTCCCACCCCACTGTCGGACCCCCGGCGCACACTGACTCCGTGGATCCCACTGGATTGTCGAGCCCCCTCGGCCAGCTGACCATCGGTGCCGGCCTCATCGCCTCGCTGGTGGTGCTCATCCTGATGCTCCGCCGGCGGCGGTGACCCGTCGAGCGGGCCGGGACTGTTCGCTACTGAAACGATACGGTACCGTCTTGTATTGATCGATTCGTTGAACGCTCACCCGGAACGACCGACACCACACCCAGCATCGCTTCGAGCCCAAGGACCAGCATTGACCACCGATACAGCGCCGCAGGCGCCAGCAACGGCCACCGGCACCTACCCGCAGCGATGGAAGGCTCTGGTCGTCCTTGTGGTCGGACTGCTGGTGGTTATTCTGGACAACACCATCCTGAACGTCGCGCTCAAGACGATCCAGGAAGACCTCGGCGCCACCCAGAACCAGCTGGTCTGGGCCATCAATGCCTACTCGCTCGCGTTCGCCGCTCTGCTGTTCACCTGGGGCGTGATGGGTGATCGGTTCGGCCGGAAGAGGATCCTGCTCATCGGGCTGGTGCTGTTCGGCGTGGCGTCCGCCTTGTGTGCGTTCGCCACCAGTCCGGGCCAGCTCATCGGCTTCCGGGCACTGATGGGAATCGGCGGCGCCTCCGTCATGCCGGTGTCGCTGTCGATCATCACGGTGATCTTCCCGCCGCAGGAACGAGGCAAGGCGATCGGTGTCTGGTCTGCGGCGGTCGGTGGAGCCGTGGCACTCGGACCGGTTCTCGGAGGTCTGCTGCTCGAGCACCCCAACTGGTTCCATTGGCTGACCGGCAACGACTGGGGCTCGGTGTTCTTCATCAATGTGCCCGTTGTGCTGATCGGCATCGTTGGTATCACTATCTTGGTCCCGGAGACCAAGAATCCGAACCCGCGGAGGTTGGATCCGTGGGGTCTGGCACTGTCGGTCATCGGCCTGTTCCTGGTGGTCTACGGGATCCAGAACGCGTCGACCGTCGGCTGGGCCGCCCCGTCGACCTGGGGTTTCGTCGTGCTCGGGGTCGGCGTCCTGACGGCGTTCGGGTGGTACGAGTACCGCAGCAGCCACCCCTCCATCGATCTGTCCCTGTTCCGCATCCGCTCCTTCTCGGTCCCGTTGACCGGGGTGTCGCTGGCCTTCGCCGCCATGCAAGGGACGCTGCTGTTCCTGACCTTCTACTACCAGATAGTCCGGGGTTGGTCACCGCTGCAGGCGGGGTTGCTGGTGTTGCCCTTCGCTGTCGGCCAATTGTTGGGCGCACCCCGAAGCGCGGGGATGGTCGAACGATTCGGCGCCCGGACGGTGATCGCTGTCGGCCTCGCCTTTGCGTTGGCCGGGATGATCAGCTTCGCCCTGATCACGCCCGACACACCGGTCTGGGTCCTGATCATCATCGGGTGCGTATTCGGGTTCGGGTTGGGCAATACGATCGCGCCGTCGACAACCCGAATGACGCTGGCGACCCCGCCGGAGCGATCCGGTTCGGGATCGGCGGTCCAGAACACGGTTCGCCAGGTGGGCGCGGTCCTGGGCGTCGCGGTCCTGTCGTCGGTGGTGGGAACGGTGTACAGCAACAACATCAGTCCTGTCCTGCAGGACAAGGGGCTGCCGCCTGAGGCTCTGCAGGCGGCGACCGATTCGATCGGCGGCACCAACGAAGTGGCGGGCAGGCTGGCAGCATCCGGTGCGGCACCGGCCTCCGCGGTCGAACAACTGCGGCTGGCGGCCAACGACGCGTTCATGCCGGCGCTGCACACCGCCGCTCTGGTATCCGCGGGACTGCTGGTGGTCGCCATCCTGGTGATCCTGCTGCGACTGCCTGCCCAGGCCGAGGAGGTCGCGTGGACAGGTTCAGGCCCCGGCGATCCCCGCCCCGTCGATCCCCGCCCCGCCGATCCCCGCCCCGCCGATCCCCGCCCCGCCGGTGACGATGGCGGACCCGCCATGGAGCGCGGAGAATCCGCCACCCCGGCAGCCGGTCTTGGCGCTTCCCGTTCCGTTGAGAGCATCCCGTTGCTGGCGGCCACCACAGATGACAGCCGGGGATTGAGTGCCAACAACCGGCCGTATGGCCGGCATGCCGCGCTCGAGGACGACATCAGCGCCCGGGAAACGGCTCAAACCGGCCGGCACTTCGCGCCCGATCACGATCGAAACGAACCCGGTGAGGCTGTTCTCAGCGCGCAGGCGGCATTACAGCGGTGATCGATGCGGCTGATGGCGACCCGAGCGGTCGCAAACCCGGCCGGCCCCGCGACGAACGGGTTGATCGAGCGATCCTGGACGCCGCTCTTCAGCTGTTCGCCGAGGAGGGCTATCACGCACTGTCGGTCGAAGCCGTCGCGGTCCAGGCGGAGGTCGGCAAGACGACGATCTACCGCCGGTGGCCGGGCAAACGCGAACTGGTCATCGACGCGTTGGCCACCCTAAATGCTGATCTCCCGGATGAGAGCCACGCCGCCGCCCGACCCGACAGCGGTGCCGGTCCCGACAGCGCCGCCGGTCCCGACAGCGCCGCCGAACATCATGGTGTTCACGAGGACCTGCTCGCCGCGCTCCGGCATATCGCGCGGCGCGAGGCCGGCTCCCTGGCCAGCCGGATCATGCCCCGGATGATGGTGTACAGCGCCAGCCAGCCGGACCTCTACGACGAGTACATCGAGCGGGTCATCGTGCCCCGCCGGCGTTGGCTGGCCGAAGTGCTACGCCGTGGCATCGCGGCCGGCGAGCTGCGGGCCGACCTCGACATCGAGGTCGCCATGATGGCCCTGGTCGGACCGATGTTGCTGCAAGCGCATGGCATGGGCCGGTCCGGAAATAGGGCGGACCTACCGGAGCTGGTCCTGGACATGCTGTGGCCGGGCCTGCGCGCCGCTGCCCCCTCGGCGGCGGGGTCAGCCCCGGGTGAGCTCCCGCATCCCGGCGGCCAGCGAATGTAGCCGGTCGACTGAGTCGGCGAGCTCGTGCCGAAGCGGAGTCACAGCCGGATCGGGCGACCCACTCGGACTCGGTCCAGAACCTGCCCCGCGACGACCCGGGAGCCGACGACCAGCCGTCGGCGGGAGCTCGTCCGGCCGCCGCTCGGTGGCCGAACCAGCAGACCGGGCAGGCACCGCGGGCCGGGCAGGCACCGCAAGGACCGACGATGCCGCTGCATGCGCCCGCAGTTCCCGGGTGGCGGACGCGGCATCGCCGGCGGCGGCGACCAACTCTGCGTACCCGGCCACGCCGTCGCGCAACTCCCGCCGCAAGGCGTCAACCGTGTCGTCCAGGACCTCCCGACCCTCCGGCGGTGCCGAGCGCCGAGACCGCACAACATCGCCGAGCTCGCGAGCGCGCTCGCGGAGGCGCCTTTCGACGTCATCGGCCGACCGCAGGACGCCCGCACGCAACTCGGCAAGACCTGTGTCGTCGGTCATACCAACCAGGCCGACCAGCCGTCGCAAGCTAGTGGAGTACTCGTTCAACGGGGCGATCTCCCGCCGCGCCGTGCCGCCGACCGCGGGTCTGGGCGGCGCAGCGGCGGGCAGCTTGGCGAGCGCTCTCGACCGGGCACGCAGATCCGCGGCGGACCGCGCTATCTCGACCACACACCACAGGAACGCAGCGACCAGGAAGATCACCGCGACAAGTACGCCGAGCTGAACACCCTGGTTCACCAGGCCGACGACCTGAACGGCCGCCAACGGGGCCGTCACCACGGCACCGGCTGACCAGATCCGTAGCCGCCGGACAGCTGCCTGCCGCCGGCGTTGCGCGACGAGTACCGGGTCCCGGCGGGTCCGCAACACTTCCGCTGCCGTGGACCCGACCACCCCGGCCAGCTCCACGCCGTCTCTGACCATCGCCTTGGCGGTCAGCGCGCGGGCTCGCCTTCCGGGCGGCCGGGCCATTCCATCAGGACTGCTGGTTGGGGACCGACGCGGATTGAGTGGCCGAGCCCGTTGCGGACGTCCCCGCCGTCGCCGAGTCGATGGAGCGGGGCTGCTGCGCGGCGAGCTCTGGGTGCAGTTGTGCCCGCAGCTGGTCCAGGCGGGCCGAACCAGCCATGTCCAAAGTGGACTTCTGCACATCCAGCATCCGACCCTCGACCGAGTCGGTATGCAGCTCGGCCGAACCCAGCGCGTTGGCGTACCGCCGCTCGATCTTGTCCCGGACCTCGTCGAGGGACGGGGTGTTCCCCGGGGCCTGCAGCTGCGACATGGACTGCAGTGATGCGGAGACCTGCTCCTGCATCTTGGCCTGCTCCAACTGCGAGAGCAGCTTGGTGCGCTCGGCCAGCTTCGTCTGCAGCTGCATCGCGTTGTTCTCGACGGCCTTCTTGGCCTGCTGCGCAGCCTGCAACGCCTGATCGTGCATGGCCTTGAGATCTTCCATCTGCTGCTCGGCGGCCACCAACTGGGTGGCAAACGCCTGCGCTGTCTGCTCGTACTTGTCGGCTTCGGCGGCGTTGCCCTTGGCCCGCTGCTCGTCCGCGAGAACGAGGGCCTGACGAGCCGACGACGACATCCGCTCGACGTCGCCCATCTGGCGGGTCAGCTTCATCTCCAGCTGACGCTGGTTGCCGATCACCGCGGCGGCCTGCTGGGACAGCGCCGCGTGCTGGCGCTGCGCGTCCTCGATGGCCTGCTGGATCTGCACCTTGGGGTCCGCATACTCGTCCACCTTCGACGAGAACAACGCCATCAGGTACTTCCAGGCCTTGGAGAAGGGATTCGCCATGATGAGGTCCTCTCGCTGTGTGTACGCCGCAATGTGTACGCCGCAATGTGTACGCTCTGCCACCCCCGCGCACGCTCGCGGTCCAGCCATCGTCGCAGGTACTGTGCCCCACTTTCCACCCGACCACGCGGTCGGAGCGAAAATCCGGGCATCCCCCGATCGGGCGCGGAACGCCGACTACGGGTGAACCCTGACGACCTACCACCCGATTAGCCCGGCCGGCGGTCATCCTGGTGCCTGGACGCTAGCAGATCGACACGTTCCGAGGATGGAGCACGCCCGACCGCCAGTGCCGGAGGAAAACCAGCCTGTCGGCCTCCCTGGATACAGTTGCCGAGTCCGCCACCTCGGCGGACGCTCGCACCCCAGTCGGGCATCGCCCGGCAGCACCGCTCGGACCCCTTGCCGACCCAGACCCCTTCACCCCGGCACTCACCACCCTCAGAGACGGAGACCGCGATGTCATCGCGCCATGGGTCCGTCGGCCGTCGCCGCGGCGTCGCCGGGTGGGTGGTGGCCACCGCGATCGGTGCTGTCGTGGTGCTGGCCGCGATCATTGCGTATGTGGTGATCACCAACAAGGGCGGCGACCAGCAGGCGCGGTGCACCTCCGACGTCGTGCTACCGGTGGTGGCCTCGCCCGGCTCGGCGGCCGCGATCACTGCTGCTGCAGCGGCTTTCGACGCCACCGCGCCGGTGGCCAGGTCGGCCTGTGTGCGGACGACGGTGGCCACCGTCCCCGGCCAGGAAGCCGCCGACAAGCTGGTCGGCGGCTGGACGCCGGCCACCGAAGCCCCCGCCCTCTGGGCGCCGGGGTCGGTGGCCGACCTGGCCACCGTCGAGGCCAGGGACTCGTCCATCACCGCCGGCCGGGACACCACGCCGATCGCCAGGTCGCCCGTGGTCCTGGCGGTTCGCCGCGACGACTCTGCATCGATCACGGCCGCCGGACTTTCCTGGTCGGGCCTGACCACGGCCGCCGGGGCCGACGGCAGCCTGCTGCTGCCGGAAAATCGGCATCTGGTGCTGACCCTGCCGGACCCGGTGACCAACCGGGCAACCAGCTATGCCCTGCAGTCGGTACTGGCCGCCCGGGACGGCGCGCCGAGCGGATCGCCGATCGACGCCGGGGCAGTGTCGGCGGGCGCCGGGGACCTGGCCGCCATCGCCCGCGCGGCCGCGTCCAGCCAGGACACCACCCAGGCACTGACCCAACTCGCATCGGGCAGTGCCGACTTCGCGGCCGTGCCCGTGGTGGCATCCGACCTGGTCGCGTTCACCGCACACTCCCCCGGACTGGTCGGGATCAGCCCGAACGGCCCGACCGTCGGCGACGAGGTCTACCCGGTCGCGCTGTCGGGTGGGTCGGTGACGCCGACCCTGGCGGCGGCCGCTGCCCTGTTCGAGGCCTACCTTCGTGGTGCCGGCGGCACGGCAGCGTTCACCGCCGCCGGCTTGAGCATGACCGATGGCACCGCGTCACCATCCGGTTCCGCGACCGCGACACAGTCCCAAACCGCAGTACCCGATGCTGCTTCCGCAGTACCCGACGCTGCATCCGCAGGTTCGGCCGTCCCGGACGGTGGCCGCCCGGTGGCCGAGGCAATTGCTGCCGCACTCAAGGGCTGAGCAGAGGCAGCAGTCAACCGACCGGTAACGGCTGTCCGCCGATTCCCAGCAGGCTCGCGGTCAGTCGCCCCTCGCCGAGGATGGTGAGCCGGCAGCGGCGGCCGGCAAGCTCTCCCGGACCGGAGACATCGACGACCTGCACCGAGAACAATCCGCCGGCGGTCGGGTCGTCCAGGCCGGTCAGGATCCCGACCAGCCCCCGGCAATTGTCGACCGAGGTGGCCGTGGCATCCGGTGCCACGTCGACGGCGCCGAAATCCTGGGCCAGGTGCGGGGTGAGGCAGGACACCACCCCGCCGGATTCCGCCCCGCCCGTTACCGCCCCGCCCGTTGCCGGCCCACCCGTTGCCGGCCCGCCCGTTACCGCCCCGCCCGTTCCCGCCCCGCCGGCGCACACCCCGAATGGCGCCGGCGCAGGCCCGATCGCCAGCGAGCGCAGATACGAACCTCGGTAGGACTCGGTACGGGGCGCCACGACGAGACAGGCCGCCCACCGGAACTCACGCAGGTCCGGGCGCGGGGTGCTCAGGACCGCGGTGAATTGCGCTCCCGTCACCGGCGCCCAGTCCGGACCAACCGTCGCTTGGACCTGGTATTGGGCATGCGCCTGGTAGTCACCGGCGACGCTGGCACACCACTGCATGTCCGCGGTCCGGTCGGCCGACAGATCGGGGCCTGGCGCCATTCGTCGGTAGGCGGCGACCTCGCCCAGATGCTCGCCGTCGCAGCTGCCGAAACGCACCGCTGCTTCCTCTAGCCACCCGGAACCCGAAGTCCCGCTTCCGGTCGCGGAGTTGCTGTCGATCCCGGGGATGACGGGCACCGAACGTCCGCCCAGGTCGGAGCGGGCGCCGTCGGTCAACACCGCCGCCCCAGGCGATAGGTCCAGCGCCACCAGACACTCCCCGACCGCCGGGGCTCCGACACCAGGTGCAGTGATTGCGGTTCCGGCGATACGAACCCCCGACGCGCGGGCGGCGAGGACAGCAACCACCAGGGTCGCCACCAGCAGCGCCAATCCAGCTTTCCGCCTCACCGGCCCAGGGTAGGCGGGTGACGCCTGCCGGGACAGGGTCGGGAATTGCTCCTGTCGGAACCTTTGCGCGACCAGCCGCACCCAGCGTTGCAGCAGATTCAGCTGGCGTAGGGGATCGGGCCTTCCCCCACCCCGACCAGCGTGCCGCCGAGCGCATCCCGCGGCGCCGAGATGAAGCACGCGATGTCCATGCTCGGCGTCAGCCAGGCCTCGTCGTCGGCGGCATCGGGGGAAACACGGACATCAAGACGGCCGCCGTCAGTGGGATCGACCCGCCGCAGGACCCGGGCGGCGAGGGCCTGGCAGGACTGCCGGATCGCCGCGGCGGTGGTCGACGCACGATCGCCGACCACGCCACTGGAGATCAGCTCGGACCGGTGCTCCGCCCCGCACCTCACCGGGTTGACGCCTGCGGCCGGCTCCGTCTTGTCCCAACAGGTCCCGAACGCATCGGGCAGTCGGCCGGTTCGGAAGGCGTCAGCGAGTTCGCCGTCGTACCGACCGAGGTCCGACGGGCCGACGACGCAGGCGGCCCAGCGCTGCCCGACCGAACTCAGCACCAACGACGGGAATACCCAGAGCCGGCGCATTTTGATCGAGAATCGCCACGCCACCGGGTCGTCCCGAACCTGCGGGTCCAGGAAGTAGCGCCCGTCGCCCTCGTCCAGACCGGCGTACTGCAGGGCGGCTTTGCGGCAACGGATGGCGCCATCGGCGCCGCCTCGACCGTTCCCGGCCGCCCGCACTGAGGGCACCACCGCCACCACCTCACCCAGGACGGGCTGCCCGGAGCAGCGGCCGAACGACGGCCCGAATCCACCGGTGGGCGGCACCTGAGCCGAGCCAGCCTGAGCCGGGCCAGCCTGAGCCGGGCCAGACGGAGCCGAGCCAGCCGGAGCCGAGCCAGCCTGAGCCGATCCAGCCTGAGCCGAGCCAGCCGGACGCGGTCCTGCCAGACCCGGTGCCGGGGAGCCTTCGATGGAGTCGTCGCCGAATCCGGCGGCGGGATCGAGCAGACATTCGCCGGCGCGCGGCGGCGACGGGACAGCGGCGGGGACCGCGGACCCGGAGATCCGCAGGCCGCCGCCGGCAGGGAGCAGGACCGCAGCAATCATTGCCGCGGTCACCAACAGTGCTCCGGCCAGCCGCCGACCCATGAGTCACGGTAGCCCGCACCGGCGGCCGACCGCGAGCAGAGTTCCGGCAGCTACGCGTAGGCCTCCGGGCTCGGGCACGAACAGACCAGGTTGCGGTCCCCGTACGCCCCGTCGATCCGGCCGACCGGAGGGAAGTACTTGTGCGCGGGCGACACCCCGGCCGGGAAGACGGCCTCGGCCCGCGAATACGGGTGCGCCCACTCCCCGACCAGGGACTCAGCGGTGTGCGGCGCGCCCCGCAGGGGGGAATCGGTGACGGGCCATTCCCCCGCCGCGACCCGGTCGATCTCGCCCTTAATGGCGATCATCGCCGCGCAGAACCGGTCGATCTCGCCGACGTCCTCGCTCTCGGTGGGTTCGACCATGAGCGTCCCGGCCACCGGAAATGACATCGTCGGGGCGTGGAAACCGTAGTCCGCCAACCGCTTTGCCACGTCGTCGACGGTGACACCAGTGGCCGCGGTGATCGGCCGCAGGTCCAGGATGCACTCGTGCGCGACGAAACCGCGACGCCCGGTGTAGAGCACCGGGTAGTGCTCGTCCAGCCGCCGGGCGATGTAGTTGGCGGCCGCGATCGCGGTCAGGGTCGCCCGGCGCAGCCCGTCGGCACCCATCATCCGGATGTAGGCCCAGCTGATCGGCAGGATCGACGCCGAACCCCACGGCGCCGCGGACAGCGCGCCGATGCCCGTGGCCGGGCCCGCCGATGGGGCCAGCGGGTGGTTCGGCAGGAACGGCGCCAGGTGCTCGCGGACCGCCACCGGGCCGACCCCGGGGCCGCCGCCGCCGTGCGGGATGCAGAACGTCTTGTGCAGGTTCAGGTGGGAGACATCCCCGCCAAACGCGCCCGGCCGGGCCACCCCGACCAGCGCATTGAGGTTGGCGCCGTCGACGTACACCTGGCCGCCGGCGGCATGGATGGCGTCTGACAGCTCGGTGATGGTGTCTTCGAAGACCCCGTGCGTCGACGGGTAGGTCACCATGATCGCGGCCAGTTCGGCGGAGTGCTGGTCGATCTTGGCGTGCAGGTCGGCAAGGTCGATGTTGCCGCCGGTGTCCGTGCCGACGACGACCACCTTCATTCCGGCCATCACCGCGCTGGCCGCGTTGGTGCCGTGCGCGCTGGCCGGGATCAGGCAGATGGTGCGCGCCTCGTCGCCGCGGGATCGGTGGTAGGCGCGGATCGCCAGCAGTCCGGCCAGCTCACCCTGCGAGCCGGCGTTGGGTTGCAAGGACACCGCGGCGTACCCGGTGATCTCGCACAGCCAGGCCGACAGCTGCTCGATCAGCTCCAGCAGCCCCGCCGCATCCTCGATCGGGGCGAACGGGTGCAACCCGGCGAACTCCGGCCAGGTCACCGCCTCCATCTCGGTGGTGGCGTTCAGCTTCATCGTGCACGAGCCCAGCGGGATCATCGTCCGGTCCAGGGCCAGGTCCTGATCGGAGAGCCGGCGCAGGTAGCGCAGCATCGCGGTCTCGCTGCGGTGCGCGTGAAAGACCGGGTGGGTCAGGAACTCGCTGGTCCTGGTTACCGCGCCGGGCATCAGGGGCGCGTACGCCGCATACCCGGCCGTCAACCCGAACGCCTCGACGACGGCGGCGAGCTGCGCACCGGTCGTCGTCTCGGAGACGCTGATCTGAACCGCGTCATCGCCGTCGGCCCACAGGTTGACCCCGCGTTCCCGGGCTGCCGCGCGGACCTGCTTCGCCCGCCCCGGAACAATCACCCGCACGGTGTCGAAGAACAGGTGGTGCTCGATGTCAAAACCGCCCTGCTCCAACGTCGCCGCCAACCAGAGCGCCTCACCGCGAATCCTCTCGGCGATCCGCTGCAGCCCGTCCGGCCCGTGGTACACGGCGTACATCGATGCCATCACGGCCAGCAGCACCTGCGCGGTGCAGATGTTGCTGGTCGCCTTCTCCCGGCGGATGTGCTGCTCGCGGGTCTGCAACGCCAGCCGGAACGCGGTGGTGCCGTGCGCGTCCTTGGACACCCCGACCAGCCGGCCCGGGAGTTGGCGCTGCACGTCCGCGCGGACGGCGATGAAGCCGGCGTGCGGGCCGCCGAAGCCCAGCGGGACTCCGAACCGTTGCGAGGAACCGACTGCCACGTCGGCACCCAGTTCCCCGGGCGGGGTCAGCAGGGTCAGCGCCAGCAGATCGGCGGCCATCACCACCTTCGCCTCCCGCTGGTGCGCGGCGGCGATCACCTCCCGATGGTCGCGGATCGCGCCGGAGGCGCCCGGGTAGGAGAGCAACAGCCCGAAGAAGTCACCGACCGGCAGGTCCTGCGCCCCGGCCGACAGGTCGGCGACGACCACCTCGATGCCGATCGGTTCGGCCCGGGTCCGGATGACGGCGATGGTCTGCGGCAGGGTGTCGGCGTCGACGACGAATCGCGGCGACTTCGGACTTGGCGGTGCGCTTGATCAGCGTCATCGCCTCGGCCGCCGCGGTGGCCTCGTCCAGCATGGAGGCGTTGGCGATGTCCAACCCGGTCAGGTCGGACACCGCGGTCTGGAAGTTGAGCAGCGCCTCCAACCGGCCCTGCGAGATTTCCGGCTGGTAAGGCGTGTACGCGGTGTACCAGGCCGGGTTCTCCAACACGTTCCGCTTGATCACGCCGGGGGTGATGGTGTCGTGGTAACCCAGGCCGATCATCTGCGCCATCGGCCGGTTGCGGGCGGCCAGCGCGCGCAGTTCGGCGAGGGTCTCGATCTCCGAGGCGGGGGCGGGCAGGCGGAGTGGTTCGCCACCCAGGATGCCGGCGGGGACGGCAGCCGTCTCCAGTGCGTCGAGGTCGGACTGGTCGAGCAGGTGCAGCAGGGTGGCCATACCCTCGGCGTCCGGGCCGATGTGCCGGTCGGCGAAGGTGGCCGAGAGGCCCGGCCGACCCGACGCTGCGTCAACCGAGACGCCGTCAACTGAAGCGCCGTCGGCTGAAACGCCACTAGCCGGGGTGATGTCGGCTGCGCGTGCCGGGGTGATGTCGTGGTCGATGTTCACAGCAGTCCCACCTCCGCCCGGCGGGTACCGGGCATCCGCGCCCGCGGCGCCGTGCGCCGCGAACTGATGACATGGCCAACCGGGCGAACCCGGTCTCCCCCTCTGTCATCGGAGCCACGGCCGTTCCGCGTGGTGCGAACGGCCGTCGGGCGAACGGCCGGCTGCGGAGCCCGGCCGCCCTGGTTCCAGAGGCGTCTGTTCCCTTGCGGTTCGGTGGCCTGAGAGATTGTGGGGAGGACTTGCTCCTTCGGCGTCCCGGACCCCGCTCGCGCGAGCGCCGGAACTCTCCCGCCAGGGGTCATCGACGGTACCGACGGTACCAGCCGGGACTGACAGCGAACATAAATCGCGGCCGGCCTGCTGGTGTCGGTGCGCAAGTGCTGGACCACAAGCAGCAGACAACGCCACGCAGTTCGCGGCGCCCTTCCACCGAGCCGCCTGCCCTCGGTCCAACGCCGGGCCAAAACGCCGCTCACCGCAAAGGACCAGCTGCGTCGACGACCTCGACACGGACCTGCTGACGTTCGTCCACTGACACTGGCAGATCGGCGGTCCCCTATCCGCTTAGGGTGCTCGCAGCAGGCGGCGGGCGGCGAAGGGGCACCAGTGATCACCGGGGAATTGAAGAGCAAGGTCGACAAGGTCTGGGACGCGTTCTGGTCCGGCGGCATCGCCAACCCACTGGAGGTGATGGAGCAGATCACCTACCTGCTGTTCCTGCGGAGGCTCGACGAGCTGCAGACCCTGGCCGAGCGCAAAGCCAACAAGACCAGCCGGCCGATCACCGGTGCTCAGTTCCCAGCGGGAAACGACCCGAAAGGCCGACCGTACGCCGATCTGCGATGGAGCACCTTCAAGGACAAGGACCCGGCCGCGATGTACACAGTCGTCGGCGAGCGGGCGTTCCCATTCCTCCGGGACATCGGCGGCGACGGGTCGACCTTCGCGCACAACATGCGTGACGCCCGGTTCACCATCCCGACCGCCGGCCTGCTGACGAAGGTGGTCGACCTGCTTAACGACCTGCCGATGACGGAGCGGGACACCAAGGGTGACATCTACGAGTACATGCTCGCCAAGATCGCCAGCTCCGGCCAGAACGGCCAGTTCCGGACACCCCGCCACATCATCGCGTTGATGGTGGAGATGACGGCGCCGACACCGAAGGACACCATCTGCGACCCGGCGTGCGGCACCGCCGGCTTCCTGGTCGCCGCCGAGGAGTACCTCCGCGAGCACCACGCTTCCGCGATCAACGCAGGCGGCGGGCGCGAGCGATTCCACCACAGCACGTTCTACGGATTCGACTTCGACAACACCATGCTGCGGATCGGCTCGATGAACATGCTGCTGCACGGGGTCGAACAGCCCGACATCCGCTACCGCGACTCGCTGTCTGAGGGCGCCACCGGCGACGCCGGCAAGTACTCGTTGGTGCTTGCCAATCCACCCTTCGCCGGATCGCTCGACTACGAGACCGCCGCCAAGGATCTGCTGCAGGTGGTCAAGACAAGAAAGACCGAATTGCTCTTCCTCGCGTTGTTCCTCCGACTGCTCAAGCCGGGTGGCCGCGCCGCGGTCATCGTTCCTGACGGCGTGCTGTTCGGATCGAGCAAGGCCCACAAGGACCTGCGCCGGATGCTGGTCGAGGACCACAAGCTCGACGCGGTGGTGAAGCTGCCCTCTGGGGTTTTCAAGCCGTACGCCGGAGTGTCGACCGCCATCCTGTTCTTCACCCGCACCGACTCCGGCGGCACCGACGACGTCTGGTTCTACGAGGTCAAAGCCGACGGCTGGTCGCTCGACGACAAGCGAACGCCGCTGCTGCCAGAGGATCGGCTCGGACCGGTGCCAACCGCTGGGGTGACGCCTGAGGAGCACGACAAGAACAACCTGCCCGACGTTCTGACGCGGTGGCGCCGCCGCAACGAGCAGGAACGCGCCAGGGCCAGGACGGAGCAGAGCTTCTGCGTGCCGAAGGTGGACATCGCCGCGCAGGGGTACGACCTGTCGCTGAACCGCTACAAGGAAATCGTGCACGACGAGGTCGAGCACCGGTCTCCGACGGAGATTCTGGATGAGTTTGATCGGCTGGAGAAGCAGATCGCCGACGGCATGGCGGAGCTGCGCGAGATGATTCAATGAACTCGGTCAGGCTTGATTCTGTTTGCGATATAATTATGGGCCAAGCGCCGCCGGGTGATTCTTACAACCTGCAATCAAGGGGCAGCCCATTGATCGCGGGTGCTGGCGACTTCTTTCAAGGTTCAATTCGAGTCAAGAAGTTCACAACTTCTCCCACCAAGATCAGTAGGCCCGGCGACATTGTCCTCGGAATCCGAGCATCAATAGGAGAGAGGGTCATCGCCGACCGCTCGTACTGCCTCGGGCGCGGTGTAGCAGCACTTCGCCCTGGCCAACGCCTGACGGATCGATATCTTTGGCATTGGATCGCCAGATTTCGGAACGAACTGAGCGCCAAAGGCAAGGGCGCGACATTTCTTCAGGTCAACCGAAACGACATCGGCGAGATGCCAATTATGGTCCCACCCCTTGGCGAGCAGCGGCGGATCGCGGCGATCCTGGACCAGGCCGACGCCCTCCGCACCCAGCGCCGCGCCACGCTGATTACACTTGACGAGCTTGCGAAGGCGACGCTCGAGTTATCCGCCAGATCTACTGATTCGAATTTCTACCGCAGGCTCGGCGATTTCATTCAGATTGGAACAGGAGGGACACCTAGCAGGACCGTTTCCGCATACTTCGAGGGCTCAATTCCTTGGGTAAAGACGACCGAGGTTCGAGGAAGGATAATTCGGTCGACGGCCGAGAATATTACGGAGAAGGCGATAGCTGATACAAACTGTCAAATCTACCCGGTGGGCTCAATTGTCATTGCGATGTACGGACAGGGAGCCACTCGCGGCCGATGCGCCGTTCTCGGAGTACCAGCGGCAACAAATCAGGCCTGCGCAGTTTTGTCTCCTAACTCAAACTATCGAACAGAATATGTCTTCACAAAGTTAATGAGCGAATACGATCGCCTGAGAGGCGCGGCACGCGGAGGAAACCAACCCAACCTAAACCTTTCGATTATCAAAGACTTCGAGATCCCGATTCCTCCTAAGGAGGTTCAAGATCGCCTGGCCGATCGCCTGAACGCGATCGACTCACTCAGGACCACCCACCGCGCCTCCCTCGCCGAACTCGACGCCCTCTTCGCTTCCCTGCAGCACCGCGCTTTCCGCGGCGAACTCTGACATGCAACCGCGGTTCACCATCAGCAACACGACAGCCGCGGCGCTGTCCCAGATCGAGCGCGCCCGCGGCTTCCTTGACGCCGCCACCCTGTCCGAAGCATGGGTGCAGCGCATGAGCAGCCGCGCACTGCTGCTCGAGGCGCACCACACCACCCATATCGAGGGCACTCAGCTGACCATCGAGCAGTCGGCGCATCTGTGGGCCGGAGAGTCGATTCCCGGCACTGCCCCCGACGATGTTCAGGAGCTGCTCAACTATCGCGAGGCGTTCGACCTGGTGTCGGAGTACCTCACCAGCGGCGAGCCGATCACCGAGGGCCTCATCCGAGAAATCCACCGACGCCTAGTCATTGCCGTCCGCGGCGGTGAAGCCGCGCCGGGGAGCTATCGCACCACCCAAAACTTCGTCGCCAACAGCGTCACCAAGGAAATCATCTATACCCCGCCACCTGCCTACCACGTCGCGCCGCTGATGCGCGAGTTGGTCGAATGAATCAACGGCCCGGGCGACGTTCATCCCGTTCTGGTTGCCGGAATTGCCCAGTTCCAGCTCGTCCACATCCACCCGTTTTCGGAGGCGTACGCGGAGCGACGAGGGAGCGGAGCAGTGGCGCCGACCAGGGGGATCGACGGCAACGGACGCACCTCCCGTCTGCTGTCGACACTGTGCCTGTACCGAACCGGCTACGACTTCCGCCGACTTTTCACCCTCAGCGAGTTCTACGACCGTGATCGGGACTCGTTCTACGCCGCCCTGCAGCAGGTCCGCACGGACATGGATCTGACCGGATGGTTGGAGTTCTTCACCCGGGGACTCTCGACTCAATTGGCGGAGGTCAGAACCCGCGGTGAGATCGCCATCAGGTCCGACGTGGTTGCACGTCAGTACGACCTGAACTCACGACAGGCAGCCATCCTTGATGCTGTCGCTGTCGAGACGAACCTAGGAATCGCCGATATCGCCAGCCGACTGGGCGATCCCCACCGTCGAACCCTCCAGCGGGACATGCGCAAACTCGTCACTCTCGGACTGATCCAGGAGCTCGGCAGCTCTCCCACCGACCCCACGCGCCGCTATGCCCTCAGCACCGAGAGCTCTTTCGACAAGCTGTGACAAGCTATGACACTGAGCTGTGACAAGCTCCGACACCACTTCATCGAGCCCCTCCAGTGCCGTCGCCGCGGCAGCAGCGTCCCGCAGACGGACCGGCGCCCCGGGTAGCCCACCGTAGTTTTCACCGGCAAACCCCACGACAGCGCCGCGCACCCGAATTAATCGAACTCATCGAACGCCGGGATGCCACCACCCGGATACAGTTTCCGCACCAGTCAGGGGGTGGAACGGTGGCGGCACCGAGCAACTTTGATTTCCTGTTGCCCCGTTGGCCGGCGTTCCACACCGAGGCCAAGCGGGTCGAGCGGGACACCCTCTTTGATCCCCTGACCACCTGTATCTTCGCGCGCCGCACCCTCGAGGTTGCCGTCAGCTGGATGTACCAGGTCGACAAGAGCCTGCGCCAGCCCTACAAGGACGACCTCAACGCGCATCTGTTCGAACCATCCTTCAAGGCTCTGGTGGGCCCCACAGTGCACGTCAAGATGGACCTGATCCGCCGATTGGGCAATCGCGCCGCGCACCAGGGCGGCAAGCCGCTCACCGACGCCGATGCCCTCGGCGCGGCCCGCGACCTGTTCCACATCCTGTACTGGGTGGCCACCACCTATGCGCCGACGCCCGCGGACCGGCCGAACCCCGAAGTCGGCTTCAATCAGGCACTGTTGCCCAAGCCTGGCGCCTCCCCCGCCGTCAAGCAGACCATCGCGCAATTGCAGAAGGCCTTGGCCGAGCTCGACGCAAAAGACGCCGCGGTCGCGGCGGCGGAGCAGCGCACCGCCGACCTCGACGCGGAGCTCAAGGCGCTGCAGCAACAATTTGCATCGGCGAAGGCGGCCAACACAGCGAAACCAGACACCCACGACTATGACGAGGCGCAAACCCGCGACCGGTTCATCGACCTGCTGCTGCGCGAATCCGGGTGGACCTTGACCGGCCCGCATGACGTCGAATTCCCGGTCACCGGCATGCCAGATGGCAAGAAGGGATTCGTCGACTACGTGCTGTGGGGCGAGGACGCCCGCCCACTGGCCGTTGTCGAGGCCAAACGGACCCGTCGCGATGCACAGTCTGGGCAACAGCAGGCCAGGCTGTACGCCGACTGCCTCGAGCAGACCTACGGTCGGCGGCCGTTGATCTACTACACGAACGGCTACGAGCACTACTTTTGGGACGACGCGGCCTATCCACCCCGTCAGGTTCAGGGCTTCCACACCCGCGACGAACTGCAACTCATCGTGGGCCGTCGCGGCACCACCGATTCGTTGATGACCACCCCCATCAACAGCGCGATCGCCGGCCGGTACTACCAGCAGCGCGCTATCCGGCGAATCGCGGAGACCTTCCAGACCGACCGCCAACGGCGGGCGCTGCTGGTGATGGCCACTGGCTCCGGAAAGACTCGCACCGTCATCGCACTGGTCGACCTGCTGCAGCGTTGTGGCTGGGTGCGTCGGGTGCTGTTCCTGGCGGACCGGCAAGCTCTGGTGAAACAAGCGGCCAACGCCTTCAAGCAACTGCTCCCTGACACGCCGACCGTCAACCTGCTGGACGACAGGTCGGCTGATGGACGCGTGTACGTCAGTACGTATCCGACCATCCTCAACCTGATCAACCGGGTCGACGGCGACGAAAGACGGTTCGGCCCGGGACATTTCGATGTGGTCGTCATCGACGAGGCACACCGGTCCGTCTACCAGAAGTACCGGTCGATCTTCAGCTACTTCGATTCCCTGCTCGTGGGGTTGACGGCCACCCCCAAGGACGAGGTGGATCGCAACACGTACTCGTTGTTCGGGCTTGAAGAAGGGGTGCCCACCGACGCCTACCCCCTGGAAACCGCGATCGAGGAGGGCTTCCTGGTCCCTCCGCGTGCAGTTTCGGTGCCCTTGAAGATCCAACGCGAGGGCTTGCGGTACGACGACCTGACGGACGAGGAGAAGGAACGCTGGGATGAGGTCGAGTGGGACGAGGACGGGAATGTCCCTGACGCGGTGGGGGCCGAAGCGGTCAACTCCTGGCTGTTCAACATCGACACGGTGGATCAGGCCATCGGACTGTTGATGACGCATGGGCACCGCGTCGCCGCCGGCGACCGGATCGGCAAGACGATCGTCTTCGCGAAGAACAACGACCACGCGCGATTCATCGCGGAGCGGTTCGATGTTGCCTACCCGCAGTTCCACGGGTCATTCGCCCGCGTGATCACGCACCGCACCGACTACGCGCAATCGCTGATCGACGACTTCTCCCGACCGGAGAGGGCGCCGCACATCGCCGTCTCGGTTGACATGCTCGATACCGGGATCGACATCCCTGAAGTGGTCAATCTGGTGTTCTTCAAGGTCATCCGCTCGAAGACGAAGTTCTGGCAGATGATCGGGCGCGGCACTCGACTCCGGCCGGACCTCTATGGGCCGGGGGCTGACAAGACCGATTTCTTCGTCTTCGACTTTTGCCAGAACTTCGAGTACTTCGGGCAACAGCCAGCCCAGACCGACGGCTCGTCCACTCCATCGCTGTCGGAGCGGCTGTTCACCCGTCGAGTCGATCTGCTGGCCGAGCTGGACCGTCAGCCCGATGTGGTCGACGGCGTCATCGTCGATCCCGACCACATCGACTCCAAGTCCCAGCTGCGAACGGCCACCGCCGACGCGCTCGCAGATCGGGTCGCGGGGATGAACCTGGATAACATCCTCGTCCGGCCAAAACGTCGCGAGGTCGAACAACTCCGCAATCGAACAACATGGCGATCGCGGCTCGGCGGAACTGGCGCCCCGGAAGCCGCGCTTGCCGACATCCTCGCGGTGGCCGGGCTGCCATCGGAACTGATCGACTCCGATGAGGACGCCAAGCGGTTCGACCTGATCATGCTCACGTTGGAAGTTGCCGTCCTGACCGGACATCCCACACTGGAGCGGGAGCGGCGCCGGGTGCAGGCAATCGCCACCGGCCTGCTCGAACAGGCCACCATCCCGGCCGTGCAGGCGCAGGCGGAGCTCCTCGGCGAGATTGCCGGCGATGACTGGTGGGTGGATGTCACCGCGCCCATGCTGGAGCGGGCGCGTCGGCGGCTCCGAGCGTTGGTGCGGCTGCTGGAACGGACCACCCGCAACAGGGTGGTCGTGGACTTCGCCGACACTGTCGGCGACATGCGCGAGATCGTCATCGACGGACTGCCGTCGGGCACCGACTTCGAGCGCTTCAAGGCGAAAGCGCGCGCCTTCCTGGCCGCACACCTGGACCACGTCGCAGTGCAGCGTCTCCGGCGCAATCAGCCGCTGACAAACACCGACTTGGCCGAATTGGAGCGGATGCTCGCCGAAAGCGGCGCCGGTGACATCGACGATCTGCATCGGGCCGCGGTCGAGTCCCAGGGACTGGGCCGTTTCATCCGCTCCCTGGTCGGAATGGACCGCGCCGCAGCGACTGAGGCGCTGGCGGATTTCCTCGACGGGCGCGTCCTGAACGGCAACCAACTCGAGTTCATCAACCTGATCATCGAATACCTGACGCAGCACGGGGACATGGACGCGGCGCTACTCTACGAACCACCGTTCACCGATCTTGCACCCACCGGTCCCGAACAGCTCTTTCCCCACGAGGATGTGGATCGTCTGGTGGAGGCCCTGGCGCGCATCCGGGTCGGCGCCGGGGTGGCGTAACGACAATCAGTCCGCGAGTCGGAAGCCAGCTGCAGGCCAGCACGGTGCAGGTTCAGGTGGGTGGAGATCCCGGCCGACCGGGCAGCGAGGACGCCAGCCACCAGCGTGGCGACCAGGCAGACCGCACCGCACAGCACCAGCGCCAGCGGTGCCCCCCAGACCTCGGTGATCCAGCCGACCAGCAGCGATCCGAGCGGCGTGCCGCCCATGAACACCAGCATGTACAGGCTCATCACCCGCCCGCGGAGCTCCGGGTCACTGGCCAGTTGCACCGAGGAGTTGCCCAGCGTGTTGAACGTCACGGACAAGAACCCGACGACGACCAGCACGGCGGCGAACGGCACGAACCACGGCGTCAGGCCCAGCACGATCAGCCCGGCGCCGACCGCGGCGGCACTGCCGAACAGCAGGCGCAGGCTCGCCGAGGTCCGCCGGGCCGCCATCAGTGCACCGGCCACCGACCCGGCCGCCATCACCGTGTTTAGGAGCCCGTAGACGTTCGCACCGGCGTGGAAGACGTTCTGGGTGTACGCGGACAGGATGATCGCGAAGTTGTACCCGAAGGTGCCGACGAAGAACACCAGCACGATCGGCCAGAGCAGGGCCGGAGTGCGCCGCACATAGGTCAGCCCGGCCCGCAGCTGGCCGGGGCCGCGGGGAGCGAGCGGCATCGAGTGGAACTCCGACGGGCGCATCGCCACCAGGGCGGCCAGCACCGCAACGAAGCTCAGCGCGTTCAGGCTGAACGCCCAGCCGACGCCGACGGCGCTGATCAGGACACCGGCGAGGGCCGGCCCGAGCATCCGGCCGAGCTGGAAGTTGCCCGAGTTCAGCCCGACCGCGTTCCGGACGAGGCCGTGCGGAACGAGTTCATTGACGAAGGTCTGCCGGGCCGGATTGTCAACGACGGTGGCCAACCCCAGACCCAGTGCGATCAGGTACACCTGCCACACCTGGACCACCCCGGAGAGGGTCAGGACGGCCAGGATCACCGCGAGCACACCCATGGCGGACTGGGTGATCAGCAGCAACCGGCGCTTGGGGAACCGGTCCACCAGCACACCGCCCCACAGGCCCAACAGCAACATCGGCAGGAACTGCAGCGCGGTGGTGATGCCGACCGCCAACGGCGAGTTCGTCAGTTGCAGGACCAACCAGTCCTGGGCGATCCGCTGCATCCAGGTGCCGGCGTTGGACACCGCTTGGCCGGCGAAGAACAGCCGGTAGTTGCGAACCCGCAGAGCGGCAAACGTGCCGATGGGCGAGGGCAGGCCGGCGGCGGGGGTCGACGCTGCATGGGTCGACGCTGCATGGGTCGACGCTGGATGGGTGGACGCTGCATGGGTGGACGCTGCATGGGTGGACTGGGTGAAGATCGACTCGAGGACGCTCACGGCAGTTCCGCCAGCCGGGTCAGGGCGCGCACCGCGGACAGGATGACCGCCCGGTCTGACTCATCGAGCCCGGCCAGATGCTCGGCCAGCCAGGTCGTGCGCAGCTCCCGGGACCGGTTCACGAAGTCCTCAGCCTCCGCCGTCCAGGAGACCAGATATTGCCGCCGGTCGGTGGGGTGCGGGTCGCGGCGGACCAGGCCGCGCGCCTCCAAACCCTCGATGATCTTCGTCATGGACGGTGGGCGGACGTGCTCCGCCGCGGCCAGCCGACCTGGCGACATCGGGCCGCACCGGCCGATCCTGCCCAGCACCGCGAGTTCAGTGGCGGAGGGGGCGTCGCCTGCGACCTGGTGCCGCAGCCGGCGGCCCAGCACGAGAACGGCCGCCCGCAGCGCGCCAACCGGATCGTCGGAGAAGTCAGCACCGTCAATTGTGGTGTGGTGCAAACCCGCCTGGACAGTCCGCGACATCGTCATACCGTTAGTCTAACTCATTAGTTAGCCTCACGACATGAGTGCGGTCAGGATCACCCCGCCGGGATCATCCAGCGGTACGCGTTTGCCGTCGCCGGGACAGCTCGTCGGAGGCACTGTTGGTGTTCTCGACCGGAACCACCCGGTCACCCTCGACCCGCTCGGCCGGAAACTCTGCCAGCGACCCGGTGATCTCCCGCATGGTGCCGCCGACGGCGATGCCGAACACCCCCTGGCCCCCCTGCAGCAGATCGACGATCTCTTCCGGCGAGGTGCACTCGTAGACGGTCGTACCGTCGGAGAACAGCGTCACCCCGGCCAGGTCGTCGACGCCACGGGCCCGCAGGTGCTCGACCGCAACCCGGATGTTCTGCAGAGAGACACCGGTATCCAGCAGCCGCTTGACCACCCGCAGGACCAGGATGTCCTTGAACGAATACAGCCGCTGGCTGCCCGAGCCGTTGGCGCCGCGGACGGTGGGGACGACCAGGTCGGTGCGTGCCCAGTAGTCGAGCTGGCGGTAGGTGATACCGGCCGCCTGACAGGCCGTGGGACCGCGGTACCCGGCGTACTCATCAGGCAGCGAGGTAGACGGAAACAGCGCAGCCTGCTCCTGTTCGATCATCCCGCCACCTCTTACGATCCTCAGGCCCGTGCTCAGGTCCGCAATGACGGTGCCGCCCACTGGGGCGGCACCCGGACCCGGCGACGAACGAATCACATCCGCGTGAGTTGACCTGACGGTAGGGCCTGCACCGAGCGGCGGTCAACGTCCGGACCCGGCGTGTCCCTGGCGGGGCGCTGACGCAGAGCTGGCCAGGCGGCCCCGGACGAGTGAAATCAGGGCTTCTGCTCGCCGCCGAAGTCGTCGGGCGAGATCGAGTCGAGGAACTCCCGGAACCGTTCCACCTCGTCCTCGGCATCCTCCCGTGCCTCGTCGGACGCCGCTTCGGCGTCATCGGCGTCCTCGTCCGGGACCACGATGCCGGCCTCGGCCAGCACCGCGTCCTCGACGAACACCGGGATCTCCACCCGCACCGCCAGGGCGATGGCATCCGACGGCCGGGCGGACACCGTGGTGCCGTCGTCGAAGGCGAGTTCACCGAAGAACGTGCCCTCGCGGAAATCGACCACCCGAACCTGAACCACCGACCGGCCCAGGGCAGTGATCACGTGGCCGAGCAGGTCGTGGGTCAACGGGCGGGCCGGGCGCACACCCTGCTGGTGCATGGCGATCGCGGTGGCTTCCGCCGACCCGATCAGGATCGGCAGGCTACGTGGGCCGTCCACCTCGGACAGCATCAGAATCGGCTGCTGGGTTGGCATCTCGACCCGAACGCCGACGATGCGCATCTCGATCATCTCGGTGTGCCTTTCTCCGTCACATCGAAACGCTACACGCCGCCCACCCGGGACGGGCTCGCGCTCGGCGGAGCCGCGCCAGTGGATCGCAGCCGCGTGGATTCACTTCGACGAAGCGGGCCGAACGGGCCGTCAGGGCCGTCAGGGGCCGAGATCGCGCCGCAGCCCGGCCTTCACCAGCACCGCGTGCAAACGCAAGACCGTGCTCGCCAACTGACCGGCCTCTGCGACGGCCCGCTCCCGGGCGTCGGGGTCCCGCTGGTGGACCTGTGCGGATACCAGCTGGGTGATCAGGGTCGCCTCCCGGTCCGCTGCCGTGCGAAACGACCGCAGATGACGGGGTTCCAGGCCGACGGCCAGCAACTCGGCCGAGATCTGGGCGACCGTCGCGGCGTCGGCGTCGAAGTACCCGCCCGGCCCCGCAGCCAGCAGGCTGAACTGTTCGAGCTCGACCAGCGACGTCGCGGTCAGTCCGGATTCCCGCAGCAGCTCGGCCCTGGTCAATCGGAGCACCGTGCTCGCCGCGAAGTCGCCAGGTGCAGGGCCGTCGTGCAGGGTGATCGAGCGCGGCAACCGGGGCTCGGGGGTCGCCGGTTCCAGCCCTCGATCGATCGCGTCCAGCTGATCCTTGATGATCTTCAGCGGCAGGTAGTGGTCCCGCTGCGCAGCCAGGACGTAACGCAGCCGATCGACGTCGGCCGAGCTGAACTGCCGGTATCCGGATGGGGTGCGATGCGGGGTCACCAGACCCTCGGATTCCAAGAACCTGATCTTGGAGATGGCGAGGTCGGGAAACTCCGGCTTGAGCCGGGTCAGCACGGCACCGATGCTCAAAGACGGCTTCGACATGTCGGCAAGCGAGGTCGTCACGGGGCGGTCCATGCGGGTCCGCCGAGCAGACCGGCCGGCGTCATGGCCCCGTGTCACCCGCGGCCTGGTCGCCGGAGAGGAAGACCAACCGGAACTTACCGATTTGCACTTCGTCGCTGTTGGACAATGTGGCGACCTCGATCGGTTCCCGATTGACGTAGGTGCCGTTCAGCGAGCCGATGTCGGCCACCTCGAAACCCTCTGCGGTGCGGCGGAACTCGGCATGTCGGCGGGAGACGGTCACGTCGTCGAGGAAGATGTCACTCTCCGGATGGCGTCCGGCGGTGACTCTGTCGCGGTCGAGCTGGAATCGCGATCCGGCGTTCGGACCGCGCTTGACCACCAGCAACGCCGAGCCCGACGACAGTCCGTCCATGCCGACGACCTCGTCCGTGGGTTCGGGCTCGGTGGAACCGAACAGCCCGCCGGCAAAGATCGACGTGGAATCCGACGCCGCCGAGGAGGCGCGGTCGCTCTCAGTCACCAGACACTCCTTCAGATCGCCTACGCATCACCTGTCGCCCGCCAACCGGATGACCCGTCCTAGGGTCAGGATTTCTTCGGCCAGGGTTTCCTCGGCCAGGGTTTCAGTCAAGGTTTTAGTAGAGCCTTCCGGCGTGGACAGACCGAACCAGGACTCCCCTGTGCGACGAACCGTACCGTGCCACTCCCGATTACTGCACCGGGGACGCGACTGACGAGGGGAGCTGGTCGCCTAGCTCTCGCCCACCTCCGCCGCGTACCCGGCCGCGTCCAGCAGATCGCCGACCTGAGCGGGGTCGGCCAGCTCGATCTCGATCATCCAGCCGTCGCCGTAGGGGTCGCTGTTGATCAGTTCCGGCGCGCCGTCAAGGGCGTCGTTGCGGGCGACCACGGTGCCGCTGACCGGGGCGAAGATGTCCGACACAGACTTCGTCGACTCCACCTCACCGATGGATTCACCAGGTTCGACGGTCGTCCCCGGTTCCGGCATCTGCACAAAAACGATGTCGCCCAAGGAGTTCTGGGCATAGTCGGTGATGCCGATGCGGGCCACCGTGATGCCGCCGGTGTCCTTGGTCGCGTCGGCGCCGTCCAGAGTGCGGATCCACTCGTGGTCGCTCGAGTAGCGGAGGTCTTCAGGGATCACGGTGGGCCTTCCGGTGCGGGGCAAGAGGGTCGGCGATCAAGGACGAGCACTACCGGGCCGGGCGAGCGTAGAGCGGGGTCCGGGCTGGTCGCAAGGCATCGATGACCAGCGTGTCGGACTGCGTCAGGTCCAGGGTCCCGCCGGCCCGCCGGACCGTGTCCACCACACCGCCGGGGATCGCCAGGGCGGCAGCCAACGTCGGTGGGTCGCCGATCGCCGTGATCGTGTACGGGGCGGTCAGCGCCACCCCGTCGAGGGTGATCGATCCCGAGCTCCCGGTGAACGCCGAGTCGACCCCGATCCGGACGTCGGCAACCTGGAACGCCTCCGCGCCGGCATTGCGCAGTTCCTGCATCGCGTCCAGCAACACCTCGGGCGGGACCTGGCGATCGGGGTCGCCGATGACGATGCGCACGCCCGGTCCGGTGGCCCGGAGCGTTCCGGCCAGCACGCCCAGGGTTTCGGCCTGCCGCCGGGCCTCGGCCAGTGCTTCCGCCGATGATGCCCCGCTGCGCTGCAGTCGTCCCAGGGTTGCCTGGAGTTCGGTGATCTGCGCGCCGACGTCGTCCTCACGCCGCTGCAACCCGTCCAGGATCTGCACCAGGTCGTCCGGGCGGGCGGTGGCCAGCGTGTCGCCGGCCGCGGTGCGCTGCACCTGCAGCACCACGGCGAATCCCAGCAGCCCGCACAGCGCTGCGACCACCATCCGGTCCCGGATGCTCGTCCTGCGCCGCTGACCCGGCACGGTCACGCCTTGAAGATGTGCCGGCGGATGGCTGCGGCGTTGCCGAAGATGCGAATGCCCAGCACCACCACGACCGCTGTTGACAGCTGGGTACCCACCCCCAGCTGATCCCCCAGGAACACGATGAACGCGGCGACCAGCACGTTGGCCACGAAGGAAATCACGAACACCTTGGCATCGAAGATCTGGTCCAGGGTCGCCCGTAGCCCACCGAACACCGCGTCCAGCGCCGCCACTACCGCGATCGGCAGGTAGGGGCCCAGCCAGTCCGGCACCGTCGGGTGCACGAACAACCCGATGGCGACTCCGGCGGCAAGTGCCAGCAGCGCATACACAGCGAAATCCTCCCTGGACGGCCACAGCTGGGCGACCCACAGCTGCACGAGCACTGCGCTCCGGCGGTCCGCGGAGCCGTCGGCTCCGCACCGAACCATGCCAGAGTCTCCGGGCCCGGCCCGGTGACCCCCGGGAAGGTCGCCCTCAGGACGTGGGGGTCGGCACTCCAGAGGTCGGCACTCCGGCATTTGGCGCCCCAGAAGTTGAAGCCCCAGCAGTTGAAGCCCCAGCAGTTGAAGGGGTGGCGGGCGCGGGCCGGGCATAGAGCAGTTCGGTGCCCGATCCGCCCGGCAACGCGAGTTGGTCCTGCACCGAAAGGTCGAAGGTGACGCCGTAGAGCTGGGCGAACGAGGAGAACCGACCGAAACCCGGTGAGCCGGCACTGCGGACCTGGAGGCCGGACTGATCGCCGACGACATCCACGGTGATCGGGAAGAACACCGGCCGGTTGTCCACCAGGATCGAGCCGCCGGCCTGCCGGATCGCGCTACGCGGTTGGACCCGCACGCCCCCGATGGCGATTGCCTCGGCCCCGGCCGCCCAGAGGTCGTTCACCAGCAGCTGGACATCCCGGTCAAGGATGACCCCGCCGCGGGACTGGTCGGATCCCGCCGGGGCCTCGTCGATGACGATCCGCAGCCCCGGCCCGGTGACCGGGGTGATCTGACTGGCGTCCTCCAGGGCCGCCACCGTTTGCAGCGGACCGGCCGCGCCGAGTTCGGCCTCGCTTGACCGGAGCTCGGCGGCCAGTCCCGTCGCCGAGACGGCCAGCTCGGCCACCCGTTGCTGGGCTCGGCCGATGTCGTCCAGCAGTCCTGACCTGGCGGTCGCGTCGCGGGGCGCGTTGCTCTTCGCGGTGGTCCCGGCGACGCCGAACAGGACGCCGGCGGCGATCAGGGCGGCCACCACGGCCGTGATCGCGACGCCACGAGCACGCCGGTCGCCCGAACCCGCACCGCCGGGTGAGCCACCGTCACGTGATGCTCGCCGGCGGTTCGCGGCCTCGGCGTACCCCGGGTCGAGATGCTCGTTGGTCAGCACCGCCAGCAGTGACGGGACCACCGGCGGGTCAGCCACTGTGCGGACCGTGCCTGACCACGGGCGAGGGTCGGTACCGCGGCGCCGGCGGGCAGTGCTGGACAATCCACCCGAGCTGGCGGAAGTAGATGGCCCCGGCGACCAGGTACATCACCAGTCCCCACGCGATGAACGCGTAGCTGACCGGCAGGGCGACCAGCGCCACCGGGCCGCTGGTCTGGGCCAACAGCAGCATCGGCAGGCCGTAGAGCAGGCAGAACGTTGCCGCCTTCCCCAGGTAGTGCACGGGCAGCGCGGTGTAGCCGTATCGCCGCAACACCGGCACGGTGGCGGCCAGCAGCACGTCCCGGCCGATGATCAGGGCGGCCACCCACCAGGGGATGAACCCGCGGATCACGAAGCCGACCAGCGCGGCCAGGATGTAGAGCCGGTCGGCGGCGGGGTCGAGCAGCTCACCAAGCCGGCTGTACTGGTCAAGGAGCCGGGCCAGCTTGCCGTCCGCGTAGTCGGTGATGGCGCTGATCACCAGCACCACCAGGGCCCAGCCGTCCTGTCGGGGGCCGAGCAGAAGGTAGAGGAAGACCGGGACTCCGAGCAGGCGAAGGAACGACAGAGCATTCGGGATGGTCAGGATGCGGCCGGACACCGTGGGCTGGTGCGGGCCGGGCCGGGCTGGGGAAGGCTCGGAGACCACCATCGGAGTCTAGGCAGCCGGAGCCCTGGCGCCAGCGACCCACCAGGTGCGGGACACCCCCGCCCCGGGCGCGAGCCACCCCGTTCCGGGCGCGAGCCACCCCCGCCGGCACCAGGTCAGCCGAAGAGGCGGAACAGGCCGTAGGCGGTGATCGTCGGGCCGTCGACGATCGAACCGTTGGCGATCATCGACCGCACGGTTGCCTCTGGGACCAGGTCGGCCACCATGTCCGATTCCGACGCCTCCCGGTTCGGCGCGCCGACCGTCAGCTCGGTGGCATGGAAGACGGTGAAACCTTGGGAGCAGAAGCCGGTCGCGCCGTGCATTCGGTGACCCAGCTGACGCCAGCAGGCCGCGGTGACGCCGGTCTCCTCCACGAGTTCGGCCCTGGCCAGGTCTAAAGCGGTGCCCGACCGGCCGGCCGGCCACGTCCCCATCGGAAACTCCCACGACCGCCGACCGATCGGGTAGCGGAACTGTTCGACGAGGTAGAAACTGCCAGTGGTTTCGGCGATGACCACGGCGAAGTCGGTCTTGTCCACCACCCCATAGGTGGCCACCGCGCCGTCGGCCTGGACGATGGTGTCCTGCCGCACGCGCATCCAGTCGTTGCGATACACCGTCGTCGAGCTCAAGGTGCGGGCCGCACCCGCCCGGTCGGTACCGGGTGGCGCCGGATCCATTGCGCGGTCGCGAGCCATCGGCTGAGTATCGCCCCTACGCTGTGCCACCATGCCCCCCCGCCCGCCGGCCGACCGCCCGCCGGTCTCGCAGCCGGCACCCGCAGGCGAGCCGTTCGCCTACTTCGGCGGGGTGCACGCGACCGGCCTGCTGGATGTCGTCGACCTCGGGGCCGAGCCGGAGGCGCTGGACCGGGGTGGCTGGTGGGCGGTGGTGGCGACCTTCGAGGGCAGCCTCACCGGCTACCGCTTCGCCGCTACCCGTCGGGCACCGTTGCCCCGTCCGGTCGGGTCCTGGTCGGGGCCGCCCATCTCTGCCTGGCGAAGCTCGATCGACCGGGCCGGGTACGTCACGGGGGTGCACCGGATACACCGCTATATCGAGGCCGGCGAGGTTTACCAGGTCAACCTGTGCCGGCTGCTGTCGGCAGCGTTGCCCGGACGGCCCGACCCACTGGCCCTGGCCCACCGGCTGGCGGGCGGCAACCCCGCTCCCTACCAGGGGGTCCTGGTGATGGGCGAGGACCAGTGGGTGGTGACGGCCTCACCGGAGCTGTTCCTGTCCCGCCGCGGCGGTTTGGTCTCCTCCTCGCCGATCAAGGGAACCACCGGCCCGGGGGAAGCGTTCGCCGACAAGGACCCGGCGGAGAACATCATGATCACCGACCTGGTCCGCAACGACCTCGGCCGGATCGCCCGGCCCGGCTCGGTCACCGTCACCGAACTGCTTGCCCGGCAGGAACATCCGGGTCTGGCGCACCTGGTGTCGACCGTCACCGCGATGCTCGCGCGGGATGTCGGCTGGGCAGAGATCCTGGCCGCCACCTTCCCGCCCGGCTCGGTCACCGGAGCGCCGAAGATCCGCGCCCTGCAGGTGATCTCGGAGCTGGAGAGGGTCCCTCGCGGGCCGTATTGCGGGGCAATCGGCTACGTCGACGCTGATACCCACCGGGCTGACCTCGCCGTCGGGATCCGCACCTTCTTCACCAAACCCGCCGGCGACTTTGGCGACATCGGCGGCACCGAGCTGTGTTTCGGGACCGGAGCGGGTATCACCTACTCCTCCGACCCCGAGGCGGAGTGGGCCGAGACCGAACTCAAGGCAGCCCGGCTGATCACCCTGGCCAGCCGAGCCCGCCAAAGTTGATCATGGCAATCTCTGCTCGCTTTTCGGCGTGTCGTCGGCGTGTCGCGCAGAGTTCGCCATGATCAACTTCGAAATGGGCGGGCGCGGGGAGCGGGCGCTAGCCGCCGAGAACCGTTCCGTCGGCGATGGTTCCGGGTGAACCCGCCGCCTCGACGGTGGCCACGCCGATCGCCGAGACATCCCGTCCGAAGGTCCAGTCCCCTTTCACCGACAGCCGTTCGCAGCGCAGCAGAGACGGGGCGCCGTACGGGAATCGGGCGTCGAAGTCGCCGACCAGCTTGTACGGCTTGTCGAGGTCGACGAGTGGGGCCGCCGAGCGCTCCGGCACCAACCGCACCTGGGCTCCGTCGGTGAGCTCGTAGGCATCCGAGCGCAGCACCAGCAGGTCACTGGTCGCCTTGACCGGCAGGAACCGGCTCCGGTCGACCTCGATCGCCGCCGCGCCATCGAAAACGCCGATCGCCGCGCCCATCGCCGTCTCGATCTGGATCACCTGAGGCGATGAGATATCCGACGGGTCAACGGTTTTGACGTTGCGGATGATCGGCAATCCGAGCACCCCGTCGTTGGCCTGCAGTACCGCGTCCAACGCCGTTAGGTCGAGCCAGAGGTTGTTGGTGTTGAAGAACTTGTGCCGATCGATGTCGGCGAAAGCGGCCTCGTCCTCGGGCCTGGTCTGCGCCGATTCGCGCAGCACCAGTTGACCATCAGCGGCGCGGCGGGCCAGGTGTCCGCCCTTGCGGTCAGCGGCGGTGCGCCGGCAGAACTCGGCCGCGAACGGGGCCCCCGACGCCGCGAACCAGGCCGCGAGGCGCGGGTCCGGCCGGGCTCCCAGGTTGTCCGCGTTGGAGACGAACAGGTAGGTGAAACCCCGATCCAGCAACGACTTCAACAACCCGGAGGCATCCAGGGCGGTGTAGATGTCGCCATGACCCGGCGGGCACCATTCCAGCGACGGATCGGCCGGCCAGCTCACCGGCGTCAGGTCGTCGACGAGGAGCTTCGGTTCCCGGTTCTGCAGGAAATCCAGCGGCAGACCGTCGGTGGCCAGGTCCGGGTGCGCAGCCAGTGCGCCAAGGGTGTCCTGGGAGGTACGAAAACTGTCCATGAACACCACTGGTAACGGGGCGTCGTACTGCCCCCGCAGGGCGAGGACCTGTTCGGCGATGATGTCGAGGAAGCTGCGGCCGGGCCGAACCTCGAGCAGGGACTTGGCCCGGTCCATCCCCATCGACGTGCCGAGGCCGCCGTTCAGCTTGACCACCGCCGTTGCCGCCAGGGCGGCCGCCGCGTCCTCCGGGTCGACGTCCAGTTCGTCCAGCCGGGGCAGTTCCTGCACCGGTTCCAGGTCTGATTCGGCCATCATCCCGGTGTCGCCGGAGGCCAGCACCTGGTAGGAGTGGGCGAACACGCTGATCGCGCGGGGATGGACGCCGTTCTGCTGCATCAACTTCCGGGCCTGCTGCAAACCGGCCGACTCCGTTTGCCCCGGTCCGGTGGGCTGCACCGCGATGCTGTTCATCGGCAGCAGCCTAGTGCCGGCTCTCGTGCGGTCAGAACTGCCCGCTCAGTCCCCGCGCATGCTCGAAAATCAGGTGGGTTTCGGTCGAGGCAACCTCGGGATGCGCGGACAACTCGTCGACGACGAAGGTTCGCAGGGCAGCGGAGTTAGTGGTGGCGACGTCGAGCAGGAAATCGTCGGCGCCCGCCAGGAAGTACACGTTGCGCACCTCGGGCCGGCTCTGCATCCGCTCGACGAACGGCCGTAACCTGTCCCGGGCCCCGGACCGCAACCGCACCGCGATCATTGCCTGCAGCGGCAGGCCGACGGCGTCGGGGTCCACCTCGGCGTGATAGCCCCGGATCACCCCCGCAGCCCGGAGCGCCCGCATCCGGCCAAGGCAGGTAGACGGGGCGATTCCCGCTTCGGCCGCGATGGCGTTGTTCGGGGTCCTGGCGTCCCGCACCAGGATGGCCAGGATCTGCCGGTCCACGTGATCCAGCACGCCCCGGGCACCTGCCGGGGCCGGCGGACCGGCAGGCTGCGCCGCCTCCGTGCGCTCCCCGACCTCCGCGCGAAGATCGTTCACCGCCGGTCGCCTCGGCGGCTTCCAGGACGAACGATCTTCGGCATTGGTCGATGCTATCGAATCTTCTACCGTTCTATTCCGCTCCGCACAGGGCAAAGTTCATACTGGGCTCCATCGCGGGGATACCCGTGGGCCCTTGTCGGGCCGTTCCCATCGGCCATCAGGAGCAGAACATGCGCATCGGCGTTCCCCGCGAGGTCAAGAACCACGAGTACCGCGTCGCACTGACCCCGGCGGGTGCGCATCAGCTGACGGCTGCCGGTCATGACGTGATGATCGAGAGCGGCGCGGGCGCCGGGTCGGTCATCCCGGACGAGGACTTCGTGGCGGCCGGAGCCCGCATCGTGCAGTCCGCGGACGAAACCTGGGGCGAGGCGGAACTGGTGCTCAAGGTCAAGGAACCGGTGGCAAAGGAGTACCACCGGCTGCGCAAGGACCTGGTCCTGTTCACGTATTTGCACCTGGCCGCCGATCGGGCGTTGACCGATCAGCTCGTCAAGGCGGGCACCACCGCCATCGCCTACGAGACTGTGCAACTCCCCGACCGGTCGCTGCCGTTGCTGGCGCCGATGAGTGAGATCGCGGGCAGGTTGTCCGCTCAGGTCGGCGCGTACCACCTGATGCGCAATGAGGGCGGCCGAGGCGTCCTGCTCGGTGGGGTTCCCGGCGTGGTCAACGGTTCTGTGGTCGTTCTGGGTGGCGGCGTGGCCGGGGCACACGCGGCCACCATCGCCCTGGGCATGCGGGCCGACGTCACGGTCCTGGATCTGTCCCTACCTGCCCTGCGACGGCTCGACCTGCAATTCCACGGCGCGGTGACAACCGTTGCCTCCAACGCCTTCAATATCGCCGAAGCGGTGCGGGAGGCCGACCTGGTGATCGGGTCCGTGCTCATTCCCGGGGCCAAAGCACCGAAGCTGGTGTCCAACGAATTGGTGTCCCAGATGAAACCGGGTTCGGTGTTGGTGGATATCGCGGTCGACCAGGGCGGCTGTTTCGCCGACTCCCGGCCGACCACCCACGACGATCCGACCTTCATGGTTCATGAGTCGGTGTTCTATTGCGTAGCCAATATGCCTGGTGCGGTACCGCGCACCTCCACCTTCGCCCTGACCAACGCAACCCTGCCGTACGTCGCCGCCGTCGCCGAACTCGGCTGGCAGCGGGCGGTCTCGCTCGATCACGCGCTGGCCGCCGGGCTGAGCACGCATCAGGGCGCGGTGACCAACCTCCAGGTCGCGCAGGCGCACGACCTGGAGCCGGTCGACCTTTACTCGCTGATCGGTTGACCCGAGCGACGCGGTCAGGCCAGCGACGCGGTCAGGCCAGCGACGCGGTCAGGCCAGCGACGCGTCCAGGGTGATCTCCACGCCGGTCAACGCTTTCGAGATCGGGCAGGTTTCCTTCGCCTTCTGCGCGGCCTCGACGAATCCGGCCGCGTCCAGCCCCTCGACCTGGCCACGGACGGTCAGGGCGATACCGGTCAACCGGAAACCACCGGCCGGGTCCGGCCCGAGGCTGACTTCGGCGTCGGCCACGAGACTCTTCGGGGTACCGCCGGCCTCGGCGATGACGGCCGAGAGCTGCATGCAGTAGCAGGAGGTGTGGGACGCGGCCAGGAGCTCCTCCGGGCTGGTGACCCCGCCCGCCTTGTCGGCAGCGCGCCGGGGGAACGACACGTCAAAGGTGCCGACGCCGGAACTGCGCAGTTCGACCTGGCCGGACCCGTCGTTGAGTCCACCACTCCACTCGGTACGGGCAATACGTGACGGCATGCTGTCTCCTCCAAGATTGCGGTTCTGTCGACGGTGTGCTAATCAAAACCCTCACCGGGCCGGACGGACCGTTGCTCCGGCCGGACCCGGCGCTCAACGTAGCTGAGGGCCGCCAACCCTCGTCAACTCAGGGGGTCAGCCCTTCTTCAGGACAGCCGAACGGGGGGCGGCCCCCGGCCGCCCCCCGTTCGGGTTCTAGCTACCTGCTACCGGGCAGTCACCAGGTTGGACCTGGCGGATGCCGGGCTGTTGCCCAGCGCGTTGGTCGCGACCACCGTGAACTGGTAGGTACCAGCTGGCAGCACCATGGCCAAGGAGCGCTGAGTGGCCGGCAACACCGCGGACACGGTCGTGGCCGACGCCGCGCCACCCGCCGCGTTCACCTGACCTGCTTGGACCTCGGCACCAGCCCGCCGTCGGTGGCGATCACGTAGACCGGGATGGCCGGTGCGAAGGTCGGCCGGTACGAACGGGACGGAGAAGCGTTCAGCACCCGGAAGCGGTACACCCGCTGCTTGACCTTCATCACCGGCCAGGCCTGCCCATTGACCAGGATGACGTCACCCCAGAGACCGGAATGCGTTCTGTCGTCGTACAACTCGGACCCGTTGGCCTGGAACATGATGTCGGACAGCGTCAATCCGACATCGAACTCGTACGACGGCGGCGGGGTGCCCGGGCCGCCCGGGGGCTTGGGGGTGACCGGGATGGCCAGGCCGCGCTCCATGTCGTCATGCAGGTGGTACTGGGAAGCCAAGCCCGAGAACACGTTCTGCGCCGTGAAATGGATTCCGTGGTCGTGATACCAGAGCGTGCGGGCCTGCTGGATGTTCGGATAGCGGTACGTCTTGCACTGCCCCGGCGCGGTGATGTCGCTGGCGTAGCCGTCGTACTGCGGCAGGGATGCCGACCCGTGCAGGTGGGTGGACAGGTTCATCGGGGTGCCGAATGTCGGGTGGGTGGCGGGAAGTCGGTTGTGCATCCGCATCTCGATGGGATTGCCCTTTTCGACATCGATCCGCCGGGCGGGTACCAGGCCCTCGTACCCCAGTACCGGGGTCGGCAGGCCGGCGACAATGTTGACACTGCCGATACCGGCGTAGATGTCGTACACAACGACGGTCTTGCCGGTGACGGGGTCGAGCTTTGTGCCGGTTGCCGGCAGCACATCGAGCCGTTTGAATTTCGTCTGGTAGGGCAACGGCATGCTGCGTTTGGGCAGCAGGCTGGCGGTGGCGCCGCTGACCAGATTCCCCCACGGGACCGCCAGTCCGGCGGCGCCGAGGGCGCCTAGACCACCGAGTTTGAAAGCATCTCTTCGTGACACGGCCATGGGGGCATCCCATTTCTGCGGAGGGCGGACGCAACTGCTCCTGCAGCGTCCGCCCTGGGGACGCCCCGCGGCACCCCGCTATCGGGGGTCGCCGAACCCCCAATACAGGGGGTCCGTCATCCGGTGACGGTCAGCTCAGCTGACCCATCATCCGAACGGCCTGTCCGACGGTCATGTTCGGCAGGTACGCGTGCGAGATGCCCAGCCCGATGCGGGCCAGGGCCGCCGATTCCGGGTAGCACATGAACATCGGCCGGTAGACCGGCTGGAACTTGGCCTTGAACTTGAGCAGTGACCGGAAGCCGTACACCGGTTCCATGGTCTGCCCGACGACTTCCAGCAGCTTCTGCACCCCGGTGTGCTCCTCGCCCGGGTCGGCCTGGGCCAGTGGTGCCCCGGAGAGGCTGAGGAACTCCGCACCCTCCTTCTGCAGGTCCAGGGCCGCCGTGCCGATCAGGAACTCCATCACGCCCTTGAACCCGTCGGTGCGCCGTCGCATAAAATCCAGCGTCCAGCCCACCGGAACACCGTCGCGGTAGCAGGGCATCCAGCTGGTGATGCCGTGGATCCTCCGGTCCTGATCCACCGCGATCAGGCAGCGGACGGCCGGGTCGTCCAGCTCGTCCACACCGCCCAGGGTGAAGCCCATCTCGGGCAGCGCCTTGTCCGACACCCATTCCTCGGAAATGGCCTGGATCTGGCCCCGTATCGACAGTGGTGCGTCGTGGTAGTGCAGCCATTCGGCGACGATCCCGCCTTTACCGGCCCGGCTGATCGCCGTCCTGACGTCCTGGAACTTCTTGCCGGTGAACGCCAGCTCGCCGAGCGGCAGCACCGTTTCCTCGGCAACCTGCAGGCTCGGCCAGCCGAACCCGTCGGTGACGGCCTTGACGGCGGCCGTCGTGCTGTACAGACACGGTGTCCAGCTCTCACTGTTGCAGAACGCGATGAACTCCTCGGTGGCGGCAGCCAGGTCCGCCGCGGGCCCGACCGGGTCCCCGGTGGTGATCGCCACTCCGCCTTCGACGCGGTACGCCACGAAGGATCGGCCATCCGCGGCGAACCAGTAGCTGTTCCCCTCCCAGGTGGTCAGGTAGGACAGCGCCGTGGTGCCGTTGCGCTCCAGAATCTGCCGCGCCCGGACCTTGTCGTCACCGCCGGAACGCACCCTGGCCACCACGAAGCTGCGCAGCAATCCGAACAGGATGACCGCCCAGACCAGCACCGGTACCCAGTCGACCAGGAAGCGACCGAGCCCGGCCCGTCCGTCGAAGGCGGGTTGCAGAATGTAGAGGTACCCGCTGGGCAGCAGCCTGGCCGGGAAATCCCGGACCAGATCCAGCAGGCTGGGCGCCGAGGTGAACTCGCCCGGGACCAGCGAGCCCACCAGCGCGTACACCGCCCACAACGCGACGACCGTGACCCCCACCGACAGCGCGAGCCTGCGATACGCACCGACCGGCGCCCGGACGGTGAACGACCGCCTGGTCAGGAGCAACATGACAATGATCAGCACCGGCAGCAGCATGAGCGGCACCAACCAGGCGATCCAGCTGAAACCCTCGTTGAGCAAGTCGTTGTCCGTTGCCCACGTGTAGTAGTCGATGGCGTAGAACGTGCCCAGCGCCAGCAGCATGACATGCGACACCAGGGCGGCCCACCAGGCGAACCGCCGGCCTCGGCGTAGACCGGCGGCCAGCACGAGGACGAGCATTGCCGGCACCACCGACATCAACACGACCGCCACATCGCGGTTCGGACTGCTGTCGGCGAAGGCGTTCGGCCCTATGTAGAGGTCGGCCAGCGCGACCAGTGGCCCGGCCACCTCGCCGGTCAGCGCGACCATCAACGGGCCCAGCGCAGTGGCACCGACAACGACGGCGACCAAGACCCTGGTCTCCCGTCGGCTGGGGTGGCCGGCCACCGCCCGACCTTTGTTCCGGAACACCACCGTGCCGACCACCAGGCCCACCAGGCCGGAGCTGATCCGCAGCACGTCCAGCAGCTGACCGCCGTAGAGCAGGCCGACCAGGCAGACCGTGACCACGACGATCCTGATCCGCCGACGCCACAACACCGACAGCCCGCAGCTCAGCGCCATCAGCAACCCGGCGATCACCGAGGACGCACCCACGGCCAGGCTGCTGCCCAGATACTCCGCCCAGGTCCACACGAACGCGGAATTGGCGGCGGCCACCAGTCCAACACCCAGCAGGACCCCGACCACTTGGATGACCAGCGTGATCCAGAGCATCCGGACGCTCCCCCACCGGCGCTCGCAGGCGATCCCCACCACCAGTAGCAACACCGAGACACCCAGATAGGTCACCAGGTCGCCGGCGAAGAAAGCAGCGGTCAGGAGCGTCCACCAGGCACCGTCCTGCAGCGCGGGAACACCGGCCGCGACCGACTGCCGTAGATCCTCGGACGGGCCGCCCAGCAGGCTGCCGGTGACCGCACCGACGATCCACAGCACCACCACCAATGAGACCGTCACCGGCGCCTTGCGAATCTCACCCAGCTGACGAGTCAGCAGAGCAATAAATCCGTGCCAGGTGCGCCGGACGGTCGACGCCCGTCCGGCAGGTCGCGCGACGGTCGACGTGCTCACGACCAGCTCCCATCCCTCGTCCGACAGGCCTGTACTCCGGCTGCCTGCACCGGCCGGTCGGGTCATGGCGGGCCTTGTTCGGGGCCCCACAGTCCTGTCCTACTGGATACAGCACCGCGAGATCCTGCGTCGCCGTAGGCCGGAAAGGTGCCCTCAACACGTCCGGCCCCGGACCCACCAGTGGTGGGTCCGGGGCCGGACGGTAGTTCGGTGGGGCTGGGCTACGTCAGATGACGGTGACCGCAGTCGCCTGCGGGCCCTTGTTGCCCTGGGTCACGGTGTAGCTGACCTTCTGGTTCTCCTCGAGCGAGCGGTAGCCGCCCGCCTGGATCTCCGAGTAGTGGACGAAAACGTCCGGCCCGGAGCCCTCGGGGGTGATGAACCCGAAGCCCTTCTCAGCGTTGAACCACTTGACGGTGCCCTGTGCCATGGTGCTCTCCTAGCGATGAATCCGATACGAACCGGCGCACTGTGCGCTGGCTCGGGTTAGTCGACGATTTCGACACCTTCGGATGCAAACACCCCATGGAGCCCAAGACCGTGGCGACATCTTGGCGTCGCGTCTAACGGACTCAAGAACTTGTAACCACCGGAAGTCTCTCACGGTTCGCCGGGAAAGACCACCTCCGGGCCGAAAGTTCCCGCTCTGTCAAGCTGATCTCGTCACACCCCTCTCCCGCACGCTGTCGTCAGCCATTGGAGCACCGCCGAACCGATCACCGAATCCGCCGACCGGGGGTCGTGTCCGCCGCGCAGCCAGATCTGGGTGACCGGGCCGGGAATTGCCCGGATCGCTTCGTCGAACTCGGCCGGCGACCCGAACGGGTCCCGGTCCCCGGAGATCATCAGCACCGGGACATCGATACCGGGAAAATGCTCGGTCCTGAGCCGGTCGGGTTTGCCGGGTGGGTGCAGCGGATAGCTCAGCAGGACCAACCCGGCAGCGGGCAGTCCCTGAGCCACCGCCATCGAGCACATCCGGCCGCCGTACGACCGGCCGCCCAGTACCAGACCGGACGGATCGACTCCGACGTCCCTGGCCAGCGCCGCCGCCGCTTGGCGCAGGTGCTGCTCGGCGACGGGCGCCTTGTCCGGAACCCGCTTGCCGGCCAGCCGGTACGGAAAGTCGATCCGGCGGCACGGCAGCGGGGCGACGGCCCGTTCCACCGCGACCAGGGTGTGCTGATTCCGGTCGGCACCGGCTCCGGGCGTCAGCAGCAGCGCCGCCGGGGGTTGACGCTCGACCACGATCAGCTCCCTCCTCCGGCGCCTTTCGATCCCGGCGCCTTTCTATCCCGGCGCCTTTCAATCCCGACTGCCGGACCCGACCTGCCAGGGACCACCCCCGGGGTTAGGGTCAGTCAAGTGTTAGGCGTATCACAGCGCTCGCCCGCGGCTGCTCCGCCCGATCACCGGGAGGTCTGATGACCGATTCCGCTCTGCTTGCCCTCGAACGATCGATCGAAGAATTGAAGACGGCGGTAGCCGTTCTCTCTCACAGCCACGGCAAGGTGTCCGTCGTCGCGAGACTGTGCAACGACCTGGAACGCCTGCAATTGGACGCCGCTGATGCGCAGGCGCTCCGTACGCCCGACGTTCCCGGGGCAGCGGCTGCTGGGCCGGACGTGTACCGGGTCAGTGATGAGCCGTACGACCAGTCGATGTGGAGTGATGACTCCGACCAGGAGGGCGTGGGCGGCTACCACGGCCATTCCCCGGAGAGCAGCGCACCGGCCAGGGGGCGCCGCCGTTGACCGGCGTCAACGCCCCGGGCCGGGCCCGCGTCACGGTGCGGACCCTGCGGGAGGACCGGTGGTGGCTCGCGCCGGCGGCGACGGCGGCCGGCCTGTTGATCTTTTCGCTGTACGCCACTTTTCGTGCGTTCCAGGCCGACTATTACTACGCAGCCCCGTATCTGACGCCGTTCTACTCGCCCTGCCTGAGCACCTCGTGCGTGCCGGAGGCCAGTGATTTCGGCCAGCCCATCGGCTGGTGGCCACTGTCTCCCGCGCTGCTGGTCCTGATCTTCCCGCTCGGCTTCCGGTTGACCTGCTACTACTACCGCAAGGCGTACTACCGGGCGTTCTGGTTCTCTCCTCCCGCCTGTGCTGTCGCGGAGCCGCACGGTCGGTACACCGGCGAAACCCGGTTTCCGTTGGTGTTCCAGAACATCCACCGGTACTTCTGGTACGCGGCAATGGTTTTCGGTGTCATCCTCACCTACGACGCGGTGCTTGGCTTTCGCGATGCCGACGGCCGATGGGGCCATATGGGTCTGGGGACAGTGCTGCTGGTGGTCAATGCCGCGCTGATCTGGCTCTACACCCTGTCCTGCCATTCCTGCCGGCACATTGTCGGCGGGAAGCTCAAGCACTTCTCCCGGCACCCGCGCAGATATTGGGCCTGGCAACAGGTTTCCAAGCTCAATGCCCGGCACATGCTGCTGGCGTGGATCTCGCTGGGGTGGCTGGTGCTGACCGACCTCTACATCTTCGCGCTCGCCGCAGGCACCATCAGCGACCTTCGATTCTTCTGAACAGGAGTCACTGTTGACCAGCGGCGCCCCACTGACCGAGCGCGATGACGGCCGGGTCAACGGTGGCCGGCACGAGGACCACCGTTACGACGTGGTCATCATCGGCGCCGGCGGGGCCGGTCTGCGCGCGGCCATCGCCGCCAGGGAGCGGGGCCTTCGCACCGCGGTCATCTGCAAATCGCTGTTCGGCAAGGCGCACACCGTGATGGCCGAGGGCGGCATCGCCGCGTCCATGGGTAACGCCAATTCCAAGGACAACTGGCAGGTGCACTTCCGCGACACCATGCGCGGCGGCAAGTTTCTCAACCATCCACGGATGGCGGAACTGCACGCCCGGGAAGCCCCGGACCGGGTGTGGGAGCTGGAAACTTATGGGGCACTGTTCGATCGGACCGCCGACGGCCGGATCAGCCAACGCAACTTCGGCGGTCACGAGTACCCCCGGTTGGCCCACGTCGGCGACCGCACGGGACTGGAACTGATCCGCACCCTGCAGCAGAAGATCGTTTCGTTGGGCCAGGACGAGGCGCGGGACGGCGGCGGTCCCGTCTCCGAGTCCGACGCCGGGCTGCGGGTCTTCGCCGAGGTGACCATCACCGAGTTGTTGTTGGACGACGACGGGCGCGTGGCGGGTGCTTTCGGCTACCGGCGGGAGTCCGGCACGTTCGTGGTGTTCCATGCCCCGGCGGTCATCCTGGCGACCGGCGGGATCGGCAAATCGTTCAAGGTCACCAGCAATTCCTGGGAGTACACCGGCGACGGGCACGCCCTTGCGCTGCGCGCGGGTTCCCGCCTGGTGAACATGGAATTCGTCCAGTTCCATCCGACGGGGATGGTGTGGCCGCCGTCGGTGAAGGGCATCCTGGTCACCGAATCGGTAAGGGGCGACGGCGGGGTGCTGCGCAATTCCGAGGGCACCCGGTTCATGTTCGATTACGTCCCCGAGGTGTTCCGCAGCAAGTACGCCGAGACCGAGGAGGAGGCCGACGGCTGGTACAAGGACTCGGAGAACAACCGCCGCCCGCCGGATCTGCTCCCCCGGGACGAGGTGGCCCGGGCGATCAATTCCGAGGTCAAGGCTGGTCGCGGCACCGAGCACGGCGGGGTGTTCCTGGATGTCTCCACCCGGCTGCCCGCGGAGGAGATCAAACGTCGCCTGCCGTCGATGCATCACCAGTTCACCGAACTCGCCGACGTCGACATCACCAAGGAAGCAATGGAAGTCGGTCCGACCTGTCACTACGTGATGGGCGGCGTCGAGGTCGACCCGGATACCGCGGCGGCGGCCGTGGTGCCAGGGCTGTTCGCCGCCGGGGAGGTGGCGGGCGGCATGCACGGCTCCAACCGGTTGGGCGGCAATTCCTTGTCGGACCTGCTGGTGTTCGGCCGCCGGGCAGGGCTGGGCGCCGCGGCGTACGTGGCCGGCCTGGGGAGCAGCAGGCCGACTCCGCGGGCGGGTTCGGAGGAACAGGCCGCCCGGCGCGCACTCGCCCCCTTCCAGCCCGCCGCCGACGGTGCCGCCGGGGAGAATCCGTACACCCTGCACCGGGAACTACAGCAACTGATGAACGACCTTGTCGGCATCATCCGGAAGGAATCGGAGATCCAGCAGGCGCTGGACGAAATCGATGCGCTCAAGCCACGGGTCGCCGCGGTGAGCGTGGAGGGTCACCGGCAGTTCAACCCCGGCTGGCATCTTGCGTTGGACCTGGTGAACATGGTTCAGGTCAGCGAATGCATTGCCCGCGCGGCCTTGCTCCGCCGGGAAAGTCGCGGTGGCCACACCCGAGACGACTACCCCGGCATGAGCGCCCAGTGGCGGCGAAAACTGCTGTTGTGCACCGCCGACGGCGACCGGATCGAGGTCACCGAGCAGCCGATCACGCCGATGCGCCCTGACCTGCTGGAGCTTTTCGAGCGGTCAGAACTGGAAAAGTACCTGACCGACGAAGAACTGCCCGACGAGAACGAGCCGACCAGCGAGGAAGGCCAGACATGAGCCGGGACGCGACGTTTCGGGTGTGGCGGGGCGACTCCGACGGCGGGGAGTTGGTCGACTACACGGTCGAGGTGAATGACGGTGAGGTGGTGCTGGACATCATCCATCGGCTACAGGCCACCCAGGCCGGCGATCTCGCTGTCCGTTGGAACTGCAAGGCGGGCAAATGCGGATCGTGCAGCGCGGAGATCAATGGGCGTCCGAGATTGCTGTGCATGACCCGGATGTCGACATTCACCGATGACGAGGTGATCACCGTGACGCCGCTGCGGGCGTTCCCGGTGATCCGTGACCTGGTGACGGATGTGTCGTTCAACTACACCAAGGCCAAGGAGTTACCCGCATTCGCGCCGCCGCCGGGTCTTGCACCGGGTGAGTACCGGATGGCCCAGGTCGACGTCGAACGGTCGCAGGAGTTCCGCAAATGCATTGAGTGCTTCCTGTGCCAGGACGTGTGCCACGTCATCCGGGATCACGAGGAGAACAAGCCGGCCTTCTCCGGGCCGCGGTTCTTCATCCGCGCGGCGGAGCTGGACATGCACCCGCTGGACGCCCGCACCGACCGCCGTGAGATCGCCCAGGGTGAGCAGGGCATCGGCCTGTGCAACATCACCAAGTGCTGCTCGGAGGTCTGCCCGGAACACATCAAGATCACCGACAACGCGATCATCCCGATGAAGGAACGCGTGGTCGACCGGCGCTACGACCCGCTGGTCTGGCTCGGCAACAAACTATTCCGCCGCCGGACGGACTGAGCCGGGACTCAGCGGGCGGCGTTCGGGCGGGCCGCTTGGCGACTGCTTGACGGGTTCTTCTCCCGCTCTGATGCGCCTGCATCACCCCCACAGCACCCAATAACCCCGCAAAGCCAGCCTGTTACGCCCGTTCGAGCGGGTCCCGGGTGTCGGGCGCTGCCGAATTCAACCGCGCTCGACCGTCAGCCCGTCCGGCCCCCGGGTGTGGGAGAGCACCTTCGCCAGGCAGTCCACAGCGGGGAAACCCTGCGCGTCACACCAGGCGTTGGCCTGCGCTGCCGTCCCGAACGGTACGGCGATCATGGTCACGTAGTAGCCGGAACTGCGGAAGCTCGTGAAATCCGCTGATGCCACCATGAAAACCCCGCCATAGCTCGCAGACAGGGTGCGGTACTTCGCCATTGCCGACGCACTATCCGGGTTGGAGGACAGCTGGGGGATCCACGAGTCCACCATCGCCTCGGCAGTGAGCCAATCGGCGGCGACCTGCTGGTCAGCGGCGGAGCTGCCGCGGGGGTAGTAGACGGTCGACGGCGCCTGGGTGACGGTGACCCGCTCGGGCGGAAGGACGATGACCGGCGGCTGCGTCTGCGTGACCGTTTCGGGCGGGGCCGGCGTTGCCGTCACGGTGACCGCCGGAGAGCGTGCGGGGGTGACGGGCTGGGTGACAGCCGCGGTCCCCTTCACCGTTTGCGGAGCGACGGTCGTCGGCGTGCCGATCGGGCTGGACGGAGCCGCCGCCGATCGAGCCGCGGAGGTTCCTGCAATCTGCTGCCCACACCCGGTGACCAGGGTCAGCGCCAGCACCGCCGCAACGCTCGTCGCAAACGACCGCTTCATGGTCCCCCCCGGGCGCACGTCACGATCCGATGATCTGCGACCGGCTCATCCTGGCACAACGTGGTCGTCCCGGCCCGGGTCGAGCCCCGGTGGCCTGCTCAACGGGTTCTTCCCCCGCTTTGCCGGTGCTTGATCACCCCCAGAGCGCTCCATCAACCCGCAGAGCAACCGGGCGGCGAGCAACGGGGCGACGTGCGAGATGGGCGCGCTCAGAGCGGCGAGCACCAAAGGCTGGCCGGGGTCCCTGCGAGCTACTCCTTGGCTCCCGAGAGTCGTTGCCACAGGCTGCGTTTACCGTCCGCTCGGGCGGCGGGCGGTTCGTCAGCAGCGTTGTCCGCGGCCCCGGGACTCGTGTCGCGCGCCATGTCGCTCTCACCCGGTTCGGGGTATTCCGGTTTGTCCGGGGCAACAATTCCGATCAGCCGGCCGTTGTCCTGCACCGGATCGCCGGGGGCCGCCGTGGGAACCGTGAGCCGGTCGACGGCGGGCCGGTACGCACGGCTTGCAAGGTTCAACGCCTCGCCGACCGGGACCGCCGACAGCTGGCCGGCCAATTGTTCGTTCAGGCCGGAGACGTCGAACACGTGATAGACCGGGCCGGTCGCCCGGTGCTCGACCACCACCACCGGTTGCCTACTGCTGCTGGCGGTCAGTAACGCCAACCTGGTGGGGCCAACCCCGTCGGTGGCATTCACCGCGACGACCGACTCGATTCGCATCCGCCGAACCTACAAGAACCCCCATCCCCGGACGATCGGGCCGGCGGCGCGCGTGTGTCGCGGCAGCTCTGCGACCGGGAGGCCCCGCGCATGCGTCATCCCCAGGCGTGGTGGACGCACCATTTGCCCCACCCGGTCTGATGGCGTCACAGGCTGCGGGTAGCCGCCTGTCATCAGATCGGGTGCGGTTGCTGTCATCGCTTGGTCCCGAAGACAGGTGGCCCGCATCCTGACCGGGCCAAACCGACCAGAGGAGTGAGCATGACGCAGCGTCAGATCGAGGTAGGGGTACCGGCGCCGTTCGACATCGTCGGCCGGGAGTTCGTGATCGCCGGATCCGGAGCAGCGTTCGAGGCGACCGCCCGCTGGCGGCTCCTGGGCGCCACCGGGGACGTGCTCGCCGAAGGCGCTCTCACCGGCGTGGGTTCGGTCGGCATCCTGCGGCCCTTCGCGGAGAAGGTCGCGCTCAGCGGCGTCGAAGCGCGCGGGACGGCCGGGAAACTCCAGGTGTTCGGTGACGACCCATCCGGCACGCAGTCGGTGGGCGCCGACCTCAACGAGATCCCGGTGACCATCTTCTCCGCGGCTTCCGGCTGGAAGGTCTACGACGTCAAGGGGGGCGATTCGCTGACCGCCATCGCCCAGCAGCAGGGTTCCGGCGGAACGACCGCCGAAGACATCTTTGCCGCCAACCGCGACTCGCTGACCAACCCGGACGAGATCAACGCCGGGCAGAAGCTGCGGGTGCCCGTCCTCGGCTGATCCGCGCGGTTTCATTTCCATCAGAGCGGGCGCCCAATGGCCGTCGGAAACAGAATGCTGCTGGACAGATGTCGCCGCCGCCCGGGGGCAGGACCGTTCGCCTGGAGAAAGGTGCCACAACTGGCGGCCTGGCTCGTTGGATCGTTATGTCGGGATGACAGGATTTGAACCTGCGACCCCTTGACCCCCAGTCAAGTGCGCTACCAAGCTGCGCCACATCCCGGCCACCCGGGCAACCCGGGCGCCATGAAGACTACCGCAGCGCCGGCCCCAGGTCCTACACATGGGTGGTGGCAAACCCGTCAGGCGCTTCGCGGGCTGCCGCCGGGCCGGTTGGTCAAGCCGGCGACCTGCCCAATGTCGGTGGCCGCCACCCAGGGTGCGGAGCGTGGTGGGGGTGGTGGGTCGCTGCGGGTGGTGTGCCCGGTGGGGGTCGTGATGAGGATGCCGGTCCCGTCACCGGCGGCTTGGTGGTTCCAGCCGGGGGCTTCTTTGGTGTAGTTGCAGTTCTCGCATAAGCCTTGCCCGTTGCTGATACTGGTCGGCCCGCCCCGGGCGTGCGGGGTGGTGTGGTCGGCGTGCCGGATCGGTGCCCCGCAGTACGGGGTGCGGCAGTACTGGTCCCGGGCGATCAAATAGTGCCGGGCGGCGGGGGTGAAGATCCGGCGGCGGGTGTCGGCGGTGGCCAGGTGCCCGGTGACGGGGTCGGTGAACAACCGCCGCACCCAGGTGGTGGTGCCCGGGCCCGCGCCGCGGATGAGCCGGCGGACCAGGGCTGCGGGGATGGGCCCGTATCCGGTGAGGATCGCTGGTTCTTCGTCTCCGTCGAGCAGGGTCCGGTCGGTCATCACCAACTGGATTTCCACGTTCACCCCGGGTGGGATCCCATCCGGGTCCGGGGCCGCCGGGACCGGGTTCGGTTGCGCTGTCACACCATCGGTGCCGCTGTTGCTGGTGGCTCCGGCGCCGGGCGCCGCGACCCCCGGGGTGGCCGGGTCAGGTGCAGCGGGGTCAGGTGCAGCGGGATCAGTTGCAGCGGGGTCAGTTGCAGCGGAACCGCTTGTGCAGTCGGGTGTGTCCGTTGTACTGGGGGCCACGTGGGGGGTGGTGATCCGGTGGACGAGTTCGTCGGCCATCACCTGCCCCCGGCCCCGGGGGTCCCCACCGGCCTTCGCGGTCCCGGCGTGCGCGTTGAGCGCCGCGTACACGGCGACGCCTTGCGCGACGGGCAGGACCGCGGTCAGGTAGGACATGGTGTCCGGGGCCGGGCGGATGCTCACCCGCCGACCACCGACGGCTTTCCGGTTCCGCGCCACCCACGCCGCCGGGTCCAAGCGTTGCGCGATCCCGGTAGCGGCGTCGGCAATGCGCCGATCCCCCATCCCGGCCAACCGGCCGGCGAGTTCGGAGTCCACGACTTGCCGGTGTTCGGTGGTCAAACACGCGGTGGCCCGGGTGATCAGGGTGGCCCGCCACTCGGTGATCTCCCCGGCCCGCAGTGCGGCCATGGTGTGCGGCATCTCGACCAGAGCGGTGGCCAGCCCGACGTGCTGACCACCGCGGGTCGGGGACACCCGACGGGCCAACGCGACCTGACCGGTGATGCTCGCCCGGAGCCGTTCGTCTTTCTTCGTGGCCCCGGTGACCCCCGCTGTCTGGGACGTCACGAACGCCGCGGTCAGCACCGCCTGCGCGGCGGCGCACGCGGCTTTCATCCGTTCCAACACCCCGATCTGATCGATCAGCACCCCGTCCGGGGCGTCCCCATCCACCGACGCGAGCCGGGTGAGCCAGCCGCTCAGTTCGGCCGTGCCCGGCGCGGTAATTCCAGTGTCGGACCCGGCGCCGGTAGCGAGTACTTGCAACATGTGTTCGATTCTAGTACGTTGAACTGACGACCACAAGAGATTCCTGAGCAGATTCTGAGGACGTGAGGAGAATGTATCCCGTTAGATCACGGCCAGTGGTGTAGCGAACTCCGAGCGGGGTGTCGCTGGCTCGCGAAGATGACAGTGCCCCAGGGTCACGACGCCCGGCGACCTGCCGGCGCGCACGCTGGCAGGATTCGTGGCGTGGGGATTAACAAGCCCGGCGCCGACTGGCGTCCCCGAGGACCATGCGAGGCCGCGCACCAACAGACCGCGCCCGCAACCGTCCGCAGACCGACTTCCTACCCGCAGACCAACCCCGACCCGCAGACCAACACGTGAGGAGGCAGCGCTGAACACCGTCACGATCGGCTGGCCGCTGGCGATCTTGCTCGTGGTGTTGGCCGGAGCCGCCGCCGTGCTCACCTACGTCGGCGGTATCGGTCGCGGCAAGGCAGTGCTGATCGCGGCTGGCCGGGCCGTCGTCCAATTGGCTGCGGTCAGCCTGGTGATCGGCGTCGTTCTACGGTCCCTGCCACTGACGGTGGCCTTCTTGACACTGATGGTGGTGGTCGCGGCCGGCACCTCGGCTCACCGGATCACCGGGTCGCTGCGCCCGGCGTCGTGGTGGACGGCATTGCCCATCCTGGCCGGGACCCTGCCGACGATTGCCGCCATCGTGCTCAGCACGGTGATGCCATTGGAACCGGTCGCGATCCTGCCGACCGCGGGCATTCTGATCGGCAACGCGATGACGGCGACGTCCATTGCCGGGCGGAGGCTGACGGAGGAGCTCACCGCGCAGCGAGGGGCGTACGAGGCCGCGCTGTCCATCGGGTTGTCGCGCCGGGAAGGCGTCAGCCTGGTCGGCAGGCAGGCCGCCGGCCTCGCCCTGGTGCCCGGCCTGGACCAGACCCGCACCGTCGGCCTGGTGACCTTACCGGGGGCATTCGTCGGGGTGCTGCTGGCCGGCGCGTCTCCGGTGCAGGCGGGTGCGGTCCAAGTGCTGGTGCTGGTCGCCCTCCTGCTGGTGCAGGCCATCGCGGTCACCGTCACCGTCGAACTGATCTCCGCAGGCCTGCTGCCGGTGGGAGGGCGGCCATTACCCGAATGAAACACTCCGGGAACCAATCCGAGCGGAGCATGGCACAGACGGATCAGGTACGCGGCTCTAGGACGGCCACATACCCGGGAATGGCAGCAGTGTGGCCGGCGTCCCCAGGGGCGATGGTGGTGTCGATCACCGCTGGACCGTCGGTGATCAGCGACCACTCACCCGCCGGGAAAGCCGCCGACCGCTCAGCCGCCCCGAAGTGCCCGGGCCGGGGCAGGTCACGGATGGCTCGTTGCAACGGTTCCGGGATCGCGCGTGGGGTCGCACCCAGATGCACCAGGTAGTCAAGACCACTCCCGCGAAAATTGGTTTCCGCCAGGAAGACCCGACCGCCGCCTCGGCACAACGACACCAGGTTCCGGGCCATTTCCGCCGACGCCGCCGACGGCAGGATATGGAAGACCCCGCGAACGAACACGTTGACCGGGGCGAGATCGGCCGCCAGCCTCGCCGTGGCCCCTGGCACCGTTCCGTCCAGCACGTCGTACCTGACCCGGTCGTCACCGCTGGACTCCTTGCGGGCCAACGTGATCGCACTGGGCGCCACGTCGACGCCGACCACCGATGGGAACAGGGTGCTCAGCTGCCTGGTGAAACGCCCATTGCCGCAGCCGATGTCAATAATGGGCAGGGCAGTGTCGAGGTGCTCTGTCAACATCGGCCCGTAGGTGTCGAATTCCCGGCCCTCGTCGGAATCCCACAGCACGTCACCGGCCAGACCCGTGCTCCGAACTCGCGACCAGTATCGGGACCACCCGATAGCGGCGTCCTTAGGCGTCTGCAGGCCCAGCCAGGCCACGCGCGGCACCAGCATTGCCCGCCGCACTGCCGTCCGAAGCTGCTGCGGCTGCCGCGACTCACCACCGGCGTCTGAGGATGGCATCACCCACCCACCTCCATGCTCGTTCTCCCAGCACCGCTGACCGTCGCCTCGTCCAACCCTGGACCAGCAGACCCCAGGGCCCTCTTACTCACCAGCAGTTCTGCCAGCTCGAGATCGTGAAGCGGTGAACCGAAAACGTAACCCTGACCAAAACGGAACCCCAAATGCTGCAGCAGGTGCTTCTGCTCGGCCGTCTCGATACCCTCCACTACCGCCCGCAAACCGACGGAGGTGATCAATTGCAGCACGGCGCCGACGAAGGCCAACTGCCCGCTCTCGGTGGCGATGTCCTCGATCAACGACCGGTCGACCTTGACGGTGTCGATGGGCAGTCGCTGGAGAAATCCGATCGACGAATAACCGGTGCCGAAATCGTCGATCTCGACGCCGACCCCGAGGTTGCGCAGGCGGACCAAGGCCTCGAGCCCAGCCGCATCGCCGGTCATGACGTCCGTCTCGGATATTTCCAACCGCAGCCGGTGCGGCGCGACCCCGTGGTCGGCCAAGGTGGCCTCGATGAAATCCGCGAACCCGGTCCACCGGATCTCGATCGGGGAGAGATTGACCGACAACGCGAATCCGTTGTCCGGCAGCACCTCGGCCCATCGCTGTAAGTCGCCGATCACCGTGCGAAGCACCCAGTGACCGAGCTCGATGATGCGTCCGCTGTCTTCGGCGATCGACAGAAAAGCAGCCGGCATCAACAAACCGCGAACCGGATGATTCCAGCGCACCAAGGCCTCAGCACCCACCATGCGTCCGGTGTGCAGCTCGACCACGGGTTGGTAATGCAGCTCCAATTGATCCTCGATGAGAGCAATTCCCAACTCGGAGGCCACTCGGAGTCTTTCGCTGGCTGCGAGGTGCATCTCCGGGCGAAACACCTGAATGTTCCCGCGGCCCTTGGCTTTTGCCGCGTACATCGCGGTGTCGGCGTCGCGCAGGAGATTGTCGGCACTCTGGCCTCGTAAGGCAAAACACAGGCCGATACTTGCTCCGGTCCACACCACCCGGTCGCTGACGTCGATGGGCTTGTGCAGTTCCGTGAGAGCACGCTCGGCAACGCGCAACGCGTCGTCTTCGGTCGCCTCCGGCATCAGGATCGCAAACTCATCACCGCCAAGTCTGGCCACGGTATCGGTCTCCCGGACTACAGCGGTCAGCCGGCGCGCCACCTCGATGAGGATGTGATCGCCCGCGCCGTGCCCGAGACCGTCGTTGATGGTCTTGAAACCGTCCAGATCCAGCAGGAACACGCAGGGTGGAAGCGCTCCCCGTTGCGCCCGGGCCATCGCCTGCGAGATGCGGTCACCCAGCAGCGTGCGATTGGCCAACCCCGTCAATGCGTCGCTCAACGCCATCCTTTCCAGGGCAACCCGGGCCTCGACGAGCTCCCGGGTGCGAGCGTCGACGCGTTCCTCGAGGGTTTGATAAATCGTGTCCAGTTCGTCGGCGAGCAAATTGATGCCCGTGGCCAACGCGTCCAGGGTGTCCCGCGCGGGTGACGGTTCAAGGCGTGCCTTGAGGTTGCCCGATGCCAATTGGACGATCACATCGACCAATTCATCGAGTCGATGGTCTGACAACCGATCAACCGCGTGGGCTTCCTCGGTGTCGTGATTTTCCGCGATCGGCAGATCACGGTCGACGGCGTCATTACTGAGCAGGTTCATTGAGCCCTTCCCGCAGGAAGTCCATCGCCTGATCGTGATCGGTGAAGAACTTGGTCGGGCACGGCACTTTCTGAATCCCAAGGGTGAAGTTGGCAATCACCCGGTCCACCGGAGAACGACCCAACAGCGCGATCCGGGACGCCGCGGACGGTTCCCCGAAAACCCCGCGGGCCCCCCTGGAGACCGACTTGACCAGGGCCATATCGACCAGCATCGGCCGGTGGGTGTCCGCACTCATTGCGTTGACATCGTCGAACGCGGCCCGTGCTCCCGCCGCGTCGATGGCTGCGCCCTTCGGCCAGCGCAGCAGGATCAGCCCGTCCTCGATGGTCAACGACTCGTAGGGCTTGCTCTCCGGCGTCACGCACACCTTCCTCGACCCTCGGCCACGCCGACTGGCACACCTCAACGACCACCGGCAGGCCCAGTATCTGATCGCGGAGCCCCGGTCAGGCGAGTCTAGGTGAGGGGGCCGATTCCGGGGTGGTTTCGGAGCACCAGGCGGAGACCGTTCGACGTGCCGCCAGCCTCCCGCGGGGTCGGCACCCCTGGGCCGGGCGCTACGTTGCCAACCGTGACTGCCAGCCGTTCCGCATCCGACCCGACCGTGTACGCCCCCCGCGGCCTCGTCTGTTCCGTCGACCAGCTCGCGTCTGCCGCCGGGGTCGGCATCCTCGCCGCCGGTGGCAGCGCGGCCGATGCTGCGGTCGCGACCAGCGCGGTGCTGGCCGTGACGACTCAGCACATGTGCGGTCTCGGCGGTGACCTGTTTGCCCTGGTGCACGACGGATCCGATCCGGAACCCGCTGCGCTGGCCGCGGTGGGTCGAGCCGGGTCCGGTGCCGACCCCGCCGCCCTCCGGGCCGAGGGTCACCGGCAGCTGCCGACGCACGGTGACGTCCGGTCGGTGACGGTCCCCGGGTGCGTCGACGGCTGGTTGGCGCTGCACGGACGGTTCGGTCGGCTGCCGCTGGCCGGCGTCCTGGCGCCGGCCCGGCACTACGCCGCCGAGGGCTTCCCTGCGTCACCGCTGCTGGCCGCCGCCATCGGGCGGGTCCGGGACCTTCCCGGAGCCGAGGACTACCGGCGAAAGCCCGTGACGGAGCCCGGCGACCTGATCCGCCGGCCGCGGATGGCCATCGCCCTCGACGCCATCGTCCAGCAGGGTCGAGAGGGCTTCTACCAGGGGATCTTCGGTCGGGGCCTGGTCGAGCTCAGTGGGGGTCTGTTCACCGCAAGCGACCTGAGAAGCGCGGTGGCGCAGTGGGTGCAGCCGCTGGTGGTGAACGCCTGGGGTCACCGGCTCTGGACGGTGCCACCCCCGTCGCAGGGGTATCTGACCCTGGCCGGAGCGCGGATCGCCGACGGCCTCGACCTGCCCGCCAACACCAATGACCCGTCCTGGGCCCATCTGCTCAGCGAAGCAGCCCGGTGGGCGGGGTATGACCGTCCGGCGGTGTTGTTCGACGGCGCTGACGGTGCCGCATTGGTCGCAGATGAGCGGCTCGACCCCCGGCGCGCCGCGATCACCGACCGCAGGCGGGCACCCGCGGTTCCGACCGACGACGGCGGCACCATCCACCTGTGCACGATGGACGACTCCGGGATGGGTGTCTCGCTGATCCAGTCGAACGCCGCCGGCTGGGGCGCCCACCTGATCGAACCGGGCACCGGGATCTTCCTGCAGGACCGTGGCATCGGTTTCAGCCTCGAACCCGGTCATCCCGCGGAATTGGCACCCGGGAGGCGGCCACCGCACACCCTCTCCCCCGCCCTGGTCACCGGCGCCAACGGCGAGCTGACCACCGTGCTGGGCACGATGGGCGGCGACATCCAGCCCCAGGTGCTGCTCCAGCTGCTGGCCAGGATGCTGCACAGCGGCCAGACGCCGGGGGTGGCGATGACCGCGCCGCGCTGGACGCTGGGTGAGGCGGGTTTCGCGACCTGGCCGGGCGACGGCCCGCAGGTCACCAACCTGGAGGCAGGCGCGCCGACGGAATGGACGCCAGGGCTCACCAAGCGGGGACACCGGGTGCTGCCGTTGCCGTCCGGCAGCAACGTCGGGCACGCCCAGGTCATCACCAGGCGGGACGATGGGATGCTGGCCGGCGCCAGCGATCCGCGGGCGATCACCGGCGCGGCCATCGGCTGGTGAACTCGCTGACGCGCGGTTACTTGCCGGGGCGTCCCCGCTTCTCCCGGACCCGCACGTTCACCCGGACCGGGGAGCCGGTGAAGGCGAAATCCTCGCGAAGGCGCCGTTCGATGAACCGCCGGTACCCAGCCTCCAGGAAGCCGCTGGTGAACAGCACGAACGTCGGCGGCCGGTTTGCTGCCTGCGTCGCGAACAGCACCTTCGGTTGCTTTCCGCTGCGCACCGGCGGCGGCGTTCCCTGGATCAGCTCGCCCAACCAGGAGTTCAACCGGCCGGTCGGGATCCGCCGGTCCCACGACTCGAGCGCTGTCTGCATCGCCGGCGCCAACCGGTGTACGCCCCGGCCGGTCTGCGCGGAGATGTTGATCCGCTCCGCCCAGGTGACCCGGACCAGGTCATGGGACAGCTCCCGCTCGATTTCCTCGCGCCGGTCGGCGTCGACCAGGTCGGCTTTGTTCATCGCGATCACCAGGGCCCGGCCGGAGTCGATCACCATGCTGATCACCCGCTGGTCCTGCTCGGTCAGCGGCACCGACGAATCGATCAGCACGATCGCGACTTCCGCTGCCTCCAAAGCGGTCTGGGTGCGCAGCGAGGCGTAGAACTCCATCCCTTTGGCCTGGTTGACCCGGCGGCGAAGGCCGGCGGTGTCGACGAACCGCCACACCTGGCCGTCCAGTTCCACCAGCGAATCAACCGGGTCGATGGTGGTGCCGGCGACCGCGTCCACCACCGACCGGGATTCGCCGCTGAGCTTGTTCAGCAGGGACGATTTGCCGACGTTGGGTTTGCCGAGCAACGCCACCCGGCGGGGGCCGGTTCCGGTGGCCGCGAACTCTGACGGGGTCGCGGGCAGCGCCTCCAGGATCGCGTCGAGCAGGTCGCCGGACCCGCGGCCGTGCAGACCGGACACCGGGTAGGGCTCACCGAGCCCGAGCGACCACAACGCCGCGGCGTCGGTCATCGCCCTTTCGTCGTCGACCTTGTTCGCGGCCAGGATCACCGGACGCCGGGACCGGCGCAGCACGTTGGCCATCGCTTCCTCGGTGGCGGTCGCGCCGACCATCGCGTCGACCACGACCAGCACCGCGTCCGTGGTGAGCATCGCTCGTTCCGCCTGCGCCGCCACGGCTCCCTGTAGTCCCTGGGCGTCGGGTTCCCAGCCGCCGGTGTCCACGACGGTGAACTTCCGGCCCCGCCACAGCGCCTCGTAGGACACCCGGTCCCTGGTCACCCCGGGAATGTCCTGGACGACGGCTTCCCGACGGCCGATGATCCGGTTGACCAACGTGGACTTGCCCACGTTCGGCCGGCCGACCACAGCGAGGGTGGGTGTCGGTACCGCCGGGCCGTCGCTGTCTGCGTCGAGCAGCCCGTCCTCCCAGCCGCGCAGTTCGCTCTCATCGGACCAGGTTCCGATCACCCCGTCGCCGAGAGTTGATGCCAGATCTGGAGTTTCGGTCACGTCATCGTCCTTTGTCGGTGCGCGAAGCATTGAGCAGCTCCGCATCGAGAGTGACCACCAGGGCAGCGAGGTGCACCCGAATGGCCTCGGTGGCGGCGGTGACGGCTACCCGGCCCCCACCCTGCGTTACCGGAAACGGCTCACCGACCAGCACGTGCACCGGGGGACGGAGCCTGCGCCGCCGGCCCGCCGGCCGGTTCGTCCCCCGGATCGCAACCGGCAGTACCGCCGCACCGGAGCGGGCGGCGAGCCAGCCGGCCCCGGGAAAGACGCTCTCGACCGTACCCGCACCCCGGGTTCCTTCGGGAAAGATGCCGACCACGCCGCCGGCCTTGAGCTGGGCCAGTGCCCGCAGCAGCGGTTCCCGGTCAGGCACGCCGCGCACCACCGGGTGCTGCCCGACGTTGACCAGCAGCCAGCCGAGCGGGCCCTTCACCGCCTCGGCTTTCACCAGGAATGACACCCGCCGGGTCAGCGCCCCGAAGAGCACCGCCCCATCCATGAAATTCTGGTGATTCGCGACGACGACCAGTGCACCTTCCGGCGGTACCGTTTCCATCCGGCGAACCCGCATCCGGTACATCAGGGCGCTGAGCGCGATGCCGATTCGGCGGCCCCGGTCCATTCCCTTCGGGCCGCTCGCATCGGGCGTGGGGTCGGCCGCTCCGCCGAGCCGGAACCACCTCACCGAATGCCCCGGTCCCGGGCCAGTGCCAGCACCGCGGCGACGGTCTCGCCGACCGCGAGCTCAGAGGAATCGATCACCACCGCGTCGTCGGCGGCCTGCAACGGCGCATGCGCACGGGTGCTGTCCCTGGTGTCCCGACGGTGCAGATCGGTCGCGACCGCGGCCAGGTCGGCCGCACCGTCAGAGCCGCCGGGATGACCGGACCGGGCGCCGGTGTTCTGTCGGTGCCGCCGACGCGCCCGTTCCGCTGCATCGGCGGTCAGGTAGATCTTCAGGGTCGCGTCCGGGGTGACCACCGTCCCGATGTCCCGGCCCTCCACCACCATCCGACCCGATCGCGCCAACGCGCGCTGCCGGTCCAGCAGATACCGTCGGACCGCGGGATTGGCCGACACCGGCGTCACGGCGACAGTGACCGCGGCAGAACGGATCTCGGCGGTCACGTCGCGGCCAGCGAACGCGTGACGTTGATGCTCGGCCTCGACCGGGGAGTCGAACGTCAGCCCGTGAAGGAGTGCGGCCACCGCATCGTCGGCATGCGGGTCAACGCCGGCGTCCAGCACCGCCAAGGCCACCGTTCGGTACATCGCGCCGGTGTCCAGGTATCCCGCTGACAACTCCCGGGCCACCCGGCGCGCGACGGTCGACTTGCCGGTACCGGCCGGGCCGTCGATCGCAATCACGAACCGGTCGTGCGCCGACTCTTGCGGCACACTCACAATCCGACCGCCTTGTACAGCTGCGCGATTTCCACCGGGTTCAGCTTGCGCAGGGTGCCGGGGCGTTGGTGACCGAGCTGCACCTCACCGATCCTGGTCCGCACCAATCGGGACACCGGATGGTCCACCGCGCCGAGCAGCCGGCGGACGATGTGGTTGCGGCCCTCGTGCAGCACCACCTCGACCACGGCCCGCCCGTTGTGCACGTCGACGACCTCGAACGAATCGACCTTGGCCGGGCCGTCGTCCAGCTCGATCCCAGCCCGTAGCCGGCGGCCGAGGTCGCGGGGCACCGGGCCGGGGATCTCGGCCATGTACGTCTTGGACACCCCGAACGATGGGTGGGTCAACCGGTGCGCCAGATCGCCGTCGTTGGTCAGCAGTAATAGTCCCTCGGAGTCCATGTCGAGCCGGCCGACATGGAACAACCGTTCCGGACGGTCCTCGAGGAGTTGGCCGATGTGCGGCCGGCCCCGATCGTCCGACATCGTGGACAGCATGCCGGGCATCTTGTTCAGGGCCAGGTACACCTGGTCCGACCGCAAGGCCACCCGGTTCCCGTCGACGTGCACGACGGCCTCGGCCGGGTCGATCCGGGTGCCCATCTCCTTGACCACGATGCCGTCGACCTTGACCCGACCGGCCTTGATCATCTCCTCGGCCTTGCGCCGGGACGCGATCCCCGCCGACGCGAGCACCTTCTGCAGCCGAACCCCGTCCGGGCCGTCATCGGGATCCGCCGCAGCCCCGGCATCGGCCTTGGGTGGGGGCCGACGGCCCGCCTTGTCGTGGCCACGCTCAGACATCGTCAATTCCATCCACATCGGGTAACAGGGGTCCGAGCGACGGCAGTTCCGACAGGTCGGACAGGCCAAGCCGCTCCAGAAAAAGGTCGGTGGTCCGGTACAGCGCGCCACCGGAATCCGGGTCGGTGCCGACATCGCGCACCAACCCTCGCGAGGTCAGGGTGCGCATCACCCCGTCGACGTTGACCCCACGGACCCCGGCGACCCTGGCCCTGGTGACGGGCTGCCGATACGCGACCACCGCCAGGGTTTCCAGGGCCGCCTTGGACAACCGGCTCGCTGTCCCGTCGAGGACGAACCGTTCGACCACCGGCGCGAACCGGTCCCGGGTGTAGAACCGCCACCCGCCGCCGGACTCCCGCAGCTCGATCCCAGATTGCGCCGCGGTGTACCGGCCGGCCAGCTCGATCAGTTCGTCATGGACCCGGTCCGTGCGATGACCGACCGCGGTCGCCAGGGCGTCCTCGGTGACCGGTGCGTCGACGACCAGGAGCACCGCCTCCAGGGCACCGGCGAGGTCGTGGTCCGGGACGGACTCCGGCTCGGAAGCCAGCGGCTGCATGGTGTCTGTTTCGGTATCGGTTTCGGCAGGGGCGGCGATCGACTCCAGATTCACTCGTACTCCTCGGCAGCCGACGGGTTGGGAATGGTTGGTCCGGCATCGGCGGTCCTAACCGCCGGCGTGGTCCCCGGCCGGGTCCAGCGCACGGTCAGCGTGCCCAGCGGTTCCGGCTGGTCAAACGCAACGGCGGACTCGCGGTACAGGTTGAGCAGCCCCAAAAACCGGGCTACCACCTCCAGCGTCGCGGTGCAGCCGACCACCAGTTCGCCGAACGTCGCGCTGCCGCGCTCGGCCAGCATCTCACGAAGGACCGCGGTGTGATCGGCCACTGACACCCGGGGGGCGTGGAGGTGATCCAGGTTGACCATCGGCGGCGGCTTCGGGCGGAACACCGATCGCGCAACGTCGGCGAAACCCGCGGCGTCCACCCCGAGCCTGATTTCCGGGAGCAGGCCCAGGTAGCGCTGCTCCAGGGTGACCGCTCTGGGGTACCGGTGCAGGGCGCCGGCCTCCAGTTCCACGAACAGCGCCGCCACCTGGCGGTACGCCCGGTAGGCGAGCAGCCGCGCGAACAGCAGGTCCCGCGCCTGGAAGATGTCATCGTCCGGGTCGACGTCATGCGCGCCGTCGTCGGGCAGCAGCCGGGCTGCCTTCAGGTCCAGCAGGGTGGCCGCGATGACCAGGAACTCGGTGACCTGATCGAGGTCCCACTCGGTGCCCATGGCCCGGATATGACCGATGAAATCGTCGGTCACCTGGTGCAGGGCGACGTCGGTCACATCCATCCGGCGCTGGTTGATCAGCTGCAGGAGCAGATCGAACGGCCCGTCGAAGTTCTCCAGCCGGACGTGGAACGGCCGCCGGCCGGTGCGGGAGCCGGCTGTCATCTCCCCGCCCTGCCCCGCCGAAACAAGCCCCGCCGAAACAAGCCCCGCCGAAACCTGCCCCGCCCCCGTGCCGCTGGTGGCCGGGGCGACAGTCATCGGGCGATCACCTCGCGCGCGAGGGCGCGGTAGGACTGTGCGGCGGCCGACCCGGGGGCGTAGGAGGTGATCGGCTCCCCGGCGACCGTCGTCTCCGGGAACTTCACCGTGCGGGCGATCATCGTGTCGAACACGGTGTCGCCGAACCGCTGGTGCAGCATGCCCACGACGTCGCGGGCATGCATCGTCCGGCCGTCGTACATGGTGACCAGTACCCCGTCCAGGCTCAGGTCGGGGTTGATCCGTTCTTGCACCTTGGTGATGGTGTCCACCAGCATTGCCACCCCGCGAAGTGAGAAGTATTCGGCCGCAAGGGGAATGATCACCCCAGACGCGCAGGCCAGGGCATTGATGGTGAGTAAACCGAGGGAGGGCTGGCAGTCGATCAGGACGTAGTCGTAGGCGTGCAGCACCGGCCGCAGCGCCCGGGCCAGCGTCTGCTCCCGGGCCACCTCGTTGATCAGTTGCACCTCGCCGGCAGACAGGTCGATGTTCGCCGGAATAAGGTCGACGCCGTCGATGCCGGTCGGCATCAGCACGTCCGTGATAGCCGTGCCGGAGGAGAGCATGAGGTTGTAGATGGTGTGCTCGAGCTCATGCGCGGCGATGCCCAGGCCCGCGGACAACGCGCCCTGGGGGTCCAGGTCGACCAGCAGTACCCGCCTGCCGTATTCGGCGAGCGCCGCGCCCAGGTTGATCGTCGAGGTGGTCTTGCCCACCCCGCCCTTCTGGTTACACAGAGCGAGCACGGTGGCGGGGCCATGGCTGGTCAACGGCGCCGGCTCCGGGTCCCGGCCGCGCAGCGCCCGCAAGGCCGGCGAAGACGACCCGCCGACCTCGGCCTCCACCGCGGGTCGGGTGTCGCCGGCCGCTACGGGCCAGGCCGCGCTGTCCGGTTCGCTCATCGAGTCACGAACTCCCGCCTACCGTCACTGATCGTCATCCCGACGACGTGGTCAGCCTAGGTGGGCGGCCCGTCATCCACCAACGCGACCCGCCCTGCGCCCGCGGATCCGGCGCGGCCCCCCGGCCAGCCGGTGGCCACCGCCCCGGCCAGCACGGCTGTCACCCCGACGACCACCGCCCACCCTGCTGCCGGCGTCGCCCACACCAGAACCCCCACCAGCAGGGCCGCGGCCATCGCGGCGGCGACCCGCAGGATCTGCCATCCCGTCCCATCCGCGCCGGCTCCGGTCACCCGGCGGAACCACTCGCGGGCGCCGACCGCGCTGGGCGAGTCACCGAACACCACCGAGAGCGCCGCCAACACCGCGGCCAGCACAACAACGGTGCGGATGGTCACCCGCAGGTCCATCGTGACCCGATCCGCGAACGCTCGAGTCACCTCGGGGTGAACGCTCACCTGCCCGGTCAACCAATCCCGGCCGATCGCCAGTAGGACGGTCAGCACGATCATCGAGACGATCACACCCAGCGCGGCTCGGCCCAGCGCCGCCAACCGGCGTCCGGCCGTCAGGATCGACAGCAGGAGCGCTACCGCGGCCAGGATCGGCAGGACGACGCCCCAGATCTCCAGCGCTCGGTAGTACCCGGCGAGCCGCTGCACGTCCGGATTCCCGGCGATGTCCAGGACGACCGGGACGTCCGGAATCTGGGCGGCCCATGTCGCTCCGGCGGACTCCAGGCGTTGTTTGACCTGACTGACCGCTGCCCTCAGATCTACCGAGAGTCCGTGCAGCGGAACGGGATTGCCTCCCCTCATCACCTCGACGAAGGCGCTGTGCGCGGTTCTGTTCGCCTGTAGCCAGATGGTGGACAGTTGCTCGCTGCTCAGCACTCGGTCGACACCGCGCTCGATGGCGTCACCAGCCGCGCTGCCGCCCCAGGACGCCACGCCCGCCGATACCAGGGACGCGACCAGCGGCGGCAGGCCCAGGCCCTGGAGTTGTTCACTGGCACGCTCGGTCAGGCGCAGACCCGCAACGGCGGACTCGATGCCGTCGACCAGCGCCGTCCTGGCCGCGCCGATGATCACCGGGTCGCCGCTGAGCGGGGCCACCGCGGCCAGGTAGGCGTCCTGGTCGGTGACCAGGGTCCGCGCCCAGTTCGCGGTGAGCCCGACCGGCGCGATCACACAGCCCAGAACGAGCAGCACCGCGGACACCGAGCGCCATCGGCGGGACCGCCGGGCCCGGGACTGGTCCGGTGGTCCGGCCGGCGCCCGGTCAGCTGATTGCGCGACCTCAGAGATGACCGGACCTCCGATCGACGACGCGCGGCGCGGCGCCGCCCTGATCTTGCCTCACCCATTGGTCATCCGGTCGCCCGGAAAGCATTCGAATCACCGACTTCCGTGCCGACCGGGATACCCTCCCGGCGGCCGAACCGGTCAGCGCGCCCGGGGGTGGGAGGTGGCGTACACCTCACGCAAAGAATCGACGGTCACCAGCGTGTAGATCTGCGTGGTGGTCACCGAGGCGTGCCCGAGCAACTCCTGCACCGAACGGACGTCCGCCCCGCCCTCCAGCAAGTGCGTCGCGAACGAATGCCGAAGCGTGTGCGGCGACACCCCGGTGGACGCGCCGGCCCTGCCACTACCTTCCCCGACAGGGATGCCGGCCCGATCCGCGGCGTCCCGCAGCACCTGCCAGGCACCCTGCCGGGAGAGCCGGCCACCGCGGTGGTTGAGGAACACCGCGCCGCCCGCGCCGGTCCGGGACAGTCGGGCGGAACCGGTGGCCGCAGCCAGTGCAGGTCGCCCGCGCACCAGGTAGGCGTGTAACGCGGCGACGGCGTAGGACCCCACGGGGACCAACCGTTCCTTGGAACCCTTGCCGCGCAACCGGACCACCGACGCCGCGGCCGCGCCGGCGGTCGGTATTGCGGTCAGATCGTCGATGTCGTCGACATCGAGCCCGACCGCCTCGCTGATCCTGGCGCCGGTGGCGTACAACAGTTCCAGCAGCGCCCGGTCCCGCAGCCCCCGTGGGTCGTCCCCGCCGGCCGCTTCCAACAACCGGGTCACGGTCGCCACCGGCAACGCCTTGGGTAACCGCCTGGCCGGGGTCGGCGGGCGGACGTCCCTGGCCGGGTCCACCTCGACCGTGCCTTCGGCCAGCAGGAACCGGTGCCAGCCGCGAGCCGCGATCACCGCCCGGGCAGCCGATGAAGCGGCAAGCGGCGGGTGGTCCTCGCCCCCCTGCCGGAGCGCCACCAGGAACGCCGATACGTCAGCGGTGGTCACCTCGTCGATGGACACCCGGCCGGACGCTGCCAGGAACACCAGATACCGCTGCAGATCACGCCGGTAGGACAGCAAGGTGTTCCGCGCCACGCCGCGTTCCACCGCGAGATGATCGAGGTACCCGCGCAACGCTGACCGCAACACCGGGGATGGTTCCAGGTCCGGTGCGCAGTCCGTCAACGAGTCGACCAGGCCCGGGCCGGCTGCCAGGTCCGGCGGTGGTGCCTTCACGGACCCCCGGTCCACGTGGCCGAAGATCCGTCCAGTGGCGGGGCGAACGGCGTGCCCGGCCCGCGGTGCACCGTCCACGGAGCATCGGCGTCCGGCCGGGCAGGTCCGTCGCCGCTGGGCCGGGGCTGCAACCGCACCCGGCCCTGCAACACGGCATCGGCCGCCAGAATGCCCGCCACCGCCATCACGTTGACGATCCGGCCGGCCATCACCGCTGCCACGGCCACCGGCAACGGCACCCGCACGACTCGCAGGTCGGCCTCCTCGTGCTCGGCGTCCGGTCGGCCGCCCTCGGTCAACCCGGTGGCCAGGTAGATCCGCACGGTCTCCTCGGTGAACCCGGGTGAGGTCGCGACGTCCAGTAGCACCCACCATCGTGTTGCCGCGTAGCCGGTTTCCTCGGCCAGTTCGCGCTGCGCCGCGGTGACGGCCGGTTCACCGGCGACGTCGAGCAGCCCGGCCGGCAGTTCCCACAGCCGGCGACCCAGCGGGTGCCGGTACTGCTCGATCAACACCACCTGAGGCACCGCACCCGGCGCGATCGTCGGTTCCGCGCCGCCGGCATCGAGCCCGTCGAGCGCGACCACCGCGACGGCGCTTCCGTGCTCGACGACCTCGCGCTTGGCGGTCCCACCACCGGGCATGACGACCTCGTCGACCCGCACCGACGCGACCTTGCCGGTGAACACCCGCTCACTGGCCAGCACCGAGAACACCTCCGGCGTCCCAGCGTTCACCTGATCACCGCCGCGGCGAGAACCTCTTCCCGGCCTCCGGTTTCGATGGGGACGTCGTCGTCGGCCAACGGCAGCCGTTCGGACTCCAGGTAGTCCAGCGCAGCGCGGATGAACGCCGCGAACAACGGGTGCGGGCGGGTCGGCCGCGACTTGAACTCAGGGTGCGCCTGGGTCGCGACCAGGAACGGATGCAGGTCCCGCTCCAACTCCACGAACTCCACCAGGGACGAGTCCGGCGACGTTCCGCACAGCAGCAGCCCCGAGTTGGCCAGCACCTCCCGGTAGGCGTTGTTCACCTCGTAGCGGTGCCGATGACGTTCGGAAACTGTCGTGGTGCCATAGATCTCGGCCACCAGCGAGCCGGCGGCCAACCGGGCGGGGTACGCCCCCAGGCGCATCGTGCCGCCCATGTCCTTCTCCCCCGCAACCACCTCATGCTGGTCGGCCATGGTCGCGATCACCGGGTCGGCGGCGTTGGCGTCGAACTCGGCGGAGTTGGCGCCACCCAGACCGGCGAGGTTCCGGGCGGCCTCGATGACCACGCACTGCAGCCCCAGGCACAGACCCAGCAGCGGGATCCGGTTGACCCTGGCGAAGGTGATGGCCCCGATCTTGCCTTCGATGCCACGCACGCCGAACCCACCTGGGATCAGCACACCCTGGACGTCGCCGAGCGCGGCGGCGGCTCCGGCGTAGCTGGTGCAGTCATCGGAGGCGACCCAGACCAACTCGACCTTGGCGTTGTTGCCGAAGCCGCCGGCGCGCAGAGCCTCGGTGACCGACAGGTACGCATCGGGAAGGTCGATGTACTTTCCCACGATGGCGATCCGCACCGTCTCGGCCGGGTGATGCACCCGTTCGAGGAGCTCACCCCAGATCGTCCAGTCGACGTCGTGGAAGCTCAGGTTCAGCCGGCGGACGACGTAGGCGTCCAACCCCTCGCGGTGCAGCACCCGGGGAATGTCGTAGATGGACGGGGCATCCGGGGTGGAGATCACGGCCTCGGCGTCGACGTCGCACATCAGGGAGATCTTGCGCTTCAACGGTTCTGGGATGTCGCGATCCGCACGACAGATCAGCGCGTCCGGCTGGATGCCGATGTTGCGCAGCGAGGCGACCGAATGCTGCGTCGGTTTCGTCTTCAGTTCACCGGACGGAGCCAGGTAGGGCACGAGCGACACATGCAGGAAGAAAACGTGCTCGCGGCCGACGTCGTGGCGGACCTGCCGGGCCGCCTCCAGGAATGGCAGCGACTCGATATCACCGACGGTGCCGCCGATTTCGGTGATCACCACATCGGGCGTGGCGCCATCAGGGTCCGGATCGGCCATCGCCCGTATCCGGTCCTTGATCTCGTTGGTGATGTGCGGGATCACCTGCACGGTGTCACCGAGGTACTCGCCGCGACGCTCCCTGGCAATCACCCGGGAGTACACCTTGCCGGTGGTCACGTTGGCATCCGCGGAGAGGTTGCGGTCGAGGAACCGTTCGTAGTGTCCGATGTCGAGGTCGGTTTCCGCGCCGTCCTCGGTGACGAAAACTTCGCCGTGCTGAAACGGGTTCATCGTTCCGGGATCGACGTTGATGTACGGGTCGAGCTTTTGCATGGTGACCCGCAGGCCTCGCGAGGTCAGCAGCCGACCCAGGCTGGACGCAGTCAGTCCTTTACCCAGGGACGAGGCCACGCCGCCGGTCACGAAAATATGCTTGGTGATACGCGGCGATTGCGCCACAGCGGCTCCCGTGTCATTCGTCGGATGCGTCCGACTGTGGTCCGTCTCAAGAAAAACGCTGACGGGCTCTGCGGTCGCCTTTCGACGATCGCCCCACGGGATTTCACCCTAACATCACGACCGGATACCGGGCGTGCCACGCGCTACGCAGTCCCGGCGGTTGGGACTGCGGCTCAGCCCAGAGCGAGGGTCGGTACCTGGGCCTGGGCGTTGGCGCCGATCCCGTACCTACCGACACCGCCGCCGTTCTGTTCCACCAGGGCGAGGACCGCAGCCACCCGGCCGGACGGGGTGTCGACGTCATCGACGGTGGTCACCGCGGCGCTCAGTGCGGTGTCGCCCCGGATCACCCCGACCGTGCCGGTGGGCTGCTCCGAACCGCCCCGGCCGGCGACTACCACCCCGGTCGCGGTCTGGGTGAGCTGACTCGCCAGGTACGCGGGCGCTGCCGCCCGGTCGGCTTCGGACCCGCCGGTGAGTTGCGGCCCCGTCAGGATGACCACACCCTGTCCCGCGGCCGGGGTCCCGGTCACCGTGATGAACCCGGCACTGGTCAGCGCGGAGAACACGGCGGCCGCCTGTTCGGGGGTGGTCGCCGCAGTCCCGGCCGGCGGGGTGATCAGCACCGAACTGAGCAGGCCACCGGCCACCGCGCCGGCCTGCGGAACCTCGGGGAGCTTGGCTCCGGTCGGCAACGTGGTGGCGGCGATCGTCCGGAGCTCGTCGGAGCGGGCCGGGTTGCTGAACTCGTCGGTCAACTGGATCTGAGCGGTCACGCTGGCACCAGCCCGGGACAGCAGTGACAGCACGGCATCCCGGTCCGCTGGGTCGGCACCGGCGGTGGTGATCATCACCACGGTCGCTGCCGGCAGGGTGCCGCGGACGGCCAGGGCGCCGACCGCACCGGCAAACTTCTCATCGCCGCCGACCCGCTCGGTCAGGCTCTGGTTGGTTGCCGTCAGCTCGTCGTGCTTGCCGGTCAGGGCCGCGTTGTCGCCTTGCAGACCGGTCAGGATCGGCGAGGAGATTTTGGTCGCGCCCAGCACAATGCCGAGCGCGAGCGCCAGGAAGATCGCTGCCAGCGAGACGATGTGGTACCGCATCGACACCATCAAAAAAGTCCCTTTGCCCAGGTCACGACATCGTTCCACCACTTGCTCACCAGATCGGTGTAAATGCCGCCGACGTCGGAGACCAGCAACGCGACCGCAATCGCCGCGATGGCAGCCAGGACCAGCAGGGACACCAGCCACCAGGAGATTCGTGACCGGTAGAGCTCGGCGACCACCGGCGCCTCAACGACTTTGTTCGCCACCCGCATCCGGACCAGGAAGGTGGACGCCGTCGAGCCCCGCCCGCGATCCAGCAGGTCGATCAGCGTGGTGCGCATGCCCACGGTGACGATGGTCGACGCCTCTCGACCGTCCACCAGCAACAGTGCCAGATCCTCGGTGGTGCCGGTGGCCGGGAAGGTGACCGCACCGACGCCAAGGTCCTGCAGCCGCTCCAACCCGGGGGCGTGACCGTCGGTGTGTGCCGGGATGACCACCTCGGCACCGCTGCGCAGGGTCTGGGCGTCAATCGATTCGGGGTTACCGATGATGAGCTCCGGCTTGTACCCGGCAGCCCGTAGCGCGTCGGCGCCCCCGTCGACGCCGACGAGCACGGGCCGGAAATCGGCGATGTACTTCTTCAACGACTTCAGTTGCGCCTTCGTGTCCGCGGAGGCGGCCACCAGCAGAACCTGGCGGTCGGTGAAGTCGGTGCTGACGTCCGGTATCCCCACCCCGTCGAGGAGCAGCGTGCGCTCCCGCTTCATGTACTCGATCGCGTTCGCCGCGAACGCCTCCAACTGCGCCGACATACCTGTCTTGGCTTCGATCATCAGATCGGCGATCGACTCGGCGGTGTGCTCGGTGCCCTGGGCGATCGGCTCCTCGCCGGCGTAGACGACCCCGCCGTCCAGCCGGATCTTGGCGCCGTCCTTGACCCGGCTGAAGATTTTGTCGCCCACGTTGTCGATCAGAATGATGTCGGAGGCAACCAGGATCTCCGGGCCAAGGTTGGGGTACCTGCCGGAGATCGACGGCGCGGCGTTGATCACCGCGGTAACGCCGGCCCGGACCAGGGCGTCCGCGGTGGCCCGATCGATGTCGACATGGTCGATCACCACGATGTCCTTGTGACCCACCCGGCCCAACAGGGCCTCGCTACGCCGTGATACCCGAGCGACTCCTGTGACTCCTGGGAGCGCGCGTGACTGGCGTGACAGGAGCTTCATGAGCCGATCGTGACAGCCGCTCTGCCGATCCGGCGGGAGGTGACCGTCCGTGTCGGCGAGATTCGCTGACCCGGGCACCGCCCGCCGCGCTCACCCAGCCACAAACCTCACCCAGCCACAACGCTCACCCAGCCACAGCACTCACCCAGCCACAGCACTCACCCAGCCACAGCACTCACCCAGCCACAACGCGCAGCGGAGGGCGACCCGTCCTGGGCCGTGATCGTGACGCGGATTTGCGTGTCGTGCTGGGCGATGCCCGGATCGCTGGCGCTGCCACTGCAACTGCCGGTTCCGGTGCCGGTGCCGGTGCCGGTGACACGGTTCCGGCCGTTCGGGCAGCACTGGCCAACAGGTCCCGGGCGTGCGCCCGTGCGATGTCGCCGTCCGTTCCACCCAGCATCCGGGCCAGCTCCGCCTCCCGGTCGGCGTCACTGACCTCTCGTAGGTCCGAGGTGCCGACATGCCCGTCGGCGGCGGCATCGACCACGTAATGCCGGTCGGCGAAGGCGGCGACCTGCGCCAGATGGGTGACCACGATGACCTGGTGATTGCGGGACAACGCCGCCAGTCGCGAGCCGATTTCGGTCGCGGCCCGGCCCCCGACACCCGCGTCGACCTCGTCGAAGACCAAGGTCGACACCGGGTCGGCATCGGCGAGGGCGACCTCCAGCGCCAACATCACCCGGGACAGCTCGCCGCCGGACGCGCCTCTGGCGATGGGCAGTTCGGGCGCACCAGGGTGCGCCACCATGATGATCTCGACCTGGTCGACCCCGTCCAAGCCCGCGACCACCCAACGGGATTCCGATCCTTTGTCGCCGATCTGCACCGCATCCGGGTCGTCAGCGGAGGCTGCGCGCCGTGACAGCCGCACCCGGACCACCGCCCGGGCCATCGCCAATGAGTCCAGCTCGGTGCTGACCTGCTCCCCAAGCCGGGCGGCCGCCGCTTGGCGTTGCTGCGAGATCCGATCCGCTGATTGCCCCACCAGCACGCGAGCCCCGTCCAGCTCCGCCTGCAGTCCGGCCAGCCGGTGGTCCGAGGAATCCAGCTCGGCAAGCTCGGCCCGAGCATCGACCGCCCACGCCAGCACCGCGTCGACGTCCGGACCGTAACGGCGGGTCAGAGCCCGCAGCTGCGCCTGCCGAGCCAGTACCTGCTGCAGCCGATCCGGATCGGCATCCAGGTTCGACAGGTAACCGCAGAGCTCGGCTCCGACGTCGGCCAGGACGACCGACGCCTGCTGCACCTGCCCGGCAAGTGCGGCCAGCCGGGGATCGCCAGCCGCCTCGAGGGCATGCCGCGCATCCTGCACCAGGGCCACCGCCGTCGGCGCATCGGCACCACCCGTCGCGTCCGCGAAATCGGCGGTTCCCGACAGCGATCCGAGCCCCGCCTGGGCCGCGGCCCGCAGACCGTCGACGTCCTCCAGTCGCCTGGCCTCGGCCACCAGGTGTCTGTCCTCGCTCGAAAGGGGCGCGGCGGAATCAATCTCAGCCAACCCCAAGGCCAGCAGGTGTTCTCGCTGCGAGCGCTCTCGGGCTTTGGCCCGGCCGTCGGCCAGCTCTGCGGTCAACTGCTGCCAGCGGGCCCGGCGTTCCCGGTAGTGCTGCACGTCTTTAGTCAATCCCGCGAATTGGTCCAGGACCGCGCGCTGCTGGGCGGGCCGGAGCAACGAAATGGCCTGGGACTGGCCGTGCACAGCGATCAGCGGCTCGGTCAACTCGGTCAGCGTTCCCAGCGGAACGGATCGCCCGCCGACATGCGCCCGGGACCGACCGTCGGAGCCGACGGTACGGACTGAAATCAGGGTTCCGTCATCGTCGAGCCGGCCGCCGGCCGCCGCCACCGCCGCAGCGGTCTCTCCCGCCGGGTCCACCCCGAACCGGCACTCCACCACCGCACGCTCACGGCCCGCCCGCACCCGGGCGGCGTCGGCCCGTCCACCACTGATCAGATCGAGCGCCGTGACGATCATGGTCTTGCCGGCACCGGTCTCACCGGTAACGACGGTGAACCCCGGGTGCGGCTGCAGAACGGCCTCGGCGATCACCCCGAGGTCACTGATCCGCAGTTCATGCAGCACGCCGCCAACCATAGCGGTCGACTCATTCCGTGTGCCATCGACTCGCCGCAAGTGAGCCCATGTTTGTCGAACATCCGTGCAGTCGGCGGTCACCCGGCGCCCACCACCTTCGTCGCTAGCAGGTACGCCTGCGGGGTCGACTCAGGTGGGGTCGGCTCTCGGATCAGCCGAGCGTGCACGAATAGTCCGAATTGACCGAGCAACGCGGCAATGCGGTCGGGCACAAGGCGATACGCATCTACAGAGACCGCATGGCCGTACCCATGCTCGATGTGCCGCCGCTCATCACCGACCTGAAAAGCCAGCGCCACGTGCCCGCCCACACGCAACACCCGGGCGAACTCGGCGACCACTATGGGGAGCTGCTCCGGCGGGGTATGAATGATCGAGTACCAGGCCACCAACCCGGCCAGGTGGCCGGCTGGAATGTCGAGGGAATTCATCGACCCCGTGGTGAAATTGAGTGCTGGGTAGGACCGCTGCGCGACCTCAACCATCCCCGGGGAGAGGTCGATCCCGAAAACGCGCGCACCCAGGGTGCTGAGGTGGGCCGCGATCCGGCCGGGTCCGCAGCCCACGTCGGCCACCGGTCCACCGTCGGAGGTCCGCACCAATTCCGCGAACACTCCCAGCACGGCGCGATCGAATGGACTGGCGGCCAAGGCGCTACTGAGCTGGGAAGAGTAGTCATCCGCGATGGTGTCGTAGGTGAGCCGGGTCGCGCGCAGGTATGCGGGTTCACCCCTGGCGTCAATGTCGCTGAGAGCCTCGGGGGGTCCATGGGTGGCGGTGGGTCCGTTCATGGGTGCACGGTAGCGACGGTGTCCGACAGCCCGAGTTCGCACGCTGCGGCAAGGTAGTGGAGCTAGTGCCGTTGGTCGCGCCAGCCATGCACCGGCAGCTTGAACTTGCGGACCAGCCGATCGGTGAACGCCTGGTCGTTGAGCCGGACCAAGTTCACCGGCGTCCGGCCCTTGCAGACCAGGATGCGGGAACCTGGGGGAACCTCATGGATCCGCCGGCCGTCGCAGGCCAGCACCGCGCTGGGCCCCATGGGGTCGACGTGCACAGTGACCACCGACTCCGGCGCCACCACCAGTGCCCGCGCGAAGAGGGCATGGGCATTGGACGGCACAACCAGCAGCGCATCGACCCCCGGCCAGATCACCGGTCCACCCGCCGAGAAGGCGTAGGCCGTCGAACCGGTCGGTGTGGTGCACAGGACGCCGTCGCATCCGTAAGCGGAGATACCGTGCCCGTCGACTTCGACTACGACGTCGAGAATCCTTTCCCTGCTGCTCTTCTCCACACTGATCTCGTTCAGCGCCCAGCCTGTGGCGATCGTCTCGCCGTCATGTTCGATGGCGACATCGACGGTCATTCGGGACGTGACCCTGTAGCGCCGGGCCGCCAGCGCGTCGAGGGCTTCATCCAGGTGCTCCAGATCGACCTCGGTGAGGAACCCGATCCGCCCCAGGTTGATTCCCAATACCGGTGCGGCCAGCGGCCGCGCCTGCTCGGCAGCCCGCAGCAGGGTCCCGTCGCCACCTATCGCGATCACGATCTCGATCGCCCCGGCGGAGGGGCTGAATGGGTCGAAGATCGGTAGATCGAGCTCGCCGTTCTCCCCGTCCATCGACAGCAACTCGATACCGGCCGCGGCCAGTTTGTCGGCCGCGGCCCCGGCGGTGATGGCGATGTCGGCGCGGCCCGTGTGCGCGACCAGCAGCATTTTCCGCTCCGTCACGACCCGCCCCCCTCCACCGCCGCCTCGATCTCCTGGCGACCCCTGGCCATCGCGTCCTCGTCAGTTGCTGCGTCCTGCCGGAGGTGAACGAAGAATTCCACGTTCCCGCTCGGTCCGGGGAGCGGCGAGGCGATCACTCCTGCCAGACCCCACCCCAGTACACCAGCCGACCGGACGACCCCGGACACCGCATCCGCCCGGTGCTCGCGGTTGCGGACCACTCCGCCGGCCCCCAACCGGTCCCGACCGACTTCAAACTGGGGTTTGACCATGGGCAGCAAGTCGGCACCGGCCGCAGCGCAGGAGATCAGCGCCGGCAGCACGAGCGTCAATGAGATGAATGACAAGTCCGCGACGATCAGTTCTGCGGGTCCGCCGATGGCCTCGGGGGTCAGGGTCCGGACGTTGGTCCGATCGAACAACCTGACCCGTTCGTCGGTTTGCAGGCGCCAGACCAGCTGCCCGTATCCGACGTCGACCGTGACAACCTCACCGGCCCCCCGCCGCAGCAAAACGTCGGTGAAGCCACCGGTGGACGCACCGGCGTCCAAGCATCGTCGACCCTTCACCCGCACACTCGGGAACGCATCGAGTGCACCGATCAGCTTGTGCGCACCACGGGAGGCCCAGTTGTCGTCGGCCACATCCGGCCGGACCACCACGGGCGCACCGGGGTCGACGGCGGTGGCCGGTTTACTGGCAAGCTGCCCGCTGACCCTCACCCGACCGGCTGAGATCAACTCGGCCGCGTGCTCACGGGAACGAGCAAGTCCTCGCCGGACCAGTTCGGCGTCCAGTCGGGCTCTACGCACCCGGCTGGCCGGGGCCGCCCGGGTGGCTGCCGCTCTCCGAGGTCTGGGCCAACGCCTTCGCCAGGGAGCTGTGGATGCGTTCGTACACCGCGATCTGGTCGTTCACCCCGGTCCGGTCGTGAACGGGGGATTCATCGTTGGGCCGGCGGTCGAGCGAGCGAAGATCGTCAGCGGCTGATTGCAGCAGTTCCTCGGCACCAAGGGACTGCACTGCCCCCGGCGAGGACGGCGTCGCGGGGATACCTGACGTCGGGACGGTCATCTGCGCACTCCCTCATCTCGGATCAGTCCGTTCCAGCGGAAGATCCTCACGCTAATGGAGACACCCCGGCGCTCTGCGCAGGAACGTGTGATGGATCCGGTTGAAGGAAATCAGGCAGGTGTACCGGAGGGCTCAGCGAGCCCGCAGCGGGAAAGAACCGCGGCCGCAGCGCGATCCTGTGAACGGACGGTGGTAGCACCCGTAGCCCAGGCCCGCGCCGTCAGCAGCGCGAGTGCCCGCAGCACCGCGGCATCGCTCGGTGCGCCGTCGCCGTGCTGACCACTCGCGGCCAACGTCAATATCTGACTGTCCTGCGTCACCGACCATTCCAACGTAGACGCCGACGCTTCGGCCGCCGGGATCCGGACGGCCCGGTCCTCTTCCACGAGCCCGCGCAGGTCGAACGCGAGGTACGTCGGACGCTCGTCCGGGACGGCGATCAGGAGATCCGCGGGGGTCGACACGCCGGTGAAAACCAGCAGGCTTGGTGCTTTCCCGGCCACCGCGCAGGCGATGTCGGTGTCCATCCGATCGCCGACGACCAAGGGTCGCTGCGCGTCCAGCAGTTCGACCGCCGCATCAAGCAGCGGACTCTTTGGCTTGCCCGCTACTCGCGGGGTGAGACCCGTTGCCGCGGTGAGAGCCGCGACCAGCGCCCCATTTCCCGGCAGCAGCCCACGATCAGTAGGCAGGGTGCTGTCCACATTGCAGGCCACCCAGTCGGCGCCGGCCCGGATCGCGATACACGCCTCGGCGAGCTCGCGCCAGCCGATGTCCATTGACAGACCCTGCACGACGGCCTCGGGTTCGTCGGCGGCAAGGGTCACCGCTTGTAGTCCCGCCTGCGAGATGCATTCGGCCAACCACGGCGAACCCACCACCAGGACCTTGGTTCCGGCGGCGTGCCGATCAGTGAGCATCCGTGCGGCCGCCTGCGGCGAAGTGAGCACGTCCGCTGGCCCGGCCGGGATACCCATTCCGGAAAGGGATGTCGCGACCTCCGTGGGAGGACGGGACGCGTTGTTGGTGACGAACACCGAACGCGCACCTTGCTGCGCCGCCCGCGTGAGCGCCGGTGCTACATGGTCGATCGGCTGACCTCCGAGATAGACCGTGCCATCCAGATCGAGCAGAAGGGCGTCGAACGATTCAGCCAGGGTGGTCATCGCTCGCCCCCTGGATCGGAGAACAGCACAGTGGTCGGCTCTTTCGGGTCGGGAGGCGAGACCGGCTCGGCCGCGGCGTCGGACGACGCAGATCTGGCTGGAGTGGACACCGCGTCTGTCGACACCGCGTCTGTCGACACCGCATCTGTCGACACCGCATCTGTCGACACCGAATCGATCGACACCGGACTTTCGGGCTGCAGGAGGGTCGCCGATGACGTCCGTGGGCCCTCACCCGGCTGCCCGCCGCGTGGGTCGGTTCGGCCAGAGTCAGTCGCTGATGGTTCTGAACCGGCCAATTCAGCGGTGACCGAATCTTCGGTCTCTGAATGACTGCTGACCGAGGCCGAGAGGGCCTGTCGGTGCAGGTCGGCCTGGCGGTTCAGGTCGGCCTGGCGGTTCAGGTCGGCCTGGCGGTTCAGGTCGGCCTGGTGGTTCCCGTCGGGAATGTGGTTGTCGTCGACCGCTTGGTGTGCCTTGGAGTCTGCCTCCGCACCCGCCTCGTAGCCGAGTTGGTCGATCCGTTCGAGGGCGTCGGTTTCCTCGTCCGCATCCGTGTTCGCCGCGCGGATGAACCACTCCAGTGCTTCCGCCCGGCGCCCCGCCGTGACGAGCAGGTCGGCGTAGGCGTAGGCGAGCCTGGGATTGGTCTCTGCCAGGTCCAGCCCGACCCGATCGAGCTGCGCGAGAGCGGCGTCGACCTGTCCGAGATCGGCGCGTGCCCCGGCCACGACGATGCTCAATTCGATCGCCGCTTCGGGGTCGAGCGCCGATGCCTCTGCAGATCGAGACAGTTCGATCGCCCGTTCCGGGTGCTCCAGCGCCCGTTCGCAGTCGGCCATGACCGCGAGATGACCTGGGCCGCCGCCCATCCGGCGGGCTGCGCGCAACTCACCAATGGCCTCGGCCCATTCCCCTGCCCGGTACGCGACGAGACCAACGGTCTCCCGGACCACCCCAATCCGGCCACCCCGAGCCCGTGCGGCACGCGCGTGCCGCCAGGCGGTCTCCGGGTCGTCATCGGCGAGGCCACTAGCGGCAACGAGGTGGGCGGCGACCCAATCCGCACCATCCTTGCTCAGGCCACGGAGGTCCCGGCGGACTTCACCGTCCAGAGCCTCGGCGGTGGCCCACTCGGGCAGGTCGGGCCACTTCTCACCGATGTCTTCCTCTCGCCGCCGGGACCCTCGTTCGGGCTCCCGCCGGACGAACGTCGTGTCCGACCGTTCCGGCCGGCCCCGATCATCGGCGCGACGCGGACCACCCTGCCGGGTGTCAGGTCGTCCCGAACCAGCATCGCGACGCTCGGGCCGACCCCGTTCGCTTCGACCTCGCTCCGTCCACGAGTCAGCCCGGGGCCGATCTGGGAGCGACGACCCGGCGTGTCGAGGCCCGCCGTCGGTCGGCGACTCCGGTGCTCGGAAACCCTGACTCAGGTCGGTCCCGAAGCCCGACTCGCGGCGGGGTGCCCGGTCCTCCCGCGGCGGCCGGGCGTCGCGGGCAGAGTAGCCATCGCGCGCCGGCCGCTGTTCCCGTGGGTAGCTGGCGGTAGGAGAATCAGCTCCACCCGACTCGCGGTGCTGCGCCCGATCGTGACGCGGGCCGCGATTCTCACGCGCTGGCGGAGCGTCACGGTTTTCCCCGTCGACGCGACCCTGCCCGAAACCTGACGGGCGAAATCCTCCATCCTCCCGCCGGGCCCTGTCCTCGCGCGGAGCCCTGTCCTCACGCGGCACTCTGTCGGTGCGTGGAGGTCTCTCAGGTCGCGGCGCTCTGTCCTCGCGCGGAGCCCTATCCCCGTGCGGTCCTCTGTCAGTGCGTGAAGATCTCTCAGTTCGCGGAGCTCTGTCGTCGCGCGGAGCTCTGTCCTCGCGCGGAGCTCTGTCCTCGCGCGGAGCCCTATCCTCGCGCGGGCCTCTGTCAGTGCGTGAAGATCTCTCAGTTCGTGGAGCTCTGTCGTCGCGCGGAGCTCTGTCGTCGCGCGGAGCTCTGTCGTCGCGCGGCGCCCTGTCCTCGCGCGGCGCCCTGTCAGTGCTGCGAGCCTGCCATTCGCCTTGGCCACGCCCAGTACCCGCCCCGCGTGCTCCACGATGTGCTGGCTGGGTGCTGTCGTAACCGCGAACCGGTCCTGCCGGTCGATCTCCCGACCCACCACGACCGCTTCCGCCCGCGGCCGCACGCACCTCTGGGGAATTCGCTGGTCCACGGCCGGCAGCACGGTCCCGCGGAACCCCCGATCGGCCCCCTTGGTCACCCCTCACCCCAGCTGCGGCGTCCCGTCTGCTGGTTTCCGACTCAAACCGACGCGTTCGGTCCATACCCGCCGGTCCGCTGGCGCCAGAGCGTCGACCGGACCCGCTGTCATCCGAGCCAGACACCTGCCCGCCATCACGCCGACGAGGCTCCCTGTCTTGCCGGCCGCCGGCCGAAGGGCCACCGTCGTCTGTTCCCGAACGGTCGTCGGCCGTCATCGGGCACCGGATAGAACAACCATCGAAATTCTCTTCTTTCTATCGATACGCCAAAACGCCAAAGGAGGCCACTCGCAAATGATCTGCAAGTGACCTCCTCTGGGGAATGGTGTTCGGCGGTGTCCTACTCTCCCACACCGTGGCCGGTGCAGTACCATCGGCGCTGAAGGGCTTAGCTTCCGGGTTCGGTATGGGTCCGGGCGTTTCCCCTTCGCTATGGCCGCCGTAACTCTGTGGAATTGTCAACCACCCCTTTTAGGGTTCACCCTGGTCCCGTGTGTGGGGGGTGTTCCGGGGGGTGCTGGTTGTTGTTCCAGAACCGCACAGTGGACGCGTAGCAAATGTTTTGTGGTAAGTCCTCGGCCTATTAGTACCGGTCAGCTCCAACACCTTACGGTGCTTCCACTTCCGGCCTATCAACCCGGTGGTCTTGCCGGGGGCCTTACCCCATTTAAGGGTGGGAGTCCTCATCTTGGAACAGGCTTCCCGCTTAGATGCTTTCAGCGGTTATCCCTTCCGAACGTAGCCAACCAGCCGTGCTCCTGGTGGAACAACTGGCACACCAGAGGTTCGTCCGTCCCGGTCCTCTCGTACTAGGGACAGCCTTCCTCAAGACTCCTGCGCGCGCGGCGGATAGGGACCGAACTGTCTCACGACGTTCTAAACCCAGCTCGCGTGCCGCTTTAATGGGCGAACAGCCCAACCCTTGGGACCTACTCCAGCCCCAGGATGCGACGAGCCGACATCGAGGTGCCAAACCATGCCGTCGATATGGACTCTTGGGCAAGATCAGCCTGTTATCCCCGGGGTACCTTTTATCCGTTGAGCGACGCCCATTCCACAATGTGGCGCCGGATCACTAGTCCCGACTTTCGTCCCTGCTCGAGATGTCCCTCTCACAGTCAAGCTCCCTTGTGCACTTACACTCGAAACCTGATTGCCAACCAGGCTGAGGGAACCTTTGGGCGCCTCCGTTACTCTTTAGGAGGCAACCGCCCCAGTTAAACTACCCACCAGGCACTGTCCCTGATCCAGATCATGGACCTAAGTTAGATATCCAGTACGACCAGAGTGGTATTTCAACGTTGACTCCACAATAACTGGCGTTATCGCTTCACAGTCTCCCACCTATCCTACACAAGTCGAACCGAACACCAATACCAAGCTATAGTAAAGGTCCCGGGGTCTTTCCGTCCTGCCGCGCGTAACGAGCATCTTTACTCGTACTGCAATTTCGCCGAGCCTATGGTTGAGACAGTAGAGAAGTCGTTACGCCATTCGTGCAGGTCGGAACTTACCCGACAAGGAATTTCGCTACCTTAGGATGGTTATAGTTACCACCGCCGTTTACTGGGGCTTAAATTCTCAGCTTCACCACCGAAGTGATTAACCGGTCCTCTTAACCTTCCAGCACCGGGCAGGCGTCAGTCCATATACATCGTCTTGCGACTTAGCATGGACCTGTGTTTTTAGTAAACAGTCGCTTCTCCCTGGTCTCTGCGGCCGAAACACGCTAGCCCGCAAGGGGCTTCACGCACCTCGGCCCCCCTTCTCCCGAAGTTACGGGGGTATTTTGCCGAGTTCCTTAACCATAGTTCGCTCGATCACCTTGGTATTCTCTACCTGACCACCTGTGTCGGTTTGGGGTACGGGCCGCTCGAAGCTCGCTAGAGGCTTTTCTCGACAGCATAGGATCACTCTGCTTCGCCTCAATCGGCTATGCGTCAGGTCTCAGGATAATGTTCCAACGGATTTGCCTATCGGAACTCCCTACACCCTTACACCAGTATTACCACTGACTGGCGGAGCTACCTTCCTGTGTCACCCCATCGCTTGACTACTACCGGTTCGGGTCACGCGCTCGCCGCAGCAACCCCGAAGGGCCGCCTTGGTCCGGGCGTTTAGCATCACCGGGTTCGACATGGGCGCTTCTTCGCGGGTACGGGAATATCAACCCGTTGTCCATCGACTACGCCTGTCGGCCTCGCCTTAGGTCCCGACTCACCCTGGGCGGATTAACCTGGCCCAGGAACCCTTGGTCATTCGGTGGGGGAGTTTCTCACTCCCCATTCGCTACTCATGCCTGCATTCTCACTCGTGTAGGGTCCACGGCTGGCTCACGCCGCCGCTTCACTCCCCACACGACGCTCCCCTACCCATCCATGCACCTGGACCACAAAGGCCTAGCTATACGCATGAATGCCGCGGTTTCGGCGGTGTGCTTGAGCCCCGCTACATTGTCGGCGCGGAACCACTTGACCAGTGAGCTATTACGCACTCTTTAAAGGGTGGCTGCTTCTAAGCCAACCTCCTGGTTGTCTGGGCGACTCCACATCCTTTCCCACTTAGCACACGCTTAGGGGCCTTAACCGGCGATCTGGGCTGTTTCCCTTTCGACTATGAAGCTTAGCCCCCACAGTCTCACTGCCACGCTCTCACTGACCGGCATTCGGAGTTTGGTTGATTTCGGTAAGCTTGTGGGCCCCCTAGACCATCCAGTGCTCTACCTCCAGTCAGAAACACGTGACGCTGCACCTAAATGCATTTCGGGGAGAACCAGCTATCACGAAGTTTGATTGGCCTTTCACCCCTACCCACAGCTCATCCCCCAGGTTTTCAACCCTGGTGGGTTCGGACCTCCACGACGTCTTACCGTCGCTTCATCCTGGCCATGGGTAGATCACTTCGCTTCGGGTCTAGAGCATGCGACTGGACCGCCCTATTCGGACTCGCTTTCGCTACGGCTTCCCCACACGGGTTAACCTCGCCACATACCACTAACTCGCAGGCTCATTCTTCAAAAGGCACGCCGTCACCTCACCACAAGGGCTTCAGCTCCGACGGATTGTAAGCACACGGTTTCAGGTACTATTTCACTCCCCTCCCGGGGTACTTTTCACCTTTCCCTCACGGTACTAGTCCGCTATCGGTCACCAGGTAGTATTTAGGCTTAGCGGGTGGTCCCGCCAGATTCACAGCGAATTTCACGGGCTCGCTGCTACTTGGGATACATCAAAAGGAGAACACATGTTTTCGTCTACGGGGCTATCACCCGCTACGGCTGGTTTTTCCAATGCCATTCGACTAACACATGTTTTTCTTACTCCCCGACCGGCCGGCAGACCCGTCAATGACATTCCCACGACCCCGACCACGCAACCCCTGCCGGGTATCACGCGTGAATCGGTTTAGCCTGATCCGCTTTCGCTCGCCACTACTCACGGAATCACGGTTGTTTTCTACTCCTGTGGGTACTGAGATGTTTCACTTCCCCACGTTCCCTCCACACACCCTATATATTCAGGCGCGGGTAACACGACATGACTCGTGCTGGGTTTCCCCATTCGGACATCCTCGGATCACAGCTCGGTTGACAGCTCCCCGAGGCTTATCGCAGCCTCCTACGTCCTTCATCGGCTCCTGGTGCCTAGGCATCCACCGTGTGCTCTTAAAAACTTAGCCACAAAGATGCTCGCGTCCACTGTGCAGTTCTCAAACAACAACCCGCAAACCACCCACAACGCCCCGCCAACACCGAGCCCCCACCAAAGGGGACACACCGGCTGATGCGGGAACAAGGACGGCCCGGAGAAAGAAACAAGCCAACGAGCATCCGAAGACACCCACCGCCCGCCCTCTCAGGACCCAACAGTGTACCTACAGCCCACCAACACCCACCCCGCACTTTCCAACTCACCCCAACCAAGGGATGGACCGCAACCAGAAGGACAAACCCTCCGAGAAACAATCACGTCGTACTAGACACGAAACAAGCACCGTGAACCGAACTAGTCAGCGTTCCACCCATGAGCGGCCGCCGCAGAACACTCGCCTGCGAAACGACACATGGACCACCAGGAAAACCCGGCAGCCTCTAGCTCCTTAGAAAGGAGGTGATCCAGCCGCACCTTCCGGTACGGCTACCTTGTTACGACTTCGTCCCAATCGCCGATCCCACCTTCGACGGCTCCCTCCCACAAGGGGTTGGGCCACCGGCTTCGGGTGTTACCGACTTTCGTGACGTGACGGGCGGTGTGTACAAGGCCCGGGAACGTATTCACCGCAGCGTTGCTGATCTGCGATTACTAGCGACTCCGACTTCATGGGGTCGAGTTGCAGACCCCAATCCGAACTGAGACCGGCTTTTTGGGATTCGCTCCACCTCGCGGTTTCGCAGCCCTTTGTACCGGCCATTGTAGCATGCGTGAAGCCCAAGACATAAGGGGCATGATGATTTGACGTCATCCCCACCTTCCTCCGAGTTGACCCCGGCAGTCTCTTATGAGTCCCCACCATAACGTGCTGGCAACATAAGACAAGGGTTGCGCTCGTTGCGGGACTTAACCCAACATCTCACGACACGAGCTGACGACAACCATGCACCACCTGTGCACGGACCTTGCGGGGGAACCATCTCTGGAACTTTCCCGTGCATGTCAAGCCTTGGTAAGGTTCTTCGCGTTGCATCGAATTAATCCGCATGCTCCGCCGCTTGTGCGGGCCCCCGTCAATTCCTTTGAGTTTTAGCCTTGCGGCCGTACTCCCCAGGCGGGGCGCTTAATGCGTTAGCTGCGGCACGGAGGTCGTGGAAGGACCCCCACACCTAGCGCCCAACGTTTACGGCGTGGACTACCAGGGTATCTAATCCTGTTCGCTCCCCACGCTTTCGCTCCTCAGCGTCAGTATCGGCCCAGAGTCCCGCCTTCGCCACCGGTGTTCCTCCTGATATCTGCGCATTTCACCGCTACACCAGGAATTCCAGACTCCCCTACCGAACTCTAGTCTGCCCGTATCGAATGCAGGCCCGGGGTTGAGCCCCGGGTTTTCACATTCGACGCGACAAACCGCCTACGAGCTCTTTACGCCCAATAATTCCGGACAACGCTTGCACCCTACGTATTACCGCGGCTGCTGGCACGTAGTTGGCCGGTGCTTCTTCTGCTCCTACCGTCACTCTCGCTTCGTCAGAGCTGAAAGAGGTTTACAACCCGAAGGCCGTCATCCCTCACGCGGCGTCGCTGCGTCAGGCTTCCGCCCATTGCGCAATATTCCCCACTGCTGCCTCCCGTAGGAGTCTGGGCCGTGTCTCAGTCCCAGTGTGGCCGGTCGCCCTCTCAGGCCGGCTACCCGTCGTCGCCTTGGTAGGCCATCACCCCACCAACAAGCTGATAGGCCGCGGGCCCATCCCCAGCCGAAAAACTTTCAACAACACCCCATGCGAGGCGAAGTCGATATCCAGTATTAGCACCGGTTTCCCGGAGTTATCCCAGAGCTGAGGGCAGGTTGCCCACGTGTTACTCACCCGTTCGCCACTCGAGTACCCGCAAGCGGGCCTTTCCGTTCGACTTGCATGTGTTAAGCACGCCGCCAGCGTTCGTCCTGAGCCAGGATCAAACTCTCCATCGAATGCATATAAACAACCGGCCACCCAAAGGTAACCGAATGTCAACAAAGGAGAAAACACCCCACCACCCACCCAAAAGGCGGACAGCACGATGCGATCACAGTCCCAAACACGAGCAAACGCTCGCAAAATTTGAAACAAAACAAGGCACCAGAACCACCCACCACCACAAAAGCAGCAAGCAACCCCAGCACCCAAAAACGGCACTGACTTTCGGTACACTGTTGAGTTCTCAAAGAACGGACACACACCCGCCGCAGCCTTCCGACCACCTTAGGGGCAACCCTGTAAACACTACTCGGTACGGTTCGCAGTGTCAACCTGCCCGTCCCGGTGCACCGGTCGGCATGGCCTGTGGCCTGCCGTTCAGCACCCTTGCGGGTACCAATCTGGCGCGGTCCGCGCCCCGACTCGAGGCCGTGTCGCGCTGACCCGGTGAACAGTACGGACGCTCGCCGTCCAATGTCAAACCACCTGCCCGCCAACTGATTTCAGAGTCATAGTCGGTCGGCACAGTCGATCCGGGTCCTCGTCTACGGCCAGGCGGCGTGCGGCGGGACTGTTCGGCGTTGGGACCGCCCGTCCGAATTTCGCGGCCTGCACGCCACCCGTGCGGTGCCCGCGGCCGCCGCGCTACGCGGCTGAGCGGGTTGGTCTCCCGCTCTGGCCACCCTGAAGGCATCCCACAGCAGTAGATCCGCCCGCGGAGCTTGCGGTAGCGGCTCATTGGCGATCCCGGTCGGGCAGTCTCACCCGAATCCCGGCCGGGCAGTCTCACCCGAATCCCGCCGGGCAGTCATCGACCAGACCCCGGCCGGCCCGTACCCCACGAGACCGAACAAGCGGTCGGCGGTCAGCCGACCCCGCCACCGACGGCGGCCCGGCCGGCCTCGAGGCGGGCAATCGGAACGCGGAACGGTGAGCAGGAAACGTAGTCCAATCCGGTCTCGTGGAAGAAGTGGATCGACTCCGGGTCGCCGCCGTGTTCCCCGCAAACGCCGAGCTTGAGTGCGGGTTTGGTCCGCCGGCCTTCTTCGGCGGCGATCTGCACCAATCGGCCGACTCCGTCCGCGTCGATGGTCTCGAACGGCGACACCGTGAACACGCCCTTCTCCAGGTACGTCGCGAACACCGAAGATTCGACGTCGTCCCGGGAGAAACCCCAGGTCGTTTGGGTGAGGTCGTTGGTACCGAAGGAGAAGAAGTCTGCGGCGTCGGCGATCCGGTGGGCGGTCAGGGCAGCGCGGGGGAGCTCGATCATGGTGCCGATCGGCACCGCCAACCGCACCCCCTTGGCCTCCGCAACCTCGCGGAGAATGGCGGTCGCCTCATCGCGGACGAGGTGCAACTCCATGACCGAACCGACCAACGGAACCATGATCTCCACCTGTGGATGCTTCCCGTCCGACATCAGGTCGCTGGCCGCCTCCGCGATGGCTCTGACCTGAAGGGCGAACAGGCCAGGAGTCAGCAGGCCCAGCCGTACGCCGCGCAGCCCCAACATCGGATTGGACTCGTGTAACCGCTCGACCGCGGCAAGCAACGTGCGGTCGGCGTCGACGTCCGGCCCACTGTCGTTCTTCGCTTCCGCCACGGCCACCCGAACAGCCAGTTCGGTGCGGTCGGGCAGAAACTCGTGCAGTGGCGGGTCCAGCAAGCGGATGGTCACCGGCAGACCGTCCATCGACTCCAGCAACTCGGTGAAGTCGGCCCGCTGCAGCGGAAGCAATGCCTGCAGTGCGGCATCCCGGTGCGCGGGACTGCCGGCCAGAATGACCCGCTCGATCAATTCACGCCGATCACCGAGGAACATGTGTTCGGTGCGGCACAGCCCGATCCCCTGGGCACCGAGGGACCGGGCCCGGCGGGCGTCCTCAGCGGTGTCTGCGTTGGCCCGGACGGCCAGCCGGCGGCATTGATCGGCGTGGGTCAACAATCGGTCGACCGATCGAACCAAGGCACCGGTTTCCTCGTCGGGACTTGCCTCCACCGCGGCGTCCAAGCCGGATTCGATGTAGGTGGCGACAGGCGACGGCACCACCGGCATGGCGCCGAGGAACACCTCGCCGGTCGAGCCATCAATGCTGATCTCGTCACCTTCGTTGATCACCGTCGACCCGACCCGCGCCGTGTTGGTGGCCGCATCGACATCGAGAGCCTCCGCACCGCAGACGCAGGTCTTACCCATCCCTCTCGCGACAACCGCTGCGTGGCTGGTCTTTCCGCCTCGAGAGGTGAGAATCCCATTGGCGGCGATCATCCCAGCGAGATCATCAGGGTTGGTTTCCTTGCGGACCAGCACCACTTGCTCACCGCGGGCAGCCCAGGCAGTCGCGGTCGCCGAGTCGAACACGGCGCGGCCGACGGCCGCGCCTGGTGATGCTGACATCCCCTTTATCAACAGGGTCCTTGCTACCGAGCGGTCGAACTGCGGAAACATCAGCAGGGCCAGTTGAGCGCCGGTGACCCGGGTCAGCGCCTCGTCGAGGGTGATCAGGTTCTCGTCCACCAATTGGGCGGCGATCCGGAAAGCCGCAGCAGCGGTCCGCTTGCCAACCCGGGTCTGCAGCATCCAGAGCTTGCCGCGTTCAATGGTGAACTCGATGTCGCACAGGTCCCGGTAATGCGTCTCCAAGCGGCGCATCACCTTGGTCAACTGCTTGTGCGACGCTGGATCGAGATCGCGGAGATCGTCCAGAGACAACGTGTTCCGGATCCCGGCGACCACGTCCTCGCCCTGGGCGTTCGACAGGTAGTCACCGTACGCACCGACCTGACCTGACGCCGGGTCCCGGGTGAAAGCGACGCCGGTGCCGCTGGTCTCGCCGAGGTTGCCGAACACCATGGTGCACACGTTGACCGCCGTCCCCAAGTTCTGTGGGATGCGTTCGCGCCGGCGGTACAGCCGGGCCCGATCGGTGTTCCAGGAGTCGAAGACGGCCCGGATCGCCATGTCCAGCTGTTCCCGGGGGTGCTGCGGAAAGTCGTGGCCGGAATGCTCGCGGATGGCGTCCTTGAAAGTCGTCACCAGCTGCTTGAGATCATCGACGTCCAGATCGACATCGCTAGAAACGCCCTTGGTGGACTTGGCTTTGTCCAGCGCGTCGGAGAACACGTCCCCCGGAATCTCCAACACCGTCTTGCCGTACATCTGCAGCAACCGCCGGTAGGAGTCCCAGGCAAACCGCTCGTCCCCTGACTCCTCGGCGAGTCCCTTGACGCTCGCGTCGTTCAGCCCGATGTTGAGCACCGTCTCCATCATCCCGGGCATGGAGAACTTCGCACCGGACCGGACGCTGACCAGAAGCGGGTCGTGCCGGTCGCCCAACCGACGCCCGATGGTGTCCTCCAACGACCGCATCGCCATGGTGACCTGCACCCGGAGCGCACCAGGTTCACTGCCCTGCGCCAGGTACTCCCGGCAAGCTTCGGTGGTGATGGTGAAACCCGGGGGAACGGGCAGACCGAGTTTGGTCATCTCCGCCAGATTCGCGCCCTTGCCCCCGAGGAGGTCCTTCTGATCCTTGTCCCCTTCGGTGAAGTCATAGACATACTTGGTGGTCATTCGGGATCTCCTCCAGTGAAGGCACAGTCAGTGAGCAAGCTGGGTCAGGGATGCGACCGGACTTGCCGGTCGGCACGGGTGTCGGGATCGACCACGACCGTCCGCGACCGTGAGTCGAGAGAGGTCGATATTTCAGCGCAGTTCCGTCACCGGGTCAACCCCTGACGTAGTCCCCGGGGCCTGCACCGAGGACCGGATGGGTCTTGCTGCCCATATGTGGTGGACGTTGCAGCGGGCCGGAGTTGTCTTCCGACCAGGTGGCCCAGTCGTCCCACCAGGACCCGGCTCTGCGTTCCGCGCCGGCCCGCCATTGTTCGCCTGTTGCCGGCTGTGGACCATCACCCTCGGCGACCTGGTGCCATGCCTTGGGACCAGGGGGACTGACGATCCCGGCGATGTGGCCGCCGCTGCCCAGAACGAACCTCGTCGGTCCGGACACCAGACCAACGGTCTTGTACGCCGACTGCCAGGGCACGATGTGGTCGTTGATCGCACTGACCACGTACGTCGGATTCTTGATCACGCTCAGATCGATCGTGGCACCACCGATCTGCAGCCGCCCTGCGGCGAGCTTGTTCTCGACATAGAAGTTCCGAAGGTAGAAGGCATGCATCGCTGCCGGCATCCTGGTGCTGTCCGCGTTCCAGGCCAGGATGTCGAACGCCGGCGGCGGCTGACCCATCAACCAGTTCGACACCACATAGTTGAAGATCAAGTCGTTGGCTCGCAACACGTCGAAGGTGCCGGCCATCGTTTCGCCCTCGAGCGCACCGGCTTTCTTCATCTTCTTCTCGAGTCGTTCGACGGTGCGCATGTCGGTGAACGCGCCCAGGGCCCCGGGCTCGGCGTAGTCCAGCATGGTGTTGAGCAGCGTCAGAGTGCCGATTCGGCCGTCGCCCTCCTGGATGAGTAGCGCGGTAGTGATCGCGGTCATGGCACCACCCAGGCACAGCCCGACGATGTCAATCGTGTCAGCCCCAGTGATCTCTTCGACCACGTCCAACGCCTTCTGCGGTCCGTGCACCAGATAGTCGTCCATTGTGGTTCGCGACATCTCTGCCGATGGATTCTTGTAACTGATGGCGAAGACCGTCCGGCCGTGCTGGACTGCCCACTCGATGAAACTGCGGCCCGGCGCGAGGTCCATGATGTAGTACTTGTTGATCCATGGAGGGCTGCAGAGCAGTGGCGTGGCATGCACTTTCGCGGTCTGCGGCTCGTATTGCAGCAGCTGCATCAGTTCGTTTTGATAGACCACCTTCGACGGGGTACAGGCCACGTTCACGCCCACCTCGAACCCGCTGCGGTCAACCTGCCTCGGCTTGCCACCGTTATTGACCAGATCGCCGACGAATTGCCGGGCACCCTTGATCAGGCTCCCGCCGGCCGTGTCGAATGCGCGCTGCAATGCCGCGGGATTGGTGGGCAGAAAATTGGTCGGGGCGACCGCGTCGATCAACAGATCCAGGGCCATCCCGGCCTTCCGCGCCTCGTCGGGGGACAGGTTCGTCGAGCCGAGAACGTCGCGCGCGGAGCGGGCGGCCGCGAGGTAGCCGAGTCGCAGGGAGTAGAAGGCGGGGTTGGTCTCCCAGGCCGGTGCGGCGAACCGCCGGTCCTTGGGATCTACCTCGACCGGCGGGGTGATCTCCCGGCCGGCCCAACGCGCCGCGGCGACGATGGGGACCTTTGCCAAATCTGCCGCGAGGCCAAGCACCGATCGGGCCGGGGCGACCGGGTGGGCCAGCGACGACCGCAGTGCCATGGCCAGTGCGGCGCCGAATCCGGCCGCGTCGACGTCTTCGAAGAGAGCCGACTCAGGGGCGAGTACCCCGGCCGCACGCTCGGCGACGTCGCGAAGCGATTCGGGCAATTCGGGGGCCATGACCTCATCCTCGGATCAGTGGGGGGCGGTGGTGTCGAGACGATGCATCATCTGGTCCTGCAAACCCTCCCACGTCTGGGGATCGACGCCACTCGGGCTGCCGACGGCACCAACCGCCGACGCCAGTCGCCGATCAGGCGAACGAAACAATTCAACGACTGTCCGGATTCAACGACTGTCCGGATTCGGCAACGGTGTTGCTAGGGATGTGGTTGCCTCGAGAGTTGGTGCAGGCCGCGAATGGCGAGGGCATATCCCAGAACACCGAACCCCACGACAATGCCGCTGGCAACCGGCGAAATCACCGAATGATGGCGGAACTCCTCACGGGCATGCACATTCGAGATATGCACCTCGATCAGCGGTAGCTCGACCGCGTCGATGGCGTCGCGGATCGCATAAGAATAGTGACCATGGGCCCCCGGGTTGTAGACAACGCCGAGGGAATCCCCGGACCTGACCGCGGCCCCCTCCTCCACGAACCAGTCGATCAACTGACCCTCGTGGTTGGACTGCCTGCAGCGCACCTCAACACCCAGAGATTCCGCCTCGGAACGACACAACCGCTCAACATCCGCCAGGGTTGAAGACCCGTAGACATCGGGGCGCCGAGTGCCGAGGAGTTGCAAATTCGGACCATTAATGACCGACACTGACGTCACGACAAGACTCCTTCCCCGAACGTGCCTACAGCAGCTGTTGGCCGACGCATGGAGCCGGCCGGCCGCCGCATCCCTCCGATGCCCGCTACCTAGCCCTTCAGCTGTTTGCTCAGGGTCGAGAAGAACACCTCTGACGTCTCCCGGACGAAGTTGGCGTGGGTGGTGGCCAGCGTCGTCGCCCAATCCAGCCCGGTACCTTTGGCCGCCTGCTCCTCCAGGTCGAGCATGTTCTTCAGGACCTTCTCGTACCCTTCCAGCCAGGCCAAACCGTTCTCCTTTGCCTGCGCAGCAACTTGGTCGCTCAACTCCTTGACCCGTTTGGTTGCCGCTTCAAGTTCAGCGCTGACGTCCGGCATGGTCATGGCATGGCTCCTTCTCGGTAGGCGACTGCGGGTGCCGGGGTGCCACACGCAATCCTGGGTGCTGTCGTGACCGGGTAACCTCCCGGCCTGCTCACCTTAGCCAAGGGGACAACCGTCGCTGGGTGGGGGGCGGAGACATCTTGACGCCCGATCCCGCGCTGTGACGCAGCGCAAACGACGCCAGGCAACAACGACCCACCGGCACAAACACAGCAGTGTCAGGCCCAGCCGCGGGCCTACCGTCGTCGATCATCCGCAATACCCGTCACCGGAATTCAAGAACCATCCAGTTATTCACCATGGAATAGGGTCCAAGCAGTCGAGAACGGGCTGTTCCGGGCAACAACACAACACAGAAAAGGGACCTTCCGAAGAAGATCCCCCTTTCTGTTCAATGATTGTTCGGCGGTGTCCTACTCTCCCACACCGTGGCCGGTGCAGTACCATCGGCGCTGAAGGGCTTAGCTTCCGGGTTCGGTATGGGTCCGGGCGTTTCCCCTTCGCTATGGCCGCCGTAACTCTGTGGAATTGTCAACCACCCCTTTTAGGGTTCACCCTGGTCCCGTGTGTGGGGGGTGTTCCGGGGGGTGCTGGTTGTTGTTCCAGAACCGCACAGTGGACGCGTAGCAAATGTTTTGTGGTAAGTCCTCGGCCTATTAGTACCGGTCAGCTCCAACACCTTACGGTGCTTCCACTTCCGGCCTATCAACCCGGTGGTCTTGCCGGGGGCCTTACCCCATTTAAGGGTGGGAGTCCTCATCTTGGAACAGGCTTCCCGCTTAGATGCTTTCAGCGGTTATCCCTTCCGAACGTAGCCAACCAGCCGTGCTCCTGGTGGAACAACTGGCACACCAGAGGTTCGTCCGTCCCGGTCCTCTCGTACTAGGGACAGCCTTCCTCAAGACTCCTGCGCGCGCGGCGGATAGGGACCGAACTGTCTCACGACGTTCTAAACCCAGCTCGCGTGCCGCTTTAATGGGCGAACAGCCCAACCCTTGGGACCTACTCCAGCCCCAGGATGCGACGAGCCGACATCGAGGTGCCAAACCATGCCGTCGATATGGACTCTTGGGCAAGATCAGCCTGTTATCCCCGGGGTACCTTTTATCCGTTGAGCGACGCCCATTCCACAATGTGGCGCCGGATCACTAGTCCCGACTTTCGTCCCTGCTCGAGATGTCCCTCTCACAGTCAAGCTCCCTTGTGCACTTACACTCGAAACCTGATTGCCAACCAGGCTGAGGGAACCTTTGGGCGCCTCCGTTACTCTTTAGGAGGCAACCGCCCCAGTTAAACTACCCACCAGGCACTGTCCCTGATCCAGATCATGGACCTAAGTTAGATATCCAGTACGACCAGAGTGGTATTTCAACGTTGACTCCACAATAACTGGCGTTATCGCTTCACAGTCTCCCACCTATCCTACACAAGTCGAACCGAACACCAATACCAAGCTATAGTAAAGGTCCCGGGGTCTTTCCGTCCTGCCGCGCGTAACGAGCATCTTTACTCGTACTGCAATTTCGCCGAGCCTATGGTTGAGACAGTAGAGAAGTCGTTACGCCATTCGTGCAGGTCGGAACTTACCCGACAAGGAATTTCGCTACCTTAGGATGGTTATAGTTACCACCGCCGTTTACTGGGGCTTAAATTCTCAGCTTCACCACCGAAGTGATTAACCGGTCCTCTTAACCTTCCAGCACCGGGCAGGCGTCAGTCCATATACATCGTCTTGCGACTTAGCATGGACCTGTGTTTTTAGTAAACAGTCGCTTCTCCCTGGTCTCTGCGGCCGAAACACGCTAGCCCGCAAGGGGCTTCACGCACCTCGGCCCCCCTTCTCCCGAAGTTACGGGGGTATTTTGCCGAGTTCCTTAACCATAGTTCGCTCGATCACCTTGGTATTCTCTACCTGACCACCTGTGTCGGTTTGGGGTACGGGCCGCTCGAAGCTCGCTAGAGGCTTTTCTCGACAGCATAGGATCACTCTGCTTCGCCTCAATCGGCTATGCGTCAGGTCTCAGGATAATGTTCCAACGGATTTGCCTATCGGAACTCCCTACACCCTTACACCAGTATTACCACTGACTGGCGGAGCTACCTTCCTGTGTCACCCCATCGCTTGACTACTACCGGTTCGGGTCACGCGCTCGCCGCAGCAACCCCGAAGGGCCGCCTTGGTCCGGGCGTTTAGCATCACCGGGTTCGACATGGGCGCTTCTTCGCGGGTACGGGAATATCAACCCGTTGTCCATCGACTACGCCTGTCGGCCTCGCCTTAGGTCCCGACTCACCCTGGGCGGATTAACCTGGCCCAGGAACCCTTGGTCATTCGGTGGGGGAGTTTCTCACTCCCCATTCGCTACTCATGCCTGCATTCTCACTCGTGTAGGGTCCACGGCTGGCTCACGCCGCCGCTTCACTCCCCACACGACGCTCCCCTACCCATCCATGCACCTGGACCACAAAGGCCTAGCTATACGCATGAATGCCGCGGTTTCGGCGGTGTGCTTGAGCCCCGCTACATTGTCGGCGCGGAACCACTTGACCAGTGAGCTATTACGCACTCTTTAAAGGGTGGCTGCTTCTAAGCCAACCTCCTGGTTGTCTGGGCGACTCCACATCCTTTCCCACTTAGCACACGCTTAGGGGCCTTAACCGGCGATCTGGGCTGTTTCCCTTTCGACTATGAAGCTTAGCCCCCACAGTCTCACTGCCACGCTCTCACTGACCGGCATTCGGAGTTTGGTTGATTTCGGTAAGCTTGTGGGCCCCCTAGACCATCCAGTGCTCTACCTCCAGTCAGAAACACGTGACGCTGCACCTAAATGCATTTCGGGGAGAACCAGCTATCACGAAGTTTGATTGGCCTTTCACCCCTACCCACAGCTCATCCCCCAGGTTTTCAACCCTGGTGGGTTCGGACCTCCACGACGTCTTACCGTCGCTTCATCCTGGCCATGGGTAGATCACTTCGCTTCGGGTCTAGAGCATGCGACTGGACCGCCCTATTCGGACTCGCTTTCGCTACGGCTTCCCCACACGGGTTAACCTCGCCACATACCACTAACTCGCAGGCTCATTCTTCAAAAGGCACGCCGTCACCTCACCACAAGGGCTTCAGCTCCGACGGATTGTAAGCACACGGTTTCAGGTACTATTTCACTCCCCTCCCGGGGTACTTTTCACCTTTCCCTCACGGTACTAGTCCGCTATCGGTCACCAGGTAGTATTTAGGCTTAGCGGGTGGTCCCGCCAGATTCACAGCGAATTTCACGGGCTCGCTGCTACTTGGGATACATCAAAAGGAGAACACATGTTTTCGTCTACGGGGCTATCACCCGCTACGGCTGGTTTTTCCAATGCCATTCGACTAACACATGTTTTTCTTACTCCCCGACCGGCCGGCAGACCCGTCAATGACATTCCCACGACCCCGACCACGCAACCCCTGCCGGGTATCACGCGTGAATCGGTTTAGCCTGATCCGCTTTCGCTCGCCACTACTCACGGAATCACGGTTGTTTTCTACTCCTGTGGGTACTGAGATGTTTCACTTCCCCACGTTCCCTCCACACACCCTATATATTCAGGCGCGGGTAACACGACATGACTCGTGCTGGGTTTCCCCATTCGGACATCCTCGGATCACAGCTCGGTTGACAGCTCCCCGAGGCTTATCGCAGCCTCCTACGTCCTTCATCGGCTCCTGGTGCCTAGGCATCCACCGTGTGCTCTTAAAAACTTAGCCACAAAGATGCTCGCGTCCACTGTGCAGTTCTCAAACAACAACCCGCAAACCACCCACAACGCCCCGCCAACACCGAGCCCCCACCAAAGGGGACACACCGGCTGATGCGGGAACAAGGACGGCCCGGAGAAAGAAACAAGCCAACGAGCATCCGAAGACACCCACCGCCCGCCCTCTCAGGACCCAACAGTGTACCTACAGCCCACCAACACCCACCCCGCACTTTCCAACTCACCCCAACCAAGGGATGGACCGCAACCAGAAGGACAAACCCTCCGAGAAACAATCACGTCGTACTAGACACGAAACAAGCACCGTGAACCGAACTAGTCAGCGTTCCACCCATGAGCGGCCGCCGCAGAACACTCGCCTGCGAAACGACACATGGACCACCAGGAAAACCCGGCAGCCTCTAGCTCCTTAGAAAGGAGGTGATCCAGCCGCACCTTCCGGTACGGCTACCTTGTTACGACTTCGTCCCAATCGCCGATCCCACCTTCGACGGCTCCCTCCCACAAGGGGTTGGGCCACCGGCTTCGGGTGTTACCGACTTTCGTGACGTGACGGGCGGTGTGTACAAGGCCCGGGAACGTATTCACCGCAGCGTTGCTGATCTGCGATTACTAGCGACTCCGACTTCATGGGGTCGAGTTGCAGACCCCAATCCGAACTGAGACCGGCTTTTTGGGATTCGCTCCACCTCGCGGTTTCGCAGCCCTTTGTACCGGCCATTGTAGCATGCGTGAAGCCCAAGACATAAGGGGCATGATGATTTGACGTCATCCCCACCTTCCTCCGAGTTGACCCCGGCAGTCTCTTATGAGTCCCCACCATAACGTGCTGGCAACATAAGACAAGGGTTGCGCTCGTTGCGGGACTTAACCCAACATCTCACGACACGAGCTGACGACAACCATGCACCACCTGTGCACGGACCTTGCGGGGGAACCATCTCTGGAACTTTCCCGTGCATGTCAAGCCTTGGTAAGGTTCTTCGCGTTGCATCGAATTAATCCGCATGCTCCGCCGCTTGTGCGGGCCCCCGTCAATTCCTTTGAGTTTTAGCCTTGCGGCCGTACTCCCCAGGCGGGGCGCTTAATGCGTTAGCTGCGGCACGGAGGTCGTGGAAGGACCCCCACACCTAGCGCCCAACGTTTACGGCGTGGACTACCAGGGTATCTAATCCTGTTCGCTCCCCACGCTTTCGCTCCTCAGCGTCAGTATCGGCCCAGAGTCCCGCCTTCGCCACCGGTGTTCCTCCTGATATCTGCGCATTTCACCGCTACACCAGGAATTCCAGACTCCCCTACCGAACTCTAGTCTGCCCGTATCGAATGCAGGCCCGGGGTTGAGCCCCGGGTTTTCACATTCGACGCGACAAACCGCCTACGAGCTCTTTACGCCCAATAATTCCGGACAACGCTTGCACCCTACGTATTACCGCGGCTGCTGGCACGTAGTTGGCCGGTGCTTCTTCTGCTCCTACCGTCACTCTCGCTTCGTCAGAGCTGAAAGAGGTTTACAACCCGAAGGCCGTCATCCCTCACGCGGCGTCGCTGCGTCAGGCTTCCGCCCATTGCGCAATATTCCCCACTGCTGCCTCCCGTAGGAGTCTGGGCCGTGTCTCAGTCCCAGTGTGGCCGGTCGCCCTCTCAGGCCGGCTACCCGTCGTCGCCTTGGTAGGCCATCACCCCACCAACAAGCTGATAGGCCGCGGGCCCATCCCCAGCCGAAAAACTTTCAACAACACCCCATGCGAGGCGAAGTCGATATCCAGTATTAGCACCGGTTTCCCGGAGTTATCCCAGAGCTGAGGGCAGGTTGCCCACGTGTTACTCACCCGTTCGCCACTCGAGTACCCGCAAGCGGGCCTTTCCGTTCGACTTGCATGTGTTAAGCACGCCGCCAGCGTTCGTCCTGAGCCAGGATCAAACTCTCCATCGAATGCATATAAACAACCGGCCACCCAAAGGCAACCGAATGTCAACAAAGGAGAAAACACCCCACCACCCACCCAAAAGGCGGACAGCACGATGCGATCACAGTCCCAAACACGAGCAAACGCTCGCAAAATTTGAAACAAAACAAGGCACCAGAACCACCCACCACCACAAAAGCAGCAAGCAACCCCAGCACCCAAAAACGGCACTGACTTTCGGTACACTGTTGAGTTCTCAAAGAACGGACACACACCCGCCGCAGCCTTCCGACCACCTTAGGGGCAACCCTGTAAACACTACCGGCCGGGCCCAGCGATTCCTAATCACTGTTACCAGCCTCTCCCTACCGCCTGGCGAAGCGCTGGCGCCGCCAACTCCGACGTGCGGAATAGACGTAGGGGATTTGCCCCGGGCCGTCCGGCTGGCCTGACCGTAGTGGTCGGGCCGCTGTGCGGTTCCCCGTGGAGCAAGGACAAAGTTACGGGCCGATTGCCGAGCCGTCAAATGCGCAGGTCAGAGGGCTCACGAGTGATCAAGGCCGGGTGTTTGTGCAGGTCGGCGCGGCGAACGCCGGCGGGCCCTGGATAGGAGCCTGACGTGAACAGGTTCACAGACCCGGCCGCGTGGCGCGGTTGACGACAGCACCGAGGTGTCTATCCCAATAGCAGCGCCCCGGCCACCGCCCGCTTCCCGCGCCGCAGCACCAGGTACTTGCCGTGCAGCAGGTCGGTGCTGTCCGGGATGTGCTCAGGGTCGTTGATCCTGATGTTGTTGATGTTCGCCCCGCCCTCGGCCACGGCTCGTCGCGCCTCGGACAGCGACGCGGCGAGGCCGGTCTCCTTCAACAGGCCGACGATCGTCGGCCTGCCAGTGACTTCCGTCAGACCCGCTTCCGTGAGCGCCGCGTGCAACGTCGTTTCCTGCACACCGGCCAGCTCTGCTCTGCCGAAAAGCGCAGCGGTCGCCTGGACCACAGAGTCACGGGCCTGTTCGCCGTGGACCAGCGCGGTCAGTTCGCCGGCGAGCATTCGCTGCGCTTCCCTGGCCTGTGGCCGGCTGGCGGTGGCGTCGGTCAATCCGGCTATCTCGTCCACCGAAGCGAGCGAGAAGACCTTGAGGTAACCGCCGATGTCCCGGTCGTCGGTGTTGAACCAGAATTGGTAGAAGGCGTACGGGCTGGTCATGGTGGGGTCGAGCCAGACCGCACCGCCTTCGGTCTTGCCGAACTTGGTGCCGTCCGCCTTGGTGATCAACGGGGTCGCCAGCGCGTGCACCGCCCGGCCCTCGACCTTGCGGATCAGCTCGGTGCCGCTGGTCAGGTTGCCCCACTGATCGCTCCCGCCGGTCTGCAGGGTGCAGCCGTACCGGCGGTACAACTCGAGGTAGTCCATCCCCTGAAGGATCTGGTAGCTGAACTCAGTGAACGACAGTCCCTCATCACTGTTCAACCTGGCCGACACCGTTTCCTTCGCCAGCATCCGGCCCATCCGGAAGTGCTGGCCCACATCCCGCAGGAACCCGATCGCGTCGAGGTCCGCGGTCCAGTCCAGGTTGTTCACCATCCGGGCGGCGAACGCACCGTCGAAATCGACGTAGTGCGCCACCTGGTCCCGGATGCGCTGCACCCACCCGGCGACCACGTCGGTCGAGTTCAAGACCCGTTCGCCGGACATCCGCGGGTCACCGATCAGGCCGGTCGCCCCCCCGACAAGCATCAACGGCCGGTTGCCGGCCTGCTGGATCCGGCGCATGGTCAGCAACTGGACGAGGTTGCCGATGTGCAGGCTCGGCGCGGTGGGGTCGAACCCGACGTAAGCAGTGATCGGGCCCGCGATGAGGTCGGCGCCCAAGCCCGGGAGCCCGGTGCTCAATGCGATAAGTCCGCGATGCTGGAGCTCGTCGAGCAGCGGGGGCAGCGGCGGCAGGTCAGGTTCCGAGGTGTGCACCGCTTGATCCTGCCATCGGCGGGCGGCAGATCCTGCGCGTCGGCCAACGGTCGGGGGACCTTTGGCGGTCAGGTGCGCCGGCGCGGCACCCAGGCCCGGAACGCCGAGACCGTCGGGTCCCCGGCGATCCAGAACCGCCGTTGCTGGTCGGCGGCGGCCGATACCCCCACCCGCGGACCGACCCGAACGTCCGTGGTGTGCGGTGGCCGGCCGGCCCGCCCACCGACCGGCCCGGAGGGCACGCACAGGTCGATCCCATTCGTCGAGCCGTCGAAGCCGAGCACCGTCGCTACCGCGGCCGGACCGCGGGCGAGCCGCTCGTCCCGGGTCACCCGGGGGCGGCGTGCCCTGGCGGCCGCCGCCCCGCCGACGACCTCGCCGCCGCGCAGCAGGACGGCGGAGGCCCTGCCGTCAGCACCGGTGACGATGTTGACGCACCAATGCATGCCGTAGACGAAGTAGGTGTACAGGTGGCCGGGCGGGCCGAACATCACCGCAGTGCGTGGGGTGCGACCGCGAAAGGCATGCGAGGCAGGGTCGTCCCGTCCCGCGTACGCCTCGACCTCAGTCAGCCGGACCGCCACCCGTTTACCACCGATGGTCGAAACGACATTCCGGCCGAGCAGATCCCGCGCGACGATGTCGACCTCACGATCAAAGAAGGCCCGCGGAAGCCGATCCTCGAATGCAGACGCACCCGAATTGTCGACAATCAAGCGCGCGACGGTGACCCGGAGCCGGCGGCGGCCCACGACCGGTCGGCGTGGATCCTGGCCCGAAGACTGACCAGTTGCTCGGCGACCCGGACCGGGGCGGTGCCGCCGAACCCATCCCGCGACGCCAGCGACCCGGTCACGGTGAGGACGCCACGGACCGCCGGGGTCAGAGCGGGGGTGATACCGGCGAATTCGGAATCGGTGAGTTCGTCGAGCTGACGTCCGGTGGATTCGGCCAGCGAGACGCACTCCCCCGCCGCCTCGTGCGCGACGCGGAACGGAACCCCCTGCTGCACCAGCCATTCGGCGATATCGGTGGCAAGGGAAAAACCGGCCGGGGCCATCTCGGCCATCCGAGCGGTATCGAAGGTCAGCGTGGCCGTCATCCCGGAAACCGCCGGCAGCAACACTTCCAGTTGCTGCAGTGAATCAATCAGGGGTTCCTTGTCCTCCTGCAGATCCCGGTTGTAGGCCAGCGGCAACCCCTTCAGGGTGGCCAGCAACCCGGTGAGGTTGCCGATCAACCGGCCCGCCTTGCCCCGGGCCAGTTCGGCGATGTCCGGGTTCTTCTTCTGCGGCATGATCGACGACCCAGTGGAGAACGCGTCGTGCAACCGGGCGTAGCCGAATTCGGCGGTGCTGAAGACGATGATTTCCTCGGCCCAGCGGGACAGGTCGACCGCGAGCATAGCCAGCGCGAACGCGAGTTCGGCCGCGAAATCGCGGGAGGCCGTTCCGTCGATCGAGTTCTGCGACGCACCGGCGAAGCCCAAATCGGCCGCGACGGCAGCCGGGTCCAGCCCGAGTGAGGAACCGGCGAGTGCCCCGGACCCATAGGGGGACATCGCGGTTCGCCGATCCCAGTCCTTGATCCGGCCGACGTCACGGGCGAGCGCCTGGGCATGCGCCGCCAGGTGATGCGCCAGCAGCACCGGCTGGGCATGCTGGAAATGGGTGCGGCCGGGCATCGCCGCCCCGGGGTGAGCATTGGCCTGGTCGAGCAGCGCGGACTGCAGGTCGCTGACCAGCGTGACCACCGCCCGGGCCCGGTCCCGCAGGTACATCCGGTAGAGCGTGGCCACCTGGTCGTTGCGGGAACGTCCGGCCCGCAGCTTGCCGCCGAGTTCGGCCCCGGCCCGGTCGATCAACCCTCGTTCCAACGCACTGTGGACGTCCTCGTCACTGGGAATCGGTGCGAAGGAACCGTTCTCGACATCCCCGGCCAGCTGATCGAGCGCGGCCAGCATCCGATGCAACTCGTCGTCGGAGAGCAGGCCGGCCCGGTGCAGCACCCTGGCGTGTGCCGCGGACGCGCGCACATCGTACGGGGCCAGCACCCAATCGAAATGGGTGGACCGGGACAACGCCACCATCTCCGGAGCCGGACCGGAGGTGAAACGCCCGCCCCACAACGACACCCGTTCGGTCACTAGTCGGTCCCGGTATCCATGGCGGCGTGCTCGGTCGCGTCGTCGATCGCTTGGGTAGGACGGGCCGAGGACGGCAGTGCGCTGATCGCTTGCGCCTGACCGGTTTCCAGCGACCCGACCAAGGAGTGCTCGACGTCGAGCTGCCCGAGACCGGCGTACAACTCGAGTTTGGATCGGGTGTCCGCGATGTCCAGGTTGCGCATGGTGAGCTGGCCGATGCGGTCGGCCGGCCCGAACGCCGCGTCCTCCACCCGCTCCATGGAGAGCTTCTCCGGGTGGTAACTCAACGCGGGGCCGGTGGTGTCCACGATGGAGTAGTCCCAGCCCCGACGCAGCCGGACCGTCACGGCGCCCGTTACGGCGGAACCCACCCACCGTTGCAACGACTCTCGCAACATCAACCCCTGCGGGTCCAGCCAGCGACCCTCGTACAGCAATCGGCCCAGCCGCCTGCCGTCGGCGTGATAGGCGGCAAGGGTGTCCTCGTTGTGGATGGCGTTGACCAGGCGTTCGTAGGCGATGAACAGCAACGCCATCCCGGGTGCCTCGTAGATTCCTCGCGACTTCGCCTCGATGATCCGGTTCTCGATCTGATCGGACATGCCCAGACCGTGCCGACCGCCGATCTCGTTTGCTGCCAAAACCAGATCCACTGCCGTGTCGAATGTCTCGCCGTTCAGGCCGACCGGTCGGCCGCGTTCAAACCGGACTTCGACGTCCTCGGTGGCGATCGTCATGGCCGGATCCCAGTGCGGCACACCCATGATCGGCTGGACGATCTCGATTCCGGTGTCCAGCTGCTCCAGGCTCTTGGCCTCATGGGTGGCGCCCCAGATGTTGGCGTCGGTGGAATACGCCTTCTCCACCGACGATCGGTAGGGCAGGCCACGGGCCAGCAGCCACTGGCTCATCTCGGTGCGGCCACCGAGCTGGCTGACGAAATCCGAGTCCAGCCACGGTTTGTAGATCCGCAGCAACGGGTTCGCCAGCAATCCGTACCGGTAGAACCGTTCGATGTCGTTGCCCTTGTACGTCGATCCGTCGCCCCAGATCAGCACGCCATCCTCGTGCATGGCACGGACCAGCAGGGTGCCGGTAACCGCCCGGCCCAGCGGCGTGGTGTTGAAGTACGGCAGGCCGCCGGATCGGATGTGGAACGCGCCGCAGGCCAGGGCGACCAGCCCTTCCTCGACCAGCGCGGTCCGGCAGTCCACGGTGCGGGCCAGTGAAGCTCCGTACGCAAGCGCGCGGTCGGGCACCCCCGTCAGATCCGGTTCGTCGTATTGCCCGAGGTCGGCGGTGTATGCGCACGGCACCGCCCCGTTCTCGGCCATCCAGGCCACGGCCACCGAAGTGTCGAGGCCGCCGGAGAACGCGATGCCGACCTTCTCGCCGACCGGAAGTGACTGCAGGACTTTGGACACCGACGGAGCCTAGCGGTGGGCCGGAACCGGAACCGGCTCGGTCCTGGCGGCTGCGGGATCGTTGGCGTAGCCGGCGAGTCGCTGGCCGACGTCAGCGGCGATGACCCCGTCCCGGGTGATCACCAGAACCGTGTCGTCGCCGGCGATGGTGCCGATGATGTCGGCCGGCGACGCGCGGTCGATGGCCGAGGCGAGGAATTGGGCGGCGCCGGGGGGTGTGCGCAGCACGAGCAGGTTCCCGGACGCATCGTGGGACAGCAGCAATTCTTCCAACAACCGGGCCAATCGGGCAGGGCCGCCCTCGATCGGTCGGCGGGCCCCATCCTCCGGGATGACGTAGACCGCTGGCCCGCCGTCGACACCACGAAGCTTGACCGCTCCCAGCTCGTCCAGATCGCGGGACAACGTCGCCTGGGTGGTCACCAGGCCCCGCCCGGCCAGCAGTGCCTGCAGTTCCGGCTGCGAGCGCACCGGTGACTGAACGATCAGCGAGGTGATCAAGCCCAGCCGGGCGGCCCGGGTGGCCGGAACATTGGTTGCGGGCACCCCGGTTGCGGGCACCCCGGTTGCGGGCACCCCGGTTGCGGGCACCCCGGTTGCGGGCACCCCGGTTGCGGGCACGGGGGCCGGCGCCTTCCTGGCTGACACAGCGGACACGGTCAGCCCGCAGCGTCCATCAGGAACGCCAACAACGCCTTCTGCGCGTGCAACCGGTTCTCCGCCTCGTCCCAGATCGCCGACGAAGGACCGTCGATCACCTCGTCGGTGATCTCCCAGCCCCGGTGCGCCGGCAGGCAGTGCAGCACGATCGCCTCGCCGGCGGCCCGTTCGAGCAGCTCCGCGTTAACCTGGTAGGACCGGAACGGGCCGACCCGGTCGAGTCCGTCGTTCTCCTGGCCCATCGACGTCCAGGTGTCGGTCGCCAGCACATCCGCGCCGTCCACCGCGGCATCCGGGTCATTGATGATCTCGATGGCACCGCCGGTCTCGGCGGCCCGCTTCTTGGCGTCGAGCAGGATGTCGCCCTGCGGGTCGAAACCGGGCGGGGCCGAGATCCGCACCGTCATACCGGCATTCGCCCCGCCCAGCATCAACGAGTGGGACATGTTGTTCGCGCCGTCGCCGAGGTACGTCAGGGTGAGCCCGGCCAGCCGCCCCTTGCGTTCCCGGACAGTCTGCAGGTCCGCCAACACCTGGCACGGATGGAATTCGTCGGTCAGCGCGTTGATCACCGGCACGGTGGACACGCTGGCCAACGCGTTGATCCGCCGCTGGGCGAAGGTACGAATGGCGACGGCGTCGACGTACCGGGAGAGGACCCGGGACGTGTCCTCGATCGTCTCCTCCCGGCCCAGTTGGGACATCCGACCGTCGACGATCACCGGTTGTGCGCCGAGCTGGCGGATGCCCACCTCGAACGACAGCCGGGTTCGCGTCGAGTTCTTCTCGAAGATCACCGCCACCGACTTACCGGCGAGCGGGGTGTATCCGAGCCGGTCGAGCTTGTAGGCATCGGCCAGATCCAGCACCGTCACCAGTTCATCAGGGGTCAGGTCGTCGTCACGCAGGAAATGCCGCATCAGTGAGAGTCCTTTCCCCGTGCGGTATCGAGCTGGGCGCTCTGCAGGATGTCGGGCAGTGCGGTGATGAACGAGTCGGCCTGCTGAGTGGTCAAAATTAGCGGTGGCGCCAACCGGAGTACATCCGGGGCCGGCGCGTTGATCAGAAACCCGGCCTGCCGGGAGGCGAGAACCACTGCTGGCCCAATACTCTCGGTCAGCACAATACCCAGCAGCAACCCGGCGCCGCGAACCTTCCGGATGAGTGGATGGTCGAGATCGTCAATAGCGGTGGCGATGTGCTTGCCCAGAGCGTCGACATGGTCGAGTAGGCCGTCACTCTCGATCGTCTGCAATACCGCGAGGGCAGCCGCGGCGCAGATCGGATTGCCGGCGAAGGTGGACCCGTGCTGACCCGGCTGCAGCAGGTGCGCGGCGGGTCCGAAGCCGATGGCCGCACCGATCGGGAGGCCACCGCCGAGCCCCTTGGCCAGGGTGATCACATCCGGCACGATGCCGGCCCGGCTGTGCGCGAACCACGTTCCGGTCCGGCCGATCCCGGTCTGTACCTCGTCGATCACCAAAAGCGCGCCATGCTCGGCGGTGATGGCTCTGGCAGCTGCGAGGTACCCGTCCGGTGCCGGCAGCACGCCGGCTTCGCCCAGGATCGGTTCGAGGAAGACCGCGGCCACGTCGGAATCGACGACTCGTTGCAGGGCAGGAATGTCGCCGTAGGGAACGAATTCGACGCCTGCGGGCATTGGCTCGAACGGCGCGCGCTTGGCCGGTTGGCCGGTCAATGCCAGCGCCCCCATGGTGCGCCCGTGGAACGCTTCTTCCGCCGCGATGATCCGTGGCCGGCCGGTGCGGCGGGCGATCTTGAAGGCGGCCTCGTTTGCCTCCGCCCCGGAGTTGCCGAAGATCACCCGGCCGTCCGCGCCGGCGCCACTGATCTGCAGCAGGCGTTCTGCCAGCTGCAGCACCCGGGGGTGGCTGAAGAAATTTGCAACGTGCCCGAGTGTTGCCACCTGTTCGGACACCGCGGCAACGATCGCCGGGTGGGCCTGTCCCAGCGCGTTGACCGCGATACCGCCGAGCAGATCCAGGTAGCTGGTGCCGTCCGCGTCGATGACGACCGCCCCATGTCCGCTCACGAGTTCGACCAGTGGCGTCCCGTAGTTGTTCATCAACGCTGTTGACCAGCGTTCAGCGGCCCGTTCGTTGGCCGACTGCGGACCGGATGTTGCAGCCGTAGTGAGACTGTCGGTCATTTCTGTACCCCCGTCCGCGAGTGGATGGCCGCTGTGGCGTCCGGCAGCACCATCGTGCCGACGCCCTCACTGGTCACGATTTCCAACAACACCGAATGCGGTATTCGCCCGTCGATCACGTGCGCCGCGGCGACACCGCCGCGAACCGCCCGCAGGCAGCCCTCCATTTTCGGCACCATTCCTGCCTCGAGCGTGGGCAACATGTCCTCCAGGACATCAGCGGTAATGGTGGACAGCAGCGAATTCGGGTCGGGCCAGTTCGCGTACAACCCGGCGACGTCGGTCAGCATCACCAACTTCCCCGCACCCAGCGCGATCGCCAAGGCGGCGGCTGCGGTGTCGGCGTTGACGTTGAGCACCACACCGTCGACGTCGGGGGCCACGGTGGACACCACCGGGATCCGGCCGGCGTCCATCAGGTCGATGATCGCGTCCGGGTTGACGGCGACGACGTCGCCGACCAATCCGAGGTCGGTTTCCACCCCGTCCACCCGCACCGTTCGCCTGGCCGCGGTGAACAGGCCGGCGTCCTCACCGGACATGCCGACAGCAAGTGGGCCGTGGGAGTTGATCAGCCCCACCAGTTCTCGGCCGACCTGACCAACCAGCACCATCCGGACGATGTCAAGGGTCTCGGGGGTCGTTACCCGGAAGCCGCCCTTGAACTCCCCGGGAAGGCCGAGCCGGTCCAGCATCCGGCTGATCTGCGGCCCGCCCCCGTGGACGACGACCGGGCGCAACCCCACCGTCCGCAGGAAGACCATGTCGGCCGCGAAATCGATCTTGAGGGCGTCGTCGGTCATCGCATTGCCGCCGTACTTGACCACGACGACCGAACCGGCGAACTTCCGGAGCCAGGGCAGCGCGCCGGCCAGCACGGCGGCCCGGTCGGTGGCGCCGGCCAGATCACCGGGAGTCCGCGGCTCGAGATACCCGGTTGCTGATGGCTTTCCGGTAGGCGCTGCTACCGCTCCAGTGCCGATCATGTGGAATACGCCGAGTTCTCGTGCACGTAGGCGTGCGACAGGTCGTTCGTCGCAATGGTCGCCGTCTCCGCGCCGGCGTGCAGGTCAATGGTTACCTGCACCGACCGGCGCGTCAGGTCGACGCCGTCCCGGTCGTCACCGGTGGCGCCGGCGCGGCAGATCCAGACCCCGTTGATGGCAACGTCGATGGCGTCCGGGTCGAACGCGACGTGCGAACCGACCGTGCCGACGGCAGCGAGAATTCGCCCCCAGTTGGCGTCCTGCCCGAAGAACGCGGTCTTCACCAGATTATTGCGGGCCACCGCCCGGCCCACCTCGACGGCATCCTCCTCGGTCACGGCGTGCACGACCTCGATGGTGATCTCTTTGGTGGCGCCCTCTGCATCGGCCAGCAATTGACCGGCTAGGTCGCGGCAGACGCGAGTCACCGCCGCTGCCAACTGTTCTGGGCTGGGTTCAACCCGGGCCGCGCCAGAGGCCAACAGCAGCACCGTGTCATTGGTGGACATCGCACCGTCGGAATCCAGCCGGTCGAACGACACCCTGGTCGCACCCCGCAGGGCTTTGTCCAGGGTCGCGGAGTCGGCGACGGCGTCGGTAGTCAGTACCACCAGCATGGTCGCCAGTCCCGGCGCCAACATCCCGGCACCCTTGGCCATCCCGCCCACCGTGAACCCACCGGCGCTGACGTGAGCAGTTTTGGGCACGGAATCGGTGGTCATGATCGCGGCCGCAGCGGCTGGGCCGCCGTCGACGGTGGCAGCGGGTACGGCGTGGTCGATCCCGGCCAGCAACATGTCCATCGGTAATCGGGTACCGATCAAACCCGTTGACGCAACAGCGATCCGGCTCGCCCGGGCGCCCAGCAGGGCGGCAAGATGTTCGGCGGTGGCGACGGTGTCGGCGTACCCGGCCGGCCCGGTGCAGGCATTGGCTCCACCGGAGTTCAGCACCACCGCAACGAGTTCGGCCCCGGGTTCGGCCAAGAGATTTTCACACCAGCGCACCGGTGCAGCCTTCACCCGGTTGGCGGTGAACACCCCGGCGGCCGAGGTGAGTGGTCCGTCATTGATCACCAACGCGAGATCTGCTGCGCCGGAGGACTTCAGACCGGCGGTGACACCGGCAGCTCGAAAACCCTTGGCGGCCGTGACGCCCGGACTGCCGACGCCCGCGCCGGTCATGGCGCGACTCCCACGGTCGGCAGTCCCGTCGTTTCCGGCAAGCCCAGTGCCAGGTTGAGGCATTGAACGGCGGCGCCGGCGGTGCCCTTGGTCAAATTGTCCAACGCGGCCACCACGACCACCCGGCCGGCCGCATCGTCGATGGCCACCTGCACCAGGATGGTGTTCGCACCCAAGGTGGAAGCCGTTGCGGGCCATTGCCCTTCGGGCAGCAGGTGAACGAACGGCTCGTCGCCGTAGGCTTTCTCGTAGACGCTTCGGAGGTCGGTCAGGGTGACGCCCGGGCGTACCGGTGCGCTGACGGTGGCCAGGATGCCGCGCGACATCGGTACCAGGACCGGGGTGAACGACACCGACACGGAGGAGCCCGCCGCCGCCGTCAGGTTCTGGATCATCTCCGGGGTGTGCCGGTGCACGCCCCCGACGCCGTACGCCGACGCCGAGCCCATCACCTCCGACCCCAGCATGCTGACCTTCGCCGACTTGCCCGCACCAGAGGTGCCCGAGGCGGCCACGACGACGATGTCGTGGTCGACCAGACCGGCAACGAGGGCGGGCGCGATCGCCAGCGACGCCGATGTGGGGTAGCAGCCGGGGACCGCGATCCGGCGGGCACCCCGCAGCGCGGTCCGGCCGTCCGGCAGTTCGGGGAGCCCGTAGGGCCATGAGCCGGGATGCTCTCCACCGTAGAACTGGTGCCAGGCAACCGGATCGGTCAACCGATGATCGGCGCCGCAGTCGATGACGACGGTGTGCTCCGGTAGCTGCGCGGCGACCTCGTGGGACTGGCCGTGCGGTAGGGCGAGGAATACCGCGTCATGATCGGCGAAGGCCTGCGGGCTGGTCGATTCGATGACCCGATCTGTCAACGGCCGAAGGTGCGGTTGATGCATGCCCAGCAGATCACCGGCACTGCTGAAGGCCGTCACCGCGCCGATGACGACGTCCGGGTGGCTCAGCAGCAGGCGCAACAGCTCACCGCCGGCGTAACCGCTGGCACCGGCCACCCCCACGCGGTAGGTCATCGGGATGCCGCTCTTGGGACCGTCATAATTGATGACAATACAGCCAATCGCATAGTCATCCAACAGTTGTCAGCTTCTCAGGACCTCGCGACCAGCAACGGCACCGTTTGCTCGGCCGGCGTCAGCGACCCGTGCTGACCGATCAAGGCCAGCATCTCCGGACGCGCGGTCCGGGAGTCGATCAACGACGTTGGCCCGCGGGAGGCCACCAGCACGTCACCGATGCGGGCGTGCACCCAGGGATCGACGGCCCCGAACCACCCGTCCGCGATCGCCTGGTCGCGGGTGCGCACCCACGCCCGGTCGCCGAGCGCCGCGGCGAACACCGCCGCCAACTCGGCGGCGGCTCCTGTCCCGGCCCCGTTCGGGGTGTACAGCTGACCGAACCGGGCTTCCCCGCCCAGCACGCCGATTCCCGCTGCAAGGTCGGGTCGGTCGGCCAGGTCGGTGCGCCCGGCGTGCGGGACGTCGACCATCCCGTGGTCGGCGGTGATCAGCAACAGGGTGCCCGGACCCAGTCTGGCGGCCAGCCGGGCCAGCTCCCGGTCGATCCGGCGCAGCGCCTGCCGCCAGGCCCGGGACTGCCAGCCGTCACGGTGGCCGGCCGTGTCGACCGCACCCCAGTACAGGTAGACCAGGCCCGGGCCCGGCCGGGCCAGCAGCTCCACCGCCCGGTCAACCCGTTCGTCGAGGGCGTCGATCCCGGCGAAATCGCCACCTCGCATCGCCGCTCGGGTCAGACCGGACCCGGCGAACTCCCGGTTACCGATCTGGGTGACCGGGACGCCATCGGCGATCAAGCGCTGGAACACGGTGCGGTGCGGCTGCCAGACCAGCGGGTCGACCGCGGGGTCCCACCGAAGCTCGTTCAGCAGCACCCCGCGCGCGGGGTCCATCACTTCGTAGCCGACCAGGCCATGCCGCCCGGGCGGCAACCCGGTACCGAACGACCCGAGCGAGGTGGCCGTTGTGGTCGGGCAGCCGGCGATCAACACCCGGCCGGTCGGCAACAGAGTCGTCAGGAAGGGCGCGGAAGCGGCGGACTGCTCCAGCAGCGCCTGACCCAACCCGTCGACCAGCACCACACACACCCGGGCCGCCGTCGGCAACGGGACCGCCGGAACACCGCAATCCACCCCCAGCGCCAGAGCGGCACCAGGCAGGACCGCACCCAGGGAGCTCTCGTCGTAGCGCGGGACGACCGATTCCTGATCGGACGCCGCCCCCCAGGGAGTGCCGGAGGATGAGGTGACGGGTCCTGAGGTCACGGGCGCTGAGCGGCGGCGGTCATCCCCGACAGCGCTTTGGCGAACGCGATTGCGTCACCCAGCGCGCTCTCGCCCTCGGCGTCGGCGCTGATCCGCAGGGACAGGTCATCGGCGGTGAGGCTGCCCGTCATCCCATGATCAGCCTCACATTGCGGATCACCACAGGTAGCGGGCTCGAGATCGATCCTGGACACCGCACCCCACCCGATGGTCAGGGTCAGCTCGCGGCCCAGGGCCCCCGGCCGGTACTTTTCGGGTTGTGCCACCACATGGGTGACCATCACCGAGCGCACCGCCGACAGTGGGACCGACTCGCTGGTGGCGATGCCGTGCGCCTCGTCACCGTGCTCCTCGTCGCCGCCGTGGTCGTCGGCGTGCACGAAGATCAGCCGGCCGGCCGTCAGCACCACCACCGACAGGTGCCGGCGGATGGTATCCAGGTCGAACGTGGTTTCCGCGTGCACCAGGTGGCCGAGCACTTCCTCGTCGGCCAGCGCGATGTCAAGGACGTCCGCAACGAGCGCAGGGTAGTACCCCGCCTTCTCGATCTTGCGCACCAGACCGGTCGGTTGTTTCAGCGGCATGGGGACATGGTGGCACCTCCCGGGGGTGAACCACGAACCGGAGCCGCCCCTGGTGGACAGCTCAGCCGCGCAGCGCCGCTCCGACCTGTTCCGAGGCCGCCGACACCGCCGCATCCCGCACCGCGGTGGCGTCGGCCGCGGTCAGCGTCCGGTCGACCGCCCTGACCACGAGCGCGAACGCCAGCGACTTGCGCCCCGGTCCGACCTGGTCGCCGGTGTAGACGTCGAACAGCCGGACCGATTCCAGCAACTCGCCGCCGCCACCCCGCAGCGCCTGAGTCACCTCGGCGGCTCGTACGGTGTCCTCGACCACCAGCGCCACGTCCAGATGCACCGGCGGGTAGGCACTGATCGTCGGCGCCACCACGGGAGCCCGGTCCGGCAGGCCGTCGAGGTTGAGCTCCAGCGCCGCCGTCCGCGGCGGCAGGCCGAGCCGTTCGACCACCGACGGCGCCAGCTCACCCGCATGCCCAACCGGCCAGTCGCCCACCCGGATGCTGGCGCACCGGCCGGGGTGCCACGGCGCCACCGCGCCACCAGCACCACCGCCGCCACCAGCACCACCGCCAGTGCCGCCCGCGGGGACCACCCGTAGCTCGACGCCCGCCACGGCCCCGATCCGTCGGGCCAGCTCGATGGCATCCGCCCAGCCGGCGGCTCGACCCGGCCCCCACCACCCCGCGCGTTGGGCCGGCCCGGCCAGCACCGCCGCCACGTGCAGTGGTTGCAACGGCAACGCCGCGTCGAGCACGGCCAGCGTCGCCATGTCGGGCTTTGCATCCACCGGCACCTCCGGTATGCGTGGCGCATTGCTCCGCGGCAGGAACACCGAACCGATCTCGAACAGCAGCAGCTCCTTGGTTCCCCGAGAGACGTTGCGCTGCAGAGTGTCCAGCAGACCAGGTAACAGGGTGGTCCGCATCAACGGACGATCGGCGTCCAGCGGGTTCCGTACCGTCACCGCCGTGCGACGGGTGTCCCGGGCCGGCAGGCCCAGCGCGTCCAGCTCGTTGACGCCCACGAACGGGAACGACAACACCTCGGTCAGCCCGGCCGATGCGAGATCGGCTGCCACCAAACGGGTTCGGCGCTGCGCGGCGGTCAGCCCAGTGCCCGGTGGCGCCAGCGGCAGCACCGGGTCGACCGAGTCCAGGCCCTCCAGCCGCGCGACCTCCTCCACCAGGTCGGCCGGCCTGCTCAGATCCGAGCGCCAAGTGGGCGGCATCACCGTGACCGTTTCCGGCTGGCTGGCGGCCACCTCGCAGCCCAACTGGGTGAGCCGGTGAGTGATCACCGCCGGGTCGTAGGGGCGGCCGATCAACCGCTCCGGCTCGCCCAGCGGCAGCTCGATAGCGTTCTGCGGCAACGAGTCTCCGGCGACATCGGACCGTCCGACCACCGTCCCCCCGGCGTAGTGCGCCAACAATTCAGCGGCGGCTTCGGCGGCCACCACCGCTATGGCCGGGTCGACGGAGCGTTCGAAACGGCGGGACGCCTCGCTCGGCAACCGGTGCCGGCGGGCCGTCCGGGCGATCCCCGTCGGCTCCCAGTACGCCGCCTCGATCACCACTGTCGTGGTGCCGCTGCGGATCTCGGTGGATTCACCACCCATCACGCCGGCCAGGGAGATCGCCCCCGACTGATCGGCGACCACCAGATCGTCGGCGACGAGGGTGCGGCGGACACCGTCGAGGGTGACCAGCGACTCCCCGGCCGTCGCCGGGCGCACGGTGATCGGGCCGGTCAGCCGATCGGCATCGAAGGCGTGAAGTGGTTGTCCGAGATCGAGCATGACGTAGTTCGTGACGTCGACTGCTAACGAGATCGTCCGGATACCGGCGGCAGACAGCCTGCGCCGCAACCAGTACGGGCTCGGTGCAGCCGGGTCGACTCCGGTCACCCTGACCGTGACGAACCGTGCGCAGCGGGCCGGGTCGGCGAGGGTCACCGGCCACCCGTCGGCGCCGCGATCGGGGGCCCACCGACCCGCGGGGTCGGTGAACGGCAGGTCGAACGCTGCCGCCACTTCCCGGGCCAGCCCGCGGACGGACAGCGCGTAACCGCGATCAGGGGTGATCCCCAGTTCGATGACGGTGTCGTCCGACCCGATCACCGCCCGCGCATCGGTCCCCGGCGAGGTGACGGCATCGACGACCAGGATTCCGTCGTGTTCGGTGCCAAGACCGAGTTCGCGCACCGAACAGATCATTCCGTCCGAGATCCGGCCATAGGTCTGCCGGGAGGCGATGGCAAACCCGCCGGGCAGCACCGCACCCGGCAGCGCCACCACCACCGCGTCACCAACCACGAAGTTCGTTGCCCCGCAGATAATTCCACGCGGATTGTCCGAGCCGTCAGGTCCGTTGCCCGGCCCGACATCGACCATGCAGAACCTGATCGGCTTCTTCAGCCCGGTCAGCTCCTCGATCGAGACCACCTGACCGACAACGAGGTGACCCTCGGTCGGCGGGACCGTGTGCACACCCTCGACCTCGAAACCGATGCGCAGCAGCGCGTCCGTGACCTGCCCGGCACTGGTCTCGGCCGGCAGGGCCAACGAATCGGACAACCACTCAAGGGAAAGCCGCATGATGTCAGACCTCCGTTCCGAAGGCCGAGGTGAACCGGACGTCACCCTCGACCAGGTCGCGCATGTCCGGGATCTGATTGCGGAACTGCAGGGTGCGCTCGATGCCCATCCCGAAGGCGAACCCGGTCCATTCCGCAGGATCCAGGCCGCAGGACCTCAGCACGTTCGGGTCAACCATTCCGCAGCCGCCCCACTCCACCCAACCGGCGCCCCCCTTCTTGTCCGGGAAGAACACATCCATCTCCGCGCTGGGTTCGGTGAACGGGAAGAAGGACGGCCGCAACCGGGTCCGGGACTGCGGCCCGAACATCGCTCTGGCGAAATGGTCAAGGGTGCCCTTGAGGTGCGCCAGCGTCAGATACCGATCGACCGCCAGCCCTTCGACCTGGTGGAACACCGGCGTGTGGGTGGCGTCCAACTCGTCGGTGCGATACACCCGGCCGGGGCACACGACGTACAGCGGTGGCTGTCTGGTCAGCATGGTGCGTACCTGCACCGGCGACGTGTGGGTGCGTAGGACCAGGCCGGACGTCCCAGCATCGGTCGGGATCGTGTCGGTCGGGTTCGTGTCGGTCGGGGTCGTGCCGGTCGGGTTCACGCTGGACGGATCCGTGCGGGCGGGACCAGGACCGGACCGGCCGGGTGCGGTGGAGGGTGCGTCGACGTAGAACGAATCCTGCATCGCCCGGGCCGGGTGATCCTTGATGAAATTCAGCGCGTCGAAGTTGGACCATTCGCTCTCCAACTCCGGGCCCTGCGCCACCTCCCAGCCCATGGCCACGAAAACGTCCTCGATCCGCGCCATCATCGAGGAGATCGGGTGTCGAGCTCCGATCGGCTGGCGGTCGTACGGCAGCGTCACGTCGACGGTTTCCTCGGCCAGCACCCTGGCCTCCCGTTCGGCCACCAGGACGGCTTCGCGGTTGCTGATCGCAGTGGTGAGCCGAGCGCGCGCCTGCCCGACGGCCCGGCCGGCAGTCGCCTTGTCGGCCTTGGGCAAGTCGGCGATCGCCCGGTTGGCCAGGGCCAGCGGGCTGCGGTCACCGGCGTAGGTCACCCTGACCACCTTGAGCTGCTCGAGGTCGACGGCGCCATCGATGGCGGCCAGGGCCTGCGCTGCGGCTGCCCCTATCGCAGCGGGGTCGCGGGGGTCCGGTGCCGGGGTGGTCGTCGTCATCGAGGGTGCTGCTGACGAACTCGCCGGGGACGACGCCGGCTGCGCGGAGGAACTCGACGGGGGGTGGACATTCAGACCTTCCGGACGGTCGCTGCAGATCACGTCTCGACTAGCACGTGAGTCTAAGCGGAGCGAGGGTAGGTGCTTGATGTCCAGCAGGGTTCGATGCGCACTCGCTCAATCAAAAGATGACCGCAGGAGTGCCGCGGTGGCGTCGAGGTCGTTGCGGTCAACCCTCCAGATCACGTCTCGACCAGCACGTGAGTCTAAGCGGAGCGAGGGTAGGTGCTTGGTGTCGAGCAGGGTTCGATGCGCACTCGCTCAATCAAAAGACCACCGGAAGGTCACTGTTGCCCCGCCCCCGCGCGAGCAGCACCTGGGTAGGGTCAGCGACCATGTCCTTTCTCTCCAGCCTGGGTGAGGCGCTGCGCTCGGCGCTGGCCGCCGCGGTCAAAGCCCCCACCCGACGGCGCCCGGCCAGCACAACCGGACCGAGCACGCCGACTCGCAAGTCCCCGACCCGCGCCCCGGCGCCCGCCGACGGCGCACCGTCACCGGGCCAGACCGGCCGCAACGCCACCGTGGAGATCGATCCGGCCACGGTGGGAGCGGTTCGGATGGCCTATTCCCCGTCGCGCGACGGCACCCCCGACCCCGGCGAGATCGTCTGGACCTGGGTGCCGTTCGAGGAGCGCGACGGTCGTGGCAAGGACCGCCCCGTGCTGGTCGTCGCGGCCGAGAAAGGCGGCACCTTCCTGGGCGTCCAATTGACCAGTAAGTCACACCAGGGCGACGCCGAATTCGTGCCAATCGGGTCGGGCGATTGGGATTCGGCCGGCCGTCCGTCCTGGGTCAATATCGATCGGGTGTTTCGGTTGCACGCCGCGGGAATGCGCCGGGAATCAGCGGGGCTGCCGCGGGAGCCGTTCGCGGCCGTCGAGACGAGATTGCGGCAGCGGTACGGCTGGCGCTGAGCAATTCCCGGTGCTTCGTTGTTCGAGCCCCGCAAGACCGCACTGTCAGGTATAGAGCTCCTGGTCCAATTCGTTGATCTTGACGAGCAGGCCATCCGGCGTCCGCAGCTGTAGCTGTCGCCCAAAGCCCTCGTCGGTAGTGGGTTGTGCGATAGCGACGCCCGATTCGCGCAGCCGCGTCTCGAGATCGCTCAGCAATTCAGTGGTCTCGAAATTCAGTTCCACCAGTCCTTCGTTCTGATCCGGATTCGGCGGATGTGCCAGCAGGCCCAACTGAGAGCCCCCCACCTTAAGCATGACGAAATCGCCGTCCCGACTTCCGTGCAGGACTGTGGCGCCCAGCGACTCGTAAAACGTCACGGCCTCATTCATCTGTTCGACATGCACCATTGGCTGCAGGGACAACCCGGTGCCAGTGGGAGTTTCGTTCATCAGTTCCTCCGTCGCGAGGTGGTGATGCAGGACAGTGCCGACCCACTCGGACAGCGAACGTTGGTCGTCGATGGCTCGGTGCTTGACCCGGCGCACCAGATCCGGATCAAGGTTCACGTTGAATTGCTGTCGGGTGGGCACTGCACCATCACACCACCTAGGTAACAAGATGTCTAGACACCTAGAAACACGAGCCTGTCGGCGTGTAGCCATCGTTGTTCACGTAGCCGCACATCGAACACCGACGCGCCTAGTGCTCTGAGTGGTCGGGTCCCCCTGCTTTCTTCCGCTTCCGGGCGAGGAACTCGCCCAGCGGGGTGTCCGAGTACTTCTGCCAACGCTTCCGGCGGCGCCCCAGCATCCGGCTCTCGACCTCTTCCGCCTCCATCGGGCCTACCGATCCGGCGGCCCCTCGCAAGAGCTGACGATCGCGAGTGCGGTTGGTCTTGTTCACCAACCGCTTCCGGAACGGGATGCCCTTCCGGGAGGCCTTGTCGTTTTCGCCGTACGTGTTGCGGCGGTCCCGTTCCAGGCTGAGTTGCTTCTTCTCCTGCGGCGAGCGCCGTCTCCTCATGAGATCCCCCCGGGTCTCTGTGATCATCGCATTCCGAGTCAGCTGGGTCAGTTGCAGCGAGGACAATCAGCCGGTGGAGTCGCCCGGTCTGGCAACGCCAGAAGCCCGGCGGTGGGCGCTGGCGCTGGCGTACAAACAGATTGCCGCGGCCCCGGCCAGGTTTAGCGACTCCGCGCGACCGTAGATCGGCACCCGGACCGACTCGTCGGCTACGGCGAGCACGCCGGCAGGCAGACCGTGCGCTTCGGAGCCGAACAACCACGCGGTCGGTAGGTCGAGAATCCCGTCCGCCGCGGCATCATCGAGATCCAGGTCCGCAGTCCCGCTGGTGGTCAGCGTCGACAGGCCGGCCGCGGCCAGTTCGGCCACCAGCGCAACCGGATCGGCGGCACGCGCGACGGGCAGGTGGAACAGGCTGCCTGCGGACGCCCGGATCGCCTTCGGGTTGAACTGGTCCACGGCATCGCCGGCCACGATCACCCCGTCGGCACCGGCGGCGTCGGCGAGCCGTATCACCGTTCCGGCGTTGCCGGGGTCGCCGACCTCGACGAGCACAGCAATCAGCCGGGGCGAGCCGGCCAGGACGTCGGCCACCGTGGTGCTGGGGATGACGCAACGAGCGACCAGGCCCTGCGCGGTGACCGCATCGGAGAGCGCCGCGGCTGCGCGTTCGGTGACCTGGGTAACGTCAACACCGGCGCCGAACGCCGCCCTGATCACTGCCGGATGGCGCGCGGCAGCAGTCTCCGTCACGAACAGCTCCAGCACCTCGCCGGGACGCTCGGACGCGTAGCGCATGGCCTCGGTGACCGCAGGTGCGCCCTCAGCCAGGAATTCGCCGGCCTCCGTTCGGCGGGAACGGCGCAGCAACTTGCGCGCGGCGGCAATCCGCGGGGAACGCTCGGTGAGCACGCCGTCGACCGGTTCCGGCTCTTCGGCCGTCCCGTTAGACGGTGTCGACGAACCCCCGGGACCGCCGACAGCCGAACGCCCGGCCGGCGGAGTGCCAGCCGGGCGTCGACGGGGGACGCTGCGCGGGCTCAGGCCGCGTCCTGCGCGTCCGAATCGGCGGTATCGCCGGCGGAGGCGTTGCCGTCCGCGACGGACGGCACGGCCTCGCGAGCCACCAGCACCAGCGCGGCGAAGGTGGCCTCATCCGAGACCGCCAACTCGGCCAGGACCTTGCGGTCTACCTCGACGCCGGCAATCTTCAGGCCCTGCATGAACCGGTTGTAGGTCATGCCGTGCGCGCGGGCGGCGGCGTTGATGCGGGTGATCCAGAGCTTGCGGAAGTCGTTCTTGCGCTTGCGCCGATCGTTGTAGGCGTAGGTCAGGGAGTGCAGCCCCTGCTCTTTGGCCTTGCGGTAGAGGCGCGACCGCTGGCCGCGGTAGCCACTTGCTCGCTCGAGGACGACGCGGCGCTTCTTCTGGGCGTTGACCGCCCGTTTCACTCTTGCCACGGGACACCTGTCTTTCTACGTGGTTCCGGCGCTGCCGGCCGGCACTGGGGGTGGGAGATGGAGGTCGGGGTCAGCGGCCGAGTAGCCGACGGATCCGGGGAACGTCCGCCTTGGCGATCTCCTTGGAACCGTCCAGGCGACGGGTGCGGCTGGTCGGCTTGCTCTCGAGGTTGTGGCGCTTGCCCGACCCCGCGTGCAGCAGGCGACCGGTACCGGTGACCTTGACCCGCTTCTTCGTCCCCGAGTGCGTCTTGTTCTTTGGCATGGCAGTGACTCGCAATCGCTGTGGTGGCTGGTGCATATCGGGTGATGCTGTGGTGGATGGATTCAGATGGTTCTGTGTCAACGATGGTTCTGTGTCAGACCCCTCGCCGGAGCACGCCGATGTCCCACCTCACGTCGTACCCGTGTGGTGGAACCGCACGTGCCCCGCTGCTAGGAGACGGTCTCCGGTGCGCTCGCCGGCTGATGCGGCTGACGCGGCCGGGCCTGCTTGTGCGGTGCCAGCACCATGATCATGTTCCGGCCGTCCTGCTTGGGCGCACTTTCGATCACACCCAGCTCAGCGACGTCCTGTGCGAGCCGCTGCAGCAACCGGAACCCGAGCTCGGGGCGGGACTGCTCGCGACCACGGAACATGATCGTGACCTTGACCTTGTCCCCGGCCTGGAGGAACCGCACGACGTGACCCTTTTTGGTCTCGTAGTCGTGCGTGTCGATCTTCGGCCGGAGCTTCATTTCCTTGATGACCGTCAGGACCTGGTTGCGCCGGGCCTCCCTGGCCTTCTGCGCGCTCTCGTACTTGAACTTGCCGAAGTCCATGAGCTTGCAGACGGGCGGGCGGGCGTCCGGAGCGACCTCGACAAGATCGAGATCGCTGTCCTGCGCCAGCCGCAGGGCTTCGCCGATGGCAACGATTCCGATTTGCTCGCCCTCGGCTCCGACGAGGCGAACCTCGGGAACCCGGATCCTGTCGTTGATGCGTGGTTCGACGCTGATTGAGTCCTCCTGGTGAACGGTTGATGGTCGCGCGACGCCCAGCGCTCGTTGGGTTCCCCGTGGCGTTCGACCGGGATCGAAGTCCAAAAAGGCCCCGCCGAGTGAACTCGCGGGGCCCTTGTCGATCCGTCACACACCCAGGTACGGGCGCACGCCATCGACGTCGCCATCGATGGACCGGGACCCGGCTGCCGTGAGGCTGCTCGGGTGGGAGGCGGGCTCCACTTGTTCCCCCGCTTGCGCAGGAGCTAGTCGTACATGACAGCGTACAGGACGTGAGCGCTCCCGAAGAACCTTCGCAGCTCCACCCTTTTCGGTCATCCTCCCCTCACCCGGCGGGCCCCGGGGCGTTCGGGGCCTTGGCCGGGCCAGGCGGGCCAGTCGCGCCAGGCGGGCCGGACGGGTGGGCTGGGTCAGGCGGTGCGATGGCGGGGCCGGGCGGGGCGGTGGCGGGGCAAGGCGGGCCAGTCGGGTCGGCCGGATCAGGCGGGCCCTCCGCGGTGGCCGGGTCGGACGGGTCGGACGGGTCGGACGGCTCGGACGGGTCGGACGGGTCGGACGGGTCGAGCGACTCGGATGGGTTGGACGGGCCAGACGACGCGCGGGAACTTGTCGACATCCCGGCGGCCGAGGTGATCAGCCGGGCTGCGGTGTTGTTGATGAGTGCGGCCGCAGAGCAGTTGGGGTTGGCGGCGCCCGACCCGGACCGGCCCGCGCACCGTGACCTGGATCAGGCCCGGACCCTGATCACCGCACTCGCCGGCCTGGTCAAGGCCTCGGCACCGGATCTGGGGCCACATGCGGCCGCGTTCCGGGACGGGCTGGCCGGGCTCCAAGGCGCGTTCCGGGAGTACTCGATCCACCCCGACGAGCCGGGGCGGGGGCCCGGCGAGTAAGGGCTGCGTGCACAAGCGGTAGACCGCGTCTCCTGCACTGACTGCGCCCTCTCCGTCATCGAGTGCGTTTATCGGTCGCTCTGCGGAAAATCCGGTCGCTTGATCCGACCAAATATTCCGCAGGAGCCCGATGGCCGTAGTTCAGGTCCCTGTAGGAAGCGCACGCGTGGCCGGCAGCCAAGGTCTGCCAGCCAAGGTCTCCCCGGAGAACTCAGCTAACGCCGGCCGCGGCCAGCACCGCCCGTCGGGAGAGCACTCGTGCCAGGTGCTCGCGGTACTCCGCGTCGGCGTGCAGCTCGGAGTTCGGATGGGTGCCGTCGGCCGCCGACGCGCAGGCGTCACGGACGGCGTCGATCGTGGCCGGTGCGCCGAGCAGGGCGGCCTCCACCCCTGCCTCCCGCAACGGGGTCGCGCCCATGTTGGTGAACGCGACCCGAGCCTCCGCGATCGAACCGTTCTCCCGGCGGACCGCGGCGGCGACCCCCACCATCGCCCAGGACTGGGCGGTGCGGTGGAACTTCTGGTAGTCGTACCCCCACCCCGCGCCCAGCTTCGGCACCCGGACCCCGACCAGCACCTCGTCCCACTCCAGCGCGCTGGTGAAGTAGTCGACGAAGAAGTCCGCTGCCGGGATCTCCCGCCGCCCGGTGGGCCCGGCGACGATCATGGTGCAGTCCAGTGCCAGTGCGGCCGTCGGCATGTCGCCCGCCGGGTCGGCATGCGCAAGGGACCCGCCAAAGGTCCCGCGGTGCCTAATCGCCGGGTCGGCAACGGTCGCGGCGGTCATCGACAGCAAGGGTGCGTGCTCGGTGATCAAGGCGTCGTGCTGAACGTCGTCGTGCGTGGTCGCAGCCCCGATCAGCAGGGAGTCGCCCTCGTCGGACACGCCCAGCATCTCCTGGATCCGGCCGCAGTCCACCAGCACGGTGGGCGCGGCCAGCCGGATGCGGAGCAACGGCAGCAGGGATTGCCCGCCGGTGATGATCTTGGCCTCATCACCTGCCTCGGTCAGCGCGGCGAGCGCCGCGTCGACCGAGTCGACCCGCTGGTAGTCGAATGCGGCGGGGATCACCGGGCACCTCCGTTGCTGGATCCGTTACTGGAGCGAACGCTGGATCCGTCGCCCGGGCGATCGCCTGACCCGTTGCTCGGGTCATTGCCGGACGCGGTGCCGGACCGCTTGCCGGAGCCGGCCGCGGCTTGGATGGCCCGCCACACGGTCTGCGGAGTGGCCGGCATCAGGACATCCGTCACGCCCAGAGGCCGCAGTGCGTCGATGACGGCGTTGATCACCGCGGGCGTCGACGCGATCGCGCCCGCTTCACCCACGCCCTTCGTGCCCAGCGGGTGGGTGGTCGACGGGGTGACCGTGTTCTCGGTGACGTAGTGCGGGACGTCGACGGCGGTCGGCAGCAGGTAGTCCGCCAGCGACGCGGTGACCAGGTTGCCGTCCTCGTCGTACGCCGCGCCCTCCCACAGAGCCTGCGCGATGCCCTGGGTGATGCCGCCGTGCACCTGGCCCTCGACGATCATCGGGTTGACCAGGGTGCCGACGTCATCGACGGCAACGTACGACCGGATGTCGGTCCGGCCGGTTTCGGTGTCCACCTCGACCGCGCACAGGTGGGTGCCGTGCGGGTAGGAGAACACCTGGGGGTCAACGGTGGACGAGCCGAACAAGTTCGGGTCGGTGCCGTCCGGCAGGTCGTGCGAGGTGAACGCCTCCCAGGCGATGGCCTGAATGGTTTTGGCTGATTCCGGATCACCCCGAACGGTGAACGAGCCGTCCTTGAACTCCAGGTCGTCCGGACTGACCTCGAGCAGGTGCCCGGCGATCACCCTGGCCTTTGCCACAGCGACCTCAGCGGCCTTGAGGATCGCCAACCCGCCGACCGCCAGCGATCGCGATCCGTAGGTGTCCATGCCGTACGGAGAGGTGGCCGTGTCCCCATAGATCACCTGGATGTCGTCCACCGGAACGCCCAGGCTGTCGCTGGCGATCTGACTCCATGCGGTGACGTGACCCTGACCGTGCGGTGAGGTCCCGGTGACCAGCTCCACCTTCCCGGTGGGCAGGATGCGGATCGTGCAGTGCTCCCAGCCACCGGCCGCGTACTTCAGCGCGTTCAGCACCCGGGACGGGGCCAGACCGCACATCTCGGTGAAGGTCGAGATGCCGATGCCCAGCTGCATCGGATCCTTCGACTCCCGACGCCGGGTCTGCTCGGCCCGCAGGGTGTCGTAGTCGAAAAGTTCCAGCGCCCGGTCGGTGGCCTGCTCGTAGTTGCCGCTGTCGTAGGTCAGGCCGGCGATGGTGGTGTACGGGAACTCCTCGTGAGTGATCCAGTTCCGCCGTCGCAGCTCCATCGGTTCGATGCCCAGCTCCACGGCCAGTTCGTCGACGATCCGCTCGATGGCGAACGTCGCCTCCGGCCGGCCGGCGCCGCGGTAGGCGTCGGTCGGGGTGGTGGTGGTGAACACGCCGGTGGACTTCCAGTCGTAGGCGTCCATCTTGTAGATGCCGTTGAACATGAATTGCCCGAGCACCGGGATGCCGGGAGTGAGCAACTGCAGGTACGCGCCCATGTTGGCCAGCAACTCGACCTTCATGCCCAGGATCTTGCCTTCGCGGGTCGCGGCCATCTCGATGAACTGAATCTGGTCGCGGCCGTGGTGGGTGGCAACCATGTTCTCGCTGCGGGTCTCGTTCCACTTCACCGCACGCCCGAGCCGGTTGGCCAGAACGGTGGCAAGGATCTCCTCCCGGTAGAACTGCAGTTTTGCGCCGAAGCCGCCGCCGACGTCGGGGGCGACAATCCGCAACCGGTGCTCCGGGAGGCCGGTCGCCAATGACATCAAAACCCTGACCACGTGCGGGATCTGGGTCGCCGTCCACACGGTGAGCTCGCCGCTGACCCCCATCGGGGCGGCCACCACGGCCCTGGTCTCCATCGGTGACGGGATCAGCCGTTGCTGGACGAACCGGCGCTTGACGACGACATCAGCTGCGGCCACTGTCTTCTCGTAGTCGCCGCAGACATAGTGCTTGGTGTAGCAGTGATTCGTGCCGGCGTCGGAGTGCACCAGCGGCGACCCGTCGACCAGCGCGGCCTCCATGTCGACCACGGCGGGCAGCGTCTCGTACTCGACCTCGACCGCCTGCACCGCGTCCGCGGCCAGATAGCGGTCGGTGGCCAGCACCACCGCGACGCAGTCCCCGACGTGCCGGACCTCGCCCACGGCCAGCGCCGGGAAGTCCGGCATCACGATGTCCTCGACGACCGGCCAGACGCAGATCACCTTGGCGTTGTCATCGCCCAGTTCGGCGGCGCTGAACGCGGCCACCACCCCGGGCATCGCCAGGGCGGGTGCGAGGTTGACGCTGGTGATCCGGGCGTGCGCGTGCGGGCTGCGGACGATCTCGAGGTACAGCGCGCCTGGCACCTGGATGTTGTCAGTCCAGTTGGTGTTGCCGGTCAGCAACCGGGCGTCCTCCTTGCGCCGGATCGATTGGCCGATGGCGGGGGTGGTCACCGCCGAGCCCGGATGCGTCGTGTCTGCAGCAACAACGGTCTCGGTCGCCGGGGCGGCGGTTGCGGTCACGGTGGACGTCATCTGCCGGCCTCGCTGGTCGTGCCGGCCATCTGCTTCGCGGCCTGCGCCACCGCGGCCACGATGTTCTGGTAACCGGTACACCGACAGAGGTTGCCTTCCAGGCCCTCCCGAATCTCGGACTCGGTGGGGTCGGGGTTCTCCGACAACAGGTCGACGGCCGCGAGCACCATGCCGGGTGTGCAGTACCCGCACTGCAGCCCATGGCAGTCCTTGAAGGCGGTCTGCACCGGATGCCAGGCCCCGTCCGGTCCCGGCTCGGCCAGACCCTGGATCGTGGTGATCCGGCCGCCGTCGGCCTGCACCGCGAGCACGCTGCACGACTTCACGCTTCGTCCGTCCAGCAGGACGGTGCACGCACCGCAGTTGGACGTGTCGCAGCCCATCGGGGTGCCGACGAGTCCAAGTTTGTCGCGGAGCCAGTGCACCAGCAGCAGACGAGGTTCGACCTCGTCCGTGCGTCGCACGCCATCCACATCGACGCCGATCCGAGCCACTTGTGACACCACCGCTCCGGTCAGGGACGCGGCGCCCGGCGACGTCGCTGTACCGGACGGTAAGGCCATCGGGGGCGAACCGCGCGGCGGAGCCGAACCCGGACGGGTGACGCTGATCGACAAGCGTCCGCGGGCGTGCTGGTGCACCTACAAGTTCTCGGTGCCTCCGTCAGCGGGGCGGTGCGGACGGGTCGGGCGGGCGAACCCCGATGGCTGGCCGGATCTGGCCGACCGGTCGCTTTTCCGGTTGTGCGCACGGAGCAGATCGCGGTCCCGCTCGGCGGCTTTCTGCCGGTCGATGATCTCCAACCGGCCGAGTGGCCGCTGCAGGTCGTCCTCCGGCCGCGGACCCTGGGGGGTGGCCGGCTCGGGGGCGGGCGGTCCGTACTTGTCCTGCAGATCGCGCACCCGTTCCAGGGCCGTGACAGCCCGGCCGCGGTCCATCGCCTGGATGGCCATCAACGGCTTGACCTCGTCGTCGGGCATCACCGCCTGAGCCCAGGGCGAGCCCTGCGGGTAGGAAATCCGCAGCACCAACGGCCAGGGGGTGAACTGCTCCCCGAGGACGTTCCGCACCCAGATCCCGTTCCGGTCGACCCGCAGCCTCGGCCGGGCCGCCGTCATCATCAGCCCGCCCAGTACAAGACCGACCCCGATCAGGCCGATCTGGTCTGAGACCCGGAACCGCACCCCGGCGTCGGAGCTCTGCAGCAGCACCCCGACGACGACCAGTGAGACCACCACCACGGACGCAGTGACGGACGCCAGGATGGTGATCCGGCGGGGCCGGACCTGCAGCAGGATAGGGGCCTGGCCCGCCGTCTGTCCGGCGCCCGCGGGTTCGGCGGGGGTGGTCATCGGCCGAAACCCAGTCGTCCGCCGCCGCCCCGCAGGCCGCGCAACACCAATGCGGTCGTCAGCGCCGCGGACATTGCCTCCACGCCCTTGTCCTCGGTGGAACCGGCGACACCGCTCCGGGCGATCGCCTGTTCCACGGTGTCGCAGGTCAGCACGCCATTGCCGACGGGGACTCCGGAGTCCAACGCAACCCGGGTCAACCCGGCCGTCACCGAGTCACAGACGTAGTCGAAATGCGGTGTGCCGCCCCGGATCACGACGCCGAGTGCGACAACCGCGTCGTGCCCGGTGGCCAATGCCTGGGCGACGATGGGCAGTTCGATCGCGCCGGGGACCCGAACAACCGTGGGCGTCGCGGTGCCGGCCTGCTCGGCGAACCACAACGCCCGCTCCAGCAGCGCGTCGGTGATCTCCCGGTGCCAACTGGTCGCCACCACCCCAACCCGAAGCCCCTGCGCCTGCGGGATCTCGACCTCTGGCCGTCCCTCACCGCTCATCGCTTCATCACCTCTTTCTTCTCCGGTCTGCTTCTTCTCCGGTCTGCTTCTTCTCCGGTCTGCGCTTCGTCGCACCTGACGGTCAGGCATGACCCTCGCCGTACAGCACGTCCAGGCCCTCGAACTCATGACCCATCCGATCCCGCTTGGTGGTCAGGTACCTCAGGTTTTCCGGGTTGACCGACACCGGCAGGGCGACCCGACCCGAGATGGTCAACCCGTACCCCTCCAAGCCCGCGCGCTTGGCCGGGTTGTTGGTGAGCAGCCGCATCGACCGGATACCCAGATCGGCGAGTACCTGCGCCCCGGTGCCGTACTCCCGGGCATCGTTGGGCAGTCCCAACAGCGTGTTGGCGTCAACGGTGTCGGCCCCCGCGTCCTGCAACTCGTACGCCCGCAGCTTTTCCAGCAACCCGATGCCGCGTCCCTCGTGGCCCCGGATGTACAGCACCACCCCGCGCCCCTCCGCTGCGACCGCGTCCAGCGCGGCATGCAACTGTGGGCCGCAATCACATCGCAGCGAACCCAGCACGTCGCCGGTGAGGCATTCGGAATGAACCCGCACGAGAACGTCGTTCCCGTCACCGATCTCGCCGTAGACCAACGCGATCAGCTCCCGGCCGGTGACGGTGCTGACGTAACCGACTGCCTGAAACTCGCCCTGCGGCAAGGGAAGTCGAGCCTGTGCGACCCGCCGGATCTGCACCTCGCTGCGCCTTCGGTAGGCGATCAGGTCGGCGATCGAGATCAGCGCCAACCGGTGCTGTCGGGCGAACACCCGCAGTTCCGGCAACCGGGCCATGCTGCCGTCGTCGCTGACGACCTCGCAGAGCGCACCGGCCGGGGGCAGGCCGGCGAGGGTGGTCAGGTCGGTGGCCGCCTCGGTGTGACCGGGCCGGACCAGCACCCCACCCTCGCGGGCCCGCAACGGGAACACGTGACCCGGCCGGGTCAGGTCGTCCGACGTAGTGGCCGGGTCGGCCAGCAACCGGATGGTGTGCGCCCGCTCCTTGGCCGAAATCCCTGTGCTGATGCCGTCTTTCGCGTCGACAGTGACGGTGAATGCGGTGCCCTTGCGGTCCTGGTTGATACGGGACATGGGCGGCAGATCGAGCCGGTCGCAGTCGGGTCCGGTCAAGCCGACGCAGATGACGCCGGAGGAGTACCGCACCGTGAACGCCACCAGTTCGGCGGTGGCCAACCCGGCCGCGAAGATGAGGTCGCCCTCGTTCTCCCGATCCTCGTCGTCGACCACGACCACCGCGCGGCCGGCGGCGATCTCGGCGACGGCGAATTCGATCGTGTCGAACCCGGCCGGGGTCTGCTCGCGGCTCGAGGGCTCCGTGACCTGCTTGTCCGACGGTCCGTGACCGATGGCAACACCGAGGTCGTTCGATCGGGTGGGGATGCCGGCCCGGCCGAAGTCGCGCTCCCGGTCCCGGCTGATGTCCGTGCTGGTCATCCCTGCCCCCGGGGGGCGCTTGCCAGGAGGCGTTCGACGTACTTGGCCACCACGTCGACCTCCAGATTGACCACGGCGCCGACCTTCACGGTGCCCATGGTGGTCGCCGATCGGGTTTCCGGGATGACCCCGATGCCGAACTCGGCGCCGTCGGGGTTGTCCACCACGTCGATGACGGTCAGCGAAATGCCGTCGACCGCAATCGCGCCTTTCGCGGTGAGGTACTTCGCCAGATCAGGCCCGACCGCGATCCGGACCTCGTCATAGGCGTCGTGGGGGGTGCGAACGGTGATCGTCCCGGTGCCGTCGACGTGACCCTGCACGATGTGCCCGCCCAACCGGGTGGTCGGCAGGACGGAGCGTTCCAGATTGACCTCGTCGCCGGCAACCAGTGCGCCAATGGTCGAGCGGCGCAGCGTCTCGGCCATGACGTCGACGGTGAACGTGTCCGCCGACCGGTCGACCACGGTCAGGCACACCCCGGACACCGCGATCGAATCGCCGTGCCCGGCATCGCTGGTCACGGCGGGGCCGCGGACGGTGAGCCTGGCAGAGCCGGTGTCGGCGGCGTTGATCTGCAGGTCGACCACCTGCCCGCGTTCCTCGACGATGCCGGTGAACATGATTGATCCTCTCAGCGCAGTCTGCGGTTCGGGTGCCGCCGGGGCACCGCAGCCCTTCCCATCCTCCCCCATTCCGGCACGGGTCTGAGCGCGCTGGTGGAGAGGCTGGTCACCCGCGACACGAGGCACTGCTCGCCGGGGCCGGCAGGTCACTGGGCCGGGGTCCCGTGGGCGGATCAGCGGGCCGGAGACCGGTGCGCTGCGGCGGTGGCTCGGAGCGCAGCGACGGCCGCCTCCGGGTCGTCCGTGCTGTAGACCGCGGAACCGGCGACGAAGCAGTCGGCGCCGGCCTCGGCGGCCTGCTCGATGGTCTCGGCGTTGATGCCGCCGTCCACCTGGACGAGAACCGTCAGCTGCCCGGAGTCGACCAGCTGGCGGGCCCGCCGCACCTTGCCCATCGTCTCCGGCATGAACGACTGGCCGCCGAAACCCGGTTCGACCGTCATCACCAGCAGCGTGTCGAAGTGCTCCAGCACCCCGACCCAGTCGGCCAGGTCGGTGCCGGGTTTGATCGACAGGCCGGCCTTCGCGCCAGCCGCCCGAAGCTCTGCTGCCACCGTGATCGGGTTGGCCACCGCCTCGGCGTGCACGGTCACGTTGTACGCGCCGGCCTCGGCGTAGCCGATCGCCCACCGATCCGGGTCGTCGATCATCAGGTGGCAGTCGATGGGGATGTTCGTGACTTTCAACAAAGCTTGAACGACGGGCAAGCCCAGGGTGAGGTTCGGGACGAAGTGGTTGTCCATCACGTCGACGTGTAGCCAGTCCGCCCCGGCAACGGCGGCGACCTCGTCCGCGAGCCTCGCGAAATCTGCCGACAGGATGCTGGGCGCGATCATGGGTGACATGAGCGGGTATGGCACCGGCCGAGCGTAATCGCGTCCGCGTCACCCGCCCTGGCGGGGCCTCTGCGCCTGACCGTCCGCTCGGAAACGTCGCTCCGGCCGCTGTACTCGGCGCCGGCCGCGCCGAGCCAGCGTCCCGTCGACGCTCCGCCGAGGTCGGCCTCGAGAGCGTCACGTGTCTCCGCAACGGTTGTCCCCGGCGCTGGGCCTCGTGCCGTAACCGCGCATCCAGCTCGTCTGGGAGCTCGACCGTGGTCCGTTTCACGGTGCCATAATGTCTTTCTGGCGGAACCGAGATCTTTTGGTGTAAACGAGATCTGTGTGGTGAATCAATCCGCCTCTGCAGGTAGCTTGGGCGGCCACCACAGGCAGCGTCCGATCAGGACTGTCGCTGCAGCAGTGCCAGGAACATGCCGTCCGTCCCGTGCCGATGCGGCCAGAGCTGGACAGTGGGTCCGTCTCCGAGGTCGGGCACCCCGGGCAGCAGCGGGCGGGCGTCGACCAGATCCAGCCCGGCGGGCCGACGGGCGATCACCCCGGCCGTCTCGGACAGATGCGGCGAGCAGGTGACGTACCCGATGACACCGCCGGGGCGGACCAGCCGCGCCGCCGATGCCAGGAGTTCCCGTTGCAGCACAACGAGATCGGCCACGTCCGACGGTTGCCGCCGCCAGCGGGCCTCCGGTCGGCGACGCAGCGCACCGAGGCCGGTGCACGGCGCGTCCAGCAGTACCCGGTCGAAGGATGCTGGCGGCAGACCCGGGTCGCGACCGTCGGCGGTGTGCACGGTCACCGGCAGGCCGCGCACCGTCTGCCGAACCAGATCCGCGCGGTGCGGGGTGATCTCCACGGCGTCCAGGTGGGCACCGCGCTCGGCGGCCAGTGCCCCCACCAACCCGGCCTTGCCGCCGGGTCCGGCGGCCAGGTCGAGCCACCGCAGGTCGGGACCGGCCAGCGGGGCGGACGCCACCGCCAGCGCCACCAGCTGAGAACCCTCGTCCTGAACGGCGGCTCGTCCGTCGACCACGGCACTGATCGCACCAGGGTCACCGTGGTCGAGGTACACACCGAACGGTGAGTAGCTGGCAGGGTGTACCCCGGCAGCCGCGGCCAGCTCGTCCCGGGTGATCCTCCCGGGCCGGGCGAGCAGGTGCACGGCCGCGGGGATGTCGTTGGCGCGCAACGCCTCTGTCAGCTCATCGAGGGGGTCCTGGTCGGGGGCCGGCGACGAGGCGAGGGCGTCCCGCAGCGCACTGACGATCCACCGCGGGTGCGAGGCGGCCATCGGCAGGTGGCCCAGCGGGTCCTCGGCGGCGTCCGGGGCCAGCCGCTCGATCCAGGTGTCCAGGTCGGCCTCGCCGATCCGGCGCAGCACGGCGTTGACATAGCCTGCGCCACCGGGTTTGTCGCTGGCCCGCACCAGATCGACGGTCACCGACACCGCGGCGTGCGGGGGGATGCGGGTCCGCAGTATCTGATAGGCGCCGAGCCGGAGCGCGTCCAGCACCACCCCGTCCAGGTCGGCGATCGCCCGGTCGCCGCAGGCGGAGATGATCGCGTCGAGCTGACCGAGCGCGCGGCAGGTGCCGTAGGACAGTTCGGTGGCCAGCGCGGCATCCCGGCCGGAGAGGCCGCGGTCGTTCAGCAAACCGGGCAGCGTCAGGTTGGCGTACGCACCGCGGTCCCGGACCGCACCGAGCAGGTCCAGCGCAACCTGACGCGCCGGATCCGTCTGCGGCGGCCTTCTGGTGGAGGGCCGCCTGGGCGGGGCGGACGGCCCGCGCCCGCCCCGCTGCGGCGCCTGCCCGCCACGTCCCCGAGCATCGCGACCCTGCCCGCCGCGACCCTGCCCGCCGCGACCCTGCCCATCGCGACCCTGCCCGGCGCGACCTTGCCCGCCGGGCGGCTCGGCCGGTGGGTTCATGACAGCACCGTCCCCGGCGCCGGCCGAGCGCCACGAGCCCAATCGGCGGCGGCCATCCGGCGCCGCCCCGGGGGGGTCAGCTCGCCCAGTCGGACCGCCGTGGTGCCCGTCCCGACCAGCAGGTCGGACTTGCCGGCACGCAGCTCGCCCGGGGCGAGTCCGGTCTCGTCGGCCACCGTCAATGGGCCGAGAACCATTCGGCCCCAGGGACTGTCAGTCCACGCACCAGGCGCCGGGGTGACCGATCTGATTAACCGGTCGATCCCGACCGCAGGCATTAACCAGTCGATCCGGGCGTCATCGGTGGTGACCTTCCCGGCAGCGGAGACCCCGTCAGCCGACTGCGGTTGGGCCCGTACGGTTCCGTCCGCGATGCCGTCCAGGGTGGCAACCAGGAGCCGGGCACCGCTCTCGGCGAGGCGTTCCAGCAGGTCACCTGCGGTGTCCACGGGACGGATTGCCTCGGTGATGACGCCGTACACCGGCCCGGTGTCCATCCCCTGCGCCAACCGGAAGGTGGTGGCACCGGTGATGTCGTCACCGGCCCGGATCGCCGCCTGCACCGGGCTGGCGCCGCGCCAGGCCGGAAGCAACGAGAAGTGCAGGTTGACCCACCCGTGTGTCGGCACCGCCAACACATCGGGAGGCAGCAGTGCCCCGTACCCGACGACAGCGGCGGCCTCGGGCGCGATCGCCGACAGTTCCGCCATGAACTCCGGCGTCTTGACCGACCCCGGGGTCAACACGGGAACACCCGCCGTCGCCGCCAACTCGCCGACGGGCGATGCAGCGGTGGCCCGACCGCGTCCCTTCCGTGCGGGCGGCCGGGTAATCACCGCCGCGACCTCATGCGCAGAATCCAGCAGCGCGATCAGCGACGGCACGGCCGCGACCGGGGTACCAGCAAAGACGATGCGCAGGGGGTCCTGCCTTTCGGTCGAGTAGCGGTGGGTTTTTGGAAGCGATACGCATCCTGGCCTGGTGGAGTGTACGAAAGAGTCCTCGGGCTAGGAAAAGCTAGGCACTGCCTAGCGGTGTCTGGCTCTGCCTGAGCGCAGCGGGTCAATCGGGTGGGCGCTCAGAGCATCAGAGCTCCACGACACGGTCCGGCACTTCTCGGTCGGATTAAGCGCAGCAACTCGCGGCGCGGACAAGTGCCGTGCCCATCCCGTTATCGCCTAACCTCGGGCACTAGCGCCAACCCCAACGCGGCAATCAGTCCCTTGGACGTCAAACCAGATCACTGACGCAGTACCGTCACTGGTCTTCGCTGACTGTACGTTTGCCGCCGCGTAGCGCCACAGCTCCGATCCGGGCGAACGTGCCCGCAGTTGGCTGATTGCGTTGTTCCAGCCTCTGCTCTTGTTAAGAGGTTCGATTTACGCGCACATCTCTCTCTAATGGTGCACAATACCTACGTTCCCGCCGCGCAGCGGTTGGGGTGCGTCTCGACATGAGTCTGGGGCGTGGGCTGATGCCCACGCCCCAGCTGTTCCCGGCCAAGGAAACTCAGATCTACAGTCCGCTCACGCGGCCACGTAGAACATCCAGAACGCAACCTCGCCGCCGGACTGTCGTCCGACACGCGGCGGGAACGTCGTTCCTGCATCGAAGTGGACGATCTGGCCGAACTGGTTGCGATAGTCCCCCCCGTTGGGGACGCGCTGACCAGTCTTCCAGGATCCACCGGGCCCGAGTGGGCTGTGGTTATGACGCATTGATGTGCTCACCCCCCCTCCTTGTAGTGATGTTCACCTACAACGTAGCAGTTGCAGACCCGAGCTGTGGGGAAGATTCCTGTTTTGTGTCGCCTCACGCGTGATACGGTCTACACGGGAGGCAACATGAGCGCAGGTGAAGGGGCCAGGCGGCCTCTCAAACGTAGCCCGAACTACCCGTCGATCGACTTGGGCAAGGCTATCGATCGCGTACGTCAACTTTATAACTCAGAGCGCCAGCATGCGATGCCTGCAGTGCAGGCTGTTAGACATTGGGGATACTCCAGTTTAAACAGCCCTGGCGGCGGCCAGCTGGCGGCGTTGGCAAGGTTTGGTTTGCTCGATGACGAAGGCACAAAGGACGACCGAAAGGTCAGGGTTACCGACCTTGCGGTCCAGATTCTCGCGCATCCGGACCAGGGTGAGCGCGAGTCGGCGATTCGGAAGGCGGCCTTACTCCCATCGGTTCATCAAGACATGTGGGCCAACTACGGCATGGAAATGCCATCCGAAGACAACCTAAAATGGTTTCTAACCCGCGATCGCGGCTTTAGTGAAAACGGCGCACTTGACTTCATCAAAGAGTATCGTGCGACAGTCAATTTCGCCAAGTTAGATACTGGTTCTGACGGTGCAGGAGAGACTACGCTACCTACGATCGACGCTGTATCTACACCACCGTCGCCCGAGCCTGCCGTGCAGGCGCGGCTGCTGGGCGCGACAAGCACAGCGCCGCCCTCGGTGCGGTTTGCGCCAGTTCAGTTGCCGACGATCTCGTTCCCGCTCGCGAGCGGGAACATGGTTTCGGTTGCTGGGCTCAGTGATCTTACAGAGGGTGATTGGGCCCAGTTCATGGCCGTCCTCACGGCTCTCAAGCCGAGTCTCGTAAAGCCACACGCGGCCCCTCTTGAGGAGGGCGACGGCGAATGAGAGGGCTTCTGGGGTAGAACACGGGTGTCGGTACATCGACGTCGCGGCCAGTCGCCGCGAGCATAGCGGTTGTTTAGACGGCCTCCGGGTCGCTTCACCTTTTGCATTAATTTGTACGGCAATGCGAAATGGTCAGCTGACGGTGCCAATGGTCGATCAGCTGCGGACGATCTCTTCGCGGGTAACTATTCCTGCCATTCGAAGCGGGAGGGTTTCACTCTTGAGTGCTCCGCAAAGGTCTGATCGAGTACGTTTGACCCCGCAACGGGGGCGCCACTCCGTCGGATCCAGTCAGGCGTCAGAACAGGTCCGGCGGGTCCACCCGGATCCGCAGGCCACCGCCTTCTTTACGCGCGGACCGTCCGGCGGCCAGCGCATGCAGCTCCGCGCCGAGCGCCTTGCGCTGGGATTGGCTGATTCGGACCAGGGCCCGTACCAGTGCTTCGTCGGCGTCGGCGTCGGCGGCACCGCTGGCGCCGTCCCTCGGCGGCGTCATCGAGGCCGAATGGCCCGGGCCGTGACCGCCGGCGTCCTCGATCTCATCCAAGGCCACCGGGCCGAGCACGACAGCTCCGTCCGGCAGCACCAGTCGGTCCAACGCAGCCAGCACCGCATGTTCGGTTCCCTCGAGGGATGCCATCGCCACCGCCGGGGGGAACCCAAGCTCGCGGCGGCCGGCGAGTTCGGCCGCAGCGTGACCGACGGGGTCCCAGCGGATCAACGCCTGTACGACGGGCAAGGACGCGTCGGCCCCGACCACCACCCGCCCACCCTCGGCGGCTGGCCGGACCAGGGCGGCCGCCGCCATCCACCGCCGCAGCGTCTCCTCCCCGGCGCGCAGATCCGCGCGGCTCAGCATGGCCTCGCCGTCCAGCAGAACCGCAGCACCGTAACCGCTCTCGGCGACTGGCTCGGCACCGGGAGTGGCGATCACCAGCGCAGGTTCGGCCGGCACGGTGGCCCGCACAGTCGAACCCGATGAGGTGATCACCGGAACCCCCGGAAACGCCCGTCCGATCTCCTCCGCTGTTCGCCCGGCGCCCACGGTGACCGCACGAAGCTGATCGAAACCACAGGCTGCGCAACGGAAGTGTCCTTCCGGTTTGCCGCACCAGCGGCAGCTGAGCTGGCCACCGGCCCCGGTCAGGGCCAGCGGACCCCGGCAGTGCCGGCACTGCGCCCGGCGACGGCACCTGGCGCAGGCCAACCCCGGCAGATACCCCCGCCTCGGAACCTGGACCAGCACCGGCGCCCCAGCCTGCAACGCCGCCCTGGCCGCGGCGAACGCGGCTGGTGACATCCGGGCGCGGGCCGCTGCGGAGTCGGCCCCGATCGAACGGTCGTCGCCGGCAGCCTCGATCCGCGCCGACCGTGCCCGGACCACCGCCCTGGGAGTGACAATCGGCCGCGCCCATCCACTGTCGACCAGCAGCTGGGCCTCGGCCGTCCGGGCGAAACCGCCGACCAGTAGCGCGCACGGCCGCGCCGCCGACCGCAGCATCAGCACCTCGCGGGCCTGCGGATACGGGGCCCGCGGCTCGGCCAGCAGATCGTCGCCGTCGTCGAAGACGGCCACCAGACCCAGGTCGGCGACCGGGGCGAACGCCGCCGCTCGGGTGCCAACGACGACCCGCACCGTGCCCCGGCTGACCGCCAAGAACCGCCGGTACCGTTCCGCCGGACCCAGGTCCGCGGTCAGACAGACATGCCGGCCGGCGCCCACGACCGCGGTCACCGCGGCGTCCAGTCGGGCCACGTCCCGGGCGTCAGGCACGATCAGCAACGCCCCCCGGCCGGACCGGTCAGCCACCGCGGCCGCCTCCGCCAGCCGGGTCGGCCAGTCCTCCCCGGGCACCGCCTGCCACACCGCACGAGCGGCCCGGCCGGCGCCGACCGCCGACAGGAACGCCGGACCCGACGGGTAGAGCGACCAGCCCGAACCGGCTGCGTCCTGCATCGCGGGTACGTCAGTGGATTCCACGCCGGCCGCGGGGGCCGTCACGATCAACGGCGAACCGGGCTCACCGTCCTTATCCCCCTCGGCATCAACCTCGCTATCCCCCTCGGCGGGCACCGGCGCGGCAGCGACCTCGCCTTCAACCCGAGCGTGTCGCGGCGGAACGGCCAACCGGAGCACGTCCGCCATCGAACCCGCGTACCGGTCGGCGACGGCCCTCGCCAGGTCGGCGATTTCCGGGGACAGCACCGGCTCGTGGGACACCACGCGTTCGACGAACCCCAACCGGCCCTCGTGGTCGGACTCGGCGAGCCGGGCCACCACGAAACCGCCGACCAGCCGGCCGGCGAACCGCACCCGTACCCGGGCACCCGGCCGCGCCGCGGCACTGTCCGGCTCGGCGACCAGGTAGTCGTACGGCCGGTCCAGGTGCGCCAAAGGGACCTCGACCAACACCCGGACCACCGGGAGCTCGGTGGCGGCGACCTTGGCTGTCGCCGGCGGCCGGGAGGGCCGCCGGCCGGTCGGCGGGGTCATCGTTGTCACCTGCTCTGGATATCAGACGGCACCGTCAACGCCGGCCGCTGTGCACACCGGTCACGCCGCAACGCATTCGGTCAGCGGGTTCCCCAGGTCACTCCCGGAACACTGCACCGCCGCTAAATCGACCTGCCGGTCTGACGCCGGATCAGATACCCAGAATGGACTTCAGGTCCGCGGCCCGGTCGGTGTTCTCCCAGGGCAGGTCGACGTCGGTTCGGCCGAAGTGGCCATAGGCGGCGGTCTGCGCGTAGATCGGGCGCTTCAGGTCGAGATCGCGGATGATCGCGGCCGGGCGGAGGTCGAACACCTGCCGGATCGCGTCCGCGATCTTGTCCGGATCGACCTGCTCGGTGCCGAAGGTCTCCACGAACAGCCCCACCGGGGAGGCCTTGCCGATGGCGTACGCGACCTGCACCTCGATCCGGTCCGCCAACCCGGCGGCCACCGCGTTCTTGGCCACCCAGCGCATCGCGTATGCGGCCGACCGGTCCACCTTCGACGGGTCCTTACCGGAGAAGGCGCCGCCACCGTGCCTGGCCATCCCGCCGTAGGTGTCGACGATGATCTTGCGGCCGGTCAGCCCGGCGTCGCCCATCGGGCCGCCGATCACGAACCGGCCGGTCGGGTTGACCAGCAACCGGTACCCGGTGACGTCGATGTCCAGGGACGCCAGCTCGGGTTCGACGACCTGCTCGCGCACGTCGACGGCCAGCAGCTGATCCAGGTCGATGTTCTCGGCATGCTGGCTGGACACAACAACGGTGTCCAGCCGGATCGCCCGGTCGCCGACGTACTCGATGGTCACCTGGGTCTTGCCGTCCGGTCGCAGGTAGGGCACCGCGCCGGACTTGCGGACGCCGGTCAGTGCGCGGGCCAACCGGTGGGCCAGCGCGATCGGCAGCGGCATCAGCTCGGGCGTGTCGGAGCAGGCGTAGCCGAACATCAGGCCCTGGTCGCCGGCGCCCTGCTTGTCCAGGGCGTCGTCGATCTCTTCGGCGGAATGGGTCCGCGCTTCGTACCCGGTGTCCACACCCTGTGCGATGTCCGGGGACTGCGCCCCGATCGCCACGTTGACTCCGCAGGACGCGCCGTCGAAACCCTTCGCCGACGAGTCGTACCCGATACCGAGGACGGTTTCCCGCACGATGGTCGGGATGTCGGCGTACACGGACGTGGTGACCTCACCGGCAACGTGCACCTGCCCGGTGGTCACCATCGTCTCCACGGCGACCCGGCTTTCCGGGTCCAGCCGGAGCAGCTCGTCCAGGATCGAGTCGCTGATCGCGTCGCAGATCTTGTCCGGGTGGCCTTCGGTGACGGACTCGGAGGTGAAGAGGCGGGAGCTCACGGTGGGCATCTCCTACTGGTGGCGACACGGGGAACGGCGGGTCATCGGGGTGTTGCAGCGGGCTGGTCATCGACGCACCGAACAGCGGCACGAAGGTGTGACCGGTGCGCTGCCACGACGGCCGGTCACGGCCGGGCGCACGGAACGTGCACTGATTTTACGCGATGGGACGGCGGTTTCCGGTCACGGCGGGCTGTCCCGGGCCAGGTTCAACCGGGCTGCGACGGCATCCCAGACGGCCACGGCCAGCACGGTCTTGGGGCCCAGTGGGATCTGGACGGGATTGGCGCCGTTCGCAGCCAGGATGGTGCCGGCGTTGTCGGCGGTGCCGAACGCCCGACCACCGTCCACCCGGTTGAACACCAGCAGGTCGCAGCCCTTGCGGACCAGCTTCGCGGAGGCGTAGTCCAGCGCCGAGCCGTGCTCGTCCCCGGTCTCGGCGGCGAATCCCACCAAGACCAGCGGACGATCCGCGCCGACCGCGATCGCGGCCAGGATGTCCGGGTTCTGCACCAGAACTACCGGCGGCGGGTCCTCGGTGCCCTGCTTCTTGATCTTGGTGTCGGTGCTGCTGGCCGGCCGGAAGTCGGCGACGGCGGCGGCCATCACCAGTGCATGGGCCCCCGGGAGCGCCTCGTTGATGGCACTGTTCAGCTCCCTGGCGTCGCCGGCGCGGACCACGGTGACGGCCGGCGGGTCGGGAAGCTCGACGTTGGCCGATACCAGCGTGACGTCGGCGCCGCGGGCGGCCGCGACCAGGGCCAGGGCGTATCCCTGCCGTCCGGACGACCGGTTGCCCAGGTACCGCACCGGGTCCAGGGGTTCCCTGGTGCCGCCAGCGGAGATCACCACCCGGCGGGCCGTGAGATCCCGGGGTAGCGCGGCGGGGTTGCGCAGCAGCAGGTCGGCCAGCGCCTCGATGTGCTCGGCGTCGGGCAGTCGTCCGGGTCCGCTGTCGGCGCCGGTGAGTCGGCCCACCGCCGGATCGAGCACGGTCACCCCGCGGGACCTCAGGGTGGCGACATTGGCGACGGTGGCCGGGTGGGTCCACATCTCGGTGTGCATCGCGGGGGCCATCAGCACCGGGGCCCGGGTGACCAGCAGCGTCGCGGTCAGCAGATCGTCGGCAATGCCGGCAGCCGCCCTGGCCATCAGGTCCGCGGTGGCCGGCGCGATCACCACGAGATCTGCGCGCTGGCCGGTCGCGACGTGAGCGACACTGGGAATATCGCTGAAGACGTCGCTGGCGACCGGGTTTCCTGACAACGCCTCCCAGGTGGCGACGCCGACGAACTTGAGGGCGGATGCGGTGGGAACGACGGTGACGTCGGCGCCGCCTGAACGCAGTCGGCGGACCAGCTCACAGGCCTTGTACGCCGCGATTCCGCCACAGACCCCGAGAACGACCCGGGTCCGGGCCGGCTCGCGCTCGGCTCGGTTCGGGTCTGACGTCGTGTGACCAGGCACGTTCGGATCAGCTGGAGGCTGGGTGCCGGGTGGGGTCACTCGCCTTCGGTGTGGGTCAGCAGGCCCGCGTTGATCTCCCGGAGCGCGATCGACAGCGGCTTCTCCTTGGGCAGCGGCTCCACCAGCGGGCCGACGTACTCCAGGAGGCCCTCGCCCAGCTGGGCGTAGTAGTCATTGATCTGCCGGGCCCGCTTGGCTGCGTAGATCGACAGCCCGTACTTCGAGCTCGTCCGGGTCAGCAACTCGTCGATCGGCGGGTAGGTGATGCCGGCCGCGGCGATGGTGGCGGCGCTCGGCGCGCTGGTGTCCGCTGAATTGCTCATAGAAAAGCTGCTCCTGATCGTCTGACGTACCTGATCGTGCCTGACGCTGTTCGCCAGCGGGTCTGCCCCTGGCAGTCATCGCGTCGCAATCTCCCCGCACCCGCCAGCACGACGTTCTGGGGCGGGAAGGATGGCAAGGGGATAGCTACTGCATCGACGAATCCGGATTCGACACAGCCATTAATTCGACACAGCCATTAACTGTAGCAAGCCATCGGCAGCCGCCCGCACATCGGTGTTGACGATGGTGTGGTCGAACTCCGGCTCCGCGTCCAGTTCCGCCCTCGCCGCGGCGAGCCGGGCCCGCTGGGTGGCCGGGTCCTCGGTACCCCGGCCGATCAACCGCCGGGACAGTTCGTCGAAGGACGGCGGCGCGAGGAACACCAGCACGGCCTGTTTGCCCAGCCCGGGCGCGGCCCGGACCTGACGAGCCCCCTGGACTTCGATCTCCAGCAGCACGTCACTGCCCGCGGTCAGCCGCTCCTCGACCGGCGCCCGCGGAGTGCCGTACCGGTGCCCGGCGAACGTGGCGTGTTCGAGCAGGTTCCCGCCGGCGACCAGCCCGTCGAACTCGTCATCGGTGACGAAGTGGTAGTTGACGCCGTGCACCTCACCAGGACGCCGTTGCCGGGTGGTCGCCGACACCGAATACCACAGGTCCGGCGCGATAATGCGGATTCGGGCCAATACCGTGCTTTTGCCCACCCCCGACGGGCCGGACAACACGAACAGCCGGCCGCGCCGCGTCACCGGTCTTAGTCGCCTGCGACGAAGTCGCCAGGCGCGTGTCGATACAGGGGGCGAGTCTCCCCGCATTTGCCAGACACGCTCTAGTAACCGAATTCGCTAAGCAGCGCCTGCCGCTGGCGCTCACCCAGGCCCCGGACCCGCCGACTCGGGGCTATGTCGAACTGCTCCATCAGCGCAGCAGCGCGGACCTTGCCCACCCCCGGCAGGGATTCCAGCAACGCCGAAACCTTCAACTTGGCCAGCGCCTCGTCGTTCTCGGCATCGATCAGGACCTGCTTGAGAGTCGTACCACCGCGCTTGAGCCGCTCCTTGAGCTCCGCACGCGAACGACGAGCGGCCGCGGCCTTCTCCAGGGCGGCTGCGCGCTGTTCGTCGGTCAGTTGGGGCAGAGCCACATCGGCCTCGCTTCATCGAGAATGGAAACTGCCAGCGAACACACTCATGGCCTGCCCGCTGACAGCACAGTAACGGCTGGTCGGGCGACCGCCGAAGTCCGCCTGAGAACCTACCCAGGGGGCAGCCGAGCGGCAAACCCCGCCCACCATCAACCCGCCCACAGCCGACCCGCCCACCATCGACCCGCCCACCATTAACCCGCCCACCATTAACCCGCCCATCAGTGGCCTGCCGTTCCGGACACCATCAGAGGGGCAGTCCGTCGGTTGCTCGGAACGCGGTCCCGGTCCCGGAGAGCCAGACCGGGCCGTCGGCGGCGGCCACCCAGACGGAATGACCCCGGGCAACGACGACCCGCCGACCGGCGGAATCCGTCACCGCCAGCTCGCCGGCAATCGTCAGCACCACCTGAGGCCCGTCGTGGGTGATCTCCCGCGGCCCGCCGTCCGGCCCGGACCCGTGCAGCACCAACCGGGACAGCCGGAACTCCCTGGTCGGTGTTGGGTAGGTCCACTCTCCCGGCCCACTCGGAACGCCGGCCAACACCGGCACCGGCCCCCCGGTGAAGTCCAGCACCTTCATCAATTCAGGAACGTCGACGTGCTTGGGGGTCAACCCGCCGCGCAGCACGTTGTCGGAGTTGGCCATGATCTCTATACCGACGCCGCTCAGATAGGCGTGCAGGTTACCGGCGGGCAGGTAGATCGCCTCGTGCGGCTGCAGCGTGATCCGGTTGAGTAACAGCGACGCCAGGACACCCACGTCGTCGGGGTAGCGCTCGCCCAGTTCCAACGCTGTGCGGTATTCAACGGTGAATGGCCCACCGGCCCGCATGCGGTCGACACAGGCCGAAAGAACCGCTGACAGCAACGGACCGAGGACCGCCGGCGGGATCGTGATGAACGAGGAGAACAACGCCCTGATGCCGTGCTGGTCCGGCTGGCCGGAGAGCAGCCCCAGGTAATGGTCGAGCTGCGGCACGTCCAACGCGGACAGCAACTCGACGGTGACCGCCGGGTCCCGAAAACCGCAGAGCGCCTGAAACTCGGTCAGGGCGCAGATCAACTCGGGTTTGTGGGAACTGTCCCGGTAATTTCGCTGCCCCGAATTGCGCGGAATATTGGCCGCGTCCTCCATCTCGAACCCACGCTTGGCCTGCTCTGCGGACGGATGTGCTTGCAAAGAAAGCGGTTCGGCGGCAGCCAGGACCTTGAGTAAAAACGGCAGCCGGCCACCAAAGGACTCATCGGCCCTGCGGCCGAGCGCGGCCACCGGATCGGCGCTGATCACGTCGACCAGCGGCCGTTCACCCTCGTCGTCGATCAGCAGCGACGAGTCGGCCGGGTGGGCGCCCATCCAGAGCTCCGCCTGCGGATGAGGGGTGGGGCTGGGTTCCCCGGTCAGCTCCGCTATGGCGGTCCGCGATCCCCAGGCGTAGGGACGGATCCGGTTGCGCATCAATTCCACGGACTGGGCCGCCCTTCACCAGTCTCGAACGGTGCCGGGGCGGCTGGTGCCACCGAGGTGGTCGCCGACCTACCGCGGGCCATCGGCCGATGGGCGGCAGCCTGACCCGGCCGGCCCAGGCCGTCGGGACTGTCCAGCGGGGGCCGGGACCCACCGAGCAGGCCCAGGTACACGGCCGCAAAATCCAGCCGGCAGGCCATCGCAACCGTCCAGCTGAATGCGTCCTGTCCGCGCAGCCCGTCGACCGGGGCGTCAGGGTCCTGCGGCGCCGGGGCCGGCAATTCCTCCGGACCGATCACGAGGGCCCGTGGCAAGGCCGTCTCCAGAGCGGTGGCCAGCGGCGAGCGGGCCGACCGGTGACCTGCTCCGTACGCCAGTATCGCCTCGGGGGTGAGCAGGCTCGACCCGGCGAGAGGGCCTGGACCGCCCTGTCCGGACGGCCCGACTATCAGCACCGGACTCAGCTCCTGGCCCGGCCGGCCGGCATCGTCGTAGGGGTCGTAGAACACCCCGCCGGCCCCGCCGCCGGCGGCCGCCGCCAGGACCGCCGGCGAACCCGCGGCCTGTCCTGATACCAGGGTCGACGCCGCGCAACCGGCCAGGGCGGCCAGCGAGCGGGAGCCATGGCCTGCCAGCGCATCGGCAACCTGGTCGGTGCCGATCAACAACGGGGTACCGATCGACAGGTGATCGGCCAGGGTCAGCGCCGGGTTGACGAAGAACTCCGACGATGGGTGACAGGCCACGGCCAGGGCGTCCAGCTGGTCGGCGGCGGCGTGAAAGTCCGGCCGGGGGCACCACCCAGCGGCCGCGGCGGCGCTGGTCAGCAGCGTCAACCGGGCTACCGCGGCAAGCGCCTCGGGCACCGCGATCGGCGGTTCGAGCAGTGCCGCGCCCGCCGCCGCGCCGACCGGACCGTCTGCGCTGGCCCGGACCAGCACCTGCGCGCCGCGGCGCTGCGCCTGGGCAGCGGCCTCGGCAGCAGGCAGGTCGTCGGTCGACGTCGCCAACACGACCACAATGTCCAGCGGCCCCACCCAACCGGGCAGCCCGGATGCCGCGACCACCGGGGCCTGGGCGTTGTTCCCCAGCAACGCGGTCAGCAACGCGACGTCGACCGCCGCCGTGGCGCCGACGACGACGAGGGCCCGCGGCCGGTCGTACTCCGGCAGCGACGCCAGCTGGTCGGCGGTCGACCTGACCTGGGCGCCGGCCAGCGCGGCGGCCGGCAGCAAGGCCGCCGCGTCGGCGGCGATCAGCGTTCCGGGATCATGAAGGTCGACGCGCCGTGCCACCCCGGATGGCGGTCCCGTCACGCTCGAACACCGCCGGCCGGTCCACCGGTCGCTTCCTCCAGCAACAGCACCGGAATTCCATCCCGGACGGGGAACACCCGGCCGCACTCGGTGCAGGTCAGCGCCGGCGCGCCCGGGTCATCGGGTGTTCCTAGCGCCAGTGGCGCGTGGTGTTCGGCCGGGCAGGCCAGCACCTCCAGCAGCACCGGGTCCAATGCGGTCGGGGACGGTAGGTCCTGTGGGGTGGTCATCGGCAGTGCCTCCACATCTGAACGGGTGCTCGCATCGAGGTCTCGCAGGCGGGCTGTCCCCAGCTCGCTTGTCACCAGCGCGTTCGTCACCAGCGCGGTCACAGCGCTCCCGCGGTCACGATCGGATCAGGTCGAGGATCTCGTCCCGCACCGCAGTCATGGCTGGTTCATCCGGGCCCTCGACGTTGAGCCGGAGCAGCGGCTCGGTGTTGCTGGATCGCACGTTGAACCACCGACCGTCACCAAGGTCGACGGTGATCCCGTCGAGTTCGTCGATCTGGGCGGAATGCTGCTCCGCCCAGCCGAGGATCTGGTCTAGTTTTCCCCGTGCATCGGTGACCGTGGAATTGATCTCGCCGGAATCGGCGTATCGGGCGAACTGTGCGGCGAACTCCGACAGCGGCCGGTCCTGACCACCGAGCGCGGCCAGGACGTGCATGGCAGCCAGCATTCCGGTGTCGGCTCGAAAGAAGTCGGCGAAGTAGTAGTGAGCCGAATGCTCCCCACCGAAAATGGCCCCGGTGCGGGCCATCTCGGCTTTGATGAAGGAATGCCCGACCCGGGTGCGGATGGGTGTGCCACCGGCTTCGGTAATGATTTCCGGTACCGCGCGGGAGGAGATCAGGTTGTACAGAATCGTGGCGCCCGGGTGCAGTTGCAGCTCCCTGGTGGCGACCAGGGCGGTGACAGCGCTCGGGGTGACCGGTTCGCCGCGTTCGTCGATAACGAAACACCGGTCGGCGTCACCGTCGAAGGCCAACCCGATATCGGCCCCGGTGCGCCGGACCTCCTGCTGCAGATCGACCAGGTTGGCCGGATTCAGCGGGTTGGCCTCATGGTTGGGGAAGGTGCCGTCGAGCTCGAAGTACAGCTCCTCGGTGCGCAGCGGCAGGCCCTCGAACACGGTCGGCACCGTCAGACCGGCCATCCCGTTTCCGGCGTCGACGACCACATGCAGGGGCCGGATAGCGCTCAAATCGACCAGCGACCTCAGGTAGTCGGCATACTCCTGCAGGAGGTTCTGCTCGGTCACCGTGCCCTGCCGGGCCGCCGCGGGGGCCGGCGAGCCGTCGAGCATCGCCTGGGCGTCGTCCCGGACCTCGGCCAGTCCGGTGTCCAGGCTGATCGGGACGGCACCGGCCAGGCACATTTTGATCCCGTTGTAGGTGGCCGGGTTGTGCGAGGCGGTGAACATCGCGCCCGGCAGCTGAAGGTGTCCGGACGCGAAATACAGCATGTCGGTCGACCCCAGCCCGGCCATCACCACGTCCAGGCCCGCGGCGGTGACGCCCTCGGCAAACGCCCCGGCCAATTCCGGTGACGACTCGCGCATGTCGTGCGCGATGACGACGGCCGAGCTGTCCTTGGCGACGAACCTGGCAAAGGCATGCCCGATGGCGCGGGTGACGTCGGAGGTGAGCTGACTGCCGACCAGACCCCGCACGTCGTAGGCCTTGACGAACGCCCGCAGCCTGGTGGGGTCCGGTTGATCACCGGCCTCGCCGCGCGCCTGATCAGCCGTTACCGGCGCCACTGTCGGTTCCGCCACGAAGCACTCCCCTGATTCCGATCGGCCACCGGCCGATCCCTAGTGCTGACCCTGACGGGCTGCTACGCGGCGGACGGCGGCCATCGGGCTGCGCCGCCGCGTCAGGCTGACGATACCGCCGACCCCCACTGGCCCTTGGGCCACCGGCCGCGGCGGCCCCTCCGGCGCCACCCACCCCGCAGCGAACCGCAGCGGGAGGCACGGCAGCGAGTAGCCGGCCGGGCCACCGGAACGGCTGACGCCGCCCCGAATGGAGGCTCGACTAACCCGGACCCGGACCCGGACCCGGACTCGGACCCGGGCTCAGGAGTCGGTCGACCGCAGCACGCGCAGGTGACCGCGCCGGCCATTCGAACCGGGCACCGGTTCCATGGACCGCTCGGCCCGGCCGGCCTCCCGGACCGCGTCGGCCAGCGCCTCAAGATCATCATTACGGGGAGTGCCGCCGCCTTGATCCTCGTCCGGCCTAACCACTTCCCACCCCTTCGGGGCGGTCAAGCCCTGCGCGTGGGTGGCGCACAGGTCGTAGGAATGCGGCTCCGCGGCGGTGGCCAGCGGCCCGACGACAGCGGTGGAATCGGCGTAGGCGAATGTCAACGTGGCGACGGCGGGGTAGGTACACCCGCTCCTTGAGCACCGTCGCAGTCTGGCCACTGCGGCACGATAACTCGACCGCACCGGCCCGGCACCGGCGGCGCGCCGGACGCCGGACGGGGCTCCCCTAGACTTGCCCGGTCATGGGCGGGAACGAACCGGAGTCGACCCCGCGGATGCGCGCGTCGCCATCTGGTCGCCCGGCCCGAACCGCCCGTCCTTTCCTGCCACGCCGACCTGCCCCGCTGCTCGCCGACCGGACGCCGGCGCGGCGTGATCGTCGCGGTCGGGGCCTTCGTACCCCGCTACTACCGGCAGATGTCCCGGCGGCACGGACCAGGGCGGAGCGGTTCGACCAGGCAGTGTTGGAGGCCGTGGTCGACCTGGAGGAACGGTGGCCTGGTCGGCTCGAGGAGATCGAGTTTGCGGTGGATGAAGTGCCACCGGTTCCCGCGGACGGTGAGATGCTGCCATCCGACGATGTGGTGCTGGACGGCGGGGTGCCGTTGACCCGGTTCCTGCCGCCCGGCGTCGACCAACGCGGACGGCCGACCAAGGCGCGGATCGTGGTGTACCGCAGGCCCCTCGAGGTCCGGTCCAGTGACGCCGGCGACCTGGGTGACCTGGTGCTCGAGGTCATGAGCGAGCAGGTCAGCGCTGTGCTCGGGGAGGCCGGCGACGGGCCGGCGCAGCCCTGATCGCTCAGCCGGCGGAGCATGATCGCTCAGCCGGCGGCGCGCTTGAGGCGGCGACGCTCGCGCTCGCTCAACCCACCCCAGATACCGAACCGCTCGTCATGGGCCAGGGCGTAGGTCAGGCATTCCGATCGCACCTCGCAGCCGGTGCAGATTTTCTTCGCCTCCCGGGTCGAGCCGCCCTTCTCCGGGAAGAACGCCTCGGGGTCGGTCTGCGCGCACAAGGCCCGCTCGTGCCACTCCGGTTCAGTGCTGTCGACGATCGACAGCGGAATCTGCCGCATGGAATTCTCCCCCAGGTTGCTCACGAGCCACGTCCCATCTCCGGCGACGACACCCCGGCGTGGACCACCGAGCCGAATAACACCGATGTGATTACACCCGTGTGTCCCTCATCCCGTCAAGCTCGGGAGGGTGCTATACGGCCGTTGTAGGCAAGATTGACTCGTTCGAGACGCTCCGCAGTCAAGAGGTTGCTCAAAGTCACCGTCCGTGACGACATGCGGTAACAATGGCGTCATGACCACACCCAGCGGACCAGCTCGCGCCACCCGCGGTCGTTGGATCTTCCCGGCCATTCTGGCGGCCACCTTCGGCGCAGCTGCGGCGACCCTGACCGGGCTCACTCCGACCGGGGTCTGGGTCTTCCTGGTCGTCGTCGGCGGCTGGGTGATCACGCTCTGTCTGCATGAATTCGCCCACGCCGCCGTCGCGCTCGCCGGCGGCGACACCTCTGTCCGGGCCCGCGGCTACCTGACCCTGAATCCGGCCCGGTACACGGACGTGACCTACAGCGTCGTGATCCCGCTCCTGCTGCTCGCGGTCGGCGGCATCCCGCTGCCCGGAGGGGCTGTCCTGGTGGAGCCGGGGCGGCTTCGCCGGCGCTGGTACGCCAGCCTGGTCTCGGCGGCCGGCCCGGCCACCAACATGGCGTGTGGGCTGCTGCTGACCGCGATTGCGGTGCCCTTGGCCGGCACCGGATCCACCGTCGCCCTGGGCGCTGCCGTGTCCTACCTGGCATTGCTGCAATTCGTCGCAGGCTTGCTGAACCTGCTGCCGGTACCGGGTTTCGACGGCTTCGGGATCGTCGAGCCGTTCCTGCCGGCGCGGTTCCTGCAGCGCATCCGGCCGCTGCGGCCATGGCTGCCGTTGGCCGTGTTCGCCATCCTGTTCTCGGTGCCCGGCGCCAGCACAGTGCTTTTCCAGGCCGGGAACCAGCTGTTCACCCTGGTCGGCGGCAGTGATTCGCTGGCCGCAGCCGGATCCCGATTGTTCCGGTTCTGGGCGTGACCGATCCGACCCGGTCTCCGGTGGCGGGCGGCAACCTGGCCGGGTACCCATCCGGCGTCTGGAAGGATCGGCAGACGTGAAGATAACGGTCCTGGTTGGCGGCGTCGGCGGCGCGAAGTTCCTGCTGGGTGTGAAGGCGTTCCTGGGCTGGGAACCGTACGGGCCGCCGCCGGCGACCGGATCCGGTGGCACCGGCGATCGGGATCAGGTCACGGCGATCGTCAACACCGCCGACGACATCCGGCTGCACAACCTGCAGATCTGTCCGGACCTGGATTCGTGCATGTACACCCTGGCCGGGGTCTCCGACCGGCAGCGAGGCTGGGGGCGGGCGGGCGAAACCTGGACGGCGTCCGGGGAACTCGCCGGGTACGACGCCGAGGCACCCTGGTTCTCGTTGGGCGACAAGGACATCGCCACCCACCTGGTGCGCACCCGAATGTTGGATGCCGGGTACCCGCTGACCGACGTGACGGCGGCGCTCTGCGAGCGGTGGCAACCCGGGGTCACCTTGCTGCCGATGACCGACAACCGGGTCGAAACCCATGTCGTGGTCGTCAATCCCGAGCCGTCCGACCAGGCGCTGACCGCGGCCGAGGCCTCGGGTGCCCCCCCGCTGGTCGCCCTGCACTTCCAGGAGTGGTGGATCCGGCACCGGGCCGCGTTGCCGGCGTTGTCGATCCGGCCGATCGGAGCGGAGGACGCCCGGCCCACCTCGGCGGTGCTGGCCGCGATCGCCGAGGCGGACGTCGTGCTGATCGCGCCGTCCAACCCGGTGGTCTCAATCGACACCATCCTGGCGATCCCGGGTGTCTCTGAAGCTCTGCGCGCGACACCCGCGCCGGTGATCGGAGTGTCGCCGATCATTGGCGGTGCGCCGGTCCGCGGGCATGCCGATGAATGCCTGCGGGCCATCGGCGTCGAGTGCAGCGCCGAGGGTGTTGGCCGGCACTACGGCGCCCGATCAGATGGGGGCCTGCTCGACGCCTTTGTCATCTCCGATGGCGATACCGCTGACATCCCGGGCATGACCGTCACCCACCGGCCACTGTTGATGTCCGATCCAATGGCAACCGCCGCAATGGTCGCATCCTGCCTGGAGGTAGCCGGTGTCCGCTGAGACCCCTTATCCGACAGCAGGTGCCGCACTCAGCGACGCACCAGCGCCGGCCGGTCTGCAGCTGCTGCCGGTGCTCGGCCTGCCCGAGTTCCGACCCGGTGACGACCTCGCCGGGGCGATCGCGGCCGCAGCGCCGTGGCTCGCCGACGGTGACGTGCTTTTGGTGACCTCGAAGGTGGTGTCCAAGGTTGAGGGTCGGCTCACCCCATCGCCCACCGACCCGGAGGCGCGAGATGAGTTGCGACGCAAGCTGATCGACGACGAGAGCGTGCGCCTGGTGGCCCAGGTTGGCCGGACCAAGATTGTCGAGAACCGGCTCGGCATCGTCGCCGCCGCCGCCGGGATCGACGCCTCCAACGTGTTCGCCGACGAGATCGCACTGCTGCCAACAGATCCCGACGCGTCGGCCATCAGGCTGCGGAATGATTTCGCCCGCCGCGGCCTGGATGTCGGGGTCGTCGTCACCGACACCCAGGGCCGGGCCTGGCGTCTCGGGGTGACCGATGTCGCCATCGGAGCGGCGGGCGTCGAGGTGCTGGCCGACCTTCGCGGCGAGAACGATTCCCACGGCAACGAACTCGTGATCACCCAGGTCGCCGTCGGTGACGAGCTCGCGGCCGCCGGCGACCTGGTGAAGGGCAAGCTCGCCGCGGTGCCGGTCGCCGTCGCCCGCGGGCTCAGCGCGCAACCGCAGTCGACGAACGGTGCCCGGTCGTTGATCCGGGCCCGCGACGAGGACCTGTTCCGGCTCGGCACCGACCTGGCCGTCGAGCAGGGCCGGCGAGAGGCGGTGCTGCTCCGGCGCACCGTCCGGGCGTTCACCGGCGAACCGGTCGATCCGACGGTGCTGGCCCGCTGCGTCGACGTCGCGTTGACCGCCCCGGCGCCGCACCACACCAGGCCGGTCCGCTTCGTCTGGGTCCGCGAGCACCGGCGGGCCCTGCTGGAGGCGATGCAGGCGGCGTGGGAGGCGGACCTGGCCTACGACGGTTGGGCCACGGAGCGGATCGCCCGCCGCACCGCCCGCGGGCAGGTGCTCCGGGACGCCACCGAGATCGTGGTGCCGATGATCACCGGGGATGGCCGTCACGAATACCCGGACGAGCGGCGACGGGCGGCCGAGCACACCATGTTCACCGTCGCCGGTGGTGCCGCCGTGCAGGCGCTGCTGGTGGCGTTGGCCGCGGAACGGCTCGGCTCGGCGTGGATCTCCTCGACGATCTTCTGCCCGGCCGTCGTCAGGTCCGTTCTCGCCCTGCCCGCCGAGTGGGAACCGTTGGGCGCCATTGGGATCGGCCACCCGCTCGACCCGCTGACGCCCCGGGGCCCGTCATCGGGTGGGTTGGTGCTGCGGTGAGCCTGCACGCCGATGTCACCGCGGTGCTCCAACAGTGGACGGCAACCGACGTGGGTCAGTCGGCGATCCGGGAGGCGTTCCTCGGGTTGCTGGCGGCGCGGCCGGACGCCACCAGCAGATCCTGCGAGCCCGGCCATATCACCGCCAGCACCGTCGTTATCGCCGCGGACGGCGAGTCGGTGCTGCTTACCCTGCACCCCCGGTTGGGCCGGTGGGTGCAGCTCGGCGGGCACTGCGAGCCGGGCGACCCGACCCTGGTCGCCGCCGCTCTGCGGGAGGCCACCGAGGAGTCCGGGATCCCTGATCTGCGGATCGACCCGGAGCCGATCCATCTGGACGTGCACCCGTTGACCTGCTCGCTGGGCGTCCCCACCCGGCACTTCGACGTCCGGTTTCTCGCCGCCGCGCCTGACGGTGCCCGCCCCGAGATCTCCGACGAGTCGACCGACCTCCGCTTCTTTCCGGTCGACCAATTGCCCGGTGGTGCCGAGGATCTGGCCCCGGTGCTGGCCGCGGCGCGTCGTCGCTTCACGAAACGCCGCTAGAGCAGCGCAGTGTGCGCTCGTGCCATGCTTCAGTCACCCTCAAGCGGCAGATGAGCCCTACCAGCAGTGTGGGAACCGGCCAGCTGCGAGCGTCATCCGGGGGCGGAGAACCGCACCCCGTGCTTGGGGAGTTCGACGCCCGGCCAGACCCGGACGCCGGAGATCAGCTCGCACCCCGCACCGATCACCGCGCCGTCCCCGATCACCGCTTCGAACAGGACACACCCGGCGCCGATCACCGTCCCGGCCCCGACTACCGACCACTCCACCCGCGCACCGGCACCGATCCGGGCCCCGTCGAAGATCACCGACGCGTCCACTACCGCGCCGTCGGCGATCACCGCGTTCCGCCCGATGCTGCTGCCGCCGATGACGGAGGCGGTCGGGGCAACGTCGGCGCCGGGCAGCAGCAGGGCCGAGCCGGTCGGACCGGGCAGCGCCGCCGTCGGGGCCACCCCGGTGACCAGATCCGCTGAACCCTGGACGAACGCCGCCGGAGTTCCGAGGTCGAGCCAGTAGGTGGAGTCGACATGGCCGAACACCCGCGCCCCGGACGCCAGCAACCCGGGGAAGGTCTCCCGTTCCACCGAGACCACGCGGCCGGCCGGGATGTCCTGCAGCACGGACCGGCGGAACACGTAGCAGCCGGCGTTGATCTGATCGGTCGGCGGGTTGTCGGTCTTCTCCAGGAACGCCTGTACCCGGCCGTCCGCGTCCGTGGGCACCGACCCGAACGCCCGTGGGTCGGGCACCTTGACCAGGTGCAGCGTCACGTCGGCGGCATTGTCGGTGTGCGTGTCCAGCAACGACCCGAGGTCGAGGCCGGACAGCACGTCACCGTTGAAGATCATCACGGTGTCCGCCCGCAGCCGCTCCTCGACGTTGCGGATGGCACCGCCGGTGCCCAGCGGCTCGTCCTCCACGACGTACTCGATGTCCAACCCGAAGGCGGACCCGTCACCGAAATGATCGGTGAAAGTCTCTGCCTTGTAGGACGTCCCGAGAACCACATGGGTGATGCCGGCGGCCCTGATTCGGGACAGCTGGTGTTCCAGGAACGGCACCCCCGCGGTGGGCAGCATGGGTTTGGGCGCGCTCAGGGTCAGCGGCCGAAGGCGCGTGCCCTGGCCGCCGACCAGCACCACCGCGTCCACGCCGGACCGGTCGGTCATCTCGTCCTCCTCTGCACTGGGGAGCGGGCCCGATCAGCCCTTGGCGCCGGCGGCCTGCGCCACCGAGATCACGTACTGGCCGTACGGCGATTTCGCCAGCGACTGGCCGAGCGCCAGGCACTGCTCGGCATCGATGAACCCCGACACCAGCGCAATCTCCTCCAGGCACGAGATCCGAACGCCCTGACGGTGTTCCAGCACCTGGACGAACTCGCCGGCCTCCAGCAGGGAGTCGTGCGTCCCGGTGTCCAACCAGGCGAACCCGCGGCCGAGGTCGATCAGGGACGCCTTGCCCTTCGTCAGGTAGATGTTGTTCAGATCGGTGATCTCCAGCTCGCCGCGGGCACTCGGCTTCAGGTTGCGGGCGTACTCGACCACGTCGTTGTCGTAGATGTAGAGCCCGGTGATCGCCAGGTTCGACTTGGGTTTTGTGGGCTTCTCCTCGATGGAGATCAGCTTGCCGCTAGCGTCCTTCTCCCCCACCCCGTACCGCTCGGGGTCGCGGACCGGGTACCCGAACAGCACGCACCCGTTCACGTCGGCCACGGCCTGCTTCAACGTCCGGGAGAAACCCTGGCCGTAGAAGATGTTGTCGCCCAACACCAATGCGACGGATTCGTCGCCGATGTGGTCGGCGCCGATGATGAACGCCTCGGCCAGACCGTTCGGTGCGGCCTGCTCGGCGTAGGAGATCCGCACCCCCCATTCGGCGCCGTCCCCGAGCAGCCGGCGGAAACCGGCGTTGTCCTCGGGGGTGGTGATGACCAGGATGTCTCGGATCCCGGCGAGCATCAGCACGGAGAGCGGGTAGTAGATCATCGGCTTGTCAAAGACCGGCAGCAGCTGTTTGGAGACGGCGCGGGTGATCGGGTGCAGCCGGGTGCCGGCGCCGCCGGCCAGGATGATGCCCTTCATCGGCTGTTCGGTCCCTCGCTTTGTTGTCGGTCGTTTGTCGTCGATTCCCCCGTCCGGGGCGTGCCGACCCTACCGGAGGTACCTCCTGCCGAACCGCCGTCCGCCGGGCAGGCGCACTCGCGGCACTGTTGCGCTCGACGAACTGCGGAGGTGCAGACGGTCAGGTCGACGCGACCGCGGCTCGGACGTGGCCCTGCGCACGCTCCAGACGGGCAGCGGCGGTGGCGACGTCGGTGTTGGCAAGCAGCATGACGACGGCGGTCTTGGCGTGTCCGCCGGCCTTGTCGATCGCCGCGGCCGCGGTGTCCGGGTCTGCCCCAGTCGCGGCGCTGACGATGCGACGGGCCCGATCGACCAATTTGGCGTTGGTGGGCCGGACGTCGACCATCAGGTTGTGAAAGACCTTCCCGGTGCGGATCATGCTCGCGGTGGACAGCATGTTGCACACCAGCTTCTGCGCTGAACCAGCCTTCAACCGGGTCGAACCGGTCAACACCTCCGGCCCGGTGTCGACTTCGATGGCAACGTCGGCATGGTCACTGATCTTCGCGCCAACATTGCAGGCCACCGACACGGTCGCCGCGCCCACGCTCCTCGCGTAATCCAGACCCCCGATGACATACGGAGTTCGGCCGCTCGCGGCGATCCCGACGACCACATCGTCGGCGGTCAGACCGGCTGCCCCCAGGTCCGCCACCGCCAGGTCGGGATCATCCTCGGCACCTTCGACGGCAGTCAGGAATGCTTGCTGGCCACCGGCAATGAGTCCAAGGACTTCGCCCGGGTCGGTACCGAAGGTCGGCGGGCACTCCACCGCGTCTAGCACACCGAGTCGGCCGCTGGTTCCCGCCCCCAGATAGATCAGCCGCCCGCCGCGCAGGCGAGCGGCCACGATGGAGTGCACCGCCTTTTCAATGCTCGGCAGGGTCGCCGCCACTGCGAGCGGAACCGTGCGGTCTTCCTGATTCATCACGGCGAGCAGATCGGCGACGGACATGGTGTCCAGGTCGGTGGTGTGCTCGTTCGCCTTCTCCGTGCCCAGCGTGGCCAGGGTCATGTCGGCATCCGTTTCATCAGGTCGTCGTGATGGCGTCGTTCGTAATGGCGGCGTTCGTTATGGTCGTTCGTAATGGCGGCGTTCGTAAGGTCGGGACGCCGTCGACGATCGGGACATCCGTCGCGCCCGCTCTGCAAGTAAGTTTCACCCGAGCAGGTCCCTTATGTCAACAAGTTGCATCAATTAATCTAGAGAAATCGACTACTGTCGTGGACGCCTCGTGACAAGGTACGGACGGCCTCAGGTGTGTATGGCCACGACGCCGTAACCGTCACCGAGCTCGACCCAGAGCAGCAGATCGGCGGGGTCGGTTGGGCGGTAACCGACCGGAATGGTGACGGACTGACTGCTGGGTAGGTCGATCGAGACCGACGGATCCCCGGTGATGTCGTAGGCGGCGTCACCGGCACCTCTGATCCACCGGCCGGCGCTGTGCAGGCGGGTGTACACAAATAATTGGTTGAGGTCCGACCCGGTTTGGTTGCTGATGGTGATGTCGAACCGCAGATATGGCGCGGCCGGTGGGAGTCCAGGGGTCGCGTCGCTCGGGGTCAGGACAGCAGGAGCGACCGACAGTACAAGGCCGTCCGGTGAGGCGAACTCTTCGCCGAATGCGCCGTCGGGCGACGTCCACCACGGCGCATCAACGACCGGAAACTCCTCGACCGGAGGCAGTGCTCCCCCGAGCGCGGCGGCACTGGCGAACCTCACCGGGTCGTAACCCGGCCCGGGACGAACCAGCAGCACCACATCCGCTTCGTCGGTGACGGTGAATGCCACCCGGACGGTGCGTTCGGTGAGCGCGTCGATTGGCATCACCGGCGGACCCAGCAGTCCGTTGCCATCCTCCAGGACCGTGGCCGCTCCCATGCCGACGCTGGCCGCGTCAACCCGCATCAGGGCTGGGTTGTAGGTGACCGGGGAGCCGTCAGCGATATTCAGGGTAAAAACCAGATACTGCCCGTCAGCGGGGGCGAACGACAGATCGGTCGGCTGGAACGCCGTACCGGTCGTAATCGTGACGGCCAGCCCGTCCGGCCAGGTGGTGGTTGTGTCGAACCTGACCACCCCCGCCGGGAGCGGTTCGGTGAGATCGGGCGATGCCGGCACGCTGGAGTCGTCGACCGGTTGCGCGGACGCGGCTGTCGTCGGCCTTGCTGAGGTATTCGCCGCCCACCCAGCAGATGGGTCGGACGATCGCACCCCGGCCGAGGCGGGTGCCGAACTGGTTGTCGTGGAACCGAACTGGTTGTCGTGGAATGGGTCTCGGCAGGCACCGCCGAGGCGCTGACCGCCACCGACCCGCATCCTCGACGACAATGCCTCACGTCGACGCCGGCGACTACACCGTGCGGTCCGGCAGGCTCGCCCCGGCGGCGACCTTCGCGGACCGTTTGGAAAGGAACGCGCGAACGGCCAGCCCGGCCCGCAGCACCACCCGCAGCGGGGCCTGCCACCAGGCCCGGTACCGGCGGGACAGATACCGATAAGCACTGCGGTGATGCGCTTCCGCCATCGCCGCCGGTGAGCGTTCGGTGGCATGCCCGCCGAGGTGGGTGGCGATCGCGGTGGGGCAGTAGACACTGGCCCACCCGGCCTTGGCCAGCCGGTCGCCGAGGTCGACGTCCTCGAAATACATGAAATACCCGGAATCGAATCCGCCGATAGCAACAAAGGCCGATCGGCGCAGCAGCAGGCACGCACCGGAGAGCCACCCGGCGACCCGCTCAACCGGTTCCGCGTCGTCCTGCCGGTACCGCCGGGTCCACGGATTCCGCGGCCACCACCAGCCGAACACGGCGTGCCCGATCCCGGCGCCGATCGACGGCAGGTGCCGGGCCGACGGGTAGACTATCCCATCCGCGGTGGTGATCAACGGGCCAAACGCGGCCGCCCGCGGATGATGTTCGGCAGCGGCCAGCAGCTCATCGACGGCACCCCCGGCCAACACCACGTCCGGATTCATCACCACCACCCAGTCGATCCCCGGGTCGAGGGCCGACACGCCGGCGTTCGCGGCAGCTCCGTACCCGACGTTGGATCCCGTTCGTAGCAGCTGGACCCCTGGTCGCTCGGCCGCCCGTTCCACACTTCCATCGGTGGAACCGTTGTCCACCACCATGATTCGCAGTTCCCGGCGGCACGCGGCGGGCAGCGAATCCAGCAACGCGTCCAGCGTTTCACCGGGCGAGAAGGTAACGGTGATCAGGCCGACCGGGCCACCTAAATCGGACCGCACACCCGACTCCGTCACTGCGCCCGATTCCGTCAGTGCGCCCAATTCCGTCAGTGCGCCCGATTCCATCACTGGGCATAATCCGTCATCATGCAGCGGCCGCCGCGGCGTGATCGTAGGCGGCCTGGTGCGCCGTCGCACTCGCCGCCCAGGTGAACTCCGCGGCTCTGGCCACGGCGGCGACGGACAGCGCCGCCCGGCGCTCCGGGTGGTCGAGCAGGTCGGCCAAGGCCGCGGCGATGTCGCCGGCCCCGGTCCCGGTGTAGGCGACGGCGTCCCCACCGACCTCCGGCAGGGACAGCTTGCGGGTGGTCAGCACCGCCGCGCCGCAGGCCATTGCCTCCAGCACCGGCAGACCGAACCCCTCACCGAGGCTGGGGTAGACCACGACCTGCGCCCCGCCCAGGAACCCCGGCAGCAGCTCGATCGGCAGGTGACCGGGCCGTAGCACCGTCAAGTCGGCGGGCACGGCGGACACCGCTGGTTCGACGCCCTCGTCCCAGCCGCGTGACCCGGCGAGAACCAGGGCCGGGTGGTCGGTCCGGGTGGATATCGCCCGGATGTAGGCGCGAACAAGCGCCGGGACGTTCTTACGTGGCTCCAAGGTGCCGAGAAAACCGATCCACGACCGTCCCGCGAGATTGAGATACGTTGCGGCGGCGGCAACCTCGTCAGGATCAGGGACGCGGAACAGCGCCTGATCCACCCCGTGATAGGCGACCACCAACCGGTCCCGATCGGCCCTCGCGTACCTCACGAGTTCGTTGGCGGTGGCCCGGCTGGGCACGACGCAGGCCGCGGCCCGGCGCAGCGACGTCCTGGTCCAGGCCCGAAAAAAGCGGCCCTTCACGCCCAGGTGCAAACCCGGGTCGGAGAAAAAGGTGGCGTCATGCAGCGTGACCACCACCGGCACCGACGCGGCCAACGGCATTGTGTAGTGCGGCGAATGAATGACGTCGACCGGCAGCCGGTTCGCCAGCCGTGGCAGGGTCGTCTGCTCCCAGGCCAGGCGGGCCGGCCGTCTGCCGAGCTCTTCGGCGGTCGGGATAATTCTGCTGTGCGGGGCGAGCCGGGCGAAGATCTGCGCGTCCCGGTTCTGGCAGACCACCGACAGCGCCGCTCCCGCGGCGTCCAACGCCTCGGTGAGGTTGTCGACGTAGCGGCCGACGCCGCCCCGCTCCGCGGGGATGGCGGTGGCGTCCAGCAACACCCGAGGTTCGGTACGCACCCGCGTCACCTCCCGTCCGATTGGGGCACCGCTGACCGCGCAGCGCTCATCGTGGCAGACCGAGCCCGGTCATCGGCTCCGACTGCTGAGCAGTGTCGGCCCGAGCAGTGTCGGCCCGAGCAGTGTCGGCCCGAACAGTGTCGGCCCGAACAGTGTCGGCCTGAGCAGTGACGGCGGGTGTGTCGTTGGCTGGGGTGGCGCCGGTGTGCAGCGCCCACACCCGCCGCGCCGCGGTGGCCCAGCTGAAATCCGCGGCACGTCGTCGGCCGGCGTCGGCCAGCCGGATTGCCGCGGCCGGGTCGCCCAGCACGTCGCCCAGCGCGGACGCCAGGGCCGGGGCGTCGTCGCGAGGAACGATCAGCGCGGCGCCGGCGGTGAGCTCGACCAGTGCCGGAGCATCCGAGGTGACCACCGGAATACCTGCCGCCATCGCCTCCAGCACCGGCAACCCGAAGCCCTCCGCTCTGGACGGCGCGGCCAGCACCATCGCCCCGGCGAGCACAGCGGCCAGGTCGGTATCGTCCAACCGGCCCAGCACGTGCACCCGATCGGCCGGCAACCCGGCTGCGGCAGCAACCCCGGCCAGCTGCAGCGACCCCCAGCCGGGCTGGCCGACGACGGCCAGGTGCGCCCCGGCCACCGGCGCCGAGGCCATCGCGGTGACCAGCAAGTCGAGGCCCTTGCGTGGCTCCAGGGTCGCCACGCTCACCACATAACGCTCCGGTAATCCGAGTCGGCGCCGCCGATTCACCGCATCGGGTGGTGCGGGCAGTGCTGTCACCCCATGCCCGATCACCTGCAACCGGTCCGCCGCCGCCGGGAACAAACCGGCAAGATCGTCGGCCACCGCCAACGACGGCACCACGATCGCGTCCGCTTGCTCCGCTGCCCTGGCCACCATCACCCGGTGCCACCGGACCCCGCGCGGGGTGAGCGTCTCCGGGTGCGTCCAGGGCACGGCATCGTGCACGGTCACCACCAGCCCGCCGGGACGACCAGCCCCCCGCCGAGCCTGGAACCGGCGGGCCGGGGCCAGCGGGGTGGTTGCCTGCACCGGTCCGCGGAGGCGCGGCGGCAACCCGCGCAGCCACAATTCGGCCAGGACCCGATGACCGACCGCAAGCCGATTCGGTCCGTCGGCTCCGGCGATCGCCGCCGAGGCCGGGTTGCGATGCCAGGCGGTGACCGTCCGGACGGTCCAACCAGGGGCCGGGTGGGCGGCCAGGGCGGTGGTCAGCTCGGCGGCGTACCGGCCGGTCCCCCCGGGAACGGGGACGAGGGTCTGCTCGATGATCACGGTCAGGGCGGGCACGGCTCAGCAGACCACAGCGCGCGACGGGAGCGCCAACCCAGCCGTTGGTGCTAGCGGGCGGCGGTCCGGCTGGCATATTGGCAGGTGCCCGCAACATCGTCGGACGGGCGGTGCGGGCAGCGAGCGAACCGGGAGCGTCATGGGCGGGGTGTCACTGCTGACCGGGTGGCTGCCCTGGGTGTTGATGGTGTTCGGGGTGCTGGCAGCCGGTTACCTGCTGGCCCGTCCGGACCGCTGGTGGTGGCGGGTCGTCGTGCCGGTGGCCGTTGTGGTCGCGGTCGTCGGAGGCTGGCTGATCGGTGGAGTCGGCGGCGAGAAGCTGTTCGCCAAACCACTGAAGATCGCCGACATCGTCTGGATCGGCGTGTCCGTCGGCGCGGTCGTGCTGGCCGTGGGACACCAGTTCCGGAGCCTGTGGTGGCGTAGATCCATCGCCGTGCTGGCCGCGATCGCGCTGGTCACCGCAGCTGGCAACGAGGTCAACAAGTCCTACGGGCAGTACCCGGCGGTCCGGGACCTGTTCGGGGTTCCCACCGAGGACCTGGTCAGCGGCCTGCCGCCGGTGACCAGTGCGGTCCCGAAATCCGTCCCTCCCACCGGCTCGAGCACGCCGTCCAGCTCCACCCCGCCCTCCGATTCGCGGACGCGGCGGTCACCCGGCGCCACCGCTTCACCATCACCGTCACCGCCGGCGCCACCGACACCGGCACCACCGGCACCACCGGCACCACCGGCACCACCGGCACCAACGACGCAGGCGCTGCCCCCCGGGCCGCTGACCACCGTCTGGACACCGACGGGCGCGCAGATCCCGCAGGACGGAAAGGGTCAGATCGCGCCGTTCACCATCGCCCCCACCGCGTCCGGTTTTCAGGCCCGTCCCGGCTGGGTGTACCTGCCCCCGGCATACTTCGCCGACAACCCGGAGCCGCTGCCGGTACTCATCCTGATCGCCGGGCAGCCGGGTAGCCCGGACGACTGGCTCCAAGGTGACCGCGTTCAGGGCCTGATGAACGACTTCGCCGCCGGCCACAACGGAATCAGTCCCATCGTGGTGATGCCCGACGCCCTAGGTTCGGAATTGGCGAACCCCCTGTGCACGGATTCGGCCCTCGGCAACGTCAACACCTATCTGGCCAAGGACATGCCGGACGCCATCCGGAGCCAGCTGCGGGCCGACCCCGACCCGGCGCACTGGGTCGTCGCCGGCTGGTCGTACGGCGGGACCTGCGCGTTGCAACTGGTGACCAACAATCCGGCGGTCTACCTGCGGTTCGTCGACATCTCCGGAGAGGTGGAACCCACCCTCGGGGTGGGCACGAGCGGGCGGCAACAGACCGTCGACACCGCGTTCGGCGGTGACGAGGCGAAGTTCACCGCCATCAACCCGGCCGACCTGTTGGCCTCGCAGAAGTACCCGACCAGCGCCGGGTGGTTCATCTGGGGCTCAGAAGACCCGGAAAACAAGCCCGAGCTGCTGCACCTGGCAGAGCTGGCGAAGAATGCCGGCATGGACGTCCAGCAATGGGAGAGCACCGGGACCGGGCACGACTGGGGCACCGTGATGGCCGGTTTGCAGCAGGTGATGCCCTGGATCGCGTCGACGACCAACCTCACCGGATGACCACAGTGCCGTTACCAGCGCCGAACCCAGCGCCGCACCCAGCCCCGGACGTCACGGTCGTGGTGGTCACCTATCGGGCCGCTGCCTTCCTGGCGGACACCCTCGCCGGGCTGGCCGCCCAGACGCTGCCGCACCGGTTGCTGGTAGTGGACAACGCGTCCACCGATGGCACCGCCGAACTCCTGGCCGCCACCATGCCGACCCAACCCGGGACCCCAGAGGTCGTGCGGCTGAACTACAACACTGGTTTCGCCGGTGGCGTCGCCGCCGCCCTGCCGCTGGTCGGCACCCCGTTCGTGGCATTGCTCAACGACGACGCGGTCCCCGACCCGGGCTGGCTGGCCGGGTTGCGCCGCGCCGCCGACGGCGACACCGCGGCGGCGGCCTGGACGTCGCTGATGGTGCTGGCCGGCCGGCCGGATGCGGTGAACAACCGCGGCTCCGCCCTCAACGCTGACTGGTACGGCATCGACGTGTCGGCCGGTGAATCGGTCGCTGCGATGCCTGACCGGATCACCGACGTGTTCGGTTTCTGTGGCGGGGCGGTCCTGCTGCGCACCGCCGCAGTGCGGGCGGTCGGCGGGTTCCCGGCCGAGTTCTTCCTCTATTACGAGGACCTGGACACCTCGTGGCGCCTGCGTCGGGCCGGCTGGGCTATCCGGTCGGTGCCGGCTGCGCGGGTCCGGCACCGGCACGCCGCGACCTCGGATCGGCGCTCGGAAATGTTCCACTTCTACAACGAGCGGAACCGGTTGCTGACCCTGATCCGGTGCGCCCCGCCGCTGGTGGCGCCGGTGCAGTTCGTCAGATTTCTGCTGACCACCGCCTCGATCACCGTAAGAATCATGGCTGGACGGCTTCTGCGCCGTTCCGTCCCCGACGAACCGAACTTTCGGTTGCACCTCCGGCTGCGGGTCGCCGCGGCAGTGCTCTTGATGGCCCCGGGGCAGTACCGCCGCCGCCGGCCGCGGGTGCTTGCTCGATTACCCGGGCTGCCGCTGGCGACCCGCGGCGCGGGACGCTGACCGCGAGACTTCACGGTGTTACGGTCGGCCCGTGTTCGTTCCTGCCATGACGACCGTCTCGACCGTCCGGGAGCCCCGTGGATCACGAACCACCGGCACCGGCGCGGCCCGATGACCGGGCAGCAGGCCAGCCGGTCACCTCAACGCCCGGATCAGGTAAGCGCAGCCGGGGTCTGGGGGCCGCGTTGACCCTGCCGAATCTGCTGCTGCTGTTGTTCGCTGTCGCCGCCGCCGCGACCGGACAGTTGATGCTCAAACACGGGATGACCGGAGTTGCCGAGTCGGTCAACCGGGACGGCGGCTCCGTACTACTCCGGGCCGCGACTGCACCGTGGGTGATCGGCGGGCTGGCGGTCTTCGGGGTGTCGGCGCTGGCCTGGTTGACGACGCTGTCCCGAGTGCCGCTGAGCGTGGCCTACCCGTTCAACGCCCTCGGGCTGCTGATCGTGGTCGGGTCCAGCGTGCTGGTGCTGCACGAGCGAGTGAACCCGCTGGCCTGGGTTGGCGTGATCGCGGTAGTAGGCGGGTTGGTGCTCGTCGTGCTGTCCCAAGCGTCCTCCTGACTCGCCATGCGCGCTGATCTGGTGGTCGTCGGCGCCGGCCTGTTCGGGCTGACCGTCGCGGAGCGGTGTGCTGGCGAGCTCGGCCTGGACGTGGTGATCATCGACCGCCGCCCGCACATCGGCGGCAACGCCTACAGCGAGGCCGATCCGTATACCGGGATCGAGGTGCATCGCTACGGCGCGCACCTGTTCCACACCTCCAACGAACGGGTGTGGGAGTACGTCAACCGGTTCACCGCGTTTACCGATTACCAGCACCGCGTGTACACGACGCACCGCGGTGAGGTGTACCCGATGCCGATCAACCTGGGCACCATCAATCAATTCTTTCGAGCCGCATACGCCCCGGCGCAGGCCATGGCGCTGATCGCCGAGCAGGCCGCCCGGGAGAACATCCGGGACGTGAAGTCGTTGCAGGACAAGGCGATCGCCTCGATCGGCCGTCCGCTGTATGAAGCCTTCGTCCGCGGGTACACGGCCAAGCAATGGCAGACCGACCCTGCGCTGCTGCCCGCGTCGGTCATCTCCCGGCTACCGGTTCGCTACACCTACGACAACCGGTACTTCGCCGACACCCACGAGGGGCTGCCCGTCGACGGGTACACCCGGTGGCTGGAGCGGATGGCCGATCACCCGCGGATCACCGTCCAGCTGGCGACCGACTTCTTTGCCGCCGGGCCGCTCGGCCGGGACGCCGTCCGCGGCGCCGTCCCGGTGGTCTACACCGGGCCCGTCGACCGGTACTTCGACCTCGCCGAGGGCGGATTGACCTGGCGCACCCTGGATTTCGAGCGGGAGGTGCTGCCGGTCCGGGACCACCAGGGCTGCCCGGTGATGAACTATGCCGACCAGGATGTGCCGTACACCCGGGTGCACGAATTCCGGCACCTGCATCCGGAGCGGTCCTACCCTGACGACGCGACGGTGATCGTCCGGGAATACTCCCGGGCCGCCGGCGTCGACGACGAGCCGTACTACCCGGTCAACACCGCGGAGGACCGCGCGCGGCTGTTGCGCTACCGGGAACGCGCGGCGGCCGAGCCCATGGTGCTCTTCGGCGGGCGGCTGGGCACGTACCGCTACCTGGACATGCACATGGCGATCGGCGCCGCGCTGACCCTGGTCGACAACACGCTCATTCCGCACTTCGCTTCGGGGCTCAGGCGGGACGCCCGACAGGCGGCGGAGTAGCGGTCCCCCGGCGCAGTGCCCGGGCCCGTACCCGCATTGTCAGCACCATTGCCATCATCTGGCCGCCAAGAGCCAGTGTCTTCCTCAGGTCACCGGTGACGGAGGAGACCCCCACCCGGGGCCGGTAGTTCACCGGCACCTGGACGATCCGGGCGCCGCGAATGACCGCCAGCAGCAACATTTCCAGCCCGAACGACGATCCGTCGACGGTTGCCGTGGCGGTCACGTCGGCGGCCCGGTCCCGGGTGGTCACCCGGAAGGTGCAACCCACGTCGCTGAGATAGGCGGTGTTGTAGAGCAATTCGATCGTCTTGGCCACCGCCCAGTTGCCCCACTGCAGGAACCGGCCCATGTTGGCGCCGTCCCAGATGAAATTGGCCACCGTCCGCGAACCCACCACCAGGTCGCATTCCCTGGTGAAGGGCAGCAGCTTGTCCAGATCGTGCGGATCGAAGGTGCCGTCCGGTTCGCACACGCAGATCAGGTCGGTGTCCACTTCCCGCAGGCCACGCCGAATGGCCGCGCCATAACCCTGCCGGGTCTCGAGAACTTCCCGCGCGGAGGTCCCGGCTACCTCCTCGGACGTACCGGCGGCGGCATTGTTGTTGATCACCACGATGGCGTCGACGTAACCGAGTTTCTCGAAACCCCGGATGGTCTCGGCGATACTGTCCTTCTCGTTATAGGTCGGCAGAATCACCGACAGGGTTTTTCCTTTCCACATGCGTGACTCACCCCTCGCCGTGGTCGGCGGGTTCCGGACGGCGGCCGGCGGACGGGGTTGCGATCAGCAGCATCTGCCCGGCCAGCGGCTTGACCGGCGACCGCAGGTAGAACGGGACCAGAAAGGTCAATCCGGACGCCTTCGACTTCATGGTCAGTGGCAGGAACCTGGGCACCACGGTGGTCACCTGCCAACCCTCGGACGTCAGGTAATCCCGCAGCGACTGGTCGGTGTAGATCGCAACGTGGGTGTAATCGTCGAAGTACCGGCCCGGGTCGAGCCGGAAATTGGGCTGCAGCAGGATCAACGAGCCCCCGGGGCGTAGCACCCGGTGCGCGCCGGCCAGCAACCGGGTCGCCGCCGGGCGTTCCAGGTGCTCGAGCAGGTTGGACGCGAAGACCACGTCGAACTCCGCGTCGCCAAACCGGTCCAGGTCGGTGCAGTCGCCGACGACGGCCTGCACCCCGTCCGCGGCGGCGTCGGTGACGACAGCATCGATGTCCATTGCGACCACCCGGCGCGCCCGGACCGTGTTGGCGAAATCGCACCACCCCGCGCCCAGTTCCAGCACCGCGGCGTCGGCCGCAATGAACCGCTGCAGGTAGGCGCAGATGTGCTCCCAGATCCGGCTGCGGTGCGCGTTCGGGGCCAACCTGGTCTGGAAGTAGCCTGCCCGGTACACCCCGGCCTGGTCCTGCGTCACCAGCGAACTCCTTGCCTGCGGCTGTCATCGACAGTGCTGCGGGTGCGGTGGGCGGCCTGCGCGGCGAGGCGCCCGCGCGATCGGGCCTACCCGGTCCCGCGTTGAGGGACGGTACCGCACGCCACGCGCCCGTTCGGCGTGACGAGTTCACGACACCAGTACGGCTGCCCGGGCACCGACCTCACCTGCACTAGCCTGCGGCGGTGCTCAGAAGCCGTGGGGATGTGCTGGCGATGCTGGCCGGCACGTTCCTGATCGGCCTGTCCGGGTACCTGTTCCTGGCGCTGATCGGGCACGGCCGGTTCGACGCGGCCACCACCGCCGCGCTGTCCGCGACCTACCTGCTCGGGAACGTGCTGGGCCCCGGGATCCACGTCGCCGTCGAGCAGGAGACCTCCAGGGTGGTCAGCGACGCGCTGGCCCGGGGGCAGGCGCTGGCGTCCGCAACGAGACGGCTGCTGGGGGTGAACGCCGCCCTCACGGGGTTGGTGCTGGTGGTCCTGCTGGTGTTGTCGCCGTTGCTGCTGGACCGGGTGCTCGGAGGGCGGGCCGGCCTGATCGCCGCGTTGGGGTTGTCCGTGGTGGGTTCGGCCGCGGTGTACGTGGTGCGCGGCGTGTCCGGTGGGCGGCGTCGGTTCCGCCGGTACGCGGCCACGGTGGCCCTCGACGGCGGCACCCGGATCGCCGGCTGCGGCCTGCTGGCGGTGAGCGGAAGCCAGAACCCGGTGGGTTACGCGACGGCGTTGTGCGCCGGCCCGGCGGTCGCCGCCCTGCTGACCGCCCGGGGTGCCCGGCCGCCGCCGGGCGGCACTGTGGTGGCCCCGCCGGGGGTGGCCCGGTTGACCCGGGATGTCGGCCTGCTGCTGGTGGCGTCCGCGTTGACCATGGTGCTGGCCAACCTCGCACCCGTGGTGGCCACGGGGTTGCTGCCGGCTGATCCCGCCGCCGCTGCCGGGTTCGCCGGCGCGGTGGTGCTCACCCGGGTGCCCCTGCTGTTCATGAGCACGGTGCAGGCGCTGGTGCTGCCCGCGATGACCGCCGCCGCGGCAGAGGGTAATCGGGCCCACCTGCGCAGCACGGTGGCCCGGGGGCTGGGCGTCATCGCCGTCATCGGGGTGGTCGCAGAGCTGGGTACCTGGGTGCTGGGCCGGACCGCGGTGGCGGTGCTGTTCGGCGCGGACCGGGACACCACCGGCACCGGCCCGTTGCTCTGGCTGACGGCCTCGGCGATCCTGTTCATGGCCGCGCAATTGCTGCAGCCGGCCATGGTGGCGCTGCGCCGGCACCGCGGGTTGGTGATTGCCTGGGTCGCCGGCACCCTTGCCTTCGCCGCTACCTTCGCGGTCCCGGTGGACCCGCTCACCCGCGGGCTGGCCGCCCAGGTCGGCGGGCCCGTCGTCACGCTGGCCGTGCAACTTGCAGTGCTGGCCGCCTACCGCCGGACGCCGGTCGTCGCCGCGCCGGCCTGATCCCCCGCGGTCTTCGGCCCCGCCGACCTGATCCCCCGGGCCTGCGCACGCGCGCTCGATCCAGGTGCCAATTGCGGACCTTCCCGAGTGGGCGGAGCATCCAGGTGGCATATCGATCGACTCAGCCGAGGTAGTCGTAGCCGAGCCGGATGCACGCGTCCTGGATCATCGCCGCCATCGCCGGGTGGGCCAGCGGCTCCGCGAATCGGGCGGTCGCGGCGGCCAGCACCGCCGCCGCCGGTGTCCACAGCGCGACGTTGTAGGCCCGGTCCCCCCGCCTCGATGACCCGCGCATCGACGACCCGTAGTAGAGGCCGTCCAGGCTGGGAAACTCCGCGCCGATCGCCCGCGCCCACCGGTGCGTCCGTTGCCGGTCGGGGGACGTCCAGATCTGCTGGGACGCACCTGCTCTGGTGGGCCAGGTACCAGTCAGGTCGAGCAGCTCCAGGGGCCGCAGATCGACGGTGAACTTGACCAGCCACGGGTCCTGAGTCCGCACGTCGACCGTGCGGGTGGTTCCGAACGCTTCGGCCAGCGCGGTGACCGCGTCGCTGGCGGCGTAGAGCACCCCCTTCTCCGGGTGGTGCGCCGGCGGGGGCGGATGCGGGTCGAACCGGGCCGCGGCCGGACCCCAATGGCGCAGGACGTTCCACGGGCCGGCGTGGGTGCTGGTGGTCGGGAAGACGCGCCACAGCGGAGCGTCGATGCCGGTCAGGTCACCCGGGCCGGCAGCCGGCAGCGCTGGCGGCGGATCGGGGAACCTGGGCCTGGCTCTCACCAGGAGTTGCCCATGGCGGCGATCACGGCGGCCGGCGGCTTCCCGGCGGCCAGCCACTCGAGCGGGGTGACGGCGCCGCCGTCAAGGTCCAGCGACGGGATGCCCAGGTAGTTGCGATAGCCGATCCACGACCAGTCGTCCGGGACGTGCGGGGTCACCTTGTCCAACCCGGTGCGGAACCGGCCGGCCTCGTCGAACTGGAACCGGGGAAAACGCTGCACGCCGTCGACGATCACCGCGACGAGTTCGCGGGCGGCCGCCCTGCTCCGGACGCGTCCGGCCGAAATGGAGTTGTTCGTCGCCACCTCGGTGCCGGTGTAGGCGGTGCCGAGATCGCGCTGACGAAGCGCTTCGTCAGCGAGCACGCGGTCGGTGTCGATCCGCGCCGCCAGGTCGAACCCGGAGTCCTGCAGCTCGTCGAGTTGGTGTGGCGTCAGCGGGACCGTCGGTTCCAGGACGCGACGCAAGGCCCGCTCGGCCTGGTCCAGGTCGATGTGATGGCGGATCAACAGTTCGTCGATGGCGGACATGCCGCTCACCCTACCGCGCACTGTCGCGCGCTGCACGCACCTGCACGCTGGAGCGAAGGCCGGGCGGTTAGCGGGGTTCGATCCGGCTCAGGCTCATGGTGAAGCTGACCATGATCAACTGCAGCCCACCGACGATGAACACCATGCCCAGGATCGGCAGTCGCATCGTGCTCAGCGGGTCGAGCTGGCCGAAGCCCTCTGCGCCCCAACGAATGAGCGCAACGACGAACGCGGCGACGCCCAGCAGGGAAGCGAGCACGCCGATGATCAGGCCGCGCTCCAGGGTGATCCGCTCCAGCCAGCTCTCTATGCGCTGGTTCGACGGCAGCAGCCCGAGGTGCGACGCGTACGACCGGGAGACGATGGCCAACCCCAGAGTCTGCACCCCCGCGATCACCGCCGTCGCGCAAGCCAGCATGGTCTGCACACTGAACGCGACCCCACCGATTTCGTGCGGTCCGAACGAGAGCCACAGCAACCCGAGACCGCCGACCACCAGCAGCGTCAGCGCCGGGTACACCATCAGCCAGCGCGGACTGAAGGCCAGCAGGAACCGCAGGTGTCGCCAGCCGTCCCGCCAGGTCCGCAGGTGCGGCGCCCGGCTGCGCCCGTCCGGCCGCAACGTGGTCGGCACCTCGGTGATCGCCAGCTTGTTCAGGGACGCCCGCACCACCATCTCGCTGGCGAACTCCATCCCGTCGGTCTGCATCCCCAACGCCTGGATCCGGTCCCTGCGGAACGCGCGCATGCCGCAGTGGAAATCGCCCACCGGAATCTTGAAAAACAACCGCCCCACCAGGGACAGCACGGGGTTGCCGAGGTAGCGGTGCAACGGGGGCATGGCGCCGGGGGCGATGCCGCCCTGGAAGCGGTTACCCATCACCAGGTCGGCGCCGCCGCGGAGCGCGGTGACGAACCCGCCGATGTCGTCCAGCGCATAGCTGTCGTCGGCGTCGGCCATCAGCACGAAGCGACCGCGGGCCGCCTCGATGCCACCCTGCAGCGCGGCGCCGTAGCCGCGGCGCGGGATCGGCACCACCCTGGCGCCCTCGGCACGGGCGATCTTCTGCGAGCCGTCGTCCGAACCGTTGTCCGCGATCAACACCTCGCCGTCGATACCCAATGCCGCTAACGACGCCCGTGCCTTGCGGATGCACACCGCCAGGGTCTCGGCCTCGTTCAGGCAGGGCATCAGGATGGTCAACTCGCACGGCACCAGCGCTCCGGCGGCCGGCTGGGGCTCTGCGGCGGACCGGTCGTCCGCGGGCGACCGTCCGGCCTGGGCCGGCAAATCCGATGCGCCGCGTCCGTCGTCGTGCCCGTGCAGCTGCCGATCCTGCCCCGCGACTGGCGCGATCCCCACCGACCCACTGGTGACAACACCTGTACTGGTCACAACACCCTCATCCGCTGCGTTTCTTACACTCGGCCCGGTTCGTGCGAACGGCGGTCGCCGAAATGGTAACGACGGATGGGCACGCAACCCAGCCACCGCGCCCATGGCCGCCGGGAGCGTTCCTCCCAGGAGACGCGGGTAGGCCCAGGGTCGCCGGTTTTTGCCGACCGGGCCGGTAACCTCTCCAACCATGGGTGAACCGACCGTAGGACCCGGCGCTGACCTGCATTTACCGGGGGCCCTGGGCGACAACACGCTGCAGTCGCAAACCCTGGAATCCCTGGCGGACGCCGAGAATTACCACCACTGGCTCACCTCGCTGGCGCTGCCGTATCTCGGGAACAATCCGATCGAACTGGGCAGTGGGCTCGGTGATTACGCCGGCCGCTGGCTGGCGGCCGGGGTTCCGCAGGTCACCGCTACCGACGTCGACCCGCCGCGGCTCGCGGTGCTCAAGGAGCGGTTCAAGGACGAACCGCGGGTGCACGTCACCGGCATCGACGTGTTCAACCCACCGCCCGGTGATTACTCGGCCTTCGTCGCGTTCAACGTGCTGGAGCACATCCCCGACCACGTAGCCGCGTTACGGGCGGCACACACCCTCGTTCGCCCGGGTGGTGCGGTCATCATGTTCGTCCCCGCCTTCCAGTTCGCGATGAGTTCGTTCGACCGGCAGGTCGGTCACGTCCGCCGCTACACCGTGAAGTCGCTCAGCACGGCGATGCTGGACGCCGGCCTGGAGGTCGAGAAGGCGCACTACGTCAACATTCCGGGGCTGCTCGCCTGGTTCGTGGCGATGCGGGTCCTGCGGATGACGCCCGGCAACGGGGGTCTGCTGAAGGTATGGGACGGTCAGGTGATCCCCCGGACCAGGGCTCTGGAAACGAAGTGGAAGGCCCCGTTCGGACAGTCGGTGTTCGCGGTCGCCCGGGTGCCGCAAGCCACCAACGGCAGCGCCCCCGCTTCGGACGCTGGTCCGTGATCCACCGGAAACACTCATCACGACTGCAGCCCCGGTGATGCGCGTGTGTTGCACGCAGTTCAAGTCGGCGCAGGCAGGGCTCCGCCGATGACGACCACCGCTCCCGTGTCCGGCCCGCTCGCGGGTCCCGGCGGACCGGGCTCGAGGCCGGTTTCCCTGCAGGCGGCGGTGGCATCAGCCTGGGATTGGTTCAGGCGGATCACCGAGCCCGCGGCGACCGGACTGCCGCGGTGGCCGATGCTGTGGTGGTTTCCCGCTGTACTCCTGGTGGGGCTGATCGTTCTGGTGGCCCTCGGGATCTCCGGCAGTTCCACCGGATCGTTCTGGAGAATTTTTGGAACCGGCAATGATCCCGACCTCATCGCTGGGATTCCGCGAGACGTCCGTAGCGACGAATGGCTGACCTTCGGTCCATTGTTGGTCTCGCAAGCCGCCCAGAATTACCCCGAGTTCAACCAGGCCTTCCCCGGCGGTGGTCCGGGCGTGGATACCACGGTGCTCCTGGACCTGCCGTCCTGGAGCTGGATCACTTTGTTCCGGCCCAACGCGATCGGATTTCTGTTCCTCGGGCTGGATCACGGGCTGGCGTTCCGTTGGTGGTTCTCCGCCTTCGCGGTCATGACGTCCGGGTACCTGATGTTGATTACCCTGCTGCCCCGGCGCCCGCTGACCAGTGCCGTGATCGCGGTTGCATTCTTCTTCTGCCCGCTGCTGCAATGGTGGTTCGTGCCGAGCACGGTGCTACCCGCCGCGCTCTGCATGCTGGCAATCGCCGCCGTCCTGTTCTCGTTGCGCGATGACCGTCTGTTGGTACGCATCGGGTGGTCCGCGGCGACCGGCTACCTCGCTGTTGCCACCGTGCTGACCTTCTACCCGCCCTACATCATCCCGTGCGTGCTGGTTGCCGCGGCTTTCAGCGCCGGCACGCTGCTGGACGCAGCCGGGCCCGGAAGAACGGGGTTTGCGCGGGCTGCGTCCAGGCTCGTTCCCCTTGGCATCGGCGCGGTCACTGCGGTGGCTGTCGTCGGGATTTTCCTCGTCACCCACTCGGCCACCATCACCTCGTTCTACAACACGGTCTACCCCGGCCACCGTGTCCAGGCCGCCGGAGCGGTCGGTTTCGACGGATTGGTGCAGTTCTTCAGTGCCCCGTTCGCGGAATCACTGAAAACCGGAGGCATCTACACCGGCGCGCTCGGCTCAAACAATTCCGAGGCAGCCACGCCGGTACTCGTCGGTCTGTTCCTGGTCATCCCGCTCACGTGGTTCGCCGTCCATGATCGGCGGATACTCGGGCGGTGGCAATGGGCAATAGTCGGTTGCCTTGCTATGACGTTGTTACTTATCGCCTTCCAGGTGCTCCCCGGGTGGGATCCGATCGCCCGCTTACTGCTATTGGACCGCACCGTCATCCCACGCATTCGCATCGGATTCAGCGTCCTCAGCGTCCTCACTATCGGTCTTCTGGTGAACCGGTTGGATCACAGTAGTGTCATGGTGCCCTGGTCGGTGACCTGGGCGACCGCCGGTGCAGCGACCGCCAGCATCGTGGTGGTATGGGCGTCCCTGGCCCGCGGCGGCGATTCCGCTCTTACCACAGCCACCCACCACCGGATCATTGCTGTCCTGTTCGTCCTTGCCGTCATCCTCTTCACCCGTGGTCTGCCTTTGCTCGCCTCCATCGCCTTTCTCATCATTTCGCTTGTGCTTGGGGCCGGGATCAACCCGCTCTATCGCGGAATCTTCGACCTCCGGGAGACAACGATGGGCGCCGCCGTTGCCCGGATAGAAGCCCAGCGACCAGGACACTGGCTCGGCATTGGCAGCCGCCAGCTCAGCTCGGTGCTGGTCGAGTCCGGGGTGCCCTCGTACAACGGGGTTCAGCTGTACCCGTCCCGGGAAATGTGGTCCACGGTGGACCCCACCGATGTGTATGAAGATCAATGGAACCGGTATGCCACCCTGCAGTGGGCCCCTGGCAGCGGAGATCCTGTTCTGAGCAACCCGTGGGCCGACATCATCAATGCCACCTTCGATTCCTGCAGTTCGTTCGGGCAACAGAGCGTGACCTACGTGCTGGCTGAAGTTCCGCTCGAGCAGCCGTGTTTGCGCGAGATCGACCATGCTAATCAGGGCGCCGCGGATTATCGTATTTATCTGGTCACGCCCCCTCGGTGACAGTATCTTCCAACTGGTCATCGGGCAGCCTGTCGCATCACGAATGGCCCCGTGGCCGAGGATATAGTAGCGGCCTGCCAGGTCCGCCGTTTTAGGAGTCCAATGCCCGCCGATCCGCAGCGCCGAGAACTTCTCATGTCCCTAGGTAACCTGACCTCCGGTTTGGGTCTGGAGATCGGGCCCCTTGACAAACCTGTTGCGCTACGCCCTACGTGCGATGTCCGCTATGTGGACGTCTACGATTCTCCGGCCATTCGTAGCCATTATCGTGCTCATCCGGGAGTCAACGTCGACGACGTCCCGGACATCGATTTCGCGCTGCACTCGCCGAGCGGTGAGATACGTTCGCTGGTGAACGCCGTGAAAAGCGACGCCCCATATCAGTGGGTCGTGGCGTCCCACGTCATCGAGCACGTTCCCGACGCGATCGGGTGGCTCTCCGATGTTGCCTCAATTCTGGCCGACGACGGGGCGCTGGTGCTCGCCATTCCGGATCGGCGTTTTACCTTCGACGCTCTGCGACCGCCAACCACCGTCGGTCAGATGCTCCAGGCGCATAACGATAGGGACACGCGCCCCTCGATACGTGCGGTGTACGACTACTTTCGAACGGTAGTCGAGGCACCCGTCAACGAGATGTGGGAGGGAAAGCAAGTCACCACTGCCGACAGATTGCACGACCTCACCGGCACGATGAATCAGGTCCGACTGAGCAGCGAGGAAAAACGTTACGTCGACTGCCATGTGTGGCTTTTTACGCCTGCCTCATTCGTCGAACAACTTACCGAACTGGGCTTAATGGGTCTGCTCGATTTCACGATTCAGCAGATCGTACCTACCGCATACAACGAGCTCGAATTCTATGTTTCGCTGAAGCGGGTTCCTCGCGGGACCCCTTCCAAGATAATTTCGGAACTACGCACCGGCGGGGTCACCAGCTGGGTCGATGAGGATCCTGCAGCCATCTCCGCCCGGTTGGCGTCAACTTCACCTTTGGACACCACCTCGGAGCCCGAGGTCCCCCCTCTGACCGTGCACGACAGGGCGCCCGTACCGAACCCCGCCTTCCCCGTCTCCAGACGCGAGGAGCAACTGATCAGGGTCAAGCGGCGGTTCATCAACGCTGTTCTCCGCCGGCCACCTCAGTGAACGCTGGCTCCAACGCCGACGCAGCTCGTTGTTCGCGACGGCGCAACGCCTTGTGCGCGGCAACTGCAGTACCAATGACCGCAAAGGCCATCAGTAGAACGTGTCCGGGCATCTGGTAGCGCGATGCGGCCGCATCGTAATCGGTCGCTTTGACGACTGCCAGAGCGGCGGTCCGCGTCAGGTACGCGGCGAGCAAAGCTCCCAGCAGAATGAATTCAGACGTGAACGGCCACCTTGCTCGCCGCCAACCCGCGACCAGCATGGCCAGTGCTATCAAGGCCAGAGGCGGCAGCAGCCAAGTGTAAACAGCTCTAAGAATGTCGTACGGCCATGAGACAGACAAGAATTGATCCATCTGCGCCGCCGCGGCCTCGGCATCAGCGGGGAGGCCGTGCACGACCCCGCGGGTCAGCTGTAACTGGTTCTGGGCATCAGGCCAAACCGCAACCGGCGGGTCGAAAACATTCGTAGAGAATACTGTGATGGATATCAGTTGTCGGAAATAAGAGGAGAGTTCTTTCAAGGAGGTGCGTTGCAGCGGTTGCAATGATACTGGCAGCTGGGGCGTACAACGTAGAAATCCGCTTTCACAACCGGCAATTATTTCACTGTCGAGTCGGCTGAAGTATTCCTGTGCACCCTGTCCTGACTCGTAGTGCCCGGCGACTTTCGCGGCCAATCGGATCTCCCAGCCCATGTGCGCACCTGGGAAATCACAGTGGGGAGCCTTGCAGGAGAGAACGGCGAAACCTTTGTCCCCGCTCTCCATATAGGCTTCCAATTCCCGGGCCGCAGGGCTGACCTCATAGACTAGCGCGCGTTGCCGGTAGGTCAGCGGAACCGAGAACATGGTCGAACCCCCGTCAACCCGGGTCCAGTCGGCATATGCCCGGGCGAACGCTCCAACTGAGTAGTCGTTCGTCAGGCGAACCCCGTACCGGTCCTCGTTGATCATGCCGACCGCAGCCGTGGGCACCGCCAGTGATACCGCAATTACAATGGCTGACAGCGAGAAGCGCCTGGCCCTGCAAATGACAGTCGCACTGAAACGTTCGTGTTTCGGCAGTCGGAGCCATCGACCTACCCTGAGCAGTGGCAAACCCAACACGATGATGGCCACCGCGGGGACGATGGTTACGGCCTCCTCGCGGCACAGCCAAAAGGTCGCGCCTACCAACCCTGCGAATAGCGAACTCAGCACGATCCAGATGAGCCGGCCACCACGAATCGCGATGACCAACGCTAGGAAAACTGCACCGAGAAAGAGCAAACCAAGCGAGGAATACCAATTGTCACGCATCAGCGATGCGCTGTCGAAGCTAAACCCGAACGGATCCAATGCCAAGGTCTCATAGATCCCGGTCGAGAGCACGGTCCGGCGGGTGCCGTACCAGAAGCCAAAGGCGATGACAAGGCAAGCGAGGAGGTAGGTCGCCTGCTCCGCCAGTTTGACCTCCACACCCAGCCAGTGGGCGGTCGCGATGAACATCGGGTACGACGGACCCTTGGCAAGGGTGATGTCGTCGTACGGTCCTAACCACTCGCCGTTGGCCAGGTGGATGGCCGAGCGGACGAAAAGCATGTCATCAGGCCCGCCCAACCCCAGCGGAACCGGGACCCGGCCACGCAGCCATATACTGGCGAGGCTGGCGATCAGCCCAACAACCAGGCAAACCATTGGCACCGTCGGCCGGTAGTGGGCCCGCCCCCTGTTGCTGCCCTGGGTGGGTCCGATCGTGGTGTCGAGCACGCCTGACGGTAACATCGGCCGTACCGGCATCAGCCACATCTTTGCCCCACCACCATCGGCGCCGTGCCGGGAACGAGTCATCCCGTGAGCCGCCATGGCGACACGCTGGTACCCCCGCCGTTGGGCCTGAGACCACGCAGCGCTCGGGTAGCGTGCACCAACGAACGGTCAGCGACGGCCTGAGGCTCGGCTGTCAGACACCCCGGTGGATACGGACAAGGATCCTGCGATATGGCGAGCTCGGGTAGCGCTCTACCAGTCGAATACACCGAGGATGTGGTGGTCATCGGCGGGGGCGGGCATGTCGGTCTGCCCCTCGCCATTGCATTCGCCTCGCGCGGCGCTTCGGTCGTCATCCACGATATCTCTGAGGACGCGGTTGCCGGGATCAACGAGGGTCGGTTGCCCTTCCTGGAACCGGGAGCCGAACCGATGCTGCGGAAGGCCCTCGCGACTGGCCTGCTCCGGGCGTCCACCGATCCAGCCGAGGTGGCAAACGCCGAGCATGTCGTGGTCGTCATCGGGACCCCCGTGGATGAGCACCTCAATCCGGACCCCAAGGCGATACCCCGGGCCCTGCAGGCATGCGCTCCGTTCTTCCGGGACGGGCAGCTGCTCGTCTTGCGAAGCACGGTGTTCCCCGGCGTGACGGCCCTCGTCGAGCGAATGATTGCCGACCTCGGGGTCGATATCGATGTCGCGTTCTGCCCCGAACGAATAGCTGAACACAAAGCAATGGACGAATTGTTCTCGCTTCCCCAGATTGTGTCAGCGCGCACCGAGCGGGGTCAGAAGCGGGCCCAGGAGTTGTTCGGCCTGCTCACCGACACATTGGTGACCCTGGAACCCGAAGAAGCGGAGCTGGCAAAGCTCTTCACCAACACCTGGCGCTACATCAAATTTGCCGCGGCAAATCAGTTCTACATGATGGCCAACGACCGCGGCTTGGACTTCGAAAAGATACGGGCCGCCCTCACCCAGGACTACCCTCGGGCGGCCGATCTACCCGGGGCAGGATTCGCCGCTGGACCATGCCTTTTCAAGGACACCATGCAACTGGCGGCATTCAGCAATAACCAATTCGCGCTTGGGCATTCGGCAATGCTCGTCAACGAGGGTCTGCCGTTGTATCTGGTGAGCCGCCTGGAAGAACGCTTCGACCTGGCGGAGATGACCATTGGAATCCTCGGAATGGCATTCAAAGCGGGTTCGGATGACATCCGTTCCAGCCTGTCCTACAAGCTCCGCCGAGTGCTGTCGTTCAAGGCGAAACGGGTGATCACCACCGATCCGCATGTCACAGTCGATCCGACCCTGCTTCCCCTCCATCAGGTTCTCGAGGAGTCCGACCTCCTTATCATTGCCACCCCACACGCTGAGTACCACGACCTCACGACGGCAAAGCCGGTGGCCGACATCTGGAACCTGCTGGGGAACGGGGTCCGGGTGTGATTGGACCGGATGGCCCACGGGTCTCCGTGGTAATTCCCGCCTACAACGAGGGAGTCAATATCGAGGCGCCGCTGGCCCGCCTGATCGAGGGAGTCCAGCTCAGTTTCGAGGTCGTCGTTGTGGTTGATTTTGCCGAGGACACCACGGTCCCCGTGATCGAGCGACTTTCCCTTGATGAGCCCCGCATTCGGGTGGCCGTCAGTACCTATGGCCCAGGACCGGCGAATGCCATCAGGTTCGGCATCGATGCGGCAGAAGCCCCGACCGTCGTGGTCACGATGGCCGACGGATGTGACGATCCCCGTCTGATCGACGACATGGTTCGATTGGTGGAACGCGGGGTGGTGGTGGCCGCGGCCTCTCGGTACATGCCCGGTGGCCAACAGGTCGGCGGCCCCCTGCTCAAGTCAGTCTTGTCTCGCACCGCCGGTCGCTCGCTGCACCTGCTCACCCGTATCGGCACTCGGGACGCCACCAACTCATTCAAGGCCTACGACCGACAGTTCGTCAGGGAGGTCGGAATCCACTCCAGGGATGGCTTCGAGATCGGGCTGGAGCTCACTGCGAAAGCCCGCCGGTTGGGTCGCCCGGTGGCGGAAATACCAACAATCTGGCTTGACCGTACCGCGGGAACCTCGAACTTCAAGCTGGCCCAATGGATCCCGCACTACCTGCGATGGTACAAATTCGCGTTCCGACCCAGGGTAGACGTGACGACCCTGCGTGCCGAAGCCGACCAGCTGGTAGCGGACGCCGACGCGCACAACCCGACCCACCAGAACGATTCGATCGGATAACACATGAAAAAGGTCCTGGTCAGCGGCTCCGCCGGATTCATCGGTGGCTACGTAGTGGAAGAACTCTTGCGCCGGGGGTACGCGGTCGTCGGTGTCGACAACTACTCCAAGTACGGCCCGGTGGAAAAGTCCTACGATGACAACAAGTACTACAACCTTATCAAGGGAGATGTCCAGGATACCGAGTTAATGACCGAGTTGCTGATCGATTGTGATCATTTCATTGCCGGCGCTGCGCTTATCGGTGGAATATCCTACTTTCACACATACGCTTATGATCTGCTGGCCAAGAACGAGCGGATCATCGCTTCGTCGTGCGATGCCGCGATTGCCGCGAACAGGAGCGGCAAGCTTGAGAAGGTCACTTACCTGTCCTCCTCGATGGTATTCGAGTCCACCCAAACCTGGCCCTCTCGCGAGGGCGACGAGCGCAAGGTACCGCCACCGCTATCCTCCTACGGATTTCAAAAGCTGGCGGTGGAGTATTTCGCTCGAGCTGCGTGGGATCAGTACCAACTGCCGTACACCATCCTCCGGCCATTCAACTGCGTCGGCGTTGGCGAGTCTCGCGCCCTGGGAGATGTTGAGATCGATTCAGGCAACGTGAAGCTCGCGATGAGTCACGTCGTTCCGGATCTCGTACAGAAGGTTCTGAAGGGGCAGGACCCCCTGCACATCTTGGGTGAGGGCAATCAGATTCGGCACTACACCTACGGCGGTGACTTGGCTCGAGGCATCGTTGACGCGATGTCCCACCCGGCGGCACGCAACGACGACTTCAACCTGTCTACGGCGACGGGACACACCGTGGTGGAACTGGCCGAAGTCATCTGGCGCAAGGTCAACGGACCGGATCAAGCTTTGCGACTGGTCCACGACCCTGCGTTCGAGTACGACGTTCAACGCCGGGTCCCGGCAGTGGACAAAGCTAAGGATGTCCTGGGCTTTGAGGCCACGACCACCTTGGAGGACATGCTGGACGAAGTCATCCCGTGGATTGAACAGGCTATGAAGGACGGCGCAATCTGATCGCGGGCGTCAATGACACCAGCGGTGCGGCTGTGCCATACCTCGGGCCGGCGCAGCCCCCCGCCATTGCAGGGCGCGAGCGTCCTCGCTGGTGGCTGCTTATTCATCTAAGCACTCTGGCTTTGGCCGCCGTTGCGTTGCTGTGGGTCAACCGTGGCCAGTGGTTCTTTGGCGACGAGTGGGAGTTTGTCGTCAACCGTGGTTTTGTGGACTCGCGGCTCAGTCTGTGGTTGCCACACAACGAACACTGGTCGACCCTGCCCATCATCGCCTATACGCTGCTGCTGGACATTTTCGGCCTTGGTTCGTACTGGCCCTACATTGCCTTGTTGATCGCGCTTCACCTGCTGCTGAGCCACTTGCTCTGGCGGGTGATGCTCCGAGCTGGAGTACACCCCGCCATCGCCACGGCGGGTTCGAGTCTGTTCATGTTGTTCGGCGCCGGGGCCGAGAACCTCCTGTGGGCGTTTCAAATCGGTTTTGTCGGCAGCCTGTTGGCGGGCTGGGCGGCCGCCTTGGTCGTCGACACGCGCGACCGCCTCAGTCGCCGTGACGGGTGGGCAGTGCTGCTGCTGATCATCAGTCTGATGTGTTCCGGGATCGGCGTGCCATGCGTCGCATTCGTCGCTCTGCTGACATTGGCGAAGTCACGTGAGCTGATTCGGCCAGTGGTGGTCGGCGGGGTGCCAGCCGCCGTCTTCGGGCTGTGGTTCGTGCTGACGCCGCAGCTACCGAAGCCGCCGTGGACCATAGCAGCTGAGGGCGGCCCAGCGGCCCTGGCCGCCCACGTCATGAACGGCCTGCGCGATAGTTTTTCCTCCACCACCAACTTGCCGTCGTCGTTGGGGTTGCTGGTGGTGATCGCGGTGGGCATCTGGGCGGTTGTCGCGTCGGTCGCCATCGCGGTCAGCCGGCCCGGGTCCGCAAACCAGGCCGTTGCTGTCGTCGGGTTCTACGGCGCGGCCGGATTCTTCCTCTTGTCCGGTTTCGGGCGGCCCGACACATCCTCGTCGCGATACACCTACGTAGCGCTCGCCATGGCTCTGCCCGCATTGACTCTCGCCCTGTCCCAGCTGGCCCGGCCTACCTGGGCCCGCCCGTTGGCCGTCGGCACCCTGGGTGTGCTTCTGGTCATCAACGTGGGATTTCTACGACAGCTGGCAGCCAGCGAAGCCCACCGCGAACAACCACTTCGAGAAACCATCATTGCGGCAGGGACCTTGATCGCGAATGGCGAGCCGTTGGTCGGCTATCAACCTGACCCGGTTTACAACATCGACGTCACGGGCCCCACTCTGACAGAGCTGGCGGCCCGCGGGTTACCGACAACGCCGGTCACCGCCCAGGGGCTCATCAAGGCCCGCTTGGGTCTACAAATCGCGATCGGTGACCGCACCGACGGCGGGGCGCCGGATGATGGCGCCGCACCCGCTGACCTGCAGGATGCGCCGGGCATGACCGTCACTGATGCCCCGAACAGCGACCAGGGTCGGCAGTGCGTAACAGCTCTGGCGACCGGTCCGGACCCGCATCTGGTCCTGCTCGCGCCAGGCGGGCGGTCGCGGCTCACCGTTAGGTCGGCGACCGGTGGGACAATCGCTGTGGCCCTTGCGGACGCCTTGGACGCCGGGAACCGGCTGAAGTCAGTAGGCGCCGGCGAGACAACCCCGGTTTGGACCAGCCTTCCCGCAGGTACTCGGATCCGCCTCAACCTGCCTAGCGTGGAGGCAGAAGTGTGCGGGATTCGGCAACTGTAAGTGGGCCTAGCCTCGCGCTTTCACGCGGGTATTGTTTGAGGCTGTGTTGATCATGAGGAAAGGTGCCCTGAACTGGGAGGATAGGTCTTGCTGAGGGACCATCCGCACCAAATCCAGGAGCACCTTTCTGATGTTGAAGTCTACCGGTTCGTACCCGTCGCTGATCGTCGACACCACCGCCCACCGGGCGGTGTCCCACGCGGGTGCGGTGCTGCTCGCCGCCACCGCGAGCCGGATCGGCCTGGACGCTGAACTGTCCACCGTGCTGACCCCGTGGATGCGGCCGTTGGCGGTGCACGACCCGGGGAAGGTCCTGCTGGACCTGGCGATCTCGGTCGCGATCGGCGGTGACTGCCTGGCCGACATCGCCCAGGTCCGGTCCGAACCCGGTGTCTTCGGGCACGTCGCATCCGATCCGACGGTGTCCCGGCTGATCGACACCCTCGCTGCCGATGCACCCGCAGCGTTGGCTGCGATCAACACCGCCAGGGCCGCGGTGCGGGCCAGGGTCTGGGACCTCGCGGACAGCGATGCACCGGATCACCAGTCCACAGCCAGTGACCCGTTGATCATCGATCTGGACGCTACCCTGATCACCGCGCACAGTGAGAAGGAGCTGGCGGCAGCGACTTTCAAACGCGGTTTCGGTCACCACCCGATCGGGGCGTGGGTCGACCACGGCGCCGGTGGCACCGGCGAACCCCTGGCGATGCTGCTCCGAAAAGGCAACGCCGGCTCGAATACCGCTGTCGATCACATCGAGGTCACCAAGACCGCGCTGCGGCAACTGCCGTCTACTGGTCCCGATCGGAGACGGGGACGGAAGGTGCTGATCCGCACCGACGGTGCCGGCGGCACCCACGAATTCCTGAACTGGCTGACCACCCGACGCCTTGCCTACTCGGTGGGGTTCACCCTCAGCCTGGACATGGTCGCCAAGCTGGAAACCATCCCGGCGTCGGCGTGGACCCCGGCCTACGATGCCGACCGCAGACCACGGGACGGGGCGCGGGTCACCGAACTGACCGGGCTGCTCGACCTGTCCGGATGGCCCGAAGGGATGCGGGTCATCGTCCGCGCGGAACGACCACACCCCGGCGCGCAACTGCGGTTCACCGATATCGACGGCAACCGACTCACCGCGTTCATCACCAACACCACCCGCGGGCAACTCCCGGACCTGGAACTGCGGCACCGCAGGCGAGCCCGGTGCGAGGACCGGATCCGGAACATGAAAGACACCGGGCTGAGAAACCTTCCGCTGCATGACGTCTCACAAAACCAGATCTGGATAGCGGTCGTCATGCTGGCCACCGAACTGACCGCGTGGATGCAGATGCTCGCGCTCACCGGCGAAGACGCCAGGGTGTGGGAACCCAAACGACTCCGCCTGCGATTGTTCTCCATCGCCGGCAGCATCGCCCGTCACTCCCGCCGGACCTGGCTGCACCTGTCCGCGCACGCACCACACGTCGACCTCATCACCACCGGCCTGACCCGGCTGCAAGGACTGCCTCAGGTGGCCTGACCAGGCCAAACACCCTCGCCCAGCAGTAAACCCACCCCCGGGGCAGTGGAACCCGGCGCCAACCGGCGACACCGGTATCATCGGTCTACCCAACACCAGAAAGCACGGCAGAAGATGATCTTCCCGGGCTACCGAAGGGGAACCCGGGTTTGGCGCGAAAGATCGAGGTTAACTCGGTGGCGCTGATCCCAGGCCGCTTACTCGGGCTAGTCACGGAATGAACCTAAGGGATGCCGTCATACGAGCCGTGGTCACCTTTCTCGACGCCTTGATCGCCAGCACCTGCATCCCAATCATCCAGGAAATAAAGCCTTGCCAAGAGCATTCCGAATTTCCAGTACCGTTGAAGTGGACACATTCACTGGACTTCCATCAGCAATGACGAGAGTCCCGCCGCTAGCGGTCTCGACTATGGTTCCTGCTGGTAGGCGTCCGACGTGACTGGGGAATGTCGAATCTAGATAAGTTGCCCATCCTACAACAACCTCGCCAGGCTTCACTTGTTGCGATGTGCGCAACTCGTCGTTAGTCCACGTCGCCCATGCAGGAGACCACGCGCTAGTGACGGCACGAATGGCGGCCAAGGCATGACCCCGTTCGTACAGACCCTGAGCCGCTCCGCGTGGGTATGGGAGGTCCAGTGCGACGCTATTACCTATTGTGCTAACCGCAGGCGCTGCACCCCAAATGGCCATCAGTCCAACCTGCGGACTCTGCCCGTTCCAGAGCCCGACAACGAACCCTAACTCCTCAATCACCGACCGCGAGGGATCATCGCGACGTGCCCTGCCGGAGAGAAGCAATTCTCTCAACGCCTCCGAAGTCAGTTCGACCTGCCCCCCTGATTCGGACTGACGAGTGTTGCCTTTCTTGTACCATGACTTCATTAGGGGATCGATCTCGCCGAGCGATCCTAAGAAAGACCTCAAACGGTCAGATAAGTCCGCCACCGACTCAGGCCGAGCCCCCCAATACCCTCCAACGTAAGCATTCGTCATTGACTTGACCCAATACTCCCAGGCTGGACACGGAGAAAGATCTGAGAAGCGCAAGCTGGACGGCGCCGAGGGAACCAGGACGACGCCCCGACGGCATCCAGGAACATGTCAACAGCACGTGAGCATGCCGCTACAGCTTGCATCACTCCGTGGGGTAGCGCCCGGTCAAACTTGTCAATCAAACGTTCAGTCGAGTATTGCCAACAAGCGAAGCCGCGACGACGACTTCGGCTCATGGGTTTGAAGCCGACCGTGTCGCGGAGACTGCTCCGTGCACGGTGAACTCTCGCAGCGGACAACGTGTCCCGCCCTGGTCTTTCCCCCAGGCGGATCGGCGCAGGCATCGGTAGTGGTCGGCTCATCCGTCGGGAACAGTGAGTCGACAGTTTCGAGTACGTCTACGCAGAACCGAAGTCTTTACCCCAGCGGAGCTGCGGTCGCGTCGGGCAGGTAGTCATCCCGCTCAGGCAGGCCCCACCGGCGCAACACCAGCCGGTGTTCCCAGCTATGAACAGTGTTGTCGCGGGTGCGGGACTCGAAATGGTAGAGCTTCACCTCCGAGAGCCACACCAGCCGGTAGCCGAGGCTGCGGAGCTTGAGCGAGAGGTCGACGTCGTTGAAACTTCCGGGCAATTCCTCGCAAAATCCGCCCGCCTCCTGATAGGTGTCACGGCGGATGGCGACGCAGGCGGCCGTCAACCCGGACACTTCCCGGTTAATCCTGAGCACCCCGAACGGACCCGGGTCGTCGTCCGGCAGCCCCTGGAACGCATGCGCGTAGTGCCCCGTGATGTAGGCATGGCCGGCGTGCTGCACGGTTCCGTCGCCGTAGAACAGTTGGGCGCCAGTCATTCCGACGTCCTGCTCTGCCAACGGAGCGACCAGCTGCGCCAGGAACCCGTCCGACATGGCTTCCATGTCGTCGTTCATGAACACCACGACATCACCGGTGGAGGCCAGGAACCCGACATTGCATTTCGCGCTGAAATTGAAGGGCTCGGAAAACCGGACGAGCACCAGGCGGTCACCCGCGAGGTCGGTCAATTGGTCGAGGACCCCCGGTGGGGTGCTGTCGTCGTACACGACCACGATCTCGTAATTGTCGTGTCCGGCCTTGTTCAGGATCGACCTGACGGCCCCGACGACGTAGCAACGCCGCAGCCCCCAGACCATCCCGGCATCACCGCGGGTGGGAATGATGACGCTGACCTTCTGCGCAGGGTCGCCGCTGCGGACGACCCGGTAACAACCGGGCACCGGTCCCAGCAATGCCTGCCCATCGATGCCCACCCGTTCGAGATGTTCCTGCACCGCGCGCCGGCCGGCCTCGCGGGCATACGGTTTCGCGTTCTCGTCGCCGGCAGCCGACCCGGGCACCACCCGCCAGGAATACAGCACCTTGGGGATGTGGACGACCCTGCGGGCCCGCTCGCCCACCCGCAGGGTCAGGTCGTGGTCCTGCGACCCGTCGAAACCATCCCGGAACGCCCCCACCTCGCGGACCAGACTTGCCCGCATCACCGACAGGTGACCGGTGTACATCTGCCCCCGCAGCCGTTCGGGTGACCAGTCAGGCTTACGGAAATCGTTGTAGTGCAACCCTTCCGCGTCGACCTTGTCCTCGTCGGTGTAGACGTAATCGACGTCCGGTTCGGCGTCGATGGCCTCGGCCACCAATTCGAGAGCCTTTGGGTACACGAGATCGTCGTGATCGACGAAGACGATGAACTCCCCGCGCGCCGCAGCGACCCCGTCATTGGACGCGGCGACGATCCGGCCGTTCTCGACCCGTTCGATGACACGGATCCGAGGGTCTTCGGCGGCCGCCGCGCGCAGCAACGTCCGGACCTCCTGGGAGGGAGACCGGTCGTCCACCATGATCAATTCCCAATCCGGGAATGCCTGATCGCGGATGGACTCGATCATTTCCTGGAGCACGTCCAACGGCGGTTCGTACACCGGGGTGACGACCGAGAACAGTGGCCGGGCCGGCGATGTCATCGGCGGACGCCGTTGCGGAGCCGTCGCCAGGCATGCACCGGTGCGGCCATGACTCGCCAGGTCCGTGGGCCGACGACCGCCGCCACGGCGTTGCGGACCGGCCGCTCCCGGTGCAGGGTCACCTCCTGGGTCACCTCGACCAGCTCATGCTGAAGTTGCTGGCGGTGTCCGTGTTGTTCCCGTAGTTCCCGTTGCGCCCGTCCCAGGTCGGTCAGTGCCTCCGCCAGCCGCGCGTGCGCGCCTTGTGAGTCCTTGATCGACTTGGCGAGCTCGGAGTGCGCGTACTGGGCGTCTTTTACCGCGTCGTGCATCTGCACTGTCGCCCGGGCGACCTCGCCCTTGGCCCGGTCCGTCTCGGCGCGGAGCCGGGCGACCTGGGCCTCGTGCGCCACGGCGTGATCCTGGCTGGTCAGCTCCCGGCGTTGCAGGTCCAGGACGGAGGTTCGGGCCACCTCCAGCTGCCCGGTCACCGCCTCGACCTGGGCCCGAAGCTCGGCCGCTTCGGTGTGAACGTCGCGGGTCGGCGGCGATTCCATGCCCGGCAACACGTGTGTCGCGTGCTCGGTGGGTCCGTCACCGCCGTCACCACCGGCAATAGCCGCGGTTAGCACGAACTGATACGCCTGCGCATGCGGCTGACTGCGAACCCAGTCCACCGCGTCCCGGGGCAGGTCGTCCTGCCGGATCGCCACCTCCGTGGCCAGCGGATCGGCGACGGTCGACCGGATCTCGGTCACGACCAGACCGGCCCCGTCCAGCAGGGCGAGCAGCGAATCGAAGGTGAAGAACTTGATGTGCGTGCGGTCCAGCAAACCGGTGTCGGTGTAGTTCCACACCCCTTGTAGCAGAGACAGTCTCACCGAACCGTGGGCGACGTTGGGGATCGAGATGACGACGGTGCCGCCGGGCCGGAGCAGCCCGAGCGCGGACTGCAGGACCCGGGCGGGTTCCAGGAGGTGCTCCAACACGTCGCCGAAGACAATGGTGTCGAACTGGGTATCCGGGAATTCGCCGGCCAGATCGGCCTGGTTGAGATCGGCGATCACCAGCCGGTCCAGGAACGGGCGCGCTTTCTCCGCTTCGGCCCGGTCGTACTCGACCCCGCTGACCATGCAGCCGTTCTTACCCAGGGCCTCGGCCAGATACCCGGAGGCGCAGCCGACGTCCAGCACCTCCTTGTCGGTGCCGATCAGTTCCACCATCATGGTGTGGCTGGTGTTGCGCTCGGCCGGGTCGACGGTGGCCTGATAGACGGACATGCCCGGGCAGCTCCTTCAGGTGAAGTGACGCGCCGCTGCGGCGCACCCGAGGCGGCCCGCGGTCAGGTGAGCGGACACGGCCTGCTGTCCCCGATCGGGCGAATCTTCTCACGAGGACCACCGTTCGGGTGGGGACGCGGATCAGGTGTCGCCGTCCTTGCGTTTCCCAGCTGCTCCTACCGCCGGGCCGGCAGGGCCCTCGGCGCTGTCCTGGGCGGTCACGCTGCTGCACTAGCATCGGCCGCGCGCCGGACCGGGCAATGCCCGTTTGCCGGACGCACGGACCGGACGCCATCATCGTCACGCCGGCCAACTGGGGTCGACCGCCCCGACCACCACCGAGCCGCGCGCCGCGGACTGACGAACGGGAGCCAGCGGTGACAGTCGCCATCGACGTCACCCTGCCGTACTACGGCGACGTCGAGCTGATGAAGTCCGCGGTCCGCAGCGTGCTGGCCCAGACGTTCCAGAATTGGCGGCTCCTGGTCGTCGACGACGGATACCCGGACCCGGAACCAGCCGCCTGGTTCGCCACCCTTGACGACCCGCGGGTCAGCTACCTGCGGAACCCGACGAACCTGGGGGCGAACGGCAACTACCGGCGCTGCCTGGAGTTGGCGACCGCACCGATCATGCTGCTGATGGGCGCCGACGACCTGATGCTGCTCGGCCACCTGCAGCTGGTCAGCGAGCTGTTCAAGGCATACCCGGATGTCACCATCGTGCACACCGGGGTGCAGGTGATCGACGACGCGGGTGCGGTGATCCGGCCGCTGGGCGACCGGATGAAAGCGTTCTACGCCCCGTCCGGAACTACCGCGACGGTGCTAGCCGGGCAAAACCTGGCGGTCAGCGTGCTCCGTGGCAACTGGACCTACTTCCCGTCGCTGGCCTGGCGCACGGAGGCGATCCGGGCCGTCGGCTTCCGGTCCGGGCTGGACGTCGTGCAGGACCTGGCGCTGCTGCTGGACCTCGCAGCGACCGGCGGCTCTCTGGTCTTCGACCCGCGGGTGACCTTCCAGTACCGCAGGCATTCCGATCAGGATTCGACCGTGCGAGCCCTGGACGGCCGGCGGTTCGACGAGGAACGTCGATTCTTCGCCGCCGAGGCAGAGCGGTTCGCTGCGCACGGGTGGGCCCGGGCGGCACGGGTCTGCCGGTGGCACGTGTCCTCGCGGTTGAACGCCCTGTCGCTGCTGCCGACGGCGGTCCGGACGACCGGCTGGGGAGCGATCAGCCGGTTGGGTCGGCACGTGGTGGGCTGACCGTCTCCCCTCGGTAGGGCCCCCGTGCCGTTGGTACCGGCACATGAAAACTCACATTTGGTTACGCTCTCGCTACTGCAGGTTATGTTGTTGCCCGTCCGGGTAACCACACCGCACTGGGGGGTGGGCGTGCCTCGTCATCGCCGGGTGACACGCGTGGCTGTGAAATCCGATCGCGCGGTAGCGCTGCGGATCATGTCGGTCCTGGTGCTGGTGGTCGCATTGGGCGTCGCGCCGGTGACCTCCGCCCAAGCCGCCAACCCTTCGGAAGCCATTGGCAGCTCGGCGAGCTACGCGGCCAACCGGGGGGTGACGTCCTACCTCAGCGTGGTCGATCGCCGGTCCGGGGCGGTGCTCGCGCAGACCGGTAACACCGGGTCCCAGGTGGCCTCGGAGTCGATCATGAAGCTGCTATTAGCCAGCTATTACCTGGTGCTGTACGGCGGGTACCAGCAGACCCCCTCGTCCGTGCTCAGCAAGCTGAGCTACATGCTGCGGGTGTCCGACGACGCGACCGCGAGCTCGCTGTTCAGCTCCGCCGCGATCCCGACCATCGCCGCGCGGTACGGCCTCGGCCGCACCATCAACGCCACCGACCGCCCCGGGCACTGGGGTGCCGCGCGGATCACCGCGTCGGACATGACGCAGTTCCTCTACCGGGCGTCGCTCGACAACGCGGTCGGGCCGTGGCTGATGCCGGTGATGGCGCAGACCTCACCCACCGGGTCGGACGGCTTCAATCAGGCATTCGGCCTGAACGCCATCGGCGGTGACCACGGCAGCAAACAGGGCTGGGGCTGCGACAGCTTCTGGACCGCGGCGAGCTGCGCCATTCACTCGGTGGGGTACACCGACAAGTACTTCGTCGCAGTGCTGCAACTGGCGACCAGTTACCCCGACCCGATGCGGGACACCGCTACGTTCGCAGCCAGAACCATTGCCGCATCATCGGTTCGGGCCGACCCGATCGGATCGCTGGATGCCGTCGACAACCCGGCACAGAACGCGATCACGGTGGCCGGCTGGGCGGCCGACCCCGACGCGCCCGGTCAGAGCGAGGAGGTGCACATCTACGTCACCGGGCCCGCCGGTACCGGCGGCACCCCCGGGACATTCACCAAGAATCCGCGGCCGGATGTGGCCGCCGCCTACCCCTGGGCCGGCGGTAACACCGGGTACTCGGCGACCGTCCCCGCCCGGGGCGAAGGGGCGAACACCGTCTGCGTCTTTGCGCTCAACGTCAGGCCGCCCCGGACAAACCCGTTGATCGGCTGCAAGGACGTTCAGGTCCGCAACGCCGTCGGTTACCTCGACTGGGTTGCCGTCGGCGAGCGTCAACTCACGGTCGCGGGGTGGGCGCTCAACCCCAACAACCCCGGTGAGCAGGTCGAGGTGCACCTGTACGACACCGGACCATCCGGCGCCCGCGGCTACCCCGGCTTCCGGGCCGGTGCTGACCGCCCGGACGTGGCCGCTGCCTTCCCCGGGTACGGCCGAGCACACGGGCTGTTCGCAACGATCCCATCCGTCGAAGCCGGCCGGCACACCATCTGCGCCTACGCGATCACCACCGGCGGCGGCGTCTCGAACCCGGAGATCGGGTGCAGGACCGTCGACGTCCGGGACGCGTTCGGCTATCTCGACGGAGTGGAAGCCCGGCCCGGCCGGATCACCGTCAACGGGTGGGCCGCCAACCCGAACAACCCGGGAGAGCAGGTCGCGGTGCACCTGTACGACACCAGCCCGGCCGGGACCAGGTTCGCGGCGACGACGGCCGGTGGGAACCGGCCGGACGTGGCGGCGGCATTGCCCGGATACGGTGCGGCGCATGGGTATTCATTCGACCTGACGTCAGCGGCGCCGGGTCGGCACAGCATCTGTACGTTCGCGATCACCACCGGCGGCGGCGCATCGAATCCGCTCCTGGGCTGCCGCGAGGTGGTGGTGCCATGACGTCTTCAGCAGGAAATGGGGCAGGGGTGGTGATGGTCGGCCGGCGACAGCGTTGGGTGGGGGCCGCACTGTGCGTGGGCGCGTTGGCGGCGGGGTGCGCGGCCCCGGGTTCGACTGCCGGTACCGGAGCTACCACTGTTTCCAGGACAGTTGCATCCTCGGTAACGAGCCAGGCCGCGCCCAGCACCCCATCGAGCTCGAACGCACCGGCCACCACGACGGTGCCGGCACTGCCCTCCTGCACCGACGGCGCGCTGCCGACGGTCGCTGCGGGCAAGCTCACCGTCGGCACCGGAACGCCGCGCGCACCGTGGTTCACCGGCGCTCCGGGCAGCGGGCAGGGCCTGGAGTCGGCGGTGGCGTACGCGGTCGCCGACGGCCTGGGGTACCCGCGGGAGGCCGTGACCTGGCTGACCGTGGACCGGGCGCAGGCGTCCGCCGGCGCAGCAACGGGTGTCGACCTCGCCCTGGACCAGTTCACCGCCGCCGACGGTGGCGCCACCGTCGACCACTCCACCGGCTACTTCTCCGTCACCGATGCGGTGCTGGCCCGGGCGGACGCAAAACCGGCCGCAGCCGTTGCGGCCATCCACGGGCAGAAGCTGGGGAGCGTCGCCGGGTCGCTGTCCGCGTCCGCCGCGGAACAGGCCGCCGGGACGCCCCCAGTCACCTACCAGAGCACCGCCGACGCAGTTCGCGCGTTGAGCGACCCCGCCGGGACCCAGACGGTGGCCGCGGTCGTCCTGCCGGTCACGGCCGCGCTTGCCGCGGCGCAATCCAACCCGGCGGTGGCCGTGGTCGGGCAACTCCCGGCGGCCGATCCCAGTGTCCAACCCGACCAACTGACCGCCCTCCTCCGCCGGAACTCTGCACTCACCGGGTGTGTGTCCGCGGTCATCGACCGGCTCCGGGTAGAGGGCACCCTCGACCAGCTGGCCGCCCAGTGGGTCGACCCAATGGCGCCGCGGCTGCGCTGACCGTCGACCGTCGGATCGGTCATTCGCATCGGTGGGTGGTCTGCGGCTGGTGCCCGTGCCGGCGGGGCTCACACTTGCGCTATGTACCCACTCCAACCGCCGACCGAACGAGCCCGGCTGGTAACGCGCCGCCGGCGTTCGCGCGGCCTGCGTGGCCGCGGCGCGGTCGCCGTCGCCGTCGCCGTCGCCGTCGCCGTGACCGTCGCAGCCGCGCTGCTCTTTCCGGGTACCGCCCAGGCGCACATTCCGGTTCTGCTCACCAGCGACCACTCCGTGTTCCACTGGGCGGCAGTGCCGGTCATGAACGAGGGGACGACATCGTTTGCGTTCTACGGCAGCACGCGATTCCCCACCGGCGGGCTCACCCTGCTGCCGGTCGGTCACCGGCTCGCTGCGTCGCGGTGACCGGGGACGAGGAGAAGTTCACCGCTGCGTTGCAGAACTCCGCGGTCGCCTCGATGGCTGACGTGCAACAGTGGTACGCCACCGCTCCGCCGTCCAGGTGACGCTCTCATGCAGCGAATTGGCTGCTATCAACCGATCTCGTCTGCGCAAACACAGAAATACCCGCCGCTGTTCGCTCCCCATCAGGAAGGCACCCCGTGTCCGACAAGCCCAGTGTGTTGTTTGTGTGCGTGCACAACGCCGGCCGCTCACAAATGGCGGCGGGATTCCTGACGGCCCTGTCCAATGGGCAGGTCGAGGTTCGCTCAGCCGGTTCGCTGCCGGCGGACCAGGTCAATCCGTCTGCCGTGGCCGCGATGGCCGAGGAAGGGATCGACATCTCCGACCAGCGACCCAAGGTACTGACCACCGACGCGGTCCAGACCTCGGACGTGGTCATCACCATGGGCTGCGGCGATGCCTGCCCAATCTTCCCCGGAAAGCGTTACGAAGACTGGGAACTCGACGACCCGGCCGGGCAGGGCGTCGCCGCCGTCCGGCCGATCCGCGACGAGATCCGCCGCCGTGTCCAGGTTCTGATTGCTGAGCTGATTCCATCGTGAGTGCTCGCAACAGGGACCCGGCCGATAAACGTCCGTGCCGTTGGGTTTGTCGAGAACGCCGCAAATCTCGAATGGCCGCCGGACTCCTGCGAGGACGATGCACACCGCCCTGGCCGATCCCGCCGGCTCGTCGGCGAAGTCGTGCACCTGGGCGCGGGCAGCAATCTCATCCAGCTTGCTCATACGTCTCGCCTTCTCGTGCGCCGGAAGGCTGGCGCTCGGCGTCACTCATCTCACGTGCGGTGACCAGTTCCGTTACCAACTGAAGCATCCGATGCCCCGACAACGACTAGATGTGATGCGACGCCAAGAAAACCCTACGAGTGTGACGCGGCTGTGGCCTCGGTGTCCCGGGACACCGGCCTCGCTGACTGCCGGCCCGACCTCGCGACCACGGCGGCACCGCCCAACCCGGCGACAACCACCGCAACCCCAAACACACCGGCCGGGCCCACCCCGAGGCCGGCCAAGGTCGCCGCCGCCAGCACCTCCACAGCAAGCATCAGCCTGATCGACCACGGACCGAGCAGGTCCAATCGGTGGTGCAGTCGGCGCAAACCGGCTGGATCGGTCGCGGCGGCGCTCAGCAGTACGGCCGAGCCGCGGACCAGCCCGAACAGGATGCCCACCCCGAGCGCGACGGTCGGTGACCCGCTCAGAACAGCAAGGGCCGCAACGAGATACACGCCCGCGGTCATGATGTACGTCGCGAAACCGCACCCGATCTGCACTCCGAACCCAGCCGCGTACACCCACCGCCGGTACCGGCCGAGCCAGCGTTCGTTCACCTGCCGGGGGTGATCGGGCAGCCGGAACCCGAACAGCGCGGTGTCACTGGCCAGGGCGACGAGAGCGCAGATCGCGGCGACGAGCACTACAGTCGTGGCGAACTCTGCCACCAGGGCGCCGACCAGCCAGGCACCGAGAGCCGCTGCCCCGCCAAGCACCGACCCACCCAGCACCGACCCGGCGATGAACCAGCAAGCGGTCAACCAGTACCGGTGACCGCGGGAACGTTCGGTGATCGGGTTGATCGCCGAGATCATCGACAACCCGCAGGGCGACCATACGCCGCGGGCTGCAGCAACAACGGTCACGACAATCGTGGCCACCAGGAATCCGGACTCCTGCGCGGCGATCATGCGACATCCACCGTCATTGCACCGAAGAATGGATTACCCGCCGCCGGTCCCACATTGATCGCATACACGTCGAACGTCTGCCGACCTGGTGGGCTGGGTACCGGGATGGAAAACCCGTGGCTGCCGGTGATGCCGAAGACCGAGTTGACGTCCGGCCTGGCGCCGCCGGTCGGGAACCACCCGACGAATTCCCGGTTGCGGTACACCGCAACCTGAATGGCCGTCCCTGGTTGATCCGGGTCGAACGCCCACCCCTGGACGTACACGGTGCGACCGACGGCGGCGACCCGGTCCAGCGACCCCATGGCGATGCCCACCCGAACCTGCCCACGGCCGACGACTGGATTGCCGAACCCGCCGCCGACGTTGATGGCGTAGACCTCCAGGCTGTGATCCCCGGGCGGCGTGTCGAAGGTGAGATCGAAACCGTGGCTCCCGGGAATGCCGAACACCGCGTTGACGTCCGGGCGAGGGCGTCCGGTGCCGAACCTGGCGACACCGACACCGTCGCGGTAAATGTCGACGGCGATCTCGGTGCCCGGTTCATCCGGGTCGTAAGCCCAGCCGCTGACGTGGATCTGCCCGTTCGGGGCGGCCTGCACCCCGTCCAGGCAACCGACGGGCAACGACCCGACGGTCGCACTTCCGCTGCCCAGCACCGGATTTCCCACCGCACCGGCAATGTTGATCGCGAACACCGTGACCGTGTGCCGCCCCGGGCTGGTCGGCACCGTGATGTCGAAGCCGTGGTTACCCGTAATGCCGAACGCCCCGTTCACGTCCGGCCGGGACCGACCGGTCGGGAACCAGGCCACCCCGTTCCCATCCAGGTAGATCGCCACCTGGATCTCGGTGGCCGGTTGGTCGGGGTCGTAGGTCCAGCCGACCGCACGGATGCCGTTACCGTCGGCCGCCACCACATCCAGGCTGCCGACCGGAAGCCGACCGGAGACACACGGCGCGGTGTGGTTGACGGTGCGGTTGTCGGTGGCACTGGAACTGGTGCAGGTACCGCCGAACTGCTGCCACGGGGGGGCGCAGGACACGATCCGGCAGACCACCGGGCCCGTGTTGGACGCCGGAACCTCCAGGCTGCACTGGCCGTACCGGAACTGGTTACAGGCGACTCGGCGCTGGTCGCAGGTGCCGCTGGCGCACCGGCATTGCCAGGCGCCGTTCCGGAACGCGTTGCAGTCAACGTAATAGCGAGCGGTGCCACCGCAGAACGAGGCGTTGTCCGCCTTCCACCAGCCCCCGATGAACGAATTAGGGGGGCAGGAGTTACTGCCGTTGTTGATGGTGCAGCAGAACACCGAATAGCCGTCGGCGCAGGCTGCGTCCGGCCCGCAGACGGCGTCGTAGGCGCTGGCCGGTGTGACCAGGTACCCCCAAGGATCGACCGCCAAGGCGGCGCCGACCAGCGCAGCGCCACCGAGGAATCCGCGGCGGGACGACCCACTCCTGGTGTCCAGATCAGTTCCGTCGACCGCGCCCTGCACGAATTCATCTGTGCTACCGGGATTGTCGGCAAGCCGGGGCGGGAGGGCGAGGCTGTGACGGGCGGCGCGGGTGCCGATGGCGTCGACCAAGCGCTGAGTGACCGTGCGTCGGGCACCCGTGCGCTCGCTGAGCGCGGTCATCAGGCGGCCACCGTGATCCGGTCCAGCATGGTGTTCACCTTCGCGCTCAGCGGGCCGACGGACCGGTAGGAGCCGAGCACCACGTATAGGCACATCGGCCTGGACCGCTCGGTGAAAAAGTACTGCGCGCCGCACTGCCCGGGCAGCCGGCGCTGCAAACCGTTGGGGTCGAACCGGTCTGCGCTGACTCGCGGCAGCCCCACCTGGCTGTACAAAGCGGTGCCCAGGCATTCTGGCCCGAATTCGATGATGGCGATGAAGGTGTCGGCCGCCCGCATCATTTCCACCGCCCCAGAACCGTAGTCGCCGCGATCCGCGGGCAGCGGGAAGTTTCCCAGGTGCAGCACGGCGCGGGTCTGCTCCCCGAGCCAACCGTTCGGCGCCGGTGCCGCGGACGGAACAGCACCTGACATCGATGACCCGGTCGGTGCAGCGGCGGCTGCGCGGTTCGCCGGGCTGAACGCGGTGGCCGGGGTGTCCCGCCGGTAGATCCGGCCCTCCCACGACGCGGGCAGTTGCACGGTGAACCCGTGCCCGGAGATCGTCGGATCGCTCACCGGGCGCCGCCTGGGCCGGGTGCACCGGACCCGGCCGAATCGCGAGTGGTAATGGCGTCGACCAGGTCGAGCCGATGCTCGGGTGGAACCCGGGACGTGTCCATTGCTGGGACATCGAGGCTTTCCGCCGCGTACAGGCTCGGGTGGCCGGGGCCGATCCCGGCGGCCAGCAGGGTCCGGTCGACGTCCACCTCACGCTCGACGTCGGCCCTGGGTTTGTTCACCCGGCGGCGACCCGGCGATGCCGCGCCGTCCCCGTAGGCCTGCTGCATCAGGCCAGAGATCTGGCTCAACGACGTGCCGGATCCCTCGCCCTTGACCCGGCCGGACGGGCCGTCCACCACCACCACATACGGGGATCCAGGAACCCCGAAGTCTGTCCAGGCCGCCGTGGACATCACCACATCCAGCCCGGGTGACGCGAGACTCCGCAGCAGGCTGACACTTTCCTCCTGCGGGTCCTTGGTCACCACCAGCACCCGGCTGTCCCCCACCGCGGCGAATCCCCGGCCGTCCGCGAACTGTTCCCAAAAGCCGGTGCACCCGGCGCAACCGGAGGACAGGAAGACCAGCACCGTGTCGTGGTGGACGCCGACGGTGCGTACCGACACGACCTCCCCGGTCAAACCGTCGCCCGAAACATCATGTGCCGGGCCCCATTCCGGCTTGCCCGGCGCGCCAGCCGCCGTAGGAACCGCGTCGCTGCTCGCCGCACCGCCGATGACTGCGCCGTCCGGCGGTGCCACCACTCCGGGCGCGGTGCGAAACGGCGGCGCACCGGTGCCGGCCCGCGCGTCATCGCCTCCGTCGAGCCGGTGCAGCCGTTGCAACACCACCGCGTACGAGCGCAGCAAACCGGCCACCAGGATGCACAACACGAGCAGGACAACGCTTTCCACCGCGATCAAGGCGATCATTGGGCGGGTGCCACCTTTGCTCTCAGGGCCAGCAGCGCCGGCAGCGCGGTCATCAACAAATATCCCAACCAGGCCAACAGGCCTGCGAGCACTGCGGTCAGGACGGCTCCTACCGGAGAATTGACGAATTCGTCGACGACGGATGGTTGCGACCAGAACGTCGCGGCCGCCCCGATCAGCGCACCGGTGAGGTTCACCGCGACATGAAGAACACTGATCGGTTCGTCGTCGGCACCGAAGCAGCCGCAGTCCTGACCGGGTGCAAGCCGCAGCATCCGCCAGGCCACCAGCGTGAGCAGCAGGTAGGAGACCGTGAGCAGCACCGCCGGGGTCGACCCGCCCCCGAGGATCACCCATCCTGCAATGCCGAGTTCGGCCATTCCTAGCATTCGCACCGCTGGACGGGCCGAGAGCACCGTCGCACCAGGCAGTTCCGCCGCCTGTACCGCGGTCACGGTGGGCCCGGGCCGGAACAGCTTTCCCAGGCCGGCGGCGGCCAGCAACGCGGCGGCTGCCCACACAACGCCGACCATGAAACCCCCTACCAGACACCGGTCGCGGCAACCGGACTGCGCCGAGGGTACCCAGGGCCACCGACAACCGCGGGGTGAGCGGGCCACCTGCTCGTGGTCGTACCCATCAGGATCTGTATCCACCCGATTGCCGGGTGACCGGTCACCCTCGGTCGATCGTGCCATTCGGTTACGAGAGTGGGGCCGCCTACGGGTGGTAGATCTCGTTGATGGACGTCACCAGCCCGTCGGTCACCACCAGATGAAAGATGTTGCTGCCACCGGCTTTGACGATTCGATTCGCCACCGCGTTCAGATCGGACGGGGCGGCATGGGTGCCGTCCTCGAGCGTGCTGATCGTTGCCTGCGGGCTGACGGCGACAGTGCGGAGGGCGGGATTGACGTTCCGGAAGTAGTAACCCGTGCACTGATTGTCGTCCGTGGTGGTCACCCCGTCCTCGATGCAGGCCTGCTGTGCGGCCGCGCCTTCGAACCAGTCGACCTTGTCCAGGATGATCGCCGAGCCGGTGATATCCACACCCCTGATGAAGCCATAGACGTCACCGGACAGGTCGGTCGGCGGAATGACCGGCGCAGCTTGGCTTGTCGTGGTGGCAACGCGGGTCGTCAAAGGGGTGGTCGGAGCACTCGACGGGGTGGCGACCGGGCCAGCCGACGGTGCAGCTGATTTCACTCCAGGGGCGGCCGAGGAATGCCTGACCGCGTCGGCGCCTGCCATCGCGGTCCCACCGGTCGGTGCACTGCAGCCAACCACGATCACGGTCAGGACGCAGGAGGTCGCACTCCACCACTGCAGCTTGGTGGTTGATCGCAACCTTTTCTCCCCCTTCACCCCGCTGCCATTCGGTAGGCCGCCGCAGTCTGCTCCGCGCAGCGCTGCCAGGTCCAGTGGCGCGCGTATTCCCGCCGCGATTCCCGTGACTCGTCGTCGACACCGCCGTCCGCGGTGACCCTGGCCAGTTCGGCCGCCAGTGCGCCCGCGTCCCGCACCCCGAACACTGCGGCGTTCCCACCGGTCACCTCGACCAGCGCGGGAGCGTCGCTGACGATCACCGGCACCCCGGCAGCCAGCCCCTCCAGTGCGGGCAGGCCGAAACCCTCGTCCCGCGAGGGCATCACGAGGGCCAGTGCCCCGGCGACGATGCGTTGCAACTCCTCGGTGGGCGCGTAGTCCCGGATCACCACCCCGGCAGCGGGTTTCTGGCCAGGGCCCCATCCGGCCGGCCCGACCAGCAGCAAAGTCGGAACGTCCCCCCCGACGGCCGCCTGGCCCTGCCGGAACTCGGCGTAGGCGCTGAGCAAAGTGGCCAGGTCCTTCCGGGGTTCACGGGTTCCGACGAACAGGAAGTACCGTTCCGGCAGCGACAGTGCGGCCCGCTCCGCGAGGTCCGGCCGCCGGACGGCGAACCATTCCGGGTCCACCCCGAGCGGGGTCACCACCACCTCTGGCAGCGACGGGCCGTAGGCGTCCCGCAGTTGATCGGCTGTCGACCGGCTCGGCGTACAGACCACAGCGGCGCGGGACAGGCTACGTGGCACCAGATCTCGCAGCGCGCGGCTGGTCACGTCGACGGTGTCCGGCATCGTCAGGAACGCCAGGTCGTGGATGGTCACCACGCCGCCGGCCCGGCCGGTCGGCGGCAGCACGAAATTGGTGCCGTGGAACACGTCGGCCCGGCCGCTGAACAGCCCGACCGGTGGCACCTCCAGGTGGGACCATACCGACCGCAGCAACCGGGCCGGCACCGGCAACGACCTGGCGCCGATTCCCGCCGGTACCGCGGCCGGCAACGCGCCGGCGCCGCGCAGGGTGAACGCGGTTGCCGACACGGCCAAGTCCTCCCGCAGAGCCAACGCCGTCAGCAGATGCTCGGTGTACCGGCCAATACCGGTCCGCCGGCCGAGCAGCGGGGTGCCGTCCACGGCCACCCGCAGCCGCTTCACCACCCGTCGCTCAGCCACCGACGCCCCTCCCGTTTCGTCATTTGCCCGTGCCCCTCAACCGCATGTCAAACCTCGAAACCAATGAATACGGTGGCCACACCGGTACGGTACGTGTCGCCGCAGGGATCATCATCGACGACGCAGCACGCAGTTCGGTGAGACGCCGATCCAGACGTCCCGGCCGACGAGATGCCGCAGGGTGCATACTTCAGATATGCAGACAAGTATGCGGATAGCGCAGGAGAACCGCGACGAGCTGGCCAAGATCGCCGCCGACGAGATGGGCGGGGTCAGCCTCGACGAGGCGCTTCGCGTCCTGCTGTTTCAGCACAAGGCGCGCGCCGGCCTCGCCCGACTGCGAGCCAACCCCGCGGCCTGGGCGGACTACCAGGCCGAGGCCGGGGCGCTCGCCGAGGCCGACACCGCGATGCCGGAATGATCCCGGACGTCGAGCCGTGGCAACTCTGGTGGGTCGACTTCAACCCCACGGTCGGCCGCGAGCAGGCCGGGCTCCGCCCGGCGGTGGTCGCCGGCACAACATTCGCCTGCCAACTCGACAATGGCCTGGTGTTCCTGGTGCCCTGCACGACCCGGGACCGGGGCCTGGTCTTCCAGCCCCAGCTCACCTCGGTCCGGCGGCCCACCTTCGCCATGTGCGATCAACTGCGCGCCTCCAGCCGAGAGCGGCTACGCCGCCTGGCCTCCCCGCGGCTGCCCCCAGCCGATATCGCCACCCTCAGGTTTGCGCTCCGCCAGATGCTTGACACTGCCTGAGCTCGCCAGCCGGAAGGGCGCAGAATGCAAGGCCCCTCAGCGGACCCGACAAACGGCCGACGACGAACCACGGAAACGACGACCCCGACCAAGGAGCCCCTGCATGCGCCCGACCGGAATCACCGCGAACCTGCCCATCGCCGATCTCGACCAGGCCCGCGCGTTCTACGTGGACTTCCTGGGCCTGACTGTTGAAGCGTTCAGCCTCGGCTGGGTGACGAATGTCCAGTCACCGGACGGTCGCGCGGCCGTCCAATTGGTGACCCACGATGCGACGGCCCCGGTGGATTCGACGATCTCGGTTCATGTCGGGGACGGGGTCGAGGCCGCCTACCAGGACGCGCTACGACGCGGCCTGGAGATCGTCTACCCGCTGACCCAGGAACCGTGGGGGGTACGCCGGTTCTTCGTCCGCGCGCCGGGCGGCGCGGTGGTCAACATCGTCAGCCACAACGACGACTGAACTGCAGCGACGACTGAACTGCAGCGACGACTGAACTGCAGCGACGACTGAACTGCAGCGACGACTGAACTGCGGCGACGACTGAACTGCAGCGACGACTGAACTGCAGCGACGACTGAACTGCCTGGCACCGCGTTCCGCACGGAAATCGATCTCCGCCAGGGGCAATCGACCTGTCAGCCGATCAGGCCCTGGCGGCCCGACGCTTCCGGGCCGACAGCGACCGCTGCACCCGACCGTTGGCGGCGGCCACGACCCCGCGCACCCCGGTCTCGGACAGGTGCCGCCGGGTGATTTTGATGTCCTCGCTGATCCTGGCTCTGACCCTGCGGATCGTGCTGGCCTGCGGCCGGTGACCCGGCGCCTCCGGCGGTACCCGGTCGGGGGCGGGCCGGGGATCCCGGCAGAACTCGATCAGCGGCGCCAACGCCTTGTCCCAGGTGAAGTCCTCCCGGACCCTGGAGACGTTCACCCGGGCCGCCGCGTACGCCGCCTCGTCGAACAGCATCAGCTCCAGGGCGACAGCCAGTGCCTCCGGATCATTCTCGGGCACTGCGACGCCAAGCCCCTTGGCGCCCACCAGGTCTCCGAAGCCGTCACCCCTGGTGGTGACGATCGGCAGGTTCGCCCACAGGTAGTCCAGAATGCGGGTGCGGAAGGAGAACGTCGTCTCGATGTGCTCGAAGTGGGTGCTGACTCCGACGTCGGCGTCCATCAGGAAATTCTGCCGGTCGTTGTACGGCACCCACTTTTCGTTGAAGAACACATGTTTGCCGGTCATCCCAAGCTTGTCCGACAATTCCCGGGACCGCACCGCCATCTGCATTTCCGGGACCAACGGGTTCGGGTGCTGCATCCCCAGGAAGAACAACCGCACGTTCGGCCGAGTCTTTCGCAGCCGGTCGACGGCGGTGATCAGGCTCAGCGGGTCGAACCAGTTGTAGATCCCGCCGCCCCAGATGATCACCTTGTCGTCCTCGGCAATGCCGGGCACGACGCCGCGCAGTCCTGGCCCGGTGCGGACCGGCTCCAAGGACGGCAACCCGAACGGGACCAGCGCGAGCAGGTTGTTCAGCGAATTGTCGGGCGCGTAGGTCAGCGGGTTCAGCCGGCCGAGCGAGGCCAGCTGGCCCAACCAGAAATGCCGTTGCCGTTCGCTGGCACACAGGAAGAAGTCCCCGCGCGCCATTTGCTGGTTCAGCACCTTCGTCGCCGAGTCCACCTCGTGCGCCCAGGTCGACGGACCCTTCTCCTTGGCCTGCTCCAGCTGTTCCAGGTGCATCGGGTCGTACAGGTCGACGACGATGACCTTGTTGGTGTCCTGGATTGCTGGGTAGAGGGCCATCGCATGACCCTGGAAGATGATCACGTCGCACCAGTCGACGTGCACGTCGGCGGCGTGCGAGTCCCCCGGGGAGATCGACAGCACCTCGAACCCGCGCGGGTTGACCCCGACATTGCCGAACGTCAGCAGCCGCACCTCGTGTTCCTGGCTCAGATGCTCGGCCATGTTCCAGCACCGGATCGCCGGACCGGCCATCACCGCGGACACCGGTTCACCGGTGATGATGATGATCCGCTTCTTGCGCGCCACCTCGCCGATGTCCAACGCCGCAACCAGTTCGTCGTGGCCGGTCAGGTAGCTCTCGATCGGGTACGCCGGTTCCAGCAGCTTGCCGAACAGTGGGCGCAGCGCCGAGTCAGACACCCGGCGACGCCGTTGCAGCTCGTGCCGGGTGGCAGTGAAGGTGGTGATCTTCTCCACGAGCTGGTCGATCGCGTAGATCCCGGCGAGCGTGTCCTTGGACACCGGGCGGGTTGATTCGCCGTCCCCGCCGGGGCGGCGCAGATCGAGTTCGGTGGAGTCGAGCTCACCCCGGGCGATGGCCCGGCGAACGGCCAAGAGCAACGCCCCCGGGAAGTACTGGGCGAGTGAATCGTTATCCAGATTCTTGTACATCGTGAACAACGCGTTGCGTTCCAGCAGGTATGTCTCGCGGAAGGCACCGAACTTTTTCATCGAAGCGTGGTGCTTGTGGTAGGCCAGCGATGCCGGCTCGTACCGCACCTTCCAGCCCAGCAGGTTCAACCGCCAGCCCAGGTCGACGTCCTCGTAGAACATGAAGTAGCGCTCGTCGAAACCGCCGATCGACTCGAATACATCGGCCCGGACGAACATCGCGGCTCCGGTGCCGAACAGCACGTTGCGGGGCGTGTCGAAACCACCCGGGTCGGCCTGACCGGCGAACGGTTTGTAGCCCATGCCGAACCAGGTGACGGCGGCGTCGACGAAATCGACCAGCTCACCGTCCCAATCGAGAACCTTGGACGCCACGCTGCCGACGTCGGGACCGTCGTTAAACGCCTGGACAGCGGCGCGGATCCATTTGTTGTCCGGCCGGGCATCGTTGTTCAGAAACGCGACGAATTCACCGGACGAGCGCCGCACACCAAGGTTGCAACCGGCGGCAAAACCAAGATTCTCGGCCGCATCGATGAGCAGCACATCCGGGTCCGCTGCCCGGATCCGGGACACGCTGTCGTCTCCGGAATCGTTGTCGACGCAGACGATCTCGAGTTGATCAGCCGGCCAGTCCAGCTCGCGCAGACCGGCGATACAGGTGATGGTGTCGTCGGCGCCCCGGAAGTTGACCAGAACGACCGAGACGACCCCGGGCCGACTCTTCCTCTCGTGCAAGGACGTCACAAAAATCCCCTCAGCTGGACGGTGTCTTACGTGGTGGTCGGTGTCTTACGTGGACGGTGTCTTACGTGGACTGTGTCTTACGCGGACGTTGCCTAGACCTGGGTGCTACCGGGCCGGGCCAGCAGTCCCTCGGCAGCCGGGTCGATACCGGAGCGCAGGTTTCCCCACGAGCCGCCGAGCGCCACCGGTCCGCCGGACTCCCTGGGGGTGCCCAATTCGACATCGAACCGGCTGCAGTTACGCAGGAAATCGAAGGTGTGAGTAGTGGAGTAGTCGACGATCGACGCGGTGACCTCGAATGTGCCCGGCTGCAGCATCAGCACTGGCACCGTCATCTCCACACTGCCGGTTCCCTCGACCGCGTCGGGGACGAACCGCCCGTCCCGGCTGTGGAAGGCCCAGAGATAGTGCCCATCGAGGGTGGTGATCGCCAGCCCGAACACCGGTTGTTGCACCCGCTGCGTGAAGTTGTAGTCCAGCCTGATCGTGAACCGGTCGCCGGTGCGGAAGTGGGAGGTGCGTTCGCCCGCGGCGTTGAGCAGTTCCACATCGGTGATGGTGGCCTCGCCGGAGCCCCACCGGTTGGTGTCGTCGGTCTCGGCGGGGCGTTCGACGTGGGTGGCGTCGACGTAGTCGTCGACGGTCTGTTCGGTGGACCCGACCTCGACCAGATGCCCCTTGCGCAACCAGGCGGCGTTGTCGCACATGCTGCGCAGCGATCCCATGGCGTGGCTGACGATCACCACCGTCTTCCCGGCGCTGCGGAAGTCGGCAAACTTGTCCATGCATTTCTGCTGGAAAGCCGCATCACCCACGGCCAGGATCTCGTCGACCAGCAGGATCTCCGGGTCGATGTTGATCGCGATCGCGAAACCCAGCCGGACGTACATCCCCGACGAGTAGTTCTTCACGGGCTGGTCGATGAACGACTCGATCCCGGAGAAATCCACGATCTCATCGAACTTGGCTTCCAGCTCCTTGCGCCGCAGACCGAGGATGGAGCCGTTCAGATACACGTTCTCCCGGCCCGAGAGCTCCGGGTGGAAGCCGGAGCCAAGTTCGAGCAACGCCGCCAACCGGCCCGTGGTGACCACCTGACCGTGATCGGGCTGCAGGATCTTGGCGATGCACTTGAGCAGGGTGGACTTGCCGGAACCGTTCTCCCCGATCAACCCGAACGTCGATCCCCGCGGGATCTCGAACGAGACGTCCCGCAATGCCCAGAACTCCTCGAACGATGCGCGTTTCCCGCGCATCAGGGCTGCCTTGAGCGACTGGTTGCGCTCCCGGTACATCCGGAATCGCTTCGAGACGTCCTGGACGCTGACCGCGGTATCGCTCACAGCTCCTCCGCGATTCGGCCCTGGTACCGGTTGAACACCAGCGCCCCCAACCCCAGCGAAACGACGGCGGCGGTCAGGCAGTAGGTCATGTCGATCAGGGTCGGGAGCCGGTTGTCGTAGAGCAGTACCCGGAATACCTGGACGAAGCGTTCCATCGGATTGAGCCCGTACAGGGTGAGCAACGGGAAATTGTTGCCGTGGGATCGCCATTCGTTCTGGGTGGAGGCGATCAACGTCACCGGGTATACGATCGGCGTAGCGTAGAACCACATCTGCATGAAAATACCAATGAATTGCGCGGTATCGCGGAAATAGACATTCGCAATGGACAGCATCAGCCCGATACCCAACCCGAAAATGGCCAGCAGAGCAACGAACACCAGCACCAGCGGTATCCAGATCCAGATCTTGCTGCCGAAGATCAGGGCGATCACTCCGAGCACCAGCAACTCGAACCCGAACGTCACCAGACCCGCCAGCATGTTCGACACGATCAGCGTGTACCTGGGGAAATACACCTTCTGGACCAGGTTGGCGTTGCCCAGCAAGGCGTTCATCCCGCCGTTGATGGTGGCGGAGAAGAAGTTCCACGGCAGCAATGCGCAGGCGAGCCACAGGGTGAAAACGTCGATACCGCTCGGATCCCCGGGCGGAGGGGTTGCTTTGAGGACCAGACCAAAGACGACGGTATAGATGGTCAATGAGGCAATGGGGTTCAACAACGACCACGCTTGGCCGAGAAAACTGCGCTTGTATTTGCCGCGGACTTCGCGCATCGTCAGGTTGGACAAAATCTCCCGGGAAGCCCGGAGGTCACTGGAAAGACTCATGCCGAGGGCTCCCACATTGGCACGATGCTAGCCCATCGGCCGAACGCCTCCGCCCAGGCGACCAACGCCAGGTCAGAGGGCAGGATGGTCAGTGCAGGGTCAGGTACCAGGCCACCAGGGACCCAGCCAGCGCGACGGAGCTGGATGTCGCGAACAGGATCGGCGCCGCCGACGTCCGGACCGCCACCCGCACCGGCAGCAACGCCGCCACCCCCATGGCCATGACCACGACCACCGGCACGAAGTAACGGCCCTGCACGCCTTCGATGTACGGGGCACCTACCGGGTTGAACGTCAGATAGAACGTACTCACCACTGCCGCCGCGACGGCGCACCCGGCCAGCAGGACGGCTGCCCCAACGGTTCGGCGCAACCGCTCGGCATACCCGGCGGCCAGGGCCACGGTCAGCACGACCAGGAACACCAGCGGGGCCGGCACCGGCACTGTGTTGTAACCGAACAACCCGACCGTGCCCTGCACCCAGGACTGGCCGAACACCTCGACCGTCCGGCCCAGCACACCGACGTCGGCCAGCGGATGGGTCAACACGAATCGCAGTTGGGCGACCGGGTCGACCAGCGATCCGATGCCGGGGCGCTGGTTCTGCACAGCGCGGGCGCCCAGCGTGCCCAGGTAGACGGTGCCGGCGCTGAGCACCAGGGCCCCGACCAAAACCGCTGCCTTGTATCGCCGTCCCGCCGCTCGGCTGGTGAACACCGTCACCGGCAGGGCCGCGACGAGCACGATCAGCAGGGCGTAGGTCGGTTTGGACAGTGCCACCGCCGCCGCTGCGGCCCCCAGCAACGCCAGTGCCCGACCCGAAGCCCGGGTGCGTTCGATCAACAGCGTCAGCACCACGGATGAGAACAACAGGCACGCGCCGTTGGTCACAGTGTCGGCGGTGATCACGCTCGCTTGGAAGATGGCCGCCGGCAGCAGGGCAACGACGAAGATCAACCAGCGAAGCCGAAGCCGGCGGGCGAACCAGACCGCGGTGAAGGCAAGCCCCAGGTACATCACCGCATTGGCGATCCTGGCTGCCAGCAACATGGTCCCGACGTCGGCGCCGAAAACCCTGGCCAGCGCCATCCCGGCTGCTCCGGCCGCGTAGACGACCGGGACATTGGCAACGGTCTGGGTGATGTCCACGCTCCCCGGATCGTCGGTCTGCAGCCGAGCTGCCCCCAACCGGCGGTAGGCGTCCGGGTCCCGCAGATCTCCCCGTTGGAAGGTGGGTTTGGCCCGGTCGATCGTGTTGGACTCCCCCCAGCCCTGCTGCTCCAGGTCGTACAACGGCCGGGGCACCGGCATCAGGTAGGCCCCTTCACTGGCGTCGAACGCCGGAAACAGGGTGCCGGTGCTGATTTGATACGTGCGGTAGACGTGGGTCTGCTCGTCCAGCCCCCAGCCCGGCGGGACCGTCGTCAGGAACGCGCCCACCGCGACGGCACCGATCAACATGAACAGCACATGCGCCCGAGCGAGAACCGTCAGGATTCGGGCACCGGACCCGCCGCCCCCGACGGGCGCTTCCACCGGCGCGGCGCCGGCCATCAGACGGCTCCGCCGGGCCGGTCGAGGGCGGACAAACCCGCGGGCTGACCTGATCCAGTCGGAGCCATGGGCTGACTGTATCGACGCATCCGACCCGCCCTCGGCATGCCGAACCGGCGTGCTGCCCGGTGATAGCCTCGACCCGCCTCACCGCCGTCGGTGCGGCGACGGGCGTCCGTCGACGGTCCCCGTCACCAGGTGCCCACCCTCCGGCTTCCCGGTGCCATCGGCCCGCGGATGAACCGACGATCGGTGGAGCGGAAGGGAACCGGCGCAGCCCATGAGCACCCCGGCCACCACGGTCGGCAGCGGCGCCGGACCCCTGGCCCGGTCCCGGCGAACCCTGAACCGGATGGCGGCGCCGTCCTGGACCGGACTCCCGCGGTGGTACGTCGTGTGCTGGTTCCCGGCCCTGCTGCTGCTGGTGTTCCTGCTCCTGGTGTTTCTGGGGATCAGCGGCTCGTCGACGGGCGTCTGGTGGTCCTTCCTCGGCAGCGGCCCGGATCCCAGCCTGCTGCTGGGCAGCCCGAGGGCGATCCGGTCCGACGAGTGGCTGGTGCAGTCCAGCTGGATCGTCTCGCAGAGTCAGCAGGGTTTCCCACTGCTGAACGGCACCTTCCCCGGCGGGATGGACGCGTCGGTGCAGAACGACCTACCGGTCTGGGACTGGTCGACCCTGTTCCGGCCGCACGTCATCGGATTCCTGGTGCTCCCGCTCGATCAGGGCATGGCGGTCCGCTGGTGGCTGCCGGGGTTGTCGTTGATCGCGGCCGCGTACCTTTTCCTGATCACGCTGCTGCCGCGGCGGCCGATCAGCTGCGCCGCCCTGGCCGTCGTTTTCTACCTGTCCCCGTTGGTGCAGTGGTGGTTCCTGCCGACCACGATCTGGCCGCCCACCTGGGCGTTCCTGGCGATGGCCGCGATGATCTGGACGTTGCGCGACCCGCGGCGATGGGTCCGAATCGCGTTCGCGGCGGGCACCGGGTACCTGGCCGTCACGATGGTGTTGACGATCTACGCGCCGTTCATCGTGCCGTCGGTGGTGGTGTTCGCGGTGTTCGCGGTCGGGGTGTTCGTGCAGGAGAGCCGGCGGGAGGCACTCGGGCTTCGCGCCGCGGCGCTCCGCCTGGTCCCGTTGGTCATCGCCGGGGTCGGCGCGGGGGTCGTCGTTGCCCTGTGGGTGCTGACCCGGCGCAGCACCATCACCGCGCTGCTGGGCACCGTGTACCCGGGTCAGCGGCTGGAGGCCACCGGTCAACTCGACTTCGCCGGACTGATCGCGTTGTTCGCCGGGCCGTTCGATGAATCCCTGACCGCCGGCGCGGGCGGGGCACTCGGCCCCAACTCGTCCGAAGCGGCCACCCCGTTGCTGATCGGGCTGTTCCTGCTGATCCCACTCGCGTGGATCGTGGTCACCGATTGGCGGACCAACCGGTACCTGCACTGGACGATGATTGCGTGCCTGGCCACCACAGCCCTGGTGCTGACCTTCCTGCTGATCCCCGGCTGGAACTTTCTGGCGCACCTGATTCTCATCGACCGGACCACAGTTCCCCGGATCCGGATGGCGTTGGCGATCCTGGCGGTGGTGGCCGTTGCCCTGCTGATCCGGCGGTTGGACCGGCGGGACATCGCCCTTCCGTGGGGCGTGACCTGGGGCGCCACCGGGGTGGCGGCCGGCAGCCTGATCCTGGTCTGGGCGATCCTGCGGTCGACGTCGGACCCGGGCCTGGTGTCCTCCACCCACTGGCGACTCCTCGCGCTGCTGTTCGTGCTGGCGGTCCTGCTGCTGTGCCGGCGGCAGGTGACGGTGGCCGTGCTGTGCATGCTGATCGTGGCGTTCGCGGTCGGCGGCCGGGTGAATCCGTTGTACCGCGGAGTGTTTGCGTTGCCGGACACCGAGATCGGCATGAAGGTCAACCAAGTGAACAGCGCAGACCCCGGAAACTGGGTCGGGATCGGCGGTTTCGCACCTACCGCGTTGCTGGTGCAGTCGGGGGTGCGGGCCTACAACGGGGTTCAGACCTACCCACCGGAGCTGATGTGGCAGCAGATCGACCCGACGGGCCAGTACCGCAACGACTGGAACCGGCTGGCCAACGTCAGCTGGGCACCGGGAGTGGGCGAACCCGTTCCGACGGTTCCGGTTCGCGATCAGATCGTGGTCTCCTTCGATTCGTGCAGTTCGTTCGCGCGGACCAACGTGAAGTACGTGCTCACCGACAAGCCCCTGGAGCAGGCGTGTCTGAGCCCGGTCGCCGAGGTACCAGAAGGTCCGAGCGAGTTCTTCGTCTACCAGGTACAGCCGTGAGCACCAGCGGTGGTCGCGTTCAGCCGTCCAGAAAGGCCTTCCGGTCAAGATGAGCAGTGCACTGCGTCATGACGCCCCCACTCCCGGTCTGCGTATTGCCGCGATCGTGCCGTGCCACAACGAGGAGGCCGCGGTGGCGGCGGTCGTCCGGGACCTGCAGGCCGCGGTGCCGGGGATGGACATCTACGTCTACGACAACCGCAGCACCGACGGCACCGCGGAGGTCGCCGCCGCCGCCGGGGCGATCGTCCGGCGGGAGGACGTGAAAGGCAAGGGCAACGTCGTCCGTCGGGCGTTCGCCGACATCGAAGCCGACGTGTACCTGCTGATCGACGGCGACGACACGTACGACGCGACCGCGGCCCCCCGAATGATCCAGACCCTGCTCGACGGTCCGTACGACCACATCCTCGGCGTCCGCAAGCCGACCACCGACTCCGCTTACCGCCCAGGGCATTCCACCGGAAACAAGCTGTTCAACAAGCTGGTGACAACGGTTTTCGGTACCCCGGTCAGCGACATGCTCAGCGGTTACCGCATCTTCTCCCGACGGTTCGTCAAGTCGTTCCCGGCGGTGTCCCGGGAGTTCGAGATCGAGACCGAGCTGACGGTGCACACGATGAGCCTGCGGGTCCCGCAGACCGAGGTCGAGGTCGACTTCAAGGATCGACCCGAGGGCAGCGAGAGCAAGCTGAACACCTACCGGGACGGCTTCAAGATCCTGTCGTTGATCTTCCAATTGATCCGGCACGAGCGGCCGTTGGCGTTCCACAGCATCCTGGCCGGGCTCGTTGCGCTGGTCGCCGTGATCCTGGGGATCCCGTTGTTCGTGGAGTACAGCCGGACCGGCCTGGTGCCGCGGTTCCCGACGGCATTCCTGGCCGCGTCGCTGATGATCATCGCCGCGCTGATCCTGACCGTCGGGTTCGTGCTGGACGGGATCACCCGGAGCCGGCGGGAGTCGGCCCGGCTGGTGTACCTCGGGTACCGCGCTCCGGCGGGGGCACCGGCACCGGCAGAATCCGTGGGTGTGTGGTCCGGCCCGGCGTCCGCGGCGGTGGAACCGGTTACGCCGGGCGGAACGCCGTCGGATGCTCGGCGAACGCCGCCGCCAGGGCGCTCTCCCAGCCGCGCAGCGGGCTGAGCCCGGCCGCCGTCCAGGCGGCCGACGACAGTACCGAGTAGGCCGGACGCGGGGCCGGCCGGGGGAATTCCGCGGTGGTGGTCGGCTGCACCCGTTCCGGGTCGGCCCGCAGCTCGGCGAAGATTGACCTGGCGAAGCCGAACCAGGTCGTCTCACCGGCGTTGGTCGCGTGCAACACCCCGCCCGGCACGTCCGTGCCGGCCAGTTCCAGCAGCCCGGCGGCTAGGTCGGCGGCGTAGGTCGGGCTTCCCCGCTGGTCGTCCACGACGCTCAAGGTGGGCCGGGCGGCTTCCAACTTCGCCATCGTCTTCACGAAGTTGGACCCGGTCGCGCCCCACACCCAGGCGGTCCGCACGACGTGGGCGTCGGGGTGGGCGTCCAGCACCGCTTGCTCGCCGGCCAATTTGGACGCGCCATACACGCTCTGTGGGCCGGTTGGGTCGTCGATCTCGTACGGCCGGGTGCCGTCACCGGGGAAGACGTAGTCGGTGGAGACGTGGATCAGCCCCAGCCCGAGCCGGGCGGCGGACTGAGCAAGGTGAGTCGGGCCGGCGGCGTTTACCGCATACGCGGCATCCGGGTCGGTCTCGGCGTCGTCGACCGCGGTGTAGGCGGCAGCATTGACGACCACGGCGGCTCCGCCGCCGGTGCGCCGGTCGGCGCTCGCAGTGTGCGCGAACGCGGCCAGAGCGTCGTCCACCGCTGACTGATCGGTGATGTCCAACTCACGAGAACCGAACGCCCGCAGGGGTATTCCCGCGGCTTCGGCGGCGGCCACCAGATCGGAGCCGAGCTGACCGCGGGCTCCGGTAATCAACAATCCGCTGATCGGGCGACCGGCTGGGTTGGTTGCGGCTGGGTTGGTTGCGGCTGGGTCGGTTGCGGCTGGGTCGGTTGCGGCTGCGTTGGTTCCGGCTGGGCCTGACGACATCGGCTGGTTCCGTTCTCTGGCGGTCAGCGGTGGATGGTCAGCGGTGGATGGGTCAACGGTCAATGGTCAGCGGTCGATGGCCGAGCGGGCCTTGAGCGGTTCCCACCAGTCCCGGTTGTCCCGGTACCAGGTGATGGTGTCGGCCAGTCCCTGGTCGAACGGCACCTGCGGCTGGTAGCCGAGTTCGTTGCTGATCTTGCTGTGGTCCACCGAGTAGCGCTGGTCATGTCCGCCGCCGCGGGGGTCGACGATCCGCTCGATGAACGACTCGTCCCGCCCGGTGGCCTCGATCAGCTTCATCGTCAACTCGGCGTTCGTCAGCTCGATGCCGCCGCCGATGTTGTAGATCTCCCCCGGCCGGCCGCCGGCCAGCACCAGGGCGATCCCGCGGCAGTGATCGTCCACGTGCAGCCAGTCCCGAACCTGCGAGCCCTCCCCGTACAGCGGCACGGTCGCGCCGTCCATCAGGTTGGTCACGAACAGCGGGATGACCTTCTCCGGGAACTGGTACGGCCCGTAGTTGTTGGAGCACCTGGTGATCGCCACCGGCAAACCATGGGTCTTGGCGTAGGCCCGGGCGATCAGGTCGGAGGATGCCTTGGAGGCCGAGTACGGCGAGTTCGGTTCCAACGGCTGCTTCTCGTCCCAGGAGCCCTGCATGATCGACCCGTACACCTCGTCGGTGGACACGTGGACGAATTTCGTCAGCTTCGTGTCCAGCGCGGCCTGTAGGAGGGTCTGGGTGCCCAGCACGTTGGTCAGCACGAAATCGGCGCCGCCCAGGATCGAGCGGTCGACATGCGATTCGGCCGCGAGATGCACGACAGCATCGGCTTTACCGACCAGGGTGGCCGTCAATTCGGGGTCGCAGATGTCGCCCTGGACGAAGGTGTACCGGTCGGAATCGGCCACCTCGGACAGGTTCGCCAGGTTGCCCGCGTAGGTCAGTTTGTCCAGCACCGTCACGTCGGCGCCCTCGAGCCCCGGGAAATCGTCGGCCAGCAGATGTCGGGTGAAAACCGACCCGATGAAGCCGGCACCGCCGGTCACGAGAATGCGCATGGTGAGGCATTCTGCCGTACCGGGGCCGATTATCTCGCATCGAAGGGGCCGTCGGGCGGGTGGTGCTGACCCGCGTACACGCCGTCATGCGTGCTCACCTTGGATTGCTGGTCGCCCCCGTTACCCTGGGCAGCGGATGGCCGCCCCGGTGCGCCGAACCACCGTCACAGGGCGCAGCGTGGCCCCGGATCAACCTTGGCGGTACAGGCAACCGTGCGGCAGCAGTGGCGTCTTTCAGTGGCCCCCCGGGTGGCCCCCCGGGTGCCCCCCGGGGTGGCCACTGAACGTCATGGACGACGCCTGGTTGTCAAGAGTCGACGGTGCCGGACATCGCCGATGACGGTTCACCGGGTCAGTGATCCCAGCCCGGCCTCGCCGATCTTGCGATAGCCGATCCTGGCGATAGCAGGTCTGACCGGGGCCCGGCAGCGCAGCAGAGCAGCAGCAAAGGAAGGCAGTCGATGAGCCGAGCGGACGACCCGGATTCGCAACGCGGGCCACGCCGCTTCGGGCCCAACACCGGCCAGCAAGCGGGTCAACCAGCGTGGTCGCGGGACAACCCGCCGACCGCCCGGTTCCCGGTTGCCGGGCCCCCGATCGCCGCCCCATACCCGCACCGCGGTCCCGGTTCCCCCGTCGCGTCGGGGTACGCCGGTGGACCGCCGGTTGGTCCGCCCCCTGGTGGCCCGACCGGACCACCACCCGGCGGCTCCGATCGACCCGACCGGCGCAGGACGCCGGCCGGAGTCGTCGGCGCCCGGATCGTGGCGTTGGTCGCCGCGGCAGCGGTGTTGATCGGCTCCGGGGTGGCCTGGGCGGTGACCAGCAAGGTGCAGTCCAACAGCGGCACCTCCGACGCGGCGGGCAACGCCGGCAACGGCGGGGTCAACTTCGCCGACGGCATGACAATTCTGCTGGTGGGTTCGGACGCCCGGACCGATGCCGACGGAAACCCGTTGTCGGCCGAGGAACTCAAGCAGGTCGGGACCGAGAACGACGGCGGCGGCGTCAACACCGACACCATCATGGTGGTGCACATCCCGCAGGGCGGTGGGAAGGCCACCGCGGTGTCGCTGCCCCGGGACACCTGGATGGGCCCGAAGGTGATGAAGAAGGTGGTCGGCCCCTATGCCGATGGCACCGATGGCGCCTACAACCCCAACAAGATCAATTCCTATTACTCGACCGCCAAGGCCTACACCTCGCAGCGACTGGTCAACCAGGGTGTGACGGACAAGGCGCAGATCGAGCGGGAGTCGAACGAGGCCGGCCGGACCATGTTGATCCGGGTCGTGCAGGCGTTCAGCGGGATGAAAGTCGACCATTACGCGGAGATCAACCTGCTCGGGTTTTACCTCCTGTCGAACGCGATCGGCGGGGTGCCGGTGTGCCTGAACGCCGCGGTCAAGGATTCGTGGTCGGGCGCCGATTTCCCGGCCGGGCAGCAGGAGGTGCAGGGCACCGCCGCGTTGGCCTTCGTTCGTCAGCGGCATGGCCTGCCGGCCGGTGACCTGGACCGGGTGCGCCGGCAGCAGGCCTTCCTGGCCGGGGCCGCCGACAAGATCCTGTCCGTCGGGACGTTGACCGATCCGGGCCGGCTGAATGACCTGATCGGCGCGGTGGACCGTTCTGTCATTTTCGACAAGGACTTCTCGGTGCTGACCTTTGCCGAGCAGATCACCAATTTGTCCTCCGGAAACATCGACTTCCAGACTTTGCCGACCACCGGCCCGGAATCCTCCACGGACAAGGACGCGCTGGCGACTGACCCGGCTCAGGTCGCGGCGTTCTTCGGCGCCATTGCGGGCGGGGCGGCGGCCGGCACCGCTGGTAGCGCGGGCTCGTCGGCGGCCAGCCCGCCGGTCGACCCGGCTTCGATCACCGTCGACGTGCAGGACGGCACCATCGCCGACGGGGTCACCGCCTTCGCCGCGGACACCATCACCAAGGCCGGTTTCACCCTCGGCTCGTTGGGCGTCGTCGCCGGCACAGCCAAAGGCCACGAGCAGGCAACCACCGAGATCCATCACCCTGCCGACGCCGCCAGGGCCGCCCAGCAGGTGGCCGACGCGTTCGGTACCGGGGACCTGGTGCCCGACGACGCGATCGACGCCGGCCATGTGCTCGTCGTGGTCGGGAAGGACCTCAAGGTGCCGTCGGGTTTGCGGGCTCCTGGTGCGGCCCTGACGACGCCTCGGTGGGCCGCGCAGCCAGCGACTGGCGCCCAGCCCCACCAGTGGGTGCAGCCGGCCACTGGCGGAGCGGCGCAACCGATCGCCGCCGGGCCGGCGCAGCCTGTCGCAGCCGGGGCGGTGCAGCCGTTCGCCTCGGCCGCGACAGCGCGGTGCGTGAACTAAGTGATCCATTGAGCACGGAAGGCGCCGCGTGATCGAGATCCTGAACCCCACCGGACTGGCCCGGGCACGAGATAGCGGGGCGCTGGTCGCCAACATCCTGCATGCCCTGAGGCGCCGCTGCACCGTCGGCACCAACCTGCTGGACATCGATCGGTGGGCCAGCGCCATGATCGTCGAGGCCGGGGCGCAGTCGTGCTACGTCGACTACGCGCCGTCCTTCGGACGTGGGCCCTTCGGCCACTACATCTGCACGTCGGTCAACGATGCGGTGCTGCATGGACTACCCCACGACTACGCGCTCACCGACGGCGACCTGCTGACCCTCGACCTTGCCGTCTCGATGGGCGGCGTGGCAGCGGATTCCGCGATCAGTTTCCTGGTGGGTGAATCACAGCCCCCGGAGAGCGTTGCGATGATCGACACCACCCAACGCGCGTTGACCGCAGGGATAGCAGCCGCCGGACCCGGGGCCCGCATCGGCGATATCTCCGCTGCGATCGGCACCGTCCTGCACGACGCGGGGTACCCGATCAACACCGAATTCGGCGGTCATGGCATCGGCTCGACGATGCATCAGGACCCGCACGTGGCGAACATCGGCCGGGCCGGGCGTGGCTACCGACTGCGCCCAGGACTGCTGCTGGCGCTGGAGCCTTGGGTGATGGCCGACACCGCCGACCTGATCACTGACGCCGACGGCTGGACGCTTCGTAGCGCGACCGGCTCCCGGACGGCGCACAGCGAGCACACCATCGCCGTCACCGACGACGGCGCGGAGATCCTCACCGCGCCGAATTCGGCGCAGTGAGCGCGCCGCCGCCACCGGGCGGCATCACCGCCGTCGTGCTCGGCCCGCTGCTGGCCGGCGACCCGCACCGGCCCCGGCTGGTCTGGCACGGAGTTGGGCGCACCGAACTGTCCACCGCGTCGCTGGCGAACTGGTCGGCGAAGGCCGCCGGATTGCTGGTCGACGAACTGGGGGCACGCCCACCCGGAACCGTGGTGTGGCGGGTGCGGCGGTCGTGGCAGGGTGTCCCGCTGCTGCTCGGAGCCTGGTGGGCGGGCCTGACGGTGATCGACGACGAAGCCGTCCTCAATTCCTGGCCCGGTTCCACCGAGCCGGTTGCTGCATTCCTGGGCGAGGGTGACGATTCCGCCGCCGACGAGGTGATCATCGCCTCGACACACCCGTTCGGCCTGGCCACCGGCGGACTACCCGACCATCAGCGGCCCGTCGCGGATGCGGTGCTGCCGCAGGCCGACCGGTTCACCCCACGCGGACCGGCGCCGGCGGCTGACTCACTGGCAGCGGTGACCGCGGCGGGTTCGTTCTCCGTCGCCGAGCTGGTGGAGCTGGCCGCCGGTGCCGGTGCGCTCATCGGACCGGCCGGACGGGTGCTGAGCACACTCGACCTGGCGTTGCCCGAGTCGGTGGTCACCGGGCTGCTCGGTTCCCTGTCCGCCGACGGATCCCTGATCCAGGTGACCGCTGACGCCGGCGTCGACCAGGACGGGCTCTGCCGGATCGCTGCCGAGGAGGCCGCCAGCAGCACCCTCGGCTGCGATGTGCCAGGACTCCCCCGGCTGGACCGTCAGTCCTGACCGCCCGACCCGCTCACCGGTTCTCACCGCAGCACAGCGCGCGCCATCACCAGCCGCTGCACCTGATTGGTGCCTTCATAGATCTGGGTGATCTTGGCGTCCCGCATCATCCGTTCCACCGGGAAGTCCCGGGTGTACCCGGCGCCGCCGAGCAATTGAATGGCGTCGACGGTCACCTTCATCGCGACATCGGAGGCTTGGCATTTCGCTGCGGCGGCCAGGAAAGTCCGGTTGGGGTCACCGCGTTCGGCCGCTGCCGCCGCCTGATAGACCAGTGTGCGGGCGCTCTCGATCTGCATGGCCATGTCGGCGATCATGAATTGCAGGCCTTGGAATTCGGCTAATTTCTTACCGAACTGCTTGCGCTGCTTCACATATCCGACCGCCACGTCGAGCGCGCCCTGCGCGATGCCAACGGCCTGCGCACCGATCGTCGGCCGGGTGTGGTCCAGGGTGGCCATCGCGGTGGCGAACCCGGTGCCAGGTTCGCCGATGATCCGGTTGCCCGGTATCCGGCAGTTCTCGAAATAGATCTCCCGGGTGGGCGAGCCCTTGATCCCGAGCTTGCGTTCCTTCGGGCCGACGGAGAAACCGGGGTCGTCGGCGTGCACGACGAATGCGGAGATGCCCTGCGCGGGCCGTGCCGCAGCCGGGTCGGTGACGGCCATGACGGTGTACCAGCTGGACACCCCCGCGTTCGTGATCCAGCACTTGGTGCCGTTCAGCACCCACTCGTCATCGTCGGCCACCGCCCTGGTCCGCATCGCGGCGGCATCCGACCCGGCTTCCCGCTCGGACAGGGCGTAGGAAATCATCGCTTCCCCGGAGGCGATGGACGGCAGCACGAGCTGTTTGAGCTCCTCCGAGCCGGACAGGATGATCGGCATCGAGCCCAGTTTGTTCACCGCCGGGATCAACGAGGACGAGGCGCAGACCCGGGCGACCTCCTCGATCACGATCACCGTCGCGACCGCATCGGCGCCCGCGCCGGCGTAGGCCTCAGGGATGTGCACGGCCTGGAAACCCGACGCCGTCAACGCCTTGAGTGCCTCGGCCGGAAAGCGTTCCCGTTCGTCGACATCTGCCGCATGCGAAACGATCTCGCCTTCGGCGATGTCCCGGATGGCCTGCCGGACCGCGATGTGATCGTCGGTCAGGGTAAACAAATCTGTCATGTCCCGGTCCTTAGACGGCTGGCTTGTTGTGCCGCCTCGCCAAGGTTACCAGCGAGTAACACGAGCATTGCTCCAGCGCGTCCAGGTTTTTCCGCTTCGTTTCCAACAGGAGAACGGTGCCCTTCTCGCTGAGCGACCGCAGCACGGACTGCTTGATGGTGACCTTCCGTCGATCGGTCCAGAATCCCGTAGGGCTGCCCACCGTAACTCCGCCTGGGCCGCGCCGCCAACTCTCGATCGATGGAGTTCGTCCACGATTTCCGCACCAAGCACCTTTCTTCCGGAAATCGGAATCCGGTACTGGGTGATCACACACCCCAAAGCCCTGACCACCCCAGGCATGGTGGACCGCGCGGGGTTCACCGATCAGCACCCGTCGATGGGACTTTCGACGTCCATCACAACTGACCAGGTGGAGGACTGCCAGCATGGACACCATCGACACGGGTGACAGCATTCATTTCACCTTGCATCTTGAGAATCTTGGCGAATCGCTCACCGCACCACCCTTCGATCCCTTCTCCAAGCAATCTCGCGTCGAGTCCGGAATGGATGAAATAGCGAACTACCTCAGTACCCGACGGCTTCGCAATCCGCCGCGAATCAGCGCGGTCCTGACACTGCCCCCCGAGCCCGTCGCGACGATGGCTCCCGATGGTGCTGACTCCAACTCCGCTCCGGTGATGACCGCGCGCCCGCTCGACCATCGGGGTGCCCTCAGGGCCGTTGTCAGCCCGGAAGAGGTCCTTGGACCCTGGTTCGACTCCGGGTTCGACGCGCAGAGTCGGGTGATGCAGGACTCGGGTCAGCCGGAGGGACGGACGATGACAGCACGGGAATCACCGAGGGCAGCCGCCGAATCCCGGGCCGCGGTCGGAGCGTCATCCACGCCGGTGTCGGCCCAGGAGACGGCGCTGCGTCGGTATCTGACCGGGACCGCCTACCGTTCAACGCCTTTGCCACCCCAGGCCGCCGCTGGCCGGGTGTCGTCGGAGGATGGCCGGCGCACCGCCACCCCCGATACAGACGGTGTTCTCGTCGGAGTCGACGGCTCGGCGGCCGCCCTGCACGCCGCATTGTGGGCGGCGGCCGAGGCCGACCGCCACCACGTTGCCTTGCACCTCGTTCACGCCTACCAGCTACCAGCGGCCGGCGTCTCGGGCTACAACCCGTACCCGCCGCACCTGCTGGCCGACCTCCGGGAGAACGGGGGGACCGTGCTCAGCGATGCGGCAAGCCAGGTCCAGCGGGCCTTTCCGGATCTGCCGATCACCACCTTGCTCACCTACGGCGATCCAGCCACTGTGCTGCATCACATCTCCGGCCAGGCCTACCTGACGGTCGTCGGCACCCACGGCGCCAACAGGTTCGCGGTGGCCATGGGGGCGGTTGGCCTGGGTTCCGTGGCCGCCGGGATCGCGAACACCTGCCCGGGGCCGGTCGCCGTCATCCATCCGGACCCGGTTCCCGGATGGATGACGGCGAACGCGCCGGTGGTGGTCGGGGTGGACGGCTCACCGACCAGTACGGCGGCCATTGCCTTCGCATGTGAGGCGGCCCGTGCGCGCCGAGTGCCGCTGATCGCCGTGCATTGCTGGACGGACCCGAGAATCGACGGCCCGGTGCCGTCCTACTCGGCCGGGATCATCGATCCTCATCTGATTGCGGAGGAGGAGCGCGCTCGCTTGGCGCATGAACTCGCCGAATGGGTGGTGAAGTACCCGGACGTCGACATCGAACAGGCGGTCGTGCACGAGCGGCCCGGTCCCGGATTGCTGGGATATGCCGCGACCGCACAACTCATCGTGACCGGTAGCCGGGGACACAGCGGGCTCGCCGGGATGGTTCTGGGTTCGACAAGTCAATCCTTGATCGCCCGCAGCACGTGTCCGATCGTTATCGTCCGACCGACGACAGAACGTCCACACTCTCGCGACGGCGACCGGACCGACCTAACGCATGCCGGTTCTCGTCCTCCCATTACCACACCCTGAAGTTCTGGAGCCCCGACATGACCAATACTTTTGAACCCGCCGGCACCTCAAAGCCGATGCCGGAGTCGACGCCACAAACGTGGCGTGATGCCGTGACGCTGATCAGAATGGGTGTGGCCTTCTTCTTCCCGTGGCCGTTCATGACCGAGGATTTGGTGCGCAGCGCTGAGCGCAGGGCTCAGCACCTGCGCCGCCACGTCGTGAGAAGCAAGGTACGTCCGTAGGAACCCGGCTAGATTCGGCTACATCGAAATCTGCGGTTCATGCCGATCCACCTTCTGGTCGGAACCTACGATGACCACGGTGCAGCGGGCGTGGCGCAGACAGGCCGACGCGACCCGGCCAAGGATGAGATCCCGAACCTCGGTATGGCCGTGCACACCGAGTACCAGCATCGAGGCGTCTTCGGCCCGCTCCAGCAATACTTTGGCCGGTCCCCCGGGCAACGAGGACTGCTCGACCTCGGGCGTTTCAGGCATTTCCCTCAACGCTGCCCGGACTTCGTTCTCGACCATGATCACGGAGGCGGCGTGCAGTTCGTGGGGCTTGCTGAAGCCGAAATCGGTGAGGGTCTGCGGAAGGTAGCTGTGCACCACCTCGACCCGGGCCTCCAGCCGCACCGCTTCCTTCAATGCCCACCGCAGCGCCGTCAAACTCTCTGCGCTGCCGTCGATTCCCACCACAACGCGTCGCTCGCGATCCGAATCCATGACGATGCTCCTCCGGTTTGGTTCGCCGCAGCGCTCCACGGCGCCTCCTGCCCGAACCTAGGAGCTCCCGGCCGCACCTTGTAGGGCCTAAAGACCCTCACCCAGCGCGGTTCCGCCTCAACCTCGAGCACCGCTGGGAACAGCCCAGCCCGGCACGAACGTCGGACGACGTCTTTTCCGAGCCCGCCCACCACAAACGCCGTCAGTGGCCGGTCTGCCTGCGTAGCCCGTCGTGCTTGGCCTCCACCGCGGCCTGCAGGTCGCCAGCGAATGCAGCCAGCCGCCCCGCGAGTTCGTGTCCTGCCGCCGACGGTTCGCTGGCCAGGATCCGGACCGCCAACAGACCGGCATTGCGGGCGCCTCCGATGGACACGCAGGCCACCGGGATCCCGGCCGGCATTTGCACGATCGAGAGCAGCGAGTCCATTCCGTCCAGGGTCGCCAACGGCACCGGAACACCAATCACCGGAAGCACTGTCGCGGACGCGACCATCCCGGGCAGGTGAGCGGCGCCGCCCGCGCCGGCGATGATCACCCGCAGCCCCCGGCCTGCGGCGCCGGTCGCATAATCAAGCATCCGCTGCGGGGTCCGGTGCGCGGAAATCACTCCGACCTCGTAGCCGACACCGAATTCGTCAAGGAGCTCGCCGGCAGCCGCCATTACTCGCCAGTCCGAATCGGAGCCCATGATCAGGCCTACGGCGATCCCCGTCATCGCGCGGCAGCGTCCGAGTCGACCACCGGCGAGTCGACCACCGGCGAGTCGACCACCGGCGAGTCGACCAGCGGCGAGTCGACCAGCGGCGAGTCACCCGGCGTTGCTCCGCCCCGCGCTGCGTCGACCGGCGTTGTGTCGACCGGCGTTGTGTCGACCGGCGTTGCCTCGACCGGCAGGGGGGCGTCGACCGGCAGGGGGGTGTGGTCCGGCCTGTCGTCGGGGCCACCGTGGATCTGGTAGCCGTCGGCCCAGACCCCCTCCCCCAGCCATCGCGCGGCCAGCGAGCTGCGCCGCCGCAATTCCCCGAGGTCGGAGCCAATCACGTTGACGTGACCCAACTTTCGGCCCGGTCGGAAGGCCTTGCCATACAGGTGCACCTTGACGTCGGGGAACCTTGCCGCCAGGTGGTGCACCCGCTCGTCCATCCCCATCACCGGCTCACCGGACCGCTCGGCGGGTCCACCCAGCACATTGCCCATCACGGTGAACGGCGCGACGTGGTCGGTGCGGCCCAGCGGGTAGTCCAGCACTGCCCGCAGATGCTGCTCGAACTGGCTGGTGACCGACCCGTCCATGGTCCAGTGCCCCGAGTTGTGCGGCCGCATGGCCAACTCGTTGACCACCAGTCCGTCCGGGGCGCCGGGGTACTGCGCGACCTCGAACAATTCGACGGCCAACACCCCGACAACATCGAGATCGGCGGCGATTCGCAGGGCCATGCGAATTGCTGCTGCGGCGGTGTCGTCGTCCAGACCGGGTGCGGGTGCGATGACCTCGACACAGATGCCGTCCCGTTGCACCGTCTGCACCACCGGCCAGGCCGCCGCCTGCCCGAATGGTGACCGGGCTACCAGCGCCGCAAGTTCACGCCGCAGCGGCACGAACTCCTCCACCACCAGACGACCGGACTGCGGCAGGTTCACCTCCGGCAACGATTCTTCGGATTCGACGATCCAGACCCCGCGGCCGTCGTACCCGCCGCTGGCGGTCTTGACCACCACCGGCCAACCCCGCATGCCACCGAACAGGCTGACCGCGGCCCGCACGCGTTCCGGATACGGCAGGTCGAAGTCGTCATCCTCAGCGTCAGCGTCAGCGTCCGGATCCACCACCACGAAGGCGGGCACCGGGACCCCCATGTTCAGCAGATGGTCCCTCATCATGGCCTTGTCCTGGGCAAAACGCAGCGCGTCCGCTCCGGGGAAGACCGCATGACCTTCAGCGACCAATGCCCGGATGTGCTCGCCCGGAACGTGTTCGTGATCGAAGGTGAGCACGTCACAGTCGGCGGCGAAGGCCCGCAGGGCATCGAGGTCGGTGTGCGCGCCGAGCACAACGTCCGGCGCCACCAGGGCTGCACTGTCATCAGCTGCCACCGACAACACCCGTAATGACTGTCCCAGCGAGATCGCCGCCTGATGAGTCATCCGGGCGAGCTGCCCGCCGCCGACCATTCCGACGCGGGGCATGCCAGTGCGTGAGTCCACAGGACGGCAGCGTAATCCAGCATGGCCGGACGCTCGGTCACCCAGGGGACACACCCTGCTGCCCGTGACCACCCACTGCCGCGGTGACCCTCCCGTTGCCACCGGCCTCCCGGCCGGCACAACGGGAAGGTCACCGCGGAGGTATCAGGTCCCCGACCCATGTACCTGATCTCACTGGCGGGATCTCCCACGATGTCCCCTCTGGCATCGTGGTCGTCCGGTGTCAGCGGCCCAAGAAGCCGATCAGGTCATTCGCCGGCCGGGCGGCATCCGGGAGGGCTTCCACCCAGACCCGAGGCGCCGCCGCGGACGATCGGGCGGGAGGTTCATCGAGCACGCCCCGATCGCATCCAGCTTGCGGTGGGCCGGCCCGGCCCAATCCGGTCGGGTCCGATTCACCCAGGTCCCGTGGCCGATCAATCCGGACGAGCCGTTCGGTGACCAACCCGCGCAGCAATTCGGCCCGGCGCGGCAGCATCTCCTCCCGGCTGCACAACGCGGCCGCAACGTGGTCGGCCAGCCGGGCCAGGCTCTGCCCCCCGTCGAAGACGGTGCGCATCGCGTCGCCCGCCAGGATGAGCGGGGTCAGCCGGTCCCAGCCCCGGCGGCCGGTCAGATCCACCCGGACGACCACCAACGCGTGTGTCGCGGACACCCTTTCGTCTGCTACTTCGGCCGCGCGATACACCTCGCCGATTCGGGTCCGCAGATACTCCGCGGAGACTAGGCCGGTCAACGGGTCGAAGATCGACGGCGTCGGGACTGTCATATGTCCGGCCCAGCCCAACGCGACCGCTCGCTGCACGAGCTGTGCGTCGACGGCGGGCAGCACCGTGGTCAGCGCGTCGATGTCCGTGAGGGTCTCACCGAGGCTTGCCCCGGACCGTGCTCGGACCGCACCGAGTCGTTCGGCTGCCGGCCATATCCCGAAACCTGACACGCTCGCCTCACACACCGCCTCGACGGCGGGGTCGTGCCAGTCGGCGGCGAACGCCCACCCCATGCTGGTGGACTGGACGAACCACAGGTCTTGAAGCTCCGCGCTGGTCGGTATCCGTCGCAGCGCCCCAGGTGCAGCACCCGTCGAGGGCTGATTGGTCGAGGCAGCACCGGTGAAGGCTGAAGGCGGCGTCATATCCACCGTCGGGCCCTCCCTTCCTGCTGAGGTGCTGGGCGCCGGGGAGCTGGATGACAGGCCCGACCCCTCGGTTTACCTGTGACGGTCATCTGTGTAAGGGCCATCTGTGACAGGTATCTGTAGAGGGGACGTCGCTCGTCCGGGCTCGTCACGCGGTTCTGTGAAGTTTTTCCGTTGGCTCAGCGTGATCACCGGCGAAGGCATCCCCCCGGGCGGGAACGACTACTCCGTTCGTGGACATTTTCAGTACCTGTCGTCAGCACAGCCGCCCGCCGGTGGGTCACAATGACCGGACACCGCCTGAAGCGGGTCTGCCAAACCGGGCCGCCTCGCTTCTGTAAACGAAATCGCCTCTGACGACTCCGTCGCAGGCGACCAGGCGGACGCGGTGCGGGCTCGGCTGGCCCACGCCGTAGGTGAAGGAGGCGCCGGACGTGCCGGACCCGCAGACGGACGAGGACGTCGTCAGCGACCCTGAGCTGATCACGCGCGTTCGGAGCGGCGACCGGGATGCCTACGGCGAGTTGTACCGCCGTCACTCCGGCCCGGCGGCCGCGCTGTCGCGTCAGTTCGCCCGGTCGTCCGCGGAGGCCGACGATCTGGTAGCCGAGTCGTTCGCGCGGGTGCTGGACAACCTGCTCGCCGGCAAGGGCCCGGACACCGCCTTCCGGGCGTACCTCTTCACGTCGATTCGCAATACGGCCTACGACCGCACCCGCAAGGACAAGCGGTTGCAGTTCACCGATGACATGACCACGCACGACATCGCCGTCGAGCATGCCGACCCGGTGCTGGCGAACCTCGAATCCGGTTTGATAGCAAAGGCTTTCGCTCAGCTACCGGAACGGTGGCAGGCGGTGCTGTGGCACACCCAGGTGGAGGGCGAGACCCCGGCGCAGGTCGGAGCGTTGCTGGGAATGGCCCCGGGCGCGGTGTCCTCGTTGGCCTTCCGGGCAAGGGAGGGCCTGCGCGAGGCGTACCTGCAGGCGCACCTGGCCGACACCGCCGCCGAACGCTGCCGGACCACCGTCGAGCGGCTCGGCGCCTGGACCCGCGGCGGGTTGTCCAAGCGGGAGGCGGCGCAGGTCGACGGCCACCTGGAGGAATGCGACCGCTGCCGGGCGCTGGCCGCGGAACTGAGTGAGGTCAACCACGGGCTGCGCGGGCTGCTGGCGCCGCTGGTGCTGGGTGGGGCGGCGGCGGGGTACCTGGCGACGCTCGGACCGGTGACGCCGCTGGTCATCCCGGGAGCGCTGGCCGCCGGGGCTGCGGGTGCCGGTGGAGCGGGTGCCGGTGGAGCGGGCGGTGCCGGTGGTGCGGGGGCTGCGGGCGGTGCCGGTGGTGCAGTTGCGTCGGGCACTGCCGCGGCCGGCGGTGCCGTGAGCGGAGCAGGATCGGCCGGCGGGGCCGCGGGCGCTTCTTCGGGGGCGGGGATGGCGGGCGGCTCGGCGGGCACGGTCGGAATGGCTCCGATCGCCGGGTCCACGCCGCTTGCCGGAACCGGGTCCGCTGCAGGATCGGGCGGCGGCGCAGGATCGGGCGGCGGCGCAGGATCGGGCGGCGGCGCAGGATCAGCTGGCGGCGCACTGTCAGGGGTCATCGCGAGCGTCGGCGTCGGCGGGCTCGTCGCGGCGGCAGCGGTTCTGGTGGCGGTGATCGTCGCGGCGGTCCTGCTGCTGGTCCGCAACAGCGCCGATTCGCCGACCATCAGCGCGGCCGGGCAGGACGGCCAGTCCGGGCAATCACTGAACGGGTCCGTGGCTCCCGCGGGGCCACCTGGAGCCGTTGGCCAAGCAACGCCCGGTGCGGGTGCCCCAACGGATCCAGCGGCGGCAGCAGCTTCCTTCGCCGCGGCTCCGGCTGCAGCAGCGCAGGCGTCGGCCCAGGCTGAAGCAGCCCAAGCGGCCCAGGCTGAAGCAGCCCAGGCCGAAGCAGCGCGAGCTGAAGTGGCGCGGGCCGAAGCGGCCCAAGTTGACGTGGCAAGGGCAGAAGCAGCTCGAGCTGAAGCAACGAGAGCGGCGTTCCAAGCCGCGCAGGTGCAAGCGGCCACCGACCAGCAGGCGGCCGACGCGCTGGCCGCTGCAGCACTTCTGGATCCGGGTGCTGACCAGGGGGTGGGCTCGACGAATACCGCGTCGGCCCCGGGCGTGACGACGACGGGCAATGCCGCGGCCCCGGCCACGCTGCCGCAGTCCACCACCGGACCTGGGGCAACGCCGGCCAACACGTCCGTTCCGGCAACCCCAGCGACCACCACCCCTGCGCCCACCCCCCCTGCTCCCACCACCCCTGCGCCCACGAACCCGGCGCCCACCACCCCTACGCCCACGAACCCGGCGCCCACCACCCCTGCGCCCACGAACCCGGCGCCCACCACCCCTGCGCCCACCACCTCGATAGCGCCTACCTCACTACCGACAACCACCAGCGCACCCACCACCAGCGCACCGCAACCCACGCCCGCCGAACTCGCACTCGGCGACCTGTCGCTGACCCCGATCATCGCGGGCGGGCAGGCCACCGTCAGCGTGCGGGTTGGCAACACCGGGCAGCAGGCGTCGGTCGGTACGCAGGTCACCATCTCCCCGCCCCCCGGGATCACGGTCACTGCGGTCGCGGTCACCGGTAACGGCGCCGGCCTCCGTCGCTCGGTCACCACCCTGGCGAGCACCCTGGCGAGCTCTGCCGTGGCCGGATCCTGCACGGCCGGGGCGCCCTGCACGGCGGACCTGCCAGCCATCGCCGGCGGCGCCTCGGTCCAGGTCACCGCCTCGCTCGCGATCGACCCGTCGTCGGCCGGCGGCCCGCTCACCGTCGCGATCGGCAACCGCACCGTGCAGACCGAGGTGACGGTGGAAGGAGGCATCGCGTCCCTCACGGCGGTGGCGGCCGGTCCGGTCAGCGCCGGGGACGATGCGGCGTTCACCGTGACGGCGACACCCCGGGCGGGCGTCGTGGACCCGGGGCCGATCACCTTCACCTCCAGGAGCCCGGATGTGACCTTCCTGAAGTCCGCCGGCTGCACACCCATCTCCGGCCAGGCCGTCACCTGCGCCGGCACGGTGTTCACCCTGCCGCTGCGGATCGGGGTGGGCCAGGTGCCCGGCCCACTACCGGTCACCGCCCAGGACGCCGCCGGTCGGACCGTCACCCTCACCGAGGAGGGCGGCCGACCCGTCCTGGTCGGTGCTCCACGGCCGGCCCACCTCGTCATCTCTGACCTTCGGGTCACCGAGGCCGCCCTGGCCGGTGGCCGCTCGGCGCTCACCCTCACGGTCGGCAACGACGGCGCCCTGCCGAGCGCGCCGGCCGCGCTATCCGTCAGCGGACTGCCGGCCACGATCACCGTCGACCGGGTCGAGGCCGGCGGCGCGTCGCTGTGTGACGACAACGGTTGCCGACTGCCAGCTCTCACTCCCGGCGCCCCGGCAGTGACCGTCACCGTCAGCCTGGTCGTCGCCCCGTCGGCCCGAGATGCCGCGGTCACCGTGACCGTCGATGGCCAGGACCGCCGGGCTGCCCTGGCCGTCCGGTCCGGGATCGCATCATTGGTCATCGGCGCGTCCGGGCCGATCCGGAATGCCGGCATCACCCCGATCACCGTCACCACCACTCCCGCCGCCGGCGTGACCGACCCCGGTCCGATCGTCCTGACATCCGGATCGCCGAACGTCCGGTTCACCGACCTACCGGCTGGTTGCACGGCGATCCTCGCCCCACCCGGGCCCGGCTCCGCCACGGTGTCCTGCAGGGCAGGCAGCGTCACCCTCGGGTTGGCCGTGTCGCCGACCCAGCCTGCCGGCCCGCTGCCGGTGACGGCCACCGACGCGGGCGGCCGGATCGTGCTGCTGCGGGACCCCTCGGGTGGTGAGCCGCGGATCGTCGCCGCACCGGCCGACGTGGTTCTTTCTTCGTTCGCGCTCAGCAACCCCCCGGTGGCCGGCGGCACCGCGACCGCCACTGTCGACGTCGCCAACATCGGGGGCACCGCGTCCGGTCCGACGCCGATCACCGTCGGCGTCCCGACCGGTATCACCCTCATCGGAATCGATGCAGCAGGAATGGCTGCACACGAGACCACACTGTGCGCCGGAACGACGAACTGCACACTGCCGTCGATGGCACCCGGTTCTGCTCCGGTCACGTTGACCCTGCGGTTGAGGGTGGACCCGGTGGCCGTGGACGGCAACCTCACGGTCGCTGTCGGCCCTCGGTCGTCCACGGTTGCGTTCATCGTCGGACAAGGCGTGATTGGGCTGGTCGGCACCCTGACCGGGCCGCTGGTTGCGGACGGTCGGGCCAGCACCGTCGACGTCAGCGTGCACCTGCACACCGGCGCCATCGATCCCGGGCCGATCACCCTGTCCACCACCAGTGCGGACGTCACCTTCGGCGTGACCGCCGGGTGCGTTCCAGCCCCGGGCGGCGGACAGGTGACCTGCACGGGCACGTCGTTCGGGGTGGGCTTGACCGTCGGCAGGGGTCAGGCCGCCGGACCGCTTCCGGTCACCGCCGCCGACGCCGCCGGGCGACCGGTCCCGCTGACCGATGGCGGCGGCGCCGCGATCCAGGTGGTCGCTGCGCCGGCCAGCCTGGCGGTGTCACCACTGATCATCGACCGTCCGTTCCGGGCCGGCGGGACGGGTCAGCTCACCCTCACCGTCAGCAATACCGGCGGCCGAACCGCCGACCCCCAGTTCGTCACCGCCACCGGGCCCGCGGTTCTACACATCACCGGCCTGCGTATCGCCGGCACCGACTGCTCCTCGCCGAACTGTTCGCTTCCACCGATCGAACCGGGGTCCAGTGTCACGGTCGCCGTCCAGGTAGCGGTCGATGCGCTGGCCGCGCCGGGTCCGTTCACCGTCCGGGTCGGCGTCGGCACGGGCGATGGCGGCGTCGAACGCAGTGTCGACGTCCCGATTGGCAGCGGGATCACGGTGCTCATGGCGGATCGCGCCGACCCCCTCCTCCCGGGACGCACTACAGCCCTGGCCGTCACGGTCCAGCTTGCGGATGGGGTCGGCTCACCGGGCCCGGTCACGCTGCGCAGCGGCAGCGGGGCTGTCCTCCTCCGCCCGTCGACGACCTGCCAGACCGCACTGGCGGGGCTGGTCTGTCACGGAACCCAGTTCACCGTCCCGATCGCCATCGGGTACGACCAGCCACCCGGCGTCCTTCCGGTGTCCGCGGTGGACGCGGCCGGGCGGCCGGTTGGCCTGGTCGGCAGTGGCGGGTTCCCGCTCCAGATCGCCGCCGCGCCCCGGTTGGAGCTATCCGAACTCACGGTGACGCAGCAACCGATGGACGGTGACCCCGGCACGGTGGAGCTCACCATCGGGAACACCGGAACCGCCGAATCGGTGCAGATGCCGATCCGGGCGCAGGTCAACGGCCGGTTCGTGCTCTTCCTGGTCCGGGTCACGATGAATGGCGCCACCTTCAACTGCCTGGCCTTCGGACCCCTGCCGCCCATCGCGTGCGTGCTGCCGGCAATTCCGGCCGGTGGTTCCGTACACCTGGAATTCGTGGTTGCCGCGGCGACCGATGCCCGCACCGGGTCGATCTCGGTGAGTATCGACGGCATCGGGCGAACGGCCCGGCTGAGCACGCCCGACGACAAGAACGATGTCGCTAACAAGGACGCCAACAAGGACGACCGAACGCCCATCGCCCAGAACCTGAGCGCCGATACCGCGGCCTCGGCACTGGCACTGGCACCGGCACTGGCACCGACCGATCCGTCGACTCCGGCGCTGACCACCCCGCCGGCGCCGAACGCCACCCCGGACGTCACCCCGAACGGCACCCCGAACGGCACCCCGAACGGCACTGAAGAGACGGCCACCACTGAGCCGCCCACCGGCGGGACGTCCACCCCGGTCGTGCCGACGAAGTCCACCGCACCGGACCCGGCCACCACCTCACCCGGCACGACATCACCAGCCACCACATCACCAGCCACCACGGCACCAGCCACCACGGCACCAGCCACCGAGCTCGGCGCATCCGCGCGGGACCCGGCACCGGCGTCCCTGACCCTGAGCGCGACCACTCTCGCTGCGCCCTCGGTGACCGGGGCGGGAACGGTGCAGCTCACCGTCACCAACATCGGCGGCCAACCATCTGAGGCTGACGACGTCCAGCTCACCTTGCCGCCGGGGCTGACCCTGGCCGGCGCCTCGCTGGACCGGTCCGACGTCTGCGGCGGATCAGGTGGGTGCCAGGTGCCAGGCATTCAGCCCGGATCGACCCTCACGCTGACCCTGATCGTGCGTGCCGCCGGGGACGCCCAGGGTGGGTTGGCGGTTGCCTCATTGGGCGGGGCGACGACCCAGTGGGAGCTGCCCGTCGACCAACCAGCCACACCGGGCCAGTCCGCCGGTGCCAGCGCAGAAACCACCACCGGCACGGAAACCAGCCCCAGCACCGAAACCAGCCCCAGCACCAGCACAGAAACCAGCCTCAGCACAGAAACCAACACAGCGGCCACTACCTCAGCAGCTCCAGGCCCGGGCAGCTGACCGACCGGCCGGCCGGGCGGGCCGCTGGTTGCTCCGCGGAGACGATCACCACCCGCCCGCGCTGAGATCCCGTCCTGCGGGCTGGTCGGCCGTAGAGTGGCCCGGTGAGTCTGATCGACACCGTCCGCGAGCACCTTCCGGTCAAGTACCGGGAGCTGGCCAAATTCCTCGTCGTGGGCGGGACGACCTACGTCGTTGACGTCGGGTTGTTCACCCTGCTGTCGCACACCGTGCTGGCCAACAAGGTGGTGACGGCCAAGGCGATATCGGTGCTCATCGCGACCATCCTGAGCTATGTGCTGAACCGCGAATGGTCGTTCAGCCGCCGCGGCGGCCGGGAGAAGCACCACGAGGCAATGCTGTTCTTCGTTGTGAACGGCATCGCGCTGGCCCTGAACCTGGTCCCACTAGCGTTGTCCCGGTATGTGTTTGGTTTCGACGAGACCAACCACACGGCGTTGACCGTCTCAATCGCCAACTTCATCTCGGCCAATATCGTCGGCACCATCCTGGGTATGGCTTTCCGCTTCTGGGCGTACCGCAAGTGGGTATTCCCCGAGGAATTGACACCGCAGGAATTGACACCGCAGGAATTGACACCGCAGGAATTGACACCGCACCCCGAGGAGGCGGCGGCCGCGCAGCGGGTTGCCGACCAGGCCGACGACAGCATTGCCGACAGCCGGCCGACCGACCCCGGCGAAGAGCCTTCCACCGGTCTACCCGCCAACCGCCGAACTGCCTGACCGCATCGGAAGCTGCCGGTCACCGGTCGTGGCCTGCTCGGCGGGTACCTCGACGGAGCGCCCGGACCGGTCCATGGCCAAGAAGATCGCGAACACCGGCGGGCTCGCCCGGCGTAGTTCGAGGCGGCCACCGTCGGCCTCGATGAACGCCCGGGCCAATCCCAGACCGATACCGCTGGACGACGCTGTTGAGACCCCCCGGTCGAAGATGTGCGGCACCAGGCCCTCGGGGACGCCGGGTCCCTCGTCGGTGACCTCCACCACCACCATGCCCCCGGCCCCCCGGGCCACCGTTCGGACCGTGATACCCACCGACCCCTCGCCGTGCCGCAGCGAGTTCTCGACCAGCACGGCTACCGCCTCCCGCAGCCGGCCGGCCGTTGCGTGGACCACCACGTCGCGGGCGCACCGGACGAGGATGGACCGGCCCCCTGCCGCCAGTTGCGGGCGCCAGTCGGCGTCGATCTCGGCCAGCTCGTCGAACAGCATCACCTGACCGGCACTGGCCGCCCGCTCCGAGCGAGCGTTGGCGAGCAGGTCGTCGACCACCTGCACCAGCCGATCGGTCTGCTCCAGCGCCTCGCCGACCTCTTCCATCACCACCGGGTCAGGGTGCTCGGAAAGTTCCTCCAATCGCAGCCGCAGCCCGGTCAGCCTGGTCCTTAGCTGGTGCGAGATGTCTCCGGCGAGCACGCGTTCCCGGCCGATCAGGTCCGCGATGTCGCGCGCCGACGAATCCAGCACGTCGGCCACCCGGTCAAGTTCGGCGATGCCGTACCGGCGACGAAAAGTCCGGAAATCGCCGGAGCCCAGCCGCGCGGCGCGGCGCGCAACGTCGCTTAGCGGGGTCACCAGCCGGCCCGCGGTCAGCACCGCCACCCCGGTTCCGACCACGATGGACAACGCGACTGCCAACACCACGAGCCCCAGCGCCCGCCACTGCTCCCCGCGCAGATAGGAGGCCGGGACGGAGAGCCGGAGCAGGCCACCACCTGACATCACCAGCTGTTCGGAGGTGGCATCGACCAGCTGCCCTGCCCCGATCGACTGGTCGATCCGGCCGGCCATCCTGATCTCCAACCGCCCACCGTCGGGCACCGCGGCCTGCAGTTGTCCGAGGTCGAGCTGCGACGAACCGGACTGATTGGCGATCGACCCGGCGATGGTCTCCAGCCGGCTGTCCAGGTCGCGCCGCAGCAGGTCGTCGACGATCCGCCAGGACACCACCGCCAACGGCACCCCGAGGGTGAGCACCGCTGCCATGATCACCAGCAGGATCGAGATCAGCACCCGCCTACGCATCAGGACCGCAACAGCATTTGACTCAGTCCGTCTCGAATCGGAACCCGACACCGCGAACGGTGGAGATCCGCTGGTCGGTCTCGTGTGCGGCGCCACCTGTGCCCGGTTCCCGGCCCGAGAGTTTGCGGCGCAGCCAGGACATGTGCATGTCCAGGGTCTTCGAGGTCTTCATCGATGGGTCATTCCATACTTCGGACAGGATTTCCTCGCGGGTGACCACCTGCCCGGCCCGGCTCATCATCACCTTGAGCAGCTCGAACTCCTTGTTGGACAACGTAACTTCGACGCCTTCGACCTCCACCCGACGCGATCCGGTTTCCACCCGGACACCGCCGATATTCATCAGCGCGGGAATTCGGCGGCGCTGCAGCGCTCTGACCCGCGCCAGCAACTCCGCCATCCGGAACGGTTTGGCGACGTAGTCGTCGGCGCCGGCGTCCAGACCGACGACGAAATCAGCCTCGTCGGCGCGGGCGGTCAACATGAGCACCGGAACGTCGCGGCCAGCGAGCCGAATCCGCCGGCACACCTCCAAGCCGTCCAGGTCCGGTAAGCCGAGATCGAGGATCACCAGAGTGATGTCGTTGCCGTGACCGGCGAACGATGCCAGCGCAGCCGCCCCGGTTCCGACCGGCAGAACCCGGTAGCCCTCGCGCTGCAGCGCCCGGGCGAGCGGGTGCGCGATTGCCAGATCGTCCTCCACCAGCAGAACAGTCATCACCAGGTCAACCCTACGGTCGTCATACCGGCGTGACCCCGTGCCGCCGACGGGAGAACGACCTGTCCTTCCCGTGGGCCGCGGCGATCCTGGTGATCACCTCGGCGCGAAGATCCTCCGGTTGCACGACAGCGTCGACGACCAACTCGGCGGCGAGGTGCAGCAAATCGATGTCCTGCTCGTACTCGTCCCGCCGTGCCCGCACGAACGCCTCCCGGTCGGTGGGGTCCTCGATGGCGGCGATCTTGTTCGCGTACACGGCATTCACCGCGGGCCCGGCCCCCATCACGGCGATCTTCGCGGTCGGCAACGCGAGGGTGGCATCCGGGTCGAAACTTGGGCCGGCCATTGCGTACAACCCTGCGCCATAGGCCTTCCGGACGATGACGCAGATTTTGGGCACGGTTGCCTCGGACACCGCGGTGATCATCCTCGCGCCGTGGCGGATGATCCCCTGGCGCTCCACCGCGACACCCACCATGAAACCCGGCACGTCGGCCAGAAAGACCAGGGGAATGTTGAACGCGTCGCACAGCTGAATGAAATGCGTTGCCTTGTCTGCGGAGTCGACGAACAGCACGCCGCCGCGGAACATCGAGTTGTTCCCGACAATTCCTACCACCCGCCCGTTCAGCCGGCCAAGGCACACCAGCACCTCTCTCGCCCAGCCGGGGTGCACCTCGAACATCGAACCGTCGTCCAGCAGAGCCGTTGCATAGCGGCGCATGTCGAAGGCCTGGCGTTCCGATTCCGGCACCAGCGTGCGCAAGTTTCCCCGGCCGGCCGGGGCGGGATCGGCGGGCGGGGGTTCCAGGGTGTGGTTGGCCGGGAAGTAGGACAGGTACCGGCGGACCGCGTCGACGGCCGCCTCGTCGGATTCCACCAGTAGGTGCCCGACCCCGGAGACGGTGGTGTGCATCCGGGCGCCGCCCATCTCCTCCAGCGTGGTTTTCTCACCCGTCACCATTTCGACCATCCGGTCGCTGCCCAGGTACATCGACGCGTTGCCGTCGACCATCACCACCACGTCGCAGAACGCCGGGATGTACGCCCCGCCGGCTGCGGACGGCCCGAACAGCGCACACACCTGCGGGATGGAACCAGAGGCCCTGACCTGGGTGTGAAAGATCTTGCCGGCACCACGTCGGCCGGGGAAGAGGTCGACCTGGTCGGTGATCCGGGCCCCGGCGGAGTCGACCAGGTAGATCATCGGCAGACCCGCGGAGTAGGCGCGCTCGATGATCCGGATGATCTTCTCCACGGTCCGGGCGCCCCACGAACCGGCCTTGACGGTGGAGTCATTGGCCATCAGGCAGACCGGGCGGCCGGCCACGGACGCGAGGCCAGTGATCACCCCGTCGGCCGGCAGACCGTCGGCCAACGCGTTCGCCAGCAGTCCGTCCTCGACGAACGAGCCGGGGTCGACCAGCAGCGCGACCCGCGCCCGGGCGAACAGCTTGCCCTTCATGGCATTCGCGTGGTGGTACCTCTGGGCGCCGCCGGTCCGGATTCGCTCGGCCTTGACGCCCAGATCGGTGGGTCGACCGATGGGGTCAGTCGGCCCGCCGTCCGACCGGTCGCCCGGTAGCCCGGATTCGGCGCTCACTGCGACTGGCCCGGCCGCCCCGGCGCGTAGGGCGGCGCCTGCCCGTGGTCATCGCGTTCGTCCCGGATCAACTGGTTCAACGTGGCCTGCACCGAGGACAGGTTCGCGACGTTGTGGAACTTCAGCGGTTGATCGGCCGAGGACTCGACGATCAGCGACCCGTAGCCGAGCAAGCGCCCCCAGAACGTGACCTCGGTCTCCATGTTGGCTATCTGGCCGAGCGGGATCTGGTGCTCTCGGCGAGACAGCAGGCCGGTCCGGAAGAACATGTGCAGGTCGGTGATCACGAAGTGCTCGGTGCGCCAGCGGATCACCGGGGCAGCCACCAGGGCACCCAACGCCACGACCGCGACCACACCGATCAGCCAGTACGCCCACGTGGGGTTCGCCCAGTTGCGGCTGTTGATCAGCGCGGCCACAGCGGCAGCGGCACCGACGATCAGCACGAACAGAAGGGCCGGGATCACCAGCACCTTCCAGTGCGGGCTCTTCCTGACGATGACGTGCTCGCCGGTCACCAGCAGGTTGTCCGGGTAGGCCATGACGCTCGCTCTCTTCGAAGGGCCGGCGACCGGTGAGACCCTGTCGACCGTGGTCAGACCGTTGGTGGGGGTCCGCTCCGAACCGGAGCGCAGACCCCCGCCGCCGAATACGCTACCGCCGCGATCCTGAACGAGGGGGCCGCGAGCGGGGCCCCACACCGTCGGCCGCTCGCCCGTCGGTCGCCCTGTGTTCGCCCTCAGGCGCCCTGTGTCCGCCCTCAGGCGGCGGTTGTTCGCCCTCAGGCGGCGGGTGCACGTCCGAAGTGCGGGTTCTGGATGACACCCAGGATGCTGCCGCCGGGTTCGCGGACGGTCGCGGTGCGGATCCCGTCGCCAACGTCCTGGATTCCGTCACCATGGGCCTGAGCCCCAGCGGCGAGCAGGCTCGCCAGTGCATCCTCGATGTCGGCCACCCCCCACAGCGTGACCGGTCCGGACGCCGGATCACCGTTCGGGTCCAGCCCCAGCTCGTATCCGCCGATGTCGAACCCGACGTAGAAGGGCTGGTCGAAGTAGGGCTCGACGCCCAGGGTGTCGGTGAACCACGCCTTGCTGGCAGCCAGGTCCGGAGCCGGGTAGATGCAGGTTCGCAGTCCGAGGAACATCGCTTGCCGTCCTTTGCGCTCGATTGTGCTGACCCGGGCAGCATGCACCCGAGGTCCGACAGTGCGCTGCCTTTCGGATCGGCCGCCGGTGCGGGCGGCGCCGCGCCAGTAGAACGGTGGAGCGAGCCAGGCGGGAGAGGCGCGTCGGCGACCTCCTCATTGTCCGACTGATTCGAGCTGTCCGACTGATTCGAGCGAACGTGGAGCCAGCGGCCTGACGGGGCATAGGCACAATCATCAGTGATGCGCTGGTCCAAGAATCGTTCGTCGTCAATAAAACGGGGACATTTTAGATCTCCTAGAACGAAAACCCGTCGATTCAATTTCCGAGCGGACTTCAATTGAGATCACGACGTCGTTGTCCTGCCCTCGAGGTAGGTCAGCACCGCCAGGATCCGGCGGTGGTCATGCACGTCCGCCGTCAGGCCTAGCTTGGTCATGATGCTGCTGACGTGGGTCTCGATCGTTCGCTCGGTGAGCCACAATCGGCTGGCGATTCCGGTGTTGGTCCTACCCTCGGCCATCAGCGCGAGCACTTCGGTCTCCCGGGGGGTCAGCAGGCTGAGCGGCGAATCGTGGTGTTTGGCCGCCAGCAGTCGGGCCACCACCTCAGGATCGAGAGCCGAGCCGCCTGCGGCCACTCGGTGCAGGGCTGCGATGAAGTCGTCGACGTCAAGCACCCTGTCCTTGAGCAGGTATCCGAAGCCGCCACCGGCAACCAGGTCGACCGAGTGCCGCGTTTCCACATGCTGGGACAGCAGGACGATGCCCAGGTCGGGGAACTCGGACCGAGCCATCGATGCCGCGCGGGCCCCGTCATCGGCAAGCTCGGGAGGCATTCGCACGTCCAGGATCGCCAGGTCCGGACGGTGGGTACGGATCGCATCCAGGGCACCCGGTGCGTCCCCCGCGGTGGCGACGACGACGTGCCCGTGGTCTTCGAGCAGCCTGGCTAGACCCTCACGAAACAGCACCGAGTCCTCTCCGATCACGATGCGCACGGGATCACCGCCTCGACGACAGTTCCGCCACCAGCAGGACTGGCGACCTGCAACCCGCCACCGACGGCGCTCACCCGGTCGAGCAGACCAGCGAGTCCGGAGCCGGGGCGGACCGCGGCGCCGCCCAAGCCGTCGTCGCTGATGGTTATGTTGATGAACCCGTCGGCGGCACGGACAAGGACCGCCAGCCGGGCCGCCTGTGAGTACTTGACCGCGTTGGCGACGGCCTCATTGGCGACGAAGAACGCCGTCGTGCTGACCAGGTCGGGCAGCGTCCCGACATTGATGTTCAACTCGACGGGAATCGGCGAGTTGCGGCTGAGGTTGGTCAAAGCGGCCGCGAGCCCGTCATCGAGGCTGCTCGGGCGCAGCCCGTGCGCGATCTGTCGCAATTCGGCAACCGCGGTGCCGATCTCGGCCACGGCTGCGTCGAGCATCCCTGAAATGCTCGTGACCGGGTCATCGAGATGACGTTGGACCAGTCTAAGTGCCATTCCTAACGACACCAAGCGTTGTTGCGCACCGTCGTGCAGGTCCTGCTCCAACCGGCGACGTTCGGAATAACTGGCCCGCAGCAACCGTTCTCGACTCGCGGCGACCTTATCAAGTGCCTCCGCGAGTTCCAGCCGGAGACGCACCATCTCGACCAGAAGCGCAGCAGCCGAGGCGATATCGCGTGACGGTCGAGGGGTTGCCCGATTAGACGGGACGATGAGACCGATCTCCCGTTCGGACAGCTGAATGGAAGCCGCGTTCGTGCGGTGCACTACCTGGGTGCCGTCAATCTGGCGCAATCCATCACTGCCCGGTACCCGATAGCCGATCTGCAGGCCGGGGTCTCGAAGCGCTTCCCTGAGCACGGATTGCAGATCCTCCGGCGGCGCCTGGCCGGCATGCACCCGAATGAGCAGGTCGTCGATGGCTCGTAGTGCGCGATCCCGCGCCGGGTACAACCGCCGTCCGATCCAGCGTTCCGTGGCACGCCGGCTCGGGCCGAGGGCCAGCGCGGTGACCGCAGTGACCAGAACTGCTATGACCGTCGATGATCTGGCAGCGACCAATCCTGCAACGGCCGATGTGGCCGCCACAACGACCAGGATCCCGCCGATCACGACCAGGTTCGCGGCGGCGGCGAGGATGGCCCGGTCAACGTCGTACAGGTCGTGCCGGAAAATCGCGACCGCCACTGCAGCGGGGATTGCGGTGAACATCAGCAACAGCCCGATCACCACCGCGCCCGGGTCACCCAGCACGAGATAGCTCACCCAGCCGATGAGCGGGGTGAGGGGAATGGTGACAGCGGACAGCGCCAGCCAGCGGAGCTGGATCCGCACCTTCCCCGTCGCGCCCCGATAACGGATAGCAGAGCTGCACGCACAAGCGACCAGCAGTGCGAAGAACACCGCGGCCACGGCGGCCGTGGCGCTCACCACCCTGTCCAGCTCTGAATCGCCAGCGGCCAGCAGGCAGAACACCACCACCACAGTGGGGAGCCCGATAGCAACCGAACGCCAACGGCGGGAAACGAGCTGACCGTCAGGAAACACCAGTAGGAGCAACGCATATGGCAGTAAAAGCAGCATCCACGCACCTGAGGTTGCCTGATGCACAGCATCGGCCGCCCCAGCCAGCTCAGGGTAGTTCGCACCGATCTCGCCGAACCCGTCCAATACTCCGAGGAGCACGGGCACCAGTCCGGCGGTGGAGAGCAAAGCCCCGACACGGCCACCGGATTTTTGCCGGCTGACCAAGAGCCCGAGGACCAGCGCCGGCACGCAGGCGACGAGTTGCGCGACGAATGACCATGGCACCGGGGTAGTGGGTCTTGCCAGAGCGACGATCAGAACGATGGCGCAGACGGCTGCCAGCGCCGCCACGATGCAGGCGATCGAAATGCGCCGTGAGGGCGTCTGTTCAACCTGAGCAGACTGGCTCCTCTGTACCGACCTGTTCCCGTTCCTTCGTCGCGGACGACTGGGCCACGCCATCAGTCAACCGTAGGACCGGTGACAAGACCGTGCATCGGTGCCACCACGTAGACCGAACTCCGTGCAGGCAACGAAGCGTGAGCGCTGCCCGGCGGGTCACCCTTGGATCGGCGGTACCCCGGCGCAGCAGCGCCTAACGCGTCCGCGTTATTGACCTGGAGTAGCAGACATGGCTGCAACGTCTCTCAGCCCGAACAGCACCGGAGCATGCGGCATCGGGCCCTACCGGACCAGCGATGACCCCGAATCGATCGTCCGGGAATCCTTGGCCCGGCTAGGAGCGAGGCAGGTTCTGACCGGGCTTCGGGCTGGTGGTCACGGCCGTCATCCTGCCGAACAGGCTCGGATTCGAAGCCGGGTCCGACGTGCACCCGGCATTCGGCCGTCCGTTCCATGGATTGATCCGGATCTACACCTCCCGGTGATTGCACTCGAGCGTTGAATTCGCTCCGCGAAAAGAACCGTTCGTTGCACCCACGACCGAAAGGACGCCAGCAATGCCGACCCCGTTCTGCTATTGCCAGTGCAAGATGTGCCGTGTTCCAGGTTCCGTGCATTGTCGCTCGCACCCGAGCTGTGCTGCCCCTCGACAGAGCCCGCCCGGTTCTGCAGCGATGCTCGCCGAGCCGCAGGTCAATCGCGCCCTGGAACGGCGTAAAGCCGGCTCCGGGTCGCACGCGCCGAGCGTGGCCAAACTGGACGCCGCCGCGCATTCAGGCGGGCGCAGGTAATGCCCCCGTCCGTGAATTAGATCCGCGCCGAAGCTTCTGCGGTAATAAACGGCTGTCTCGACAAACGAATGGACAACTCGATGCCAATCACAAACTACACCCCGACGATGCGCGCACGCGGACCACCCGCACAGCACCGATCAGGTAGACCGCAATTGAACTCACCACAGCAAACCGCACTCACATCCTGTAACCGCACGCTGAGACAGCACAAATAAGTCAAGGCTACTGCTAGCACTAACCCGCCTGACCCTGACAGGGAGCGCCGTGAGGCGCGGGCCCACCGAGCTCAGAAAACACCTGGGAGTCTCAACATGTCCGACACACGCAGCTTTTTTGTGTCCATCAAAAATTTTACCGGAAAGACATGGGATCGAGGAGACGTTCGCCTCCCCCATGGTGCGTGGACAGAACCAAATGGTTACCCGTCTGAGCACGTTGGGAAAGCCCACTTCGATGACGCCGGCGATCTCGTTCCTGGAGAAGACTGGTTCAAGAGCGTATCTGACGGAGTCGCAACAGGAACCGAAGGATTCGTCGAGTATACGGCTCAAGGTACCGCCGGGATACTCCGCATTCACTTTAATAATCCCTTTGTTGGAGGCAACGGTTTTACTGCCAATGGGCCAAATCAGTTCACATATGGCTGGGGTGATCCTGGCGGGTCCCACGCGAACATTACTCTGCAGATTCAGAAGAGGTCATAATCACGCAGCTTTACTGTCCGTGGCCATCGCCCACCAGTACCGACCCCTGGGACCCGAAGACTTCCCCCGTGGTCCTCGGCCACTACTGGCAGCGACTAGAACAGCAGTACCGTCATTCCAGCCTCCCAACCGGGAAGCTGCGTAACCCCCGTGCATTCAAGAGAACCAGGACGTTCAATTCGGTGTGCACCGCCGCACCTGCTGGGCTCGTGGGCCCTTGACTCCATCGTCGCGTGTGCCGTGGAGTCAGCGGGGCACGGGCCAGCCGATCCAGCAATCGGTCAACCCGGCAACGATCAACCGGATAGCGGAAGCGGCGGCCGGGCGCCGAACACCGCCGAACCCACCCGGACCATCGTCGCGCCCTCGATGATCGCGTCGGCGAAATCTCCGCTCATCCCCATCGACAGCTCGGTGGCGCCCGCGGCGCCCGGAATGCGGTCGGCCACCGCCTGGTCGCGGAGCTGCGCGAGCAACCGGTAGCCGGCCCGCACCGCACCTGAGTCGGTGGAGTTCAGTCCGATGGTCATGTAACCGCGCACGGTCAACCGATCGAAGCCCGTCACCCCGGCCAGCAGATCTGCGGTGTCGTGCGGCGCCACGCCATTCTTGGACGCCTCCCCCGACACGTTGACCTGCAGCAGGACGTCCAACCGCTGGTCGGCGGCCGACAGCCGGGTGTCGAGTTTGCGCGCCAGGTCGACCGAGTCCAACGTCTGTAGGCAGCTGATCCGGCCCAGCAGTTGGTTGATCTTGTTGGCCTGCAGGTGGCCGATGAAGTGGGTCTCGTGCTCCACGGCGGCCAGCGCGTCCGCCTTGGCCGTCACCTCCTGCACCCGGTTCTCCCCGATCAACCGGTACCCGGCGTCCAGCACGGCGCGGATCCGTTCCGCAGGTTGGGTTTTGGTGGCCAGCAGCAGGCGCACCGTTGACGGGTCCCGGCCGGCCGCACCGGCCGCCGCGTCCATCTGCGCCCGCACTGACGCCAGTCGGTCGATCAGCAGCCCGGTGCTGGGATAGCCGGGTGCCGTCATGACCGTGACCTTACTGATCCGGGCATGCGGCGCCGCGGCCGTGCAGGTCCCCCGCGCGATCGCCGGAGGGGGTCAGCGCCCGGCGCGCCCGGGGCGGCGGCCCGCGACGAGCAGGGCCGCGCCGGCGCCGAGCAGCAGCGTCGCCCAGCCCAGGAAACCGGGCACATCGAACCCGGTGGCGGGCAGCGTCGTCAGCGGCACGGTGGGTGTGTACGGGGTGTATGGCCTGCTCGGCGCGTACGGCGTGTAGGGCACGACCGGCACGACAGGCGCGACCGGCAGCACCGGACCGGCCGGGTTCACCGGCACCGGCGGTACCGGACCGGGCGGGTCTGCGCAGGTCAGCGTGTTCGTGACGGCAACCTGGGTGAATGCGGTGGTCGGCTGGACGGCTCCGACACCGGTTCCAGTGCCGGAGCAGTTGGCCGGGACGGTTACCTGCTCACCGACACCGATCGTGGTACCGGCCGGGAACGGGTACTCGGTCCGCCAGACCAGCGGTGTGCCGCCCAGGGTGAGGGTCGCGGAGAACCCGGCCGGTTGCGACCCGTTCGGGTAGGTCTGGCCGTTGATGACCCAGGTCTTGTCCGCGACCAGCTCCACCGGGACGCTCTGGCACGCCTGCGCGGTGACGGTGGATCCCAAGGACTGCAGCGCGGCCTGGTTGAACAGACCGGCACCGCTGGCCCCAGGGGTGGCGCAGCTCAGGGCGGTGGCCTGGGTGTCGAGCGGGATGGTCGCGGTGACCTGCACCTCATAGCTGTGGGTGACGCCGGCGGGCAACGTGACGTCCTGCGCGATCAGGGTGTTGGCGACGCCGTCCCACGCCGGGTCGGCCGGCGTGACCCCGGCCGGCAGCAGCGTGACCGTCGCCCCGGTGATCGTCACCCCGGGCGGGAAGCCCAGGGTGTCGCTCAGGGAGTAGGGGACGTCGGCGGCCGGGTTCGGGTTGGTCGCGGCAAGGCGGTACCGGACCGTCCACAATCCGGTGGACGGGTCCCGCTGCGGATCACCGATCGGCTCCTTGGTCAGGGTCGGTGCGAGCGGTGTCGGGTGCTCCGTGAAGCACGCCTGCTGCCCCGCGTCGGCGGTGGCACAGTCGGTCGGCGGGACGTCCCCGGTCGCGGTGACCAGGTTCCGCAGGATCACCCCGGCGGCGCCCGGGTTGACCGTGACCTGGTAGGTCAGGGTGCTGGTCGTCCCGTTCGGCACGGTCCCGACCTGCCACACCAACCGGTTGCCGTCGAGGGTGGCGGTCGTCCCGTCCGGAGCGGTGATCGAGCCGTCAACGATCGTCGCGGACGGCAGGACGGCCGTCAGGTCATCGCTGACCACCACGTCATGCACCGGCGCCTCCCCGGTCGAGGTGACGACGACCGTGTACGTGATGGTCGACCCCGGCAGCACCGTGGTGCCGCTGGCCGGGTCGCTGGCCTTGCTGACCGTGAACGCGCCCAGCCGGTCGGTGGTGTTGGTGACCGGCAGGGTCGGCGCCGGGTCGGTGGGCGGGGCGACCGTCACCGGGCCGCCGAATTGCGGCGTCCCCCAGACATAGGACGGGTCACCGGTGACCGGCCCGCCGGTAGCCCCCGGCGCTGTCTCGCCGGCGACGATGCACACCGAACCGACGAGCACCCCCTGGAGGCTGGCGGGGGTCGCGGTGCTGGCCGCCCAGGGGATCACCACCGGGTCGTCGGAGCGGTACTGGCAACTCACGGTGCCGTCGAAAAGCCTTTCCGGGTCAACTTTTCCGTCGGCGGGCCCGCTGATGGCCTTGCTGACCAGCAGGTCTGCGTAGACCCGACGGACGGTGTTCGTCACGCCAAGGGTTTCCGTCGCGTCCGCGGTCAGGACGACGGTCGCCGGGAGATAGCTGGGTGGCTCCCAGGCGAAGGAGCCGTCGCGCAACCCGGTGGACCCCAGCGTGTCCTCGATGATCGAACACGTCGAGGCAGCGGGCACCAGCTGGTCGGCGGGACTGAAGGCGACGGCGGTGTCGTTGGCCCCCACGGTGAACCGGCCACCGTAGGTCTGGTCGCCGAGCGTGCACCGCCATTCCCCGGGGAAGGCAGCGTCGGGGACCACCCCGCCCGCCGGGTCGACGACGGTCTTGCTGATCTGCAGTCCGGCCCACAGCCGCTGCACGGAGTTGGTCACCGGGACCGTCACCGAGCCGCCGGCGACAACGGTGACCGGGCCGCCGATCACCGGGGTGGCCCACCGGTCCGAGCCGTCCGGGAGGCCGTTGGGGGTGGCGGCGTTCGGGTCGTCCTCGGTGACCGTGCACACCGACCCGGCCAGGATTTCGGTAGCAGCGTCGACGGTGCCGCCGGTCTCCCCGGTGATGCTCCAGGTTCCGGTGACCGCCGGCTCGGTGCCGTACCGGCAGGAGTAGCCACCGGTGAACGTGACGGCGGCGGTGACGACCCCGTCCGGGTCGTTGACGGCCTTGGTGATCCGCAGATCGCCGGTGACCCGGACCACCGGGTTCCGGGCGACGAATTCCCGGTTCGGGTTCTCCCGGGTCAGGGTGAACGGGTCGGCCGGCTCGTACACCGGCGGGCCCCAGCCGTAGGACGCGTCCTTCAGCAGGTTCTGTCCGGGGCTGTCCTCGAGACCCGTGCACTGCCAACCGATCACGGTCGGGATGACGACGGAGCCGCCGGCGGCGATCGTGCCGTCGCTGGTCAGCGGGGCGATCTCCGGGTGCCCGGGGACCACACACCGGCCGTGCAGGGTGAAGTCCTCACCGGTGCGGACGTACCCCGCGGTCTCCCCGGTCACCTCCTTGCGGACGGTGACCGTGCCGATGTCCCTGGTCAGCTCGTTGGCGACGGTGATGGTGGACGCCGCGGTCCGGCTGACGGTGGTCCCGGTGATCACCGGCGGCAGCCAGCGGTAGGACGGGTCCGCCGACGGCGCGCCCAGGTCGGCCTCGGTGGCGGTGCATTCGCTGGTCAGCGGCAGGTTGTCGGCGACCTGGATCCCGTCCGGTGTGGCGGTGACATCGTCGGTGCCACTGGCGATCTCCCGGCCCTCGTAGCGACACGACCAGCTGATCGGGTAGCTACGCGCGGGGTCGACGACACCCTGCGGGCCGTCGAAGGTCTTGACCAGGACCAGCGGTCCGGTCACCCTGACGATCGGGTTGCTGATGCCGATGGTGGCACCGTCGGGGCCGACCGTCACCCGCCCGGAGGCCGGGGTGTAGACCGGGGTGCCCCAGGCGTAGGACGCGTCGACCAACCCACCGGTCGGGTCGGATTCGACAGCTTCGCAGGTGGCGCCGACGGGCACGTTCTCCTGGACCGCACTGCCGTCCGCGGGCACCTGCAGTTCCAGGGTGCCGCGGATCCCGCAGTTGAGCGTGACCTGGAACGGCGGCGCATCCGTTGCCAGACCGGAGGTTTCGCCGGTCACCGTCTTGGTGACGGTCACCGCGGCCAGCCGGAGGGTGATCGGGTTGATCGCATTGACTTGGACCGGCGCCCCGCTGTCGCCAATGATGAACGTCGCGGGGTCGGCCGGTTGTCCGTTGATTTCGAACTGCACCGGGTCCCAGCCGAAAGCCGGCGGGGCGACTGGTGTTCCGGTCTCGGTCACGGTGCAGGTGGTGCCGGCCGGGACGTCCGGAGCCTGGAAGCTCTCGCCGTCGGCCAGGGTTGCCTCGAAGGTGCCGGCCGGCCCGCAGTCGGCCTGGAAGGTGAAGGTGTCACCGGGGGTGTAGCCGCCGTCCTTGCCATTCCCGGTGACCGCCTTGGTGATCTCGAACGACCCGGTGAGCTGGTTGATCCGGTTCGTGACGGTGACCGGTGGAGTGGTCGCGGTGAGCAGGACGGGTTGCTCGTCGGAATAGGTCGGCGGCAGCCACACGTACGATGGGTCGGTGGCGCTGGGCGGGGCGTCCAGGGTGGTGGCGCTCTCGGTGACCGTGCACAGCGAATCCAGCAGGGCCGTGACGGGACTGGCGGTCTCACCGGCCCGCAACGACACGGTGCCAGTGACCGGTGGGTCGTCGCCGTACCGGCAGGTGTAATCGATGTCGTAGACCCGGCCCGGGTCGACGACGCCGGCCGGGGTGATCGGCGCCTTGGTGATCGTCAGCTGACCCGTCGCCCGATTCACCGTGTTGGTGACGGTCACCGGGACCACCTGACCGGACGCGGTGACGGTGACGGTCTGCGGAGCCGGAGTGGCCGCCCAGGCATAGGACGGGTCCACCAAATCCGCGGGATCGGGGTCCTGCTCGGTGAGCTGGCAGCTGGCGCCGACCGGGACATCGCCGGTCAATTCGGTGCCGTCGGCGGTCAGGGTCAGCGGGAACGACCGCCCGCCGCAAGTGACGGTGACCACGAATGTGGCCCCGGCCCGCACCCCCTTGACCTCACCGGCCAGCGCCTTGGTGACGCTGACCTGCCCGAACACCGGCACCGTGGGATTGGTGACGGTCGCGGTGACAGTGCCCTTCGCGGGGATGGTGACCACGGAGCCCGGTCGCCAGCTGGGTTCGCCCCAGGTGTACCCGGGGGCCAGCAGCGACGTGCTCGGCCAGAGCGCCGGATCCGTTGCGGTGCCCTCGATCTCGGTCAGCGTGCAGCCGACCCCGGCCGGCAGGTTGTCAATGGTGACGCCACTGCCGCCGTTCGCCAGCCGCCGGGTGCCGGTGAACCCGTTGCCGCAGTCGTACCCGACCAGGAAATTGGCCCCGGTGCCGCCTGTGTACCCGTCGCCGGTGACCACTTTGGCCAAAACCAGCGAGCCGGTCTGCCGGGTGTAGGTGTTGGTCACCGTGACCTGCGCGGTGGTGCCGTCGCCGACAATGAAGTTGTTCGGTGTGACGGTGGTCGAACCCCAGACGTAGCTGGGGTCGACGAAGTCGGTCGGTGTCGCGGTCAGGGTCTCGGTCAGGGTGCACACCGACCCGGTGGGCACTGCCGAGGCTGGTGACACCGGTTGTCCTGACGCGAGATTCAGCGTCCCGGACGTGGTCGGACCACCGGTCAGGGTGCAGCGGTAGGCCACCGGGAAGACCCGACCCGGGCCGCCGACGTACCCGCCTGGTCCGGTGATGGTCTTGCTGATCGCAAAGGTTCCGGTCCGTTGGATCACCTGGTTGCTGATGGTGACCCTGGCCGTGGTGTCGGCGGTGATGGTGACCGGTTGCGTGCTGTAGGTCGCCGGTGCCCAGGCGTAGGACGCGTTGGCCAGGCCCCCCGTCGGCGGGTCTTCGGTGACGGTGCAGGACCGGCCGGCCGGGATGCCGGTCGCCTGGAACGGGGTGCCGATGCTCACCGAGAACGAGCCGGTGAACCCAGTACCGCAGGAATACGTTCCGGTGAAGGACTTCCCGCTACCGCCGGTGAACGCCCCGGACGGGCCGTCGACCGTCTTGGCGATCTCCAGGGTGCCGGTGGCCTGCCGGTTCGTCACGGTGCAGGTGACGGCGTCAGGTTGGCTGCCGGGTGCGCTGTTCGGCAGGGTGACGGTCGAACCGGTGACCGGGATCGCGGTGCCGGCGCCCGTCGTGCAGGACCACGCGCCGACCTGGGTGTACCCGGTCGACGCTGCGCCGATGCCCAGTTCCGACAGGGTGTACGCGCCCGCAGGCACCCGCTGGTTGGTCACCGCCGGTGACCCGGAGGTTCCGGATGGGGTCACTGCGGAGGTCTGGGCGCCGGATCCGGTCGCGGTCAGCGTCCACAGGCTCGGTGCCGCTGGTCCGGTGCTGACCACCTTGCGCAACGTCAGGGTCGCCCTGGGGGTGTAGGTGTTGGTGTAGCTGCAGGTGATCCCGGGTTGCGAGGTCAGCGGCGGGGCCGGCACCGCGGCGAGCACCACCTGCCTGGCCGCCCGGTTGACGCTGACGCCGGGCACCGGTTCGGGTTGACCGCCGGCGCCGATCTGGGTACACGTCAGGTCCGTCAACGCCCACCGGTCATCACCCGGGTCTGCCTCGGTGACGGTGACCGTGTCGCCGCGGACCAGTTCCCGGGTGACGCTCGCCGTCGGTGTTCCCGGGGCGAGGGTGACGGATCCGGTGGCCCAGTCGGAGCCGGCGAGCGAGGCCGCAGAGGTGAACGGGAACCTGCTGCCCGCCGGTGCCGGGCCGGCCACGTTCTTGACGATCGTCAGGGTGCGGGTCTGCACCAGCGTGGCGTACAGGCAGGCATTGGTCTGCTGGCCTTCCACGGTGTTGAAGTTGTTCACCACCTGGCCGGCGGGGCTGGCGGGGCAGGTGGCCCCGGCGCCAATGGCCTGGAAGCCGAGGATGACCAGGCGGTAGGTCTGACCGCCTTGGGTCAGGGTGATGTCGGAGATCTGATCAGTGAAGGTGATCTGGTCGTCGCAGCACCCGCCACCGCCGGTGTTGGGCGTCTCGTCCATCCGCCAGTTGAAGCTGAGCGTGTTCGGTACGGCGAAGCCCCCGAGCACGGTGTTGAATTTTCCGGTGAAAAAACGGTCGTTGGTGGTGACCGGGTTGTTGTAGTGCACCACCCGACCGATCAGGAAGGCCGCGCCGTCAACAGCCGAGGTGGTGGTGGCGGGCCGGAACCCGACGGCGCTCTGGGTGGTCGTGCTCAGCGCGGCCGGGCACCGCCCACCCTGGTAGCCATGGGCGGTGATGGCCTCGCCGGGTGAGCTGACGAAGCCGGAGGCCGTGCGCGCAGATCCCGGGCTGTAGGTGATGCAATTGCCGTTGGCGCCATTGTTCTCGCCCAGATGATCTGCCATCTGCGCCGAGATGGTGCCGATGGTCACCGTCGCCGCCGCCGCGTCGGGGGCGGGTGCGACCGTCGCGGACACCGTCAGCAGACCCGCGACCAGGAGCAGCACCAGGCCCACCCGGCCGAGTCGGCTGGGGTCAACGGGGCGGCCGACCCTCGTTCTGGCATCGCAAGCGCCGGCATCGCAAGCCCCGGCCCTGCCGCCGCCGGACACCCTCATGCCCACCCCCTTCACCCCTAGGCAGCCCGTCCACCCGGCGGTGACGTCATCCAGCGCGCTCGAGTGACTGCCCGATACCTGCCCCGAATCGGAGTGTAGGGCAACTCAGTTCCTCTGAGTGATGGATAACTTACCCTTGGTAATTGGTAGGCGGTAGCAAACGACGCTCGACGGGCCTGTACTACCGGCCGCTCAGTGACCAGGCCGGACGTGCACCACGTCCGCAGCCGCATACCGGTGCCGGCGGCCGGCGGCGTCCCGGACGACCAGGGAACCGTCCACGCCGACGTCCTCGGCGTCGGCCACCACCTCGCCCCCGCTGGGCAGGTGCAACCGCACCGTCATGCCCAGGGTGGCGCAGACCTGCTGGTACTCCAGACGAAGGCCGCTTGCGTCGATATCGCCGCCGGCGCCGACCCACCTGTCGATGCGGTCACCGAGCTCGTCCAGGATTCCGGCCAGCAGCACGGTGCGGTCGAGCACACCCTGGTACGGCGTGCCGTCGAGCAGACCCGACCTGGTCGCGGCCAGCAGCAACGAGGTTGTGTCGGCCCGGGGAAGCTCCGCCTGGGTCACGGTCACGTTGATGCCGGCTCCTACCACCACGCCCGCAGGAAGCGTCCCGTCATCGGGCGACGCGGCATCGGGCGTCTCGTCATCGGGCGAAGCGGCGGCGGCTGCACCGAGGGATTCCGCCAGGATGCCGGCGCACTTGGCCCCGTCGATCAGGACATCGTTCGGCCACTTCAACCGCGCGGCCATCCCCAGCTGGCCCAGGGCGCTGACGATGGACAGGCCGAGCACCGCGCCGGTCCAGCCGCGCCGATCCGGCGGCACCGGCGACCGCAGCGCTACCGAGAACATCAATCCCGCTCGGGGTGGGCAGACCCACCCTCGTCCGGAACGTCCACGCCCCGCTGTCTGCTCCTCTGCGATCAGCACCCGGCCATGCGGCACCCTGGGCTCGGCCGCGAGATCACTGTTGCTGGAACCGGTTCGGTCGGTGTGCCGGATTGACCAGCGGCCCGGGTCACGGAGTTCGGCGACCACGGCTGCGGGATCCACCGGACGCCTCGCTGACACGATGATGGCCGGGCCCAGCAGATCCATCGCGGGCGTGGGCGTGCCGTCGGGAGTGGTTGCGGGCACCGGGCAAGGCTAGGACACACACCCGGCAGGCTCGCGCGGACCGCTCGGGACCGGCCCCTCGGGCGGACCGCGCCCTGGACCGTGCGGACCACCGTGGTCGCGGCCGCCGGGCCAGCTGACACGGGAGACGTGTTCCATCCGTCACCCGAGGGATGGCCACCTCCCCGATCGGTGTTGCAGTGCGATGTGAAGGACGTGGAAACGGTCGTCGTCGGGGCGGGTCAGGCTGGACTCTCGGCCGGCTATTTTCTGCGCCGGCGGGGACTGGTGGCCGATGCCGGATTTGTCGTGCTCGACGCCGACGACGGTCCCGGCGGGGCGTGGCGCCACCGCTGGCCCGCATTGACTCTTGGCCGGACACATCACATCAACGACCTGCCGGATTTTCCGTTGGGTACACCGGACTCGGACGAACCCGCGTCCGCCGTGGTGGCCCGCTACTACGGCCAGTTCGAACGGAGATTCCAGCTGCCGGTGCTGCGACCGGTGCGGGTCCGGGCGGTGACCTCGCCCGACGGACCGTCCGGACGGCTGCTGGTCGAGACCAATCGGGGCACGTGGCGCAGCCGGACGCTGATCAACGCAACCGGGACCTGGGACCGCCCGCACTGGCCCGCGTACCCCGGACGGGACACGTTCCGCGGCCGTCAACTGCACACCCGCGACTTCACCTCCGTCGAGGACTTCCATGGGCAGCACGTCATCGTCGTCGGTGGGCGCGCCTCGGCAGTGCAGTTCCTGATGGCTTTCGACGGGGTGGCCACCACGACCTGGGTGACCCGCAGACCGCCGGTCTTCGCCGAGCGGCAACCCGGGACGCAATGGGGTCGTGACGTGGAACGTCGCGTCGAGGATCGGGTCCGCCGTGGCCTGCCGCCTACCAGTGTGGTCGCCGCCACCGGTCTCGTGCTGTCGCCGGACTACCAGCGGGGCATCGAGTCCGGGATCCTGGAATCACGCGGCATGTTCAGCGAGATCGTCCCCGAGGGTGTCCGCTTCGCGGACGGAACTGTCATTCGAGCCGACGTGATTCTCTGGGCGACCGGGTTCCGGGCCGCGCTGGATCATCTGGCACCGCTACATCTTCGCGAACACGGCGGCGGAATCACCATGGACGGAACCACTGTCGTCCGCGACCCGCGCATCCAGCTGGTGGGATACGGGCCGTCAGCGTCGACCCTCGGTGCGACCAGGGCCGGACGCAGGGCTGCCCGGGCGGTGCTGTCGGCAGCGGCCTGACCGTCCCGGAGGGGGTCGTCCCGGGTCAGGTCTGTTTGAGTTCGATCTCGGTGAAGACCACCGGGTGCTCGCTGGACGACGACACGGTGTGCTCGGTGCCGGCAACCCCGCGGTACGGCACCCCCGCCTGCTGGGTCAACGCCGTGGTCGCCCCGTCTGGCGAGGTCGCGGTCAAGTCACCCCCGGACACCGGAACCACGATGTAGTCCCACTCGTGTCGATGGGCTCCCGTGCTGTCCCCGCGGGCATCGAACGTCCAGGTGCTGACCCGGACGTTCTCGTTGTCGACGGAGATCGTGCAATGAGCGCTGGTCACGGTTGCTGCTCCAGATCGAAGGAGAATGGGTGGTCGGCGACACCACCGTAGCGACCGCTCCACCTCCGACGGTTGCGAGCCGGTACCGGCCGGCGGCCGGCGGGTGGTTACCCTCGGCGGGTGAGCTCGTCCGGCAGTACGACCCCCCCTGGCACCCTGAACCCACCCCCCGCCAACGACCAGGCGTCCGATGCCGCCAACAACCAGGCGTCCGATGCCGCCGCCCGGCACACCACGGCCGGAAAGCTGGCCGGTCTCGACCGCCGTCTCGACGAGCATGTGCACGCGGGATCCACCGCAGCCGTGGAACGACAGCACGCCAAGGGCAAGCTGACCGCCCGGGAGCGGATCGAACTGCTGCTCGACCCGGGGTCGTTCGTCGAGTTCGACGCGTTCGCCCGGCACCGGTCCACCAACTTCGGCCTCGCCGACAATCGGCCGTACGGCGACGGCGTGGTCACCGGCTACGGAACCGTCGACGGACGCGACATCTGTGTCTTCTCCCAGGATGTCGCGGTGTTCGGCGGGTCGCTGGGCGAGGTGTACGGCGAAAAGATCGTGAAGATCCTGGATCTCGCGCTCCGCACCGGGCGGCCGGTGGTCGGTATCAACGAGGGGGGCGGGGCCCGGATCCAGGAGGGCGTCGTCTCGCTCGGCCTGTACGCGGAGATCTTCAGGCGCAATGTGCACCTATCCGGGGTGGTGCCACAGATCTCGCTGATCATGGGCGCGAACGCGGGTGGGCACGTCTACTCCCCCGCGCTCACCGATTTCGTGGTGATGGTGGACACGACCTCGCAGATGTTCATCACCGGGCCCGATGTCGTCCGCTCCGTCACCGGCGAACAGGTAACCCTCGAGGAACTGGGCGGGGCGCGCACCCACAACACCCGCTCCGGCGTCGCCCACCACCTCGCCGCCGACGAGCAGGAGGCGATCGGGTATGTCCAGGACCTGCTGTCCTTCCTCCCCTCCAACAACCTGACCCGGCCGCCCGTTGCCGATAGTACCATCACCGCAACGGATCTGACCGAGACTGACCGTGCGCTGGACTCGCTGATCCCCGATGCGCCGAACCAGCCGTACGACATGACCATCGCCGTGCGCGCGGTGCTGGACGACGGCGACCTGCTGCAGGTGCACGAGCTGTTCGCGCAGAACGTGGTGGTGGGATTCGGCCGGGTTGCCGGGCAACCGGTCGGGGTGGTGGCCAACCAGCCGATGCACCTGGCCGGAACGCTGGATATCGACGCGTCGGAGAAGGCAGCCCGGTTCGTCCGGACCTGCGATGCGTTCAACGTTCCGGTGCTGACCTTCGTCGACGTGCCTGGTTTCCTGCCCGGCACCGACCAGGAATGGAACGGGATCATCCGCCGCGGCGCGAAGTTGATCTACGCCTATGCGGAGGCCACCGTGCCGCTGATCACGGTGATCACTCGGAAGGCCTACGGCGGCGCGTACGACGTGATGGGCTCCAAACACCTGGGAGCCGACGTCAACCTGGCCTGGCCGACCGGTCAGATCGCCGTCATGGGGTCAGGTGGTGCGGTCAACGTGTTGTACCGCAAGGAGTTGGCGGCCCTGACGGCTGACCACGGCGCGGACAGCACCGAGGTCGCCGCCCTCCGCGAACGCCTGCAAACGGACTATGAGGACACCCTGATCAACCCGTACATGGCCGCCGAGCGCGGATATGTGGACGAGGTGATCAGACCATCGGCGACCAGGTGCATGATCACCAGCGCGCTGCGGGTACTGGCCGACAAGCGACAGACGTTGCCGCCCAAGAAGCACGGGAACATCCCGCTGTGATCACGTCCCCGGTCAGCCGCCGAGATGACAGCACCGGCAGCCGCCCCGTGAGCCGGAACGTCACCCGGGATGACGAGGATACATCGGCGGTGATCGTTGTGACGATGGCGCTGCTCAAGTCTGCGGATTCTGCCGCCGGTCCGCGGGATGCCTCGGTGTTCGCCGATCTCGCACACACTCTCAGGGTGCGCGGTGCCCCGTCCCCCGACGCGTGGTGGGCCTCCGGACTGCCGGGGGCAGGGTGATGACCACCCTCGTCCTGGCCTCCGCGTCGCCCGCTCGGCTCGGGGTATTGCGAACCGCGGGTCTTGATCCGGTGGTGCTGGTCTCCGGGGTGGACGAGGACGAGATCCTGGTTACCACCGCCCATCTGCGCCCGGCCGAGCAGGTAACCGCGCTGGCCGAGGCCAAGGCCGACGCCGTGGTACGGCTGCTCGCCGGTGCGGCAGCCGGCAACATCCCACTCGCAGCAACCGATCCGGTCGGCCGGCTCGACCCAGCCGACCTGGTCGTTATTGGCTGCGATTCGATGCTGCTGATCGACGGAGAACTCCACGGCAAGCCACGCGACGGGGAGCAGGCGGCCAGCCGGTGGCGGCGGATGGCGGGCCGGGACGGCGATCTGATCACCGGTCACGCGGTTCGCCGCGTGGAGCACGGGGCGGTCGTCGCGCAGGCGTCTGCCGCCCGGTCCACCGTGGTGCGGATGGGCACCCCCACCGAACTCGAGTTGGCCGCCTACATCGGGACCGGTGAACCACTGACCGTGGCGGGTGCGTTGACCATCGATGGCTTCGGTGGATGGTTCGTCGAAGGAGTCGACGGCGACCCGTCCAACGTCCTGGGAATCTCTCTGTCTCTGACCCGGGATCTGCTGGCAAGGGTGGGGGTTTCGGTGATCGACCTGTGGTCCGTGCCGGACCACGATGCAGGCACGCCCGCCATGTTCGGAGGAATGCTGTGAAGGCCGTCCTGATCGCCAACCGCGGCGAGATCGCTGTCCGGGTGGCCCGCGCCTGTCGCGACGCGAGCCTCACTTCGGTTGCCGTGTATGCCGATTCCGATCGCGACGCGCTGCATGTCCGGGCGGCCGACGAGGCGTACACGCTCGGTGGGTCCACTCCTGCGGAGTCGTACCTGAACATCGGCAAGCTGCTCGACGTCGCCGCGCGGTCCGGGGCCGACGCGGTCCATCCCGGGTACGGGTTCCTCTCGGAGAACGCCGAATTCGCCCAAGCGGTGATCGACGCCGGGTTGACCTGGATCGGGCCGACACCGCAGGCAATCCGCGACCTCGGGGACAAGGTCACCGCCCGGCATATCGCGATGAAGGTGGGCGCCCCGTTGGTACCCGGAACCACCGAACCGGTCGCCGGGCCGGACGAGATCATCGCGTTCGCCGCCGAGCACGGGTTGCCGGTCGCGATCAAGGCGGCGTTCGGTGGCGGCGGCCGCGGCCTCAAGGTCGCTCGGACCATGGACGAGATCCCGCAGCTGTTCGACTCGGCGGTCCGCGAGGCAGTCACCGCGTTCGGCCGCGGCGAGTGTTTCGTCGAGCGGTACCTGGACCGGCCTCGGCACGTCGAAGCGCAGGTGCTGGCGGACCAGCACGGCACCGTCATTGTGGTCGGCACCCGGGACTGCTCGTTGCAGCGCCGGTTCCAGAAACTGGTCGAGGAAGCCCCGGCGCCGTTCCTGACGGACGACCAGCGGGCCCGCATTCACACTGCGGCCAAGGCGATCTGCCGGGAGGCCGGGTATCACGGCGCCGGGACCGTCGAATTCCTGGTCGGCCCGGACGGTTCGGTCTCTTTTCTCGAAGTGAATACGAGACTGCAGGTGGAGCATCCGGTTTCGGAGGAGACGTCCGGGATCGATCTGGTGCTGGAGCAGTTCCGGATCGCCGACGGTGAGAAGCTGCGCTGGAAAACCGATCCAGAGCCCAGAGGCCACTCGATCGAGTTCCGGATCAACGGGGAGGACCCGGGGCGCGGGTTCCTGCCCGCGCCCGGGACGGTCAGCCTGTTTCTTCCACCCACCGGCCCCGGCGTTCGGGTGGATTCCGGTGTGGAATCAGGCTCGGAGGTTTCCGGGTCGTTCGATTCGTTGCTGGCCAAGATCATTGTGACCGGTGCTGACCGGCCCCAGGCGCTGGCCCGCGCACGCCGCGCCCTGGCCGAACTACGGGTCGAAGGAATGGCGACCGTCGTTCCCTTCGACCGGGTGGTGCTTGACGACCCCGCGTTCACCGCCGAGGACGGGGTGTTCGGGGTGCACACCCGGTGGATCGAGACCGAATTCGTCAACGACATCCCGCCCTATGACGGGCCGGTCGCGGCGGAACGGGCGACGGCACCACTGCGCGAAGTGGTCGCCGAGGTCAACGGTCGCCGGGTCAGGGTGGGGCTGCCTGCCGACCTGCTTGCTGAGCGCGGGGCCCCGCGATCCGGCGGGCCCAGCGCATCCGGCGGCGCCAGCGCATCCGGCGGCGCCAGCGGCCGTCGACGGATGCGGACGCAGACCGGTGGCGGGTCGGCGGCGGCCTCCGGTACCGCGGTCGTTGCCCCGATGCAGGGCACGGTGGTCAAGGTCGAGGTGACCGTCGGGGACGCGATCACCGCGGGCACGGTGGTCGCGGTGGTGGAGGCGATGAAAATGGAGAACCCGATCACGGCCCACCGGGACGGCGTCGTCACCGTGGTCGGTGTCGGGGTGGGTGCGACGGTCTCCGCGGGTGCGGTGATCGCCGAGATCGGTGACGCACCAGCGGGTTGACCATCCCCGGGACCGGGCCGATGCTCGTGACCTGTCGGAGCCTACAGTGGCCGGGTGAGCAGTTCCCTGTCCCCGGGCTCGGACCCGTCGAAGCTTCGCGTCGGTGACGTCGAACGGAACTCGGCGATGGACGCCCTCGGTGAGCACCTGTCGTCGGGGCGGATCGACCTGGACGAGTTCGGGACCCGCAGCGCGCAAATAAACCAAGCGAGGACCGTCGCCGACCTCCGGGCCCTGTTCCTTGACCTGCCCGCCCCGCACCCGGTGCTGCCCGATGGGGGCGGACCGGTCGCAGCCAGAGTCCGCACCGCCGCTCCGACGGTGCCACACGCTGCGAGCCCGGTCGGGCGGCCGCCCGATGGCGTCAGCCCGGCCCAGCGCATTGCTGCGGCGGTCGTCGGCGCGTCCGGGATCATCGCATTGGTGCTGTTCCTTGCGTTCAACCTGCCGTGGTACATCTTTCTGCTGCCTGCGCTGATCGGGGTAGTGACCAACGCGGTCTGGGGAAAGGGCTGGCGCGGCCGGCGCTAGGGGCCTGCCCGATCAGCCCTGCAGCCCGTCCCATGACCAGTGTGGAATGGGAAGTCCGTCCGGCACGTCATCCGGGGAGTGGTGATATCTGGCCATGGTTGTCGTTGTCGCCCAGCCGAAGTAGTCGTGCAGGACCCGATGCAGCCGCTCGTCCCCAGCCAGCCCCACATCAACCAGCGCCTGATCGAAGCACCCGATTGCCCGCCGGTCCATCTCGTCGTGTTCGCCGTTCCCGCTGTGCATTCGGACGACGGCCGTCTCATCCCCCACGGTGTCGGAATACGTCGACGGACCGCCCAAAGCCTCTGCCCAGTACGCGGCCAGCCGTTCGCTGTGCTGCGGGTGAAACCCGTGGCTGAACGCATGACTGACGACGTCGTCCGCCATCACCCGGACGTGCCAGGCCTCAGCCAACCGCAACAGACCCTCCGCGCCGCCTGCCGCCGCGTAGACCGTCTCACCGTTCGTACCATCGCCGCTCATCAGCCCACCATGGCACCATCCCATCCCTCTGGGCCATCCGACCCCTGGCCCGTCCACATACCTGGCCGGGGGTGGAGTCGCCGAAAGCGTCAGGCCACCGGTGAGGTGACCAGGTCCCGGACGTCCGGGGCCTCCAGCCGCGCCTTCTCCGCAGACTCGTCGTCCGGCTCGGTCTGCGACAGCCGCTCCGCGTCCACCCTGGCCTGGTAGACCTCGACCTCGCGGGCTGCCTGCTCGTTGGACCAGCCCAGCACGCCTGCCATGATCTCAGCCACCCGGTGCATCGATTCGGTGCCGCGATGCGCGTACTCGATGGAGATCCGGGTGCGGCGGGCCAACACGTCCTCCACGTGCAACGCGGCCTCGTGCGTCACCGCGTACAGCGCTTCGGCCTGCAAGTAGTCGGCGGCGCCCGGAATGGGTTGCAGCAGTGACGGATCCGCTCCAGCGGGGGCCAGCACGTCGTGCAACTCGGAACCGTACCGGTCCAGCAGGTGCCGGATCCGGTACGGGTGCACGCCGTACCGCTCACCCAGCCGGTCTGCCTGATTGACCAGCGCCTGGTAGCCGAGCGCGCCGACCAGCGGTACCTCGTGGGTGCACGACGGGTTGATCCGGCCGGGCAGGTCCTCGGCGGCGGCGTCGACGGCGTCCGCACCCATCACCCGGTAGGTGGTGTACTTCCCGCCGGCAATGCCGACCAGGCCGGGAGCCACCCGGGCGACCGCGTGCTCCCGCGACAGTTTCGAGGACTGCTCGCTCTCCCCCGCCAGCAACGGCCGCAGCCCGGCGTACACCCCTTCGATGTCATCATGCGTCAGCGGAACGGCCAGCACGGTGTTCACGTGGTCCAGGATGTAGTCGATGTCGGCCTTGGTCGCCGCCGGGTGCGCGAGGTCGAGATGCCAGTCGGTGTCGGTGGTTCCGATGATCCAGTGCGCTTTCCACGGGATGACGAACAACACCGACTTCTCGGTTTTGAGGATGATCCCGCTCTCCGAGGTGATCCGGTCCCGCGGCACCACCAGGTGCACACCCTTGGACGCACGCACCTTGAACCGGCCCCGCCCACCGGACAGGCGCTGCAGCTCATCGGTCCAGACGCCGGTGGAGTTGATCACTACCCGGGCTTTCACCTCGGTCTCCTGACCGGTTTCGACGTCCCGGACCCGCACCCCGGACACCCGGTCGGACTCCTTGACGAACCCGATCACCTGGGTGGAGGTCCGGATCACCGCGCCGTAGGAGGCGGCGGTCCTGGCCACCGCCAGAGTGTGCCGGGCGTCGTCGACCTGCCCGTCGTAGTACCGGATGCCGCCGACCAGTGCGTCCCGGCGCAGCCCCGGCACCAACCGCAGCGCGCCGGCCCGGGTCAGGTGCTGGTGCCGGGGCACCGACCTGGCGCCGCCCATTGAGTCGTACATGATCAACCCGGCGCCGACGTACGGCCGCTCGACCACGTGCTTGGTCAATGGGTAGAAAAACGACACCGGCTTGGCCAGGTGCGGGCAGATGGAGGTGAGCATCAACTCCCGTTCCCGCAACGCCTCCCGGACCAGCCCGAACTCGAACATCTCCAGGTATCGCAGGCCCCCGTGGAACAGCTTGGACGACCGGGACGAGGTCCCGGCCGCGATGTCCCGCGCCTCGACCAGGGCCACCGACAAACCCCGGGTGACCGCGTCCAGCGCGGCCCCGGCGCCGACCACGCCGCCGCCGATCACCACCACGTCGAACGTCTCGGCGCCGAGCCGCTCGAAGCTGGCGGCCCGCTCCGCCGGGCCCAGTTGGGCGGTGGAATCAACAGCGGTCATCGTTGGCCGTCCTTTTTCTCCTGGCACGCGGGTGGTCTGAGCGGCGCCGCCCGGCTCACGCTACCTCCGCCGGCGATTCCCCGGCCGGGCGACCACCGGTCCACCGATTCCGCTGCGGCACAGGCCTACAGGGATTCCTGGCCCACGCTCATGGAGCGCCGGCCGAGCTCGGTGATCGAACCGGACAGCGATGGGTAGACACTAAAGGTGTACGCGAGATCCTTGACCGTCAAACGGTTCTGCACCGCAACGGCAATCGGCAGGATCAGTTCGGAGGCTTCCGGCGCGACCACCACGCCGCCGATCACGATGCCGGTGAGCCGCCGGGAGATGATCTTGATGAAGCCCTCCTCCAGGCCCAGCATCTTGGCCCTGGCGTTCGTCGCGAGCGGGATCATCATTGTCTGGGCCAGCGCCGGACCGGTCTCCGCCTCGATCTCGGAGTATCCCACGGTCGCGATCTCCGGGTGGGTGAACACGTTGGAGCACACTGTTTTCAGCCGCAGCGGAGCAACACCCTCGCCGAGCGCGTGCCACATCGCGATCCGACCCTGCATCGCTGCGACGGAGGCCAGCATCAACACCCCGGTGCAGTCCCCGGCAGCGTAGATCCCGGGCACCGACGTCCGGGAGACCTTGTCGACATTGATGAAGCCGCCCTTGCCGACCTCGACGCCGACCTCGGCCAAACCCATGTCGGCGGTGTTCGGCACCGCCCCGACGGTCATCAGCGCGTGCGACCCGCGGACCTCCCGGCCGTCCTCTAGGGTGACCAGCACACCATCGCCGTCCCGCTTGACGGACTTGGCCCTGGCCTGCTTAGCCAGCACGCTGCCACGGGAGGTGAAGACCTTCTCGATCACCGCGACCGCGTCGGCGTCCTCGCTGGGCAGCACCCGTTCCCGGCTGGAGACCAGCGTGACCTTGACGCCCATCTCGGTGTAGGCGGAGGCGAATTCAGCACCGGTCACCCCGGAGCCGATGACGACCAGGTGCTCGGGCAGTTCGGTGAGCGAGTAGACGTCCCGCCAGGTCAGGATCCGTTCACCGTCGGGCTCGGCGTCCGGCAGGATTCGCGGGCTGGCACCGGTCGCGATCAGCACGATATGTGCTGTGTATTCCTTGGTCTCGCCGCCGGCGCAGGTCACGACCACCCGGTGCGCAGCCAACCCCGGCTGCGGATCGGACAGCACCGCCGTGCCGTCGACGATGGTGACGCCGCCCTTGATCAGGGTCGCCTTGATGTCCGCGGATTGGGCGATCGCCAGCCCCGCGACCCTGCGGTTCACCACCGAGATATCGATGGCCACCTCGTCCGGACCGACCATCACCCCGAGCTGACCCGCCGCCCGGACCGCCGTGCGTCCGCCGGCTGTGGCGATGAACGTCTTGGAGGGAACACAGTCGGACAGCACACACGCGCCGCCCACCCCGTCCCGCTCGATCAGCGTCACGTCGGCGCCGTACTGGACGGCTACCAACGCCGCCTCGTAGCCGGCCGGTCCGCCGCCGATGATCACGATGCTGGTCACGGACGAAACCCTATCCGCCCGACCGAACCCCATGGGCCCTGCCGGTTCCGGGATCAGGCGCTGGGGCCGAAGCGCTCCACCCGTACAACCTCGGCCGGCACCGCCAGCTCCATCAGCATCATGGTGGCCGCCTCGGCGAAACCGGCGGAACCGCAGACGTAGTAGGTGGCGTCGTTGCTGATGATATCGGCGAGCTCGGACGCGGCCAGCCGTCCGGCCGCTCGGCTGTCCGCCGAAACCTCCCGGCTCAATGCGATCACAACACCTGCCTTCGCCAATTCCGCGGCATAGGGCAGCTCGAGGAGAGTGCGCGACGAGACGGCCAGCTGCAGCAGCTCAGCAGTGCCGAGCGCCCGGGCATGCCGGAGCATCGCCACCAGAGGTACTACCCCGGTCCCCCCGCCGACCCCGATGGCCCGGCTTATGCCATCCCAGACGAACCAGCCACCGATGGGACCGCGGACCTCCAGCTCGTCGCCGGGTTCAACCCCGTCCGCCAGGTAGCCGGACACCTCGCCGTCGTCGAGCCGCTCGACGTACATCTCGATCAGCGGATCCGACGGCGCCGAGGACAGCGAGTAGGACCGGGAGGCGGTGTAACCGTCGTCGGCGGTCAACCGGATCACGTAGTGCTGACCCGGTAAATGGTCGACCCGGCCGGGTACCTCCATCCGCAGAATGACGGCCATCGGGTGGGGATGCGTGACCTCGCGAACGATCGCCGAGTGCCAACCCCCCGTGGGTGCCGCCCCGTGCTGGCTCTGCAGGTCAGTCACCCTGGTACCGCTGCTCGAGCCAGGGGTCGCCGAGGTCGTGGTAACCGTTCCGCTCCCAAAAGCCCTGTTGGTCGTGGTCGAGCAGGGTCAGCTTGGTAATCCACTTCGCGCTCTTCCAGAAGTAGAGGTGCGGCACCAGGAGTCGGACCGGCCCGCCGTGTTCACGGGTCAGCGGCTTGCCGTCGAAGCTCCAGACCACCCACGCCTTGCCATCGCGAACATGCTCCAGCGGCAGGTTGGTGGTGTAACCGGTGGTGGACGTGCCGAGCACGTGGGTGGCATCGGGCAATATCTCCGCCGCGTCCAGGAGTACGTCGATGCTGACTCCCCCGAACCGCACGTCGAACTTCGACCAAGTGGTCACGCAGTGGATGTTCCCGGCGTACTCAGATGAGGGCAGCTGGTGCATCTCCTGCCAGGACCAGGTCGTGGGAGTGCTGACCAAGCCGTCGACCGTCATCGTCCAGTTCTCCGGAACGATTCGCGGGGCGACCTCCGCGGTCAGCACGGGCCAGGTGGAACCGACGTCGTATTGACCGGGAGGCAGGCCCTCCCTCGGCGGCCGACGGCGACCCGTGAAACCTCGAGTGCTGGCCACGCTCACTCCCTCTCTGCTGGCTGGACCTTGGCGTGAGCGCCGGTGCGTCCACCGTCATCCTGCCCCTCGACGAAAGCCCTGCGTGAACGGACCGTACCTGCGCAGCCCGGCTCGTCGCGTCCTGCCCGGTACGGGCAGGTCACGGACCGGATGTCCGGTACGGCTACGCTCTGCCGTCATGGCGTTGTACGCGGCCTACGGGTCCAACATGGATCCCGCGCACATGCTGCAGCGCTGCCCGTCCTCCCCGGTCGCCGGGACCGGTTGGCTGCCCGGCTGGCGGCTGACCTTTGGCGGCGAGGACCTCACCTGGGAAGGTGCCCTGGCCACCGTTGTCGAAGACCCCGGTTCCTCGGTGTTCGTGGTGCTCTACGACATGGCCGATTCCGACGAGCGGGCCCTGGATTCCTGGGAGGGTTCCGACCTCGGCCTCTATACGAAGATCCGGTTGCGGGTGCACACCCTTGACGGCGATGTCCTGGCCTGGCTGTACGCGCTGCAGGCCTTCGAGGGTGGCCTGCCGTCGGCTCGGTACCTGGGGGTGATCGCCGACGCGGCCGAGGCCGCCGACGCGCCAGCCGAGTACGTCACCGACATCCGCAGCCGGCCCCGCCGGGAAGGCACCTGATCGGGCTGGGTCCGAGGTGGGGCAGTCCCGACGGGCGGGTGCGGCCGTGAATCGGGCCTACAGAAGGTGAATGGGTGCGCCCTAGCGAGGCTGCAGCGCGACCAGCGCGGTGTGTGTCAGCAACCGGACCCCGGCAGCGACGGCCCGCTCGTCCACGACGAACCCGGACGAGTGCAGGTCGACCTTCGGGCCTACCCCGTCCCACACGCCGAGCCGGGCGAGCGAGCCGGGGACCTGCTCCAGGAACACTGCGAAATCCTCTGCGCCGGTGGACTGTTCGGCCGCCTGCACGGCTCCAGAGCCGAGGGCGCGCTGCGCGGCGGTGGTGATCATCTCGGTGGACAGCACCTCGTTGTCCACCGGTGGAACACCGCGGTGGTAGGTCAGTTTGTAGTCCGCCCCGGTCGGTGCGAGCAGGCCGGCGACGATGTCCCTGACCACCGGTTCGGCAACGTCCCAGGAGCTGCGGTCCATCATCCGCAGGGTGCCGCGGAGCTCACCCTCCCGAGGGATCGCGTTCGCCGCTTCGCCGGAATGCACTGCCCCCCAGACCATCACCGCGGCCGCCCGCGGGTCGAGCCGGCGGGTGAGCAGCGCCGGCAGTCCGGTGATCACGGTGCCGAGGGCGAACACCACGTCGGCGGTCAGATGCGGCCGTGAGGTGTGCCCGCCCGGGCCGAACACCCGCAGTTCCACGACGTCGGAGGTGGAGGTGATGGCCCCGGCCTTGACGCCGACCAGGCCCGCTTCCAGACGCGGATCGCAGTGCAGCGCAAACAGGCGCTCCAGCCCGTTCAGGCCGCCCGCGGCGATCACCTCACGCGAACCGCCAGGGAACACCTCCTCTGCGGGCTGGAAGATGAACCGGACCCGCCCGCCCAGCCGGCCGGCCCTGGACAACGCGCGGGCCGCCCCCAGCAGCGCCGTCAGATGGACGTCGTGACCGCAGGCGTGGGACACATCGGGCAGCGTGGAAGCGTAGGGCAGGCCGGTAGTTTCGGCGATGGGCAGCGCATCGATATCGGCGCGCAGACCGACAACCTTTGCCCCGCTTCCGATCTCTGCGATCACGCCGGTCCCCGATGGCATCAGGTCGGCGGCAATGCCTTCGGCGTGCAGGGTTCGCAGGATCAACGCGGTGGTCGCAGACTCACGGTGACCGAGTTCGGGGTGGGCATGCACCCGGCGCCGGATGTCGATCAGCTGGGCCAGGTCCCGGCGCAGCAAATCGTCCAGCCAGAGCGGACCCCGACCGGCGCCGGGGTCGGGCACCTCGTCCGGGTCGGGCATCGACGCTGCCCCGCCGTCGGCAAGCCTGATCGGCCGCCCGTCAGGCTGTCCCACTGTCACGCTCCGTTCCGTTCTTCGTCCGGGCAAGTTTAGAGCCCGATCCCCCTCCCCCCGACCGCCTGACCGCCTGCCCCACCGACCGCCTTGCCGGCCGCCGCGCTGACCCCCGAGGTCCCGGCTTCGCAGCCCGGGCCCGCCGTGTGGTTGGGTGTGGGCGCGATCGTCCCGCCCTCGCGCCGCCGGGTGGGGGACGCCGTTCTGTCCCGGCGGTGGCCGGGAGCAGCTTCCTGCGCAGGAGGTACCCGATGGGTGATGACATCGCGGCGACGACGTACACGCGTGAGCAACGACAGGCCTACCGGGCGAAGGTGCGCCGGTGCCTGGACGTGTTCGAGCGGATGCTGGCCGAGCACTCCTTCGACTTCGGGGAGCCCACCACGGGTCTGGAGATCGAGCTGAACCTGGTCGACCGGGACTGGCAGCCGGCCATGGCCAACGCCGAGGTGCTGGACGCCATCGCCGACCCTGATTTCCAGACCGAACTCGGCCGGTACAACATCGAATTCAACGTGGCGCCGCGGTCATTGTCCGGCGACCTGATGACGGACCTGGAACGGGTGCTCCGAGCTTCGCTTGACCATGCGGAGACCAAGGCGAACGAGACCGGTTCGGAGATCGTGATGATCGGCATCCTGCCGACCCTGCGAGCCGAGCATTTCCACACCGAGTGGATGAGCGCCAACCCCCGGTACCAGGCCCTGGACGAGGCGGTCTTCGCCGCCCGCCGGGAAGACCTCGAACTGGACATCACCGGGCCGGAGCACGAGCACCTGAAGATGTACGCCGACTCCATCGCGCCGGAATCCGCGTGCACGTCGGTGCAATTGCACCTGCAGGTCTCCCCCGCCGATTTTCCCGCCTGCTGGAATGCCGCTCAGGTCCTCGCCGGCCCACAGCTGGCACTGGGCGCGAACTCCCCGTACCTGTTCGGTAAGAAACTCTGGGCCGAAACCAGGGCCGAATTGTTCCTGCAGGCCACCGACACCCGGTCACCCGAGCTGCGGAACCAGGGCGTGCGGCCACCGGTCTTCTTCGGCGAACGGTGGATTACCTCGATCTTCGACCTGTTCGAGGAGAACGTTCGGTACTTCCCCGCATTGCTGCCCGAGACCACCGACGAAAACCCCGAGGCCGTTCTCGCCGCTGGCGATGCCCCACGACTGCAGGAGCTGCGGCTTCACAACGGCACCGTCTACCGGTGGAACCGTCCGGTGTACGACGTGGTCGGTGGTCGCCCGCATCTGCGGGTGGAGAACCGGGTGCTGCCGGCCGGGCCGACGGTGGTCGACGTGCTGGCCAACGCCGCGTTCTACTACGGCGCACTGACGGTGCTCGCCTCGGAGGACCGGCCGGTCTGGACCAAGATGTCGTTCGACGCGGCCAAGGCCAATTTCGACGCCGGCGCCCGGCTGGGTGTCGACGCCGACTTCTACTGGCCGGGTTTCGGCGAAGTCAGCTGGGACGAACTGCTGCTGCGCCACCTGCTGCCCAAGGCGGCGGAGGGGTTGCGGCGGTGGGGGGTCAACGTGGAGGCCCGAGAACGGTATCTGGGCATCGTCCGGGATCGTTGCAAGACCAGGCGCAACGGTTCGTGGTGGCAGGTGGAGACCGTCACCGCATTTGAAAAACGAGGCCTGACAAGAGATGCCGCGCTCACCGAGATGCTCAAGCTGTATTCGGAGGGCATGCATTCCAACGAGCCGGTGCACACCTGGGAGGTCCCGGACTGAGCGCCGACCAGCTTGACCCGGCCCGGCTCGCCGAGCAGGTCCTGGCCGGTTCCCGGACGGCGCTGTCCAGGGCGGTCACCCTGGTCGAGTCGACCAGGACCGATCACCGGGCCGCCGCCCGACTGCTGCTGACCGAGCTGAGCCGGGCCGCCGGCGGGGCGATCCGGATCGGCCTGTCCGGGGTGCCCGGGGTCGGTAAGTCGACGTTCGTCGAAACGCTGGGCGCCTCGCTGACCGCGGCCGGGCACCGGGTCGGGGTGCTCGCGGTCGACCCGTCCAGCGTTCGCACCGGCGGGTCGGTCCTCGGTGACAAGACCCGGATGCCGGTGCTGGCCGCGGACTCGGCCGCCTACATCCGGCCGTCACCGACCGCGGGGACGCTCGGCGGGGTGGCCAGGGCCACCGCGCAGACCATCACCGTGCTGGAGGCCGGCGGGTACGACGTCGTGCTGGTCGAGACCGTCGGCGTCGGGCAGTCCGAGACCACGGTGGCCGCGATGGTGGACACGTTCCTGCTGCTGGGCCTGGCCCGGTCCGGTGATCAGCTGCAGGGCATCAAGAAAGGGGTCCTGGAAATCGCCGACGTGGTGGCGATCAACAAGGCCGACGGCGACCGGGTGATCGAGGCGAAGGCGGCCGCCCGGGAGCTGGCCGGGGCGCTGCGACTGGTTCGCGGCGCAGGATCTGCCGGACCTGCCGGACCTGCCGGACCTGCCGGATCCGCCGTAGCTCCCCCATCGGACGGATCCAAGGGGGCGGCGGCCTGGACCCCGCCGGTGCTGACCTGCTCCGGCCTGACCGGGGAGGGGGTGCCGCAGGTGTGGCAGGCCGTGAAGGACCACCGGACGGCGTTGGGCGAGGCCGGGTTGGCCGACAAACGGGCCGGTCAGCGATGGGAGCTCGCCTGGTCGCTGGTCCGCGACGAGTTGGACCAGCGGCTGCGTCGGTCACCGCAGGTGGCGGCGGCCACCGAGCAGTTGCGGGACGCGGTAAGAAGCGGGGCCACTCCGGCGCCCGCTGCCGCCGACGCCATTCTGCGGGCCTTCGACGCCGACCGGCCGGGCTGACGGGCTGACGGGCTGACGGGCTGACGGGCTGCTCAGGCGAAGGCCTCGTGATCCTGCGCTGGCTCGACCTCCAGCAGAGCGGCCAGTAACTGCAACGTGAGCGTGTCCTCGCGGCTGATCACCCGGCCGTACGCCCCCCGCGCCCGGGCCAGCCGCTCGCCGACCTCCAGCACCGCGGTGATGTACGGCCCGCTGACCGCGGGGTCGAGCCGACCCAGTATCGCGGTGACGTGAAAGCAACCGGTGACCACCGATCGTTCCTCGCCCTCATGATCACGCAACCGGGCGGCGAGATCCGCACTGAGTGCCGTCAGCGCGGTGTGGGCCAAACCCTCTGCGCCGGCGGCAGTGTCGTCAACGGCCCGCCAGAACGCGGCCAATTCCAGCGGTTCGAACTCGCGTTGGCGGCCGGCGATCGCACTGAGCACCCACAGCGGCGCCGTCTGCAGAGCCCGCCACTGCTGCGCTGTCAGGTCCCGTTCCATGGCCGGCGGCCCTTCTGTGAGCTCGGCCAATCGTGTCACGGCTCGAACCGGTAGCCCACCCCCGGTTCGGTGATCAGATACCGGGGACGCGCCGGGTCCGGCTCGAGTTTGCGCCGCAGTTGAGCGAGATATACGCGGAGGTAGTGGGTTTCGTGCTCATAGGCCGGACCCCAGACCTCGGTGAGCAATTTTTTCTGCTGCACCAGTTTGCCGGCGTGCCGCACCAGAAGTTCCAGCAGCGACCATTCGGTCGGGGTGAGCCGGACGGTCTCCTCGGCCCTGACGACGCGGTGCGCAGCCAGATCGATGGTGAAATCCGCGGTCGTGACGACCTCAGCGGCCAGCGCCTGCGCGGACGGTGGAGCACCACGACGGGCCGCGGCCCGGATTCGGGCCAGCAACTCGTCCATCCCGAACGGCTTCGTCACATAGTCATCGGCGCCGGCGTCCAGCGCCTCCACCTTCTCCGCCGACGTTGACCGCGCGGACAGCACGATCACCGGGATGGCCGACCAGCCCCGGATCCCGGCCAGCACCTCGATCCCGTCGACGTCCGGCAAACCGAGATCGAGCACCACGACCGCGGGGTGCGCCCTGGCCACCTCGGTGAGCGCTGCCCGGCCGTCGTGGGCCACCGTCACCTCGTAGCCGTGGGCCTTGAGGTTGATCGCCAACGCCCGGGCCAGCGGTTTGTCGTCGTCGACCACCAGGACCCTGATCACCATCCTGGCCCGATCCGCGCGGCCCCGTCCAGCACCCCGTCCGGCACCGCGTCCGGCACCGCGTCGGGTGCCGCGTCGGACACCGGGACGGTGACCACCATGGTCAGGCCGCCCCCCGGGGTGTCCTCGACCTCGATCGTTGCCTCCAGCGCCTCGGCCAGCCCGCGCGCCACCGCCAATCCCAGCCCGACGCCTGACCCTTGCGGGACGTCCCCGAGCCGCTGGAACGGCGCGAACATCGCCTCCCGCTGCGCACTGGGCACCCCGGGGCCGTGGTCGACGATTCGAATCTGCACCCGGCGGCCCTCGTCGTCAGCGATCGCCCCGGCCAGCAGTCGAACCGTCCGGTCCGGCGGAGAGTGGCGCACCGCGTTCGCGGTGATGTTCGCGATCACCCGTTCCAACAGCCCGGCGTCGGTGTCGATCAAGGGCAGGTCGTCCGGGATGTTGTCCCGGATCCGGTCCATCGGAATACCGATCAGCGCCCGATGGACCACTTCGTCGACCGACGTCGCACGCCGCAGCGGCACCAGGGCACCGGTTTGCAGCCGGGACAGGTCCAGCAAATTGGCCAGCAGGTCGTCGAGTTGATCGGCGGCGTCATCGGTGGCCGCCAGCAACTCCGTCTGGTCCGCCTCCGTCCACTGGATCGACCGATCACGCAGGCTCGACACCGACGCCTTGATGGTGGCCAACGGCGTCCGGAGGTCATGCGACAGTGCCGCCAGCACAGCGGTTCTCACCCGATCGGCCTGACGCAGCCGATCGGCCTGCTGGGCTTGCTGGGTCAACCGGACCCGTTCGACGGCCAGCACCGCCTGCGCGGCGAACACGTCGACCAGGGTCCGGTCCGCGGCGGTCAACGGCCGGCCGTACATTGCCAGCGTCCAGTCCGCGCCGGCCGCTACCGCGACGTCGGCGCCATCGGGGTTGACACTGCCGTCCTTGGCCGGTCTGACCTCGGCACCGGCGGCGCTGACCGGCATCGCCGGGCCGGATTTCCCGGTGGCCAGGAGCACCACCGAGGTCATGCCGAAGCCGACCCTCGCCTGTTCCAGCACCGCCCGCACCGGGTCGCTGGAATCCATGACGTTGGTAGCCACTGCAGCGATCAACTGCGCCTCGGCGCGTCCGCGTGCCGCCTCCCGTGCCCGGATGGTGCTGCGGTCCACCACCGACGCGACGGTCACGCCGACAACGGTGAACACGATGAGGGAGAACAAGTTTTCCGGTTGCGCGATGGCCAGCGACCCGTAGGGCGGGGTGAACAGGAAGTTCGCCAGGATGCCGGCGATCACCGCGGCGAGCAGCGCCGGCAGCACCCCGCCGATCAGCGCGTTGGCCAGCACCCCGAGCAGGAAAATCAACAGCACGGTCGAGAGGGCAAGGCCGCCCCGAACCGGTAGCAGGGCGAGCGCGAGCAAGCTGGGGATCAGCACCGCGGCGATCCAGGGCCGTGCCCCGCCGCGGCCGACCGGCTTCGTCCGCAGCCCGGCCCCGGACCTGGCGGCTTTCTGGTGCGTCACCACGTAGACGTCGATGTCCGCCGAATCCCGAACGATCGCGTTGGACGTGCTGGGCCGCACCAGCTGAGCGAACCGGCTGTGCCGGGAGGCGCCGACCACGATCTGCGTTGCGTTGACCGTACGAGCGAATTCCAGGACTGTGGCTGCGATGTCGTCACCGACCACCAGTTGCAGTCGGCCGCCGAGGTTCTCGGCCAGCAGTCGCTGCTTCTCGATCTCGCCGGCGGAGGTCCCGATGCTTCCGTCCGACCGGACCACGTGCACCGCTATCAATGACCGGCCGGCCACCCGGCCGGCGATCCTGGCCCCGCGGCGGAGCAGCATTGGGCCTTCGGGACCGCCGGTGAGCGCCACCACCACCCGGTCCCGGGCGGCCCAGGTGCCCTTTATTCCGTGTTCGGCGCGATAACGGTCAAGACCCTCCTCGACCCGATCCGCGACCCACAACAACGCCAGCTCCCGCAGCGCGGTGAGGTTGCCCTCACGGAAATAGTTGCCCAGCGCCGTATCGATGCGTTCCGGCGGGTAGATGTGGCCATGCGCCATCCGCCGGCGCAGGGCCTGTGGCGTCATGTCGACCAGCTCCACCTGCTCGGCCGCCCTGACCACGTCATCGGGGACGGTTTCGTTCTGCACCACCCCGGTGATCGCGGCCACCACGTCGTTGAGGGATTCCAGGTGCTGGATGTTGACGGTGGTGATCACATCGATGCCCGCGGCGAGCAGCTGATCAACGTCCTGCCAACGCTTGTGGTTGACCGACCCGGGGGCGTTGGTGTGGGCCAGTTCGTCCACCAGCGCCACCTCGGGCCGCCGCGCCAGCACCGCGTCGACGTCCATGTCGGTCAACGAGACGCCGCGATGGGAAACCTCGCGGCGAGGGACGGCGACCAGATCACCGATCTGCTCCGCGGTGAAGGCCCGGGCATGACTTTCCACCACCCCGATCACCACGTCGGTACCCCGGCTGGCCCGGCGTCGACCCTCGGACAGCATGGCCACCGTCTTGCCGACACCGGGCGCGGCGCCCAGGTACACCCGCAGCCGTCCGCGCGCCCGGACATCTGCCCGCGGCTCGCTGGCGGTAGCCACTCGTCGATCAGCCCCCTGCTGCCAGGGCGTCGAGAGCGATGTTCAGCTGGAGCACGTTGACCCGTTCCGATCCGATGAAGCCGAGAAAAAGTCCTTCTGTGTGAGAGTGCACCAGATCCGTGACCTGGGCGACGGTCAACCCGCGGGCCGTGGCCACCCGGTTCACCTGAAGCAGCGCGTACTCCGGGCTGATATCCGGATCCAGACCCGACGCTGAGGCGGTGACGGCGTCAGCTGGTACCGCCGACGGATCGACCCCGTTCGCGGACGCGATATCCGATCGGCGCGCCTTGATCAGGTCGACCAGGTCCTGGCTGTCGGCGGCCAGGTTCGATCCGCTGGAGGACATCGCGTCATAGCCCTCGCCGGCGGCTGAAGGCCGGCCGGCGAACCATTCCGGTCCGTCCAACTGCTGTCCGATCAGGCTGGAGCCGACGGTCTGCCCGTTGACGGCGCTGATCATCGACCCGTTGGCCTTGGCCGGGGCAATTAGCTGACCCAGGCCCAGAACAACGGCGGGATAAAGGATTCCGAGGATCACCGTCATCACCACGAGAACCCGTACAGCGACCAGGATCTGCCGGCCGCTGATCGAGGCGACGGCGGCGGCGGACGGCGCCGAGCTGACAGCCGGCCCGGCCTGCGGCGATTCCGGCTGTACTAACAAGAGCGGTGTGGACACGAGGTCACCCAATTCCAGGAATCAGAGAAATGACGAGATCGATGATCTTGATGCCGATGAACGGGACGATCAACCCGCCAAGACCGTAGATCAACAGGTTGCGGTTCAACAGCTTCCCCGCTGACGACGGCCGGTACTGCACCCCACGCATCGCCAGCGGGATCAACCCGATGATGATCAGGGCGTTGAAGATGACCGCGGACAGAATCGCTGACGTCGGCGAGGACAGCCGCATCACGTTCAACGCACCCAGTCCCGGGTAGGCGACCATGAACATGGCCGGCAGAATCGCGAAATACTTGGCGACGTCGTTGGCCAACGAGAACGTCGTCAACGCGCCGCGAGTGATCAGCAACTGCTTGCCGATCTCCACGATGTCGATCAGCTTGGTGGGGCTGGAGTCCAGGTCCACCATGTTGCCCGCCTCTTTTGCGGCGGTCGTCCCGGAGTTCATGGCCACCCCGACGTCGGCCTGCGCCAGCGCGGGCGCGTCGTTGGTGCCGTCACCGGTCATCGCGACGATCCGCCCGCCGGTCTGCTCCTTACGGATATAGGCCAACTTGTCCTCTGGGGTGGCCTCGGCCAGGAAGTCGTCGACACCGGCCTCCTTGGCAATCGACTGTGCGGTCAGCACGCTGTCGCCGGTGATCATCACCGTCCGGATGCCCATCGCCCGAAGTTCCGCGAACCGCTGCGAAATACCGGGCTTGACAACGTCTTTGAGGTGAATGACGCCCAGCACCCGGCCGCCGTCGGCCACGAGCAGCGGGGTACCCCCATCGCTGGAGATCTCATCGGCTGCGGCCAATGATTCCGGCGGAACCGTCCCACCGTGCTCGGTGACCCACCCGGACACCGCCGAGACGGCACCCTTGCGGATGGAGCGCGCCGGGCCGGCGGACGGCAGGTCGATGCCGCTCATCCGGGTACGGGCGGAGAACTCCACCACCTCGCCGTCCCGCTCGGCGGAGCGGGCCCAGTGCCGGTCGACGTGGTACTTCTGCTGGCACAACTCGACAATCGAACGACCCTCGGGGGTCTCGTCGGCCAGGCTGGCAGCCAGGGTGGAGGACGCGAGTTCGTCGGCGTCGATCCCAGGAGCCGCGATCAGCCGGGCTGCCTGCCGGTTGCCGTAGGTGATGGTGCCGGTCTTGTCCAGTAGCAGGGTCGACACATCGCCGGCCGCTTCAACGGCCCGGCCACTCATGGCCAGCACGTTGCGCTGCACCAGCCGGTCCATGCCGGCCACCCCGATCGCCGATACCAGCGCACCGATGGTGGTCGGGATCAGGCAGATCAAAAGGCTGACCAGCACGACGATGCTCTGCGGCGAACCGGAGAAGTCGGCCATCGGCGAAAGGGCAACGACGACCAGCAGGAACACGATGGTCAGGCTGGCCAACAGGATGTTCAGTGCGATCTCGTTCGGTGTCTTCTGCCGCACCGATCCCTCGACGAGCGCGATCATCCGGTCCACGAACGACTGGCCGGGACCACTGGTGATCCGGACGACGATGCGATCGGAGAGCACCCTGGTGCCGCCGGTGACCGACGACCGGTCACCACCGGATTCCCGCACCACCGGCGCGGACTCGCCGGTGATCGCCGATTCATCGACGCTGGCAACACCGTCGACGACGTCCCCGTCGCCGGGGATGACGTCGCCGGCCTCGCAGACCACCAGGTCACCGACCTGCAGATCTGCTGCGGCGACACGGGTCTCGGTACCCGAGTCGTCGATCCGGCGGGCAATCGCAGTGTCCCGGCCGGCCCGCAGCGAATCGGCCTGGGCCTTGCCCCGGCCTTCGGCGACGGCGTCGGCAAGGTTGGCGAACAGCACGGTCAACCAGAGCCACACCGTGACCGAGATGACGAACACGCTCGGATCTGTAAAGGCCAGGATCGTGCTGAGCACGGCACCGACCTCGACAACGAACATCACCGGGTTGTGAGCCATCACCCGAGGGTCCAGTGCTCGCAACGCATTCGGCAGCGCCGAGACCAGGCTGGCAGGGTTGAACACGCCTGCGCCGACGCGCTGCTGCGATCCAGCGTGCGGGGCCTTGTTGGGGGCGTGAGTGGTGACGGGGGCGGTCATAGCAGGCCTTCCGCGATCGGGCCGAGCGCCAGAGCGGGCAGATAGGTCAGCCCGGCCACCAGCAGCACGACCGCGACCAGCATCGTGACGAATTGAGGTCGATAGGTGGGTAGAGTGCCCGAGTCGTCGGGCCGAACCCCTTGACTGGCCAGCGATCCGGCCAATCCGAGTACCAACGCGATCGGCAACAGTCGGCCGATTAGCATGGCGATACCCAGGGCGATGTTGTAGAAGTCAGCGTTCGCCGAAAGGCCCGCGAAGGCGGATCCATTATTGTTTCCGGCCGACCCGAAGGCGTAGACGATCTCGGTCAGCGAATGCGGTCCGCTGTTCAGCACGGCCTCCCGCGCCGACGGCACCAGCAGTGCGGTGGCGGTGCCGAGCAGCACCACCGCGGGGGTGACCAGGATGTATCCGGCGGCGAACTTCATCTGGGTGCCGCCGATCCGCTTGCCCAGGTAGGTCGGAGTCCGGCCGACCATCAAACCGGCAACGAAGACCGTGATGATGGCCAGCACCAGCATCCCGTAGAGGCCGGAACCCGTTCCACCGGGTGAGATCTCACCGAGCAGCATGTCCAAAAGGAGAACACCGCCGCCGAGACCGCTGTAGGAGGAGTGCATCGAGTCGACGGCTCCGGTCGACGTCATCGTGGTGGACACCGCAAACAACGCCGACAAGGGGATTCCGAACCGGACCTCCCGGCCCTCGGTAGCCGCACCGGCGGCCTGCATTGCGATGCCGGGGTGGGCGTTCTCGGTGACCAGCGTGGCGATCACCGCGGTTGCCCAGAGGACCACCATCGCAGTGAGGATGGCGTAGCCCTGCTTGAGGCTGCCGACCATTCGGCCGAAGGTCCGCGGCAGCGAGAACGGGATCGCCAGCAGCAGAATGATTTCCAGCAGGTTGGTCAGCGCGTTCGGGTTCTCGAACGGGTGGGCCGAGTTGGCGTTGTAGTACCCACCGCCGTTGGTCCCGAGTTCCTTGATCGACTCCTGCGACGCGGCCAGACCGCCGGGCAAGGTCTGGGTGGCACCGGTCAGAGTGGTGATGTCGGTGGGCGCACTGAGGTTCTGCACCATGCCGCTGAGCACGAATACCAGGGCGATGATGAACGAGAGCGGCAGCAGAAGTCGCAGGCTGATCCGGGTCAGGTCGACCCAGAAGTTGCCGAGCCGGTCGGTGTGCCGGCGCATCAGGCCACGGATCAGCGCCACCGCGACGGCGATACCGACACCGGCGGAGAGGAAGTTCTGCACGGTCAATCCGATGGCCTGCACCGTGTACCCCAGCGCCGACTCGCCGGAATAGGACTGCCAGTTGGTATTGGTGACGAAGCTGACCGCGGTGTTGAAGCCCTGCGCCGCAGGCATGTTCGGCGTGCCATTGGCCCACGGAAGGACCGAGTTCAGGGACAGCAAACCCCACAGCAGGAGAATGGAAACAAGGCTGAATGCCATGACCGCTATGACGTAGGTGGTCCACCGCTGCTCGGCCTTGGAGTCGATCCGAACCAATCGGTAGAAGCCGGTTTCGACCCGGCTGTCCTTCGGCGAGGTGAAGATCCGGGCCATGTAGTCGCCGAGCGGAACATGGATGACCGCCAGCACGGCCACGACCAGGGCGATCTGCAGGCCGGCGGAAACGGCTGGGCTCATCAGAATCTCTCCGGCCGGACGAGGGCGACCACCAGGTAGCCCAGGAGGAGCAGTGCGACTACTCCCGCGACGACAGTCATCAATGCCAACTTTCTGTGCAGCGTTCTGTGCGAGGGCTTGTTCGAGCCGCGCAACGTGGGGCGGCGTCGAACAGTCCGGTGTTGCAGGACGCTCATCACGGTAGGAGCCCGCCGGCGGCCGTACGGCGATCTTGACGCGTCCTTGACGCCCCCAGGTCGTTCTTGACGGGCCCTTGAGTGCCGATGCGGGCCGCGTCACACGGGGTTGACTCCCTGCCTGCTCACCGGAGCGCCCAGGCCAGCCGCGCCGCGGCGGTTGAATCTGCTGTCCCTGGCCCCCCGCCCGCCTGACGTCATGCCCTGCCCTGACCAGTAACTCACCCCCTCTGGGGCCTCATTGCGTCTGTTATCCCGCCAAGCACTGGGTGCGGGTTGCTGGGAACGCGTGGTGCGGGCTAACCGGGTGAACACCGCCCGCGCCGTGCTTCCGCAACCCCAGCCTTCCGGTGCGACGGCGGACCCCCAACTCCCGGAGCTGGGCCGCGCCCTGAACGCCGGGGTGATCGGGGCCGATGGCGCTCCCGCAACTCCAGCGTGCGCGAGTCGATGCTCAGTACCGACAGTGACATCACCACCCGGTCGGGGGGGCCTGACAGGGTTACCGGCTTGCCGATCCCCAATCGGAACCGTCAGGCCCAGCGCCCGAGCGCGGTCAACGTGGCGTCGATGAGGTCGTCGTCAATGGATCCGTGCTCGATGGTGCTGCGGTAGTAGAGGGGGCCAAGGGTGAGTGCCGCGGCTGACCGGCTGTCCAGGTGCAGTGTGAGTTCGTCGCGCGCCACGGCGTCTTCGAGGGCTTTGGCGAGTCGATCAGCGAGAACGTGCGCGAACCGTTGCCGGCGCTGGTCCATGTCCGGGTCCCAGAGTGCGGCGTTGGCCAAGGTCGTGGCGACTGCGCGGACGTCGTCGAATTCGAGTTGGCGGGCGATGGCCGTCAACTCCGCCCGGATCCAGTCCCTGGTGGGCGTGGTGCGCGTGGTGGTCGGCAGGTCGAAAAACGGTAGCGGGACGGTGGCCATTGCCTCGGCCAGCAGGAGGTCGGTGCGCGGCCAATGCCGGTACACAGTGGCCCGGCCGACTCCGGCGATCTCGGCCACCTGCACATGGGTGACTGCGCTGGGGCCGTGATGCAGCAGCAGCTCTCGGGCGGCATTGACGATCGCCTCTCGGCTACGCAGCACCCTCGGGTCATTCGTTGTGACCATGGCCGCATTCTATGAGACATCTTGACTCAAACCCCGCCAAGATGCATCCTTAGTTATGAGACATATTGTATCGAAAAGGCTGACGGTGGCGATTCTCGGGTCGACCGGGGCAACGGGACGGCGTGTCGCCGCGGCCGCGTTGGTACGTGGACATGAGGTGGTGGCGCTCGTCCGCAGATCCGGCTCGATCGCGGCCGCCCCGGGGTTGACCGAGGTGACGTGGGCCGACATCGGCGACGCGTCCGTGTTGACCGAAGCGCTCCGCGGGGCCGACGTCGTGATCAGTGCGCTCGGCGGTGCTGCGAAGGGGCCGACGACGGTGTGTACCGATGGCATCCGCTCCGCGATCACCGCCATGAAGGCGGAGGGTGTGCGGCGGCTGATCGTGGTCAGCGCGCACGGAGTGTCCGAGACCCACGACAGGTCGCTGTACTCGACCGCGGTCTGGGCCGGTGTCGGCGACAAGATGCGGGACAAGAAGAGGATGGAGCAGCTGGTCGTCCAATCCGGGCTGGAGTGGACGATCGTCCGTCCGCCCACGCTCACCAACCACCCCGAGATCGGTTCGTACACCACAGGTGTCGAGCTGCCGATCAGGTTGTGGAGTTCCATCGGCCGAGCCGATCTCGGTCATTTCCTGGTCCATGAGGCCGAGGAGCCCCGCTTCGTTCACGCCTACCCCAGGATTGTCCGATGACCGCGGCATCATGGGGCGGCACGGTCGCGGTCGTCACTGGCGCCACCGGCGGGATGGGGCAGGTCATTGCCGTCGAACTCGCCCGCCGCGGCGCCGTGGTGGTCACCGTGGCCCGCAATCCGCACCGGGTGGCCGAGCTGCGTCAGCGGATCACCCTTGCAGCCGGAAACGGTCGGCTCGACGTCATCGAAGGCGACCTCTCTCGCCGCGCCGACGTGCAGGCCGCCGCTCAGATCATCACCGATCACCATCCAGCGGTCCACCTGCTCGTGAACAATGTCGGCGCTCACTTCGCCAGTCGTCAATTGTCCGCCGACGGGGTCGAGATGCACATTGCCGTTAACTACCTGGCCGCCTACGGGCTCACCGCTTTGCTCGCCGGCCCACTGCGCCAAGGTCACGCCCGAGTTGTGAACGTCGCCTCCGACACCCTCAACGACACCCGCCGGCTGAAAGTGCCGGGACGCCGACACCCGTCGACGCTCGACCTGACCGGCATCGAGGACCTGCGGGCCCTGAACCCGGCAGAACACTTCTTACCGTTCCAGGCTTACGCGCGAGCGAAGCTGATGACCGTCACCGCCGGCTACGACTTCGCCCGCCGGTTGGCGCCGGAAGGGGTCACCGTGAACACCCTGCACCCAGGAATTGTCGCCACCGGCATCATCGACGACCTCGTCCCCCGACTTCTGCGGCCGGTGACCGGGCTCATTCATCGTTCCCTGCTCACCCCCGAACAAGGGGCCGCCGCCACCCTCCGACTGGCCACCGACCCCGCCCTCGCCGGCATCACCGGCCGCTACCTCAACCGCGACCGGGAAGCCAGCACCCCTGCCATCAGCCATGATCGCGGCACCCAAACCAGCCTGCGGGCACTGAGCGACGCCCATTTCGCTAGCACGCGGCCGGCGACAGGCGAGCTGCGCTGAGGAAATCGGTAGCCGGGCATCGCTGCCGAGCGCTGCGGAGTGAACGGTCCGTGTGCGGCATCACCTGGTGTGGCGCATCGAGTACGACCTCGGGGTGTCCAACTTTGGCAGACTGGCCCCATGCTCGATCCGCTCCCGTCGGCACCCGGCTCACCGGGCGCTGACGGGACCTCTGATCAGGCCCAGTCGGTGGAGAATGCCAGGGTGCTGGCCGGCCGCTACCGGCTGGACGCGGTGATCGGTAAGGGCTCGATGGGCACCGTCTGGGCAGCCACCGACCAGGTGCTGCACCGGCGGGTGGCAATCAAGGAGATCGACTTCCCGGTCGGCATGCCGCGGGCGGAGCGAGCCGACCTGGAGGCCCGCACGATGCGCGAGGCGAGGGCCATCGCGGCGCTCTCCAACCCCTTCGTCATCACACTCTTCGACATCCTGACCCTGCCCGGCGGGCCGGTCATCGTCATGGAACTGCTGCACGCGCGGTCGCTGTCCACCATTCTGAAAAAGGTCGGGCGGCTGCCTGACGGGCAGGCCGCGACGGTCGGCGTTGCCGTCGCGTCCGGCCTGATGGCCGCTCACAACGCCGGCATCACCCACCGTGATGTGAAACCCGGAAATGTCCTGATCTGCGACGACGGCCGGATCAAGCTGACCGACTTCGGGATCGCCCGGAGCTCCGCCGAACAGACGATGACCGCCACAGGGCTGCTGCTCGGATCACCCGCCTATATCGCGCCGGAGGTCGCCAGCGGGGTTCCCACCGGCCCGGCGTCCGACGCATGGAGCCTCGGCGGCCTGCTGTTCGCCACCGTCGAGGGCCGGCCACCGTTCGACCAGGGATCGGCCATCGCAACCCTGACCTCGGTGGTGAAGGATCCCGTGCCGCCACATCCGCATTCCGGCCGGCTCGCGCCGGTGGTGTCCGGGTTGCTGGTCAAGACGCCGGGATTGCGAATGCGAATCGAACGTGCGTTGACCATCATGCGCGGCATTGCCGACGATCCGTCCGGCACCCACCTCTCCACTGTGGTGCGCATCCAGCGGTCCGCGGACGACACCGGCGGCGTGGGCTACCTTGCCGCCCCGCCGGTGCAGACCGGGGGCCGCGGCGCGACCGGGGCGGGGCCGACCAGTTCTCCAGTCACACCCCATCGGACACCCCCGACCTCCCCACCTCACGCGCTGTCGGACGACGGGCCCACGGCTGCTCAAGACGCACCCCGGCCGGCGATGAAGACCGAATCGCCGGTCGCCCCGGCTGATTCGCACCCCCCACCAGCGACCGAGACGGCGTCCACGGGCCAGACACCGTCCGAGCAGACCGGCGCGACGAGCCAGGCACCGGGGGCAGGGCGGGTTGGCACGCCCAGCCGAGTCGCCTCTACCAGCGGGGCGGCGGGTATCCGTCCACCGCCGGGCCGGCCGGCTCGGACGCCGGACCTCCCGCCCCCGCCGTGGGCGGGTCATGACACCGCGGCCCTACGGCCGTTGCCGGCCGAGGCTGCCGCCACCGACCCCGATCGTGAGGCGAATGCGCCGTCCCAGCGCCGGCGCCTGATGCTGGCCATCCTGGTGGCGATCATCGCCGCGGTGGCCGGGTTCTTCGGGGTCAGGGCCATCGCCGACCTTGCCTCCACCAGCGCGGCGGGCGCTGCACCGGGTGTGGCCGTGTGGCCGGCCGCACGTTCCCTCGCGACAAGCGGAGCCACGAGCGGGCTTGACGGCGCTGATTGGTCGCTGTCCTAGCAGGTCCGTCGACGGTCGCCGGTCGCGTCAGCGGTTCGTCCAGTCGTTGCCGGCGACCCGCAGCCGTGGCGCCCAGGTGTCGCACGCCCACCTCGGCACTACGCTCCGGTGAATGTCTGCCGATGTCGCGACCCAAGTCAGAGCTTCCGCCGAGGAGGCGGCCGCCGCGCTGGCCAAGGCCACCGGAGTGTTGCACCACGATGTTGCTCTGATCATGGGGTCAGGGTGGACCCCGGCCGCCGACCGGCTGGGCGCCGCGACCGCGGACGTCGACGTATCCACCTTGCCCGGTTTCAGCGCCCCGGTCGTCGCCGGCCACGCGGGCCGGTTGCGGTCCATCCCGATCGGCGACAAACGCGCCCTGGTGTTGCTGGGCCGCACCCACCTCTACGAGGGCCGCGGGGTCGGGGCCGTGGTGCATGGGGTGCGGACCGCGGTCGCGGCCGGCGCCCGGCTGGTGGTCCTCACGAACGCGGCCGGTGGGCTGCGTAACGGGATGACCCCTGGGACACCGGTGCTGATCAGCGACCACCTCAACCTGACCGCGACCTCGCCGATCGTCGGGCCGACGTTCGTCGATCTCACCGACCTGTACTCACCGCCGCTCCGCGCGCTGGCCACCAAGATCGCACCTGAGCTCACCGAGGGCGTGTACGCGCAACTCCCCGGGCCGCACTACGAGACCCCGGCGGAGATCCGGATGTTGCGAACGCTCGGCGCGGACCTGGTCGGCATGTCAACCGTGCTCGAGGCTATCGCCGCCCGCGAGGCCGGGGCCGAGGTGTTCGGGTTGTCGATGGTCACCAACCTGGCGGCCGGGATGACCGGGGAACCACTGGACCACCAGGAGGTGCTGGCCACAGGCCGCGCCGCCGCCGCCGCAATGGGCGACCTGCTCGCCGAGCTGATCAGCCGGGCATGACCGAATCTGAGCCAACCCCGCCCGTCCTGACCCCCGCCCTTCGGGACGCTACGTACCGGTGGATCGCTGACGACCCATCGCCCGCTGATCGCGCCGAATTGCAGGCCGTGCTGGCCGCGGCGATGGCCGGTAGGTCAGCGGCGGTGGTGGACCTGCAGAACCGGATGCGGGCTCCGCTGACGTTCGGCACCGCGGGTTTGCGAGGGCCGCTCCGGGCCGGTCCGGCCGGGATGAACCTGGCGGTGGTCCGGCGGGCCGCCGCCGGCATCGCGTCCCACCTCAAGGCGCAGGGCAAACGCGGGGGGACCGTGCTGATCGGTTACGACGGCCGGCACCGGTCCGCAGAATTCGCCGCCGACGCCGCGGGAGTCTTCGCCGCAGCGGGTTTCTCGGCCCTGCTGGCGCCCGGACCGCTGCCGACGCCGATCACCGCGTTCGGCGTCCGGCAGCTGTCCGCGGTGGCCGGGGTGCAGATCACCGCCTCGCACAATCCGCCCCAGGACAACGGGGTGAAGGTGTACCTCGCACAGGGTGCGCAATTGGTCAGCCCGGAGGACGCCCGGATCGAGGCGGCGATCGCGGCCACCCGGCCGGCCCGGTCGATCGACGTGGACGGCCGACCGGCGCCCTGGCCCACCGACCTCGTGCAGTCCTACCTGGACCGGGTCGGTGGCCTCGGCCGGTCCGGCGCCGGACCCGGAGTACCCGCCGCCCCGATCCGGGTCGCAATCACCCCCATGCATGGTGTGGGTGGTGAGAGTGCTGTCACCGCAATGCATCTGGCTGGATTTACCGATGTCCATGTGGTCGCCGAGCAAGCCCGGCCCGACGGCGATTTCCCTACGGTGCCTTTCCCCAACCCCGAGGAACCCGGCGCCACCGACCTGCTGCTGGCCCTGGCCAAGCAGGTCGACGCGGACATCGCGATCGCCCTTGATCCTGATGCCGACCGGTGTGCCCTCGGTATCCCGGTGGCCGGCGGGGGCTGGCGGATGTTGACCGGGGACGAAACCGGTGCCCTGCTCGGTGACCAGGTGCTTCGAACGCTGGACCGGAAACAGCACCCGCACCCGTTGGTGGCCACCACCATCGTCTCCGGCGAGTTGTTGGCCGCGATCGCGGCCGGGTACAACGCCCGCTACGACGAGACGCTCACCGGGTTCAAGTGGATCGTCCGGGCCGGCGACGGTCAGGGCACCGGTCTGGTTTTCGGCTACGAAGAGGCGTTGGGCCTGTGCGTGGACCCGGATGCGGTGCGGGACAAGGACGGCATCTCCGCGGCGGTGCTGGCCTGCGCGTTGACCGCCTCGCTGAAAGCGGCCGGCCAGAGCATCACCGACCGGCTTGACGAACTGGCCAGAGCGCATGGTCTGATCGTCACCGGGCAGCTGTCGGTCCGGGTGGACGACCTGGGCCAGATCGCCGAGGCCATGCGGCGGATTCGCATCGATCCACCGCGGAGCCTGATCGGCGACCCGGTCACCGAGGTGACCGACCTGCTACCGCGTACGGACGGGATCCGGTTGCGGACCTCCCGGGTGCGCGTGGTGGTGCGACCTTCGGGTACCGAACCCAAGCTCAAGTGCTACCTGCAGGTCACCGCCCACGTCACCGATGACGCCGACCTGGGTGGGTTGCGCACCGGCGCCGCCGCCGACCTCATCAGGCTCCGGGACGAGATGCGCGCTGCGACAGGACTTTTCAGCTGATCGGTCCGCGCAACGGGAGCCGAGACCACCGGAGCCGAGACCACCGGAGCCCAGACCACCGGAGCTCAGACCACCGGAGCTCAGAGGATCCGAGATGAGAGGGCCTACTGATCGGCAGTGAACACCAGGCCGCTGCTGCCATCGGCACCAAGAATCGTCAGGATTGCCGGTGACGGACTCTCTGCCAGCGTGTAGGGAACCGGACCCTGCAGGACGAGCCTCATGGCGTCCTCGACCTTCTGATCACTACCGCTGCAACCCACCAGGGTGCTGCGTAACAAGCCGAAAGTAATCGTCCGCTCGTCGATCTGCGCGGGTCCACCGCCACTGTTACAACCGGTGTGCACTCGGACCTGACCACCACCGAACCCGATGTCAGCGGACACCGTCGAGTCGACGGGCACCGGCAGCGCACCGCGATCGACGATCAGCCCGGTCAGCCGCCAGTTGCCGTCGAGCCGGCTGGGGACCTGCGGGAACGGCTCGGGCGTACTCGCCATGGCGTCGATCGAGCTGGACGAACCAGAACTCACGGGCACCGTGGCACACCCCCCGGCCAGGACCAGCACCGCCACCGCCACTGCCACTGCCAGCATGGCCGCGGGGAGCCACAGCCGCCGGGCCGCCCCATCGACACCACCATCCACGGGGCGGTCAGACCGCACCGAACTGCCTGTCCCCCGCGTCACCCAAGCCGGGAACGATGTAACCGGAATCGTTAAGCCGCTCGTCGATGGACGCGGTGACCACCCGGACCGGCAGACCCGCAGCGGCCAGGACAACCAGACCCTCCGGCGCGGCCAGCGCGCAGATCGCGGTGACGTCGGTGGCGCCCCGTTCGGTGAGCAATTCAATCGTGTGCACCATCGACCCACCGGTGGCCAGCATCGGGTCCAGTACGTACACCGGGCGGCCGGCGAGCGCCTCCGGCAGCGAGGCCATGTACGGCGTCGGCTGCAGCGTCTCCTCGTTCCTGGCCATCCCGACGAACCCCATCTGGGACTCCGGGATCAGGGCGTGGGCCTGGTCGGCCATCCCCAACCCGGCCCGGAGCACGGGCACCAGCAGCGGCGGGTTGGACAGCCGGGTCGCGGACGTCCTGGCGACCGGGGTGTGGATCGGCACCTGTTCGGTGGTCAACGTCCGGGAGGCTTCGTAGATCAACATCAGCGTGAGCTCCCGCAGTGCGGCGCGGAACGCTGCGTTGTCGGTGCGGGCGTCCCGCATCGTGGACAGCCGCGCGGCCGCCAGCGGATGGTTCACCACCGTGACGTCCAGACCAACGGGGATTCCGTGCGGAACTGCGGTCTGCGCCGTCATTCGGGCCTCTTCTTCGGCTGGGGGTCACCGCACGGTAGCGAAACATCCGTGGGCCGGTTCCGGCGGACGGACCTAGGATGACCTGCATGACCGCCGCGCCCCCGCAATCCCGTGCCGGGGACCTGCCGCCACACCTGCGCGATGTGACCGGGGACGAGACATCCCTCCGGCGTTTTCTGCTGGGGTTGCCCGGGGTCGACCCGGTCGGGGTCGAGCAGCGGTCGGCGGGCCTGGCCACCCGCTCGATCAAAAAGGCGTCCAAACTGGCGGCGATCGACCTGGCCATCTCCATGGTCGATCTGACCACCCTGGAGGGGTCGGACACCCCGGGCAAGGTTCGCTCGCTGGCCGCGAAGGCGCGCCGGCCCGACCCCAACCAGCCGGACCTCCCGCACGTCGCCGCGGTCTGCATCTACCCCGACCTGGTCGGGGTCGCTGTGCAGGCATTGGCCGGATCCGGCGTCGGCATCGCGTCCGTGGCGACCGCTTTCCCCACTGGCCGGACCAGCCTGGCCGTCCGGCTGGCCGACACCACGGTGGCCGTCGACGCCGGTGCGACGGAGATCGACATGGTGATCGACCGCGGTGCTTTCCTGGCCGGCCGGTACGGCCAGGTCTTCGACGACATCGTCGCGGTGAAGGACGCGTGCGGCGGCGCCCGGTTGAAGGTCATCCTGGAGACCGGTGAGTTGGCGACCTATGACAATGTCCGCCGGGCGTCCTGGTTGGCCCTATTGGCCGGTGGCGATTTCATCAAGACCTCCACCGGGAAGATCTCTCCGGCCGCGACCCTGCCGGTGACCCAGGTGATGTTGCAGGCGGTCCGGGACTGGCGGGACCAGACCGGTGAATTGCGAGCGGTGAAACCCGCCGGGGGGATCCGCACCACCAAGGACGCGATCCGCCACCTGGTCGCCGTCAAGGAGGTCGCCGGCCCGGAGTGGTTGGACCCCTTCATGTTTCGGTTCGGTGCGTCCAGCCTGTTGAACGACCTGCTGATGCAACGGCGAACCCAATTGCAGGGCCACTATTCCGGGCCCGACTACGTGACGGTGGACTGACCGGTGCCGGCGAATGAGCAAAACTAAGAGGACAATCCCATGACTGCACGGCGTTCCGGCGACCCATTCGACTGGGAGTACGCACCGGCCCCGGAGTCGGCGGCGATCGGCCGGGTCCGCGAGCGGTACCAGATGTTTATCGGCGGACGCTTTGTCGATGGCCGCGGGGACGATGTCAAGACGATCAACCCGGCTACCGAGGAAGCCATCGCAGCGGTCAGTACGGCGAACTCCGCGGACGTGGATGACGCGGTGGCCGCGGCGCGAACCGCCTACGAAACGGTCTGGGCGCCAATGCCAGCGGCCGCGCGCGGCAAGTACCTGTACCGGATCGCCCGCGGAATGGCTGAGCGGGCACGGGAACTCGCCGTCGTAGAGACCCTGGATAACGGCAAACCGATCAAGGAATCTCGCGACGTCGACGTGCCGACGGCGGCAGCACATTTCTTCTACCACGCCGGCTGGGCCGATAAATTGCAGCATGCTGGCCTGGGCCCGGCGCCGGCGCCGCTCGGAGTGGCCGGCCAGGTGATCCCGTGGAACTTCCCGCTGCTGATGGCCGCCTGGAAGATCGCACCCGCACTGGCCGCCGGCAACACCGTGGTGATAAAACCCGCCGAGACGACGCCGCTGTCGATCCTGGTGCTGGCCGAGATCATCGCCGACAGTGGTTTGCCCGCAGGAGTTGTCAACATCATCACCGGCGCAGGGGACATCGGTGCCGCGCTGGTGAACCACCCCGGCATCGACAAGGTCGCGTTCACCGGCTCGACCGACGTGGGCCGGCAGATCCAGTCCTCGTTGGCGGGCACCGGCCGCCGGCTCACCCTGGAACTGGGCGGCAAGGCCGCGAACATCCTGTTCGACGACGCCCCGATCGACCAGGCCGTCGAAGGCATCGTGAACGGGATTTTCTTCAACCAGGGCCACGTCTGTTGCGCAGGATCCCGTCTGCTGGTGCAGGAATCGGTGGCCGACGAGGTTGCACAGAAACTGCGGGACCGGATCGCCACCCTTCGCATGGGCGATCCGATGGACAAGAACACCGATATCGGCGCCATCAACTCCGGCTCCCAACTCGCGACCATTCGGGAGCTCAGCGATACCGGCGAACGCGAAGGCGCGACCAGGTGGACATCACCGTGCCCGGTCCCCGATCGTGGGTTCTTCTTCCCGCCCACGGTGTTCACCGGTGTGTCGCAGTCGATGCGGATCGCCCGGGAGGAGATCTTCGGCCCGGTGCTCTCGGTGCTGACGTTCCGTACCCCGGACGAGGCAGTGGCCAAGGCGAACAACACCCCGTACGGCCTCTCCGCGGGCGTGTGGACGGAGAAGGGTTCCCGCATCCTGGGCATGGCCGGCGCGCTGCGGGCGGGCGTGGTGTGGGCCAACACCTTCAACCGGTTCGACCCGACGGCGGCGTTCGGCGGATACAAGGAGTCCGGGTTCGGCCGGGAGGGCGGCAGCGCGGGTCTGGCGGCGTACCTCGATGCCGACGGTCCTGCCGAGAACCCGCCGCGGGCGGCCTCGACGCAACAGGTTTCCCAGTCCGACGTCGCGCCGGCTCAACACATTGTTGGCCCAGATGCTCAGCTGACTGCGCAGAATGCGGCCGTTACCCGGGTAGCGGTGACCAAGACGTACAAGCTGTACATCGGCGGGGCGTTCCCCCGGTCGGAGTCGGGACGCACCTATCAGGCCAACGGTGGACCGGACGGCTCGGTGCTGGCCAACGTGGCGTTGGCGTCCCGCAAGGACGCCAGGGACGCCGTGGTAGCGGCCCGAAAGGCGTTCCGGCCCTGGGCGTCCGCCGCCGCGTACAACCGCGGCCAGGTGATCTACCGGATCGCGGAAATGCTGGAAGGTCGACGCGAGCAGTTCGTCGACCTGCTCGGTGGCGGCCGGACGAGCGCAGCCGAGGTGGACGCCGCGATCGACCGGCTGGTGCACTACGCCGGCTGGACCGACAAGCTGGCCTCCGTCCTGGGTAGCGCGAATCCCGTTGCCGGGCCGTTCTTCTCGTTCTCCACCCCGGAGCCCACCGGCGTGGTGGCCGCACTCGCGCCGCAGCGGGAAACCCTGCTTGGCCTGGTCAGCGTGCTGGCCCCCATCATCACCTCGGGCAACACGGTCGTGGTCGTAGCAGCCAAGGATCACCCGCTGCCGGCGGTGACGCTGGCCGAGGTGCTGGCCACCTCCGACCTGCCGGGCGGTGTGGTCAACCTGTTGACCGGTGATCCCGCGGAGCTGGCCCCGCACCTGGCCGCACACGGTGACGTCAACGCCCTGGACCTGACCGGCGCCGAGAACCCGCTGCGCACCGACCTGGAGCGGGCCGCGGCGGGCACCGTGAAACGCGTCTACGCGCCGAAGGTCTCAGATTTCACCCGCGACCCGGGGCTCGGACGGCTGCGAGCGTTCCTGGAGATCAAGACGGTCTGGCACCCCATGGGCGCCGTGTCCCTGGCCGGCGGGGGCGGTTACTGACAGAGTTGTCCGACGAAGTTATCGGAATGCGGAACCGATACACCCGAGCGAAGGAGACAATCGATGACGACCCAGCTCAACCCGTACCTGGCGTTTCAGGACGAGGCCAAGGCGGCCATGGAGTTCTACCACTCGGTCTTCGGCGGTGAACTGCACTCGAACACCTTCGGTGAATCGGGAATGGCAGGCGATCCGGGGGATGCGAACAAGATCATGCACGCTCAGCTGGACGCGCCGAACGGGATGGTGCTGATGGCGTCGGACACCCCGTCCGGGATGAACCGAACCGTAGGTGACAACATCTCGGTGTCGCTGTCCGGCGCGGACGAGGCCGAGCTGCGGGGTTACTGGGGCAAGCTCAGCGACGGCGCCACGGTTACCGCGCCGCTGGAGAAGGCGCCCTGGGGCGACACCTTCGGGATGTGCACCGACAGGTTCGGGATCAATTGGCTGGTCAACATCGTCGGCAGCCCGTCCTGAGGATCCCGGAAAGACCCTGCCGTCAGCCGCGGGAGCGGACATAGTCCGCGACCACCTCGGCGCCCAGCCCGTCCAGGTCCGGTGCCACCACCCGGCCGTGAGCGCGACGGGCCAACCGATCCATCAACGACATCAACCGTGGCTCCGCACCTAGCACGAAGAAGGTGATCGCTGCCCGTAGTCCGGTCAGCCGGTCTAGTTCGGCGACCGTCAGCCGCAGCGTCCTGGGCTGCGGCGGGTAGGAGAACTCCAGCGAGCCATCGGTTTCCACGTGCGCGGTCGGTTCACCGTCGGTGACCACCAACACCATCGGCGTCGAGTCCGGGTGCCGGCGCAGGTGGTCTCCGGCCAACTGGAAGGCATGATGCAGGTTTGTCCCCTGGACGTAGGCGCCTTCCAGGCCGACCAGATCGCCGATCTCGACGTTCTGCGCGCCCCGACCGAAGGTGATCAGCTGCAACTCATCTGCCCGGAACCGCGTCGAGATCAATTGGTGCAGCGCGAGTGCCGTGCGTTTCATCGGCACCCAACGGCCGTCCTGCACCATCGACCAGGACGTGTCGACGCACAACGCGACCGCGGACCGGATGTGCCGGTCGGTCTCCACCACCTCGACGTCGGTGACGTCCATCATCCGATCGTCACCACCGGCCCGCCGCAACGATGCGTTCAGCAGGGTGCGCGGCACGTCCCACGATTCGACATCGCCGAACGCCCAGGGCCGGCTGGCCCCATTCGGTTCGCCGGAAGGCCCCGCCCGGCGGGTGACCCGGTCACCGCGTCGCCCCCCGAGCCGGTCGCTGACCTCCCCCAATACCGACTCGCCGAGCCTGCGAAGTGCCTTGGGCGACAACCGAAGTGATCCATCGGGAGCACGATCGAAGACGCCGTTGGCACGCAGCTGCCGTTCCAGCTCGGTGAGTGCCGCGAGATCGGCCCTGGCCTGTTCACCAAGGAGGGACCCGACCTCGTCCAGGTCGATGTCGTCCAGCGACGCACCGGGGTAACTCTGGCCCAACTGGCTGGACAGTTCCTCCAGCCGGCCTAGCTCCTCCATGGCCCGGGTCGCCTCGCCCAGTCCCATCGGGTTGTCACCGCGGAACCGGCCCGACCCCGACCAGTCCTCCGCGGGCCGCAGATTCCGCAGCTGCGCGTCGAGCTCCCCCAAAGCTCCGGCGAGCGCGGAATCACCGAGCGCCTGTTGGGACAGCTCTGCCAATTCCGCCCGCTGCTGCGGGCTCAGCGATCGCATCAGTCGTTCGGCAGCCGCAGCCCTGGCAGCCAGCAGATCCACCAGCTCGTCCACCGTCCGCGGGTTCTCCGGGAAGTAGGCACCGTGTTTGGCCATGAAGTCGGCGAATTGTTTGGTGGTGTCCGCACCGGCAGCGTGTTCGGCCAGCAACGCGTTGAGGTCCTGCACCATCTGCTGCGCCCGCTGGAAGTCCTCCGGAGTCGCCTGACTCAGCGCCTCTTTCATCCCGGCAAACCGTTGGTCGAGCATCTCCCGGCCGAGCAGATCCTGGATCTCCTGGTAGGCCTGCCGTGCCTCGCCGGACTGCCAGTCGTACTCGGCAAGCGCCCGAACGGCCCGGGCCGTGTTGTCCGGCAACGTGTCCAGATCCAGCTCGGCAAACCGGGCGTCCGCCGACTCCTGACGGGCCAGCGCAGTTCGTTCTGCGGCCAGCGCACGGTCCAGTAGTTCCCGAACCTCCTGCAACGTCCCGTCGACCCGGTTGTCCCGCTGCATCTCCCGGCGCCGTTGCCACAGCTGACGGGACAGCTCGTCCAGACCGGAGCGATCACCCAGCCCCTGACGCAGCAATTCCCGCAACGCCTGACCGGGGGAGCTGCCCTCCATCACGTCCCGGCCGAGCCGGTCCAGCGCTGCCTGCAGATCGGGTGGCGGTGCCAACGGGTCCGGGCCGTCGACGTACGGTCCGTACGCGTATCCACGCGGTCGCGGGATGCGCCGGCCTGGCCCCGTCTCCGGGCGAGGTGCTGGATCAGCCATAGCTCACCGTCGCCCCGTCGTCACTTGGCTCCTTGGTGATCTTCCTGGTCAGGAACAGCAGTTCCAGCGCCAGCTCAGCCGCCGAGGCCATCGGACCGGGATCCTCGGTGCCCGAGGCGCCCAGTCGCTGGCCGATCGCGGTCAACGCGGCCACCTGCGGAAGCGCGGCGACCACCGCGGCCGCGGTGACCCGGTCACCGGTACGCAGCGGGGTGGTGGTGACGCCCTGCACCAGTGGCTCGAGGTCAACCCCACGCAGTGCGGTGCGGGCGGTGTCCGCGGTCGCCCGGCGCAACAGATGCTCCAGCACCTCGTCCTCCTGGCCCTCGTGCCCGGTGGCGAACTCGAGCTTGCCGCGCAGCACCGGCACGGTTGCGGCCAGATCCACCGGCCTGGCCGTAGGATTTGGCTCGCCCGTGATCGCTGCCCGCCGGAGTGCAGCCGCCGCAACGGTTTCGGCGGCCGCGACGGCGAACCTGGCTGACACTCCGGAACTCTGGTCTACCGCCGTCGACTCCCGGAGCAACCTGGTGAACCGGGCCACGATGTCGATGAGATGGTCGGGAACTGCTGCCGAGAGCGCCGCTTCCTGCCGGACCACGGCGATCTCGTCGGCGAGTTCCAGCGGGTAGTGGGTGCGGATCTCGGCACCGAACCGGTCCTTCAGCGGGGTGATGATCCGTCCCCGGTTGGTGTAGTCCTCCGGATTCGCCGACGCCACCAGCAGTACGTCCAACGGCAGGCGCAGGCTGTAGCCGCGGACCTGGATGTCCCGTTCCTCCATCACATTGAGCAACGCGACCTGGATCCGTTCGGCCAGGTCGGGGAGCTCGTTGATGGCCATGATTCCGCGGTGCGAACGGGGTACCAGCCCGAAGTGGATGGTCTCCGGATCGCCCAGCGACCTGCCTTCGGCGACCTTCACGGGGTCGACGTCACCGATCAGGTCGGCCACGGCGGTGTCCGGGGTGGCCAGCTTCTCGGTGTACCGCTCGCTGCGGTGCCGCCAGCTGACGGGCAGGTCCTCGCCGAGCTCGCGAGCCCGGCGGATGGATCCGACGGTGACCGGATCAAGGGGGTGCTCGCCGATCTCGGACCCGTCGATGATCGGGGACCATTCGTCGAGCAGGCCGGCCAGGCTCCGAAGCAGGCGGGTCTTGCCCTGCCCGCGTTCGCCGAGCAGCACCACGTCGTGTCCGGCGATCAGGGCGCGTTCCAGCTGGGGTAGCACGGTGGATTCGAAACCGACGATCCCGGGCCAGGGGTCGGTCCCGGCCCGCAAGGCCGCGAGCAGGTTGTCGCGGAGCTCGGCGCGGACGCTGCGGAGTTGATGGCCGGACGATCGCAGCTCGCCGACGGTGGCCGGCAGCCCGGCAGGGGGGTCGATGCGCATGCCCGCCAACGTACGCGCGGGCCGGGCGGCAGCGCCGGACCGTTCCGGTCGGTCAGACTGCGTCCGGGCGGCAGCGCCTCTGGGTACTGCCGTCCGGCGGTACCGCACTGACCCAAGACAGGCCGATCCGGCCGGACAGGATGGACAATGCAACTCCCCGACGACGTCCTTGCACTGCTACGGCTCCCGAGCCCATGCTTCCTGGCGACCACCATGCCGGACGGGTCCCCGCAGCTCACCGAGACCTGGGTGGACACCGACGGCGCCAATGTGGTGATCAACTCGGTCGACGGGCATCAGAAGGTGCGGAACATCCGGCGAGACCCCAGGGTCAGCCTGGCGGTGCTGGACGCGGCCAACCTTTCGCGGTATGTGGAGGTGCGCGGTCGGGTGCAGCAGTTGACCACCGAGGGCGCGGTCGACCACATCGAGGAGTTGTCCCACCGCTATACCGGCAAGCCCTACCCGTGGTACGGGGGAAGGGATCAGCAACGAATCATCATGCTGATCGAACCTCACAAGATCAACCGAATGGGCTGAATTACCTGGACCAGCGGCAGGAGCGGGTCGCCCGGCGCGGCGGTGAGGGGAATGCACCGTAGGCGCCGGGCGACCCGCTGATCAATGAAAGGTCCTACCGACGGACCTTGGGCGACAGCGTTACCGTGAGCAAAGGCCCCCGCTGTGGTGTTCGCCGGGGCCCCGGCCGGACCGGGCCTGATTCCCTGCCCCGCCGCCGTTCCCGGCCCCGCCAACATTGGCAACCGCATCATTACCGCGGTCGGAATTCTCCTCCGACGAACCAGCAGGTCCGGAATTGGTACTGGGCGCATCCGCGCCCGGGGAATCCGACGCAGAGGAACCCGACGCAGAGGAACCCGACGCAGAGGAATCCGACGCAGAGGAATCCAGCGCAGAGGAACCCGACGTCAAGGACGCCGATACGGCAGCATCGGTCACCGATGCCGTCGAATCGCTGGCGGTCGACGTCGAACCCGCCGCGGGTGCAGTGCTGGTGTCGGCACTACCGCTGGCCCCGACGATCGACGCGCAGGCCCAGGCTTCCCAACCCTGACCGGCGAGAGTGCTTTCAGCCACGGCGATCTGCTCCGCCTTCGTCGCCAGGTCGGCTCGCGCAGCATAGGCCAGCCCGCCGTACTCCTCCCACGTCGATTGCTGGAATTGCAGCCCGCCGTAGTAGCCGTTCCCCGTGTTGATGGACCAGTTCCCGCTGCTCTCACAGGAGGCAACCGAGTCCCAGGTGGCCGCCGTCGCTGCGGACGCAGGGAGGCTCAAGCCCAGAAATCCCGCCCCGGCCAACACCCCGACGACGCCGACGCGCCGGATAGTCGACGACGCCGCCGACTTCGAGCGATCGAGTCCACCCGGGACTGCATTACCGGTGACCACATTCTGACGAATTCTCACGCGCATACTTTCCCGGCGCCGCCGGCCACGCGCATTCGCGTCAGCCCGGTCGTCCGCACCGTTGGGTTCGAATGAATGTCCGGGGCGGACGACCGACGACGGTTTCCCGGAGCTGAGCTGGTCACGGAATGGTTTCCGCAGACCCTCGAACCGTAAAGCACGAAATTCGCCGAAACAATATTCTCTGGTCACAGGAAATACACTGACACTCTGGGTCAATTCATAGGACTCGCCGAATCACCAGGTGGGTGACATTCCTGTGAGCTGCGTCGCCGTGATCAAACCGTAACTTTCACCCGTTCGGGGCAGCGCTCTCCGGCGGTCGGGCGGGCTGCGAGGTTGATCACGAAGCACCCGGCTTTCGGGGACGCCTGCCTAGCCTGGAGGGGTCCTCTCACTGTCAAGGAGTTGCCCGATGTCCCTGCCCCTCCGGGTCGCCGTGGTCGGCGCTGGACCGGCCGGAATCTACGCCGCCGAGATCCTGGCCACCAAGGACCCTTCAGCAACCGTCGACATCTTCGATCGGCTTCCCACGCCGTACGGGCTCATCCGGTACGGGGTGGCGCCGGATCACCCCCGGATCAAGGCCATCGTGGTCGCACTCCATCGGGTTCTGGAGAATGAGCGGATCCGGTTTGTCGGCAATGTGCACGTCGGTATCGACATCAAGCTCGACGAACTGCGGCAGTTCTATGACGCCGTCATTTTCGCCACCGGCGCGGAGCGGGACCGCTCGTTGGGGATTCCTGGAGAGCAGCTGGACCGGTCCTACGGCGCTGCCGATTTCGTTGCCTTCTACGACTCCCACCCGGATCGTGACCAGACCTGGAATCTGACCACCCAGCGCAGCGTGGCCGTGATCGGCGTCGGCAACGTCGGGCTCGACGTGGCCAGAATGCTGGCCCGCCCTGCCGACGAATTGCTGGCGACGGACATTCCCGCTCACGTCCACCAGGTGCTGGCGGCCTCCGCCGTCACCGATATCCACATGTTCGCCCGGCGCGGTCCAGCGCAGGCCAAGTTCACCCCGGTCGAGCTCCGCGAACTGGACCACTCGCCCAACGTGCAGGTGGTGGTCGACCCCGCCGGCATGGATTTCGACGCCGAGTCGGAGGCAGCACTGTCCAGGAGCAAATCGCTGCGGATGGTGGTCGACGTCCTGAGCGACTGGGCCATGCGTGATCCGAAACCCGGCCCGCAGCGGCGCATCCACCTGCATTTCCTGCAGAACCCGGTGGAGATCGTCGGCGAGTCCGGTGCCGTAGTAGGCCTGCGCACCGAGCGCCAGGAACTCACCGGCGACGGTTCGGTCCTCGGCACCGGAGAATTCACCGACTGGGACGTCCAGGCGGTGTACCGGGCGGTGGGCTACCGGTCGGAGGCCATCGAGGACCTGCCGTTCGACACCCGCCGGTTCGTCCTGCCCCACGACGGCGGCCGGCTAATTGACCTGGACGGCGCGCCCCTTCCCGGCCTCTACGCGACCGGGTGGGTCAAGCGCGGGCCGGTCGGGTTGATCGGGCACACCAAGTCGGACGCTGCAGAAACCGTGTCGAATCTGCTGGTCGACTCCCCGATCCTCGCCCGTGCGCCGCATCGCGCTGCCGCGGACGTCGATGCGCTGCTGGCTGAAAAGGGTCTCACGCTCACCGATTTCGACGGCTGGGACCGGCTGGAAGCGCACGAACTGGGCGCTGGGCTCCCCGAGGGCCGAACCCGGATCAAGGTGGCTTCCCGCTCCCGGATGACCGAGCTCGCGGCCCGCCGCTGACGGCACCGCTGTCGTGGTGCACCGTGCGGGATACCCTCCCCTGCACCGGCAGCACGACAAGGAGCAATCATGGTTCATCGGGTTCAGGGCGTCATCTCGCGCAGCAAGGACGCCCCGGTGGAACTCACCACCATCCTGGTTCCCGATCCAGGACCGGGTGAGGCGCTGGTCAAGGTGCAGGCTTGCGGTGTCTGCCACACCGATTTGCACTACAAGCAAGGCGGGATCGGGGACGACTACCCGTACCTGCTGGGTCATGAGGCTGCCGGGATCGTCGACGCCGTCGGTGACGGCGTGACCGACGTGGCTCCGGGTGACTTCGTCATCCTCAATTGGCGCGCGGTCTGCGGGTCGTGCCGGGCCTGCAAACGGGGACGGCCCTGGTACTGCTTCAACACGCACAACGCGCAGCAGAAGATGACCCTCGAGGACGGGACCGTGCTCTCCCCGGCCCTGGGAATCGGCGCGTTCGTCGAGAAGACGCTGGTGGCCGCAGGTCAGTGCACCAAGGTCGACCCGGCCGTTCCGCCGGAGGTCGCCGGATTGTTGGGCTGCGGGGTGATGGCAGGGATTGGTGCGGCCATCAACACCGGCGCCGTTACCCGGGGCGACTCGGTGGCCGTCATCGGGTGTGGCGGAGTGGGTGACGCAGCGATTGCCGGAGCGGCCCTGGTGGGTGCGCACACGATCATCGCCGTGGACACCGACGCCCGAAAGTTGGCGCTGGCCAGGACGTTCGGAGCCACCGATACGGTGCTGGTTGGCGACGGAGATGTGGTCGAGCAGATCCGCGCCCTGACCGGCGGTTTCGGAGTCGACGTCGCCATCGATGCAGTCGGTCGCCCGGAGACCTGGCAACAAGCCTTCTACGCCAGGGATCTCGCCGGGACGGTGGTGCTGGTCGGCGTGCCGACACCGACCATGACGTTGGAGATGCCGCTGCTCGAGTTCTTCGGTCGCGGGGGATCACTCAAGTCGTCGTGGTACGGGGACTGCCTACCAGAACGGGACTTTCCGGTGTTGACCGACCTCTACCTCAAGGGCCGCCTGCCGCTGGATTCGTTCGTCAGCGAACGAATCGCCATTGGCGACATCGAGGCCGCGTTCGACAAGATGCACCGCGGCGAGGTGCTGCGCTCGGTGGTGTTGCTGTAGGCGGGCCCCCGCACTGGCGCGGCTTGCTGGGAGGCTGAAAAGGGCTACTGAGCAACGGTTGTCCGGATGGGGCCGGGCACGGGTACAGGGTTACCGGGTGCCCGCCGGCTGAGTTCGCGCGGCTGTCATCACTAGCAGGACCTGGCCTGCAGCGCCGCCCACGTCGCCGCATCCACCTGACGGGAGACGGGCAGGCCGTTGTCGCCCTGGAAGCGACCCACCGCAGCGGCGGTCTCCGCGGTGTAGCTGCCCCAGCGTCCCGGGTCACCGACCGCCGGGTCGGCGTTGATCGAACCGATGCGGTAGTCCAGCCGGGCACCGAGCACCCGCTGCAGTTCGCCGACCCAGACGTCCTGTTGGCCGACGGCGCCGATCACCGGCAACGATGACGCCGCCGCCGGGCACAGGCAGGAGTGGTATTCGGTGGCCGTCTCCGTGGTGGTGCCCTTGATGAACGCGTCCGGTGGGCTCGTCAACCGCGCCGGGCAGGCATCCAGCGGGGACGAGAAGGGGCCCGCGTAGAGCACCAGCAAGTTTGACTGCGCGGTGAAGATGGCGCAGGAGGACTGGGTGTTCGCCCATTTCACCTGGGCGGGGAGCTGACCGGCCGCGCGCGCCGTCAAGATCCGCCGCTCGAAGCCAGCGGGGTCGGCTTCGGAGGCCACCTGCACGATGTATCCGCCGCCGCAAGCGATTTCCTGGTGGGCGACACCCGCGATCACCGGTCCATCAGCGGAAGTGGCGGTGGGAGTCGGGGTCGGGGTAGGGGTGGGAGTAAGGGCGGGGGAGGCGCCCGCCCCGCCGCCTGCAGCGCCGCCCGGAGATGCGGTGGACCCCGGCGTCGATGATGTCCCTGGCTCTACCGCCTTTGATTGTCGCGTGGGCGACGGCGGGGTAGCCGGCGATGCCGGCCCTGCGCTGACGGGCGGTAGGGCCGCGACGGTGGGGGCGGTGACCGCGAGCTCGCCGCCCTTGCCGTCCGACCTGGTCAACAGCACCACAGCCACCGCACTGATCACCAGCACGACCACCACGGACGCCGCAACGGCCCACACCACTGCGGGTGACCTCCGCGGCACCGACGACCCCGGATAACTGCCCGGCGGGCTGAAACCGGTTGGGCTGACCTGGTTCGGCGGCGGGTTCGGCGGTGGGTTCGGCGGTGGGTTCGGCGGCGGCAAACCGGGCTCGCTGTAGTCCGCCGGGACCGGCCCGACCTGCGGCCCACCGGCGCTCCATGCATCCGGACCTGGCGACCCTCGTCCGGGAACGGGCAACGGTCCGACGGTCGCGGAATTATCCGCCGGTAGGGCGGGCTGAACCTTGGTCGGTTCCGCCGGGGCTTTTCGCAGGGACACGAGCCTGGTCACGCCGGGCTCAGCAGGCGGAGCGATGGGTTGATGGAGACCGAGTTGATGGGGACCGGGTTGATGGGGACCGGGTTGATGGGGACCGGGTTGATGGGGACCGGGTTGATCGGGACCGGGTTGATCGGGACCGACCTGCCAGCCACAGCTGCTGCAGAACCGCCCGTCCTGCCCGGTGGCCCCGCAGTGAGCGCACAGCGCCATCCCGGCGACCGATCAGCCGGACTTACGCCGGAAGGTGCGGGTCGCCTTGTGGCTGGCTGTGGCACCGCCGACCCCGCCGTGACCGTCCAGGTGGGCGCTTCTGGATTGGCCCGCCGCCTTCTTCTTTTCCAGTGCCGCCGCGAACACGCTCTTCGCGGACTCGGTCACCGGCTGGTCGGCGACGGCCTCGTCGGCTATCCCCGCGCTGGCGTCAGGTGAGCTGGCGTCAGGTGAGCTGGCGTCAGGTGAGCTGGCGTCAGGTGAGCTGATTGGGGTGGGTGAATCGGACACGGGTTGCCTCCTGGGTGCTGCGGCCATCGTGGGCGTCGGGTCCGAGAACTGACGGTCCTGATGAACGTATCGTTCCAGGGTCTATCACGACAGCGTGCGATCCGGACGCGGGGGCGATCGGACCGGCCGGCGTCGGACGCCGTTCGGCGGACGAACCGTCCGCGCCGAGATCCGGCGTCGAATCGGGCACTAGGCTGACGCCCGCACGGTCGGGCCTCGATCGGCGGCCAGGCGGTCGGCGCACCGCCCGGGGGGTAGGAAGCGTTAGCGACGCACGGGAAGGACCAGCGGTGGCGGCGGAGATCATCCCCATCGAGCTCGGACTGACAGCAGGCAACGGACTGACCTTGTGGGCTCCGAGCTGGCGGGAGGACGGCGAGGACTGGGAGGCGTTCCTGGGTCATGGTGAGGATCTCTACGTCTTCCCCACCCCCGCGCACCTGGCGGCGTTCATCCGCACCTCGGACGAGCACGACCTGCTCGATCACCCTGAGTGGGAAACCGCGTCCGCCATGCTCGTGGACGAGCTCAACCCGGACGACGACCACCGCTTCGACATCGTGGGTGTGCCGGACCTGGTCGCCGAGCCGGCCGATATCTGGACCCTGGCCGACCTTGCCGACACGGTCGCCATTCTGCGTTCGCTGGCGGAGGTCTGTGGCCTGGATGCCGTCGACGCGGTGCTCGATTCGGCGGACGGTTTCGCGCTGCTGCCGATGGGTGAGCAGGCGTTCAGCGGACGAAACGGCGAGAAGCTCTGGAACGAGATCGGCGCCGTTGTCGCAGCCCGCTGGGACGAGGTGCTCGACGCTCTGGACGCCGTAGTGACGACGCCTGACGTCGATGCAACGGCCTTGACCACCTCGGAGGCTGAGGCATCAGCGATCAGCGCCGCCGAAAAGCCGGCACTGAACAGCGAAATGGGATTTGTCGGCGGCACCGGCAGGTCGACGGTCGATCCGCTGGAAGGCGATGACCTCAGCGATGACCTGGACTCCGACAGCGCGGTGGCCGGCGACGCCACCGCCGACGGGGAGCGGGACGAGGACCTGGTGTTCTGGGACGAGACCGGAGTCGACTGCCTGGATGTCACCATCGGCGGCCGGACCGGTTACACCCTGCGGTGCTACCTCGGCGAGGACCCGGTTTTCCTGACCGACCAGGGCCGTATCCAAATGTTCTCCGCTGCCGAGGATCTCGAGAACTATCTGATGCAGGCCGCCCCTCAACACAGCCTGGCCGCGTTGGAGGTCTGGCCGGATATCCGTCGCGCCGTCACCGACGGCGACGCGGCCGTTCTCGCCGGACCGGAGAACACCTACGTCATCGACGGGGTGGAGGACGCGTTGCGAGCAGGACCCGAGGCGGTGGATCCGCATCAGCTGGAACTGGCCGTCGAACTGGTCGTCGACGCCGCCCTGCAACGGGGTGATTCCGAGACGACCGATGCCCTGGGTACATCCACGCCGCTGGGCAATCTGGTCGGCGCGATCATCCGGCCCGAACCGAACCGGCAGACCCCGGCCCCGCCGTTCGACGACGAGGCGGGCGCCTGGTCGGTGCTGGCCGACCGATTCGCCGGCACGCTCGACTGGGACGGCAAACGTGGGTAGCCGTCAGCCGGCGCGGAGCCGGTCGTAGCCGGGTTTGATCACCGACTCGATGATTTCCAGCCGCTCGGCGAACGGCAGGAACGCAGACTTCATGGCGTTCACCGTGAACCACTGGAGGGTGTCCCAGCCGTAGCCGAAAGCCTCTGCCAGCGCTGTCATCTCGCTGGTCATCGAACACCCTGACATCAGCCGGTTGTCGGTGTTCACGGTCACCCGGAACTTCAGTGCGGTGAGCATCCCGATCGGGTGCTCGGCGATCGAACTCGCGGCACCGGTCTGCACGTTCGACGTCGGCGCCATTTCCAGCGGAATGCGTTTGTCCCGGACATACGCGGCGAGCCGGCCCAGGTTCGCATGTCCCGCGGCGTCGAGAGTGATGTCGTCAACGATCCGAACTCCATGGCCGAGCCGGTCGGCGCCGCACCATTGCAGGGCCTCCCAGATGGACGGCAGCCCGAATGCCTCACCGGCATGAATGGTGAAATGTGCGTTCTCCCGGCGGAGGTATTCGAACGCGTCCAGATGACGGGTGGGCGGGAAACCCGCTTCGGCGCCTGCGATGTCGAATCCGGCGACTTCCTGGTCCCGGAACCGGATGCAGAGTTCGGCAATTTCCCGGGACCGCGCGGCGTGCCGCATCGCGGTCAACAGCAACCGCGCCCGGATCGGATGCCCCGCCGCGGCAGCGGCAGCACTGCCGACGGCAACACCGTCCAGCACGGCCTTCACCACATCGTCCAGGGCCATATTGCGCTCGGTGTGCAATTCCGGCGCGAACCTGATTTCGGCGTACACCACGCCGTCCGTAGCCAGGTCCTGCACACATTCCGACGCCACCCGGATCAGCGATTCCCGGGTCTGCATCACCCCGACCGTATGGACAAACGTCTCCAAGTACCGCTCCAGCGAGCCGGAGTACGCGGATTCGGCGAACCACCGCGCCAGCTCAGGCACCACGGTCGTCGGTAGGTCCCGGTAGCCGATCTGTTCGGCCAGGTCGACGAGCGTTGCCGGGCGCAGTCCGCCGTCGAGATGATCGTGTAGCAGCACTTTCGGCGCGGTACGGATGGTCTCGGCGGTCAGCGGTGTTGGCATCGAGCGGACGTTACCCGGCCGCGGTGAACGGTGCGCCGTCCGACCCGCCCCCACGGATGGTCTCCAGCAGCAACGGCGTCCGGTCGATCCGGGTGCCGGCCGGGGCGATCGTCACCGCTCCGGCGAGGTCGGCCAGGGCCGCGGCGAACTTCTCGTCGGTGTCGGTGTGCAGTTCGAACAGGGGCTGACCGGCCGTCACGGTGTCACCCGGTTTGGCCAGGCACAGCAGGCCGGCGGCCTGCTGCACCGCGTCCTCGCGGCGGGCCCGGCCCGCGCCCAGCCGCCAGGCGGCGATCCCCACCGCCAGGGCGTCCATCCCGGTCACCACGCCGGCGGTGTCGGCGCGCACCGTCTCCCGATGTTTCGGCGTCGGCAGCGGGGCGTCCGGATCCCCACCCTGCGCGACCACCAATTCCCGCCAGCAGTCCATGGCCTTGCCAGAGGCCAGGATCTGCGCGGGATCGGCGTCCAGACCGGCCAGTTGCACCATCTCCCGGGCCAGCGCCACAGTCAGCTCGACGACGTCCGCCGGGCCGCCGCCGGCCAGCACATCCAACGACTCGGCGACCTCGACCGCGTTACCGACAGCGACACCCAGCGGCGTCGACATGTCTGTCAACAGAGCCGAGGTCCGCACCCCGGCCCGCTCCCCCAGCCCAACCATGGTTCTGGCCAGCTCCGCGGCCCGTTCCTGGGTTTTCATGAAGGCCCCGGAGCCCACCTTGACGTCGAGCACCAGCGCGCCGGTGCCCTCCGCGATCTTCTTGCTCATGATCGACGCCGCGATCATCGGGATCGACTCCACAGTGCCGGTGACATCACGCAGGGCGTACAACTTTCGGTCGGCGGGCGCCAAGTCGGCCGATGCCGCACAGATCACCGCACCGACCGCGGTCAGCTGGTCGGTCATCTCCCGCGGGGTCAGGGTGGCCCGCCAGCCGCGGATCGACTCCATTTTGTCCAGGGTGCCGCCGGTGTGCCCGAGACCTCGGCCGGAGAGTTGGGGCACCGCGGCTCCGCACGCGGCCACCAGCGGCGCCAGCGGCAGCGAGATCTTGTCCCCCACCCCGCCGGTTGAGTGCTTGTCCACGGTCGGCCGGCCCACCGTCGACAGGTCCATCCGAATCCCGGACGCGATCATTGCCGCGGTCCAGGCCGAAATCTCGCTCTTGGTCATTCCGTTCAGCAGGATCGCCATCAGCAGCGCGGACATCTGCTCCTCAGCGACGTCCCCCCGGGTGTAAGCGGCAATCACCCACTCGATCTGCGCCGCAGACAGTGCCCGGCCGTCCCGCTTGGCGATGATCACATCCACCGCGGCAAACCCCGCCGAACCAGCACCCGCACCCGACCCCGACCCGGACCCGGACCCGGACCCGGACCCGGACCCGGACCCGGACCCCGAGTTGATCATGGCGAACTCTGTTGCGAAATCGGCGTGTCGTCGGCGGGTCGCGCAGAGATTGCCATGATCAACTCCAGAACAGGTGCGAGTGGGGTGGGTGAGGGGGTGCGGGGGGGCGGTTCACGGGCTGGGCAGGTCCTGTGGGCCGAACGCGGCCGGCAGCACCCAGGTCATCGTCTCCGGCCCGGTGGGGGTGTCGACGAGCAGTTCCTCGCCGCCGAACTCGTAGATCACCTGACGGCACCGGCCGCAGGGCATCAGCAGCTCGCCGGTGCCGGACCGGCAGGCCAGGGCGACCAGCCGGCCACCGCCGGTCAGCCGGAGCTGGCCGACCAGGGTGCACTCCGCGCAGAGCCCCAAGCCGTACGAGGCGTTCTCGACGTTGCAGCCGGTGATCATTCGGCCGTCGTCGACGAGTGCTGCGGCACCAACCTGCAGGTGCGAGTACGGGCAGTAGGCGGACGTGGCAGCGGTCACCGCCGCTGCCCGGAGCGCCTCCCAGTCGACCGCGGTCACCGCGGCGCCGCCCAGCACCCTGCAACTCGTGGAACAGCCATCAGTGCCCGCCCTTGCGGTAGATCAGTCCGTCGGCCTTGGGCATCCGCAGGTTCTGCGACGCCAGGGCCATCACCAGCAGGGTGATCGCGTACGGCGCCGCCTTGACCAGCTGCTGCGGCAACTCGTCGGTGCGGGCGAACCACCAGATGCAGAGCACGGCAATCACGCCGGCCACCGCGGCCAGCACCCGATGCCCGGACCGGAACTGCAGCACCGCCACCACGGCCAGCGCGAGGGCCACCAGGATCAGGAACGCGTGCATCGCGGTACCGGACGAGTCGTACTGCTGGACCCCGTCGGTGAAGCCGAAAAGCCCGGCGCCCATGGCCATCCCGCCGGGCCGCCAGTTGCCGAAGATCATTGCGGCGAGCCCGATGAAGCCGCGACCGCCGGTCTGTCCGTCCTGGAACTTCAGCCCGATCACCAGGAACGCCCCAGCGAGTCCGGCCAGTGCGCCGGAGATCATCACGGCGATGTACTTGTACCGGTAGACGTTGACGCCCAACGATTCCGCCGCGTACGGGGCCTCGCCGACGGACCGTAGCCGCAACCCCAGCCTGGTCCGCCACAGCACCCAGGCGGACCCCGCGATCAACACCGCAGCCAGCACCGATAGCAGTGACAGGTTGGTGATGAAACCCCGCACGATGCCAGCCAGGTCGGAGATGAAGAACCAGCCGTTCCGCTCGATGTCACCCAGCCAATCGGACAGGCCCGGAACGGTAATCCGGGCGACGTCGGCGATCGGCGGGGACTGCCGCTGGCCGCCGCCGGGCGCGTCGGTGAACACCAGGCGGGACAGGTAGAGCGTCAATCCGGGGGCAAGGATGTTGATCGCTACCCCGGAGATGATGTGGTCGACGCCGACCGTGATCGTCACCAGGCCGTGCAGCAGCCCACCGAGCAATCCGCAGACGATGCCGAAGAACACTCCGGCCCACGGACCGAACTGGTATCCGGCGTACCCGGCGCCGAAGGTGCCGAGAATCATCATTCCTTCGATGCCGATGTTCACCACCCCGGCCCGTTCGGACCACAGGCCGGACAGCCCCGCCAGGGCGATCGGCACCGCGGCGGTGATGGCCGCGGTGATTGCCCCGGATGAATCCAGATTGTTGGCGCCCGTCCAGATCCGGACCGCGGAGGTGATCGCAATGGCGAGGAGCACCACACCCAGCCACAGGATCGGCGTCATCCGCCGCGCCCCAGCCGCACCCTTCACCGGAGCCGGCGCGGTGGCCGCTGCGGCCGCCGTACTCATGCCACCCCTCCGCTCGTCCCTCGCGGACGGCCGGCACTGTGCCCATGATTCGCTCGCCAAGGCTCGCTCATGCCTGCACCTCCTGCCGGGCCGCGGCGAGCGCTCTAGCGACGTCCCGGGCCTCCAGGATCAACCGGTAACGGCGGACGAACTCGTAGGCGACCACCACGGACAGCACGATCACGCCCTGCATGATCGTCACCAGTTCCGGCGGCACGCCTACTCCCTGCAACGCGTTGGACGATGAATCCAGGGCAGCCCAGAGCAGAGCGGAGAACGCCATGCCCACAGGATGATTGCGGCCGAGCAGGGCCACCGCGATGCCGGTGAACCCGACACCGGACGGGAAGTTCAGCGAGTACGACGCGGCCGATCCGTTGAGCAATTCCGGCATTCCGACCAGGCCGGCCACCGCACCAGAGAGCAGCATCGCCGAGACGATCATCCGATTCACCGAGATCCCGCTGGCCACCGCCGCGCTCTCGGACAGTCCGGTCGCCTTGATCGCGAATCCGAACACGGTGCGAGACAACACGAGTGCGTAGATCACCCCGACGATGACGGCCAGGATCAACAGCGAGTACAGCGGCGTCGTCGATCCCGAGAATTTGATCGTCGGCACCTGACCGCCCGCGGTGATTTTCGCGGTGCCGATGTTGTTGCCGGACTGCACGGCCAGCCGGTCGGTGGTCAGCAGGTAGGCCACCACGAAGGTGGCGATCGAGTTCAGCATGATCGTGCTGATCACCTCGCTGACCCCGCGGGTGACCTTGAGCAGGGCGGCTATCCCTGCCCAGGCCGCCCCGACCACCATCGCCACCAGCAGCGTGATGGCGATCCGCAGCACGCTCGGCAGTGATGACATGAACGCGGCGCCGGCCACCGCGGCACTGAGCATCGCGGCCAGCCGGTACTGGCCGTCGACGCCGATGTTGAACAGGTTCATCTTGAACCCGATGGCCACGGCGACCGCCGCCAGGTAGTAGATGGTGGTCTGGTTGATGGTGCCCAGGATCAGCCGGGTCCGGCCGAACGCCGACGTCATCGCGCCGAACGCCTCGAACGGATTGTGCTTGGTCAGCACCAGCAGCAGCGCGGTGATCAGGAGTGCGACCAGCAACGCGCCCACCGGTGCCGCGGCACTCAGGAGCAGCCTGCGGGATCGGCTGGTCATCAGGCCACCTCCCCGACCGGGCCGTCGTCGGCGCCGGTCATCGCCGCGCCGAGCTGTTCCGGAGTGACCGTCCTGGGGTCGTAGGTTCCGGTCAACCGGCCGCGCAAAATGACGGTGAGCCGGTCGGACATTCCGATCAGTTCCTCCAGATCCGCCGAGATCAGCAGCACCGCAAGGCCCGCCAGCCTGGCCTGCCGCAGGTGCTCCCAGATCGCCGCCTGCGCCCCGACATCCACCCCACGGGTCGGGTGCGCCGCGATCAGCAGCACCGGGTGCTCGCTCATCTCCCGCCCAACGATCAGCTTCTGCTGGTTACCGCCGGACAGCGACGCGGCCGTGACGTCGATTCCCGGGGTTCGGACGTCGAACTCCTCGACGATGCGACGGGTATCGGCCTTGGCCGCCGCCCGATCGATCAGCAGCCCCCGGGACGAGGGCTGGCGGGTCTGATGGCCCAGGATCCGGTTCTCCCACAGTGAACCCTCCAGGATCAGACCCTGCCGATGCCGGTCCTCCGGGATGAACCCCACCCCGGCTTCGCGGCGGGCGCCGGTCGACAGATGGGCCACGTCGGCGCCGGCCAGCTCGATCCGCCCGGCGGCGACCGGCCGGATGCCCATGATGGCGTCCACCAGCTCGGCCTGGCCGTTGCCCTCCACCCCGGCAATGCCCAGCACCTCACCGGCATGGATCGTCAGGTCGATGTCGGTCAGCAGATCCCGACCGCCGGCAACATCCCCGGCCATCCGGACCCCGGTCAACGAGAGCACCACCCGTTCGGTGACCGCCGATTCCCGCAGCTCTGGAACCGGCAGCGCCGACCCGACCATCATCTCGGCCAACTGCCGGTTCGTGACGGACTTCGGATCGGCGGTGCCGACGGTGGTGCCGCGACGGATGACGGTGATGTCGTCGGCGATGCTGCGCACTTCGTCGAGCTTGTGCGAGATGAAGATGATCGTCAGGCCCTCGGACTTGAGTTCCCGTAGGTTGCCGAACAGCTCGTCGACCTCCTGCGGCACCAGCACGGCGGTCGGTTCGTCCAGAATCAGGATCTTCGCGCCGCGGTAGAGCACCTTGAGGATCTCCACCCGTTGCCGGGCGCCGACACCGAGCGTCTCGACCAGGGCGCCGGAGCCCACGGTGAGCCCGTACCGCCGGCCCAGTTCGTCGATCCGGGCCCGCGCCCCGCGCACGTCCAACCGGGCGCCGGTGGTCGGTTCGGACCCGAGAACGATGTTCTCCCAGACCGTCAGGTTGTCGGCGAGCATGAAGTGCTGGTGCACCATGCCGATCCCGACGGCGATCGCGTCGGCCGGCGAATGGAACGTCACCTGCCTGCCGTTGACCGTAATCGTCCCCTCGTCCGGCTGGTGCATGCCGTACAGGGTTTTCATCAGAGTCGATTTTCCTGCGCCGTTCTCCCCCACCAGCGCGTGCACGGTTCCGGTGCGGACCGCGATGTTGATGTTCGAGTTCGCGACGACCCCGGGAAATCGCTTGGTGATCCCCGTCAGCTCAACCGCGAGATGGCCGGACTGGGTGATCGATCTGGCCGCCTGCGGTGGCGTCGCATCCGTGGTCATCGATCCCGCCTCACGCGTAGAAGATCATCGCCATAGAAATCAGCGCCGTAGAAATCAGCGCTCTAGAAAATCAGCGCTCTAGAAAATCAGCGCCGAAGATCATGCAGTCATAGCAGATGCCACACGGCCCCGACGGGAAAGTTCCCGCCGGGGCCGTAAGGACCGTCGAACGCGAGCGAACGTCAGCCGACGGTCGACGGGACGGTGATCGTCCCGGCGATGATCTCGGCCTTCGCCTTGTCGATGTCGGCCGCGATGTCGTCGATCTGGCCGCCTGAGGTAGCCAGTCCGACGCCGTTGTTGGCCAGGTCGAACTTCTGGTCACCGGTGAGCACTGCACCGTTGACCGCACTGGTGACGAAGTCGTACGTCGCGACGTCGACCCGCTTCTGCATGGAGGTCATGATGACGTCCTTGACGTCGGCGAGCGTGGGCACGTTGTACTGGTCGGAGTCGACGCCGATGCCGAGCTTCCCGGCAGCCTTGGCCGCCTTGAACACGCCGTCACCCGAACCGCCGGCGACCGCGAACACGATGTCGTTGCCGTCGTTGTACATGCCGGTGGCGATGGTGTTGCCGCTGGTCGGATCGTTGAACCCGGCGAAGTTCGGCGGCTCGGTGATGTACTTGACGGTCACCGTCGCGGCCGGGTTGGTGGCCTTGACGCCCGCTTCGAAGCCCGCCTGGAAGCTCTGGATCAGCGGCACGTTGACACCGCCGATGAAGCCGACCTTGTTGCTCTTGGTCTTTTTCGCGGCCGCGACGCCGGCCAGATACGAGCCCTGCTCGGCGGCGAAGGTCAAGGAGGCGACGTTGGGGACGTCAGCCAGGGAGTTGTCGTCCACGATGGCGAAATGGACGTTCGGGCTCGCGGTCGCCACCTCCTTCAGCGGGCCGGCGTAGGCGAAGCCGACCGCGATGATGTCGGTGGCGCCGCCGTCGATGAGCTGGTTGAGCCGGTCGGTCTTCGCCGAGTCAGGTTCGTCCTTGGCCGCGGTGAGTTCGCCGACGATCGTCACCCCAGCGGCCTTGGCCTTGTCCAGGCTGGCGGCGGCGAGATCGTTGAACGAGTGGTCGCCGCGGCCACCGACGTCATAGGCCAACCCGAGCTTGACCGACGCCGGGTCTCCGGTCATCGACGTCGCAGCTGCCCCGCCGGCCGATGCGCCTCCAGAGGCTCCGCCACTGGCCGCCGCGGACGGGCCATTCGAGGATTCGACTGACGAGGAACCTGCAGATGCGCCGCCGGTGGAGGCTGCACTGGAGGCTGCGCTGGAAGCGGCGGACGAGCCGCCGGCGGCCGAGGCAGCACTGCTGCTGGTGGAGCTGGTACTGCCGGACGAACAAGCGGTCAGCGCTAGCGCGGCTGCCGCCAGTCCGGCGATGAGCTTGACGCTTCGAGCTCGACGCACGTGGGTTCTCCTTAGCCTGTACTGCACGTCACCCCGGGCGGGGCGACGGGAAGCTCGCGGACGCCATCCCGGCGCGCTGAGCATCGTCGGACGTTACCCGGCGGTACGGGCTCGGGCGAGTGTCGACCCCGCTCCGTAACCGAATTGTTCCCGCGATGTCGATTCCGTGACCGATTCGACCCTTTTCGGCCGTTCGAACTCGCCTTCGGGGTCGAGATCCTTCGTTCGGCGTACAACCCAGGGCTGGCCCGGTCGCAGATCGTGACCGGGTGCTTGCGTGAGTCGGCCGTTGCAGGTGGCCGTCCCGCAATCCCGAGCCTGCCGGGATCTTGCGTCAGGCAAGGACATCGGCGCAGGTCCTGGCACCGGATGCACGTCCTGGCGTCGGCCACGTCACACCCCGGATCGGTCGCTGCCGCCGGGAGCGGGGGGATAACCTTGCCGAAGATCGCTGCGGTGCGGTGGCACGCCCGGCGGTGCTGCAGCAAACCCGCAACCAGGCGCATCCCGTGGTCGAGGACGGCGCCACCGATGCCGGAGGTCGAAACAGTCATGTCCAACCCCACCGCGGTGATCAGCGGCGAGCGGGTCCCGCGGCCGCGTCGTGGCTCGGTGTACCGCGGTGATGCCGGAATGTGGTCGTGGGTCGCGCACCGGATCACCGGTGTGCTCACCTTTTTCTTCCTCTTCGCTCACGTGCTCGACACCTCGCTCGTCCGGGTCTCCCCGGAGAGCTACAACACGATCATCGAGACCTACAAGAACCCGCTGGTCAACCTCATGGAGGTTGGTCTGGTCGCCGCGGTGCTGTATCACGCGCTGAACGGGATCCGCATCATGCTGGTCGACTTCTGGGCCAAGGGTGCGCGGTACCAACGCACGATGCTCTGGATCGTGCTCGCCGTGTGGTTCGTGGTGATGGTCCCTGGCGTCTACTTCATGCTGCAGCGGACCATCAGCACGATGTTCGGGAGCGGGTCATGACGGCCGCGTTCGACCCGCCGGCCACCCGCGGCATCGCCGCGCCCCGCGCCCCGCGCCGCCGGGTCACCGGCCGCCGGAGCAATGTCGAGATGTACTCGTGGATGTTCATGCGGGTGTCCGGGATCGTGCTGGTCGTGCTGGTGCTGGGCCACCTATTGATCATGAACGTCCTTGACGGCGGGGTGCACCGGATCAACTGGGGTTTTGTCGCCGGCCGCTGGGCCAGCCCGTTCTGGCAGATCTGGGATCTGGTGATGCTGTGGTTGGCCGAGATCCACGGCGCCAACGGTCTTCGCACGGTGATCAACGACTACGCCCGGAAAGACAGCACCCGGTTCTGGCTGCAGTTGATGCTGGCCGCGTCCGTGCTGCTCATCCTGAGCGTCGGCACCCTGGTGATCTTCACCTTCGACCCGAACATGAAATGACAGAGCCCGAGAAAATGCTGATCCGGCCCGGCGCAGCCGGTCTCCCCCGTCCTGGATGGGACAGCCCGGCGCCGCCGGTCTCCCCCGTCCGGGGCAGGACTGTTGGGAAGGCCTGATATGCAATTTGTACAGCCCGGCGCAGCCGGTCTCCCCCGTCCTGGGAAGGACTGATATGCAATTTGTACAGCCCGGCGCAGCCGGTCTCCCCCGTCCTGGATGGGACAGCCCGGCTCAGCCGGTCTCCCCCGTCCGGGGCAGGACTGTTGGGAAGGACTGATATGCAATTTGTACAGCCCGGCGCAGCCGGTCTCCCCCGTCCTGGGAAGGACTGATATGCAATTTGTACAGCCCGGCGCAGCCGGTCTCCCCTGTCCTGGGAAGGACTGATATGCAATTTGTACAGCCCGGCGCAGCCGGTCTCCCCCGTCCTGGGAAGGACTGATATGCAGTTCCATCGCTTTGACGTGGTGATTGTCGGTGCCGGCGGGGCCGGTATGCGAGCGGCCATCGAGTCCGGCAAGCGCGCCCGTACGGCCGTGCTTACCAAGCTCTACCCGACCCGTTCCCACACCGGCGCGGCCCAGGGCGGGATGTGCGCCGCCCTGGCCAATGTCGAGGACGACAACTGGGAGTGGCACACCTTCGACACCGTCAAGGGCGGCGACTATCTGGTCGACCAGGACGCGGCCGAGGTGATGTGCAAGGAAGCCATCGACGCCGTCCTGGATCTGGAGAAGATGGGGCTGCCGTTCAACCGGACCCCGGAGGGCCGGATCGATCAGCGCCGGTTCGGCGGCCACACCCGCAACCACGGCGAGGCCGCAGTGCGCCGGGCGTGTTACGCGGCTGACCGCACGGGACACATGATCCTGCAGACCCTTTACCAGAACTGCGTCAAGCTCGGCATCGAGTTCTTCAACGAGTTCTACGTTCTCGATCTCATGATGAGCAAGACCGACGAGGGCGAGGTGTGCACGGGCGCGGTTGCCTACGAGCTCGCGACCGGCGAAATTCATGTGTTCCAGGCGAAGTCGGTCGTGCTGGCCACCGGCGGCGCCGGGAAGATCTTCAAGACTACGTCGAACGCGCACACGCTGACCGGTGACGGGCTCGGCATCGTGTTCCGCAAGGGACTTCCGTTGGAGGACATGGAGTTCTTCCAGTTCCACCCGACGGGTCTGGCCGGGCTGGGGATCCTGATCTCCGAGGCGGTCCGCGGCGAGGGCGGGATCCTGCGCAACGGGGACGGCGAGCGCTTCATGGAGCGGTACGCGCCGACCATCAAGGACCTTGCGCCCCGCGACATCGTGGCCCGCTCGATGGTTCAGGAGGTCAGGGACGGCCGGGGTGCCGGGCCGAACAAGGACTATGTCCTGCTCGACGTCACGCACCTTGGCAAGGAGGTGCTGGAGACGAAACTGCCTGACATTGCCGAGTTCTCACGCACCTACCTGGGGGTGGAGCCGCTGGAGGAGCCGGTCCCGGTCTTCCCGACCTGCCATTACGTGATGGGCGGTATTCCGACGAACATCACCGGACAGGTGCTGGCCAACAACACCGACGTGGTGCCTGGGCTCTACGCCGCCGGTGAGTGCGCCTGCGTCTCGGTGCACGGTTCCAATCGGCTCGGCACCAACTCCCTGTTGGACATCAACGTGTTCGGCCGCCGCGCCGGCGTCGCCGCGGCCGAGTACGCCGCTGCCACCGCCGATTTCACCATCCTGCCGGATGAGCCGGCCGCGACGGTGATCGAGATGGTCGAGCAGATGCGGGATTCCACCGGTACCGAACGGGTGGCAGACCTGCGGACCGCATTGCAGACCTCGATGGACATCAACGCAGCCGTCTACCGGACCGAGGCCACCCTCAAGGAGGCCCTGAACGACATCCGGTTGCTGAAGGAGCGGTATGCCCGGGTGTCGATCCAGGACAAGGGTCAGCGGTACAACACGGACCTGCTGGAGGCGGTGGAACTCGGTTTCCTGCTGGAACTTGCCGAGATCCTGGTGGTCGGAGCGTTGGTGCGGACCGAATCTCGTGGTGGCCACGCCCGGGAGGACTACCCCAACCGCGATGATGCGAACTGGATGCGACACACCATGGCCTACAAGCAGGGTCGTGAGCTGACCGCCGACATCCGTTTGGACTACAAGCCCGTCGTGCAGACCCGTTACCAGCCGATGGAGCGTAAGTACTGATGTCGACCGCCATCCAGGCCGATACCGACCGCACCCCAGCGCCGGGTGGGGCGGAAGGGCTCCCGCCGGTGCCGGACGGCGCAGTGATGTTGACCGTGCACATCCAGCGCTACAACCCCGAATCTGAGGAGGGCCCGCATACCGAGTCCTACCGGGTGCCGGCGCTGCCGGGCGACCGCCTGCTGAATGTCCTGCACTACATCAAGTGGTATATCGACGGCACGCTGACCTTCCGCCGGTCCTGTGCACACGGTGTTTGCGGGTCGGACGCGATGCGGATCAACGGCCGGAACCGGCTGTGCTGCAAGGTGTTGGTCAAGGACCTGATTGGTGACAAGAAGAACGAGGTGACCGTCGAGCCGATCAAGGGCCTGCCGCTGCTCAAGGATCTCGTCGTCGACATGGAGCCGTTCTTCGATGCCTACCGCGCGGTCAAGCCGTTCCTGATCACCTACGGGCACGAACCGACCCGGGAATATGTGCAATCACCCGCCGATCGCGCCCGCTTCGACGACACCACCAAATGCATCCTGTGCGCTGCCTGCACCACGTCCTGTCCGGTGTACTGGTCGGAGGACGCCTACGTCGGGCCGGCGGCGATCGTGAACGCCCATCGGTTCATCTTTGATTCCCGCGATGACGGTGCGCAGGAGCGGTTGGAGATCCTGTCGGACTCCGAGGGGGTCTGGCGGTGCCGGACCACCTTCAACTGCACCGAGGCGTGCCCCCGCGGCATTCAGGTCACCAAGGCGATCCAAGAGGTCAAACGAGCGTTGATGTTCCGGCGGATCTGACCCGGCCCGTTGCGGCTCGGGAATGTTCGGCAGGGGTGCCATGGTTGGAACGGGTGGAAATCAGCTGAACTGACCGAGGGGATTTGCTCCGATGGCGACGCAGGAATTGACCAAGGCGACTTTTGAATCGACCGTCACCGGTGACGGCATGGTGATGGTGGACTTCTGGGCCGCGTGGTGCGGGCCGTGTCGCCAGTTCGCCCCGACGTTCGACAAGGCCTCAGAGGCGAACCCGGACATCGTCTTCGGCAAGGTGGACACCGAAGCCGAGCAGGAACTGGCCGGCGCCGCCGGGATCCGCTCCATCCCGACCCTGATGGCGTTCCGCGACGGGATCCTGGTGTTCTCCCAGCCTGGTGCCCTGCCGCCGAGCTCGCTGGACCAGGTCATCTCCCAGCTTCGCGGGCTGGACATGGACGACGTCCGGGCGCAGATCGCGGCCCAACAGGAGTCGGCACAGCAGGAGTCGGCGCATCAGTAGTCGGTCCCACAAGTCCAGCAGCGACTCGGGACAGCAGTAGGCGCGACCGGCACCATCAGTTGACCCACTTGACGGCCGTCGTCGCGCCTGTCAGGTGACCGCCGGTGAGCCGGTCACCTGCCCGCACTCTTTCCTACCTAGAGCTTGCCTGAAGACTCGGCTCCGACCGTTCGGACCCTGGTGCACTTTCCGGCACCCGATCGACCTCGATCTCCCAGCTGCTGGCCAGCGCTGCGATTGCTGCTACCCCGACCAGCACCGGCGCCGCGACCGCCGCGATAACCCCTGCGGTCACCGGGATCTCAATGACGGTGTGGCCCTGCTCGTTGCGGACGGTGACCCGACGGACATTCCCCTCGTGTATCAATTCCTTCACCTTCCCGGCCACCAACTCGCTCTGTACCTTTACGGTCTCCTTCAAGGAATTCTGGTTGGCGCTCATGGTGCTTTACCTCTCCGACGTGTCCGGACACGGCGACTCCCTATCCGGTACTCCTCCAGTAAGTACCTGCCACCCGGGTAGCAGCAGAGGCGAAGGACCCCACGCCGCGAGGACAGGGTCATCTGCCGGTGGTGGCGATGCGGTCACCGGGAGCGGTTGGTGGCGCGCGACCGCTGGCGGACCGGACCCACGAACTGAACTGTTCTCCTTCCACGCCAGCGCCGCCGGGAGCTGACCCCCCGGCCAGCAGGGCGCGACCGCGATGAATTCCCGGGTTCGCCGGTCACCGGCCGCTACAGTCGGCCCCGATGATCCACACGGTTCGACGGTTCGCGCGCGCACTGGGCGTTGCGGTGCTGACGGCTGCTATGGCGGTCGGGTGCATCGGCGCTGCGTCCGCCGAACCCAACACGGATCCGTACGTTCCGCCGAGCGTCACCATCGCGCCGCCGAACACCGACGACTGCGCTCAGCGCAGCCAGCCGCCCCCACCCCTGGACACCTCGGAGAACGTGCCCGACGGCGCACCGGCCCCGGTCCCGCTGCCGGTGCCGCCGAATCCGGTCGGTGCAGGCCGGCTCGGCGAGTGTGGGCTGATCGTGCCTGACGGGGCACCTCCACTGCCGTCGGATATCTCGGCGGGTGCCTGGGTGATCGCCGATCTGGACACGGGCGCCGTGCTGGCGGCAAAGGATCCGCACGGCCGGTACCGGCCGGCCAGCACCCTCAAACTGCTGACCGCCCAGGTGATGCTGACGAACCTGACCGACCTGGAGCAGGTGGTGGAGGCCACCGAAGCGGACGCTGACCAGGAGGGCACCAGGGTGGGGCTGGAAGCCGGCGGGAAGTACACCGTGCGTCAGCTGATGACCTACCTGCTGATCATCTCCGGCAACGACGCGGCCAACGCCCTGGCCAGGGTCAACGGCGGCTACGACAAGACGATCGCCGACATGAACGCCACCGCAACGGCTCTCGGGGCCCTGGACACCAGGGCCGCCACCGTCTCTGGGCTCGACGGCCCTGGCCAGACCACGTCCGCCTACGACCTCGCGCTTTTCGCCAAGAAGGACATGGCCACCCCGCCGTTCCCCGACCTGATCGCCACCCAGGACGCCCGGGTGCCCAGCGCGACGGACGCCGGGTACCTCGCGGCGAACGACAATCAGCTGCTGTACCAGTACCGGGGAGCGATGGGGGGCAAGACCGGGTTCACCGACGACGCCGGGAACACCTACGTCGGGATGGCGCAGCAGGGCGGTCGGCGGCTGGTCGTCACGATGATGCACGGGACCCAGCAACCCCGTCGGCAGTGGATGCAGGCGGCGTCCCTGCTGGACTGGGGCTTCGCGCTCCCAGCAGCTACCGCGCCGGTGGGCACCCTGGTGCGGTCGCTGGCCGAGGCGACGGCCGTACCGGCAGCTCCGACGCCCAGCATTCCAGCGCCGGCGAGTGGCGACGCGTCGGCCGGAGCCAGTGCGGCGGGTGATGCGGCTTCACCAATTTCCTCTGCGGCCGGGTCGACGGACGCGACGCCCACGGCCGGGAGTGCGACGACGGGTGGTGTCGGCACGGGCGCCCCGCCGGTCGGGCTGGTGGCCGCCGGAACTGCCGCCGCGCTAGCGACTGCCGGGGTCGTGATCTTCCTGTTCCGGCGACGCCGCTCGGGGATCTCGCCTCCCCCGGACAGCGTTCCTGCCGCCGTCGAACCCGATGCGGCGGCAGAAGAATTAGGACCGGACGAACCCCGTACGGCGGCGGAGGACCACCCCACCCAGCCGGAACAGCCCGGCGAACCGGCCAGGTAGCGTCTCGCGGATGGCGATGGATCTCCGAGTTGGCGCGTACGCCGTCATTGTCCGGAACGACCAGATCCTGCTCACCCACTGGAACGAACTGGGTCGCACCGGGTGGACGTTGCCCGGCGGCGGCATCGAGGAACTGGAAACCGTGCAGCAGGCGGCGGTCCGCGAGATCGCCGAGGAGACAGGGTATGTCGCCGAATTGGGTGAGCTGCTCGGCGTGGACTCGGCGTTCGTGCCCCCCGAACGTAGGCTCACCCCACGCGGGGATGCGGTGTTGCACGCGCTGCGGATCGTGTTCACCGCCACCGTGGTCGGCGGCGAGCTGACCCACGAGGTGGGCGGATCCTCGGACGAGGCCCGGTGGGTGCCGCTCGCCCAGCTGGACTCACTGTCGCTGGTTTCCCTGGTCCCGCTGGCGCTGCAGTGGTGGCGTGCTGGCCGATGACCCGGGTTCCGCGGCTCATACTTCCTGCGCCGGTGCCCCGTACTCCAGGACCTTGTGATCGCTGGTCAATAATGTCAACTGCTCGACCCTCGCCTGCGCCAGCAGGATCCGATCGAAGGGATCGGAGTGGTCTTGGGGAGCGCAGTCACTTCCAGAACGTGCGGTGCCCTGATGGGGAGTTCGCCGAAACCGGCCTGTAGGGAGAGATCTCGCAGTCGGACGGGGTCGACCGAGAAGTCGGCTCGACCGAGCCCGCTCTTGATGATGACTTCCCACACGTTCGCCACGCTGATCAGATGTCATTCGCCGGATTCGCCAGAACGTCGCGAGCCCGAGGGCTCAAAGACGGTGAATCCTGTGCCGCCCACAGAAGAACATGAGTGTCCAGCAGATAGGCCGTCACCGCGTCCCGAACATTTCGGCGATCGACATGCCACTTGCGCACCTCCAGCAGCCGGCAAAGGATGCCCAAGTGGCATCTCGATCGCGGGGAGCGCCCACCGGATACACCTGACTTAGTCCAAGGGTCATCCAGCCGGCCTCGTTGGCGGCGACGACGGAGATCACTGGCCGGTGGCCGCCATCCAGGAAATTGTGCCGTGACGGCGGAGCAACCCCACGTCGCAACCCGGCACAAGGCATGCGTCGTGCCCTCGGTGGAGGTGCATGCAGGGATGATCGATTGCATGATCGCCGCTGTGGCCTGGCGCCGGGAGGCCTCGTTACTCGCCTTGGACGCCGATTTGAACCGTGTTGCCGCCGTCGTCGGAATTACGGTCGATCCTGCGTCGATCCGCGCATAGCAGCACTGGAACCGACGACAGGTGCCTGAGATCGCAATCCGGCGCTAGCTCTGATCGGGCCCCCGGAGCCGGCTCGCTCCCCAGCCGACCGCGGCTCCGACCCCGACCAGGACAGCGTTCCGGGTCGAGGAACTGTCCTTGCGAACGATGACGGTCGCCTCCGGGACCTCCAGCAGCGGGCCGTCATCGAGCTCCGGACCACCCTCAGCCGTCGCAACCCAGGCCGCCACGAACAGCACCACCTGGGCGACGATGTTGAAGAAGAACAGCAACGCGATCACCGGGCCGAAGATGGCAGCGGACTTGGAACTCGAGGCGATGCCGGGCAGCAGCACGATCAATGCGTACTTGAGCACCTCGAAGGCCACCGCCGCCATGATCGATCCCCGCAGGCGGGCCTTGAACGGGGATCGCAACTCCTTGCCGGGCAGCATGGTGAAGATCCACAGGAAAATCAACACATCGGCGGCGATGGCGATCACCAGGGTCAGCACGGTGACCACCGGGACGAGCCACGGCTGGTCGCTCAGGCCGACCAGCTGCAGTGCCTTCGTCGCGAACTGCGCGCCGAGCGTGCTCAGGCCGAGGGACACCACGATGGCGACGGCCAGACCGGCAAGTGCGCCGAGATCCTTGAGGGTGGCCACGACGAAGCTGTCGGCCTTGGACTTGTCCTCGTCGAAATCCGGCCGGGAGATGGCCTGTACGGCTTTGCGCAGGTTGCCCATCCAGCCGACCCCGGAATACAGGGCGATCAGCAGGCCGATGATCCCGACCCCGAGCGGATTGGCTACCACGCTGTCGATGAAACCGGTGATGGGCGGGGCCAGATCACCCGGCAATGTCTTGGCGATCTCCCCTTCCAACTGAGTCAGCAGGTCCTTGTTGTTGGCCAGGATGATGCCGCCGATGGCGAACCCGACCATCAGGATGGGTACCAGTGACAGGAACGAGAAGTACGTCATCGCGCCGGCGAACTGACTGCCCAGCCGGTCGTTGTACCTGGTGACCGCGGCGATCAGGTGCTTGACACCCTTTTTGGACGCGATCCGCTTGCCCAGCAGCGCCATCTTCCCGGGCACCGACGGATTGGGCGGTACCGGGGGTGCGGGCTTTTCCTGAGCGGCGCCGTTTCGACCCTGCGCCGGGTCCCTTTCCTTGACCAGGGAGGTGGATCCCTTGGTGTCCGTCATCGCGTCTCCTTCTTGGCGTCAGCTTTCGGACCGCTGGGCGGGACGTGTTGGCTTAGTAGAGCAGGCCGACCTTGTCGTACACCGTGGTTACGGTCGCGTCGGCGACCACTCGGGCGCGTTCCCCGCCGTCCACCAGTATCCGGTCCAGCTCGGCAGGGTCGGCGAGGTAGGTGGCCACCCGTTGCTGCAACGGGGTCACCAGCGCGACGAACGCGTCCGCTACGCCGGCTTTGAGGTCGCCGTAACCTTTGCCCCGATAACCGGTTTCGACCTCGGCCATCGGGGTCTCGGTCAGCGATGCCAGCAGCGCCAGCAGGTTCGATACCCCCGGCTTGGCCTCTTCGTCGAACCGTATCTCGCGTTCAGTGTCGGTGACCGCGGACTTGATCTTCTTGACCGACTGATTCACCGGCGCCAGCAGGTCCAGTGATCCACCGGGCGAGGATTTGCTCATTTTGGCCCGGGGTTCGGTGAGGTCGTAGATCTTCGCCGTCTGGTCGAGGATGTAGGGCTCCGGGACGGTGAAGGTCGATCCGAATCGGCCATTGAACCGCTGCGCCAGATTTCTGGTCAGCTCCAGGTGCTGCCGCTGATCCTCCCCCACCGGGACGACATCGGCCTGGTAGCACAGGATGTCGGCGGCCTGCAGGATCGGGTAGGTGAACAGGCCGACGCTGGACCGGTCGGCGCCGCCCTTCTGCGACTTGTCCTTGAATTGGGTCATCCTGCCTGCCTCGCCGTACCCGGTGAGGCACTCCAGTACCCAGGTCAGCCGGGTGTGCGCCGGTACTTGCGACTGCACGAACAGGGTGGATCGCTGCGGATCGATACCCAGGGCCAGCAACTGGGCGGCGGCCACCCGGGTCCGGCGGCGGAGTCCCGCCGGGTCCTGATCCCGGGTGATGGCATGCAGGTTCACGATCGAGTAGAACGCCTCATGCGTGTCCTGCAGGCTCACCCACTGCCGCAGCGCGCCCAGGTAGTTGCCGATGTGGAACGAGTCGGCGGTGGGCTGGATGCCGGACAGCACCCGGGGGCGGCCGGGCGGGGGGGCAGGTGGAGCGGTCATGCAGGCGATCTTGCCAGTAGAGCGCGAGCCGATTTGCCGTAGAACAAGGACGGTGACCCAGAAAGTTGCGGTGGCCGACACCCAGGGGTCAGATCGCGGGCCTGACCGCCTGAACGCAGTCAGCGGGCGTAGCTCATTGAGGTGATGAGACGCGGCCGTCGGGGCTGTGGCATCGGGATCAGGGAGGTCGATTATCCTCGCAGCGTCGAGCCGTTGGCTCGTCCGGTTGATGCCGGAGGTCGCGGACGGCTCTGGTAGAGGAGATCAATGGGGCGCCAACGGGCCATATCCGTGCTGTTGGTGTCGAGTTTCCTGTTCGCCGGGTGCTCGCCATCGGACGGCTCTCCAGCTAGCACCGACAAAACCGCGAGCTCAGGATCCATCGTCAGTGCCGTCGGTGAGACGATCCAGGCCGCCTCCGGCGCATCACCCACGAACGAGCCGACTGACTCCTCCGCGCGACCTGCTTTACCTTCCAGGGTTACCAGCGTATCGCCGCCGCCTCCAGCCGCGCCGTCGACGCCACCCGCCCCACTGATCGACGTGCTCCCCGGGATGCCTCCCGTGACCGACCCGCACAACATCTACTCCGAAGCGGGGCCGAACATGCTCGGATCGGTCGCGCAGCGGTCGAAGGCGTACGCGTATGTGCCGCATACCAAGTCCGGTGATGTATGGGTGATTGACCAGCAAACCTTCCAGGTGGTCGACAAGTTCCCGGTGGGCAAGGAGGTACAACACGTCGTGCCATCGCACGACATGTCCGAGCTGTACGCCACCGACGACATCGGCAACGTCATCCGCCGCATCGATCCGATTAGCGGGAAACCGGGAGACACCATTCCGGTGGCCGACCCGTACAACATGTACTTCACCCCGGACGGCAAGTACGCAATCTCGGTTGCCGAAGCCCTGCGGAGCCTGATCTGGTACGACCCGGTGACCTGGCAGGAGGTCGATCGGGTGCGGTACCCCGACTGCGAGGGCCTCGACCACGGCGATTTCACTCCGGACGGCAAGATCGCGATTTTCAGCTGCGAGTTCGCGGGGCGGGTCGCCGTCGTTGACATGCAAACTCACCAGCTGATACGGATGATTGACATGCCGCGCCGAAACACCTCCATGGGCCCGCAGGATCTGCGGATTGCACCGGACGGCTCGAAGTTCTTTATCGCAGACTCGGACTCGAACGGTGTCTGGGTGCTGGACAGGGATCTGCAGACCGTCACCAGGCACATCGACACCGGCCAAGGTGCGCATGGCCTGTACTTCAGCCGGGACGCCACCCGGCTATTCGTGTCGAACCGGATGGAAGGATCAATAAGCGTCCTCGACGCCTACACGGGCGACCCGATCACCAAATGGCAGATCCCCGGCGGGGGGAGTCCCGACATGGGTAACGTCAGCGCGGATGGTAGCCAGCTGTGGGTATCCGGGCGCTATGACAACGTGGTGTACGTGATCAAAACCGACGACGGCAGCCTGATCACCAAGATCCCGGTGGGCAACGGCCCACACGGCTTGGCTCTGCTGCCGCAACCCGGTCGCTACTCCACCGGTCACACCGGGGTGACACGCTGACCCCGGTGGCAGTCTCGTCGGGTAACGGGCACTCAATCGGCCAACAGTTCACCCACGGTCGTCGCGGCCAAACCCCTGGCGCGCAGGTCATCTAACACACCGGGCAGGGCATCGATGGTGTCTTGATGTCCAAGATGCATGCTGACAATGGAACCCGCTTGGGCGGCCTCCAGATTCTTCCGTACGACCGCCGCTCCGGGATCGGTGTAATCCATCGAGTCAATCTCATACGATAGCGAAACCGGGTAACCAGCGGCTCCGGCGACCTGTTTCATCAGCGCATTGGCGGTCGGCGTCTGCGATGGCCGAAAGTAGGCCCCCGGCGTGCCGGTGATCTGCATGAGCAGATCGCGGCAGCGGATCACTTCCTGGCGCATATCGCTCTCCGCCATTGAATTGATGTCCTGATGAGACCAGGTGTGATTGCCCAGCTGATGACCACCAGCCACGATTTCGGCAGCGATCTCAGGGTTATCGGACAACCAGGTGCCCACCACCATCACCGTGATCCGAGCCCCGCGGGCGTTGGCGATACCGAGTACCTGCCGAGCCAAACCGACATCGCCCGCACCATGAAAGGTCAGGGCCACACTCGGCTTGTCACGCGGGCCGTGCGCAATCTCGGCCGACGAACCAGAAAACGGCTGCGGCCCAGTCGAAGCTGAGGGCTCAGCCGGCGGTCCATCGGTAGGTGACGCCGTCGACGGTGCCGCTGATGATTCCGGTACGCCAGGGCTTGCACTCGCCGCACCCGCAGGCGCCGACGCCGGTGCCGGCGCCGACGTCACATTGGTCGTGGGGGCGGGCGGGGTTGTGAGTGCGCCCTGCACCGCCTTGGTACAACCGGCCAACGCCGCCGCAGCGACAACGAATCCGGCCCCTATCAACGAGCGGCGAGACAAGGCATTCCACACATCGACAGACTATAAGGTCGCGGCAATGCCCCGCCGTCCTCCCGCAGGTGGGACCACCCGGCTGACCATTGGCCACGCTCAGCCGAGCCGGGCCGCCAGGTTCTCGTCCAACGCTGACAGGAATGCCTCGGTGGTCAGCCAGTCCTGATCGGGCCCGACCAGCCCGGCCAGATCCTTGGTCATCTTGCCGCTCTCGACGGTCGTGATGATCACGTCCTCCAGTGTCTCGGCGAACCCGATGACCTCCGGGGTGGAGTCGAGCTTGCCGCGGTGCTTCAGACCGCCGGTCCAGGCGTAGATGGACGCGATCGGGTTGGTCGACGTGGGCTTGCCGGCCTGATGCTGCCGGTAGTGGCGGGTGACGGTGCCGTGCGCCGCTTCGGCTTCGACCACGCTGCCGTCCGGGGTGGACAGCACCGACGTCATCAGGCCGAGCGACCCGAAACCCTGGGCGACGGTATCGGATTGCACGTCACCGTCGTAGTTCTTGCAGGCCCACACATACCCGCCGGGCCACTTCAGGGCCGAGGCGACCATGTCGTCGATCAACCGATGCTCGTAGGTCAATCCGGCAGCCTCGAAAGCCTCCCGGAATTCGGTGTCGTAGACCTCCTGGAAGATGTCTTTGAACCGGCCGTCGTACACCTTGAGAATGGTGTTCTTCGTCGACAGGTACACCGGGTAATTGCGGGACAATCCGTAATTCAGCGAGGCCTTCGCGAAATCGCGGATCGAATCGTCAAGGTTGTACATGGACAGCGACACCCCGGCGCTGGGGGCGTCGAAAACGAGGTGCTCGATCGGGGCCGACCCGTCCTCCGGGGTGAACGTGATGGTCACCTTGCCCTTGCCCGGAAACCGGAAGTCGGTGGCCCGGTACTGGTCTCCGAACGCGTGCCGGCCGACCACAATCGGTTTCGTCCAGCCGGGCACCAGCCGCGGAATATTCGAGATGATGATCGGCTCGCGGAAGATCACCCCGCCGAGGATGTTGCGGATGGTGCCGTTCGGTGACCGCCACATCTTCTTCAGGCCGAATTCCTCCACCCGGGCCTCGTCCGGGGTAATGGTCGCGCACTTGACTCCGACGCCGTGCTTCTTGATCGCATTTGCCGCATCAATGGTGATCTGGTCGTTCGAATCGTCGCGGCTCTCGATGCCGAGGTCGTAATATTCCAGATCGACATCCAGGTACGGAAGGATCAGCTTGTCCTTGATGAATTGCCAGATGATGCGGGTCATCTCGTCGCCGTCGAGTTCGACAACGGTACCCTTCACCACGATCTTCGACATGTCTTGTCGTGTTCCTTCCTGCGCCGGGCCGGCCGCTGCGCGGACGGCCACGGTTCTGGGCCGCACGGGTTGCTGGTGCTGCGGGATCTTCGACCAGACCGTACCGTCAGGCCGGTCCGACTTGACGCGGCGGGTCGGCCTGCCTGCACGGGCCCGCCGCGTCTTCGGCCACGGCACCGTGCTGGGATCAACGCACAGCGGGGAGAGGTCATGAGCGCTGCGCGCCCGGAGTCCGAGGAAGGTTTCAGCGGCACCCGCAAGGCCGCCTGGGAGAGCTTCGTCCGCGCCCAGCCCCGGTTGATGCAGCGCCTCGGTCGTGACCTGGACGCCGCCGGGGAGATCCCGCTGAACACCTACGACATCCTGGTGCAACTGGCCGAAGCGGGCGGACAGCTGCGGTTGCGGGACCTGGTGAATCGGGTCGTGCTCTCCCAGCCGGGCCTGTCCCGGAAGGTCGCCCGACTAGAGGACGAGGGGCTGCTCGACCGCCTCCCCGATCCCACCGACGGTCGGGGCGTGCTGGTCCGGCTGAGCAGGGCGGGACGAGCGGCGCTGCGCCGGGCTGCCGTCGTTCACATCGCCGGCGTCGAGCGGGTGTTCACGTCGCAGATCACCGACGAGGAAGCGGCAGTGCTCGCTGACGTCTGCGCCCGGTTGTCCACGGCGGGAGACTCTGCTGCCGACGACCCGGCCTGAACCCTGCTCAGGTCACGCCGATCGTCAACGCCATCATGAACGCCGACACGGCGAGGTAGAACAGCACGTCAAAACCCTTGGTACGAACCGCGAGCACCCCGATGGTCCGTTCGCTCAGGACGGCGCGCAGCACTCCGGCCAAAGCCATCGCCACGCCAAGGGCCAGCGTCCCCCGACGCCAGTGCGCCAGCGCCACCAGCACCAACGCGACCGCGACGATGCTGAGCACCACCACGATGGGGATCGCTCGACGGAGCTGACGGTCGTCGCTCATCCCACGGTCCGGTGCATCACGACCCACAGGTGCCGGCGGCCGAACGGGCGCAGCTCCACCGAGGCCTCACCGTGCGCGCCGCCCCGAGGTTTGCTGGCAACTGCGGGACACCCGGTGGCCGCCGCCACCAGCGCGGCTCGCGACACCCTCGTCCCACGCCAGGCCCGATCCAAGGTTCGCCGACCCGCCACCCGGTGACGGAGATGGCCTATCCAGTCCAGGCACCGCGCGACCACCGTCGTCGACCGGACCTGAATCGCACCCACCCCGCCCGGCTTGAGCACCCGGCGGACCTCGCGCAGGTACTCGAGCTGCCCCGCGGCCGTGGGCACGTGCTGCAGAACGATGTAGGAGAAAACCACATCCACAGATTGGTTGCCGATGCCCACCAGGTCGGCGCCACTGCCGAGGAGGTAGCTGATGTTGTGCCGGTCCGCAAGCTCCACCCGGGCCCGGGCCAACATCTGCGACGACACGTCGAGCGCGATCACCGACCCGTAGAGCTCGGAGAGTCGAGCGGTCATCCGGCCGATCCCGCACCCGATTTCCAGCACACATCCCGTCGGGTCCGGTCGGAGTCCGGTGTGGGCCAGGAACACGTCGGTTTCCCGCCGTCCCGACTCGAAGAACGTGCGGGAATCGGCCGAGGCACCGGTCGCGATGTGCCACATCGGGTCCGTCTGCGCTGCGCGATCCCAGAACAGCCTGGATTCATTGCTGCCCGGCTCGCGCTGGTCGCTCGTGGAACTGTCGGGGGCGGGCGCGGGACCGTTGCGCCAGCGGTCCGGGCCAGGGCTCATGGCTTCCTCCCGCCGATCCCCGTCACCGGGTTGGTTCTCGTCACCTACCGGCTCGAAGCCCCGCCGCGTCCACCACATTGGACAACAGCATCGCCCGCGTCATGGGTCCGACACCGCCGGGATTGGGCGCCAGATATCCCGCGACGTCTGCGACGTCGGGGGCGACATCACCGGCGATACGGCCGTCAACCCGGCTGACCCCGACATCGAGGACCGCGGCGCCTGGCTTGACTATGTCGGCGAAGATCAGCCCCGGGACCCCGGCGGCGGCGATCACGATGTCCGCCTGCCTGACGATCGACGCCAGATCACGGGTACCGGTGTGGCAGAGGGTGACGGTGGCGTTCTCGGTACGCCGGGTCAGCAGCAGACCCAGCGGCCGGCCCACCGTCAGGCCCCGGCCGATGATGACGGCGTGGGCACCGGCGATGGGGACGTCGTAGCGCCGGAGCAGTTCCACGATGCCCAGCGGAGTGCACGGCAGCGGGGCAGGTTCGCCCAGCACCAGCGCGCCCAGGTTGTAAGGGTGCAGCCCGTCGGCATCCATGGCCGGGTCGACCCGGCTCAGGATCGCGAACTCGTCCAGACCGGTGGGCTGCTGCACCAGGAACGCGGTGCACTCCGGGTCGGCGTTGAGCTCGTCGACCGCGGCTTCGACCTGCGTCTGGGTGCTCCCGGCAGGAAGTTCCCGGGCGATGCTGGCGATACCCAGTTCGGCGCAGTCCCGGTGCTTCGCCGCGACATACCACCTGCTGGCCGGGTCGTCACCGACCAGGATCGTGCCCAGACCGGGCGTGATTCCCCGGTCGCGCAGCGCGTCGACCTGTCCGCGGAGTTCTTCCTTGATCGCGGCCAGGGTCTTGCGGCCATCCAGGGTCGTCGCGGTCACGAGGGAACATGATGCCACCCGGTCGACCGGGTGGCGCTGGTTGAGGGGCCGGGTTCGGGATCAGCCACTGCCGGGTTGGACCAGAACGATCCGGTATTCGCCCACATCCAGCTGGTCGGCAGTGCTGCCGGTGAGTTCGGCGGTACCCCCCGCGCCGGTCGTGGACTGCCAGGTGACCGCCCAGGTCGTGGTGGCGCGGATCGGCCACATTCCGGTACCGCCCGTGCGTTCCTTCAGGGAGCGCCAAGCGAACTTGTGGCCACACGGCGGCTCCGCTTTCCAGTCGAAGCCGGGCGGGGGTGGGGTTCCAGGGCCGGCGCAGGTCATAGTGACGGGCGGGCCGGGCCGGTAGCCGCCCTCCTCCACCGGGGCGGGTTCGCCCAGGGACCAGGTGGTGGACGTCAGTACGGCGGTCGCGGTCACCGATACACCACCTAAGGCCACCGTCGCCGTGATCGGCGGCTGCTGGTCCACCCAGAACCAGGTCCACAAGTTCACCGCGACCGTGCTTCGGTCGCCCGGGCCGACGCCGATGGTCGGTGCGGGGACCGTGAGCTGGGCTATCGCCTGCCGGGCGAGGACCGCCGGGTCGGGTGGGGGCGGGGCGGCAGGGGCACCATTGGGGCGGACCTCGTATGTGCTGGGCCCATCGCAGTTGGTGACGTACATCGTGTTGGTCGCCGGGTCGGCGCCATTCCATTCCGGGTCTGTTACAGCTGGTTGCGGCGCCATCGGTACGGGCGCGCAGAGAGTCGAATTGACCGAAACCGCGGATCCTGTGCCGGACCGCGCACCAGTGCTTGCAAGTGGTCCGTCGGCCGCTCGACCGCTGCCATCGTTGAACTGATAGCCGCCCTCACCGGAGGACGACGCCGAATTGGTCGGCGAATTGCCCGGTATCTCGACCCCGAAGGTGCAGGTCGATCTCACAAACCCATCCCCACAGTTCGCCGACTCCTGGCCATCCTTGGGGACGGGCGTGGCGGGAGGGGCCAGTGCTATCGCTGCGATCATCAGCGCAAGCCCGGGCCTCAACATGTTTCGACCGGATTCGAGGTTTGCCCCTCGCTGAGAAGCCAGCCACCGCTGGCGTCGGAGAATTTTCGGATCAGTGCGGTCTGCTTGACCCGGGCCTGGGATGAAGGCACAGCATTGACCACTCCTGCCGTCTCGTTCACCAGGGCGGTGCCACCGCTGTCTACACAGGCCTCGATCGTTACCCGCGCACCGTCGCCCGAACCTTCGACTGCCGTGACCCAAGCGTCCGGGACATTGGTTCCAGTCATGTGAAGGTGGTCCGCCGCAACGCCGCGTAGGCCCCTGAGCAGCTGAACCGCTCGCGGATCAGCTATCGCCTGCCGGATCTCAGGTTCCCAATCTCGATCGGGATTGGCGTACGCAGCATTGGTGATGTCCCAGGCACGTTGGTAGACGTCCAACGCAGTTTGAGCCATGACGACCTGTTCTGCCGTGAGATCCGCCGGCCACCGAGCCGGCTTGTCAAGGCTCGAAGGGTCTACAACGCTGGGCGTCGGAAGTGCCCCCGACGCCGCGCCGGAATCCGCGGTTGAGTCGGTCGTCGGCGAAGCGGAAGAAAGGCTGACGGGCGCCGAGGCCCCGTTTGCGGAGGCTGGCGACGAAGCCGGGCCTGCCGATGGCGGGTCGGCGACCGACGGTGAGCCCATCGACAGCCTGGAGGTGGGTGCCGCCCCTGGATTCGCCTGACTCTCCGTGCATCCCACCAGCGCAAACAGGCACAGCACAGCAGCACCCGCGGGTCTGATCACCCGATTGGCCCACATCAACATCGGCAGACCATACCCACCGTGCCCGGATGAACCAAGCGATCCCCTCACCTGTGGACAGCATCTGTGGACAGGTGGGTCAGCGGGTCATTGCACCTGCAGGCCGTGAGCGGCGCCGAACAGGATGGCCTGCTCGATGTCGACGATCGCTCCACGCAGCTGCGCGGCCACCCATAGGTCCAGGTCGGCGCGCATCCCTCGCAGGTCGGCGCCGCGAAGATCGAGCCTTTGCGCGCGGGCGCCGGTGAGGTCGGCGCCGCGGAGGTCGCACCCGGCCAGGTTCGCGCCGACCAGATTCGCCTCCCGTAACCGCAATCCGGCCAGGCTGACCCCGGCCAGCTTCGCACCGGCCAGCGATACCAGTGTCAGGTCGCATTCGGTGAGAGTCAGCGGAAGCAGCCGGCAATCGGTAAATGTCGACCCGGTCAGCCGGCATGCCGTCATCGACGTTCCATGGAGTGCGACGCGCTCGAACGTGCATGCGGTGAACGAGCTGGATCGGTGTGCGCTGTTGTACATCTCGGTACCGAAAAACCGACACCCTTGGAACGACACCCTTTTCGTGCTAACTCCGACGAGACTGGCGTCGGTGAAATCGCAGTCGGTGAACGACAGACTGGTCAGTTCCTTCTCGGTGAGATCCACGTCGGCGAAATCTTCGTCGCGGTAGTTAGTCTCGGCAAAATGCATCGCCATGGTCAGTGGAAGAAATGCCGGGTACCGGTGAGGTACATGGTGACCCCGGCGCTCTCCGCAGCGGCAATGACCTCCGCGTCCCGCACGGATCCGCCGGGTTGCACCACAGCGCGGACCCCCGCAGCAAGCAGAATCTCCAATCCGTCGGCGAACGGGAAGAACGCATCCGACGCGGCGACCGACCCCTTCGCCCGCTCCCCTGCCCGGTCGACCGCAAGCCGGGCCGAATCCACCCGGTTCACCTGACCCATCCCAATGCCCACGCTGGCCCTGTCGGCGGCCAGCAGGATCGCATTGGACTTGACCGAACGGCATGCCCGCCAAGCGAATTCGAGGTCGGCGAGCGTGTTCTCGTCGGCGGCCAGTCCCGCCGCGAGGGTCCACGACGACGGGTCGTCACCGGGCGCGTCGATGCGGTCCCGGTACTGCGCCAGGACTCCCCCCGAGATCGGCCGGAACTCCACCGGATCCGCAGCGGCGTCCACACCGGCCGGCATCACGAGCAGCCGGACATTCTTCTTGCGGGTCAAAACCTCCAGCGCCTCGGCCGAAAACCCCGGCGCCAACACCACTTCGGTGAACACCTCGGCGATTTGTTCGGCCAGTTCCAGCGTCACAAACCGGTTGACCGCGACCACGCCGCCGAACGCCGACACCGGATCACAGGCCAACGCACGCCGATACGCAAGGGCGACAGCGTCATTGAGGGCGGCGTCACCAATAGCGACGTCGCCAACAGCGACGTCATCACCGGCGACGTCACCAACGGGACCGGCGACCGCAGCGATCCCACAGGGGTTGGCGTGCTTGATGATCGCCACCGCGGGGTCGGTGAAATCGTTCGCGGCGCGCCACGCAGCGTCGGCATCGACGTAGTTGTTGTAGCTCATCTCCTTGCCGTGCAACTGTTCCGCCGAGGCCAGACCCGGCCGCCAATGGCGGTACAGGGCCGCCGGCTGATGCGGATTCTCGCCGTACCGCAGCGCGGATACCTTCTGCCAGGTTGCCCCGGTCCACTCCGGCCAGCCGTCGTCCGGGGCCACCGCCGCGTTGAGGTAGGACGCGACGGCGACGTCGTAAGCGGCGGTATGGGCGAACGCCGCAGCCGCCAGCACAACCCGTTCCCGCAGGGTGAACCCGCCGTCTGCGAGGGCGCGACGGATGTCGTCGTACCGCGCGGGGTCGACCACCACCGCCACCGACGGGTGGTTCTTCGCCGACGCCCGGACCATCGCCGGTCCGCCGATGTCTATCTGCTCGACGCACTCGTCGAATTGGGCTCCGGATGCCACGGTTTCCCGAAATGGGTACAGGTTGACGACCACCAGCTCGAAGGGCGCAATCCCCAGCGCGGCAAGCTGTTCCAGGTGGGCGGGAAGCCTGGTGTCGGCCAGCAGGCCCGCGTGAATGCCCGGGTGCAGCGTCTTTACCCGCCCGTCGAGGCATTCCGCGAACCCGGTGACCTCCTCCACCGGCGTTACCGGGATCCCGGCGTCCGCGATGGCTGCGGCCGACCCCCCGGTGGAGACCAGCGTGACCCCCGCCGCGTAGAGATCCGTGGCCAGCTCCACCAGACCGGTCTTGTCCGACACCGAGAGCAGCGCGCGGCGAATCCTCCGCCGGTTCTCGCTCGTCATCCCAGCACCACCTTTCGTCCGGACACCGCGTAGGCGGTCGTGCTCAACGTACGAACGACGTCCACCAACAGGGTCCGTTCGGCGACCTTGATCCGTTCGTGCAGCGCGACCACGTCGTCATCGACATCCACCGGGACGGCCTGTTGCGCGACGATCGGCCCGGCATCCACCCCGCCGTCGACCAGAAAGACCGTGCACCCGGAGATCCGGACGCCATAGGCCAGTGCGTCAGCTGGGGCGTGCATTCCGGGAAACGCCGGGAGCAGCGACGGGTGGGCGTTGAGCACCCGATCCGGGAAAGCAGCCAGGAAGGCCGGGCCGACCAGCTTCATGAACCCGGCCAGCACCACCAGATCGGCGTTGAACGAACCCGACTTGACCGCGAGCGCCCGGTTCCACGACTCCCGATCGGCGTGATCGGCGAGGATGCAGGAGAAGGTGGGCACCCCAGCGGCCGCTGCGCGATCCAACGCGAGGCACCCGGCCCGGTCCGAACCCACTGCGGCCACCCGGTACGGCTGTGGCCCCGGGGCGTCGAGCAGGGCCTGGAGCAGGGTGCCCGAACCGGAGGCCAGCACCACGACGTTCCGCACTGTGCCGGTGGGCGGGGCGGCCAGGTCAACGAATGCGGAGTGCACGACAGACACACGACCTTCGATCGGGGGCTTGTCCAGGGTAGTTGTCGATCTCCGGCCAGCTGCACGCCTGGGTTCGGTGATCCGGCGGTCGCCCTCGGCGCGCGCTCCCGCGGGTGCTAGGCCTTCGGTGCCCGGTCATCGGCCGGTTCGGGCTCCGGTTCATCCATCGAAGCGGCGTCGGTCGGGGCCTCATCGGTCGGGGTGTCATCGATGCCGCCAGCAGTGGAAGCACCGTTGGCACCCTCCACCGCACTCGGTGCCGACTGCCGCAGCGCTCCCCCGGCCACCACGCTCGCCGCGACCGCGACTGCCCCCACCTCCACCGCAACCACGAACCCCGTCAGCAGTGGGGGGGCGCCGATGGTCGACCAGCGGCCGGCACCCACACCACCCCGGGCGATCGCGATCATCCCGCCGACCACCGCACCGGTCACGGCCGCGGCCAGCGTCGCAGCGACGATCCGGTCGATTCGCGTGGACAGCGCACGGACGATCGGGCGGCTCACTAGGAACCCGACAACCAAGGGAACGACCAGCATCGCGATGCCCACCCAGGACCGCCCCGCGTGCTCGGGGGCGGCAGCGAGCAGCGGCACCGCGGGGAGGTCAGCGGGCGAGGTGACAAACGGCGAGTATGTGCCGGTGCCGATTTCGAAGCCGGCACCGCTGAGATACCCCACTGCGGCCAGAACAGCCGAGGGCAGGTACACCACGCCCAACAGGGCCATTCCGGCCCCGTCGGTCCAGGACGGAGCTGCTGCGGCGGCCACCGCCACCGCGGAACCGAAATGACCGATCAGGCCGGCCGCAACGGCAAGCGCCCCGCCGGCGAGCACACCGGCAAGGCCGACACCGGCTCCGCGCAGGCCCACCCGGAGCCGGCCCGGCACGACGTCAAGAAACCACGCACGCCACGCCGACTGCGGGCTGAGCAGCACTCCGGTGGCGGTTGCGACCAGCGCCAGCACGCCTGCGGTCCACACCCCGCCGGCCGGCACCGCATCGGCACGACCGAGACCTCGACACAGCACCGCGACCAGCAAGCCGTACACCCCGGACGTGACGAACATCGCGACGGCCTCCTGGTGCCGCCCTTGCGGTAGGAACCGGCCGCGAAGCACCGTCGAACCGAGCAGGAAGGCCACGGCCAGCGTCAACAGCAGCGGGGGGAGGGTCACCGTGATCCCGCCGATCACCACTGGCATCAGGTTGGCCGCGGCGAATCCGATCAGCCCGGCGTGCCCGGCGGCGACGGCGTCGATGCCGGCGGTCGGCGTGAGCGCCCAGATGATCAACGCAAGCCCGGCCGTGAGGATCGCACCGGACGCGGCCACCACGGCTCCGCGAACGGCAGCCGCGGCGATGACGAAACCGGACTCGTGGGGCCCGGGCGCGCGCCCGGCACCGGGCACCTCATGCTCGACGGTGCGCTCGGGAGCCAGTTGGCCAGTCACCCCGTCACTGTCACACGGTGGCCCGTTGACGTCGGCCAGGCACGCCGCCGGGCCGGTGGTCAGGAGCTGCGTTCCGCCCCGGAGTCGGCCGACGGTTCCGGCCCGCCAGCATTCGGGACGGGAACGGCAAAACCGGGATCCGTCGGTGGGTCGTCGGTGGGGCGTACCGGACGCCCCGGACCACCCGGGGGAACCGGAACGGCAAAACCGGGATCAGTCGGTGGGTCGAAGGGTTGGTTCCGAGGGTGCCACCCCGGCTGGACGACGCCGGGCCCGGCCTGCGTCGAAACAGCCCAGGCCGTCGGGCCTCCTGGAGCTGCCGAACCCGTCAGACCCGGCGGACCGGCGGCCGCCCTGACAGGTCGCCAGCCGGCGGGCGGGGCGGGCATACCCACCTGCTCAGACGTCCAACTCCGCGGTGCGCCGCCGGCGCCGACGACGTACGCGCCGACGGCGACGACCGCCTGGATGATTCCGAAGATCACCAGCAGCACGGCGCCGGCGCCCTTGGACTCCGTGGTCGCCGTCTGCCCGACTCCGAGCGAGACGATGGCGCCGGCCGCGCCGCCCACCGACACCGCGGCGACTCCCAACCGCGAGGCCTCGGTCCCCGGGAGGAATGCCGCCAGCGCCAGTAAACCGGCGATCAACAGCAGGATCGGCACATAGGCCGGCCCGACCGCGAACACCGACAGCGTCGCACTTGACCGCCCCGAGGAGACCTCAGGCAGGAAACCCCAGATGAAATTGAGCGCGCCAAGGGCCGCCACCAGCAGACCGAGCACTCGGGACGGATCGCGGCCCGCCGCCCGGCCGCCACCAGGCGGACGATCCGGGTTCCGCCGATCACTGCCGATACTGCTCATCACCAAGGACTCCTCGCCGAACTCGATCGCTGACTGCGCCGACCGTACCCAGCTCGGACGACAACCGGGGTCAGCCGAGCGCGGCGCGCAGCAGGCGGGCGGTCTCGGACGGGGTCTTGCCGACCTTCACCCCGACCGCTTCCAGCGCCTCCTGTTTGGCCTGCGCGGTGCCGGCGGACCCGGACACGATCGCACCGGCGTGTCCCATCGTCTTGCCCTCGGGCGCGGTGAAACCGGCGACGTACCCGACCACCGGTTTGCGCACGTTGTCGGCGATGTACGCGGCCGCCCGCTCCTCGGCGTCACCGCCGATCTCGCCGATCATCACGATGGCGTCGGTCTCGTCGTCGGCCTCGAACGCCTCGAGGGCGTCGATGTGAGTAGTGCCGATGATCGGGTCACCGCCGATGCCGATCGCCGACGAGAAGCCGAGATCTCGCAGCTCGTACATCATCTGGTACGTCAGCGTGCCCGACTTCGACACCAGACCGACCCGGCCGGCCTGGGTGATGTTCGCCGGGATGATGCCGGCGTTGGATTTGCCGGGCGAGATGATGCCCGGGCAGTTCGGCCCGATGATCCGGGTGACGTTCCCGGTGGCCACCGCATGCGCCCAGGCCTTCGCCGAGTCGTGCACCGGCACGCCTTCGGTGATCACCACGGCGAGCCCGATCTTGGCGTCGATGGCCTCGATCATCGCGTCCTTGGTGAAGGCCGGCGGCACGAACAGCACCGACACGTCGGCGCCGGTGGAGTCCATCGCCTCGGTCACCGTCCCGAACACCGGCAGCGACGTGCCGTCGATGTCGACGGACGTCCCCGCTTTACGGGCGTTCACCCCACCGACGATGGTGGTGCCGGAGGCCAGCATCCGTCGGGTGTGCTTCATGCCCTCGGATCCGGTCATGCCCTGCACGATGACGCGGGAGGACTCGGTCAGAAAGATCGCCATCGGTCAGACTCCTGAGTTCTTCGCTGAATTCTTGGCGGCCAGCTCGGCGGCTTTGGCGGCGCCGTCGTCCATGGTGTTGGCCTGGGTCACCAAGGGGTTCGCGGCCTCGTCGAGAATGCGCCTGCCCTCCTCGACGTTGTTCCCGTCCAACCGGACCACCAACGGCTTGGTGGCCTGCTCACCCAGGATGTCCAGGGCGGCGATGATCCCGTTGGCCACCGCGTCGCAGGAGGTGATGCCGCCGAACACGTTGACGAAGACCGCGGTGACGTCCGGGTCGGACAGGATGATGTCCAGACCGTTCGCCATCACCTCGGCGCTGGCGCCGCCGCCGATGTCCAGGAAGTTGGCCGGCTTCACCGTGCGCCCGCCGCCGAGGTCGTGCGCCTCACCTGCGTAGGCCACCACATCCAGCGTCGACATCACCAGGCCGGCACCGTTACCGATCACCCCCACCTGACCGTCGAGCTTGACGTAGTTCAGGCCTTTCTCCTTGGCCCGGACCTCCAGCGGGTTCTCGGCGGCGTTGTCCTCCAGCGCGGCATGGTCGGGGTGCCGGAACGCGGCGTTGTCGTCCAGGGTGACCTTGCCGTCCAGTGCCAGCACGGTCCCGTCCGGGGTCTTGACCAGCGGGTTCACCTCGACCAGGGTCGCGTCCTCGGCGACAAAGGTCTCCCACAGGTGCTGCAGGATGTCGATCACCTGGTCACGGACCTCGGCCGGGAACTTGCCCGCGTCGGCGATCTCGGCGGCCTTGGCGGCGTCGATCCCGGTCAGCGCGTCGACGGGGATCTTGGCCAGGGCCTCCGGCCGTTCCTCGGCCAGCTGCTCGATCTCCATGCCACCCTCGTGCGTGGCCATCGCCAGGAACGTCCGGTGCGACCGGTCCAGCAGGAACGAGACGTAGTACTCCTCGGCGATGTCGCTGGCCGGGGTGATCAGCACCTGACGGGTCACGTGACCCTTGATTTCCAGGCCCAGGACGTTGCCGGCATGGGTCCGGACGTCCTCCAGGGTGGCGGCGAACTTCACACCGCCGGCCTTGCCGCGGCCGCCGATCTTCACCTGCGACTTCACCATCACCGGGGTCCCCAGCTCGGTGGCGGCGGCAACGGCCTCCTCGACGGTGGTCGCGACCGCTCCGGCGGGCGCCGGCACGCCGTGGGCGGCGAACAGCTCCTTCGCCTGGTACTCGTACAGATCCACGTGTTCTCCTCGAAGGGCGGGTGATGCCGGCAGCAGGCCCGGAACCGGGCTCGGTCCCGGCCGCACCGGAAAGAACCGGGCGCCCGTTGACCGTCGCAGTTACCCTAGCGACCCGGATCGGCGGCTCCGTCCGGAGCCTGGTGAGACCTGACCCTCTCCCCGTCGCCGCCCGACCGCCGCGTGCAGCCAGGTCACGATCTCGCCGGTCGGCGCTCCCGGGGTGAAAATCCCGGTGACACCGAGACCAGCCAGCTCGGGCTTGTCCTGTTCCGGGATGATTCCGCCGCCGAACACGATGATGTCGGCGGCATCCGCGGCGCGGAGTAGGTCGACCACCCGGCGGAACTGGGTCATGTGTGCGCCGGAGAGTACCGACAGACCTACAGCGTCGGCGTCCTCGGCGAGTGCGGTCGCCACGATCTGTTCCGCGCTCTGGTGCAGCCCGGTGTAAATGACCTCCATCCCTGCGTCGCGCAGGGCCCTGGCAACCACTTTGATGCCCCGGTCATGGCCGTCCAGACCCGGTTTGGCGACGACCACGCGGATCGGCCGGTGTGCCGCCTCATGGGGCGTGGCCTCCTCATGGGGCATGGACTCGGACTCGGACTCGGACTCGGACTCGGTCATTGACGACCTCTCGATCGACTGTCCCGGCGCCCGGCGGTGGCCGGCACCGGCGCCAGGACCGGCGCCTCAAGATCATGACGCCGGATCGGCCCCGACTGCACGGCGAAAACCGGCACCGCGACCAGCAGCAGCGCGGCCGCCGCCAGCCCGGCCCAGAAACCGGCCGCCACGGCATACCCCGAGGTCGTCCGGACCGACCCGGGCACCAGCAGCGGTTGACCGACCGTGACCGCCGCACCGACCAGCGCGCCGATCACGGTCTGTCGGTCCGGTGACCGGGCCGCCGCCCAGACCCCCACCCCGGCACCGATAGCGAGTGCCCAGAATCCCCAGGTGTCCAGGTCGTACCCGTGGACCAGGGTCGGCGCCGACGCCCCGAGGGTTCGGTAGACGGGCAGGCCGAGAGCCAGCAGCACAAGAACCGTCAGTGCGACGGCCGGCCACTGCCGAGCAGCCAGGGACCGCTCCCGGGTGTCGTCGTCGACGACCGACAGCGTTGCCTCCGCAGCCCGGGACGAGGCCACTGCCGCAGACGCTGCCGCTGCCAGCGCCAACACCAGGCCCAGCAATGACCACCACTGACCCGGCCCGGTACTCCAGAGGTGTTGCGAGGTGCTGGCGTCCCCGGTCGTGGACAGCACCAGCGAACGCGCCCACAACCCTTGCCCGAACGCGTACGCCGCACCCGCCCAGAGCACGAGGAGAGCCGCGCGGCCAGCGCGTGCGACGGCGGGGACGAGCGCGGCCATGCCGGCCACCGCCAGCGGGATCGCCGCAACCAGATGCGGCGGCCCGACCGGGGCCAGGGCGGCACCGGCCACGTCCCCCGGGGAAGCACCGTCCAGATTCAGCACGGCGGACCGGGAGGCGACGACCAGCGCCGCCCCCGACAGCACGGCGAGCGCCCCGGCGCCATAGCCCGCCCACGGTCGGGGCGACGGTGGTGACGAATCGGCCGCCTCCGGTGGTGCCGACCCGGATTCCGGCCGCGCCAGCAACCCGGCCGCGGCGAGCGCGACGGCGCCGGCGAGCCCGCACCACACCACCGCGGACAAGCTGGTCGGGGCCCCGCTCGCGACGGCGATCACCGCCGTCAGGCCCGGCACCGCCGCGGCCAGCGCGGCGCCACCGAGGAGGGAACGGGTAATCGGAGCCGGGAGCGCCGCCGCGATCAGCACCAGTACGCCGGCCAGGAATCCCAGCATCGTGGCAGCGACGACCCCGGTGATGCTGGAACCGAACGGCAGGATGCGCAACGCCAGATAGCCGCCGTCGTAGGGCGTTCCGAGCGCACCGACCAGCAGCAGGACCGCTCCGAGGAGCCCGAGGCCGACCATCGGGATATTCAGCGGCGCGCGTTCGGGGGACCCTCGGTCAAGCGCAGCGGCCCGATCCGTGGCGGGAGGGGGTAGAGCGTCGCCCCCGCCGCCAGGATCACCCCCGCCGCCAGGATCACCCCCGCCGCCAGGATCACCCCCGCCGATGGACCGGTCGGGTCGGGCGCCGAACAGGACGCCCTCCCGCGGACCGGACGACGGCCCGATCACGGTCGCCAGCCTGACCGCGGCCAGCACGCCGGCCACCAGCCACAGCGCGTCCGCGGCCACCAGCAACCAGCCGCCGCCCAGAGCAGTGAACGGGCGGGCCCGGTCACTGCTTTCGGCAAACAACTCGGGCCTGGAGATGCGGTCCGTTTCCGTCAGCACCGCCAGGTCGGTGATCAATCGCACCGCCCCGCCCACGCCAGCCCCGGCGGTGGCGGCCAGTCCGATCCTCGGCCCCCGGATCGCCAGGACCACCGCGAACAGACCCGGCAGCACGGCGACGAAACCCGCCAGCACCGACGCGGTCGTCGGGGAACCATCAGCGGTGCGAACCACCGGCAACACCGAGCTGAATCCCACCAGGACGCCCGCGAACAGCAGCAATGCGGCCGGCAGCACGGCAGCCGACACCGCTGGCTGTCGGTGCACCCGCTGATCGACCGTCACGGTCCCGACCGTAGCAACCCCGCCCGACACCCAGCCCCGTCGAAGCGATCGTCGGGGATGATCGAGCTATGACCTCCTGGCTCATCATCGGTGTGGTGGCCGCCGGTCTGGCGCTGGGACTGTGGACCGGGATCCAGGCGGGCCGGCGCCGCCCGACGACGTCCGCGCAGATGGTCGGGGCCATCGTCGTGCAGGCGGGGTTGCTCGGGCAGACCGTGCTCGCGCTGGTGCGCCTGGGCGGTGGTCACCAGCTGGCCGAACCGGTGACGTTCATCGCCTACGCGCTGGGCGTCCTGCTGCCGTTGCCGTTGGGCTTCTACCTGGCCCGGCTCGAACGAACGAGGTACGGCTCCGCGTCGCTGTGCTTCACTGCAGTGGTGGTCGCGGTGATGACGTTGCGGTTGTGGCAGCTGTGGCGGACGGGTAGCTCCGGTGGATGACCGCATGAACCCCTCGGTCAAGGGTGAACAGAGCCCCGCACCCCCGGACGAGGACGACACCCCACCCGCCGGTCCGCGGCGGGTGCTGATCGCCCTCTATGCGGTGTTCGCGCTGGCCGCCACGGCGCGTGGCATCGTGCAGATCGCTACCACCTTCGACACCGCCCCGCTCGCCTACCTGCTCTCGCTGGGGTCGGGCGTCGTCTACCTGGCTGCTGCGCTCGGCCTGGTCACCGATCGCCGTTGGTCACGACCGTTGGCCTGGACCGCGGTCTGCATCGAGATGACCGGGGTCGTGGTGATCGGTGTTGCCTCGATCATCGACACCGCCGCCTTCCCCCGGGACACCGTCTGGTCGCGGTTCGGCGCCGGGTACGGCTACGTCCCGGTCATCCTGCCGGTGCTGGGCCTGATGTGGCTCTGGCAGAGCCGCCGCCCTGCTGAATCCGCCACCCAGAGGCCGTAGCTCTGATCAGAGTTTCGTCATCGGCACTCCGCCGATGAGCATCAACCGCACCTTGCCGGTGGAGCCGAAGTCGATGGTGGCCGTCGCCCGCTGACCCACCCCGTCGACGGCCACGACCGTGCCCAATCCGTACTTGTCGTGCGAGACCCGGTTTCCCACGGCCAGTTCCAGCACCGGGCCGGATCCCAGCCGCGGCCCTCGAGCGGCACCGCGCTCGCCGAACCGGCTGGCCGTCACCGGAGCGGACCGGGAGCCGCCGCCGCCACCACCACCACCACCACCACCGGCACCGGCACCGCCGAACGTGCGGCTCCCGTCCGACCGGCCAAATGTCCGACCCCCGTCGACATTTCTCCCCCCGAAGGATCTCCCCCCGAAAGCGCTGTCGCCGATGAACCCGCCGGCGCGGGCGTCGTCATCGGTGCGGCGCCAGTCGATCAGGTCGCCCGGGATGTCGTCGATGAACCTGGACGCCGGGTTCGCCCCGGGCTGGCCCCACGCCGACCGCAACATGGCCCGCGAAAGGTACAACCGTTGCTTGGCCCTGGTGATCCCGACGTAGGCCAGCCGGCGCTCCTCGGCCAGTTCGACGTCATCGCCCAGCGACCGCTGATGCGGGAAGATCCCGTCCTCCCAGCCCGTCAGGAACACCACCGGGAACTCCAGCCCCTTGGCCGTGTGCAGGGTCATCAGGGTGACCATCCCGTCCGCCGAGTCCGGCACCGCGTCGGCGTCCGCCACCAGGGACAGTTGCTCCATCACCGCGATCAACAGGTCGCCGGCGTCCGGCGGCACGTCCTCATCGACCGGCGCACCCTCCTGCACACCCTCGGTGACTACGCCATCGCCGGCTGGTTCACCCGCCGCCGGTTCCGGGGTCGACGCCGCCGCGGCGATCAGATTCTCGGTCGCCTCCCGCAGCACGCTGACCAGCTGGTCCAGGTTCTCCAGCCGCGAGCCGTCCTGAGGGTCGTCGGAACCTTCCAACTCGACGCGGTACCCGGTGCGATCCAGCACCGCGGTCAGCAGATCGGCCGGCTCCATCCCGAACCCGACCTCGGCCCGCAGGCCGGCCAGCAGCTCGGCGAATGAGGTCAGCGAATTCGCCGAACGGGTGGCCAGGCCGGTGATCTCCGGGATCCGTTGCAGCGCTTCACCGAATCCGATCCGCTCCCGTTCGGCGAACATGGCAACCGCGGCCTCCGCCCGGTCGCCGATGCCGCGGCGGGGGGTGTTCAGGATCCGCCGGAGGTTGATTTCGTCGTCCGGGTTGGCGATCGCCCGGAGGTAGGCCAGCGCGTCCTTGACCTCCTTGCGCTCGTAGAACCGCACCCCGCCGACGATCCGGTACGGCATGCCGGTGCGGATGAAGACGTCCTCCAACGCCCGGGACGCCGAGTTGGTCCGGTAGAACACGGCCACATCGCCGAACACCACGTCGCCGCCGTCGACCAGGGCGTCGATCTCCCGGCCGACGAACTGCGCCTCGTCGTGCTCGTTGTCCCCGACGTACCCGACGATGTGGGTGCCACCGCCCTGCGCCGTCCACAGGTTCTTCGCCCGCCGCTCGGGGTTCCGTGCGATGACCGCGTTCGCCGCGGACAGGATGGTCTGGGTCGACCGGTAGTTCTGCTCCAGCGTGATGGTCCGAGCGTCGGGGTAGTCGCGTTCGAACTCGACGATGTTGCGGATGGTCGCGCCGCGGAAGGCGTAGATCGACTGGTCCGCGTCGCCGACCACCACCAGTTCGGCCGGGGGGACCTGGGAGGCTGCTTCCCGAACAAGCTCGCCGTCGGCGGTGCGTACCTCCCGGGCGTCGCGGGCTCCCCCGACCAGCTCCTTCACCAGCATGTACTGGGCGTGGTTGGTGTCCTGGTACTCATCGACCAGGACATGCCGGAACCGCCTGCGGTAGTGCTCGGCGACCGCGGGGAACCGTTGCAGCAGAGCAACTGTCTGCATGATCAGGTCATCGAAGTCGAACGCGGCCGCCGCGCGCAACCGGGCCTGATAGCCGGCGTAGACCTTCCCGATGATGGTTGCCTGATCTGATTCGGCCCGTTCCAGCGCGGACTCCGGGCCGATCAGTTCGTTTTTCAGGTTCGAGATCTGGGCCGCCACGGATCGGGCCGGGTACTTCTTGGTGTCGATGCCAAGTCCCGACGCGACCAGCTGGGCGAGCCGCTGGGAGTCGGCGGCGTCGTAGATCGTGAACGTCGACTTCATCCCGAGGTGGCCGGCTTCGGCACGCAGAATCCGCACACACATCGAGTGGAACGTCGACACCCACATCGCCCTTGCCCGGCCCCCGACCAGGTCGGCGACCCGCTCCTTCATCTCCCGCGCGGCCTTGTTGGTGAAGGTGATGGCCAGGATCTCCCCGGGCTGGGCCCCGCCCACGCCGAGCAGGTAACCGATCCGCCGGGTCAGCACCCTCGTCTTGCCCGATCCCGCACCGGCGACCACCAGCAGCGGGGCCCCCCGGTGGATAACGGCCTCGCGCTGCGGTGGATTCAGCCCCTCCAGCAACTTCTCGGCGCGCTCCCGGGCCCGCTCGGCGCGCTCGGCCGCCCAGCCGGGACCAGGTGCCGACGCGGCGGGCTGGAGGTCGAAAAGGCTTGTCATGACGGCCACAACGCTACCCGGCGCCCCCGACAGGCACGGCCGGACAGGCCCCAGGCCTGGTGCCGTCGAGCAAGGTGTGATTCACTGCGCACCATGATCAGCCCGGGAACCAGCGGCGGCGTGCCAACGCTGACATGGTCCTTTTATGGGCACCGGATCCCGGTGCCCGTCCGCGGCTGATTTCTCGCCCTGACAACGCCCCGGGTCCGCGGACCCGGGGCGTTCTGCGTTCCAGGCGGCGGGGCCGGGGCAGAATGTGGAGCACGACATGACCAGCAGCACGCTGACCACCAGCACGAACAGCACTACCACCGCCGCCCTGTCCGGCGTCCCCGTCGGAAAACGGACCAGAGCCACCCGTACGGAGCAGGTCATCGACACGTCGACACCAGACGAGGTTCCCGTCCCGCAGGATCAGGCGGGAATCGACGTCCTGCGCACCGAGATCGACGCCATCGACGCCGATTTGGTGACGCTGATCCTGCGCCGGACCGCCCTGTCGCACGCGATCGGCACCGCCCGCCGGACTCTCGGCGGCCCGCGCATCGTCTACAGCCGGGAGATGGCGATCCTGGAACGGTTCCGCGCGCTCGGACCGGCCGGCACCGACCTCGGAATGCTGCTGCTGGCCATGGGTCGCGGCCGGCTCGGCCGCAAGTAGCCGGTTACCTGTCAGACCAGCCGGCGGTCCGACGCCCACCGGGACAGCTCGTAGCGATTCGACTTCTGAGTCTTGCGCAGCACGCTGGACACGTGGGTCTCGACCGTCTTGATCGAGATGAACAGCTGCCCGGCGATCTCTTTGTAGGCATAGCCGCGGGCCAACAGCTTGAGTACCTCTCGTTCCCGCGGTGACAGCATGTCCAACTCCGGGTCCGTGACAGCCGCGGCGCCGTTCCGGTCGGAGAACGCATCCAGCACGAACCCCGCCAGCCGGGGCGAGAACACCGCGTCACCAGCGGCCACCCGGACGACCGCATCGGCCAGTTCGCGGCCGGAGATCGTCTTGGTGACGTACCCGCGCGCCCCGGCCCGGATGACGGCGATGACGTCTTCGGCGGCATCGGACACGCTCAACGCCAGAAAGACCACCTCAGGCAGCACCGAGTGGATCTGCTCGAGCACGGCCCGGCCGCCGCCGTCGGGCATGTGTACGTCCAGCAGCACCACATCCGGCCGATCAGCGGAGATTCGGACGACCGCTTCGCCGACCGAACCGGCCTCACCGATCACGTGGATCCGCTCATCGTCAAGGCCCGCCAGCTCGGCCTTCACCCCGGTGCGGAACAGCGCGTGGTCGTCGACCAGGAATACCCGCACGGGTTCACTCATGGGAACCGCCTGCATGTGCCCCGACCGTACTCGGCGTGCTGCCCTGGGCCACGTCCGGCACCGGATCTGGCAACATCTCGGCCCCCGTCAGCACCGTGAGCACCGTAAGCACCGGCATCACCAACTCGACCTCGGTGCCCGAACCGGGGGCGGAGCGCACGGACGCCCGCCCGCCGTGCCGTTCCATCCGGCCCCGGATCGACTCAGCAAGGCCGCGCCGGTCGGCGCCGACCGCTCCGGTGTCGAATCCGACCCCTCGGTCGCGGACGAACACGCTGGCCGCACCGTCCTCCACCTCGGCGTACACGCTGATCTCGGCTACCTCGGCGTGCTTGGCGGCGTTCACGATGGCCTCCCGCGACGCTGCCACCAGAGCGGCGAGATGCTGGTCCATCGGGGCGTCGCCGACGATGACGGGGGTCACCGCGATCGCGTACGCGTCCTCGATCTCGCCGGCGATCTCGGCCAACGACACCGCCAGCGAGCTGAACGCCGGCGCCGGTGACTCCCCCGCCGTCGCGTACCCGGCCGGCCCGTACAGCCACGTCCGCAGCTGACGCTCCTGACCGCGGGCAAGGCGTTGCACCTCCCGCGGGTCGGCCGATTGGCGTTGAATCAGGGCCAGGGTCTGCAGCACCGAATCGTGCAGGTGCGCCGCGATCTCGGCGCGCTCCCGTTCCCGGAACCGGCCACGGCGCTCGTCTCCGAGGTCGCGGACGAGCCGGAGCCACCAGGGAATGGTGATCACGGCGACGCCGACCAGGGTCAACACGACCGCGATCAGCGCCGAGCGGACGGCGGTGAAGTTGAGCTGGCCCACTGCGAACACCGAGAGACCGCCGACCACCAGCAGCGACCCGCCAGCAACCCGCCACCCGGAACCGGTGCTCGGACCGACGATCCCGACGGCGGTGCGTCGCCAGCGCGCCCGGCGGGCGTCGTCGGCCTCCCGCCAGATGAACGCGGCACCGATCGCGGCGAGCCCCAACGGGCCGAGGACCCAGGTCAAGACATCGCCGAAGCCGAGCGAAGTGGCGACGATCAGCAATGCCAACCCGACAGCGGCGACCCCGTACGCCTGTCGTCGCTCCACCGGGCTGGCGGCGGGCGGCGCCTCTCCGGGCGCCAGCCTGCGTTGCGGCACGAAGATCCACAGCAGCGCATACCCCAGCACACCCGCCCCGCCGGCCAGCGCCAGGACCGCGAAGGTGGCCCGCACCCACAGCACCGGCACCGACAGGTGGTCCGCGATCCCACCGGACACACCGCCGACAACGGATCCGGCCGACCGCCGAGTCAGCCGGGGGAGACCGTCGAGGGTGTGGCCGCCGACCAGCTCCGGTGGCCCGGTGGGCCGTCCCGATGCGGGGGCAGCCAGCTGCGCGGACACCGGGACGAGCGGCGCGGTGTCGGCCGTCGCGATGACGACCGGATCGTTGTGCCCGGCGACGGGCGTGGCGGGCGCAGCGGACAGCCCTCCGCAACGCCGATGGGCAGCACGCGACTTCACCCCACCAGGGTCACACGTCACAGGCGACAATGGGTATCCGGGACGACCCTGGATCGGGAAACCAGGGTGATCCCCGATGGCGTGACCCACTCGGGAACGGGACGCTTCGATGCATGAGCACCCCGCGTCCGTCGCCCTTCCCTGCCGACCGCTCTGCCGACGGCTATGCCGACGCCCCGGCCGACCAGTCGGGCCGTCGTGCTTATGGCGGTGCAGCCTCCGGCCGCGAGCGGTGGGCCCGCCGCCCACGCCGGTCGGGGGGCGACCGCAAGGTGGCCGGTGTTGCCGGCGGGATCGGGCGCGCCGTCGGCGTCGACCCCGTCATCATCCGGGTCGCATTCGTGCTGCTGACCATTTTCGGCGGCTCGGGGATTCTGCTGTACCTGCTGGGCTGGCTACTGCTGCCGGCCGATGGCGACGAGGTCTCCGCGGTGGAGGCTCTGATAGGACGGGGCAGGTCGTCGACACCGCCCATCCTGACGCTGGTGCTGACCATCATCACCGTCGTCTCGCTGGGGTCGGTCTTTTCCTTGGGGTTCCCGTTCCTGCCCCTGGTCATCGGGGCCTTCATCGCCCTGTCCATCGGGCGCAAGCGCCGGCAGACCGCCTGGCAGTCCGGGCGCGCCGGCTACCCCGGCGTTGCGGCGGCACCCGGCCCCTGGGCGTCGGGTCCACACCAGCAGGGCGGTTGCCATGGGTTCGGCTCCTGGGGCGCCCAGGCCGAGCAGTGGGTGGCCCGTCAAGCCTGGTCGGGTCCGCCATCGGGGAAAACGGGCGCGACCGCCGACGCCGGCCCCCCGGCCTCACCGTTCGAGACTCCGGCGTTCTGGGACGCCCCTCATCCTGGGGGACCCACCACGAATGCTCCGTCCGGGGTGCGGCTGACCAAGGACGGCCCCGCCGGCCCGCCAATCACGGCGCAACAGCCACCGGCCTGGGATCCACTGGGCGCGGCCCCGTTCGCCTGGGATCTGCCGGAGCCGACCCCGCTCGTACCGGCCCCGGCGGCCCGCCGGCCGGGGGTGGTCGGCCGGGTGACGCTGGGTGCGACCCTGCTGGTCGGTGGTCTGCTGACCGCGGGAATCCTGGCCGGATGGTGGCCGTTGAGCCTGGCCGCCGCCTCGGCAACGGCGCTCGCGGTGCTGGCGATCGGTCTGTTCGTCGGCTCGCTCCGCGGCCGCGGCGCAGCGCTCATCGGGCCGGGCATCTTCCTGTCCGTGTTGACCCTGGGGCTGACCATCACCGGCCTCGACACCACCTCCGCCTACGGGCAGCAGTCGTGGGCGCCGACCAGCCCGGCAACACTGTCCGGCCAGTATGTCCTGAACGGCGGCCAGGGCCAGCTCGACCTGCGCGGACTAACTGTCCCGGAAGGTCAGGACCTTCGGACGGCCGTCACCGTCCGGGCCGGCGAGGCCTCGGTGATCGTGCCGGCAGATGCCCGGCTGAACGTCACCTGCAGTACCAACGCGGGTGAGATCGACTGCCTCGGGTCGACACTCGACGGTATCCGACAGGAGACCACCGTGACCGAAAACGGTTCCGCCGCGGGCGGCACCCTGACCATCGACGTTCACGTCGGAGCGGGCCGCGCGGAGGTGCGTCATGGCTGATCGGTCCGGCGCGGCGCCGGTGGAGCATCGGCGGGTGAGCGTCATCGGCATCCTGTTCGCGGTGGTGTTTCTCGCGGTCGCATCGGTCGGATTCACCGGCGACCCCTGGTGGCTGCTGACCTCGGCCACCCGGTGGGCCGTTGCCGCAGTGGTCGCGGTGGTGGGGCTCAGCCTGCTGGCCTCGGCCCTGCCCGGCCGGCAACGCACCCCCCGATAGCCATTAGCCCTTCGCCGAGTCCTTGGCCGAGTCCTTCGCCGAGTGGGCCACCTGACGGGTTTCCGCCCGGTCCGCCGCCAGCACAGCGGGCCGGGCCACCATGAGCGCGACGCCGCCCAGCACGGTCGCGATGACCGCGGTGACGGCCAGCGCGGATCCCCGGCTCACCTCGCCCAAACCCACCAACCGCGCGGTGATCGCCCCGAACGCGTACTGCGCAACTCCCAGCAACGCGGACGCCGAGCCCGCGATGGGGCGGTGCCGGTCCATCGCGATCGCCGAGGCGTGCGGCAGGGCGAACCCGACCGCCGACACCATGACGAACAACGACACCAGGGTCAGGACGAGGCCCCCACCGGCGAGGACGGTCACCGCCAGGGCGCCGGCACCGACCACCGACTGGCCGACGCCCCAGCTCAACAGGGTCAGCGACGTGGTTCGCCGGATCAGTATCCGGCCGATCACGGTGGCGCAGACGATGCCAAGCGCGTTCAGCGCGAACAACCCCGAGAAGGTCTGGGCCGACAGGCCGAAGCCGTCCTGCAGCAAAAATGGCGAGGCCGAGATGTACCCGAACATGGCGGCGGTCACCAGGCAGCCGGCAAGCACGCACCCGAGGTAGCCGGGGTCCATGACCAACGTCCGGAAGGCGCCACCGGCGCCACTGGATCCGCCCCGAACCCGACGCGCCGGCGGCAGCGTCTCGCGCAGCACCACCGCGGCGAGCACCAGCAAAAACACCCCGATCCCGGCGAGCACCCAGAACACCGTCCGCCAGGTGCCGATCCGCAACACCTGCCCGCCGATCACCGGGGCGAGGATGGGCGCCAACCCGTTGATGGTGGCAATGGCCGAGAAGTAGGCGGCGGCCGCCTTGCCGGTGAACAGGTCGGCCACCATGGCCCGGCCGACGACGATCCCGGCGGCCCCGGCGGCACCCTGAAGCAACCTCGCGCCGATCAGAATCGGCATCGACGGGGTCACCGCGCAGGCCACCGACGCAACCACGAACACGGCCACCCCGACGAGCAGCGGCCAGCGTCGGCCCACCCGGTCGGACAGCGGCCCAGCGACCAGTTGGCCGAGCGCCAACCCGGCAATGCACGCCGACAGCGTGAGTTGAACTGCGGCCGGCGAGCTGTTCAGGTCGGCCGGCAGCGACGGAAGGGCCGGCAGGTACATGTCCAGGCACAGCGGACCGAACCCGGACAACGCGCCGAGGGCCAGGATCAACCACGGACCGCCCGGCCCCTTCACCCGCGCTATTCCCACTCGATGGTGCCCGGCGGTTTACTCGTGACGTCCAGCACCACCCGGTTGACCTCCGAAACCTCACCGGTGATGCGGTTCGAAATCTTCGCCAACAGGTCGTACGGCAACCGGGAGAAATCAGCCGTCATCGCGTCCTCGCTGGACACCGGGCGCAGCACGATCGGGTGACCATAGGTGCGGCCGTCACCCTGCACGCCCACCGATCGGACATCGGCCAGCAGCACCACCGGGCACTGCCAGATCTGCGCGTCGACGCCGGCGGCGGTCATCTCCTCGCGAACGATCGCGTCGGCGGCCCGCAATACCGCCAGCCGTTCCGCGGTGACCTCGCCGATGATCCGGATGCCAAGCCCGGGACCGGGGAACGGGTGCCGCTGCACGATCTCCGCAGGCAACCCCAGCTCGGCGCCGAGCAGCCGGACCTCGTCCTTGAACAGCGCCCGCAACGGTTCCACCAGCTGGAACGTCAGATCGTCGGGCAGTCCGCCGACGTTGTGATGCGACTTGATGGTGGCGGTCCCGGTGCCGCCGCCGGATTCCACCACGTCCGGATACAACGTCCCCTGGACCAGGAACCGCACGCCCTCGGCATCGGTGCTCACCGACGCCTCCCCGATCGACGCCTCCCCGATCGACGCCTCCCCGATCGACGCCTCCCCGATAGATGCGGCAGCACCCTCGAACACCCGGATAAACTCCCGGCCGATGATCTTGCGCTTGGTCTCCGGATCGCTGACGCCGGCCAGTGCGGCCAGGAACCGGTCGGCCGCGTCCACGGTGACCAGGTTGATGCCGGTGGCCGCAACGTAGTCCCGCTCGACCTGTTCGCGCTCGCCGGCCCGCAGCAGGCCGTGATCAACGAACACGCAGGTCAGCTGATCCCCCACGGCGCGTTGCACCAGCGCGGCGGCCACCGCCGAGTCCACCCCGCCCGACAACCCGCAGATCACCCTGCCCGTGCCAACCGTCGCCCGGATGGCCTCGACCTGGTCGTGCAGGATCTCCGTCGGCGTCCAGTCCGGCGCGATCCCCGCCACGTCGTGCAGGAACCGCCGCAGGACCTCCTGACCGAACGACGTGTGCACCACCTCGGGGTGGTACTGCACCCCCGCCAGCCGCCGGTCCACGTTCTCGAACGCCGCGATCGGGGTGTCGGCGGTCGTCGCGGTGACGGCGAACCCGTCGGGCGCCCGGGACACCGCGTCGCCGTGGCTCATCCACACGCCGAGGGTGCCCGGCAGATCGTGGAGCAGCGTCGCCTGTGGGTCGGTCACGGTCAGTTCGGTGGCCCCGTACTCCCGGCGACCGGTCCGGTCGACGCTGCCACCGAGGGCCTGCGCCATGGCCTGGAACCCGTAGCAGATGCCGAACACCGGGATGCCGGTGTCGAACAGTGCGGGGTCCACCCCCGGGGCGCCATCGGCGTACACACTCGCCGGGCCGCCGGACAGGATCACCGCCGCCGGTGCTCGCGCCTCGATCTCGGCGGTACTGATCCCTGCCGGCACGATCTCGGAGTAGATGCTGGCCTCGCGGACCCGGCGGGCGATCAGCTGCGCGTACTGCGCACCGAAGTCGACGACCAGCACCGGATGCGGCGGGGTGGTCGGGCTGGGCACGCTCTGGCTGGGCACGACCGCGAAGTCTATGGCAGGCCGCGCATCAGCCCACGCTGCGCGCCTATCCTCGGCCGGGTGACCGTGCTCATCGACCCGCCGCGCTGGCCGGCGCACGGCCGGGTCTGGTCGCACCTCGTCAGTGACGCCTCGCACGCCGAGCTGCATGCGTTTGCCGCGGCCAATCAGATCCCGCCCCGCGGTTTCGACCACGACCACTACGACGTCCCCGGGGACCGCTACGACGCGCTGATCGCCGCCGGCGCGGTGGCCGTCGACTCCCGCGAACTCGTCAGCCGGATCGTGGCCGCGGGGCTGCGCCGGCCGAAGCGCGATCGCCGGCCCGGCCATGGGGCCATCATGGGGCGATGACGATCACCTCGGACCGGCAGTCGACCCGGTCCAGCGACCGCCCCCGATCCCAGGTCTGGAACGGCACCAGGACCATCGGCACCGATCTGCCGGCCGATGAGGTCATCGACGCCCTGGCTGACCAGGACGTCAGCGCATGGTGGTGCCTCCCCCGGGACGCGACCGCGCTGGCCCGCACCGCGGACCTGCTGGGCCTTGACCACTTCGCCGTCGACGACGTGCTGGCCGACCGGGAGGCCCCCAAGGTCGACATGATCAAGGACACCCTGATCGTGGTCAGCGCCGCGGTCACCTTCCCGATCGACGACGCGGCCCTGAGTATCGATCGGGTGTCGATCCTGGCTACCCGCAGAGCCCTGGTGGTGATCGCCGATGACGGACCGACGCCGGCGCTGATCGCCCACCTGCAGGACTGCGAGACCCGGATGCGTTCGGAGGGTATCGCCGCTGCCGTGCACGTCGTCTTAGAGGCGCTCGTCCGCAGCTACAGCGAGGCTCTGCAAGCCATCGAGGAGGCGGCGGAGGACCTGACCTCGGCGCTGTTCGACGACAAGCCGATGGTGCGGGCCGACCAACTCCAGGCGTTCCGGCTGCGGCAGGCCATTGCCCGGTTGCGCAAGGTCGTGGTCCCGATGATGGAGGTCACCGCGGAGCTGAACAACGCCGCGGCCGCCGATGACGACAGCGGTGTCGAGGACCCGCTGGCGGCCCTGCTCGCGGGCAAGGCGACCGCGCGCCGGTTCGACGACCTCAGCGACCACGCCAGGCACGCCGCTGACGCCACCACCGGTGTCCGGGACCTGCTGACGTCCGCGTTCGAGACCAACCTCGCTCTGTCGGATGTGCACCTGAACATGGTGATGAAAAAGCTTTCGGCCTGGGCGGCGATCATCGCGGTGCCCACCCTGATCACCGGCTTCATGGGGATGAACGTTCCGTACCCCGGGTTCTCGCAGACATCGGGATTCGTGGTGGCGGTGATCTTGATCGTCGGCGCCGTGACGACTCTGTTCCTGCTGTTCAAACGCAACGACTGGCTCTGATCCGGGTCAGGCGTGGACCGTCAGCCCGACCTTCTGGAACTCCTTCAGGTCCGAGTACCCGGCCTTGGCCATGGCCCGCCGGAGCGCCCCGAACAGGTTCGTCCGGCCGTCCGCGCCCAGCGCCGGGCCGGTGAGCAGCTGCTCCAGCGGAACGTCCGCCGGCCCGCAGGGAGCGGCAAAACCCCTGGGCAGCACCGGATGTGCCGCGGTGGTCGGCCAGTACCAGCCGGCCGCCGGGGCGCCGGCCGCCCACGTGAGCGGCTCGCCGAGCATGACCGCATCGGCGCCGCAGGCGATCGCCTTGGCGATGTCAGCACTGGAGTCGATGCCGCCGGCCGCGATCACGTGCACGTACCGGCCGCCGGTTTCGTCCAGGTAGGACCGGCGGGCGGCGGCCGCGTCGGCGATGGCGGTCGCCATTGGCACCGCGATGCCCAGCACGTCGTCGGTGGTGGTGGTCCGGCCATGCCCGGTCCCGACGATGACGCCCGCTGCGCCCGTTCGCATCAGGTGGGTCGCGGTCTGGTAATTGGCGCAGCCGCCGACGATGACCGGCACCTCTAGGTCGGCGATGAAGCTCTTCAGGTTGAGCGCCGAGCCGCCCGCGCGGACGTGCTCGGCGGAGACGATGGTGCCCTGGATGATCAGCAACTCCACCCCAGCGGCGATCGCCGGGCCGGCCAGGTTCGCCGCGTTCTGGGGTGAGAGCCGGACCGCAACGGTTCCGCCGCCGTCCCGCAGTGCCCGGATCGCCTCGGCCAGCAGATCGACCGACACCGGGGTGGCGTAGATCCGTTGCAGCTCGCCGATCAGCTCGTCCGGGTCGTCAACCGTCCCCACGCGGGTGAGCAGATCGTCGATGACCCGCTGCGGGTCCGGATACCGGGACCACAATCCCTCGCCGTCCAGCACGCCGAGGCCGCCGAGGGCGGCCACCGCCGACGCCACCGCCGGCGACACGATCGCGTCGGTCGGCTGGGTGAGTAGCGGAATGTCGAACCGGTAGGCATCGATCTGCCAGGACGTCGACACTTCCGCCGATGACCGGGTCCGCCGGGACGGCACGATCGTCACGTCGTGCAGTTCGTACGCCGATCGGGCCGTCCGGCCCATCCCGATCTCAACCTCAGGCACTGGTGCTGCTCCTTACGGTTCGCTCAGCGGTCCAGGTAGTTCGGCGCCTCTGCGGTGATCGAGATGTCGTGCGGGTGCGATTCGCGCAACCCGGCCGAGGTGATCCGGACCAGCCGGGCATCCTTGAGCTGTTCGATGCGGGGCGAACCGGTGTATCCCATCGCCGCGCGCAGGCCGCCGACCAACTGGTGCGCGACGTCGGACAGGCGCCCGCGGAACGGTACCCGGCCCTCGATCCCTTCGGGGACCAACTTGTCGTCGGAGAGCACGTCGTCCTGCGCGTACCGGTCCTTGGAGTACGACCTGGCCTCGCCCCGGGACTGCATCGCCCCGAGCGAGCCCATTCCCCGGTAGGTCTTGAACTGCTTGCCCGCGACGAAAATCAACTCGCCGGGCGACTCGGCCACCCCGGCCAGCAGCGACCCCAGCATCACGGTGTCCGCGCCGACCGCGATGGCCTTCGCGATGTCGCCGGAGTACTGCAGGCCGCCGTCGCCGATCACCGGGACCCCGGCCGGCCGGCAGGCCTTGGCCGCCTCGTAGATCGCGGTCACCTGCGGCACCCCGATCCCGGTGACCACCCGGGTGGTGCAGATCGACCCCGGCCCGACGCCGACCTTCACCGCGTCGGCCCCGGCGTCCACCAGGGCCTGCGCGCCGGCCCTGGTCGCGACGTTGCCGCCGACGATGTCCACCCGGGCGCCGATGTCGGCGCGCAACCGGGACACCATTTCCACCACCCGCAGCGAGTGGCCGTGCGCGGTGTCCACCATGATCACGTCGATGCCGGCGTCGGCCAGGGCCATTGCCCGCTTGTACGACTCCTCGCCCACGCCGACGGCCGCCCCGCAGAGCAACCGCCCGTCGGCGTCCTTGGTGGCGTGCGGGTACTGCTCGGTCTTGACGAAGTCCTTGACGGTGATCAGCCCGCGTAGCTTGCCGTCGGCGTCGACCAGCGGCAGCTTTTCGATCTTGTGCTTGCGCAGCAGGCCCAACGCGGCCTCCGCGCTGACCCCGACCGGTGCGGTGACCAGCGGCATGGTGGTCATCACCTCGCGGACCGGGCGGCTCAGGTCCACCTCGAATCGCAGATCCCGGTTGGTGATGATGCCGACCAACCGGCCGTCGGCGTCGGTGACCGGGACCCCTGAGATGCGGAACCTCGCGCACAGCGCGTCGGCCTCGCGCAGGGTGGCGTCCGGGCGGCAGGTGACGGGGTCGGTGACCATCCCGGCCTCGGACCGCTTCACGATCTCCACCTGCGAGGCCTGATCCTCGATCGACAGGTTGCGGTGCAGGACGCCCAGGCCGCCCTCGCGGGCCATCGAGATCGCCATCCGCGACTCGGTGACGGTATCCATCGCACTGGACACCAACGGCACCCGCAGCCGGATCCGACGGGACAGCCAGGTACTGGTGTCCGCCTCGCTGGGCACAATGTCGGAGACGGCGGGAAGCAGCAGGACGTCGTCGTACGTCAACCCGGCCGGGGCGAACTTGGCCTCGAAGTCCGTCGCGGAATTATCGTCGGGAGTTTGCTGGGTGACCGACATCAGGCGAACCTTCCACTGACCCCCGAGTCCTGGCGCGGAGCGGGGCGTCCGGTCATCGTAGGCGAGACCGGGGTGAGCCCGGGGCGGCCGAGCGGGTCAGCCCGCCGGCTCCGGGTCGACCGGGTCGGTCCCCTGATCGGCAGCGGCACCATCGAACGTTGCCGCTGCCGCTGCCGCTGCCGCTGCCGTTGCCGCTGCCGCTGCCGCTGCCGCTGACGTTGCCGTTGCCGTTGCCGTTGCCGTTGCTGCCAGACTGGCCGCGGAGCTGCCGGTATCACCGTCAGCGGGGGGAACGGGGTTGACACCCGTGCTGAGGGCAGTTGTCGGCACCGGAGCGGGCGCCAGCTGGGTGGACGGCACGGGATCGACCACCACCGGCGGATCGGTGATCACTACCGGGGGCGGCGGGGTGAGCGTGCTGGTCACCGGGGCCGTCGATGCATCCGGCGAGGTTGTCGCCGATGGCGCCGGGGTACCGGGGTCGGACGGCACCGACGAGGGATCGGCGGGCACCGACGATGCAACGGTGACCGACGTGGTGACGTCCGGGAACGGCACGTCGATCGGCACTGTCGGCACTGTCGGCACTGTCGGCACTGTCGGCACTATCGGCACTATCGGCACTATCGGCACTATCGGCACCGTCGGCGCTGTCACCACCGGGGCGGCAACGCCCAGGCCGGCACCGCCCTGCCCGGAACCGGCAGTTCCGGGATCGGCTAGGCCGAGCGCCGCTGGATCCGACGTCGGATCGACGACCCCGGGGTTGCCCGGGCCCACCGTCAAGGGAGCAGCAGCCAGGTCACCGGCCGGACTTGACGGGTCCGAATTCCCGGACGTGGCAGCAGGTGTCGAGCCGGCCGGGCTGGTCGGCGTGCCGTCGGCCGAGCTCCTGGTCGTACTCCCGCGGGTCCCGGGCGTCGCCGGATCGGCCGGGGACGGCGGGCCCTCCGGGGCAGCGGCCACCCATAGGTGGTCGACGTCCTTTTGCATGTCGATCTTGCCGTCGACCTCGTCCACGTTGCCCAGTTCCACGGTGGCCCGCAGCAGGATGCGTTGTGCGTCCTGGGAGCGGCCGGTATCGAGCGCCACCTTGGCCTCCCGCAAGGCCGCGCGGACGATGTCCCGCGACGCCACCGATTGCACCCGGTCCGGCCAGAGCACCTTGGTGATGTGCCAGAGCGGACTGTTTTCGGACGCGTCCTTAGACCCGATCGTGGCCGTGCCGGCCAGCAGCACGGCAATCGCCGCGGCGATCGACATGGCCGGGCGAAGCCCGCGGCGTTGCGGTGGGTTCCCCCGGGCCAGTGCGGCCGCGGCGCGCCGGGGGGTGGGCACTGGCGGCAGTGGGGGCACCACCAATTCGTCGCGCCAGCCGTGCAACAGCTCGGCCAACGGATCGGTCGACGGGTTGGCCGACCCAGCCGGCCGCATGGGACCGACCTGGGCGGCGGCGATCGCGGAAATGAATTCGTCGTCGGCGAAAACCACGTCGAGGTCAACCAGCGCAGCGGGCCGGCCGGAGCGCTGACTGATGTGTTGACTGATGCGGGGGCTCATCAGATCAACTGCTCGGTCAGTGCGGCGTCGGCGGCCAGGAGGTGCCGAAGCTTGGCCAACGCCCGGTGCTGGGCGACCCGAACTGCACCTGCGGTCATTCCGAGCGCCTCTGCGGTTTCCTCGGCGCCGAGGCCGACGACCACCCGAAGACGGAGAATCTCCTGCTGGGTTTCCGGCAGGGTGCCAAGGAGCGCGTCCACGACCGACGCGGTCGACGAGGCGACCACCTGCTGTTCCGGTCCACGATCGGGGGATGCGTAGTCGGGCACGTCGGCGACCGAATGGGACCGCGACCGGCTGGCGGCCCGATGCGCGTCGGCGACCTTGTGCGCGCAGATGCCGTACACGAACGCCAGGAAGGGTTTTCCTTCGTGCCGAAAGGAGGGCAACGCGGTCAGAACCGCCATGCACACCTCCTGGGCGACGTCGTCCGCTGTGGCCAGCGAACGGTGTCCTGCGGACAATCGAGAGCGGCAGTACCGGACGACGATCGGGTGAATGCGGCTCACCAATTCGTGCAACGCGGCGGAATCGCCACGCACAGCCCCGCTCACCACATCGTCGAGCTCAGACGGCTCGCACGCATCTCGTGTTTGTTTCATCGCCTTCGGCGGCTCCCCCGTTACAACCGGTCAACAGTAGTGTCGTACCGGTATCTGAGCGGGTCTAGCTCGCACTGGGTAGCGCGTCGCACCCCGTTAGCACCAGGGAGTGATCCTACCGACTGCGGACAGTTCCAACACCACGCACCGGTCAGGCCACGAAACCCCGGCGGAAGCCCAGGGCAACGGCCTGTGCGCGGTCACGGGCGCCGAGCTTGCGGAACAGTCGCCTGGCATGGGTCTTGACCGTGTCCTCGGAAAGGAACAACTCTCGTCCGATCTCTCCGTTCGACTGGCCCTGGCTCATCCCGCGCAGCACCTGCATCTCGCGTTCGGTCAGCGGTGCCTCGCCATCTGAGGAGTCCCGCACGGCGGGCAATCGGGGTGTGGTCAAGGTGTCCGCGAGGGCGGCGACGATCTCAGGCTGGGTAGCGTCCCACCGCAGGAACCCCCTGGCGCCACAGGCGATCGCCGCGGCGATGGACGCGGTGTCATCCGGCGAGCCGAAGACGATCACGACGGCCGACGGGTGGATGGCCAGCAACCGGCGGGTTGCCTCGATCCCGCTGGTCAGTGCGCGCTGGGTACCGATCAGCACAACGTCGGCCGCCACCCGGCCGTACCGTGCGAGTAGTTCGTCACCACTGGCCACACAGTCGATGCCGTCGACCGAAGGAACCGCACTCATCACCCTGGTCAACCCGTCGCGGGCACTACGCCGCTCGTCGCATATCAACACGCTGGTCACGTGACTCCCCCCTGGCAACGATGTGTAAACCCATCCTGCTGTCCTCAGTGACGCCCGCATTCCGGTCGACCGGCTTGCGCTACGCCGCCGTTACTACGGTGACATACCTCGCATAATTGGATATGGAGTGACATTCCCCCGCGATTGTGTAACTCCTACAGCGGAGAGTAGCGGTCCTGCATCGTTCACCTGTCCGTTGACACCTCTCGGTGACCTTCCGGACGGCATCGGCCTGTCAATTTTGTTGCGGCAACCTCCCCAACCCCGGACCTGCGCCGCAAGACTGGATTCCGTTGTGGGCAACCGTTTCGGGCACCGGATCAAGATCATAAATTTCATGATCAAGGTCTTGTCGGGGGCGCTGAAGCACTCTAGGGTCGGGACTGCAACAGCGCCCGGATCAGCGCGGATCCGGCCGCCACATCGCTTCCCTCGGGGCTCGGGCCGCCGATGGTTCGATCGGGCAGCCGACCTCGCAGCGACCCCCCACGCTGTCGGATTTTGCCGGATCCATTCACACCGGGTCCGATCAACGCCGGTCTGACCAACAGCGAGGGGATCGATGTGGCTGACACCAGGCGCTTGCCCGGCCCGAACGCCGATTTGTGGGATTGGCAGTTGCATGCCGCCTGTCGCGGAATGGCGAGTTCCTTTTTCTTCCACCCCGAGGGTGAGCGAGGGCCGGCCCGCGCGCGTCGCGAGGCTGAGGCCAAGGCCGTCTGCCTGGACTGTCCCGCCTTGGCCGCCTGCCGGGCCCATGCCCTTCAGGTCCATGAGCCGTACGGCATCTGGGGTGGATTGTCCGAAGGCGAACGTGCGCAACTGCTGACCTTGTCGGTTGCGCACTAACTGGTGACCTACCGATCCGGTCGGCCGGGCCGACACCACCCGGGATTCGACTACAACTTTGATTACAGCGGGTGATCTCGTTACTCGAAAGAGTTGACGGGAATACTCCGGACGGTCGTATCCGTGCGCGGCAAGTGCGCGTTTGCCGACCCTCCCCCGTCCCATCCTTCGATGGTAGTACTCCTAACGGACAAACGCGCTCATTCGTGAGGGCTGATGGGTGCAGACCGTGATCAACACCGACGCCGACCCACAGCCGGAGACGGGCGACCCCGGCGCGGGTCGCCCGTCCCTGCACGGTGTTGCTGCGCTGTCATCGGGTCAGTGTTGGTGCCCGTGGTGGCCGCCCGCGGCAGTCGCCGGCTCGCCCTCCTTGATGTCGACGACGGTCGACTCGGTGGTCAACACCATGCCGGCGATGGACGCGGCGTTGGAAACCGCGGATTTGGTGACCTTCACGGGATCGATGATGCCGGCCTTGACCATGTCGACGTACTGACCGGTATTGGCGTCGTACCCCTGACCGACCGGCAACGCAGCGATCTTGGACACCACGACGGCGCCCTCCTCCCCGCCGTTGGCGGCGATCCAGAACGCAGGCGAGGGCAATGCTCGGCGGACGATCGCGACACCGGTCGACTCGTCACCGGTGAGCTGCGCTTCCAGCTGCGCCAGCTCGGCCGCGGCGTGCACCAGGGCGGACCCGCCACCGGCGATGATGCCCTCGGCGACGGCGGCCTTGGTGGCGTGCACCGCGTCCTCGATCCGGTGCTTGCGCTCCTTGGCCTCCGTCTCGGTGGCCGCACCGACCTTGATCACCGCAACTCCGCCGGCCAGCTTGGCGAGGCGCTCCTGGAGCTTCTCCCGATCCCAGTCCGAATCGGTGTCCTCGATCTCCTTGCGCAGCTGGGTGGCCCGCTCGGTCACCGCCTGCGCGGACCCACCACCGTCGACGATCGTGGTGTCGTCCTTGGTGACGGTCACCCGCCGGGCCTTGCCCAGCACCTCCAGCCCGACGTCGGAGAGCTTGAGCCCAACCTCGGCGGAGACCACCTCGGCCCCAGTAACGATAGCCAGGTCCTGGGTGAACGCCTTCCGCCGGTCTCCGAAGAACGGCGACTTGACGGCGACCACAGTGAAGGTCTTGCGGATCGCGTTGACCACCAGCGTCGACAGGGCCTCGCCCTCGACGTCCTCGGCGATGATCAGCAGCGGCTTCTTCTGCTCCAGGACCTTCTCCAGCAGCGGCAGCAGGTCGGCCAGCGCGGAGATCTTCTCCCGGACCAGCAGCACCAGCGCGTCCTCCAGGACGGCCTCGCCCGCCTCCGGATCGGTCGCGAAATACGGTGAGATGTAACCCTTGTCGAACTGCACGCCGTCGGTGTACTCGAGCTCGGTGAGCAAACCGGAGTGCTCCTCGACGCTGACCACGCCATCGGCGCCGACCTTCTCCAGGGCATCGCCGAGCAGATCGCCGATCACCTCGTCCCGGGCGGCAATGGTGCCGACCTGGGCAATGGCGGCCCGGTCACCGGCCACCGGGATCGCCCACTCGTTGAGCAACTCGTTGACCCGGTCGGCGGCCTGGGTGATACCCGACCGGATGGCCATCGGGTTCGCGCCGGCTGCCACGTTGCGAAGGCCCTCGGCGATGATCGCCTGGGTCAGGATCGTGGCCGTCGTGGTGCCGTCACCGGCGACGTCGTTGGTCTTGGTGGCAGCGGTCTTCGCCAGTTGGGCGCCCAGGTTCTCCTGCGCGTCGTCGAGATCGATGTCGCGCGCGATGGTCACCCCGTCGTTGGTGACGGTCGGGCCGCCGAACTTCTTGTCCAGCACGACGTATCGGCCGCGCGGGCCGAGGGTGACCTTGACCGCGTCGGTCAGTTTGTCCACCCCGCGCTGCATCGCGGCGCGGGCCTGCGTATCGAAGCTGATCTGCTTCGCCATGAGTTGTCCAGTCCTGTTCGGGAAATCGGGGAGATAAGGGAGAACGGGGCAGACACCAGCGCCCCGACTGCCCGCGGGTGCGGGCCGCCGGGGCGCGGATGATGCCAGTTGCCGGAATTACTTGGCGACCTTGGCTAGCACGTCACGCGCCGACAGCAGCAGGTATTCCTTGCCGCTGTACTTCACCTCGGTGCCGCCGTACTTGGAGTAGATGACGACATCCCCTTCGACGACATCGATCGGGATGCGCTTGCCGTTGTCGTCGTAACGACCCGGACCAACTGCCAGGACGGTGCCCTCCTGGGGCTTCTCCTTGGCGGTATCGGGGATGACGATGCCGGAAGCGGTCGTCGTCTCGGCCTCATTGGCCTCAACGAGGATCTTGTCCTCGAGCGGCTTGATGTTCACGCTCGCCACGGTGGTGACCTCCCCCTTCTGGGGTTCGACTCTGTAGCAGGACCCGGAGCGGACCCGCCGTCTGGTTGTCTACATGAGCGGCGAAGATCAGGGCCGTCGTCGCGGGTGCCGGACCGTCACTGTGCCGTTCGACTAGCACTCTAGCCATGCGAGTGCCAGGTCTCAACCACCGGGTCGGCTAGCGCCCGATCTCGGCGGTCCGGCCGCCCGGTCGGCGCCCTACCGCCGCCCCCAGGCTGCTGCCGGCATCACCGGCGGTGGCCTTCCGAACGGCGGCAGCCACCGCGGGCGCCACCTCGGGGTCGAACACCGACGGCACGATGTAGTTGGCGTTCAGTTCGGCGGCATCCACACAGTCGGCGATGGCGGTGGCGGCCGCGATCAGGCAGGCGTCGGTGATCTCGTGCGCACCGGAATCGAGCATGCCGCGGAAGAACCCCGGGAAGGCCAGCACGTTGTTGATCTGGTTCGGGAAATCAGAGCGCCCGGTGGCCACGATCGCCGCGTGCCTACCGGCGGCAAACGGGTCGACCTCGGGATCGGGGTTGGCCAGCGCGAAGACCACGGCCTTGTCCGCCATCCGCGAGATGTCCTCGCCGGTCAGCAGGTTCGGCGCGGAAACGCCGATGAAGACGTCCGCGTCGACCAGCATCTCGGCCAACGTCCCGCTGACCCCACGAGGGTTGGTGGTGTCCGCGATCCACCGGCGGTAGTCGTCCAGGTTCGGATTGTCCGGCCGGATGGCGCCGTGCCGGTCGCAGCCCACGATGTCGGTGAACCCCTGGTGGTGCAGCAGCTCAATGATTGCGCGGCCGGCCGCGCCGACCCCGGAGACCACCACCCGGACGTCTGCCGGCTCCTTCTTCACCACCCGCAGCGCGTTGGTCAGCGCCGCCAGCACGACGATCGCGGTGCCGTGCTGGTCGTCGTGGAACACCGGGATGTCCAGCAGGTCGCGCAGCCGCCGCTCGATCTCGAAACACCGCGGCGCCGCGATGTCCTCCAGGTTGATCCCGCCGTAGCCGGGCGCGATACAGCGGACGATCTCGACGATCAGATCAGTGTCCTGGGTGTCCAGCACCACCGGCCACGCGTCGACCCCGCCGAACTGCTTGAACAGCGCGGCCTTTCCCTCCATCACCGGCATCGCCGCGGCCGGGCCGATGTTGCCAAGGCCCAGCACCGCCGACCCGTCGGTGACCACGGCCACCGTGTTCCGTTTGATGGTCAGCCGTCGGGCGTCCGCGGGGTTGTTGGCGATCGCCATGCAGACCCGGGCGACCCCGGGGGTGTAAGCCCGGGACAGGTCGTCGCGGTGCTTGAGCGGAACCTTCGGTACCACCTCGATCTTGCCGCCCAGGTGCAGCAGGAACGTCCGGTCGCTGACCTTGCGGACGGTGACGCCGGGTAGTTCTTCGATCGACCTGGTCACCTGCTCGGCATGGGTGGCGTCGGTCGCGTCACAGGTCACGTCGACCACGATCAGGTCGGTCCGGGACTCCACCACGTCCAGGGCGGTCAGCGAACCACCGGCAGTCATCACGGCGGTGGCCAGGTCGGCGGTGGCGCCGATGACCGACGGCGCCTCGACGCGGACGGTGATGGAGTAGCCGGGACTAGTGCTCGCCACGTTCGGATCCTCTCGGTCGGCCTGCCTGCCTGCAGGCGCGGTCCCAGCCTGGCACGGCCCGGTCGACCCGGCAGCACAGGTAGCGTGGTGGGCCGATCTGGACGTGCACGAAGGAAGTGAGGTGGGGCGTGGGATCGTTGCTTCCGGTGGTCGCACTCGTTGTCGGTGTGTTGCTGGTGACCTCGGTGTCGAACCGGTTCACCGTGCCCGCGCCGATCATGCTGGTGCTGGCCGGTGTGCTGGTGTCCTTCGTCCCCGGGGTGCCGTCGTTCGAGGTCAGCCCGGAGTTGGTCCTAACAGTGCTGCTCCCGCCGTTGCTGTTCGCTGCCGCCTTCGAATCCTCGGCGGTGGCGATCAAGAAGCTGTTACGGCCGATCTTCCAGCTGGCCGTCGTGCTGGTGCTGCTGACGGCCCTGACGGTGGCCCTGGTGCTCACTGCGCTGATCCCGGCGATCCCGTTCGCGGCAGCGCTTGCCCTTGGCGCGATCGTGGCGCCACCGGATGCGGTGGCCGCGGTCGCGGTGGCCAAACGCGTCGGCCTGCCCCGCCGGTTGGTCACCGTGCTGGAGGGCGAGTCGCTCTTCAACGACGCGACCTCGCTGGTCACGCTCAAGGTCTCGATCGCCGCGATCAGCGCCGGCTCGGTCGCCCTGCTGCCCACCGTCGGCGCATTCGCCTGGGCGTCGATGGGCGGCGTCGCCATCGGCGTCGTCCTCGGCCTGGTGCTTTCCTTCGTTCGCCGGACCGCCGCGTCCCCGCTCACTATCACTGCGTTGTCCCTCGTCTCGCCGTTCGCCGCCTATGCGATCGGGGAAGAGGTACACACCTCGGGGGTGCTGGTCGTCGTCGTCACCGCTCTGGTGATCGGCTACCGGTCGCCGAAGGAAGTTGCCGCCTCGGTGCGGTTGACCGAGACCGCGACCTGGGCGGCCGTGAGGTTCGTCCTCGAGGGCGTGGTCTTCGCATTGATCGGGCTGCAGTTGCGGGCGATCCTGGGCAACCTGGACAGCGCCGACGGCAGTGTCTTCGTGGCGATCGCCGCGGTGCTGATCACGGTGATCGTCAGCCGGCCGCTCTGGCTCGCGATCATTCATCTGGTGTCCCGGCTGGGCAAGTCGGCCGAGATGGTCGGCTGGCGGGGGGTCGCCGCGGTCTCCTGGGCCGGGATGCGCGGGGTGGTCTCGCTGGCTGCCGCGCAGACCCTGCCGCTGGAGACCCCGTTCCGCTCGTTGCTGCTGGTCTGCACGATCGCGGTGATCCTGGGAACCCTGGTGCTGCAGGGACTGACGCTCCCGACTGTGGTCCGCCGGCTGGGCGTCATGCAGGATCACCGGGCCGACGACCAGCGGGAACGCGCGCAGGCGCATGCGCAGGCCAGCGAGGCGATCAACCGGAAGGTCGACGAGTTGTGCGACGCCGGCAAGCTGTCCCAGCGGCAGGCCGAATTGATGCGCAAGTGGGCGTCGCTGCGGGATTGGCGGAACTGGGACGGCGATCAGTCCAAGGACTTCGGGAGACGGCTCAGTGTTCTCGCTGACTGGCGCCGCTCGTTGCTGGGCATCGAGCGCTCGGTGATCGTGGCCATGCGGGACGGGGGCGACCTGTCCGAGGAGGTGTTGCGCGAGATGCAGCACGATCTCGACCTGGAGGAGGCCCTCCTGGAGCGCCGGTCGGATGCTGTCGACGGGCACCTGGACGAGCTGCCGGACGAGCTGCCGGACGAGAACGGGGTTGCTGGGGACGGTGCCGGAGCCGTCGACCACGACGCGACGGTGGACGACGCCGACGTCAGCGCGCTCCTGGTGGACGAGCAGCGGGCGGACTCCACCGGCATCGGCAAGCGGGCCGGCGGGGGTGCGGCGGGCGGCTGATTCAACCCGTGCCGGGGGGGCTGACTCAGCCCGTACCGGGGGCGGGGACGTGCACCTGCGAGACGTCCAGACCGGGGTCCCCGGTCAGCAGCGGGCCGGACGGCACGCCGCCCGCGGCAATCACGTGGGCGCCCAACGCGGCGATCATCGCCCCGTTGTCGGTGCACAAGCCGATACGCGGGATGCGCAGCTTCACACCCGCCGCCGCGCAGCGATCTTCGGCTAGCTTTCGCAGACCCCTGTTGGCGGCCACCCCGCCGGCGATCACCACCGTGCCGACACCCAGCTCGGTCGCCGCGGCCACGGTCTTCCTGGTCAGTACATCGATCACCGCAGCCTGAAACGACGCGCAGACGTCATTGACGTCGATGGTGCGGCCCGCTCGTTCCGCCGACTCGACATGCCGGGCCACTGCGGTCTTCAGCCCGGAGAAGGAGAAATCGAACCGGGAGTCGCGTGGCCCGGTCAGTCCGCGCGGGAACCGCACGGCGGCCGGATCGCCGTCGGCGGCCAATCGGTCGATGACCGGTCCGCCGGGGTAGCCGAGTCCGAGCAGCCGGGCGATCTTGTCATAGGCCTCACCCGCCGCGTCGTCGACCGTGGTGCCGATCTCGGTGATCTCGCCGGCCAGGTCGTCCACCCGGAGCAGCTGGGTGTGTCCGCCGGAGACCAGCAGGGCAACCGTCGGTTGCGGCAGCGGTCCGTGCTCGAGGGTGTCGGCGGCGACGTGGCCGGCGAGGTGGTTGACCCCGAACAGCGGAACCTGCCAGGCCGCGGCGTACGCCTTGGCCGCCGCTACCCCCACCAGCAACGCGCCCGCGAGGCCGGGGCCGCAGGTCACCGCGATCGCACCGACGTCGGCCGGTTCGAGGCCGGCGTCGGCGAAGGCCGCGTGCACGGTGGGGGTCATCGCCTCCAGGTGCGCCCTGGACGCGATCTCCGGTACCACTCCGCCGAACCGTGCGTGCTCGTCCTGGCTGGACGCCAGGGCGGATCCGAGCAGTTCCGGTGCGCCTCCGGTGATCCGCACCAGTCCGACACCTGTTTCGTCGCAGGACGATTCGATTCCCATGACGATGGTGCCGATCGCCCCTTCGGGCGCCCCCCGGCCGGTCACCGAGGCCGCGCCATGGTGTAGGCGTCTGCGCCGCTCGGCCGGTAGTACCGGCGCCTGGTTCCCACGACGGTGAACCCCTCGGCGGTGTACAGCGCAATGGCCGGGTCGTTGTCGGTCCGTACCTCCAACAGCATCCGCCGCTCACCCGCCTCTTTTATTAACTGCCGCAACAACTTTCGTCCAAGGCCGGTCCGCTGGGAATTCGGCCGGACGCCAATGGTGTGCACCTCGGCCTCATCTCCGATCAGGGCCAGCCCGGCGTACCCGTCCACCGCGCCGGTGTCGTCCCGATGCACGACGTAGTAGTTGCCGGCCTCGAGTTCGGACCGGAACATCTTCGCCGTCCACGGTGAATCTCCCGGGAACAGCTGCTGTTCCAACGCGACCAGAGCGGGAATGTCCGCGGCGTCGAGCATTTCGAGCTCATCCGGGTGGTTCACCGGCCCAGCACCGACTTCCGGGCGCCCGGCTCGGTCGCATCCGGCCGTCGCAGATACAGCGGGGTCAGCGGGCCGGGCGCGGGGCCGCGGAACAGGGCGGCCGCCGCTGCGGTGACCAATCCGGCGACCGGCGAGGCACCCGGCAGGTCGATGGCGACCGGTGCGAAGGTCGCGTCCCGGTAGGGATCGAGCAGGCCGGCGCCGGGGCCGGTGATGAATTGGGCCTGGAACGCCTGCGCCGCCAGCAGGCCCGGCACCGCGGACGGCGCGACCACCAGTGGGCCGACGGAACGGCTGCCGTTCGCCCGGTACCCGGACAGGTACACCTCCCGGCGGCGGGCGTCGGTCACCACGAGCAGGTCGCCGGCGAGCGGCGCGGCGGCCCGGGCGACGCCGTCGTGGCTCGGCACGCCGCGCACCGGGAGCCGCAGACCGTCGCCCAGAGCCGCCGCGGTGGCGATGCCGACCCGCAAACCGGTGAACGGCCCGGGGCCCAACCCGACCACGATGGCGTCCAGGTCGCGCAGCGTGAGCCCAGCCGCGTCCACGGCCTGCATGACCAGCGGGATCAGCTGCTCAGCATGTGCGAATCCATCGATGACGACGCGCTCCGCCAGCAGGCTCGGCGTTTCGGACCGAGCTGGGAGCCTCGCCACTCCGGCGGTGACCGACGGCGTGGCGGTATCGATAGCGAGCACCAGCACAGGAAGCGATCCTACGGTGAACCGGGCCTCGGCCGGTTCCAGCGCGATTAGGCTCGGGCCTATGGCGGAACAGGTCACCCTGGCCGACGTCGCCCGCTGGGCCGGCGTCTCGCTGGCCACCGCGTCCAGGGCGTTGCACGGCGGGGCCGGCCGCACCGTGGGACCGGATCTGCGGGCTCGAGTGCGTGCGGCCGCCGCCGAACTGAACTATTCGCCCAACGCGAACGCCAGGGCAATGGTCATGGGTAGCACAATGACGGTCGGGCTGATCGTCCACGACATTGCCGATCCCTCGGCGGCGAGCATGGCGTCCGGGGTGATGGCCGCCGCGGCGGAGCGCGGACTGATCGTCACCATCGCCTCGACGCTCTCCGACCCGTTCACTGAGATCCGGCATGTCGAGGAACTCCGTCGGCAACGGACCAAAGCGGTCATCCTGGCCGGGTCCCGTTTCACCGATCCCGAGGCGGCAGACCGGTTGGCCGAGGAGCTGCTCGGGTTCTCGGTGGGCGGCGGGCACGTCGCCGTGATCGGCCAACACACCCTGCCGGTCAACACCCTGGTCATCGACAATGCCGGCGGTGCACGGCGAATGGCCCAGACCCTGGTCTCGCTGGGATACCGCAGTTGCGCGGTGCTGGCCGGACCGGAAGCCCTGGTGACCTCCGACGAGCGGGTGGCCGGGTTCCGCGACGGCCTGGCCGGGGCGGGAGTCGGTCTGCCCGAGGAGAACATCATCGGTGCCCAGTTCACCCGGGACGGCGGTTACGCCGCCATGACCGAACTGCTCGACCGGGACATCGAGGTCGAAGCGGTGTTCGCGGTCAACGACGTGATGGCCGTCGGCGCGACCGCGGCCCTCCGCGACCAGGGGTACCGGGTGCCACGGGACATGGCGGTGGCCGGTTTCGACGACATTCCCACCCTGCGCGACGTCCGGCCCGCGCTCACCACCGTTCGGCTGCCGCTGGTCCAGATCGGCGGCCGGGCTTTGGATCTCGCCCTGAAAGGCGGGTCCGCGGAGACGGAACCAACGGTGATCACGGTGCCCGGTGACGTGGTTGTCCGGGACAGCACGCCGCGCCGGGCCTGATGCGACCGGGCAGCCCGTGGCGGAGTGGGAGCGGGGTGTACGAGGAGACCGGCGCCCGCTGAGGCTGGCGTTCGTGGAGGCTGGCGTCCGTGGGCGTGGCTATGCGCGGACCCTGCGTCTCACAGTGACCTGGGTCGCGGGCGTTTGCGCCGCCGGGGTTTGTCGCCCTGCCGGGGTGTGACCTGACGGGGCCCGCCGGTACGTGGCGCGCCCTGCCCGGACGCGGGGTTCCCGGCGCCGGTGGATGCGGTGGTTCCGGTGGGTTCCGCGCGGTCAGGGTCCGGGTCTGGCCAGTCTTCGACGAGGAATGGTTGATCCTGGGTGACGTACCGGTGCCCGGTGGGCGTGGTCCATTCATTGGTGTGCGGCCCGGTGCGGGCGGAGCGGTGCCCGGCGTGGGTTTTCGCCCGGTGATCGGGCCGGCAATCCGTTTTCAGGTTCCCCGCCGACGTCGGACCCTGCGGGACCGGGACGACATGATCCAGATCGCAACCAGCGGCGTTGATCGTGCACGACGGTGCGGTGCAGGTGCCGTCCCGGAATCGGACCGCGATACCGAGCTTGCGGGACGGGAACCGGCCCAGTTCGGTGATGTCGAGCAGGTTCCCTTCCGGGTCGGTGAGGAGCCGGTGGAACAGGGTACCGGCTTGGTGGGCCAGTTCCCGGATCACCCCCGCCGGGACGGAGGCGGACCGGTCCATCAACTCACCGGGGGTGTCCGTGACCCCGAACAGGGACGCCGCGGAGACCACGATCCCGATGGTCACCGGCACCGGCCGGGCCGTGCAACCGCCACTGCCGCCGTTGCCGATGCCGTTGCCGTTGCCGTTGCCGTTGCCGTCAGCACCATCACCGCAGCAGCCGCCACCGCCGAGACCGGGGCCGTGGCCGTCGCCGGAGCCGGGGCAGGGGGTGACCTGAGCCGTCCCGGGCGGGTACCCACCGGTACGCGACGGTGTCAGCGGGAACCGTGCCGTCCCGACGGGATCCGGCGGCCCCGTGTCATCGGGCGGCCCCGCGCTGGGATCCGGTCCGGACCGCCCCGCGCTGAGATCGGGGCGGAACGCCGACGCCGGCAGGTCCCAATCCCCGGCGTCCCAGTCACCGTCGCCAACCGGTTCGGAGCAGTCCGGCCCGGCGCCGCCTGCGTGGTCACCATGATCGCTGTCGTTGTCGCCATGACGGATACCGTCGAGATCCGATGCGCCGTCCAGATCCGATGCGCCGTCGAGATCCGTGCTTGTGTGGTCGGCGGTTTCGTCGTCGAGGTGGTCGTCGGTGTCGGTGTTGGTGTCCCAGGTGACGTGGCACCCGTTACTCACCCGACCGCACAACACATCGACCAGGGCATCCGCCCGGCGCTGCCGCACCGTCCGAACATCACCGGGCTCCGCCGCCCCGGCCAGCGCCGTCAACACCCGGTCCACCGCCTGCGCATCCACCGACGACAACGCCGCCGACAGAAAACTGATCCCATCCACATCCGGGCGGACCGAGACATACCGGTCCGCGAACGACCGGCGCAACCGCTCATCCTGCAAATCAGGTTCCGTCTGCACAATGAACTGGTTCAACCACCGGCCCAACACCTCCGGGGACCTCGACGCCGCCACATCCACCACCACCGCGTTCAACAACTGCTTCGAGGAATCCCGCACCAACCGGCGCAACGCCCGGTTGATCCGCAACACCCGGTCGGCATCGACATCCCCGGCGACCCACGCATCCCACACCTCCGGTGCCTCCGCCCGGACCCGGCGGGTCATCCCGATCAACCTCGACACCGCGTACCGGGAGGAACGCACCGCCATCGAGATCTCCGCCGCCGCGAACTCCCCCGCCCGGAAACCCGCCCGCGCCGCCCCCGAACCAGCACCCCCGCCGGCCCCGCCGCCGACCTGGCCGAGCAGCTGCTGATCGAGGCCCCGCCGGGTATCGGCGAACGAACACACCAACCCCGCGAACCCCGCCTGAGCCCGGGCCAACACCCGCTGCGCCTCCACCACCTCATCGACCAACCGCCGCGCGTCATCAGCAGCACCATCAGCAGCACCAGCACCAGCACCAGCACTGGCATCGGCGGCTTCGACCCTGTCCTCGTCCATACTCAGAACCTACAACCCACCACCGACAGTCCCCGCTTCGTCAGGTCACTTCAACCCGCACATATCGAACATAAGTACCGGATAACTTTCTGCTGAGTTCCCGCCCCGTCCAGCGTCCCGGGTACACCACACCGGCTCAATGCGCGAGGCGGACGTACCGTTGGATATGCCTGTGCTGGCGTTGCTGCCTAGTCCGCTTCTGGGACCGGCAGTGTGGGACCAGGTTGTCCCTTCTCTTACAGCTCGGCGATGGGATGTACTCGCAACCCCTCCATGGGCCAGCGCGACGCGCAACGCCGAATCTGTGCTCGACGCGTACATCGACGCCCTGCCCACAAATCGAGACATCGTTCTGATTCCGCACAGCAATGCCGGATTGTTCGTACCGCTCATCGCACAGATGCGCCCGGTTGTCGGGTACGTGTTCCTGGATGCCGGTTTGCCGCCGACAGCCGGCCCAGCGCACCTCGCACCGCCTCAACTCCTGACCTTCCTTGCCGAGAAGGCTGATAGTGCAGGTCTGTTACCACCCTGGACATCCTGGTGGGATCCGGGAGATCGCGAGGCGCTATTCCCCGATGATGAAGTCCGGGCAGAAGTAGAACGCCAGCAGATCCGACTGCCACTGTCCTACTTCACCGAGGAATTGCAGATGCCCCCCGGATGGGACAACAAGCCCTCCGCATACCTCGCGTTCGGGGACACTTACAACGCGGAACTAGCTGAAGCAGTCACCAGAGGATGGAAGGTCAACGCCTTACCCGGGAATCACCTACACATGCTCATCGACCCCGAAGGTGTTGCGACCGCACTCGACGGTCTGCTCGAACAGATCGGCTTCTCTCCTACACCTGCCGCTGACCACCGCTGATACGGGACAATTGGCCTGCAGGTCACTGGACTCAAGCAGCTACCAAGTACACAAATCCAAGAACCGCCCGAGCCGGGTCGACCCGGCAAATCTTGCTCAGGCCGACTCCACCGAGGCCGTCCCGACGCGCTGCAGCGTCACCACCTGGGCCCGGATCATCCGTTCGATCTCCGCCGGGTCGACGCTCTCGTTGGAGGCGTGGATCCGGGACCGAGCGGTGTCCTCGGCCCCCCACAGGATCACCTCGGCGCGCGGGCAGGCCTTCTTCAGTGTGTTGATCAACGGGATGGATCCACCCGAGCCGATGGTCTCCACGGCGACGCCGAACGCTTCAGTCAAGCCGGACTCCGCGGCATTGACGATCGGACCGGTCATATCGACGGCGAACGGCCAGCCGGCCTTCAAGGGGGTGACCTCGACCTCGGCACGCCAGGGAGCTACTGAGACCAGGTGGGCTGTCAGCAGTTTCAGCTCGTGATCGGCGTCGGCGCCGGGCACGATCCGCATCGAGATCTTTGCGGTCGCCTCGGGAATCAGCACATTGGACGCGGCCTGCACCGTCGGCGCGTCGATGCCGATAACGGTCACCGACGGTTTCGCCCAGAGCCTGGACGCCAGCGTTCCCGAGCCGATCAGGTCCACCCCGTCGAGCACGCCCGAACTCGCCCGGTACACCGCCTCATCGACGTCGGCGCCCGGCCATTCGCCGGTCGCGACACCGGGCACCGCGGTCGAACCGTCCTCGTCGTGCAGGGTCCCGAGCATCCTGATCAACGCGACCAACGCATCCGGCGCGGCGCCGCCGGCGACACCGGAATGCACCGGGAAGGCCAATGTCCGGACCCTGACGGTGCACGACACTTCACCGCGCAGCGCGGTGGTCAACGCCGGACGGCCGACCGCCTGATTACCCATGTCCGCGATGACAAAGGCGTCGCAGTCGACCATCTCGGGATTGGCATCGACGAAATCCTCGAGGTGGCTGATGGTTTCCTCTTCGCCCTCGATGAGAATCTTGACCCCGACGGGCAGGTCGGGGCCGAACGCCTGCAACGTACCGGCATGGATGATCAGGCCGGACTTGTCGTCGGCGGCCCCGCGGCCGTAGATCCGGCCGTCCGCGCCGGTGGTCGCGATGAACGGGTCGGAGTCCCAGCCCTGCTCGACCGGCGCGGGCTGCACGTCGTAGTGCGCATACAGCAGCACCGTCGGCGCACCGGGCGGAGCCGGGATCTCGGCCCACACCGCGGGGTAGCCGCCGGGGATCTCCAGCAACCGGGCCGGGGCACCGCTGCGCCGGAGTAGGTCGACGACGGCCTCGCTCATCCGGTGCACCGGGTCGGCCGGGAATCCGGGGAAGGCCACCGATGGGATCGCCACCAGGCCCTGCAGCTCCCGGATGAGGCCGGGCATCAGGGCGGCCACCCGGTCGGCCGGCGACCCGGCGGGCTGATCGGGTTGGTCAGATCCGGGTCCGGCATCGGGGACAGTCATGGGCTCGCTCGCTTTCCTGCAAAATGGTCGACCGCCAGTAGATCAGGACACCGCGGCGGGCAGCCGCACCTCGAACCGGCAGCCCGCACCTTCGTTCCGAACGCTGAGCTGGCCGCCGTGGGCCTGCACCAGACCGAGCGCAATGGCCAGGCCCAGCCCCGCACCGCTTTCCGCCGGTGCCACCCCGGCCTGCGGGGACCGGGCCGGCGCACCCCGGAACGCCACGTCGAAGACCTTCGGCAGATCGGCCTCGGAGATCCCGCCGCAGGCGTCCTGCACCGCCAGCCACGCGTAGTCCGCGGTCTGGCCCGCGGCGACCTCGATCCGCTCCTGCGCCGGAGTATGCCGAATGGCGTTGACCAGCAGGTTTCGCAGCACTCGCTGCAACTCGTGATCGGACCCACGGACGATCGGCCACCGTGGTTCTGCGGAGGCCGAGAGCTGGACGTTCCGCAGGTGCGCGGCGGGCGCCGCGGTCTCCAGGGCCTGGGCCACGAGTTCCTCGGTGGACACCGGAGCGAACGTCAGGGCCAGTGCACCGGCGTTGATCCGGGACAGCTCGAACAGGTCGTCCACCAGGGTAGACAGCCGGGCGGTCTCCGCCGAGATGCGCCGCGCGTAGTCGGCCACCTCGGCGGGCTGCACCACGACCGCATCCTCCAACGCCTCGCTCATCGCCCGGATCCCCGCGAGCGGGGTCCGCAAGTCGTGGCTGACCCAGGCCACCAGCTGCCGGCGGGAAGCCTCGGCCGAACGTTCGGCGGCACGTTCCTGCTCCGCCAGCAGGGCGCGCACGGCGATCCGCCGGCCGAGGACCAGCGCGACCGGGATGACCACGGCGGCGATCAGGGCACACGCGGTGGCCGTCGTCGCCAGCGCCGGGGTGTACATGAACCCACTGATGGACACGACGAAGATCAACACCGCCAGGATCGGGATGATCACCAGCGCGGCGATATTGCCTGTCACGGAACGGTTCCGCAGCAACTGCAGGGCCGCGAGCAGGGTCCCCCCGGTCAACACCGCCGCGAGCAGGGCCCAGGGCAGGATGTGCAGGACGTCGATCATCGCGGTTCACCCCCGGGCGCCGCAGAGGAGTCGAGTCGGTAGCCGACGCCCCACACCGTCACGATCCGGTTCGGCCGGGACGGGTCGGCCTCCACCTTCTCTCGCAGCCGGCGGACGTGCACCGTCACCGTCGACTGGTCGCCGAAGGTCCAGCCCCATACCTTCTCCATCAGCTCCGCGCGACCGAACACCTGACCCGGGTGCCGCAGCAGGAACACCAGCAGGTCGAACTCCCGCCCGGTCAGCACCAGCTCGCTCCCGCGGCAGTGCGCGGTCCGCGCGACCGGATCCGCCCGCAGCTCACCGTCGGCGGTTCCGACCGGCTCCCCTGCGGGTGTGCCGACTGCCGAGCCGCCCGCGCCGCCGGTTGCGCCTCTGGTCCGCTCCAGCACCCGGCCGACCCGCAGCGCCAGCTCCCGCGGGCTGAACGGTTTCACCACATAGTCATCGGCGCCGTATTCCAGGCCGACCACCCGGTCGGATTCCTGACCGAGGGCTGTCAGCATGATCACCGGCACCGTGGACGTCCGGCGGAGCTCACGGCAGACGGCGAGGCCGTCCATTCCGGGCAGCATCAGGTCCAACACCAGCAGATCCGGGCTCTCCGACCTGGCCAGGGCCAGGCCGGTCACGCCGTCCGCCGCCTCGAGCACGTCGTGACCGTCCCGGTTCAGATAACGGCGCAGTACTTCTCGCACCGTGTCATCGTCGTCGACGACCAGCACCTTCGACCGGTCTGTCACCGCATTACCTCGAACCGTAAGAATTCAGCACCGCGGGCAACCGATCCCGCCAGCTGCCGGTGGCGCTTACCCGGGCGACCCTGGAATCGTCCGGGAGCCGGGTGAGCTCGATCGTCAACCGCTCGGCCGACAACCGCTCGGCGACGCCCTCGCCCCATTCCACGACCACCGCCGCGGCGTCCAGGTCGGTGTCCAGGTCGAGGTCATCCAACTCGAGGGCCCCCGCCAGCCGATAGGCGTCGACGTGTACCAGCGGCACCCGCTGCACTGAACCAGTGCGACCCGGATCGGGGGCCGGACGATGCACCCGGGCGATCACGAACGTCGGTGACGTGATCAGCGAGCGCACCCCCATGCCAACCGCAATGCCCTTGGTCAGGGCGGTCTTGCCGGCGCCCAGCGAACCGCTCAGGATCACCAGATCGCCTGCCCGCACAGCACTTCCGAGCTCCTCGCCGAAGGTCAGGGTGTCCGCGAGGGTCGTCAGCAAGACCTGACGGCTCGCCTCGAGCGCGGACGAGTCGGTCATCGGAGAACCCCGGCGTTCCCCGCCTGATGCTGGGCCGCCCGTTTCAGCAACCTGCGGAGCGCGTCGTTGGTGGTCGTCGGGTCCTCCATCATCGCCATGTGCCCGGAGCCTTCGGCGATCACGAATTCGGCGTCCGGCAGCAGGTCGGCGATCGCCCGGGACCGGGCCACCGGGGTGAGCCGGTCGCGGTCACCCGCGACGATCACCGTGGGGGTACCGACCAGGGCGGGCACCGCCGCGGTCTGGTCGTGCGCGAACAACGCCGGGGTGAACTCGGCAATGACCTCCACCGGCGTTCCGGTGATCATTTCGTCCAGATAGTCGACCATCGGCCCCGGCACATCCGGCTTGGCAAACCCCAGGCTCCGGGTGAGCAACCACACCGCGTCTCGACTGCTGGCCCGGCCGCGTTCGACCACTGCCGGGTACCGCGCGGCCAACGTGGTGACCAGCCGCACCACCGGGTTCCCTCCGGTGAGCAGCAGTCGATTCAGCTCTGACGGACGCAGGTAGGTGGCGCCGGTGCAGATGAGCCCGACCCCGACGATCCGTTCGGCAACGAGCACTGGATCAGTGGCGGCGAGGGTGAGGATGGCCATGCCGCCCATCGAATGCCCGATCAGTACGACCGGCCCGGTCGGCGCGGCGGTCGCGATCACCTGATGCAGGTCGGAGGCCAGGTAGTCCATCGTCGAGTGACCCTCCGGCGACCGGGTCGACGCGCCATGCGAGCGCTGGTCGAAAAACACCAACCGCACCCCGGGGCCCGCCAGCCCCAACCGCTGGTAGTGCCAGGAACCCGACCGCAAGGTCCAGCCGTGCGCGAAGATCACCGTCAACGGCGCCCCGGCCGGCCCGACCTCCTCGACGTGCAGCGCCACCCCGTCCGCCGCGTCGACCGAGTAACTGCGGTCGGCCTGCAACCGGCCGTAACCGTCCTGCTGCCCCGGATCGGAAAACAGGTCGGCATGCACCGACTGGTACTTTCGCACGGCGACCCGCTGCGCCGTGACGCCGCCCAGGGCGGAGGCCCCGATCACCCCCGTAACGATGCCCGCCGCACCGAGGATCCTGCCGACCGCGCTCACCGGCTGGTCCCGAGGTCGTGGTCGGCGTCGGTGTCGGTGTACCGGCGGGGGACCCGGGGGCCGATCCGGGTGACGATCTCGTAGCCGATGGTGCCGCACGCCTCGCCCCAGTCGTTGGCGGTGGGCTCGCCCCGCTCGCCGTTGCCGAACAGCAGCACCTCGTCACCGGGTCGCACGTCGTCGTCGCCGCAGTCGACGACGAACTGATCCATCGCCACCCGGCCCGCGATCCGCCGACGTCGACCGGCCATGAAGGCCTCGGCCGACGAACTGGCCGCCCGGGGGATCCCGTCCGCGTAGCCGAGCGGAATCAGGGCCAGGGTGGTCTCCACGGCGGGCCGGTAGGTCAGGCCGTAGGACACGCCGAAACCGGCCGGCACCCGCTTGGTCAGCGCGACGGTGCTGCGCAACGCCATCGCCGGCCGGAGCCCGGCCACCGGTCCGACCGGGCTGACCCCGTACACCCCGATGCCGCACCGAACCAGGTCGAACGCGGTGTCCGGGTGACCCAGGGTCGCCGGGCTGTTGGCCAGATGCCGAACGACGCCGCGAAGCCCGGCCCGGTCGGCCAGCTCGATGACCCCGCGGAACGCCGCCGTCTGGCCAACGACCGACGGATCATCGGGGACGTCGGCGCAGGCCAGGTGGCTCATCAGGCCGACGACGGTGAGTCGCCCGGACCGCTGCGCGGCCGCGGCAGCGTCGATCAGCCGGCCAGTGTCGGCGGGCCCGGCACCGTTCCGGCCCAGCCCGGTGTCGAACTTGAGGTGGATCCGCGGGGCGACCGCCGCCCCACCGACGGCGACCGGGGCCCGGCCACCGGCGTTCAGCACCGCGTCGAGGTGCGTCAGGCTGGAGACACCGAGTTCGATTCCGGCCGCTAGTGCCTGCGCGACGTCCTGCCAGGCCAGCCACAACCACGCCAGGATGGGCACGTCGACACCCGCCGACCGCAGTTCCAGGGCTTCCTCGGGGGTCGCCACCCCCAGTGCGGTCGCGCCCCCGCGGATCGCCGCCATGGCGACCGGGACCGCGCCGTGGCCGTACCCATCGGCCTTCACCACCGCCATCAACCGGGCCGCCGACCCCCGCCGCCGGAGTGTGTCCAGCAGGAACGCCGTGTTCGCGGTGACCGCGGCCAGGTCGACGACGGCCTCGGCCCGGACGCTCCTGGTGTGACGGTCCAGGACGCCAGGCGGCGCGGCGGCGGGATTGCTCACCCGATGATCGAATCACGAACCGGGCGGCGCCAGGTGGTCCCACAGCACCTGCGCGCCGAACAGGCCGGACCGCGCCGCCCGTTCCCCGGCCCTGCCGTGCAGGAACGCCCCGCCCGCAGCGGCAGTCAACGGCTCGAGACCGTGCGCCAGCAATGATCCGATCACCCCGGACAGCACGTCACCGGATCCCGCGGTGGCCAGCCAGGACGACCCGGACAGGTTCACCGCGGCCCGGCCGCCCGGTTCGGCGACCAGCGTCCGCCGGCCCTTGAGCAGCACGGTGGCCCCGCTGGCCGAGGCCGCCGACCGCACCGCCCCCAGTCTGTCTGCCGCGCGGGTCGCGCCATTGGCGAGGTCGAGGTCGGGGAACACCCGGGCGAACTCCCGGTCGTGCGGGGTCAGGACGGTGACCAGCCCGGCCCGGCGCCGCTCCGCCAGCAGAGAACGCGCACCGGCCAGCACGGTCAGGCCGTCCGCGTCGACCAGCACGGGGACCTCCTGCTCCAGCACCCAGCGCAGCTGCGCAGAGCTGGTGGCGTCGGTGCCGAGGCCAGGTCCGATGACCCAGGCCTGCACCGTCCCGGCCCGTTCCGGCGAGTCGGCGGCGACCACCTCCGGCCAGCGGGCCAGCACGGCACTCGCCTGCGCCCCGGCGTACCGAACCATTCCCGGCCGGGTCCGCACCGCCCCGCCCACGCACAACACGGCCGCGCCGGGATATCCGGGCGACCCGGCCGCGATGCCGACCAGGCCGCCGGTGAATTTGTCGGCGTCCTGCCCCGGAGCGGTGAGCAGCCCGGCGAGCGAACCGTCCGTCATCGCGGTCAGATCGGGGGGGCCGGTGACCTGCATGCCCAGTGAGTCGTTGACGATGGTCCCGGTCTCTTCGTCCGCGATCAGCAGACCGGTCTTGACGCCGCCGAACGTCACCGTGACGTCCGCGCGGAACACCGAGCCGTCGACCTCGCCGGTGTTCGGGTCGATCCCGCTGGGCAGGTCGACCGCGACCCGGAGGGCATTGGTGGCATTCGCCTGGTCCACCAGGGCCGCCGCCGCGGGTCGCAGCGGTGGCCGGGCGGCCAACCCAACCAGGCCGTCAACAATCACGTCCGCGATGGCGAACGCACGGCCGACCCCCGGGGCGTCGTGCGCACATACCCGGCCGCCGGCCCGGCGCAGCGCGGCCAGACCGGCGGGATGGGCGGCGCCAGAGTCGGTCAGCACGGCCAGCACCGCCATTCCCCGTCCGCGGAGGTAGGCCCCGGCGAACAACGCGTCGCCGCCGTTGTTGCCCGAGCCCACCAGCAGCACCACCCGCCGGCCCGGGTGCGAGGACGGGAGCCGGGCCGCGGTCTCGGCGGCGACCGCGTATGACGCCCGCCGCATCAGCGAACCCTCTGGCTCTCGCGCCAGCAAAACACGTTCGGCGGCCCGGATCTGGCTGACGGAGTACGCGTCGATCATGGCACAATGATGGCATGAACCGGGTACGTCTTAGCACGACGGTCGACGGATCCCTCCTCGACCGCGCTCGAAAGTTGCGACTGGGGCGCACCGATGCCGCTCTCGTGGACGAGGCGCTGGCGGCCCTGGTGGCCAGGCATCGCTCCGCCGAGGTGGACGCCAGCTACGCCGCCTACGACGATCACCCGCTCGACGAACCGGACGATTGGGGTGACCTGGCGTCCTTCCGGGCCGCCGCGGCCAGGTCGTGAGCACTCACCGCTCATGACCAATCCTGCCCGGGGGGAGGTCTGGTGGTGCGAGATGGCCGATATCGGTCGGCGGCCGGTGGTGGTGCTCTCTCGGGACGCGGTGATCCCCCGACACCGCCGCGCGCTGGTGGCACCGTGTACGACGACGATCCGCGGGCTGGTCAGCGAGGTCGTGCTGGAACCCGACGACGACCCAGTGCCCCGCCGCTGCGCCGTGAATCTCGACTCCGTCGAGAGTGTTTCCCTCTCGGTGCTGATCAACCGGACCGGCCGGCTCAGTGACGAACGAATGCGACAGATCTGCACCGCCCTTGCGGTGGCAGTCGACTGTGACTGAGTGGGATCCGACCTCCGTACCCTGAGACCCGTGACCATTGCCCGGGATCTCACCGTCACGCTCGACCACCGGTTCGCCGACCGCCTACCCGAATTGGCCCTGCCGTGGCAGGCCGCGCAGGCGCCTGGTCCGCAGCTGCTGGTGCTGAACGAGCCGCTGGCCACCGACCTCGGGCTCGACCCGGATTGGTTGCGGACGGACGAGGGGGTCGCTCTGCTGGTCGGCACCGCCCTGCCCGACGGGGCCACCCCGGTGGCGCAGGCGTACGCCGGGCACCAGTTCGGCGGCTACTCCCCCCGGCTGGGCGACGGGCGGGCGTTGCTGCTCGGCGAGCTCACCGGCGCCGACGGCCGGCCACATGACCTGCACCTCAAAGGTTCTGGCCGGACCCCGTTCTCCCGGGGCGGTGACGGGTACGCCGCGGTCGGGCCGATGCTCCGCGAGTACGTCATCAGCGAGGCCATGCATGCGCTCGGCATCCCGACCACCCGGTCGCTGGCCGTGGTGGCGACAGGCCGGCCGGTGCACCGGGAGACGGTGCTGCCCGGCGCGGTACTGGCCCGGGTCGCCAGTAGCTACCTGCGGGTCGGCAGTTTCCAGTACGCCCGGGCCACCGGCGACCTCGATCTCCTGCGCCGGCTCGCCGACCACGCCATCGAGCGGCACCACCCGGCCGCCGCGGACGCCGACAACCCGGCCCTCGCGCTGTTCGACGCGGTGGTGTCCGCTCAGGCGTCGCTGGTCGCGCAGTGGATGCTGGTCGGGTTCGTGCACGGCGTGATGAACACCGACAACATGACCATCTCCGGCGAGACCATCGACTACGGCCCGTGCGCCTTCCTCGATGCCTTCGACCCGGCCACCCACTACAGCTCGATCGACACCGGTGGCCGGTACGCCTACCGCAACCAGCCCGTGGTGGCGGAGTGGAACCTGGCCCGGCTGGCGGAGGCGCTGCTGCCGTTGCTGGACCCGGATCAGGAGAAGGCGGTCGCGCTCGCTGTGCACGCTCTCGGCGGCTTCCGGGACCGGTACAGCGCAACGTGGTCGACCGGAATGGCGGCCAAACTTGGCCTCCCGCACGGCCTGGATACCGCCGTCGCCGGACCGCTGGTCGACGAGTTGCTGGCGCAACTTCAGCAGAGTCACGTCGACCACACGTCGATCTACCGGGACCTGGCCCGCGCGGCCCGTGGGGACCTCGAACCCGCCCGCGGGGTGTCTCTGGATCTGGCCGCGTTCGACGACTGGCTGCAACAGTGGCGGGCCCTCGGTCCGGACGCCGACGCCATGGACCGGGTGAACCCGGTCTACATCCCCCGCAACCACCTGGTCGAAGAGGCCCTTGCCGCCGCGACAGACGGTGACCTGGCGCCAGTTGACCGGTTGCTGAATGCGGTGACCCGGCCGTATGACGAGCGCCCGGGATTGGAGCGGTACGCAGCGCCGGCGCCCGTCGATTTCGGGGATTACCACACTTTGTGCGGCACCTAGGTTCTCGCTCACCAGCCGTAGTGCGCCAGCACCGCCTCGATCCGGGGCAGCCTGGCCGGCCCGAAATGCCGGAGCCCCACCAACATCTTGTGCAGTTGCAGCGCCGGTCGACGACCGTCGTACCCCTCGGCGGGCGGGTATTCCTGACGGTAGGCCTGGACCACCGCGTTCGGGAAGCCGCCCATCTCCAGGCAGGCCAGATCGAGTTCCCGGTCGGCGTAACAGACCGCCGGGTCGAGGAGCCACCGACCGTCCACGACGTTGCCCACCCACAGGTCGCCATGGGTGAGCGAGGCCGGCGGGTGTTCCGGCAAGAGTTCGGGCAACGGCCCGGCGCAGGCTCGGCGGAGCCGATCGGCCATCCCGGCGGGCACGGCGGGGTCGGCCAGGTGGGCGAGAATCCGTTGCCGGACAAAGAATGTCGGCCAGTCGTCACACCAGGTGTTGGCCTGGTCGAACAGGCCGGCCGGGTTATCCCGGTGCCAGCCGTACCTTTCCCCGGTGCTCCGGTGCAGCCGGGCGATGGCCCGGCCCAGGCCGGCCCAGTCGGGTGTCCCACGCAGATCCTCGAGCACCAGCACGCCACCGGCGACCCCGAGCACCGCCGGCACCGGAGCACCGGCCGCGGCGAGCGCGCGCAACCCCTCGGCTTCGAGTTCGGCCTGGTAGGGACAGCGCTTGACGACGACGTCCCGCCCATCGGCCAACCGCTCCCGGGTGGTGGCGCAGATCAGTCCGCCGGCGAGCTCCGTCGCCGAGACCGACGCCGGCAGCCCGGCCGGCCAGTCCGGCTCGGTGATCGGCACCCCTAACCGAGCGCAATGACGACGGCCGCCGCGATCCCGGCGTCGTGCGACATCGAGATCCGCCACTCCCGTACCCCCAGGGCCGCGGCCGCGGCCGCGACGGTGGCGCTCACCTCGAGCTGGGGCTGGCCGGATGGTGCCGACACCACCTGGCAGTCATGCCAATCCATTCCGGACGGCACGCCAAGCGCTTTGGCCGCAGCCTCTTTCACCGCGAAACGGGCGGCCATCGAGGCTGGTCCGCGCGGATGCCCGGTGCCGGTGCGCTGTTCTTCGGCGGTGAACAGCCGGCGGCGCAGGCCGGGCGTCCGGGCCAGCGACGCGGCGAACCGGTCGACCGCAACCACATCGATGCCGATACCGAGAACAGTTCCCCCCGGCGGGATCTCGGGGATCATCACCGGCAGATCTATTCCACCGTCACGGATTTCGCGAGGTTCCGGGGCTTGTCGATGTCATACCCCCGGGCCCGGGCAATCTCGGCGGCGAGGATCTGCAACGGCACCGTGCTGACCAGCGGCTGGAACAGCTTGGGCACCCGGGGCAGTTCCACCAGGAAGTCGGCGAACGGTGCGACGGTGTCGTCCCCCTCCTCGGCGATGACGATCGTCCGTGCTCCCCTGGCCTGGATCTCCCGGATATTGGAGAGTAACTTGCTGTGCAGCAACGGGTCTGACCGCGGCGACGGGGTGATGACCACCACCGGCAACCCCTCTTCGATCAGGGCGATCGGCCCGTGCTTGAGCTCCCCCGCGGCGAAACCCTCGGCGTGCATGTACGCCAGTTCCTTCAGTTTCAGCGCACCCTCCAGGGCGACCGGGTAGCCGACGTGCCGGCCGAGGAACAGCACCGCCTTGGACCGGGCGATGTCCTGGGCGAGCTTGCGGACCGGGTCCATCAAGGAGAGGGTGGTCGCGACCGCGTCCGGCATCCGGGTCAGCATCTCGAAGTCGCGGGCGATCTCGTCGCGGTACTTGGTGCCGCGGGCCTGGGCCAGCGCCAACCCGACCAGGTAGTTCGCGGTGACCTGGGCCAGGAACGCCTTCGTCGAGGCCACCCCCACCTCGGGCCCGGCGTGGGTGTAGAGGACGGCGTCGGATTCCCGGGGGATCTGCGACCCGTTGGTGTTGCACACGGCGAGCACCCGGGCCCGTTGCCGCCGGGCGTGCCGGACCGCCTCCAGCGTGTCGGCCGTTTCCCCGGACTGGCTGACCGCGACCACCAGGGTGTCCCGGTCCAGCACCGGGTCCCGGTAGCGGAACTCGCTGGCCACCTCCACCTCGACCGGGATCCGGCACCAGTGCTCGATGGCGTATTTGGCGATCAGGCCGGAGTGGAACGCGGTGCCGCAGGCCACCACAAACACCTTGTCGACGTTGCGCAGGTCCTCATCGGAGAGCCGCAGCTCGTCGAGCACGATCCCGGACCCGTCGAAGTGGCCCAGCAGGGTGTCGTTGATCGCCGCCGGCTGCTCGGCGATCTCCTTGTCCATGAAGAAGTCGTAGCCGCCTTTTTCAGCGGCGGACAGGTCCCAGTCGACCCGGAACTCGGTGACCGCCGGGTCCCCACCGGTGAACGAGCTGACCTCATATCCGTCCGGAGTGATCACCACCAGCTGGTCCTGGCCCAGCTCGACGGCGTCCCGGGTGTGCGCGATGAACGCCGCGACATCGCTGGCGACGAACATCTCCCCGTCTCCGACGCCGACCACCAGGGGCGAATTACGGCGCGCGGCCACCAGCATGTCCGGGGCGTCCGCGTGTACCGCGACCAGGGTGAACGCTCCGTCCAGGTTCCGGCAGACCGCGGCCATACTGGCGGGCAGGTCCCCGGCGGTGGGCCCGGTGGCGAATTGCGCACCCAACAGGTGCGCCACCACCTCGGTGTCGGTGTCGCTGCGCATCTCGATCCCCTTGGCCTCCAACCCCTTTCGGAGCGAGGCGAAGTTCTCGATGATGCCGTTGTGGATGACGGCGACCTTGCCGGCGACGTCCGTGTGCGGGTGGGCGTTCCGGTCGGTGGGGCCGCCGTGGGTGGCCCACCGGGTGTGCCCGATCCCGGTCTGCCCGTTCAGCGCGACCTCGCCGGTGTCGATGAGGCGTTCCAGATTGGCCAGTTGGCCGGCCTTCTTCGCGGTGCTCATCCCGCCGTCGCCGTCCAGGACGGCGACCCCGGCGGAGTCGTACCCCCGGTATTCCAGCCGGCGCAGCCCCTCCAGAACAAGGGGCAACGCCTGACGGGGGCCGGTGTATCCGATGATGCCGCACATGCTTGGAAGGCTAGTGGGTGGGCCCGGCAGATCCGGCATTCGCGACACACGCCCGGGGTTCATGCGCGGGGATTAGGCCTCGATCGGCCGGCCACCCCTGGACAGCGCCGCCTCCGCCGGGACCGCCGGTGCGGTTGTCCCCGGATCGGGGGTGGTGTAGCCGGTGCGGTCCTGTGGCGCGGATGCGGCAACGGCCCGGACATCGGCCCACGCGCGCAGCTGGGCGATCTGCTCCGCCTGCGTCACCGACAGCGGCACGGTGTTGCCGATCTCGTGCAGCAGGTCATCGTCGCGCAACGCCCGCCGCTCGTTGAACGCGTCGAAACAGGACGCGATCACCACCTGCTCGATCTCGGCGCCGGAGAATCCCTCCGTCGCGCTGACCAGCCGGTCCAGGAGATCGTCGGTGATCGGCAACGCGCCGAGCGCCGGGCCCGCCTTCAGCCGGGCCTTCAGGTGCAAGGTGAAGATGACCCGGCGCTCGATGTCGGTGGGCAGATCGATGAAGAAGATCTCGTCGAACCGGCCCTTGCGCATCATCTCCGGCGGCAGCAGCGAGATGGTGTTCGCGGTGGCCATCACGAACACCGCCGACGTCTTCTCCTGCATCCAGCTCAGGAACGTGCCGAACACCCTGGCCGACGTCCCGCTGTCCCCGGACCCGGAAGCCCCCGACGCGAAACCCTTCTCGATCTCGTCGATCCACATCACGCACGGCGCAATGGCTTCCGCCGTCCGCAGCGCCGTGCGCATGTTCTGCTCGGACGCCCCGACCAGGCCGCCAAACACCCGGCCGATGTCCAGCCGGACCAGCGGCAACGACCATGCCGACGCCATCGCCTTGGCTGTCAGCGACTTGCCGCACCCCGGAACACCCGTCACCAGAACGCCTTTGGGTGCCGGCAGCCCGTAGGCACTGGCCTCGTCGAGCCAGGAGCCGTTCCGTTTGCGCAGCCAGGTCTTGAGATTCTCCAGGCCGCCGATGTCATCCAGTTGCACCGTCGAGCGGACCACCTCGAGCACCCCGGACTTCCGGACGATCTGCCGCTTCTCCTCCTGCACCAGGGAGATGTCGTCGTCGGTCAGCTTGCCGTCGTCGACCATTGCCCGGGCGAACGCGTTCTCCGCCTCGAACGCGGTCAGCCCGATCGCCGCCTTCGCCAGCCGCTCGGCGCCGGCCGGGCCGAGTTCCACCGTCAACGCGCCGCCCGAGGTGTTGCGGGCGATCATCCCGTCCAGGGTGGCCCGGATCTGCGGCTCGGTCGGCAACGGGAAATCCACCAGGGTGACCAGGGATTCTAGGTCGGCCGGGATCTGCGGGGTCGGCGAGATCATGATCAACGTCCTGGGTACCGCCCCGTCCTTGTAGAACCGGACGGTGTCCTTCAGCGCCCGGATCAGCTGTGTGTCCGGCGGGGTGTTCGACGATCCCAACCAGGGGTGCAGGTCCAGCAGGACGACGACGCTGGGCATGGTCAGGGCGGCCGCGGCGACCAGCGCGGCGTGCGGGGTCCTGGTATCCGGGGTGCCCGGCTGGCCGAGCGCGGCGAACCCGTTGGCCGTCGACCAGGTATATACCCGCCGGGCCGGCGTCACCTGGGTGCGGTTGCCGACCACCGCGGCGATCTCCCCCAGCACCCTGGACTCCTCGGCTGTCTGGATGGACAGCAGCGGAAACCGGGCGCGGATCAACCTGCGCAGGTTGCTGGCAAAGTCCTCGGCCACAGGTGCACTCCCTTGCCTCGAGCGGGTCCGGCTACTGTACGAGGGCACGTAGAGCTGGCCGCGCAACCGGGCCACCGAACCGGAGGAGCCGATGGCCAAGAGCCCGCCCCCCAGCATCGACCGGCCGACGCTGGAGTACTTCGCCTACCGCGGGCCGAACCGGGTGGCCGTCGGCGATCTCGCGCCGGCCGGGATGCCCGGGTTGATCTTCACCCCCACCTCCGGCCGCAAGCTTCCGATCGTCGCGGTCGGGCATGGCTGGTTGCAGTCCGCCGACAAGTACGCCGACACTATGCGCTACCTCGCGTCCTGGGGCATCATCGTCGTCGCCCCGAACACCCACCGCGGCCTGTTCTCCTCACACCAGGGGCTGGCTCTCGACCTATCCCGGGCGCTGCGGATGATGGCCTACTCCGACCTGGGTGCCGGCCGGGTCCGCGGGGATCTCCGCCGGCTCGGTGTCCTCGGGCATTCCACCGGGGGTGGCGCGGCCATGCTGGCTGCCGCCAACGACGACGGGATCGGGGCCGTGGTCACCGTCACCGCCGCCGAGACCAGCCCGTCCGCGGTGCAGGCCGCCGGGAAGGTCTACGCGCCGAGCCTGCACCTGATCGGGTCCAAGGACGACATGGCCGAGTCGGACGGGGCCCGGATAGCCCGGTCCTGCAGCGGGCCGGCGCAGCTCCGGATGGTCGACGGTTCCGGGCATCTGGGCCTGGCCGAGGGCAGCTCGTTCGTCAACGGGATCATCGGCGCTGACTCGGACAAGAAGGTGCAGCAGGTCACCCGGATGCTGGCCTCGGCATTCTTCATCCGCCACCTGACCGGCGCCGAACAACTGGCGGACGAGATGGAGAACAAAGTCAAGGGCACAACGGTGGAAGACCTGGCCGACCCCGACCTGCATTCCACCGTGACGCCCGGCGACCTGGCCGCCACCGCGCTGATGGGCTGATGGGGCTACCACACTCGAGATGAGTGGACTTATCGAGCGTTTTTCCGCCCCGAACGCACGATAAGTCCACTCAACTCTCGTGACGGGAGCGCAGCGACCGGGACGAGCCGCCAGGTGCACGCCGATCTGCGCGACCAAGGCTTCTCGGCCGGCAGAACAGCATCGGTGCCGTTACGGACACGAATGGTCCACCCCGCCGCGGTCAGGGCGTTGAGCCGGGCCCGGTCGGCGGTCAGCCGGGAGCCGGTATGAAACTCGACCCCGTCGTACTCCAGCCCCAGCCGGAGCTCCGGCCAGGCCAGATCCAGCCGGTACCACTTGCGGATCCGCACCCAGAACTGAGGCTGGGGCGCAGGGAACCCGGCCTCGTGGCATACCCACCGCAGCCAGGATTCCGGCGGCGACTCCGGCCGGGCATCCGCCAACGGGACCAGGGCGCGGACTCGCCCGATGCCTCGAATGCGCAGGTCCCGCCCAACGTCCGACCAGGCCCTCGCGACCGATTGACCAGCTGGGTGCCGCAGGGCCGCGTCGAGCACGGCCAGACTGCGCTCCGGGGTGCCGGCATGACAAGCCATCCGCACGCAGTTTCGGCGGGGCCTACCGCGCTGAACGGCCCCCTCCGGTGGAGGGAGCCAAGCGGCGTCATGCGATGGACGATCAGCCCGTCCACGGTGCACCGGCCCTCACCTAGGACATGTGTGTGCCAGTCGGTGTCGGTGGCGAAGCCGTACAACTCGGCCGCAGTGCTCATACAGGCCACGACCGACCGGCCGAGGGTGAGTTCGGCCGCCGTGAGCCTGGTGGGAAGGGGCACCGCGGGAAGCCCAGCCGCCGCGGGGAGCCCCGTGGCGACAGCCACCCCTGGAAGCCCCGTGGCGACGGCCGCCGCGCCCCCGCCAGCGGCTGGCCCAGTCCGAGCACGCCCGGGAACTGCATAGGCGCCCCGCCACAGCCGAACCACCGTTCCCTGCCGTACCGCCGACGTGATGCGCCGCTCGCCGATCGCCCCCCGCAGCTGGCTCCCGGTCAGCGCACCACGCTGCGCCGCCGCGAGGGAAAGCAGCTCGGCGGGCAGGGCACGGGCCGGCGTAGTGGTCACCAGGGCAGGGTCGCGGCTTGCCCGTGCGCTGACCTGCACCCCGGCCCCGTTGTGGATGGTTCAGCCGGATGGGGACAACTGAAGACTCCCATCAACCGGAGTTGAGTGGACTTATCCTGCGCCCAAGGGCGGAAAACGCGCGATAGGTCCGCCCAACTCGACCAAGCCCAGCCGGGTCAGACCCCCGCGACGACCTTGGCGATCCGCTCCGCCAGGTCCTGCGCGTGGCCCTGGGTGGCGGCCTCGACCATCACCCGGACCAGCGACTCCGTCCCGGACGGCCGCAGCAGCACCCGCCCGGAGTCGCCAAGCTCGGCGACCGCGGCGTCAACGGCTGACAGCACCTCGCTCGATGCCGCCACTGCGGCCTTGTCCGTGACCCGGACGTTGATAAGGACCTGCGGGAACCGGGTGACCACCCGGGCCAGCTCGCCCAGCGGGCGGCCGGCCGAGGCCACGGTCGCCATCAGGTGCAGCGCGGAGAGCAGGCCATCCCCGGTGGTGGCATGGTCGGCCAGGATCAGGTGCCCGGACTGTTCGCCGCCGAGGGAGTACCCACCGGCGCGCATGTCCTCCAGGACGTACCGGTCCCCCACCGCAGTGGTTCGCACGGTGATGCCGGCCTTGGCCATCGCCTGGTGGAAGCCGATGTTGGCCATCACCGTCGCCACCACAGTGTCCTGCTCGAGGCGGCCGCGCTCCTTGAGCGAGATGGCCAGCAGGGCCAGGATCACGTCGCCGTCGACGTCGGTGCCATCGGCGGCGACAGCCAGGCAGCGGTCCGCATCACCGTCGTGGGCGATCCCGAGGTCGGCCCCCTCGGAGACGACGGCCTCGCGGAGGCCAGCGAGGTAGGTGGACCCGACACCGGCGTTGATGTTCAGCCCGTCCGGGCTGCCACCGATCACAATCACCTCAGCGCCGGCCCGCCGGTAGACCTCGGGGGCGATCCGGGACGCGGCGCCGTGTGCGCAGTCCACGACCACCCGCAACCCGGTCAGCGGGTTCGGGGTAGCGATCAGCAGGTGGTCCAGGTATCGCCGATCTGCGTCGTCGGCGATGGTGATCCGGCCGACCCCGTCACCAGTGGGCAACGGACCAGGGTTCTGCATCCGGCGCTCGATGGCATCCTCGTCGGCGTCATCGAGTTTGAGCCCGCCGGCGGCAAAGATCTTGATCCCGTTGTCCGGCATCGCGTTGTGGGACGCGGAGATCACCACGCCGAGGTCCGCGGACATGTCGGCGGTGAGGAACGCGACCGCGGGGGTGGGCAGCACACCGAGCAACACCACGTCGGCGCCGGCGGAGGCGAGCCCCGCGGCCACCGCGGCCTCCAGCATCTCGCCGCTGGCCCGCGGGTCCCGGCCGACCACCGCGAGTGGGCGGCGGGGGCTGGGATGACGAGGGCCCGAACTGCCCACACCTGGACCGGCCACAGACGCCGAACCCCGGCGCTCGCCCAGCACCTGTGCGGCCGCAGTGGCCAGGCGCAGAGCAAGCTCCGGGGTGAGGTCGGCATTGGCCAGTCCCCGCACACCATCGGTGCCGAACAGGCGTGCCGCAGTGCCGAGGAGGCGTGCCGCATTGCTGAGGAGGCGTGCCGCCACGATCAGCGCTTGGAGTACTGGGGGGCCTTACGGGCCTTCTTCAGGCCGTACTTCTTGCGCTCGGTGGCACGGGCGTCCCGGGTAAGGAAGCCCGCCTTCTTCAGCGGCGGGCGATCGGTCTCGTCGAGCTCGATCAGCGCGCGGGCGATGGCGAGCCGTAACGCGCCGGCCTGGCCGGTCACCCCGCCGCCGTGCAGCCGGGCGATGACGTCGAAGATCTCGGCCTTCTCCAGCATCACCAGCGGCTCCTTGATCAGCTGCTGGTGCACCTTGTTCGGGAAGTAGTGGTCCAGCGAACGCCCGTTGAGGGTGAACGACCCGGTGCCAGGCATGAGCCTGATCCGAACCACTGCCTCCTTGCGGCGACCCACGGTCTGCACTGGGCGGTCCATCGTGATGGGCAGGCGGGCGGGAACGACCTCGGGGGCGTCCTCCGCCTCATCGGCAGCGGCCTCGTCACGGGCACCGAACGATGCAGGCAGTTCGATGTCCGCCGACAGTTCGGCGGGCTCACTGGTCGCCGGGAAGTCTTCGTCGACGGATTCGGGGTTCTGGCTCACGGACTGACTCATCTCGCTGTTCTGGGTGCGGTGGTGGAAAAGCTCACTGGGCTACTCGATCTACTGGGCGACTTGGATGATCTCGAACGGCTGCGGCTGCTGCGCAAGGTGCGGGTGGTTCGGGCCCGCGTAGACCTTCAGCTTGCGGGCCATCGACCGGCCCAGCGAGTTGTGCGGCAGCATCCCGATGACGGCCTTCTCGACCAGCCGATCCGGGCGGGTGTCCAGCAGGTCGCCGACGGTCTGCTTCCGCAGTCCACCCGGGTAACCGGAGTGGCTGTAGAGGAACTTCCCGTCCCGCTTGTTCCCGGACACCGCGACCTTGGCGGCGTTGATGATCACCACGAAATCGCCGGTGTCGACGTGCGGGGCGTAGATCGCCTTGTGCTTGCCACGCAGCAGCTGCGCGGCCTGGCTGGCGAGCCGGCCGAGCACGACGTCGGTCGCGTCGATCACGTGCCAGGCGTGGGTCACATCACCGGGCTTGGGGCTGTACGTGCGCACGGATATGCCTCTTCAGTCGGGTCTGGTGTTTCGTCCAGGTCTTTCGGAGCGGGGACGGGTGCCCCCTGCGGTGCTCGACTCCGCGCACCCGCGCAGGAACCGCCGCACGCAGCCGCGCGGCACACCGACTAGTGAGAGTACCGCGCGGCGGTCTAGCAGGTCAAAAGCGCGCGTCGGCTCCCCGCTGCCCACCGAAGCCGTCTCACCGGCGGAACAGCAGATACCCCAGGACCCCGATGACGCTGTCCTGGCCGATGCTGATCATTCAGAGGGTCCAACCCCAGCTTTCCCCCCGGTAATCGCGCTTGAATATTCGGGCAGTCGGCGCCGTTGCCGGAGGCCTGTTGCAGCCCTCGGAGCGGCATGGAAGCGCTATCGGCCCAGAACCTGCTGAAGAGCGCGGACATGGGAATCGAACGCGGCCCGACCCGGTGGCGTGCAGCTGATCCAGGTCCTCGGCCGCTTGCCGAAGTAACCCTTCTCCAGATGCACGTATCCCGCCGATTCCAGCGAGGACAATTGCTTGCTCAGCACGGAATCGCTGACCTCCACGGCATCTCGGAGTGCAGCAAACTCGATGTCATCCAGGTCCTTCACAGCGGCCATCATGGACAGCCGAACTGGTGAAGTGAGTAACGGATCAAGCCGGTGCCGGGCGTGTCCGCCGGTGCTCACGCCAACCGGCGCATTTCTTGCAGCCCTCGGAGCACCGCCGGAGCTGCGACCAGAAGTCCCGCCAGCGCCCAGAACCCCAAGGACTGGCCCACCACCTCGAATGTCGCGATCAGGACCGAGCAGACATACAGTCCGCCAGTTACAGCTGCTGCGACGCCAGCGCGGCGGGACCAGCCCCGGCCGGCCGCGGTCTTAGTCGACTCCTTTCGGGCGACCAGCAGTTGCAAGCAGACGACGAAGGCCGACATGCTCAGGATGAGTCCGACGGGTGTGCGGTGGGCAGTCAGCCCGACGGCCAGGGTGAGGACGCCGAACAGCGCTCCGAACAGGACCAGGTACCGGCCGTTCGTAGGAGCGGACCGGTCCACCGCGTCCAATGCCCGTCGCCTGGCCGATGCCGCTCGTTCCAGCGGATCGCTCGGTGCCGATCCTCCCCCAGTGGTCCCGTCAGTCATGGTCTCTCCCTCGCCCCTCGCGGATGCCAACCTGTGACCCGAAGATCATCACTCGGTCCGAAGACCCACTATGGCGGGTCCGATGCGCGGATGGCAAGTACTTTCCGGGTGGGAAAGTAACCAGGTGCACACGCCGGTCAGGTCACCGCCCACCAGTTGCTCACTCGCGCGCGCCACTGCGCGGACATGTCGGCAGCAGCCATCCTCGCCAGCGTTCTGCTCAACTCCCCGGGCAGTGCAGCGCGGTCAACCGACGGCACCCGGAAATGTCTTCCGAGCACCATTGAAGAATCCGTCCCCGATTGTCAGTGCAGACCACGGCTTCGACAATGGCTACCCGTACATAGATCCGGTCTTCGGGACCGGACTGCGAAATGGCTCCACCGGGCTCCACCGACTGCGGAGGTTCGCCAGCATGGCGTAGGGGTGGGTGACGTAGTCCGCGAAATCTCCCTTGGCCCAGGCGGTGTCGGATCCCGTATGCAGGAGCTCCAGTCATCGGCATATTCGATCCACAGCGCGGTCGGACGATCGAAACAGACGAAGTCAGCTGCCCCGTATTCATCTCCATCCACACAGGGGGCTGATCACCGTCCCACATCTGGGAGCCTGGTCGCCCTGGTGATCCGGCTGCGCTCGGCCAGCTGATCCACCGGCGGGTAATCGACCGCGATCAGGGTCAACCCGTGCGCCGGCGCCACGTGGATCTCCGACGTGCGGGCGGCGGCCACCAGCAGCTCGGCGGGACGGGACACCGGGACCCGGCCCTCGCCCACCGCCATTAGCGAGCCGACGAGGGCCCTAACCATCGAGTGGCAGAACGCGTCCGCGGTGACCTCGATCCACACCTGGTCCCCGTGCTCCCGAACGGTCAGTCCCTGCAACTGGCGGGTGGTGGTCGCCCCTTCCCGTGGTTTGCAGAAAGCGGCGAAGTCGTGCAGGCCGATCAGTGCGGCGGCGGCCCTATTCATCAACTCGATGTCCAGCCCCCGCCGCCGGGCGAAGACGAAGCGGTGATCGGCCGGCTCGACGCCCCACTCCGCGGTGCCGATCCGATAGCGGTAGTGCCGGCGCAACGCGGAGAACCGGGCGTCGAACCCGTCGGGGGCGGCCGACACCTCACGGACCCGGACGTCCGACGGCAGAACGCCGGCGAGTCTGCGGACCAGGCCGTGGCGGCCATCCGGCGAGCCTGCATCGCCGGTGCGGGGGGCGAGGGCGTGCAACGCGCTGGCGGGGACGTTGACATGGGCAACTTGCCCGGTGGCATGAACCCCCGCGTCGGTCCGCCCCGCGACGACCAGTGACACCTGTTGGCGCAGGAGCATTTTCAGGGCGTCGGTGAGCGTGCCGCACACGGTGCGGAGCTTCGGTTGCATGGCCCAGCCGGCGAAATCGGTTCCGTCGTAGGAAATGTCCAGCCGGAGCCGCACAGTGTTACCTGGGCCGGTCATTCCAGCATCGTGACACACCGGAAAGCACCAACGGGGCGGGACGACGTCACCGTCGCCTCGCCCCGTTCGCGCTGTGCGTGCTACTTGGTGTCGTCCGCGCCTTCGGCGGGCGCCTCGTCGGCGGCCTCGATGGCCTGCGCGGAGCCGCTCTCCCGGTCACCGGCGTCCTCGGCCAGCGCGGGATCCTCGACGACGCCAGTGTCGGCCACCACAGCGCCGGTTGTGACTGTCTCGCCCGCTGCCGGAGCATCATCCGCGTCGACGGCGACCGCGGGGCTGGAACCACCGACGGTCGCACCGCTGGACGCCGCCACCCGGGCCCGGCGGTCGCCAGCGGCTGGTGCGGAACCCGACGCGGCCCGACGAGCAACCCGTGAGGCGGAGGCTGACACGGTCTCCTCGCCAACCAGCTCGATGATCGCCATCGGGGCGTTGTCGCCCTTGCGTGGCGCAGTTTTGACGATCCGGGTATACCCGCCGTCCCGGGTCGCAAACGACGGCCCAATCTCGGCGAACAGCTTGTGCACCACGTCCTTGTCCCGGATGACCTTGAGTACCTCGCGCCGCGAGTGCAGGGTGCCGGCCTTCGCGGTGGTGATCAACTTCTCCGCGTACGGGCGTAGCCGCTTGGCTTTGGTCGCGGTCGTGGTGATCTTGCCGTGCTCGAACAGCGACTGCGCGAGGTTGGCCAGGATCAGCCGCTCGTGGGCCGGTCCGCCGCCGAGACGGGGACCCTTTGACGGTGTGGGCATAACTGTTGTCCTTACTGTCGTGGTCCACGGTGTTCGCACACCGTGGGTGAGGCGGCCTCCCGGGAGCGAACTCCCGGGCGCCGACGGTTTCCTATCCGAGTTCGACGACGTCGCTGCGCGAGGCCAGCATCGCTTCGCGATGCCGCATGCGCTTTAGCAACGTCGTCGCCCACCCCTGACGGGGCGGACCATGCTGCACCCCGCGAACAGCGGGGCAAAGCCATTGCAATTCTTCAGTTTTCACACCCCGCTCGCTCCTCTGGCGGAGCCAGACCCACCGACGCAGCCGGTGGGGCGGAGCGAAGCGAAGCCACTGCTTGTCAAAGAGCTCTCGAGCCCAGGCGATGCCCTGTCCCCACCAACTGGCGGAGCCAGCGAGTGGAGCCACTTGCGTCTATTCAGTTTTCAGCCCGGCGAAGCCGGTCTTCACCTACTGGCGGAGCCAGCGATGGCGGAGCCATTCCGACCAACGCGAAGCGTTCGTCGGGCGGAGCGAAGCGAGGCCAGTTGCGTCTATTCAGTTTTCAGCCCGGCGAAGCCGGCCTTCACCTACTGGCGGAGCCAGCGATTAGATTTGTTCGGTCTCCGCGTAGTCGGTGTCGTCGCTGGTCTCCACGGCGACCGGCGCGGCGCCGTAGCCGTCCGAATCCCCGTCGTCGTTCCAGTCGGTCTCGCTGTACGCCAGGGCGGCGGCGGCGGGGTCGAACCCGGCCGGCGAGTCCTTCAGGGACAGGCCCATGCCGGCGAGCTTGATCTTGACCTCGTCGATCGACTTCTGGCCGAAGTTGCGGATGTCGAGCAGATCGGCCTCGGTCCGCGAGACGAGCTCGCCGACCGTGTGGATGCCCTCGCGCTTGAGGCAGTTGTAGGAGCGGACGGTGAGGTCCATCTCCTCGATCGGCAGCCCGAACGCGGCGATGTGATCGGCCTCGGCGGGTGAGGGCCCGATCTCGATGCCCTCGGCGTCGATGTTGAGTTCACGGGCCAGACCGAACAGCTCGACCAGGGTGGTGCCGGCCGAGGCCAGCGCGTCCCGGGGGGAGATCGACGGCTTGGTCTCGACGTCGAGCACCAGCCGGTCGAAGTCGGTGCGCTGCTCGACCCGGGTGGCTTCCACGCGGTAGGTGACCTTGAGGACCGGCGAGTAGATGGAGTCGACCGGGATCCGGCCGATCTCCGCGCCGACCACCTTGTTCGGCGAAGCCGGAACGTACCCGCGACCGCGCTCGACGACGAGCTCGATCTCGAGCTTGCCCTTCTTGGTCAGGGTCGCGAGCTTGAGCTCGGAGTTGTGCACGGTGACGCCGGCCGGGGGCGCGATGTCGGCCGCGGTGACGTCGCCGGGGCCCTGCTTGCGCAGGTACATGGTCACCGGCTCGTCGTCCTCGGACGAGACCACGAGCTCCTTGAGATTCAGGATCAGCTCGGTGATGTCTTCCTTGACGCCGGGGACGGTGGTGAACTCGTGCAATACGCCGTCGACACGGATGCTGGTGACGCTGGCCCCGGGGATCGAGGACAGCAGGGTGCGGCGGAGCGAGTTGCCGAGGGTGTACCCGAATCCGGGTTCGAGCGGCTCGATCACGAACCGCGAGCGGTTCTCGGCGACAGCTTCTTCAGTCAGTGCGGGGCGCTGGGAGATCAGCACAGTTAAAACGTCCTTTCACAGGTGACGTCCGCCATATGACGTCACTGGGGGTACAACAACGGCCGGTCCAACGGCCGCACTCCCGGCCATAAAGGCCGGGCCTATCAAGCCGCCGGGGTGCAGGTGTCAACAAGACACCCGCACCCAACGGCGACCCCACCATCACTGGCGGAGCCAGACCGACAAACGCGAAGCGTTCGTCGGGCGGAGCCTCTGCAGTTGAAACACTTCAAGCCCGGCAAAGTCGGTCCCCACCAACTGGCGGAGCCAGCGAGCGAAGCCCGGTCCCACCCCCCACTCGCGGAGCGAGTCCTACCGACGAAGTCGGTAGGGCGGAGCGAAGCGGAGCAACTGCAGTCGTAGAGCTTTTCGAGCCCGGGCGAAGCCCGGTCCAACCCAACTGGCGGAGCCAGCGAGCGAAGCCCGGTCCAACCCAACTGGCGGAGCCAGCGAGCGAAGCCCGGTCACCGCCAACTGGCGGAGCCAGCGAGCGGCAGCGAGGGTCTACTTGGAGTAGAACTCCACGATCAGCTGCTCGGTGACCTGCGAGTCGATCTGCGCCCGCACCGGCAGGGAGTGAACCAGGATCGTCAACGACTCGGGAACCACCTTGATCCACGCCGGGATGGGTCGGTCACCGAAGGTCGCCCGGGCCAGTTCGAACGGGAACGATTCCGTCGACTGCTTGCGGACGGTGATGATGTCGTACTGCTCCACGCGGTAGGACGGAACGTCCACCCGGGTGCCGTTCACCAGGAAATGTCCGTGGGTGACGAGCTGACGGGCCGCCCGCCGGGTACGGGCCAGGCCCGCGCGGTAGACGACGTTGTCGAGCCTGGACTCCAGGATCTGCAACAGGGTCTCGCCGGTCTTGCCGGGCCGGGATGCGGCTTCGGCGTAGTAGCGGCGGAACTGCTTTTCCATGACGCCGTAGGTGAAGCGGGCCTTTTGCTTCTCCTGCAGCTGGGTCAGGTATTCCTTCTCCTTCGTCCGCGCGCGGCCGTGCTGGCCGGGCGGGAAGGGACGGCGTTCGAAGGCCTGGTCGCCGCCGACGAGGTCGGTCTTGAGGCGACGGGACTTCTTGGTCATTGGACCGGTGTAGCGAGCCATGAGTCTGCTTCCTTCCCGCTCAGACCCGACGCCGCTTGGGCGGCCGGGTTCCGTTGTGGGCCTGCGGGGTGACATCGGAGATCGCGCCGACCTCGAGGCCGGCGGCCTGCAAGGAGCGGATCGCGGTCTCGCGGCCTGAACCGGGGCCCTTGACGAACACATCGACCTTGCGCATGCCGTGCTCGATGGCCTGGCGGGCGGCGTTCTCGGCCGCCATCTGCGCCGCGAACGGCGTGGATTTGCGCGAGCCTTTGAAGCCGACGTGGCCGGCGGACGCCCAGGAGATCACCGCGCCGGTCGGGTCTGTGATGGAGACGATGGTGTTGTTGAAGGTGCTCTTGATGTGAGCGTGGCCGTGGGAGACGTTCTTCTTCTCCTTACGGCGCACCTTCTTGACGGCTGCTGAGCCGGTACGTGCTTTGGGGGGCATCGGTTTTACCTGGCCTTCTTCTTGCCGGCGATCGTCTTCTTCGGTCCCTTACGGGTGCGCGCGTTGGTCTTTGTGCGCTGCCCGCGGACCGGGAGGTGGCGGCGGTGCCGCAGCCCCTGGTACGAGCCGATTTCCATCTTCCGGCGGATGTCGGCCTGCACCTCGCGGCGCAGATCACCCTCCACCTTCAGATCGGCCTGGTCGATGGCTTCGCGCAGGGTGAGCACGTCGTCGTCGGTCAGGTCCTTGGACCGCAGGTCAGGGCTGATGCCGGTGGCCTTCAGCAGTTGCAGGGAGCGGGTACGCCCGATCCCGTAGATGTAGGTGAGCGCGATCTCCATCCGCTTGTCGCGGGGCAGATCGACGCCAACGAGTCTCGCCATGTGGCGTGGTACTCCTTCGTCGTTCCCACAGGTGTCGGTCGCGCCCCGTCCCCTGGGCAGTGACTGCCTCGGGGCCCCGGCCCGTGGTCCGGGGGTGTCCCGCGGCGGTCCGGCGTGAACCGGTGCTGCCGCGGGTGGTGGCGCGATGGTGGAGATCGCCGGAGCTGGGTCCGGCGATCGGGGTCATCAGCCCTGGCGCTGCTTGTGCCGCGCGTTGCTGTTGCAGATGACCATGACCCGACCGTGACGCCGGATCACCTTGCAGTTCTCGCAGATCTTCTTGACGCTCGGCTGAACCTTCATGAGTCTCTCCTGGGCCACTGATCAGTGGTGGATGACCACTGGTGTTCTGGTGTTGCTCGGTGCTGTCATTCGTGTGTTCCGGAATCCGTTGGACCCGGTGCTACCGCTACTTGTAGCGGTAGACGATGCGTCCTCGGGTCAGGTCGTACGGGGAGAGCTCCACGACGACCCGGTCCTCGGGCAGGATGCGGATGTAGTGCTGCCGCATTTTGCCGCTGATGTGCGCGAGCACGCGGTGCCCGTTTTCCAGTTCCACGCGAAACATCGCGTTGGGCAACGGCTCGACCACGCGACCTTCGACCTCGATGGCCCCGTCTTTCTTGCCCATGTCCTCCGCAATCTTCGAACCCGTTGGCTGTGCCTGACTCGACGATCCGGGTACGCCCACCAGGGGCACGGACCGACGACAACCCGGGGCAGGGCACTGCTCATCCCCGCGGCGGATGGCCGTCCGGTACCGACCGAACGGCTGACCTACCACAGGAATTCGACGCTCTCGGGTGCTGTTCACCCGGTGCCGACCGGACGCGTGCAGCACCAAGCCGACACGACCCGCGCGCCGACGTTCCACTCTACGCCGGTCTTACCTGATGCTTCAACTCGTCACGTTGAATCATCGGCGTTGACTCATCGGCGTCGACTCAACGGCGTTGACTCATCGGCGTTGACTCATCGGTGTTGACTCATCGACGATGCTTGGGCAGGTCCACCAGGTTCGCCCTGGCCGTCGTGGTCCGGACCACAACGGCGGGTTCGATGAGGGTTCGCCGGGCCGTGATGGAGGGGTCGTCGAAGCGTTCGAGGAGGGCCCGGCCCGCGGTTGCTCCGACGATGTCGCTGCGGTCGTCGACCGAGGTGATGTCCAGGTAGCGGGATCTGGCCAGGGGTGAGTTGTCGTAGCCGATGACCGACAGCTCGGTGGGGACGTGCAGGCCACGCTGCCGGATCGCGGCCAGTGCACCAAGGGCCATGGTGTCGTTCGCGGCGAAGATCGCGGTGAGGCCGGGGACGCGGTCGAGGACTTCACGGGCGGCGAGATATCCGTCCTCCTCCGACGTGCCGCGCCCGATGCCGGCGACGTGGGGTTCGAGGCCGCCGGACGCGAGTTGGGCGAGGAATCCGGTGCGACGGTGGGTGGCCGGCCCGCCGGTACCGGTGAGGTGCCCGATGGTCCGGTGGCCGAGTGCGATCAGGTGGTCGGCGGCGAGCCGGCCACCCATTTCGTCGTCATTGGCGACGAGATCCGCCCCGACCGGAATGGTGCTTCGCCAACCGGCGACCACCGTCGGCCCGGTCCACATCTCAAGGAGTGCCTGGTCCGGTTCACCGGCCAGGATCAGTCCGTCGATGTTGCTGGACAGGATGCTGACCCGGCGTTCCCGGGTGAGATGGGCATTCAGCTGGGTATCGGTGACGGCAAGGTGGTAGCCGTGATCGGCCAGTTCTGACCGCAGGCCGTCCAACAGTCCGACGAACGAGAGGTTGCGGTAGTCGTCGATCACCACCTCGACACTTTTGGTGCGGCGACTGGCCAGATCGGTCGCCGCCCGGTTCGGTCGGTACCCCAGTTCGGTCATCGCGGCGACCACGGCCGCGCGGCGCGCCGCACTGACCCCCGGATGGCCTTGAAGTACTAGGGAAACAAGCGATTTCGACACCCCAGCACGATCAGCGACGTCGTAGATCGTCGGACGCCGGTCGACATCGTGAGCGGTCGTCACCGATGGATTCCTCTCGCTGCTGGCCTGTAGGTGGGCCGGGTAGGTGGGCCTGGTCGTTGGGCCGGGTCGTCGGGCACCATCGTCGGCAGGGCTCGGCGGGCGAGTCTTCGAATAGCGCGGGGATCTCTTTGACAGGACATTTTGACAGGACATGATGCCTCTGCCACTATAGTGGAGCGCTCCAGAGTGGAGCGCTCCATAGCCCCCAGCGTTGGGTCTTCGAGGGAGAAACCATGGTCGATGGTCTCGGTGTCGCAGTCATTGGTGCCGGAATGGCGGGCCGGGCGCACGAGGCGGCGTATCGCACCGCACCCGCGCTGTACAGCCCGGTGCTGCCCCCGGTGCGGCTGGTTTCCATCGGTGATGTGAACGCGGAATTCGGGGCGCTCGCCGCGAGGCGGTTCGGGTACGAGCGCAACGACACCTCCTGGCAGGCCATTGCCGCCGCCGACGACATCGATGTGGTCAGCGTAGTCATCGCCAACTCCCTGCACCGTGAAGTCGTCGAAGGCCTACTCGCCGCCGGCAAGCACGTGCTGTGCGAGAAGCCGCTGAGCGACACTCTCGACGACGCCCGCGCCATGGCCGCGGCAGCGAACAGTGCCACCTCGATCGCCAGGATCGGTTACACCTTCCGCCGCACCCCCGGCATTGCCTACATCCGCGACCTCATCCAGTCCGGTGATCTTGGCCAGGTGCTGCACTTCAGCGGCCGGTACTGGACCGACTACGGCTGCGATCCGCAGGGCCCGATGAGCTGGCGCTTCACGGGGCCGGCGGGCTCCGGCGCGCTGGCCGATGTCGGCAGCCACCTGGCGTACGTGTCCGAGTTCCTCTGCGGCGACATGACGTCGGTCAGCGGCGGTCAGCTCAGCACCGTGATCAGCGAGCGCCCACTCCCCCTGGGGGCTGTGCGGGGTCACGACCACGCCGCCGTCAGCGACGTGTACGAGCCGGTCACCAACGATGACTACGCGGCCTTCTCGGCGACGTTCGAGAACGGCGCGGGCGCCATCGAGGTGTCTCGGGTCGCAGCCGGGCACGCCAACAGCCTGATCTTCGAGGTGTTCTGCGAGAACGGCGCCGCCATGTTCGACCAGCGCCGGCCGTCGGAGATTCAGCTGTTGCTGCGGGAGGGCGCATCCGCGCAGGCCGGTTACCGGCAGGTCATCCTCGGGCCGGAACACCCGTACCTGTCCGGTGGTCTGGCGATGGACGCCCCTGGCGTCGGCTTCGGCCAGAACGACGCCTTCGGCTACCAGGCCCGGGCGTTCCTGGAAGAGGTCGCCGGCATCGACGACGCTTCCTCGCTGCCGCGCTGCGCCACCTTCGACGAGGGCGTGCACAACATGGAACTGCTTGCCGCAGTGGCCGAATCCGCGTCCAGCAACGGCAGCACCGTCACCATCACAAGCCAGCACCAGGTGTCCGCATGAAGCTCGGCGTGTACAACGCGGTCCTGCACGACCGGCCCCTGCCCGAGGCGCTGACGGTCATCGCCGATCTCGGGCTCACCGGCATCGAGATCAACTCCGGCGGTTTCCTTCCGGCGGTGCACATCCCCACCTTCGACGACATCCTGGTCAGCGACACCGCGCGGGACGACTACCTGGGGATCTTCGAGGGCACCGGAGTTTCGATCGCCGGACTGAACTGCAACGGCAACCCGCTGCACCCGACGAGGACCATCGGCGACAAGCACGCAGAGGACATTCGCCGGTCGATCACGCTGGCCAACAGGCTCGATCAGCACCGGGTGGTCACGATGTCCGGGCTGCCCGGCGGGGAGCCTGGCTCGACCCGGGTCAACTGGGTCGTCAACGCCTGGAACTCAGCGGCCCTGGACGTCCTGGACTACCAGTTCGAGTTGGCGGCAGCGTTCTGGAAGGAGACCAATGCGTTGGCCGCCGACCTCGACGTCAAGGTCGCCCTGGAACTGCACCCGCAGAACGTGGTGTTCAACACCGCCGATGTGTTCCGGTTGATCGACATGACCGGGGCGACCCATGTCGGGGTGGAATTGGATGCCTCGCATCTGTTCTGGCAGCAGATGAACCCGGTCGCGGTGGTGCGCGAGCTCGGTCCGCTGGTGTTCCAAGCCGCCGCCAAGGATGTCCGGGTGAATACGGCGAACGCCGCCCGGTACGGAGTGCTGGACAACAGTTTCCGTCGACTGTCCGCTGACGAACCGCGGACCAATCTGGGCGGGGACGAATGGGCCAACGAATGGCCCAAGAACTCCGCGTGGGACTTCGTCGCTCTCGGAAAAGGACACGACACCGCGTTCTGGACCGAATTCCTTCGCGCTCTTCACGAGGTCGACCCCGGCATGCTGGTCAACATCGAACACGAAGACACCGAACTCGGCCGTATCGAAGGACTCGAAGTTGCTGCCGCGGTTCTCATCGAAGCCGATGCCGCGCTCGGCAAGGACGCTCCGCGCACCACGGCATGATCGCAGCGGCAGCCGGCAACCCTTCCGGACCTTGGTGGTCCTGGACGCCACCCGGGAAAGCGCCGAACAGCGCCGGACGGTCGCGATCGCCGACCCGGGCTAAGACACGTCGCGCCCTTCATCCGGGCATCTCGACGTGAGTCGACAGGCTCCCCCCGTGGGGTCGGGACAACGGTCATCGGCTCCTTCACGCTACGGTTGGCGGCACCATGAGCCTGATCTGTCCCCGATGCCAGGGCAAAATGCGCAGCTTCGAGCGCAGCGGCGTCACCGTGGACCAGTGCAAGAACTGCAGCGGTGTGTTCTTCGACCAGGGCGAACTCGAGCACCTGTTGACCGCAGAGGCCCGATTCCTCGGCCTGGTGCCCCGTGACCCCGCAGATGAGCCGGCACCGATCACCGACTACGACGCGCCGCGCCGGCCCGCGTCCGAGGACCGCAGACGAGCCGACCGCTCCCCCGGTGACGATCGGGCCCCGGCTGACCGCAAGTCCCGCGGAAAGATCAAGAAGCGGAAGAAGACGTTCCTGCAGGACTTCTTCGACTGACCCGGCTCGAGCCGAGCCGGCGGTCGCGCGATTCAAACCAGGGGTGTCCCATGCTCGTCAGGGCCGGCAACGACGCGTTCTTCGAATACGGCTATGTGTGGGCGCCCTATGCGGCGGCCGGGCTGGTGCTCCTGGTCCTGGGCGCGGTCGCCGCAGTCCGGTGGCGGCATTCCTCGCCCCGAACCGCTGAACTGCTGGTTACCTGCGGGGCGCTGCTCGCGGTGCTGTCGGCGATCGTGCTCGGGATGGCCGACGGCGCGGCGGAAGGCAACGGCCTGTCCGCGATCGACCCGCCGGTGTGGCAGTGGATGATCGATCACCGCTCCCCCGGCCTGACCACCGTAGCCATCGTCATCACCACCATCGGCAGCACCGTGGCGATGACGGTGATTGCCGTGCTGACGGTTGGCTTCCTGCTCTGGCGCCGGGAACGAGGGGCCGCCGTTCTCGTTGCGGTGGTGGCCGTCGGCGCGGGGCTGCTGGTCCGGTTCGGCAAGGCAACCGTCGGCCGGGAGCGGCCACCGGCGGAGTTCCGTCTGGTCACCGAGACCAACGAGTCGTTCCCGTCCGGGCACGCGCTCGCGTCCGCGGCCATCATCGGAGTGGTTATGGCGGTCCTGTTGCCGATGATTGTCAGTAGGTCGGTCCGCCTGGTGGTCCTCGTGGCGGCCGTGGTGTTCGCGCTGCTGATCGGTGTGTCGAGGCCGTACCTCGGGGTTCACTGGGCCACCGACGTGCTCGGCGGCTGGGCGTCCGGGCTGGCCTGGTTGACCCTGTGCCTCACCGTCCGGCAGGTGCGGGGGCACGCCCGTAGCCGGAGCGCCAGCCGGCCGCCGGTCAGCCCCAGTTCGCCGCGAGCGTGAGGCAGAACGGATGCCCGCTCGGGTCCAACAGCACCCGCCAGGTCTGGCCAGGTTGCTCGTCCGGAAAACTCGCACCCAGATCGACGCAGGCAGTCACGGCCTCGTCCAGCTCGTCGACAGCCAGATCGAGGTGAAACTGCTTGGTGCCGTGCACATTCGGCCATCCAGGCGGCTGATGGTCAGGAAGCGTTCCGAGCCCCAGCGCGATGCCGCCGGGCCCGGTCAGCATCGCGTACTCGTCTTGCTCGTGGGCGATCTCCCAACCCAATACGGCGGACCAGAATTTCGCGTCCCGGCGCGCGTCAGAGCTGTCCAGGGTGAGCATCTTGAGGGAGGCGACGGCCATCGGGGAGCCTTTCCTGTAGTTCCAGAGTGAGTGGTTCCTGGGTGAGTAGTTCCGGGGTGAGTAGTTCCGCAGTGACCGAGCAACCTGAGTAATGCTGCAGGAACTCAGCGGGACTCACCGTATCGCCGTCACCGGGCACAGGCCATCAGCCTTTCGGCCGTAACCCATACCGGGTCTCCGGGCGTCCCACCTGCCCGTACCGCAGGCTTCGCTCGGCGACCTCGGTGTCAGCGAGGTATTCGAGGTAGCGGCGCGCGGTAATCCGCGACACCCCGAGGAAGTCAGCGATTTGCGTCGACGACGCCTCCTGCAACTCCCGTAACGCACCGACCACGATCGCCAGTGTCTCCTTGGTCATCCCCTTGGGCAGGGCGTCGGTGGGGCCGGCGTGCAAGATGCCCAGCGCCCGGTCGACGGCCGCCTGGTCGACGTCGTGGTGATTTCCGACCTGGTTGCGGAATTCTTGGTAGGCCAGCAATCGGTCCCTCAACGTGCCGAAGGCGAACGGCTTGATTACGTACTGCACCGCACCCTGGGCCACCGCGGATCGCACGATATCGGCGTCCCTCGCCGAGGACACCACCATGACGTCGACCGTCGACCCGGCCGCCCGGATACGCCGGAACAAGTCCAGCCCACTGCCGTCGGGCAGGTGGAGGTCGAGCAGCACCAGGTCGACCCCGGTGCGGACGAGTGCCCGTTCCGCCTCCATCCGGGAGTGCGCGACCGCCGCAACGCAAAACCCGGGGACCCGCTCCACGTAGGCCTGGTGCGCACGGGCGGCAATCGGTTCGTCCTCGACGACGAGGACCCGGAGGATCACCGCCCCGCCTGGACCCGGGTGGGCGGCGGGGTGGCAGATCCCGGTGCCACCCGACCCGGCGTCTCTTGATCCGCCGTCTCTTGATCCGCCGTCTCTTGATCCGGCGCCTCTTGATCCAGTACCGGCGAAACCGGTCGCGGCAAGCGAACGACGAACCGGGCACCCGGACCAGGCTCGGCGGCCACCGACCCTCCGCATCGCGCCACGGCCTGCGCCACCAGCGCCAGCCCAAGGCCACGGTCACCGGCCGGACCGCGCGCCTTCTTGGTGGACCAGCCGGGCGCGAACACGGTCGCGGCCTGCGCCGAGGTCAACCCTGTCCCCGTGTCGGTGACCGTGATCAGCACCTCTGACGCAGCCTCACTCGACACCTCCACCCGACGCGGGCTCCCGGTGGGTGTGCCGGCGAGGGCGTCGAGGGCGTTGTCGATCAGGTTGCCGACGATGGTCACCAGCTCGTGATCGGGGGCGGTCGCCGGCGGCAGGAACGATCCGGCGCGAACGGTCAGTTCGATCCCCCGCTCGGCCGCCTGCGCGGACTTTGCGAGCAGCAACGCCGACACCGCGGGGCTGCCGACACCTTCCACCACCCGGTCCGCCAGCGACTGCGCGGTCTGCAGCTGCTCCACGGCGAACGTCAAGGCGTGCTCGCTCTCACCGAGCTCGATCAGCGAGATCACGGTGTGCAGCCGGTTCGCCGACTCATGCGCCTGAGCCCGTAACGCGTCCGAAAACCCCTGCGCCCGATCGAGTTCACCGGTCAGCGCGGCCAGTTCCGTGTGATCGCGCAGGGTCACCACGGCCCCGACGATCCGGCCGGCTACCTCTACCGGCCGCCGGCTGATCAGCAGCACCCGGTCCGCGGACAGCGCGAGCTCGTCGGTGACGCTGCCGCGCTCGTCGATGAGGTCAGCTACCTGCGGCGGCAATCCGGCGGCCAGGGCCGTCCGGCCGACGGCGTCATCGGTCAGGCCAAGCAGCCGGCGGGCCTCCACGTTGACGCTGACGATCAGGCCGCCGCCGTCCAGCAACACCATGCCCTCGTGCACGGACGCAAGGACAGCGTCGTAATAGGTGAACAACCGGGCAAGCTCCCGCGGACCCTTGCCGAGGGTCTGCCGACGGACCCACCGCGCGATCAGCAGCGATCCGACCACGCCGACCAGCAGCGCGCCGAGCGCAATCAGGCTCAGGACCAGCAGCCGTCCGTTGGTCACCTGATCGATGTGGTCCACGGTCACCCCGACCGCGACCAGGGCAACGATGCGGTCACCGGACCGGACCGGACCGATCGCCCGGACGGACGGTCCGAGGGTGCCGGTGTACGTCTCGGTTCCGGCCGTCCCGGCCAGCGCGACGGCCCGATTGCCGAGGTAGCGCTGGCCGATCTGCGCCGGGTCGGGGTGGGTGTACCGCGTGCCGTCCGGGGTCATTACCACGACGAAATCCGCTCCGGTCTGTGCCCGGACCGCTTCGGCATAGGGCTGGATGATCGCGGACGGACCGGTGATCTCCTGCCCGGGCGGATAACTCGCCGTGACCGCAGCCAGCACGCTGGGAGCAGCGGCAACAGTGGAGGCGATAGCCAGGACGCGGTCGTCGGTTGCCCGTTGTGTCTCGGCGTCGGTGTTCACCAGCAACGCGGCAAGCGCCGCACCCAGGACGACGATCAGGACAACCGCTTGCAGGGCAAGGATTCGCCGGGCCAGGGACCAACTGGAGCCGGTGCGCACGGGGCGACCTCCACAACCACTGAGCTCACAGATCACCAGCGGGTTGCGGCTCCGCAACCCGTCATCACCCTACAAGTGACGCCCGTCACCCACCCCTGCAGTGTTGACGGCGAGCTGGAGTGCGCGTGGACCCGGCATCAAAGGGCCCGCGGTCGGTGCACCCCCCGGGTCGGAAGGGCCGGGTGCGAGCATGACGCCATGACCGCCGGCCTGGGTGTGCAGATCTCCGCGGCCGTGCTGGATGCGGACACCGGTGGGCTTTTGCTGTCTGCCGAGGCTGACGCCGTTCGGCCGATCGCGTCGGTCGGCAAGATCCTGCTGCTGGTCGAGGTGGCCCGGCTGCTGGTCACCGGCCAGCTGGACCCGGCGACCCCGTTGACCCGCACCCCCGACGACGCAGTCGCGGATTCCGGTCTCTGGCAGCACCTGCATACCCGATCGCTGGCCGTCGCCGACCTCGCGGTGCTGGTGGGCGCGGTCAGCGACAACCTGGCGACCAACGTGCTGTTGCGGGCAGTCGGCCTGCCCGCGGTGGCCGACGTGGCCGCCGGCCTGGGACTGCGGCACACGGCACTGCACGACCGGGTCCGGGACCACCGTGGGCCGGACGACCCGCCGGTGCTGGCCACCGGCAGCGCCACCGAACTGGCCGTCGTCATGGCCGCCCTGCATCGGGGCGAGGTCGTCGACCCGACGGTCAGCGCGATGGTCCTGGGGTGGCTGAACCTGGATACGGACCTGTCCCTCGTCGCGGGTGCCTTCGGGCTGGACCCGCTGGCGCACACGGTGGCCGATCGGGACCGCTGGCTGGGCCACAAGACGGGCACCGACCGCGGCGTCCGGTGCGACGTCGGGGTACTCCGTGGGCCGATCCGAGCGGTGGCCTACGCGGTGCTCGCCGAGTTCGACGACACCAACCGCGAGGTTGCCGTGGACGCGATGCGGGACTGGGGTGACCGGGTTCGGGACCTGGCCGCCTGACCTCGCTGATCAGGGAGACCAGCAGCTGGCGAATGTCAGTCGAGAACGACGACCTCGGAATCTGGGTCGTGCTCAGCGGTCGGGTTTCCGTCGAGCCGAAGGTCGGCCCTCGCCCGCGTCCCCTCGGGCCGTTCACCGATGGTGGCGCGGCCGATCACCAAGGGACGGACGATTCGCGGCATCAACCGCCACGCGGCGGGCTGCGCATCGACCCGAAACCCGCCGGAATCCATCACCTCCAGCGTTGCCCGGTTGCATCGGCACCCTTCGGCGAAGCGCTGCCACGGCCCTACCAGTCGATCCTGCCACCGGGCGAGCGCCGCTGAATCTGACCGAACATGCTCGATGAACAGCAGTTGACCGTCGGGACGCAGCACTCGTGCGAACTCGCGCAATGCCGCCTCGGCGTCATCGACCGTGCACAGGACCAGGGTGGAGACGATCGTGTCGAAGGTCGCGTCCGCGAATGGCAGATCTTCCGCTCCGGCGGCCAGGATCTGCGCGCCGCGATCGCGGCGCCGGACGGCCCTGACCAGGTGACCGCGCATCGACGGGTCCGGCTCCGTCAGGACGAGACGCTGGGCCTCGTCCGGGTAATGGACCACATTCAGACCGGTACCGCTCCCGATCTCCAGGGTGTCACCTGCCGCCCGGGCGAGCAGGGCGGCGCGGTGACGGCGCATTCCGGCGAGCTCACCGGCGAACAGGAACGGGTTGTAGACGGCGGCGAACAGGCTGGCCCAACCGTGCCCGCCGCCGCCGGTGGTGATATCGCCGCTCATGTGCGATTTCCTCTCCCGGTGCCATCCGGCGGAGACGCTGTGCCATCCGGCGGAGACGCTGTGCCATCCGGCGGAGACGCTGTGCCATCCGGCGGAGACGCTGTGCCATCCGGCGGAGACGCTGTGCCATCCGGGGGGGCGCGGTGCCCCAGGGATGGTTACGCAGCACCGCGCTCTCCGGTTCCGCCGCCGGATCCGCCGCCTGGCGAATCAGGCGAATCGACTACGTCGTCGACGACAACCGGTGTTCAGTGGCCGGCGGCCTTTTCGGCGTGCGCACCGGTCAGTGAGCGCACCTCCATCTCCGCCCACTTCGCCTTGTTGTATTCCTTGCTGGCAAGCGTGCCGATGATGGCGCACAGGAAGCCGATCGGGATGGACACCAGCCCCGGGTTGTTCAACGGGAACAAGTGGAAATCGATCGACGGGTCGCTGAACAGGCTCGCCGCCTTGCCCGTGGTCTTGTTCACCACCCCGCCGGAGACGTTGGGGGAGAAAATCAGCAACACGAAGGCCGCGATCAACCCGCCGTAGATCCCGGCGGTGGCGCCGGCGGTGTTGAAACGTTTCCAGAACAGCGAGAACAAAATGACCGGCAGGTTTGCCGATGCGGCGAACGCGAACGCGATGGCCACCAGGAACGCGACGTTGAGCGACTGAGCCGGAATGGCCAGGGCGATCGACACCGCCCCGATGCACACCGCAGCGATGCGGCCGACCCTGACCTCCTGGGTGTCGGTCACCTTGCCCTTGCGGATCACGTTGGCGTACAGGTCATGTGCCAGCGACGAGGACGACGCGAGGGTCAACCCGGCCACCACAGCGAGGATCGTGGCGAATGCGACGGCGGCGATGACCGCGAGCATCACCGCACCGAAACCGGTGCCGACCCCACCGAGAGCCTCCGCCAACTGCGGGGCGGCGGTGTTACCACCCGGGCTTTGTTCAGAAATGGCCTTCGAGCCGACCAACGCCGCTGCGCCGAAACCGAGGGCGAGCGTCATCAAATAGAAGATGCCGATCAGCCCGATGGCCCACAACACCGACTTTCGGGCCGCTTTCGAGTCCGGGACCGTGTAGAACCGGATCAGAATGTGCGGCAGCCCTGCTGTCCCCAGCACCAACGCCAGACCGAGCGAGATGAAATCCAGCTTGGAGTACAGGGTTTTGGTGGCGTCGGCATTCTCCACCCCGTAGCGAAGACCCGGCTGCAGGAACGCCTCACCCTTTCCGGACGCCTCAGCGGCCGCGCCGAGCAGCGACGACGGGTTGAAGCCGAACTTGGCCAGCACCCAGATGGTCATCACGGCCGCACCGATCATCAACATCACAGCCTTGACGATCTGCACCCAGGTGGTGCCCTTCATCCCGCCGAACACGACGTACACGATCATCAGCAGGCCGACCCCGACGACGACCAGGTTCTTCGCCGCCTGGGAACTGATCCCCAGCAGCAGTGCCACCAACTCGCCGGCTCCGACCATCTGGGCCAGCAGGTAGAAGATCGACACCACGACCGTCGAGATGGATGCGGCGGTCCGCACCGGCCGTTGGCGCATCCGGAAACTGAGCACGTCGGCCATGGTGAATTTGCCGGTGTTCCGCATCAGTTCGGCGACCAGCAGCAGCGCCACCAGCCAGGCCACCAGGAAGCCGATGGAATAGAGGAAACCGTCGTAGCCGTACAGCGCGATGAGCCCGGCGATACCCAGGAACGACGCTGCCGACATGTAATCCCCGCCGATGGCGAAGCCGTTCTGCATGCCGGTGAACGAGCGGCCACCGGCATAGAAGTCGGCGGCGGTGCGGTTCTGCCGGCTGGCCCAGATGGTGATACCGAGGGTGATCGCAACGAACACCGCGAACAGGCTGATCGTCAGCACCTGGTGGGAGGAACTGGGCTCGGGTGCGGCGGCCTGGACCGCGACGACCGGCACGTCGGTCATGGAAGTGATCATCGGGTCACTCCACTTTCAATGCCGGACCGCAGCTCATCGGCTAGCGGATCCACTCTGCGGTCGGCGTACCTGGCGTACAGCACAGCGATGACGAACGTCGAGATGAACTGCAGCACACCAAAGATCAGCCCGACGGTGATGTGCCCGACCACCTGGATGTTCATGAACCCACGTGCAAAAGCCGCGCACAGCACGTAGGTGAAATACCAGAGCAGGAACGCGATCGTGGTCGGGATGACGAACGAGCGAAGCGCTTGGCGGAGCCGGGCGAACTCCGGGGAAGCCTGCACCTGCTCCCATTCGACGTCGCTTGTCACGCCCGAGCTGGGCGCCGAGGATAGATCTGCCATGTGACCTCCTTGTCGCACGGTGCGACGCGGCCAGTGCCGGCGTCGGTACCTGCCTGAAGGTAGGGACCACCACCGACAACGGCCCGCGGGAATCGGGCAGTGTCGTCGTCGGTGCGCCGAACGGTCTCCAAACCGCGACCAGCGGTAGGGCCAGGTATTTCCGGTCACTGGCCGTGGAGCGGTCGAACGAGAGTCGGCGCCACTTGCGCGCTACCCGGCACGCCCGCCGCGGCCAGCCCGCCCAGAGATTCGCCGGCCGCGGCTTGGCTCAGAACGCCGGTGGTGCACCGTTGAGGCACGCTCAGGTCATCAGCCGAACTGCCGGCTCAACGCGGCATGCCGGTTGACGTCCTTGTAGAGCAGGTAGCGGAACCGTCCGGGGCCGCCGGCGTAGCAGGCCTGCGGGCAGAACGCCCGCAGCCACATGAAATCGCCCTCCTGCACCTCCACCCAATCCTGGTTCAGCAGGTACACCGCCTTGCCCTCCAGGACGTAGAGCCCGTGCTCCATCACGTGGGTCTCCGGGAACGGGATCACCCCCCCTGGTTGGAACGTCACGATGTTGACATGCATGTCGTGCCGCAGGTCGGATGGATCGGCGAACCGCTGGGTGGTCCACGCGCCGTTGGTGCCGGGCATCTCGATGCCCGCGACCTCCGCGTCACTGGTCACGAACGCCGCCGGCGGCTCGATGCCCTCGACGCGCTGGTACGCCTTGCGGATCCAATGGAACCGGGCCGGCGCCGCGCCGGTGGCCGCCACCTGCCAATCGGTGCCCGGCGGGATGAAGGCGTACCCGCCGGGACCCATCTCGTGACGCTGACCGTCCAGGGTCAGCAGCAGCGATCCCGTCATCAGGAACAGCACCCCTTCGGCGGCCGGGTCACCCTCCGGCCGGTCGCTGCCGCCGCCTGGTGAGACCTCGACGATGTACTGGGAGAACGTCTCGGCGAACCCCGACAACGGCCGGGCGATCACCCACAGCCGGGTCTTCTCCCAGAACGGCAGCAGGCTGGTGACGATGTCGCGCATGGTGCCCCGCGGCAGCACCGCGTAGGCCTCGGTGAACACCGCGCGGTTGGTGGTCAACTCCGTTTGTGCAGGCAGCCCGCCGGTCGGGGCGTAGTACGTGGTCATGACAGTCCTTTCTGGCGGCGATGGTGACGTCTCGGTGTCGCGGTGAGTGCCTCAGGCGCCGCCCCTGGTCAGCAACCGGCCACGGAATGCGTCGCCGATGAGCTCCTGGCCGCGGAGCCAGGTGCTCATGACGACCCCGGCGAGCGGCCGCCCCGCGTACGGGGTGACCGGATTCTTGTGCCACAGCTTGTCGACGCTCACCACGAACGCCTCGTCCGGGGCGAACACGCACAGATCGGCGTCGTACCCCAGCGCCACGTGCCCCTTGCGCTGCATCCCGGCGAGCGCGGCGGGGCGTTCGGCCATCCACTTCGCGACGTCGCAGAGGGTGTGCCCACGCCGTCGCGCCTCGGTCCACACCGCGGGCAGTGCGACCTGCACCGAGGCGATACCGCCCCAGGCCAACCCGAAATCGCCGCTGTCGAGCCGTTTGAGGTCGGGCGTGCACGGCGAATGGTCGGAGACCACGCAGTCGATGTCGCCGTCGGCCAGACCCCGCCACAGCAATTCCCGGTTCTCGGCCTCCCGGATCGGCGGGCAGCACTTGTACTGGGTGGCGCCGTCCAGGATCTCCTCGGCGGTGAAGACCAGGTAGTGCGGACAGGTTTCGACGGTGATCCGGACCCCGTCCCGGCGGGCGCTGCGGATCATCGGCAAGGCGTCGGAACTGGACAGGTGCAGGATGTGCACCCGGGCGCCGGTCCACCTCGCCAGTTCGATGACCTGCGCGATCGCGACGTTCTCCGCCCCTCGGGGCCGGGACGCCAGGTAGCCGTCGTACGTCTCGCCGTGCGCGCTGACGGCGTGGTCGATGGCGTCGGAATCCTCGGCGTGCACGATCATCAACGCCCCGAACGACCGGATCGCCGCGAGGTGATCCCGCAGCTCCATCGGACCCAGGTGCGGGAACTCCGGCACCCCGGAATGCAGCAGGAAGCACTTGAAGCCGAAAACGCCGGCGTCGTGCAGGCCCCGCAGGTCGGCGAGGTTGCCGGGGATCGCCCCACCCCAGAAGCCCACGTCGATGTAGGCCTGGCCGGCCGCGGCCGCTCGTTTGACCTCGAGCGCGGCGGCGTCGACGGTGGCCGGGATGCTGTTCAGCGGCATGTCCAGGATGGTGGTGATCCCACCGGCGGCCGCCGCCCTGGTCGCCGTGGCGAAGCCCTCCCATTCCGTGCGGCCGGGTTCGTTGACGTGGACGTGGGTGTCCACCAGGCCGGGCATCAGGACCATGTCCGCGCCGAGCTCGACCACCCGATCGGCTTCCAACGCGGCTTCCAGTGGCTCGATGGCGACGATTGCGCCATCGCGCACCCCGATGCATCTGGCCACCTCGCCGGCCGCGGTGATCACTCGGCGCGCGCGAAAGACCGTGTCGTACACGGCAGACGGTGCGGTGGCGCTCGTAGTCATCGTGACTGACCTCCGGTATGTGGACGGTGAGGCGGATCCTGCCACCAGCCACGGGGGACTGTTCGACCGACGTCATCCGCGGTTCTCCGGGCCGAAACAAACCCCGCTTAGCCTTCGCTGCAAATAGTTACCGGCCGGGCACCGGTAATGCGCTGGTGCTTGCCCGAAAACAGGGGATTGCAAATGAAGATATAACCGAATTCGCCGGTTAAACGGATATATCCCAGAGCCGGGCAGATATATCTTGCCTACCTCACCATCGGCGGTAGATGCTCTGACCAGTCGGTGGATTTCTCAGCCAGACCCATCGGTGATCCTCACCGCGGCAAAAGCCAGGAGGCAGCATGACTTCCCAGGAAGCCCAGCAAGAAGTCCACCACCACCCTCTCGCGGACAATCTGACGCCTGAACATCCGGCTGGCGCGGGCGTGATCAAGCCGGGGTACTCCCCCCGGTTGACCAACGAGGACCTGGCACCACTGCGCAAGCAGACCTGGGGCTCCTACAACTTCTTCGCGTTCTGGATGTCCGACGTGCACAGCGTGGGCGGGTACGTCACGGCCGGCAGCCTGTTCGCCCTCGGCTTGGCGGCATGGCAGGTGCTGGTCGCCCTGCTGGTCGGTATCACCATCGTCTATTTCCTGTGCAACCTGGTGGCCCGGCCGAGTCAGGCCACCGGCACCCCGTACCCGGTCGCGTCGCGCATTTCCTTCGGTGTGCTGGGCGCGAACATTCCCGCCATCATCCGTGGGCTGATCGCGGTGGCCTGGTACGGCATTCAGACATATCTGGCCTCCGTTGCCCTGGTGCTGTTGTCGATCAAATTGTGGCCTGGATTGGCGCCGTTTGCCGAGGTCTCCGAGCACGGACTCTTCGGATTGTCCCTCCTGGGCTGGATCGGTTTCGCCATCATGTGGATCGCCCAGGCGATCGTCTTCTGGCGCGGCATGGAATCCATCCGCAAATTCATCGACTTCTGTGGGCCCGCAGTCTATGTCGTGATGTTCCTGCTCGCCGGTTACCTGGTGATCAAGGCCGGCTGGTCCAACATCGACCTCAACCTGGCCGACGGCGGTATCACGTTGACCGGCTGGGCGGTGCTGCCGGTGCTGCTGTCGGCGATCGCACTGGTGGTGTCCTACTTCTCCGGCCCGATGCTCAACTACGGCGACTTCGCGCGCTACGGCAAGAGCTTCGGTGCCATCAAGCGAGGCAACCTGCTCGGCCTGCCGGTGAACTTCCTCGTCTTCTCGATCCTGGTCGTGGTGACGGCCGCGGCCACCCGGCCGGTGTTCGGTGAACTGATCATCGACCCGGTGCACACCGTGGCCCGCTTGGACAATGTGTACGCGGTCGTCCTGGGTGCGTTGACGTTCATGATCGCGACGGTCGGCATCAACATCGTGGCGAACTTCGTCTCCCCCGCATTCGATTTCTCCAACGTCAGCCCGCAGAAGATCAGCTGGCGGATGGGCGGCATGATCGCCGCCATCGGCTCGGTGCTGATCACACCGTGGAACCTGTACAACAGCCCGTCGACCATTCACTACACGCTGGACGTCCTGGGCGCCTTCATCGGCCCGCTGTACGGCGTGCTGATCGCCGACTACTACCTGATCAAGCGGCGCCGGGTCGACGTCGACGCCCTCTACACGCTCGACCCGGCCGGCAAGTACCACTACCGCAACGGCTACAATCCGATTGCCATTGCGGTGACGGCATTCTCGGCCATCGTCGGGTTGATCGTAGTGTTCTTCGGATCCTCCGAGGCGGCCACCTACACCTGGTTCATCGGCGCGGGAACGGCATTCGTGCTGTACCTGACCGGCAGCCGGGTCGCCGGCGCCATGGCCAACTACCCCGATCCGACGGAGTCCGAGGTCCTGGGCTGACGACCACTTCCCGCCCGTCTCCGGGCCCTGCCGGCCACCGCCCGCGCGGCCTGGAAGACGTCTCCGAATTGCGAAGCACAAAGGGGTGCCGCACATGCTGATTCACGTCATCAACCCGAACACCACCGCCTCCATGACCGCGGCGATCGGCGACTGCGCCCGGTCGGTCGCCGGGGTGGGCACGATGATCGAAGCGGTCACTCCGAGCATGGGTCCGGCATCCATCGAGAGTCACTACGACGAGGCGCTCGCAGTGCCGGGACTGCTGACGGAGATCGCCCGGGGTGAGAAGGCAGGTGCCGACGGCTATGTCATCGCCTGCTTCGGCGATCCGGGCCTTGACGCGGCGCGGGAAATGGCCCGCGGCCCGGTGATCGGGATCGCCGAGGCGGCCATGCACACGGCAAGCTTCCTGGGCCGGGGGTTCAGCGTCGTCACCACCCTGGGCCGGACCCGTGGCCGGGCCTGGGAGCTCGCGGCCCGCTACGGGATGACGGCGTTCTGCCGGAACGTCCGGGCCTGTGAGATCCCGGTGCTCGAACTCGACGTGCCCGGCTCCGACGCCCGTGAGGTCATCACCGGTGAATGCAAACGGGCCGTCGAGGAGGACGACGCGGACGTCATCGTGTTGGGTTGCGCGGGCATGGCTGACCTGTGCGCATACCTCAGCGAGCAGGTCGGGGTACCGGTGGTGGACGGGGTGGCCGCGGCCACCAAGACCGTCGAATCCCTGGTGACGCTGGGACTGTCGACCAGCAAGCGATCGGAGTACGCGGCCCCTGGCCGCAAGCGGTACAGCGGACTGCTGCGCGACTTCACCGTGTGAGATTGCCCCGGTCGGCACGACCCGCTGGGCCTAGGATGCGATCCGTGACCGAAGGGGGGATTCGTTGCCGGACTCCGCGCCCTCCCTGCTGATTGCGGCACTGGCCAGCAGTCGGCCCGGCGCACCCCAGGAGGCGATCCTGGGGGAATTGCGCCGCGCGATTCTTTCCGGCGATGTCCCTCCAGGTAGTCCGATCCCCGTCGACGGGCGGCGGACCTTTTCGGCGTCAGCAGGATCCCGATTCGGGAATCGCTCAAGACCCTGATTGGTGAGGGTCTGGTGGACCACCGGCCGCGCGCCGGGTACACGGTTGCCCGGCTCACCCCGGCGGAACTGACCGAGCTCTACGTGGTGCGCGGCGTGCTGGAACGGGCCGCCATCACCGCCGCCGTCGGGCGGGCGGACGACCAGGACGACCAGCGGGCGACGGCGGCCCTGCAGTCCCTGGACTCCGCGATCGCCGAGGGGGACTACCCGGCGTACCAACGCGAGAGCCGGCGGTTTCACGTGGCGTTGATGGCGCCGTCGCGGATGCACCGGATGTTGCACATGATCGAGTCGGTGTGGAACGTGACCGAGCCGTTCCAGCCGATGACCCACATCTCCAGTCCCGCCCGCACCGAACTGCACGCCGAGCACCGGGAGATGCTGCGTTCCTTCCTGGCCCGGGATGTGCTTGCGCTGCAGGCGGTTGCGGGCAGTCATCAGCGGCACCTGGAGGAATCCATCGCCGCCATCGGCCAGAGTCCGGGCCTGTTCAGTGAGGATCGTGCATGACCGGCACCGGTCAGCGCGGCCGGCCGGGACGTCGCCTCCAGCCCGGGCAGCCACAGTCATGGGTCAGCGATTCCGATCAGGTAGGTGCAGCAGGGCGAGCACGGCATCCGCGCGACCGAAATCGTCAGACCGGGTGCACCAGGACACCAGGATCATCGTCAGGAACGCGACCGGTACCGACCCGACCGCGGGCTGTCCGAGCAACGAGCCAACAGGCCCTGGAATCAGGCCCGGGTAGGCGACGGAGAAGGCCAGGGCGCCCAGGCTGGACGCGCCGCCCACGATCAACCCGGTGATGGCGCCCGCCGTTGTCAAGCCGCGCCACCAGATTCCCAGCACCAGCAGGGGGCACAACGTTGACGCAGCCACCGCGAATGCCATCCCGACCACCCGGGAAATGTCGACGCTGGTGGTGGGCAGGGCCAGCGCCAGTGGAACGAGCCCCGCCACCACCGCCGCCACCCGGAAATCCCGGACCCGTCCGCGGAGCACATCCGTGGACAGCACCCCCGCCACGGCCACCACCAACCCGGAGGACGTGGCCAGGAAGGCGGCGATGGCTCCGGCCGCGATCAACGCACCGAGCAACTCGCCCGCGACGCCGCCGAGCGCGGCCTCGGGCAGCGCCAGCAGCATCGAATCTGCCGTCCCAACCCCGCTCGATCCAGCGGCCGGCGGCGGCATGAACCGGTGGATCAACGCCCCGGCGGCGGTGGGAAACAGATAGAACAGGCCCAGCAGGGCGATCACCCGAATGGTTGTCCGGCGAGCAGCCACCCCGTCGACGTTGGTGTAAAAGCGCACCAGGACGTGCGGCAGGCCCATTGTTCCCAGGAAGGTGGCCAGCATCAACGAGTAGATCTCCGCCGCCGGGTGGGTGCCGCCCAGGCCCCGCCCCGGCTCGGCCCAGTCGCCGGCGAAGGTCGCCGCGATCGCCGGCCGGTTGACCACGAGCACGACGAGCACCGGGACGCCGATCGCCATCACCTTGAACCAGTACTGCACCGCCTGCACCACGGTGATGGACCGCATCCCGCCGGCCACCACGTTCAGCGTCACGACAGCAGCAACCACGCAGACCCCGACCCACCGGGGCAAACCGGTGACTTCCCGTAACACCAGCCCGGCCCCGTGTAACTGGGGTACCAGGTACAGCCAACCAACGGCGAGCACCAGTGCGGTCGTCAGAGTACGCAGAGGTAAAGAGCCCCAACGGATCTGGGCGAAATCGGGCACCGTGTAGGCACCGGAACGGCGCAGCGGCGCAGCAACGAACAGTTGCAGCAACAGGTACCCGGCGGTGAACCCGACGGGGTACCAGAGCGCGTCGGGACCATGCACGGCGATCAACCCGGCCACGCCGAGGAAGGACGCCGCGGAAAGGTACTCGCCGCTGATCGCGGCCGCGTTCCAGGACGGCCCGACCGACCGCGAGGCAACCAGGAAGTCGCTGGTCGTCCTGGCCATCCGGACGCCGTTCGCCCCGATCACCCCGGTGGCCAGCACCACCAGTGCGATCGCCACCAGGGCCGCGGGCGATTCCCCGAGTCCGGTCACCGGCGCTCAGTCCTGTCCGAGCAGCTCGACGAAATCCTGCTCGATCCGCTCCGCCTGGACGCGGTGCCACCGGGCCAGCAGGTACACCAGCGGGTAGGCCAGAGCGCCCAGGACCCACCAGGCCAGTGGCACCCCGAACGGCCTCAGGTCGGCCATCGGCGAGATCACCGAGAACAGCACCGGCAACGGACCGAAGACCATCAACGCGACGCCGGCCACCCGCAGGGAGGCCGCGAGCTGCGCGCGGATCAATCCGCGGACCAGTTCCCGGCCGATCTCGGTCTGCTCGATGACCTCCGCCCTGCGTAGCACCGGCGGCAGCGCGGGCCGGCAATCGGCCAGCACCACCCGGACCCGGCGTGGCCGGTGCCGGTCGGTCATCGGCCCGGCCGGAGCCCGGACAGCAGCCGTGCCCGCAGCGCGCTGAGGTGCCGGCGGCTCACCGGCAGATCCGCGGTCGTCTGCTGGCCGCTGACCCGGATCCGGTAGCCGCCATCGACCGCGCGTAACTCGACGATCCGATGCAGGGGCACCAGGTACCCCCGGTGCACCCGGACAAAACCGGCCGCCGCCCATTCCTCCTGCAGCACCACCAGCGGGGTACGGATCAGGTGGCTACCGCCGCCGGTAACATGCAACCTCGCGTAGTCGCCCTGTGCCTCGGCCCAGCACACCGACGCTCGCGGGACGAACGTGGTGCTGCCGGCCAGGTCGACCGCAATCAGGTCGTCCCGCCGATCAGGGGCCGCCGGCGCAGTCGAACCATCCTTGGCAGCGCACAGCCGGGTCACCGCCTCGGCCAGCCTCCCGGCCCGCACCGGCTTGAGAAGGTAGTCCACCGCGCCGATCTCGTACGCCTCCACCGCCCGGTCGTCATGCGCAGACAGGAACGCGACGGCAGGTGGCCGCGGCAACCTGGACAGCACCCGGGCGAGTTCGACGCCGTCCCACCCGGGCATCGCGATGTCCAGCAGAACGGCGTCCGGAACCGGGGCCTCCGGCTGCAGTCCCCCGCGCTGCAGGACCTGTAGCGCGGACGCCGCGTCATGCGCCGTCAGCACCGTCGACACCCGCGGATCACTGCGCAGCAGAAAGCCGATCTCGTCCAGCGCGGGAGCCTCGTCGTCGACCGCGAGCACCACCAGTCCAGGCCGGTGCGCCGATGTCTGAGACAACGACTGGGACAACGACTGGGTCAACGAATCGGACGAAGAATGGGAGGGGGACTGAGGCGACGAATGGGAGGGGGACTGAGGCGACGAATGGGAGGGGGACTGAGGCGACGAATGGGAGCGGGATTGGGTCACTGCGGTCACCCACTCCCCGACCCGGGCCGGCACCGGACGAGGCGATTCTAGGCCGCTGTTGTCACCGGCGGCATGGGGAGCCCGCTGGCTGCCGCCCGCTGCTGCCGCACTGCTGTGCCGGATCGCCGGCAAACTATCACCGGGCGGTGCTGACCCCGGGGGCGAACTTGGGCAACCGCACGATGACCTTCGTGCCCGCACCCTGAGCCGTCTCCACGACGAGCCCGTAGTCATCGCCGAACGCCGCGCGTAGCCGGTCATCGACATTGGCCAGACCGATATGGGTCCCGGCCTGACCACCCTCCCGGCCGACGGTGTCGGGGTCCATTCCCACCCCGTCGTCTTCCACGCTGATGATGCAATCCGGGCCGGCGTCCTCGGCCGTGACGGAGACCGTCCCCCCGCCCGGCCGCCCCGCCAGACCATGCCGGACCGCGTTCTCGACCAATGGTTGAATGGACAGGAATGGGACCACGACGCCCAATACCTCGGGCGCCACCCGCCACCGGATCTGCAGCCGGTCACCGAATCGCGCTCGTTCCAGGGTCAGATACTTTTCGATGTTCCCCATTTCGTCGGCCAGCGCCGTGAATTCCCCGGTCTGCCGGAACGAGTACCTGGTGAAATCCGCGAACTCCAGCAGCAATTCTCGGGCCCGGTCCGGATCGCTGCGGACGAACGCAGCGATGGTGGTGAGGGCGTTGTAGACGAAATGCGGAGAGATCTGCGCCCGTAGGGCCCGTACCTCGGCCCGGGCCAGGCCGGCACGGGAGGCGTCGAGGTCAGCCAGTTCCAGCTGGGTGACGACGTATCGTGCGGTCTCGTCCGCGGCCCTGACCAGGGACGGACCGACGGCCGAGCCGGCAAAGACGACCAGTGCACCCGCCGGGAGCCCGGCGACGACCAGCGGCGCCAGGATGGCCCGGGTGACCTGGCAACCCGCCCGTTGGCATGGCGCGAGGCTGACCAGCTGACGGCGTTCGGTCCTGACGGCGGTGAGCGCCGCGTCGGCGACCTGCTCGGCGTGATGGGGTTCCGTGTAGTGGGATCCGGTGCCGTGGGCGCCCAGGACGGCGCCGTCGGCACCACACAGGGCAACCCCCTGGGCCTCCAGCAAAACCTGCAGGTGGGGCAGTGCGCGCCCAGCGGACCGGGACGTCAGGCCCTCCCGCAGCGCAGGGGCGGCCAGGGCCGCCGTCCGCAGGGTCTCGGCGGCCGCTCTGACCGCGGGCGGGTCGAGCGCCCGGCGACGCAGCCAGCGCGCGGCCAGGATGGCGACGGACGCACCGGCGGCACCGGCCAGCAGCACCACTGCGACCACGAGGGCGGTCGTGACGGCGGTCATTGCCCGACCATCTCACGGGCCACCGGCGGGCAGGCGCGACCAGGGTTCGGCCGTACCGACCTGTAGCAGTAACGACTTGTGGCAGTACCGACTTGTGCCGCAACGACCTGTGGCAGTAGCGACTGGTGCAGCAACGACCTGTGGCACTGGCGAAGTGTGCAGCAACGATGTGTAGCCGTTGGGCCGCGTCGGCGTCGGCGGCGCGACCCAACGGCAGGTTCCAGGTATGGGCTATCCCCGACCACGACGCGCCTACCCCTCGCCTGCGCGTCTCCCCTGTACCGGATTCACACCGGGACAGCACACACCAAAGGCGGTCGAGGAATACGCAGTCGACATTGGCCAGAAAGGCAGCGGGTCGAGCGGGAATCGACCGCGGACTGAGGCAGCCGTCCACGGGCGGCCGCTGCTTGACCGCCTGTAGCTTAGCGGGCCCGAACGGGGACGTGAACCCTTGGCGTAGTGGGGGCGTTCCCCCCAAGGGGCGGCTACCACCCCGTCGGGTGATGGCTATCACCGTCCGCGCTGGGAAGATGAGCGATTGGCTGATCGGAGGTGGCGCGGTGGACATCTTGGTCGACCGGCCGCTCGCGTCGCCCGGGCCGGCGCAGGTGTTTGCCGGGCCGGGCGAGGTTCGCGCGCTGCTGCGGGCACTGGACTGGGCCGCCACCCCGCTCGGACCGGTTCAGCATTGGTCCGGCGAACTCATCACCTCGGTCAGGTTGGTGTTGAATTCCGGGCTGCCGGTGCTGCTGATGTGGGGGCCGGAGCTGATCCAGCTGTACAACGACGCCTGCCTGCTTCGGATAGCGGACCGCCATCCGCGCGCGTTGGGGCAACCGGCGGCGCAGATCTGGGCGGACGTCTGGCCGACCCTCGGTCCCGTTGTCGACTCGATCACGAGCGGTCAGCGCAGCTCCGCACGGTTCGATGAACACCTGATGTTCCTGGACCGGGGGGACTTCCTGGAGGAGACGTATCAAACGTTCGCCTACTCGGCCGTGACCGACATCGATGGCTTCGTCCTGGGCTTACACGTCCACAACGGCGACTTGGTGACCGAGCGGGTGCTCGGCGCCCGCCGGTTACGCACGCTGCGTGAACTGGGCACCGTGTCGCCATCAGCACCTGGCGGGGTGATCGGAGCCGCCCGGGAGATCATCGCCGCGCTATCGGCCAACCGTGCCGACCTGCCGTTCGCGACGATCGCCCTGCTGGATCAGGCCGGCCGGCCGCAGCCGTTGGGCAGCTTCGGGCTTTACCAGCCGGGAATCGCCGCGGAGTTCGCCGGGGCGGGAAGCGTGCGGACCGATCGGCCGGAACCCCGCCTGCTGACCGGACTAGCCGCGCGGTTGCGCGGTTACTTCGACCCCCAAGGGGCGTTGAGCGACAGCGTTCCCGACTCGGCGATGCTGTTGCCACTGACCGAGCACGGCCGGTCCCGCACGGTGGGTGAGCTGTTGCTCGGCGTCAGCCCGCACCGACGCCTGGACTCGGATTACCGGGACTTTCTCTCACTGGTCGCGGACCAGGTCTCCACCTCTCTGACCGACGCGGTGGCTTTCGCGGCAGAGCGACACCGGGCGGAGTCGCTGGCCGATCTGGACGCTGCCAAGACCAGGTTTTTCCAGAACATCAGCCATGAGTTGCGCACGCCACTGACCTTGCTACTGGGGCCGCTGCGGCAGGCCCTGGACGACCCCGATCTGCCGCTGGCCGGGCACCGCGATCCTCTTGAGGCGGCCCATCGTGCGGCGCTACGGCTCAAGCGACTGGTCGACGGTCTGCTGGAGGTGGCCCGGGGAGAGGCCGGACGCATTCACCCGGCGGCGGAGTCGACCGATCTCGGCGCGCTGACGGCAGAATGCGTCAGCATGTTCCGGTCCGTCATCGAAGGGGCCGGGTTGGAACTGGTTCTGCGGATCCCGCAGACGGCCCGCGCGGTCCAGGTGGACCGGCAGATGTGGGCGCAGATCGTGTTCAACCTGCTGTCCAATGCGGTGAAGTTCACCCCCGCCGGCACCATCGAGGTCCAGCTGGAATCCACCGACCAGGAGGCGACGCTGCAGGTGACGGACACCGGTATCGGGATCGCCGACCCGGAGCGGGAACTGATCTTCGACCGCTTCCACCAGGTCGGCGGCCGGACCGCGCGCAGCCCGGACGGCGTGGGCATCGGCCTGTCCCTGGTGTCCGACCTCGTTCGGGCCCACGGTGGAACCATCCAGGTGGCCAGCGTTCCCGGGTCCGGCAGCACGTTCGCCGTGCACATCCCGGCGGCGGGGCAACCGCAGGCACCTCCCCGACCGCTGGAGGCCCCGGTCGAGGTGGCCGAGACGTTCCTGGCCGATGCCGCGCAATGGCAGGGACGGGACGACCCGGCAACCGGCGACCCGGTAGCCGCCCGGCCGCCGGGAGGCAGGGGGAGGGTGCTGGTCGTCGACGACAGCGCCGACATGCGGAGATACCTGACCAGGCTGCTGGTGCGGGACGGCTGGGAGGTGACGGCCGCCGCCGGTGTCGACGAGGCGCTGCGGCACCGGGTGGTCCCCGACCTGGTGTTGACCGATGTCATGATGCCCGACCGCAACGGGCTGGACCTGCTCCGGCTGCTGCGTGCCGCGCCTGACGGGGATCGGCTTCCGGTGATCCTGCTGACGGCCAGGGCGGGCCCGGAGTCGGTGGTAGAAGGGCTCGAACTGGGTGCCGACGACTACCTGGTCAAGCCCTTCGAACCAGTGGAACTGCTGGCCAGGGTTCGCTCCACCATCGAACTGCACCGCAACAGGGAGGAACGGCTGATCAGGGCCACCGATCAGGCCGCGAATCTGGAGGCCGCACTGACCACCAACCGCAGGATCGGCACCGCCGTCGGCATCCTGATGGCGGGGCGAAAGATCAACAGTGAGCAAGCGTTCAGCCTGCTTTCCAGTGTCAGCCAGGCAGCCCATCGCAAACTGCGGGACGTCGCGGAGGATGTCACCCGAACCGGCGAGTTACCCGTCCCGGCCCGAGTTCATCGAGCGCCCGACCGGCTGTGACCCGCCGCGATCCGGGGAGGAGGGGTGACCGGAGCGCTTCGCAGGAACACCACGAACAGGGCCACCAGCAGGGCCGCGCGACCCCACACCCCGACCAGCACCAGCTGCGGCGACACCGCGTCATAGGTGCCGCTCGGAGCGTGCGTGATGATCAGGTACTGCCACCTGAAGAAGCCGATCCCGATGGCCGCGTCCGCCACGAAATAGGCCAGAATCCAGCCGGCCCGGATCCGCAACAGCACGAAGAACGGCAGCAGCCACAGGGCGAACTGCGGCGAATGCACCTTGTTGAACAGTAGGTAGCCGCAGACCATTGCCGCGCACACCGGGAGCCAGGGGTACTGCCCGTCGTGCTGCACACGCCAGAAACCCAGGGCGCACGCGATCAGCAGGGCGGCCAGGGTACTGACGGTGGCAGCGGTGGCCAGGTCGTGCTGGACGGCGTCGTTGGCCGAGTCACTGTACGGTCTGGCCCCCCAGAACCAGATGGTGTTGGTGGTGACGTCGATCGGCCGGCTCCACTGGAACTGGAACGAGGCCCACCACCCCGCCGGCCCGGCCACCAGGAACGGCAGGTTGATCACCGCGAACACCGCGGCGGTGCCACCGGCGAACCCGCCGGCCAGCAACCACCGGGACCGCAACCATTGTTGGGCGCCGCCGTCGTTGCTGCGCCAGCCGCCGCAGGCAAGCCAGATCGCGATCGGCACCGCGAACATCATCGGGTAGAGCTTGAACGCCCCGCCGACGCCGAGGGCGATCGCGGCGAACACCAGCGGTCGCACACCGCGCGGTCCGGACCCGGTGGGGTGGTTCGCCTGCGGCCGCAGCAACGCCCAGAACGCGACCACGGTGGAGCAGACGGCCAGCAGGTCCCAGTTGTGGAACGCGTACAACACCAATGGCGGGCTTAGTGCGTACCACCACGATCGCACGCCGGCCAGATAGGCCAGCAATGCGGCGGTGATCAGAGCGGCCACCGCCAGCAGCAGCGCCGAGACCAGCAGGAAGTCCCCGTCGGTACTGGACGGGATGGCCGCGAGGTAGATGACCAGTCCGGTGAGCACCGGGTATTCAACGGCCCCGCCGTAGAGCTGCTTGGTCGCCGGGTTGTAGCCACCCGAGACGTACGGGAAGACGTGCCGGTCAATGTCCCGGCCGACCCAGAGGTACTGAATGTCGGAGTAGCAGACGTCCCGGGCGACCCTGATCTGGAAGTCCGGTCCGCTCCGGCCGTTGCCGTCGAAGGTCGGCCCGACGCAGCGCACCTTGTTCGCGTACCCGAGCCCGAGGGTCAGCGCGCACAACAGCATGGTGATCAGCACGAACACCGGAGCGCGCCGGGACACCTGGCCCTGCATTCGGGCGAGCGAGGTCAAGAACTCAATCCAGCTGGACGGGGACCACGCCGAACGGGGCCAACCCACGCTCCCCCGCATCCGCGGCGGTCAGTACGCACACGCCGTCCTCGGTGACAGCGATCGAGTGCTCGGTGTGGGCTGCCCGGGCGCCGTCCTTGGTGACCACGGTCCAGCCGTCGGCCATTTCCTTCGTCGCCGGTTTACCCAGGGTGATCATCGGTTCGATGGCCAGCGCTATCCCCGGGGGCAGCCTTGGGCCTTTACCCCGCTTGCCCTGGTTGGGCACGAACGGGGCCATGTGCATGGCGGTGCCGATGCCGTGGCCGCCGTACCCGGCGACCGAGCCGTACCGGCGGCCGTCGTTGCCGGCGGATTCCCGCACGGATTCCTCGATGGCTGCGGAGACATCGCCGAGCCGGCCACCCGGCCGGGCGGCCGCTATCCCCGCCCACATGGCCAGGTCGCAGGCGACGATCAGGTCGACCTCCTCCATCGAGGGGGCAGCTCCGACGTGTATCGAGATCGCGGAATCGGCGTGCCAGCCGTCGAGGATGCATCCGGCGTCGATGGAGAGCAGGTCGCCGTCCCGCAGGATCCGGTCGGCCCTGGGGATGCCGTGCACCACCTCGTCGTTGACGGAGGCACAAATGGTGGCCGGGAAACCCGGGTCGGAGCCGCGAGCGCCGTAGTGCAGGAAGTTGCTGGTCGCGCCGGCGTCGGTGATGACGGCCGCGATCGCGTCGTTGACGTCAAGGGTGCTGGCCCCCGGCGCAACGGCGGTGCGGCCGGCCACGATGGCGTCGGCCAGGATGCGCCCGGCCGCGCGCATCGCCTGCAACTCACCGCGGGACTTGAGTTGGATGCCCTCAGACATCGAGGCGGCTCACGATCCGGCGGGCGCGGCCGGCGGGCCGCTCTCCCGGTCCCGAAGGGCGTCCAGTGACCGCTGCTGCACCTCGTCCACGGTGCCGACGCCGTGGACGGCCACCAGCTGATCGGCGTAGTAGTCCACCAGCGGCGCGGTCTCGGACCGGTACAGATCGAGCCGGCGGGTGATCGCCTCCGGGGTGTCGTCGGCCCTGCCGCGGGACATCATCCGCTCGATCAGCACTTCGTCGGGTGCCTGCAGCAGCAGGACTGCGTCGATCGCCTGCCCACGCGAGGTCAGGAGGTCGGTCAGCCACATAGCCTGCGGCACCGTCCGCGGGTAGCCGTCAAGCAGGAACCCGGGTGCAGCGTCGGCCTCTTCGAGTCGGCTGGCCACCATCGCGCTGGTCACCTCGTCGGGCACCAGGTCACCGGCGTCCATGTACTTCTTGGCCAGCACGCCGAGTTCGGTGCCCGAGGTGGCATTGGCCCGAAAGATGTCCCCGGTGCTGATGTGCGGGATCGCCAGATTCTGTGCCAGCAGCGCAGCCTGGGTTCCCTTACCTGCACCCTGCGGGCCGACGATCAGAATTCGCATCAGCGCAGGAACCCTTCGTAGTTGCGCTGCATCAGCTGGGTCTCGATCTGCTTGACCGTGTCAAGGCCTACCCCCACCATGATCAACACCGCTGTGCCGCCGAACGGGAAGTTCTGGTTGTTCCCTTCGCCGGTGAGGTTGAGGAACAGGTTGGGCAGGATCGCGACGATACCGAGATAGATGGAGCCCGGCAGGGTGATCCGAGAAAGAACGTACTGCAGGTACTCCGCCGTGGGCCGGCCGGGCCGGATACCTGGAATGAAGCCGCCGTACTTGCGCAGCTCATCGGCGCGTTCGGTGGGATTGAAGGTGATTCCGACGTAGAAGTAGGTGAAGAAGATGATCAGGGCGAAATACAGCAGGATGTGCACCCAGCTGGACTGGTTGACCACATACAGCTGCAGGCTCTGCGCCCAACCGGCGACCTCCTGGGTGCCATCGGCGTTGACCGTGGTCGGGTTGACCAGCTGCACCAGCAGCAGCGGCAGGTAGAGCAGCGACGTGGCGAAGATGACCGGGATGACGCCGGCCTGGTTCACCTTCAGCGGCAGGTAGGTGTTTGTCCCGCCGTACATCTTGCGGCCGATCATGCGTTTGGCGTACTGCACCGGCAGCCGACGCTGCCCCTGCTCGACGAACACGACCGTCGCAATGATGGCCAGGGCGAGGACCAGAACGAGGGTGAAGACGATCGCGCCCTGGCTGTCCAGGATGTTCTTGCCCTCGGCCGGGATCCTGGCGGCGATCGAGGTGAAGATCAGGATCGACATGCCGTTGCCGATCCCGCGATCGGTGATCAGCTCGCCCATCCACATGATCGCGGCGGTGCCCGCCGTCATGGTCAGCACCAGCACGATCAGCGAGAACGCGTCGCGGTTCGGAATGATCGAGTTGTTGACCGAGCAACCCGGGAACATCTGGCCGTTGATGGCCAGCGCCAGGAACGCGGTGGACTGCAGGATGCCGAGCCCGATCGTCAGGTACCGGGTGTATTGGGTCAGCCGGGCCTGACCGGCCTGGCCCTGCTTCTTGAGTTGTTCGAACCGCGGGATCACCACCGTCAGCAGCTGCACGATGATCGACGCGGTGATGTACGGCATGATGCCCAGCGCGAAGACGCTCAGCCGCAGCAGCGCGCCTCCGGAGAACAGGTTCAGCACCGTGAACAGGTCGTTGCCGGTACCGGCCTCGTCGATGCAGACCTGGATCGCGGAGTAGGAAACCCCCGGCGAGGGGATGGTGGCACCCAGCCGGTAGATGGCGACCATGGCGAGCGTGAAGAGGATCTTCTTGCGCAGGTCGGGCGTCTTCAGCGCCGAAGCGAATGCGGCGAGCAATGATCCTCCTGGCTACACCGGCCGTGATGGTGTCTGGCCGGTGGCGGAGACCCGACCGGCCGGCCGGGGCTCCGTCTTCCGATCATGACCTGGGTCATGTTCTGACGGGTACGTCGAGGTGTGCGTCTGTGCTGCCTAGTGCGTCTGTACTGCATGGTGTGTCTGTGCTGCATGAGGCTGCCCGGGCACGGTCATAACCCCGACGGGCCGCCGGGTGCAGCCTTCGACTCTAACCTATTCGGTCCCGCCGACTGGCATCATCACAGCAGCCGGCCAAGGGCCGCCGATCAACGACGAACCGCCCGGACCGTCCCTGATCGGGACGGTCCGGGCGGTGCCGTGTGCCTGGGCGCAGGCCGGGTCAGAGCGTGGAGGCGGTGCCGCCGGCCGCGACCAGTTTCTCCTTGGCCGAACCGGAGAACGCATCCGCAGTGACCTGCAGAGTCACCCCGCCGAGGTCGCCGTCACCAAGGACCTTCACCAACCGGCCCTTGCGGACCGCGCCGGCTTCGACCAGCTCGTCGACGCCGATCGAGCCGCCTGCGGGGAACAACTCAGCCAGCTGGCCGAGGTTGACAACCTGGTACTCGACCCGGAACCGGTTCTTGAACCCCTTGAGCTTGGGTAGCCGCATGTGCAGCGGAAGGTTGCCGCCCTCGAAACCGGCGGGCACGTTCTTCCGGGCTCCGGTGCCCTTGGTGCCGCGACCGGCGGTCTTACCCTTGGACGCCTCACCGCGACCCAATCGGGTCTTGGCCGTTTTCGCACCGGGCGCGGGGCGCAGGTGGTGGACCTTAATGGGCATTACTGATCACTTCCTTGCTGTGTTGTCTCTGCTACTTCCTCGACCGACAGCATGTGGATCGCCCGGTTGATGTAGCCCCGGTTCGTGGGGTTGTCGGGCACGGTGACCACGTGATGGATCCGCTTGAGGCCGAGCGAGCGCACCGATTCCCGGGCCGGCCGCTTGTTCCCGATGGTGGATTTCACCTGGGTGACCTTGAGAGCCATCTCAGACCCCCTGTCCGGCGCGCGCCCGCAGCATGGCGGCCGGGGCGACGTCCTCGATCGGCAGCCCGCGACGGGCGGCGACCTCTTCCGGGCGCTGCAGGTTCTTCAGCGCCTGGATGGTGGCGTGCACGATGTTGATCGGGTTGTCCGAGCCCAGGGACTTGGACAGCACGTCGTGGATCCCGGCGCATTCGAGCACCGCCCGTACTGGTCCGCCGGCGATGACGCCGGTGCCGGGCGAGGCCGGACGGAGCAGCACCACGCCGGCTGCCGCCTCACCCTGCACCGGGTGCGGGATGGTGAGAGCAATCCTCGGGACTTTGAACTGGTGCTTCTTCGCTTCCTCGACGCCCTTGGCGATGGCCGCGGGGATCTCCTTGGCCTTGCCGTAGCCGACGCCGACACTGCCGTCACCGTCGCCGACGACGACCAGGGCGGTGAAGGAGAACCGACGGCCACCCTTGACGACCTTGGCGACGCGGTTGGTGACGACGATGCGCTCGAGCAGCGGGTTCTTCTCCATCGGCGCGTCGCGACGGTTGCCGTCGCGGCCGCCTCGGCGATCACGCCGGTCGCCGGTCGCACCAGCACGGTCGCCGGTTCCGCCTGCTCGGTCGCCGCCGCCGAAGCCGCCGCGTTGTGGTCCGGGCATCAGATATCCCTCTCGATCATGCTCAGGTGTACTGCCGTGGTGGTCGCTGTGGTGGTCTCTGTGCTGGTCATCAGAATTCCAAACCGACGCTGCGGGCGCCGTCGGCCAAGGCCGCGATCCGGCCGTGGTAGGCATCGCCACCACGGTCGAAGACCACGGTCGTGACGCCGATCTCGACCGCACGCCGGCCGACGAGCTCGCCGACCGCGCGGGCCTTGGCGCTCTTGTCGCCGTCGGTCGCGCGCAGATCGGCCTCCAGCGTGGAGGCGGCGGTCAGCGTGTGACCGGCCGTGTCGTCGACCAGTTGGACGGCGATGTGCCGGGCCGACCGGGTGACCACCAGACGGGGCCGAAGCGCCGTACCGGTGACCTTCTTCCGCAACCGGAAGTGCCGCCGGGCGCGAGCGGTGCGCCGTGCGTGAGAAACGGAGGTTGCCATCACTTACCTGTCTTTCCGACCTTGCGCCTGACGACCTCGCCGGCGTACCGCACGCCCTTGCCCTTGTACGGGTCGGGCTTGCGGAGCTTGCGGATGTTCGCGGCGACCTCGCCGACCTGCTGCTTGTCGATTCCCTCGACGCGGAACTTGATCGGGGACTCGACCACGAAGCTGATCCCCGGCGGGGCCGGGACCGGAACGGGGTGGGAGAACCCGAGCGCGAACTCGAGGTCCGATCCCTTGGCGGCCACCCGGTAGCCGACACCGACGATTTCCATCGTCTTGGTGTAGCCCTGGGTGACGCCAACGACCATGTTGTTGACCAGCGTGCGGGTCAGGCCATGGCGGGACCGCGCTTCGCGCTCGTCATTGGGCCTGGTGACGACGATCTCTGCGCCGTCCCGCTTGACCGTGATGGGTTCCACCACGACGTGCGAGAGCGAACCCTTCGGTCCCTTGACGGTGACAGTGGGGCCCTCGATGGTGACGTCGACACCCGTCGGGACGGGGATCGGCAGTCGTCCGATTCGTGACATGTCTGCTCTCCCCTACCAGACGTAGGCGAGAACTTCCCCGCCTACCTTCTTCTTGGCGGCCTGACGATCGGTCAGCAGACCGGTCGAGGTCGAGATGATCGCGACGCCCAGCCCACCGAGCACCTTGGGCAGCTCGGTGGAACGCGCGTAGACCCGCAGGCCGGGCTTGGACACCCGGCGCACCCCGGCGATGGACCGCTCACGGTTCGGGCCGTACTTGAGCTTGACGACCAGGGACTTGCCCACGGTCGCGTCGGCGGTGGTCCAGGAGGCGATGTAGCCCTCCTTGACCAGGATGTCGGAGATGCTGCCCTTCAATTTGGAGAAGGGCATGACGACCTCGTCGTGGTACGCCGAATTGGCGTTGCGGATCCTGGTCAGGAAATCCGCGATCGGGTCGGTCATGGTCATGTCGGTCGTGCCTTTCTCGCCTGGTTCACCAACGCTGCTGTGCAGGGCTGGCGCCTGTGACGATGTTGGGCGCCTCAACAGGCGCCTCTATTGTTTGTTTGTTGTCTTCAGTTTCCGTACTACACCGACAAACGCGAAGCGTTAGTCGGGCGAAGCCACTGCGGTTAACAGGTTTTCGAGCCGGCCGAAGGCCGCCCGTTGGGCCACTGGCGCCAGCCAGCGACTACCAGGACGATTTGGTGACGCCGGGCAGTTCGCCGGCGTGCGCCATTTCGCGCAGGCAGATCCGGCACAGGCCGAACTTCTTGTAGACGGAGTGCGGGCGGCCGCAGCGGTTGCAGCGGGTGTAGCCGCGCACCTTGAACTTCGGCTTGCGCTTGCTCTTCATGATCAGTGCGGTCTTGGCCATGATCAGTTCTCCTTGAAGGGGAAGCCCAGCTGCTTGAGCAGCGCGCGTCCCTGGTCGTCCGTCGAGGCCGTCGTGACGACCGTGATATCCATGCCGCGCGGCCGGTCGATCCGGTCGATGTCGATCTCGTGGAACATCGACTGCTCGTTCAGCCCGAACGTGTAGTTGCCGTTGCCGTCGAACTGCTTGGCCGACAGGCCGCGGAAGTCGCGGATACGGGGCAGTGCGATGGTCAGCAACCGGTCCAGGAACTCCCACATGCGGTCGCCGCGCAGCGTCACCTTGGCGCCGATCGGCATTCCCTCGCGCAGCTTGAACTGGGCGATGGACTTGGTGGCCTTGCGGACCACCGGCTTCTGACCGGTGATGGTGGCGAGGTCGCGGACCGCGCCCTCGATCAGCTTGGCGTCCCGGGCGGCTTCGCCGACACCCATGTTGACGACAACCTTGACCACGCCGGGGATCTGCATGACGTTGCCGAAGCTGAACTCCTGCTGCAGCGCGCCGCGGACCTCGTCCTGGTACCGGGTCTTCAGCCGGGGTGCCGACGAACCGGCGGTCTCGGCGGCCGGCCCGGTGCTGGTCTTGGTGGCGGTGCTATCGATGGCGGTGCTCATCACAGATCCTTACCGGTGCGGCGCGCAAACCGAACGTTGCGGCCTTCCTCGTTGACGCGCTTGCCGACCCTGGTCGGCTTGTTGTCGCCGTCCACCACCTGCACGTTCGAGATGTGGATCGGTGCTTCCTGGGTCACGATGCCGCCGGACTTGGCTCCACGCTGGGTCGTCGAGACCTTGGTGTGCTTCTTGATCCGGTTGACACCCTCGACCAGGACCCGGTTCCGCTCGGGGTAGGCCTGGATGACCTTGCCCCGGGCGCCCTTGTCCTTGCCCGCGATAATCAGGACGGTGTCGCCCTTCTTGACCTTCAGTCCCATGACTACAGCACCTCCGGCGCCAGCGAAATGATCTTCATGTACTTCTTGTCGCGCAGCTCGCGGCCGACCGGCCCGAAGATACGAGTGCCCCGCGGATCGCCGTCGCCCTTGAGCAGCACGGCTGCGTTCTCGTCGAACCGGATGTAGGAACCATCCGCCCGACGCTTCTCCTTGACGGTGCGCACGATGACGGCCTTGACGACGTCGCCCTTCTTCACACCGGCACCGGGGATGGCGTCCTTGACGGTCGCCACGATGATGTCGCCGATGCCTGCGTACCGACGGGCGGAGCCGCCGAGGACACGGATGCACAAGATCTCCTTGGCGCCCGTGTTGTCGGCGACCCGGAGCCTGGACTCCTGCTGAATCACGTCAGTCCCAACCTTTGCGATGTGCACTCGCCGGAGGTTTCTCCGCCTGCAAGTACTGGTCTGTTTCTTCTGTCGCTGCCGGCCGCTCGGTGAGCGTCCAACACCACTTCGTTACTTACTGCGCACGCTCGAGCACCGACACCAGGCGCCACCGCTTGGTCGCGGACAGCGGCCGGGTCTCGGCCAACAGGACGCGGTCGCCGACACCGGCGGTGCTGTTCTCGTCATGCGCCTTGACCTTGGTGGTCCGGCGGATGACCTTCGAGTACCGCGGGTGCTTCACCCGGTCCTCGAGTTCGACCACGATCGTCTTCTCCATCTTGTCGGAGACGACCATGCCTTCACGGGTCTTGCGCTCGCCGCGAACCTTGACGGACGCGGCAGTGGTGGCCGCGCCGTCGGCCGCAGCTTCCGGGGCGGGTGTGCTCACTTCTGGCTGCTCGCTCACGCGGCACCTCCTTCATTGGCCAGCTCGTCCGGGCCGGTGGACAGCCCGAGCTCGCGCTCGCGCATCACGGTGTAGATCCGGGCGATGTCGTGCCGCACGGTGCGGAGCCGGCGGTTGTTGTCCATCTGGCCGGTGGCCATCTGGAACCGGAGGTTGAACAGCTCCTCCTTTGATTCACGCAGACGCAGCACGAGCTCGTCGGTACCCAGCTCACGGAGCTGGTTGGCGGCGGTTTCGGTCGTAGCCATCAGGATTCACCACCCTCCCGGGTCACTATGCGGCACTTCATGGGCAGTTTGTGCATGGCACGGCGCAGCGCCTCACGGGCGATGGCCTCGGTCGGGTAGCTCATCTCGAACAGGATCCGGCCGGGCTTGACGTTGGCCACCCACCACTCGGGCGAGCCCTTGCCGGAACCCATCCGGGTCTCGGCGGGCTTCTTGGTCAACGGGCGGTCCGGGTAGATGTTGATCCACACCTTGCCGCCACGCCGAATGTGCCGGTTGATGGCGATACGAGCGGACTCGATCTGCCGGTTCGTCACGTACGCCGGCTCCAGTGCCTGGATGCCGAAATCACCGAAGGTGACCTGGGTGCCACCGCTGGCCATCCCGACCCGGTTGGGCCGGTGCTGCTTGCGGTGCTTGACCCTGCGGGGAATCAACACGTCGATCAGACCCCTGTCGTCTCTGGGTTCGTCGCCACTGCCTCGGGGTTGTCCTCGACGGCGGCGCGGCCGGCGTCGGTGGACGTCGGCGTGGTGCCCGACGAGCCGGAGCGGCGACGGGCGGGACGTTCCGCCCGGTCATCCGGACGGCCACGGGTGTCGCCGCGGGCACCGCGCTGGGCGGCGGCGGCCTCGGCCGCGCGCTGCTCGGCGAGCGTGCCCACCTTGTCACCCTTGTAGATCCAGACCTTCACGCCGATCCGGCCGAAGGTCGTCTTGGCCTCGAAGAAGCCGTAGTCGATGTCCGCCCGCAGGGTGTGCAACGGCACCCGACCCTCGCGGTAGAACTCCGACCGGCTCATCTCGGCGCCGCCGAGGCGGCCGGCGCACTGGATCCGGATGCCCTTGACCTGCGGCGACCGCTGCGCGGACTGCATGGACTTGCGCATCGCCCGGCGGAACGACACCCGGTTGGACAGCTGCTCGGCGACCCCCTGGGCGACCAGCTGGGCATCGGACTCCGGGTTGCGGACCTCGAGGATGTTCAGCTGCACCTGCTTGCCGGTCAGCTTCTCCAGCTGGCCGCGAATGCGGTCGGCCTCGGCGCCGCGGCGACCGATGACGATGCCCGGACGGGCAGTGTGGATATCCACCCGAACCCGATCCCGGGTGCGCTCGATCTCCACCTTCGAGATACCCGCGCGATCGAGTCCCTTGGACATGAGCTTGCGGATCTGGACGTCTTCGTTGACATAGTCGGCGTAGGACTTGTCGGCATACCAGCGGGAGCTCCAGTCGGTGGTGATACCGAGACGGAACCCGTGCGGGTTGATCTTCTGACCCACTAGCGGGTCCTTCCCTTCGCACTCTTGGACTGGCTCGAGGTCGATTCGACCGACACCAGTTCGATGGTGATGTGGCAGGTCCGCTTGCGAATCCGGAACGCCCGGCCCTGCGCCCGCGGTTGGAACCGCTTGAGCGTCGGACCCTCGTCCACGTAGATCGTCTCCACCACCAGAGTCGACGGATCCAGACCCTGGTTGTTCTCGGCGTTCGCGACGGCGGACGCGAGCAACTTGGCCACCGGTTCGCTGGCGGCCTGCGGCGCGAACTGCAGGATTGCCGCCGCCTCGGCCGCCGACCGACCGCGAACCAGGTTGACCACCCGGCGGGCCTTCATCGGGGTCAGCCGCGCGTAACGCACCGACGCCCGGGTGCGCGGCAGCTCTACGACTGCCTGCTTCTTGGCACTCATGGGATCAAGACCTCTCAGCCACGCCGCGCGCGACGGTCGTCTTTGATGTGACCCTTGAAGGTCCGGGTCGGCGCGAACTCGCCCAGCTTGTGGCCGACCATCGACTCGGTGACGAACACCGGGACATGCTTGCGGCCGTCATGCACGGCGATCGTGTGGCCGAGCATGTCGGGGATGATCGTCGAACGCCGGGACCAGGTCTTGATGACCGACTTGGAACCCTTGTCGTTGGCGACGTCCACCTTCTTGAGCAGGTGGTCGTCAATGAACGGGCCCTTTTTCAGACTGCGGGGCATGTGTCTCCTACCTTCCTGCTCTGGTGGCGGTTGTCGTGCTGGTCGTGCTGGGCTGGCTCATCGGGACACTCATCGCTTCTTGCCACCCTTGCGGCGGCGGCGAACGATCAGCTTGTCGCTGGCCTTGTTCGGCCGGCGGGTGCGGCCCTCGGGCTTGCCGCCCGGGTTGACCGGATGCCGGCCACCGGAGGTCTTGCCCTCGCCGCCACCGTGCGGGTGGTCCACCGGGTTCATCGCCACACCACGAACGGAGGGGCGCTTGCCCTTCCAGCGCATCCGGCCGGCCTTGCCCCAGTTGATGTTGGCCTGCTCGGCGTTGCCGACCTCGCCGACGGTGGCGCGGCAGCGCACGTCGACGTTGCGGATCTCGCCGGACGGCATCCGGAGCTGCGCGTATGGACCGTCCTTGGCGACCAACTGCACCTTGGAACCGGCGGAGCGGGCGATCTTCGCACCGCCGCCGGGCCGCAGCTCGATGGCGTGCACGACGGTGCCGACCGGGATGTTCCGCAGCGGCAGGTTGTTGCCCGGCTTGATGTCGGCGCTCGCGCCGGTCTCCACGGTGTCACCCTGCGACAGCCGGTTCGGCGCGATGATGTAGCGCTTCTCGCCGTCGGCGAAATGCAGCAACGCGATCCGGGCGGTGCGATTCGGGTCGTACTCGATGTGCGCGACCTTGGCCGGCACGCCGTCCTTCTCGCTCCGCTTGAAGTCAATCAACCGGTACGCCCGTTTGTGACCGCCGCCCTGGTGCCGAGCGGTGACCCGCCCGTGCACGTTGCGACCGCCCTTGGAGTGCAACGGCCGGATCAGCGACTTCTCCGGGGTGTCCCGGGTGACCTCGGCGAAGTCGGCCACCGAGGCGCCGCGACGACCGGGGGTCGTTGGCTTGTATTTACGAATACCCATTTTCAGTCCCTACCCGTTCCCGGCCGTCTCAGGCGCCGGCGAAGACGTCGATCGGCTTGCTGTCCTTGGACAGCGTGACGATGGCGCGCTTGGTGGCTTTGCGCTGGCCGAAGCCGGCCCGGGTGCGCTTGCGCTTGCCCTGCCGGTTGAGCGTGTTCACCGAGGTGACCTTCACGCCGTCGAAGATCTTCTCGATGGCGATCTTGACCTGGGTCTTGTTCGCGTCCGGGTGCACCTCGAAGGTGTAGCTGCCGGACTCGAGCAAGCCGTAGCTCTTCTCGGAGACGACGGGCCGCAGGATGATGTCGCGCGGATCGGCGATCATTTCGCGTCCTCCTCATCGATGACCACGGACTGGGAAACCTGGTCCGCCACAGTTGTTTCACTGACGGCGTTCTCGGCGGCGGCCCGGTTGGACACGGTCCGGCCGGCGGTGACCAGGAACTGGTCAAGGGCGTCCCGGGTGAACACGACGTCGTCGCTGACCAGCACGTCGTACGTGTTCAGCTGGCCGGCAGTGATCAGGTGCACCTCGGGGACGTTGCGCAGGCTCTTCCAGCCGGCGACGTCCTCGGCGGTCAGCACCACCAGGATGTTCTTCGCGTTCGACACCGCCCGAAGCGCGGACAGCGCGGTCTTGGTCGACGGGGTGCCGTCGACGGCCAGGGTGGACAGCACGTGAACGTTGCCGCCGCGGGCCCGGTCGGACAGGGCTCCGCGCAGGGCGGCCGCCTTCATCTTCTTGGGGGTCCGCTGGGTGTACAGGTGCGGAACCGGGCCGTGCACCGTGCCGCCGCCGTTGAACTGCGGCGCCCGGGTGCTGCCCTGACGGGCCCGGCCGGTGCCCTTCTGCCGGTACGGCTTCTTGCCGCCACCGGACACCTCGCCGCGGTTCTTCGCCTTGTGCGTGCCCTGGCGGGCGGCGGCCAGCTGGGCCACCACCACCTGGTGCATCAGCGGAACGTTGGAGGTGACGTCGAAGATCTCGTCGGGAAGGACTATCTCGTCGCCGGTCTCACCGGTGGGAGTGGTGATCTGCACCGTGGTCATCAGGCACCGACCTTGTCGTGGTTCTTGACGGCGGACTTGATCAGTACGACGCCGTTCTTCGGGCCGGGGATGGCGCCGAGGATCAGCACCAGGCCCTTGTCGGCGTCGACCGCGTGGATGGTCAGGTTCTGGGTGGTGACCTTGTCGCCACCCATTCGGCCGGCCATCCGCATGCCCTTGAACACCCGTCCCGGGGTGGAGCAGCCGCCGATGGAGCCGGGCGAACGGTGCTTGCGCTGCACGCCGTGACCGGCGCCGAGGCCCTTGAAGCCGTGCCGCTTCATGACGCCGGCGTAGCCCTTGCCCTTCGAGGTGCCGGTGACGTCGACGAGGTTGCCTGCGTCGAACACCTCGGACGCGGTCAGCTCCTGGCCGAGGCTGTAGCCGGAGACGTCGTCGATCCGAAGCTCGACGATGTGCCGACGGGGCGTCGCACCCGCCTTCGCGAAGTGACCGGCGACCGGCTTGGTCACCTTGCGCGGGTCGATCGCGCCGAACGCGAGCTGCACCGCGGAGTACCCATCGGTCTCGGGCGTGCGGACGGCGGTGACGACGACCGGGCCTGCAGCGACGACGGTGACCGGAACGACCCGGTTCGCCTCGTCGAAGACCTGGGTCATCCCGAGCTTGTGGCCCAGGATTCCCTTGATCGTGTTTGCCATGTTGGAAGTACCCATCTCCTGTGCTGTAACAGACGCCCCGCGGGCGCTGTGGACGTTGATCTCCTCGGGCGGTGAAGCTGCCCCTACTGGATGTTGACGTCCACGGACGCCGGCAGGTCGATGCGCATCAACGCGTCGACGGTCTTCGGCGTCGGATCGAGGATGTCGATCAACCGCTTGTGGGTGCGCATCTCGAAGTGCTCGCGAGAATCCTTGTATTTGTGCGGCGAGCGGACGACGCAGTACACGTTCTTCTCGGTGGGCAACGGCACCGGGCCGACCACACGAGCGCCCGTCCGGGTCACCGTCTCGACGATCTTGCGCGCTGACGCGTCGATCGCCTCATGGTCGTAGGCCTTGAGCCTGATGCGGATCTTTTGTCCCGCCACGCTTGCCGTCCTTCTCACTTGTCGCGGTCTCCCGCGCTGTCGCCTGTCGCCCGGTGCGGAGTCCCGCATCGTGCGTCGCGGTGAAAGCCACCGCGTCCCGTTGCGGTGATCACCGCGCCGAGCAGATTGCCTGGTAATAGTGCTGTCTCACTGCGCGCGGGACGTCCCCGTGCTGACCGCGCGCGGGCGTGAACCCGCCGCCGCTGTTGATCTATCTGAGGTTCACCGGTCCACGTGGTCGGGCGTGTCGCCCGCACACCACAGAGTGCCGCGATGTTGCTTCCGCGGAACCCGGGAGGACCGGCCGCGCTCGGGTGAGCGCGACACGATGCTGTCTGTCAGATACTGCTGCGCTGCTCGTTGCTATCACGTAGCTACTGCTCCACGAACCTGCCGCAGGCCGCACGAAGGCGCGACCCCGGCAAAGGGCAACCCGAGAAGTATGCCTCAACGAGGGGCCGGACTTCAAATCGTCCTGGCGCGGGGCCGCTGCACCTGCCCCGCCGGCTCGCACCCGCCGGCGGTATCCCCGCCACCCCGCACCCTGGACCCGCACCACGCCGCACCCTGCACCCGCACCTACACCACCCCCCACGCCGCACCCTGGACTCGCACCCGGACCGCACCCGCACGGCTGACCAACTGGCGCGGTTATCCACAGGCGCGACTCCGTTGTCCACAGAACCGGCGCCGCTCTGTGCCGGCGCCCCGGAACGGGTCACCATCACGGGGTGGCTGCTGACGGAGCTCTCCCGGCCGCGATGCACCGGTCCGACCTGCTCGCAGATGGCGTGACGGACGCCGAGATCAAGAGTGCCCGGGGATCCGGCGCCTGGTCGCGGCTGCATCGTGGTGTGTACTGCGCGACGGACTCGCTGACCGGCCTGACCGAGGAGGAGCGGTACAGGGTGCGGTCGATCGCCGTCGCCCGGCGATCACCCAACCTTGTGGCGAGCCATCACTCCGCCGCCGCCATGCTCGGGTTACCCCTGTGGCGGGCGCCCTTCGACCGGGTTCACCTCATCCGCGTTGCCGGTGGTGGTGGCCGCTCCGGACCCGGTCGCGTCGTGCACATGGGTCAGTTGGCCCCCGCCGAGATCAGGCTCGTCGAGGGAACCAGGATCACCTCACCCGCCAGGACGCTGATCGACGTCGCCTGCTGTTCCTCGTGGGGCACCACGGTGGTCGCCGCCGACGCTGCGTTGCGCCGCGCTCTGATCACCCCCGGCGAATTGGCGACCGCGCTGGCGCAAACCCAGCACCGCCGCGGCGCCTCCGACGCGCGGCGGGCGCTGCGGTTCGCGGACGGCCGGTGCGAGAGCGTGGGCGAGTCACTGCTGCGGGTGGCGATGCACGATGCCCGGCTACCAACCCCTGAGCTGCAGATCCGCATCATCAGGCCGGACGGGTCGGTCGTCGCCCGCGCCGATCTGGGGTACCCGGAGCTCGGGGTTCTCATCGAGTTCGACGGCGCGATCAAGTACAGCAAGCTGCTCCGGGCGGGCCAAAGCGCACACGAGGCGGTGCTGGCCGAGAAGATCCGTGAGGACCGTCTCCGTGATCTGGGGTACGTGGTGGTCAGGGTGATCTGGGCGGAGCTCGGTGACCCCCCGGCGCTCGCCGCCAAGATCAACGCGGCGTTGACCCGGGGTCGCAAAGTGGTTGCGGCCGCAGGGATTGCCGGAACCTGGTCGACCGATCCCGCAGTCCGGATCACCCGGTGAACCGCCGCCTCGGAGCACCGCAGCGCCGTCGCCGCTACCTGCGTGGTCACAGCGCTACATCTGCGGAGGTAGCGACGTGTCCACTGCGGTAGCGCTGATGACCGGGTATGCAGGCGTCAGTGGTGAGCGGGTCGCGCCGCAGACGAGCGACGCTTCGGCAGCAGGTGGAGAACGGTCACCACGACTGCCCCCACGATCACCCCGAGGATCGCCGAGAACAGGGTGTTGGTGAGCCAGCCGAGCGCGGCACCCAAACCCCCGGTGGCGTCATGGACGGCGACCTCGATGTGGTGGACCAGGTCGTAGGGCGCGTGCAGGCCCAGCTCGTCGGCGCCGACCACCAGGATGTGACCGCCGACCCACAGCATCGCCACCATTCCCACCCAGGACAAGGTCGAGAGCACGACGGGCATCGCCTTCACCAGTCCGCGCCCGAAGCCGGCGATGACCCTGCCCGGTCGCTTCGCGAGAGCAAGACCGGCATCGTCCATCTTCACGATGAGCCCGACGACCCCGTAGACCAGCGCCGTAATCAGCACCGCCACCAGCACCAGGATGATCGCTCTGGCCACCAATCCCTCGCCGGCCACCTCGTTCAGGGCGATGACCATGATCTCGGCGGACAGGATGAAGTCGGTGCGCGTCGCGGACGACACCACCTCCTTCTCGTGGGCTGCTGCGTCCTTTCCGGCCAGCTGGTCCGGGTCCTGGGCCTTCGCCTCGTCCCCGGAGAACTTCTCCCAGATCTTCTCCGCGCCCTCGTAACAGAGGTACGTGCCACCGAGCATCAGGATCGGGGTGAGCAGGAACGGCGCGAATTGGCTGAGCAAGAGCGCCACCGGCAGGATGATCAGCAGCTTGTTCCGGAGCGACCCTTTGGCAATCCGCCAGATGATCGACAGCTCGCGTTCCGGCTTCAGCCCCTGCACATAGCGCGGGGTGACCGCCGCGTCGTCCACCACCACGCCGGCCGCCTTGACCCCGGCCCGACCTGCACCGGCGGCGATGTCGTCCAATGACGTTGCCGTCAGCTTGACCATGGCCGCGACGTCGTCGAAAAGGGCAAACAATCCGCTCATGGCACCCATCGTGACATTTGTCGTCGCTACGGCCGTGGTCACGGCGCAACATTGGCGGTCATCGCCGCAACGTCTGTGGTCACAGCGCAACCTCTGCGGCGGTAGCGCTGTCTCCACTGCGGTAGCGCTGATCACCGGGGCCGGGTAGGCGCCCGCGCCGCAGGCCTGGCCACGGCGTGACGCATCAGATGATGCTATCTTGAGTGCATGCGCACGACCCTGAATCTCGACGAGGAGCTCCTCCGGCGCGCCGCCGAGCTGACCGGCCGGTCGGAAAAGTCCGTGCTCGTGCAGCTGGGACTGGAAGCACTGGTCCGGCGGGAGAGTGCGCACCGACTGGCCGCGCTGGGCGGCAGTGACCGCGCGGCGACCGCGGCGCCCCGAGAGCGTCCCCGGTGATCCTGGTCGACACCTCGATCTGGATTGACCACCTACACAGCACCGAGGCTCGGCTGGTTCGACTGCTCGAGGACGATCGCGTGTGCGTCCACCCGATGATCATCGGGGAGCTGGCGCTCGGGTCGCTGAAGGACCGAGCGCTCGTCCTCGGTCTCCTCTCGAGCCTGCCGGCCCTACCCGTCAGCACGCAGCCGGAGCTGCTCCACTTCGTCGAGGTGCAGCATTTGTACAGCTGCGGGCTGAGCCTGGTCGACGCACACCTGCTGGCCAGCCTCAGGCTGACGGGAACCGACACGCTGTGGACCCGCGACAAGCGTCTCGCCGCCGCCGCCGCCCGTCTCGACGTGGTGGCCGACATCTCCTTGAGCTGACCCGCAGAACTGCCGGCGCGGGTTCGCTGGACGGTGCCGCCTCATCGCACCGGTGCCGGAGGAGCCGGGCTCACCCGTCCGGCGCTCACGACGTCTTCTTGGTCTTGCCGCCTTTCTTCCCGAGCTCGGCCTGCGCTGCGGAGGACGTGCGCGGGTTCTTCTTGCCCTCTTTCGCCGCCTTGGCGTTCGCCTTCTTGGCGGTCTCGCTGCCCTTGCCCTTCTTGTCCTTGTCCGCCACCGATCTCTCCTCGTGCTCGGGTCGTCTCATCGGTCCAAAGGCCGGCTCAGAAGGTGTTCAGGACCGCGGGCGGTCGGCCGGCGAAGAGGGCATCCCAGGTGAGGTCGTCGGCCGGGTCGCCACCGCGGAGCAGGCCCAGGCTGCGCAGCACACCGCAGGGTGCGCTGCCGGCGTAGAGCAGAGCCAGCCCGCGGGGGTCGAGCGTACGGCTGTCGGTCACGGGGGCGCGGTCGCAGGTCAGCCGGCCCGCGTCCGCTTCCATGACGTAGCCGCCGTCGAGCTCGGGCAGGACGCCACCGGCTAGCGCGAAGGACAGCCGGGTCGTCAGCGCAGGGGTGCACGCGCTCCCGGTCATCGCGCCGGGCACGTCCAGCACGGCCAGCATGTACAGGTCCTCGGCCACCCCGGCCCAGTCGAGGCCGGGCAGGAACGACCGCACCGGGTCGGAGCCGGTGGTCCGCAGCCGCACCTGGGGGACCATGCTGGCAAAGCTCCCCGCCGTCCGCAGCAGCGCCCGGTACGCGTCGCCGTCGAGGGCGATCAGGTCGGCGACGTCGAAGGCGTGCTCGACGTCGCCGCCGCTGCCCCGGGTCCAGGACAGGTAGCCGCGGACCTCCCCGGCGGTGCCGACCGCAAGGCTGACCCCGGTGAACCCGCCGACCAGGTCCTCGTCGGTCGTCGGGAACGACACCCCGCGCCGGGTCAGCGGCCCGTTGCGCCGGGCGGCCCAGGTGTCGTACGTCCGCCGGATCGTCTCGGCGTCGGCCGCGGTGGCGCGGCGGACGACGAGGTCGGTCGGAGCAGCCGCATGCAGCGCGGCGCTGGGCACCAACACGTGCCCGATCGTGGTGATCGACTCGAAGCCGAACCGTCGGTAGATCCGGGGAGCGCTGGGCAGCAGCGTCGACAGCACCGCGCCTCGGGCCATCGCTTCGGTCAGCACCTCGGCCATCAGCGGTCCCAGCACCGCCCGGCCGCGGTGCTCGGCCCGTACCGTCACCGATGCGATCCCCGCCGTCGGCAGCGTCCGCCCGCCGAACCAGGTGTCGTACTCGCGATCGACCGCCGTCGCGATCAGCTCATCGCCCTCGAAGGCGCCGAACCAGCGCCGGCCGGGTTGTTCGACGGTCGCGTCGTCGAGGCTGCCGGCCGGCGGCACGCCGAACGCCTCCCAGCCCAGTCGCCGCGCAGCGCGGGCGTCGGCCTGCTCCAACCGTCGAACCGTCAGCGTCACTCCGGCATCGTGCCTTACGCGCACCCAGACCTCCCGCCGCCTCGAAGCGTGGCTGGTCCGGCACGCAACAGGGCCCCGCCGCGACGAAATCGCGAACGGGGCCCTGCGGTGCCTCAGCGGGTCGAACCCGCTGCGGGCGAACTACTTGATGATCTTGGTCACCGAGCCGGCGCCGACGGTGCGGCCACCTTCCCGGATCGCGAACCGGAGGCCCTCTTCGATGGCGATCGGCTGGATCAGCGAGACCGTCATCTCCGTGGTGTCGCCGGGCATGACCATCTCGGTGCCCTCGGGAAGCTGCACCACACCGGTCACGTCGGTGGTCCGGAAGAAGAACTGCGGGCGGTAATTGTTGAAGAACGGCGTGTGCCGTCCACCCTCGTCCTTGCCCAGGATGTAGACCTGAGCCTCGAACTCGGTGTGCGGAGTGATCGAGCCCGGCTTGACGACGACCTGGCCGCGCTCCACCTCCTCGCGCTTGGTGCCACGCAGCAGCAGCCCGACGTTGTCGCCGGCCTGGCCCGAATCGAGCAGCTTGCGGAACATCTCGACGCCGGTAACCGTGGTCTGGAAGGACTTCGGCTTGATCCCGACGATCTCGACGGTCTCGTTGACGTTGACCTTGCCGCGCTCCACCTTGCCGGTGACGACGGTGCCACGACCGGTGATCGTGAAAACGTCCTCGATCGGCATCAGGAACGGCTTCTCGGTGTCGCGAACTGGCTCCGGGACAGACTCGTCCACCGCGTTCATCAGCTCGACGACAGTCTCGACCCACTTCGGGTCACCCTCGAGGGCCTTGAGGCCGGACGTCCGGATGACCGGGGCGTCCTCGTCGAACTCCTGGGCGGCCAGCAGCTCGCGGACCTCGAGCTCGACGAGCTCCAGGATCTCCTCGTCATCGACCATGTCGGCCTTGTTCAGCGCGACAAGAATGTACGGCACGCCTACCTGGCGGGCCAGCAGCACGTGCTCCTTGGTCTGCGGCATCGGGCCGTCGGTGGCCGCCACAACCAGGATCGCACCGTCCATCTGGGCCGCACCGGTGATCATGTTCTTGATGTAGTCGGCGTGACCGGGGGCGTCGACGTGCGCGTAGTGACGCTTCTCGGTCTGGTACTCGACGTGCGCGATGTTGATGGTGATGCCGCGCTGACGCTCCTCAGGAGCCTTATCGATCTGATCGAAGGCGGAAACCTCGTTCAGGGTCGGGTACTTGTCATGCAGCACCTTGGTGATGGCCGCCGTCAGGGTCGTCTTGCCATGGTCGACGTGACCGATGGTGCCGATGTTGACGTGCGGTTTGCTCCGGTCGAACTTCGCCTTCGCCACTGCTGTCCTCCTCAGGACTCTGATGCGCCATGCGACTTCCGGTACTGATTGCGGTCGTCAGGGCGTTGGTGGATGGATCTGGACCGGGATCGCTGTCGAACCCGGACCCGTGACGTGCGGCGGGTGGCCGCAACATCTCGACTGTGGAGGGTACGGAAAGGCCGCGCCGTGGGGCCAATCCGTACCTCTCGTTGTTACAGCTATGCAGTTATGCAGGTCGGCTTACCAGGCCGACGCTCCGCGCCGGTGCGCGCCTGTGACTGTTTGCTCGCCTCAGGATCGACTCCGGGCCTCGGTCGCTGGCGCGCCCTCGTGTCCTCGGCGATCCTTCGCCTTCGCGGTGATGCTCACTCGCCGTTTTGTTTGGCGATGATCTCCTTGGCCACGTTCGCCGGGACCTCGGCGTAGCGGTCGAAGACCATCGAGTACGACGCGCGGCCCTGGGTGCGGGACCGCAGATCGCCCACGTAGCCGAACATCTCGCTCAGCGGGACCAGCGCGGTGACGACCCGGGCGCCGGAGCGTTCGCTCATCGCCTGGATCTGCCCGCGGCGGGAGTTCAGGTCACCGATGACGTCACCCATGTTGTCCTCGGGGGTGACGACCTCGACGCTCATCAACGGCTCCAGCAGGACCGGCTTGGCCATCCGGGCGGCTTCCTTCATCGCGATGGAGCCCGCGATCTTGAACGCCATTTCGGACGAGTCGACCTCGTGATAGGCCCCGTCGATCAGGGTCAGCTTGACCCCGAGCACCGGGTAGCCGGCCAGGATGCCGTACTGCAGGGCATCCTGCGCCCCGGCGTCCACGGAGGGGATGTACTCCTTCGGGATCCGACCGCCGGTGACGGCGTTGACGAACTCGTAGGTCGCTCCCTCAGAAGTCTCCATGTCCAGCGGCTCGACGGTGATCAGGATCTTCGCGTACTGCCCGGATCCACCGGTCTGCTTCTTGTGGACATAGCTGTACTTCTCGACGGTGCCCCGGATGGTCTCCCGGTATGCGACCTGCGGCTTGCCAATGTTGGCGTCGACGCTGAACTCGCGCCGCATCCGCTCCACCAGGATGTCCAGGTGCAGCTCGCCCATCCCGGAGATGACGGTCTGCCCGGTCTCCTCGTCGTTCTTGACCTTGAAGGTCGGGTCCTCCTCGGCCAGCTTCTGGATCGCGGTGCCGAGCTTCTCCTGATCGGACTTGGTCTTCGGCTCGATTGCGACCGAGATAACCGGGTCCGGGAAGTTCATCGACTCCAGCACGATCTGGTTTGCCGGATCGGACAGCGTGTCACCAGTGGTGGTCTGCTTGAGCCCCATGACCGCGACGATGTCGCCGGCGCTGACCGAGGCCAGCTCCTCACGCTTGTTGGCGTGCATCTGGTAGATCTTGCCGATCCGCTCCTTGCGGTCCTTGGTCGCGTTGACGACCTGGGTGCCGGTGTTCAAGGTGCCGGAGTACACGCGCAGGAAGGTCAGCTTGCCCAGGTGCGGGTCGGTGGCGACCTTGAACGCCAGGCCGGAGAAGCTGTCCGTCGGGTCCGGGTGACGCTCGGCCGGGGTGACCCCGTCGGTGAGCGTTCCCTCGATGGCCCCGACGTCCAGCGGCGACGGCAGGTAGGCGACGACGGCGTCGAGCATGGGCTGCACGCCCTTGTTCTTGAACGCCGAACCGGTGACGACCGGGTTGACCTTGCCGGCGATGGTGGCCCGGCGGATCGCGGCGTTGAGCTGCTCGAGGGTGAGCTCCTCACCCACCAGGAAGGCCTCCATGGCCTCGTCGTCGTTCTCGGAGATCGTCTCGATCAGCTTCTCGCGCCATTCCGCGGCGGACTCGGCGAGGTCGGCCGGGATCTCCTCGATGGAGTAGTCCTCGCCCTTGACGGTCTCGCCGCGCCAGGTCAGCGCCCGCATCTGCAGCAGGTCGACGACGCCGATGAAACCGCCCTCGGCGCCGATCGGGATCTGCAGCACCAGCGGGGTGGCGCCGAGGCGCTCCACCATCATGTCGACGCAACGGAAGAAGTTGGCTCCGGTGCGGTCGAGCTTGTTGACGAAGCACATCCGCGGCACGTGGTACTTCTCGGCCTGCCGCCACACCTGCTCGGTCTGCGGCTCGACACCGGCGACGCCGTCGAAGACGGCAACGGCACCGTCAAGAACGCGCAGCGACCGCTCGACCTCGACGGTGAAGTCGACGTGCCCGGGGGTGTCGATGATGTTGATCTTGTGACCCTTCCACGACGTCGTCGTGGCGGCGGAGGTGATGGTGATCCCCCGCTCCTGCTCCTGGTCCATCCAGTCCATGACGGCGGCGCCCTCGTGGACCTCGCCGATCTTGTACGTGATGCCGGTGTAGAACAGGATGCGCTCGGTCGTGGTGGTCTTGCCCGCGTCGATATGCGCCATGATCCCGATGTTGCGGACCTTGTCCAGGGCGTTCGTGGCCACGGTGGCTTCTTCCTCGTCTAAAGATCGTTGGGTGAAATGCTGGAACAACTAAGTGCACAGGGCACCAGGGTTACAGCACAGCTATAGCGCCGAACGGGCGTGCGATATTCCCGCTCGGCGCTGCGCCGCTCGCTACCAGCGACGGTAACGATCGACCGCTGGCTGACTGAACTGCTGTCACCAACGGTAGTGCGCGAAGGCCTTGTTCGACTCGGCCATCTTGTGCGTGTCCTCGCGCCGCTTGACCGAGGCGCCGAGCCCGTTGGAGGCGTCGAGCAACTCGTTCATCAGGCGTTCGGTCATGGTCTTCTCGCGACGGGCCTTGGAGTAGCCGACCAGCCAGCGCAACGCCAGGGTGGTGGACCGGCCGGGCTTGACCTCGATCGGCACCTGGTAGGTGGCGCCGCCGACGCGCCGGCTCTTGACCTCGAGCGCGGGCTTGACGTTGTCCAGCGCCCGCTTGAGCGTGACGACCGGGTCGCCGCCGGACTTGTCGCGGCAGCCTTCCAGGGCGCCGTACACGATCGACTGGGCGATGGAACGCTTGCCGTCCATCAGCACCTTGTTGACCAGCTGGGTCACCAGGGGCGAGTTGTACACCGGGTCGGCGACGAGCGGCCGACGGGGAGCGGGTCCCTTGCGGGGCATTAGCTCTTCTCCTTCTTCGCGCCGTACCGGCTGCGAGCCTGCTTGCGGTTCTTGACACCCTGCGTGTCCAGCGATCCGCGAATGATCTTGTAGCGGACGCCGGGAAGGTCCTTCACCCGGCCGCCGCGCACCAGCACAATGGAGTGCTCCTGCAGGTTGTGGCCCTCACCGGGGATGTACGCGGTGACCTCGACCTGGCTGGTCAGCTTCACCCGGGCGACCTTGCGCAGCGCGGAGTTCGGCTTCTTTGGGGTCGTGGTGTAGACGCGAGTGCAGACACCCCGCCGCTGCGGGCTGCCCTTGAGCGCCGGGGTCTTGGTCTTGCCGATCTTGTCGGTGCGGCCCTTGCGGACCAACTGCTGGATCGTGGGCATGTGCTGGCGACTTCTTCCTTCGCAATTTCGCGACGCGGCAGAGCTGACTGATATTCGGACGTGCTGGGTCACGTAACGCATGTGACGGTGAGGCTGGTGACGCTGCGTTCGATGCCTGAGTGGGGCTCAGTTCGCCACCTACCTGCAGGCATGCAACGATGACCCAGCAGGACCGGGCCAATCGCAAAGGCTACCCGGGTGGGCGGGTGACCTGCAAATCTCTGGCCGTTCGGTCAGGGCTGGGCGTCGGCGGGCCACTATGACGGGCCGCGACGCCGGCTCGGCTCCCACGTCGTGACATCTGCTTCGGATGTCACCACGGGCGGGCCGGACCTCAGCGCTGGGTGCTTCGAGGGAAGGCTACCGGAGCGGTGACGGGCCCGGCGCCACTTGCAGAGCGCCTACGGGCTCGGCGCCACGAAGATGCAGAACGGGTGACCGGTCGGATCGGCGTACACCCGGATCGGCTCCTCCGGATCGCCGGATCCGTCACGGAGTAATCGCGCTCCCAGCCCGGTGGCCCTGTCGTGCTGCCGATCCAGCGCCGCGACCGTCGGAACGGTCAGGTTGAACCTGGTGCCGTCCCATCTCCGCCCCCGAAGGGCCCGGAGTTCAAAGACGCGGTAGCCTCGGCGTCCGACGCCGCCCAGCCCCGCACCCGGTACCTGATCAACGCGATGGCCAAGACCCTGGTCGGCACCGGTGCGCTGCTGCCGGATCGGTTGGCGGACAAGGTGTTCAGTCGCGAGTACGGGCTGCCCCGCTAACGGCTTGAACTGGCCGAGCGGGTCTAGAGCGCCGAGCGCAGGATCGTTCGGCCGTCCGGGAGGCGCACCTCCAGGGCTGCAATCCGGTCTCGCTTGATCGCCGTTGCCAGCGGAACCCGGGCAGTGACCCCCGGGACTGCCAACCACGTGCCGGCGGGGTCCGCCGAGCCGTCCCTGTCGATGATCGTGAGGTCGTACGCCACCGACGGGTCCACCGCCGTGTCGTACTGGCAGATGACGGTGATCGCCGTCCCCCATTTCTTGTCCACCAGCTCCAGGGACGCGGTCATCGGGCCCGGCAGCACCTGCGACATCGCCGCTGCCTGGTCCACCGCCACGGGAGCGGGCGCAGCTGACCCAGCCGCGCCGGCAGTGGTGGGGTTCGACGGGGACCGGACTACCAGGACCGTTCCCAGGACCAGCACAGCGGCGACCGCGGCCGCGAGCAGGCCGCCCACCAGCCGGCCCTGCCGTCGGCGCGCGACGTGGGTGCGCTCGAGCAATATCGGCAGCAACGTCGGCGGCGGGGCGGGTTCCTCGGCGTCGACGGCGGTGATGTCGACGAGCGCCAGCAGTCCGGGGACGCCGGCGATGCGCTGCACCGACTCCTGGCAGGTCGCGCACGACCGCAGGTGTTCCTCGTAGTCGCGGCGGTCGGCGGGGGCGAGTGCGCCGAGCACGTACGCCGCGTCGCCGTGGCACATCTCGCTCATGTCATCACCCCCATCTCCTGAAAGATCAACCGAAGTCCTTGCAGCGCATAGTGCAATCGCGATTTGATGGTCCCGACCGGGACGCCCAGCCGGACCGCGGCCTGCGACGCGGTACACCCGCGGTAGTAGCACTCCAGCAGCACCGCGCGATGGTCGTGGCTGAGCCGGCGCAACGCCTCCGCCACCATGATCGCCTGCAGCGCGGTGTCGGTGCTGTCCGGTTCGAGCGGTTCGGGCAGCAGCTCCGACGACGTGGTCGGCCGGCGCTGACCGGAACGCCAGTCGTCGACGACGATGTTGCGGGCCACCGTGAACAGCCAGCCCCTGGCCGAGCCCGCGTCCCGGGCCAGCACCGCCGGCCGGCGCCAGGCCCGGAACAGCGTCTCCTGCACCACGTCCTCGGCGCGGGACCGGTCGCCGCCGGTCAACCGCAGCACGAACCCCCACAGCGCCGCACCGTGCTCGTCATGCAGGGCACGCAACAGGTCCGCGTCCGCGTCACCGCGGGTGTCACCACCCATGCCTGCCCCATTCCCCTGCGTCAACCAGAACCCGCGTCAACCAGAACCCGCGTCAACCCGACCTGCTCATACACGCCCCTGCGGGGCGGGAGGTTCGATCGGTTCCGGCCGGGAGCCTGGTCGTCCGGTCAGTGTGACCCGGCGAACGAACCCTCCGGGGCGCTGATGGCGTGCGCGACCTTCTCCACCTGCTCCTTGGCGTCGCCGAACAGCATCGACGCGTTGTCCTTGTAGAACAACGGGTTCTGCACGCCGGCGTACCCGGTGGCCATCGAGCGTTTGAACACGACCACGTGCTTGGCCTTCCAGACCTGCAGCACCGGCATGCCGGCGATCGGCGAGCCCGGGTCGTCCTCGGCGGCGGGGTTGACCGTGTCGTTGGCGCCGATGACCAGCACGACGTCGGTGGCCGGCAGTTCGTCCTGGATCTCGTCCATCTCCAGCACGATGTCGTACGGCACCCGCGCCTCCGCGAGCAGCACGTTCATGTGCCCGGGTAGCCGGCCGGCGACCGGGTGAACCGCGAACCGGACCTCTTTGCCCAGGGCGCGCAATTTCTCGGTGAGCTCGGCCACCTGGTTCTGTGCCTTGGCAACCGCCATTCCGTATCCGGGCGCGATGACGATCGACTGCGCCTGTTCCAGCAATTCCGCCAGCTGCGCCGTCGATGTTTCGTGGTACTCCCCCAGATCCTCGGTCCCGGAGGTCGGTGAGGCCGTCTCGGTCCCGAAGCCGCCCAGAATGACGGAGAGGAATTGCCGGTTCATCGCCTTGCACATGATGTAGGACAAAATCGCGCCGGAGGACCCGACCAGCGCCCCGGTAATGATCAGCAGGTTGTTGCCTAGCATAAAACCGGCGGCCGCGGCGGCCCACCCCGAGTACGAGTTCAGCATCGAGATGACGACCGGCATGTCGCCGCCGCCGATCGCCGCGACCAGGTGCAGACCCAGCAACAACGCAACGAGGGTCATCGCGCCGAGCGCAAAGATGCTGGGGGAAGCCAGGTACCAGCCGAGCAGCGCACCGCTCAGGACCAACGCACCAAGGTTGAGCCAATTCCGCCCGGGCAGCGTCAACGGGGCTGACTTGATCTTCGCCGACAGCTTCAGGTACGCGATCACCGAACCGGTGAACGTCACGGCGCCGATGAAGACCCCGAGAAAAACTTCGACAAGGTGAACGGTGTCAGCGTTCTCCTCTGTCAGCGACGAGTTGAATCCGACCAGCACGGCGGCCACCCCGACGAAACTGTGCAGAATTGCGATCAGTTCCGGCATGTGCGTCATCTCGACCCGGCGCGCGACCCTGGTGCCGATCGCGGCCCCGATCAGCAGCGCCGCAGCGATCAAGGCGGCGGTGATCCAGGCATTCTGCGCCGATTCCTTCAGAGCCAGAACGATTGTCGCGGCCAGCGCGATCACCATGCCGATCTTTCCGGCGGTGTTGCCGGCCCGCGCCGTCTGCTGACGCGACAAACCGGCAAGCGACAAGATGAACAGCACGCCCGCGATCAGGTAGGCGGCCTGCACCAGGGAAACAATTCGTTCGGCGCTCATCAGGCGTCCTTCCGGAACATGGCGATCATCCGGCCGGCGACCCCGAAACCGCCGAAGATATTGACGGACGCGACAGTGGCGGCGAGGAACGCTAGTACCACCACCACGGTATTGGTGCTCCCCAATTGCAGGAGCGCACCGACCAGAATGATCCCGGAAATGGCGTTGGTCTGGGCCATCAAAGGCGTGTGCAGGGAGGCGGTGACGTTGGTGATGACGTAGAAGCCGACGACAACAGCAAGCACGAACACGGTGAAGAACCCGAGAAAACTGGGCGGTGAGAACGTGACCGCCGCGCCGACCGCCACGGCGGCCAACCCGAACAGGACGTACCGGCGTTGCTGGCGGCGCTGGGCAATCTGGGCAAGTTCGGCAGGGGTGGAGCCCACTGTGGCCGGCGTCGCCGTGACTGCCGTCGGTTTCGGCGCGGCGGAGACCTGGACCGGCGGCGGCGGCCACGTCACCTCCCCGGCCAGGGTGACGGTGATCGACCGTTGAACGATGTCATCCATGTCGAGGGTGAGCCGGCCGTCCTTGCCGGGCGTCAGCAGCTTGAGCAGGTTCACGATGTTGGTGCCGTACAGCTGCGAGGTGTGCGCCGGCATCCGGCTGGTCAGGTCCGGGTAGCCGATGATCGTCACCCCGTTGTCGGTAACGATCTTGTCCCCAGGCTCGGTCAGCTCGCAGTTCCCGCCACCGGACGCCGCAAGATCAACGATCACGCTGCCCGGCTTCATGTTTCGCACCATCTCGGCGGTGATGGTGATCGGGGCCCGGCCCCGGACCAACGCCGTGGTGATCACGATGTCGGCCTTGGCCGACTCCGCGGCGTACACCTTGGCGGTCTGCGCCGCTTGATCGTCGGTCAACGCCTTCGCGTACCCGTCGGCGGAGACCTCCTGGGTGCCGCCACTGGCGACGACGAAGGTGGCACCCATCGACTGGATCTGCTCGGCGACCTCCGGGCGGACGTCGAACGCCCGGACCTGCGCGCCGAGGCTGGCGGCGGCGCCGATGGCGGCCAGGCCGGCGACGCCGGCCCCGATGACGAACACGGTGGCCGGCTGCGTCTTGCCGGCGGCGGTGACCTGCCCGCTGAACATGCCGCCGTAGGACTCCGCCGCTTCGATGACTCCGCGGTAGCCGGAAATGTTCGACATCGTCGACAGCACGTCCATCGACTGCGCCCGGGAGATCCGCGGAACCGCGTCGAGGGACAGCCCGGTCGCACCCTGTTCGGTCAGCGCCGGGATCAGCTCGGGGTGCTCGTTCGGGGCCATTCTGGCGATGACGGTCGCGCCCGGGCGCAGGCGGCCTATCTCCGCCGGGGTGGGCTCGTCCACCTTGACGACCACATCGCTAGCCCAGATCGCTTGCGCCGTAGCAACAGTGGCACCCGCGGCCGCATAGGCGTCGTCGGGAAACTTGGCGTCCGCACCGGCGCCGGCCTCGACCTGCACGTCGTAACCGAGCGCCGTCAACTGCGCCACGGTCTTGGGCGTTGCCGCGACGAGGGTCTGGCCAGGGCGGCCCTCCATCGGTATTCCTATCCGCACGGACGTCGGTGTCCTTCCTGGGTGTTGCTGATCTGAGCGCGCTGTGGGCGCCGGGACGACCCTACTTCGTCCCCTTCGTGACTCATGGTGTCGCTCCGGGTGCCAACGGAACCCCCACCAATCACGGCGGAGCGGAGCGGCAGGCGGACGTGGGGGCAGTCGGTGGCTACTTGGGCACGGCGGCGCGGACCGCGACGGGGCAGTGCCCGTCCAGCCGGTTGTGCAACGCTGCGCTGCACAACCGCGCTGCACACAACTGCGCTGCACAAACCTACGGACGGCGGGCGCCGTACCCTCTGCGGCATGCCCCGGTCCAAGCCCCCCCGCCGCCGCCACCGAGGACCGACACCGCCGCGCTCCGGCCCACCGGGGCCGGCCCTCCCGCCGGAGCTTGCCGCCCTCCTGGACGTGGCGACCCCCGCCGACCTTCCGCGAATTCTGGGGAAGTTGTTGTCGGTTAACCCGTTGACCGACGACACCCCCGTACCGTCTCGCCGGCGACCGCGTCGGGAGGAGTCGCTGACCTACCGGATCAGGGTCGACCTCGACGGCATCAAGCCGCCGATCTGGCGCCGGATCGAGGTATCCAGCCACCTCACGCTCGATCGGCTCCATCATCTGCTGCAAACGGCGATGGGTTGGACCGACTCTCACCTGCATGATTTCGTCAGCGGGGCCATCGCGACAGATCGGCTCGCTGAGCACTACCTAAGTCAGGCCTCCATCGACGAGGATCTGGAAGGCATTGACGAGACCACCGTCCGGCTCGATGAGCTGCTCGTCGAACCCGGAGACCGTCTCTTCTATGTCTACGACTTCGGCGACAACTGGACGCACACCCTCCGCCTGGAATCGGTCAGCGGGGGGGAGCCCGTTCTGGCCACCGTGCTGGCCGGCGCCCGTTCCTGCCCGCCGGAAGACTGCGGCGGCACATGGGGTTATGAAGAGTTGCTGACAGTGCTGCAGGACACGGCGGACCCGGACCCTGAAGGGCTGCGCGAATGGACGGGCCCGGACTTCGACCCCGAGTCCTTTTCCGTCGCGGCGGTCAACAGCGCGCTACACCAGCTCGAGCAGCTGGAGGGGTTCCGGGATGACATCTTCGCCGCGGTCGATCCCCATGGCCGGCTGGGTGAACTGCTGTCCCGGCTGGCGGAGATCCCCGACGAACTCGCAGGTCCCCTGGCCAGCTGCGTCAAGCCCGTCGTCGAGCCCGACCCTGCGTCGAAATCGGCGATGCTGCGGCCGTATCAATGGTTTCTGAATCAGGTTGGTGACGCTGGGATCTCGTTGACCCAGGCCGGGTACCTGCCCCCGGCGCAGGTCGAGGCCCTCGCTGACGTGCTGCAACTCGACGACATCTGGATGGGCAAGAACAACCGGGAGGTGCAGACGTACCCGGTCCTGCAGTTCCGGGAGTCCGCCCGGCAGCTCGGGTTGATTCGCAAGGCACACAACCGGCTTTCGCTGACCAAGGCCGGGTCCCGGGCCCGCACCGACACCGAGCTCCTGTGGCGCGTCATTGCCAATGCCCTACCGGTTACCGTCACGACCCGCGGCCCGGAGGTCCGGGCGAGTCAGGATGCTGGGCTGCTGTTGCTCGTTGGCGTCGGCGGTGGGCTTTCCCGGGCGGACCGTTCCACGTTCATCGCGCTGGGGCTGGACCTCCTCGGTTGGCGGGCCGGTCCGTTCACCCCGTTGAGCGAGCGCGACGTTCACCAGCTCGTCGACCCCACCGAGACCGTCCTGGAGTACGCCGGTGTCATGCCCCGAGAGAGCTACCGTACGCGGGCTGACGACAACGGGGCCCCCGCGGCGGCCGGCGTGGCCTTCGCCCGACTCGCCGTGAATTCCTGACGCAGTTCCCGGTGGGTGGAGTCGGCCTGGTGGGGATTTGTCCTCGCCGGCCTGCGGTCAGGCCGGATGGGACGACACCAGGCTCGCGAACGCGACGACGTTGTCCAGGTAGCTGTGAGCGTTCTCGTCGAAATCGCCCCCGCAGGTGATCAGGCGTAAACCGGCGTGGTCGATGTTGGCGTAGACCTTCTCGGTCGGAAACTGCGCCTTGGGGAAAACTTCGACGCTGTCCACTTGGAACACCGCGACAGTGCTGTCTGCCCGGGCAATCTCGACCTGGTCACCCTGCTTCAGATCGCGCAGGGAGTAGAAGACGCCCGGCCCGAACGCGCGCGAGTCGACGTGACCCAGAATGATCGAGGGTCCGAGTGCGCCTGGTGCTGGTGAGTCCCGGAACCAGCCGGCGCCCGCCGATGGATCGTCCAGCGATGGCACCTCCACCGTGCCGTCGGGGTTACGGCCCAGGGTCGACAGGTTCGATGTGACGCCGATCGCCGGAATGGCTAACGACACCGGCGCGGCGGTCGGCAGCACCAACGGCGCCGCGGTGGGCGGCTCGACCGGCGCCGGAGCGGGAGCGGCTGTCGGCGAGGCCGGCACGGGCGACGCCGGAGCCGGAACGGCGGACGCGGCCGGAACACTGCTTGCAGAGGCTGACCCAATGGAGGTCCCCGCCGCGGCCGAGGGCGCGACGGAAGTCGCGGCGGCCGAGGACGCCGTTCCTGGTCCGGCCGCGGGCGCCGACGGAGCACACCCGCTCAGGACCACCACGGCGCCGACTAGCAGCCCGCCCAGCCATCGAGCACCCCGAGGATGCCGGTCGGGTGTCGGTCGCATCGTTTATCCCTCGCACAGACTCCGCGTGATCACGGATTCGATCACTATCACCAGTTCGCGGCAGACGGCGTCGGTGATGGGTCCGCCGTTCCCGAGCACGCTGGGTAACCTCGCGGTGACGCCTTTGGATTGGCCTTTGCCGCTTCCGCCCATCCGATCGGTGTCGGGCCCCGAATGCAAGGCAGCGTAGGAAGCCGGACCGACCGCCATGATCCAGGAACGGAGCCATCAGGTGATTCGCGATCTGGGCACCGCCGCCACACCAGCAGTTCCGGCCGGCGTGTTGCCCGGACCAGTTCGCCGCCTGCTCGTGCGGGCGGGTCTGCTAGGGCCGGCGTTCGTCGCGGCGATCGCCTATGTCGACCCGGGGAATGTCGCTGCCAACCTGCAGGCCGGCTCCAAGTATGGCTACCTGCTGGTCTGGGTGCTGGTGTTCGCCATCGTCGCGGCCGGGGTGGTGCAATTCCTGTCCGCCAAACTCGGGGTGGTGACCGGTCGCTCGCTGCCGGACCTGGTCGGCCAGCGCCTGCGTCCGCGGGCCAAGTTCGGCTACTGGTTGCAGGCCGAGGCCGTAGCCATGGCGACGGACATCGCCGAGGTGGTCGGTGGAGCGATCGCGCTGGCCCTGCTGTTCGACCTCCCGCTGGTCCTGGGCGGTTGCCTCTCCGGGGCGGTGTCCTTGACCCTGCTGATGGTGCAGAGCCGGCGTGGGCAGCGTTCCTTCGAGCGGGTGATCACCGGGTTCCTGTTGATCATCGCTGTCGGCTTCGTCGCCGGGCTGTTCGTGTCCGCTCCGTCCGCCGCCGACATGGCCGGTGGTCTGCTTCCCCGTTTCGCCGGGATGGATTCGGTGACGTTGGCCGCGGCGATGCTCGGTGCGACCGTCATGCCGCACGCGGTCTACCTGCACTCAGCGCTCACCCGGGACCGCTTCGGCCGGGTCGAAGCCGGGCCCATCCGGCAACGCCTACTCGCCGTCACCAAGACTGACGTCGTGCTGGCGATGATCGTCGCCGGGACCGTCAACATCGCCATCCTGGTGCTCGCCGCGTCAGGCCTGCGGGGGGTTGAGGGCGTGGACACCATCGAGGGCGCGCATGCCGCGATCTCCGGGACGCTCGGTCCGGTCATCGGAACCCTATTCGCTGTCGGCCTGTTGGCCTCCGGCCTTGCCTCGACGTCGGTGGGCAACTATGCGGGCGGCGTCATCATGGAGGGCCTGTTCGCCCGCCGGGTGAAGCCGCTGGTGCGCCGGTCGGTGACGCTGATACCAGCCCTGCTCCTGCTGGCCGTCGGAGCCGAACCAACATCTGTGCTGGTCATCTCGCAGGTCGTGCTGTCGTTCGGCCTGCCGTTCGCCCTCATCCCGTTGATGCGCCTGACCTCCGACCGATCTTTGATGGGTGTGGACGTGACCACACCGGTGATGAGGTTCGCTGGCTGGTCCATCGTCGCCTTGATCGTGGCCCTGAATTCGACATTGATTGCCGGTGTCTTCCTCGGCGGCTGACCGGCACGGTGGTGGTTCACGTCGTCCTCCGCTGCCCAGGGCGACCCAGGTTGACCCCTGTACGCGACCCCGGTTGACCGGCGCTGCCCACAATCGTGTCCTGACGCAGTCAGCATCATTATCCATCGGCAAATCGGGCAAATTACCCATTTTTTGCCAGTCCTGATTTCACCCATCCGATGGGACTCGCGATACGAACTTCATATGCCAGGGCCACAAGGTCCGGTGACAACGCGACCAAGGAGTGCGGCGCATGGATGATCGACGGATCTTCGGAGGGAAACCGGTGCTGGAGTTCAGCAGCGGTATCCAGCGAAGGAACTTCCTGAAGTACGCAGGGCTGGTGGGTGTTGGCGCCGGCTTCGTGGTCGGGGGCGGCCTGCTCGGCGCTCCTGCTGCGTTCGGTGCCACCGAGGTGGCACGGTCGGCAAAGGCGGGCGGTGATATCGACATCCTGAACTACGCGCTCACGCTGGAGTATCTGGAAGCCGATTTCTACGCCACCGGCCTGCAGGCCGGGTTGCTGGTCGACCGCGAACTGGAATTGGTGACGCCGATCGGCGATCACGAAAAGGAGCATGTTAAGGCGGTGACCGCGGCTGTCGTCGCCTTCGGTGGCACACCGGCCACCAAGCCGAAGATCACCTACCCGGGCGGCACGTTCGACAGCCGGGACAGCTTCCTCAAGACGGCGTCGATGTTCGAGGAGCTGGGCGTCACCGCTTATCACGGGCAGGTTCCGTTGATTCAGGATCCTGACGTGCTGGCCTCGGCGGCGTCCATCGCCGGCGTGGAATCCCGGCACGCGGCCGTGGTCGCCAGCCTCATTGCGGGGAACCCGTTCCCCAACGCCATCGAGGCCCACGCCTCGATGGACACCGTCCTGGCCGCCGTCAAGCCGCTCATCAGCTGAGCCGGAGAGAGAGAAACCCATGTCACGACAGGATTTCGTTCGAGGCCAGATGGCCACCATTCCGGCGCCGCTGGCGCTCGGTGCACTCAACAACCGATGGGCGTACGCGGCTCCCGGCGATTTCGCCTCTGACGTCGACGTCCTCAACTACGCGCTGACCCTCGAGTACCTTGAGGCTGCGTTCTACGTCCAGGGCAACAAGGCTGGACTGCTGGACGGGGTTGAGAAGCAGTATCTGGAGTCGATTCAGGCTGACGAGGAATTCCACGTCAAGGCACTGACCGACACCATCAACAAGCTCGGTGGCAAGCCCGTCGACGCTCCTGGCGTCAATTTCGGCGGCGCCTTCGACAGCCGGGACAGCTACCTGAAGACCAGCGTCACCTTCGAGAACGTGGGTGTCGGTGCGTACCTCGGCGCGGCCGGGTTCATCAAGGACAAGGCCATCCTGCAGGCGGCAGCTGGCATCTTCGGGGTCGAGGCCCGGCACGCCGCCGTGGTAGGGAACCTGTTGAAGCTGCCGGCAGAGGGTGGCGTCTACAAGGGTGCGTTCGAGGTCGGCATCGCCAAGGCCGACGTGCTGGCGGCGGTGACGCCGTTCCTCACCCAGATGGCAGGCGGGATGCCGTCGGGTGCACCGAACACCGGCGGCGGCAGCACCGCTGACTCAGGTCCGAACACGGGCATGATCGTCGCCGGCGGCGCGGCATTGCTCGGAGCCGCTGCCTATGCCGGGCATCGGCTGCACACGCCGGCCACTTCCGACACCACCGCGGAGTAGCTCGCGCTACCTGCTCCACCGTGCGTCGCCGGTTAGCGATCGCACGCCCCATCTGCCGCGCCGAGTCGTCAGGTTTTCGACGGCTTGGCGCGGCAGGTGCACGTCAACCCGTTTCGCTCTTCTGCCCCGTTTGACATGCACCGCTTTGACAACCTCGGTGCTGTACGTCTCGTCTCGTCTTGTTTCACCTCACTCAAGGAGATCACAATGGGCGGCTTGTCCTGGTGGCACTGGCTGATCATCGCCTCGGCCTTCATTTTGCTGTTCGGTGCCAAGAAACTGCCGGACGCCGCACGCGGCCTCGGCCGATCGCTGCGAATCCTGAAATCCGAAGTGGGCGCGATGTCCGATGACACCGCCGAGCAGCATTCGGCCGCGACGACCGTCCCGGTTCACCCGGAGCCGGTCACTGCCGCGACTGCCACACCGCGGGCCGCTCTCGCGGACACCGCGGAGCCAGCGGCCGTCCGCTCCACCGTCGGGGGCTGACCCGACCGTCCGGGGCTGACCCGGGCCAGGCGTTCGGCCGATCGATCCCGGGGCCGGCACCCCAGCACCCGGGACCCGGGCACCACGTCCCCGGAACCACGATGCCAGGAGACAACCATGCCGAACCGCACGCTAGGCCTTAAATTTCCCCGGTTCCGCAGGCGGACCGAACAGCAACCGGCCGACGGCACCATGCCGCTGATGGCGCACCTGTTCGAGTTCCGCCGACGGCTGTTCTTCTCCGTCGTCGGGATCGCGACGGGCACCGTCATCGGTTTCGTGTGGTTCGGCCACAGCGTCCCGGTCCTCGGGCTGCGGTCGCTGTCCGACATTCTGACCGGCCCCTACTGCGCCGTTCCCAGCGAATCGCGGGTGACGTTCGGCAGCACCAATGAGTGCAAACTACTTGCCACTGGCCCATTCTCAGCGCTGGAACTGCAGCTGAAGTCCGCCCTGATCGCCGGCGTGGTATTGACCTCCCCAGTCTGGCTGTACCAGCTCTGGTCCTTCATCACCCCGGCCCTGTACTCCAAGGAACGCCGGTACGCCATCACCTTCGTGGTCAGCGGCGGAATCCTGTTCAGCGCTGGCGCAGTGCTTGCCTACGTCGTGATCAGGGAGGGCCTGACGGTCCTGCTGAGCTTCGGTGGCGGTGCCACGATTGCGGCCCTGTCGCCGGATAGCTACTTCACGTTCCTGATCGCCATGCTGACCATCTTCGGAGTGTCGTTCGAGCTGCCGCTGGTGCTGATCATGCTGAACCGGATCGGTGTCCTGTCGCACAGCCAACTCTCCCGCAACCGCCGCTACTCCATCTTCGGGCTCGTCGTTTTCGCCGGCATCGTGGTGCCGGGAAATGACCCGGTCACCATGGGCGCCTTGGCGGTCGCACTGGTCCTGTTGTACGAGCTGTCCGTCTTCACCGCCGGAATCCATGACAGGAGGCTCGCCCGACGTCAGGCCGTCACTGCACTCGGCGATGGCGACGCCTCCGCCCTGCCGCCGACCGGCTCTGTCGATGATCTCGAACGGGCCGACCACTGACCGACCGAGCCCAAAACCGACCGACCGATACTGACCGGCCCGAGACTGACCCACCTGAACTAACCGGCAGCCTGACCCGCCTGAACTCAGGGACCAGCCTGACCCGCCGAGACTGACCCACCTGAACTCACCGACCAGCCTGACCCACCGAGCCTGACTGACACCAATGACCGGCCGCGCCCAGAGTGTGGCCTCCACCGCCTGAAGGAGGCTGCCATGTTCGGACTTTCCTGGGGTCAGTTGACCATCATCGTCCTGGTCGGAGCGTTCGTCCTCGGGCCCGAACGCATCCCCACCGTGGTCCGGGGCGTCGGCAGTTTTGTCGCCAAAGCCAAGGCGATGGCTTCCGGTGCCCAAACCCAGCTTCGTTCCGATCTGGGTTCGGAGCTGGACGAGCTTCGGCGGCAGGTTGCCGACCTGCAGTCCCTGGCCGGCCTGCAGGAGCTCCGGGACCTTCGCGAGCTGCACCCGAAACGGCTGATCGCGCAGGCGTTCTCGGGGGAGCAGCCGCTGCAATCGGGCGCCGCACCGGGACCGGTGCCGCTGGCCAAAGATGCGGCCTGACCTCCCGATCCCATTCGCTACCTACCGGCGTTTGATCGGTTGTCCCCACAGCATCACCAAGGGTGGCGCCGACCCATCGTTCATCACGATGCCTCGCGCCCATGGGCATATCTCGGTGCCATCGCCTCCATCTGTTCCATCACCAGCTTGATCGCGGCGGGCTGCTGATCCGGCGGATACCCGTGTTTGGCCAGCAACCGCTTGATCGACGACCGCAACTTGGCGCGCACATCGTCGCGGACTGTCCAATCAGTCCGGATGTCACGCCGCATAACGGCCACGAGGTCCCGCGCGATCTGGGCCAGCACCCCCTGGCCCATGACGTCCACAGCGGAGTCGTTTTGTGCCACGGCGTCGTAGAATGCGAGTTCGTCGTTGGAGATCGGCGGGGTGAAGCGGGCACCGCGGTTGCTCTCTTCCGCAACCTCGCGCGCCAACTCGACGAGTTCGGCGATGACCTCGGCCGAAGTCAACTGCTGGTTTGTATATCTCATCATCAGCTCGGTCACCCGCTCCGAGAAAGCCCGCTGCCTGATCAGGTTGTTGCGCGACACCTTGGCCGATTCCTCGGCAACGAGTTGGCGCAGCGCCTCGATCGCCAGCTGCGGGTTGCGCGCCTGCTGTGCCTGGCTCGCAAACTCGGGGGTGAGCTCACTGAGCGACGGCTTGGGTATACCGGCGGCCTCATAGATGTCCAGGATCTCCCCGGAAACTGTGGACTCGGCGATTAGCGACGTGAGCAACCTCGCAATCTCCTCGGGGATGGGCTCGCCGCGGGCCTGGCGGTCGGCTGCGTCGTACTTGGCCATGTAAACCCGGACTTCTTCGTAGAACTGCACGTCGAAGCGCACGGGAGCCAACTCGTCGGATCCGGTGGAGAGCGCCCAGGCCCGGGCCAATTGCCCGGATGCCCGACGGAATTGCGCCGAGAGCGGTTCCTCGCCCTCGGCGACCTGATTGCCCGGTGTCGCCGGGTTCCGCAAATAGGCGACGGCGCCGGTGGCCGCGTTCAACAACGACTTCGCTTTGCCGGGGACGATCTTCGCGTGCCAGTTGTACCCGGACAGCATCAGGTCGATCTTGGCCAGCAATTCGCGGACCAGCGCGACCGCGTCCGTCGCTTCCCGGCCCAGCGGCTTGTTCTCCTGGTCGCGCTGGGTGTATTCCGATAAAGCCTTCTGCAGGTTGTCCGCCAGCGGCGCATAGCCGACCAGGAGCCCGGCGTTCTTCTGCCGGAAGGTCCTGTTCACCCGAGCCAGGGTCTGCATCAGCAGCGCCCCCTTGAGGGGGCGGTCGAGGTACAGGGTGTGCAGCGGCGGCGAGTCGTAGCCGGTAAGCATCATGTCCTTGACAATGACGATTTCCAGCTCGTCGTCTACCTGACGCAGCCGCTCCTTGATCACCGCGTTCTCCGATTCACGGCGCACGTGGCGGCCGATCAGCTCGGTGTCCGAGGCGTCGCCGGAGTAGACGACCTTGATCCGGCCCTGGTGGATGTCGGGCGAGTGCCACTCCGGGCGGAGTTCGATGATCTGCTCGTACAGCCTCGCGCAGATTTCCCTGGTCGCCCCGACGATGAGCGCCTTTCCCGGAGCGGAGATCAGCGGCCGCATCGCCTCCCGGCGACCCTCCCAGTGTTTGACGAGGTCGGCCGCCAGAGCGGTGAGCCGCCGCGGTGCGCCGTAAACCGCATTGACCACCGCGACGCTCTGCTCGATCCGGGTTCTCTCTGCGTCATCGATGCCTGCCGTCGCAGCGTCGGCAGCAAGGTCGAGATCCTCCTCCGTCACGCCCTTGGCCAAACCGACCTTGATCAGCCGTGGCTCGAAGTACACCGGGACGGTCGCGCCGTCCTCGACGGCTCTGGTCAGGTCATAGATGTCGATGTACTCGCCGAAGACCTCCTGAGTGTTCCGGTCGTTGAACGAGATCGGCGTGCCGGTGAACGCGATCAGGGTGGCGTGTGGCAGGGCGTCCCGCAGGTGCCGGGCGTACCCGTCGAGGTTGTCGTAGTGGCTACGGTGCGCCTCGTCGACGACCACGATGATGTTGCGCCGGTTCGACAGCAGCGGGTGCTCCGTTCCTGCCTCCCGCTCGTCCTGGTAACGGCCGAATTTCTGCAACGTGGTGAAGTAGATGCCGCCGCTGACCCGATTGGTCAGCTCAAAACGCAGTTCGGCACGTTTCCGAACCTGCTCGGGCGGCCCTGGCAATAACTTGCTGACTTGGAAGCCGTTGTACAGCTGTCCGTCCAGCTCGTTCCGATCGGTGATGACGATGATGGTGGGGTTGAGCAATTTCGGAGCCCGGATGACCAGGTTCGCGTACAGCTCCATCTCCATCGACTTACCCGAACCCTGGGTGTGCCAGACGACACCGGCCTTTCCGTTGCTTTCCACCGCGCTGATCGTGCTGGCCACGGCCTTGTTCACGGCAAAGTACTGGTGCGGCTTGGCGATGCGCTTGAACAACCCGCCCGCGCCCTCGTCAAAGGCAGTGAACGACCGCGTCAACTGCAGGAACCGCTCCTGGTTGTAAAGACCGTACAGGGCCGTTTCGAGCCCGGTGACCGCTTCCCCTTCCGCGTCGAGAACCCCGAGTTCGACGACCTCACCGTCGTCGTTGACGTTCCACGGAGAGAAGTGGTGCAACGGCGTGAACGGGGTGCCGTACTTGGCGGTCAGGCCGTCGGAGATCAGGGTGAACACCGCGAACCGGAAAGCCATCGGGAATTCCCGCAGGTAGGTTTTCAGCTGTTCGTGCGCGGCGGCGGGGTCGGCGTACCGGCCGCCGGCCCGTTTGAGCTCGATGACGCTGACGGGCATGCCATTGCAGTACAGCACGATGTCAAAGCGGCGCTCAAAATCCGCGCGCGCAACCGTGACCTGGTGGACCGCGAGCCAGTCGTTCTCATCAGGATCGGCGCTGACCAACCGGATCGCGGGCGTCCTCTCCTGCCCCTCGCTGTCGATGTAGCTGATCCCACGGAACCCGTCCACGAGAATGCCGTGCATCCGGTAGTTCTCGGTGATCGCATCGATGGAGGTCGGCGAGGTGATCGCAGCCAGGGCCTGCAACAGGTATTCGGCTGGCACCTCTGGATTAAACCTCCGCATCGCGGCCAGCATGCGGGACGGAATGTGCAGGTCCTCCCAGCGTTCCCGTTCACCACTGCCCGGCGCGATCTTTGTGCCGTGCAGCGGTGTCCATGCGAGCTCGGCCAGCGTATCGAGAGCAAGCTGCTCCCAATCACCCTCCGACATTCCCCCGGTGGTGGTCATCGATCTCCCCCTTGTTTCATGCGTTTCTCGCTACTGATCCGCGGCAGTGGCCGGCGGATCGGACAATTCGGCTTCCAGCTCCTCGATGCTCGGCAGGCTGGAGCTCAGCTTTTCGGGTAGCGCTGTGGTCAGCGCACTGGCCCAATCGGCGATGCCGATCGGCGTCTTGTATCCGCGTACGGCCCACTCCGCGACGATATTGTTCTTTCCCTGACAGAGCAGCAGTCCGATGGTCGGCTCGTCGTCGGGGTGCGCAAGCAGGTCGTCCACCGCCGCCATGTACATCCCCAGCTGACCGAGGAATCCCGGCTCGAACCGCATGGCCTTGAGTTCAATGACGATGTAGCGGCGGAGATTCAGGTGGTAGAAAAGCAGGTCACAGTAGAACTCGTCGCCGCCGACCTGCAATCGGACCTGGCGACCGACGAAGGCGAACCCGCGGCCGAGTTCGAGCAGGAACTCGCGCACGTGGTCGACCAAGCCGATCTCCAATTCGCGCTCGCGGCTACGCTCTGTCAGGTCGAGAAAGTCGAAGACGTAAGGGTCTTTGAAGGCTTGCTGGGCGAGGTCGGAGTCCTCGGGCGCCATCGTGACGGCGAAGTTGGTGATCGCCTTGCCGGCGCGCTCGTGCAGCCTTCGATCGATCTGGAGGGCGAGGATGTCGCGTGACCAGCCGTTCGAGATCGCCTCGGCCGCGTACCATAAGCGCTGGTCAGCGGTCTTCAGCTTCTCCAGTAACGCGATCTGACTCCACCACGGCAGTTGTGCAAGGCGCCCTTGCACAACCTCCGGGTCCGGCCACGCCTCCGCGAACGCCCGCATGTACTTCAGATTGCGCGGCGAATAGCCCTTCGCTTCCGGGAAGCGGACCTTGACGTCCGCCGAGAGTCGGTCGATGACCTTGGTGCCGTACCCCTCCTGCGCCTGCCGATCCAGGATGTCCCGCCCGATCGACCAATAGGTAGCGATCAGCTCGTTGTTGACCGCGACAGTAGCCCGGCGCCGGCCCGCTGTAATGCGATTGCTGACCGAGTCGAGCAAGTCCGGGTACCAAACCGGCATCGAATGTCGAATGGGCAACGCCGGGAACGAGGCTCCTTCGGCAGAGCTGGAGTTTGGCACCTACACCACCGCCTCCACCCGTTTCTCGGCGTCCTTAACCCGGAGCCTGCCGGACATGAGATGGGGAAGCAGCACGTCGCGGATCTCACCAAGTCGTAGTGATTCCCGCTCGGCATTGAGCGCAGTATTCCACAATGCAGTCATTGCATCGTCATACCTTGCGATCACTGATCGGGGAGGAACAGCGACAACCTCCTCTAAATGGCGGCGTTGGATGTGACCCATCGTGGTCGCCTTATCGGCCGCGACAGCCTTGAAATAATCGAGCTTGCAGATTAGGACCTGATTGACCAGCCACAACGGGTAATGGTCCTGTGGGATTACTTTGAATATATGCTGATTGATGATTCCCTCGGGCCTGAACCAGCGATGAAGGGTCAGCGAACCAGACCAAGCGAAGAGCAGATCACCGGAGCGGGCTAGGTAGTCATCCGCGACGTTGAGGTCGTTGTACACAGTTGAGCCGCCTATTCCCGAATTCAACTCGGCGATTCGGATGACAACTCGGCCTGTGCCGCTCGCTCCTTTTGTAAACGCCTTGCCGTTGACGAATCGCGCCACCTCTGTCAGCGGCCGAAGTTCCGATTCGTTTAGCATTCCAGAAAAGGTCGTTCGCGATAGTGTATCGGCGGCCGCGATTAGTTTGCCGTTGGCAGCGATCTTTACGTCGAGCGCGCCCAATACCTCCGCAATTGCCTGCTGAATCGTCATTGAGGGATAAGGAACCATCAAGCTTTTGATTGATGCGACGGGTTGAGAAATCCCCGGAACACCAACTGCCGAAGCGTACTGGAGTATCGTCTGCCTGCCTTGGTGTGATGCAAACCAGCCAGTAGTAGTACTCGGGGACAGCTCGCTTGGGATCCAGTCGCACAGCCTGATTCACATGGCTAGTGGACGCTACATAGCGCTCGTATCCAGGTGTTCGCGGAATCATCGAAACCTGACCAATCGTCCCGCGATGAGTAACCACAAGATTTCCGGAGTTTAGTTCGGCGCCCGGCATTCTGTCCGCAACAGTACTGTCGATGAACACAAAGTCATCGTCGTGGAATATGCCGCGTGCGAGGTTGACTCCTCGAACTACCGGAACACCTGACATCCTATAGTTCTGACTTTAAGCCTTCGCCGAACCGTAGGGTTTTGATATTGCACTCTTCTGATCGGCAGCCAGTTCGCTCGAGCCTGACCATGCTGTATTTAGACATCGACCCGCTCCAATTGTCTCCTCGGACGAGCCCCGCAAGCCGATCTGACTCCTCAAACTGCTGCGAACAGCTGAGTCGTTAGAAGCTGAATCTTCTTCAAAGATGGCGACGCCATCGTCCTCGACATCGGCAGCCCTAACGTACCGGCCCGGAGTCAGCGCATAATCCGCCGCTTTAATCTCCGCCAATGGCGCTGAGTAGCAGAATCCGGCCTGCATCCGAGTACTCCAACCCGGCTCCCGAGCGGAGGATGTCCCCCGCCAGGCGTGGTACGTGCTGGCGATCCGACCGATATCGTCGTCGGACAGCGCTCGCTCTGCGCGGTCGACCATGAAGCCCAGCGACCGAGCGTCGATGAACAACACCTGCCCGGACCGGTCCACCGAACCACCGTTACCAGCAGTTTTGTTCTTTCGCAAAGAACCACAGGCACACCGGAATTCCGGTCGACCTGAACAGTTGAGTAGGAAGGGCCACCATGCAGGACACCAGATCAGCCTCCACCAACTGCGCCCGGATCTCTCCTTCACCACCGGAGTTAGTGGACATCGACCCGTTGGCCATCACGACACCGGCACTGCCTCCGGGAGCCAGCTTGGAAATGATGTGCTGGATCCAGGCGTAGTTGGCGTTGCCAGCGGGCGGGACCCCGAATTTCCAGCGCGGGTCCTTCTCGTTGCGGGCCCAGTCTTTGATGTTGAACGGCGGGTTGGCCATCACGAAGTCGGCCTGCAGGTCGGGGTGCTGATCGCGGGCGAAGGTATCACCCCACCGGCTGGCAAGATTCCCGTTCAAGCCGTGGATCGCCAGGTTCATCTTGGCCATGCGCCAGGTCCGCTCGTTGAGCTCCTGGCCGTAGACGGCAATGTTCGAACCCTCGCGGTCATGAGCCTCCAGGAACTTCTCGGTCTGCACGAACATGCCGCCGGACCCGCAGCACGGGTCGTACACCCGGCCCGAGGTCGGTTCCAGCACCTCGACCAGCACCCGCACCACGCTGCTGGGGGTGTAGTACTCGCCGCCACGCTTGCTTTCGGCCTTTGCGAACTTGTCGAGGAAGTACTCGTAGACCTCGCCGAGCAGGTCCCGGGCCCGCTTGGCACCCTCGCCGGTGAACCGGGCGCTGTTGAACAGGTCCAGCAGTTCACCCAACCGCCGCTGATCGACGTTGTCTCGGTTGTAAAGCCTCGGCAGGGTGGCGGCGAGGGACGGGTTGGCGTCCATCAGGTAGTCCATTGCCTCGTCGATCAGCTGACCGACGGTCTTGCCTGGCGAGTCCTTGGTGGGAGCAATACCTTTTGCATTCTGTGTCAGAAACTTCCACCGGGCGTCGCGATGCACCCAGAAGACACCGTGGCCGGTGTACTCGTCGACATCGTCGAGGAAACTTTCGATCTGGTCATCCTCCATGCCGTCGGCCTCGAGCTCTGCGCGGATCTGCTGCCGCCGCTCGTCGAACGCGTCGGACACATACTTGAGGAACACCAGTCCGAGGATCACGTCCTTGTACTGGGAGGCATCCATGGAACCGCGGAGCTTGTCCGCGGCCTTCCACAGAGTGTCCTTCAGCTCCTTCATCGTCGACGCGACTGGTTCCCCGGTCGGTGCCTTCTTCGCCCTGGGTGGCATAGCTATTGTCCTTTCGGTGCTGCACTGGTCGGTAGTGAGATGGTGATTGCCGCCGCCCCGGCGCCGGTCGCGACGAGGGCGGCCAGCCGGTCGAGCTCGTGCAGCCGGCGGCTGAGAGCCTGCTGGTGGGAATGAATGTCGGCCATGACGCGGTCTACCGCGGGTGCTTGATCCGGCTGCACCCGACGAATGGCCCAGTTCCGCAACGATTTCGCTGACGCCGGCAGCGCGTTGATGTCCACGGCCAGCATCCGTGGGGTGAGGCCGGAGGCAGTTGAATCAATGATTCTGGCCACCCGGGCTGGGTAGAGGACGACAGATCCACCTGCGTCATCGACGACGGCCTTCGGCCGGGGTGCGGTACAGAAGACCACATCGCCCGGTTCCGTCGAACGACCCGACGGATACCGCGACGCAAATTCCAGTCGATCAAGGCGCCGCTCACCGGCTCACGGCCGACCCGGCAATCTCCTCCACCCCCAGCACCGGAACGCTGCCGAAGTAACGAATGTCGGCCGGATTCAATCGATTACCAGCAATCAGCTTGATCTCACCGCGCTCGACCGCGGATCCGAAGGTCGTCTCGGTTGGGCGTTGGTCGCCGGGGATGTTCGCCTCGACCTCAAACGCATGGTCGGTGTGGTCGCGTCTTCGAACAATGTGGGCGATCTCTGTGATGCGCAGTACCAGGTCGGGCCCGTTGGCGGTCGGCAGTACCGGCATCGTGCCGGCCTCCAGCAGGTCGCCTGTGCGGGCGAGCAGGCGGCGCACCAAGACCGGCCGGAGGAATCGAGGGTGGCGCCGGCCCCCGCCTCCGGGTCCGCCGAGGCCGGCGACGATGTCCGTGACCAGGTCGTCGACAGCTGCGGCGTCAAGGGAGACGTTCGAGAGGTCCGCGGCGAGGATCGTGCGGTCTCGAGATCCCCGAGCGCCCGCGGCAGAACCGAAGCACAGCAACGCCATCCGTTCCCGTGGCCGGGGTGTGAGCAATCCCTGGGGCAGCCGGACGATGGTCCGCAGTCGGTCCGTACGGAGGATCGCGTCCCGAGCCAGCCGGTCGTCCCGACCTGCCAAGGAATCCGTCAGGACACCCGCAGGTCCGATGATGAAAACACGGTGTGCATCGGTGGTTTCCAGCGTCAGCAGGTTGATCTTGTCCAGGATTTCCACCGCCGTCATCGACGGTGACCCCGGGCTGGGAAACTGAGCGATCACGACACTGTGTTCGGGGATCAAATGCCCCCCTTCCCCGTTATCGGTGAGGGGTGACCGCTGGATGCCATGCACCCGGATCCGTCGCCGAGCCAACCGGGACGCCGCATCCCGCCCCTGGGCGGTGCGGACCGCGAACGATCTGTCAGCCAGACTGCTCGCGCGACGAGCGATCAACAGGTCGCTGCCACCATCGGTGGGATCGACAAAGGTGACGGTTCGTCCAGACCGAGCTGATCGGCCGCCGCGAGCGCCAGTCTCGTCGAGCAGCTGCCGTGCAGGTTTTGCGAGCGCGATGGTGGTGTGGCCCGGTACGTACAGCCGGAACCGGTCAGCCATCACTCGTTTCGAAGGCCGCCTGCGCGTTGAACGCCGCATCGACCAGCAGGTCCGTGTAATGGGCGAGGGGCTCCAGACGTCACTGTCAGCGCTTCGATCTCGCCGAACAGGAGGTCGTCGTCGGGATCGACCTCGTCGGCCAGGTCAATCAGATCATCACGGCCCATCGAACCCAACACCCGGCTGGTGATCGCGGAAAGGCACAGCAGCGCCGTGATGCCGTCGAACACGGCCTGATCACCCTGGGGGGACCCACCGTTCAGGCTCCCGTAGGCAGCAAGGTCGTCACGAGCAGAGGGGTTGTTGCCCCGGCCGGTGGCGGTCAGCCAGTCGACCACTGCGGAGCCGTCGAACCATTCCTGACCGCGGGCCGTGTCGATGGGTGCCGGGAAGGGCTTGTCTGAGCCGGCGCTTCGTGCCCGCCACATCGAGACGACCGGGCGCTGCACGTGCGCCAGCTGGGCGACGTCGGACAGACCGAGCTTGAACACAGCGCTAGTCGTCATCGTCGCCTCCTTTGCCGATCACTGGCGGGCCTCTTTGTGTCATCAACGCTACAACGACGGAGGGCTGTCATCGCGTTCCTGCCTGATATTCCGCCTTATCAGTCTGGTTGGTTGAGCCATTCGATCCAAGCTCGCATCGTGGAGCCAGCTCCCCTGCCCCCCAGCCGCATCCACAGAGAGGCACCAGACATGACCAGCAGCCGGACAACACCCACGCCCGCGGTTCGCTACGACACGCTGCAGAGCGCTGTCGTCATCGACCATCTGACTATCACCGAACTGTCCGTGGCGACCGAGGCACGAAGATGGTCGCAGGGTCGCCGTGGCCCCGCGTTGCCCGCCGAGCAGATGGCGGACGTCGATCTGTCGCCCTTCTTGCGGCAGGCCCTCTCTGTCGGCGTGCACGCCATCAGCACAGCGGGCGGCATGCAGGAGAAGTTCAACCTGGAAGGACTGGTTGCCGAGGTCGGTGACCGCACGGCAGACGCGACCGCCCGCGCCGCGACGGCCACCACCGAGGCGATTACCCAAGCGACGACCGCTTTGGAGCGTGCATCGGCCGAGGCCAAGAAGGTCATCGCGGATGCTGGAACGAATGCACGCCAGAGCTTTTCGGAGAATGTCGACGCCGCCCGAAAGTCCCTTGCCGACGAAATAAACCGTTTGGTCGGAGGCGACCATCCCGAACTGCTTGCCCGTCTGACGCCGGTGCTGGCCAACTTCGGCCGCGAACTGGACGACCGTGCGGCGAAGCAGACGTCGGAACTGATCGACAAGGTGACCCGTCAATTCGATCCAGCCGACCCAACGTCTCCAATGGCCAAACACAACCAGGAGTTGAGCCGGCAGCAGCTCACCCTCCGGGACACCCTGGAGAAGAATCACAAGGAGCTCGAGGCCAAGGTCGACGAATTGGCCGGCGCCGTGCGTTCGGCGCGCGCCGCATCCGACGCGACCGCGGCCAGCATCACCACCCTCAAGGGCGAGACCTACGCGCAGGGCATCCACCGCCTGATGATCGACATCGCCGCCGGGCTCGGTGACGAGTACGGCGACACCGGGGCCATCCCAGGATCGCTCTCCCGGTGCAAGAAAGGCGACGGAGTCCTGGCCGTTGATGGCGGAGCCGTCAAGGTGGTTCTGGAAATGACGGACAGCAAGCGCACGACCTGGAACGGCTACCTGGATGAGGCAGAGCGGAACCGTGGTGCGCTGGCCTCCCTCGGGCTCGTCCGCAGCGCCAATCAGCTGGACGGCAAAAGCATGCAGAGCTTCGGCGCCCGCCGGATCGTGCTCGCCTTCGACCCGGAAACGGATGATCCGGACCTGCTGCGAACGGTGGTCCAGTTGCTGCGTCTGAGCGCGATTGCCGCCAATTCCCGTCAGGACGACGGCGAGATCGACACCGCGCAAGAGAAGATCGCGGAGGCGATCACCCTGCTGTCCAGGATCGACGAGATCAAGCGGTTGGCCGGCCTTGTGACGGCAAATGCAACCAGGATCGACAAGGAATCGGACACCATCCGGCTGTCCCTCGATCGGTTGCTGGGCCAAGCGCAACACGCCTTGAACGGCGTGACGACGCAAGGTGCCGTGGCCGCTTAGACCCGCGAATGTCTTACGCCGGATGGCTGGGAGGCCGTGAGCCGTGGAGGGATCGGCTCACGGGCCTTCGGCCTGGCGCGATGGCCGGCGGCGTTCTGTGCGGAAGATCCGTTGCCGTGGGGCAGATATATGTTCCGCACTGGCGGCGGATTTGCCCAGCCTGTGGACAAGTCCCGTCCGTCGCCGGCTGGAGCGTCAGTATTTGCCGGATGACGCACAGCCCAGCCCTCCGTCGAGCTTCCTGGCAGCAGCAGGCGCAATTTCAGGCCGGCGTGATCGGCCGCGGTCAACTGCTCGATTTGGGCCTGACCTCAGCTCAGGCTCGAGCCGATGTCAGGACAGGGCGTTGGCTGATCCTGCACCCGGGCGTCTACGCGACCTTCACCGGACCGGTCAGCACCATGGCCCGGATATGGGCCGCCCTGCTCTATGCCGGAAGGGATGCCGCGGCGAGTCATCGCACCGCCCTGTGGCTGTGGCGACTTGTCGACGAATCACCAACGGTCGTCGACGTGGTGATTCCGGAGAATCGGAGGGTGCGGCCGCAACATCAGGTCAGAGTGCAACGGCGTCGCGTCCTCGCCGCCCCCGGCAGTGCGATGATCCACCCGTCGGCTCGGCCGCCCCGCCTGCGAGTGGAGGAGGCGATCCTCGACATGGCCGGCAGCGCAACCGCTCCGGAGACCCTCGACCTCGTGCTGAGGGCAACCCAGCGGCGGCTGACGACAGCGAACAGAATGCGCGATCACCTCGGTCGGCGACCGCGGGTGCGCTGGCGCAGCTTGCTGCACGAGGTGTTGGCGGATATCGACGACGGTGTTGCCTCACCCTTGGAGCAGCGATACCGGCGTGACGTGGAACGGCGGCACCAACTCCCCACCGGTTCGCGGAACCTGATGGAGGTGCGCGGGTTCGGTGGCCGCTGGTACCGGGACGTGCGGTACCCGGGCTGGCGAGTCGTGATCGAGCTCGACGGGCGCGAGGCGCATCCCCCGGAGGCCCTGTTCCGCGACATGGTTCGAGATAACCGGGCCGTCATCGCCGGTGATCGGGCACTGCGCTACGGCTGGCGGGAGGTGGTGGGGGATCCCTGCAACATCGCGCACCAAGTCGGCGAGGTCCTGACGCTCGGCGGCTGGACCGGCTCTCCCCGGCCCTGCGGCGCTGGGTGCGCGGTGGGGCAGCGAGAGCGGTGAAGCGCTCGCGGCTGAGGCGGGTGGCCGGGCGGGTCCCGCAGCCGGGTGGCGTAGACGCGTGGCGGAGCCGGTGGCAGACCCGGGCCCAGGCGTCACTGCGGAACATCCGGTCGCCCCACACGAACAAATGCTCGACACAGAGGCCCGCCGAACGTCGAAGGGCCCCGGGGCGCAGATGGATGGCGGAGCGGCGGCGGTGGCGCAGGTGGGTGCCGTGCGTCACTGCGGAACATCCGGTCGCTCCACAGGAACAGATGCTCCGCAAAGACCGCCCCGGCCCCGCGCCGACCACAGGCACGGCCTGGCGCTGCCCACCGAACGACGAAAGGCCGGGCGCTCCCCCGCCGAACGCCGGGAGGCCGGGCGCTCCCCCACCGAACGCCGAAAGGCCCGGCCCCTATCACGGGAGCCGGGCCTTTACAACGAGCGTCCGAACGAGCTACCTAACGCGCGACGGAACTACCGGTAGTCGCGCCCCAGGTCGAAGTCGTCCAGCGGCACCGACGCGCCGGCGGAGACCCCGAAGGTGTCCGCGCCGTAATAGGTGTCGTCGAACGAAGGCAGCGTGTACGCCGCGGCCCGTGCCTCTTCGGTCGGCTGCACCGCGATGTCGCGGTACCGCGCGATGCCGGTCCCGGCGGGGATCAGCTTGCCGATGATCACGTTCTCCTTCAGCCCGACCAACCGGTCGCTCTTGGCGTTGATGGCCGCGTCGGTCAGCACCCTGGTCGTCTCCTGGAAGGAGGCGGCCGAGAGCCAGGACTCGGTGGCCAGCGACGCCTTGGTGATGCCCATCAGCGCGGGACGGCCGGCGGCCGGCTCCCCGCCCTCGGCCAGCACCCGGCGGTTGGACGCCTCGAACTCCTTGCGCTCGATCACCGCGCCCGGCAGGAACTCTGTGGAGCCCGAGTCGATGATCGTCACCCGGCGCAGCATCTGCCGGATGATCACCTCGATGTGCTTGTCGTGGATCGACACACCCTGCGAGCGGTACACGTTCTGCACCTCGCGGACCAGGTGCAACTGCACCTGACGCGGGCCCATCACGCGGAGCACCTCGTGCGGGTCCGGGTTGCCTTCCAGCAGCTGCTGGCCGACCTGGACCGTGTCACCGTCCACCAGGAGCCGCTCGGAACCGTCGACGGTGATCGTGGCGAGCCGCTGCGTCTTGGGCAGCTTGTCGTACACGATCTCCTCCGCGCCGTCATCGGGGGTGATGACGATACGGACGAACTTGTCGGCGTCCTCGATCCGGATGCGTCCGACGGCGTCGGCGATGGGCGCCTTGCCCTTCGGGATCCGGGCCTCGAACAGCTCCTGCACACGCGGCAGACCCTGGGTGATGTCGGAGGAACCCGACGCCGCCCCGGTGTGGAAGGTCCGCATGGTCAGCTGAGTACCAGGCTCGCCGATGGACTGCGCGGCCACGATGCCGACGGCCTCACCGACGTCCACCAGGTTGCCGGTGGCGAGCGAACGGCCGTAGCAGACCGCACAGGTGCCGATCGCCGCCTCGCAGGTGAGCACGGAGCGCACCTTCGCCGACGTGATGCCGGCGTCGATCGCGTCCGCGACGTGCTGCTCACGCATGTCCGTGCCGCGTTCCACCACGACCGTGCCGTCCGCGGACACCAGGTCCGTGGCCAGTACCCGACCCTGCACCGAGGTCTCGATGAACTCGTTGATGTGCAGGCTGCCGTCGGCGTACCGATCGGCCATCGGCAGGTCGACGCCACGCTCGGTGCCGCAATCGGACTCCCGGACGATGACGTCCTGCGACACGTCGACCAGGCGCCGGGTTAGGTACCCCGACTCGGCGGTCCGCAACGCGGTGTCGGCCAGGCCCTTGCGGGCGGAGTGGGTGTTGATGAAGTACTCCAGCACCGACAGACCCTCGCGGAACGAAGACCGGATCGGCCGCGGGATCTGCTGACCCTTGGAGTTGGCGACGACGCCCTTCATCCCGGCCAGCGACCGGACCTGGATCCAGTTTCCGGCCGCCCCGGCGGCAACCAGGATGTAGACCGGGTTGTCCTTCGGGTACGCCGCGGGGATGGCCTCCTCGATTTCCTTGGTGGCCGCCTCCCAGATCTTGACCAGGTCGTCGTTGCGCTCGGCGTGGCTGAGGTTGCCCCGCTGGTAAGCCTTCTCGACCCGCTCGGCCTCGATCTCGTGCCGGGCCAGGATCTCGTCCTTCTCCGGCGGGATGATGACGTCGCCGATCGCGACGGTCATCCCCGAGCGCGTCGCCCAGTGGAACCCGGCTTCCTTGAGCCGGTCCAGGGTCTGCGCCACCACGGACATCGGGTAGTGCTCGGCCAGATCGTTGACGATCAGCGCCTGCCGCTTCTTGGGCAGCTCGTCGTTGACGAACGGGTACCCGGTCGGCAGCAACTCGTTGAACAACACCCGGCCGAGGGTGGTGTCGGCCAGCCACGGGGTGCCCGGCTCGTGGTCCTCCGGCAGCACGGCGTCCGGGCCGGGGACGACGGATCCGGCAAGCCGGACCTTGATCGGGGCCCGCAGGTCGATGTGCTTGGCGTCGAGGGCCATGATCCCCTCGGCGGCCGAGGAGAAGATCGAACCGGCGCCCTTGCCGTTCTCGTCCAGCCCGCACAGGTAGTACAGGCCGGTGACCAGGTCCAGGGACGGCATGGCCAATGGCCGGCCGGAGCCCGGGGACAGGATGTTGTTGCTGGACAGCATCAACACCCGCGCCTCGGCCTGCGCCTCGGCGGACAGCGGCACGTGCACCGCCATCTGGTCGCCGTCGAAGTCGGCGTTGAACGCGGCGCAGACCAGCGGGTGCAGCTGGATGGCCTTGCCTTCCACCAGCTGCGGCTCGAACGCCTGGATGCCAAGGCGGTGCAGGGTCGGCGCCCGGTTCAGCAGCACGGGGTGCGCAGCGATGACCTCTTCCAGGACGTCCCACACCTGCGAGCGCTGCCGCTCCACCATCCGCTTGGCGGACTTGATGTTCTGCGCATGGTTCAGGTCGACCAGGCGCTTCATCACGAACGGCTTGAACAGCTCCAGCGCCATCAGCTTCGGCAACCCGCACTGGTGCAGCTTGAGCTGCGGGCCGACCACGATGACGGAACGGCCGGAGTAGTCGACACGCTTGCCGAGCAGGTTCTGGCGGAACCGGCCCTGCTTGCCCTTGAGCAGATCGGACAGCGACTTGAGCGGGCGGTTGCCCGGTCCGGTCACCGGCCGGCCGCGACGGCCGTTGTCGAACAGTGCGTCGACGGCCTCCTGCAGCATCCGCTTCTCGTTGTTGACGATGATCTCGGGCGCGCCGAGGTCGATCAGCCGCTTCAACCGGTTGTTGCGGTTGATCACCCTGCGGTACAGATCGTTCAGGTCGGACGTGGCGAACCGGCCACCGTCGAGCTGCACCATCGGCCGTAGCTCCGGCGGGATCACCGGCACGCAGTCAAGGACCATGCCCAGCGGCGAGTTCGACGTCTGCTGGAACGCAGCGACGACCTTGAGCCGCTTGATCGCCCGGATCTTGCGCTGCCCCTTGCCGTTCTTGATGGTGTCGCGCAGGTTCTCGGTTTCGGCGTCGATGTCGAAATCGGAGATGATCTGCTTGAGCGCCTCGGCGCCCATGCCGCCGTGGAAGTAGTCGCCGAAGCGGTCCTCCAGCTCGCGGTAGAGGACCTCGTCGATGATCAGGTCGCGAACCTTGAGCTTGCGGAAGGTGTCGAGCACCTCGTCCAACCGGTCCAGCGAGCGCTGCGCGCGATCGCGGATCTGCCGCTGCTCGCGCTCACCGCCCTCCCGGACCTTGCGCCGGACGTCGGACTTGGCGCCCTCGGCCTCCAGCTCCGCCAGATCGCCCTCGAGCTTCTTGGCCCTGGCGTCGATGTCGGCGTCCCGCGCGTTCTCCAGGTTCTTCCGCTCCACCGACAGCTCGGCCTCGATGGTCGGCAGATCGTTGTGCCTGGCCTCCTCGTCGACCGAGGTGATCAGGTAGGCCGCGAAGTAGATGATCTTCTCGAGGTCCTTGGGGGCGAGGTCGAGCAGGTAGCCCAGCCGCGACGGAACGCCCTTGAAGTACCAGATGTGAGTGACGGGCGCGGCCAGCTCGATGTGGCCCATCCGCTCACGACGCACCTTGGCGCGAGTGACCTCGACGCCGCAGCGCTCGCAGATGATGCCCTTGAACCGCACGCGCTTGTACTTGCCGCAGGCGCACTCCCAGTCCCGGGTCGGCCCGAAGATCTTCTCGCAGAAGAGCCCGTCCTTCTCCGGCTTGAGGGTGCGGTAGTTGATGGTTTCCGGCTTCTTGACCTCGCCGTGGGACCACGCACGGATGTCGTCCGCGGTGGCGAGACCGATACGCAACTCGTCGAAGAAGTTGACGTCGAGCACTGGTGCACGTCCCTGTCTGTCAGTTACATCGGGTGATCAACCGCGCTGGCTGGCGCGGGTGACCGGGAGTGGAAGGAACAAACCCGAGCTGAGCGGGGCTCGCGGGAGGTGAGTCCCGCTCAGCTGCAGGTGGCTTCCGGCTGTCGTTCAGATGGATCAGTTACCTCAGTTGACGAGGTCGTCGACCGAGGCCGACTCGTTGCGGGACAGGTTGATTCCCAGGTTGGCCGCGGCCCGCTCGAGGTCGTCGTCGTCGGAATCGCGCATCTCGATCGCCACGCCGTCGCTGGAGAGGACCTCCACGTTCAGGCACAACGCCTGGAGCTCCTTGAGCAACACCTTGAACGACTCCGGAATGCCCGGTTCGGGGATGTTCTCGCCCTTGACGATGGCCTCGTAGACCTTGACCCGGCCGACGATGTCGTCGCTCTTGATGGTGAGCAGTTCCTGCAGGGTGTACGCAGCCCCGTAGGCCTGCATCGCCCAGCACTCCATCTCGCCGAACCGCTGCCCACCGAACTGCGCCTTACCGCCCAGCGGCTGCTGGGTGATCATCGAGTACGGGCCGGTGGACCGGGCGTGGATCTTGTCGTCCACCAGGTGGAGCAGCTTGATGATGTACATGTAGCCGACGGCCACCGGGTACGGGAACGGCTCCCCGGTACGACCGTCGAACAGGGTCGCCTTGCCGTCGGTCTGCACCAGCCGGTCACCATCCCTGGTGGGGGTGGTGGAGCCGAGCAGGCCCAGGATCTCCTCCTCCGAGGCACCGGAGAACACCGGCGTCGCGGTCTTGGTGAACGGCTCGCCGGAGCGGGCATCCTCGCCTAAGTTCTTGGCCCAGTCCGGGTCGCCGTTGATCGACCAGCCCTGTGCGGCGACCCACCCGAGGTGGGTCTCCAGGATCTGGCCGATGTTCATCCGGCGGGGGACGCCGTGCGGGTTCAGCACGATGTCGACCGGGGTGCCGTCGGGCAGGAAGGGCATGTCCTCGGCGGGCAGGATCTTGCCGATGACGCCCTTGTTGCCGTGCCGGCCGGCGAGCTTGTCGCCGTCCTGGATCTTGCGCTTCTGGGCCACGTAGACCCGGACCAGCTCGTTCACCCCGGGCGGCAGCTCCGCGCCGTCGTCCTCGCGGTTGAACACCCGGATGCCGATGACCTTGCCGGTCTCGCCGTGCGGCACCTTGAGCGAGGTGTCCCGGACCTCCCGGGCCTTCTCGCCGAAGATGGCGCGCAGCAGCCGCTCCTCCGGGGTGAGCTCGGTCTCGCCCTTGGGCGTGACCTTGCCGACCAGGATGTCGCCGTCCTGCACCTCGGCGCCGATCCGGATGATGCCGCGCTCGTCGAGGTCGGCGAGCACGTCCTCGGAGACGTTCGGGATGTCCCGGGTGATCTCCTCCGGCCCGAGCTTGGTGTCGCGGGCGTCGATCTCGTGTTCCTCGATGTGGATCGAGGTCAGCACGTCGTCCTGGACGATGCGCTGGCTCAGGATGATCGCGTCCTCGTAGTTGTGGCCCTCCCACGGCATGAACGCGACCAGCAGGTTCTTGCCCAGCGCCATCTCGCCGCCGTCGGTGCACGGGCCGTCGGCGATGACCTGACCTTCAAGGACCCTGGCACCTTCATCCACGATCGGCTTCTGGTTGAAGCTGGTGCCCTGGTTCGACCGGCGGAACTTGTTCAGCCGGTAGGTGCGGTGGGTGCCGTCGTCGGCCATCACCGAGACGTAGTCCGCGGTGGCCTCCTCGACCACGCCGGACTTCTCGGCCACGACCACGTCACCGGCATCCTTGGCCGCGCGGGCCTCCATGCCGGTGCCGACCAGGGGGGCCTCGCTGCGCAGCAGCGGGACCGACTGGCGCTGCATGTTGGCGCCCATCAGTGCCCGGTTGGCCTCGTCGTGCTCCAGGAACGGGATCATCGCGGTGGCGACCGACACAGTCTGCCGCGGGGACACGTCCATGTACTCGACCTCGGCCGGCGGGACCTGATCGACCTCGCCGGAACCCTTGCGGCGCACCAGGACCCGGTTCTCGGTGAAGGCACCATTGCGGTCCAGCTTGGCGCTGGCCTGGGCGATGATGAACCGGTCCTCCTCGTCCGCGGTGAGGTACTGGATGTCGTCGCTGGCGACGCCGTCGGTGACCTTGCGGTACGGGGTCTCGATGAAGCCGAACGGGTTCACCCTGGCGAAGGTCGCGAGCGAGCCGATCAGGCCGATGTTCGGGCCTTCCGGGGTCTCGATCGGGCACATCCGGCCGTAATGCGACGGGTGGACGTCACGAACCTCGAGCGAGGCCCGGTCCCGGGACAGACCGCCCGGCCCGAGCGCGGACAACCGGCGCTTGTGGGTCAGCCCGGCCAACGGGTTGGTCTGGTCCATGAACTGGGAGAGCTGGCTGGTGCCGAAGAACTCCCGGATGGACGCGACGACCGGCCGGATGTTGATCAGGGTCTGCGGCGTGATCGCCTCGACGTCCTGGGTGGTCATCCGCTCGCGGACGACCCGCTCCATGCGGGACAGGCCGACCCGGATCTGGTTCTGGATCAGCTCCCCGACGGTGCGCAGCCGGCGGTTTCCGAAGTGGTCGATGTCGTCGGTCTCGACGGGCCGCTGCTCGCCGTTGACGGTCCACTCCTCGTCGCCCTGGTGCAGGCGCAGCAGGTACTCGACGGTGGCCAGCAGGTCGTCCTCGGTCAGTGTCCCGACGCTGGTCGGCTTGTTGACGCCCAGCTTCTTGTTGACCTTGTACCGGCCGACCTTGGCAAGGTCGTAGCGCTTGTCCTTGAAGAACAGGTTGTCCAGCAGGGCCTGCGCGCTCTCCTTGGTCGGCGGCTCGCCCGGGCGCAGCTTGCGGTAGATGTCCAGCAGGGCCTCGTCCTGGCCACCGATGTGGTCCTTCTCCAGGGTCGCCAGCAGCACCGGCGACCAGGAGAAATGCTCCCGGATCCGGTCGGCGTCCCAGCCGATGGCCTTCAGCAGCACGGTCACCGGCTGGCGGCGCTTGCGGTCGATCCGGACGCCGATGGTGTCGCGCTTGTCGACGTCGAACTCGAGCCAGGCGCCGCGGGACGGGATGACCTTGACGGAGAAGACGTCCTTACCGGCGGTCTTGTCCAGGTTCTTGTCGAAGTAGACGCCCGGGGAGCGGACCAGCTGGGAGACGACCACACGCTCGGTGCCGTTGATGATGAACGTGCCCTTGGAGGTCATCATCGGGAAGTCGCCCATGAAGACGGTCTGCGACTTGATCTCTCCGGTCTCGCCGTTCATGAACTCGGCGGTGACGAACAGCGGCGCCGAGTAGGTCATGTCCTTGTCCCGGCACTCCTCCTCGTTCGCCTTGACCTCGTCGAAGCGGGGATCGGAGAAGGACAGCGACAGGTTGCCGGAGAAGTCCTCGATCGGAGAGATCTCCTCGAGAATCTCGTCCAGGCCACTGGGCGTCGGCTCGGTCTGCCGGGAGCGCCACGCGGAGCCGCCCACCAGCCAGTCGAAGGAATCGGTTTGCAATGCGAGAAGGTTCGGAACTTCGAGTGGTTCGCGGAGCTTCGCGAACGACACTCGGGAGGTTCCGGAGGGGGACCGGGGCGTACTGGTGACTGCCAAGATGCGTCCTTCCAAGGACTGACACTAAACGGACACTGCTGATCGCGCGTCCCAGCCGGTTGCCGAGCGACTGAGGTTCCTGCGGCGGCTTTCTGTGTTTCCTGCTGGCTGACGCCAGGGGGCGGGCGTTGTGGTGGTTCTGGCCGACCGACGGGTGCCGGACCCGGTTTACGAACCGTCCGTATGCGAGCACCGGGCGGTCAACAACAGGGCAGCACAAAGAGGGCAGCGCAAAGATGCAGCTTAGCACCAGAGAGCACGTCTGTCTAGACGTGTCCTCCGGGCCACACCGTCGGTGACGAGGAGCGCGGGAGACCGCACCAAACCGTCAAGCCACGAACAGTTGATCCGTCGGACGCGGCCCTGCATATGACCGTCGTCGCATGCATAGCGTGACCCCCTCGGCGGCATCCGTCAAGGATTGAGCTCGAATGCCGCTCGCTGAAGTTCTCAGCCGGCGGGCCACTGTGGGTCCCGGCCGGCGGCCGCTGGTCCGCCGGCCAGCTACGCCGCGCGTCAGGCGGAGTCGTAGCCCATGGTTCGGGGCGGGCGCTGGGCTTGGCCACCGTGCTCACTGGGGCGGGCGTCGGTGATGGCGCCGACGACGGCGTCGATCCCCGCCTCGCCGAACAGGATCGTGTAGTGGTTGGTGCCGGGGACCTCGTGCAGCCGCAGGTTCGGCAGGTCCTGCAGGTGACGACTTAGCCAGTCCGGCGGGTACAGCCCGGGTTCCCGGTCGATCAGATCCCTCGGTGCCCGCAGGAACACCGTGCCGGACGGCAGACCGCGGAGCGCTGGCAGCAACCATCTGGCGCCGCCCGAGAAGTCGGCGGCATCCTCCGCGAACGCCTCCGGCGAGGTCGCGGGCCGCAACAGGGGCCGCTCCCCCACCGGGTTGTCGCCCGCCGGATCGTCCACCAGGTCGTAATCGACATAGTCGGCGACCGCGTCGGTCCACGCACCCGCGAATGCCGGGTGCACCCGGAAGAAGTCCCGGTAGGCCTCCCGGTCGGGGAACGTCATCGACAGTCGTTGCAGGGCGGGGCCCAGGGAGGCCGCCGTCGCCTCCGCTGCGCTCATCCCGGCCGCTTTCCCAGCGGGCAGCGGCAGCGGCACCCCACCGTCGACGAGGACCACGGCCGCGATCCGATCCGGGTGCCGCGCGTGCAGCGCGGCGGTGACGAACCCGCCCATGGAATGCCCGGCGATCACGGCGTCCTGCACATCGAGCGCGCCCATCACCGCAGCGATGTCGTCTGCGTGCGTGGCCATCCCGAACGGGCCGGGCAGATGGTTCGACCGGCCACGCCCGCGCAGGTCAGGGGCTATCACCCGCCAGCCGGGCAGCCGCTGTACCACTGCCGGCCAGCAGCGGTGCGAGGCTGTCACCCCGTGCACTGCGACCAGGGTGGGTGCCTGGCCGTTGTCACCAGCCGCCGCCTCCGCGCCGTCACCGGCGGCGGGCTCCCACACCCCGACCCGCATCAACCCGCCGGTGACCTCGACATCAGCGGTGCGGTAACGGCTTTTGGCGTTCGTCACGGGCTCTCCAACCGTCGACGGGGGGACGCAAAACCGGGGCGCACCCACACAGGGTGCACCCCGGCTCAGCAGTACGGTCGTGCAGAGATCGAGACTGCAGTTACTTGACGGTCGCCTTGGCGCCGGCCTCTTCCAGCTTCGCCTTGGCGGCCTCGGCGGCCTCCTTGGGAGCCTTCTCCAGGATGGCCTTGGGGGCGGCGTCGACGAGGTCCTTGGCTTCCTTCAGACCCAGACCCGAGACCAGCTCGCGAACGGCCTTGATGACCTGGACCTTCTTCTCGCCGGCGGACTCGAGGATGACGTCGAACTCGTCCTGCTCCTCGGCAACCTCGGCGGTGGCGGCCGGACCGGCCGGGCCGGCAACCTGGACCGGGGCGGCGGCGGTGACGCCGAAGGTGTCCTCGAACTGCTTCACAAACTCGGAGAGCTCGATGAGGGTGAGCTCCTTGAAGGCGTCGAGCAATTCGTCGGTGCTGAGCTTCGCCATGATGGGCGTCCTTTCACATCTGGTGCCCGGCCGCACTTCGCGGCGTGACGGGCGGTAATCGGAGTGGAGAAGATCGGATCAGGGGCTGAACCGACCGTGGTGCTGGTCGGATCAGGCCTGGTCGGCCTGCTCCTTCGTGCTGTCGGCGCCCTCGGCGGGAGCCTCGGCCGACACGGCCTCGCTGTCCGGCGCCTCGGCGGTCACCGAGGAGTCGGCGCCTTCGGCCGGAGCCTCGGCGGACACGGCCGGATCATCGGTCGCCACGTCAGCAACGCTGGCATCGGTGGTGGCCGAATCTGAGGAAGCCTCGACGGCGGGCAGGCTCTCCCCGTCGGCGATCCGCTTCTCCTGCAGAGCCGCAGCCAACCGCACCACCTGCGAAGGCAGCGCGTTCAGCACGATCGCGGCCTTGGTCAGGGTGGCCAGCATGGCACCGGCCATCCTGCCCAGCAGTACCTCGCGGGATTCCAGATCGGCGAGTTTGGAGACCTCGCCGGCCTCGATGGAGCGACCGTCGAGCAGCCCGCCCTTGATCACCAGTAGCGGGTTCGCCTTCGCGAAGTCGCGCAACGCCTTGGCGGCGTCGACCGGTTCGCCGGAAATGAACGCCACCGCGGTGGGGCCGACGAACATGTCGTCCAACCCGGTCACTCCGGCGTCCGCGGCGGCCCGCTTGACCAGGGTGTTCTTGGCAACGGTGTAGGCGGTGTCCTTGCCCAGTGACCGGCGGAGCTCGGTGAGCTGCGCCATGGTCAGGCCGCGGTATTCGGTGACCACCGCGGCGCTGGAGCTGCGGAACCGCTCGCTGATCTCGGCGACCGTGGTGACCTTGTCGGTCTTCGGCATGCGTCGCCTCCTTCCTGACATCGTGAACGTTGTTGGCGCCGGCAGCTGCCGACACCGCTACCGGACGACGCGCACGGAATGGGTCCGGAAACGACGAACGCCCCGCGCCAGGGGCACGGGGCGAAGAATGGCGCCACCACGCACGTTCCGTGGCAAGGGGCCGGTCTGACCTCGTCCTCCTGCGTGGGCCGTCCGGACTTCTCCGGAACCTTCATCTACCGCGCTGTTCGCGCAGGCAAAAGCCGACGGTCTTCGGTGGATCGCCATTGACGATACGGGACGCGGCCGTGACCGACCAAATCGCGCGCAATCACAGAGCGGGGGCGGGCCCGGCGGCCCACCCGGTGGCCACATCCGCCGGGTCGGGTGCAGTGATCGACACCGGGTCGTTGAACGAGGTGATCTTGTAGACGCTCGTCACCGAGGTGCCCTGCATCACCACGGTCGAGCTCACCTCGACCGGACGGTTCTGATCGTCGAGCCACATGTCCTCCGGGATGGTCGCCGGCAGCGCCGATGCGGCCCCGGACGGAAGCGGCAGCTTCACCGCTGCGATGGCCTTCGACGGATCGACCAACACCGTGAAATGCCTGGTCTGACTGTCGTCGCGGGCCTCCGGGCCCAGATCGGCCACCTGGGGGTTGCTGGAGTCGGCGGACACCTCGAGCCATTTCTTGTCGACCTTGAGCTTGGCCAGCAACTTTTCCCCCTGCAGGTACAGCTTCTTGTCGACCAGGAGGTACGTCAGGTCGATGGGTTCGTTCTGCACGGTGATCGAGACCGAGGCCGAGCCGGCGCGGGTGGCTCCATCCTGATACGCGGCCTTGAACGTCCCGCTCTCCGTCACCTTGTCGCTCTTGCTCTCGATAGTGCCGGTCGCCGAGGTGGTGGCCGCAAAGGCCGAGCGCATCGTTTCCGCCAACTGGGCCGGATCGACCGGCGTGCCGCCGAGCTTGGCGCCCCGGCCGCCGCTGGCGGTGACGACTGCGCTGCCGTCGCCGAGCCAGCCGTCCCGTTGGGTTGCGCGCAGCCGGCCAACAGGACGCCCGTGGCGAACAGACAGGCCGTGACATGTATCCGACGCATCGCAGACTCCGTCTCCCGGAGTGACCATGGGGTCGGAGCGGGCCCGACGCCCACCCATCGGCAGTCACGCCGCCGGATCTCGTTACCCAGCGGCGTCAGACCGGAAACCACAAGCGGATATATCAACCCGACCGGGTGATGAACGACGAACCGCCACTGACCCCTGACGGTCGGTGGCGGTTCGAATGCGGCGCGGGCCGGTTGGTGCTCAGGACTCGTCGGTCTCCAGCAGATTGCGGGTGCGGGCCGGGTCGACCAGGATCCCAGGACCCATGGTGGTGGCGAAGCTGACCTTCTTCAGGTAGCGGCCCTTGGCTGCCGAAGGCTTGGCCCGCAGCACCTCGTCCAGGGCGGCGGCGTAGTTCTCGACCAGCTTCTCGGTCGGGAACGAAACCTTGCCGATGACCAGGTGCAGGTTGGCGGCCTTGTCCACCCGATAGTTGATCTTGCCGCCCTTGATGTCGGTGACCGCCTTGGTGACGTCAGGGGTGACGGTGCCCGTCTTCGGGTTGGGCATCAGGCCACGCGGGCCCAGGATGCGCGCAATCCGGCCGACCTTGGCCATCTGGTCCGGGGTCGCGATGGCGGCGTCGAAGTCGAGCCAACCACCTTGGATGCGGGCGATCAGATCGTCGGAGCCGACAGCGTCAGCGCCGGCGGCCTCGGCCTCGGTGGCCTTGTCGCCAACCGCGAACACGATAACCCGGGCAGTCTTGCCGGTGCCGTGCGGCAGATTCACGGTGCCGCGAACCATCTGGTCGGCCTTGCGTGGGTCGACGCCGAGCCGCATGGCGACCTCGACGGTCCCGTCGATCTTGCTGGGCGAGGTTTTCTTGGCCAGGTCAGCGGCCTCGAGCGGCGAGTAGAGCCGCTCGCGATCGATCATCTCGGCGGCCTGGTTGTAGGCCTTGCTGCGCTTCATTGCTATCTCCCATTCATCGGTTCCGGAGCGTGCGTGCCCCGGTCGGAGGTCGTGGTTGGCGCGGGCCGCGCTGGCCCTCCCACGTGGTGCTAGTGCTAGTGCTGGTGCTGGTCTGGTGTCAGTCGCTGACGGTGATCCCCATCGACCGCGCGGTGCCGGCAATGATCTTGGATGCGGCGTCGACGTCGTTGGCGTTCAGGTCGACCTGCTTGAGGGTCGCGATCTCGCGGAGCTGAGCGGCGGTCACCGACGCCACCTTGGTGGTGTGCGGCGTTCCCGACCCCTTCTCCACACCGGCGGCCTTGAGCAGCAGCCGGGCGGCCGGCGGGGTCTTGAGCTTGAAGTCGAACGTCCGGTCCTCGTAGATCGAGATCTCGACGGGGACGACGTCCCCACGCTGTGACTCCGTCGCGGCGTTGTAGGCCTTGCAAAACTCCATGATGTTCACGCCGTGCTGGCCGAGCGCTGGCCCGACCGGCGGGGCCGGGGTAGCCATTCCCGCCTTGATCTGCAGCTTCACGATCGCTGAGAGCTTCTTCTTCTTCGGGGGCATGTGCCTTACTTCTTTCCTGTGAGAGCGGGTCCGGGTGGTCAGGCACCCGGCGGGTGGGTCAGATCTTGGCGACCTGGGTGAAGGACAGCTCGACTGGCGTCTCGCGACCGAAGATGGACACGAGGACCTTGAGCTTCTGGGCGTCGCCGTTGACCTCGTTGATGGTCGCCGGCAACGTGGCAAAGGGACCGTCCATGACGGTGACCGATTCGCCGACCGAGAAGTCGACCTCGGTCCTGGTCGGGGCGGCTCCCCCGCCGGTGCTGGCCACGGTCGCCTTGCGCGGCGCAACCGGGGTCAGGATCTTGACGACCTCGTCGATCGACAGGGCCGACGGCCGCTGGGCCGTGGCGCCGACGAATCCGGTGACGCCGGGGGTGTTCCGCACCGCGCTCCAGGACGAGTCGGTCAGGTCCATCCGGACCAGGATGTACCCGGGGTACACCTTGCGCTGGACCTGCTTGCGCTGGCCGTTCTTGATCTCGGTGACCTCTTCGGTCGGGACCTCGATCTGGAAGATGTACTCCTCCATGTCCAGCGACTTGATGCGGGTCTCGAGGTTGGTCTTGACCTTGTTCTCGTACCCGGCGTAGGAGTGCACCACGTACCAGTCGCCGGCGGCGCGCTTGAGCGCGGACCGGAGTTCCTCGGCCGGGTCGACCTCTGCCTCTACCTCTGCCTCGGCTGCTGTCTGTGCCTCCGGCTGGGCGGCGGCCGACTCCTCGTTGACCGGGGTATCGACCGGGGTGTCGGCAGCGTCGGAAGCCGCTTCCGCATCCGCCTCGGTGACGGCCTGCAGCGCGTCATCGATGGCTGCGGTCTCTGCCTCGGTGTCGTGCTCGACGGAGTCTGCCTCCGGCGCCGTGGCCACCGTTGTTCGTTCGCCGTCGGTCAGGACAACGTTGCTCATCGGCTCGTCGCCGGGAGTATCCACGTGACTCGACACGGGTGTGCTCGCTTCCTGAACGCAATCGCTGTGCTCGGTGTTGTCGGTGGTCATCTGCGGGGGTGCTGTTCTGGTCGTGCTCGTCTGGTCGTGCTCGTCTAGTCCTGATCGATTGTTGCTGCTCGTCTGTGGCTGAGGTGGTGGCGGCCGGGTGCTGCACGATGGCCCTACGGGTTCTGCGGTGCCGGACGGCTCCTCGGCACCGTTGACCCATCGCCTTCTTCCGAAGGCGACCGGCGGATCAGCCGAAGACGGCCAGCACGCCCTTGGCGAACAGCAGGTCCAGGACGCCCACCAGAGCCACCATGAACGCCACAAAGGCGATCACCACGATCGTGTAGGTGACCATCTGGTTCCTGGTCGGCCAGATCACCTTGCGCAGTTCGGCGACAACTTCCCGCAGGAAACGGCCGAACCGGGCCAGGACGTTGGGACGCTTCTCGGTGGTGGTTGGGGCGCGCCTGGGGGTAGGTGCCCCCTTCCCCTCCGATACCGCAGCCCTGGCCGCCGAGCGCCGAGCGGCCGCCCGAGCAGAGCCGGCCGACAACGGGCTGGAACCCGCCGCGGCTGCCTCACCCGCCGACACCGTCCGGTCGGGCACCGCACTGTCCGGTTCCGCACTGTCCGGTTCCGTGCCGTTCGGGCCGCCATCTACCAGACTGCCGTCGACGACGTTGCCGCCCACCACTCCCGACGCCTCGGTGGCCTCGTCCGGCGGGGTGCCGACGAGCGCATCGTGCCCGTCCTCCGACACTCCGTCGCGATCGTTGCTCACTCGCTTACGTCCTCACGTCCTCGTTGCTGTTCTGATCGTGCTGTTCTGATCGTTCTGTTCTGATCGTGCTGCTCTGTCAAACGCAGGGGCGACAGGAATTGAACCTGCAACCTGCGGTTTTGGAGACCGCTGCTCTGCCAATTGAGCTACGCCCCTTTGGTCGGACCCACCGACCGGCCAAAGCCCGACCACTCGGACTTGACCGGGCGAGAGAAGCCCATTCACACCTACGGGATGTGTCACCAGCCGCCACCTGGGCAAGCGAGCGCACACCCCCGAACGACCAGTGTAAGCCACCGGACGACTCCCTCACGAACCGCGCAGGGATGCGATCGACCCCTGCCGGGATCGATCGACCGGACGGTGCATGCCACGATGAGACCATGAGCACCCACCCCGGGACGAACCAGCGCATCGACACCACACCGGAGGCCCCGGCGGCATCACCCGGCGCCCGGATTTCGGTGCGGATCGGCAACATTGCCGAGTCGGCGACCCTCGCCGTCGACGGGAAGGCGAAGGCGCTCAAGGCCGCCGGCCGCCCAGTGATCGGATTCGGTGCCGGCGAGCCGGATTTTCCGACCCCGGATTACATCGTCGAGGCCGCGGCAGCGGCATGTTCGGTGCCGGCGAACCATCGGTACACCCCGGCCGCCGGGCTGCCCGCCCTTCGGGCCGCGGTGGCTGAGAAAACGTTGCGGGACTCCGGTTTTCAGGTCCGGGCCGATCAGGTGTTGATTACCAATGGCGGCAAGCAGGCTGTTTACCAGGCCTTTGCCACCCTGCTCGACCCCGGCGACGAGGTGTTGCTCCCGGCGCCGTACTGGACCACCTACCCGGAGGCGATCGCCCTGGCCGGGGGGGTTACTGTCCCCGTCGTCGCGGACGAGAAGGCCGACTACCTGGTCACCATCGACCAGCTCGAGCTGGGCCTGACCCCGCGCACCAAGGTGCTGCTGTTCTGCTCACCGTCGAACCCGACCGGTGCGGTGTACCCGCCGGATCAGGTGGCCGCGATCGGACGCTGGGCCGCGGCCAAGGGCATCTGGGTCATCACCGACGAGATCTATGAGCACTTGGTGTACGCGGGAGCCGAGCACGTCTCGATGCCGGTGGTCGCGCCGGAGATCGCCGACCGTTGCGTCGTGGTGAACGGGGTGGCCAAGACCTACGCGATGACGGGTTGGCGGGTGGGTTGGATGATAGGGCCGCCCGACGTGATCAAGGCCGCGACCAACCTGCAGTCCCATCTGACCTCGAACGTTTGCAATGTTGCGCAGCAGGCGGCGCTGACCGCGGTGTCCGGCTCGCTCGATGCGGTCGAGCAGATGCGGACGGCGTTCGACCGTCGCCGGCAGCTGATGGTGGAGATGCTCGATGCGATCCCGGGCGTCAGCTGCCCGGAACCGAAGGGCGCGTTCTACGCCTACCCGTCGGTCGGGGCGCTGCTCGGCAAGTCGTTCGACGGGGTCCGGCCCGCGTCGTCCGCGGAGCTGGCGTCCCTGGTTCTGGACCGGGTTGAGGTTGCGGTCGTTCCGGGGGAGGCGTTCGGCACGCCCGGCTACTTCCGGTTGTCCTACGCCCTCGGTGACGACGATCTGAAGACCGGGGTCAACCGCCTGGCGGAGTTCCTGTCCACCGCGGCGGACTGAACCAGGCCCCGGCCGGGCTCAGCCGAGCCGGACGGTGGCGCGGGCCTTGCCCAACACGGTCTGGCCGTTGAACTTCGAGGTGATGTCAATTCTCGCCGTCCGGGCATCACCGTCCAGTGCGCCGATCACGGCGGTGACGTCGACGACAGCGCCGTGATCGTCGTCGGTGACCACTACCGGCCGGGTAAATCGAACCTCGAACTGGATCAACGCAGTGGGATCCCCTGCCCAGTCGGTCACGATTCGGCCGGCGGAGGCCATGGTGAACATCCCGTGGGCGATGACGTCCGGCAGCCCGACCTCGAGGGCGACCCGCTGATTCCAGTGGATTTCGTTGAAATCACCGGCGGCTCCGGCGTATTTGACCAGCTGTTTGCGGCTGACGCGGTAGGTCAGCGGCGGCAGCGCATCTCCAACCGCGAGGTCGTCGTATACCGGGGAGGGGGTCATGCCTTCGCCGCCGATCCGGTGCCCCGGGCAACCAGGGTGCCGTACGCGGTGCACACCGGCGCCCCGTCCGGGTCGGTGACCTCGGTGCGCAGGCTGATCACATCGTTGCCGGCCAGCACCCGCACCTGGTCGACGTACGGGGTGGAGGTGAGTTCGTCGCCGGCGACGATCGGACGGTGGTGCACGAAGCGCTGGTCGCCATGGACGACGACGGAGAAGTCCAGTCCCAGCCGCGGGTCGAAGAGCAGCTTGTCCTGCGCCTTCATGATCACCGCGATGGCGAACGTGGGCGGGGCGACCAGGTCCGGGTATCCGGCGGCTCTGGCAGCGACTCGATCCCGGTACAGCGGGTTGTCGTCACCGATCGCCCGCGCGAATTCGCGGATTTTTTCCACCCCGACAGAGAACGGTTCCTCGTACGGGAATGCCTTACCGACGAATTCCGGGTTAAGTGGCATTCGCCGAGCGGATTAGCGCGTTTCCTTGTGCTTGCGGTGCACACCGCAATTGGGGCAGAACTTCTTGATCTCCAGCCGATCCGGGTCGTTGCGCCGGTTCTTGCGGGTGATGTAGTTGCGGTGCTTGCACTCCTCGCACGCCAAGGTGATCTTGGGGCGAACATCGGTGGCGGCCACGGTAGCTGCCTCTTTCTCTGTGGTGGTGGAACGGCGGTGTTCTCGGGACGGACGGCGCGAATTTTGCCGTCCGCATCTGGGCTGCCGCCCTCAGGCGGCCGATGGTGCCGGGGTAGCGGTGGCCGGACTTGAACCGGCGACACAGCGATTATGAGCCGCTTGCTCTGCCAGCTGAGCTACACCGCCTTACGGGTCCCACCCCGTCGAGCCGACGAGATCACCGGCCGGGCTGCCCCCACCGCGATCGCCGTCCGAGCCCCTTTACGGAATCGAACCGTAGACCTTCTCCTTACCATGGAGACGCTCTGCCGACTGAGCTAAAGGGGCCTGGCGCCTGCCCGCCTGCGGACAGCCTGGGCAACTCTACCTCAGGCCGCCGTCAGCACGAAAACGCTGGCGAGCGGCCGTCAGCTCATCATTCGAAGGACCTTGCTGGTCGACGCAGGGTCGTAGACGCTGACCGTCCGCGACTGAAGCCATGCCTCGAACCGGTCCAGCGGGATCGGCCGGGAGATCAGGAAACCCTGCGCCTGGTCGCAGTGCATCTCCCGCAGGGCGTCCCGGGCGGCTTCCTCTTCAACGCCCTCGGCAACCACCCGCAGTCCGAGGGAGTGCCCGAGGTCGACGATTGCGCGGACGATGGCCAGGTCCGACAGGTCGGTCCCCATTCCCTGGACGAACGACCGGTCGATCTTGATCTCGTCAATTGGCAGCCGGCGCAGGTAGGCAAGAGAGGAATAGCCGGTGCCGAAATCGTCGATGGACAATCCGATTCCCATCGCGTGCAGTTCGCGAAGGACTGGCAGCGAATGCTCCGGGTCGGCCATCACACTGGATTCGGTGATCTCGAAGGTCAGCAACTCCGGCGGCACACCATGTTCGGCGAGGGCAGCGGCGACCTTGGCGCAGAAGTTCTCCGCAAGCAGGTTGCGCACCGACAGGTTGACGGCCACCGAGAGCTTGATACCGCTGTCGGTCCAACGCCGCAGCTGCGCCAGTACCACCTCCAGCACGTGACCGAGCAGGATGTCGATGGAACCGGTGGTCTCGATGGCCTCGACGAACTCCGCCGGCGACACCAACCCGAACTCGGGGTGCATCCATCTGACCAGTGCCTCGACCCCGACCAGTTCTCGTTCGGCCATGTCGATCTTCGGTTGGTAGTGCACGATGATGCGGCCGTGCTCGACGGCCTGCCGGAACTGGGTGACCAGCTGGAACCGCCGCCGATAGACCTCACCCATGCTGGGCCGGTAGATCTGCAACGGTTCCTGCTTGGTCCTGGCGGCCAGCATGGCCATTTCGGCCCGCTGCAACAGGGTGCTGGGGTCGACTAGTACCTCGGCACCGACCTCCACGGACGTGCTTTCCACAGCGGTCCCCGACACCATTGCGATGCCGACGCAGGGTTGTGGGTCGACCTCGATCCCGTCCAGGGAGAATGCGCCGCCGACGGCCGCCAGAATCTCGCTGCCCAGCAGACCCAACTCGGCCTCGGGCATCGCCTGTACCAGCACCGCGAATCGGTCCGCCTCGATCCTCGCGACCGGACGATCGGCGCCGACTGCCCTCACCAACCGATGACCGGCCATCCGCAGCAACTGCTCCCCGCGGTCATGCCCCAGAGCGTTGTTGACCTGCGACAAGACATCCAGATCGACCATCACGATGGCCGTCCCGGAACCTCCGTCGATCGCCCCCTGGCCGGCGACATGCAGACCCAACCGGTTCAGTAGTCCGGTGATCGAGTCGTGATAGGCCTCGTGCCGCAGGCTGTCCAGCAACCTGAGGTTGTCCAGGGCGGTGGCGACGTGCCCACCGAGCGTCTCGAGGAGCTTGAGGTCCTCGTCGCGGAACCGACCCCACCTGCTGAGCCGGTCCCGGACCTCGAGGTACCCGCGGTCGCGGTCACCGGAGCGCAGCGGCACCACGAGGACGTCCCAGGCCTCGCGCCGGGTCAACGCGGCGAGTACCTGCGGATCGGGGTGCCGGTCGGTGGACGCACGGGCCCGCCCAGTGGTGCGGGCGGCCCGCAGCAAGGGGTCATCACCGGCGATCGTCGGTTCAGCGACGTCGCCGTCGGGCCCGACCGCCAGGGTGGTCAGTGTGCCGTCCCCGTCATCGAGCCGCAGCACCGCGATACCGGCGTTCAGCTGGTCCCGAACCTGTTCGAGCACAGCCTGCCAGTCGCCGATTGACGAGCCGACCCCGGTGACCTGGCGGCCGAAGCTGTACATCCGGGTCAGGTCGGAATGCTGGCGCAAGAAAAGGAAGTAGATCCGGTAGATCACCCCGAGTACGCCGGCCATGGCCAGGCACACCACCGGCCCGACCGGGTAGCCCGCGTGCCACACGGTGAAGCCGACCAGCGCGAAGGTCACGATGGCGGCCGCCGTCAGCATCGACCGGCCGATCACCCAGCCGAGCGGCTCTGCCGGTCCCAGCAGTTTGTAGGTCAGCCCGACGACGGCCGCAGAGGTCAGAGCCCCCGCAAGGACACCGACTGCGACGGCGAGGTAGACAGCCGCATCCGGTCCGGTGGGGTGGTCGGGTCCGACCATGCGGAGCATGACCACGCACGCGGTGCCGGTCTCCACCGTGATGAACGACAGGTTGACCATGACGTTGCGCAGACTGTCCCGGCGGACCAGGAACACCAGGGCGCCGGCGGCAACGTGGGTGACGCCTACCACCCAGGCAGGCAGCAGCAGTAGCCCCAGCGCCATCGGCAGTTCGGACCCGCTGACCAGCAGGGTCTCCCGACGTACTTCGATCTGCAGAGGGAAGAGCTCCCCGGCCAGGAAAGCAGCCAGCAGGATGGCCGCGCCGATGAGCAGGTGCTCGGGAGTGTAACCGCCGGGAACCCCGTAGCTGAGTACGCCGGCCCACAGCAGAAAGGAAACCCCGAACATCAGGGTTGCGACGGCGGGGAACACCCGGTTTATCGGGTAGGTGCGGCGCGGCTTCTCGGGCTGCGCCAGCTCTACCGTCATCTGCCAATCCTCGTATTCACTCTTGGCAGCGTGGCGCGCAGTCCCCCAGTCATGTACGCAGGGTAGCGCTACGCAGCGGAAATAGCATCAGTCGTCGTCACGAAAGGTCAATTTCCGAGGCGTTCATCCGAATGAATGAATTGGTTGGGTGACTGTACCCATTCGACCCCGGTAACCCCGAGACGTCGTCGCTGGGACTGTCGTCGTGGGGGCCGGAGTCGTTACCTCCGGGTGTTCGGGGCACTGTCCCCGTCGAGAAAATACGGACGGAACGTAGTGACCGGCGGATCTCCGTCGCGCGGTGCTCCGCACAAGATCCGCCGGTCACGGTGAGTGGCAGGTGAGGGATTCGAACCCCCGTAGGCAATGCCGGCTGATTTACAGTCAGCTCCCTTTGGCCACTCGGGCAACCTGCCGTGCCACCGAGCGAACGCGGCGCCGGATCAGCGTACAAGGCTCCGGACGAGGGACCCAATCGGCACTTTGACTCAGCACGGCGGCAGCGCGCGCGGGCCCTCACGCGCTTCTCTCCCGGCGCGACAGCGCGGACCCGCTGACATCCGCGTCGTCGGAGGTTGCGCCGGGCGCACCTGTCTCGGCCCAGGGTATTGATCGGGGTGGTGGGGGTGGGTCGCTGCGGGTGGTGTGTCCGGTGGGGGTCGTGATGAGGATGCCGGTCCCGTCACCGGCGGCTTGGTGGTTCCAGCCGGGGGCTTCTTTGGTGTAGTTGCAGTTCTCGCATAAGCCTTGCCCGTTGCTGATACTGGTCGGCCCGCCCCGGGCGTGCGGGCTGGTGTGGTCGGCGTGCCGGATCGGTGCCCCGCAGTACGGGGTGCGGCAGTACTGGTCCCGGGCGATCAAATAGTGCCGGGCGGCGGGGGTGAAGATCCGGCGGCGGGTGTCGGCGGTGGCCAGGTGCCCGGTGACGGGGTCGGTGAACAGCCGCCGCACCCAGGTGGTGGTGCCCGGGCCCGCGCCGCGGATGAGCCGGCGGACCAGGGCTGCGGGGATGGGCCCGTACCCGGTGAGGATCGCTGGTTCGTCGTCCCCGTCGAGCAGGGTCCGGTCGGTCATCACCAACTGGATTTCCACGTTCACCCCGGGTGGGATGCCATCCGGGTCCGGGACCCCGGAGGTCGGGTTGTCGGGGGCCGGGTTCGATTGTCCGACAACGGCATCGGCGGCGCTGTAAATAACGGTTCCGGTACCGGGTGCCCCGTCGTGGGGCACCGAGGCGTCCGGCGCGGTTGCGCCGGCCGCGGTCGCGTCGGATCCGGTGGTGTCGGATCCGGTGGTGTCGGCGCTGGTGGTGTCGGCGCTGGTGGTGTCGGCGCTGGTGGTGTCGGTGGCTGTTTCCGATGCGCCGGTGCGAGGCCCGGCAGTGGTGGCACCGGTGGTGGTGAGGCGGTGGACGAATTCGTCGGCCATCACCTGCCCCCGGGTGCGGTGGTCCCCACCGGCCTTCGCCGACCCGGCGTGCGCGCTGAGCGCCGCGTACACGGCGACACCCTGCGCGACGGGTAGGACCGCGGTGAGGTAGGACATGGTGTCCGGGGCCGGGCGGATGCTCACCCGCCGACCACCGACCGCCTTCCGGTTCCGCGCCACCCACGCCGCCGGGTCCAGGCGTTGCGCGATCCCGGTAGCGGCGTCGGCGATGCGCCGATCCCCCATCCCGGCCAACCGGCCGGCGAGTTCGGAGTTCACGACTTGCCGGTGTTCGGTGGTCAAACACGCGGTGGCCCGGGTGATCAGGGTGGCCCGCCACTCGGTGATCTCCCCGGCCCGCAGTGCGGCCATGGTGTGCGGCATCTCGACCAGAGCGGTGGCCAGCCCGACGTGCTGACCACCGCGGGTCGGGGACACCCGACGGGCCAACGCGACCTGACCGGTGATGCTCGCCCGGAGCCGTTCGTCTTTCTTCGTGGCCCCGGTGACCCCCGCTGTCTGGGACGTCACGAACGCCGCGGTCAGCACCGCTTGCGCGGCGGCGCACGCGGCTTTCATCCGTTCCAACACCCCGATCTGATCGATCAGCACCCCGTCCGGGGCGTCCCCATCCACCGACGCGAGCCGGGTGAGCCAGCCGCTCAGTTCGGCCGTGCCCGGCGCGGTAGTTCCAGTGTCGGACCCGGCGCCGGTAGCGAGTACTTGCAACATGTGTTCGATTCTAGTAGGGTGAGCTTGTGAGCGCAAGAGCAAATTTTAAGGACGTAGAGGAGTAGACGTGGCGATGGGTGTCGAACCAAAGGCCGATGCTGCAGTGCGGGCCGGCGATCCTGTTTCCCTGCGATCCTGCGATCCTTGGCCGCCGTCGCACGCCGGCTGTAGCCCGCCGGACACACCTGGCGTCTGATGGCGGTCGCGGTCGGGGACACTGGTCGGGCCGTCAATTGGGGCGGACGCAGCCACGACGACCACAGGGCCAGGCGGTAAGGCTGGCGGGAGAGCGTCCGGGTAGCAACGGCGGTTGAAAAGCATTGCAGGCGCTGCGACGAGCAGCAGACGTAATCAGACGGGAGACGATCATGGCGGATGCCTCATTCGACATCGTGAGCAAGGTGGAACACCAGGAGGCCGATAACGCGCTGAACCAGGCGGCCAAGGAGCTGTCCCAGCGGTTCGATTTCCGGGGCACCGACACCACGATCGCCTGGGCCGGTGAAGACGGCATCACCATTACCTCTAGCACCGAAGAGAGGTGTACGGCGGCGATCGACGCGTTCAAGGACAAGCTGATCAAGCGCGGGATCTCACTGCGCGCCTTCGAGGTCGGTGAACCAGCCGCTTCGGGCAAGACCTACAAGGTCAGCGGCAAGCTGGTGCAAGGCATTGCCTCGGACAAGGCGAAGGCAATCGCCAAGCTGATCAAGGACGCCGGGCTGAAGGGCGTTCAAGCCCAGATCCAGGGTGACCAACTACGGGTGTCGGGCAAGAAGCGCGACGACCTACAGGCAGTGATCGCACTGCTCAAGGACGCGGATCTGGACATCGCCTTGCAGTTCACCAACTACCGCTGACCTGGTTCGCCTCACACCACCACTCGAACCGCACTACCACCACTCGAACCGCACTACCACCATAAAAAGGAGCAGCCGTGCGCCGCGGGCTTACGTTCGGCGCTACCGCCTACCTGATCTGGGGCCTGTTCCCGCTGTACTTCCCGCTACTGCACCCGGCGGGGACGTTCGAGGTTCTCGCCCACCGGATGGTGTGGTCGCTAGTGGTGGCTGGGCTCATTCTCACCACGGTCCGCGGTTGGTCGGCGATCCGGTCCGCGCCACCCCGAGTCTGGGCGCTGGTCACGGCCGGCGCCGTCCTCATTGCGGTCAACTGGGGGGTCTATATCTGGGCCGTTGACAACGGCCGGGTGGTCGAGGCGGCCCTTGGGTACTTCATGAACCCCCTGGTCAGCGTTCTGCTCGGGGTGCTGTTGTTCGGCGAGCGACTGCGTCCCGCCCAGTGGGTCGCGGTCGGGCTCGGTGCCGCGGCAGTGGGGGTGCTGGCGTTCGCCGGCGGCTCGGTGCCGTGGGTGTCACTGGTGCTGGCCGCGAGCTTTGCCGGCTACGGCCTGATCAAGAAGGTCATTCCGCTGCCCCCGACCGCCTCGCTGACCGCGGAGGGGCTGATCTTGGTCCTGCCGGCACTGGCGTTCCTGACCTGGTTGCAGATCTACGGATCGGCCACCTTCGTGACGGCAGGCACTGGTCACACGGTGCTGTTGATGAGCGCCGGGATCGTCACCTGCGTGCCCCTGCTGGCCTTCGCTGCGGCCGCCCAGTCCCTGCCGCTGTCGGTGTTGGGCCTCATGCAGTACCTAACCCCGGTGGTTCAGTTCTTGATCGGCGTCTTCGTTCTCCACGAAGCCATGCCCACCTACCGTTGGATCGGGTTCGCGCTGGTCTGGGCTGCACTGGTGGTGTTCTCCGCCAGCGCCTACGGGCGGGTGCTGCGGCGTGGGCACCGTCAGGAACTCCATGCGCCGGAGGTCAGCGCGGCGCGTGCCGGTCCAGAAAACTGAGCACCTCAGTCTGGTCGACGCCGGGGAAGACGCCGGGCGGCATCGCGGCCAGCAGGTGGGAGTGCACCCGGGCGCTGGGCCAGGCATTGCCTTCCCACCGCTGTGCCAGGGCCATCGGCGGCAACGCGCAGCAGCGTGGGTCGGGGCAGCGCGACTGTGACCGCTCGGTGGTTTCCCGGCCCCGCATCCACTTCACGGCGGCGTACGGAACGCCGACACTGACCGAGAACACCCCGGCTGTCGTACGGTCGACAACCGCGGTGCACCAATAGGTTCCGGATGTTGTGTCGGTGTACTGCTGGTAGGCCGAGGACAGATCGGGGCGATCGAACACGACCCTCGCGGTCCAGTACCGGCACACCCGCTGCCCCTCGATGGCGCCCGTCGCGTCCATCGGGAAGTGGACCCCGTCGTTCTCGTACGCCTTGTAGATCACCCCCGACGAGGCGATGCGCATGAAGTGCACCGGTAGATCCAGGTGCCGGGTAGCCAGATTGGTGAACCGGTGCGCGGCCGTCTCGTACGACACGGCGTAGGCGTCCCGCAGGTCTTCGATGGCGATGTCCTTGGCCGCCTTGGCGCGCTGGAGCAGCTCCAGCGCACCACGCTCCGGGATCAGCAGCGACGCCGCGAAGTAGTTGATCTCCACCCGTTGCCGCAGGAACTCGGAGTAGTCCGACGGAACCGAATGGCCAAGCACGACATGCCCCAACGCCTGTAGCGCGAGGGTCCGCGAGTCGTGCTGACCAGCATCCGGCTGCGGCAGGTAGACGATCCGGTGCTCCAGGTCGGTCACGGTCCTCGTCGACTCCGGCAAATCCGCGGTGTGCGTCAACCGGAACCCGAGATGGGCGGCGAGGCGGTCGACAACGGTTCGGGTGATCGGTCCACCCCCGTACCCGGTGGCGGCCAGCAGCTCGGCGGTGACGGTCTCGATCTCGCCGAAATAGTTGCCCTGGGTGCGCATCAGTTCCCGCAGGTCGGCGTTGGCCCGCCTGGCCTGCTCCGGCGTGGCCGCCCGCTCCTGTGCGATCGCAGCCAGTGCCCGGTGCAGACCGACCAGTGATTCCAAAGCCTCTGCTTGCAGCCGCGGCCCGGGGCGGACCGCGGGGATGCCGAGCGAGGTGAACGCATCAGTGCGCTGAGCCTTCTCCAGTTCGATCTCCAGTGCGGCCCGGCGGCTCGGTGCGGCAACGGTGAGTAGATCGGCCAGGCCCGTCCCGAGCGCGCCGGCCAGGGTGGTCAGCAGGGAGAGCTTGGCCTCCCGTTTGCCGTTCTCGATGAGCGACAACGCCGAGGGCGAGATCCCCGACGCCGTGGCCACCTCGGACAACGTCCGGCCAGCGGCTTTACGGAGATGACGGAGGCGCCGTCCGATGGTCAACGGGTCGGGGGCCGTCGAATCGGCCGACCCGGCCGGCCCGTCGCCGATGACGGCCTGCGGGCGGCGGGGGCCGGCGCGAACAGCGGCTTCGGTCATCCGTGCACGATAGCGGAAAAATCGCAGATCTTTACAGAACTTTTGTCGTGCAGCAGCCGATTTTTGACGCAGGGTGAGGCATACGACCAGTCGATCACCCCGATGTGACATCAATGCTCGACGAAAGGACGGCCAACGATGACCGCCACCATGGATCAGACCACCCCCAATACCGACACCCGCCCCGGGCCCGCACCACGCACCACGATCTTGGACTCCGAAGCCGCCGCGCTGTTGCGACAGGATTGGGCCGAGGACTCGCGATGGACCGGTATCGATCGCAGCTACACGGCCGAGGATGTCCTCCGGCTCCGCGGCACGGTCGTCGAAGAGCACACGCTGGCCCGGCGCGGCGCCGAGCACCTGTGGGATGCCCTGCACACCAAGACCTTTACTCGCGCACTCGGTGCACTGACCGGCAACCAGGCGGTTCAGATGGTCCGCGGCGGGTTGGAGGCGATTTACCTGTCCGGCTGGCAGGTGGCCGCCGACGCCAACCTCGCGGGTCAGACCTACCCGGACCAGAGCCTGTACCCGGCCAACTCGGTCCCGGCGGTCGTCCGGCGGATCAACAACGCCCTGCTGCGCGCGGATCAGATCGACCACTCCACCGGCAAGAACGGGACGGACTACCTGGTGCCGATCGTCGCCGACGCAGAGGCCGGCTTCGGCGGGCCGCTCAACGCGTTCGAGCTGATGAAGTCGATGATCGCTGCCGGCGCCGCCGGCGTGCACTGGGAGGACCAGCTCGCGTCGGAGAAAAAGTGCGGGCACATGGGCGGAAAGGTGCTGGTACCCACCTCACAGCACGTTCGGACGTTGAACGCGGCCCGGCTGGCCGCCGACATCAGCGGGGTGCCGACGCTGGTGATCGCCCGGACCGACGCACTGGCCGCCGACCTGCTGACCAGCGACGTCGACGAGATCGACCAGCCGTTCCTGACCGGTGAACGCACGGCCGAGGGGTTCTACCGGGTTCGCAGCGGGATCGAACCGGTCCTGGCCCGGGCGAAGGCGTACGCGCCGTACTCCGACCTGATCTGGGTAGAGACCGGAACCCCAGACCTCGGGCTGGCCCGCGAGTTCGCGACCGAATTGCACCGCGAGTTCCCGGGAAAGATGTTGGCGTACAACTGCTCCCCGTCGTTCAACTGGCGCGCGGCGCTGTCCGACGCGGAGATCGCCACGTTCCAGGACGAGTTGGGCGAGCTGGGCTACCGGTTCCAGTTCATCACCCTGGCCGGCTTCCATGCGTTGAACCACTCGATGTTCCACCTGGCACAGGGGTACTCGCGCACCGGCATGACGGCGTACGTGGAACTGCAGCAGGCGGAGTTCGCCGACGAGGCCGCCGGCTACACCGCGGTGAAGCACCAGGCCGAGGTCGGCACCGGCTACTTCGACAAGGTCGCCACCGCGCTCAACCCGACCAGCGGCACCCTTGCGCTGGTCGGCTCCACCGAGGAAGAGCAGTTCCACTGAATCTGAATTGATTGTCCCGCTTGAGTTTTCACCGTTCCGCAGGAGGAAGAAAATGTTCGACGCACCCAACACCCCCAAGATCAAAGGCTCGGCGCACCCCCGGTTCGAGGAGATCCTCACCCCCGAGGCGCTGGCTTTCCTGGCGCGGCTCGACGGAGCGCACTCCGGCCGCCGGGCTGAACTGCTGGCCGCCCGGCGTGAGCGTGGCCAGCGCATTTCCGCCGGGGAGCCCGTCGATTTCCTCCGCGAGACGGCCGATGTCCGCACCGACGCGGCCTGGCGGGTGGCGCCCCCGGCCCCTGGTCTGGTTGACCGGCGGTGCGAGATCACCGGTCCGCCGACCCGGAAGATGAGCATCAACGCGCTCAACTCCGGCGCTCGGGTGTGGATGGCCGACTTCGAGGACGCGACCGCCCCCAGCTGGTCGAACGTCATCGGTGGTCAGTTGAACCTGTTCGACGCCATCCGCGGGAATCTGGAATTTACCGCCGAGGACGGCAAGGAATACCGCGTCGGGAACGAGACGCCGACCATCGTCGTCCGCCCCAGGGGCTGGCGGCTGTGCGAGAAGCACATCAGCATCGACGGCCGCCCGCTGCCCGCGGCGCTGGTCGACTTCGGCCTGTACTTCTTCCACAACGCGCAGCAACTGATCGCGGGCGGCGCCGGCCCCTACTTCTACCTGCCCAAGCTGGAATCGCACCTGGAGGCCAGGCTCTGGAACGACGTGTTCGTCCAGGCGCAGGCGCTGCTCGGGATCCCGCAGGGCACCATCCGGGCCACCGTGCTGATCGAGACCCTGCCCGCGGCGTTCGAGATGGAGGAGATCCTGTACGAGCTGCGGGACCACTCGTCCGGCCTGAACGCGGGCCGGTGGGACTACATCTTCAGCTACATCAAGACTTTCGCGCACCGCGGGGATGAGTACGTGCTGCCGGACCGCTCGCAGATCACCATGACCACCCCGATGATGCGGTCGTACACCGAATTGCTGGTCGCCACCTGTCACCGGCGCCGCGCCCACGCGATCGGCGGGATGGCGGCCTTCGTCCCCAACAAGGCTGACCCGGCTGTCACCGAGCAGGCCCTGGACAAGGTGCGGGCGGACAAGGAACGGGAGGCCGCGGACGGGTTCGACGGTTCCTGGGTGGCCCACCCGGGCCTGGTGCAGACGTGTATGACCGCGTTCACCGAGGCCCTCGGCGACCGACCGAACCAGCTGGACAAGCTGCGTCCGGACGTCACGGTGACCGCCGCCGACCTGCTGGCCGTCGGGTCCACCCCGGGCCGGGCGACCCTGGCGGGGCTGCGGACCAACATCTCGGTGGCCCTGCAGTACCTGACCGCGTGGGTCAGTGGATTCGGCGCGGTCACCATCGACAACCAGATGGAAGATGCTGCGACAGTCGAGATCTCGCGCACCCAGATCTGGCAGTGGCTGCACCACCGCACCCGGCTGGCCGAGGGTCTGGTGGTCACCAGGGAGCTGATCACGGAGCTGGTGGATCACGAGGTGGACCGGCTCCGCGCCCTGGCCATCGACGACCGCGGCCGCCGGCACGTGCAGGAGGCGCGGGACGTGTTCACCGAAAGCGCGTTGGGCGACGAGTTGCCGGGCTTTTTCACCCCGTACGCGTATGTCCGGTACCTGATCGACCGGCCGTTGCAACCCACCGGACCTATCACCGCCGAGGATCTGCGGATGTCCGAACGGGTGGGGCAGACCCAGCCCGCCTAGCGCCGGGTAACGGTGAAGAACCTCGTTGACCGCTCCCGCAGCGCGGACAGGGGGATCGTCAGCGTAGAGCAAGCTGCCAGCCGGCCTTCCCCGCCGCTTCAGGCCGACCGGGAGTCTGCTCTACGCTGACGATAAAGGTGCTCAGCGCACCCTTACCGTTCGGAGTTCAGATGCAACTGCCTGTCAACGGCCCGGTGTGCCCGGGCCAACCGGCCACCCGCCGGCCCCCCTGTGTGGCGGCGGCCGCGTGACCGCGGCGAACGGCCGGCTGCCGTCCGGTGCCGACGGCATCCAGAGCAGGCTGCTGCACGAACTGGAGCCGGTGGTCGAGGAAAACCTCAACCGGCACCTGGCGATCGCGAAGGACTGGCAGCCGCACGACTACATCCCGTGGAGCCGGGGCCGCGACTTCGCGTTCCTCGGCGGCGAGGACTGGGTGCCGGAGGACTCCCCGCTGGACCCGGTCGCCAAGACCGCGATGATCGTCAACCTGCTGACCGAGGACAACCTGCCGTCCTACCACCGGGAGATCGCCACCCGGTTCAGCCGGGACGGGGCCTGGGGACAGTGGGTCGGCCGGTGGACCGCCGAGGAGGGCCGGCACGGCATCGCCTTGCGCGACTATTTGGTGGTGACCCGCGGCGTCGATCCGGTGAAGCTGGAAGCGCTGCGGATGGAGCACATGACGGCCGGGTACGACTCCGGCGAGAAGACAGCTTTGCAGGCCGTCGCGTACGTCTCGTTCCAGGAGCTCGCCACCCGGGTGTCGCATCGGAACACCGGCGCGGCCACGGGTTGCCCGGTCGCCGAACAACTGCTTGGCCGGATCGCGCAGGACGAGAACCTGCACATGATCTTCTACCGCAACCTGGTGCGGGCCGCGTTGGACCGGGCGCCCGACGAGACCATGTCCGCCATCCGGGACGAGGTCGTCAACTTCACCATGCCCGGCGCCGGGATGACCGACTTCCAGCGCAACTCAGTGACGATCGCCAAGGCCGGCATCTACGATCTCCGGCTGCATCACGACGCGGTCATCATGCCGGTGCTTAAATACTGGAAGGTGTTGGAGCGCACCGATTTCGGTCCGGTCGGGGAGCAGGCCCGGGAGGAGCTGGTGGCCTTCCTGGCCGAGTTGGATGCGCAGGCCAGCCGGTTCGTCGAGCAGCGGGAGAAGCTGCGTCAGCGGCAGGCGGCTCGGGCCGGGAACTAGCCCGCACCACGGGACGGACGGCGGACGGGACACGGTGCGGGACCTGATCGCCCGGCCGCGCGATGTTCCTGCCATGGTCGCGCGTCGGGACGCCCCGCAGATCGCCCGCATCGTCGTCGTCGCCGCCGTCTCCTGGCAGGTCTGCATCGTCCTGGGTGCGAATTACCCCCCGGTGTTCGCGGTGCTGGTGCCGCTCGTCAGCCTGCGCGCGGATCCGTTCTCGGCGTTCAACCTCTCCTGGTCGCGGCTGGTCGGGGTGGTCGTGGGGTTGCTCATCGGGGTGGGGGTGCTGCGGTTCCTCCAGCCCGGTCTCGCGGCCGTCGCCCTGGTGCTCGCCGTTGCGTTGCTGGTCGGCACCGTACTTCGGGTCGCCGAGACCATGAATGTGCAGGTCGCGGTGTCGGCGCTGCTCGTCTTCAGTAGTCCCGATGCCGGGACGTACGGGTTGACCCGGCTGTGGGAGACGGCGGTCGGCACGGCGGTGACGGCGCTCCTCACCCCGTTCCTGTTTCCGGCGAACCCGCTGCGGGCGGCGCGCAGCGAACTGTCGGCAATTGCCGACGACCTGACCAGAGCCGTGCGCGAGTCCGTGCGGATCGCTTCCTCGCACGACGCCGACAACTCCCTCGCAGTCGGCGAACTGGTCGGCGAACTGGTCGGCATCGTCGACACGTTGGTGGCCATCAACACCCGGATCACCACCCTTGGCAGCCAAATCGCGTCGGCCCGGAAATCCGCGTCGTGGAGCGTCCTGCAACGCGGACATCTGCGACAGGTCAGCGACCTGGACCCGGCCAGGGCCCTGGCCGTCGACATCGTGGTGAACCTGCAGTCATTCGCGCAGGAGTCGATGACATTCGCGGCACGAGAAGAATTTGCCGTCGACACGGCACTGCAATCGGAAGCCCTGCGGGAACTCAGCGAGCCATTGGCCGAAGCGGTGCACGCGGCGCTGACCGGGCAGGCGTTCGCGGAGCCGCTGACCCGGGCGCACGCCGCGATCGATGTCTACCGAAGCACCGAGCACAGCCGGCTGGCCGCGGTCACCCGGCGGCCGCTGCACCGGATCGTGGAGGACCTGGAGCGATTCATCCTCTGATGGGCCGGTGACGAAGCGCCCACGGCAGCAGCGCGGCGAGCAGCAGGATCAGGGCCGCGATCGGGGCGAGTCCACCCAGCGCCCAGAGGCCGAAGATTGCGATCGCGGCCAGCTCGCTCAGCAGCGCCGCCACCGAGGTGACGGTGGCCCGGGCCGCACCGCCAATCGCTTCCTGCAACCGGCTGCCGACCGCGACCAGCACGATGCGGTACAGACCGTAGAACACCGCGACGCCGGCCAGGCCGGCCGGCGCCGCCCACCGCTGCGCGCCGGCCAGCAGGACGGCGCCGCCTCCCAGCGCGGTTGCCAACATCCGCCGGCCGGCGACGTTCGCACCGGTCATCCGCCGGCTGCTCCACCAGGTGGCTGCCGCTCCGGCCAGCGGAATGACCAGCTCGGCCAGCGGCACCCATCGGGTCGGCACGCCCCAGTCCTGGGCGAGCAGGGTGAAGTACTCCTCCAGCGCGTCCAGCCCCTCCAACAGCCCGGCGGCCACCACCAGCCTCCGGACCGCCGGGGCCGAGACCGCTTCCGCGATACCGGCTTTCAGGGTGGCGAGGTAGCCGAGGTCGTCCCCGAGGATAGCTCCGGGCGTGGTCTCCGAGCCGTCCCGGAGGCGGTCTGCGGGCCTGACGTCGCGCAGCATCACCGCCAGACCGGCCGCCGTTAGGCAGCAGGCGACGCTGACCCAACCCAAAAGGGGGTAGCCGCCGAGTGCGTACAGGACGGTGGCCGCGACGGCGGCCGGGATCTGCGCGATCAACCCGGCGGCGGTGATCCGGCCCAGCAGCCGGGGGTATTGCGCGGTCGCGCCGAGTGCCGCCAGCCCGTCGTAGACCAGGGCCTCCATCGAGCCGGAAGCCAGGGCACCGCCGATCCCCCACAGTACGAACCCGATGGCGTACCCGGTGAATCCGGGCAGCAGCAGCCACCCGGCATACCCGATAGCCTGCAGCACACCGCCGAACGCCAGCGCACCACGCCGGGAAAACCTGTCGGCAATGGCACCCGTCGGTACCTCGGCCACGATTCCGGTCAGCGACCAGATCAGTAGCAGGCCGGAGATCTCGGCGTCTGACTGACCGCTGTCGGCGAACATCAATGCGTACAGCGGGTACAGCGGTACCAGGTCGGCGAACATCGCCCACGACGTGGCCAGCCGGGCAAGGCGGCGAACCGGAGGCGGCAGCGATGCGGTGCGGCGTTCATCAGTACGGCGGTGTCACAGTCAACGAAATGGCATACCGGTGACTGTAGGACGCCAGCCGGCCGCAGGGAAGACCGTTGGCCGTGCGGGGTCAGCGAAGGCTGAGCTCAGCGGGTGCGGGCCACGACGAACCGCACCAGCGAGGACAACGCGTCCCGGGCCGACGATTCTGGGAGCCGAGCCAGCTCGGCGGTCGCGGTCGCCGCGTACCCGCCCAGGGTGTCGCGAGCCGCGGCCATCCCCGGCGAGGCGATCAGCAGATCCGACGCTTCGCGCAGGTCCGCTTCGGAGGTGATGGGGCCGGCGACCAGCTCCCGCAGGCGGGGGTCAGCGGCCGGATTGGCCAGGGTGTACAGCACCGGCAGGGTGCGAACCCCTTCGCGGAGGTCCGTGCCGGGTGTCTTCCCGCTGTCGGTGGAGGACAGGTCGATGATGTCGTCGGAGATCTGGAAGGCCACTCCCACCGCCCGCCCGTACTGGCGCAGCGCCGCGATCTCCTCCTCCTGCGCACCGGAGAACATGCCCGCGTAGCGAGCGCAGGTGTCGATCAGTGCGGCCGTTTTCTCATCGAGCACCCGCAGGTGATGGGCGATCGGGTCGTCACCGGGGGCCGCCCCGACCGTCTCCCTGGTCTGGCCGGTGACCAGTTCGGCGAACGTCTCGGCGATGATCCGGACCGCGTTCGGGCCGAGATCGGCGACCAGCCGGGAGGCATGGGCAAACAGAAAGTCCCCGGTGAGGATCGCGATCGAGTTGTCCCACCTGGCGTTAGCGGACTTCGCTCCCCGTCGCAGGTCGGCCTCGTCCATGACGTCGTCGTGGTACAGGGTCGCGAGGTGGATCAACTCCACCACGGCGGACGCGATCACCACCTCGTCGGCCTCCGGACGCGGACCGACCCCCGCCGCGACCAGGGTGAACAACGGCCGGAACCGCTTGCCACCGGCGTGCATGAGGTGCGATGCCGCCTCGGTGACGAACCCGAATTCGCTGATCAGTTCGCGTTCCAGCAGGTCCTCGACCCGGACCAGACCAGTGGCGACCCGGGCGGACAGCGCCGGGTCGGCCAGCTCGATGCCGGCAAGGATGGTCGGGGCGTTCACGTTGCCCAGCCTATTTCACTCACGGTGACACCCGTTGCCCAGCGTCGGCAGCCGGCGTCCGGGATCACCCGTTCGACAACCTCCGCCCGCCGCCCCGGCCTGGTCACGACAGCAACGGCAGCGGGATGGTCAGCCAGTCCAGGGTCGGCCCGGGGTACAGGCCAAGCCCCAGGGTAACCACTACCGCCACCCCGATCACGATCACCGTCAGCAGCCCGGGGACGACGACATACGGTGCATCGCTGGCATTCTCGGCCAGTCCCGCGCCAGCCGGAGAGGCGCCCGGGGAGACGGCACCGGCGGCCGGACCGTCAGCGGCGACCGAATGGGAATCACCGCCGGCTCCGCCCGCGGTCACGGTCACCCGGTCCCGGACCGGCGCCGCGGCGGGTTCTGCGAAGTACATCACCACCACGATGCGCAGGTAGAAGAACGCGGTGATCGCGGTCGCCACCATGGCGAGTACGACCAGCCAGCCGTACCCAGCCTCCATCCCGGCGGTGAACACGCTGAGCTTGCCGATGAACCCGGCGGTCGGTGGGATCCCGGCGAAGGACAGCAGGAACAGGGTCATCGCGGCGGCGACCGCCGGCGACCGCTTGGCCATCCCCGCCCAGTCCGAGACGTGGGAGGCCTCACCGTCACCGCGGCGCACCACGGTGACGACAGCGAACGCGCCGATGGTCGCCATGCCGTAGCTCAACAGATAGAACAGGGTCGCCGACGCGCCCCGGCTGGACATCGCGATGACGCCCAGCAGGATGAAGCCCGCGTGGGCGACCGAGGAGTACGCCAGCATCCGCTTCATGTCGGTCTGGGTGATGCCGATGACGGACCCGATCACCATGGACGCGCCCGCGATCACCCCGAGCACCGGCTGCCAGGTCCAGGTCAGCGGCTCGAGGGCGACCAGGCAGATCCGCAGCATCGCGGCGAACGCCGCCACCTTGGTGCAGGACGCCATGAACGCGGTGATCGGCGTCGGGGCACCCTGATAGACGTCCGGGGTCCACAGGTGGAACGGCCCGACCGACGCCTTGAACAGCAGGCCGACCAGCACCAACGCCAGCCCGCCGATCAGCAGCACGTCACTGCTATTGCCGGCCCTGGCCTGGGCGGCGATCGCGGCGAACGACGTGGCACCGGCGTACCCGTACAGCAGGGCCAACCCGTACACGAAAATGGCCGAGGTGAATGCGCCGAGCAGGAAGTACTTCACCGCCGATTCCTGCGAGATCAGCCGGCGCCGCCGGGCCAGCCCGCAGAGCAGGTACAGCGGCAGTGACAGCACCTCCAGCGCGACGAACAACGTCACCGTGTCCGAGGCCGCCGGAAAGATCATCATCCCGGCCACCGCGAACAACGCGAGCGGGAAGACCTCGGTCTGCATCGGCGCGGCGACCCTGGCCGCCACCCGGTCCCGGGCCGAACCCACCTTTGCCGCCGCCTGTGTCACGAACGACCCACCCGGTTCGGAGACCCGGTCGGCCATCAGCAGCAGCGACGGCAGCGCGAGGACCAGCAGCACCGCCCACATGACGTAGGTACCCGCGTCGACGGCGAGCGCGCCGCCGAAGGTCACCCCGTAGTCGTCCCGGCGGGCCGAGACCAGGGTCCAGATCAGGGCGGCCGCGACGATCAGAACCGCGAGCGTCGACTGGACCGCGAACCGCCAGCGCCGCGGGACGAACGCCTCCAGCAGGATCGCCAGCACCGCGCCGGCCAGCAGGATCAGGATCGGCGCGGTCTGGGAGTAGCTGATCGGCGGCGCGAGGATCGGCTCCACCGGAGCCGTCATGTGCAGCGCGGACATCAGCGGCCACCTTCCAGGGGTGCCGTCACGGCGGGCGGCGGGTCGGTGTACCCGACGTCGACCATCGTGCGTTCCGCGGTCGGGTTGATCACGTCGAGCAGCGGTTGCGGGTAGACCCCGAGCAGAATGACCAGCGCCACCAGCGGACTCAGGACGGCGATCTCCCGTCGGGTCAGGTCGCCGAACTTCGCCCGGACGGCCGCCCGGGCGCCGTGCGACGCGGTGGGCTGAGGCGCGGTGGGCTGGGGCGCGGTGGGCTGGGTCGCGGGATGCGATCCTGCGGGCTGGAGACCGGAACCACCGCCGGTGATCTCGGCCGGGGCCGCCCCGACCAGCACCGGTACCCGGTCCGGAACCCCGTCCGGCCCGTCAGGAATGACACCCACCCCACGGACCGGCCCGGTCATCGTGCGCTGGAAGATCCACAGCATGTAGACGGCGGCCAGCACGATGCCAATGGTGGCGATCACCGCGACCGCCGGGTGCCGGGTGAAGGTGCCGATCAGCACCAGGAACTCGGAGATGAACGAGTTCGTCCCCGGCATGGCGATGGTCGCGAGCGAGGCGATCAGGAAGGTGCCGCCGAGCAGCGGGGCCACCTTCCACACTCCCCCGAAGTCGCCGATCAGCTTCGTCCCACCCCGGGTCGCCATCATCCCGATGACGATGAACAGCAGACCGGTGGCGATCCCGTGGTTGACCATGTATAGCGCGGCGCCGGCGATCGACTGGGTGGTGAACGCGAAGACGCCCAGCGCAATGAAGCCGAAGTGGGCGATCGAGGTGAACGTCACGAATCGCTTCAGGTCGCTCTGCCCGGCCGCCACGATCGCGCCGTACACGATGCCGATCACCGCGAGGGTGATGATCAGCCAGGCCAGCTTCGCCGACGCGGCCGGCAGCAGCGGCAGGCAAATCCGCAGGAACCCGAACGTGCCCACCTTGTCCAGGACCCCGACCAGCAACGTGCCGGCGCCCACCGGTGCCTCGGTACCGGCGTCGGGCAGCCAGGTGTGCAACGGGACCAGTGGCGCCTTGATCGCGAACGCGATGGCGAACCCGGCGAAGATCCACAGCTGGGTGGATTCCGGGATGTCCGCGGCGATCGACCGCAGGGTGACCCAGTCGAAGGTGCCGGCGCCGAGCTGCCGACCGGAGGCCACGTACAGCCCGATCACCGACGCCAGCATCAGCAGGCCGCCGAGCAGGGAATACAGGAAGAACTTGGTCGCCGCGTACGCCCGGCGGACCCCGCCGAACGCCCCGATCAGGAAGTACATCGGGACCAGCATGACCTCGAACATGACGTAGAAGACGAACACGTTCGTCGCCGCGAACACCCCGGTCATCGCCGCCTGCAGCACCAGCAGCAGCGCGAAGTACCCGCCGATGGTCCGGCCGGCCGGCAGCTTCTCCTCCCACGACGCCCCGAGCACGATCGGCATCAGGACCGCAATCAACGCGATCATGGTCAGCGAGATGCCGTCGACGCCGAGCGCGAAACTGACCCCGAACGACGGGATCCAGTCCACCGAGAAGGTTTCCCGGAACGGCACGGCGACCTGCTCGGCGCCGGTCGTCATGCCAGATCGGTAAGAGATCCACATTGCGACGACAACTGCCAACTCGGCGAGGGTGAAGGCCAGCGCGGTCAGCTTGACGGTCTTCACCGGCGCCGACGACATCGCCGCGAGCACCACCGCCCCGATCGCCGGTAACAGGATCAGGATCGGGAGGTACGCCGATTGTGCTGCGCTCATGAGTGGTTTTCCCGCTCTACTCGGTTCATGCCGACCTCACGACCAGCAACATCAGCACGACGGCCAGGGTCCCGGCGAACATGGACAACGCGTACGAACGGACGAAGCCGTTCTGCCAGCGCCGCCACCGCCCGGACAGGCCCCCGAGCGCCGCGGCCAGTCCGTTGACGGCCCCGTCGATTCCCTTGCCGTCGGCGTACACCGACGCTCCGGTCAGCCACACACCCGGCCGGGCGAACAAGGCCTCGTTCACGGCGTTGCCGCCAACGTCGGCCCGGGCCAGCGCGACCACCAGGTTGACCGCGGCCGGGGCCGTGACCGGGACCGGGTGGCGGCCGATGATCCAGTACGCGACGAACACCCCGAGCGCGACGACGGCCAGGGTCAGGATGGTGATCATCGCGACCGGGATCACCGGTTCGGGCTCGGTGAACGCGCCGACGGACGGGGACAACCAGTTCACCAGCCGGTGACCGGACGCCAGGAACGCGCCGGCGCCGAGCGAGCCGACGGCCAGCACGATCATCGGCGCCGTCATGATCGGTGGCGATTCGTGCGGGTGGTACTCGTCACCGGCCTGAGTCCGCAGCTGCTTCCACCGGGGGTCGCCGAAGAACGTCATGATCATCAACCGGGTCATGTAGAACGCGGTCACCCCGGCGCCGAGCAGTGCGGCCGAGCCGAGCAGCCAACCGGTGGCCCCGCCGGCGCCGAACGCCGCCTCGATGATCGGATCCTTCGAATAGAACCCGGACAGGAACGGGAATCCGATGATGGCCAGGTAGCCGCAGGCCATTGTGACGAAGGTGATCGGCAGCTTGCGGGCCAGCGCCCCGTATCGGCGCATGTCGACGTCGTCGTTCATCGCGTGCATCACCGACCCGGCGCCCAGGAACAGCCCGGCCTTGAAGAAGCCGTGGGTCAGCAGGTGCAGGATGCCGAGCCCGTACACCCCGGCCCCCAGCCCGACGGCCAGGAACATGTAGCCGATCTGGGACACCGTGGAGTAGGCGAGCACCTTCTTGATGTCATCCTTCGCGCAGCCGCCGATGCAGCCGACGACCAGGGTGACGGTGCCGATGATCGCCACCACCAACCGGCCGTCGGCGGTGAGGTCGTAGATCGGCGCGCAACGGGCGATCAGGTACACCCCGGCGGTGACCATGGTCGCCGCGTGGATCAGGGCGGACACCGGGGTGGGGCCCTCCATGGCGTCCGGCAACCAGGCCTGCAGCGGCACCTGACCGGACTTGCCGCACGCCCCGAGCAGCAGCAGCAACGCGATCACCGTGACGGTGCCGGGTGACTGGGCGGCGAGTTCCTCGATCCCGGCGAACACCCCGCGGAACGAGACCGTGCCCAGCTCCCTGAACATCAGGAAGATGGCCAGGGCCAGACCGACGTCACCGACCCGGTTCATGATGAACGCCTTCTTCGCGGCGGTGGCCGCGGCCGGGCGATCCGACCAGAACCCGATCAGCAGGTACGAGGCCAGGCCGACCCCTTCCCAGCCCGCGTACAGCGTGACGAAGGAGTTACCGAGCACCAGCAGCAGCATCGCGGCGACGAACAGGTTCAGGTAGGCGAAGAACTTCCGCCGTTCAGGGTCGTGCGCCATGTAGCCGATGGAGTACAGGTGGATCAGCGAGCCGACACCGGTGATCAGCAGCACGAAGGTCAGGGACAACGGGTCCAGCAGCAGCCCCGCGCCGATGTTCAACGACCCGGACTGGATCCAGGTGAACACCGACACGTCGTGCACCCGATCGGCGCCGGCCTCGCCGAGGACGCCGGCGAAGATCACCACACCCAGCACGAACGCGGCCAGCACCGTCGCGCAGCCGATCAGATGGCCGACCCGGTCGAGCAGCCGACCGCCGAGCAGCAGCACGATCGCACCGGCCAGCGGGAGCGCGATGAGCAGCACCGACGCCCCGTAGATTCCCGTCACTGCAGTCCCCTAGAACTTCAACAGGTTCGCGTCGTCGACGGAGGCGCTCCGGCGGCTGCGGAAAATGGACATGATGATCGCCAGGCCGACAACCACTTCGGCGGCGGCGACGACCATGATGAAGAACGCGAAGATCACGCCGTTGAGGTTGCCCCACACGTTCGAGAACGTCACCAGCGACAGGTTGACGGCGTTGAGCATCAGCTCGACACACATGAACACCACGATGGCGTTGCGGCGCACCAGGAACCCGACGGCGCCGATCCCGAACAGCAACGCGGACAGCACCAGGTAGTGGTTCGGGGTCACCGGTCACCCCGCAGCACCGGGTGCTCGGCGCTCTCGATCTCGGTCAGCGTGCGTCCGCTGCGGAACTGGCGGGCCACCCGCTCGCTCTCGGCGGATTCCACCAGGTCGGACACCGATCCGGGGGCAATGGACCCGTCCGGGAGCAGCGCCGGGGTGGCGTTGGACGACGACGTGGCGAACACACCGGGGCCGGGCAACGGTGACATCCGGTCCGACCGCATCCGCTCGTGCACGCGCTGCCGCTGCGTCTTCCGCTCCCCGGGGGCCTTCTCGATGTGGGTGAGCACCATCGCCCCGGTGGCTGCGGTGATCAGCAACGCACTGGTCAGCTCGAACGGGAACAGGTAGTCGGTGAACAGCAGTTCGGCGATCGAGCCGATCGGGCCGCGGGCGGCCATCGCGTCGGTCAGCCCCACCGAGCGGACCTCACGCAGCGCCCGGAGCAGGCCGGTCACCAGCAGGGTGACGAACCCGAGGCCGATCACGGTGGCGATCACCCGCTGCCGTTTGAGCACCTCGAACGCCGAATCGCCGGCGTCCCGGCCGGTCAGCATCAGCACGAACAGGAACAGCATCATGATGGCGCCGGTGTAGACGATGATCTGCACGAAGCCGAGGAACTCCGCGTTCTGTGCGATGTACAGGCACCCCAGGCACAGCATGGTCAGCACCAGCCAGAGCGCGGAGTGCACCGCCACCCGGGAGAACACCATGCCAACCGCTCCGAGCAGGGCCAGCGGGGCCAGGATCCAGAACGCCACCAGCTCCCCGCCGGTATCGGTCACGCCGGTGTCGGTGGCGGTGGCGGCAGCGACGGCGGTGGCGTGAGCGGCCTGGAGAAGTAGCTGCCCGGTCACGTCGTCCCGCCGGTCAGTAATTCCGGGCCGCGCAGTTCCGGGCCCCTGGCGTAGTAGTCGCGCTCGTCGCCGAGGCGCATCGGGTGCGGCGGCTGCTCCATCCCCGGCAGCAGCGGGGCCAGCAGCATGTCCTTGGTGTAGATCAGCCGCTGCCGTTCGTCGTCGGCCATCTCGTACTCGTTCGTCATGGTCAGCGACCGGGTCGGGCACGCCTCCACGCACAACCCGCAGCCGATGCACCGCAGGTAGTTGATCTGGTAGTTCTTCCCGTACCGCTCGCCGGGGGAGAACCGCTGCTCGTCGGTGTTGTCCGCACCCTCGACGAAGATCGCGTCGGCCGGGCAGGCCCAGGCGCACAGTTCACAGCCGACGCACTTTTCCAGCCCGTCCGGGTGCCGGTTCAGCTGGTGCCGGCCGTGGTACCGCTTCGCCGGCTGTACCGGGTTGCGCGGGTAGTCCTCGGTGACCACCGGCTTGAACATGGTGGCAAAGGTGACCCCGAAACCCTTGACCGGGTCAAGAAACGACATTGCTGCCTCCCGGCAGGTCGTGGGAACCGGCTCCGGCCAGCACGGCCGGGGCGGACCCGCCTTGGCGCCGGCCGGGTTCGCCCGACTCGAGCTGACCGGCGGCGCGGGCAGATGATCGGATCGGCGGCACCGGAACGGCAAGGTCGATCGGCGGGATCGGGTACCGACCCCGGCCCTCCGCGACCACCGTCGACCCACCGTCGACCGCCTGCTCGTGCACCCCGAACTCGTCGTCCTCGAGCTCGGCGGGATCCTCCGGCGGCACCTTCGCCGGCCAGGCGATCGCGGCCACCAGAAGCACGGCCACCGGCACGCCCACCCACACCAGCACCTCGGTGGTGGACAGGTTCTCCGCGTTCCGCAGCACCCGCACCGCGCCGACCAGCACGATCCACACCAGCGAGACCGGGATCATCACCTTCCAGCCGATGGACATGAACTGGTCGTACCGGATGCGGGGCAGGGTGCCGCGCAGCCAGACGAAGGCGAACATGAAGGCCAGCACCTTGACGAAGAACCACAGCATCGTCCAGTAGCCCTCGTTCGCGAACGGCAGCAGCGACACCGGCCACGGCGCGCGCCAGCCCCCGAGGAACAGGGTGGTCGCGATCGCGGAGACGTTGATCAGGTTGATGTATTCGGCAAGGAAGAACAGACCAAAGCGCATCGAGGAGTACTCGGTGTTGAAGCCACCGACGAGTTCGCCCTCGGCCTCGGCCAGGTCGAACGGGGCCCGATTGGTCTCCCCCACCATCGAAACGCAGTACACGACGAACGACACCGGCAGCAGCCAGACGTACCAGCCGCCCTGCTGCTGACTGACGATGCCGGCCGTGCTCAGGGTCCCGGAGTACAGGAACACCGCGACGAAGGACAGCCCCATCGCCACGTCGTAGGAGATCATCTGCGCGGCCGACCGCAGCCCACCGAGCAACGGGTAGGTCGAGCCGGACGCCCACCCGCCCAGGACGATGCCGTACACCCCGATGGAGGCCAGGGCCAACGCGACCAGCACCCCGACGGGCGGGTCGATCAGCTGCAGCGCGGTCTGCTCGCCGAACATGCTGACCTCGCCGCCCACCGGGATGATCGAGAAGATCAGGAACGCCGGGATGGCCGCGAAGGCGGGGGCCAGGATGTACACCACCTTGTCGGCCCTGGCCGGGATGATCCCCTCCTTGAAGTGCAGCTTCAACGCGTCGGCGAGTGACTGCAACAGGCCCCACGGGCCGTTCCAGTTGGGGCCCGGGCGGTGCTGCATCCGGCCGACGACCTTGCGTTCGAACCAGATCGCGAACAGGGTCAGCAACAGCAGCATCACGAAGATCATCAGGGCCTTGATCAGGCCGAGCCACCACGGGTCGTCGGCCAGCAACGGCTGCACCGACCCGTCGATGCCGAGCGGTACCGGCGGGTTGCTCATCTGCCGTCCCTTCCTTCGGTCGCTGACGTCCCGGTCGTCGCGGTGTCCGGCCCCGGGGCGGCCAGCACGGTCACCCCGGCGGCCACCGAGACACCCAGCCTGGTGTCGGTACCCGCCCCGGCGATCCGGGCCGGTACCCACACCACTTCGTCGAGCATGTCGGTGATCGCCAGCGGCAGGGTGACCGCACCGACGGGGCCGTTCACCGTGACCGGGTCACCCTCTCGCACGCCCAACCGGGCGGCCGCGGCGGGGGACAACCGGAGCACGTCGGCCCGGGCGGTGCCCTGCAGGTGCGGCTCGCCGTCCAGCCCGCGGCCGCCGTCCAGGTTCATCCGCCACGAGGCCAGGACGAACTCCCCCGCGCCTGTGCTGCGGGTGTCGCCGCGCTTTGGGTGGTCGCCGTGGCCGGTGTGCTCATGGTCGGCGTGCCCGGTGTGGTCGCCGAGCCCCCTGTTGATCATGGCAATCACTGCTCGACGCGCCGACGACACGCCGGGGAATCGGTGCGGTTCGTCATGATCAACTCGGTCCGACCGTGACGAGGCTGACGCCCGGGTTGCCGACGAGGTGGGTGACGGGTCGAGCCGGGGGCCGTCCCACACGCCGAGCCGGGTCAGCTCGCCCATCGCGGACGCCGGGGTCTGGGTGTAGAGGTCGACGTCCATCTCCACCCCGAGGGTGTCCAGGATCCGGGCCTCGTCGAGCATCCCGGCCCCGGGCAGGGCGGCGGCGAACGGGCGGATCCGGCCCTCCCAGTTCACGTACGCGCCGGATTTCTCCGGAGCCGCGGCGACCGGGAACACCACATCGGCCAGCGCGGTGACGGCGCTGGTCCGGATCTCCAGGCTGACCACGAACCCGGCGGCGGCGACCGCGGCCAGCGCGGCGGCCGGGTCGGGCAGGTCGGAAAGGTCCACCCCGCCGATCAGCAACCCGGCCAGGCCTAGCACCGGAACGTCGTCGATCGCATCAGCGACGCCGACGTCACTGCCGTCGACGGCGCTTGCTGGCTCGGGAATGCCGACAGCGGCGAGGATCCCGGCGGTGTCCCGTCCGGGCTCAGCCGGCAGCGAGGCACCCCAGGCCCGCTCGACCTCGGCCCGCGCGGCCGGGTCGGACACCGGCCGGCCACCGGGCAGCAGCGTGCCGAGCGCACCAGCGTCCAGCGCACCGCGTTCGCCGGCCCGCCGCGGCACCCAGGCCAGGGCCGCGCCGGTGGCCTCGACGAGGTCGCCGACCGCGGTCAGCAGGCCAGGAACCTGCGCGGCGCGTTCGCCGACGAGCACCACCGCGCCGGGAGTCCGGAGCAGGGCACCCAGCTTGTTCCGATCCGCCGCGTCCCCCAACCCGGCCTGGGCGGTCGACTCGCCGGTGAGACCGTGCAGCACCTGCGCCTCGCCGCCGGGGACCGCGGCCAGCAGGGTGCCGGACAGCTTGCGCAACCCGGGGCTGGCCAGCGCGGCGACGGAATACACCGGCAACCCGACCCGAGCGGCCTTGCGGAGCCGCAGGAACAGGATCGGCGACTCCTCCTCCGGCTCCAACGCCACCAGCAGCACCGCGGACGCGTTCTCCAACGACTGGTAACTGACCCCGCCGCGATCCGGCGACCCGCCGGCCACCCTGGCCCCGATGAACGCGGCCTCTTCGGCCGAGTGGGCCCGGGCCCGGAAATCGATGTCGTTGGTGCGCAGGGCGAGTCGCGCGAATTTGGCGTAGGCGTAGGCATCGGTCAGGGTCAGCCGGCCGCCGGCGAGCACCCCGACGCCGCCGGAATCGCGAGCCGCCAGCAGTCCACTGGCTGCCGCCGCCATCGCCTCGGTCCAGGACGCGGGCGCCAGTTCCCCGTCCGCGCCGCGGACCAGCGGCCGGGTCAACCGGTCGTCCTCGCGGACGTACGGGAACGCGAACCGGCCCTTGTCGCAGTTCCACTCCTCGTTGACGTCCGGATCGGTACGGGCCAGCCGCCGGGTGACCGCGCCGGCCCGGTGGTCGGTGCGCAGCGAACAGCCGTCCGCACAGTGCTCGCAGATGGTGTTCGTCGACACCAGGTCGAACGGCCGGGCCCGGAACCGGTAGGCCGCGGAGGTGAGCGCGCCGACCGGGCAGATCTGGATGGTGTTGCCGGAGAAGTACGACTGGAAAGGCGCCGCCGAGTTGATCCCGATCTGCTGCGCAGAGCCACGTTCCAGCAGGTCGATGAACTTGTCACCGGCGATCTGGTCGGAGAACCGGGTGCACCGCTGGCAGAGCACGCACCGTTCCCGGTCCAGCAGGATCTCGGTGGACACCGCGATCGGCTTGACGAAGACCCGCTTCGGATCTCGCAGCCGCGACGACGCAGCACCGTTGGCCAGCGTCTGGTTCTGCAGCGGGCATTCCCCGCCCTTGTCGCAGATCGGGCAGTCCAACGGGTGGTTCAGCAGCAAAAACTCCAGGTTGGACCGCTGCGCCTTCTCCGCGACCGGCGAGGACAGCTGGGTCTTGACGACCATGCCGTCCGCGACCGTCTGGGTGCAGGCGGCCTGCGGCTTGGGCATCGGCCGGCCGCCCATCTCGACCTCCACCAGGCACTGCCGGCAGGCCCCCACCGGCTCCAGCAGCGGGTGGTCGCAGAACCGCGGGATGGCCGTGCCGAGCCGCTCCGCGGTCCGGATCACCAGCTCACCCTTGGGGGCGATCACCCGCACCCCGTCGATCACCAGGGCGACATGCCCCTCCGGGACCGGGTCCGGTTCCGGCTCGGCGGCGGCGGGCGGGTTGGCTACCTGCGTCATCAGTGCGCCCCCACGAGCGACGCCGATTCCACGACCGCGGGGGTGCGGCCGGTCACCAGGTCCTCGAATTCGGATCGGAAGTACTTGAAGCTGGACAGGATCGGGGTGGCGGCCGCGTCACCCAGCGCACAGAACGACCGGCCGGCGATGTTGGACGCCGCATCGGCCATGGTGTCCAGATCCTCCAGCGTGCCGAAACCGGAGACGATCCGGCGCAGGATCTGCACGAGCCAGCCGGTGCCCTCCCGGCACGGGGTGCACTTGCCGCAGGACTCGTGCTTGTAGAACTCCAGCCACTTCCAGACCGCCCACGGCACCGACACCGTCTCGTTGAAACACATCAGCGCGGTGGTGCCGAGCATCGACCCGGCCGCCGCGACGTCGTCGAAGGACAGCGGGACGTCCAGGTGCTCGGGGGTGAAGATCGGCGTCGACGATCCGCCGGGGGTGAAGAATTTCAGCGGGATCCCGTCCAGCATGCCGCCGGCCGAGACCAGCAGTTGACGCAGCGTGGTGCCCATCGGGGCCTCGTACTGCCCGGGGTTCGTGACGTGCCCGGACAGCGAGTAGATCTTCGGCCCGGGCGACTTTTCGGTGCCCATCGACCGGTACCACTCCGAGCCGCCCAGCAGGATCGCCGGCACCGAGGCGATGGTCTCGACGTTGTTCACCACGGTCGGGCACGCATACAGGCCGGCGATCGCCGGGAACGGCGGCTTGAGCCGGGGCTGGCCGCGCCGCCCCTCCAACGAATCCAGCAGCGCGGTCTCCTCACCGCAGATGTAGGCGCCGGCCCCGCCGTGCACCACGATCTCCAGGTCGTACCCGGACCCCAGGATGTCCTTGCCGAGGAAACCGGCGGCCCGCGCCTCGTTCACCGCGTTCTGCACCCGGCGCATGGCATGCACCGCCTCGCCGCGGATGTAGATCGCGCAGAATGGTGCCCGGATCGCGTACGAGGTGATGATGCAGCCCTCGATCAGCGAGTGCGGGTCCGCCATCATCAGCGGAATGTCCTTGCAGGTACCGGGTTCTCCCTCGTCGGCGTTGATCACCAGGTAATGCGGCTTGGTGTCGCCCTGCGGCAGGAACGACCACTTCAGGCCGGTGGGAAATCCAGCGCCGCCGCGGCCGCGCAGGCCGGAGCCCTTGATCAGCTCGGTCAGCCGGCCGGGATCAACGCCCAGGGCCACCGGCAGCGCATGGTAGCCGTCGAGCTGGCGGTAGGTGCCGATGCTCCAGGACTTTGGCGACGCCCAGCGCCGGGTCAGCACCGGGGTCAGCGGCGCCGCGCCATCGGCCTCGGTGGGCCAGTGCTGATCCTGGTGACCGCGGGCGGCGGCCCGCAGAGCCTGTTCCACGGACAGTGGACCGGTCGCGTCGGCCTGCGGCGCGTTCGGGGTGGTGATGCCGACCGGGACCGGCTCCGGGGACTCACCCGTGCCAGGCGAGCTGGCCGTGCCGGGCCCGGATTGTCGCGACACCGATTGCTCGACCGGGGTCGCCGCCGGTGGCGGTACCGCGGCCGGCGCGACGCCGTTCGGGAAGGGGGCGGCCGGGTCGCTGGGGTTGCCTGCCAAAGGCAAGGGATCGGACGGAGTGCTCATCGCTGGCTTCTCATTTCTTCTCCGGCAGCGGCGGGATTTCGAACGAGGCCGGCATGGTGGGTGCGCGCTGCCCGGTGTGCTCGGCCAGCACGGAACCCCGCAGGGTCGGCACGGAAGCAGTCGGCGCATCCACCCGTTCGGCGAGATCGTTGTACACGCCGGCGATCTCGAGTTCGACGGAGCGGAAGTCGGTCAGCGGCGCACCGCGGGTGGGCGCCGGCCGCTGCCCCGCCTGCAGCGCCATGACCAGATCCAGTGCGGCGTCGGGGGTTTGGTTGTCGAAGAATTCGTAGTTGACCTGCAGCACCGGCCCGTGGTCGCACGCGGCCAGGCACTCCGCGTGCTCCAGGGTGATCGAGCCCGTCGAGCCGGGCTCGCCGGCGGTCTCCTCGTGCCCGACGCCCAGGTGCGCGGACAGGGTGGCGTAGATGGCGTCCCCGCCCAGTCCGGCGCACAGGGCGTTGGTGCAGACACTGACCAGGTGCTCACCGCACGGGGTGCGCTTGTACATCGTGTAGAACGTGGCCACCGCCGACACCTCGGCATCGGTGAGATCCAGCTGCTGGGCGCAGAACTCGATGCCCGGCTGGGAGACGAACCCCTCCACCGACTGGACCAGGTGCAGCAGCGGCAGCAGCGCCGACCTCGATTGCGGGTATTTCGCGATGATCTCCCGGGCCCGGGTGTGGGTGAGATCGTCGAACACCACGTCGGTGTCGAGGAAGACCGGGACCCCGATCCGCCGGTTCGCCCCGCCGCTCATCGGTGACACTTCTCGACTCGGCACTCGTTCCGCTCCTCGGCGCTGGCGCGCCTACGATGCTCACTCGGCCTCGTCATCGGTGACACTTCTCGACTCGGCACTCGCTCCGCTCGATGCGTGCGCCTCGCTCTGGGTTCGCTCCGCTCCTTGGCGCTGGCGCGCCTACGATGCTCACTCCCCGGCGCTCGCTGGCGCTGGCGCGCCTACGATGCTCACTCGGCCTCGTCATCGGTCCACGCCGCCCATCACCGGGTCGATCGAGGCGACCGCCGCGACGACATCGGCGATCATCGACCCCTCGGCCATCGCCGGCATCGCCTGCAGGTTCACGAAACCGGGGTCCCGCAGGTGAACCCGCCACGGCCGGGTGCCGCCGGTCGACACCACGTGGCAACCCAGCTCCCCGCGCGGGTTCTCGATCGCCTGGTACGCCTGACCGGCCGGGACGTCGAAACCCTCGGTGACCAGCTTGAAGTGGTGGATCAACGACTCCATCGACTCGCCCATGATCTTGCGGATGTACTCCAGGGAGTTGCCTATCCCGTCCGAGCCCACCGAGAGTTGGGCAGGCCAGCCGATTTTGCGGTCCTCGATCATCACCGGTCCCGGCTCGGCCAGCCGGGTCACGACCTGCTTCATGATCTTGAGGGACTCGTGCATCTCGGCCAGCCGCAGCAGGAACCGGGAATAGCAGTCGGCGTCGGTGGAGGTCGGCACCTCGAAGTCGTAGTCCTGATATCCGCAGTAGGGCGCCACCTTTCGCAGGTCCCACGGCAGTCCGGCGGACCGCAGCATGGGCCCGGTGATGCCCAGCTGCATGCAGGCCTCGAGCGGCAGGATCCCGACCCCGACCATCCGGGCCTTCCAGATCGGTTGCCCCGTCAGCAGTTTGTCGTATTCCGGCAACCGGGTCTCCATGACCGCGATGAAGGCGTTGATCCGCTCGATCGAGCCCTCCGGAATTTCCTGGGCGACCCCGCCGGGCCGGATGAACGCCATGTTCATCCGCAACCCGGTCAGGAACTCCATCAGGTGCAACGCTTCTTCGCGTTCCCGGAAACCGGCGGTCATCGCGGTCAGCGCACCCAGTTCCATCCCACCGGTGGCCAGCGCCACCAGGTGCGAGGAGATCCGGGTCAACTCCATCAGCAGCACCCGGATCACTTGGGCGCGAACGGGAACCTCGATGCCCAGCAGCTTCTCGACGGCCATGCAGTACGCGGCCTCGTTGAACGCCGGCGAGAGGTAGTCGGCCCGGGTCACGAACGTGACGCCCTGGGTCCAGGTCCGGTACTCGCAGGACTTCTCGATCCCGGTGTGCAGGTAGCCGATCACCGACCGGGCCTTGACGACCGTCTCGCCCTCGAGCTCCAGGATCAGGCGCAGCACCCCGTGCGTCGACGGGTGCTGCGGGCCCATGTTGATGATGATGCGTTCGTCGTTCTCGAACTCGTTGTCCGCCAACAGGTCGTCCCAGTCACCGCCGGTGACGGTGAACATCCGGCCCTCGGTGGTCCTGGTGTCCCGGGCGACCCGGGGTTCGCGCGTGTCGCTGCTGCTCATGAGTACGCCCTCCGCTGGTCGGGAGCCGGGATCTCGGCGCCCTTGTATTCCACCGGGATCCCGCCGAGCGGGTAATCCTTGCGCTGGGGATGGCCGATCCAGTCGTCCGGCATCAGGATCCGGGTCAGTCCCGGGTGCCCGGAGAAGTTGATCCCGAACATGTCCCAGGTCTCCCGCTCGTGCCAGTCAGCAGTCGGGTAGACGGCGACCGCGCTCGGCACGTGCGCGTCGTCGAGATCCACCGCCACCTCTAACCTGATGTGCCGCCGGTAGGTCATCGATGTCAGCTCGTAGACGACATGCAGCCGGCGGGGCACGCCCTCGCCGTAGTCGACGCCGGAGATCGACGACGCCAGCTCGAACCGCAGCGACTCGTCGTCGCGCACCGCCCACAGCATCGCCGTCAGGTGATCCCTGGCCACGTAGAAGGTGATCTCACCGTTGGCGACGGTGGTCTGGATCAGCGCCTGCGGCGGGATCTGCCGGGTGGCCATCGCCGCCAGCAGCGCGTCGGCGACCTCGTCGAACTCGCCCCTACCCTCGGAATCGCGATTGGTGCCCGCCCTTGGACCTCCGTAAGGCCGCTCAGCCGGCGCCGGCGCGTACGCCTTAGTAACCAGCAACCCATAGCCGGAGGTGTCACCGGACCCGTGCACCCCGAACATCCCGGTCCGCTCGACCCCGAGCGCACCCACCGTGGCACCCGGCCCGGTTGGGTCCTGCAGGCCCCGTTCGGCGACCTCGGTCGACTGGGCGTCGGTGGTCGCGGTGTCCTTGGCCGAGGCGTCCGAGGTGGTACCGGTGGGCTTCTCGGCGGGGCTGTCGACGGAGCTGTAGCTGCCCGCGGCGGTCCGCTCGCCGGGGGCTGATTCGTTGCCGCCGGTACCGGTGGTCGGAATGGTCATGACCGGCCCGCCTCGATCGGCACCGGACCCTGGCCAGGGCCGTCCAGCTCAGCGGGTCGGCTGCGGCCGATGTTGACCTCCGGGGTGCCGATCGGCGAGGCCAGCTTGCCGTACCGCACGGAGGACGCGACGAGTTCGGTCCGCCGGCCCTCCAGTTCGGCGGCGCGGCGCGGGCCGAGCGGCTCGTCCATGATCTTGGCGTGCAGCTTGAGGATGGCGTCGATCAGCATTTCCGGCCTGGGCGGGCAGCCGGGCAGGTACATGTCCACCGGGACCACGTGGTCGACGCCCTGAACGATCGCGTAGTTGTTGAACATGCCGCCGGAGGAAGCGCACACGCCCATCGACAGCACCCATTTCGGCTCGGCCATCTGGTCGTAGATCTGCCGCAGCACCGGCGCCATCTTCTGGCTCACCCGGCCGGCGACGATCATCAGATCCGCCTGCCGGGGTGATGCCCGGAACACCTCCATGCCGAACCGGCCGAGGTCGTAGCGCGGCGCGCCGGTCGTCATCATCTCGATGGCGCAGCACGCCAGCCCGAACGTCGCGGGGAACAGCGACGCCTTACGGGTCCAGTTGACGATCTTCTCGACACTGGTCAGCAGCACACCGCTGGGGAGTTTCTCCTCCAGACCCATTGTCCTGCCCCCTTTCTGATCAGTCCCAGTCCAACCCGCCACGCCGCCAGGCGTAGGCGTAGACAACCGCGACGGTGATGATGAACAGGATGATTTCGACCAGCCCGAGCACGCCCAGCGGAATCGCCGACTGCGCCCACGGGTAAAGGAACACAATTTCGATGTCGAACACGATGAACAGCATCGCGGTCAGATAGAACTTGATCGGGAACCGGCCGGCGGTCCCGGCCGGCAGCGGGGTGGGTTCGATGCCGCACTCGTACGCGTCCAGCTTGGCCCGGTTGTACCGGTGCGGACCGAGTTTGTCGCTGACGACGGTCACCATAGTGAGCGCGAACCCGGCCACGATGAACAGCAGGATGACGATCGGCAGGTAGGTGGTCACCATTGTGCGGCCCCCCGGCTAGACACTGGGCGCCAGCCTGGTCAGCGACCGGACGATCCGGTCGGCCCAGTCGCCATCCCGGGTGTCGTACAGGCCGGCCAGCAACTTCAGAACCAGGTACATCAGGTCCTTGCGAGGCAGGCCGAGCCGGGTCGCGGTCTTCATCACGGCCGGCTTGCCGATCAGGGCGGAGAAGATGCCACCGAGCCGGTAGTACGCGCCGAGGTGGTCCTTCATCGATGTCGCGTAACCGTGCAGGGCCGCCTCCCGGCTGGCGCCGTCCGGCCGGCCGATGGCCTGCAGAACCGCTTCGGCGGCGATTGCCGCAGACTCCATTGCGTACGCGATGCCCTCACCGTTGAACGGGTTGACGGCGCCGCCGGCGTCGCCGACCAGCAGCAAACCGTCCGCGTAGTGCGGCGTCCGGTTGAACCCCATCGGCAGGCCGGCCCCGCCGATCGGGCCGAGCGCGTTCTCCTCGCGGAGCCCCCACTCTTCCGGGGTGCCGTCCAGCCAGGTGCGCAGCAGGGCCCGGTAGTCGGTCTTGCCGAACGCCTTGGACGAGTTCAACATGCCCAGGCCCACGTTGACAGTGCCGTCGCCGAGGCCGAAGATCCAGCCGTACCCGGGCAGCAACTTGGCCTTCGCCGGGTTCGACCGGTCCCACAGTTCAAGGTGCGACTCGAGGTAGTCGTCGTTGGTCCGGCTGGGGCTCTGGTAGTACCGCCGGACCGCCACGCCGAGCGGCCGGTCGTCCCGCTTGTTGATGCCCATGCCCAGGGCAACGCGCGCCGACACCCCGTCGCAGGCCAGGACCAGCGGCGCCCGGAACTCCTTCGGCCCCTCGGCGGTTTTCGCGGTGACGCCGGCGATCCGTCCCGTCCGGTCGTCCGGCAGCGGACCAGTGACCGACGTAGCGGTTCGCAGCCGCGCACCGGCCTTGACCGCTAGGGTGACCAGCATCTCGTCGAGATCGCGTCGGGGACGGACCAGGCCGAAATCGGGGAAGTCCTGCAGCACCGGCCACGGCAGTTCCAGGCTGGTACCGCCGCCGACCACCCGCAAGCCCTTGTTCTTGATCCAATCGGGCCCGGACACGTCGACCCCGAGGGCCAGCAGTTGCTTGACCCCGCGTGGGGTCAGGCCGTCGCCGCAGACCTTGTCCCGCGGGAACGTCGACTTCTCCAAGAGCAGAACGTCCACCCCGGAGCGGGCCAAGTGGGTGGCGACAGTCGAACCGGCCGGACCCGCGCCCACCACGATCACCTCGGCCGAGGAATCAGGGTCAACGATCGTGCTCATCGGACCTCCCCGCGCAGTGGCTGCGAATCAGGCCGGAAGGGGACGGCGGCGTTCCCCGCGGCGGGCCGACAAGTTTGTGAATTCGTTCACGAAGTGCTGTGAGCACAGTGTAGGACTCGATCTGGCCCTCCGGCACCAGGGTGCCGGCGGTGTCGGGGGTCACGCCGGTCGACGTACCGCGTGGTGCAGGGCGACCACGCCGAACGTCATGTTGCGCCACACCACGTCGGTCCAGCCGGCCTGGGCAATCGTGCGTGCCAACGCCGGTTGGTCCGGCCAGGCGTCGATCGTTTCCTGCAGGTAGGTGTACGCGTCCGGGTTGGAGGACACCCGACGGGCCAGCGCGGGTAACACGGTGCGCAGGTACCACCGGTAACCCCAACGGATCGGTGCGGGGCGTGGCCTGGAGAACTCGCACACCAGCAATTGCCCACCCGGGCGGGTAACCCGTGCGAATTCCGCGAGAGCGGCCGCCGCGTCGGCGACGTTACGCAGCCCGAAAGAAATGGTCACCGCGTCGAAGCTTGCGTCGGCGAACGGCAGGTGCAGCGCGTCACCGGCCACCCGGGGTAACCGGAACCCCGGCTTGGCCGCAGCCAACATGCCCAACGAGAAGTCGGTCGCGACGCACCAGGCGCCGGTTGCCGACAGCGCGCTGGTCGAGACCCCCGTTCCCGCGGCCACGTCCAGCACTTTGTGACCCGGCAGCAGCTGCAGGGCCCGCACGGTGCGTCGTCGCCACCGCCGGTCCTGCGCCCCGGACAGGATCGTGTTGGTCCGGTCATACCGTTGGGCGACGGCATCGAACATCGCCGCCACCTGGCGTGGCTCTTTCTCCAGCCCGGCCCTGGTCATCTACCCCTGCCCATGGTTCGGCAGCTTACCGACCAGCGGCAGCCGGGATCGGCGCTGGAACCACCAGGCCAACGGGACAAGAATCACCACGCCGGCGGCAGCGGTGATCCCCAGCGACAGGGTTGCCACCGCGGCGGTCCGGCCGGCCACCCTGGCGATCTGCGGATCGGTCAGCGAGTACTCGACGACGAACTGCTGACCAAGGGACAACAGCCCCGGATACAGCACACCCCCCACGGGGCGAACGGTCGCGCCGGTGGCGTCCACGAACTCGACTCCGGTGCGCAACGGGGACAACGAGAGGACCGTCGCTGTCGCGGTTCCGAGGTTCCGGTCGATGGCCGCATCGTTGGCGCGCATGCCGATCGTCAGGGCCAGCAACATGACGATCACTGCGACCCCGAGAATGGTCACCCCCCTGGCCGCCCATCGCCAGGCCGGGCGAACGGGTGGCGGCTCTGGTCGAGGCGGTGGCAGCGTCACCACTCCGACGGGTTCGGGTCCCTCCTCCGCGGCCGTCACGATCCCGAGCTTAGGACCCCGGCGCCGGGCCCCAGGTCGACCGAGAGCAGCCACTGGCCGTCACCAGGATCACTTTCCGTGAGAACAGCAGGTGGTTCTGGCCCGACTACTCTTGGCGTTCGTGACCGCCGTCCCCGCCACCCGACTCGAGCTGACGGCGGTTTGTGCGGCCCTGCCGGCTCCGGCGGATCCGCTGTCGGTGCTGCCCGCCCCCACCGGGGCACTGTGTTTCGTCCGCGGCGGGCAGGGTTTCGTCGGGTGGGGTGTGCACGACCGGATGACGGCGACCGGCCCGGATGCCGCCGCGCAACTGCAGGACTGGTTCGCCGGGGTGTGCGCGGATCTCGACGTGGACGACCGGGTGGACCGGCCGGGTAGCGGGCCCATCGCCTTTGTCTCCCTCGGTTTCGATGACGACGACGTCGCGGTTGCCGTGGTCCCACAGACGGTGTTGCACGTCGGTCCAGCCGGCGCGTTCCAGACCCGGATCGGGGCGGTGCAGGGTCAGCGCGTTCACGGCCAGCGCATTATGGCGATCCGGCCGCCGGGCCGGGTGAGCTACGCCGACGCCGACCTGTCCGTGGCCGGGTTCACCTCCGCCGTCACCGCGGCGACCGCCCGGATCAGGGCGGGTGAACTCCAGAAAGTAGTCCTGGCGCACGATCTCGACGCCAGTACCGCAGCAGACGTCGATGAACGGTTTGTGCTCGGCCAGCTGGCAGCCGCCTACCCGGACTGTTGGACGTTCGCCGTCGACGGTCTCGTCGGCGCCAGCCCGGAACTGTTGATCCGCCGGACCGGCGCGGAGGTTGCATCCCGGGTGCTCGCCGGAACGGCCTGGAAGGAACGCAGCGGCGACGCTGTTTCCGCCGACCTGCTCGGCAGTGCGAAGGACACCGCAGAGCATGCCTACGCGGTCCGGTCGGTCGCCGACGTACTCGCTGCGGCATGCGACGAACTCGACGTTCCGTCGGCGCCGGTGCCGCTAGAACTGGCCAACCTCACCCACCTGTCGACCGACATCACCGGCCGGCTGGGACGATTGCGGCCGACCGCCTTGGAGTTGGCTGCCCGGCTGCACCCGACTGCCGCCGTCGGTGGAAGCCCGACTGACGTTGCGCGCCAGGTGATCCGGGAGCTGGAACCGATGCGCCGGGGGCGGTATGCGGCGCCGGTCGGCTGGTTGGACAGCCGCGGCGACGGTGAATTCGCGATTGCCTTGCGCTGCGCGCAGGTCAGCGGCCGCAGCGTCCGGCTGATGGCCGGCTGCGGGATCGTCGCGGATTCCGATCCGGAGACCGAGGCCAGGGAGGCGCAGGTCAAGATGATTCCGATCCGGGACGCGCTGGAGGCCCGGGGCTGACCCCGTCCGGTATTCCCGTCCTGAATTTGTGCCGTCCTCAATGCGTAATATCTGGATCGTGGACCCGCGGGTCAGCGCCGATGAGGATGAGGTGGTGATCCTCAACCGATTCACCGGTTCGTCCCGTCAGCGCTCCTGGCGGACACCGTGCTGACGCTGGTAGTGATCGGCCTCGTTGCGGGCGCGGTCACCGCGGTCTCGCCCTGTGTATTGCCGGTGCTCCCGATGGTGTTCTTCGGCTCCGGACCCGGACATCGAGCCGGATCCGGACGCGGCTCGGCGGAGGCCACCGCGGTCAACCGATTCCGGCCCGCGCTGATCGTGGCAGGTCTGGTCCTGGGCTTTGCGGTCGTCACGCTGGCCGGTTCGGTGCTCCTGTCGGCGGTTACGCTGCCGCCAGAGCTGTTGCGGTGGGCCGGCTTGGCGGTGGTGTTCGTCGTCGGACTGGGGATGGCCGTCCCTGCGGTGGAACGGTTGCTGCAGCGCCCGTTCACGGTGCTCCCGCGGGCCGACGCCGCGGGTGCCCGGGGTCCGTTCGTGCTCGGGGTGGCCCTCGGCACGCTGTACGTCCCGTGCGCTGGGCCGGTGATCGCCGCCATCGCGATTGCCGGAACCAGCGGCCAGGTCAACGGCGGGGTGCTGATCCTGACCGCCGCATTCGCCCTGGGTACCGCCGTTCCGCTGATGCTGTTCGCCTACGCCGGGGACCTCATCGGCCGACGGTCGCAGGGATTCCGGCGGGGTGCCCGCCGGTTCCGCACCGCCGGCGGCGTGCTGATCATGGCCCTGGCTGTAGCGCTCACCCTGAACCTGACCGACGGGTTGCAGCGTCTGATTCCCGCGTACACCCAGACCGCGGTTGCCGCGGTGGAGGACGGCCCGGCGGCGCGGGACGCGCTCCAGGCACTGGCCCCGCCGAGCGGAGGCGCACTGATCCCACCCTTGGCCCAGGTGGTCCCGGCGGCCGGCCCGGTGGTCCAGTGCGTCGCCGGGTCGGAGGCGTTGGCCAACTGCGGCCCGGCACCGGCGGTGGTCGGCATCGACACCTGGATCAATACCGATGGCGGGTCCCCGGTGGACCTGGCCACTCTCCGCGGAAAAGTCGTCCTGGTCGATTTTTGGACGTTCGCCTGCATCAATTGCCAGCACGCCCTGCCCTTTGTCACCGGCTGGGCAGACACCTACCGGGACGCGGGCCTGGTCGTTCTGGGGATCCACACACCGGAATTCTCGTTCGAACGTGACCCCGACAATGTGCGGGACGCGGTCGCCACGAACGGAATTCACTATCCCGTCGGGCTGGACAATGCTGCGGCCACCTGGCGGAACTACCACAACAGTTACTGGCCCGCCGCGTATCTCGTTGACGGCTCAGGAACTCTGCGGTATCAGACATTCGGCGAGGGTAACTACGACCGGACCGAGGAGTTCATCAGGCAATTGCTGGTTGCGGCAAATCCCGCGGTCGTGCTTCCCCCGCCGGCCCCGTCGAAATAAACCATCGCAGGCTGCCCCGACCGGCATCACCGGGCCGCGCGCACTGCCTGCTGGATTACCGCATACGTTGCCGCCAACTCTGTCCGGACCGTTGGAACCTCGACAACCCTTATTCCACCGGGGTTGTCGAGTGCCTCGGCAAGCTCGGCAGAAGTACCGATGAGCACGTGCTCGGCGCCGCAACCCGTTGCCAGATCAGCCATCAGGGCACCGTGGGGGGTGCCGAAGACCCGTTCGAAAGCGCGGGCATGCTCGGGTCGGCCAGGTTCCAGGGTGCCGAAAATGCCACCGCCGTCGTTGTTGCTGACCACGATGGTCAGGTCGGGCCTGGGCTCGTGCGGGCCGATGATCAACCCGGTCAGGTCGTGCAGGAACGTCAGGTCGCCCAGGAATGCGACGGTCGGGCCCTCATCGGGACCGGCCGCGAGCGCCACCCCGGCCGCGGTGGAAACGGTCCCGTCAATGCCGGCCACCCCGCGGTTGGCCACGATTCGCAAGCCGTCCCGGCCGGCAGCGGTGAGACCGACGTCCCGCGGGGCCTGCGAGGAGCCAAGGACCAGGGTCGCCCGGACGGGCAGGGCCGCACTGAGGTCGGCGGCGAGCCGGGGCGACGCGGCGATGTCCAGGCCGTTCAGCACGCCACGAACGGCCTTTGCGGCGCCGGTGTCGGCGACCCGCCACCGGGCCGCCCACGCCGGATCGGGACGCTCGGTGAGGTCCGGCCGGCCCGCTGCCACGACCCGCGCACCACCGGACGGGTCGGCGTAGCCGGCCGGCGGAGCGACCACATCCACCGCGATCCTGGGGTCGGTCAGCAGCCGCTGCACGGACCGGAACAACGTCGGGCGACCCAGCACGATCACCCGGTCCGGCCGTTCGGCATCCAGGAAATCGTTGTCCGCCAACAGGTGCAGACCTGCCTGCAGGACCGCAAAACCGGCCGCGCCGCCGGCCTCGCTGATCACCAGATGGCCGGCCGCGGCAACACCGGCGGCCAAGGGGTGGGTGAGGTCGGCAACGAAGAGCACCCGCTCCCCCGCTGTTGGCGGCGGCACCGCGAGACCGTCAGCGGGGTCAGGGATCTCGATCCGGGTCCACGGGCCCGGAATTCGGTTACGCCGGTTAGCTTCGGCGGTGGCAGGCACCGTCCCCTCGGGCAGCAGGGGTTCTGCGAGGGCCACATTGAGCTGAACCGGGCCAGGCAGGCCACCCGCGCCTCGGGCGGCGGCAACCGCCCGGCACATCATTGCTCGCCAGCCGGCCGGGTGGTCGGCTGCGCTGATAGCGGTGTCAGCGGGCGCTGCGAATTCATGGAAAAATCGCAACGCAGTGCCAAAAAGCCCGCGCTGGTCAACTGTTTGGTTGGCCCCGACGTCCCGCAACCAGGCGGGACGGTCGGCGGACAACACCAGCAACGGAACCCCGCCGTGATGGGCCTCCAGGATCGCCGGGTGCAGATTGGCCACCGCGGTTCCGGACGTAGTCACTACTGCGGCCGGGCGGCCGGCCCCTCGGCCCAGACCCAGGGCCAGAAAACCCGCGGTGCGTTCGTCGATCCGGACATGCAACCGCAGCCGACCCGCCGCGTCAGCGGCGTGCAGCGCCATCGACAACGGCGCGTTCCTGGACCCCGGCGAAAGCACCACGTCGGTGACGCCGTTGGCGATCAGCTCATCGACCAGCACTGCGGCCAGCGCCGACGACGGGTTCATCGTGCCATTGTGACCGGTGGGCGCCCGACCGGAGCGCCGCGTCCGGTCAGCCCAATAATGCGGCCACCCTGGCGAGCCTGGCCAGCCAGTACCCGGTGGTCGGCGGGTCAGCCAGGACAGTGGCGACCAGGTCCGGCTCGGGGGCGCAGCCAGGAACGCGGAGGTATCCCCCGTCGGGCAGCAGCGGTCGGCCGGTCACGTCGGTGGCGAGCAGGCTGCCGCTGCCCAGGCCGCAGGCGTAATCCAGCGTCGGCAGTGCCCCGGCCAGCGCCAACCCGGCGGCCAGGCCAACGGAGGTGTCGAGAGCTGACGACACCACCACCGGCAACCCGGCCCTGGCCGCGATCGCCAGGGCGGCCCGCACCCCACCCAGCGGCGGCACCTTGATCACCGCGATGTCGGCGGCACCGGCAAGAGCGACCCGCGCCGGGTCGGCGGCCCGGCGGATCGACTCGTCCGCGGCAATGGGCGGCCGGACCCGCCCGCGAACCTGTGCCAGTTCGGGCAGCGTCCGGCACGGTTGTTCGACGTACTCCAACCCGCCCGCCGCGTCGTCCAGCCGCTCGATCGCAGCGACAGCCGCCCGGACCGACCAGGCCCCGTTGGCGTCGATCCGAATTCGGCCGGCCGGTCCCAGTACCCCTCGGACCGCGGCCAGCCGGTCGGCGTCGGCGGCCAGGTCGGTCATGGGGTCGGCCACCTTCACCTTGGCGGTCCGGCAACCGGACGCCAGGGCCAACTCGGCCGCGCGCTCCGGGGTGACCACCGGCACGACCGTGTTGATCTCGACCCGATCCCGAACCCGCTGCGGCCATCGGGTCGTCGCCGACTCGATCGCCGACCGGAGCCAGGGCACGCACTCGGCGTCGTCATAATCGCGGAACGGCGCGAATTCGGCCCACCCGGCCGACCCTTGCAGCAGCACCCCCTCCCGGACAGTGATCCCCCTGAACCGCTCCGTCAACGGGAGCGCGAACACCCGGGCGGTGGCCAGCAGCGCGATCAACTCACCTGGCTCTGCGGAAGGCACACCGGTCAGGATGACATCGGCAACCGGATCGTCATCGCAACCCCACCCTCGACGGCGGGCGCCGCCACGATCGTCCCGCCCAACCTGGTGACCAGGCCGTGGGCGAGGGCAAGGCCCAACCCCGCTCCGGCCGGGTTATCGGGCCGTCGGCGATGTCGGTATCTGGCATGCAGCACCCCAGGTTCGAACGCCACCGGGTAGTCCTTGTCGGCGAGCCCGGGGCCGCCGTCGCGTACCTGCAGCACCGCTGACCCGCCGTCGGTGCCGACCTGCAACACCAGCGGACCACCCGGTCCGAGCTGTCGGAACGCGTTGTCCGCCAGGGCGTCCAGCACCTGCCGCAGCCGCCTGGGATCGGTGACCACAACGACCGGGTGCGGCGGGATCTCGAGCCTCAAAGGGATATCACGGGCTTCACACCGGGCCCGCCAGGCCCTGCCCATCTCGGCGATCAGCGCCGTCAGGTCGGTGCCGGTCTCGTCGATCCGGAACGAATCGGCGCCGAGCCTGGCCAGGTCCAACAAGTCGGTGACCAGCCGTTCCAGTCGACCGGCCTCGGCCACGATGCTCCGGCCGACTGCGCCCTGCTCGGGCGGCGGCACCATCCCGTCCGCCAGTGCCTGCGCCTGCCCGCTGATCCCGGCCAGGGGCGTTCGCAATTCGTGCGACACCGACGCAAAAAACTCACGTTGCCGGGATTCGCTGTGCGCCAGCGCATCTGCGAGGTCGTTGACGGCCATTGATACCTCCGCGACTTCCCGCGGGCCGGTGATCGGTGCCCGCAGGTCACGGGCCCCGCCGCCCATCGCCCTGGCAAGGCCGGCCGTCCGGCGAAGTGGCGCGGACACCACCCGGGCCGCCAGCAACCCAATGAGCACCGCCGCGACCACCCCAGCCGCGATTGCCCACAACAGACGCCGTTCCAGCGCCTGCCGGGCGGCCATGGCAACGTCGGCCGGCGCGACCAGGGCGAAGCCGCCGGCACTGCTGGACCGAGCTTCGACGAGTTGCAGCCCGCCACCCACCGCCGCGGACCCCGAGACCGACTGACCGCCCACCGCGCGGTGCGCCCCGGCCGCGCTCGCTGCCTGCTCCGTCCGCCGTGAGGTGTCCGTGAATTCACCGTCACGGCCGATCTCGATCACTGCGATGCCCTGCGCCGTCAACACCTGCGCGGCCGCGGCGAGCGCGGTCGGCGTCGCAGCCGGATCGGCCGACATGGTGGCGGCGATGACGTCGGCCCGGTCCGCCAGGGCCTCGGTGGTGACATCGATCAGCGTCCGCCGGACGACCACCACACCCACCACGCTGGCGATCACCGCGACCAGCACCGCCACCGCGACCACCAACAGCGTCACCCGGACGGCGAGGCTGGTACCGGCGGCGGGTGGCACATCGGTGGTCATCTCGCCGCTCCCTGGTCGTCCGCCGAGTAACCCACCCCGCGAACGGTCCGGATCGGGCTGGCCGCACCAAGTTTCGACCGTAGGGCGGCGACGTGCACATCCACCGTCCGCGCGCCGGCGCCGGTGCTGTAGCCCCACACCGAGCTGAGCAGGCTGGACCGTTCGAACACCCGGCCCGGGTGCCGGACCAGGAACAGCAATAGATCGAACTCAGTTGCGGTCAGCGCAACTTCAACCGGCGTAAAGTCCGCCTCGGTGGTCCGGACAGTGCCGTCGGGGCCGTCCCGGCCGGTGCCGTCGTCCCGTCCGGTGCTGTCGTCCCGGCCGGTGCCGTCGTCCCGTCCCGTGGTGTCGTCCCGTCCCGTGCTGTCGTCCCGTCCGGTGCTGTTGGGGCCGATTGCCGGATCGACCCAGACCCGCCGCTGTGCCGGGTCGATCCGCACCCCACCCGCCGTCAGAACCGCGGACGGCGGCGCCCCTGACCCACCCGAACGTCGCAGTACGGCTCTGACCCTGGCCACCAGTTCCCGCGGATTGAACGGCTTGACCAGGTAATCGTCACCACCCAGCTCCAACCCGAGGATGCGGTCGATGTCCTCGTCGCGGGCCGTCACGAACAGCACCGGGGTCCAGTCCCCCGCCGTGCGCAACTGGCGGCACAGGTCCAGACCGTCCATATCCGGCAATCCGATATCGAGAACGATCGCGGCCGGGCGGTCCCGGCGGATTGCCGCGAGCCCATCCCGCCCGGTCGCGCAGAGCACCACCCCGAATCCGGCGGCGACCAGATATCGACGCAGCACGTCGGCGATGACGGATTCATCCTCGACGACCAGCACCAGACCCCGGTTCCCTGCTGTCACCAGGTCAGCCTGACGCACCGCGATCATCCATGACGACCCACCAGCACCAGCGGCCGCCGCCGATCAGCCGCACTTGGCGGCGATCAGCGCATCCGCGTCTGCTTTCACGGTCTGCAGCGGCCCGAGGATCGCCGATCGCAGGGCCGCCCTGTCGGTATCCAGCGTGGCCCGCTCGTTGTTCCCCGCCGCAGCCGCCGCCGCCGCCCTGGCCGTCAACCACTTGATCGAACCTCGGGTGCTCTCGTCGGCCTGTAGCCGGGTCAGCCGGGCGTTCCGCTGGTCCTGATTCTTCTTCAGCCGATCGCAGGCAGCCGTACCGTCCCCACCCCCCCGAGCGCTGGACGATTGGCTGACCACCGCCTGGCCGGCCGCACTCGCCGCCGCCGGCACACTCACCGCAACGGCACCGGCCACCGCGAGCGCGGCGATCCCGCCGGTCAACAGTGTTCTGATCGTTGGCTTATTCATGGCTTATTCCTCCTGTGCGAACCGGCGGGACTTTCCCGCCCGTCATCACCCTGCCCGCCGGCGTTACGGGACGGGTCCGGCGTCGATTCGGATCCGGTTAAGACCGGCGGTGGTAGCCCTTCGCCCCGATCCTCACGGCCAGCTCACTGCGAGGCTCCCGGCCGGCGGAGACCGTTGCAGTACGTGGCCGAAGTCGTACACGGGGCGCCAACCCAGGAGTGCCCTGGCCCGCCGGTTGACGTAAACCCGGTCGATGGCGGGGAACATTCGCCACCCGCGGCGCGCATAAACTTCCTCGACGTCGGGGAACAGTCGCCGCACCACGGCCGGCGCGTCCCGACGCAGCCCAGGCAGATCGGCTCGGCGGAACGGGGTGGTCGCGCTAATCACGAAACGGTCGAAACCGAGGGTCGGGGCTCGCTCCAACGCGCGTCGATGCACATCGACCACGTCGGCGATATCGACCCTGCGGTAGAGCATTTCGTTCGCCTGGGCGTTCGCGGTCGAGTACCCGTCACGAACCGCCGGGGAGTCATCCGGTTCGGGGAAGAATCGCGCCGTACGCAACACCACGCACGGCAACCCGTGGTCACGGTGGACCAGTTCGCACAGGTCTTCGGCAGCCACCTTGGTCGACCCGTAGACGTTTCGTGGCGACGGGCGGAGCCTCTCGGTGACCCAGGTGGCCGGGGCGGCGGGCGACGCCGCCAGAGAGCGGCCGAACGCACTCGTCGTGCTGGTGAAGACGAATCGACCGACCCCCGCCGCGACGGCCTCCTCCAGCAGAATCAGCGTTCCGACGACATTGGTCTGCACGAAGTCCTGACGCGGGTGGACCCCGACGTGCGGCTTGTGGAGTGTCGCGGTGTGCACAACGGCGTCGACTCCCTGAAGGGCTCGACGGACGGCCACCCGGTCGGTGACCGAGCCGTGCACGGTGGTGAGGGGGGACGGCTGAACGTCCAGGCCGACGACATCGTGACCGTCCGCGCTCAACTCGGACATCAAGCCCTCTCCGAGGCGCCCGGCGCTGCCGGTGATCAGTATTCGCATCCCGCTTGCCTACCAGCAGCTGGCCGGGACTCGTCGGACGGTCGAGTGTCTGCGCCTCCCGATCTACGCTGCACCGCATGAGTACCCCGGCGGTCAGTGCGATCTTCGACCCCGACCGCTGGCGCGTGGTCGACGGCTTCGACTTCACTGACATCACCTACCACCGCCAGGTCGGGCCCGCCCCGGAGGGAGAGCCAGCTTCCGGTGAAGCGGGCCGAACCGTGGACCTGCCGACCGTCCGCATCGCGTTTCACCGACCGGAGGTCCGCAACGCCTTCCGCCCGAACACCGTCGACGAGTTGTACCGCGCGCTGGACCATGCGCGGATGACCAGCAGCGTCGGCTGCGTCCTGCTGACCGGCAACGGACCCAGCCAACGGGACGGTGGGTGGGCGTTCTGTTCCGGCGGCGACCAGCGAATTCGTGGCCGGTCGGGCTACCAGTACGCCGACGGTGAGACCGCCGACACCGTCGACCCGGCTCGGGCGGGCCGGCTGCACATCCTGGAGGTGCAGCGACTGATCCGTTTCATGCCAAAGATCGTCATCGCGGTGGTGCCAGGCTGGGCTGCCGGGGGTGGACATTCCTTGCACGTGGTCTGTGATCTCACCCTCGCCAGCGCCGAGCACGCCCGCTTCAAACAGACCGATGCGGACGTCGGATCGTTCGACGGCGGGTATGGATCCGCGTATTTGTCCCGGATGGTTGGTCAGAAGTTCGCGCGCGAGATCTTTTTCCTGGGAAGGGAATACTCCGCGGCACAGATGCAGGCCATGGGCGCCGTCAATGAGGTCATCCCGCATTCCGATCTGGAAACCGTTGCGCTGCAGTGGGCAGCGCTGATCAACGGCAAATCCCCGACAGCGCAACGGATGTTGAAGTACGCGTTCAATCTGGCCGACGACGGAATGGTCGGGCAGCAGTTGTTCGCCGGTGAAGCCACCCGGCTGGCCTACGGCACCGACGAGGCAGTTGAAGGCCGGGACTCGTTCCTGGAGAAGCGATCTCCCGATTTCTCCAGCTACCCCTGGGCGTACTGAGGCACCGATGGCGAGAGACCTTGCACTGCTTCGGGTGCCGACCGGCGATCGGGTTCTCGAGTTGTTGCCCGCGCTCGCAGACGCGATGGCAGGGGTGGGCCCGGTCCTGCTCCCGGTCCCCGCCGGCGACGAGGCCGAAACCGCCCGGCTGGCGGCCGCGCTGCGGGCCGGTGAACCAATGGGAACCGGCGAGGACGACGACTCCGACCCGACTGCACTGGTGGTTGCCACCTCCGGGTCCACCGGAACCCCGAAGGGGGCCGTGCTCCCGGCGTCCGCGCTGCGAGCCTCGGCAGCGGCCACCCGGCGGCGGCTGGGCCCGGGCGACGGTGCGGGGGCGGCGTGGCCGGAGCAGTGGTTGCTGGCCCTGCCGGCTACTCACATCGCCGGGTTGCAGGTGTTGCTGCGGGCGGCTGCCGCGGGGAGCGTTCCGGTGGTCCTGGACACCGCAGACGCGTTCACCGCGCGCCGGTTCGAGCAGGTCGCCGGGGCCTTGCCGGCGGGTAGACGGTTGACCTCGCTAGTGCCGACCCAGCTGAACAGGGTCCTGGCCGACCCGTCCGCCACCGCAGCACTGGCCTCGTTCGACGCCGTCCTGGTGGGCGGTGCGGCCACCAGGACGGACCTGGTGGAGCGGGCCCGGGCGGCCGGAGTTCGCCTGGTCACCACCTACGGGATGAGTGAGACCTGCGGCGGTTGCGTCTATGACGGTGTGCCGTTGGACGGTGTCACGGTATCGGAGGTGCGACCGCTCGACCCGCGACTCGGGGTCGGCGCGGGGGGTGCCTCGGGGGGCGGCGCGGGAGCTGGCGCGGGTGCCTTGGCGAGGGGCGCGGGTGCCTTGGCGAGGGGCGCGGGTGCCTTGGCGAGGGTGGGCGAGCCGGTGCAGGTGATGATCACCGGTCCGGTGGTGGCTCGCGGGTACCGGAACATGCCCGGCCACCCAGCATTCGGCGTTCCCCGAGACCCGGCAAGCGGGGCGGGTGGGGATCGCACATTTCGCACCCAAGATCTTGCCGTGCTCGCCGGCGGTCGCTGGCAGGTGATGGGCCGGATGGACGACCTGATAACCACCGGCGGGCTCACCGTCGATCCGGCCGGAGTGGAGTCCGAACTGCGGACGGTCGTCGGTGTCCGCGATGTGGTGGTGGTGGGGGTGCCCGATCCGGATTGGGGAGAAGTGGTCGTGGCCGTCGTTGTGCCCGCCCCCGGTGCCGTGCCGGACCTGCAGAGCCTGCGCAGTGCGGCCCGCCGACGCGGACCGGCCGCCGCACCGCGGCAGCTCGTGGTCGTCGAGAGGTTGCCCGAGCTGGCTTCTGGCAAACCGGACCGGGTGGCGATCCGGGAAGCGGCGACCGCGGAGGTCACTGCCCGTCTGCTGGGTGCGGCCGATCCCGGCCGGTCAGCCGTGCGGTGGTGACCGGTCCAGGCCGCTACAGCAAAGCGGAGTTGCTGACATTTCGTGGGGCCACCGTCGACGACCTGATAGGGCCGGGCCTTCGGTTGTTGTTCGTCGGCATCAATCCCGGGTTGTGGACGGCTGCCGCGAATGCGCACTTCGCCCGGCCCGGCAACCGGTTCTGGCCTGCACTTCACCTGGCCGGAATCACCGCCAGGCGGATGGACGTCAGCCGCGGAATGACCGATCAGGACCGGGCGGAACTGGTCAGCGCTGGAGTCGGCATCAGCAATCTGGTGCCCACCGCCACCGTCAGAGCCGACGAACTCACCGCTGCCGACCTTCGATCCGCGGCGGGGCGGTTGACCGACCTGGTGCGCCGGACCCGCCCGAAGGTCGTCGCCGTGCTCGGGCTCACCGCCTACCGCCAGGCGTTCGGGCCACGCACCGCCGCCTCGGGCCGGCAGCCCGAGGACATTAGCGGCGCCGAACTGTGGGTGCTGCCCAACCCCAGCGGCCTCAATGCCCACGAAACCGCTGAGACACTGGCCGCCGCTTACCGTCAGGCGGCCTTGGCCGCGGGTGTTGTGTGACCCAGAGCCGATGGGCACGCGTCAGTGAAGACGAACACTGATCCTCGGGGACCGCGCCCGCGACCTCATAGTGACCTCGGTCGTGGGCGTTTGCGTCGCCGGGGTTTTGTCGCGGCGAGGTTTGTCCCGGCGGGGTTTGTCCCGGCGAGGTTGGTCCCGGCGGGGATTGTCGCGCTGGGGTCCGGGTTCACGGGATTCACCAGGATCCGGGTCGGGCCAGTCTTCGACGAGGAATGGTTGATCCTGGGTGACGTACCGGTGCCCGGTGGGCGTGGTCCATTCACTGGTGTGCGGGCCGGTGCGGGCCGAGCGGTGCCCGGCGTAGGTTTTCGCCCGGTGATCGGGCCGGCACGTCGTTTTCAGGTTCACCGCCGCCGTCGGGCCCTGCGGGGCGGGAACCACATGATCCAGATCGCAACCAGCGGCGTGAACGGTGCAGGACGGTGCGGTGCAGGTGCCGTCCCGGAACCGGACCGCGATGCCCAGCTTGCGGGACGGGAACCGGCCCAGCTCGGTGACGTCGAGCAGGTTCCCTTCCGGGTCGGTGAGCAACCGGTAGAACAGGGTCCCGGGTTGGTGGGCCAGTTCCCGGATCACCCCTGCCGGGACGGACGCGGACCGGTCCATCAGTTCACCGGGGGTGTCCGTGGCGCCGAACAGGGACGCCGCCGTGACGACGATCCCGATGGTGACCGGCACCGGCCGGGCCGTGCAACCGCCACCACCGCGGTTGCCGTCAGCACCATCACCATCACCGCCACCGCCACCGCCACCGCCGCCGCCGCAGGTGAGGACCCTCGCCGCGCCTGGCGGGTACCCACCGGTCCGCGATGTTGCCACCGGGAACCCTTCCGTCCCAACGGGATCCGGTCGTCCAGTGTCATCGGGCGGCCCCGCACTTGGATCGGGGCGGAACCGCCCCGCGCGGGGATCGGGACGGAACGCCGACGCCGGCAGGTCCCAATCCACGGCGTCCCAGTCCCCGGCATCCCAGCCGCCGGCATCCCAGTCACCGGAATCCCAGTCAGGCTCGTTCCGGGTTCCGTCGTTGCTGTCAGCGGTCTCTGGTTCACCGCGACCCGCGCCGCGACCACCTTGATCGCTGCCGCCCGCACTGATTGCCCCGCGTGCACTCTCGGTGTCAGTGGCGCTGCCGTCACCGGTGCCCTGGGGCTCGGTGTTCACCTCCCCGAGGTGTCCGTCGGAATTCGTGGCCTCGTCGCCCCGGTCGCTGTCGCCCCGGTCGCTGTCGTCCTGGTCGGGATGGGTCTCGTCATCCTGGTCGGTGGGGTCGTCGTCGAGGTGGTCGTCGGTGTCGCGGTTGGTGTCCCAAGACACGTGGCACCCGTTGGACACCCGACCGCACAACACATCCACCAGGGCATCGGCCCGGCGTTGCCGCACCGTCCGAACATCACCGGGCTCCGCCGCCCCGGCCAGCGCGGTCAACACCCGGTCCACCGCCTGCGCATCGACCGATGACAACGCCGCCGACAGGAAACTGATCCCATCCACATCCGGGCGGACCGAGACATACCGGTCCGCGAACGACCGGCGCAACCGTTCGTCCTGCAAATCGGGTTCCGTCTGCACGATGAACTGGTTCAACCACCGGCCCAACACCTCCGGGGACCGCGACGCCGCCACATCCACCACCACCGCGTTCAACAACTGCTTCGAGGAATCCCGCACCAACCGGCGCAACGCCCGGTTGATCCGCAGCACCCGGTCGGCATCGACATCCCCAGCGACCCACGCATCCCACACCTCCGGTGCCTCCGCCCGGACCCGGCGGGTCATCCCGATCAACCGGGCAACCGTGTACCGGGAGGAATGAACCGCCATCGAGATCTCCGCCGCCGCGAACTCCCCCGCCCGGAACGACACCTTCCCCGACCCCGCCCCGACCCCACCGAGCAGCTGCCGATCAAGGCCCCGCCGGGCATCCGCGAACGAACACACCAACCCTGCGAACCCCGCCTGAGCCCGCGCCAACACCCGCTGCGCCGCCACCAACTCATCAACCAACCGCCGCGCGCCGTTCGCGGTCACAGCACCACCCGCACCGGCACCGGCACCGGGACCGGGACCGGCGACCTCGTCCTCATCCATACCCAGGAACCTACAACCCACCACCGACAGTCTCGGTTTTTATCCCCCCAGCCAGGAGCCATTATCTCGAACGCGTGTGCAGCTGAGGCTCCGATCCGACCAGCTAGACACGAGAGTGAGCTCAGCCGCCCGCCGGGCCAGTAGGCTCGGCGGACGTGGCAACAGCACAACAGTGGTTCTCGGCCGCGCGTCCGCGGACGTTGCCGGCAGCCGTCGCGCCGGTCCTGGTCGGCACCGGTGCCGGTATCGCGCTGGGCGGGTTTTCGATCGTCCGCGGCGTTCTCGCGCTGGTGGTCTCACTGGCCCTGCAGGTCGGCGTCAACTACGCCAATGACTACTCCGACGGCATCCGAGGTACCGACACCGAACGGGTCGGCCCGACCCGGCTCGTCGGCGCCGCTCTGGCCTCCCCGGCGGCGGTCAAACGAGCCGCCTTCGGTAGCTTCGGAGTGGCCGGTGCTGCCGGCATCCTGCTGGCCGCGATGACCAGTTGGTGGCTGATCCCGGTTGGGTTCGCCGCTGTGGCGGCGGCGTGGTTCTACACCGGGGGGCCGCGGCCCTACGGCTACGCCGGGTATGGCGAGGTGTTCGTCTTCGTCTTCTTCGGGCTGGTCGCCGTGCTGGGAACGACCTACGTCCAGGCCGGACGGGTGTCGATGGACGCCGTGATTGCCGCAGTCGGGATCGGGCTGCTGGCCTGCGCACTGCTGATGGCCAACAACCTGCGTGATGTCCACACCGACCCGGCCGCCGGCAAACGAACCCTCGCCGTGGTGCTGGGCGAGAGCCGGAGCCGCTGGGTGTTCGCGGGCATGGTGATCGGCGCATTCGTCGCGGTTGTCTCGGTCGGGGTCAGGCAGCCGTGGAGCCTGCTGGCGCTGGGCGCGGTGCCGCTTGCGGTTCCGCCGGTCCGATCCGTGCTGGCGGGTGCGCGGGGCCGGGACCTGATCGCGGTCCTGGGGCAGACCGGGCGGGTGGAGTCGGCGTACGCCGTGCTGTTCGGGTTGGGGCTCGCCCTCCCTGCGGTCCTGTAGAAAACTTGCTCATTCCGATCACCGGCCCACCCCTGGCACCATGGATCCATGTTCATCGCAGGTACCGAGCGGTGGAAGATCACGATCGCGGAGCCGGAGGCGCTCCGGATCGCGCTCTACGTGCGCGACGTCGTCGGATTGTCGCCGATGACGTCGCCGGTCATACCGCCCCTTGACCCAGGGGCTGACGTCTGGCCGGTGTGGTCCCGCCGCCCCGTCAACGTCGATTCCGGGGGTGGCGTGCGGCTGCTCGGCGGCCGCGACGTTGATCTGGACCTGGCCTCACAGCAGTGGGCCAGGTGGTGGCGGCATGCGCTCGACGTCGGCACCAGCGCCATCGACGACTTCCGGCCGCCGGCCTTTCCTGCGCTTGCCAAAGTCCCGGACCTGCGGGTCCTCCTGCAACGACACCACTACAACGCCAACCTGTGGTCCGACGGACTCAACGACGACCCGCGGCTCCGCAACGCCCACACCGCGCCCGGTCCCGGCCTGAACGCGTTGGTCCGCGAGCTGCCGTCGCTGCTGGGGCGACGGCCAGCTCCGTTCCGCTTGAGAATCACCGTGATCGGAGTCCAAACCAAGCGCGCATGGATCCTCGCCCCGGATCACCTGCTGCTGACCCGACAGCTCATCGGTGACCTCGACAACGCCCTGGACTGGCTACGGCCCCGCGTCCTCGCCCTCGGCTGATCATCTTCGACTGCACCAGGGCTAACAATGACGTCACCACCGGCTCGCGCCGACCGCCGGTACACCCTGCTGGGCGCCGATCAACGGCCGTATCTCAGCACTGCTGCCGGCACCGTCGGCGGCCACCGGCGGAGCCGGATCTACGGGCGGCTCGACTGCCCCGCTGCGCTGCGAGCGATAGCAGCCGGCGGGTACCTCCGTGACCGAGTGTTCTTCGAGGACGAACCGACCGCGATCGCCGCCGGGTTCAGGCCCTGCGCCGTATGCCTGCCCGAGAACTACCAGATCTGGAAGGTGAGTCGGACTGTGGACAACTCCACGGCAGCCGGTGCCTGACTCGTTAGCGTGCTGCCCGGCAGGCCCCGCCCGTGGGCTGCCTGGGAGGTTCCGTGTCCGAGGTCTTGCAGAAGACAGCGAAGTTGCGATGCGCATTTATCGGCCTGGTCCTGACGCTGCTCGCTGCACTGGGGGCCTGCACGTCGACAGCGCAGTCTGATTCGGCGGCCTCCGATTCGGCACAACCGGTTCCGCCGCGGACGACGACCGAGCTGTTCTGGACGACCAGCGGCATCGAACCGGTCAGCAGTGTGGTCGACATCGGTGGCGTTGGCGTTGTTTACGGGAGCACCGGAACCGGCTTGATGCTGTACGGACTCGACCCGGCGACCGGAAAGCAGCTCTGGAGCACGCCCGCGACGCTGCCCCTCGCCGACACGGTCGGTCAGCCGTTCGGGATGAACAAGAAGGTCGCGTACCTCCGAGCGGTCGGGAACGCGCGGTTGGCACAGCTGGTCCTGGCCGATCCCCGGACAGGGGCGGACCTCGTCGTCTCGCAAAAGCGTTACTGGGGTGGGCATCCGCGAGCCTGCTCCGACCAGCCCGATGCGGTCTGCGCCCAATCCTACGTGCAGAACGGCAGGGGCTCGTGGAACTCCCGGATGTTTCAGGTACGTCTCGATACGGGTGTCACCGAAGCGGTCGACCCGACGCCGGTACCAGCCGGTTCGGGGTCATGGGACCTCGGGGCCGATGACCTGCAGATCAGCTATGCCGAAAACACCGCATCACAACTCGTGCGCCGGGTCGGCGGTGCCAACGTGTGGACGAAATCAGCGACGGACATTTTCGGGGCGGGCGTCACCGGCGTCGGCTGGCAACAGGTGTGGCCGTCATCCCAGCGCGACTACTCCGTGCTGAACGCAAGGGTGTACCAGACGTCCAACAGTCAGGTCGATCTCGGCAGCGACCTGTACACGGCCGCGGTGAACAAGGCCGACGGAGCCGCGCAGTGGACCAGTCGCGGGACCGCCTTCGGCTGCCTGGGCAACCATGCGGCCCTGGAGTGGTCGATGGATGACGACCACTCGACGACCAGCGGGGCGGGGAGGAGTGGCGAGACCGGCGGGCGGGCCTTCCGATGCCGCTACACCGGGACGGCCAGCGATTCGACCTCTGCGCAGAGCGGGACGGGATACACCACCAGTTCGCTGGATGTCACGCTGGAACGCATCAATCCGGACACCGGGCAGGTCAGTTGGTCGGTGAACCTCGGAGCCGCCAGATTGTTGGCCAATGACACCACCCAGGGCGGATCCGAGGGGATGTCGGATGACGACCACCTGCTGGTCACCACCGGCTCCGGGCCGCAGGTCGTCGACCTGAACACCGGAATGGTCCGCGCGCCCTCGGAAACGGATGTGTTCTGGTGCGAGGACCACCGGCCCTATCAACGGGACCACCCCTATTACTCGGACGATACGAAGCAGATCACCGCCGCACTCCGCTCCAAGGTGGTGCAGAAATGCACAGCGGACGGCAGCGCGGCGAACACGCCGGTAGCGGCGCTCCCGACGTCGGTCAGCGCGCTCTTCGACAGCGGCCCCACTGAGGACCTGCGGCTCGTTGCGACGAGCACCGGCGTCACCGCTTTCCACGTGCCACCTCAACCGGTCTCCCCGACGTCATCCACGCCCAGTGCCACGCCACCATCGGGCACCGCTATGTCGTCGGATGCCACTGCGTCGTCGGATGCCACTGCGTCGTCGGATGCCACTGCGTCGTCGGATGCCACTGCGTCACCGGGCGCGGCTGCGTCATCGGTTTCGGCTGACCCCACGAACCCGGCGGCTGCGTCGCCGGTCGTTGCCCCCGAACCGAAGGGCGTCGAAAAGATCTGGTCCAGCACCGGGTTTCAACCATTGACCACTCCCGTGATGGTCGGCGCCAGCGCGGTGGTGTACGCAACGGTTGGTCCCGACCTGTACCTGTTCGGACTGGACCCGGCGACCGGGGCCGAGCGTTGGCGCCAACGGGCCTGGGCCGGCGGCCTCGCGTCGACCACCAGCCTCGTGGTCCGTGATGTCGACGGTGCCGTCGCCTATCTGCGACCCACCGAGCGGTTGGACCGGTTTTCGGTCCTGGTCGTCGCGGATCCGCTCACGGGCAAGGATCTCCTGACCGGCGACGAGCGCTGGTGGAACTGGATCCCGGCAATCTGCGAACCCGACACCACCAAGCTGTGCGGGTGGAGCTGGGAGCCCGACGGGGACAGATTTCGCAACATCGCCATCAGAGTGGATCGCGCCACAGGGACGGGGTCGGCGGTTCCGAGAGACGCGCCGCCGGACGGCCCGTACTCCTCCATCGTCGGGAATGTGGTGCGGGTCGAGGGAGCACCGGTGGAAATCATCGGTCAGACCAGGAAGGACGGCACGCTGATCTGGTCGAAGCCGATACACGAGTTACTCGGGACCGACGTGTGGGACACCGCGCACCAGATGTTCGGCACCAGACCAGGCCACCCGGACCTCTTTTACCTGAGCAGTGTCGTGAACTGGAAGCAGGATGAGGCGGCCGGTACTCCGCCGCTCGACCTGGCGGCGAATCTGACGACGGTCGGAACGGACGCCGCAACGGGTGACATTCTCTGGACGGAGCCGGGCACCTCGGTGAACTGCCGCGGGCTGCTCGGTGAGATCGAGCAGATGTCAACCCCCGGCTCCTCCTTCCCGGCGTTGCGCTGCCGCTACACAGGTCAGCTCGCCCGCGACCCCAACCGGGGGAACGAGCTCACCACCGCCACCGATCTGATGGTCACCCTGGAACGGGTCGACCTGTCGACGGGTGAGGCCATCTGGACGCTGCCGCTGGGCGCCGAGACCTCGCTGGCCACCGATCATCCGGGGCTTGCCATGACCCTGCTCGACGACCACCGGATGGTGTTGGCGGGCAAGGTGGTCGACGTCGACACCGGTGCCAGCCGGGACCCCGCACCTGATGAAGTGTTCTGGTGCCCCGGCCGGGACAGTTTCCAGCAGACCCCGGTCCGCGGAGCCCCGGTGACCGATTCGCCAGAACGCCGGGCCAGTGGCCAGGCGTTCACCTGCGATGCGACCGGGAAGCCAAGCACAGCCGACCCGTCGGCGGTTCCGCTGGCGGTGTCGTCGGTCAGCCCCGAGGGCCTGCACCTGGTCTCGACCGCGGAGGCGGTCATCGCCTACCGCGTTCCCGCGTGAGGTGGGATCAGGGTCCGGGCGGTTCCGGCTCGTCTCCGGAGAGCGCCGATTGCAACCGCGCACGTTCGGCCCGTCGGGACCCGGACGCCCCGGTGATCGCCTCGTTCACCCGCCGGCGCGGCCGGGAGAGCAGCAGCCAGGACAGCGGCAGTTGGACGATGAGGGCGAACAGAGCGGCCACGATGAGCGGCATCAGGAACGACAGGGCAATGGTCAGCGCGACGACCAGCAACACCCGGAGGGCGCTGTACCCCAGGAGCAGCACCAACAGCCGAGGCGTGCTGACAGGCGCCGCGTCGGGGGGCGGTTCTTGGGCATCCACCTGATCAGGGTAACCACGGACGGCACCAGGTCCCGGGAATACTCAACGGGGCTCAGGATCGATCGAATCCGCCGTGGGACGGTGCTCGAACCTGGTGGCCAGCACTACCGTCGTCCTGGTCCGCGCCACCCCGTCGATGGCCCGCAATCGTCCGATACACCGATGCAGGTCATCGACACTGGCCACCCTGACCTGGACCACGAACGCCTCGTCGCCGGCGACTCCGTAACAGCTCTCCACCTCCGGGATTTTCTCCAGCGCGTCCGCGATCACATCGTCGCGGCCGTTCTCGCCGGGTTCGATCCCGACCAGGGCCGTCACCCCGCGGCCGATCGCCCTGGCTTCTACTTGGGCCTGGTAGCCGGTGATGACCCCGGCGGTCTCGAGCTTGCCCACCCGTTCATGCACGGCAGAGGATGACAGGCCCACCAACCTGGCGAGTTCGGCGAAGCTGGCGCGGCCGTCATGGCGCAGCGCCTCGATCAGCCGCCGGTCGACCGCGTCCACCGTTTCCCCCATCGTCGCCTTATCAGCTGAAGTACTCGCCGAACTGGTTCCACTAATCCGCGTTACTCGTCACAGGAACGGGTACTCACACACCGGATGTCCATTGATGAACCGTTGCTCATCGGCAAAATTTGGACAAACCGAACAGGCACTTCGGTCATGTAAACGCTGGTTGACGCCGGAGCGTGGCGGAATCACAACGCATGTCCGACGACAACAGCAGCGTACGAGGCCAGTCGGGGCCCGAACAGGAGGTGGCGCGTGGCCATGGAAATTTCCGAGCGGTTACTCACTCCAGGAGAGGTCGCCCTGATGTTCCGGGTCGACCCCAAAACGGTGACCAGGTGGGCATCGGCGGGTCGTATCGGTTCGATCAGAACGCCCGGCGGGCATCGGCGTTTCCGGGAGTCCGAAGTCAGCGCGCTTCTGGCCGATTTGACGGTCGACGCATCGCGATCGAGCGCATAAGTCCCGGTCCTCTGCAGCAGTCGGCACGCCCCGGTTACCCCGCCCGTTGCGAGGGAGCCGGGGCGTCGCGCGTCCGGCCATCGATTTACAAGTGACCCGGCGGGCCCCACCGCGATGTGCGTACTCTGAGAGCAGAACAGGGAGGTGGCCGGTGTACATGCTCGTGGCGATTGCCGTGACCATTCTGGTGGTCGCTATAGCTTGGCGGGGAATCGGTGCACGGACCCCGGGAACCGGCGCAGCGAATGGTCCCTCGGTGCAACAGCGGCCCGCGCGTCCCACCCGAACCGTGGCCCCGGATGACGATCCCGACTTCCTCAACGAGATCAACCGCAAGCTGCGCGGCGAGGACAAGAGCGGCTGACCGGCTGTTAGTTCAGTCCGGCGTAGGAGTGCAGCCCGGACACCACCATGTTCACGAAGAACAGGTTGAACAGCACCGAGACGAACCCGACCACCGAGATGATGGCGGCCCGTTGGCCGCGCCAGCCCGCTGTCGACCTCGCGTGCAGGTAGGACGCGTAAATCACCCAGGTGATGAACGCACACGTCTCCTTCGGGTCCCATCCCCAGTACCGCCCCCACGCCACTTCGGCCCACATCGCACCGGCGATGACGGCGAAGGTGTAGACGGGGAAGGCCACGATGGCCGTCCGGTATGCGATCCGATCGAGCGTCGCGGTCGATGGCAGACGATCCACCAGCGATCCCCGGCGACCCGACACCGGCTCTCCGTCACCTGTTGCACCGACGACAGCGCGACTGTCCGACCGGCCACGTAGCAGATACAACAGGGACGCGGCCCCGCTGACCATCAGCACACTGGAGGACAGCGCCACGGTGGTGACGTGAATCCACTTCCAGTAGGAGTTCAGCGCCGGCACCACCGGGGCGGCCGGAACGTACAGCACGGTCCCGGCCACGAACAGCAGGATCACCACCGGCAGCAGGACGAACATGCCCATCGTCCTGGCCCCCGTCCGGGCCAACACGACCAGCCAGCAGAGCACCGCAGCGGCACAGATGACGGACGTGAACTCGTACATGTTGCCCAGCGGGAGGCGGCTGGTGGCCAGGCCGCGAGCGGTCACCGACAGGACGTTGGCGGTCAGACCGACTGCGGTGACCAGCACCGCTGCCCGCCCGAATCGTTCACCCCACGGCGTCACCGCCCGTGGCGGCAGCGCCCCGATCACTCCCATGCCGATGCCGAAGCCGGGCCCACCACCACCGTGGCGGGTCAGCGTGGACGTCGCGCCGCGCTGGGATGCCGAGCGCTGCTCCGACACCAGGTCGGCCGGGACGTCGCCACCACGACGAGAGGCCACCTCAACGGCGTAACACACCAGCGCGACGACGTAGCCGGCCATCGCGGCCTCGAAGCCGAGGTCGGACAGGCGTGCCCAGGTGTCGTTCATCAGCGATCATCCATTCCGACGTCTACCCCGTACCCGCCGACCGGCTGTCACGGTCGGGTCCTGCTGCGGGTCAACGAGTCCGGCCAACCGCCCGAACTCTTCCCCATATCCTGCCTGGTCGGTCCGAGCGAGACCGCCGACCTCCACCACGGTACGGGGGGCCGCGACGGTCCCGCCGGTCACCGGCACCGCACGCAGCCGGAACCACACCCGGCGGCGCTTGAAAACGAGCGAGACCATCAGTCCGATCAGCATCGTCACCGCCGACACCAAAGCTCCCAGCTGGGCGGGATCGAACGAGGTCTGCAGAGACACCCACTCGTTGAATCCGGTGAAGGTGACCGTGGTGCCGTCGGCCAGGCTGACCGACTGGCCGACCATCAGGTTGGCCCTGGCCTGCCGGGTGAGCAGGCCCTTGTCGATCTGACCCCGGTCGATGGCGAACACCGACTGTGACCTGCCGCCCTCCATGCCAAGGTCGCCGCGGTACACATCGACTGCGACACCGGGGTTCTGCGGCGCCGGAAACGACGAGCTCATGATCCCGCCGTGTAGTGCCGCGGTCGGTGCGAAGATCCCGACGATCGCGAGCTGGCTCGTCCGGATGGCCGCAGTGCCGATGACGCCGGGCGGGTCGAGGATCTTGACCGCGCCCTCGGAGGTGAAGTTCGGGTCGTTCGCGGCGGGCGCGAACGGCTGGGAGTAGTCACGGGCGGTGCCGTCCGGGAAAGTGACCCGGAAGTGCGGGGTGAACCCGTGTCCCAGCAGATACAGCCGTTCACCGTCCATTCGAAGCGGTTCGTTCACCTGCAGCTGGCCCAGGGCCCACCGGTCCGTCCCGGCGTCGGCGCCACTCTGGGTGCGCACCGTCGCCAGGAACCCGCTGGCCTGCCCGGCGGCGGTGTAGGTGGCCGAGAAGTTCTGCACGTCAACGCAGAACGGCGCCAGGGCGGTCCCGTCGACCAGCAGGCCGGGCCGGAAATTGTCGTAGGACGCCGGTGAGGTGGAGCAGAACTGGGACCCGACATTCACGATGACCGAACCCTCGTAACCGACGAGTTTGCCCACGGCGATGGCGACCAGCAAACCCAGCAGCGAGAGGTGGAACACCAGGTTGCCGACTTCGCGGACGTAGCCCCGTTCGGCGGAAATGGTCACCACCGGGGGCGACGGCGCGGCCTCGATCCGTCGCGCGATCCGCCAACCGGCGAGCCCCCCGGTGACCCGGTCGGCGACGATCTCCGGCGAACCCGCGACCTCGACCCGGCGGTGGTGCGGCAATCGGGCCAGGTTCCGCGGGGTCGCGACCGGGTCCATCCGCAGCTGTCCGACGAACTCGATGGTCCTGGGCAGCAGGCAGCCGACCAGCGACAGGAACAGCAGCAGGTAGATCGCCGCGTACCACGGCGACCCGAAGACCCGGAAGAAGCCGAGCGAATCCAGGAACGGCCCGATGGTGGGGTGATCAACGATGTACTGCGCCGTTTTGCCGCTGTTCAGCGCCCACTGCGGTAGCAGTGCACCGGGCAAGGACGCCAACGCCAGCAGGAACAGCAGGATCAACGCGGTCCGCATGCTGGTCAACTGCCGCCACACGTTCCGACCGAACGCCAGCAGCCGACGGCCACCGCCCTGCCGCGGCGGCAGGGCAGGTAAGTCGTCCTCGATCGGGCCTGCGACCCGGCCGGTGTCCCGGACCGTCACAGCAGGGTCTCCGCACCGGCCAGCCGGCCCTGCAACCAGGCAATGAACCCGCCCCAGGCACCCGTCAGCATCAGGGTGCCCAGGACCAGAAGTCCGACCGCACCGGCGATCTGGATGGCGCGAGAGTGCCTGCGCAGGAAAGTCAACGACCCGGCGGCCCAGCTCACCCCCAGGGCCAGCAGCAGGAACGGAATGCCCAGCCCGGCGCAGTAACAGATCACCAGGCCCAGGCCACGCCACGCGGAGCCGCCCCAGTCGGTCGCGGTGGCCAGCGACAGCACACCGACCAGGGTCGGCCCGAGACACACGGTCCAGCCCAACGCGAACACCGCCCCGAGCAGCGGCGCCCCGATCAGTCGGCCGGTGGGCCGGACGTGCAGCCGGCGCTCCCGCTGCAGGGGTCCGACCAGGCCGAGCATCGCCAGGCCCATCACGATGGTCAGGGCCCCGCCGACCCGCATCAGGGTGTCGTTGTTCACCAACAGGGCCCGGGTCAGGCCGATCACGGCAACCGATTGGGCGAGGAAGACAACCGTGAAACCGAGCACGAACAACGCCGTCGCCGCAACCACACGGCCCCGGTGCACCGTGACGGGTGAAACGACCCGAGACCCCCCGTTCAACGCCTCCGGGACCGCGCTCCGGGCAGCCCGCGTGGGCACCGTCTCGGCGCCGACCAGCGACGCCAGGTAGGCCAGGTACCCAGGCACCAGCGGCACCACACACGGCGAGGCGAAGGACACCGCCCCGGCGGCCACCGACAGCACCGCGGCGACCAGGAACGGTCCGGCGACGACCGCATCGGTAATCCCGGTCATCAGGGCGTCTCAGCAGCGACCGTCGACACGGCGCCGACCACCACCGCCGGATCGTCCAGCGGCTCCAGCCAGATATGGGCGACTCGGCCCTTCCGGTCCAGCACCAGGGTCGACGGGATCGCCCCGGTGGGGAACCCACGGATGGCGAGCAGGGTGCGCATCGACGGGTCGAAGATGGACGGGTAGGAGATCTGCTTGCTCGTCATGAAATCCGTACCGGCGGCCTTGGTGTCCTTGACGTTGATCCCGAGGAACTGCACGCCCTTTGGGGCGAGCGCCGCCGCCGCCTCGTCCAGGGTCGAGGCCTCGGCGCGGCACGGGCCGCACCAGGAACCCCAGAAGTTCAGCACAACGACCTTGCCCGGGTAGTTGGACACGGCGACGGTGCCGTCACCGGTCAGGTCGGGCCCGGACAGGTCGGACACGGTCCCCCGGTCTGCCGGTGGATAGGCGAACTCGGTCTTCCCGCCCGGCGAGACGAAGGTGAACGACCCGCCGAAGACCGCCGCGTCCTTGCCGGTACTGCAGGACACCAACCCCCCCACCAGTACCGTGCCGAGGAGCGCCGCCAGCAGCCTATTCACCCACCGACGACGGGGGGCCGTGTCGCAGGTGATCATCATGGGCCGGCCACCGCCACCGGATCGTTGACCGCCGGGATGTCCGCCGCCGGCTCGGCGTAGCTCGCGCCGGTGAACACGCCGTCATCGAAGGTCAGTGAGGTGATGGAGGCGACCGTGCATCGGCGGTGCCGCGGGTCGTGCCAGAGATGCTTGCCCTGCAGAAACCGGCGTGCCGTGACGATCGGTAACTGGTGGGACACCAGAACTGACTCCCGGCCGTCGGCCACCCCGACGGCCGTGTAGATCGCGCCCAGCATGCGGTGGGCGATGTCCAGGTACGGCTCTCCCCACGAGGGGCGGCGTGGGTCGCGCAGCTTGGCCCAGGTCTCGGGCCGGCCGATGGTCTGCCGGTCGAACCTGAACGCGGTGCCCTCGAAGTCGTTCGCGGCCTCGATCAGTCGATCATCCGTGCGGATCGGCACCGCGAGCCGGGCCGACAGCGGGGCCGCGGTCTGTTGCGCCCGCTGCAATGACGAGGCGGCGAGATAGCAGATGTCCCGCGCGGCGAGGTGATCGGCGACCCGCTCGGCCATCACCCGGCCGGACGCCGCCAGCGGGTACCCGGGCAGCCGGCCGTAGAGGATCTCTGCAGGGTTGTGGACCTTGCCGTGCCGCAGCAAGTGCACCACCGTCCGGCTCATCGCCGCGCGTCCGAGACGGCCACCGGATCGGACAGCGCAGGGGGTTCGGACAGCGCTGGGCGATCGACGAGCACTGGGCCGGCCGGACTGCTCGGGGGCCTAAAAAGGGGCACCCGTCCAGTGTTCCAGTTTGCCCCGACAGTGATCAGTCCGTGGGAGGCGAGCAGCGTCACAGGGCGGCCGACGAGATGGCGGCGGAGGCCGACCGGCTATATCGGCCATGTCGTCGCAGGTCCGTCACCGCTGCCACCAGCAGCAGTGCGGCGAGCAGCGCCGCGCCTGCGGCGGCCGTAAGGAACGGTCCGGAATAGCGTTTGATCGAGGTCGAGGACGTGCCGGCAACGAAGGGCGGGAAGATATCGGTGTGGACCGCGCCCTGGACGAGCAACCAGGCGCCGACAGCGCACAGAACTGCCAACACGCACGCTGCCACGGCGCGCGGACCGGGCCGGGCCATCCCGTCCCCCCGGGTACTCACCCCTTGCGCCTGGCCTTGAGTCGACCGAAGTAGACCGCACCCCGACCGATGTAACACATCATCACCGCAACGATCAGGACCATCGTCGCGATCAGGGTCAGCAAGGTGGCGACCTGGAAACCCAGCGTCAGCAGCACCGACAACACGACGGCGCCGATGATGGCCAACCGCGCCCACCAGGCACCACGCCGAACGAACCAACCACCGGCCACGGCCACCAACCCGATCACCACCAGCGCGCCCAGCACCATGATGTTTTGCGTTCTGGCGGCCGAGAGTAGGTCGGAGGTCAACGGTTGGTATTGCTTGCAGGTGTCGGCCTTGGCCGCGACGCCGGAGGCCGCACCCGCCGGGGCGATGACCGCATCACCGATTCCACCGAACTGGGTAGTGCACTCGGAGATAGCGGCGTTGTAGGCCGTCACCTGTAGATCCAGTTGCTGATCCATGGTGGCCAGCGAGTAGGCGCCGGTGATCAGGAAGATCAGACCACCGAGGATGGCCAGCACGGAGGCCACGGTGACGCCTCGCGGCGGGACGATGGGGGTGCCGTCGTCGACCGGGAGTGCGGGTGGGGTGAGGGCGGCCCGGAAGGAATCGAAAATTCCAGGACGCTTACGGGCATCGCCCGAGCCGAAACTCATCCCCCGAACTTACCGGCCCCGTGAACCGGGCACCGCCATTCGTCACCGCAGGGCGGCCAGCTTCCTGGCCCGGTAGTCGGCAAAGAACTTGTTGGACGCCGGCAGGAACATCAAGACAATGCCGGCCAGGGCGACCAACGCGCTGAGATATCCCAACCACGCAGTTGAGGCGACCTCGAACGTCCGGCCGTTGACGACGACGGTCCGGGTGGTCGTACCAAATGTCGTCAGCAGGCTCAACGCTCCGAAAATCGTGAGCACGATCCGCGCCCAGTTCCGTCCAGCCCGCATCTTGAACGCGAACAGCGCGTAGACCGCGACGAAGATCACTGCCGCCACGACGGCGATGATCTTGGCGGTGGTCACGATGTTCTGTGCGTTGCTGTCGCCGCCGGCGGCCTCCAGGGCCTGGTCCCAGGTCGGGCTCATCAGGGAGAGGAACACCCCGAACAGGGCCAGCGCGGCGGTGACCATCCAACACCAGAAGGCCAGGTCCACCGTGTTCGGCCGGGTGGGCGCCGGCGGCAGCTCGGCTTTGCCGGGGTAACCGGGGTAGCCGCCGGGAGCTGCGGGGTACTGGCCGGGGGCCGCCGCGTACTGGCCGGGGTAGCCCTGCTGCGATCCGGGATACCCACCCTGCGGTGGGTAGGACTGCTGACCCTGACCCTGCTGTCCTGGATAAGCCTGTCCTGGATAAGCCTGCTGACCCCCGCCGGGGTAACCCGCAGGACCGGCCGCGTACGGATCGGCCGACCGTCCCGGGCCCGATGAGCCCTGCGACTGACCACCGGAATAAGGCTGTTCACCAGGACCGCTCGGGGAACTCATGGTGAAACCGTATCTGGCCAGCGCCCTGCCAGGACGGATTTGCGCAATCGAGTCACCCAACCCGGCGAACGGTCAGCCGTTCAGCGACGACGCGGTGACTTCCGGGGCGGTGGCAACGCGCCCTCAGCACGCAACCGGGTGGCGTGGTCGGCCAACGCGTTGATGAGTGCACCTATCTCGGCGACCTCGGGTTGCACGTCCACCCGCAGCCCGAACTCCCGAGCGGTCTCGGCCGTCTTCGGTCCCAGGCACGCCACGATGGACCGGGAATGCGGCTTCCCGGCGATGCCGACCAGGTTCCGGACGGTCGATGACGAGGTAAAACACACCGCGTCGAACCCGCCGGTCTTGATGGCGTCCCTGATCGGCGCCGCGGGCGGGGCGGCCCGCACCGTCCGGTAGGCGGTGACGTCGTCGATCTCCCAGCCGCGTTCGCGCAGGCCCTCGGCCAGCGTCTCGGTGGCGATATCGGCGCGCGGCAGCAGCACCCGGTCAACCGGGTCGAGGACGTCGTCATAGTCCGGGAACGACGCCAGTAGGCCGGCCGATGACTGCTGGTCGACCGAGATCAGCTCCGCCCTGATGCCGAGCGCCCGCACGGCGTCCCCGGTGACGCTGTCCACGCAGGCGATCCGTACCCCGGAGAACGCCCGCGCGTCCAGGCCGAACTCGGTGAACTTCTCCCACACGGCGCGGACCGAGTTGATCGAGGTGAATACCACCCACTGGTACCGGCCGTCGACCAGGCCCTTGACGGCACGCTCCATCTGCGCCGGGGTCCGCGGCGGCTCCACGGCAACAGTGGGCACCCGCTCCGGAATCGCGCCGTGCATCCGGAGCAGTTCCAACATCCCCTGAGCCGGTTCGCGGGTCTGCGGGATCAGTACCCGCCAGCCGTACAGGGCCCGAGATTCCCACCAGGACAACCGGCTTCGGTGCGTTGTTCCGGCCCCGACGGTGACCACCAACGGGCCGACAAGATCACCGCCGATTCCGTCGAGTGTTGCCAGGGTGCCATCGACCGTTCGCTGGGTGGGCAGGGTGGCACACGACGTGACCGAGGCCGGGGTGTCACCCGGCATCCCCGACCGCGCCAGCAGGGCGGAGGTGTCGGCCAAGTGGCCGGCGGAGGCCTGCAGCAGAAGCGTCCCCGGGGCCGAGGCCAACCGCTCCCAGTTGGCATCGGAGCGGACGTCGGCAACCGTGTGCACTGACCCGACCGCGATGCCGGAGTACGACGCCGACGCCGTCGCGGACAGCCCGGGGATGACGTCGAACAACACCGAGCTCCGGGACACGCCCTGGAGTTCCTTCACCACCGGATCGGCGGTGAGCACGTCGCCGGCCACCAGCCGGACCACATACTGGCCGGCCTTCGCGGCCAGCACCAGCGACTTGGCCACCTCGGCCGGTTCACCCACGGCAGGCCGGACCTCGGCGTCAACGGCCAGGTTCGTGACGTCACCTGGTACGTCCGGATCGGTGACGACGAGCGTTGCCGCCGCCAATGCCTCCGCCGCCCGCATCGTCAGCAATCCGGGATCCCCCGGGCCGGCTCCGACGAAGACGATGCGGCCGAAGATTCTGCGTGCGCGGGTCATGACCAGCTCCTTGTGCGTGGAGGAACGCCGGCGGGCATGGCGTGCCCCGTCGACCGGAGAAGTACCGCGGAGAGCCCGCGGGGAAACGCGTTCGTGATGGCGGCCGCAAACTTTCTGGCTGCCGCGCCTTGCCTGCCTGCGCCTTGCTTGACTGCACCTTGCCTGACTGCGCCTTGCCTGCGGCCTGTTTCCCGCCTGCCGCCTGCGGCCGTCATGAGAGAGCCGCCGGTTCGGAGACGGCGGTGCCGCCACGGGTGTCGGCCTCCCAGGGATGGGGGGCGGGATGGGGGGCGGGATGGGGGGCGGGATGCGGGGCGGAATGCGGGGCGGGATGCGGGGCGGGATGGGGGGCGGAGGGAACCGCCGGTGCCGGCGGGACGACCGGTTCTTCGGCTACGTCCCCGGCCCGACGTGATTCGTGAAACGCCAGGATCTGCAGTTCCAGGGAAAGATCGACGTGCCTGACCTCGACGTCCGCGGGCACCACCAGCACACCCGGGGCGAAGTTCAGGATGGACCGAACCCCCGCCGATACCAGGATGTCGGCGACGGACTGGGCCGCGGACGTTGGGGTAGCGATCACCCCGATCGTGACGCCGCCGGCCCGGCAGCGGTCGACGGCGTCATCGATGTGGTGGATCGACAGGCCCGCGACCTGGACACCGACCCGTTGCGGGTCCGAATCGAACAACGCCGAGATGACGAACCCCCGGCCGGCAAATCCGGGATATCCGGCAAGCGCCTGACCGAGGTTGCCCAGCCCGACGAGTGCGACCCGGTGCGCGCGGTGGGCCCCCAGGATGCGGCTGATCTCCTCGGTGAGGGTCCCGACCTCGTATCCCACCCCGCGGATGCCGTACGACCCGAGGAAAGAGAGGTCTTTGCGGAGTTTGGCAGAGTTCACCCCGGCCGACTCGGCGAGCTCTTCGGAGGAGATCGTCGACTGATGTTCACCTTCGCGGTCGCCCAATCCGGACAGGATTCGCAGGTAGACGGCCAGGCGGGCAACCGTGGCCTCGGGGATGGACCGGGCACGGCCGCTTTCCCGAGCTCCACCACCCTGTGCTGCCACCCGTTCGCCTCCACCGTGCCGACACCCTCGGGGAACCGGCCCCAGCGGCGCCGCGATGACCGACGTGTGGTACATCCCCGTCGCGGAACACTATCCACTCGTGAACGTGTGCACAAAGTCGCTATGGGATTTCGATCCCATCAGATGGGATGGAGGTGACCGTCGGGGCCCCGTTCGTGGGACGAGTCACCCTGCTGGTCCCCTTCAACTGCCCGCGAGGGCCCGCCGAAGCCGCTCCGGCTCTACCCGGTAATACCCGTGCATCACCCCGTCGACCAGGATGACCGGCACCTGGTCGCCGTACTCCGCACGGTCGTCGGGATCGGCATCCACGTCGACCGTGCGGACCCGAGCCCCGGTGGCCGCGGCGATCTGCTGCACCTGGGCGATGGCGGTCTCGCACAGGTGGCAGCCGTCCCGGGTGTAAACGGTGACGGTGTGCCGGGGTTCGGGGTGCACGGTTTCAAGACCTCGTGTCCTGGCCGCCCAGCGACCTGGCGATCACCATCCGCTGAATCTGGTTGGTGCCCTCGACGATCTGCAGCACCTTGGCCTCCCTCATGTACCGCTCGACGGGGTGGTCCTCGACGTACCCGGCCCCGCCGAGCACCTGAACCATGTCCGTGGTGACCCGCATGGCCATGTCGGTGGCGGTCAGTTTGGCCATTGCCGCCTCTGTAGAGAAGGCCAGCCCGGAGTCCTTGCGCCTGGCTGCATACAGGTACAGCTGCCGGGCCGCGGCGATCTGCGCGGCCGCATCCGCCAGCAGGAAGGACACCCCCTGAAACTCCGCGATCGGCTGTCCGAACGCGGTGCGCTCCCCCGCGTACTGCACCGCAGCGTCCAAGGCGGCCTGGGCGAGTCCTACCGCGCACGCGGAGATCCCCAGCCGGCCGCTGTCCAGGGCGGCCATTGCCACCCGAAAGCCCTCGCCCTCGTCGCCGATCCGGCGGTCGGCGGCCACCTCGACCGCGTCGAACCGTAGCTGGCTCGTCGGTGACGCACGGAAGCCCATCTTGTGTTCTGGTGCCGCGGCCACCAGCCCGGGCGTGCCCGCCGGGACCAGGAAGGTGCTGATGCCGCGGGTCCGATGCGCACTGGTGCGGGCAGCCACCAGGAAGAAATCGGCGACCGGGCCGTGGGTGATCCAGGCCTTGTCCCCGGTGATCGCATACCCACCAGAATCGTCGGCAGACGTGTCCGGACCGGCAACAGGGGTGACCCGCACGGCCGCGGTCCGCATGGCCCCGGCGTCGGATCCGGCATGCGGCTCGGACAGGCAGTACGCGCCGAGCGCCCCGCCTGCGAGCATCTCCGGCAGGAACCGGGCACGCTGATCGGCGGTGCCGAAGTCGGCGACGGCGCTGCACGAGAGCACGTGCACGCTGACGCCGAGGGCAACGGTCGCCCAGCCGCGGGCCAACTCTTCGAGTACCTGCAGATACACCACTGCGGGCTGACCGCCGCCGCCGAACTCCTCCGGGTACGGCAGGGACAGCAGCCCCAACTCCCCGAGCTGGGTGAACAGCTCCCTCGGAAAAACCGCGTCCCGCTCGGCGACGTCCGCCCTGGGCACAAGCTCGCGGGCAACCAGATCCCAGGTCAGGTCCAGCAGATCTCTCGCTTCGTCAGTGGGCAACTCACGCTCGACCCGGGCTCCCTGGACCATCTAGAACAGATCCTCGTCGGAGTCCTCTTCGACCCGGTTGACCCGGTCGCCGCTGGCCGGCAGCCGGGTACCGAGGATGTCGAGGTCGGCGACCGTTTCCGGCGCGACGTCCGGCGCGGGCTCGGCGGCCGGGTTGCCGCCCGGTCGGCCGGCGGTGGCGTCATCGACGGCGTCGGCCGGCTTAGCCGCCCCGGCCGATGCGGCACCGTTCGGCACCGCACTGTTCGGCACCGCACCGTTCGGCACGGTCACCCCCGTCCACGGGTCGGGCACCGGATGCCACCTGGGGACTGCGCCGCGGTCCAACCGGCCAACCTCGGTTCGCGGCAGCGAGGGCACCAAATGGTAGGCGACTGGTCGCTTGAACGGCGGGAGCCGGCGGTTGACGAACTCGTGCAGGTCGTCTTCGGTCGGGTGGGTGCCGGGCCGGGCCACCAGCACGGCGACGATCTGATCCTGGCCGTAGGTGCCCGGCACCCCGATGACGGCGACCTCGGCCACATACGGGTGAGTCGCCAGAATGTCCTCGATCTCCCTGGGGTAGACGGTGAAACCGGCCACCGTAATGACTTCCCCGGCCCGGTCGACGAGGTGTAACTCGCCCGCGTCGTCCAGATAACCGATATCCCCGGTGACGAACCACCCATCCGATCCGGGTCCGCCCCCGCCGTCGGGCCAGTACCCGGAGAACAGGGTGGACCCCCTGATCGCGATCCGGCCTACCTCGCCGGCATCTGGAGCGTCCGCTACCACGTCGAACCTGTCGGCGCCAAGGGCTGCGTCGTCGGCGCTCTGCGGACCCAACACGGGTGACACGTCGTGACCGTCCGGTCCGATCACCCGCAGCTCGATGCCCGGAAGAGGGCTGCCGACCGAGCCGGAGTGCGGCCTGCTGGTGGTCAATGCGCTGGTCACCACGGACGCTGACTCCGATAGCCCGTAACCTTCCCAGACCGGCTGGCCGAGCAACGACCTGACCCTGGCGAAGTCGTCCGGTTCGAGCGGGGCGGTACCCGAGGTGAGCAGTCGGACCGAGGACAGGGATCGCTCCGCGCCCGGGACACCCAGCAGGTGGTGGTAAAACCCCGGAGCCCCCGGGACCAGGGTGACCCGGTGGTCGTGGGCGGCGGCCAGCGCCGACTCCGTCGCCGACCGTGCGAGCTCCCACCCTCCGGTACCGGGGGCAGCCCCCGGCTCGCCGGCGGTGATCCCGCTGTCGAAGCCGATCTGCGGGATTACCGTCGCCCCCCCGACCAGCGCCGTCGGCAGGAATGAGACCGCCCAGCCGGCCAGGTGGTACATCGGCAGAACCTGAAGGACCCTGTCCCCCTCCCGCAGTCGCAGCTGGCCGAGGCCACCGATCGCATCCACCGCGGCGAGGATCGCGCGGTGCGACACCATGACTGCTCGATCTCCGCGAACCCTGGCCAGCAGCGCCAATCCCTCGCCCCCGCCGGTGGCCGTCGGTGGGTCGGACTCCGGGGCCGCGGACCACCAACCGGCAAGCCGGGCGCTGTCCAGCGCCATCGGCAGTCCGTGCGCAGGATCGTCGGAGATCGCGGCCAGCGCACCGACCCGGTCGGCCAGCGCACCGGCGTCGAGGGACGGGCTGATCGGCACCGCAATGAGCCCGGCCCTGGCAGCGGTGAACAATGCCAACGCCAGGTCGGCCCCGGTCGGCAGCGCAATGATCACCCGTTCGCCCGGCGCCGCACCCAACGCTCGGAACGCACGCACCCCGGCGTCGGTCGCGGCGTCCAACTCCGCCCAGGTCCGGGTGAGTCCGGCGCCGATCACCGCCGGACGTCCGGAATGCGCCCGACCAGCGTCACGGAGAAGGTCGGCGACGTTCCGGCCGGCCGGGGCGGTCGCCCGGCCAGGTGCGCTGTCAGGTCTACCCGCTGGATCGCTCACCAGGCCATTGTGTCCTCCCTCACCGACAGCCGCCCCCATCCGGTCGTGCCAGCCCTGACCGGATAGGGCCGCCGGATACGCTGATCGGAACTCGTGAGGGCGCGGTAGTGCCGGCGCTCCGCTGTGACTGGCCGATCGGTGGTGGGGAGGTCCGGAGTGAGAATGCGCGGCGGGCAGCCGACCGGCGAGCAGAGGCAAGCCGCCGAGATCGCCGGCGCCGCCTCCGCCGAGGTCGCGCACCTGGCGGTGCAGGAGGACGAGCCGCCGCTGGCCCCGGGTGCTGACCTCACCGCTGCTGCCTTCTTCGATGTCGACAACACGATGATGCAGGGCGCGTCGATCTTCCACTTCGCCCGCGGGCTGGTCGCCCGGGATTTCTTCACCACCGGTGACCTGCTGCGATTCGCCCTACTTCAGCTCAAGTTCCGGTTGACCGGGGAGGACGCGGACGACACCTCGCGGACCCGGGAGGGTGCCCTGGCCTTCGTCGCCGGCCGTGAGGTGTCAGAGATCGTCGAGCTCGGCGAGGAAATCTACGACGAGCTGATGGCCGACAAAATCTACCCGCGGACCAGGGAACTCGCCCAGCGGCACCTCGACGCCGGTCAGCGGGTCTGGTTGGTCACCGCGACACCGGTGGAACTGGCCCAGATCATCGGGCGGCGTCTCGGACTGACCGGCGCCATGGGCACAGTGGCCGAGCAACAGGACGGTGTGTACACCGGGCGGCTGTACGGGGAGATGCTGCACGGCCAGGCCAAGGCGGCGGCGGTCCGGTCGCTGGCCGCCCGGGAGGGCCTGGACCTACGGCGATGCACCGCCTACTCGGATTCGGTGAACGACGTACCGATGTTGTCGGTGGTCGGGACTGCGGTCGCGATCAACCCGGACGGGGCGCTGCGGGACGTCGCCCGGCAGCGGGGCTGGCAGATCCGGGACTTCCGCACGGGGCGCAAGGCCGCGAAGATCTGGGCGCCGATGGTCGCGGGTGCCGGTGCGGTCGGTGCGGCAGCCCTGGTCGGGCGCTCGGTCTGGCGCCGCTCGTGATCTCTTTAGCACCTTAGTGACTTCAGCCCTGACGCGAACCGGACAGCCAGCCCGCCCCGCCCCATCATTGTCACCGATAGGGGCGGAGCGCCTCGCGAAGGTCTGCGGTGATGAGTTCTGGTTGCTCCATGGCGGCGAAATGGCCACCCCGAGGCAGCGCCTGCCACCGGACGATGTTGTCGGTCTGCTCGGCAAGGCGCCGCACGGGTAGGGCGATGTCGCGCGGCATGATCGCCAGCGCGGTCGGGACCGTCGCATGCTCTGGCGGCGAACCCCACTCCCGGGCGCCCTCGTAGTAGTAGCGGGCGGACGAGCCTGCGGTCCGGTGCAGCCAGTAGATCATCACGTTGGTCAGCATCGCGTCCCGGTCGACCGCATCTTCGGGACACTCGACCGAGTCGGTCCAGTCTTTGAACCGTTCGACGATCCAGGCCAGCTGACCGACCGGCGAGTCCGCCAAGGCGTGGGCGAGGGTCTGCGGCCGGGTGGACTGCAGCACCGCGTAACCGGAGAGCTCGCGCTGATACCGCTGCGCTTTGTCCAACGAGGCCCGATCCTCGGCGTAGGCGTTGTCGGGATCGGCGGTGTCAATCGATGCCGACGAGGAGAGCAGCCCAGTTAGGTGGAGAGCGATGACGTGATCGGCGTCCTGGATGCCCAGGTGCCGGGAGATCGCCGACCCTTAGTCCCCGCCGTGGGCGGCGTAGCGGTCATAGTCAAGTCGGTTCATCAGTACCGACCAGGCCTGGGCAACCCGCCGAGTCGTCCACCCGGTCACCGGCCCGGAGATACCGAAGCCGGGAATGGTGGGGACCACCACATCGAAGGCATCCGCGGCCTGGCCCCCGTGGGCGATCGGATCGGTGAGCGGGCCGATCACGTCGAGGACTCGACGATCGACCCGGGCCAGCCATGGGTCAAGATCAGCGGCAGCGCGTTGCGCTCGGGCGACCGGACGTGCAGGAAATGCACGTCGTGATCGAAGATCGTGGTGACGAACTGGGGGTAGGCGTTGATGCGCGCTTCCTGTGCTCGCCAGTCGTAGGAGTGGCGCCAGTAGTCCGCCAGCTTCTGCGTGTAACCGAGCGGCATCCCAGTCGCCCACCCCGAATCCTGCTCTCCGCCGGTGTCCCATCGCGTGGCGTCGAGGCGCCGCGCGAGGTCGTCCAGGTCGGACTGGGCGACGTCGAGCCGAAACGGTCGAATGCTCTCATCGGTCATCATCGCCCTAGCCTGGCAGCCGGCACGGACTGCCTCGCAGCTCGGCGTCAGCGAGCACCGTGCCTGTGACGTCGTGCGCTGTGACATTGACCGAGTTCGGCAGCTCGGTGGGCGGTCAACCCAGGAACGGATGACCACGCCGCAGTAGCAACCGGTACAGCGTCTGCTGGATGGTCTCCCGCACCTGATCGGTCAGGTTGAAGACCACCATCGGATCGTCGGCGGCGTTGTCCGGGAAACCAATGGTCCGGATCGGCTCTCCGAATTCGATGATCCATTTGCTGGGCAGCGGAATCGCGCCGAGGGGCCCGAGCAGCGGGAACGTCGGCGTCACCGGAAAATAGGGCACGCCCAGCGCCCGCGCCAGCGGCTTGATGTTGCCGATCAGCGGATAGATCTCCTCGGCGCCGACAATCGACACCGGAATGATCGGCACCCCGGTGCGCAAAGCCGCGGTGACGAACCCGCCGCGACCGAACCGCTGCAATTTGTAGCGTTGTGAGTACGGCTTGCCCACGCCTTTGAACCCTTCCGGGTACACCGCCACCAGCTGGCCGGTCGACAGCAGTCGTTCCGCGTCCGGGTTGCAGGCCAACGTGTGGCCGGCCTTGCGACTGAGCGGGCCGAGAAACGGGGTGTCGAAGACCAGGTCCGCCCCCAGCATGCGCAGGGGGCGCTTACCCGGATGGTGCTCTCGGACCGCGACCGCCGTCATCACCGCATCGACCGCGAGGGTGCCGGAGTGGTTCGCGACCAGCAACGCCCCGCCGACGTCCGGGATGTTCTCCATTCCAACGGTCTCGATCCGAAACCACTTCTCGTACAACAACTTCAGCGGCGGCGAGAGAACGTGTTCAGTGAAGTCAGGGTCGTAGCCGAAGTCGTCGACGGTGTAGTCGCCGGTGATCCGGCGGCGCACGAAGGCAAGCGACCCGGCGAGCCCGCGTCGCCACCCGGCCTCCGACTGAGCGTTCGGCTCGGCCGGCTCGGCGGCTAATCCCAAGAACTCTTTGCCCACAGGCGGTTCCGCCCTCGGGCGGGTCGACGCGTCATCGCTGGCCACTGCCGTTCCCGCCTCCTTTGCTGGTCCGGCGCCGGTGGGGCGCGCCCGGTCCCTGCCCGGTGATACCGACCAGGTGTGGCCGTCCCGGTGCCCTGGCGGCCTCGGGCTGCCCGCTGACGATTGGCGCGCGCGGCGCCGTGGCGTCCGGTAACGGGATCGCCGCCGGGGCTGGGGGTTGACCCGTCGACCTCGAACCGGGCTGATCGGGCAATGCGAGGCCAAATGCCCTGGTCAGCCGACGCTCGACCTGCTGGACGGCGCCCGGCGGAACGGCCGGCTGAAGGGTGCTCGCATAGTCGTCGAACGCCTCGACCGTTGAATACCGCGGTGTGTACCCGACCTCGGTCCGCAGCCGGGACGTGTCGAGCACCCGGCCTACCGACAACGACCGGACCTGACCTGGTGAGAACCCGCCGACCCGGAAGGTCCGCATGGCCCTGGCCAGCCCGTTCAGACCCACCGGCGGCAACGGTAGCGGCAGCCGTCCGGCGCGGTGGATCGCCTGGGCGACGGTGATCACCCCGTCCCCCGCGACATTCACCGAACCGGCGAAATCGCCCAGCGCCAACTGCTCCAGCACGGCCACCGCATCGACCTCATGCACGAACTGCAGTCGAGAATCCCGGCCCAGCACCGTCGGCACCACCGGGGACAGGGCAAAGTACCTGGTCAACGGGGTCACGACGGTTGGCCCGATGATGTCAGCGAATCGAGGGACGGCGATGCGGACGTCGGGTCTTCGTCTGCCGAAGCCACGGACATAAGCCTCGATATCGATGGCGTCCCGCCCGGGACCGGCGGACGGAACGGACCGGGCTGGCATGTCCTCGGTAAAGATCGCGGGATCGCGCGAGGACGCTCCGTAAATCGCGCCGCTGGATCGCACGATTATGCTCCGGACGCTGTCCGCGCGCTGGCAGGCGGCCAGCAGTTGCATGGTGCCGAGGACGTTCATCTCCTTGGCCATGCTGCGGGCCGCCGATGATGCCGGCGTCGATGACGCGGAGGCGTGGATCACGGTGTCAACACCGGCCGCATGAATGACCTTGGCGATCAACGGGTTCCGGATATCCACCCGGGCGAACTCGGCGGCACCCATTCGGGCGCGGGCCGCCGGTTCGGGGAGCGCGGCGTCGACGCCGATGACTCGGTCCACTCCAGGGCGGGCGGAAAGGCGTCCGGCCAGTGACGAGCCGACGAACCTGGTCATCCCGGTGACCAGGACGATCAATCCCGCCACTGCGGTCCACCCCTTGCGCAACGGCACTTCTGGGCAACGGCAGTCAATACCGGTGATCGCATGGTCACCGGTGCGACCGAAGCTACTTGCCGGCCTTGCGACGGGCGACGCGGGTCTTGCGGAGCAACTTGCGATGCTTTTTCTTGGCCATCCGCTTGCGACGCTTCTTGATGACAGAACCCATGAAGATGATCTTTCCGGTGGTGTCGCCGATGGCTCGACGCCTGATGTCTGCGGCTCGGCATATTGCCGTCCACACACCCGGCGTGATCGTCGGGCCCGGTCATCCTACCGGTGAACGGAACCTCATCCGACGTCGTTGAACGCCGCCTGAAGGTAGTCATGGACGGCACGTTCGGGCACTCGGAACGACCGGCCGACCCGTACCGCGGGTAGTTCACCGGAATGCACGAGCCGGTACACCGTCATCCGGGACACCCGCATCAGGAGGGCGACCTCGGCAACCGTCAAGAATCGCATCTCGGCCAGCGTTGGATCCCGAGGCGGCAGCTTCCTCGGCGTGTTGTCACCAGCGGGCATCAGGGCACCGTCTTCCGGCACGTTCCGCGCCGCCGGGCTTCCCCTCCGGCGAACACCGTACGCACGTGCTGGGAGAACTCTAGCGTGACGGGTGGGATCAGGCGATTGTTCGCCCACGCCGACGAGTTCGGCTGGACGGCCGGTCCGCAGGATCAGCCGCCGTGGTGGGCCCGGCCGAGCTCGGCCGACCTCATCGCCGCGGCCTCGATCGCGGAGAGCAGCGCAGCTCGGACCCCGTGGTTCTCCAGCTCCCGGATCGCCGCGATCGTGGTGCCGCCGGGCGAGGTGACCGCCTCCCGGAGGGTCACCGGGTGCTCCCCGGAGTCGCGCAGCATGGTGGCGGCCCCGACCGCGGACTGGATGATCAGGTCCGTGGAAACGGTGCGCGGCAACCCCAGGAGGATCCCGGCATCGATCATCGCCTCCACCAGGAAGAAGAAGTAGGCCGGGCCGGACCCGGAGAGCGCGGTGACCGCATCCTGCTGCGCCTCGGGCACCCGGACCACCTTGCCGACGGTGCCCAGGAGGTCTTCCACCAGCTGGAGGTGGTCCGGCTGCGCGTGGGAGCCAGCCGAGATAGCGCTCATCGCCTCGCCGACCAACATGGGGGTATTGGGCATCACCCGCACGACCGCGGTCCCGGCGGGCAGGTTCCGCTCGTACAGCGCGGTGGGCAGGCCAGCACACAGCGAGACGACGAGTGCGCCGGGACGAATGGCCTCCGCCAGGTCGTGCAGCACCAGGTCGATGTCCTGCGGCTTGACCGCGACGATCAGGACATCCGCGGTTCTGGCGGCCTCGGCGGTCTCGACGCCGCGTACCCCATATTTGGTTGTCAGCTCCTGCACCCGCGCCGGGTAGCGCTCGGTGAACATCAGCGACTCCGGGGCGCGGCCCGCGCCCAGCAGTCCGGCCAGCATGGCCTCGCCGATCTTTCCCGCGCCGATGATGGCAATGCTCGTCATGGGGCCAGGGTGTCACGGCTGCGCTCGATCCGGCATCGGGTATCTCGGTGCGGGGAGCCGAACGCTTACCGTGGGGCAGATGAGCGCTCAACGGTGGACAGCAGCCAACCTCCCCTCCTTCGCCGGCCGAACGGTGATCGTCACGGGGGCCAACAGCGGGCTCGGGCTGGTGACCTCTCGCGAACTGGTCCGGGTCGGCGCACGGGTGGTGATGGCGGTTCGTGACGTCGGCAAGGGTGAGAAGGCAGCCGGTGCAGTTATTGCCGCCACCGGCCCCGGGTCCGGGCGCTGCGAGGTCCGCGCGCTCGATCTCGCCGATCTCGCATCGGTCAGAGCCTTCGCGGCTGCGTGGACGGAGCCGCTGGACGTCCTGATCAACAACGCCGGAATCATGGCCGTTCCCCAGGCGCGCACTACGGACGGCTTCGAGAGTCAATTCGGCACCAACCACCTCGGCCATTTCGCGCTGACGAACCTGCTCCTGACGCAGCTGAGCGATCGGGTGGTTACTGTGTCCTCGCTGGCTCATCGGGGCGGCAAGATCCGCTTCGACGACCCGAACTGGCACTCGGGCCGGTACAGCTCGTGGTCGGCCTATGGCCAGTCCAAGCTGGCCAATCTGTTGTTCGTGCTGGAACTGCAGCGGCGACTGGCCGCTGCCGGGTCATCGGTGCTATCCGTCGCGGCGCACCCAGGGTGGTCGGCGACGAACCTGCAATCGCACAGCGGGCGATGGTGGATGACGGCGGGGATGAACCTCGGCAACCGGTTGCTGGCCCAGAGCGATCAGCAGGGGGCGCTACCGACACTCTTCGCGGCCAGCCAGGACCTGCCGGAGGCGAGCTTCGTCGGCCCGGACGGCCGGTCCGAGGCGCGGGGATACCCCACACTGGTGGGCCGTTCCAGCGCCGCCAGTGACGTCGCCGCCGCGCGGCGATTGTGGACCTTGTCCGAAGAACTGACCGGGGTCACCTTCGGCTTGTCCCAACCTGCCGCCTGACCCGTCCCGGCCCGACGGGCACCGAACTCACCGGCCCGCCGCCGCCTCGTACTTCCGGACCGACAGCGGGATGAAGATGACCAGAAAGCCGACGATCCATAGCAGCGAGTAGACGACTGGATGGGCCGCCGGCCAGACGTCGGGAGGTGGCAGGGCCGGGCTGGTGTTCCCGAACAGCTCTCGGGCTGCGAGCGTCACCGACGACACCGGGTTCCAGTCCGCGAAAGCCTTCAGCGCGGCCGGAAAGTTGTCCGTCGGGACAAAGGTATTCGCGATGAATGTCAGCGGGAAAATGATGATGAAGGACGCATTCTGAACGACCTCCGGCGAACTCACGGACAAGCCCACCAACGCCATCACCCACGAAATCGCATACGCGAACAGCAGGAGCAGGCCGAATCCGAGCAACGCCTCCAGCACCGAGGTCCGGATCCGCCAGCCGACCAGCAGACCGGTCATCGCCATCACGAAAATCGTGATCACGTTGTTGCCGATGTCCGCGAACGTCCGGCCCACCAACACCGCCGACCTGGACATGGGTAACGATCGGAACCGGTCGATGAGGCCTTTCTGCAGGTCCTCCGCAAGGCTCGCCCCGGTGATGGTGCTGCCAAAAACAACGGTTTGGGTGAAGATCCCGGCCATCAGGAACTCCTTGTAGTCCACCCCCGGCAGCGGAATGGCGCTGCCGAAGATGAACGCGAACAGCAACACGAACATGATCGGCGACAGCGTCGCGAACACCAGCAGTTCGGGAACCCGCTTGATCTTGAGCAGATTCCGCTTGGTGATGATGGCCCCGTCACCGATGGCCTGAGCCAGCGAGCTCATCGGCGGCGTCCCTTCGCTGCTGGTGCCGGCTTAACGGCCTCGGAGCCGCCCGCCAGGTCGCCTGATTCGGACGAATGTCCGGTCAGGATGAGGAACACGTCGTCAAGGTCGGGTCGCCGCAGGCCTACATCGACCAAGGTCACCCCGGAACCGTCCAACCGGCGCAACGCATCTCGGAGCAACTCGGCGCCGCCGCGTACCGGAACCGACAGCGACCTGGACTGTTGGTCTACGACCGGTTCATCCACGGCGAGCGGGGCCAGCCGTTCCAGCATCACCGGCAGGTCGGTCGCATCTTCGACGGTGAATTCCAGCCGGTGGCCGCCGACCTGTGACTTGAGCTGGTCGGAGGTGCCCGCGGCGATGACCTTGCCGTGGTCGATCACCACGATCCGGTCCGCCAACCGGTCCGCCTCTTCCAGGTACTGCGTGGTCAACAGAATGGTCGTCCCGTCGGCAACAAGTGACGCAATGAACTCCCACATCCCGATTCGGCTGCGCGGATCAAGCCCCGTGGTGGGCTCGTCGAGAAACAGCACCCGCGGCCGGGCGATCAGGGACGCCGCGATGTCCAGACGCCGCCGCATACCACCGGAATAGGTCTTCGCTATCCGATTGCTCGCTTCGGCGAGATCGAAGCGCTCCAAGAGGTTCTCAGCGCGCGACCGGGCCTCGGCCTTTTTCAGGTGATACAACCGGCCGATCATCTCCAGGTTCTCCCGGCCGGTCAGATATTCGTCGACCGCCGCGTACTGACCGGTCAGGCCGATCATGGCGCGGACCTCGTTCGAGTCGGCGACGACGTCCTTGCCGAAAACCCGAGCGGTGCCCTGATCTGCCCGGAGCAGGGTGGACAGGATCCGAACCACCGTCGTCTTGCCCGCCCCGTTGGGCCCCAACAGGCCCAGCACGGTGCCTTCCGCCACCTCCAGGTCGACGCCGGCCAGCGCTCTGGTCTGCTTGAACGACTTCGTCAGTCCGCCTACCTCAATCGCCGCCATCAGAGCCGCCCGACAGTGGTCCACTCGACAGCGGTCCACTCGACAGCGGTCCGCCCGACAGCGTCACCGGGCGGGACGCGCCCCTTTGCGAGCAACCGCGAAATCATCGTTTCTCTCCCGTCCGGTGCGGCCGGAGTGTGCCCGCTCCGCAACCACCAGCAGTACAGCACGGCCCCCCGACAACGTGGTTGCGCCGGGAGTCAGCGACCGCCGGCGACCAACGCGGTCGCTATTGCCGCGCGCCCCTCGCCGCGACCGGTCAGGCCCAACCCGTCGGTGGTGGTGCCCGCAACGGAGACGGGAGCATCCAGCACGGCCGACAGCAGCTGCTCGGACTCGATGCGTCGTGGCGCCAACCGGGGGGTATTCGCGATGACCTGGACGGAGGCGTTGACCACCCGGAAGCCGGCGGCCCGTAGCCGGAGGACGACCTCTCCCAGCAGGGTCACACCGGCGGCGGCCGCCCACCGTGGATCATCGGTACCGAAGACCGCGCCAAGATCACCCAGGCCGGCCGCCGCCAGGAGTGCGTCGCACAGGGCATGGGCAGCGACGTCGCCGTCCGAATGTCCCGAGCACCCGTCGACGCCCGGAAATTTTAGACCTGCGAGCCAGCATGCCCGCCCGGACTCCAGTGGGTGCACGTCGACCCCGGTGCCTACCCGCAGCGAGCCCGGGCCCCCCTGGTCCTGGGTCATTGCAGTAGCCGCTCGGCCTCGGCGACATCCGCGCTGGTGGTGAACGTGAAGGCCCCGCGATCACCGGGCACCGCGGTGACCGCGCCACCGATGGCGGCCACCAGCGCAGCCTCGTTGCCGGCCGCGTCAGCTGGCGCGGCAGCCAACGCCTGCCGGAGCAGATTGGGCTCGAAACCCTGGGGTGTCTGCACCAGCCGGTAAAGTCCGCGGTCGACCGTCGGGCCGAGCTTTCCACCCACCACCGGCCGGATGGTGTCGACGACCGGCAGGACCGGTACGACCGTTGGTGACCCGCCACGAACCGCGGCGATCACCGAACGGATGAGTGTCGCGGGGGCGAAGGCCCGGGCCGCGTCGTGCACCAGCACCACCGACACACCGGGTCCTCGGTCGGACACCGCCTCGAGCAGAGCCCGTCGTCGCGTGGGCTGACCGGACAGGACTTGGGCGGTGCGCCCGACCGCCCCCCGGGCGCGCGCCGCCAAGACCGCGTCAACCGCGATCAGCACGCGGTCAACACCGGCCGACCGCAAATGCTCGACGGTGTGCAGCAGCAGCGGACGGCCCGCCACCTCGATGAAGGCTTCGGGCGGCCGGTCACCGGCCCTGAACACAGGAATGATCCCGATGACGGTCACGTCGACTGCGACATGGGAACGGGCCTGTCCGCTCGAGCCGAAAGATCTCGCGGACCCCGGCGCCAGCGAGTCAGGACGCGAGGACCTCGTCGAGAATGCCCTCGGCCTTGACTTCGTTGGTGCCCTCGGCAAGGGCGAGTTCGGAGACCAGAATCTGGCGCGCCTTGGCCAACATCCGCTTCTCGCCGGCCGACAGTCCGCGTTCACGGTCGCGGCGCCACAGATCCCGAACCACTTCGGCAACCTTGTTGACGTCACCGGACGCCAGCTTTTCCAGGTTGGCCTTGTAGCGACGAGACCAGTTCGTCGGTTCCTCGGTGTGCGGGGCACGCAACACCTCGAACACATGATCAAGGCCAGTGCGATCGACAACGTCACGGACACCGACGATCTCGGCATTGTCCGCAGGTACCTTCACGGTCAGGTCACCCTGGGCGACCTTGAGGACCAGGTACAGCTTCTCGACACCCTTGACGGTCCGAGTTTCGGTGGCCTGGATGAGTGCCGCCCCGTGGTGGGGGTAGACAACAGTTTCGCCAACATTGAAAACCATGAGCTTTCAAGACCCCTTTCGCTCCGACCAGTTTAGCACGGATTTACCTCTAACCGTGCCTGTTGTCGCAGGTCAGGGCCTATGGCGGCACTTGACAAAATGGATGACTCCATGCATCGCCGCCGCTCGGGCCGGCGCTGCGGGGCCAGCGCCCTCACGGACCGGCGCGCCCGGCGCGCAGGACCCGCTCGACGGCGGCTAACCTCATCTTCGACGCCGTGTAGGTGTCGGCTCAATGACGTCGTGACTGGGGTTGCCAGCCAGTAGAGGGGAACCGCCGTGTTCCGCACCGCCCGTCTCCCGCGCCGCGCGGTCGTCCGTGCATCGCTGGCCCTCGTGGCGTCCGCCGCCCTGCTGGTCACCGGCTGCGGGGCCGGACAGTACGCGCAGACGGCCAATCAGGTGGCCGCGATCGACGGATCCAACGGCAGCGCCGGTGATGTGCACCTGCTCAACGTCCGGCTTGCCGCCACGGACAAGGAGAAGTACCCAGCCGGGTCCAATGCCAGGGTGCTGGCGTGGATCTCCAACAACGGCCTCAACCCGGACACTCTGACCAAGGTGAGCACGCCCGTCGCCACCTCGGTGAAGATCAGCGGTGACGGATCGGCCCCCGGCCAGTCGCTGGTGGACTTCGCAACCGACAAGGGGGCGCAGATCACGGTCAACGGGTTCAAGCAGGACCAGCACTATGGGGTCTCGATCCCGATGACCTTCAGCTTTGCCACCGCGGGCGACATCACCGTCAACGTTCCCGTCGAGGTGCCGGCCGAGCGATCCGGAACCCGGCAGACCGTGGCCATCCTGCCGGCCCATCCGACGCCGATCTGGGAACAGGGCGCCCACGGCGAGGGTGGATCCGGGGCCAGCGGTGCCGACACAAGCGGTGCCGACGCAAGCGGTGCCGACGCAAGCGGTGCCGACGCAAGCGGTGCCGACACAAGCGGTGCACCTGGCAGCGGAACCGCCACCATCGACGCGAATCAAGGTGGCAATGTGGAGGGTGCAAGTCCCACCACTGCAAGTCCCACCATGGCCAGTACGGCCGGCGGCTGACGGTTCGGCGCCTCGCCGGTCCATCGCGCTTTTCGTACAGCTGTCGGACCCGCAGTCTATGGTCGTCGCATGAGATCAACCCAGCCCGATCGCACCGCCCGGTCCGCCCGTAGTGTCGACCGACCGGAGCACCGCTGCAGCGAATGCGGGCATACGTCCGCGAAGTGGCACGGGCGCTGCCCGGAATGCCAGGCCTGGGGCACCCTCGCCGAGTCGAGGCCGGCGGCGCCGACACTTCGGCGGTTGACCGCCGGTCAGGTGATCAGGCCCGCGCAACGGATCGACCAGGTTTCGGCGGATCGGGTGCAGGCGCAGCCCAGCGGGGTGGCCGAACTCGACCGGGTGCTCGGCGGCGGCCTGACTCCCGGCGCCGTCGTACTGCTCGCCGGCGAGCCCGGGGTCGGCAAGTCGACCCTGCTGCTGGCCGCGGCGAAGGAGTGGGCGTCCCGGGCCCAGGGTGCGGTACTGATCGTGACCGGGGAGGAATCCGCCGCGCAGGTTCGTCTGCGTGCCGACCGAATGGGTGCGTTGCATCCCGACATCTTTCTGGCCGCCGAGAGTGACCTGGCCGCTGTGCTGGGGCAGATCGAGCAGGTTCAGCCTCAGCTGTTGATCGTCGACTCGGTGCAGACGATCGCGACCGCCGAGGTGGAGGGCAGCGCGGGCGGGGTGGCCCAGGTACGCGCCGTCGCGGCCGCGCTGTCGGCCATCGCCAAGCAGCGCAACATGGCGTGCGTGCTGGTCGGGCACGTAACGAAGGATGGCGCGATCGCCGGTCCGAGGGTTCTCGAACACCTGGTGGACGTCGTGCTGCAATTCGAAGGTGACCGGCACTCCACGCTGCGAACGGTCCGGGGAGTCAAAAACCGGTTCGGCCCGTCGGACGAGGTGGGCTGCTTCCAGATGGCACCGGATGGCATCGTCGGTCTCGCCGACCCCTCCGGGCTGTTCCTGACCCGACGGGGCCGGCCGGTGCCCGGAACCTGCGCCACGATCACCGTGCAGGGCCGGCGCGCGCTGCCGGTCGAGCTGCAGACCCTGATCACTCCGAGCACGGCCGAAGCGGCCCGGCGCACCGTCTCCGGGATCGACTCGGCGCGGGCGGCAATGGTGATGGCGGTGTTGCAACGATGGGGTGGCGTTGCCCTGGGTGGGAAGGACGTCCTCGCCGCCACGGTCGGCGGAGCTCGGATGACCGAACCGGCCGCCGACCTGCCTCTTGCTATGGCGATCTGGTCGTCGGTTCGGGATATCCCGCTGTCTCCGGCAATGGTGGTCATCGGCGAGTTGGGGTTGGCGGCCGACATCCGCCCGGTCGGCGGGATGGACCGTCGGCTGGCCGAAGCGGCCCGCCTCGGGTTCACCCATGCCGTCGTTCCCGCCGGTTCCGGGGTCGACCGTCCACGGACGATGCGAGTCGACGAGGCCGGCGACCTCGGAGATGCGCTCCGCCGCATGGGCAACGACGACGGTGTCGTGCAGTGGCTGCGCCGTCGGACCGCCGACAAGCGCTAGGCCGAACGCCGTACGCATCCGGGCTGGCGGACACCCGCACCCTAAGCTGGAACCGGCCGCAAGGCCATCAGCACAGACACACCAGGGTCGTCGACACGGGGAGGGGCAGGGTGGAGGACCGCTCGACCGTCGCCGCGCATCGTGCCGTGCTCGCTCGGGTTGCCCCAGGCACCCCACTCCGGGAAGGCCTCGAACGCATCCTCCGCGGGCGGACCGGTGCTTTGATCGTTCTGGGATTCGACCAGGCCGTGGACGACCTGTGTGACGGCGGGTTCCGGCTTGACGTCGAGTTCTCCTCGACCAGGCTGCGCGAGCTGTGCAAGATGGACGGCGCCGTGGTCCTGAACGACGATGCCACCCGGATCCTGCGGGCGAACGTTCAACTGACGCCCGATTCCACCATCCCGACGGTCGAGTCCGGGACACGCCACCGAACGGCGGAACGGACCGGCCTGCAGGCGGGTCACCCGGTGATCGCGGTCAGCCACTCGATGTCGATCATCAGCCTGTACTTCGGCGGCCGTCGGCATGTGGTGGCTGACCCGCCGACCATCCTGGGACGGGCAAATCAGGCACTGGCCACCCTGCAGCGGTACAAGTTCCGGCTCGATGAGGTCGCGCGCTCGCTGTCAGCCTTGGAGATCGAGGATTTCGCTACCTTGCGCGACGCAATGACCGTGCTGCAGCGGCTGCTGATGGTCCGCCGGATCGCTGACGAGTTGACCAGCAATGTGGTCGAGCTCGGCACGGACGGCCGATTGCTCGGGTTGCAACTCGACGAGATGCTCAGCGGGACACAAGGTTTGCAGGAGTTGCTGATCCGCGACTATCTCCCACCCGAACAGGACCAGAGCCAGATCGAGGACATCGTCGCCGCGCTCGACGACTTGGACGAGGTGGCGCTGCTCGACCTGACCGTGGTTGCTCGGGTGTTGGGCCTGTCGATCGTTGGCGACGCGCTCGACGCAGGGGTCAGCCCACGCGGGTACCGCCTGCTGTCGGGGATACCGCGGGTGCCACCCACCGTGCTGGACAGGTTGATCCAGCATTTCGGCAACCTGCAGGGTCTGCTCGCCGCTACTGCCGCCGACTTGCAGGCCGTCGAGGGCGTTGGCGAGGCACGAGCCCGGGTGGTCCGGGAGGGCTTGTCCCGGCTGGCAGAATCGTCCATCGTCGACCGATACGGCACAGCCCTGTAGATACCCAGCCCTGTAGCTGTTCAGCCCTGTAGATACCCAGACCTGAAGCTGTTCAGCCCTGAAGCTGTTCAGCCGTGTAGCTATTCAGCTCTGTAGCTATTCGGGCTCTGTAGCTATTCGGGAGTGTCGGTATCCAACCCTGTGGCCGGTCAGCCGGTGATGGAGAACGCGGCCGGTGGACTGGAGAGCCCAGCCAGCGAGGCAACGACGGTATAGCTACCGGGCGGGACCGGGGCCCGGTCGCCGGCACAGCCTGGCGCCGACATCGTGCCCGACCATCGAATCGTGTACTTCACCGTCTGCCCGGGGCTCAATTCCCGCACCTCGGTGCCCTCGCCCGGGAAGCAATCCGCTGTCGACCACACGCGGGCGCCGTCAGCGGCGAACACCGTGTACGACTGGAGCGTTCCGGACACGTCCCGTTGGCAGCCCTGTTGGCCGACGTTGGCGACGACCATTCCCAGGGTGGGCTGACTGCCGGCGGCGAAACTGGGGGCCGCGGTGACGGCGGTGACGCCGATTGACGAATCCGGGCAGAGCAACCTGCCCTGAGCATCGAACGACGGAGGTGCCGGTGCGGGGGCGGCCGGCGCTGCTGCTGGGGCGGGTGCCGGGGCCGCAGCCGGATCGGCGGGCGCGGGCGCAGCTGGTGCACCTGCAGCGGCCAGCGCAGCTTGCGCGGCAGGGTCGACCGGCGGGACCGGAGCCGGAGGGACTGGGGAAGGCGAGGGCGGGGCCACGGTCACCGACGGTGCCTGAGGCCCGGCTGACGAAACCGCGGCGGACTCGGCCGGAGTCGGCGCTGGAGACGAGGCAGGGGTCGCCGTTCCGGACACCACCGCCGTTCCGGACACCACCGCCGTTCCGGACAGCACAGCCGTTCCGGACAGCACAGCCGTTCCGGACACAGCATTCGGTGCACTGCCGGACGCTCCCGCTCCGGGAAGATTGCCGGATACGGGGGCTGTGGGCGAGGACGCGATGGTCGGGTTCGGTGAACCGGGCGCGGCGAGTACGCCAGTCAGGGTCGGCCGCGCCGGTGCGGTTTCCACTACCGGGGCTGCCCCCTGACCCGCCGCCGATCGGGAGGTCCGATTGGCGAGGAACCACACGGTGCCCACCAGCAACGCCACAGCGAGGACAACGATGGCAACGCGGCGGACCCAGTACACCCTCGAATCGAGAGGGCCGACGGGGTGCATCACGGGTTGGACGGTAGTCTCCGGGCGTCGTCAATCCGGGGAGCAACGCCGTGCAGCAGGGTGAAGGAGTGGGCTTGTCCGCCATCAATGAACTGCTCAGCAGGAACCTTGCGGCCGCCGAGTACCACCCGGTCGGGATGGGCCCCGTGCCCTCACTCAAGGTCGCACTGGTGATGTGCATGGACGCCCGGATCGACGGGCATGCCGCGTTTGGGTTGCGTCCCGGCGAGGTGCATCTGATGCGCAACGCCGGCGGGGTGGTCACCGATGACGTGGTCCGCTCGCTGTCGATTTCGCAGCATGCGCTGGGTACCCGGGAGATCATGGTCATCCACCACACCGACTGCGGCCTGGCCCGGCTGGAGGAGGACACCTTCCGGTCCCATCTGGCCACCTTTGCCGGTTACCGGCCGACCTGGGCGGTCCAGGCGTTCAAGGACCCCCACGACTCGGTACGGGAATCACTTCGCCGGATCCGCGATTCACCGTTCCTGTTCCACACCGAGTCGGTGCGTGGATTCATCTTTGATGTCGAGTCCGGTTTGCTGGAGGAAGTCTTCGTCGACAGTGACGAGCCGACCGGGCAGCTCAACCCGCCGCCCACACCCGCTGCCGGGGCCGATTCCTGATCGCGGACATTGACGCGCACACCATTGGGAGCGGCCGGCCGGCGGCACCAGACGGGACGCCGCTCCTGCCCTCGCCTCTGGACGTAGATCGTTTGCTGGCCTTCTTCGACCGGCTCGGTCGCGACCTGCCCTGGCGCGGTCCCACGGCATCGCCATGGGGAATCCTGGTCAGCGAGGTGATGCTCCAGCAGACGCCGGTGATCCGGGTGCTACCGGTGTACCTGGCCTGGATGGCCCGCTGGCCCACCCCATCAGCGCTAGCCGCAGATTCTCCGGCGGACGCCATCCGATCATGGGGGCGGCTGGGGTACCCGCGACGGGCCCTGCGGTTGCATGCCGCCGCCAGTGTGATCACCGCGGTCCATCAGGGCCGGGTACCAGCCGGTCTCGACGACCTGCTGACCCTGCCCGGGGTGGGCGACTACACCGCGCGGGCGGTGGCGGCATTCGCGTTCGGAGCCAGAACGCCGGTGGTGGACACCAACGTCCGGCGGGTACTCAGCCGTGTCGTACGGGGGGTGGACGAACCGCGGGAGCCGGCGACCGCCGCCGACCGCGCACAGATGGCCGAGTTGCTGCCGGCGCTCCCGGTGCGGGCGGCCCGGTTCTCCGCCGCCGTGATGGAACTTGGCGCGCTGATCTGCACCGCCCGAAACCCGGCGTGTCCATCATGCCCGCTCGCCGACGGCTGCCGGTGGCGGCTCAGTGGTTCGCCGGCCGGGGTGGCCAGACGCCCCGTCCAGACCTGGCACGGGACCGATCGGCAGTTGCGGGGCCGGATCCTGGCGGCCCTGCGAGCCAGTGATGGCCCCGTTGCCGAACATGCCCTGCCGTCCGCCGTGGACGGCGGGAACCAGTTCGACCGGTGTCTGGGATCGCTGATCACCGACGGCTTGGCCGTGCGGGTCGGCGACACGCACGTGGCCTTTCCGGACTGATCACGCCGGCGGCTCCGGCGCCTGGGCGGGCTTGCGACCCCAGGGCGGCCGTCCGCTGATCTCCACTTCCAGCGAGTAGCTCAGGAAGGTGCGGATCAGCACGATGCCACCCAGGACGGCGACACTTTGCAGGGTGGGCGTGACCGCCACGGTGCGGACGATGTCGGCTGCGACGAGCAGCTCAAGGCCGAGCAGGATAGTGCGGCCCAGGTTCTGCCGGTACTGAACGTAGGTATCGGCCTGCCGGCGCAACAATCTGGACGCGGCAATCCACGTCGCCACGGCGGCACCGAGGACGATGACCGACACCCCAGCCGCGTCGAGAACGACTCCGACCCGCTCGACCACCTCGGTGAACTCCATGGCCAAGAACCATAACGGTGCCGCAGACGCCGCCGGCCCGTCCTCGCCACGGGGGCGGGGACGGGCCGGCGGCTCGCTGTTTCAGGTGGTGGTCAGACGGCCTCGCCGGCGTCGGTGGCCAGACCAACCGCGACGACCTCGGGCTCCACCGACGGACGGGCCTCGCCGCGGAAGGTGAACTCCACGTCCTTGCCCTCGCCCTGAACATCCACCAGGATGACTTGTCCCGGCCGCACCTCGTCGAACAGGATCTTCTCGGACAGCTTGTCCTCGATCTCCCGCTGGATGGTCCGGCGCAGCGGCCGGGCACCCAGCACCGGATCGAACCCGCGCTCACCGAGCAGGGCCTTGGCCGCGTCGGTGACCTCGAGCGTCATGTCCTTGTTCTTCAGGGCACCCTCGACCCGCTTGAGCATTAGGTCCACCATCTGGTTGATCTCGACCGTCGTCAACTGGTGGAAGACCACGACGTCGTCGATCCGGTTGAGGAACTCAGGCCGGAAGTGACGCTTGAGTTCGTCGTTGACCTTCTGCTTCATCCGCTCGTACGTGGACTCCTCGTTGCCCTGGTTGAAGCCCATTCCCACGGCCTTGGAGATGTCCTGGGTACCGAGGTTGGAGGTGAAGACGATGACCGTGTTCTTGAAGTCAACCGTCCGGCCTTGGCCGTCAGTCAGCCGGCCATCTTCCAACACCTGGAGCAACGTGTTGTAGATGTCCTGGTGCGCCTTCTCGATCTCGTCGAAGAGCACCACCGAGAACGGCTTGCGGCGCACCTTCTCGGTGAGCTGCCCACCTTCCTCGTAGCCGACGTACCCGGGGGGTGCCCCGAACAGCCGGGAGGCGGTGTACCGGTCGTGGAACTCACCCATGTCAACCTGGATCAGGGCGTCCTCGTCCCCGAACAGGAACTCGGCCAGCGCCTTGGTCAACTCGGTCTTTCCCACCCCGGACGGGCCGGCGAAGATGAACGAGCCGGACGGCCGCTTCGGGTCCTTGAGGCCGGCTCGGGTCCGCCGGATGGCCTGGGAGACCGCCTTGACCGCCTGATCCTGGCCGATGATCCGCTTGTGCAGCTCGTCTTCCATCTTCAGCAGCCGGGTTGTCTCCTCCTCGGTCAGCTTGAAGACCGGGATACCGGTCCAGTTGGCCAGGACCTCGGCGATCTGCTCGTCGTCGACCTCGCTGACGACGTCGAGATCGCCGTCCTTCCAGGCCTTCTCCCGCTCCGACTTCCGGGCGAGCAGTTGCTTCTCGGAGTCCCGGAGGGCGGCCGCCTTCTCGAAATCCTGCGAGTCGATGGCGGATTCCTTGTCCCGGCGCACCGCGGCCAGCTTGTCGTCGAAGTCCCGCAGGTCCGGCGGCGCCGTCATCCGGCGGATCCGCATCCGGGCGCCGGCCTCGTCGATCAGGTCGATCGCCTTGTCCGGCAGGAACCGGTCGCTGATGTACCGGTCGGCCAGGGTCGCAGCCGAGACCAGCGCGTCGTCGGTGATCGTGATCCGGTGGTGCGCCTCGTACCGGTCCCGCAGGCCCTTCAGGATCTCGATGGTGTGCGCCACCGTGGGCTCGCCGACCTGGATCGGCTGGAACCGCCGCTCCAGCGCGGCATCCTTCTCGACGTACTTGCGGTACTCGTCCAGGGTGGTCGCCCCGATGGTCTGCAGTTCGCCACGGGCGAGCATGGGCTTGAGGATGGACGCGGCATCGATGGCACCCTCGGCGGCGCCGGCGCCGACGAGGGTGTGGATTTCGTCGATGAACATGATGATGTCGCCGCGGGTACGGATCTCTTTGAGGACCTTCTTCAGGCGCTCCTCGAAATCGCCCCGGTACCGCGAACCGGCGACCAGCGAGCCCAGATCCAGGGTGTAGAGGTGTTTGTCCTTGAGCGTCTGCGGCACGTCGCCGCGGATGATCGCCTGGGCCAGACCCTCGACGACAGCGGTCTTGCCCACGCCGGGCTCACCGATCAGGACCGGGTTGTTCTTGGTCCGGCGGGAGAGCACCTGCATGACCCGCTCGATTTCCTTCTCCCGGCCGATGACCGGGTCCAGCTTGCCCTCACGGGCGGACTGGGTGAGGTTGCGACCGAACTGGTCGAGCACCAGCGACGTAGACGGAGTGCCCTCGGACCGGCCACCCTCGGCGGCCGCGGTCTCCTTGCCCTGGTAGCCGGACAGCAGTTGCAATACCTGCTGGCGCACCCGGTTGAGGTCAGCACCCAGTTTGACCAGCACCTGAGCCGCAACTCCCTCGCCTTCGCGGATCAGACCGAGCAAAATGTGCTCGGTGCCGATGTAGTTGTGCCCCAGCTGCAGGGCCTCCCGCAGGCTGAGCTCCAGCACCTTCTTGGCGCGCGGAGTGAACGGAATGTGGCCGGACGGCGATTGCTGGCCCTGGCCGATGATCTCCTCGACCTGAGCGCGCACGCCTTCCAGCGCAATACCGAGGGACTCCAGGGCCTTAGCGGCAACACCCTCGCCCTCATGGATCAGGCCGAGCAGGATGTGCTCCGTGCCGATGTAGTTGTGGTTGAGCATCCTGGCTTCTTCCTGGGCCAGGACAACCACACGCCGCGCTCTGTCGGTAAACCGTTCGAACATTTTGCACTCCTTACGGGCGTGCGCTGCTATGCGGTCGGCTGCTGGACATCCCCCGTTGCCGTCGACCGAGCATCGCCCGACCGTCCGGTACCGGTTGACCAACTGTAGTCGGACCAGCCGACACAGCTGTTCGCATCACCAATCGCCGGCGGCACTGCGCACCCTGCCGCCACTGTTTTCCAACGCTCCCCCAGCGCTTCTCGTTCCGCCAGGTAGGTGGCTACGCCGTGGGCGAACAGCGGGGCCGTCCTGACCACGACCTCGGCCCCCGCCTCGAGAGAGACAGGGGCCGGAAGTCGGGGAGATCGAGTCAGTGGGCTGCTTCGAAAGCCGCCAGCACCGAGGCCGACAGCCGTCCTCGCTCGGAAACCTCGTGACCGTTGGACCGGGCCCACTCCCGGATCGCCGCGGTCTGCTCACGGTCCGGAGCGGTCCGGGGACCCTTGGCGGCCTTGGGTGCCTTGACCGCTTTCGGCCGGCCGGGCGCGCGACGCGCACCGTCGCCGCGACGGGCACTGGCCACGTACAGCGCAAGTGCGTCCCGCAGCTTGTCCGCGTTGTCCTCGGACAGATCGATTTCGTACGACGAGCCGTCGAGGGCGAAGGAAACGGATTCGCTGGCCTGCGATCCGTCGAGATCGTCGACGAGTGTGACCGTTGTCATGGTTGCCATGCTGGGTGCCTCCTGAAATGGTGTGCAATTTATCGTTCGCCAGAGTAGTGCCCATTATGGCTCATTTCCACCATATGCGCGATGGCGCGCCAATGGTGGGCGGCCGAGCCCGGTCCAATCGCCGGCGGGCCCGGAGACAACGGTGCCCGATGCCCCTCGAACGACAGCTGCTCGGACAACGCAGCGAAGACAAACAGGCCTCCGGCATGACGATATGGAATGCCCCCTGGTGATCAGCACCACGAAAGGAGTTCGGTGTCGTCCTGGATGAACTGACAGCCGCCGTTGATCAGTCGGGACGAACGAACGGAAACAGGATCGTTTCCCGGATGCCCAGACCGGTCAGCGCCATGATCAGCCGATCCACTCCCATGCCGATCCCACCGCACGGTGGCATTCCGTACTCCATGGCCCGCAGGAAGTCCTCGTCCAGCACCATCGCTTCATCATCACCGAGGCCGGCAAATCGCGCCTGGTCGACGAAACGCATCCGCTGAACGACTGGATCGACGAGTTCGGAGTAACCGGTGGCCGTCTCGATGCCACGAATATAAAGATCCCATTTTTCGGTCAGGCCGGGTGTCTGTCGATGACCGCGGACCAGCGGCGAGGTCTCGGCCGGGAAATCCCGGACAAACGTCGGCTGGACCAGCGACCCGACCACCAGCTCCTCGAACAGCTCTTCCGCCAGCTTTCCCGGCCCAAAGTGCGGGGCAATTGCCACCCCGGTGCGCGCGGCATAGTTCGTGAGCTCGGCCATCGGCGTATCGACGCTGACCTCCTCACCGAGCGCCTCGGACAGGGCGCCGTACAACGTCATCGATCGCCACCGACCACCGAGGTCGAATTCCGTCCCGTCCGCGTGGACCGCAACGGTCGAGCCGTGAACGGCCTCCGACGCCTGGGTAATGAGTGTCTGCGTCAACTCGGCCATGCCGTCGTAGTCGCTATACGCTTGGTACGCCTCAAGCATCGCGAACTCCGGTGAATGGGACGAGTCAACTCCTTCGTTCCGGAAGTTCCGATTGATTTCGAAGACTCGGTCGATTCCGCCCACCACTGCCCGCTTGAGGTACAGCTCGGGCGCGATCCGCAGGAAAAGGTCGAGGTCGAGGGCATTCATGTGGGTCTTGAAGGGGCGCGCCGCCGCTCCGCCGTGCAGAACCTGCAACATAGGCGTTTCCACCTCGAGGAAACCGCGGCCATGCAGGGTATCGCGGAGCGATCTATTCGTGTCACTGCGTACCGCAACCGTATGCCGGGCCTGCGGGCGGACGATCAGATCGACGTACCGCTGACGCACCCTGGTCTCCTCGGAGAGCGGTTTGTGCGCGACCGGCAACGGCCGAAGAGACTTGGCGGCAATCGACCAGGAATCTGCCATCACCGAAAGTTCGCCGCGCCGGGAGGTCACCACCTCACCGTGCACAAAAAGGTGGTCGCCGAGATCGACCATGGACTTGAACGCCGCCAGCGAATCGGCACCAACCCCGGCCAGTGAGACCATCACCTGCAATTCGGTCCCGGCGTCCCCGGCGCCGCCTTCGCGGAGGGTGGCGAAACACAACTTGCCGGAGTTACGAAGGAAGATGACCCGTCCAGTAATGCCGACCAGCTCCCCGGTCGAATTGTCCGGGGGCAGGTCGGGGAATCGCGCGCGGAGCGCGGCCAAGGTGGTGGTTCTGGCCACGGTGACCGGATAAGGATCATGCCCCTGGTCGATGAATCGCTGCCGCTTGTCACGCCGAACCTGCAGCTGTTCGGGTAAGTCTGCGTCCTCGCCGTGGGCCGGACGGGCAGGGGTGGTCACGGCCCAGAATCTTACTGGCCGTGATCACCAGGCCCGACCGTTCGACCGGACGGCCCGGCGCGATCGGGTGCACGTCAACGACCGAGCCACAATGAACCCCGTGACCACTCCCGATTCCCATCGCAGGTTGGCCACCTCGTTCGACCGGCGGGCCGGCCAATACGCGCGGCTACGCCCGGGCTACCCGGAGCAGGCCATCGAGGCGGCGCTGCCGTCCGGCCGGGTCAGGGTGCTTGACGTCGGGGCCGGCACCGGGAAGCTGACGGCAGCACTGCTTAGGCGGGGCGACGAGGTCATCGCGGTGGAACCGTTGCCGAACATGCTGGCCGAACTGCACCGGTCGCTGCCGACGGCGCCCGCAGTGCTTGCCCGGGCCGAACAGTTACCGATCGCCGACGCCGCCGTGGACGCGGTCGCTGCGGGCCAGGCGTTCCACTGGTTCGACGAAGGACCAGCACTGGCCGAGATGGCCCGGGTGCTGCGCCCTGGCGGAACACTCGCCCTGCTATGGAACCACGACGACGAGTCCGACCCGCTGGTCCAGCTGATCGAGGCCGAGCAGGACCGGGCCGGCCGTCCGTCGCGGGGGGCCAGCGGACAGGGGTGGACCGGCGGCGGCACCACCCGGGCCGACCCCACGCCCCCGTTCACCGGTCACCCCTGGTTCACCGAGCCGCAGCTGACCGAGGTCGGATGGACCCGGCGGTTGTCCGTGGACGACCTGGTCGGCCTGCTGAACACGTACTCCTACGTCATCCGGTCGTCGGATTCGGTCAGGTCCGAATTGGACCGGCGGGTGCGGGCCCTCGTGGCAGCGCGCCAGCAGGACGCGATGGTAACCATGCCGGCGATCTGCCAGGTGTGGCGCTCGACCAGGCGAACCGGCAGCGGTTCGTGACCGACCCCCTGCCCGGCACCAACACCACCGGCAACGAAAACACCGACACCGACACCGACACCGACACCGACACCGACACCACCCGCAACGACAACACCGGCCCGGGCGACGTGGTGCCGGTGCTCGCGGCCGAGCGGTGGCGGGCACTGGCGGCGGCGCACGCCGCCCGGGTCGACTCGATCACCGCCGGCTACCGGGCCCGGGCCGAGCGGGGCCTGAGGCACCCGGTCGAGGATTTCCTGTTCACCTACTACTCGCTGCGGCCGGGCCAACTCCGCAGGTGGTACCCCGGGGCGGGTGTCGCGCTGGCCGATGCCGGTGAGCGTGCCGGGTGGCCCTTTCACCGCACGGCCGGCTCGACGTCTGCTGCCGCGGTGGTGGTGGACGTGACCACGTTTCTCCGCAAACGCCGTGCCCAGGTCGACTTCATCCGACGGTTGCTGAGCGCCACGGCGAAAGCCCCCGGGCAGTTCGGCTGTTTCGGCCTCCACGAGTGGGCGATGGTCTTCCGCGGCGACGGCAGCGACCGGATCGGCGGGGACCGGATCGGCGGGGACCAAATCGGCGGGGACCAAATCGGCGGGGACCAAATCGGCGGGGACCAAATCGGCGGGGACGGGCCGGGCGCTCACCACCGCCATTCCGACTGGCCGCTCCGGCTGGGCCGGCAGGGCACCGACGACGTGGTCAGCGACCACCAGATCCGCTGCACCCACTACGACGCCTTCCGGTTCTTCACCCCGGCGGCCAGGCCGCTCAATGCCGTCCAACCCGAGCTCGACACCCGGGTCCAGCTGGAACAACCGGGCTGCCTGCACACATCGATGGACGTCTACAAATGGGCCTACAAACTGATTCCACTGGTACCCAGCCCGCTGCTGATGGACTGCTTCGAGTTGACGCGATCGATCCGGGAGCTGGACATGCGCGCCTCACCGTACGACTTGTCCGAGCTGGGTTACCCGCCGGTCGCCATCGAGACGGCTGCCGGGAAGGCGGCGTACGTCAGCGCTCAACGAACGTTCGCTCAGCAGGCCGGGCAGCTCCGGGGCCGCCTGCTGCGGCTGCTCGACGAGCTGATACCCGACGATCCCCGCCCTATTGACAAATAAATCTTTCAATCTAGTATCAGCAATGTGTTGGACCTTGCAGTGATCGACGAACCCGCGACCGCGATGGCGATGCTCGAGCCGCTGCGGGCGAAGATACTGGCCGCGCTGGTCGAGCCCGGGTCCGCCTCGACGCTCGCGGCCCAGCTCGGCCTGCCCCGGCAGAAGGTCAACTACCACCTGCGAGCGTTGGAGGAGCACGGGCTGGTCGTCCTGGTGGCGCAGCGACCCCGCCGGGGGCTGACCGAGCGGGTCATGCTCGCCTCGGCCCGGTCGTACGTGGTCTCGCCCGCCGTCCTCGGCCAGAGCGCGGCCACTCCCGAACGGACCGACGTGCTCTCGACGCGGTACCTCATCGCACTCGCCGCCCGCATGGTCCGCGAGGTTGCCGACCTCGCTCGCCGGGCAGAGCTAGCAAGACGCCCGCTGGCGACGCTCGCGATCGACAGTGAGATCAGGTTTGCCTCGGCCGAAGACCGGGCCGCGTTCACCGGCGAGCTGGCAGATGCGGTCACCGCCCTGGCTGCCCGCTACCACGACGAGACCGCACCTGCCGGCCGCTGGCACCGGCTGGTGATTGCTGCCCACCCCCGCCCGGCACGCCCTGCCCCCGCTGCTGAATCCGCCCCCGCTCCTGAGTCCTCCCACTGAGTCCTCCCCCACTACTGAGTCCTCCCCCACTACTGAGTCCTCCCCCACTACTGAGTCCTCCCCCACTACTGATCCGACGAAAGAGGTGTGACCGTGTCCGATGACCGTTCTCTCGAACTCGAGATCGAGGTTCCCGGGACGCCCGAGGAAGTGTGGCGGGCGATCGCGACCGGCCCCGGCATCTCCTCCTGGTACGTCCCGCACACGGTTGAGGAGCGCGAGGGCGGCGCGGTGTCGGCGTCGTTCGGCGCCGGCCCCGAGATGCAGATCGCCGGCCGGGTCGCCGCCTGGGAGCCCCCGCACCGGGTGGTCTTCGTCGGTGAGGAGGGCGGGTCGGGCCTCGCCTTCGAGTGGCTGGTGGAAGCGCGGGACGGCGGCAGCTGCGTCGTCCGGCTGGTCAACACCGGCTTCGGATCCGGCGAGGAGTGGGACGCACAGTACGACGGCCTTGCGGAGGGCTGGAAGCTGTTCCTGCTGAACCTGAAACTGCACCTGACCCACTTCGAGGGCCAGAACGCCACGGCCATGCTGCCGATGGCGATGTGGTCCGGACAGCAGGAGCAGATCTGGGCCGACCTCACCGGAGCGTTGGGTCTGCCGGTAGCACCCGCGGTGGGGGACCGGGTGCGGGTCACTGCGGACGAGGCGCCCCCGATGGCCGGGGTCGTCGCGGATACCAGTTCGTGGCGGATGGCGCTGATCGTCGATGAACCCGCCCCGGGGACGGCGTTCCTGGCCGTCGAGGGGGTCGGTGATCAGGTGGGCGTGTCGATCTGGAGCTACCTCTACGGCTCGGCGGGGGCGGCGGCGGTGCAACGCGACCGGCCTCGATGGCAGCAATGGCTGGACCAGCGGGCGGCAGCAGCACGGTCGGAACTAGGTTCAGCCGGCTGAGCCACGGCGTCGTTACCGCAAGGCATCGGCACCAAATGCATCGCCACCGAAGGGCATCGCACCGAAAAACATCGCCACCGAAAGGCGTCGCACCGAAGAACATCGCACCGAAAAACATCGTCACCGATCGGTAGACCGGACCCGGCAGCAGTCCTCGAGGAACAACGCACCCGCCACCATGATCAACGACCCGGCCAGACCGATCAGCCCGGTCACCCCGTCCGCGGCGGCCGCGACGACCACCGACCAGGACGGTGCCACGTAAACCAGCAGGCCGACCCACAGCCCGGCCAGGGCGGCGCCGGCCAGCGACGTCGCCTTCGCGGTCAGCACCGCCCGAGCCGCCGTCAGCGGTGGCACCGGCCTTCGTGGCGACCCGCCCCGACGATCACTCGCGCCGCCGGGTTCCTGAGCACGAAGCCGTCGGCGGAGTCCGACACCGGCGACGGCCTCGCCGGCACCAACCAGGGCCGCGGCCAGCCCGGCCAGCCGGGGCAGTGGCGGCAGTCGCTGGTAACTCAGCCGGATGACCAGGTACCCGAGAATCAGCCCCACCGCGGCAACCACCGCCAGGTCGCGGGCACGGGTGAACGCCATTCGCCGGTCGTCAGCCACCCGCGCCACCCGGAACGCCGTGATCGCAACGGATATCACCGACCCTGACAATCCCGGTAATGTCCAGCCGGTCCAGCAGGGTGGTCACCGGCCCGAAACCCGGGAGTTCGGCCGCCGGGTCGACCTCGAGCCACGGCAGCAGGACAAACGCCCGCTCGGCCGCCCGCGGATGCGGCAGGGTCACCTCCGGGTCGTCACTGATCACATCGTGGCCATCGATCTGAACGGTGATCACGTCGGCGTCCAGGGTGCGCGGACCCCACCGCTGGCGACGTTCCCGGCCTGCGGCCCGTTCCAGCTCCTGGCACAGGTGCCACCAACCGATCGGCTCGGTGATCGAGTGGTCCTGGGCGAGTACCACGATGTTGAAGAAGTCGTCCTGCGGGATACCACCCCACGGCGGGGTGCGGTAGACCGCTGACACCGTTCGCACCGCTGGACCCACCAACGCCACGGCGCCGGCCAGCAGCTGCTCCCGATCACCGAGGTTCGACCCGAGGGACAGCACGGCCCGGCTCATCCGGTGGCGCTGTGCCGGGTCACGGTCACGCTGACGTCGGCGAACGTCAAGGGGATCGGCGCGGCAGGTTTGTGCACCGTGACCGCCACCGCGCTCACCGGGAAGCGCTCCAGCACAGCGGCGGCAATTTCCCCGGCGACCGTTTCGATCAGCTGCCGCGGCGCCCCGGCCACGATCTGCGCGACCAGTTCGGCCAGTTCGCCGTAGTGAACGGTGGCAGCGAGATCGTCGGTGGCCGCCGCCGCCGCCAGGTCCAGCGTAAGGACGACATCGATGACGAACTCCTGGCCGTCACGCCGTTCATGCTCGAAAACCCCGTGCCGGCCGAACACCGCAAGCCCGGTCAGGCTGATCCGATCGGTCATGCTCGCACCGTCCGCACCGGACCGCGCCCGCTGAGGGCAGCGGCCACCAGCACAGCGTCCAACGAGGCGCGGGGTTCGTGCACCCGGACCCCCCAGACTCCCGCCGCTGCCGCCAGGGCGGAGATCGCCGCCGTCGCGGCCTCCCGCCCGTCCGGCGGTCGTGGCCCGTCGGCGCCGGCCAGCAGTGCGCCGAGAAATCTTTTGCGGGAGGCCCCGATCAGCACCGGGAATCCCCACCCGGGCCCGGACGCCCCGGTCATCGCCGTCATCGCCCGGAGCAGTTCCCAGTTGTGCGCGGCCGTCTTGGCGAACCCCAGCCCCGGATCGAGCACGATCGCGGACTCGGCCACCCCGGCCGCCAGTGCAGCGTCCACCCGCGCCGACAATTCCGCCCGGACGTCCTGCACCACGTCCCGGTAGCTGGCCAGCGCATCCATGTCGACGCTGTGACCGCGCCAGTGCATCAAGATCCACGGCACGCCCGCGTCGGCGACGACAGCGGCCATCTCCGGGTCGGCCAGACCGCCGGAGACATCGTTGACGATCACCGCGCCGGCCTCGATCGCGGCGGCGGCCACCCGCGCCCTGGTGGTGTCGACGCTGCACCTGACGCCCAGCCCGGCCAGCTCGCGGATCACCGGCACCACCCGGGCCGCTTCCTCCTCGAACGGAACCCGTTGCGCACCAGGGCGTGTCGACTCACCTCCGACATCGATGACATCCGCGCCGGCAAGTGTGAGCTGATCCCCCCAGGCCACCGCGGCGGCCTGGTCCAGGTAGCGTCCGCCGTCGGAGAAGGAATCGGCGGTCACGTTGAGCACCCCGAACACGAGGGCACGATCAGTCGGAACGCTGACTGCGGCCACGGCTCACCGGCCCGTGATCAGGCTCATCGCCTCGGCCCGGGTCCGGTCCTGCGATTGGAAGATGCCGCGTACGGCGGAGGTGGTGGTCACCGCACCGGGTTTGCGGACGCCCCGCATCGCCATACACAAATGCTCAGCCTCGATGACGACGATCGCCCCGGCCGGGTTGAGCCGGGCAACGAGCGCGTCGGCGATCTGGGACGTCAACCGTTCCTGCACCTGCGGTCGCCGTGCGTACCCGTCGACCAACCGGGCCAGCTTGCTCAGACCGGTGACCCGCCCATCCCGGCCCGGGATGTATCCGACGTGGGCCTTTCCGTAAAACGGCACCAAGTGGTGCTCGCAGGTGGAGTACAGGTCGATATCGCGGACCAGGATCATCTCGTTGTGCTGCTCGTCGAAGGACGTGTTCAGGACCAGGCTCGGGTCCACGTGCAAACCCGCGAACTGTTCCGCCATCGCCCTGGCGACCCGGGCCGGGGTGTTGCGCATGCCGTCCCGGTCGGGGTCCTCGCCGACAGCGATGAGTAGTTCGCGAACAGCGGCCTCGACACGGTCCGCGTCGAACGCCGGGCGGACAGGTTCGGTCATCACCGTCGGGTGTTCCCAGGTGGTGCCCACGGGTCAATGGGACCGTGGTCCCCGTCGCGACCGTCACCGCGATCATCGGCACCGTTGTCCGGCGCGGAGTGCTGTCCGCCCCGACCGTCGTCGCGTTTGGTCAGGTCTGGACCGGCGGAAAACGGACCGTTCGGCGAACTGCCGTTGTGGTGCTGACCGGACGCCCCGCCGTTGCCAGGTGGGTTGCCACCCCACCCGTTCGTTGCCGGCCGGGAGCCGTTGCCGTCCCGCCCGCCCGGCTGTGCCGGCCCGGGTTGCTGGGCCGAATCGCCGCGCCAGCCGGGCATCGGTGCCAGTGGCCCGGGAAGTACTCCCCCGGTCCAGTTCGGCGGTGCCGGCGACGGACTGGGGAGTGTGGAGTCCTGGGCGTGACCGCTCGAGGGGTATCCGGGGCCGGTGTTGTACCCGCTCTGCCCACCCGGATACCCGGAGACTGCACCAACCGGGACCGGCCGGCCGCGATCCGCGGCGGCATCGTGCTCGCGCCCGTCGCCCAGTTCGGGAACCGGCGGCGGCCAGGGCTCGCCGCGTTCGATCGCCAGCTCGCCCGGCGTCTTGATCGGCGGCCGGTCCGACGGCAACCGAGGCCCGAACTCGTCGAAAGTGGTGATCCTGGGACGTTTCTCGACCTCCGCAAAGATCACCTCGAGGTCCCGACGGTCCAGCGTCTCCTTCTCCAGGAGGGCGGCTGCCAGGGAGTCAAGGATGTCCCGATAGGTGTTCAGCACGGCCCACGCCTCGGTGTGGGCAGCCTCGATCAGCGCCCGTACCTCGCCGTCGATCTCGCTGCCGACCTCGATGGAGTACTCCGGGCCGCTGCCGTACGTCCGGCCCAGGAATGGTTCGTCGTCCCCGTGGCCGTACTTGACGGCGCCGAGCTTGGCCGACATGCCGTACTCGGTGACCATTGCCCGAGCGATCTTGGTGGCCTGCGCGATGTCCGAGGACGCTCCGGTGGTCGGCTCGGCGAACACCAACTCTTCGGCCGCCCGACCGCCCATCGCCATCACCAGCCGGGCGATCATCTCCGAGCGGGTCATCAGCGACTTGTCGTCCTCGGGGACGACCAGGGCGTGCCCACCGGTCCGTCCGCGGGGCAGGATTGTCACCTTGTAGACGGGTTCCAGCCCGGGCATCGCCCAGGCGGCGAGCGCATGCCCGCCCTCGTGGTAGGCGGTGATCTTCTTCTCGCGTTCGGAGATCACCTTGCCGCGCCGGGCCGGGCCGCCGACCACCCGGTCGACCGATTCCTCCAGCGCGGCGTTGCTGATCAGGGTGCCGTTCTCCCGGGCGGTCAGCAGCGCCGCCTCGTTGATCACGTTCGCCAGATCGGCGCCGGACATGCCGACGGTCCGCTTGGCCAGCGGCAGGAAGTCGACGTCCGGGGCGAACGGCTTGCCCTTGGAATGCACGGCCAGGATCGCCTGCCGCCCCTTGAGGTCGGGTTGACCCACCGGGATCTGCCGGTCGAACCGACCCGGCCGCAGCAGCGCCGGGTCCAGGATGTCCGGCCGGTTCGTGGCCGCGATCAGGATGATCCCGCCCTTGGCCTCGAAGCCGTCCATCTCCACCAACAGCTGGTTCAGGGTCTGCTCTCGTTCGTCGTGCCCGCCGCCCATCCCGGCCCCGCGGTGCCGGCCGACGGCGTCGATCTCGTCGACGAAGATGATCGCGGGTGAGTTGGCCTTGGCCTGTTCGAACAGGTCGCGGACCCGGCTGGCCCCGACACCGACGAACATCTCGACGAAATCAGAGCCGGAGATCGAGTAGAACGGAACTCCGGCCTCGCCGGCCACCGCCCGCGCCAGCAGGGTCTTGCCCGTTCCGGGAGGCCCGTACAGCAGTACTCCCTTGGGGATCTTGGCACCGAGGGCCTGATAGCGGGCCGGGTTGGCCAGGAAGTCCCTGATCTCCTCCAGTTCCTGAACGGCCTCGTCGGCGCCGGCGACGTCGGTGAACTTGGTGGCCGGCATGTCCTTGGTGAGCAACTTCGCCTTGGACTTGCCGAAGGACAGGACTTTATTGCCGCCGCCCTGCGCGTTGTTCATCATCCACAGCAGGAACAGGATGATCAGACCGACCGGAATCAGGTAGATCAACAGCGAGAACAGTGTCGATTCGCTGGTGACGGTCGTGTTGTAACCGCCGGAGATGGTCGCGGCCTGGACGTCGGCGAAGATCTTGTCGGTCGACTGCGCCGGGTAGGACGTGAAGATCTTGGTGCTGCCGTCGACCGCGTTGGTCAGGTCGAGCCGCAGCCGCTGTTCCTTGTCGTCGATGGTCGCCTGGGTGACGTTGCCGTCCTTGAGTTGCGAGAGCGCGACCGAGGTCGATTGAGGCGTGTATCCGCGGGTCTCGTCGGCGAAGAACGAGTACACCAGGTACAGCACCAGCACCGCCGCAATCCACACCAGCGGTGAACGAATCAGTCTCTTCTTATCCATGTGGTGTCCGGCCGCGCGCGGCCCCGACCCTCCCTGACGATCTCGAGTGTCGCGGCCCCAGCATTACGGCAACGGCGGGACTCGTCGAGGGCCCGCAGAGCCGGGCAGCGCGGGGCGCGACCAGTGAAATTCAGACTACCGCGCACCGCCGACACCTCAGGCTGAGCGTCAACCGTCGTATCGCTTCCGGCGCAACCGCGCTTCAGCGGTACATGTGTTCGCCGAGCAGGCCGACGAAAGGCAGGTCCCGGTATCTCTCCGCGTAATCCAGGCCGTAGCCGACAACGAAATCGGTGGGTATGTCGAAACCGATGTACCGGACGTCGACCTCGACCTTGATCGCCTCCGGCTTGCGGAGCAGCGCGACCACCTCGATCGACGCCGGGCCGCGGGTCGCCAGGTTCTTCAGCAACCAGGACAGGGTCAAACCAGAGTCGATGATGTCCTCGACGATCACCACCCGGCGCCCACTGATGTCCCGGTCGAGGTCTTTGAGGATGCGCACCACCCCTGAGGACGAGGTGGCTGAGCCGTAGGACGTGACCGCCATGAACTCCAATTCGGTGGGGATCGGCAGGGCCCTGGCGAAATCCGTCAGGAACATCACCGCGCCCTTCAACACGCAGATCAGCAGCGGCGGGGTATCCATGGTGTGGTCGGCGGCGACCGCACCGGCCAGCTGCGCGATCTTGGCCTGCAACTGCTCCTGGGTGATCAGCACTGCCGAGAGTTCGCCGGCATACCCGTATTCCGCCCCCGGGTCGGCGTCCGGGGTCGCCGGGATGGCATCAGCGCTGGTCACCGTGGTGGTCAGGGACCGCCGGCGGGCACGTCCAGCCGCCTGCGTTCGGTCGTCAGGTCCGGCGGGCGACGCCTCAGTACTCACGATTTCCCCTGAAAAGATCGGGCCATAGATCGGGCTGTAGGTCGGGGTGCAGGACGGGCTGTAGGTCGGGGTGCAGGAAGGCCTATGGGACGGGGTGAAGCAGGGCGATGACCGGCGGACGCACCACATATCGACCCTGGCAAGAGCTTGCCAGTGATCGCCGTTCGGGGTCACAGCGGGTCACGGCGCGTCGGCCGGCCGCCGAATGACGAGGGTGCCAGAAACCCGCACCACGTCCACTCCGCCAGCCACCCGTACTTCGACGGGGCCGGCCGAGTCACGCGCCTGCGCGGTGATGCGGCGCAGCTGGTCGAAGGTGAGCGAGACCACGGCGGCCTCGGTCAACCAGCGGCGCAGCACCCGGCCAACCACCGCCACCGGCACGCCGGCCAGTGCGGCCAGGTCGATAGGCGGGTCGATGGGCGGGTCTGCGGCCAGCTCGATAGGCGGGTCGATGCCAGGGCTGACGCCGGGGTTGAGCCGGGTCGCCCGACGAAGGGTGACTCCGGCGATCTCCTCCAGCGCGTCCAGATCGTCGGCCATCAGCACGGCGGTCCTGGCCAGCGCGTCCCGAACGCCCCCACCCAGGACATCCTCCAACAGCGGCAACACCTCACGCCGCAGCCTGACCCGGGTGAAGGCCGGGTCGACATTATGCGGATCGGCCCACGGGGTGAGCCCAACAGCGCGACAGAACCCCTCGGTATCCGACCTGGTCAACCCGAGCAGCGGACGCCCCCATGGCGCCCGCCATGGCCGCATCCCGGCGATGGACCGCGGGCCGGAACCCCGGGCCAGACCGAGCAGCACCGTTTCGGCCTGGTCATCCGCGGTGTGGGCCAGCAGCACCGCGGCCCCCGGTACCGCACCGGGGGCCGCGGTTGACACTGACGCGGCCAACCGTCCCAGGGCCCCGTACCTGGCGCGCCGGGCGGCCGCCTCCATTCCCCCGGGACCGGTCACCCGCACCGGCAGCACCTCGACCTCGCCGAACCCCAATCCTGACAACACCTCTGCGGTGACGGTCGCCCGTTCGGCCGACCCTGTTTGCAGGCCGTGGTCGACCGTGGCACCGATGAACCGGCGCCCGGCGCAACAGGTCACGGCGGCCGCGGCGAGGGCCAAGGAGTCCGCGCCGCCGGAGCAGGCCACGATCACCGCACACTCGGACGGCAGGTGGTCAGTCAACCAGCGGGTCAGCGCCGCGGGAACGGGACCTGGACCTGGACCTGGACCGGCATGCATCCCGCTCAGCCGTGGACCCGGCGAATCCACCCGTCCGCATCCATGATCTCGGCCCGGGTGGGCAGCGTCTCGGGGGAGGTCCAGATCGCGTTGAACGAGTCCATCCCGACCCGGTCGACCACCGCCCCGACGAAGGCCCCGCCCTTGACGTACTGGGCGAGCTTCATGTCCATCCCCAGCAGCGCACGCAGCAGCCGGTCGATTGGCCCGCGGGTTCGGGTTCGTCGCTCGGTGAAGGAACGCCGGATGGACGCCACCGAAGGCACAACAGCGGGACCGACGGCATCCATGACGTGGTCGGCATGGCCTTCCAGCAGTGTCATCAGAGCCATCAGCTTGTCAAAGACCGCCAGTTGCTCCGGCGACTGGATGCCCTCGATCCACGATGCCGACCGTTGGTCATCTCGCCCACCGGATCCACCTCGGCCGCGGATGGCGTCCACCGCCCGTCGGAGCAGCTCGGCCGGGTCGTTGTCGGCCTTGTCGGCGAACTGCGCGACCAGGTCCCGGAAGTAGTCGCGCAGCCAGGGCACGGCGGTGAACTGCAACCGGTGGGTGCTCTCGTGCAGACACACCCACAGCCGAAAGTCGGTGGGGTCAGCTTTGATCTCCCGCTCGACCTTGACGATGTTGGGCGCAACGAGCAGCAGCCGCCCCGGGCTCGCTGGATCCCCGCCGACGGGGTCGTACTGCCCGAGCACCCGACCCGACAGGAAACCGAGCACCGCACCGATCTGCGAACCGGCAGCGGCCTGTGCGAAAGCCCCCGGCTGATGACCGGTACCGCTGGCAAGCTTGGCCACCAACGGCGCCGCCAGCAGTTCCATACCTTGTGCAGTCGCTGTTACCCAACCAGGCCGGTCGACCACCTCGGCGTCCTCGACCGGCAGACCGGCGCCGAGATGCGTGGTCTCCCGGACTGCCAACTCTGCCTGCGCAGAAAATTCCCGCAGGTCGGCCACCACCCGCATGGCCTCCGCTCGAGTGACCTTCGGACCGCTCGGGGCGAGTCGCTGTCCCGCGCGTACGGCAGCGGACCAGTCGATCGGAGCCCCACCCAGGTCTGCAGCCACCACGCCACGGTAGAGCACGCGGGCGGCCGGTCAGGTGCAGCCGCAGGCCCGCAGCCCGGCGGCCAGCGCGTCCTGGGCGTGCCTGGTGTCGACACCAACGCCGTTGGAGTTGAAGGCGAACACCAGGACCCGGCCGTCGACGTCCGGGACGTAACCGGCCAGCGCGTAGGTGACGGCGAGTGACCCGGTTTTGGCCCGCACCCAGCCGGCGCCGCCCCGGGAGTCGTCCTGGTCGAACCGCGGCTTGGCCAAGCTGCCGGAGACCCCGGCAATGGGCAGCCCGGTGAGCAGGTCACGCATCTTCGGGGTGTCCCCCTTGACCGCGATGGTCAACACCTGAGCGAGCACGGCCGGCGGAATCCGGTCCTTCGTCGAGATCCCGGACGCGTCGTACAGCTCCACCCCGATGGTGTCGATCTTGAGCGTGTCCAGCACCTCGATGATCGCCGCAGCCGCCCCGGAAAAGCTCGGCGGGGCGCCGCGGGCGATCGCGACCTGCCTGGCCAGGGCCTCGGCCAGCACATTGTCGGAGTTCTCCAGGGCCTGGGCCAGCAGCACCGACATCGGCTGCGATGACACCTGGGCGATGACGGCGCCGTCGGGCGGAGCGGACCCGTCGACCATCGGCGTGTCCGGCGTCCCCAGGAACCTGGCCAGCGCGGCGCCGGCCGTCTTCGCCGGGTCACCGGTGCGGGGAGAGTTCTCCACCGCCGGGTTCTGCCGGTCGCCGTCGATCATCAGCGCAGACATCCGGGTGATGAAACCCGGCGCCGATCCGCCGGAACCACCGATGTCACCGCTCTGCCACCCGTCGGCCAGATCCGGACCGCTCCAGTATTCGGTGTCGAGCACGATCCGTTTGACCTCGACCCCACTGGCCTTGACCTGAGCGGCCAGGTCGGACATCAGCGGGGCGCCCGGATATACGGTGTCGACCCCCGCCTTGCGCGCGGACAGGGTGACGTCCCCCCCGCCGACCAGGACGATGTCCCCAGGCTGATCCCCCTTGACAACCTTCGTGGCGAACCGGCTGGTCGGGTCGACCGAGGTCAGCAGCGCGGTGCCGGTCAGCAACTTGGTCGTCGAGGCCGGGATTTGCGGCGCGTTGGCGTCCTTGTTCCACAGCACCGCTCCGGTGGCCGCGTCGACCACCAACCCGGAGAACTGGGCCAGGCTGGGGTTTGCCAGCTGGCCGGCCAACTGCGACTCGATTCCAGCTGTCGTGGGCACTTTGTCCGAGCCAGCCAGGGGAGCGATCTTGGCCGGCGGCTGGACCACCGGCGGATCGACCACATCAGCAGCCTGAGCAGTCGTCCTCGACGCCGTCGTCGTACTGGATCCGCGGGTGGTGAAGTACAGTACCGCGCCGGCAGCCACCAGGACCGTGACCAGGATCATGATCACGATCGTGATACCGGTCCGGCGCGAACGGCGATACCTGGCCACGTGCACTCCCTCTCACTGATCCGTCGCACCTGGTCACCGCAGCACCCGGTCACCGCATTAGCTGTCGGCACTACCACAGGGCCGCGGCGCCGTCGCAGGCGAGTACGACGAGCCCGTCGCACCGGTTCAGACTAGAGTCTGGTCAGCCCAGAGCCGGTCCACCCTCCGGTGAACCGCCGGGCACAGTCCCCCACTCCGCGGGGGTGTCGCGGACTGGGATGTCAGCACCTGCGCAGCATCTCAAACGACCCGAAAGGTGACACTCGTGGAGTTCGACGTGACCATCGAAATCCCGAAGGGCAGTCGGAACAAATACGAGGTGGATCACCATTCGGGGCGAATCCGGCTCGACCGGACCCTGTTCACCGCCACCCAGTACCCCGCCGACTACGGGTTCATCGACAACACCCTCGGTCAGGACGGGGACCCGCTCGACGCGCTGGTTCTGCTTGCTGAAGCCACCTTCCCGGGCTGCCTGGTCACCGCCCGAGCCATCGGGATGTTCCGGATGACTGACGAAGCAGGCCCGGATGACAAGGTCCTGTGTGTGTCCGCGCACGATCCGCGCCAAGCGCATCTGCAGGACATCGACGACATGAACATCTTCGAGAAGCTGGAGATCCAGCATTTCTTCGAGGTCTACAAGGATCTTGAGCCCGGCAAGAGCGTCGAGGGCGCCAATTGGGTGGGTCGCGCCGAGGCCGAGATCGAGATCGAGATCTCCTACGACCGGGAGAAGAAGCACCTGGCGGCGGAGGCGGCCATCGCGGCCGGCGAGAAGCACACCCGGCGCGCCCCGGACGGCGACACCACCGCCGCGGCCGTCCACGAGGGCGCCGCTCACGGCGCCTGATTCCGGTGGGCCGGTGAAGGTTCCGCTGATTGGCTGAAAAGGACCGCGGGCGGCGTCCCTACCAGCGACCGCCGCGTTGCACCTCGCGCAACCGCGGCCGGACATCCAGCAGGTACACCAGACTGCCGGTCAGTCCGGCCAGCCACAACAGGCTCTGCGGAGCGAACGCGCCGCCGAAGAACGCCAGGCCCAGCACGACCGCACTCGCGACGGTGATGCCGGCCCAGGTGCCTTTTGTCTGCTTGTCCGCGGCGGCGAACGCATCGGAACGCCGAGTGGCGGCGTCACCGGCCGCGAAGATCCCGGTGATGGCGCCGCCGACGATCAGAATCCAGGTCACGATCTCGATGACCGGAAGAATCAATCCCACCGGATCAGCCTACGTGCCGTCGGCGGTACGGACCGCCGACGTCCGCGGTGGCGTCCTGCCCGCGGTGCGCCCGGCGGCCGCGGCCACGCTCCGCTTCGTCAGGCCCTCCGGTCCCCCGGCTTTCGGCGGTGCCGCCACCATCGGCTCGTCACTGTGCACCACCCCGGCCGCAGCGCCGGCCCCTGATGCCGGCCTCGCAGCACCGGGGGCCAGAGCTGCAGCAGGAGCGGCGACCGGATCGGCGGCGTCGACCACGGTCCCCGGTCGCAACGACGCGGACCGGATCCGCAGCCAGGACTTGTCACCGCGGTCGGCCAGAGACCCGTACACCGCCGTGAACAGCTGCGCATACGCGGCCAGCGTGTCCCGCGCCGAGCCGGCCGACATGTCGTCCCGCAGCTGCGCCGCCCGGACCGGAAGCTCGGCGACGGTGTGTTGCACCTTCTGCGGCAGCCCCCCGGACGCAGCGACCTCCGCCACCAGCTGCTGCACCCGGGCGACCGCATCGACCGCGACGTGTTGCGCCGCGGCGGTGAGGTCGTCCGTGAGCGAACCGGCGTCGGTTGACCTAGCGGCGCCCATCCTCGCCGGGTCGGCGATCTCCTGTCGAAGTGCTGAAAGTTGCTCCGCGGCGAGGTCACCCGCCCCGATCGCGGCCAGCACGGGGCGAGGCAGCGCGTCGAACCGACCGGCCAGGGCCTCGATAACGCTCTCCGAGGTGCTGCGGATTTCGGTGACGATCGACATGCGGTCAGGTTACCGCCGGCGCCCCAACCGATCAGCCCAGCCGAACAGCCCAGCCGACCGGCCCAGCCGATCAGCCCAGATCAGCCCAGCCGACCAACCCAGCCGATCAACCCAGCCGAACAGCCCCCCCGAGCGCGGGCGAGCCGGGGTGGTCGTAGGCGACTACCAGGTCCGCCTGTCCGGCCGGGTCGAACTGCTGGTGATAGCGATGGAAGGCCTCGAGCCACCAGGCGCGATCGCCGGTCATCGCCCGGCGGAGCGCTGCCGGGCCGACCTGCAGGTGCACGACCACGTCCAGCGGCAGCGGTTGGACCAGCAGGAACGGCCCGTCGAGCACCATCACTGCCTGCGGGCCGGCGTTCGCTGACCGCTCGCGTATCGACCGGTCGACGTTCGGATCCCGCAACCGCCGCAGGTACCGGCCGGACCCGGCCGCCGCCAACGGATCCAGGACCTCCCGCGTCAACGCGGCAGCGTCGAGCCACCCGCCCAGCAGCATGTCGACATCGGTGCGGCCCCACTCCAGCCGCACCGATGCGGGCCGCCACCACCACTGCGTGCAGATCCGAACGGTCTGCCGTCCAAGCCCGGAGAGCCGCTCCGCCACGGCGTCGGCGAGGAGGTGCGCGCCCACCTCTTCGGCGCCATCGATAGCGACTCGCTGCCTCGTTGGCCCGAGTCCGTCAACCGCCGCGGCCAGCGCGTCCACCAGCCGGTCAGGGGTCAGCGGGCGGAACCGCACCCTGTCACCCTCCGCGCCAGGCGGGACCTCAGCCGTCCACCAGACACAGGCAGAACGGGTGGCCGGACGGGTCCAGGTAGGCCCGGAAGCTGCTGGGCTCATTCGGCTCCCCGGTCGCTGTGGCCCCGATCGCAAGCACCTGCTGTTCCGCGATGTCCAGGTTGTCGACGTTCACGTCGAGGTGGAACTGCTGCGGCACAGTTGGATCCGGCCACGTCGGCGGCACCAGATCCGGGGCGAGCTGAAAGGCCAGTCCCGCGCCCGGCCCGCCGCGGATGGTCACCCAGTCCTCTTCATCGCGGACGATCCGCCAGTCCAGCAGGGCACAGTAGAACTCGGCCAAGTCCCGTGGGCGCGGCGTGTCCAGCACCACCAGATCCATCGATGCGATTGCTGTCATGCCCTCATCTCAGCATCCGCCACCGACAGTCGGCATCCGGCATTCCAGCTGGGGAGTCTCTACCGCAACAGCAGCTCGGCGACGGTATAGATCACCAGTCCGGCCAGCGCCCCGACCACGGTTCCGTTGATTCGGATGAACTGCAGGTCGCGGCCCACCTGCAGCTCGATCTTGCGGCTGGTGGCCTCGCCGTCCCAGCGGGCGATGGTCTCGTCGATGATGCCGGTGATGCTGCGGGCGTGGTTGCGGGCCAGGTAGCCCGCGGCGTCGGCCACCCACCCGTCGACCTTGCTGGCCATGGGTCCGTCCTGCGCCAACTGGGTGCCGATCCGGACCAGCCCGTTGGTGACCGACTGCCGCAAGGGGGACGTCGGATCCTCCGCGGCCTGCACCAGGGAGTCCTTGATGGACGTCCACGCGCTCGCCGCCAGCGCCCTGACCTCGGTGTTCCCGACGATCTCATCCTTGATCGCGTCCGCCCGGTCCATCGTCTTCGGGTCGGTCTGGAGGTCCTGGGCGAACTCCGTCAGGAACCGGTCCAGGGCCTGCCGCAGCTGGTGGTTCGGGTCGGTCCGCACGGCGTCGATGAAGGTGACCACCTCGTTGTAGATGCGGTCGGCCACGATGCCGTCCAGGAACCGGGGTGACCAGGACGGGGCACGCTGGGACACGACCCGGGACACGGCCGTGTAGTTGTCGCGGATCCATTCGTAGCAACGGTCGATCACGAAGTCGACGAGCGGGCGGTGGTCCCCCCGCTCGAACACCTCGGCGGCGATCCGGCCGATCGGCGGCCCGATCCTGGTCTCGGCGATCTTGCGTCGGGCCATGGATTCCAGCAGGTCGGCTACCTGATCGTCGCTGAGCACGGTGCTGATGCCCCGGACGGCGGTCGCCAGCTCTGCCGTCACCCGTTCCGCCGACCCGGGCTGGGTGAGGAACTCACCGATCCGTGTGGCCACCGAGAAGCCGGCGAGTTTCTCCCGGACCACGGTCTCGGACAGGAAGTTGGTGGCGACGAACTCCGACAACGACGACCCGATCGCGTCCTTCCGGTTCGGGATGATCGCGGTGTGCGGGATCGGCAGGCCCATCGGCCGGCGGAACAGCGCGGTCACCGCGAACCAGTCAGCGAGCGCCCCGACCATTCCGGCTTCGGCCATCGCCCGGACGTACCCGAGCCAGCTGTACCGCGGTTCCAAGGCGAAGGCGATGACGAAGATGACCGCCATCAGGATCAACGCACCGGTGGCGACGGCCTTCATCTTGTTCAGCCGGCGGCGGCGTTCCTCGTCCGCGGGGCTGAGGACCTCGCTGCCGAAGGTGCTGCCGGTCCCCACGGGTTCACCGGTCGGCCGCCGGTCCGCGGCTCCGACAGCGCCGCGGCCCGCGCCTTCTTCCACACCATCTCTGACCGAACCCGTGGCACTCATGGGCTCATTGTTCCCCGGCGACGGCGCACCGCGTCGCGATGTCGGTGGGGCACGGTAGGAATAAGGCCATGACTCCGGTGCCCACTGCTGTGTCGGACCCCCTGGTGCGCCGGCTCCGGCCGTACACCACCACCATTTTCGCGGAGATGTCCGCGCTGGCGCTCACCACCGGATCGATCAACCTGGGTCAGGGCTTCCCGGACACCGACGGCCCGGCCTCGATGCTGGCGGCGGCCCGACAGGCGATTGCCGACGGGGTCAACCAGTACCCGCCCGGCCCCGGCATCCCCGAACTGCGGCAGGCCATCGCGGCGTCCCGGCTGCGGGACCATGGGCAGCCGTTCGACCCCGATTCCGAGGTGCTGGTCACGGTCGGTGCCACCGAGGCTCTCGCCGCCGCGGTCCTTGGGCTGTGCGAGCCGGGCGATGAGGTCCTGCTGATCGAACCGCACTACGACTCCTACCCGCCGATCGTGGCGATGGCCGGCGGCAGCCACCGGTCGGTGCCGCTGCGGGCGGACGGGGCCGGCCGGTTCGGCTTGGACGTCGACGAGCTGGCGGCGGCCGTCGGGCCGCGGACCCGGTTGCTGATCCTGAACAGCCCGCACAACCCGACCGGCACCGTGCTGAACCGGGCCGAGCTGGCTGGGATCGCCCGGGTGGCCGTCGAACACGACCTGATCGTGCTCACCGACGAGGTGTACGAGCACCTCATCTTCGACGACGCCGTGCACCTGCCGCTGGCGACGTTCGACGGCATGGCGGAACGGACCGTCACCATCTCCAGCGCCGGGAAGACCTTCAATGCCACCGGCTGGAAAATCGGCTGGGCCTGCGGGCCGGCGCCGCTGATCCGGGCGGTCCGGGCGGCCAAACAGTTCCTGACCTACGTGGGTGGTGCGCCGTTCCAGCCGGCCGTGGCCGACGCCCTGATGATCGAGATGGAATGGGTAGCCGCGTTGCGGAACAGCCTGCAGGGCAAGCGGGATCGGCTGTGCGCCGGTCTGACAGCGGCCGGGTTCGGGGTGTTCCGGCCACAGGGAACGTACTTCGTGATGACCGACATCCGGCCGCTCGGCGCCACCGACGGACGGCAGTTCTGCCTGGACCTGCCGGCCACGGCCGGGGTGGTGGCGATTCCGGACGAGGTGTTCCACGACGACCCGGCGGACGGGAAGTCGTTCGTCAGGTTCGCGTTCTGCAAGCGGGACGACGTTATCGACGAGGCCGTGTCGCGGTTGGCGGCGCTGCGGTGATGACCTGGACCCATGACGCGACCGATCCGATCGCAGCCCGGATCGCCGGGGTGCTGGCCCGGTCGCCGGTGATCGACGGGCACAACGATCTGGCCTGGGCGCTGCGTAAACAGGTCGGCTACGACCTGCGTCGGCGGGACATCGCGGTCCACCGCCCGGAGCTGCACACCGATATCCCTCGGCTGCGGGCCGGCGGGGTCGGCGCCCAGTTCTTCTCTGTGTACGTCCCGGGCACCCTAACCGGCGGCGCGGCGGTCACCGCGACCCTGGAGCAGATCGACTGTGTGGCAGCCATTCTGGCCGCCTACCCGGAGACGTTCGAGGCGGCCAGGACGGCGGCGGACGTCCGCCGGATCATCACGGACGGCCGGATCGCGGCGTTGCTGGGCGCCGAGGGCGGGCACAGCATCGACGGGTCGCTGGGCGTGCTGCGGGTGCTACGCCGCCTCGGCGTTGCGTATATGACGCTGACCCACAACCAGAACGTGCCATGGGCGGATTCGGCCATCGACACCCCCGCCGTCGGCGGGCTGTCAGCGTTCGGCCGAGAGGTGGTGGCCGAGATGAACCGGATCGGGATGTTGGTCGACCTCTCACACGTCGCGCCGGCATCCATGAACGCCGCCCTGGACACCGCCCGCGCCCCGGTGATGTTCTCCCATTCCTCCTGCCGCGCGCTGACCGACCATGTCCGGGACGTGCCCGACCAGGTGCTGGCCCGGCTGGCCGGCAACGGCGGGATCGTGATGGTCACCTTCGTCGCCGATTTCGTGTCACAGGCCTGCGCGGATCATTCGGCCGCGGAGGACGCGCGGCGAAGCGAACTTGGGCTGCTCCCCGAGACGGTCTACACACACCCGCCCGCTGCCGGCCAGGACCCGGCGGCGGTGGCGGAGTTCGCTCGCTGGCAGACCGAGAACCCAGCGCCAACAGCCACTCTCGGCCAGGTCGCGGACCACGTGGAGCACGCCCGGTCGGTCGCGGGGATTGAGCACATCGGCCTGGGTGGGGATTACGACGGCACCGATAGCCTGCCCGCCGGGCTCGAGGACGTCTCCACCTACCCGGCTCTGATGTCTGAGCTGGCTAACCGCGGGTGGTCCGACGACGACCTGGCTGCACTGACCGGAGGCAACATCCTGCGGGTGCTGCAGGTCGCGGAGGACTACGCCGCACCAGGTTTCGGCGCCTGACCTGGGGCGAGCTAGGTCGCGACCGACGTCCGCATCACCAGCTCACTGGCGGGCTCGTCGAAGTCGAGCGTGACGGAGATCGACGTCAGCTCGGCCAGGGAAGCCAGATGCGTTCCACCGCAGGGGATTCGAGCCTCCCCCTCGGGGAGCCGGCAGGCCCACTCCCGCAGATCGGACAGGCCCGGGCCCGCCGTCTCGACCGTCATCGGTGCGCCGCTGGCGACCCATTGTGCGAGCCGGTCGTTGATCACGGCGGTGACGGCCGGCAGTGCGTCGGCGAGGCCGTCCGGGTCGAAACCTTTCTTGCGCAAGCTCTTTCCGATCCGGTAGCTGTCAATCGAGCCGAAGGGTTCGATCACCGACGCGGTGATAGCCAGCTGGTCGAAGAAGGGGTGCCCGAGCGAGTCCCGGCGGACGTCTTTGCGCCAGCGGTCGGTCATCGCCTCGTTCAACGCCAACGCCGCAGTGTGGCAACCACTGTGCCCCGCCGATACCGCATACCGGTGCCGGCCGTCGACGGTCAGCTCGACTACCGCCCCCTCCGCGGGGGTCTCGCCGTCGGCCACCTGGTGCACCACGACGAACGCCCACCCCGGTTCGCCGCGGCGCACCGGGACGTCATCACCGACGAACAGGCCGGATCCGTCGGTGGCGCCGACCACGCAGTGAGCGACGGGCACCTCGCGGTCGCCGAAGCGGAGCACGCCGCGGTCGGGACCCTGATCAGGCCACCGCGGGTCGACGGGGTGAAACGGTGTGACGTCGGTCAGGATCATGGTCCCGGCGTCCTGACGTACCGCCGCAACCACCGTGCCCCGCTCCGTCAGGGACCCGCCGGGAAACGTGATGCGGGTGTCGGTCAGCGGGAGCGGCATTCGCCCATTCTCCCGCCGCGCCCGGCCGACCCGAATTCGGCTGACCCGATCCTGGCTGACCCGATCCTGGCTGACCCGATCCTGGCTGACCTGATCCTTGCTGACCCGATCCTGGATGGGACGTGAAGCCAGCTCTTGCCAGCAGGCGCCGACGGGCGTAGACACAGATGAGCACAAAGGGTGGTGCGACCGTTCCGTTGAGTCACATCGGCGCGCTGCGGATCATCCCTGTGAGCCGAACTCAGGACCGGACGGCAGGCGCGGGTGACCGACGCTCCCCCGACCGTGACATCGGACGCGGGTCCGGGCTACGGGTTTCGGCGCGGTAGCGACGTCGCTGCGGCAGGACCGCTCCGGTCCGCGCTGTAGCTGCGGAACCGGGAGTCACACCCGGTTCTCGGATGTGGACGCACCTGCGCCCGCCCGGGTTCGCCGCCGCCGTTGCGGGGCCCGGTGGCAACGCCGGGCCCCGCCCCCCCTTTCCTCCGGTTGTGCGGCGACTCCTCCGGTTGTGCGGGCGGTTCCGGTGGTTCAGCGAGCGACGCCCGGCCTGCGGTCGCTTTTTCCCGGCGCTACGGTCATTGCCGCGGCGCACCCGGCGCCGAAGGACAGGGAGGCCGACGATGCGGATCGCGATGGCCAACGACCACGCCGGCCAACCGCTCAAACTCCAACTGCGGCAATGGCTCGAGTCGGCCGGTCATGAGGTCGTCGACTTCGGTACCCATGACGAACAGGCCTGCGACTTGCCCGACTACGCCTACCCGGCGGCCCTGGCGATCAGCCGCGGCGAGGTGGACCGGGGCATCTTCGTGGACGGCGTCGGCTACGGCAGCGCGATGATCGCAAACAAGGTGCCCGGAGTGTTCGCGGCCGTCTGCCAGGACCCGTTCTGCGCCGAACTGGCCCGGTCGCACTCTGACACCAACGCGCTGTGCCTGGGCGGCAAGATCATCGGCTCGGCGATCGCCCAGGAGATCGTCCGGGTGTGGATGACCACCGACTACCTGGGCGGGCCTGGTGGCGAGGAAAAATATCGGCGGCGGGTTGGCAAGGTGCAGGAGATCGACGCCCGGCACCGACGCCCGCATTAGGACAGCTGCTGAAATCCCTGGATCGACATTGCGACTGCCGCGACGAGCAGGAACACCCCGAAGCTGCGGGTGGCGAGGACGCCCGCGCGGCTTGGCTTTCTGGTGTCGATGTCATCGAACATCCACTTGTTCACCGCACTGACCTGCCACCGGGGCCGCGGCCGATGAGTTGGCCCCCACCAGATCTGCGACCTAGGGTTGACCAACGCGATAGTCGCGCCAAGGGCCCAACAGAACGCCAGGAAGAACGCCACCATGGCGGGCGGCCCGGTGTCTCCCACTCCCCATCAGCCCGTCGCGAGGACGTCGGCCAGGTTGAACCGGACCGGCCGGTCGAGCTGCTCGTAGGTGCAGGACTGCGGGTCTCGGTCGGGGCGCCAACGGACGAACTGCGCGGTGTGCCGGAACCGGACCCCTTCCATGTAGTCGTACCGAACCTCGACGACCCGCTCCGGACGCAGCGGCACGAACGAGAGGTCCTTACCGGAGTTCCACCTGCTGGTCTCGTTCTTCCGTGGCGTGCGCTCACCCTGTTCGTGCGCGCCCCAATTCCACGGGTGATCGTCGAATGTCGTCACCCACGGCTGCAGCTCCTCGAAAAGCCACTTGCGGGTCGCCATCGGGAAGGCGCCGATGACGCCGACCGAGGCGAGGACCCCCCGGTCATCGTACAGGCCGAGCAGCACCGAGCCGATGGTGTCCGGGCCGGACTTGTGGACCCGGTACCCGGCGACCACGCAGTCCACCGTTCGCTCGTGCTTGATTTTGCTCATGACCCGTTTGTCTGGCTGGTAGCGCAGGTCCAGCTTCTTGGCGATCAGCCCGTCAAGGCCGGCCCCCTCGAAGTCCTCGAACCAGCGCTGCGCCTCGGCGACATCCTGGGTGGCCGGGGTGAGGTGGACCGGCGGGGCCGCGTCGGACAGGGCGTCCTGCAGGGCGGCTCGCCGCTCGATCAGCGGGGTGTCCATCAAGTTGTCCTGGCCGATGGCCAGCAGATCGAACGCGACGAAACTGGCCGGGGTTGCCGTGGACAGCATCGTGACCCGGCTGGCCGCGGGATGGATACGCTGCTGCAGGGCCTCGAAGTCCAGCGTGTTGCCCTCCAGGTTGGCCACGATGATCTCGCCGTCGATCACCGCCCGCCGGGGGAAGTTCGCCAGCACGGCCGCCACGACCTCCGGGAAGTACCTGGTCATCGGGCGCTCGTTGCGGCTGCCGATCTCCACCTCATCGCCGTCGCGAAAAATGATGGAGCGGAAGCCATCCCACTTGGGCTCGTACAACTGCCCCGGCGGAATGGCGGTCACCGGCTTGGCCAGCATGGGCGACACGGGGGGCTTGACGGGTAGCTGCACCCGACCATTGTCCCTGTCCGCCAGCGCCACTGCTCGGAGCGGTCCCTGACGTGGCCTTGCGGTTGGCGGATCTCGCCGAGCGTCCTCCCCGACGGCGCCCCCGGTTCGGACTCGCTCAGGCTCGAGTTTGGCCCCCGCGGCATGCCGTGCCTTAACGGGCCTGCCCCGGGCGTGTAGGCTCGAACACGTGTTCGTTCATTGGTAGGATAGCCAAGGCGCGGCAGGCAGAGGTTCCGTCCGCGAGAGAGGGGGTGTCGAGTGAACGAGCCGGATATCCGGTCGTACGCTCGGCCGATGCGAGAACCATCGTTCGCTGAGCGCCGGGCGCTGATAGCCCTGCTCATCACCCGCCCAGAGAATTCAACCTGGCAGAAGCTGGCGACGGAGGTGCTGAACTCCGGGAGCGCACAGACGGTCTGGGATTCCTACGCCTCGCCGGAGCTGATTCCCAATCCGGTCCGTATGACCGCGCTGGAGCAGGCGGCTGCTGATCTGCGCGCTTGGCAGGAGCAGGATTTCAGGTTCGTGTCCGTGCTCGACCCTGCCTACCCCCGCCAGCTGCGGGACATTCACCAAGTACCGCCTGTTCTGTTCGTCGCTGGCGAACTCGTCCGAGACGATACAGCCGTATCAATTGTCGGCTCCCGTAAAGCCAGCCCCCGAGGGATAGATATCGCTTCGTCGATAGTCCGCGCCCTCGTTCAACGCAACATCACCATAGTATCCGGGCTCGCGGCAGGAATCGATACAGCAGCTCACATGACCGCCCTGGATGAGGGAGGCAGGACTGTAGCCATTCTCGGCACCGGAATTACCCAGAGCTATCCGAAGGCCAACCGACACCTGCAGGACACAATCGCAGACAAAGGACTGGTGCTGTCGCAATTTTGGCCGGACGCCCCGCCAACTCGATACAGTTTTCCCCTGCGCAACGCAGTCATGTCTGGGTACGGAATTGCCAGCATCATCGTCGAGGCGACCGAGAACAGTGGAGCCCGCATCCAGGCTCGTCTTGCTGTTGAACACGGCCGACCGGTCATCCTCACCGAGGGCGTTGTCGAAGCAACGAAGTGGGGGAGGGAGTTGACCAACCAGCCGGATGTGCACATCGCGTCGAGCACGGCCCAGGTAGTCAGCATCGTCGAGGAGATCCAGCAGCGAAGGTTGGCCCTACCCGGCCTCCTATCTGCCCTTGCCCTGGCACAGTGACATCGCGCTCCGAGCCTGGCAGCTACCGGCAGCTGGTCAATCTCCTCGTGAACGAGGCGGGAGGTTACCTGAACAACACCGTTCTTCACGACAGCCTCACCTGCCGCATTTGTCGCACACCAGTTGTCGGCGGGTGGCCCCGGTGCTTCCCGTGCAACGAGCACCTCAGACAATTCGGCGCAGGGCTTGCCGATCACACGGCATTCTTGACGTACGCGATCGACGGAACACAGTCCGCGACCACCATGTATCGCTATAAAGACGTGCCGCCCAGCGAGACTCCCTACCGAATTGTCACATTATTAGCGCTGACCGGCCTGCTGTTGCACAGCCAATGCCTCAATAGAATGTCCGGTATTCCGGTCACCGCATGGGTCGTCGTGCCATCACTGCGCGGTCGCGCGGGCAATCACCCGCTCAGGGAGATCGTAGAATCGTTCGCCCCAGGCCAGGAGATTTCGGCCGCGTCGACCATGACGAGCGGTGGGCGCAGTACCGGCTCTGGGCTATTCCGGATGCAGCCTCCGACCTGCGCATCACACGTGCTGGTCATCGACGACACCTGGGCCAGCGGATCGCACGCACAGTCGATGGTCCTGGCTGCACGAGCGGCCGGTGCGCACATGGTTTCCGTCCTCATCATCGCTCGCTGGTTAAAACCGACGTTCGCGGACAACAAGCGATTCATCGCGGAACACCTCAAGGGGCTCTACGATCCCTACCAGTGCCCATGGGGCTCAGGCTCCTGGTGTACTCACCGGGACTGAACCTCAACGCCGAGGCGGCCGTCGAAGGATGTCGCGCCGGTGCCGCTCGTAAGGGCCGTTGATGTGGACGCTCTTGCTCGGCCAACACGATCCGGGGAGGGACCCGCGGCCCTCAGCCCGCAATCCCTTCATTCAGCCGTGCCGACTGGAATATCCGAGAGCCTCAGCGAAAGGAACTCGTCGACCCGGATCAGCCGCAGCACCACCCGGACCGGCGGCGGCATCTGGGATCTCGTCGGGTCCACGGTCAGCTGGGGGTCAACCAGGTGCACCGTCCGGCGGCGGGTCTTGAGGTCCATCTCCCCCGCGGCAAGGGTGTTCTTCACCCAGTCCGAGCCCGAGCCGTAGGTCAGCGCGAACACGTACCCGTCGCCGCGGCGGAACGCGTTCACCGGCGTCTGAAAGGCCCGCCCTGACTTGCGGCCAGGGTGGTGCACCATCGCGAAACCCGGCATCCACGGCGCAATACGGCCCAGCACCGTGTTACCCACCTTGCGGTTGAAGGTGGCCATTGCGCGGGATAGGACCATTAGGCGATCCCCCGGACGGCATCGCGGGCGGCCGGATCACCACTGGCCACAGCCGCGGGCACCGCGCACACCATGCCCTCGGTGAACCCGGCCGCCCCGATCCCCAGCGCCAGGTTGAACCTGCCACGTAAATTCTCCAGCGCTATCAGGAAGGTCAGCTCCACGATCTGGGCGTCGTCGAACTGCGCGCGGAGGCGGTCGAACAACTCGTCGGGCACGTCCACCGGGGTTGCGCTCATCGCCACTGAATAGTCCAGGACCAGCCGGTCGACGTCATCGAACACCTTCGCCGTGCGGTAACCAGGTAGCGCCAAAAGTTCCTCGTCGGTGATGCCGGACTGGCGGGCGGCATGCGAACCGATATCGATGCAATATTCGCAGTGGGTCAGGGTCGCCGCCTTGAGTTCGGCCAGCACCTGGTACCGCTTGGACACCAGGTGCTGCTCCCCGACCGCTCCCTCCAGCGCGCCGTACCTGGTGAGGATGGCGGGCAGGTGGGCCAGCATGTCCACCGGTTCCAGCATGGTGTCCAGGGATCGGCCGGCCATCTTGGTCAGCAACCGGCGGGTGAACCAGTAGGCGAGTTTGGTCTGCATTCCGGTGTGTCGAGGTGCGGACAATCGTGCCATCGAGGACTCCTAGTGGTGGGGGCCGGGTGAGGCCGGCCAGCGGGGTCAACCGCCGGGTGGGACTCACCGTCACATCGGCCGCGGCTGATCGGACAACATGGAGACCGCGCCAACCGGAGGAATGTGACAGATGGACGACACCTCTTTCGAACTCCCTGCTTTTAAGACCTCTGCTTTTCAACCCCCTGCCCACGAACCCCCAGCCCACGAACCCCTAGCCGCCGAACCCCGTGTCGAACCTGCTGTCCTCGCCGGACAGTTCCAGCAGCACCGCCCCCGGTTGCGGTCCGTCGCCTACCGCATGCTCGGATCGATGGCGGAGGCCGACGACGCCGTGCAGGAAACGTGGATCCGGCTCAGCCGCTCCGACGCGTCAGATATCGACAATGTCGGCGGGTGGCTGACCACCGTCGTCGCCCGGGTGTCGCTGTCCATGCTGCAGAGGCGCGCGCGAAGGCGGGAGGATTCGCTGAACCCCGAGGGCACCGGGGACATCGCAAGCCCGGACAGCCACTCCGACCCCGAGCAGCAGACGTTGACCGCTGATGCCGTCGGCCTGGCCCTGCTGGTGGTCCTGGACACGCTCACCCCCGCGGAGCGTCTCGCGTTCGTCCTCCACGACTCGTTCGGCGTTCCGTTCGAGGAGATCGCCCGCATCGTCGACCGAACCCCGGCCGCCGCACGTCAGCTGGCCAGTCGCGCCCGCCGGCGGGTCCAGGGAGCCGCCGGGTCCGAGGACCCCGATCCAATCCGGCGACGACGGGTGGTGGACGCGTTCCTGGCCGCCTCCCGCAACGGCGACTTCAACGCGCTGGTGAGGGTTCTCGATCCCGACGTGGTGTTGCGTGCGGACCGGCCGGTGCTGCCGGACGGGCCGACAGTATTCCGGGGGGCGCACACCGTCGCCCGGCAGGCTTTGCGGTTTTCCGGGCTGGCCCGCTCCGCTCGGCAGGTCATGGTCGACGGCCGGCTCGGTCTGCTGGCGGAGGACCCCGGTGGGCGGCCGGTGTCCCTGCTCAGCTTCCGGATCACCGCTGACCGGGTCACCGGGATCGATATTGTTACGGCTCAGAACCGTCTGGCCGAGCTGGGGTTTCGAGCGGACCCCGGAATAGTCCGGCAGGAGAATTTACGGGACACTGCTGCCCATGGCCTATGACGAGGAACTTGCCGACTGGGTACGCCAGCAGGTGGAGCAGGAACCGGGGTTGACCGAGAAGCAGATGTTCGGCGGCTTGGCGTTCTTGATTGACGGCCACATGTCGGTGGCCGTCAGCCACCAGGGCGGCCTGATGATCCGGGTACCGCCGCAGGACACCGACGCGCTGCTGCAGGAGCCGCACACGAGGCCGATGGTCATGCGCGGCCGGGAAATGGACGGCTGGCTTCGGGTCGACACCGGCGAGCAGTCCGAAGACGAGTTCGCTCGCTGGGTCCGGCGCGGGGTGGCCTACGCCAGGTCGCTACCGCCGAAGTGAGCTGGCCCATGCCCACCCGGGACGCCTACGCCAAGGACCAGCACGCCGCGCTCGTCGGCACGCTGCGAGCCGCGGGCTGCGTGTTCGCCGAGGACGAGGCCGACCTGCTGCTGGCAACCGCCGGTTCACCGGGCGAGCTGGCGCGGATGCTGGAACGGCGCGTCGGCGGCGAACCGCTTGAGCAAATCATCGGTTGGGCCGAGTTCTGTGGGTTGCGCATCACGCTGGCGCCGGGGGTGTTCGTGCCGCGCCGGCGGTCTGAGTTTCTGGTGGCACAGGCCGTCCGGCTGGCGCGCCGCGCCGGGACTTCCTCGTTGACGGACAGTCCTCCGATTGTCGTTGATATGTGTTGCGGTGCAGGCGCTCTCGGCGCTGCGACGGCGGCCGCGCTGGGCCAGGTCGAGTTGCACGCCGCCGACATCGACCCGGTGGCAGTGCGCTGCGCGGCCGACAACATCGCGCCATTCGGCGGGGTTGCGGTGTCCGGGGACCTGTACGACCCGTTGCCCAGCCGACTGCGTGGGCGGGTGCATCTGTTGCTGGCCAATGCTCCCTACGTTCCCAGCGAGGCGGTGCCGATGATGCCGCCGGAGGCACGGGACCACGAGCCGCTCGTTGCGCTGGACGGCGGTCCCGACGGGTTGGACGTCGTTCGCGCAGTGCTCGCCGGGGCAGGCGATTGGCTGGCCCCGGACGGCAGGCTGCTCATCGAAGTCAGCGAACACCAAGCGTCCGCGGCGATGGGCGGGGCGGGGGGAGCTGGGCTCGCAGCGAAGGTGCGCCGATCGAAACGGTTCGCCGCGACAGTGCTGGTTGCCGGTCATCCGGCGCGGCCCGCGGGGTAGACCCAGCAGAGCGGGTTCAGGCCTGGGGCGCCTCCCGCACCCGGTCGGTGTCCCGGCTGGGCTGCACCCGTTTCGGTTCGCCAGGCATTTTCGGGTATTCCGGCGGGTAGGGCAGGTCCCCTTCCCCACGGTCGGCCTCATCCCGTTCGGCCATGTCCAGCAGCGGCTCGAGGGAGAACGCCTGCTCCCCCACGGCGGCATGCAGATCCCCGACCTCGGCGAACCGGGCCGGCATGGTGACGGCGTCGAAGTCGTTCGGAGCGACGTCGGCAAGCTCCTCCCACCGCAGCGGCGCCGACACGGTGGCCCGCGGATTGGCCCGGATCGAGTAGGCAGACGCGATGGTCCGGTCCCTGGCCATCTGGTTGTAATCGATGAAGATCCGTTGTCCCCGTTCCTCTTTCCACCAGTTCACGGTGACCTGCTCGGGCATTCGGCGGGCCAGTTCCCGGCCCAGGGCGATCACCGCGCGCCGGGCCTGGACGAACGTCCAGTTCGGTTGGATCGGGACGTACACGTGCAGGCCCCTGCCGCCGGAGGTCTTCGGGAACCCGGCCATCCCCAGTTCAGAGAGCAGCACCCGCAGCTCACCGGCCGCCCTGACTGCGTCGGTGAAGTCCGTACCCGGCTGCGGGTCCAGGTCGATCCGCAGCTGGTCAGGCTGGTCGGGTTGGTCTCGCCGCACGGGCCAGGGATGGAAGGTCAGGGTCCCCAGGTTCGCGCAGTACGCGACCACGGCCAGCTCGGTGGGGCAGACCTCGTCGGCGGGCCGGCCGCTCGGGAACGCGATCCGGGCGGTCTGCACGTAATCCGGAGCACCCTGTGGAACCCGCTTCTGGTAGAACGCGTCGCCCCGGTTGTCGGCGCGGGTGGACAGTTTCGCTCCCTCGAACACCCCGCCCGGCCAGCGTTCCAACGTGGTCGGCCGGTCCCGCAACGCACCAAGGATCCCGTCGCCGACGGACAGGAGGTACTGGACGACGTCGAGCTTGGTCAGCCCGCGGTCGGCGAAGTACACCTTGTCCGGGTTGGTGATCCGGACCGTTCGCTCGCCGACCTCGAGCTCCACCGCTGGTGTGCTGCGTGCCATGGACCGCAATCTAGGGCACACCCCTGACAGCGTGAGCTGGGGAAGGCCATTCCGGGGAACGACTGGGGAACGACTGCGCCGGTCCTGGTGTTGACTTCCAGCATGACCAAGAACAAACCCACCACCGACGGCACCCAGTACACGGTGCGGAAGTCCGACGACGAATGGCGCTCTGAGCTGAGCAAGCAGGAGTATCAGGTGCTGCGGCAGGCCGGCACCGAGCGCCCGTTCTCCAGCCCCTATGAAACCGATCCGACGGTCGGCATCTACCGCTGTCGCGGTTGCGGCAGCGAGCTGTTCCGTAGCGAGCACAAGTTCGACGCACACTGCGGGTGGCCGGCGTTCTACACCCCGCTGGCGGAGGACCGGGTGCAGCTGCTCGAGGACCGGTCCTTCGGTTCCGTGCGCACCGAGGTTCGGTGCGCAACCTGCGGGTCGCACCTGGGTCACGTGTTTTCCGGTGAGGGTTATGCGACGCCGACCAACGATCGCTACTGCATCAACGGCGTCTCGCTGACCCTGGAGCCGGCCGAGCAGGCCTAGCCCCTCCAAAAGGGGAAGGATGCTCGGTATGGCAGCACCCGACACCTACATCCACGGCCACCAGGCGAGCGTCCTGCGCTCGCACCGGTGGCGGACTGCGGAGAACTCCGCCGGGTACCTACTACCGGAGTTGACGTCCGGGCGCAGCGTCCTGGACATCGGCTGCGGGCCGGGCAGCATCACCATGGATTTTGCGGAGGCCGTCGCCCCGGGTCAGACGATCGGGCTGGACCGGGCCGAGGCACCGCTGGCCGGCGCCAGGGCAGCGGCGGCCCAACGGGCCATCGGGAACGTTGCGTTCACCGTCGGCGACGTCTACCAACTCGACTTCCCCGACGACAGCTTCGACGTCGTACACGCGCACCAGGTGTTGCAGCACCTGACCGATCCGATTGCTGCGCTACGGGAAATGCGCCGGGTGTGCCGCCCCGGCGGGGTGGTCGCAGCCAGGGACGCCGACTACGCCGCGATGACGTGGTACCCGCCGGACCCGCGGATGGACCGTTGGCTCGCGCTGCACCGCAGGATCGCATCCGACAACGGGGGCGAACTGGACGCCGGCAGGCGGCTGTTGGCGTGGGCGTCGGCCGCCGGGTTCCGCGACGTTGCAGGCACCGCCTCGGTGTGGTGCTTCGCCACCGCCGAGGATCGGTCCTGGTGGGGTGGCACCTGGGCGGACCGGGTCGTCGAATCGTCGTTCGCGCACCAGGCAGTGGCGCGACGTTTCGTGGAGGCCGCCGAACTGCAGGACCTTGCACAAGGGTGGCGCGACTGGTCGGAACACCCCGACGGTTGGTTCGCGGTCCTGCACGGCGAGATCATCTGCCGGGTGGTGTAACGCCGGGTTCGCGTCCTGCACGGCGAGATCCTCTGCCGGGTGGGTGCGACGGCGGGCCGTTGTCCGCCGGTGCTACGGACCCGGTACCGCACCCGCGATGCGTTGCAGGAGCTGCACACTCGCGGTGCTGATCTGCTGCGCGGCGTCCTCCCGGGAGATCGTCGGCTGGCCGTCGCCGGGTTGCTCGCCGTAGTCGCCGAAGAAGGCGTGCACCCCGCCGTCGATCTCGGTAAAACCCGCGTCCGCTGGTAGTCGGCGGCGGCTCGACTCGATGTCGGCCACTGTCGTCAGCCCGTCGTTGCTGCCGTACACGGATTCGACCTGCAGCCCCGCGGCACCGGACATGTCGTCATTGGGATACGACCCCCACAGCAGCAGGCCCGCCACCTGATCCCGGTGATCCGCGGCGAACCAGGCGGCACTGACCCCGCCGAGCGAGTGCCCGCCCACCGCCCACCGGGCGATCTCGGGGTGGTCGGCCACCGGCCCGGCGGCCTGCCCTGTCGACGCGATGGCCAACCCGAACGGCGGCTTGAGGATGACGACCAGGTACCCGGCCTCTGCCACCGGCCGGAGCAGGCCGGCGTAGGCCCGCGCGTCCACCCGGGCTCCTGGCGAGAACACCAGTCCCGCAGCGGGTGTCGTGAGTCGGGCGGGTCGGAGTTCGATCACGGTCGGGGCGTCGACGACCGTGACGGTCGTGGATGTGCGAGTAGCGGCGAGCGAAGCCGGTCCGGCCGGGAACGGCCGCAGCCAACCGAGAATGCCCAGGTATCCGACGAGCAGGACGCCGAGCAGGACCCGCCCGACGATCCGCCACCCCCGGCTGCGGCCGGTAGGTTCTGCCGTGGGCGTCGGTGTTGGGCCCGCGTCCTCGGACAGGTGGCCGGCGGCTGCCTCGGTGCCGAGCGCGCGGGGGGTCCGCCAGAACCCAGCCGCCAGGGTTAGCCCCACCAATCCGACCGCGGCAGTGACCAGCAGGGTCGTCGGGAACGCTGGGTGGCCGTTCCAGATGGGGTCGAGCCGGGTGAACAGCACCCACAACGGAACGACGAGTAACGCGACCCCGATGGCCAGCCGGAAGCCACGGGCGAACGTCATGGTGGATTCTCGCTGTGGTGCTGTGACGGGTCCCCGGGGGCTCGCTGATCGCGCTGGCGCGGTCCGCGGTTCCCGGCCTCCAGCTGCGCCCGCTCCGCGGCCAGCGCCTGCGCCCGCCGGGTGACGTCATCGGTGATTTGCTGATCGGTCCGGCGCGGTGGGTCCGCCGGGGGCCGGGGTTGGACGGGGGAGGGTCGGGAGTGGGGCGCGGGGTAGGGGACGTCGCGGATGGGCCGATCACCGAGCGCCGCAACAGCTGTCGTTTGGTCGGCGCGGATGTCCGGCAGGCTCACCGTTCGTCCGTCGGTGAGGTTGAGGCGAACGTAGCTCGTCCATTGTTGCTGCGATGCAACAGATTCGACGTCGCGCCACGCGACCTTGCGCGGTCGGCGCCAGCCGCGGTCGATGCCGTCCGTGGTCACCTCGGTCCGGGGGAGGACGAACCGCACCACGATCAGTGAGGTGAGCCAGACACCGATGAGGAGCAATGGGGGCCATCAACCGCGCTCGATATCGCGGACGATCACCCACGCCCATCCCAGGCCGGCGATGAGGAGGATGACCTTGGCCCGGCGGGTCATCGTCGGCCGGGCCCCGAGGATCCGTGTCGGGGCGGTCGGGTCTGGCGTCACCCCCGTTCCCTATCACACGCCGTCACCATCGGCCTCGTCGTGACCCGTGCAGACCGCCATGACACGGATCGGCATCCTCTGCGTCGTGGACCTCTTCGAGTACGCCGCTCAAGGGCCCACGACCGTGTGGGGCTGAGGACCGAGGACGGAAAACTACGAGAAAGCCGCCCCTGGTTCTTGCGAACTATCCGGGCGGTGGCTATAATTCGTACAGGTGTTCGGCTTAGATTCAAGGGTGAAGATGGACGGCGGCAATGCAACAGTGAGTGCCCCAAGGTGGTGTGAGCGGGCTGCGGGACCAGCGGATCCCTCGTCGTTGGCCACGTTGGCCGGGGTTGACGCCGCCTCGTTGACCGGCCCGGAACTGGTGGACGCGATCGTGGCTAGCGAGAAAGCTATGTCCCTGCTGGCGGGGGTGCAGCTGCGGTTGTTGGCGGCGTTCGCGGTGCCGTTCACCGCCGGCGACCCGACGCGACTGGCCGGGCGGTTGGCGAAGAAGAACTGCATCACCGGAGACGACGACCCCGAGCAGGTCGAGCCGTACATCGCCGACGCTGCGGTGTCCCTGGCCGCGGCTGAGACGGCGGCGGCGTTGCGAATCTCCCCGGTCACCGCGGGTATCCGGGTCCGGGAAGCCCAAACCATGACCGGTGAGCTCACCCCGACGCTGCAAGCACTGGAACACGGAGTGATCGACCGGGCCAAAGCCAGGGTGATCACCGAACACTGCCAACCCCTAACCCCCGACCACACGCAAGCCGTACAAGAACTGGTGTTACCGCTAGCGGGTGGGTTGACCACCAGTGAACTGCGGGACGTCACGGGGCAGGCCGTGATCTCTGTCGACCCGGACGGGGCGTTGGATCGGCACCACGCCGCCGCCCGCCGGGAACTCACCCTCAAAGCCCTCCCCGATGCGATGGCCACCCTCACCGCGTTCCTGCCAGCCCCGGACGCGGTGAAGATCTTTCAGATCAGCGACCTGCTGGCCACCACCACCGCCGGCGCTCACGACGACACCCGCGGTATCGGGGCCCGCCGGGTCGACGCCCTCGTCGACATCGCCGACCACCTCCTCGCCCACGGACACCTCGACCTCACCGACTACCTCGGCCCCCGCCACACCGACCAACACACCACCACCCCGCCCGTACCGTCAGTGCAGGCCAGCGCTGCCGGCACGGAAGGCGGGCCGGAAGGTTCGTTAGACGCGCAAGCCGGACCGGCCGGTTCGCCAGAGCACGCGTGCGAGGCGCCGGATGGCGTGACCGAAATGCATAACGGCGAGATCGAGCCGGACGACGCGGCCGCTCCACCAGATCGGGCGGCGGGTTCGTCAGCCGACGTTGCCACAACTGCTGAAGCGTCATCGGTCTCACCTTCCGATACGCAGGACGCCTCCGCAGTCCCCGATGTGCCCGACGACCCGGACGGATCGATTACACCCATCGGACAAGCCGGATCGGCCCCCGGGAACCGGCGCCGGGTGTTGACTCGGCAGGGCCGCCGACCGCACCTGTCGGTCACCATCGCCCTGAGCACCCTCGCCGGCCTGGACGACCTCCCCGGCAAACTCCAAGGCTTCGGCGCCATCCCCGCCGAACTCGCCCGGTCCATCGCAGCGTCCGCCGCCACCATCACCGCCCTGCTCACCGACCCCACCACCGGAGTCATCACCCAAGCCGGCGCGTTGACCTACCGACCGCGGCAACACCTGCGGGACAGCACCGCCGCCATTCACCACACCTGCCAATTCCCGTCCTGCCGGCAACCCGCCTGGCGCTGCGACATTGACCATCGCCAATCGTTCAATCACCACCACCCCGGAAAAGGCGGCGAGACCACCCAGGAAAACACCGGACCCCTTTGCCGCTGGCACCATTTATACAAACACCACTCAGAATGGCGAATCCACGTCGACCCCCACCAACTGGCCATTCACTGGTCCAGCCCCACCGGCCACACCTACACCTCCACCGGACGGCGGGTCGCCGCCCCCGAACTGTGGATCCACCACTCCGGCACAGCAATGGCCGAACGCCTGGATACCATCGCCACCTGCGCCACCCCGGTCGGGAGCAACGCCGACAACGGCAAGCGCAGCAGGCAGTGTCGTCGAGGAATTGCTTGCCGCTCAGTTGTTGCGAAACAGCGTCAACACTCCGGACATTGAAGTCGACCACCCCGATCAGGATGAATCGTCATTGACCGACGATGACTTTCGTGACGATGAACCACCTCCATTCTGACCCGCGGATTCGCTCTTGTGGTGGTAATCCGGCACCTGCAGTGAACCGAACAAGTCTCCACGCCTACCTCGTCCGAACCAGGTCGTCAGGGCTTCGACCAGTCCCGCCTTGGTACCCGTTCCCACCCAGGCGACGTGCCCGTCGGGCCGGATCAGCGCTGCCACCGGCGGGGGAACCTCCCCGACCGCCGGCAACGTCCATCCGCCATGATGCGAGGCGTTGACAACCTGTACGAGATCTGTCCAGGGCCCAATATCGATGCTTTCCGTTTCGCCAAAGTCGATCAGAACCGGCTGCGCGTGGTGAAGCAGGGCATAGACCCGGGTCGGTCCGTCGGTGGTGACAAGGTCGAGGTCAGGCATCCGGCGGCCGAGCAGTGGGTGCCCCTCACCCAGGTCATAGGCGACGTCCAGGCCGGAAACGAGTCCTGCGAGGTACCGACGCGCCGATTCGAAGCCCGTCAGCTGATTGACCAAGTCACGCACGGCGCTGATCCGCGGGTCCTGGCGTTGGAGCGTGCTCGCCGCCATCGTGTACTGCAGCGTGCGCGCCCCAGCCGGGTGCCGCTCGGCATGGTAAGTGTCCAGAAGGTCGTCGGTTGAGGTGCCCTTGACCACCTGGGCTAGTTTCCAACCGAGGTTCACGGCATCCTGGATGCCGAGGCCGATCCCTTGGCCGCCTGCCGGTGAATGGATGTGCGCAGCATTTCCAGCCAGCAGGACACGGCCCTTCCGGTAGGTCGCTGCCTGTCGGGTGGAGTCGGTGAATCGGGAGATCCAGGTCGGGTTGTGAACCCCGAAGTCGGTGCCGAAAACGGCGGCCAGGTTGGCGCTGAGACTGGCCAGGGTGGGTTCGACAGATTTTCCCAGTTCCGCCTCGCTGGTAACGATCCGTACGGTCCGACCGTCCGTCATCAGGGTGAGCCCATGGATTCCGGAAGCGTCGTACCTCGGTTCGGTCGGCAGGTCCTCGGTCACCTCGACCTCGGCGATCAGAGCACTCATGGTGGCCTCCCACCCGGGGAAATCGATGTCCGCTGCCTTGCGGATCACGCTGCGCCCACCGTCGGTCCCGACGACGAAGGACGCCCGCATCGTCTCGCCGTCCTCCAGGTGCACGGTGACGCCGGTTTCATCCTGGCGGAGTCCGGCAACCTCTCGGCCCCTGAGAACCGGTACGTCCAGTTCTTCGATCCAGCCGGCGAGTATCCGCTCAATGTGATTCTGCGTGAGCCCGAGCGTGTACGGGTGGCGGGTTGGGAGGTCGCTGGAGTCCAGCATCTGAGTGCCGGAGAACTGCACCGGGTAGGTGGCACCCTCGGCGATGAACCGATCGGCGATGCCTCGCTGGTCAAGGATCTCGATCGTTCGCGGGTGGAACCCGCCAGCGCGGGAGCCCACCAGTTCGGGCGTCGAACGTCGCTCGACGAGCAGCAGATCGACTCCGGCCAACCTCAGTTCGCCGGCCAACATCATCCCCACCGGGCCGGCTCCGGCAACGATCACATCAACCATCACAACTCCCACGTCCTGGACCGTTTCGGGTAAGGCCGAGAAGTGTGAGGCACGATGGTGGCCTTGCCGCAAGCCCCCATACCCGCTATAAATTGGAAGAGGCAGAGCGAGGCGGCACTTACCCGGTAATCGGGCCCGCCAGCCGAATGTCGGCGACCACCGAGGCCCGGGTATTCGCCGGGGAGCGAAGCCCCGCGTACCGGTCGATGGCCGCCCGCACCTGCGCATTCATCGCCGGACTCCCCCGGTGACCGGCGTCATCGATGACGATCAACTCCGCGTCCGGCCAGGCCAGAGCGAACTCCCAGGCCGTGACCAACGGACAGCTCAGATCGTGCTGGCCATGGATGATCACCCCCGGAATACCGGTCAGCCGGTGGATGTTGGTAAGCAAGTGCTGGTCGTCCCACCAGCCATTGTTGATTGCGTAATGGGCGGAGATCCTGGCGAACGCGATCAGGTCGTCCGGCGCCTGCTCGCTGTAATGTGCCGGCCGCCCATGCGGTTCGAGGCTCAGGACCGCGTCCTCCCAGGCCGTCCACCGTTCGGCGGCCCGAGTGCGTACCCCGGCGTCCGGCGATGCCAGTAGCTCGACGTACCGGGGCACCGGGTCGGCACTGGTCTCGTCGACAACGCCGCAGAACCGGTGCCACTGCTCGGGAAACACCGGGGCGACTCCACCGCGGTAGAGCCAGTCGACCTCGGTTCGGCTCATCGTCCAGAACGCTGGCAGGATCAATTCGGTGACCCGGTCAGGATGCCGCTCCGCGTAGGCCAGGGACAACGCCGCGCCCCACGACCCGCCGAACAACAACCACTTCTGCACGCCGAGGTAGTCGCGCAGCTGCTCCATGTCCCGCAGCAGATGCTCGGTGGTGTTCAGGGTCAGGTCGGTCGACGGGTCACCGGCATGCGGGAGGCTCCGCCCGCACCCCCGCTGATCGAACAGGATGATCCGGTACCGCTGCGGGTCAAACGACTTCGGGGTGCCGGCCGGCCGGCCGGCACCCGGTCCGCCGTGCACGATGAGAACTGGCTTCCCGTCAGGGTTTCCGCGGACCTCCCAGGACATCAACGTGCCGTCACCGGCCTCGAGCATGCCCTCGTCATAGGCCTCAGTCGACGAGAAGGTGCTCAGCACAACGGATCCCGCCGCTTCATCGGGGGCGGTAGCCGGTGGGTCGCCGGTCCTGCATGAACCCCGGATTCGCGCCCAACGGCCGGCGCGGCTTCCCGTCGTCGGTCGGTGTCGGACCGGGTTGACACACCGGGCAGTAGAACGCCGGCCGCTCCTTCAGAGCCGGACCGATCGGCGCCACCCGGATCGTGGCGCCACACCGTTGACAGGGCCGACCGGACCGGCTGTGCACCCACTTCTCCATCCCCCTCCGCGGGTTGCCGGTGGTCGTCGGGACTGCCTGCGCGGCGCCGCGGAGCAGCAGGCGGCGGGCGGTCGTCAGCAGCGCCGGCAGATCGACCTCGACCACCGGCGCCCACGGCGAGACCTTCTGTACGAAAAGAGCTTCCGCCATGTACATGGTGCCAATGCCAGCAACTGCCGTCTGATCCAGTAGGGCCGCACCGACGTGCCGGGTCGGGTCGACGGTCAGCCTTCGGATCGATTCCGCCGCCCCGTCCGGATCGAAGCCGTCGGCCATGATGTCCGGGCCGAGGTGCCCGATCAGCGACGGCTCCTCCGAGGTGGGGATCAGATCCAGCAGCCCCAGCCAGGTGCCCACCGCGGTCCACTCCACGCCGCCCAGCACCGCGCGGACACTGCCCCGCCCCTGTTGCGGCCACGGCTCGGCGTCCCGTGCGTGCACATACCAGCTGCCCTCCATCCGCAGGTGCGAGCGGAGGGTCAGCGGCTGATCGGGCACGGTAGGAATGCGCCGGTGCGACATTGCGTCGTCGGCGGCGCCGAACCGGGTGAGGATTTGCTTGCCGTACGCCACCACCTCGGTCACCGTCCGGCCGGCGAGGTCGGCGTCACCGAGGGTGGGCCAGCGCAGGTCGCTGCGGACCAGTGGCCGACCGGCCAGCGCCTGGTGCAGCCGGTTCGCCGTGCGGAGCACGGTGTCACCCTCGGGCATGGTTCACCGTCTTTGCCTGGGACCCACTCATCGGTCCGCGCCTTGAGTAACACGCCAGCGCGGGGTCATCGGGTCGCGCTCCGCAATCGCAGACCGCGGGGCGTCATCGAGAACCCAGCAACCGTCAGGGCTTCCACCACCGGGTCGGTCGTCGTCAGCGCGTCCACCCCGTTGATCTTCGTGATCGTCAGCGACCCTATCCGTCCCGACCGGACCCGCTCGGCCAACGCCTCGGCGGCCGCAACCAGCACAGCGGGGTCGTCGGCGAAGGTCAGCAACGACCGTCCCCCGCGTTCGGCGAACAGTACGGCCGCACCGTTCACCAGCACGGTCAACGCACCCGCCCGCCGCGCCGGCCGGTGCCGGTCCAGGGCACCTCGAGCCGGCTTCACACCGGCGTCATCGGCGCCGTCGGCGGACCTCGCCGCCGCCGAGTCCGCGGTTACCTGACTTTCCGACCCACCCGGCCACGCCAACGCCGCCCCGTAGGGATTCGCCGGGTCCGCGGCCGCCAACACCAACCCGACCAGTTCGCCGCCCTCTTCCCCCGGCCGCCCGGCGAACGCGCGCACCCGATCCACCGCACCGGCAGAGGCGAACTGCGCCGCCCCCAACCCCTCGACGAAGTACCCACGCCGGATCCGGCCGGTCTCCTCCAACGCGGCGAGCACCCGGTACACGGCGGCGAAACCGCCAACGGTGCCCTCGGCCACCACCGACCCACGGGTGACGATCCCGTGCCGGTCCAGCAGCACCTCGGCCGCCGCGTGCGTTCGCACGGTGGGGTCGGTCTCCACCTCCGGCGCCAACGACCACCGGCCGGCGACGGACGGCGGGACCCCCCGCGCAACGGTCCCGTTTCCCGCAGCACCCCGGCGCCGTCCCGCCGACAGCAGGGCCAACCCGGACGGGCTCCGTAGCCGAGCCCGCGGCGGCGCCGCCCGTTGCCGGTGGGTGGTCCGCCCACCGGTCAGCCGGGCCCGCAGCGGGGCCAGCGTGTCGCTGGTCACGACCCCGGCGAACACCAAGTCCCACAACGTTTCCGCGACCGACCCATCTGTCACCGGGACCGCCCCGGCGACGGCCTTCGTCACCGCGTCCACCAGCTGCCGGAAGAAGAACGCGCCCCCGCCGGCCAGCACGCCCGCGATCGCCGCCGCCAGATCGCCGCTCGGGGCGCCTCGTTCAGCATCGGGTAGGGGGATCGTCAACGGCGCCGTCTCGGCCAGGTGCAGCGCCACCCAGCCGTCATCCCCGGCCAGCGCCCCGTGCCCGGTCCAGACCAGCTCACCCGCGGCGGTCAATTCGTCCAGCATGGCCGGGGTATACCCGGCGATCCGAGCCGGCAGGATCAACGACTCCAGCGCCGACGCCGGGACCACCGCCCCCGCCAGTTGCTCCACCGCCCGCAACAGCCCGTCCGCACCCCGCAGCGCATCGGCACCGCGGAGCACCCCGACACCGTTCCACGCGGGCAAAAACCGGGCCAGCGCCTGCTTCTCGACCGGTTCGACCTCGGCCCGCAGCGCCGCCAGGGACCGTCGGCGGAGCAGCCGCAGCACCTCGGCGTCCACGAATTCCGGGCCGGTCAGCTCCGCCCGTTGGCCCGAGCCGCCCAGCGGCCGGAACTCGCCCTCGGCCAGCCGGCCCGATCCGGTCAGTCGGCGGAGGCCATCGGTGACGACCGCGATGCCCAGCCCGAACCGGGTGGCGGGTTCGGCCGCGACGAACGGCCCGTGGGTCCTGGCGTACCGGCCCAGCAACCGGCCCAGCGGATCAGGAACCGCGGTCAGCAACGACTCCGCGATCCCCGGCGGCAACGCAGTACCCAACGCGTCCCGCAGGATCGCGGCGTCGGTCGGGTCGGCCCACATCACCTCGCCGCCGATCCGCACCTGCATCACCCGGCGCGCCGCGGACAACCCTTCCAGCGCCTCCACGAGGTCGGGCACCGAGCTGCGCAGGTCGATCTCGGTGGTCGTCAACGGACCGAGAATCCTGAGCAAGTCGGCAATCTCGTCAGGAGAGCGGGCCCGGCGCTCCTCCGCCAACCGCTGCAGCTCGGCCTCGATGGTGGCCAGCGCGGTCGGGTCGAGCAGGTCCCGCAACGCGAGCCCGTCGCCGTGGCCGAGGAGTTCGGCCAGTAGCGTCGGGTCCACGGTCAGCGCGGCGGCGCGCCGCTCGGCCAACGGGGAGTCACCCTCGTAGAGGAACTGCGCGACGTACCCGAACAGCAACGACGACGCGAACGGTGACGGCGCGGACGTCGTCACCTCCACGATCTGGACCGTCCGGGATTCCAGTTCCCGCATCAGCGCGACCAGGGCGGGCACGTCGAACACGTCCGACAGGCACTCCCGCACAGCCTCCGCGACGATCGGGAACGACGGGTACCCGGCCGCGACCTCCAGCAACTGGGTGGCGCGCTGCCGCTGCTGCCACAGCGGTTGCCGTTTGCCGATCTGCCGGCGCGGCAACAGCAAGGCCCGGGCCGCGCATTCCCGGAACCGGGCCGCAAAGATGGCCGCCCCGCCGATCTCCGCGGTGACCTCGGCGGCCAGGGTCTGCGGGTCGAGCAGCAGGAACTCGGCGAACTCCGGCGGCCCGTCCTCGTACTCGACGTCCGGCAATCGCAGCACGATGCCGTCGTCGGCATGCATGGCCGACACGTCGACGCCGTAGCGTTCCCGCATCCGCGCGGAGATCACCAGCGCCCACGGGGCGTGCACCGCCGCCCCGTACGGCGAGTGCAGGACGATCCGCCAGTCCCCCAGTTCGTCCCGGAACCGTTCCACCACAAGGGTTTTCTCATCCGGCACGACCCCGGTAGCGGCGCGTTGCTCGGTCAGGTAGTCGACCAGGTTCCGCCGGGCGTACTCGTCCAGCCCGGCCTCGGTCAGCCGGCGATCCGCTCCGGTGCCGGCGTCATTGATGATCTCCCGGACGAACTCGCCGTGTGCGCGGCCGAGCTCGGCAGGCCGGCCGAGGGTGTCGCCTTTCCAGAACGGCAACCGGCCCGGCAATCCGGGTGCCGGCACCACCAGCACCTGATCCCGGGTGATGTCCATGATCCGCCAGGAACTCGAACCGAGGGCGAACACGTCGCCGACCCGCGATTCGTAGACCATTTCCTCGTCCAGCTCACCCACCCGGCGGCCGGGACCGTCGCCACCGGCCAGGAACACCCCGTACAGCCCGCGGTCGGGGATGGTGCCGCCCGAGGTGACGGCCAGCCGCTGCGCCCCCGGGCGCCCGGTGAGCAGACCGGTGGTCCGGTCCCAGGTCAGCCGCGGCCGCAGTTCGGCGAACTGCTCGCTGGGGTACCGGCCGGACAGCATGTCCAGCACCGACTCCAAGGCGCCCCGGCCCATCGCCGCGAACGGCGCCGATCGGCGGAGCAGCTCGAAGACGTCGTCCACGGTGATCGGGTCCATCGCGCAGATCGCGACGATCTGCTGCGCGGCGATGTCCAACGGGTTGGCGATCACCGCCAGGGATTCGATGGCTCCGACTTGCATCCGGCCGGCAACGACGGCGGTCGAGATCAGGTCGCCGCGGAATTTGGGGAACATGACGCCGTGGCTGGGTGCGCCGACCTGGTGTCCGGCCCGGCCGATCCGCTGCAGCCCGCTGGCCACCGACGGCGGCGCCTCCACCTGGATCACCAGGTCGACCGCGCCCATGTCGATCCCCAGCTCCAGCGAAGACGTCGCGACCACCGCCGGCAGTTGTCCGGTCTTCAGTTCGTCCTCGATCAGGGCACGCTGCTCCCGGGACACCGAGCCGTGATGGGCCTTCGCCAACACTGGCGACGCACCCAACGCAGTGCCGGACTGAGCCATCACCTGCGCGGCCGGGCCGTCGCGTTCGGCCTCCCCCCGTAGATCGACCGCCGAAAGGTCGACCGCGCCGAGCCGTTCGGCGTGGATCTCGTTGAGCCGGGCGGTCAGCCGTTCGGCGAGGCGGCGGGAGTTCACGAACACGATGGTCGATCGGTGCGAGGTGATCAGGTCGACGACCCGCTCCTCCACGTGCGGCCAGATCGACGTCCGGGCGACCTCCCCGGCGGCCTTGCCGGTCAGGTCTCCGGTGGTCGCCCCGAGCGCGCTCATGTCCGGGACCGGCACCACCACGTCGACGTCGATCTGTTTCGTGGACGGCGGCTGCACCACCGTCACCGGCCGACCGCCGGTGAGGAACCTGGCTACCTCCTGCACCGGCCGCACGGTCGCGGACAGTCCGATCCGCTGCGCCGGACGATCCAGTAGCACGTCTAGCCGGTCCAGCGACACCGCCAGGTGCGCCCCGCGTTTGGTGCCGGCCACGGCGTGCACCTCGTCGATGATCACGGTGCGGATCCCGGTGAGCATCTCCCTGGCCCGGCTGGTCAGCAGCAGGAACAACGATTCCGGCGTGGTGATCAGGATGTCCGCGCCGACTCGGGCGAAGGTCCGCCGGTCCCCGGCCGCGGTGTCGCCGGACCGCACCGCGACGGTGATCTCCGGTAGCGACAGGCCCCGGCGCGCGGCGACCGCACCGACCCCGGTGAGCGGCGACCGGAGGTTCCGCTCGACGTCCACCGCCAACGCTTTGAGCGGAGACAGGTACAGCACGGTGCACCGCCCCGCCGGGGTCGCGGTCGGCGGGACGCAGTGCGATCCCCGCGCCACCAGGTCGTTGATCGAGGACAGGAACGCGGCGAGAGTCTTGCCCGACCCGGTGGGCGCAACGACCAGCGTGTTCTCGCCGCGGCCGATCGCGTCCCATGCGCCGGCCTGCGCGGGGGTCGGTTCGGCGAAGGATGCCGTGAACCAATCCCGGACCAGCGGGTCGAACCGGCCCAGCGCAGCGGCCGGCGACGGCGGGTCGCCCTTGGTCGCTGCAGTGGGCCGCTGGTCGGTGGTCACCAGGTCATTGTGCTGGTCGGTACCGACAGCCACCCCAGTCGCCGATTTTCAGATCACCGTCGGGGTGTCCCGCCGGAGGGTCTCACCGCGGAAGAACGCCGGCGCCTTGGCTCGCCAGATCAGCATGAACACCACGCCGATCAGAATGAAGCCCAGCCCGAGGACCAGCACCGTGCCCACCCCGAAGACGCTGGACCCCGAGTACTCCGGGTCCGCGCTGTCCCGGATGGTGACGAAGAAGACGAACCACAGCCCGATCCCACCGAGCAACGGGAAGGCGAATTTGAAGACGGCGTTGTACAGGCTGGTGAACAGTTCCTTGCGGAAGAACCAGATGCAGCCGATCGCGGTGAGCCCGTAATAGAAACAGATCATGAGCCCGAGCGAGAGGATGGTGTCGAACAGCACCGACTCCGAGACGAAGGTCAGCACCGTGTAGAACGTCCCGGCGATGATGCCGGCGACAACCGTGCCGAAACCCGGGGTCAGGTAGCTGGGATGAATACGGGCGAACCGATCGGGTAGCGCCTTGTAGGTCGCCATCCCCAGCATCGTGCGGGTGGACGGCAGGAACGTCGTCATCAGACTGGCCACCGACGACGCCAGCACCGCCAGGAACAGCAAGTTATGCCAGGGGGCACCCATCACCGGCTCGGCGAGCGCACCGAACACGTTGCCCTGGATGTCCGCGTTGTTCAGGCCCAGTCCGGTGTCGCTGCCGCCGGCGTACATCAGCGTCGCCACCGACACCAGCAGGTAGGTCAGGAGAATGGACACCACGCACAACAGGGCGGCCCGGCCCGGCGTTTTCTCCGAGTCCTTGGATTCCTCGTTCACGGTCAGCGCCGTGTCCCAGCCCCAGAAGGAGAAGATCGAGGCCGAAAGACCCGCCACCAGGGCACTGATCGTCAATCCGGTAAACGGGTTGAACCAGTCCCAGGAAAATCCGATGCCGCCGGGGTCATCGGCCCCGCCCGCCTTGACGAATGCCATCACCACGAACACCGCCAGTACCGCGAGCTGAAAGAACACCAGCACGAACTGCACCTTTTCGGTGGTGGTGATACCGCGATACGCGACATAGGTGGCAATGACCAGGAACGCAAGGCAGGTCAGTACATTAATGGGTTTGTTCAACCAGAGGTCGCTGAGTTCGGGGTTCTTGAAGACGCTGCCAAGCAATTGATAGAGGAATTGCACGCCGATCCCGGCGAGGTTGGCCAGCACGATAATGGTGGCGATCACCGCGACCCAGCCACCGAGCCACCCGACATAGGGTCCGAAGGCCCTCGTCGTCCAAGTGAACGAGGTCCCACAGTCCGGGTCGACCCGGTTGAATTCACGGTAGGCATACGCGGCGAAAAACATCGGCAGGAACCCGGCGATGAAGATGATCGGCATCTTCACCCCGGCCGCCGCCACCACCAGACCGATGGTCGCGGTCAGCGCATAGGCGGGCGCCACGCTCGAGATGCCGAGCACCGTTCCGCCGAGCAATCCGACCGAGCCGCTGGCCAGACCCTTCTCGAGCTGCGGGTGGTGGTGCCCGTCGTGCGGGGGTTCGTGCGGATGCGGCACCGACGGTTCGTGGTCGTGGCTGTGCTGCTGGCCGTCGATCGTCAAGGGTGCCTCACCGGGGTTGTGGACGGGCCGCTCGCTGCGCTCACCCTAAGTCGAAACGGGGTCGACGGCAGGTCACCGGCGTGGGGTCTAGGCGCCGCAGGTAGCGCCCGACCCCCATGGGGCCTCACTTCCGCACCCGGATCGCCGAACGGGCTTGTGAGTGAGCACTCACTCAGTTACGGTGGCCGGATGACCCCGCCCTCCACGCGAGCCGCCCCGCTGCCGCCCGACGAGCGCCGCGCCGCCATCGTCGCAGCGGCGACCCCGCTGGTCAGTGACCACGGGGCGAGGGTCACCACCCGGGAAATCGCCGACGCTGCCGGCATCGCTGAGGGCACCATCTTCCGGGTCTTCCGGGACAAGGACGCGGTGATCAACGCCGTGGTAGACAGCGTCCTGGACCCAGGTCCGTACGTGGCAGATCTCCGCAGTATTGATCCGTCGGCCAGCCTCGCCAGCATCCTGACCGAAGCGATCGACGCCCTCCGCCGGCGCCTGGAGGCTGTGTGGCAGGTCATGTGGACGCTACGAATGTCCGGCTCACCGGGGGAGGCAGACGGCAGCCACCGATTCACCCCTGTCCGCCGACCGGACATGACCGAGGCCGCGGCCGCCCTGGCCCACCTCCTGGAACCCCACGACGCGGAGTTGCGCCTCCCCCCCGCCGAGGCGGGCCGCGTCTTCCAGGTGGTCAGCCTCGCCGGCATTCACCCGATGATCACCGACGGCAGTCCGCTCGGCACCGAAGAGATCGTCGACCTACTACTGCACGGAATCGGGGCCACGCCGACAGCGAAATCCGGTACCCCCGCAACCGGCCACGGACCAGAATCGCGACGGGGCTCCGGCGGCGGCGACGACGTCGTCGGCATCCTTGGATTCGCCGCTGGTCCACCGATGACGTCCGCACCTGAATCTGAGCCTTCACCCGAACGAGCCGGAGCCCGACCATGCTGATCCGCCTGCTCCGCAGCTACCTGCGGCCGTACCGGGGCGCGCTGATGGTGGTGGTGCTGTTCCAGCTCATCGGCACCATCGCCTCGCTGTACCTGCCGGCATTGAACGCCGACATCATCGACCAGGGAGTGGCCAAGGGCGACACCGGTTACATCGTCAGCACCGGCGGCATCATGCTCGCGGTCACCGTGCTGCAGATCGTCTGCACCCTCATCGCGGTCTACTACGGTGCCCGCACGGCAATGGGTTTCGGCCGGGACGTCAGGGCAGCGCTGTTCCACCAGGTCGGTACCTTCTCCGACCGGGAGATGGCGAGCTTCGGGGCCCCGACCCTGATCACCCGCAACACCAATGACGTGCAGCAGGTCCAGGTGCTCGTGCTGATGACGTGCACCCTGCTGGTCGCCGCGCCGATCACCTGTGTCGGCGGCATCATCATGGCCCTCCGGACCGACCCTGGCCTCGCCTGGTTGCTGTTGATCAGCGTGCCGGTACTGGTGATCGCGATCAGCCTGATCGTGTCCCGGATGATCCCCCAGTTCCGGCTCATGCAGACCCGGGTCGACGTGGTCAACCGGGTGCTGCGGGAGCAGATCTCGGGCGTCCGGGTGGTGCGCGCATTCGTCCGCGAACCATTGGAAACGAAGCGGTTCGGCGCGGCCAACTCCGACCTGACCGACACCGCCTTGCGGGCCGGCCGGCTGATGGCGCTGATGTTCCCCACGGTCATGTTGGTGCTCAACGCATCCAGCGTGGCGGTGCTGTGGTTCGGCGCGTTCCGGGTGCAGGACGGGCAGATCCAGATCGGTGCCCTGATGGCGTTTCTGAACTACCTGTTACAGATTCTGTTCGCGGTGATGATGGCCACGTTCATGGCCGTCATGGTGCCGCGGGCGTCGGTCAGCTCCGACCGGATCACCGAGGTGCTGGATACCGCGTCGTCTGTCGTGCCGCCGAAGCATCCGGTCTCCCCGGCCGAAAAAGCGGGCGAGATTGCTCTGGCCGGCGTCGATTTCAGCTACCCCGGGGCAGGCGAGCCAGTGCTCTGCGGAATCTCGCTGCAGGCCCGGCCGGGGACCACCACGGCCATCATCGGGTCGACGGGTGCGGGGAAGACGACGCTGCTGTCGCTGATTCCACGCTTGTTCGACGCGACCGCGGGGACGGTGGCGGTGGACGGGGTGGATGTCCGCGACTACGACCCGGAGAACCTGTGGTCGCGGATCGGACTGGTACCGCAGAAACCGTTCCTGTTCACCGGAACTGTCGCGTCCAACCTGCGGTACGGCAACCCCGACGCCACCGACGAGGACCTGTGGACGGCATTGACCATCGCCCAGGCCCGCGATTTCGTCGCCGCGATGCCCGACGGCCTGGAATCGGCCATCTCGCAGGGCGGTTCCAACGTCTCCGGAGGTCAACGCCAGCGACTGGCCATCGCCAGGGCACTGGTCGCGCGGCCGCCGATCTACCTGTTCGACGACTCGTTCTCGGCCCTCGACCTGGCCACCGACGCCCGCTTACGGTCGGCGCTCCGGCCGGTCACCACCGAATGCACGGTTGTCATTGTGGCGCAGCGTGTCTCGACCATCGCGGACGCCGATCAGATCGTCGTGCTGGAGGACGGCCGGATCGTCGGGGTCGGCCGCTACGACGACCTCCTGGAGAACTGCCCGACGTTCGTCGAAATCGTTCAGTCCCAGCTCGCGGCGGAGGTGCCGGCATGACTTCGGCAAAGGGTCCAATCACCGCGGCCGCGCCTGAGCGGCCCAAATTCGCCCCGCCACCCGGCCGTGGTCCCGGCGGTGGTGGCCCGTTCGGCGGCGGAGTTGGTGTGCCGGTAGAAAAGTCGTTGAACTTCGGACCGTCAGCCCGGCGACTGCTGGGCCGGCTGCGGCCCGAGCGGATGGGCGTCATGCTCGTCGTGCTGCTCGGCGTCGTCAGCGTGGTGCTCACGGTGCTCGGACCCAAACTCCTGGGCAACGCCACCAACATCATCTTCGACGGCCTGATCAGCAAACAGCTACCGGCCGGGATCACCCTGCAGCAGGCCATCGATGGTGCCCGAGCCCAGGGCAACGACACCTTCGCCACGATGCTGTCGGGGATGACAGTTGTTCCGGGGCAGGGGATCGACTTCGGCTCCCTGGGCACCATACTGGCCTGTGTGTTGGTGTTGTACGTGTGTGGCTCCATTTTCGGTTACCTGCAGGCTTACCTGCTCAACGGCGTGGTGCAGCGGACGATCCTGAAACTCCGCGCCGAGGTCGAGGACAAGCTGAACCGGTTGCCCCTGGCGTACCTGGACAAGCACCAGCGGGGCGAGGTGCTCAGCCGGGTCACGAACGACATCGACAATGTCTCGCAGTCGTTGCAGCAGACGCTGTCCCAGACCCTGACCTCGCTGCTGACCGTGGTCGGCGTGCTGGCCATGATGCTCATCATCTCGCCGTTACTGGCCATCGTCGCACTGGTCGCCATCCCGCTGTCGCTGGTGCTCACCACGGTGATCGCCAAGAAATCGCAGCCACGGTTCGTCGCCCAGTGGCGGACCACCGGCGAACTCAACGCCCGGGTGGAGGAGACCTACACCGGGCACAGCCTGGTGAAGGTCTTCGGTCGGCAGCGCGACGCCGAGCAGGCGTTCCAGACCAAGAATGACGAGCTGTACCGCGCTGCGTTCGGCGCCCAATTCATCTCGGGCCTGATCATGCCGTCGATGATGTTCATCGGGAATCTCACCTATGTGGCGATCGCGGTGGTCGGCGGCCTACGGGTGGCGTCCGGCTCCATGTCCCTCGGTGATGTCCAGGCCTTCGTTCAGTACGCCCGCCAATTCACCCAGCCGCTGACCCAGCTGGCATCCATGGCGAACGTCCTGCAGTCGGGAGTTGCTTCCGCGGAAAGGGTTTTCGAGTTCCTGGACGCCGATGAGCAGTCACCCGACCCGGTCAAGCCTGCCGTCGTCCAGTCCCCCCGGGGCCGCGTCGAGTTCCACGACGTGGCGTTCCGGTACGACCCGGACCGGCCGTTGATCGAAAAATTGTCGCTGGCCGCGGCGCCAGGGCAGACCGTTGCCATCGTCGGACCGACCGGCGCCGGAAAGACCACCCTGGTCAACCTGATCATGCGGTTCTACGAGATCGACTCCGGCCGGATCACCCTGGACGGGGTGGACATCACCTCGATGACCCGGGCCGATCTGCGGTCGAGAATCGGCATGGTGCTGCAGGACACCTGGCTCTTCGCCGGAACCATCCGGGACAACATCGCCTACGGCCGGCCCGAAGCCACCGAGGACGAGATCCTGCTGGCAGCCACGGCGACGTACGTCGACCGGTTCGTGCATTCCCTGCCGGACGGGTACGACACGCTGATCGACGACGAAGGCAGCAACATCAGCGCCGGTGAGAAACAGCTGCTGACCATCGCCCGGGCGTTCCTGGCCGATCCGGCATTGCTGATCCTGGACGAGGCGACCAGTTCGGTGGACACCCGGACCGAGGTCCTGGTCCAGCACGCGATGGCGGCGCTGCGTGCGGATAGAACGAGTTTCGTGATCGCGCACCGGTTGTCGACGATCCGGGACGCCGACCTCATTCTCGTGATGGAGGATGGAGCAATCGTCCAGCAGGGCACCCATGAGGAATTGCTGGCCAGCGGCGGGGCGTACGCCGACCTGTACAACGCGCAGTTCGTCGGGGCCGCCGCCGACGCCTGACCGGGCCCGCACCTGGCCGGCGCCGCCGCAGAACGTGATCTTGCTGACTGCGGCTCGGCGTGGGCCGGGTGACCCCGTACGATTGACGAAGACAGCGCCGACTCGGTGCCTGTCGAGGTCGTTGCTGTGAACGTTCATCACGCGTTCCTTCTTTCCAACACGGGTGCCAGAGCATCGCGAGTCGGTCAGCACTACGGCCACCGCTGCCCCACCGATTGGAAACTGTCTGATATGAGCACGTCTTCTTCTCCCCGCACGTCCACCGGACGTGCAACCTCGCGCGGTGACGCTAACCGCCGCTCCACCACATCCACGCCCTCGTCTTCGTCTTCGTCTTCGTCTTCGGGCAACGGTTCGAGCGCCCGCCAGGACTCGTTCACCACCGGGGCTTTCTCGGTCGGCTCGTTCTCTTCCGGCTTGCGTTCGACCGACAGCGCCAGTGGGCGGCCCAGTTCGTCCAGGTCGACGGATCGGTCGAACCGCACCGCTGACGCCCCCGCCAAGCCCCGCACCCAGCGCCCGTCCGACCAGGGCAGGTCCGACCAGGGCAGGTCCGGTCAGGGCAGGCCCGAGCAAGGACAGGCCGACCAGGGCCGTCGCCGCCGCCAGCGCGGCGCCGAGAATCCCCGTCCGCAGCAAGCACCCCCCGCCGGTTCCGCTGCGAGCACCGGCATTGCCGCCACCGCGACAGCGTTTCCCGTTGCCGCGCAGCGTGTTCCCACCACACCGGGGCAACCGACGAAGAGCTTCGCCGAACTGGGTGTACCCGCACCACTGTTGCCGGTGCTGACCACACTTGGTGCGTTGCAACCATTCCCAATCCAGGAAGCAACGTTGCCGGCCACCCTGGCCGGCCGGGACGTCCTCGGCCGCGGGAAGACCGGGTCCGGCAAGACCATTGCGTTCGCCATCCCGCTGGTCACCCGGCTCACCGGCGGACCCCGGGTGCCGGGCCGTCCCCGTGGACTGATCCTGCTGCCGACCCGGGAATTGGCATTGCAGGTTGCGCGCACCGTCGAACCGCTCGCCGCGGCCGCAGGCCTGCGGACCGTGGTGATCTTCGGTGGCGTCGGGTACGGCAACCAGACCGCGGCCCTGCGCCGCGGCGTCGACATCGTCATCGCCTGCCCCGGCCGGCTCGAGGACCTGGTCAATCAGAAGGCATGCGACCTCGGCAGTGTCGAGGTCACCGTGCTGGATGAGGCCGACCACATGGCCGATCTCGGATTCCTGCCGGTGGTCCGCCGGTTGCTCCGCGGCACCCCGGCCAGGGGCCAACGGTTGCTGTTCTCCGCGACTCTGGACAACGGAATCTCCGTCCTGGTCAAGGAATTCCTCACCGACCCGATCCTGCACGCCGTCGACGACGAGACCTCGCCGGTGGAAACCATGGCGCACCACGTATTTGCGGTGACCTCGGAAAACCGCCCGCAGGTCATCCGCGAGCTCGCGGCGGGCGGCGGCCGGCGAATGCTGTTCACCCGCACCAAGCACAGTGCCAAGAAGTGGGCGGCCACCCTGTCCAAGCAGGGCATTCCGGCGGTGGACCTGCACGGCAACCTTTCCCAGAACGCCCGCGAACGCAACCTCGCGGCGTTCTCCTCGGGATCGGCAAAGGTGTTAGTGGCAACTGACATCGCGGCCAGGGGGATTCACGTCGACGACGTCGAGTTGGTGGTACACCTGGATCCGCCGACCGAGCACAAGGCGTACCTGCACCGCTCTGGTCGGACCGCGAGGGCCGGCGCCGGCGGCACCGTCATCACCGTCATGCTGCCCGACCAAGCGGCCGATCTGCGAAAGCTGATGAAGGCGGCCGGGATCACCGCGGCCACCACCCAGGTCGCGCCGGGTCACCCGGCGATCACCCGCATCGCCGGCTGACGCGGGCTCAGCTCGGTCGCAGGGCCTTCTCGTCCGCCGGGTCCAGCGGCGCGAAGAAGGCCTGAACATCGGCCGGCGAGACCTCGCCCAGGGTCGGCGGGTGCCATGTCGGCCGGCGGTCCTTGTCGATGACCTGCGCGCGGATTCCCTCGGCCAGGTCGGGGTGCCGCACGAACCGGCTGCCCACCCGCAGATCCTGGTCCAGCACCTGGTCCAGGCTCAGCGAACGAGCCCGCCGGATCGCGGCCACGGTGACGGCGACAGCGGTGGGTGACATCGCGGCGAGGACGGTCGCGGCCTGCTGTGCGGCCGGTTCCGGGTGGGCTTGCAGGGCCCCGAGAATGGCCGCCGGGTCGTCACCGACGTAGCACGCGTCGATCCACGCCGGGGGTGCCGTCACCGCCGGCCGCCGTGCCTGCACCGGGTCGGGCACCACGCCCAACCGCAGGCTCCCTACCAACCCGGCAAGGTCGGCCGATGGCAGGAAACGGTCGGCCAGCCCGGCCGCGATCGCCTCCTCGGGACCGAATCTGGCGCCGGTCAAGGCGGCGTGGGTGCCCCATTCCCCGGGTGACCGGCTCAGCAGGTACAGGCCACCGACGTCCGGGCACAAGCCGATCGCCGTCTCGGGCATCCCGACCTGCGAGGACTCGGTCACCACCCGCACCCTGCAGTGTCCCGAAATCCCCACGCCGCCGCCGAGCGTCAGCCCGCTCATGATGGCCACCACCGGCTTCCGGTAGTGCCCCAGGGTGGCGTTCATCCGGTATTCCTCGGCCAGGAACGCCAACGGGGAGGCCGCCTCCCCTGTTCCGTCGCCGCCGCCGCGCATTCCCTCGTACAGCGCGCGGATATCCGCGCCGGCGCACAGGCCCCGCTCCCCCGCGCCGTCGATCAGCACCGCGTCCACCGCCGGGTCGTCGGCCCAGTCCTCCAGCGCTGACTGCACCGTGCGCACCATGTCAAGGGTCAGCGCGTTGATCCGGCGCGGTCGATTCAGCAGCAGGTGCCCCAGCCGGCCCTCGACAGCCACCAGCACGTCGGACCCGGGTTCGGTCTCAGTATCTTGGTGCACGGCAGCACGGTATCCGCCGCACCGCGTTGTGGGTCTCCGGCCCCGCCAACGACACTCACCCGACACTCCACCGGAAATTACGACATTTCGCGTTTTCGACGTGCGGAATGACGGTGTAGTGGGATGCTCACCCACAGCCAACGTTGGTGAAAGGGGCACACATGGGTGAGCACGGCGGGTCGTTCAGCGGCGAGTCGATCTACGACGACACGGACGAGGGCTCGGGGGTCGTCCGGATCGCCTCTGTCGCAGCCCTCGGCGGCTTCCTGTTCGGTTACGACAGCGCGGTGATCAACGGCGCCGTCGACTCCATCTCCAAGCAGTTCAATGCCGAGGCCACCTCACTGGGCTTCGCCGTCGCCTCCGCGCTCCTCGGAGCCGCCGCCGGTGCCTCGCTAGCCGGCCGGGTGGCCGACCACATCGGCCGGTTGATGGTGATGCGGATTGCAGCCATCCTGTTCTTCGTGTCGGCCATCGGCACCGGGATCTCGCCGAACCTTCCTATCCTGGTGCTCTTCCGGGTCGTCGGCGGTCTTGGGGTGGGCATCGCCTCGGTGATTGCTCCCGCCTACATCGCCGAGATCGCCCCTGCGAGCCTGCGCGGACGGCTCGGCTCGCTCCAGCAGCTCGCCATCGTCACCGGAATTTTCGCCTCGTTCCTGGTCAACTACCTCATCGCGAATTGGGCGGGCGGTGCGGGCGAGAACTTCTGGTTCGGGCTAGAGGCCTGGCGCTGGATGTTCATTGCCATGGTCGTGCCCGCCATTGCCTACGGATTGCTGGCGCTCACCATTCCCGAGTCGCCGCGCTATTTGATCGCCAAGCACCGCGTCCCCGAAGCCACTGCAATCCTGACCGGCCTGCTGGGGCCGAAGAACATCGACGCGAAGATTGAGCGGATCCGCAAGTCCATGGAGCGGGAGCAGGAACCGTCCTGGCAGGATCTCAAAGACCCGGCCACCAACAAGATCGCGATCATAGTTTGGGTTGGCCTTGCGCTGTCGGTCTTCCAGCAGTTCGTTGGCATCAACGTGATCTTCTACTACTCCAACATCCTCTGGCAGGCAGTCGGTTTCACCGAGAAGCAGTCGTTCGTCATCTCCCTGATCGGCGCGATCATCAACGTACTGACGACGTTGATCGCCATCGCAACGATCGACAAGCTGGGCCGAAAGCCATTGCTGCTCATCGGGTCCGCCGGAATGGCCGTCACGCTCGGAATCATGGCGTTGATTTTCGGCACCGCCGGCAAATGCACCCAGGTCACCGACATCTGTTCCGACGCCGCGGTCACCGCAGGCGCCCCGAACCTGGCAACCGCGATCCTTGGCTCCGCATCACCCACCATCGCGCTCATTGCGGCCAACCTGTTCGTGGTGGCGTTCGGCATGTCATGGGGACCGGTCGTCTGGGTGCTACTGGGCGAAATGTTCCCGAACCGGATGCGCGCCGCCGCGCTTTCACTGGCGGCCGGCGGCCAGTGGGTGGCGAACTGGCTCATCACCGTCAGCTTCCCGGGCCTGAAGGACATCTCGTTGGCGCTGGCCTACGGCCTTTATGCGGCGTTCGCTTTGCTGTCATTCTTCTTCGTGCTGAAGATGGTGCAAGAAACCAAGGGCAAGCAACTGGAGGACATGCATATCTGAGCCTCTACCCTCCGTCCGCGGCGAGGCCAGGGCGGCGTCACCGTCCAGAACCGGCCGGTCTTCCGACACCACAGGGGTGTCCGAACGCTCCACTAGAGCGGAGCCTTTTTTAACGGACACCCACCCTTCTCGGTATAGCGGCGGCGGAGCCGGTCGTCGCCGCTCACTCGGCAGTGATCGCCCGGAGCACGTCCATTCGCGCGGCCCGCCGGGCTGGCCAGACCGCAGCCAGCACCCCCACCACACCCGCTAGCACGATGAAGATCACCAGCTGACCGGCGGGCACGTCCAACACCCGGATGCCCTGGTCGGCGATCGCCCGCTGCAGGCTGATCCCGAAGATCAGCCCCAGAGCGACCCCGAGCACCGCGCCGAGCACCGAAATGGCCACCGACTCCAGCCTGATCATCGTCCGCAGCTGCCGTCGGCTCATCCCGACCGCCCGCAGCAACCCGACCTCGCGGGTCCGTTCGATGACCGACAGCGCCAGGGTGTTGACGATGCCCAGGACCGCGATGATCACCGCCAGCCCGAGCAGCGCGTACACGATGGCCAGCAACTGGTTCACGGGCGCGCGTTGCTCCGCCGCGTACTCGTTCTGATCCTTCACCGTTACGGTCGGCAGGCCCGCCAGCGCGGTCTTGATACTGGCCAGCACGGTCGCCGGGTCGGCCCCGGCGGCCCGCCCGAGGTAGATCACCGAGTCGACCGGCGCGACCCCGCCGGCCTCCAGTGCGGCGAGCGGCAACACGATGTCCGCCCCGGCGAACCGGCTCGGCGCGATGATCGCGGCGATCGGCAGGGTGGTCGGCCCGGCCGGCAGACCGAGGGTGACCTGATCGCCCACCTTCCACCCCGCCGTCGCTGCCCGGTCCCGCTGCACCAGCAGCCCGGTGTCGCCAGTGCTCAGGCTGCCGGAGTCGACGCTGAGCGTGGCAACCTTGCTGAACGCGGAGGCATCGAGTGCGGAGACAAAGTCCTGCTTGCCGTCGATCTGGGCGGCGCCGAACCGAACGGGTGCCACGGTGGCAACCCCCGGCACCTGGGCCAACTGGGCGCCCACCGCCGCGGAGAACGGAGCCTGCACCGCGTTGGAGACGATGTAGTCGGCCTTCAGCTCGGTGCTCACCAGGTCGTCGACACTGGATTTAGTGGACTGCCCGAGGACGGCCATGGTGGTCACCAGGGCCAGCCCGATCATCAGCGCGGACGCGGTGGCGGCGGTCCGACGGGGGTTGCGGCGGGCGTTCTCCCTGGCCAGCAACCCGACCGTGCCGAACAGCCGCGGGTACCCGCCGGCGATCGCGGTCACCACCGGCCGGCCGATCACCGGGCTCAGCAGCGCCACCCCGATGAAGACCGCGAGTACCCCACCGCCCAGGGCCTGCAGCGGCCCGTCGAAGGCCAGGGTCCAGACCATCAACGCCGCGCCGATCACCGTCAACGCGGCCCCGCCGATCAGCCGGCGGCGCATGGAGGATTCGGGAATGGTGACGTCGTCGCGCATCGCTGCGACCGGGGGCACCTTGGACGCTTTCCGGGCCGGCAGGTAGGCCGCGAGCAGGGTAACCAGCACCCCCACCGCATACGCGGCCACCGCGGTCCGGGGCTGGAACACCAGACCGGTCTGGCCGAGATCGAGGCCGATCGCCGCGAACAATGCCCGCAAACCGGCTGCCAGCCCGAAGCCGAGGCCAAGGCCAACGGTCGACCCGATCAACCCGACGATCAACGCCTCCAGCAGCACCGACCTGGTGATCTGGGGCCGGGACGCGCCCAGTGCACGGAACAGCGCGAGCTCCCTGGTGCGTTGCGCAACGATGATCGAGAACGTGTTCAGGATTAGGAAGGTGCCGACCACCAGCGCCACGGCCGCGAAGACCAGCAGGAACGTGGTCAGGAATGACAGGCCCTGCTGCAGCTGATCCTGATTCTCCTGGGCGATCTGCGCGCCGTCGCGTGCTTCGAAGCCCGCCGGCAGCGCAGCGGTCACCCCGTCGCGGAGGGCACTGTCGGAGACCGTGCCGTCGCCGGTGATCGAGATGTCGTTGAACGCGTCGGCGCCGGCGAGGAAGAGTTGCTGGGCGTAGGCCGTGTCCACCAACGCCAGGGTCGCGCCGAGCAGGTTGCCGGTGGCGCCGAACTTGACGGTGCCGACCAGGGTTGCGCTCAGCGAGGGCTGAGCTCCGGTGGTGACCAGCGGCACCGTGTCACCCAGTGCGTAACCCGAAGTGGCGGCGGACTTGTCGTCGATGACCACCTCGCCGGGTCCGGTCGGCTGCCGACCCGAGGTGATCGATACGACCGCGGCCCCGTCGGCGGCCGGTGAGTCGTTGTAATTCCCGCCGATGCCGGGTGCGCCGCCGCCACCGCCGACCACCTTGCCATCCTTGCCGATGATGAACGTGCCCTGATCGTTGACGATCCCGTCCGCCCTTGCCACCCCGGGCACGGCCCGGACCTTCTCCAGGAGATCGGCCGGCACGGTCCTGATGTCTGCGCCGGTGAACCCACCGGACGCAGCGGCCGCGGCCTTCGCCGGCCGGACCGTCACGTCAGGGGCGGTCTGCCGGAACAGCTGGCCGAAGCTGCTGTCCAGGGTGTCGGTGAAGACGAAGGTGCCAGCAACGAAGGCCACCCCCAGCACGATCGCGAATGCACTCATCCCCATCCGGAGCTTGTGCGCCAGCAGGCTTTTGATCGTGGCCCGGAACATCAGCGCACCGCCGCCCCAGGACCCGACACCTGAGAACCGGACCCCTGAGAAGTCAACCCCTGAGAAGTTGACCCCTGCAAAGTTGACCCCTGAGAGGTTGACCCCTGAGAAGTTGACCCCTGCGAAGTTGACCCCTGAGAAGTCGACCCAGTGGCCGACGCGGGGGTGCCGGTGGCGTCGAAGCTCTTCATCCGATCCAGCACTCTCTCGGCCGTCGGCCCGGTCATCTCGTCGACGATCCGGCCGTCCGCCAGGAACAGCACCCGGTCGGCGTACCCGGCGGCGTTGGGGTCGTGGGTGACCATGACGACGGTCTGCCCGAACTCCTTCACCGACCGGCGCAGGAACCCGAGCACCTCGGCCCCGGACACCGAGTCGAGGTTTCCGGTGGGTTCGTCGGCGAACACGATGTCGGGCCGTCCGGCCAGTGCCCGGGCGCAGGCCACCCGCTGCTGCTGACCACCGGAGAGCTGATTCGGTTTGTGGCCCAGGCGGTCCCGTAACCCAACGGTGTCGATGACGGTGTCCAGCCACCCGCGGTCCGGGGTGCGGCCGGCGATGTCCATCGGCAAGGTGATGTTCTCGATGGCGGTCAACGTCGGGACCAGGTTGAAGGACTGGAAGACGAAGCCGATCCGGTCCCGCCGGACCCTGGTCAACTCCTTGTCCCCCAACGTGGTCAGATCGGCATCACCGACGAAGACCCGGCCGGAGGTCGCGTCGTCCAGCGCCGCGAGGCAGTGCATCAGGGTTGATTTGCCCGACCCGGAGGGGCCCATGATCGCGGTGAACTCGCCCGCCCGGAATTCCACGCTGACCCCGTCGAGGGCGGCGACCTGCGTGTCACCCGAGCCGTAGACCTTGCGGAGATCCAGGGCGCTGGCGGCGATCGCCCGACCGCCGGCCGAGTTCTGCGCGTTCGCTGGACCATCGGCGGAGGCGGGGTGCTGGGCGGCCGGGGAAGGGTTCTCGGGGCGGGGATCTGGTGCGGCATGGCTCATCGCGGCTCTCCTGAATCGGGGTCGCGACTGACGCTAGGGCACCCGGTACCCGGCTGGGTATCCGGTTTGTCCCTGGTCCTACCTGTGAGCCGGCTGAGGGGGGTCCCCGGGGTGACCCTGACCGGTCAGGCCGTCAGGACCGCCCGGTCCGTTCGATCCGAACTGTCCCTGACCGCCCGGATCGGGTCTGTCCCCCGGATGGACGCGTCGATGAGTTCGATGGGGTGGAACAGCGGGACCCCGGCGTCCAGGTACCGGCGAATTTGCAGCAGGCAGCCGGCGTTCGCGGTCACTACCGCGTCCGGCATCGTCGAACGGATGTTCCCGACCTTGCGCCGGCCCAGCTCCGCGGCCGGCTCTGGCTGCACCAGGTTGTAGATACCGGCGGAGCCGCAACAGATATCGGCTTCCGGGATGTCCAGGACGGTCATCTCCGGAATTGCCTTCAGCACGGCCCGTGGCTGGATGGTGATGCCCTGGGCGTGCCGCAGGTGGCAGGCGTCGTGGTAGGCGACCCGGGCCGGAATCGGGTGCCGGGGGGCGACCGGGCCGAGTTCGGCGAGCAGTTCGGAGATGTCCCTGACCTTGGCGGCGAATTCGGCGGCCCGTTCGGCGTACTCCGGATCGTCGCGGAGCAGGATCGCGTACTCCTTCATCGACGACCCGCAGCCGGCCACATTGACCACGACGGTCTCCACGTTCGCGGCCTCGAACACGTCAATCAGCTTGCGGGCCCTGGCCACCGCTTCGGCCTCGCGGCCGGCGTGGGAGGACAACGCGCCGCAGCAATGCTGGTCCTTGGGCGCCACCACATCGCAGCCCTCGGCCGCGAGAACCCTAGTGGCGGCGGCGTTCACGTCGCCGAAGAAGACGCGCTGGACGCATCCAGAGAGCAGCCCCACCCGGTGCCGGGCCGGGCCGACGGCGGGGGTAAACGCCGGCTGGGTGGCGATGACGCTGCGCATCGTCAACCGTGGTAGCAGCGCCTCCATCGCCCGAAGCCGGGCCGGCAGCCGGTCGAGCAGCCCGGTGCGTTCCAGTAATCGGCGTACCCCCAGTCGCTGGTACAGCGTGCCGAAGAAGGCCGCCGGTCGGAGCCTTGCCGGGTACGGGAACAGGCTGAAGATCATGCCGCGGAATAGCCGGTCGGTCGGGGTCCGGGCCCAGTTCCGTTCGATCTGCGGCCGCACCGCCTCGATCAACTGGTCGTACTGCACCCCGGACGGGCAGGCACTGACGCAGGCCATGCAGCCCAAGCAAGCGTCGAAGTTCGCGACGAACTCCTTGTCCATCGGCACCTCGCCGGCATTGCCCATCTTCATCAGGTAGATCCGGCCGCGCGGCGAGTTGGTCTCGTTGCCCTCCAACAGGTACGTCGGGCAGGTCGGCAGGCAGAAGCCGCAGTGCACGCAGTCGTCGATCAGCTCCTCCCGCGGCGGGTGGTGCGCGTCGAACGGCCCGGAAGGCGCTGCGGTGCCGGGTGTGTCGGGGCGGGACGCGCCCGGCCGGTCGGCCTCCAGCATGCGCAGGACGTCGGGCGGGGCGTCTGGCAGGGCTTCGGCTCGTTCGGTCATCTCACCACTCCTGACGTCGGGATCATCGCGCCGGACACCCACCCTTTTTTCAGAACCAGGGCCGGAACCGACCCGGTGCCAACCGGCCGGCCGGGTCGAACTGGTCCTTGATCCGGGCCAGCAACGACACCGCGGACGGCGGCGGGCCCAGCACGTCCAGCACCTCATCTAGCTCCGGGCTGTGCTGGCGGAGCACCACCGCGGCACCGAGCGGCACCGACCGGTCCCGCAGCGACGTCACCGCCGCGGCGTGCGCGGCCGGGTTGCCACCGGTGAACCGGACGGTGTGCAGACCAAGGGCCGCACTGGAGACGATGCCGACCGTCAGACCGGCCCGCTCCGCGGCCTGCGTCGCGTCAGCGGCCGTCGTGGTCAGGTCGCTGGGCAACCCGGCGACCCGCAGCAGAGTCTCCTGCGGCGCGTCCTGTCCGACCGCCGCCGTCGCGTGTTCTCCCCAGGCCCGTTCGGCATCGGAGGACGACAGCGCGTCGGCGGCAATCCCCACGGTGGCCAGCAGTGCCGTCAGACCGGCAACGGCGGCCGCCACCCCGGCGGCCGATCCATCGACACGGATGAGCAGGTCACCCGCACCGAACGGGTCGGCGGACGACACCCATTCCACTGCAGCGGGTTCCAACCCACTGGCGGAGATTCCGAGGGCGGCAGTGCACGCCTGCCCGGCATCGGCGGCGCCGCGGAGGGTCACGGTCTCGGCCGGCCTGGGGTGCAGCCGTACCACCACCTCGGCCACCACGGCAAGGGAGCCGAGCGATCCGTACGCGAGCTTGGCCAGGTCGTACCCGGCGACGTTCTTGATCACATGCCCGCCGGACCGGGCGACGGTGCCGTCGGCCAGCACCAACGTCACGCCGATCACCAGGTCCCGCAGCCCCCCGTACCGCAACCGCGACGGCCCGGAATCGCCGGCGGCGAGCAGGCCGCCAATAGTGGCGCCCGCATCCTCGGTCGGCGGATCCAATGCCAGCCACTGGTTATCGCCGGCCAGCCGCTGCTGCAGCTCGGTCAGGGTGGTGCCAGCCCGGACCGAGGCCGTCATGTCCGCCGGGTTGTGCGTCAGCACGCCCCGGAGGTCCCGGGTGTCCAGCACCAGGTCAGGGTCGGCGACGCGGCCGGCCCAACCCAGCTTGGTACCGCCACCCCTGATCAGCACGCTGCCCCGCGACTCCCTGAGCAGGTCCGCCGTTTGGGCCACCGTCGTGGGTCGTTGCAAGGGGCTCTGCTGGGTCGGTCGCTGGTTCGACCGGGTAGCCGTCACAGGCGCTCGATCAGGCCGGCGGCTTCCAGCGGATGCACCCGGTAGGGGCCGGGGCGCTCCCCGCAGAGCCGTGGGGTGGGAAAGATCTTGCCGGGGTTACAGATCCCGGTGGGGTCGAACGCCGCCCGCAGCCGTTTCATCACGGCCAGGTCGTCCTCGGAGAACATCTTGGGCATCGAGCAGGCCTTGTCGGTGCCGACACCGTGTTCCCCGGTGATCGAGCCGCCCATCTCCACGCACAGCTCGGCGATGGCGGTCGACAGGTGCTCACCGCGCTCGGACTCGCCCGCGACGGTGCCGTTGTACAGGACCAGCGGATGCAGGTTGCCGTCACCGGCATGGAACACGTTCGCCACTCGCAGACCGGCCTCGGCGGCCATCTCCTCCATCCGGGCGAGCACCTCACCGAGCCGGGTCCGCGGGATCACCCCGTCCTGGACGTAGTAGTCGCGGCTGATCCGGCCCATCGCGGCGAACGCAGCCTTGCGCCCCTTCCAGATCAGGGCGCGTTCGCCGTCGTCGGACGCCAGCCGGATGTGGGTGGTCCCGGCATCCCGGCAGATCTGCTGGACCCGGTCGAATCCCTGCTCGCATTCGGCTTCCGGGCCATCCAACTCGACGACCAGCGCGGCCGCGGTGTCAAGCGAATACCCCGCGTGCACCGCCGCCTCACAGGCCTCGATGGCCAGCGCGTCCAGCATCTCGACCGCAGCCGGGATGATGCCGGCCGCGATGATCCCGCTGACCGCGGCCCCGGCCGCCTCGGCGCTCGGGAAATCCGCGACCAGCGTGCGCTCCGCCAGGGGTTTGCGCAGCAGCCGGACGGTGATCGAGGTGGCGATCGCGAGGGTGCCCTCGGAGCCGATGACGGCGCCACGCAGATCGGGGCCTACCCCATCGGTGCCGGCCCCGCCCACGGTGACCACCGCGCCGTCCGGCAGCACCAAGGTCATCGCATAGACGTGGTTGCTGGTGAAGCCGTACTTCATACAGTGGGCGCCGCCGGAGTTCTCGGCGATGTTGCCGCCGATGGTGCACACGGTTTGACTGGACGGGTCGGGCGCGAAATACAGATTGTCAGCGGCGACGGCGCGGCTGATGTCGGCGTTCGTGACGCCCGGTTCGACCGTCATCCGCTGATTGACCAGGTCGATGTCGATGATCCGGCGCATCCGGGCGAGGCTGATCACAATGCCGTCGGCGACCGGCAGCGCTCCCCCGGACAATCCGGTTCCGGCGCCGCGGGCGACGAACGGCACCCCGATCTGACTGCAGACGGCTACCACCTTGGACACCTCACTGGTGGTCTCCGGCAGTACCACCAGCGATGGCACCACCCGGTAGCCGGTGATGCCGTCACATTCATAGGTGCGTAGCCGCGTCTGATCGGTGATCACCCGGTCGGCGGGCAGGATTCCGCGCATCCGGTCGGCCAAACCCTCTGACTTCGGCCGAGTCCGTACCGGTGCAACGGTCGCCATCGACATCGCATCCCTTCCGGCGTTTCTTCCGGTCTGCGGTAGTTAGATACCGACTACTGAAAGAATGATCGACGGGCGAGTGGGCTGTCAAGACCCGGCCGGGGGTATCGGCCCCGACTGACCACCAGCCGTCTCCCCGGTCGCGTCACGGCGAACGGTACGCCTCGGGCGGGCCGGAAGCGCGGAACAGGTCCCCGATCGGCGGCGCGGTTGACGTCCCGGGATGCGCCGAACCCAAAGCGGTGGAACCTGATTCGGACTTCAGGCCGAGCCGCTCGATGATCTCGGCCGCCTCCTGAGCCGGCGGGCGCCCAACATCGATGACCACGGTGTTTTCGTCGGCTCCGGGCGGTTCCAAGGTCGACAGCTGGGAATCGAGCAGCGCCCCCGGCATGAAGTGATCCATCCTGGCGTTGAGTCGGTGAGCGATGGTGTCTTTCGTGCCGGCCAGGTGCACGAAGACCACGTTGTCCCCGCGCATCCGGTCCCGGTAGATCCGCTTGAGCGCGGAGCAGGTGATGATGCCGGGCAACCCGGCCGCGGTGTGCTCGGAGATCCAGGCCGCGACCCGGTCCAACCAGGGCCAGCGGTCCTCGTCGGTGAGCGGGATGACGGAATGCATCTTGGTGACATTGGCGGCCGGGTGCAGGTCGTCGCCCTCTTCCAGGTCCCACCCGAGTTGGCCGGCGAGAATGCCTGCGACCGTTGACTTTCCCGATCCCGAAACCCCCATGATGACGAGTACGGGCTGCTGGGCGGATGGATTGTGCTGCGGTGCTGTGGTCATGGTCGGTCCACCATTCCTTTCGCGGTCGGGCCTTGCGGTCGGGCCCTTGGGTCGAGTCGGCGGCCGGTCAGACGACGATGCTCAGCAGCAGCACACCGGTCAGGCCGCACACCGAGATCAGGCACTCCATGACGGTCCAGGTCTTCAGGGTCTGCCCGATGCTCGTGCCCAGGTAGCCCTTCACCAGCCAGAAACCAGCGTCGTTGACGTGGGAAAGGAACAGCGAGCCCGATCCGATCGCCAGCACCATCAGGGCAACATGGGGGCTGGTCAGGGTGCCGGCGACGGGGGCCAGGATACCGGCCGCGGTGACCGTGGCAACGGTGGCCGAGCCGGTGGCAACCCGGATCAGGACGGCGACCAGCCAGGCCAGGAACAGCACGGAGAGCGAGCTGCCCTGGACCGCGTCGGCCACCACCTGGCCGATGCCGGTGGAAATCAGCACCTGCTTGAAGCCGCCGCCGGCACCGACGATGAAGATGATGCCGGCGATCGGCGGCAGCGAGGTTTCCAGCGTCTTGGCGATGGTGTCCCGGTTCATCTTGCCGCCCCGGCCGAGGATGAAAATGCCGCCTATGACGGCCAAACCGAGTGCAATGGAGGGGATTCCAAGGAAATCGATGACGGCCTTGGCCGGGGCCTTGGAGCCGGCCCAGACGATGTCGGTAAGCGCGGCCAGCAGCATCAGGGACACCGGGATCAGGATGCTGACCAGGGCGGCGGCAAAGGTTGGACGGGACCGGGTGACGACCTGTTGCCCGACGCGCCGGTCGTCGGTCGCAACCTGGCCGTCGGCGCCGGAGCCGCCGGAGGTGCGGTCGGCCTGGTCCTCGTCGGTGACGTACAGGGCGGGCACCTCGACCGGCGCCCAGCGGGCGGCGAAAGAGCTGAAAAGCGGCCCGGCGATAATCACCGTCGGAATCGCCACCAGGACACCGAGCGCCAGGGTGAGGCCGAGGTTCGCGCCGAGTGCGCTGATCGCCACCAGCGGTCCCGGATGCGGCGGCACGAGACCGTGCATGGCCGACAGGCCAGCCAGGGTCGGGATGGCGATCCGCATGAGGGGCTGACCGGAACGACGGGCCACCAGGATGATTACCGGCATCAGCAACACCAGGCCGACCTCGAAGAACATCGGCAGCCCGATCAGCGCCCCGACCAGGGCCATCATCCACGGCAGAGCGCGAAAGCTGGCCTTGCCCACCAACGTGTCTACGATCCGGTCGGCGCCGCCGGAATCGGCCAGCAGCTTGCCGTACATTGCGCCGAGGCCGATGAGAATGCCGACCCCGCCCATGGTGTCGCCGAATCCCTTGGCGAAGGCGGCCACCGCCGGGCCGGCCCCCAGGCCGGCGGCGATCCCGACACCGATCGCGCCGATCATCAGGGCCAGGAACGCGTGCAGTTTCGTCCAGGTGATCAACGCGACGATCACCGCGATGCCGCCGAGCGCGGCCAGGATCAACTGGGTGTTCGTGCCGCTGGGCACGATCGGGTCGGGGGCGGCCAGTTGCAACGGCAGGTTCATTCGGGCTCCTCGGGATGGGTGGGCAGGAAGGCTTCGGTTGACAATGCCGAAAACATCCGATGAAAGCAAGGCTATGGCGGTGATACGTACTATGATTCACCCCTCCGGCTGCACTAACGTCGGATTTATACCGTGGCGATCAGGCATACTGAGGCGGTGCCCAGCCAGAACCCGCGCGCCGAGGACCCCGGCCTCCAGCAACTGCATGATTCGGTGGTGCAGCGGTGGGGCTGGGACATCGTCTCTGGAGCATTGCCGGCGGGAACCCGGATCGTCGCCGACGATGCCGCCGCTCAACTGGGTGTGTCCCGCACTGTCGTGCGGGAGGCAGTGCGCGTCCTGGAGTCGATGGGGTTGATCACCGTCCGGCGGCGGGTCGGCATCACGGTGCTGCCCACTGAGCGATGGAACCCGTTCGATCCCAACATCATTCGGTGGCGGCTCGCCGGGCCTGACCGGTTGACCCACCTGCAGTCACTTAGTGAGCTGCGGTCGGCCGTCGAACCATTGGCGGCGCGGCTGGCCGCGACCCATGCCAGCCCTGAGCAGTGTGGTGCGCTGACCGCTGCCGTGATCGGCTTGTCGTCGACCGCACGGTCGGCGAACACCGGCTCGTACCTAGCCCACGATTGCGACTTCCATCGCACCCTGCTGGTGGCCTCGGGGAATCCGATGCTGGCCGGGCTGGCCGATGTCGTGGTCGAGGTGCTGACCGGCCGCACCCGGCACGCGTTGATGCCCCGTGTCGCCGAACCGGAGGCCATCCGGCTGCACGCCCTGGTCGCGTCATCGATCCAGAGTGGAGACGGTGTCGCCGCCGAGCAGGCTATGCGAGCGATCGTCGCCGAATCCGCCACCGCCGTCACCGCCATCCACGACTCGCAGCACGGACCCGAAGCCGATACCCTCGCGCCGCTGCCGTCGGTCCTCGTCGGTTCGCCCGCCCGCTAATCGGGTTACAGTTTCGTATGCCGGAAATCAGCGCGGGGGAGGCAGCCCCCCAGGCGTCGGCCGCCACCGGGGTCCAGTCCTTGGGCCGGGCCTTCGAACTGCTGGAGGCGCTCGCCGACGCCGGTGGTTCGGTCCGCCTGTCGGACCTTGCCGCGTCGACCCGGATGCCACTGCCGACCATTCATCGTCTGGTGCGCACGCTGGTCGCCAGTGGCTATGTCCGGCAAGAGGTGTCACGTCGTTACGCGCTCGGGCCGCGGTTGATCCGGCTCGGCGACCAGGCATCCCGGACGCTTGGCGCCTGGGCCACGCCGCACCTGACCGAACTGGTCGACAAGATCGGTGAGACAGCCAACCTCGCCATTTTCGACGGTGACCGGGCCGTGTACGTCGCGCAGATCCCATCGGCGCACAGCATGCGGATGTTCACCGAGATCGGCCGTCGGGTGGACGTGCACAGCACCGGCGTCGGCAAGGCCTTGCTGTCCCAACTGCCCGACGACGAAGTCCGCGCCTTAGTTGGCCGGACCGGCATGAAAGGCCGCACCGAACACACGATCACCACCCCCGACGCGTTGGTCGCCGAGCTGTCCAGGATCCGGGAACGCGGGTACGCCATGGACGACGGCGAGTACGAGATCGGTGTCTGCTGCGTGGCGATGCCCGTGCCGAACGCTCCCACCCGGGCCGCGATGTCGATCTCGGGGCCGTCCAGCCGGGTCACCGTGGAACGGATGGCCGAGATTCTCCCGGTGTTCCGGGATGTGCTGGGCCGGCTGTCGGCCGATCTGCAGGCCGGCAACCAGGGGCGCGGTGCGATTGCTGTTGCAGGGCAATAGGTCTCGAACCCGACCAAGCCCACCCCGCAAACCCCGAATGACGCTGTCGAGGCGCGGCTGCCACCCGTTGCGGTCACGGGGTACTGAATGTGTCAGATCCAGACGGCGAGCTCACCGCCTGGCATGCACACCACCATCGCCGTCCCGGGCCCGGAGGTCCCCCATGCCTCGTAGGCATCGTCAGGTGTGACCCACAGCTCTCGGCCGGAGGCGAACCTGACCCGCAGCACCCCGGTTTTGAAGGCGATGGCCTCGGTCACATCGTCATGGAGCAGCCGCAGGCCGGCGGCAACGTTGTACCCCTCTGGGTCGGTGACCATCAGGGACGGATCTCCTGGTCCGCCGACCAATCGGGCGACCCCACCAATGTGAAGCTCGCACTTCGATCCGATAAGCAGGGCGAAGCGGTAGTCCAGCCGGAGTTGCTCCACCTTGCCGACCCAGGAGAAATCCCACCGATCGCCCAAGTCCCGCGGGACACCGTCAGTGGCCATGATGCGGTTCGTGATTCTGGGATCGGGCCTCGGCGACATCGGCCTCGGAGAGATATCCGTTGCGGACCATCTTGCGTGCGAAGACCTCGGTCTCCTCGGTGCCGAACCTGGCGGAGAAGTCGATCAGCATCCGCTGCAGCCGGGCACGTTTGTACCGGTCCGGGTCCGCATCGAACCGCTCCAGTTCTCTGCGCCACTTGGCCAAGTCATCGAAGATCGGTTTCGATTCCGAGTTCACGCCGGGACTGGTCGACAGCAGGTACAACAACCCCTGGATGACCAGTTCCTCGACGTCGTCGTTGTACTCCAGATGCCGTAGCGCCCAAGCGTGAACTTGCTCGAGGCCGGATCGACCGGTCGCCAGGTCCAGCCACCACCGCACAATGTCCTGTCGGGTGGCCGCCGGTTCCACCTCCGTCATGTGCCGCTCGCCGCTGTGCCGGCGGTAACACACCGATCGTGGGCGAGTCGGCAGCGGTGATTTTTTGGCGCGCCGGAGATGCCACCCTGGCACCCGCGCGAATCCGTTGTAGAGGGACACCCGCGTCACGGATTGCAGCCAGAGCGTAGGCCTCCGCCCATCCGATCAACGGCACGGATACGCCGACGTCGCGCGGCACGGTGGTCACGATCGGAGCCCGATGACCGGCCGTCCGCCCTTGGGACGACGTTCGTAGCCGTGGAGCCACGTCCGGAAGGTCGACGCCGGAACACCAAGGTGGTGGGCAGCTTCCGACTCCGAAAACAGCGGCACGTCGAATCGTTCGTCGGTGGGCACGACAAGAGTCTGCCATTGTGGCCCTGGCTATCCCAGGGATTGTGTTGTGCGTTCGCGGTCCAGGTCGCCGAATAGCGGGACAGAGGTCAGCGCGCCCGCTGACGCCAGTCCCCGATCACCGCCAACCGTCGGCGCTGCTGGGCGGCGGCTCCGACATCCGAACCCCGGCCGCGGTCTTCCAGGTGGTCGCTCACCCTGGCCCGGTGCTCGACGGGGTTGTGGTCGTCGTACTTGAACTTGGCGTCCACCCGCAGCACCGTCAAGCGCAGCCCGCGGATGCCGGCGAGCATGCGGGCGTACGGCTCGGTGTCGACCGTGACGGCGGCGTGCCGGCCCTCGGGTTGGAAGTCGGCCAGCTGGGCGGTGAGAATATCGGCCTTATCCTGTGGGTCGTCGACAACCGTTGGCCGGCAGACGAACTGGACCGAAGTGTAATAGCTGGTCGGCACGCCGTCCTCCTCGGGACCGCCGGCCTTGGCGCGCCAATAGGTCGGGACGTAGGCCTGGTCGCCCATGATCGCCAACCGCACCCGCGCGGCCGCTTCCAGGTGCGGCCACGCCGGGTTCGGCCGGGCGAGGTGGACGAGCAGGTCGTCACCGTCGACGGTGAAGTGGGTGGGCAACAGCACCGGCGCCTGGGCGGGATCGAGGTTGTTGACCGCGAGCATCCCGAACCGGTCGGTCCGGGCCAGCCACGCCTGCCACTCGGCCGGCTCGAGCGCGGCATCCCACGGGTGGATGAGCATCGTGCACGTCCTTCGTCAGGTGTGGGCGGTGAACAACCGCCGGGCGTTGCGCACCTCGGGCCCGAGAGCGGTCAGGTGGCCGACCAGGTCGTCGGCAGCGGTCTGCAGCGCGTCGTCGGTGATCGGATCGAGCGCATCCAGGATGAAAACCGCTGCGGTGGTGTCCTCGCGGAGCTGCGTGCGCGTGGCCTGACGCCAGTTCCAGCGGCGGCAGGTGACCCCGGCGTCGTCGCACCACACGACCTCCCCGGGATCGGGGTACTCGATCACCGCGACACCACCGGCGACCGTGTCGAACGGCTCGACTCCGGTGCTGCGGACCAGCCGCGGAGAACCGGTGTATCGGGCGAGATCCTCGCCACCGAGAGGGATCTGATGCAGCACCGAGACGGCGTTGTACAGGTCTGTGAACCGGTTCACCCTGGGCAACCCGTCCGCCGCTGCCCGGCGCAGCAGGGCCTCCAGGCTGTTGAGGGTGCGCTGCGGTTTGGCACCGAACGCCCGGTACGCCGCCCGCCAGGCGGCGACGTGCGGGAGGTCCTCGACCGGCCGATCGTGCAGCGCTGCACCGGCGGCGGCCTCCGCCGCCTGCGACAGTACCTCGCTGGCCTGGTCACTCGGCCCCGGAGTGACGCCGTCGACAGCCACCAGGAGGGCACGGTAATCCGGCCGCAGCGCGAACACCGGGTGGTCGACCCGGGCGGCGGACAGGAAATCCTCCAGCGCCATCGGTTCAGCCATGGGAGACCTCCGACCGGGGCGGGGCGCCGACCCCGGGTTCGAACACGGCCAACGAGAACCGGGCCGGCTCTGAATGCAGGTTGGCGTAGGAATGGGCCACGTCACCGGGAAACGCGGCCGCGTCACCGTGCTCGAGAACGATTGCCTCACCGTCGATGTCGATGCTGACGGTCCCGTGCTGAACGTACACCAATTCCCTGGTGCCGGGTGCGTGCGCCTCGCTGAGGTGCCGATCATCGGGTCCCAAGGTCCAGTCCCACAACTCGATGACGCCCGGGTGTCCGGTCCCGGCCACCAGCACCCCGTGACCACCGCAGTCCCCGCTCCACAACGCCGCGCCCGCCCCCCGTCGTGTGATGCTCACCGGCCTGGGTTCCGGCGCGGCGACCAACGCCGGCAGCCCGACGCCGAGCGCGGCGGTGATCCGCAACAGGGTCCCCAAGCTGGGGTTCGCGTCACCCTGTTCGAGGTTGACCACAAGGCGGCGGCTCACCCCGGCGGCCTCGGCCAGCTGGTCCAGGGTCCAGCGCCTGGCTTGCCGCTCCGTTTTGATCCGGGCGCCGATCGCTGACGAAAGGTCGGCGGTAAGCTGATCCACGAGTGCACCATACTGCACTCGCGGTGCAGTCGAGCACCCAGCCGGTCCGTGCCGGGCGGTGCCGGCCGCGGGGTCGTGGTGACAGGATTCTGATCATGGAAACACCGCGTCCCACGGACATTCCGCGCCGGTGGCACTGGCCGGCCGAGCGTCCCATCCGGACCCTGATCGGGTTTGTCGGCATCGCGCTGGGCGCCAGGGTTTTGCACCGGGTCCGGTACGAGCCGGTCGACCACATCCCGGCGACCGGCCCGGCGATCATCGTCGCCAACCACCTGTCCACCACGGAAACCCTGGCCCTGGCCCGGTTGATCACCGGGCACCACCGGTTCCCGCATTTTCTGGCCCACGCCGAGGTGTTCTCCTGGCCCGTGATCGGGCGGGTGATGCGCGCGGCGCGGCAGATCCCGGTGGTCCGCGGCACCCGCCAGGCCAGCGAATCACTGGTCGCGGCGCAGAAGGAACTTCATCGTGGACACGTGGTGTGCCTGTACCCGGAGGGTCGGCTGACCACGGCTGCCGACCTGCGTCCGGGCCCGGGTCGCACCGGTGCCGCCAGGTTGGCGCTGGCGAACCCCGCTGTGCCAGTCATTCCCGTCGGGATGTGGGGTGCACGGCCGGGCCGGCGTCACATCTGGCACCGGCACACCGTGCGTCTCGTGGTCGGGTCGCCGCTGGAGATAGCGCCGGGTGACGCCGGCACGGGCGTCGATGCCGATGACGCCCTGGTTCGTGAAGTGACCGCGATGATCATGAAACGGATCACCACCCTCACCGAACAGGCGAGGAACGCCCCGTTCGACCCGGTGACGTAGCTGCTGCCGTCATCGCCCCTACCTCTGTGGACACAGCGCGGCCCCGGCTCTGGCCGAGCCCGGCCCTGCGGCGTTTCGCGTTACTGCGCGTGTTCACCCGGGTGCGCACCAATCGACCCCCGCACACCAGACAATCGCTCACGCTCAGCAACAAACCTTGGCCTTCAGCAGCTCCGGAGTGCGATAAAAACCCGCCCGCGAGCCTCGTTGTGGGCTGCTTTTTACCTTGCCGTGACCTGGGGGTCTTCCCGACCTACCCGGTAATCCCATTCCACTTACAGTAGGTAATAACACCTAGGTAATGACACCTCCGTCGGCCATTCGACTCATTGCCCGAGCTATCGCGAAAAAACGCCGAAACCCCCGCCTCGGGCCGCTTATTCGTAGGCGCCCCCACCACCGCAACCGCACCTGTGCCGTCGAGGGAGGACCCATGTCGCTGTCAAACACGTTTGCTCACAATACTTACCCGTCAATCGAGCAGGATTCATGCTGCTTATTGGATCAGCTGCTGCATCGTATTGCTGACCAGGATCAGATCGCTTTCAGTGAGTTTTTCCTGCGCACCCGGCGTGCCGTCGACGGCGTCGCGACCGCGCTTCTTCGCGACAGCGGGCACGCCGAAGAAGTGTCCCAGGAAGTGTTCCTGGAAATCTGGCGAAAAGCTCCATCCTTCGACAGCGGACGCGGTTCGGCTCTGTCCTGGGTACTGCGGCTGACTCATTCTCGGGCCGTCGACCGGGTGCGGCACCTTCAGGTTCGCCGCGGGTGGGACGACCAGTACGCGCGCCAGCCGGCTGCTCCCGACCCGGCAACCGCACTCGATGAGTTCATTGCGCGGGCCGATCAACGGCACGTCAGGGCCGCCGTCGCCACCTTGAGCCCGCTCCAACAACAGGCTCTGGGAATGACGTTCTACCAGAACCTCAGCTACCGCGAGGCGAGCCAATTGCTGCGGATCCCCCTGCCGACGCTGAAATCCCGGGTGCGGGACGGCTTGATTGCCCTTCGGCTGGTCGTCAGCAACTCCTGCACCGTTGCTGGCCCAGTACCCCCGACAGAGCAAAACCACCTGCGACAGCGCCCCGGGCGGGCACCGTCGCAGGTGGGTCGTGGTGGCCAGGGCCGGGATCGAACCGGCGACCTTCCACTTTTCAGGCGGACGCTCGTACCGACTGAGCTACCTGGCCAGCAGAACGGGCCGGTTCACACACTGCTTGTGGCAATGCGATGAAACCGGCCCGCGCAGCGACCCCGACGGGACTTGAACCCGCGACCTCCGCCGTGACAGGGCGGCGCGCTAACCAACTGCGCTACGGGGCCTTGCTGTGGCTCTCATCGCGGCGTCAACCGAGCGAGAACCGCGTACCCCCAACGGGATTCGAACCCGTGCTACCGCCTTGAAAGGGCAGCGTCCTAGGCCGCTAGACGATGGGGGCTGGACTAGTGAAACCAACCTCCGACGGCTGTCCGTTGGGAGCTTGGAAAGCATACGGTACCGCCGCGGAGACCTCCAAAACCGTACCTCACCGGCGGGAGCACTCGTCACCGTCACGTGCCGCGCCCTGCGACGTGGAGCCTGAAGGTAGTGACGGATACCCGGACGGCCTGATAGCCTCCGCGCTAGGTCATGAGTGCCAGCAGATAGCCCCGGCTTGCTGGCCGGCAACCCTCCAACCGCGGTGGGGTGCCCCGGGTGAGGACCTGGCTGGGCGCATCGGCGTTCGGCAAGCGCGGGCCGCAGCACTCCTGACGGTCCGATGGACCTTGGGAGAGGCCATGACCGTCCTTCTCGAACGCCCCGACCTTATCTCTGCGCTCGCCCCGCGCCGCCCGCGCCACCGCACCGAACGGCCAGCCCGCCTCTCGGACGCGGCGTGGCCGGCCGTCCCAGGGCAACCCGGCCCGGCGGCACCCATCATCCACCCGCACGCCCCGGGCCTGGAGATTGTTGGCGCGGACGCGGTCGTGCCGCTGACCGGCGGTCGCAGCATCAGGTACGCCAACCTCGATCACGGGGCCTCCGCGCCCGCCTTGCGGGTGGTCAAGGACACCGTGGACGCGCTGCTGGAGCGATACGCGAGCGTGCATCGGGGTGCGGGCTGGCACTCCAGGATCTGCACCTCGCTGTACGAGGGCGCGCGCGAACCGGTACGGGACTTCGTCGGCGGCCGGGCCGACGACGCAGTGATCTTCACCCGGCACACCACCGACTCGTTCAACCTACTCGCGCACTGCCTGCCCGACCGAACCACCGTGGTGGTGTTCGAGACCGAGCACCACGCGGCCCTACTGCCCTGGACCGCAAATACCTTGTCGGGCGCGGAGGCGACCGGCCGTCGTCGCGGGAACCGCGGCGCGGTGGTCCGGCTCCCCGCCCCGACCTCGGCGGCGCACGCCGTGGAACTGGTCGACCATGCGCTCCGCCGTCGCGCCCCCGGACCGGCGTTGCTGGTGATCACCGGCGCCTCGAACGTCACCGGCGAACTCTGGCCGGTGGCCGAACTGGCCCAGGTCGCACGGTCACGGGGAGCCCGGGTGGCCCTCGATGCTGCCCAGTTGGCCCCGCACCGGCCGTTCTCGATCGCGGACCTCGAGGTGGACTACGTGGCGCTGTCCGGGCACAAGCTCTACGCCCCGTACGGAGCGGGGGCCCTGGTCGGCCGAGCGGACTGGCTGGCTGCGGCCCCGCCGTACCTGATCGGCGGCGGTGCGACGGCCTCCGTCACGGACGGCACGACCAGCTACAAGCCGCTGCCCGACCGGCATGAGGCGGGCTCGCCGAATCTCCCGGGAGCCGTGGCCCTGGCAACTGCGTGCCATGCGCTGGCCACTACCGACCGGGAAGCCCTGTCCGCCGCGGAGTCAGCGCTGACCTGCACCCTGCGGGAAGGGCTGCAGCGGATCCCCGGTGTCACCCTCCACTCACTCTTCGGTGGCGAGGTGGACAGCATCGGCGTGGTCACGTTCACGGTGGCCGGTCGCTCCCCGGCCCTGGTGGCGGCGGCCCTGTCCGCAGAACACGGGATCGGGGTGCGGGACGGCGCGTTCTGCGCACACCCGTTGGTGCGACGCCTGTTGGGCGCCGCCAACTGCTCCCAGGCCCAGGGTGGTCAGGCCGTGCGGGCCTCCGTCGGCCTTGGCACCACCACCGAACATGTGGAACGACTGGTGGCGGCGATCAGATCGATCGCCGCCACCGGACCAACGCTCCGCTACGTCCTGCTGGACGGCCGTCCGGTACCGGTCCGGGACGACCGGACCGAACCGACGATCGCACCCTGGCAGCGATGAACTGACGAGCGCTGAGCCGGGCAGCGCTGAGCGGAGAGTGCTGACCGATCGGCCGACCGGTCAGCACCGCCCCAGGATCACACCTCTGCGCGATGCCGACCGGTCTTGTCCGCCTCACGCAGGGGCTCGCCGTTGAGCACGATGCCCGTCTCTGGCGCCGCGCCGTTCGAAGTTTCGGCCCGCATCTGCTCGGGACGACCGTCGGACACCGCATCGATCTCGGCTCCCACTCCGCCCTGCTGGGCCAAGGTCTCGGCGTCGAGACTGGCCTGGTCCTCCAACCGCTCGGTGAGGGCGGACTTGGTCCGCAGCGGCAGCTCCTTCATCGACAGCACCAGAACGAACGCCAGCACCATCACCAGGCTGCCGATGATGTACACCAGGTGGGTCGAATCGACATACCCGACCTGGAACGGCCGGGCGATCGCCGGGTCGAGCCGACTCAGGAACGACGAGTCGGTGTTCAGCGCGTCACCGATCGAGCTGGCGGCCTCCGTATTGCCTTGGGCCGCAGCGGCCAGACTCTGCGCCACGGTGTGGCTCGGGCTGTTCGGGTCGGCAGCCGCGGTACCGACGGCCTGCTGGAATTCGGGTGTCGAACCGGCCGACCGGAGGGCACTGGTGATCTTGTCGGGCAGCGAGTTGAACAGCAGGGACAAGAACACAGCCACCCCGAGGGTGCCGCCGAGCTGCCGGAAGAACGTCGCCGACGACGTCGCCACCCCGATGTCCTTGGCGGGCACCGTGTTCTGAACCGCGATCAGCAAGGTCTGCAGGCACAGGCCCAGGCCCAGGCCGATCATCAGGAAGTATACGAACAGCAGCTGCAACGGGGTGTCGACCGTCACCGTCAGCATCAGCCCGAACGCCGCCGCGAGGATCGCCGTCCCAACCACCGGGAAGATCTTGTACTTACCTGTTTTGGCGGTGAGCTGTCCGGACACCACTGACCCGCCCATGATCCCGAGCATCATCGGGATCAACAGCAGGCCGGACTCGGTTGGCGACGCGCCCTTGACCAGCTGCAGGTACAGCGGAAGCGTGCTCAGGGCTCCGAACATACCCAAGCCGATCAGCACGTTGGCGCCGAGTCCGACACTGAACACCCGACTGGAGAACAGCCGGATCGGGATAAGAGCCTCATCCTTCATCCGGATCTCGATAAGGATGAAGCCGACCACACCGATGATCCCGAGGGCGATCAGGCCCAGCACCCCCGCGGACATCCAACCCCACTGCCGGCCCTGTTCGGCGACGATCAGCAGCGGAACGATCCCCAGAATGAGCGTTGCGGCACCCCACCAGTCGATGCGGTGGTTCGTGCGGATGTGCGGAATGTGCAGGACCGCGAACACGATCGCCAACGCAATGAGCCCGATCGGCACGTTGATCAGGAACACCCAACGCCACCCCCGGATGCCGAGGATGGTGTCGGCACCGGCGAAGAACCCGCCGACCAGCGGTCCCACCACCGACGACATGCCGAACACGGCAAGGAAGTAACCCTGGTACTTCGCCCGCTCGCGGGGCGGCACGATGTCCGCCAAGATGGCCAGCGCCATCGAGAACAGGCCGCCGGCCCCGATGCCTTGAAGGGCGCGGAATGCGGCCAGTTCATACATCGACGTAGAGAACGTGCAGGCGAACGAGCCGAGGATGAAGATGCTGATCGCCGTGATGAACATCGGCCGTCGGCCGTAGATATCGGACAGCTTGCCGTACAGCGGGGTGGTCACCGTCGAGGTGATCAGGTAGGCGGTCGTCACCCACGCCTGGACCGAGAGGCCCTTGAGGTCGTCGGCGATGGTGCGGATCGAGGTGGAGACGATCGTCTGGTCAAGTGCGGCCAACAGCATGCCGGCCATCAGTCCGATCAGGATCGTCCTGATCTGTTGATGGGTGAGGCCGGCTGGGGATTCGCCGACCTGCGCGGTCGTAGTGGACATCAGGAGGTTTCCTTTCGGTGGTGCTCGAGGGTGGCCGAGATGATGTGTTCGCGATGGGCCTCGATGCCCTCGGTGTATTTCCAGAGCAGGCGCTGTAGTTCGTCGCGGTCATGCTGGGGCCAGTCGGCGACGACGACCCGCATGATGGAGCCGCGCCGCCGCGTGTATTCCTGCACTTGTTCTTGACCGAGAACGGTGGGCACCAGGATGGACGCCCGGCCATCGTGCGGATCCGCCTGCCGTTGGATCATCCCGGCCTTCACCAGTGCCGCTACCTGGCGGGACACCGTGGACGGGTCCGCGCACATGTAGTCGGCCAGATCACTGGCCCGGCTCGGGCCGTGGGCGGCGAGCTTGACCAACAGGATCAGCGGCCAGTGCTCGTGTTCGACCGAGGCGCTGACCTTGGACCTTATCCCGTTGAACTGCCGGACCAGCGCGATCGCGGCGGTGGAAATCTCGGCGGCCGATTCTGTCAACTCATCGGGTCCATCACTCAGCTCGGCCTGATGGTCACTGCAATCAGTCGGCTCAGCCTGTTGGTCGCTGCTCTTCGCCGATCCAGCGATCGCCACCATCGTCATTCGCTCTCCAGTCGCCGTTCATGTGCACGTCACAACCAGTTGAGTGTCGCAACTAGTTGTCTCGTGCAATCATGCGCGCCCCTGGCGGGTATTGCAAACATGGTGCGGGTGACAGCAATCTCCCGGAGTTACGCCAACACCGGATGCAGGTCGCGGACCCGGAACAAGCGTTTGCGATGCACCACCAGCATGGTCGCGACGATGGCGATGACCGTGATCCCGGCCAACACAGCCACGTCGCGCCAAAGGTGATCGGTCGGGCCGCCGGTGAAGGTGATCCGGAGCGCGTCCACCAGGTAGGTCATCGGCAGGAACGGATGCACCGACTGGAACGCAGTGGGCAGGGTCTGCACCGGATACAGACCCGCCGCGCCGGTGGCCTGAACGATCAGCAGCACCAGCGAGACCGCCGACCCGATCTTGCCCAGCCAGGTACGCAGCAAGTGGGTGATCGCCGTGAAGCAGCCGGCCGCCAGCAACACCACCCCCACCGACCCGCCGGCGTTGACCGGGTTCAGCTGCAGGCCCAGCCATAGGACGCCGAACAACATCAACGAACCGACGCCGCCGAGCCAGAAGAACGGCAACCACCCGGCGAATGCGATCCGGGTGGACGGGGCGCGGCCGGCCAGTGCGCGCTGGGAAACCGGCCGCAGCAGCCCAAAGGCGACCAGGGCGAAGATCCAGATGGCAATGCCGACGATCAACGGTGAAAGACCGCGACCGTAGAACACCGCCGGGTTGTCAATGGTGGTCTGCACCTGCGCCGGCGAGGACAACACCTGGGCGGCGTCCGACCGCTGATCGGGGGTGAGGGTGGGGATGCGTTTCGCCTCGGCGGCCAGGTCGGTGGACAGTTGGGTGGCCCCGGTATTGAGGCCCGTGATCCCTTCGACCAGCGTGGTCGCGCCGGTCTGGGCCACGCCGAGCCCGTCATCCAGCTTCTGCGCATCGAGCTGGAGCTGACCGGTTTTGGTATCCAGGTCGGTGGCACCGGTCGACAGCTGACCGATCGACCCGTCGACCGTGCTCGCCCCCTGGCCCGCAGTGGTAATCCCGGAGCTGACTGCCGCGACGCCCGTTGCGACCTGGGCCGCACCCGTGGCCAGGGCCGTGATGTCGGTTCCGGACACGCCTCCGCCGCCGACGGTGTTCACCGATTCGGCAGCCGAGTTCACCGCGACGGCGGCCTGGCTGGCCTGACTCGAGGCCGTGCCGAGGTCGGTCGTTGTCGACGTGATGCCGTCCAACGCGGAGCTGAGGGCATCGATGGTCGAATCCAGTTCCGGATGGGTATTGATGGTCTTCAACGCCGTCAACGCCGCGTTGGCCGCCGATACCTGCGGCGAGAGTGACTGGGTCACCAACCCCGAGACGTCACTGGTCGCGGCGCTGACGTTGGCCCCCGCCTGGCCGATCGCCGGCAGCAGGCTGGACACCGCATTGAGCACCGGCACCACCGTGGACGCCAGCTGCTGGGTACCCGTGGCAACGTCCTGCGCGGCCGAACCGAGCTGGGAGACGCCCGACTCGACGGTGGCCAGGCCGCTGACCACCGACGCCGAGGCCGCCTTGGCATCCGACGCCGCCGTTACCTGGCCGGCGGTCGAGGTCTTGGTGTCCGCGAGAGAGGTGACCAGCTGCGTCGAACTGTCCTTCGCCGCGGTCAGGGCGGTCGACACGTCGGTGACACCGGTCTGGGCCGCGCCGGCGCTCGCCGCCAGCGCCCCTGCGGTGGTCGCCGAGGTGCCGATGTCGGTCCGGATGGTGTCGAGGTTGGCGAACACCGACTCGAAGTAGGCGCCGATCGCGGCCCGGTTGATCATGGCCTCCAGCCTGGTGCCCACCGAGTCGTTGAGCATCCCGACGGCATAGCCGTTGACGTCGTCTCGGTGCAGCAGGATCAGCGCCCTGGTCGGGTTCTGGGTGGCCCCACTGGCCAGGCTGGCCGAGAAATCCGGCGGAATGGTGATCGACTGCGCGTAGGTGCCGTCGGCCAGACCGGAGGCCGCCTGATCGGCGTCGACGAACCGCCAGTCGAAGATCTTTTCCGCCTTGAATTCGGCTACCAGCCGGTTACCGGCGTCCACCGACTTGCCGTCGACATCGACCGCTACGTCCTGATTCACGACGGCAACCGGGACCTGGTCGATCTTGCCGTAGGGGTCCCAGACAGACCACAGGTGCAGGCCACCGTAGATCAGCGGTACCAGGACGAGGAACACCAGCGCGGCCACCGGCAGGGGCCCCTTGAATCGGCGCAGCTCGTAGCCGGCGATCTTGGTCGACTTGATCATCGGAGGTCCTCCGTCGGAGCATCGGCGGGGTCGTCGCCCGGACCATCGGGGGCCCACCCCGACGAGTCGGGTGGCAGCGGGGGCGGGGGCACGGCGCCGGGCCCTAGTTCGGGTGCATGCGGGGCGTTGAAGTCCAGTTGCACCGGTGCGATCACCTGCGGGGCGACGATCGGACCCAGTTGCCACATCGTCGGACCCTCGCTGGGGGTCAGGTCGAGGACGACGTCGGCGTCCATCACCGGTACCCGATCGGTGGTCGACACCAGGATGGTCGGCCCGGTCCGCGCCAACCGGATCAGTGCGTGCAGCATCCGCTGGGTCACGGCGCCCGAAACGTTGCGGTCGAGATCGTCCAGAACGATGACGGCGCTCATCCGGACGCAGGCCAGGGCAACCGCGAACAGCGTCGCCTGGTCACCCGCCATGGAGCCGGCCAGCGCGGCCGGATCCATCGTGATACCCAGCGCCCGGCAGGCTCCGTCGAACCGTTCCCGGCCCACCGACACCCGAACATCCTCCAGCAGACTCTGCTCGGCGATGGACTGCTCGACGGTCAGCCCCGGCTCGGGGCCGACGGACGAGCCGATCCTGGCCACCGCGGTCAACGCCCGCACTGCTTTCGGCCTGTCCGCAAAGGTATGGCCGGCCACGGTCAGGGTGCCGGCGTTCGCCGCCATCCGGCCGGACAGGGCCATCAGCAGGCACGACCGCCCCGTCCCCGCCGGGCTCACGATCGCGGCAACCGACGCCGGCCGCAGGGTCAGCTCGATGTCCTTGAACACCCAGCCCTGCTTACCGAGCAGCCCGAGACCCGCCGCCACCAGCACCGGACCGGGCGGGATGACCGGGGGCAATTCGGCCTTGCGGACCCGACGGGGCGCTTCGACGGCCCGGCGGCGGCCAACCCTGCGTCGGCGGCTCGGGGCCGCTGCGGCGGCGTCGTTGGCTGCGGCGTCTTTGGCTGCGGCGTCTTTCTCGTTGCCGTCTTCTTCGGTGCCGTCGTTCTCGGTGCCGTCTTTCTCGGTGCCGCCTTTCTCGGTGGCCTGTTGGTCGGCGCCCGGATCGTCGGTCGGCGGGTCGGTGGGCCCGTCATTGGTGACTTGGGGGTCGGCGGCTTCTGAAGCGGCGGCCTCGCCAGTCGGGTCGCCCCGGCCCGAGACCGGGATCAGCGCTGTCTGAGCAGCGTCCAGGTCGTCGTTGGTGATGCCGTGCCGAGGCCTGACGGGTTCGGCAGCGGGCACCTGCCGCTGCGATGCGCGCCATCGCTCTTCGTCGCCGGATCCGGGCCTGTCGAATCCGGGATAGTCGGAACCGGCCCCGTCCCACCCGGGCCTGTCGGATCCAGGTGTCTGATCGTCCCGGGCCATCGGCGTCCCCTCCCAGTCGTGTTCTCGCCCATCCAACCGAGCCGCTACGCTCCGGGCGCGACCGGGGCCTCCTCACACCCAGACGGCGGAACCGTGGCGGGACGGCCTGCCGCCCACGACCGGCCAGCCCACCCCGCCCCGTTGACCAACCGCTGACTACGCCCTGACCACGCCGCACCGAACACTCTCATAGGCGGACGGTCACGCCACCTGGACGCGCAGGTGGACGGCATCGGCGCCGCAACGAGCCGACTGACGAAAGGCGAGTCGGTGTTGATCGGGGATTCACCGGGCGTACCCAAAAAGCCCCCTAAAACGCGTGGTGCGCCGCCGCAGGGTGTGTCACCGTCGGGGTGGTCAAGTGATCAGGGTGTTGAGACTAACCGCGGCCAGGGGGTCCACCATGCGAATCGCGTCGTACAACGTGGAGAACCTCTTCGACCGGGCAAAGGTGCTCAACCAGGAGAACAAGTCGGCCGGCAAGGTCGTACTCGCCGCGCACGCGGAATTGACCCCCCTGTTGGAGGAAGCCACCTACACCGAACCGATGAAAGTGCGGATCCTAGAATTGCTGACCATCCTCGGGTTGGACCGATCGGACGACAGCCAACTCGTCCGGCTCCGCAAGATCCGTGGCCAGTTGCTCAAGCGTCCCAACGCCGGTGCGGTGCAGGTGATTGCGGACGGCCGGGCCGATTGGATCGGCTGGACCGAGTTGAAGACCGAACAGGTTGACGAATGGGCAATGCAGCACACGGCGATGGTGATCCGTGACATCGACGCCGACATCATGGGTGTCGTCGAAGCGGAGAGCCGGCCCACGCTGAAGCTGTTCTCCGATGCGCTGATCGCCAAGGTCGGCGGTACTCCCTACCCCCAGGTGATGCTGATCGACGGTAACGACGACCGCGGAATCGACGTCGGCGTGCTGGCCCGCAGCGACTTTTCGTTGCGGCACATCGTTTCCCATGTGTTCGACAGCGATACGCAGGGCGTTATCTTCAGCCGGGATTGCTGCGAGTACCACTTCCTCGGGCCGGGCGGGGCCCAGATCGCCGTGCTGGTTAACCATTTCAAATCCAAGGGGTACAGCACCCCTGGTGACCCGCTGGGCAGCAAACGTCGAATGCGCCAAGCCCAGCGGGTTGCAGACATCTACCGCGGCGTGCGGGCCGATGGAACCGACCTGGTGGCCGTGGTCGGTGACTTCAACGACGAACCGGCCAGCGCGGCCCTTGCTCCGTTGCTCACCGGGACGGACCTGCGGGACATCAGCACCCACCCCGCCTTTGACTTCGGTCCACGTCGCGGCACGTTCGGCAGCGGGAACGAACGGGACAAGATCGACTACGTGCTGCTCTCCCCTGGTCTGTTCGACCGCGCGAGCGGCGGTGCGGTATTCCGCAAGGGGGTCTGGCACGGGCCGCGGACGCAGGATCCCTGGCCGATGTACGACACACTGACCGCGCCGGTGCGCGCGGCCTCAGATCACGCTGCCCTGTACGCCGATATTGGGCTGTAGCGCAAACTCGCCGGCCTCGCCATCACCATTGCGCCGGACTCCTTCGGGTGAATCCTGCTTGGGGCCGGACGTCATATTCTGCCCGAGAGTGACCTTGTCGATGAGTTCTCACTCCGTACGGCCACAGACCGCTGAACGTCTCCCCGCTGGCTACCGAGAGTAAGTGCTGGGCCGGCAGTCCTGTGCCGGGCATTTCCGTTGCACAGATACTGAGCGTGTCCTTATCGGCCCTGCGTCGTGGGGCCCGGCGGTGATTGCGGCGGCGTCAGTCGGTACGTCGCGAGGTCCTGACCTGTGATGGAAGTTCAGGTGGTTGAGGTGGTCGATGCGGCGCCGATTGCCAGGGGTGCGGATGGTTCCAAACCTGTTTGTGCCGCAAGGGTTTTCGACCAGGGGGCCGCAGCACCGCCGGCACGTCGATGAGCCGATCGGGCCGTTGCGCGTTCTGTTACCTGGCTGTCGCCGCGTTGGTGGTGGCCGTTGGCGGCTGTGGGACAGCGGCGAACTCCGCGACCGTAGGCTCCACTTCGCCGGCCGCGGCGGCGGTTTCGGCGTCATTCTCGGCGTCGACCGGACCTGAAACGGCGTTCGCGGCGGCGATGGCGGTTCCGATCGATACCTGGCGAACGTCGTTCCAGACCAGCTCCATGACGTTCTCGGTCCCCGGCACCGTGGTCGGCGTGTCGCGCGGCGACGGTCCCGTCGAGCTGGCGGCCAGTGGAGACACCATTCTCGGGTCGCGGCCGACCGCCGTCGACGACGCCTTTCACATCGGGAGCATGACCAAGCTGTTCACCGCAGCCTTGATCATGCAACTCGACCAGGAGGGTGTGCTGTCGCTCGGCGACACCATCGACAGGTGGTTCCCGACAGCGCCGAACGGATCGAAGATCACCGTGCTGATGCTCCTGCAGCATGAGAGCGGGTTGTACGAGCTGGACATGAGCCTGGTGGGGACGGCCACCAATGAGGAACTGGTCGAGAACGTCTTCGCCCAGACCCCCATCGCCGACCCGGGAACGCAGTACGTCTACCTCAACGCCGGTTACATCATCAGTGGGCTCATCGCCGAAAAGGCGGCTGGGAAGCCCTATGACGCACTTGTCCGGTCCCGCTTCATCGACAAGCTCGATCTGAGCGGCACCTTCCTGGACGGCTACGGTCCTGGGCCGGGCGCAGTCAACGGCTACGACCTGTCCTGTGGCACGGCCACCGGGAGCGACTGCCTGGGCAAGCCGTCCACACCGACGGCGGTGCAGTTCTCACCGCAATGGAAGGGTGCCTGGTCGGCAGGTGGGATGGTCAGCACGGCACGGGATCAGGCGGTCTGGCTCCGCGCCCTCGTGACCGGCGACGTCGTCGACGCGGCCCACCGGCAGTTGATGCAGAACCTGACTCCGTTGTCGTCCCAGTACTACAGCGCGGCCTACGCCAAGGCCGGGATCCCGCCGGTGCAGCTCGGCGAGGGCGCTGGTCTGGCGTCGTGGAACGTGCCCGGTGTCGGAAAATGCCTTGGTCACGCCGGGGCCATCCCCGGCTCGAACGGCATCGCCGCCTACTGCCCGGACCACGACCTGTCGATCGCCATCCTCTCCGCCATCAATCCTGCGGGTACCTCGCCCGGCTATCCCGGTCTGCTCGAGCTCGCGCCCGCTGCGTTGCGGGCCGCTGGCGGCTGACGCAACGGCCCCGGCTAGCGTGCATCGTGACGGGGGCCGTTGACGCCCTCGCGCGATCTTCTGGAGGACGAGCACGATGACCGAGGGCGCTGGGCCGACCACAGGCGCTGGGACGGCTACAGGTGCGGGGCCAACCGAGGGCAGTGCGCTGACCACAGGCGCTGGGCCGTCGAGCGAGATCCTCGATCTCCTCATCATCGGCGGCGGCGTGATGGGCATGTTCACCGCCTGGACGGCTGCGCAGCAGGGCCGCCGGGTGGTCGTGCTGGAGCGGGGACGGGTGGGCGACCCGGCGACGGCGTCCTACGGCCGGACCAGGTCCTACCGACGCGACTACCTCGACGCCGGTTACGCGCGACTGGCCGACGAGGCGATTCGGCTGTGGGACGAGTTCGAGACGGCCACCGGAACCGACGTGCTGGTGCGCTGCGGCTGCATGAACATCGCCAAGGCCTCCGTGACCCCGGACCTGACCACCACCTACGCCGCCCTCAGCACGGACGTGATGACGCGGCTCGGGATGCCCGTCGAGCGGGTGACCACGGCCGAGGTGACGGCGAAATACCCGTTCCTGGTAGCGGACCTGGCCGACCTGGACCCGGTCGGCGGCCTGGTCAACCTCCCGGCCGTCACCGGCGCACTGCGCGCCGGCCTCGCCGGACTCGGCACTGACATCCACGAAAACGCTACCGTGTCGAGCATCGAACGGGACGGCGAGCAGCTCCGGATCTCCAGCAGCGCAGGGGTTTTCCTCACCCGATCGTTGGTGATCACGGCCGGACACGGCACCAACGACGTGCTCGCGCTGCTGCCGGGTAACTCCCTGCAGGTCCCCATCACCAAGGACCGGCCGCATGATGCCAAGTACTTTCGGCCGCCGGACGACCAACGGCACCAGTACACGTCGGACGTCCTGCCGGTGGTGGCCTACCTCGACACCGGCATCTACCTGCATCCGATCGTCGACGGCCTGATCGACGCGGTGAAGATCGGGTACTACAACCCGCCGGACATGCCGGTCACCGACGGCGGCACCACCCGCATCGACAGCATCACCGAGTTCGTCCAGCAGTGCATGCCGGGCCTCGCTGGATCGGAGGTCACCCAGGTCACCGACGTCGACCAGTGCGACTACGACCTGGTGGCCGACGACAATTTCGTGCTCGGCAGCGTTCCGGGTGTCGACAATGTGTTCGTCGGCGTGGGCTGGCGCGGCACCGGCTACAAGTTCGCGCCCTGGGTGGGCCGGGTGCTGTTCGAGCTGGCCTCGCGTGAGGGCACCGTCTACGACATCAGTCAATTCTCGCCGGCCCGCTTCGGCACCTATCTGTTGCACCGAAAGGGAAGTCCTCATGAGCCGACCATCGAAGAAGACCTTTCTCGAGCGGCTCGCCGACGGCCCGATGATCGGCGCCGAAGGCTACGTATTCGAGCTGGAGCGCCGCGGCTACATCAAGGCCGGCCCGTACGTGCCCGAGGTCATTCTCGACGACGCGGACGCGCTGCGGCAACTGCATCGCGAATTCCTGCGGGCCGGCGCGGACGTGATGGTCGCGCTCACCTATTACGCGCACCGCAAGAAGCTCAAGGACGTCGGGCGGGAGGGTCAGCTCGAGGAACTCAACCGGCAGGCCGTCCGCATCGCCAACGAGATCGCCGCCGAGGGCGGAGCGCTGGTGGCCGGAAACATCTGCAACACCTGGTCCTACGACCCGGCCGACCCGAAACGGTCCGGAGACGTCGTCCGCGAACAGTACCGGGAACAGCTCGGCTGGGCCGTCGAGGAGGGCGTCGACCTGGTCATCGCCGAGACCAACGATTTCGTCGGCGAGGCGTTGATCGGACTGGAGGTCTGCCAGGAGTTCGGGCTACCGGCCCTGCTGACGTTTGCCAGCGTCCAGCCCCAGAAGACCTACGACAACTACTCCTACGTCGACGCCTGCCGGCAGCTGGCCGACGCCGGTGCCGCCGTGGTCGGGCTGAACTGTTCGCGCGGGCCGGCCACGATGATGCCGCTGGTGCAGCAGATCCGGGCGGCGGTGGATATCCCCATCGCGGCCCAGCCTGTTCCGTACCGGACCGATTCGGCCGCGCCAGCGTTCGAGTCGCTGGCCTACCCGGACGGCCGGCGGGCCTTCCCGATCGAACTAGAGCCGTTCGCGCACACCCGGTTCGAGATGGCCGACTTCGCCCGCCAGGCAAGCGATCTCGGTGTCGGGTACATCGGGATCTGCTGCGGTGGGTCGCCGCACTACGTGCGGGCCATGGCGGAGGCGCTCGGCCGGCAGACCCCGGCCAGCCGCTACTCGCCGGCGCTGGAGCTGCACCCGGTGCTCGGTACCCCGCAGGACACGTCGGCGCAGGCGGTGATGGGCGACTGGTCCCGGCAAGCCTGACGTCCCGGCGACACTGTCACCGGGGTTGAACCAAGACCGCACGTTGACACCTTTTCCCTACTGGCCGGGTGCGGGCGGCGGAGTGGCCCACACGGCAGCCGCAAGGCGATGATCTCGACGGGCAGCGACCTCGACGGGCGGTGATATAGAACTGGCGATGACAGATCGGCGCGAGTTCGGTCGGTGGTAATCAGGCGGGCGGAGGTCGACAGTGGCAGGTCTGGTCGGCGACGGCAAGCCACCCCGGGCCACGGTGGGTGTGATCGGCGGCTCCGGGCTGTACACGCTGTTCGACGGCGGCGAACAGGTCAGCATGCAGACGCCCTACGGCGACCCGTCCGGTCCGTTCACCCTCGGTCGCGTCGACGGCGTCGACGTCGCTTTTCTGCCCCGGCACGGCCGGAACCACGAACTGCCACCGCATGCGGTGCCCTACCGCGCCAACGCCTGGGCGTTGCGCGAACTGGGTGTCAGCCGGGTGCTGGCGCCCTGCGCTGTCGGCTCGCTCGACCCGCGTCTGGGGCCGGGCAGCCTGGCAATTCCGGATCAGGTGGTTGACTGGACTTCAGGTCGCTGCCAGACATTCCACGAGCGATTCGACGGCCCGCCGCTGCATGCATCGTTCGCCGATCCCTATTGCTCCACGGTCCGGGACGCGGTGCTGGCGGCGGCCGACGATCAGGACTGGACCGCGCATGACGGCGGGACGATGGTGGTGATCGAGGGTCCACGGTTCTCCACCCGTGCCGAGTCGCGATTCTTCGCTGCTCAGGGATGGTTGCTGGTGAATATGACCGGTCATCCGGAGGCGGTGCTGTGCCGGGAGTTGGGGCTTTGCTATGCGCCGATCGCGGTGGTGACGGATCTGGACGCCGGGGTCACCGCAGGCGAAGGCGTCCGGGTCGACGAGGTGCTGCGGGTTTTCAGCGCGACAATCGATCGGCTGCGACCGCTGCTCGCTGCCGCCGTCACACGGTTGCCGACCACCCCCTGCCCGAGCTGCACCAATCCATGACCTGCACGGCCCGATGGCGAAGTCAGTGCGGGTTCAGCGGTGCCCGCATCGGGGCCGTGGCAAAGGCGGCCAGCCCCACTCGCGCCGTAATCGCGGCGGTGAACCCGAATCGCTGGCTGGCGAGCAGGGGCGCGGCGGTCACGTGCCGCACGTCGCCGATCCGGTACTGGCCGGTGACGACCGGTCGAGGCGCGAACTCGCCGAAGCCGTCGCAGATCGCGTCGGCCATCTCGCCGATGGTGCACACCTGTCCGGTGGCGATGTTGTAGCTGCCGCCGATCGGCGGCGCCGCGGTCAGCGCGAGCAGGTTGGCGCTGGCGACGTCGTCGACATGGATGAAGTCCCGCCGCTGCCGCCCGTCCTCGAACACCAGCGGCGACCGCCCCGCTTCGCAGGCGCTGCGGACGATGCTGGCCACCCCTGCGTACGGGGTGTCGCGCGGCATCCGAGGCCCGTAGACGTTGTGGTAGCGCAGCGACACCACGTCGGAGCCGGTGGCGGTGGCGAACACGCTACCCAGGTGTTCCTGGTGAACCTTGGTTGCTGCGTACACGTTTCGCGGGTCCAGCGGCGCCGATTCGGTGACCTGCGCCGGCGTGAGGTAACGGCCACAGATCGGGCACGGCGGCTCGAATTCGCCCCTGGCAAGGTCGTCCCGGCGACGATCCCCCGGCGCGACCTCACCGTCCCGCGCGCAGCTGTAGCGGCCTTCGCCGTACACGACCATGCTGGAGGCCTGAACGACGCGGCCGTCAAATCTGTTGCGATACAAGGCTTTGAACAGGGTCGCGGTGCCCACCCCGTTGTCGGCGACGTAGTCGGCGACGTCGTCGAAGTCGATCCCCAGGCCAACCCGCGCCGCTTGATGGCAGACGGCGTCGATACCGTTTGCCGCGCTGATCAGACCGGCGAGGTCATCCATCCGGATCCGCCGGTGATCGGCGGCGGGATTCAGGTACGCCGGCGTTCTGGCGTGCGCGGCCGGGCTGATGCTGTCCACGCTGACGACGTCATGACCAGCGGCTACCAGCACGTCGACGACGTGCGAGCCAATGAAACCGGCACCGCCGGTGACCAGAATCCTCATCCCGGGACGCCGGCCCCGGCCGGCGGCCGCAACTGGCTGGCGAGCGCGCCGACCCGGGCAGCGAACCGTAGGTGGGGAAACTGATCCGCGACATGCAGTGCGTCACACCAGGTGTCGACGTCGCGCAGCGTCGGAAGCAGCACAGGGTCCAGGCCAAGAGCGGTCAGCGCCGCCCGCTGAGCGGCACCCGTGTCCGGACTGCTCATCGGCACCCCGCCGAAGACCCGCGGCTCGGCGACCCGCAGACCGAGCGCCCACCAGCCGCCGTCGTCAGCCAGGCCGAGCACGCTGCCGAACGGAGATCGTTCCAGGGTCGCCATGGCGTCGTCGAGCAGACCCGCGTCCGCTTGCGGGGTGTCCATCCCGATCTGCACGGCCGGACCCCCGCCGTCCGCCCAGGCGGCGGCGAGCCGCTCGGTCAAGGTCGTCCCGCGCTGGGTGATGACCTGGAATCCCACCGGCAGCCATGGCCCTGCCGGCCCGTCAAGGACCAGCACCCGGTCCGTCGCACCGGTGGCCGCCACAGCGGTCAGGGTCTCGTGCAGGGCGACCGCCGCCAGGTCCGCTGCCTGAACATGGTCCAGCGGAGGGCACAGCCGGGTCTTGACCCGGCCCGCGATCGGCGATTTGGCCAGCACCAGGATCTTCACTCCGGCGCCGGGGCCGTCATCGGTCCACCCTTTCCGCGACTGCGAGCACGCGGGACATGTCCCGGACCGCCCGGATGGTGCCGCGGACCGTTCCGGTGACCTTCGACCTGCCGATCCGTGGCCGGTAGCCGACCGGCCGTTCCTCGATCCGCCACCCGGCCGCGGCCGCCCGCAGCATCATTTCCAGCGGCCAGCCGAATCCACGGTCGGTCATTCCCAGCGCGATCAGGGATTCCCGCTCTACCGCCCGTAGCGGGCCGAGATCACTGACCGGCACGCCGGTCCGGCGGCGGATTCTCGCCGCCAGCAGCCGGTTGGCCTGCCTCGCGTGCCACGGCCAGGCCCCTGGCTCGGCCACCCGGGAGCCGAGCACCAGGTCGGTGGACCCGTCGACCACCGGCCGGCAGACCCTGTCGAGATCCGCCGGGTCGAGGCTGGCGTCGGCGTCCATGAAAGCCACAACCGCCGAGGACGCGGCCAGCAGGCCGGTATAGCAAGCGGCGCCGAACCCGCGCGCCGGCTCTGACACCACCAGGGCGCCGTACCCGCGGGCCACCTCGGCGGAGTCGTCCGTGGAGCCGTTGTCCACCACGATGGCGCGGTAACCCGGGGGCATCCGGGACAACACCCATGGCAGGGCCTCGGCCTCATTCAGCGTCGGCAGGATGACCTGCACGATCGGGCCGGCCGGATCGCCGCCGATCACCCTCCCCTCCGGATTTTCAGCACCGGGCGCGCCGTCGCCGGTCATCCGGCAGCCACCAGGCTGGTCCTGACATACAGCAGTGACGGGCGGCGGGGGGTGTCGGTGACCGGGATGAAATCGCCTGCAGGCACTATATTCTCGGTCAGCAGGGTGAAGTCTCGGGTCAGCGCGGCGCCAAACAGGTCCGCGTCGGCGGCGCTGTCCAGGATGACCGCATCGACTCCGGTCAGGCTCCACGGCAGGGCAGCGGCGGTGGCCTCCCGGACACGGCCGCCGCTGGCAAGCAACGCGTCGTCGATGGCAATGAGCGACGCGTGCGTCGGCAGTCCGGCGAGCCGCAGATAGTAAGAATGGCTGGGGATCAAGACGGCCCGAGGCAAGTCCCGCACTCGGGCGATGAAAGCGTCTCCCGCCGCCCGATCGGCCGCGGTCGGCAGCACGTCGACCCGCCACAGCGTCTGGATCGCGAATTGGACGGCGAGGACGGCCGTCACGGCCACCAGGGCCCGCGGTGTGCCCACCGTGGACCGCATCAGCCCGGCCAGCGCGAGCCCGGCAGCGATCGCCACCCCGGCGTGCGCGGGCATGGCCACGTTCGCATACCCGCCGTCGTGCAGCCGACCCGCCAGGGCAGTGAGCAGCAGGCCGGCCACCGCGGCGGCCAGGTAGCTGACCGAGGTCATCGGCAGCCATGCTCGAGCGATCCCCAGGTCTGCCCCGCGCCGGACGGCCAGCCAGCCGCCCGCCATGATCATGATCGCGAAGGGAAACAGCACGTCAACGGCCCAGAACTCGACCAGCCAGCGCGGTGCCAGCGGCTGGCCGAGTAGTTGGCCGACCACCGACGGGGCGTACCACCCGTCGGTCAGCGCATTCCCGACGACCGTAGAGGCGACGATCGCGCCGGCCAGCCCGGCGCTCGCGGCAACCCCCACCGGCCGCCGCCTCACCAACAACCAGAGCAGCACCGGCACGGCCACTAGAAGTGCGTTCTGCTTGGTCATGAACGCCAGAAAGAACAACAGGCTGACGCCGAGACCACCGCGCCAGGTCTGGCTGCGCTGGCCGGCCAGGATCGCGGCCAGCAGCAACGCCAGCAGCAACGAGTCGACCCGGGCCGTGTCCGCCCACGCACCGGACACCCGGTACGTCGCGGCGTACACACCGGCCGCGACCACCCCGGCGACCATGCTTGCACCGGCCCGGCGAACGATGACCGCTATCAGCACCAGGACCACCAGGCTAGCCAGCAGCGAGACGAGCCGAAGCGCCAGCAGATTCGTCCCCACCGCCCGGGCGACGCCGGCGGAGAGCCAGAAGTACAACGGCGGGTACGGCCACGGAACGAAATCAGTGGTCGGCGGGGCAAAGATCGGTTGGCCGGCCGCGACCCTGGCGGTCACCTCCACCATGCTGCCCTCGAAGTAGGACAGTTCGTACGGATACCCGATCCGGCGCAGGGCCACCACCAGGTAGGCCGCCACCGGCACCAGGGCAACGGCCACCAGGGACCCGGCCACCAAAGAACCGGCGCCAAGGGAGCCGGTTCTCCTCCCCCCCGGGCCGGGGGCGGCCGCGGACGACGGCGATGTCGACCGCGGCACCGCCATGTCGGTCCCGACGCTCAGGACGCCAGCAGGTACGTGCTCGCGACCCGCCGCTCCCGGCGCTGCGCCGCGCGTGGGCGCAGCACGGCGTCCAACCCCCAGATCCGGCCGGCCGCAAGTCCGAACACCGCGAGATGGGCGGCAGCCATCAGGTAATAGCTCCACGGCCATTCGTTTGGCGCTGCCCCGACGGACAGGAAGATTGCGACCGTCTGGGCAATGCCGACCAGCGCCCAGAACCTGGTCGCCAGGCCCGACAACAGGAACACGGCCAGGCAGGTCTCCAGCAGGAAAACGATCCAGCCGAACGGCGCGAAGTGCGGCAGCACCAGGTTCTCGATGAGCGACGAGTACGGCGGGAGAACCGGGTGCTCCACCGCCAGCTTGGTGAAGTGGTAGAGCCCGGAGTCGTCATCGGCTCCGAAGTTCGGTGGGATCTTCCAACTCAGATTCTGCAGCCACAACAATCCGACGACGATCCGGATGACGAAGGCGCTGATCGATGTCGCTCTGTCGTGCGCGGTACCAGTCGTGAGCGGCGTGGCCGATTGTGCCGATGCGGTAGACGCTGTCGATGGCTTTGGATTGGCGGGTGTTCCGATGGGGGCGGACACGAGGACTCCTTAGGCACACGGGAACAATGCGGCGGCGGCACCGGTGCGTGCCCACTGTTCGGCGAACAGCTTGGTCATCTCGTCCAGGGCCGGGCCGAGCGGGTCGATCCGGCGGGTCAGTAGCGCCATATCGTCAGTCGCGGCGACCGGGTGCCAGTAAATGCCGTCGGCGGTAACGGTCAGTTCGGGGACCAACGTCTCCCGGGTGAGCCGGACACCCTGGATGGCCGCCCCCTGGAGGGCGACCGGCCGGATGACCTGATCCGCGACGGCAATGTCCAGCGAGTCGAGCAGCCGGCGCAGATCGGCCAGCGCCCCCGGCTCGGGCGAGCCGATGGTGGCGGCGACCCGGACCCGGAAACCCTCCGCTCGGGCCACCCTGATGCCATCCACGGCGCGGGCCCAACTGCCGGCGCCGCGATGCACGTCGTGCGGGCCCGCCGACGCCGAGTCCAGGGAGATCTGCAACACGACGCGGTCGCGGGGGATCTGCTGCAGCACCGCAAGGCCTCGACCCCGGAACAGCATGCCGTTGGTCAGCACCGTTGTCGGAAGGACTGCGGCACAGCTGGCGATGATCTGCCCGATATCAGGCAGCAGGAACGGCTCGCCGCCGGTCAGGTACAGCTCGCGAACGCCCCAGGTCGCGGCCTGCAGCACCAACCGGCCGATCAGTTCCGCGCCGAGTTCACGACGCGGCGCCCGCGGCGAGGACTGAACGCAGCAGTAGTCGCAGGCCAGATTGCAGTGGAAGTTGGTGTAAATCCAGACCCTCGCACCGGGTAACCGGTCGGCACCCAACTCCAGAGCGGGATCCGATTGCCGCCCACGCCGCACCAGAACACTGCCGGGGCCGGCGCCGTCGAAGGTGTCGCTGACGATCGTGTTTCCGGTGTGCGCCGCCCACCGCCGCGCCAGCTCGATCTCGGCCACCTGCCCGACCGGCACCACGGCGGTACCGCCATGCGACAACGGTCCGACCGCCCGGACCAGGTCGAAGATCACCATGTGGGGGCGATGTCCTGCTCGGCGACCGCGGCGAACAGCGCCTTGTAGCCGTCGAGCTCCGGCGCCACCCAGCGACGCAGGCCCTCCATCTCCAGGATGTGCCGGTGCGCCGGGACCTCCCAGTCCATGGCCATCAACTGGTCGACCCACGGCCGGTAACGCTCCGCGGGCAGCGATTCCAACGCGGTGAACATGCAGTGGCAGTACGTTTCGGTCCGCCACACCTCTTCCAGCGCCTCAGGCATCAACTCCGCACCCCCGATGGCATCCCAGGTGTTGATCCCGATGGCCGCGACGTCGGCGTCGCCCGCGACGACGGCCGCGATGGCATCCAGTTCGCTGCGCCCGGTGTCACCGTGTTTGCCGATGTCGCTGTTGAACCGGGCCAGCTCGACCTCGTTGTCCTCGATGCCGGCCCGCCGCAGGTAGTGCAGCGGCAGGATCGCGGCCTGCCCGGAGTCGGCCGAACCCAACGCCAGCCTGCGGCCCCTGATGGAGTCGGGCCCTTGCAGAACGCTTCCGGCCCGGGCCACGAACACGGTGGAAAAGACCGTGTCGGTGTCCCGCATGGCCAGGGCACGACACGAGCCCTCGGTTTGCAGCACCGTCCGGACGTAGGCGAGATTGGTGTTCCAGGCGATGTCCACCTGCCCCGCGAGCAGGGCTTCGACCTGGCGGCCGTAGTTGGAGTAAAGGACGAAATCCATCGGCGCCGCAGAGCCGTCGAAGTAGTCCCGCATGCCTTCCCAGATGGGAACGACGTTGGCGGTGTAGGCGACAGCGCCGACGAGCAGTGGCCGGTTCATCGTTGCTGTTCCTTTCAGAACACTGGCAGGCCGCTGATGGCCTTGCCGTAGAAGTCGTAGAGCGCGTCGGCGGTCGGCGCCATCACCGAGCCGGCGCGGGCGTCGCGGAAAAGCCGTTCCACCGGAAGGTGTTTGGAGAACGCTGCGCCACCGCAGACCCGCATCGCCGAGTCGGTGATCAGCAACGCGGCATCGTTCGCCGACGCCTTGATCCCGAGCACGAACAGCATGGTCTGTTCGTCGGGAGCGGCCACACTCGCGGCGGCGTCGCTAAGGTAACTCCGCTGCGCCTGGACGGCGATCGCCATTTTCGCCAACTGCGCCCTGATCGTCGGCAACGCGGACAGGGCCTGATCCAAATGCTCCAACCGGGCCGCGCCGGCGTGCCGGACCGCGGCCTCGGTTGCCGCTTGGGCGAGGCCGATGGAGACCGCAGCATTGCCCAGGCTAAACCAGGGCAGCACCGTCGCCATCATCAAGGCGAAACCACCGCCCGGTTCGCCGAGCCTTGCATCGATCGGAACCGAGCAATCCACCGTCATCGGGGATGAGGCATTGCCACGCAGGCCAAGGCCACGCCAGGGGGCGGAGACCGTCAGTCCGGGGGTGTTCCGGCGCAGCGCGTACAACTCCATGCCGGGAGGGCCGCCGGGCGGCGACCCCTCGACGGACACTTCGGCGTCGACAGCGCCGGTGGAAACGACGTACACGTCCGCGTACCCGGCGGACGTCACCCAGCTCTTGTCCGCCTTCAGCTTGACCGATTCGCCCTCGGCGATCGCGGTGGACACCGGTGCCCAGAAGTGCGACCGCGAACCACGTTCGCTGAACGCCAGGGTGCCCAGCGCTCGGCCGCTGGCCAGCTCGCTGATCATGTCCGGCGAATCCGGCGGCGGGGCCGCGGCCACCGTCACGGCGGCAGCGGTGTGCATCAGGTAGACCATCGCCGTCGACCCGCACGCGGTCGCAAGCTCGCGCATCACGTCCACGAACTCGATCGGTCCGGCACCCTGCCCGCCTGCCTCGACCGGAAGTACCAGACCAAACAGGCCTGCCTCCCGGGCGGCGGCGATCGCCTCGCTCGGGAAACACCCCTCAGTATCGACCCGTTCCGCGTGCTCTCGCGCGACGGCTGCGACGTCCTGAACGCTGCCCTGCACCGGCAATGTACTTCTCCCTTTGTCCGTAACAGCCGAGGATCGGCTCAAAAGAATTATCACCGGCGGAGCGCGGACTGCACCAGCGATTCATGACGTGTTCATCTCGCCGCCGCGGTAGTGAGCGCAGGTCATCGACCCAGGCGGCACTTTACGACAAATAGGGGCCTGCAAGCTCGGCCGTGGAAATCCGGGCCAAGTGGAAATCCGAACCTGCAAAATCCGGCCCCTACGAGCAGTGTGCCAGCAGCAGGCGCCAAGAGTTCTTACAGGCCGCGGAACTGTTGATCGAGCAGTGCCAGGGCCGCGCACCTGCCTGCCGGTTGGTAGATCCGGTGAGTCGTGGCGGCCAGGGAGCCAATAAGTCGCGGGCGGCCAGAGGCCGTTGAGTCGCGGGCAGCCAGAGACCCGTCAACGTGCCGTGCCCGACGGAGGGAGATGCCGTGGCTCGTCGTGACAGCCACGGACCGTCGTTCGGCTTCGCCGGTTCGAGGCCGTACGGTAGTAGCGGACACTGCCTCGTTGGCCATCGGCGCGTCGCGCCGACACCCGGAAGCGGTGGTCCGTCGAGGGGCCTCTAGCTCAATTGGCAGAGCAGCGGACTTTTAATCCGCGGGTTGTGGGTTCGAGTCCCACGGGGCCCACCCCATCCCACCAGGGACTTTACATCTTGGCAGCCATTGAACGCACCATCTGACGGCAGTAGTTGACGGCTACCCGCCAAGGACGTCATCCATCCGGGAGGCAGCCTCACGCTGCATCACCGGCATCACGTGGCTGTAGGTGTTCATCGTGACGGCGATCGCGGAGTGCCCCAGCGTGTCCATCACCACCCTCGGCGCCACCCCTTGCACCAGCAATAGCGTTGCGCAGGTGTGGCGCAGATCGTGCAGGCGAATCCGGCGCAGCCCAGCGTTATCCAGCAACGCCACAAATGACCGATTGACATTCCGAGGCTCCAATGGGGTGCCCTTCTTGGTCGTAAACACCCAGCCGCTTTGATCGAGTTCCTCGCCGCGGCTAATCGCTTCAACTACCATCCTCTCGCGATGCTCAACCAGCGCCCGTGAGGCAACACCAGGCAGCGCGATCGAGCGCCGCGAGCGCTCCGTTTTCGGGGGGACGACCACCAGGCCGCCGGGTACCCGCTGCAATGTTTGCCGAACTCGCAGCACACCTACGTCAAGATCCAGGTCACACCACCGGAGTCCGATAGCCTCGCCTCGCCTGAGTCCCGCCGCGAGTGCCACCGTCCAGAGCGCTTTCAGCCGATCACCCTCGGCCGCCTTCAGCAGCACCTGCGCCTCCGAGATCGACAGCGGCGCAACGTCATGGCGGCCGGCGGCGGGCGCGATCACCAGCCGCGCCACATTGCGCGGCAGCAGGTCCTCCCGCACGGCGTGGGCCAACGCCGAGCGAAGGATCGCGTGCAGCTGCTTGACCGTCGCTGGGCTCAAACCAGCTGCCCGCCGTTCGGCCATAAAGCCACGAATGTCGGCGGGCGATAGCCGGCTCAGCCTTTTCCGGCCGAGACCCGGCACAAGGTGCCTTTCTACGTACATCCGGTAGGACCGCAGCGTGGCCGGTCGGACCTTGTTACCTGCTACCTGTTCAACCCACACTGCGAGATAGGCGCCAACAGTCTGCGACGACGCCGACGCCGGGATGCCTTGCTGCGACGCCCGTTGCAAAACCAGCAGCTTGTCCGCGGCTTCCGCCCGAGTTCGCCCGTAGGTGCGACGTCGCGCGCGGGCTCCGTTCGGCAGCAGAACATACGCCGCCCCCTCCCAGCGGCCATCGGCACGCCGATAGACCGTGCCCTCGCCGTTCCCCCGCCGGCTCATGGAAGGTCACCGGGAACCGTTTGCTCCAGGTTTTCGACGTACGCTCGCAGGGCGGCAACTGGCACCCTGCGGGCTCGACCGATCCTCACCGAGGCCAGTAGCCGCATCCGCATCAGGTCGTACACCGTCGTGCGGCCAACCCCGAGGATGACCCCGGCCTCCTCCGGCGACAGCAGAAGCCGCTCAACCCCCGCCACGTCCGCTGATTTCACGGCCGGTCACCTTGAAACCACTACCGCTGCTTCCCATTCCGCGACGGCGGCGGCCAGGTCGTGCACGACGGCGCGGGTCTGGTCGTCGGTCAGGTCCGGGTGCAGGTCGATCTGAAACGTCAGCAACCCGGTGTCCGCGACCAGGCTCGGCCACCGCCCGACCGCGTACTCATGATGCGCCGACAACCGCAGGGTCACCCCCAACCCGAGATGCGGCCCAGCGACGAACAAATCAGTGCTCCTCACGATGCTCCTGCCTTCCGGTTCCGTCGCGCCCCTGGCGCGGTGTCGGCTGCCCCTGGGGGCGGTGATTGTTCGGCCGGTGCTCCACGCGTCAAGGGCGCTGACGCGTCGCTACGCGATGCCCTGGCGGGCACCCTTGACCCGTGGACCCCCGACCGAGACGCCGCCATGGTCAGGGCAGCCCCGGACGAACGACGACCGCCACCCCGGGCGGTGGTCACGGTGAACAGAGCGAGTTGACCGGTCGGTGTCACGGTCGTTCCTCCGCTCGGTGTTGGTCCCGGGCCAGGCCGCGGGCGTGTTGGTGCTCGGTGTGCGCGTACGCGGCGAGGAGGGCATCCCCGGGGGTGGTGTAACCCAGGCCGAGGAACCGCCACTGGCCGACGACCAGCACCGGCTCGACGTCCTCGTTCTTGAGCTGCTGCAACGGTGATTCCGCGCCGGCGGGGCCGGCGGTGGTGGAGGCGGTGGGGACACCCGGGCGTGTTGGCATGTTGGGGCTGGTGTCCCGGCGGGCCTGGTGGTCCCGCCGGGCCTGCCGCAACGACCCGAGGGTGACGGAGAACCGGCGGGACTTGGTGGTGAAATGCCCCCGGAACCCGAGCATGTGCAACCACCGGCCCAACCCTGCGTACCCGTCGAGGCGGGCCAACCGTTCCCCGGTGAGAATCATGGTCGCGATATGCGGTCGTAGACCCGCGTCCCTTGCCGCGGCCGAGGACCTGATCCGGGAGTCCAGGCCAAAATCCTCCGCCGCCTTCGTCGCGTACTTCGCGATGTACGCGGCGACCATCCCCGACGTCACCGGAACATCCCCGGCCTGCTCCCCGCCGTCGTCCTGGTCGCCGCCGCCCGGGTCACCGCCAACGTCGGTGGGTGGGGCGTGCCGGATGGGGCGGATGTCGATCTGTTCCCCGAACCCAAGAGTGACCTGCGATGCTTCGCCGGTTGCCGCGGTGACCGCGACGTCTCCGACAGATGACCGGATCACCGCGGCGACGCCAGCCTCGTCCAGGCCGGCCAGGTCCACGGCCGGGTAATCATCGCCGGCCCCGTCGATCCGGATGATGGCGTGGAAGTGCACCACCCCGCGGCGTTGGAACTCCGCGACCTTGGCGTAGGACACCCGGACCCGTTTCCCCAGTCGGGTTTCGGTGACCCCCAACCGGGCAGCGAGCCGGCGTTTAAGGGCGATGGTGAACCGCCGCCACAGCTCCGGGGCAGCCCAATTGAACGCCACCGCTCCCGGGTAGTCATAACAATCCGGGCAGACCGGTTCCCCCACCGCGGGGTCGTCCTCGACGTGCATGACCGGGCAGGCCCGTCCCCGGCCATGCGGGCACATCGGGTCACCAGCGCGTCCACCTCGTCTCTCGCTGGCGCTCGCTCCTCGCCGGCCACGCCCGCACCCGGCGCCGTGGACGGACCCAAAACCCGGACCCGTCAGCGTGACGAACCACATCGGGTGCGACCCCACCGATTCCGGGACACCCTTGGACCCGCCGGCGGTCCCGGCCCGCAGCAGCTGCCACACATCGCCCTTGTATTCCCGGCTACACGGCGGACACACCGACGCCCGCCGGTTCCCGCACCGGATCAGCAACACCCGATCCGGTTCCGCCGCCGTGGAATACAACAACTCCCGGCGGCCGTCCCCGGTGTGCGCGAACCGTTGCCCGGCGACCCGGACCGGTCGGGTGCAGAACCCGGCGCCCCGCACCCGCGCCTGCCACCGCCAGAACCCCGGCGACACCACCCGCCGGACCAGTTCCCGGCCGGTGCCCTCATCAATACCGTTGACCTCCGCCAACACTCGCGCCGTCACCGACACCACCGCCGACGACACGTACCCGATCTGCTGCGGGCGCACGTCCATGCTGGCGGTCATCACGCCGCACCCCGCACGTCGGGACCGCCGTGACGAACCTCGGACCCAATAGGGGAGGGTGCCGGGTAGTCGGCGGCCATGGTCAGGATGTCGTCGTCGGAGACCCACGCAGCGCGGACCCGGACCGGTTCCCGCACCCCTTCCACGGTCACATACCCGACACCCGGGCTGGACGGGGAGATCCGGTCAGCTTCGGCGCCCATCTGGTGCATCCCCTCACCCAGGACCATGTCCACCTGCGCCGGGGTATCCAACCGCAGCGCCACCTTCGTCGGGAACAACGACCGGAACCCCACCACCTCCTTACGCGGGTCCTGCGCGGCCGCGACCACCACCACACCAGCAGCCCGGCCCCTGGCCAACAACGCCGAAATCGCCGCGGTGGCCCGGGACCGGAGCTTGGTGTCCGGTTCATACGCCGTCAACGTCGACAACTCGTCGATAACGACCAGGATCATCGGCTCCATCACCGTCGGCGCGTGCAGCCGGGTGACCCCAGCAAGGCGGGCGCAGCGGGTGTCCATCACCAGCACCGCGTCCTCGAGCAACTCCACCATCGCAGCGGTGGAATCCGCGGCGAACCGGGCGAACAACGGCCGGCCAAAGCCGAGTTCCATCCCGCCCTTCGGGTCCACCGCCCACACCGCCACCAGGCCGTCCCGGATCGCCACCGCCAGCCCACGGAGCAGCGACCACAACACCGACCCCTTCCCGGCGCTGCTGACCCCCCCGATGAACAGGTGCGTGCCCAGCACGGCCAACACCCACGCGGCGCCGTTTTCCATCACCCCGACCACCACCCGCCGCAGATCCGGCGCGGCCGGCACCGGCAACGCCGGGACCACCTCGGCCAGGGCGTCCCCGCGGAGCAGTTCCAGCCACAACGACCCGGGCCGGTCCGCCCACACCCGCGCCGACCTCGCACCGAACGAGGACGCCAACTCCGGGCAGGCCCGTTCCCAGTCCGCCAGGGCCTGACCCGCCACCATCGCCACCAGCAACCGGTCCGCCGCCACCCCGACCTGCACCGCCATCAGTTTCGGGGTCAGCACCACCCCGGGCCGGGTTTTCGTCAGGTCGCACAGGTCGATCACCACTGACCACCGCCGCCGGTACCTCCGCCGCAACCGGGACCGGCGCCACGGCCCCGACACCCACCGGACGAACCCCGCCGGCCACACCACCCGCAACAGCACCAGGGCCAGCAGCAAGGCCCCGGCGGCGACCGCAGCGAACCGCCACCCCCCGGTCCAGCCGACCCCGGCCAGCAGCAACGCCACCAGCAGCAGCACCGGCCGGCGGACCAACCACCACACCCCCAGCAGCACCGCCTTCAGCAATCCGCCGAGGACGTCGAACACCACGTCACCCACCGCCGGCTCCGACGACCCCGAGGACGGCACGTCACGCCGCCTTATCCGACGACCGCTGCGACCCCGCGACGAACGGGGCCACCCGCGACGCCCGGAACGACACCCCGTGCCGATCACCCATCTCCCACGTCCGCGCCGTCAAGTCCGAGATCACCACCCGCGACGCGACATCCACCCCCGCCGGCGCCCCCGCCACCCGCACCGTCAACTGCTCCGGCCGCTCCCCAGTCACGATCGCCATCACATCCACGTCGAACAACGGGGCACCACTCACCTTGTCCACCTGCGGCTGCTTCGACTCGAAATCCACCACCGCACGCACCCCACCCAGCACGAACGTCATCCCATCCGTGTCCACGCGAAACTGCATGGTCGTCTCCTCTCAGTCGTAGGTAGTGGCCTATGCCACCTCTCAAGAGTGGCATAGGCCACTGCAGTCGTCAACGTCCTATCGGTACAAATTGAACAGCCTTGCGAGGCGCTACGGCGTGAGGGGATACTCCTGGTCGAACATCCACCTGCCTGATGGATAAACCGCCTCTGCCACTTCCAAGACGCGACCCTTGAGGTCTAGCGCCACATGCATAACGACCATCACTGCTGTGGGATCGTCCAGGTTCAGCTCAAGGCACTCGTCAGCATGAGCAAGCCGGGCAGACATCTGATCTCGCCCAACAACGGCACGCCTACCGGTGCTGGCTTCCACATAGGCCAGGGTCCCTTCACGGATCCTGTCCCTCGACAGGAGCCGCGGGGCTACAGAAGCAACATCCGGCGGGAACCACGACGTCGAGACCTCACTCGGGCCCTCAGCATCGCCCGTGATGCGGTGCCTCCTTACGGCCGTCTCGCCCGCATCAATACCCATCGCTTCACCGATATGCCCTGCGACCTGGGCCATCGTCGCTGAAACGATCTCTGCCCACTCTCCGTCCGCGTACACCCGGCCGATAGATCGAGACCGCGCGTACCGGTCACGAGCCCGTCGGCTAAGTTGCACACGCTCTCGGACGTACGATCCCGATCCTTGTCTGGCATCGACTAGCCCGTGCATCCTGAGTTCCTGAAGAGCCCGGGCAGCGGTTGGCCGTGCTACATGCCACTCGGCAGCCAGTGCACGCTCGGACGGAACCTCATCACCGGGTCGGAGCGCGCCGCTCAAAATCTGGTCACGTATACGGTTTGCCATCTGCACGAACTTGGGTAGTTCGGCAAGACCTTCCGGCACGACCCCTCCTCAAGTGGCATAGTCCACCATCAACTTTACTCGATAAGCTCAACATCATGAACACAACCCTCTACGTTGCCGCGGGCGGCGGGGGCGATGCCCTAGCCGCCGCCCTGTTGCATCACGCACACGGCGGAGTGGGAGGAGTCCCGACAATTGCGACGTTGTCATGGGACCGATTGATCGTCGATCCGCTTCCAGGTCCTCGCTCCGTCGGAGACTTCGTCGCCCTGGGTACGCTAAACACCCTCATTAACGTCGTCGTGCCCTCTACTCGGCCCGTGCCGCCGGCCGGTTCTACGTTGCCTGCGCTTGCGGCCGCACTTGTTGGTCCACTTGCCGCAAACCTGGTCTTGCTCGACCCACAGAACGGAGTGCCGGGATTACGCCAGCAGTTGCTCAACCAGATCCGTGCGATTGGCGCCGATCACGTCACGCTCGTGGACGTCGGCGGCGACATCCTTGCGCTAGGTTCGGAACCCGGTCTGCGCAGCCCCCTCGGTGATGCCCTCATCTTGGCTGCCAGCCACTCGTTGCCCGTCCCGACCACAATCTGGGTAGCTGGCCCCGGGGTCGACGGCGAGCTGTCTGAACTACAGGTTCGCGCCAACCTCAGGGACCTCGGAGCCGAATTAGTTTCGCTACCCCGAGGCGACCTCTTTGACTTCGCCTTGCCCATTCTTCGCTGGCACCCGTCGGAAGCAACTGCCCTACTGGTAGCCGCGTCTCGCGGTATTACGGGTCGGGTGGACATCCGAGCCGGCGGCATGACGGTTGACCTGAACCAGGGAAGCGGTGACGTCTTCGACATCCAACACGAGCGACTCTTCGCCAACGCCCCGCTGGCACGAGCCGTACTCAACGCGCCTTCCCTTACGGCCGCCGATGTCTCGGTCGCAGCGATTTGTCACCGCTCCGAGATAGGATTCGAGACAATGAAGGCTGCACACATGGATCCGCATCGTCCGCCGGTTGACGACACCACGGTCGTACAGACCGTGCGGGGCTATCTGCGAAGCTGTCACCACGAACGGGTCACTCACGCCACGTACCGCCGCTTGGCCGAACTCACAACCGTCCGCGACGTTCGGGCTCTGCGCCAGCTGCTACTCAGCTACTGGCCCGCCGCTGACGAGCCGCCCCTGTGGCGCCTTCCCCGACCCTCTACGCTCACGGCACCAGGCTGAGCCGTGAGGACTTTCTCTACTTATTCAAGATTTGACCTGCGGCCGGGGACCAGCGGATGTCCCCGGTAACAATCCGGCAACGAAGCATGCAGACGTAACCCTGCGGGCTCATCATTCTGGTAAGACCCAGCCAAGGAGGACTCCGTGAGATCGCAATCCACGAAGGTCACCGTGTGCATCGGCGCCTTATTACTCGCCACACTCATCCTTCCCGCTACAGCGCGTGCGACCACCACCACTGCAGACAACGTAGCCGGCCCTGAGGCAGGCGAGAAGATTCCCACCGCGTTACCAATTGATAACAAGGATAGTAGAGTGAATCCGATCGAGAACATGATCGCAGGCAACCTTGGGCCTACTGCGGAAAAAATGTTTCCTGATACATATGCAGGCATTATACCTGACCCAGAGACGCACGGTGTCATTCTATACTTCACCCCCGGTTCTATCCCGTCTCCAGACTCAGCCGAACGACAGGCGCTAATAAGGGAAAGTACTCTCTCGCCTGAGCAAATCCGATTCGACACATCCCCAGTTTCGTATACGCAACTCAAGGCGACTATTCATAAGGTAATGGCGGACAGGGCACAGCTAGAAGCCCTTGGCATTCAAGTATTCGTGGCTAGTATTGACCTAGAAAAGCGTAAGGTACTACTCCGCGTAATTTCACCCAGCATTAAACAGCAAGATACCCTACGCAACCTATACGGTGGAGATTCACTTGAGATCATGAGCATTGAAGACGACGAAAAACCACGACCCGCTGACCGCCAGAACGACTTTGCTCCCTTCAATGGCGGTATTTTTGCTTCGGGCCAAAAACCCTTTATCGACGGCAGCCCGAATGGCGTCAGCAGTGATTGCAGCCTCGGCTTTAGCACTCACGCCCCGAATGGTGGCACCTACCTCGTAACGGCGGCACATTGTTTTGCCAACAATACAAAGGTCTACAATAAGTCCGGGGCCATCCCCTGGGGAAATGGTGCAGAAATAGGCTTCGTATCGAACCGTTCGCAGGAGGGCGCCGCGATCGACGCCGAGCTCATCTTTGGCCGAGGAAGCTCGTTGGTGTTTACTGGCTTCACTTACGGGGCTACCGCCCGAGCCCTATCTGGAGGCGCGGGAACTGGCCTCAATGATGGCGTCTGTCAGTCCGGCGCGTTCGAGGGCGAAGTATGTGGGTTTAGTACTACGGAGACCTATACCTGCTACGTTCTCCCATACCTGAATTCTTCGTACCAAAATGTGTCTCAAACCTACTGCGATGGAGTTACTGTCCGATCCACCAACCCACAGGCCGTTGGCGAGGGAGACAGCGGTGGACCCGTCCTGAAGTATTACCCAGGCCCTAACGGGACTGCCTTAGTGTATGCGGGAGGCGTGGTGAGTGCACTTATAGGTAGCCGATCCAGATGCATCGGTTGGTATCCGCAAGTCCCCCGTACGTGCGCTCCGAGCTTGATCTACACATCATGGGCCGCGATCAGCGAGAAGTGGGCATTGCGTATTCCGTGAAGATGGAAGCATCATCCAAGTATCGGAGTCGGTCACGCTAGAACGCATCTGCCTTGTAACTTTGTGGTGATGGTGGACCTCCACTTGCCCGCTCTGGCTTGGTACGCCCGTCCTGATCTCGGTCTCAGGTCTAGCCTCCGTTCGCGGAACCTTGACAAAGGTTCTAGTGACAATCTCAGACTGAAATGCGACAGGCTAAGGATGCAATATCTTTGGGGCGATCTACAAAATGACGTCAGCTGCAGAATGATCGCAGATCGCCGAGAAAGCTTGACGTTCCAGTGGCCACGTCTGTAATTGAAGGCCAAGCCCATCCCGCGCGTCAAGGGCGCTACACACCTGAAACGACCCGGTGAAATCTGTTGCACACCAACGAATCTTCTCGAAGATTATCACCTGGGGGTCCAGTGCGTTAGGAACCCGGGCGGTTACCGACGGCGAGTGTGACCCGGTGCCTGCCGTAGGAAGATCGCCATTTGTACCCTCAACGAGATACGACGCGAACGCCAGGCGCGCCCTTTACGTTGTCCGACACCCCCCCTGTCAGCAGGACTGCCCTTCCCTCTGCCGCTCGTCACAGCCATAGAACGGACGGACTCGCCGGTCCCCCGCAAGGTAGTCCGACCATACAATTTGTCCTGCGGAGCAGCGTATTATTGATCTTGGTCCAGTCTCATTCCTAGTCTCATTCGTAGCCCGTACCCGACAGTTCGCGACGTGCGATAGAGCGCCGCTGACGCAGGTCAGGACCCATCCGGTCGGTTATGAACAGCGGACCGCAGACCTCGAAAGCGTCAGATTGGCGATCCAACGCCAGACCTTACTGACGGCAGCGCTGACGGCATCTCGCGTCTATGACACCGGACGGACGCGAACCGTGGCGGCAGGTCAGACGCTCGTTCGCACAGCGAGAACCGCTCTGCCTACCCCTTTTAATCCGCGGGTTGTGGGTTCGAGTCCCACGGGGCCCACCCTCCCGTCGACCGCAGGATGTCGGTCGACATCCGATCGAGCGCCCAAGTCGAGATGCCAGTTCGGCATCCTCGCCGGCCCCGGGAAGGTGCGTCAGCGTCATCTCGATGCTGGTCAGCCGAGCGGACGATGAGCCGACGAGCGCATCGGACTCAGTGGCGGGGGCTGTCGATGACCACGTCATCGACAGGCCGCCGAGGCTGCGCCTTCACGGCGTCGCCGAATCCGAACCGGACGAGCAATTGCGGGAACTGACCCGGGCGACCCACGATCTCCGCGAGCGTCGGCCGAAGGGCGGCAACCTCAATGGGTTGATTCAGGTGAGACGACCACACGTCGGCCGTGCGTGCCCGCAGCAATACCCACTGCAGCGCCTGACCGCAGCTGACCGTCAATACGTCGACCGTCGTTGCGATTGCCCCGAGCGTGGTCTCGACGTGCGGCTCACACAGTCCCAGCGAGGACAATCCGAAGGACGCAAGTTGCTGTTGCAGATCACGCAGGTCGGTTTGCCGGATCGCCCAGTAATGCGCAAGGTTCACGGCGCTGGCGAGGTTCGAATGCTCGACCCCAGCGATTTGGGACGCCCACTGGGTCTCTGCGATGACCAACCTATCCTGCAACCGATGAACCTGTTCGGCGACTGCGACCAACCCGTCGCGATGGGAAAACCCAAGGCCCAGAGCCAGATCCTGGCCCTGAGCGCCACCGGTTGGCGTATCTGTCGACTCCGCTGTGCCACTGCTCACTTGCGGCCCTCATTCCTGCAATCATCACATCTGTCGGCGGTTTCACTGTAGGCGTTTCAGTATCGGCGGTTTCAGTGTCGGCGATTTCAGTGTCGGCGATTTCAGTGTCGGCCATTTCAGTGTCGGCGATTTTCACTCGGCGGTTTCAGTACGAATGGCTGCTTCTGTCAACGGTCCCACTGTTCGGTGAGTAGATCGCATCGACGTGAACAGCGGGGGTCAGCAGACTCATCGGGTCAGGGCGTTGAAATTGGGATCCCCGGGCTCAGAGCCTGAGGACGTTTGCCTCTACCGGTTCCGTCGACCTGTATAACGGGGCACCCTTTGTGCAGAAGAATCACCGGACCCCTCTTGACCGGGTGAGCCCGGCCGATCTCATGGAACTGGTCTGTGACGTCTCGGGCACATCGATGCAGGTGGTGGCGGTGCTGCTCCTCGACACACCTGCTATAGATCAAACGTCCTTGCGGACAGCGACCTCTGACCCATTGGCCGGGGTCGGGAGGACCGTCCGCTAAATCTGTTGCGCCTCAACGGTACTGGACCTAGGCGACTGCAAGTTGGTGTGCCAAGCGCCCCAGGAATTGCCCGACAATTGTCCTGGCGTCATCGCTCTCGATACTCGTCGCCTGTCCGGACAATGGGCGGTATATCCCGGTGAACCCGAGTCGACTGCTCCCCGGCTCTGCCTGCTGCAATTCCAGATTGGCGTCGACGGCGGGAAGGCGGCCTTCGACCACCGAACTCGTCCACCAACGAAGGGGGATGATAGTGACGACACCGCTGAGGTAGCTGGGTAGCGTCTGCACGGTGAACCTCTGGTCGCGCGCCGCAGGCCCCCCCGGGGCTGATAGGCGGTCCCGATCGGCGAACGCCCCGGCGACCGCCGTGTGCAGCCCATCGCGTCGCACCTGAGCGAGCAGGCTTTGTCGCGCCTTATCGACGGGAGCGCCTACGAGAACTTCATCGGACATGAACACCCTTTCACTCAAGCCGTCCCGGGCGGCCACCGACAGAGCACAACGACCCGCAATTCCGGTTTTCCGGACCGGTGGCGTAGCCTCATGGGTGCGGCCAGTCCTTACGAGCGCTGATCGGAGCGACACCGGTATCGCGCGCGAAACACGGCGTTCGGTCGCTGACCGCGTCATCGTGCGGACCGTTGCAGGTGACCTCAGGTGGTAGCGGTGACGAAAAATCAGCAGGCCCAGCGATGACGGCCCCCGACGTGCGAGCATCCACCGAGCCCACCCGGGACCATGGTGTCCTCACCGGACTCCAGTTCCCCGATATCCCTCGACTGGAGCTCGATCAACTGCTGGAACAGCTGCGGGACCGGGCCGACGACGTGCTCGCGACGCAGGGACGGCTGCGCGGGTTGCTGCGCGCGAATGCCGCGGTGGCATCGGACCTGAGCCTTCCGGCGCTGCTTGATCATGTCGTCGACGCGGCGCGCGATCTGCTCAGGGCCAGGTACGCGGCGATCGTCGTGCTCGGCAGTGCCGCTCAACTCCAGCAGTTCATCCAGGTCGGGGTCGACGAAGAGCTGTTGGCGCGCATCAACAAACCTCCGCACGGCGTCAGCGTCCGCGACCTACTCGCCGAAGAAACCGATGAAATCTCATCGGACGCTTCGATCACCACGTCAGGTCGCTCGGCGACCGGCCGCGCCCCAGTGGGCGGCTTCCTCGGAGTGCCGATCAAGGTCGGCAGCCAGGTATTCGGCAATCTCTACCTGAGAGCGCCTGCCGGGAGGACATTCTCGTCCGAGGATGAAGAACTCGTGACAGCGCTCGCATCGACGGCTGGAGTTGCGATAGCCAACGCCCACTTGCTTGCCGAATCCGAGCAACGCCAACGTTGGCTGGCCGCTTCCAGCCAGCTGACGAACCGGCTGCTCGCTGCAGACGCCGACCAACCCCTCACCGCCGTGATCCAGGCTGCCCTCACCGCCTCGGACGCGGACTTTGCCACGCTGACCGTGCTGCGGGACAACGCTGACGCCGTCGTGGTGGTGGAATCCGGGGTCTTGCCTGACGCGCTGGTCGAACCCACAGCGACTCCGACGGGGACGTCCGCCGGAAGCGTCGTCCGAACCGGCACAGCGGTTCTGCTGTCCGACGACGGCGGCTATTCCCTGGCGCCACCGACCGGCGGCATGACCCCGGGGGCGATCATGATCTTTCCGCTGTCCGCGGGTGGCCAGACCCGCGGCGCGATCACGATCGGCCGCCACCCTGGCCGGGCCGGCTTCACCAACGCCGATCTGGACATGGCCGCGTCGTTCGGAACAAACGCAGCCGTCGCGCTCGCGCTCGCCGAGGCCAAAGACACCCAGTTCGAACAGGCCAAACTCGACGATCACGACCGAATCGCCTTCGACATGCACGACCACGTCATCGGCGAACTCTTCGCCCTGGGCATGGGCTTGCAGGGCTTGGCGGCTGCCATCGCCCATCCCTCGCACGTCGAACGGCTCGCCACCTACGTCGAGACCCTGGACCGGGTCATCAGCACCATCCGCACCACCATCTTTCAGTTGCAACCACGCCGGCACGACCCGGCCGGGCTGCAAACACGGATCCTCGGCATCGTCGACGCACACACCGACCAACTCGGCTACCGCCCCCGCCTGCACTTCACCGGACCGATCGACGTGGTTGTCGACGCCCAGTTAGCCGCCGACGTTCTCGCGGTGACCCGGGAGGCGTTGTCGAATTGTGCCCGGCATGCTTATGCGAACGAGGTCACCGTTGACCTGGTCGCCGACCAGGATGTCCTCACCCTTGAGATCACTGACAACGGCGTCGGCATGGGTGTGCCTACCCGGTCAAGTGGGCTGAGCAACATCCGTCGTCGCGCCGAGAATCACGGCGGAACACTGACCATCACGGCGCCGGATGCCGGGGGGAGCAGGCTGACCTGGTCGGCCAAATACAGCTGACCGGCTGGTTGACGCCTTCGTAGGCGTACGGCGCGCGGCGTTGTAGGTGAGGGAAGTCGGAACGAACTCCCGTACGTGGCCGCGCCCGAAGCCGGCGCCAGCTGGCTTTTGCCTTGGTCGGGGCCCGGCCGTGGCCACCCAGTGCCCAGTCGCAGCGGCATCCTCCAGCGCAGGCAGCCCGCGTGATCGACGAATTGCGGATCCTGCTCGGGTTGTTCGGGCGCACGCAGGGGGAGTCTGCGCAGCTCGATCGGGCGCCGCTCATTCTCGCGCATGTCGTCGAGTCCGACTGCGATGGTCGACCATCGGCCGGTCCGCCGGCTGGTGGAGCGACCGGGTCCGATTCGCGACGTTGTAAGCCAGTGAGGTGAGTTCGAATTCGGCATATGTCCAGGCGCCGGAGTCGGGGTGCCATTTCACCTCGGCCTTTGTCGCGACCCGTGCGGGGTCGACCTGCGCATAGCCGCGCAGCGGCGTCGACCAGCGCAACGGTGTGAGGGTGCGGCCGTCCGCGGACATCGCGCCACGGCCATCAGCAACGAAGTCCACTAGATCACCGCTGCCATCGAAATGCAGTTCGGCGGTCACTGTGTTCACGCCGAGAGTGAAATGCGCTGCGGTTGTGTCGTTGTCGATCGATTCCCAGCTGATCCACGCGCTGTTCGGGGCGCTGCGGATCCTTCCGGTCCAGGTGGCCCGGAAATCGGTCACCGGTGTCCGACCGACCACGCCGGAACGGCGGACATACCGCTGGACCGGACCCGGCAGGGCCGCAAGATCAGCCTCGGTGACGGCCGTGCCTGGTGACGACTGTGCCTACGGCCACGCATGTTTCAGGTCATGCTCAAACTCGGAACGCAGGCTCAGCGGGCCGCGGACGGCGAAGCCATACAGGACCGCGGCGAACAGCACCACATTGGCGGCGGTGCCTACCTTGGCGTCCGCCCAAGAGGTGAGGATGGCGACCTGCGAAATCACCACCGCACCGGCGCCGAAGGCCCACCACCAGCGGGGTGCGAAAAAAAGTGCCGCGGCGGCGGCGACGGAAAGAAAGGCAGCAGACAGCCAGAGAAGACCCGCGGGCTGCGATATTGACTGCGCAAGCTGGGGGATGTCGGCGCCCCCTCGAAGGCCTTGGCGAAGCCGAAAAGATGAATCATCCCGTGCAGCACGAACAGTACGGCGACTGCAATACCGATCATGGTGTTCCTCTCCCGTCGAACCGACCTGTTGATCTCTTTGCCTTCACCGTGCCTGCGTCCGCACCGTCGCTACCAGAGCCGGAAGTCCGTTCGTCGACCATGATCCGTGCGGCGTCAGCGATGTCAGCGCCCGCTGTCAGCGATTCGACCGGTGAGGTCATCGCCTCCGCCACGGTGCCCGGCCTCTGCCTTGGCCCTGGCCCGGCTCCGTTGCTCCGCCTGGGGTCCGCCGACTGACGTCCGCGCAAGAGGTCAGCTTCGGTAATGATGCCGACCAGGCGCCCGTCGGCGTCATCGACGACGGGGACTCCAGTAAATCCATGCTCGATGAGCACATTGGTCGCCTCGGTAACCGGCGTCGTTGTAGATACGGTGATTACCTGCCGGGACATGACATCTCGCGCGAGCATGAGATTTCCCTTCTTGCCGGGACGACCGGAATGTTTTCGGGGTAGGAATGGTCCGTTGCGGGGCAGCGATTGACGGCCTCCAGCCGGGTCAGCTGTCCGGGTACGCGACGACGACCACGACCGGGCTGCGACTATGGGTGATCAAGGCTTGACTGGTGGATCCCAACAACATCCCGGTGAATCCACCGCGGCCCCGGCTGCCGACGACGACCAATTGCGCGGTCCGGCTGTATTCCAGAAGGGCTGGGGTGGGACGACTGTGCACCACCTGTTGACTGACCGCCACCTCCGGGTACTTCTCCCGCCAGCCGGCACGACGTTCTGCCAGCAGGGCCCGTTCCTGCTGTTCTATCGCGGCCGGATCCACCCAGACCGGCTGTACCGGAAAGGCGCCGTCGATGACAGCGTCATTCCAGGAGTGCACCGCAATCAGTTCTGCGTGCCGCCCGGCCGCGGCATCGAAGGCAAAGCCCACGGCCGCGTCGCTGCTCGGCGACCCGTCGACGCCGACCACGACCGGCCCGGCGAAATTCGCCAGCTGATCGTGCCCGATGACCGCGACCGGAGCCGGGTTCATGCTGTCAACGCGACGGCAACCGACCCGAAAATGACACCGGAGACCCGGCTCGCACCATGCGCGCCTTCTGCTCCGGCGACACCCGCGCGAACACCGTGGTGCCTGCCGCGGCGGCAGCGAGCTCCTCGTCAGTCATCTGGTCGATCTGGGTTCCGGTCAGCGCCGTCGCTCCGGGTACGCCAAGGTTCGCGCACACCTTCTGCGCCACCAGCGGGTTGTCTCCGGTGGCGATCTTGACGGTGATCCCGAGTGCCCTGAGGGTGCTCAGGGCCGCCTCCGCGTCCGGCTTCGGCTGATCGCGGAACACGACGAACCCGGCCAGCGTGAGGTCGCGTTCGTCGGCAACAGTCGGCGTCGTGCCACTAGTGACTGTCCTGGTTGCCAGGGCGACGACCCGCCCGCCGTCAGCGAACTGGGCAGCAAGAACGTCCTGGGCGGTCGCCGGGACGCTGGTGCAACGGGCAAACACGGATTCCGGTGCGCCCTTGACGATCAGCAGCTGGCTGCCGTTCGCTGGTTGGACGACAGCGGAACTCATCCGCCGGTCATAGTCGAACGGCAACACGGCCACTCGCCGAAAGGGCGCGACCCGGGCAGTCGCAGCGGGTGCCTGCCACAGCGCGGAGTCCAGTGCGTTACCGCCGATCCGGGTCGGGTCGGCAATGTCGCCTTCGGTGGCTAGCAGCGCCAGGGTGACCACGGAGTCGGCCGGGGCGCCGTCCGGCCCGAATCCGCCGATCAGGGAGATCCGGCCGTCGGTCAGCGTTCCGGTCTTGTCGGTGATCAACACGTCGACGTCACCGAGGTCCTCGATACAAACCAGCCGCTTGACCAGCACCTTGCGGCTCGCCAATCGACGGGACCCGGCGGCCAGGCTGGTGCTGACCACCGCCGGGAGCAGTTGCGGAGTGATACCCACCGCGATCGCCAGGGAAAACAACAATGCTTCCAAGAAGGGTCGGTGCAGCAGCAGATTGATCACGACGATCAGCGAGGTAAGGGTGACGGCGACCTGCAGCAACAGCATGGAGAACGAGCGCAGTCCAGCCTGGAAATCGGTCTCCGGCTGCCGGTCGCCCAGCCCCAGGGCGATCCGGCCGAACTCGGCCCGGCCGCCCGTTGCCACCACCACTCCCGTCGCGGTGCCGGCTTGCACGATGGAGCCCATCAGCGCGCAGGATGTCAGGTCGGCGAGCGCTGAGTCCTGCGCAACGGCGGGAACGGCCTTCTCTGCGGCAGTTGTCTCCCCGGTCAGCACGCTTTCGTCGCATTCAAACCCGATGCAGTCCAGCAGCCTCAGGTCCGCCGGCACTACACCGCCGAGCTCGAGCCGCACTACATCGCCGGGAACCAGGTCGACCACGTCCACCTGGGCCGGCGCGCCGTCCCGGAGCACCACCACCCAGTGCCGTAGTCGCGAATGCAGGCTCTCAGCCGTATTTTCGGCTCGGTATTCATTCACGAACCCCAACCCGGCACTGGCCAGCAAGATCGTCGCGATGATGATGGCGTCGGTTCGATCTCCAAGAAAGAATGAAATTACCGCGGTGAGAAGCAATAACAGAAAAAGGGCGCTGCATAATTGCCGGCCAAGGACGGCAAGGGCACGGGCGTGGTGGCTGCGGACGGCGTTGGGTCCAACGTGGTCGCGGCGGATGTTCACCTCCGCGGACGTCAGGCCACCGGCCCGGCTACCCACCGTCTGGAGGACCCGCGTCGGATCCAGTGCCGCGGCCTGTTGAACCGGCACCCCGAAGAACCCGGCAGGACGGGTCTGCGTCCCCACCAACCCTGCCGCTGCGATAACACATTCCGTCCCAGGGGTACTTCACGGATTGGTGCGTTTCGGATGACGCATGATGGTCCAGGGTGGCAGCGTCCGATACTCAGGAAGATGGCGGCCGTGCGGGCTTGTGGTGGTACAGAGCGCGCCCCCCGACCGTACGCCCCCTGATCTGGGTTACCGGTCCGCGCCTGCGTGACCGCGTCCTTGGCCGGCCGGCTTTCTGGGCTTTGATGTGATACTTCTCAGCGCCGACTGGCGTACCGAGCCGGCGGTGATGGCCGCTAAAGCAGGAAAGGTGGCTGTGACAGACACCGAACGTCCCCCCCATCACGGACCCGAGCGCAACCACTCGTTCATCTCCACCGGCAGCCTGCCCGAGAAGTCCCGTGTGCAAGCGCTTGTCGATCAGGCGCACGACAGATTCCGATCCGTCGACACCGGTTCCTGTAGCGACGTCTACCCCGCTCTGGCTGTTGCAGAACGGGAACACTTCGGGATTTGCTTGGTCGACACGAGCGGTCAGGTCTACTCGGCGGGTGACGCCGGTGTTGCGTTCACGATGATGAGCGTCGCCAAACCATTCGTCTTCGCTCTCGCCTGCGATGCCGTGGGAACCCAAGAGGCTCTCGCCGCGGTGGGCGCCAACGCAACCGGCCGCGCCTTCAATTCTTTCGCCGCCGTCGAGGACTCTGCGGACGGCCGGACCAATCCCATGGTGAATTCAGGCGCCATCGCGGCGACCGGCCTGCTGGCGGCCGGCGGCAGCCTGGAGCAGCACTGGGCGATCGTTAGTCAAGGGATTTCCCGTTTCGCCGGCCGGGATCTCGCGGTGGACGAGGCCGTGCTGCATTCCGCGCGTCAGACCAACCATCACAACCAGGGGCTGGCCCGGCTACTCACAGCCCGAGGTCGCTTGACCATTTCTGCTGAGGATGCGGTCGAGGTGTACACCCGGCAGAGCTGCCTCTCGGTGAGTGCCCATGACCTCGCGGTGATGGGCGCGACCCTCGCGGACGGCGGGGTCAATCCCGTCACCGGGGAGCAGGTCGTCTCGCGGTCGGCGGCCGCGTGCGCCCTGGCGGTGATGGCCACCGCAGGCCTCTACGAGACCTCGGGTGAATGGCTGGCCACGGTGGGCCTGCCCGGGAAGAGCGGCATCGCCGGCGGCATCGTCACCAGCGCCCCGGGCAAAGGCGGGCTCGGCACCTTCGCCCCTCCCCTGGACGCGGCGGGCAACAGTGTCCGGGGCCAACTGGTGGCGCGCTTCCTGGCCGACCGCCTCGGGCTGGATCTGTTTGCCTCCGAGCCCGCCGCTCGGACGTAATCACCGGAGACCGAGTGGGCGATTTCCGAGGTTCACGGTGGGCCTCTCAAGGTCGGAAACCGCCACCTCGAGCGTCGAACCGGCTCACGGCGAACCTGAGTCGGACATCCGGACCGATCCGTACCACCTCCCGGAGTTCCGCGTGGTGAGCCTCAGCCAGCGTCGCGACGGCTCCGCCGTCCATCGCCGGGCGGCCGGCCCCCAGCATCGTCGGCGCCACATAGACCACCGCCTCGTCGATCAGCCCGGCGTCGAGGAACCCGGCGGCCAGCCGTGGGCCGCCTTCCAGCAGCACATGGCGTTGCCCACGGTTCCACAGCCGCGCGAGAACGGCAGCGAGGTCAACGCCGCCGCCTCGACCCACCCCCACGTCGGCGGCGGTGGCCACCCAAGAGGCCGCCGCGTCGTCCAGAACGCTTGCCGCTGAAAGTGTTCGGCCGGTCGTGTCGATGACGACCCGCAGCGGCTGGCCACCGATGAGGCGTCCGTCGTGGTCGCGAACGGTGAGCTGCGGGTCGTCGGCCAGCACCGTCCCGATGCCGACGACGATCGTGTCGACTCGACGCCGGAGCGCGTGCACGTCGGCGCGGGAGTAATCCGAGGTGATCCATTTGCTGGTTCCGTCGACCGCGGCGACCCGGCCGTCCACGGTCATGCCCGCCTTCCAGGTCACGAACGGGCGAGCGAGAGCGGTTCCGGTCAACCACACCCGGTTCACGTCCACGGCCGCCGCGACCGCTGCCTGCGCCGCCTGCGTGGGTACCCGGCTGACGTCCACGACGTCGACCCCGGCCGCCCGCAACCGATCGAGACCGCCGGCTGCCAGCGCCGAAGGGTCCCGGACCGCGACGACCACCCGGGCCACCCCCGCCGCCAGCAGCGCCTCTGAGCACGGCCCGGTCCGGCCGGTGTGATTGCACGGTTCCAGGGTGACCACCGCGGTCGACCCGCGGGCCCAGGCACCGGCGGCGGCAAGTGCCAGCACTTCGGCATGCGGTTCGCCGGCCCGCTGGTGGTACCCCTCGCCGACGGTCCAGCCGCCGGGCGCCAGCAGCACGCAGCCGACCACCGGGTTGGGCAAAACCGTCCCGGCGCCGAGGCCGCCGATTTCAATAGCGCGGTGCAGGGCGGCAAGTTCCTGGGGAAGCACCTGGAGCGAATCCGTCACCCCGCCATTCTGCTGCCTTTGCAACGCCTAATTGAGCTGGAACGACCGCTTCGCCATGCCGTACCAGAATCCGTCGACCGCGCTGTGCGCGTCGGTCCAGGTGTCGGCGGTTGCCCCGAGCGAGACGAACAACGGGGCGAAGTGCTCCGTGCGCGGATGGGCTCGTCGGGCCGCGGGCGCACGATGCTCGAAGTCCAGCACCGCGTCGACGTCGCCGGACTCGACGGCCTCCTTGGTCCAGGCGTCGAACTCCCGGCCCCACTGCGGCGCCGAGCCGGTGGTGTCCCCGAAGTTTGCCTCCGACAGGTTGTGCGTGGTGAAACCCGACCCGATAATTAGCACACCGCTGTCCCGCAGCGGTGCCAGGGCCCGGCCGACGCCGAACAGCTCCCGGGGATCCAGGCTGGGCATCGACACCTGCAGGACGGGAATGTCGGCGTCGGGGAACATCTCGACCAGCGGGACGTAGGCACCGTGATCCAGCCCGCGCCGAGGGTCCTGGTGCACCTCGTGACCCGGCCGGGACAGCAACGCCTTGACGTCGGCGGCCAGCTCCGGAGCACCCGGGGCGTCATAGGTCACCTGGTAGTAGCGCTCCGGGAAACCCCAGAAGTCGTAGGTCAGCGGTACCTGGTCGGTCGCGCCGACGGTGAGCGGCGCCGATTCCCAATGGGCCGAGACCACCAGGATGGACGTCGGGCGGGGCAGCTCGGCACTCCACGATGCCAGCTGGGCCGTCCAGGTGGGGTCGTCGGCCAGCGGGGGCGCGCCGTGGGAGAGGTAGAGCACGGGCATCCGGTTGGGCGCGGTTGAATCGGTGGTCATCGGCGCTCGATTCAGACGGGAGGCGGAACACCCATGCTATCCCTAAGTTCTTGAGCGTTCAACTTCCTTGCAGGGCACCGGTCGGGGATGATGACGTCGTGCCCGATGAACCCTGGCTGTCGCCCGAGCAGCAGATGGTCTGGCGCGATTTCCTGCGCGTGACGGCGTCCGTCACCGACCGGATCGACGGCGACCTGCAGCGATCCGCCGGGATGCCGCTGGCGTACTACCTCATCCTGGCCATGCTGTCCGAATCTCCGGACCGATCGTTGCGGATGAACCAACTGGCCGGGATGGTCCGGTCGTCGCAGTCACGGCTGTCGCACGCCGTCGCCAGGCTGGAGGAGTCCGGGTGGGTACGCAGGGTTCCCGCCCCCGGTGACCGTCGGGGGCAGATCGCCGAACTGACCGACGAAGGCTTCTCCCGGCTGGTGGAGATCGCGCCGGGACACGCCGCAACCGTGCGGTCGTACATGTTCGACCCGCTCACGCCGCAACAGCTGAACGACTTCGCCGAGGTGTGCTCGACGATCCTGGGTGCGCAGGAAGGCGATCAGCAAAAGTTCTGACAATCCGGCAGACCTGAGACCGGGGTTGGCCTGCATCCACAATGAGTGATGATTCTGTTGAGCCGCTGTGGGGAATCGAACCCCAGACCTTCTCATTACGAGTGAGACGCTCTGCCGACTGAGCTACAGCGGCGGCGTGCACGAGTCTAACCGCTTCCCGCACCTGCCTTCGGCACCACCGTGACAGATCAGTTCGAGGCCGTTCCGCCAGCGGACATCGTCAGCCACTGATCCCATGGGATCGCCCAGTCGTAGATGTCCCCGTCGTCCGGCGAAAGCTGCACGCTCGTGTTGGTGACCTCCACCGGGTCGCCGATGATCGCCGACTCGAAATACGCCTGGGCGTTGGCCGCGGACAGGTTGACGCAGCCGTGGCTGACGTTGACCACACCCTGCGAATCGACGGTGCCCTGGTTCTGGTGGATGAACTCGCCGTTGTTGCTGATCCGGACGGCCCAGTGCTCGGTCAGGTTGGTGTACCCGTAGGCCGGGTTGCTCATCTTGGTGGTTTCCTTCTTGTCGTTCACCACGTGGATGCCCGACCGGGTGACCCGGTTCGCGTCGCCGATGTCGTCGCCGCTGCCGTAGGACGCGTCGTAGGTGGCGACCGTGACCCCGTCCCGCTGCACGACGATGTGGTGCGCCTTGGCGTCGGCCAGCACCACCTGGTTCCGGCCGATGGTGAAATCACTGGTCACGTTGCTGCCGCCGTAATATCCGCCGCCGAAATCGACGCCGTAGATATCGGACTCGACGTGCACGATGGTGCCCGATGGCCAGTAACTCTTGGGCCGCCAATCCAGCGACGGCCACTTGTCTCCGTCATGTCTGATCCAGGCCCAGGCGCCCTCAACCTGCGGGTTGGTGCCGATCTTGACACTCTTCTCGATCAGCGCCCGGTCTTTGGGTTCGAATCCGAAATGCACCTCGACCGGCATGGCCACCCCGACCACGGCCCCGTCACCCGGGCTGATCGAGGTGGTGATCTGATCCACCGGAGTCACTGTCGTATAGGAGCCGGCAATGGGGACGGTCTGACCGTCGGTGCCGATCGCTGTTCCGGCGACCGTGTACGAGCGCCCATAACCGAGTGGTTCCGCAAGGGTCCACGACGTGGCATCCGGCGACAGGGTGCCCTTGACTTCGGCGCCCTCCGGGTTGGTGACCGTGAGGGCGGCGATGGTGCCTTTGGACACCGTGACGCTCACCGGAGCGGTGGGGCTCAGGTCGGAGCTGCCGAAGGCGGGGGCCGCGGTGATCACGGCGACCGGTGGAAGCTTGGCCGGCGGGGAGGTGGTGGAGGACGCGGAACTCGAAGTGGTCAGCGGGGATGCGCTGGTCGGTGCTGGGCTCGCTGCGGACGACGCCGTCGGCGCTGCGGACGACGCCGTCGGCGGCGGGGCAGCAGCGGCCGGCGAGGGACCCGGGGTGGCAGCCTGCGCGGCACCCAACCCGGAAGTCGATCCGCCCGAACAGGCAACGGTTCCGGCGAGCAGGGCTACGGCCAGCACAGCGAGCGCGCTACGGCCACGCCACCTGGAACGGTCGAGCTGCATGCGGTCCTCCGGACATCGTCAAACGGGAAAATCTTCATCTGGACGGTTGTGTGGACGGCGGGCGACAGGCGAGGAACAGGTGGCGTATGGAGGGGACGCACGTGGCGGCCCGACGTTGACTGTGGTTGGTGAAATCACCCCCAGGATCGCCCGCCGGGCTGCGGTGATACGCGCTGTTCCTGCAACCCGGCCTCGCAGCGACCAATTCTTGGTGATGCAAGCTTTCCCTGTCAGTCCGACGCCACCCCAGCTGATCTGCAAGATTACGCTGCGCGGATCCCGCGTCCTGACGTCAGGCGTCGTCGTGTCGGTCACTTCCTGATATTCGCCAGGAGTTGGTGCACCCATCACCACGATCGGACGGTGCAACCTCTCGCCAATCGTGAAATAACGTCGGGCAGTCGTGGCTGACCCGCCCGTTCGGCCGAGCGCATGCGCGCCAGCATGTCGACTGACCGTCACGCTGCTGAGCAGGTCGAACGGGCGGATAATCCGCAAGGGTGAAATGTTCTGCGCCAACGGTCCCCGGAGTGCCACCATGAACCTCTCGGGCCGCGCCAGGTGGCAGTGATGACCATCATCCGTTGCGCGTTTCGGTTGTCCCGTCACCAAGGAGGCGCATCGTGACCGCGAACCAGCCGTTTGCGGTCACCGCCCAGTCGCCACCCCAGTCGCCGCCCAAGTCGCCGCCCCGCTGGGGACTCGCCGTCGCTGCCGGCCTGGGCATCGTGGTAGCGGCGGCAATGGCCGGGTACGCGAAGGTGCACCCGGGCAACGGGGCAGCGGTCAGCACCTTCGGTTTCTCGGCGCTGCTGACGATGAAGTCGTGGTTCACCACCGCGGTGCTGGTGCTTGTCGTGGTGCAGGTGCTGTCTGCGCTGGCGATGTGGGGACGGTTGCCGGGCGTCCGGTCATCACCGGGGTGGGCGTCCCCAGTGCATCGCTGGTCGGGCGTGACGGCGTTCGTACTGACCTTGCCGGTGGCGTTTCATTGCATTTGGTCGCTCGGTTTTTCCCAGTCGTCCGGACGTACGCTGATCCATTCGGTGGCGGGGTGCGCCGTGTACGGGGTATTCGCAGCGAAGATGCTGTCGCTTCGACTGCCGGGCTTACCGTCGTGGGCCGTGCCGCTGCTGGGTGGGCTGCTATCCGCCCTGCTGACGGTCGTTTTCTTCTCGTCAGCGTTCTGGTACTTCCAGCAGCCGGGGGCGACCCTGTGGTGACGGCGCCCGGCGGACCACCAGGCGCTGACCGCCCGCCCGCTGGGCCGCCGGCAGGCCGCGTCGGCCCCCCCGGACCGCCCCCGGGACCGCCCGGACCCTTACCCGGACCGTTCACCGGACCGCCGCCGGGAGCGCGCACCGGCCCGCCGCCGGGGGCGCGCACCGGCCCGCCCCCGGCGTGGCCGCCCCCACCCGGGTTCCGGTCCGGCGAGTTTGTCGGACCGCCACCGGGACACCTCGCGGCGTCTGAAGCACCCACCGACCCCTTTGGCTTCTCCGCCGTGCCCGCCGGCCTTGTCTCCGCGCCGGCCGGCCTTGCCTCCGCGCCCGCCCCGGCATCGAGGCGCGCCATGGTCATCGGTGCCGGCGTAGCGATCGTCGCGGCGGCCGGCGGATTCACCTGGTTTTCCGTAGCCGGCCCGGCGCCCCGGTCCTCGGCCGTCCCTGCCCCGCCGGCGCCGGCCGGGCCAGGGTCCGGGACTTCGTCGGAAGCGGGTGGCGGAGCGGGGGCCGCGGCATTGTCGGCGGTCGCCGCCATCCCGGAAGGGGGTGGGGTGGTGCTGCCGGACAAGAGCCTGGTCCTCGTCCGGGACACCGGTGACAGCGTGCGAGCGTTCTCCGCGGTCTGCACGCACGAAGGGTGCCTGGTGTCCGAAGTCAGCGGCGGCAAGATCCTCTGCCCATGTCATGGCAGTGCCTTCGACGTCGCGACCGGACAGGTCGTGCAGGGCCCAGCGGAGGATCCGCTGCCGGCCGTACCCGTGCGGGTGGCGGACGGCTCGGTGTTCGGCGGATGACCGACAACCGTCCTGGAGGTGAGCTGATGAAGAGCCTCCCGACCTGGATCTGGATCGCTGCCGCGGCCTTCGCCGTTGGCGCTCTGCTGGCCGCTTTAGTCTGACCGGACCGAACTGCTGGTGCGAGCGATGAGTTCGCCGCTGACCGGCGGTCATCCTGACGTTCGGGCCAACCGGTTCCGGCCCGCCAGGATCCGTCCACCGGGAATCGCCCACCAGGATCCGTCCACCGGGAGTCGCCCACCATGAATCTCACTGTGAACACGAAGGACATCGCCGAGGCATTTTCGAGCCACCGATTCACCGAGACCTACGACCACCTCGCCGCCGAGGTGCGATGGGTACTGCCGGGCCAGGCCACGATCGCGGGCAAGGACGCGGTGATTGCGGCCTGCACGGCATCCACCGCGGAGATGGCGGACCTGGCAACCACCGAGTTCAGCCGGTTCGTCTCCGTCGCCGGGGATCGGATTGCGGCCGTCGATGCGATCGGCCGGTACGTGGGGCGGGACGGGGACATCTCCGTCGTCTCCTCGGCCGACATCTACGAGTTCGACGGGGACGGGCTGCTGACGACCATCACGTCCTACGCGGTGGAACTCGACGCCTAGGTCACCTCGCACGGTCACCGCGCATGGTCCTAGCCGCATGGTCCTACCGGCGGATGGTTATTGCGCATGGTCACCGCGCATGGTCATACCGGCGCAGGTCAGGCCTGGTGCTGCGCCTCGTAGGCCTTGCGGGATCCACAGACCGAGGCCTTCGGGCAGACGTGATGACTGCCGTCGGCGGCGAGTTTGATCACGACCGACTCCCCCGGCACCGAATGAGCGATCACCTGGCCGGGCCCCGCGGGAGAGTCGACGGACTCGCCGATCGCCGGTGTCGTCGCCTTGAACTCCTGGTACAGCGGGTGCTCGTACTTCAGGCAACACATCAGCCGGCCGCAGGCGCCGGAGATGCGCATCGGGTTGGCGGGTAGGTCCTGGTCCCGGGCCATCGACAGGGTGATCGGCTCGTAGTCCTTGAGGAACGTCGAGCAGCAGGTGTCCCGGCCGCAGGAGCCGATCGCGCCGGTCACCCGAACAGCGTCCCGCGCCGCGAGTTGCCGCAACTCGATCCGGTTGCCGAGCGTTGCGGACAGATCCCGCAACAGCGACCGGAAATCCACGGTCTCCGGGGAGGAGTAATAGATGACGGTCTTACCGGCGTCCGGTTGCGGGTCGACGGCCAGCACCTTCATCGGCAGGTCGTGCTCCCGGATCAATTTACGGCTGGCGACCAGGGTTCGTGCCTTTGTTTTGCGCATCGCCTCGGTCGCCGCGAGGTCGGCCTCGGAGGCCGCGCCCAGCAGCACCGGGAAACCCTCGGTTGGTTCCGCGGAGTACTCCGCCGCCCAGACCACCCGGGCCGCAACGGACCCGTTGTCGGTGGGCAGCAACACCATGTCCCCGACCTCGGGACGGAGGTCACCGGGGTCGGCGTAGTGCAGCTGGCCGTTGGCGGTGAACGTCACCGCGCAGAGCATCCCCATGAGCGATGACCGTACGCCGTCCGCCCCGCCGTCCGAGCCGGCCTGCCAACCGCCGCCCGTTTGCCCGGCGTCAGCCGTGGTCCTAGCCGGCATACAGCGCCATCATCATGGACTCGACGGCGATCTGCGGTTTCACGTTCGCCTCGATCGCCTCCCGGCAGGCCAGCACCGCGTCGAGCCGCTGCAACGCCCCCTTCGAACCGAACCTCGTCACCGCAACGTCCACCTCGTCGGAAACATCCGGGTTCATCAACGGTGCGGTCGACCCGAGGCTGCGGGCGATCACATCGCGGTAGAACCCGGACAGGTCGATCAGGGCCCGGTCCAGCACATCCCGCTCGGTCCTGGTGGCGCGTGATTTCTGCCGGCGCTCCATTTCCTTGACCACCCCGGCCGTGCCCCTGGCCGCGCCGACCGCGCCGCGCCCCGTCCCGCCGGCCCCGAGCGCTGTCTTGAGCTCGTCCAGTTCGGCGGTGTCCCGACGTTCTGACATCGACACCGCCTCACCTTTGGCGGCGGCCAGCAACGCCCCCGCCTCGGCAAACACGTCCGACATCGCGCGCAGCGCGCCGGGCACCGCCAGGATCCGGCGGCGCTGCTCGCGGGCGTCCTCGTCGCGGGCGAGCCGGCGGGCCCGCCCGACGTGACCACCGGCCACCGAGGCCGCCCAGTCCGCCATTGCGGGGTCGATCCCGTCCCGCCGCACCAGCACCTCTGCGATCGCGTCGGCCGGCGGGGTGCGCAGCGCGAGCACACGGCACCGGGAACGGATAGTGACCGACACATCGTCGGGGTGCGTCGACGGTGCGCAGAGCAGGAACACGGTGTGATCCGGCGGCTCCTCGACGGCCTTGAGCAGGGCATTGGAAGCACCCTCGGTCAGCCGGTCGGCGTCCTCGATCAACACGATCTGGAACCGGCCGGTCGCTGGCCGGCGGGCCGCGAGTTGGACCACCGCCCGCATCTCCTTGACCGAGATGGTCAGCCCCTCCGGGGTGACGGTGCGGACGTCGGAGTGGGTGGCGGCGAGCACGCTTCGGCAGTGTGAGCATTCGCCGCAGCCTCCGTACTCGCATTGCAGGGCGGCGGCGAACGCCCGGGCCGCCACCGACCGACCCGATCCCGGTGGTCCGGTGAAGAGCCATGCGTGCGTCATCGCAGCTGCGGGAACACCTGCGGTGCCCCGGGTCGCGTCGACCGCGCTGCTAAGGACGGCGATCGCCGGGTCCTGCCCGATGACATCGTCGAACACCGCGGCCGAGGTCGAGCTCAGGTCGCCGAAGGCGGTGCCCATGTCACTCACGTCCCGTCCGGAATGGCGCGGCCGACCGCGACCAGCGAGTCAAGCCGGCCCGCGTTGGCCCTGACCAGCGGCGACCTGCGCACGTCCGTGACGACCAAGCCGGCCCGGGCGGCGATCAACCGCAGCGTCTCCGGGGTGAAGTGCCAGATGTGTTGCTCGGGTTTGAGGGTCCACCACCGGCCGCCCAGCAGTCTGGCCGGGAGCGACGAGACGTACGGCACCGACAGCGCGACTACACCTCTCGGGGCCAGCCGCCGGCGCACCTGCCGCAAAAACTCCAGGGGATCGGGAACGTGTTCCAGGGTGTCCCAGAAGCACACCACGTCCGCCCGGTCCCCGGGTGCAGCGGCCAGCTGACCGCGAAAGACGTTCAAGGACAAGCGATCCCGGGAATGTTGGGTCCCGGCTCGGGATAGTTCCACCCCGGTGACATCAAACCCCCGGTCCCGGGCGGCGGCCAGGAAGAGCCCGTACCCGCTGCCGATCTCCAGCAACCGGGCGGGTGGCGAACGGTGTCGGCTGATGTCGGCGAGCCGGCCCGCGGTCCAGGTTCGCTGCAGCACCATGGCGGGCGAGCGGGACGACTGATCCCCGTACACCGCGCCGGTGAACGCACTGCCCTCGAAATACGCCGGCTCGTCGTACAACCGCTGCAGGGCCTCCCCGGTCAACCTGGGTGAGACGAACACCAGCGTGCAGATCGGACAGCGAACCACCCCGAACGGCGGCCGGCGGTACAGCGGGACACCCGGCACCCCGCAGACGCAGCACACGACCGGCTCGGTATCCGCGGTGGACCAGCGGTCCTGGACGATCTCAGGCTGCGCCTGGCCATGCCGTAAATCCGCCATCACCGCCGCCTCCTTCGTGTCGCCTGGCCGGGAATTGTCGTCCTGCTACGTCCGCCTGGAACCGGGGCGAACCTGCCCGGTTCGTGGACGGGCACACGCTAGCCGACCGTCCCGACAGTCCTCCGCAGCGATCCGTGACCGAGGCCGACGTGCTGCGGCCTGGAGTCCGAGGGTGCTCGGCGGGCTGCCGACCGCAAGCTGCGTCGGCACTTGGCCGCCGTGCTGACGTCGCCCAGGCCCGCTGACGGCCCGGCCACCGGGGCACTTACCGCTGCGGGCCTGCGCGGACCTGCTGCGGCTGCGGCGGCGTCGGCGCAGCGGTGAGCGGTGCCCGGTGCCGCAGGACGGAGGTGATCCTGGCTGTCACCTCGGCGTTGATCACACCGTTATTCTCGGCCAGCGGTCGAACGGTGAGGTAGCGCTCCGGGGTGTAGGACGCACGGTCCCGGTAGGCCTGGGCCGGGTCGACCGGCTCGTCGTCCTCCTCCGGTTCCTCCGCGTGGTCCGAGTCTGCGTCAGGCTGAGCCGGCGAAGCCTCGTCAGAAGCGTGAACAGGATGGGTCACCGGTTCCGCCGGGTTACCCAGCCGTGACTCAAGCGGTGTCTCGGCGAACGGCACGGCCGGAGGGCTCGCGGAATCGGGTCTATCCACCAGCACGGTGAGGTCGGGTTTGAGGCCGTTCACGGCCCACTGGGCCACCCGGGCCAGCCGTTGTTCCTCCACCCCGGACGCCCGGTGGGCAACGATGATCGCGTCGACAAATCCTTCCGACACCACAACCGCCCCGGCTCGCAGCGCCGGCAGAACTTGATCATTGGCAATGTCCGCCAGGTCGGCGGACGCGCGAAGGGCGTCGGCGAGGCTCTCCCCGGCCATCTCCAGCTGGGATGACGACTGGGGCGCCTTGACCCGGACCGTCGACCACCCGTTGGCATTGAGTTGCTCGCCGATCACCGCGGTGTACTCGGCGACCGCACCCGGATCCACCCCCTCGACGGCGATCAGAACGCCTGGGTGCTCGTCGCGCTCGTCCCACATCTTGACCCCGCGCCGGCCGAAAACCCGCTGCCAGAGGTTGGACGTCAGGCCGCCGATCTGCCGCCCCGCGTACAGGCTGACCAGCCAGGCGATCAACCCACCGACTGCCAGCACGATCGCCGGACCGGTGACGAACAACCGGAAATCGCCGATCTTCACCCGATGCGAGCCGATGGCGCCGGCCAGGATCGGGCCGGCGGCAATCGTGCCGAGCAGGACGATCCGCACCGATGACATGACGAACGCGAACACCCGGCCGCGGAGCTGGTCGGAGACCTCCTGCCCGATCATGGTGAAGCCGTTGATCCAGGCGATCCCGGCGAACCCGCCCATCACCGCGGCCATGATCGCGGCCCCGAGGAAGTCCTGCAGGACGCTCATCACCATCAGCGAGATGCCGGCCGCGCCGATGGCCGGGGTGAAGATCATCCGCCGGGGCACGGTGGGCAGCACCCGCGGGCCAACCAGCATGCCCAACGCCAGGCCGGTGAACACCGAGCCGAACAGGATGCCGTAGCCCGCGTTACCGGCCCCGAGGGTTGCGACGTAGGCCTGGGCGACGCCGGCAACCAGTCCGCCGGCCCCGAACGCGCCGAGGATGCCGATGTAGACCGAGCGCATCAACCGGTTCTTGCGAACGAACGACACACCTTCGGCGATCAGCGCGAAGATGTTCTTCGTCTCGCTGCGGTCACCGACGAAAGACGGGATAAGCCGACGCGAAATGTAGACCATGAAGGCGGAGAACCAGTACGACGCCGCGTCGATGGCCAGCGCGATGTCGATGGCCAGGGTGTTGGTGGAGCCGCTGATCAGGGCACTGCCCCCGTCGCCGGCCACGTTCGGCACCCCGAACAGGGACGCCACGGTGGACAGCAGGGCGAACAGCACGGCTGCTACCGGGACCATCCCGTACACCGAGACGTAGTTGAGCTGGTTTGCCACCGCCAGCCGCTCCCGCGGCACGATGTTGACCCACATTGCCTGCTTCGCCGGGGTGGAGAACAGGCCGACGGCCTCCGCCAGGAACTGCGCGACCAGCAACCACCACAGCGTCCCGTTGACGATGATCGACAGGTAGAGCAGGCCGGCCAGGCAGTCGCCGGTGATAGCGACCTTCCGTCGGTCGAACCGGTCCACCAGAGCCCCGGCCACCGGCCCGAGGATCAGGTCCGGCAGCAGCCGGGTCAGCAGCACCCCGGACACCGCCGCGCCCTGAGCCAGGTCGGAGGTGTCCTTGGTCAGGTACGCAGCCAGCGCGGTGGTCGCGAGCAGCCCCAACCAGTCGCCCAGACTGGAGATCCCGATGGCCGCCCAGAGTCGCCGGAACACCGGGATGCGGAGCAGAACGGTCAGGGAGTTGGGCTCCCGCTTGCGACGGTTCACCGGTTGAGCAACTCGGTGATGTAGTCGATCACTCGCTGCCCGGCACCGCTGGCGAACAGCAGCAACGCCAGAGCGACAATGGCGCTGCCGATGGTCGATCCGATCCGCCGCCTCGGTCGGCTCCCGGCCGGCCCGCGGGCATCGGTGCGGATCTGCTGCCGCCGGGAGTACTGCGAGGCCATCGGTGCTGCCGGCGCGGTGGCCGAGGGCGAGCTCGCGCCGAGGGCCTGCGGGAACGTCGCTTGAAAGGACTGCCGGTCGACCTGCAATGGGCGGCCCGATGGCGCGTTCCGCAGGGGCTGGACCGGGCGCCGGGGCTGGCCGGGGCGTAGGGGCTGGGCCGGCAGGGTCAGCGCGGGCGGCATTGCGGGGGGTACCCGCCGCGTGCCGGGGGCGGCTTGACCGCGGGCAGGGACCTGGCCGCGGGCGCCGGGCGCAGCTCGCACCACCTGTCGGGGACCGCTGCTCGACCGGCCGGGACCGGCGACCGGCGCGACCCGCACCCCGGCTGGAGGTGGCGGTACCGCGAGGGCCCCGTCAATCGGGACCGCGTCAACGGTGGCGCGTGATCGCCGATCCGACCCCGCGGGGTACACGGCCAATGCGTCACCGAACACGTCCGAGGCAGCCAGCAGCGCGGGCGGGTCTGCGGTGCCGTCAGACCCGCTGAGCGCATCGGTGAAACCTTGATCGGTCCACCGGGTGGCGCCGGAGGCCGCCGTCATGGCTCCGATGGTAGGCGCCCCGGGCACGGATCTGCGCGTCAGGAACCCGACGCGGATCCGGGACGCCTCAGCCGGTCGTCGCCCGCTTCTTGGCCGGGGCCTTCTTGACGGTGCTCTTTGCTGCCGCCGTCTTGCGAACGGGGGCCTTCTTGGCACCGGCGGCCGCCGGCTTGCGAGCGGGGGTGCGCTTGGGAACCGGGCCCCTGGCCCGCCGTTCGGCCAGCAACTCGGCCGCCCGGTCCACCGTCAACGACTCCACCTCGTCGCCCTTGCGCAGCGAGGCATTCGTCTCGCCGTCAGTCACGTACGGTCCGAACCGTCCGTCCTTGATCACCATCGGCTTGCCGGCCACCGGATCGACCCCCACTTCGCGCAACGGGGGCGCGGTTGCCGCGGTGCGGCCTCGGGTCTTGGGCTGCGCGTAGAGCGCCAGCGCCTCCTGCAGCGTCACGTCGAACAGCGCCTCCTCGGCCGCCAAGGAACGAGAGTCGGTGCCCTTCTTCAGGTATGGCCCGTACCGGCCGTTCTGCGCAGTGATCTCCACGCCGTCAGCCGGGTCGGCTCCGACCACTCGTGGCAGCGAGAGCAACCGCAGTGCGGTGGTCAGGTCAACGGTGTCCACCGCCATCGACTTGAACAGTGACGCGGTCCGCGGCTTGACGGCCTTCGCGCCACGCTTGACCGGCGCCCCGTCAATGGCTTCGGGCAACACCTCGGTGACGTAGGGCCCGTAGCGGCCGTCCCTGGCCACGATCATGTGCCCGGTGTCCGGATCGACGCCGAGTTCGTTGTCCGCCGACTCCTTGGACTGGGCGAACAGTTCCTCCGCGACCTCCGCGGTGACCTCGTCGGGCGGCAGGTCCTCCGGCAGATTCGCCCGCTGCACGCTGGCCCCGTCGTCGTCGCCGTCGCCGTCGCCGTCATCACCGTTCTTCGTGGCCGGCCTGTCGAGATCACCGGCGGCCATCTCCCGCTCCAGGTAGGGGCCGTACCGACCCACCCGGACCAGGACCTGCCGGCCTTGGGCGTCGGTGAGCAGCGGCAGCGAGTTCACCTCCCTGGCGTCGATGTCCTCCAACCGGTCCCCGACCAGCTTCTTCAGCCCGCCGGTCCGGCCTACCGAACCCTCCGGGCCGAGGTCACCGCCGAAGTAGAACGCACCGAGCCAGTCGGTGCGGCCGATCCGGCCATCGGCGATGGCGTCGAGCTCGTCTTCCATGGCGGCGGTGAAGTCGTAGTCCACGAGTCGGGCGAAGTGCTTCTCCAGCAGGCCGATCACCGCGAACGCGATCCAGGACGGCACCAGAGCCTGCCCGCGCTTCCAGACGTACCCGCGGTCGACGATGGTCCGGATGATCGAGGTGTAGGTCGACGGCCGGCCGATGCCCAGATCCTGCAGGGCCCCGATCAGGGACGGTTCGGTGTACCGGGCCGGCGGGGTGGTCACGTGGCTGGCCGGAATCAGTTCGCGGATGTCCAAGCGCTGGCCGACCTCGAGCTTGGGCAGCCGGCGCTCGGCGTCGTCGGCCTCGCCGCCGGCCTCGGCGTCCACCGTCTCGACATAGGCCCGGAGGAACCCGGGAAAGGTGATCGTCCGGCCCGAGGCGGTGAACAGGCATTCCCGACCGTCGGCGCTGGCGGTGATCCGCAGTGACAGCGTCAAGCCCTTGGCGTCCACCATTTGGGAGGCGATCGTCCGCTGCCAGATCAGCTCGTACAGCCGGAACTCGTCGCCGGAAAGGGACCGGCTGACTTGGCCGGGCGTCCGGAAGCTCTCCCCCGCAGGTCGGATGGCCTCGTGCGCCTCCTGGGCGTTCTTCACCTTCCGGGTGTACTGACGCGGCGAGTCCGGCACGTACTCCGGGCCGTACAGCTCACGGGCCTGCGCCCTGGCCGCTTCCTGCGCGGTACCGCTGAGCGTGGTGGAGTCGGTCCGCATGTAGGTGATGAAGCCGTTCTCGTACAGCCGCTGGGCGGTGCGCATGGTGCGTTCGGAGTTGAAGCCCAGCTTGCGACCCGCCTCCTGCTGCAGGGTCGACGTCATGAACGGCGGGTAAGGCTTGCGGGTGTACGGCTTTTCCTCGACCGAGCTGACCGTGGCGGTTCCGCCGGTCAGCTGCGCGGCGAGCGTGCGGGCGCCGTCCTCGTCCAACAGCAGCACGTCAGCCCCCGCCTTGACGTCGCCGGTGGCGGGGTCGAAATCCCGGCCTGCAGCCAACCGTCGACCGTCGACGGTGGCCAGCGCGGACTTGAAGGCATCGGCCGCCGGGGCGCCGTCCGGCGCCATGCTGGCGTCCAGCCCCCAATAGGAGCCCGACCGGAACGCCATCCGTTCCCGCTCCCGCTGCACGATGATCCTGGTGGCCACCGACTGCACCCGGCCCGCGGAGAGCTTGGGCATCACCTTCTTCCACAGCACCGGGGAGACCTCGTACCCGTACAACCGGTCCAGGATGCGCCGGGTCTCCTGGGCGTCGACCAGGTTGTCATCCAGTGCTCGCGGGTTGTTCGCCGCTTCCCGGATAGCCGCGGGGGTGATCTCGTGGAACACCATCCGCTTGACCGGAACCTTGGGCTTGAGCGTCTCCAGGAGATGCCAGGCGATGGCCTCGCCCTCCCGGTCCTCGTCCGTGGCGAGGTAGAGCTCGTCGGCCCCGGCCAGCAGCGACTTCAGCTTGGCGACCTGTGCCTTCTTCTCCGGGGAGATCACGTACAGCGGTTCGAAGCCGTTGTCGGTGTTCACGCCGAGGCGCGCCCACGGCTCGCCCTTGTACTTGGCCGGCACGTCGGCGGCGCCCCGCGGCAGGTCGCGAATGTGGCCGACGGAGGATTCCACGATGTACCCGTCACCGAGGAAGCCGGAGATCGTCTTGGCCTTGCTGGGGGACTCGACGACGACCAGGCGCACACCGGAGCCGGGGGGCCCGGCTTTCTTTGTGGCCATCAAGCTCACGCTCTCCTCTATATATGCAGTCGTATTCAAGGTAAGTGCAGTGCAGACCATGGTCAGAGCACCTGAGGACGGTCCGTTGACGGTCCAGTGTCGACCGTTGGCTCCGATAGGGCCGTGGCCAGCAGGATGCCACAGTTATCTGCCGACTTCCGCGCCCGTCGGTCATCGCACCACCCCTTGGGTGGCCAGGAATCGCTGGAAACCCCGTCAACCTTGACGCAGCGAGGACTCGTCGCCGATCCTTGCGATACCCAGGTGAGTGCTCAATGCTCCAGCACGGGGAACGCCCCAGCGGGCGCACATGGCGGCGGGGTGCCGATCATCTGGACCAACCGCAGGCAGCGGCGATGGCCGACGATCCGCACGGCCGGACCGCCAAGCCTGGGGCCCAACAGCGAACCGGCAAGGCCTGCCGCCGCGCACGCGGCGGCCAGCGGTTCGTAGGTCTGCGGCGCGGCCGGGTCCAGCCCGAGCAGGAAACCCACGTCGCCCCGGCAACCGGCCGCCACCGTCCAGCAACGCAAAAACCCCGCGGTCACCGTCAGGTCGGCCGGCACGTTCTTCACGGCAGCGGCCGTCCAGGCGGAGGCCAGCAGCGCCACCTCGTCGGTGCTCTCCGATCTGAGCACCGTGGTCCCGTCCTCGGATGTGCTGAGCTCGGCAAGTACGTCCCGGACCCGGCATTCGCGCTGCAGGGCTTCGGCCCGCCACAGCTCGGCCACCCGGATGGACATATGCAGACCGCGCGGACCCGCCGCGAACTGCCCGTGGGCCGCGAGCAGGCCACCCAGATCGGTCAGCTGCGGGGCGATCAGATCCGCCGAGAACAACGACAGCTGGATCATCGGCGCCCCCTCGGCCACGTTGTCCCGATCCGCCAACCGCAGCTCCCGCGACCCGCGGTGACCGGCAGCCCCCAGCCCTCAGATCTCGGCCTCCCAGGCTAGCTGGTCGCCGTGCCCTGAGAAAGGGCTCGACACCGCCGACGGAGCCCGATGAACCTGCGGGTGTGGGCAGTGGATCGGTCTGTCCGTGTCATTTCAGGACCGGTGCACACTCCGGAAGCTGCTGGGCTGCCGCCAGGACCGACGGGTCCGAAGTGGAGAACGGTTTACTCTGCGAGGAGGCGGCGTCCGCCTCGATCTTGTCGATCTCTGCCTTCAAATCGGCCTCTGAGGACGGGGTCAGCGCTTGGACGGACTGCGCGCCTCGCCCGTAGGCGTCGGCCAGCTTGGTGAATCTCTCCACAATCTTTGCCGGGACGTCGGGATCAAGTTGCGTCGGCGGCGGAACGCTCTGCATCAGGCCCACCGAGGTGGACGCGCTGCTGGACAGGTTGGTGTAGGCCTCGACCACGGTCGCCTGCTCCTGTTGGAGGGTTTGGCCGGTCGTACTGGGACCCTGGTACTGGGTGAGATCGGACAACCGGGTACAGAACGTGGTGAACCAGGTGGACGTGGCCGCGTCCAGGTCGGCGGGGGTCGCGCCACCGGAGGCGCCACTGTCAGAGACGTCACTGCTCGACGAGCTTTCCGAGACATCACTGCTCGACGCGTCGGATTCGGTGCTGTTCGACGAACTACTGTCCTCGCTGGTGGTCGTCGTGCTCGACGAGCTGCTGCTGGCCGCTGAGGTAGCGCTGCCGGCCTGAGCAGATCCGTTGACCGACGACGAGCACCCCGCCACTAGCAACGCCGCAGCGGCGGTCACTGCCGCGACCGTGGAAATGCTGCGCCTCATAGACCGTCCTTTACGTTTGGCGGAGAAAGGGAGCGTCGCGAACCGTCAGCCGCCGAGCGCCTGGCAGGCCGGAATTTGCTGGGCGGCGGCTCCGATCGATGGGTCTAGCTCACTCAAGGATTGGACCGGCTTGAACGCCTCGGTCAGCTGAGTGGTCAGGTCCGCAGTCGCTTGCTGCATCGCGGCAGTGTCGGAGGGGTTGATCGCCGCGAACTTCGTCGCAAACGCCGACACCGTGGAACCTGACTCGGACAGCCCAGCAGCCAGTTTGGCCGCCACGTCCGCACCGCCATCGAAGGTCGGGGGCGGGGTGGCTGCCAATTTGGCACTCGTGTCGGTGAACGCGGCACCCATCTTTTGGAAGAGGGTCACTCCGGCCTGTTGAGCAGCTGCCGGGTCCCCTGAACTGTTGATGCCCTGCGCTTCCTGCACGATCGGCGAAACCCCGCCGCAAAACGTCTCGAACCAGGTCGTGGTCTGTGCGTCCAACTGCGCCGGGACCACGCTGGCGGAGGCGCCGCCGGAACCGGCCGAGCCGGACCCGGTCATGCTCGAATCGGTCATGCTCGAATCGGTCATGCTCGAATCGGTCATGCTCGAATCGGTCGTGCTGCTCGCCGCCGACGCTGAGGACGTCGCTGTTGTCGACGAAGCGGACGAGGTTGCCGAACCGGAATTGGACGACCCGCAAGCAGCGGTGAGCAATACCCCCGCGGCGATGATGGCCGTCCCCCACGAACGCCTCATGACGTGCTTCCCCTTCGGTCCTGTTGATCGACTTTCGGTCCTGTTGATCGACTTTCGGTCCCGTAGATCGACTTTCGGTCCCGTAGATCGACGTCGGTTACGTCGATCTACCCGGTCATCCCGCGCACTCGCGGGTGGGCTCAGGTACCCCCTGTGCCCCGGCTTTCCGGGTCAAACTACCGCACCGCTCGGACACCGGGGGTCCGTACACCGGCCCCTACCAGCACTATCTCAGGCGTGCTGCGGTTCCTCAGCGTGTAGCGATGACTCGCGCCGCTTTGACACCAACACAGCGCCGACGATGATGACGACCGAAACCAGGGCGATGCCGTACCGGATCGGACCGCTCTCACCGGACCCCACCGTCAGGGACACGATGGCCGGCGCGATGAGCAGCGCGACCAGGTTCATCACCTTCAGCAACGGGTTGATCGCCGGGCCCGCAGTGTCCTTGAAGGGATCGCCGACGGTGTCCCCGATGACCGTGGCCTCGTGCGCGGGCGAACCCTTCCCGCCGTGGGTTCCGTCCTCGACGATCTTCTTCGCGTTGTCCCAGGCACCGCCGGAGTTGGCCAGGAACACGGCCATCAGCGTGCCCGTGGCGATGGTGCCCGCCAGATACCCCGCCAATGGACCGACGCCCAGTCCGAATCCGACGGCGATCGGGGCGAAGATGGCCAGCAAGCCCGGAGTCGCCAGCTCGCGAAGGGAGTCGCGGGTGACGATGTCGACCACTTTGCCGTACTCGGGCTTCGCGGTGCCCTCCATGATTCCGGCGATGTCCCGGAACTGACGGCGAACCTCCATCACGACCGCCCCGGCGGCCCTGGCGACCGCGTTGACGGCCAGGCCGGAGAACAGGAACACCACGGCGGACCCGAGGAGCATGCCGACGAGCGTGCCCGGGGAGACGACGACCGTGATGAACGAGTTCAGGCCGCCGGCCGCGGTGATGGCCGCATCCCCGGCAGATCGCAGGGCCTGGGTTATCGCATCGGAGTACGAGCCGAAGAGCGCGGTGGCCGCGAGCACCGCGGTGGCGATGGCGATGCCCTTGGTGATGGCCTTGGTGGTATTGCCCACCGCATCCAGTTCGGTCAGGATCTTCGCGCCCTCGACGGAGACCTCGCCGGACATCTCGGCAACACCCTGGGCATTGTCGGAGACCGGACCGAAGGTGTCCATGGCGACGATCACGCCGACGGTGGTGAGCAGACCGCAGCCGGCCAGGGCAATGGCGAACAACCCCACGATCAGCGATCCGGACAACAGGAACGCGCCGTAGACGGCGGCGGCGATGACCAGCGCGGTGTAGACAGCCGACTCGAAGCCGACCGAGATACCGGCCAGGATGACGGTCGCGGCCCCGGTCAGGGATGCTTTCGCGACGTCCTTGGTGGGCTTGGTCTCGGTGCCGGTGAAGTAGCCGGTCAGCCAGAGGATAACGCCGGCCAGCACGATCCCGATGATCACCGCGACGGTGGCGATGACCGCGGGGTTGCCCGGCTGACCTGCGACCGATTCCACCCCGAGCGCGTCGAACGAGCTGGGGAGGTAAGTGAAGGCCGCAACGCCGCACAGCACGGCCGAGATGATCGCGGAAATGTAGAACGACCGATTGATGGTGACCAGGCCAGGTTCACCCACCTTGGCCTTGGTGATGTAGACGCCGATGATGGCGGTGAGGACACCGATGGCGGGGACGATCAGCGGGAAGATGAGCCCCTTGACGCCGAACGCGGAGCTGCCCAGGATCAGCGAGGCGACCAGAGTGACCGCGTAGGACTCGAACAGGTCGGCAGCCATTCCTGCGCAGTCGCCGACGTTGTCGCCGACGTTGTCCGCGATGGTGGCGGCGTTGCGCGGATCGTCCTCGGGGATTCCGCGCTCAACCTTGCCGACCAGGTCGGCGCCGACGTCGGCCGCCTTGGTGAAGATGCCACCGCCGACCCGCATGAACATTGCCAGCAGGGCCGCCCCGAAGCCGAACCCTTCCAGGACCTTCGGGGCATCAGCGGCGTACACCAGAACGACCGTTGAGGCGCCGAGCAGTCCGAGGCCGGTGGTCGCCATGCCGACGGCGCCGCCGGTACGAAAGGCAATCTGCATCGCCTTTTCCCGGCCGCCGTCACCGTTGGCGGCAGCGGCGACGCGCACGTTTGCCCTGGTCGCCAGCCACATCCCGAAGTAGCCGATGGACGCCGAGAACAGCGCGCCGAACAGGAAGAAGACGGAGCGACCGATGCGTTCACCGGTGCTATTGGCCGGCAGCAGGAACAGCAACACGAAAACGATGACGACAAAGACGCCCAGCGTCCGGAACTGACGAGCGAGATACGCTGCTGCGCCCTCTTGCACTGCCGCCGAAATTTCCTGCATTTTGGGCGTGCCCTGGCCTGCGGTGAGCACGCCCGCGCGCAGCACGAAGGCGATGACCAACGCCACCAGAGCGACGACTGCGACACCGATGACGATCGCTTGATCACTGCCTGTAACGACAAGATCGGCGGCGCTGAGGCTGGACATCGAACTCCTGATCCATGCGAGACGCATATGGTCGACCGATCAGCTCATGGCGATCGGTGCGGATGGGCACGTCGGTCCTGGGTTGCCAGACGTGACTGTCGGTACTCTAAAGCACGACACAGGCGTCAAAGAGCCGCCCCGAATTTGTTCGCCCGCACTCCAAATTGCGCCTGCGCAGGATTGTCGGTGCCAGCGCGGACAATGTCACGGTGACCTCGCCGCGCTCCCGGACCGATCCTGACGGTCTGCTGGATGTCCTGAATCGGTGCAGCGACTCGTCAGTGACGGCAGTCACACAATGCATCACCCATGTGGAGCACATCGCGTCACGGCCGGCGCGAACCGCGCCCTGGCCGGTATGGGTCCCCGACGACATCCGCGCCGTTTACCAAACCGGAGGAGTCCACCTCCCCTGGTCGCACCAGTCGGAAGCCGCAGAGCTCGCGCACCGCGGTTCTGACGTGGTCATCGCGACCGGAACGGCGTCCGGCAAGTCGCTGGCCTATCAGCTGGCCGGCCTGACGGCGTTGACGGCGGACCCGCGAGCCTGCGTGCTCTACCTGGCCCCCACCAAAGCACTGGCCGCCGATCAGCTCGAATCCCTGACCGCGCTCGGCCTGCCGGGACTGAGAGCTGCCCCCTACGACGGCGATACCCCGCTGGACGAGCGGGACTGGGCAAAGTCGCACGCCAACTGGGTGTTGACCAACCCGGACATGGTGCATCGCGGGATGTTGCCCGGGCACGCCAGGTGGGCCCGGCTGCTCCGCCGGTTGTCCTATGTGGTGATCGACGAATGCCACGCCTACCGGGGAGTCTTCGGTTCGCACGTCGGCTTGCTGCTGCGTCGGTTGATCAGGTTGGCCCGGATGTACGGCTCGGACCCGGTTTTCGTGTTCGCTTCGGCGACCTGTGCCGATCCGGAACTTGCCGCCGGGCGGCTGATCGGCAGGCCGGTGATCCCGGTCGTCTCCGACGGGGCGCCGCGAGCCGGGGCGGATTTCGTCCTCTGGGAACCTCGCGCGCCGGCCGACAGTGCGGTGATCCCGAAGGAGCAGTCCGCGGCCCCGCCAGCGGGTCAGCCGGCGGCATGGACCGAAGGACCGCCGACTGCAGGTTCCGCGGCACCATCCGCAGCCCGTCCATCCGCTGCGGCTGAGGCGGCCCGGATGATGGCAGATCTGGTCGCCGCCGGCGCGAAGACCCTGACATTCGTCCGATCCAGACACGGAGCCGAGCAGACTGCGCTGTCCACCCAGCGCCGATTGTCGGAAATCGCCCCTGCCCTTGCCGGCCGGGTCGCCGCGTACCGGGGCGGGTACCTGCCGGAGGAGCGCCGCGAGCTCGAACGAGCATTGGGCTGCGGCGAGCTGCTGGGCGTCGCCTCGACCAACGCCCTGGAGTTGGGGGTCGACATCGCCGGCCTGGACGCGGCGGTACTCGCCGGTTACCCGGGGACGCTGGCGTCGGTCTGGCAGCAGGCCGGCCGCGCGGGCCGGCGGGCGGATCACGGCCGCCGGGCCCTGGTGGTCTTCGTCGCGCGGGACGATCCGCTGGACACCTACCTGGTCCATCACCCGGCCACGGTGTTCGGCAGGCCGATGGAGGCGGCCGTGACCGACCCCACCAACCCGTACATCCTCGGGCCGCACCTGGCGTGCGCGGCGGCGGAACGGCACCTGACCGATGAGGACATCGTCCTGTTCGGAGGTCCCGCGATCGGCCCGGTCCTGCAGGACCTGGTCGACCGGCGGGTGCTCCGCCGGCGACCGGGCGGCTATTTCTGGGCCGAGCCGGGGCATCCGGCGGCCCGCGTCGACCTGCGCGGGGGAGGTGGTGGTCAGGTGGCGATCGTCGACCAGGACACCGGCCGGTTGCTGGGCACCGTCGACGTCCACCGGGCACCGGCCGCCGTGCATGACGGAGCGGTCCACCTGCACCGGGGCGAGAGCTACGTGGTGCAGGACCTCGACCTGGCCGCGGGGGTCGCACTGGTGCGCCAGCACCGGCCCGAGTGGACCACGATCGCCCGTTCGCAGTCGACGGTGTCGATGACCGGGGCACATTCTGAACGGCGATATGCCGGCGGCGTGGGGGTCGGGCTCGGGCCGGTAGAGGTGACCGAGCAGGTGGTGGGCTACCTCCGCCGGCGGCCCGACGGTCAACTGCTCGACGTGATCGGACTCGACCTACCCGAACACACGCTGCACACCAGGGCCGTCTGGTACTCGATCACCCTGGACGCTCTGGACAAGGCAGGTGTCGACGAGTCCGACGTACCTGGTGCGCTGCACGCGGCAGAGCACGCTGCGATCGGTTTGCTGCCGCTGTTCGCCGGGTGCGACCGGTGGGACATCGGCGGCCTGTCCACCGGGCTGCACCCGGACACCGGGGAACCCACCGTCATCGTGTACGACGGGTATCCCGGTGGCGCCGGGTTCGCCGACCGCGGCCATCAGGTGCTCCCCGCCTGGTTGACCGCCGTGCGGGACGCGGTCGCGTTGTGCCCGTGCCCATCCGGCTGTCCGTCGTGCGTGCAATCGCCCAAATGTGGCAATGGAAACCATCCGCTGGACAAAGCCGGGGCCGTCGCGGTGCTGCGGTTGATGGTGCGGGCGTTGCAGGCCGGCCCGCTGTCTCCCGGACCGGGGCGCGACGGTCACCCGGGCGACGGGTGTGCAGGCCCGCCGCCCGGGCGGTCGATCATCAGCGATCCGGGCGGTGTCAGGTTGGCCGCGGCCAGCCGGTGAGTCGGCCCACGGATGTTGGTCCCGGCGTGGCGTTCTGGCGTGGCGTCCCGGCGTGGCGTCCTGGCGTGGCGTCCTGGCGTGGCGTCCTGGCGTGGCGTCCCGGCGAGGCGTCCCGGCGTGGCGTCCTTGCGTGGCTAGCCACCTGGAGCACTCTGCTCGCCCACGGCGCCCCGTGCGTCCGAAGCACCCTGCACATCAGGATCGACCGGGCCCGCCCTGGCCCGGCCGGTCGCTGACGGCCACAGTGGGCCGTTCCCTGCTCCGGCCGTCACGACGATAGCGATCTCGGTGCCAGCCAGCGAACATGAGTTAACGTCGCAGCCGTTGGCCGCCGCCACCCGCGTCGCCGCGGCGCAGGCGATGTCCTGGCCCGACAATGCCTTGGCCGCACCCGCCAGAGCGGCCAGGTCGGCCCCGCTTTCCGCGCGTTGCCGGACCACGACTGCGGCGCCCAGATGGACTGCGAGGCCGGTCAGCATCAACAACACCACGCTGGCCAGGCACGCGTAGACCGTTGCGACACCACGGTCGTTGTCGCCCTCTCGGGGGCAACCCTTGGCGGCGTCGCCGGTCATGTATCGGGCTCGCGCGACGCTGATGCCGAGGCCCGGATCGTCACACCCGGCAAAACGCCGCCGGGGGCGTCGACCGTCACGGTTGCCTCGACCAACTCTCCCGACCCGCCAAGGCTCAGGGCGGCACCGGACGGGGCCAGAGCTGCCACGGCGGCAGCCGCTCCCCGCTCGTCGCCGCGGCCGGCCAATCTGGCCGCCTCCCTGGCCGCGTCCGCGCATCGGACCTGCGCGATCATGCACGCCACACCCGACAGGCAGGCGATGAGGACGACGGCGAGAACCGCCAGTCCCATCGCCGCTTCCACCGTGACACTGCCCTGATCTGCACCGCCCCGATCTACACGGCCCAGATCCGTAGGGCCCGGATCCGCACCGCCCCCGTCCGCACCGCCTGACCAGGCAGCGCTCCGATCCGCACTGCCCCGATCCGCACGGCCTGACCAGGCACCGCCTGACCAGGCAGCGCTCCGATCCGCACTGCCCCGATCCGCACCGCCCCGAGCCGCACCGCCCGACCAGGCAGCGTCCCCAAGACCGCAGGCACCAGCCCAAACGGATCCCGGCGGGCCGTCCACGGCGTCATCAGCCATGCTCAGAATGTTGTCGACAGGGCCGAGTTGATCAGGTTGGTCAACCCGGCAACAACGGAATCACCGGTGACGATCTTGTACAGGACCGCGGCGAACGCGGCCGCGACAACAGTTCCGACCGCGTACTCGACGGTGCTCATCCCGGCGTCTCGGGCGTCCAGTTCGCCGCCCGGGTTGCCTGCGGCGGTGTCTGCGTCCTTCTGGCCACCTAGGGCAGGGGCTGAGCCGTCGGGTGCGGTGGAGTCAGAATCGGGATGCACGTCAGCAGCGGACGACATCGCCTCGCCGCCCGACGGGTCCAACCCAGCCAGTACACCGACGGTGCCCACCTGAACCGGGTAGGGCCAGAGCGGTGACGCCTGGCCCGCCGTCCCCGCACCAATCGGATACCGCATGACGAACTTCGACCTGCGTGCCATACCTTGCGCCACAGTGCCTCCCGGGCCCGGGTCGACCGGCTGCCGACCATCTCCACCAGCCTCCGGCGCGGTGCACACCCCGTCCATCCGGACCGTCGGATGTGGATACAGATCGGGCATGGGGACAAATTGCCGCGGTCAGTGCGACCGCCAGAGCAGGGGGACGGCAGCGCCAGCCTTTGCGCAATCCGACCAGGGCTCATCAGAGGGGCTCATCAGACGGGCCGGGGCATCAGAAGATGTCCAGCCGGCCGAGCAACCCGACGATCACTGGGGCGAGCCCCCAGCACAGGAAAGCTGGAAGGAAGCACACGCCCAACGGGGCGGTCATCAGCACCCCGGCCCGGCCGGCAGCCTGCCGAGCGGACGCCATGGATTCCTGACGCAACAGTGCCGAATGCTCCCGCACCGCGTCCGCCAGGGCTCCGCCCCCAGCGGCGGAACGACGTGCGGCGGCCGCCAGCGGCGCAAGGTCCTCGTCATCGTCGGCCGGTCGCCAGGCCACGACCGGATCCGCGCCCAGGGACAGCAGGGCGGCCACCGAACCGAGCGCATGCAACGGCCCCTGATCACACCGGGCATCACGCGGCGGAGACGGCCGGGCGGAATGGATCGGAGCCCGGGAACCGTCCTGCGTCACCAGCCGGGCGCCTGGCTCGGTCACCGGTTCATCGGTGAGCGAGCCAGGCAGCCATGGGGCGGCGGGACGGGAACCCCGGACCTCTTCGGCCAGCACCCGCTCTGCCGCCTGCAGCGCCGGCGCCACGGCCATCCCGGCGTCCAGGCACGACGCGAACAGCTGCCCGTAGACGGCCACCAGCCGACGGTCCCTGGTCCGCCCGGCCGGCGAGCGGCCCCGCGACCGTCGGGTCGCTGCGATCGCCCAGCCGATCGTCGGCGGCAGAACTGCCCACCACCACTGCGGGACCATCAACAGACCGAGCGCCGCAGCGGCTACCGGGATCGGCCAACCCCGCCGACTCCCGACCGTCGCGGAATTAGCGGAGCCGCCCCTGAGCCCGCCGTCCCGATCAGCCGCCCGCCGGCCCGCCCTGGCCATGGGTAGCCGTACCCGGTCAGGCAGCACCAGTACCCCAGTTCCGGCCAGGACCAGACAGGCAACTGTGGTTTGCGCAGCGGTCGCGGTCAGCACACCGAACCCATCGGGCAGGTGGGGGCTGACAGTCGACGGAACCCGATCACCCGCCACGTCCGACGATGCGCGCCGACCACAGCAACCCGGAGCAGGTCAGGAAGGTCCCGGCGACCAGCAGGACAGACCCGACTGAAGTCCGCAGCAGCACGTGAACCGGATCGGCGCCCATCCCGGTGCCGAGTACCAGGCCAAGCAACGGCAGGACCGCCATCACGTATCCCGACGTCCGCGGGCCCGCCACCTGTGCGGCGCGTTCGGTCTCCGCGGCCATGTCGTCAACGACGTCGCCGATCAGACCGTCGATCAACGGCGTGAACGCCACCCCGTGTCGCCTGGTCAGAAGCTATCCGCTGATCACCCGGGACTGCACCTGCAGGACAGCGTCGTCCACGGCGGGATACGCCGGTCGCCACCACGTCCACGACCCGAACCCGGTGGCCACCATTGGTGATACCGCGACCGGCGCGGGGCCGGCGCGGGCACCCCTCGGATGAGAGTCGCGATGGCCGGCGCGAATGGCCACAAGCAACTCGGCCAGCACGAATGCACCGGAACCAGTGGCCGCGCCGGCCGCGTTCCCCGCCGCGGTCGCGGGGTCCGCACCGGCCCGCAACTCGCGATTCAGAATGCGCAGCGCATCCACGACCTGGGTCAGCGCGCGCCGCCGGCGACGGTGCCGAAGGCCACGGCCAGCCAACACCCCGGCGGTGACCAGGATCAGCGTGGTCGCCAACGCGGCGGCCAGCCCGGCCAGGGCCAACGCCAGTCCCGAGCAGACGAGCATCGCGATGGCCGTCGGGCCGCGCAGGCTCACCGGGAGCGCCATGGTGGTTGAACCTCCGGGACGCCGAGCCCCTCGGTCAACAGCGGCGGTGCGGGGCCGGGCAGGCAAGCTCAGCACGCCGAGCGCCGCCAGAACGAACGCCGTCACCACGGGACCGCTTCACCCCGCTCGGTCAGGCCCGCCGCCAGAATGGCGCAGCCCGGACCGTTGGCGCGTCCATCAACGACGGCAGGTAGCACCTCGGCGAACCCCTGAGCGGTGGAGCGGAGAACCGCGATCTCGTGCAGCACTCGCAGCCCGCCCACCCGCCGGAGATGCAGGACCACCTGAACCGCGCCGGTGAGCTGAGCGTGCAGGGCCACCCGGCCCACCCCACCCAGGGCCGCTAGAGCCTCCAACCGGGCCGGCACCGCTGCGGCGGTGTTGGCGTGAACCGTCCCTGCCCCGCCCTCGTGGCCGGTGTTGAGCGCGGCCAGCAGGTCGACCACCTCGGCGCCACGAACCTCCCCGACAACGATCCGATCGGGTCGCATTCGCAACGCCTGCCGGACCAGCTCACGTAACGAGATCATCCCCGCCCCTTCGACATTCGGCGGCCGGGCAACTAAACGCACCACATGCGGATGCGGCGGTCGCAATTCCTCGGCGTCCTCCACGGTGACCAGACGTTCGGTGGCCGGGACCACCGCGAGCAACGCGGACAGCAGGGTGGTCTTTCCCGAGCCGGTGCCGCCGGCCACCAGAAAGGACAGCCGGGCCCGCAGGATTGCCTCCACGGTCAGCCGCGCCACGCCGGTGAGCGTCCCCACCCGCTGCAGGGTTGCCAGGTCGTGCGCCACCGGTCGCAAGACCCGAAGGGACAGGCAGGTACCTGAGGCCGCCACGGGGGCCAACACTGCGTGCAACCGGGTGCCGTCTGGGAGCCTGGCGTCCACGTGCGGGTTCGCGTCGTCAAGGCGCCGGCCGGCCGAGGTCGCCAACCTCCGGGCGAGCCGTTGCACCGCAGCATCGTCCGCGAACCGCACTCCCGCGTCCTGCCAGCCCGCACCACGGTCGACCCGGACGTCGGCAGGTGAGTTCACCACCACGTCCGTGGTCGACGGGTCCGCGAGGACTTCAGCGAGCGGGCCGGCACCGACGAGCTCTCGTTGCAGCTGGCGAATGACCCTGAGCATCTCCGCGTCGCCCAGCAGGATCGTCGCATCCTCACGGACCACCCTGGCCAGCGCCGCTGGCGTGGGCTCGAGACCCTGCTCCACCAAGCGACGTTGCACCCGGTCGATCAGAGGGTCGGTGACGATCACGGCGCTGCCCGCGGTGCGGTCGACACGGCAGCGAGCACTTTCCTGGCCGCGCGCAGCAGTGGGCCACGGCGAAGCGTCGGAGCGAACCCGAACTCCCACTCCAACGCCACCGACCGGTTGGGTCTCATCTGGGCCAACAGGGGAAGTTGCAGGACCTCCGCCAACTCAGTGGCTCCGATACCGCCCGGTGACGGGCCGCGTACCACCACACCGGCCGGAGCCCCGAGCGCGCGGACCCGGTGCGAAATGCGTTCGGCCGACCAGCATCCCCGGACGTCAGCCTGGGTCAGAAGAACCACCAGATCGGCCCGCTCCAGAACGCGGTCGGCCCCCGGCGTCTGCTGCCGCGGGAGGTCCGCCACCGTCAACACACCCGACCGGCGGCCGGCGTCGAGGACGACATCGATGACTGCCACATCGATCTCGCTGCCCCCGCCCCGGCCATAGCAAAGGACGCTGACGCCGCCGGCGCCCGTCGCCAACCGGGGCGCGGCCCGCTGCAGGGCGTCGATCTGCATCCGCCCCGACGGCACCGCGAGATCGGACCACCGCACCCCCAAGTGCGTTTCCAACCCCAACAGCACATCCAGGCCGGCTCCCCATGGGTCGCAGTCAGCAAGCAGCACGTCGCGGCCCTCTGACCCCGCCAGGCAGGCCATCGCCGTCGCGAACACGGAAGCACCGGCGCCCCCGGACGCTCCCAGCACTGCGATGCATCGGCCGTCGCCGCTACCGCCGCCGGCCGAGTCCGCCAGTATCGCGACCAGCTGCTCGTCATCGATTCCGGCGATCAGGGTGCGCTCGACCCCCAGCCGGACACAGAGCTCCCACCACCTCGCCGACGGCGCGCTGAAAGCAACCGCCACCACCCCGGGCCGACGCGGCAGCTCGGCGTCGACAGCGGCCTCGATCTGGGCGGCGTTGATGATCACCAGGGGGGCCGCGCGCCACTGCCGGCGGGCTGCAGCGTTCCGACCGCCCGCATCACGACCACCCGCATCACGACCACCCGCATCACGACCGCCCGGATCACGACCACCCGCGCTACCACCCGGATCACGACCGCCCGCCCGACGACCCCCGATGTCGCGAAGGTGGGTGACCTCGACACCAGCCGCGGCAGCCACCCGCAAAAGGTCATCGAGTGACTCGTCGTCATCGGTGATGACCAACGGCCGGTCCGTCATGAGTGAGCCTCCTCCCGGCCCCGGGATCGCGGGGCCGGCTGGTAGGCAGTGAACCTGCCGCAGAGCGCGGTAACCAGCAGCCGCGGTAGATGTGGACGGATAGCGGGCATGTGGACCAAATCGAGGGGTGAGTCAGAGGTCCTGGCAGCACGGCACCGGTTGAACACCCGCACCCGTTCACGACGGCACCCGTTCACACCCGCACCCGTTCAACACGGCACCCGCTCAACACGGCGCCCCAAGGCCGCTGCAGGAGGCAGTGAGCAGTCAGGTCTCTGTGGGGTTGACCAGGCCCACCAGCCGCCGCCATCCAGCGCGCAAACGCTTCCAGGCCACTTTCCCGGCTCAACCGCGGGGCGGGAGACAGGGAGGGAAGAATAGGGGCGGCCCCCGCCAGGGGGGAGGGCGGGGGCCGCGGGGTTCAGCTCCGGGGGGTTGAGCTGAACCCAAGGTCGGCTCCGGGGGGGTGGAAACCGACAACTCCACTGTAGACCCGTCTCTGGGGGTTCGTCACCTGATGGCTCGGCGTGGACCGCTGAGATTTCATCGCTTCCCCGTTGGCTTCCTCATTTGGGTGCATCTGAATCGGTCATGGTGTTCAGACGGTCGATGTGCTGTTGCCGACCGGCCCGCCGGGGCGTATCACTGTCACAGGGACCCCCGCTGGGCCAGCGACGGAGTGGATGAGAAACTCCGCCAACCCCCACTGGAGCTCCTCGCGCAGACGCCGGTACCCACTCACCGCTATAAGCCGCGGGAGGTACGTCGTCAGGGTTATCTCGAAGGTCGCGGAGCCCGTCACGACGAGTCGTGGTGAAGCTTGGTAGCTGGTCAGCCTGCGCAGACGGCGTCTTGGAGATGAATCCAAGGCGCCGTCTTCACTCTCGACTCCCGCTCGCCGCCGCGGATGGGGGTCGGGATTTTTGCTGGCTCGGCGCCCTTGAGCTCAAGCCCCAGAAACCCAGGGACGGACCCGTGCGGGACAGCTTCCTGCCCTGTCCCGGGGAGTTCAAGCCGGTAGCGTAGATCGCCCTGCTCAACCGTCCCGATGAACCTCCCGCCCGATGCGGCCGCATAAACCCTCCCGATAGCGTTGTCGCAGCGACAAGATTTTCCGACAGGGACGGTCAGAATCACCCACTTAGGCGTATGTGTCGAGAACACCTGAGCGCCAGTTCGTACAACGCTTAGTGATAGCTCGATTACTGTAGGCGTCAACCCGCCTCCATCGGCTGAGTCCGGGTCTGCCACAGCAGTCCGGGGTTCCGCTGACACGGCCCGCCGGACCGGCCGTATAGATGATGTGGAACCGCTTCCGGACCCGCCATCAGGTCACCGTGTCCGCGATCGACCGACCCTCCCGACAGCCCTCGACCAGGCAGTGGCAGACCTGCAGGCTCCATGCCACCCTGACCTGACGGCCGGGCATTCCCTCAGCTCGCAACTGCTCGGTCAACGCGACGTACCGGGCCCGGTCCCGCAGGAGCCCGGCCTCCGGAACGCTGATTCCGGCAGGGTCGAATCCACAACTGATCATGGTCAACCTGGCCGCCGCCCGAGCCACCACCCCGCCGCCGATGGGAAATGGGTTCAGCGCCAGCAGCTCGCCGTGGACGGCAGCCACCTGCAACGGGCCGGGCAAGGTGCTGGTGCCGACCGCTCGGGACAACCTGCCCAGCCGGGCGGTCATCGCCGGACCTCCCGCCACCGGCCGGCCGAGTTCCGCCGCCGGCGCTAGGTCGGCGGCGGCAAGGACATGCAGTCGGGCCAGGACCTGAAGAGGTGATCGGGGCCAGGTGCCCGCCAGCGAGCCGATCGCGGCTGCTACCCGCACCGCACCGGCAAGGATCGGGTCGGTCACCCCGACAGTGTTCGGATCGATCGCGCGCGAGGCTCCGTCGAGCATCGCCGACGAGCGCGCAGCACGCATGGAGGCAGCCGCCACGACCGGGCCTCCCGGCTTTCGGTGCGCCGGGTGCCGACGCAGCGCGACGATGGCCGTTCTCGCCTGCTCCACAGCCGCCGCCACCTGCGGTTCGTCGACCACATCAGCCCATCCGTCGACGTCCACGGCCGAACAGTACGGGCGGGCGGGAAGAGCGGGCGGGAAGAGCGGGCGGGAAGAGCGGGCGGGAAGAGCGGGCGGTGGAACGGCGCGAATCCGGCCCGCAGAGGCAGCCACCTCGAGACACCGCACATCGCATTTCCCCCCGCTTGGCGCTCCCCGATAGCGAGCCCTCTGGCAGCGGGCTACGTTCGATCGGCCGGCTCCCCGGGTAGCCGACCTGCGAACTGTCACGACACCATCACTGTCGGACCCAGTACTTACTGTCCAGCAGTCACCCCCGCCCACGTTCACCGCCAGAGGTCACAGCTACCGATCACAGCTACAGATCACAGCTACCGATCACAGTCAAAAGATGACAGTCAAAGGAGACGCCCCGTGAGTGGTTCGGCCACACCTCCCCCCGCCAAGCCTGCCGGTGAATCTGTTGCCTGGGACAACCTGGGCATGGAGAACCGCACGTTCCCCCCGTCCGCTGAATTCGCGGCTACCGCGAACGTCACCGAGGAGGCCTACGCCCGCGCGGAGGCAGACCCGGAGGCGTTCTGGGCCGAACAGGCGAACCGGCTGACCTGGGCAACGCCGTTCTCGACGGTGCTGGACTGGTCCGACGCCCCACACGCAACCTGGTTCGGGGACGGCATGCTCAACGTCGCGGTCAACTGCGTCGACCGCCATGTCGATGACGGCTTTGGCGACACCGTCGCGATTCACTGGGAGGGCGAGCCAGGCGACTCACGCACCATCACCTACGCGGACCTGCACAAAGAAGTCTGCAAGACGGCCAACGCACTGGCCTCGTTCGGCCTCGAAGCGGGCGACCGGGTCGCCATTTACCTGCCGATGATTCCGGAGGCGGTGTACGCCATGTTGGCCTGCGCCAGGCTCGGCGTGGCGCATGGTGTCGTCTTCGCCGGGTTCTCTGCCGAGGCCCTGCGGTCCAGGATCGGCGACGCCGGCGCCCGGGTGGTGATCACTGCCGACGGTCAGTACCGGCGCGGCAGCGCGGTCCCGTTGAAGGCCGCCGTGGACGAGGCGGTTGCCGTCGCCGATTCGCCGGTGGAGAAGGTGTTGGTCGTCAGGCGCACCGGGCTGGAAGTGGAGTGGACCGACCGGGACGTCTGGTGGGACGAGGTGGTCGACGCCCAGTCGACCGAGCACGCCGCGGAGGCCTTCCCCGCCGAGCAACCCCTGTTCGTGCTGTACACCTCCGGCACCACCGGCAAGCCCAAGGGCATCGTGCACACCTCCGGCGGATACCTCACCCAGGCCGCCTACACCCACCATGCGGTGTTCGATCACAAGCCGGGCACCGACGTGTATTGGTGCACCGCGGACATCGGCTGGGTAACCGGCCACTCGTACATCGTCTACGGCCCGCTTGCGAACCGGGCCACCCAAGTCATCTACGAGGGCACCCCGAACACCCCGCACGAGGGCCGGCACTGGGAGATCATCGACAAGTACAAGGTCAGCATCTACTACACCGCACCCACCCTGATCAGGACCTTCATGAAATGGGGTGCCGAGATCCCGGAGAAGTTCGCGCTCGATTCGTTGCGGGTTCTTGGGTCGGTGGGCGAACCCATCAACCCAGAGGCCTGGATGTGGTACCGCACGGTAATCGGTCACGACCGGTGCCCGATCGTCGACACCTGGTGGCAGACCGAGACCGGCGCCATGATGATCGCCCCGTTGCCCGGGGTTACGGCCACCAAACCGGGTTCGGCGATGATTGCCCTACCTGGGATCAGCGCCAAGATCGTCAACGACGAGGGAGTGCCGGTCGGCAAGGGCGAGGGCGGCTACCTGGTGGTGGACCGGCCGTGGCCGGCGATGTTGCGGACAATTCTGGGAGACGACGAGCGGTACCGGGACACCTACTGGTCACGGTTCGCCTCGCAGGGCTACTACTTCGCCGGTGACGGCGCCAAGTACGACACCGACGGCGCGCTCTGGCTGCTCGGCCGGGTCGACGACGTCATGAACATCTCCGGGCACCGAATCTCCACCACCGAGGTGGAATCGGCGCTGGTCTCGCACTCCAGCGTCGCGGAGGCCGCGGTCGTGGGCGCGGCCGATGAGATGACCGGGCAGGGCATCGTTGCGTTCGTGATATTGCGCGGTTCGGCAAACTCCGATCCAGACGCTGCTGAGGCCCTGGTCAAGGAATTGAAGGCACACGTCGGCAAGGAGATCGGGCCGATCGCCCGGCCGAAGCGAATTCTGGTGGTCCCCGAGTTGCCCAAGACCAGGTCGGGCAAGATCATGCGCCGGCTGCTAAAGGACATCGCTGAGAACCGGGCCGTCGGGGACGCGACCACTCTGCAGGATTCCAACGTGCTGGAGCTGATCACCTCGGGTCTGTCCGGCGCCAAGTCCGACTGACACCTGGTCAACCAGCTGAGGTTGACCGTCGGTTAGCGTCAGGGCATGTCGCCGTCGCAAGCACCCTCCCCGCCGGTTGTTTTCGTGCTCTTCGGAGGCACCGGAGATCTGGCCAAACGTATGGTGCTGCCGGCGTTCTTCTCCCTGGCGACCGACCACCTGCTGCCCGAGCAGTACCTGCTGATCGGGAACGGCCGGGGGGATGTTTCGCACGAGGATTTCCGCGGGCACGTGCACGACGCGCTGACCGAGTTCGGGCCAAAGCCGGAATCCGGACCGTGGGAGGACTTCAGTTCGCGGCTGCGCTTTGCCGGCGGCGGTTTCGACAGCGATGACCCGGGCAGCCTGTTGGACGTCATCAACGATGCCAAGCAGGAGCTCGGGTCAGACGTCCAGCTGGTGCACTACTTCGCGGTGCCGCCGTCGGCGTTCGAGTCGCTGACGGACGCACTGGGCACGCACCATCTGGCCGAGGGTGCGCGGGTGGTCTACGAAAAGCCGTTCGGGACCTCGCCGGCCGATTTCCGTCAGCTGAACAAGGCCGTGCACGCGGTGCTGAAAGAGGAGCAGGTCTACCGGATCGACCATTTCCTGGGTAAAGAGGCCACCCAGGATCTGCACGTGCTGCGTTTTGCCAATGGACTGTTCGCCGACGCCTGGAACACCCGGCACATCAAGGCCGTGCAGATCGACGCCCCAGAGAAGCTGGACATCGACGACCGGGCCGAGTTCTACGACGCCACCGGCGCCACCCTGGACATGCTGATCACCCACCTGTTCCAGGTCGCCGCTGAGGTTGCGATGGAAACCCCGGCCAGCATGTCGGCGCATGACCTGCAAACCGCCAGGGAGCAGGTGATCTCTGCCTTCCGTCCGCTGGACCCCCAGGAAGTTGTGCTGGGTCAGTACGAGGGTTACCTCGACGTGCCGGGCGTGAAGTCCGATTCCACCACCGACACCTTCGTCGCGGCCAGGATGTGGGTGGACAACGATCGCTGGCGCGGGGTGCCCTTCCTGCTGCGGACCGGCAAGCGGATGGCCGGGTCGACACAGCGGGTCAGCGTGATCCTCCGCGAGCCGGAGGCCGCGCCGTTCGAGGTGCCCCCCGACGGCGGCGTTCTGACTTTCTCATTGGAGGGTTCCGGCGCCGTCGAGTTGTCGATGGTGATGAAAAAGCCCGGCCCCGGCCTGGATCTCACCGTCGCCGATGCGTCCGTGGTCCTTGGCGACGTGCCTGATTCCGGCGCCTTGGCGCCGTACGTCCGGCTGCTGCACGATGTACTCGTCGGTGACCGCTCCCTGTTCACCCGACCTGACGGGCTGGCCAGCGCCTGGGCGGTTCTGGAGCCCCTCCTGGAGAACCGGCCGGCGGTCCAGACCTATGCCCAGGGTAGCTGGGGCCCACCCGCCGCCGCCGACCTGGCCGCACCCGATCGCTGGCTGCTCGGTCAATAGTGGGTGTCCGATCGCGTCCTGGGCGGCGACTTCATCGGCTCGCAACCAGGCGAGAGCAGTTGGGAGCAGCCGGGGGCAGCCGGCCCCAGTGGCGCATGGCACGATGAAGCCCGCCGGGAACCGGTTACCCCCGTTTCGATGACAGGCGCCACCCGCTCGGACCAGCACCACCCAGATCAGCACCACCCAGACCAGCACCACCCAGACCAGCACCACCCAGACCAGCACCACCCAGACCAGCACCACCCAGACCAGCACCACCCAGACCAGCACCACCCAGACCAGCACTACTCAGACGAGCATCAGCATCGGTCGCACGCTGCACCGCTGCACCGACCTCCAGGAGGGGCCCTGTGACGCTTTCCGGCACGAACTCAGCCGCGGTGTCCGGCAAGCCGACGTCACCCAGCCGGTTCACCCAAGGTTCGTCCAAAGCCTCGATTCCGCTCGTCGCAGAGCCGATGGTGGACCGTAGCGGCTCGATGGGGACCCTGGTCAAGGACGCGTCGACCCACATGTCGACGTTGATCCGCTCGGAGATCGAGCTGGCCAAGCTGGAGATCACCCAGAGTGTCAAGACCGGGGCCACCGGCGGGATCATGTTCGCGATCGCCGGGGTGATTGGGGCGTTCTCGCTGTTCTTCTTCTGGTTCATGGTCGGTGAAATCCTGGCGATCTGGCTGCCCCGGTGGGCCGCGTTCACCATCGTCTTCGTCCTGATGGTCCTGATAGCCGCCGCTTTCGCGTTCCTGGGATGGCGCAAGGTGAAAAAGGTCAAGAAGCCAGAGAAGACGATTGCGTCCCTGGAACAGACTGCGGCGGCGTTGAAGTCGGCCGCCAGCAATTCCTGATCCCGGGGCCGCGACCTGTCCCCCATGAGCGCCGTACCGGTGACCCCCGCACCCGCCGATCCACCGGCGGCCGCGCAGCCCAACGGCCAGCCGTCGGGCCTGGTTCCGGTGCCGGACGGTTCGGTGGTGCGCGACCCGGGCCCGTGGACCCATCGCGACGTCAGTGCAAACGGCATTCGGTTCCACGTTGCCGAGGCCGGAACCGGTCCGCTGGTGGTCCTGTTGCATGGCTTCGGCCAGTACTGGCGGAGCTGGCGCTATCAACTCCCGGGCCTGGCCGGGGCGGGCTACCGGGTCGTTGCGCCGGACCTTCGGGGGTACGGCGACAGTGACAAAACCCCCCGAGGGTATGACGCATTCACCCTCGCCGACGATATCGCCGGCCTGATCCGCAGCATCGGCGAACGCGATGCGGTCCTGGTCGGGCAGGGCTACGGCGGGGTGACCGCCTTCGATACCGCGGTGATGAACCCGGCGCAGGTCCGCGGGGTGGTTGCAGTGGCGGCGCCACATCCGCTGCGGATGGCCCGGATCCGCAGGCCCGTTCCCGCCGACCGATACAGCCGCATGCTGGCGTGGGCCGCGACTCCGGTGTGGCCGGAACGTCACCTGGTGGCGGGGAACGCGGCGCTGTTGGAACGGCTGGTCCGTTCCCAGTCAGGTCCGGCCTGGCGCAGCTCGGCCGATTTCGCCGAATCGATGGCGAAGATGCGACAGGCGATCCGGATCCCGGGGGCGGCCCGTGGCGCGGTGGAGCACCTCCGGTGGGCGGCCAGGTCTCCGTGGCGGACGGACGGCCATCGGCACCGCGATGCGCTGGCCAGGCCGATCGCCGTGCCGGTGCTGCACGTCCTCGGGGACGCGGACCGGTTCACGCCCCCATCGTCGATGATGGACGCGCGTGAGCGGTGCACCGGCTGGTACACCGTGACTACGGTGCGCGGGGTCGGGCACTACCCGGCCGAGGAGTCGCCGGATCTGCTGACCGGCTTGATCGCCGATCTCGCCTCCCGGGCCGGCTGAGCGGCGATCTCAGTGCCTCAGGCAGCCGTGCAGGACTCGGTGGACGCCGGCGAGTCGTCGGTCAGGCCAGCCTCGACAACCGGCGCGGCCTCCGCTGCGGTCAGCGCAAACCCCACGTCCGTCTCATCGATGGCCGCGCCGAAGATGACCCCCAGCACCAGTCCGTCGGGTGCCAGCAGCGGGCCACCGGAGTTACCCGGCCGCACTTGGGCCCGAAGGGTGTAGACGTCCCGGACCACCGTGCTCGTCGAGTAGATATCCGGGCCACGCAGGGCGATGGCCGCCCGAACCCTGGCCGGGGTGACCGTGTACGGGCCGTCCAACGGGTATCCGGCGACCACGGCGTCGGCGCCTGGCTCAGCTGCCGACGGGGCAAATTTCAGCGGCGGAGCCGCCAGGTCGGGCACGTCCAGCACCGCGAGGTCACGCTCGGGGTCGTAGAGGACGACAGTCGCGGTCAGGCTGCCGCCGTCCGATTCCACCGCGGCGCGGTCGGATCCGGCCACGACATGGGCGTTGGTCAGCACCTTGCGACCGCCGGTTGGACTGGCCCCGATCACGAAACCGGTGCCCTCCATCCGCCGCGCACAGGAGTTGGCCACCGAACGCACCTTGAGTACCGACTGTGCGGCCGCGGCGACCGCGGGCGTCGTCCCAGCAGCCGGGTCCGGCGGATCGACCGCCGTGTTCGGCGTTGGCGTCAGCGGATCGAGAATTGCCGGGAAACCCGAGCTGTCGAACAGTTCTCGTAGTCGCGTCGACACCCCCTGCACCCGGTCCGGCATCACCTCGTCGACCTTGGTCAAAACTGCCGACCCGCGGATCGCCGACGACAACCACGGGATCGGTACGGAGGCCAATGGGACGGCGATCAGCCAGATCACCACCAGCACGGCGCATGCGTAGCCGAACAACCCGAGGGTGCGGTCCACCGCCTGGGCCGGGCGCCAGCTGATCCGGCGGGAGATGGCCCGGCCGACGGTGGCGCCCGCCACCTCGCCGAGTCCGACGCCGACCACCACGCAGGCAATACCAATGGCCGTCCTGGCGGTCGAGTCGTCCACCTGCTGCATCAACCAGGGGGCTACCTGCATCGCCACGATGGCCCCGGATATGGCGGTGACCAGGGTGAACATCGCGGTGATCAGGCCCTGTCGGAACCCGGAGACCGCCGCCGCGACCACCACCAGCACCACAATCAGATCGATCAAGGTCATCGGGCCGCCGGCAGGGTGAGCATGCGCTTGGGGTCCCAGGGCCGAGACCAGCCGCCGACGTCGAGGAGGACGTCCACCAATCCGGCCGTAAAGCCCCACACCACCAACTCGGCCACCTGGAACCCGGGGCTGACGTACCCGCTGGGGTGCTGGACCTGACCGCGGTTCGCGGGGTCGACCAGCTCCGCGATGGGCACCCTGACCACAACGGCGGTCTCCGCCGGGTCCACCGCCCGGACAGCCCCGGGCTCACGCCAGAACGCCAGCACCGGGCGCACCAGGAAGTCCGACGGCGGCAGATACAGCTCCGGCAACAACGCCAGTGGCACCACCGACTCCGGCACCAGCCCGGTTTCCTCCGCACCCTCACGCAGGGCCGCCTGGATCGCGTCCTCCCCCGGATCGAGCGCACCTCCGGGGAAAGCGGGCTGACCGGCATGCGACCGCATGGTCGCGGCCCGTTCGGTCAGCAGCACATCGGGACCGGCGGTCCCTTCGCCGAACAGCATGAGGACCGCACCCCGCCTGGACTGCCCGGGTGCGGCGGCGCTCAGCTCCCGCAGCGGTCCTGCCATCTCGGCCTCATGCACTCCATCGACGAGCTCATGTAGCCAGCCCGGTACCTGGTCACGTTCCACCAACCGCCGGCCGCGGCCGTAATCCGCCGGACCCGGACGGGTGGTCGACGAACGGCTCGGTGGAGCGGGCGGCCGCCCAGCCGTTGTCGCACCAGCGACCTCCGGGGTGTTCACGGCTCCAGCCCGACCATGGTCAGCAGGTGCGGCCGTTCGGCACCGACCACCAGGCGGGCCGCCACCTCTGGCTCCACCGGGCCGGATCCGTAGGCGGGGCACAAGGACGCCAGAAAGCATGCGCCGCAGGCGGGTTTTTTGGCGTGACACACCCGGCGGCCGTGAAAGATCGTCCGGTCGGAGAACTCGGTCCACTGGGCCGCCGGCAACTGGGCGTTCAGCTCGAACTCGATCTTCACCGGATCGGTCTGGGTGGTCAGGCCCCAACGCGTCGCAAGCCTCGTGACATGCGTGTCGACGGTGATCCCCGGCACCCCGAAGGCGTGTCCCAGCACCACGTTGGCCGTCTTCCGGCCGAACCCCGGCAGGCTGACCAGCTCCGGCAGGGTCGAGGGCAACTGCCCGTCGAAGCGTTCGAGGAGTGCCCGGCCGAGGCCGATCAGCGAGGTGGCCTTGTTCCGGAAGAAACCGGTCGACATGATCAGCCCCTCCAGCTCCGCGCGCGGCGCAGCCGCGTAGTCGGCGGCGGATTGGAATCGGTGAAACAGGGCCGGGGTGACCATGTTCACCCGGGCGTCGGTGGACTGGGCGGACAGGATGGTTGCTACGGCCAGTTCCAGCGGCGTCCCGAAATCCAGCTCGCAGCGAGCCTGCGGAAAGCCCACTGCTAGTCGGGCGCCGATCTGGCGGGCCCGCCGGGTACGGGCCAGCGCAGTCGTGGGCGGCTTGACCCGTTTGGTCTGCCGACCCGCCCTGCCTGCTTGCTGATCGCCCACGTCAGTCAGGTTGCCACACGGGTCGGACAGTGTGGCCCGATCCGGCGCACGGCCCACACGTCGACTCGTGCCAGCCGGAGGACCGGTGGGAGATACTGCTCAGCACCATGACTGTCTTCCTGGTACTGCTCATCCCACTGTTGTTGATGGTGTTCGCCCTGCTGATGGAACGGGTGGAGCACCGGCTCACGTCGTCGGCGGTCAGCGAGGCCGACGTCGAGGAGTTCCTGGACACCGCCCGACCTGAGGAGGTCAACACGCTGATGAGAGAGGGCTGGACCAAGGCCTTCGCCAAGTTTCGGCATCGCCGGCCGTCACTGTTCCGTCGGCGGGGGAGGACCTGACCCGCGGCAAAGGGCGGTGCCAGGAAAACAGCGTCGGTACAGGGACGGCGTCGGTGCCGACCAGCGGCTGGGGTTGGGGCGGCTGGGGTTGGGACGGCTGGGGATCGGTCGATCACGCACGGTGGGCGGGGTCCCGAAGCGGCCCCCTAGACTGTGGTCTGCGTCTCGACCGGGGACGTGCAGCCGGCTGACCAAGCGCGTCGCTGCGGATGCGGTCCGATCAGGAGGACAGGGTGGAAGAAACGCTCGCGAAGGCCGGGATTTTCCAAGGGGTTGACCCGGACGCGGCGCTTGCCCTCGGATCGCAGTTGGAAACCGTTGACTACTCGCGGGGCAGCGTCATCTTCGGCGAAGGTGAACTGGGCGACCGGCTCTATGTGATTCTGTCCGGAAAGGTCAAGCTGGGCCGCCATTCTCCGGATGGCCGGGAGAACCTCCTCGCCGTGATGGGGCCATCGGACATGTTCGGCGAGTTGTCGGTGTTCGACCCCGGCCCGCGGACCTCGTCGGCTACGGCGGTCACCGACGTGCGACTGGCCACGATGGACCGTGCCGCACTCAAGGAGTGGATCAACAAACGACCGGAGATCGCCGAACAGCTGCTGCGTGTCCTGGCCCGCCGGTTGCGGCGCACCAACAATGCCCTGGCGGACCTGATCTTCACCGACGTCCCCGGTCGGGTGGCGAAGGCGCTGCTGCAACTGGCCCGCCAGTTCGGTCAGCAGGAAGGTGGACACCTGCGGGTCACCCATGACCTGACCCAGGAGGAACTTGCGCAGCTGGTCGGGGCGTCCCGGGAGACAGTCAACAAGGCACTCGCCGATTTCGGTCACCGCGGCTGGCTGCGGCTGGAAGGCAAGAGCGTGGTCCTGCTGGACGCCGAACGGCTGGTCCGCCGGGCGAGATAGGCCATCAGCCGTAGGCCTGGATGCCCAGCCGGATGGCTACCACCAGCCCGGCCACCCCGACCAGCACCCGGATCAGGACGGCGGGCGTGCGCCGCACCACGATCGGTCCGATGCGCGCGCCGATCAGACACCCCAAACCCACCGGGATGACCGCAGCCCAGGCAACGGGCGCCAATACCGCGAAGATCAATGCCGCCACCCCGTTGGCCATCCCCAGCACGGCGTTCTTGGCCGCGTTCGCCCGCGGCAGGGTGGCCCTGGTGGTGTGCAGCAGCAACGCCAGCAGCACGACACCGGCGGCCGCCCCGAAGTACCCGCCATAGATCGCCACTGCGAAGATGCCCAGCCCCTGTCCGATGGCTGCGCGCCTGCCGAGTACCGGTTCCGCCGCGCCGGGTGCTACGGCCCGTCGGGGGATCAGAATCGTCAACGACGCGGCGCCGAGCAGGATCGGTACCAGCTGCTGAAAGCTCTCGGCCGGGGTCGTCAGCAGCAACGCGGCTCCGGCGATCCCGCCGAGTACCGCGGCCGGCGCCAGCGCCCGCAGCCGTCCGCTCTGCCCGCGAAGTTCCGGTCGTGATCCCAACAACGACCCGATGCTGCTGAACACCAGGGCCATCGTGTTGGTGACGTTGGCGGTGACCGGCGGCAGGCCGATGGCCAGCAACGCGGGGAAGGTGGCGACCGAGGCCAACCCGGCAACGGATCCGGCCAGGCCACCGGCGATGCCGGCGAGAAGGAGGAAGCCGAACCCCAGCACCGTCACCCGCTGATGCTCCCAGGGTGAGCATCGTCAGGTCCACCGGCCGACAGCCCCGCTGCCAATAGCTGCGCCAGGTGCAGCGCCCGAACCCCGGTGAGATCGGTGATCTGGGTCCGGCAGGAGAACCCGTCGGCGAGTACCGCGGTGCCCGGCTCCCGTGAGCGCACTGCCGGCAGCAGTGCCGATCCGGCGATGGCGACGGACAGATCGTGATGGCCCCGCTCCATGCCCCAGTTGCCGGCCATTCCGCAACATCCCGCGACGGCGATTACTGTTCCTCCGCAGCTCGTCAGCAGCTCCTCGTCGGCCTGGAAACCCATCACGGAATGCTGGTGACAGTGCGGTTGAACCACGAAATGCTGACCCGACAGGTCCGGCGGTTGCCATCCGGCGCCGACCGCCGCCTGTTGCAGGAGTTCGGCGAGGGTCAGCACCGCACCGGCAACGGCGTCGGCCCGCGGGTCGTCGGCAATCAGGTCCGTCAGGTCACCGCGGAGAACCGCGGTACATGACGGTTCCAGTCCGACGATCGGCATCCCTTGTGCGGCATAGGGTTCCAGCACGTCCAGGAGCCGTCGCAACCGGCGCTTGGCGCCGTCGAGCTGTCCGGTGCTGATCCAGCTCAGGCCGCAGCAGGCACGCCGATCGGGCACCACCACCCGGTAGCCGGCTGCCGTCAGCACCGCGGCGGCCGACCGGGCGATGTCCGGATCGAAGGCGTCGGTGAACGAATCGACCCACAGCACCACGGCAGGGGCAGAGCCGGCCGAGGCTGCACCTTCGACCGCCTGGTCCGCCGGTGGTGGCACGTCATGCGACCCCGGCACCGGCCGCCGGGTGACGTGCACCGGGGCCAGCGCCGGGATCCACCGATCCCCCAGTCCGCCGGCGCGCAAAACTACCCGGCGGAGAACCGGGATCGAGAACGACCGGTTGACCGCAGATGCAACCACGGCCGCCACGCGCGGTGGCAGCTTGTTCAACACCCCCAGCCAGCGTGGCAGCCAGCCCAACGAGTAATGACTCATCGGTCTCGGTCGCCGCCGGTACCGCCGGAACAGCACCTCCGACTTGTACCGTGCCATGTCCACCCCGGTCGGACAGTCACTGGCACAAGCCTTACAGGACAGGCACAAGTCAAGCGACTCGGACACTTGCGGCGATCCCCAGTCGGGGGGGCGGGCGCCGATCGTCAACTCCTGCAGCACTCTTGCCCGTCCGCGGGTGACATCCCTCTCCTGCCCGGTGGCCAGGTACGACGGGCACATGAATCCGCCGGACGCCCGGGTGTCGGCGCGACAGCGGCCGATCCCGACGCACCGGTGCACCGCGGCAGTGAAATCCCCGTCGTCGGAGGCGAAACCGAACCCGCCCGCCGCCGGCACCGGCGCGGCCTGCGGGCGCCGCAGATCGGCATCCAGCGGCCGCGGATCGACGATCACCCCGGGGTTCAACAGGTTTCGCGGGTCCAGCAGGTTCTTCAGTGCGCCGAACGCTGCGATGGCCCGCTGGGAGTACTGCAACGCCAACACTTCTCCACGGGCCCGGCCGTCACCGTGCTCCCCGGAGCAGGACCCGCCGTGCGAGATCACCAACCGGGCAGCATCCATGACGAATTGCCGCAACACCGATCCGTCGTGCTCCAACGGTACGTCGATCCTGGCGTGCACGCAGCCGTCGCCGAAGTGCCCGTACGGGATCGACGTCAACTGGTAATCCGCGAGCAGGTCGTCGAAATCACGCAGGTAGGCCCCGAGGCGGTCCGGTGGGACCGCTGCGTCCTCCCACCCCGGCCAGGCCGGCCGTCCGGCAGGTGACCGCCCGGCCAGACCCGCACCGTCCGCTCGAATACGCCACAGCGCGGTCGCTGCCGGGCCGGCCGGAAACACCAGAGAGTCGACGGCGCTGCTGTCCCGGACCACCGCCTGCGCGATATCTGCTGCCTCCGCCAGCGTTTCGCCCCCGACCTCGACCATCAACCACCCGGCGCCGGCGGGTAACGGCGGAACCGCGGACCGGCCCGCCGATCGGACCGCATCCACCAGGCGGGCATCCAGACCTTCGACGGCAAGCGGGTGGTGCGTCAGCAGTCCTGGCACATCGTCTGCGGCACTTGGCATGTCGGGATATCCCAGAACGATCAGCGTCCGGGCCGGCCGGATCGGCACCAGGGACACCGTGGCGTCCAAAGTCACCGCGAGGGTGCCCTCCGATCCGACGAGGGCACCGGTGAGGCTCCTCCCCCGCTCCGGTAACAGGTGCTCCAGACAATAACCGGAGATCTGCCGGCCGAATGTCCCGAATTCGGTCCTGATCACGTCGAGGTTGGCGGTCACCAATTCGGTGAGTCCGGGAACCTGTTGCAGCCCAGCAGCTGTGCGCAACACCCGGCCGGTTCCGTCCACGGCGGTCAGATCGGTGACATTGTCCGCCGTGCGGCCATAGGCAACGGCGTGCGGCCCGCAGGCGTTGTTACCGATCATGCCGCCGATGGTGGCTCGGTCCTGGCTGGACGGATCAGGTCCGAAGCGCAACCCCGACGGCGCCGCCCATTCCTGCAATCGGGACAACAGCACACCGGGCTCCACCAGCGCCGTCCGGCTGCCGCTGTCGAATTCCAGCACCCGGTTCAAGTGCCGCGCGACATCGATGACGATGCCGGTGCCAATGGCGTTGCCCGCGATGGAGGTGCCGCCGCCGCGGCTGGTCACCGGGACGCCGGTCTCCCGGCTAACGGCGAGAATGCTGATCACGTCATCGATGTCGAGTGGTTCGACGACAACGGCGGGGAGCACGCGGTAATTACTGGCGTCGGAGGAATACTCGGCACGGCGGCGCGGACCGGCGTCGACGGCGCCGCGAACAACGCGTCGCAGCCGCTCGATGGCATCAAGGGCCGGGTCGTCGGGTCGACCGGCGCCGGGAGGACCGGTCAGCGCGCCGCCCCCTGGCCCGGGATGACCACCTGACGAATCGCCTCACCGCTGTGCAGCCGATCGAACCCGGTGTTGATGTCCGCCAGCGCCAGGGTTCCGCTCATCAGGCGATCGATCGGCAACCGGCCACGCCGGTACAGGGCGATGTACCGCGGGATATCCCTGCTGGGCACGGCACTTCCGATATAGCTGCCCTTGAGCGTGCGTTCCTCCGCGACCAGGGTCAGCGGGGAGAGCGGCATCGTGGCCGACGGCGGCGGCAGCCCGGCGGTGACGGTGGTACCGCCGCGCCGGGTGATCCGGAACGCGGTGTCCAGCGCCTGCGGTGCACCGGTCAGATCGAATGCGTACTCGACGCCGCCGCCGGTGGCTGCGACAACCTTGTCGACCGCGTCCGGATCGGCCGCGTTCACCGCACTGGTGGCACCAAGTTCGGTGGCGAACGCCAGCTTGTCCTCCGCGACGTCGATGGCGACGATCTCGCGGGCCCCCGCCGCGACCGCACCCAGCAGCGCCGCCAACCCCACCCCGCCAAGACCGATGACCGCCACCGACGAGCCGAGCGGCAACCGGGCCGTGTTCACCACGGCCCCGACCCCGGTGAGTACTGCGCAGCCGAACAGGGCAGCCTCGACCAACGGGAGCTCCGGGTCGATCTTGACCAGTGAGCGGCTCGACACGGTGGCGAAGTCGGCGAACCCGGAAACACCGAGGTGGTGGTGGATGTCCTCGCCACCGGGACGGCGCAGCCGCCTGGATCCGGCGAGCAGGGTGCCGGCAGCGTTGGCCGCCGCACCGGGTTCGCACAACGCCGGGCGGCCCTGCGCGCAGTGGGCGCAGGCGCCGCAGGACGGGACGAAAACGAACACGACGTGATCGCCGACTGCGAGGCCGGCTCCGCCGCTGGCGCCGTCATCGGGGCCGACTACCTCGACCACGCCGGCCGCCTCGTGCCCCAGCGCCATCGGCAGCGGACGCGGACGGGTCCCGTTGATCACCGACAGGTCGGAGTGGCACAACCCGGCAGCCTCGATCCGGACCAGCACTTCACCCGGGCCGGGCGGGTCCAGCTCGAGGTGTTGGATCGACAACGGGCGGGACTTCGCGAACGGGGACTCCGCGATGCGCTCCAACACCGCCGCAGTGATCTGCATGCCGCCTCCTCTCACGCGGTGCAGCACCGATCCCGATCATGGATGTCGGCGAACCGCTGGCTCTGCGGTGCTGCTCCCGGCGGCTCGCACGCTACGCGCCGGGATCGATGCAGCGACGCGGGGACCGGTTCACGACATCTGCCGGTGCCGCTACCGGGAAAGGACGCTGATCGTGACGGCCAGCGTCAGCGACGTGGTCGCGTCGAGTCCGGCTACCGTGCGTGCGAGCGCATCGGGATCAAGGTGCCGGGCGGTCGGTCCCATCCGCACCAGATTGCTCACGTCCGGCCGGGTCAGGTGCAGCACCGTGCGGACCTCCACCCGGTCGACGACCGACAGCCGTCCTTCGAAGGCGGCCGCCAACCGCTCCGACTTCCCCGGTTCAACATCCAAAAGCGCTATGTGGGAACGGATTTCCGCCAAATGGTCGGGTTCAGGGGTGACCGCCACCAGCCGGCCGGCCGGCGTCAGCACCCGATCGATCTCGGCGGCGTCCCGGGGCGCAAATACGCTCAGCACCGTGCCGATAACGGCGTCGCGCACCGGCAGCGCCGACCAGGCGTCCGCGACGATGGACCCGATCCCGGGGTGTGCCGACGCGGCCCGGCGGGCCGCGAACCGGGACGCGTCAACCGCCACCCCGATCGGCGCGGGCGCCGGGCGGGGTGAGCCGAGCCGGTGGAGGACCCCGCCGAGGTAGTACCCGGTGCCGCCGCCGAGATCCAGGACCGGCCCGTCGCCGGCCAGGTCGGCAACCGCTTCTGCGATTGGCCGGTAGTGGCCGGCGCCAAGAAAAGCGAGCCGGGCGGTCACCATGTCGGCCGAATCCCCGGTGTCGGTCCGGGATCCCTTGCGCAACAACGAGACATACCCCTGCCGGGCCACGTCGAAGCGGTGTCCCGACGAGCACCCGATCACCCTGAGGTGAACGGACGCGTCGCCGGCGCCGTCGATCCGGACCAGTTCGCCCGCGCATTGCGCGCAGGCCAGTAGCGGAAGGGCCGAGGTCACCCCTGAACTCCTCACCCTGAACCCCTCACCCTGAACCCATCACCCTGAACCCCTCACCCTGGCCCTCACCCGGTTCAGGTCACCGTGGCGCTGGGTCGGCATCGACGGCCGGCCGACGGCCCGCGCGCAGGTAGTCCAGCTGGGCGGCCACCGAATGCTCCGCGGCGCGCCGCACCGAGGGGTCGATGTCGTCGTAGACCCGGTCGGTGACGGCGCCCACCGTTGCATCCTGGCCCAACGCGCCGAGGGCGGCCTGAATCTCCGCTAACCGTTGCTCGCGATGGGCCAGGTACCCGGTCGCGACCGCCAGCAGATTGTCCTGTTCGGGGCCGTGCGCCGGCAGCACCACCCGAGGGCCCTGGTCGGCCAGCCGCCTGAGCGACGCCAGGTACGACCCCAGCGACCCATCCGGCGGTGCGATCACCGTTGTGCCCCGGCCCAGGATGGTGTCACCAGTCAGCACGGATCCTGCCGAGCCGTCACCGGACAGCAGGAAACAGACCGAGTCGGCCGTGTGACCGGGGGTCGCCAGCACCTGCAGCCTGATGCCCGCAGCCTCGATGATCTCGTTATCCGCCAACGGTTCTCCACCCGAACAGTGGGCCGGGTCGGCCGATCGGATCGGTGCGCCGTTCAGCCGCGACAAGCCGGCGGCGCCGGCCGTGTGATCCGGGTGTCGGTGGGTGATCAGGATGAGCTCCACCCGACCGGCCGCGGCCAATGCCGCGAGGTGGCCGTCGTCGTCCGGACCCGGGTCGACAACAATCAGGGCCGGCGCTCCGGCGGCAGACAGGAGGTAGGAGTTGGTGCCGTCGAGGGTCATCGGCCCCGGGTTGGGTGCGAGCAGCACGGCCACCTGATCGGTGACCCGCCGAGGGGTGGGCAATGTCATGCGCCCTGACCGATCCGGACGGGGGTGACCACCCGCTGCGCCGCCAACACCTGGTGAACCGACCCGTAGCGAGCGAGGTCGGTCAGCATCGCCAGGGTAGGCGGCATCAGGGCCGTCACCCCGGCGTCCCGTTCCGCGAACAATGCAGACGGAGTACGCCACTGGCCCAGATCTGCCTCCGTGGTCAACATCCTGGCCTGCTGCCCAGGCGGGAGGGCGGCGGCGAAGAAGAAGGTGTCGTACCGTCGGGTGCGACCGGGTGGCGTGATCCAGTTCGCCCAGGGGCGCAATAGATCGGCCCGCAAGTTGAGTCCGTGTGAGGTCAGAACGTCGGCCAGCGAGCGGCGGTGCGCCAGAATTGCCGCGCGGCAGTCCTCCAGGTCGTGGGCGGATGGTCCGTCGGTCGAGTGCGTCGCCGGATTGGCCAACAACACTCCGGTCTCCTCGAACAACTCCCGGACGGCCGCGACGACCAGCTCCCGGGCACCGTTCGCGTCCACCCCCAACTGCTCCGCCCACCACTGCGGGTCCGGCCCGAGCCAGCTCACCGGTTCCCGGTCGGCCGGGTCGACGGCGCCACCGGGGAACACCGTCATTCCCGATGCAAACTCCATCGCGGCGACCCGCCGGAGCACGAACACCTGCAGGCCCGGCTCGCCGTCACTCACCACCATGACCGTGGCGGCTCGGCGTACCGCGGCGTCCGCCGAGGCTGCCGGCTGTGCGCGGTGCGGACGAACCATGAAGCCAAATCTAGCCGCAGCGACGATCGCGGCTCGGCACAGGTGGGACCTGCTGTCAGCGCAGGAAATGCGCGAGCAGGGTCCTGGGTCGGCCGGTCACAACGACTGCAGGTGGGTCAACAGATTCGCCCAGGCCGTGAGGTGCTTGTCGGGGAGAAACTCGGCGGATCGGAGGCCGGCTTCTCGTCCGATCGATTCGGCGAGGTCGGGCTCGTCGAGCAGTCGTCTGACGAGCCCCCCGAAGGTGGCCAGGTCGGTCGGGTCGGGCAGCAGCAGTCCGTCCCGCTGGTCGGTGATCTGGTCGAGGATGCCGCCGATCGCACTGGCGACGACGGGACGCGATTTCCACATCGCCTCCACCACCGTGAGCCCGAATCCTTCGGCCAGGCTCTTCTGCGTCACCACCGATGCTCGGCGTTGCAGGGCGTTGACAATGAGGGCGTTCTCGTCGACATCGACCATCGGCAGGCAGGCGAGATGGATACGTCGCCGGTCTGCCAGCGGCAGCGCGAGCCAACTCTGACGGCAGGTCTCGAACGCGGCTGCACCCTCGGGATCGTCGGAGACGCCGCTGACGGTAGGTCCGGCAAGAATCAGATGACCCGGTCCATTCGGCACGACGTACTCGGCGAAACCGTGCATCACGCCCACCATGTCCTTGAGCGAGTCCCACCGGGAGACCTGGAGGACCAGCGGCTGATCCGGCGGTGGCGGACCTTCCTGGATGACGTCGGCTCGACTCGTCAGCAGGGCCGCTGAGCCGTTCCGTCTGAGGTACTTCGGTGGCTCCTCCGCCTTTCCGGCCAGCAGCCCGACATAGGAAAGAATGTGTGCGACATCGGCCGTGCTGATGTGACAATTTTTGACCGACAGCGGGTCGATGGACGGCGTGATGACGTATGAACGCTCGCGGGGGATGCCGGCGGGCCGATAACCGGCTCGCGAGAACACAACTGCAGCAACGGTGTCGAGGTACGGCGCCAGGAAGTGCCACGCCTCGTCGGTGACCGGATTGACGCTGTCGCTGCCGATGTGACATCGCCAGACCGGGTGCACGCCGGCAAGACGGAGCAGCGGGGCCAGGCCCAGGGTCTGCGGATCGTGCAGAACAGCGACGTCGCCGGGCCGGAACGAGGCCCGCAGGTCCGCCGCTGCGCCTGCGAGGACCCTGTCGTAGGCGCGGCGTTCTGCCGAACCGAGCACCCCTGAATCACCGGGGTGTCCATGTATGCGGTTGTGAACTCTTTTGGTGATGGCGAAGAACTCGGGGTTCCCGTTCAGGACGTGCCATTGGGTGTCGATGCCGAAGCCTGCGGTGTATCCCAACAATGGGGGCAACATTTCGGCGACTCCCCCGCCGGTCGCGGTGGAGTTCACGTGCATGACCCGCCGGCCGCTCAGAGCCTGCCGCGCGGCACGGGCCGGCGGCCAGAAAGAAGTCCTGCCGCTTGCCGCCGATGACCGATCGGAGCTCTTCAGGATCCAGCGGGACGACGGTCACCCGCCGGGTTGTGCGATCACCATTCATGACCGGGAACCCCCTGGGACATCATCGAAGCCGCCGCCGACCTGGGTACTGATCCGCATTCTCGGGGAACAGCGGTAGTAATGCCATCGGTCCGGATGGAGCCACGAGGAAAAACACTCACCGAGCGAATGCTACTGCGTACTGTCGCCCTTAAAGTTGGTCGAAAGGCATCCACAACCTTTACCACCACGCTAACGCAACAAGATGAACGGAACATGGCCGGCAGTCGACCGACCTGCGTCCCGCCGGGGTGTACTCCCGGCAACGATTTGTGAAGGTCACTAGCCCCGGCCAGCAGGCGCGGTCGACCCATCGACAGTTCGGGGCGGGTGGGCTAATCTACGGTCGACTAATCAACAGTCAGCCCGGAACCACAGGCCCGCGACTTTTGTCGGTCTCGTGGACAGTAATGCGCTGGAAATCGGGCACTGCCCATTGACGCTGTCCTCTGACGAGAGCCTTCGCCGTACTCATCAGTTCATCGGCGTCCGCGAGCTTGTGGACACCTTGGCGAGCATCGTGACAAACACCCTGGGCGTCAGCGGCGTCAGCGGCGTTGAATCTCGTTTTACGATGCCTGACAACCGTCGTTGTCGATGGCGGCATGAATAGCGTACGCCTTATGTAGAACTCATTGTAGGTTTCAACGATCTGGAACTCAATTTTGTAGAATGGGTTCAGTTACTCTGACTGTGGATCTGAGCAGTTGCACCCGCCAACGCAAAAAGTGGAGTGTATCCGCGAGTGTTCTGCCGATCTGGTTCTGACATTTCCGTCGAGTCGGTGCATAACTCGTTGTGAAGGAGGAGGTTGGCGGGTGATGGGGGTGTCTGTGACCAGCAGCGTCATTAGCGCATCAAGCGATTTGAATGAGGCAACCGTCTCCGCTTTGCGATGCCGTGGCTTTCGCATTCAGATATGTAGCTCGATCCTCGCGAAAGGCTGTGTGGGTCCGCCGTACTCAGACGGCGCTGCGATCCCTTCCGGGACCGACGAGTGTCCCGACCTGTTCGTGGACATCCACGACGGGTCCAATCGGTGGTTACGGCGGATTTGTGTCGCTCGCGACTTGCGGCGGGTGTCGCCGTTTCGCCAAGGCGGTCGTGTTCACCGGTCGCCGGGCGCATGATGTCGGAATCCGGCAGCAGCTTCGACAATCACGCGGCACCCGTGGTCGAAGTGCGTGGACTGATCAAGTCCTTCGGAAGATTCCAGGCCCTGCGCGGACTGGACCTGATCGTGCGGCGGGGCGAGGTACACGGATTCCTCGGCCCCAATGGCGCCGGCAAGTCCGCCACGATCAGGGTGCTGCTTGGCATGTACCGACGGAGCGGGGGGACGGTCCGCGTCCTCGGCCTTGATCCCCAACGCAGGGCAGCGCAGGTGACGCGGCAGATTTCGTATGTCCCGGGGGATGTGACCCTATGGCCCAACCTCACGGGCCAGCAGGCTCTCGACGCCCTGGGGGGACTACGCCGCGCCCGCCGACCAGAACTCGAACGCGAACTGATCAGCGCGTTCGAACCGGAACCGAGCAAAGCCATCCGCTCCTACAGCAAAGGCAACCGGCAAAAGGTTGCGCTCATTGCGGCCTTCAGCGCGCCGACTCCGTTGCTCGTGCTCGACGAACCCACCAGCGGACTTGACCCTGTGATGGAGGAACTGTTCCAAGAATGCGTGATTCGGGCAGCAGCTGAGGGCCGCACCGTGCTCGTGTCTAGCCACATCCTCGCCGAGGTGGACCGCTTGTGCGAGCGCGTCACCATCATCAAGGACGGGGTGACCGTTGAGTCTGGACGGATTGCCGACCTTCGCCACCTGTCCTCGGCCCGAATTACTGCGACCCTCCCGACCGCTCTGGCTGGGATCGCAACCGGCGCAGGGGGGCGTGCCGACTTGGCAGTGCCCACCGGTGAGGTCAACGACACCCTTGGACGGCTGGTCGATGCGGGGGCGACCGAGGTCACCTGCGCACCGGCGAGCTTGGACGAGTTGTTCCTGCGGCATTACACAAACGCCGCACCATGAGCTTGGTTGGGCTGACCATCCGTCAGCATCGTCTGTCCTTGTCGCTGTTGGTGCTGCTGTCTGGCGTCGCCACCGCGATGGCGGTGCCCTCCTACGGCACGACCTACACCAACGAAGCCACCCGCGCCGCCGCGGTCGCAATTGCGAAGGCTAATCCGGCCACAACCCTGATGTACGGCGTCCTGCAGGAGCCGGGGCGACCCGGGCAAATTGCGGTGTGGGAATTCGGATGTCTCACCTGCCTGACAGTGGCCATTGTCGGGTCGCTGCTGGCGGTCAGGCTCAGCCGCAGCGCAGAGGACTCAGGCTTTATCGAGCTGATCAGATCATGCGGCGTGGGCGCGGGCCGGCCCGAGGCGGCGGCCCTCGGCGTGCTGGTCGGCACCGCGGCGTTGCTGGGACTGACCACCGGCGCGGGATTGCTGCGCCTGTCCGATGTGAGGTCCGCTGACGCTGCCAGCTACGGGGCTGGCGTAGCGTTCACATTCTTGCTCGCGGCAACAGCCACCATGATGGCGAGCCAATTATTGCCCAACGCACGACAGGCTCGGCTCACTGGCGGGCTTCTGGTCGCCGCGGCCTTTCTGGCACGAGGCGCTGCAGACGCGCGCGGCTGGACCTGGCTCGGTGATCTGTCTCTATTGTCAGTCATGGCAAAGGTATCGCCTGCCACCGACAACAACATCGCGCCGTTGCTTGTCGCCTTAGCAATAAGCCTGCTGCTAGCTAGGATGACCATTTTGGCGGCCCGACGACGCGATCTGGGAGCTGGTCTGCTGCCTAGTCGCACCACGTCCCGGCGCTCGTTACGCATTCGATCCATCCTTGGGCTCGACTGGGTACTACGGCCCGTGGCACCGTGATGTGGGCGATTACTTGCGCGGCAGTCAGCGCCATGCTGGCGGCGATGGGAGTCAGCACTGTGCAAACCGCCCGAGAGGCCGGCATTTCGGGGGGCTTTCTCGGAAGTCAGCTGGGCGGGGACGACCCTGCCCTGGCTTTCCTTCGATACGTCGGCACGATTGCGGCCTTGCTGGCCTCGGCCTGCGCCATCCTCCTGGTAACGCGTTACCACAAGGACGAACGGGGGCGGCTTGCTCGAAGTCGTGCGGTCTACCGGCATGACAGCAGGCCGCCCGCTCGGCTCCCTCGTCATGCACGCCGCGGTTGCCGGGGCGCTGGTCCTCGGCGCCGCCTCCGTGTGCTGCGCCCTGGTCGGCAATTCCAGTCCGGGAGTAGATCCGAATGACGCCGTGCGGGTGGTGCTGGGCCAGTGGCCCGCCGTCGTTGCCCTCGCCGGAATCAGTGCGCTCGCCGTGGGGGCGAGCCCACGACTAGCTATGCTGTCCTGGCTGGTTGTTGGCTTCGGCGCGCTCGTCGCGTTCCTCGGCAAACTACTCGAACTACCGAGTTGGATCATCAACTCCGGCCTGTTTGCCCAGGCAGCCGAGTGGAATAGTGCCTGGCTTTTTGCGCTAGGCCTATTAACTGCTGTCAGCGGCTGTCTGATCGCCGCCAGACGCGATTGCGCCGATAGATAACCCGACTCACATCATCGGTGACCAGGCCTAGGTGAAGCACGTGCCTTATCTTCGAAGGGCGCACGGCATTCCGTATCGGTCTACTGTCACGGTCCGGGACAGATGCAATCGAATGCAGCTCCGTACCCCGATTATTGAACAGAGTTCGCCATGATCAACTTCGGGGACCGCGGGGCTCAGCGCACCTGAAGAATCGCCTCGACCTCGACCGGGGCGCCCAGTGGGAGCTCCGCGACCCCGACCGCTGACCTCGCATGACGGCCGGCCTCGCCGAACACCTCCGCCAGCAGGTCGGAGACGCCGTTGATCACGCCCGGCTGTCCGGTGAAGCCCTCGGCGGACGCCACAAAACCCACCACTTTGACCACGCGCTCGACCGCGTCCAGCCCGACGGCTGCGTCGACGGCGGCCAGCAGGTTCAGCCCCGCCTGCCGGGCATGACCCTTGGCGTCCTCCGGTGACACCTCGGCGCCGACCCGGCCGGTTGCCAGTAATTTCCCATGCACGAACGGCAGCTGGCCCGCGGTGAACAGCAGGTTGCCGGTCTGGGCGGTCGGCACATAGGAACCGGCTGCGGCTGCGACGTCGGGCAATTCGATACCGAGGTCGACGAGCCGGTCGGCGATGCTCACGCGCGCTCCCGCTTGAGGTAGGCGACCAGCTGCTCCGGGTTGGGGCCGGGAACCACCTGCACCAGCTCCCAGCCGTCCTCCCCCCAGGTGTCCAGGATCGCCTTGGTGGCGTGGGTGATCAGCGGAACGGTGGCGTATTCGAAGCTACGGCGACGGGCCGTCTCTCCTGGTGTCGTCTCAGCCGGAGGTGTCATGGGCCTGACTCTAGGACCCGGCGGTCGGGCGCCCGCGACCAGTACACCGGGATCCGTCCGCCGACCACGTCGGGGTACGCCTTCTATCCTGGCCCGATGACGGACGGCTGGCACTGGGCGGCGGCAGTTGTCGTCGCTGTGCTGCTGATCGTTCTGGTATTACTGCGATACGACACGCTCCGGGATCGACCCGGCACCACCGTGAAGCAGGCCACCCGGCGGGCGCTGCCGTGGTTCGCCGTGGTTCCGGTCGGCTTCCTGCTCGCGTTGTTCCTGCCGTTGTGGGTGGGCGCGGTCCTGATCGCCGGACCGCTGATCGTGATCACCGTGATGGCGCTGGCCAACTGAGTCCGCACCTGCGGCGTCAGTCCGTCGAGCGCACGTCGTGCTGCAAGATCCGGCCGTGCGGAGCCCCCACAGCCCACCGAGCGTGCGCCGCGAGCACGGGTCACCCAACGCTCACCGCACCAACAGAAACAGCGCCCCGAACCCGTTGACCGCCCAGTGCAACAGGATCGGTGCCAGCAGGCTGCCGCTTCGGTACCGCAACACGGCCAGCAACACGCCGGCAAGTCCGGTGACCACCACGGTGCCGACCACCCGCGCCGCCACCCCCACCCCGGTCTCGCCGAGTACCCCGGACGCCGTGGCGTTTGCCGGCCCGCCGCCCAGCGCCGACTGCACATGCCACAGGCCGAACAGAACACTGGACCACACCGTCGCCGCCCGCCGCCCGCGAGCACGGTCCAGCAGTCCCCACATCAGACCGCGGAATGCCAGTTCTTCGGGAATGACGGTGACGAGCGGGATCAGCACCATCGCCCGTACCAGCGCATCCGACCACTGCCCCGAAACCGCTTCGCCACCGGGGGTGATCCACACGCGCGAGATCACCGCCGCTACCAGGTATCCGAGCAGAACGACGCTCGCTGCCGCACCTCCCCATCGGGCTCCGGAACCGATCGTGCCGGCAGCCAAGCCCAGATCGGCGCGGGTCAGGCCAGCAACCCGCGCCAGTACCACGAGCACAACGACAAAGCCGCCGGCCACCGCGACATCGGCGTCGGGGAACAGGTAGGCGAGCAGGTTGATGACGACCAGGGTGACCACGAGCGCACCCAGGGCGCCGCGCCGAAGGGTCACCGTCTCCGCCGGGTCAGCGTCGTCAGCCAGTGGGTTCCAGCACCAGCACCGGGATCTGCCGGCTGGTCTTGCGTTCGTAGTCGGCGAAGCCTTCGAACCGCTCCTTCTGCGTCGACCAGATCCGCTCCCGCTCGTCGCCGTCGGCGACCCGAGCCCGGACCGCGACCCGATCCGTTCCGACCTGATGGTCGCTTCCGGGTGGGCGACGAGATTGTGGTACCAGTCCGGGTTGGTGTCGGCACCGGCCTTGGACGCGAACACGGCGTACCCATCGTCAACTGCCTGATACATGATGGGATGCACCCGCTCCTGGCCGCTCTTGGCCCCCGTGCTGTGCAACAGCAGCAGCGGTGCGCCGGCGAACGGGCCGCCGACCTCCCCGTCGTTCTCGCGGAACTCCGTGATGATCTTGTCATTCCAGTCGGACACAGCCACGACCCTTCCACTTGTCTCCGCACCGACGCCGCGCCGGTGAAACCCCATCATCACTCGTTCACCGGACCCGGGCCACGCGGCTCACGGGTCCGGCGGAGTCGGGGTTCTCGGCGCCGGGCGGGTGATCCTGGTCAGCAGGTCATGCAGGGTTTGCTGCTCGTCCTGGCCGAGCGATCCGAAGAGTTCATCCGCGGCCGCGCCGACGAGTTGCTGAGCGCGGGCCAACAGGTCGCGGCCGAGTGGGGTGATCATCACCAGGTTGACCCGTCGGTCGCTCGGATCGGAGCGGCGGGTGGCCGCGCCGAGCCGCTCGAGGTCGTCGACAGTGCGGACCATGGCGGACTTGTCGCTGCCCAGCGTCTCACCGAGCCGGGTCTGGGGTAGCGGACCGAGCCGGTCCAGGGTCATCAGCACCCCGAGGTGGCGACCCTCGATGCCGAGCGGACGAAGGACGTCGACGGCCGAGCGGGAAGCGGTCTGATGCGCCGTCCGCAGCACCAGACCCAGCTGCATCACCAACGGCGGACCCGTCCGCTCACCGTCACCTGTCGCCACCTTGCGATCATAGGACCCCGCTGATATCTTCTCGTCTGAGATTATCTCATACGCTACGACTGGGAGAGCGATGCCGATTCGCACGCACCCTGACACCGCCGAACGACCCGAATGGCCGATGTGGGCCTTCCGGGTCAGCATGAGCATCACGGCAGTGCTATTGATCGACCAGGCCGTCTTCGCCGGTCAATTCCTGGCCGGGTCATTCGGGGCACTGCAGAACCACCGGGACGGCGCGACCTACGCTGGTATCGGGGCGCTGACCTCTGCGGGGGTCGCGGTGACGCGGCGGTGGCCAGGTCGCCGGTCGCTCTGGCCGATGTGGGCGTGCCTCGGCCTGTTCGGCTTGATCGCAGGCCAAATCATGCTCGGTTTTGCCCGGATACTGACCCTGCACATACCGCTCGGCGTAGCCATTATCACCATCACCGCGGCGGTGACCGGGTGGGCGTGGCGAAGCCCCGACGCTTCCGTCACACCGGCACCGTGTAACGCGCAGTCCGCTCTGGTGACCGATGCTGACGCAGCACCCACGGCTCAATGATGACGGGTGTCACCCGGCGGGCCCTGCTCGCCCGCGTGGCGGGTCTGGCCGCCGGGTTGGGGGTTGGCGTTCCGTTGTTCTCCGGCCTCGGCGGGTCGGAGTCCACCGGCAGCCTGCTGCCGAGTCAACTGCCTTTGCCGACGCTGTTCGCCCGGCCACTGCCGATTCCAGCGGTCCTGCGCCCGGTGCGATCCACCGCTGACGCCGATTACTACGAGCTGATTCAGGCAATCGGTACGGCCGAGATCCTGCCCGGCGTGCCTACCGTGATCTGGGGATACAACGGCACTTTCCCCGGGCCGACTCTTGTCAGCAGCAGCGGGCGAACCACCGTGGTGAATCACCGCAACACTTTGCCGGTGCCCACCGTGGTTCACCTGCATGGCGGACACACCCCGGCCGATCACGACGGTTACCCCACCGACATCGTCCACCCCGCCGAAATGTCGCCCCTAGCAAATGCTTCCATGCCCGGGATGCCAACGGCGCAGCACGACACCGGCGCAAGAATCGCGTTTGGCAAGCGGGACTACGTCTATCCGATGCGGCAGCCCGCAGCAACCCTCTGGTACCACGATCACCGGATGGACTTCACCGGACCCGGCGTCTGGCGGGGGCTGGCCGGGTTCCACCTGGTCACCGACGAACTGGAGCGTCGACTCCCCCTGCCGACGGGCCGGCGGGACCTTCCGCTGATGATCGCCGACCGGTCGTTCGCCGCGGACGGATCGTTGGCCTACCCGAGTCTGGACGCATCTCTGCTGAACAAACCGGGTGTGGAAGCACCCTACGCCGCAGGTGTTCTCGGCGACGTCGTGACCGTGAACGGGGTGGCGTGGCCGCACGTCGACGTTCCGGCCGTCCGGCATCGGCTGCGACTACTCAACGCGTCCAACGCTCGTCGATACCGGCTCGCCCTCGATCCACCGCCCCCGGGTGGGGGTGCTCTGGCGCAGATCGGTACTGACGGTGGACTGCTGGAACGGCCGCTGGAACATGACTTCATCGACATGGCCCCCGGTCAACGGTTCGACGTGATCGTTGATTTTGCCCGCTACCCCTCTGGGTCCACCGTGACGCTGACCAACGGTTTTGACAGCGGCCGCGCAGGCCAAGTTCTCCAATTCCGGGTGGGTGACCGGACTCCGGACGACACTGCCATTCCGGACATCCTCCGGCCGGCTGATCCGGCCGAGAAGGACATACCCGTCACCACCAGAACATTCGAATTCAGACATGGTGACGTGAGCGGCATGTCGGGATGGCTGATCAACGGCCGGCCGTTCGACCCGAACCGGGCGGACGCCCAGCCGCGTCTGGGTACGACCGAGATCTGGCGTTTGGTCACGGATTTCCATCATCCGATCCACCTGCATCTCGGCCACTTCCGGGTCCTGTCCCGGGGCATCGGCGGCCCCGGACCCTTCGACGCCGGCCCCAAGGACACCCTTGATCTCCGGCCGGCCGAGGAAGCCCAGATCGCTGTTCGTTTCACCGACTATCCTGGCCGTTTTGTGTTCCACTGCCACAACCTCGAGCACGAGGACATGGCGATGATGGGCACCATGGTCACCCGGTCCGAATGACCATCGCCGCGAAAAGCGCAGCGGCTCAACCCAGCTCGGCCAATGCCGCCTCGTCGAGCACAACCGTTGCAGCGCCCAGGTTCTCCTCGAGGTGCGCTACCTGCGAAGTACCGGGAATCAGCAGTACCTGCTCGCCCTGGGCGAGCAGCCAGGCCAGCCCGACCTGCGACGGCGTCGCACCAATCCGCTGCGCGACCGACAGCACCGCCGGGTCCTCCGGGATCCGCACCGCGTTCGGGAACCCGGAGCCCAGCGGAAAGAACGGCACATAGGGAATGCCGCGCTCGCGGCACAGCGCCAGCACCGGTTCGCCGTCACGCAACCGCAGGTTGTACGGGTTCTGCACGCAGGCGATGGACGTCAGCTCCAGACCCTCCTGCAGCTGATCAACGGTGACGTTGGACAGGCCGACCCCGCCGATCTTGCCTTCGTCCCGCAGCGCCGCCATCTCCCCGAGCTGGTCTTCCAGCGAGACCGGACCGGGCTCGTCCATCAGCCGGAGGTTGACCACGTCGACCCGCTCGACCTCAAGGGTGCGCAGATTAGCCTCCACCCCGGCCCGCAGATCCGCTGGCAACGGGGCCGGGATCCACCCACCCTGCTCGTCGCGGACGGCGCCAACCTTGCTGACCAGGACCAGATCGTCCGGATACGGATGCAGGGCGGTGTGGATCAACTCGTTGCTGACGTCCGGCCCGTAGTACTGCGCGGTGTCGATGTGGTTCACGCCGAGCTCGACGGCCCGGCGGAGTACCGCCAGCGCGGCGTCGCGGTCCCGGGGCGGGCCGAACACATGCGGTCCGGGTAGCTGCATCGCGCCATACCCGACGCGGTGAACTTGACGATCGGCCAGCGTAATTGTGGTCACCATGGCTTCCAGGGTGCCTCGTGGCGGAGGCGGCCCGGCGACCGGGGGTGGGTCAGGACGACGGTCGGCTGGCAGGATCGGGGAATGACCGACGACTGCGGGGCCGGGTCCCCCGTCAGTGCCAGATCTGACGGTGCCAGATCCGACGGTGCCAGGTCCGACGGTGCCGGGTCCCCCGTCAGTGCCAGATCTGACGGGGCCGGATCTGACGGTGCGAGGTCGGACGGGCTGTGGGCGGACCGGGTGGGTGTCCGCTGCTACACCGGACACAACGCGCGCGGCGCCACGGTACGGATCGGCCCGGAGGATGCCGGTGACATGTTCACCCCCGGCGAACTGCTCAAACTGGCGCTCGCCGGCTGCGCCGGGATGAGCGCCGACGCGGGCCTGCGCCACCGATTCGGTGACGACGTGGACGTCACCGTGCACGTGGCGGGTACCAAGCATCCCACCGACGAGCACTACCTGGAGCTACGGGAGGAGATGGTCGTCGACCTTGCCGGCCTCGACCCCGCCGAACAGGAACGGTTGATCACCGTTGTCCACCGGGCCATCGACCGGACCTGCACCGTCGGCCGCACCCTGGAGCGCGGCGCACGAGTCGCCCTCACTGTGACCGATGCCAGTGCCGGTGCCGGTGCCGATGCCGATGCGAATCCCCGCCCTCGATCGGCACAAGGGTGAGCGGCACCCCGGTGACCGGCACACCCAAGAACGACACGCCTAAGAACAGCACAGCCAAGACCGGCACACCCAAAACCGGCATACCCCAGAACGGCACACCCAAGAACGGCACAGCCAAGAACGCGCCCAAGGGCGCGCCCACAGCTGCTGCAGCCGAACAGGTCTGGACCGAGGCCTGCCGCCGCGCCCGGTTGCATGTGGTCACCGGCAAGGGCGGCACCGGCAAGACCACCGTCGCCGGAGCGCTGGCCATCGCGCTGGCCGCGAACGGCCGGCGGGTCCTGCTGGTCGAGGTGGAGGAGCGTCAGGGCATCGCCCGATTGTTCGACGTTCCGCCGATGCCGTACGAGGAGCGCAAGGTCGCCGTCGCCACCGGCGGCGGCGAGGTGCGGGCGCTGTGCGTGGACGTGGAAGCGGCACTGCTGGAGTACTTCGAGATGTTCTACAACCTCGGGTTCGCCGGCCGCAGCCTGAAACGGCTCGGCGCGGTCGAGTTCGCGACGACCCTTGCGCCCGGCCTCCGTGACGTGCTGCTCACGGGCAAGGTGAAGGAGACGGTGACCCGGCTCGGCGGCGACAACACGCCGGTCTACGACGATGTGGTGATGGACGCGCCGCCGACCGGCCGGGTGGTGAGCTTCCTGGGGGTGACCGGGGCAATGTCGGACCTCGCCAGACGCGGCCCCATCCACAGTCAGGCCGAGGGTGTGGTGAAGCTGCTGCATTCAGCGGACACCATCGTCCACCTGGTGACGTTGCTGGAGGACATGCCGGTCACCGAGACCCTGGAAGCCATCGACCACCTGCGGGAGATGCGGCTCCCGGTGGGCACCATCATCGTCAACGCCGCCACCGAACCTCGGCTCCCGGCCGCGGCGCTGGGCCCCGCGGCGCACGACCGGTTGGACGCCGGTCGACTTGCCGACGGGTTGGAATCGGCGGGCATCACCCCCGACGACCAGCTCGTCAAGGGCCTGACCACCCAGGCCGCGGAGCACGCAGTCCGGGTGCTGGAGGAAGACAAGTGCCGGGCCACCCTGGCGGCGAAGGGGCTGCCGATGCTCACGCTGCCCCGGCTGCTGGACGGCGTCGACCTGGGCGGGGTTTTCGAACTCGCCGATGCCCTGCTGGAACAGGGCGTGCAATGAGCCGACGCACCCTGGATCTCGGGCCCCTGCTGGCTGATCAACACACCCGGGTCGTCGTCACCTGCGGATCGGGCGGCGTCGGGAAGACCACTACCGCGGCGGCGATGGCGGTCTGGGCGGCCGACGCCGGCCGCAAGGTCGCCGTCCTGACCATCGACCCGGCCAAACGGCTCGCCCAGTCCCTCGGGCTTGACGAACTGGACAACACCCCGCGCCGGGTCGACGTCGATCTGGCCGACAACGGCGGCGAACTCTGGGCGATGATGCTGGACACCCGGCGCACGTTCGACGAGATGGTCGCCGCACATTCCAGCCCGGATCGGGCCGCAGCCATCCTGGCCAACCCGTTTTACCAGGTGATCTCCACCTCGTTCTCCGGCACCCAGGAGTACATGGCGATGGAGAAGCTCGCCACTTTGGCAGCGGCCGACGAGTTCGATCTGATTGTCGTCGACACCCCGCCCAGCCGGTCCGCGCTGGATTTCCTGGACGCCCCGCAGCGGCTGTCCACTTTCATGGACGGCCGGATGATCCGACTGCTGGCCACCCCGAGCCGGGGGGTGATGAAGATCGTCGGCGCCGGTTTTACGTTGTTCTCCAAGGCTGTCACCACCGTGCTCGGGGGCCAGCTGCTGCAGGACGCCGCCCAGTTCGTCCAGCTGTTCGAGGACATGTTCGGCGGGTTCCGGGAACGCGCGCAGGCCACCTACGAGCTGCTCCGGGCACCGGGCACCCGGTTCGTCGTCGTCTCCATCTGCGAGGCCGACTCGCTCCGCGAGGCGTCCTACTTCGCCGACCGGCTGCGCGCTGAACGGATGCCGCTGGCCGGTCTCATCCTGAACCGGACGCACCCCCCGCTGGCCGACCTGCCGCTGGCCACCGCCGAACTGGCCGCCAGCACCCTGGACCGCAGCGCGCCGCTGGCCGCCGGGGTTCTGCGGATCCACACCGAACGGCTGGCCGTGCGCGCAGCGGAGCTCCGGATGCAGGCACGGTTCGCGCGCGTGCACACCGACCTGCCCGTCGTCGAGGTGCCGGCCCTGCCGTTCGACGCACACGACATGCCGGCATTGCGGCAGATCGGACAACGGCTCACCGGGATTCCGCCAGTACCCTGACCCGGTGCGTGTGATGAGCGGTTTGGGACGGCTGATTCTCGGCACCCTGCTCGCGGGGGCTCTGCTGGCCGGCGTGCTGCTGCCGGTGTCGGTCGGTGCGGGCATCACGGCCAACGCGGTGACCACCGCGATCGAAGGTGCCCAGGCCGACCCGCTGGACGGTGAGATCCCGCTGCGCACCACCCTGACCGACGCCGCCGGCGCGCCGCTGGCCACTCTGTACGACCAGAACCGGGTGTACGTCCCGCTGTCCTCGATCTCGGATTATCTCCAGGTTGCGGTGATCTCGATGGAGGATCGCCGGTTCTACCAGCACCAGGGGGTCGACTGGCGGGGCACCATCCGGGCGTTGCTGCGCAATGCGCAGTCCGACCGGGCCGCCCAGGGCGGGTCGACGCTGACCCAGCAGTACATCAAGAACTACCTCTACCTGGTGCAGGCCAAGACGGAGGCGGAGAAGGCCGACGCCATCGCGACGACCCCGATCCGCAAGCTGCGCGAGGCGAAGATGGCGCTCAGCGTCGAGCAGACGCTGAGCAAGGCCGAAATCCTGGAGCGCTATCTCAACCTGGTCGCGTTCGGGCCCAGCCAGTACGGGGCCGAGGCCGCGTCACAGTGGTTCTTCGGCACGTCCGCGGATCGGTTGACCCTCGCCCAGGCAGCGTTGCTGGCGGGGATGGTCAACAACCCGCCCAAGTACAACCCACTGGACGAGAATCACGTCCAGGACGCCCGGGACCGGCGCAACCTGGTGCTCGATGTGATGGTCGGGGCCGGCCGGCTGTCCCAGGCGACGGCCGACGAGACCAAGAAACAGGACCTCGGCCTCAACCCCAACCGCACCCGCAACGGGTGCATCCCGGCGGACAACTCCGAGACCAACGGATTTTTCTGCCAGTACGCCCTGGACTACCTGGCGGCGGCCGGGTTCGACGCCAAGGCCGTCGCCCGCAGTGGGTGGACCGTCAAGACCACCCTCGACCCGGCGGTGACGGCGGCCGCCAAGGCGGCCGCGAAATCCAACGCGGATCCGAGCGTGCCCGGGGTGGAGCGGCTCGCCAACGCGGTCGCCGTGGTCGGCAAGGACGAACCACGCAAGGTGCTGGCGCTGGCCGCGAACCGGCCCTATGGGCTCGATCCGACCAAGGGTCAGACGGTCCAACGACTACCGACCACCTTCGCCCCGCTGGGTGCCGGCTCCACGTTCAAGATCTTCACGGCGGCCGCCGCCATGGAGAAGGGGCTCGGCACCAACGCCCAGATCGACGTGCCGACCGAGTACGAGAGCACCCTGGTGCCCGGCAGCAAGTTCAAGAACGCCACTACCTATCCGGCCCGGATGAGCCTTGCTCAAGCACTGGCGACCTCGCCGAACACCGCTTTCGTCGCCCTGGAGGATCAGGTCGGCCTGCAGAAGGTGGCCGAGATGGCGGTCCGGCTGGGTCTGCGCGGGTACTCGCTGGACGCCGGCCTGGTCGACCCGGCGTTCGCCAGCGCGGGCACGGACTACACCACCCAGGTGGTCGCCCAGAAGATCGCGTCGTTCACCCTCGGGGTCTCGCCGGTCAGCCCGCTGGAGCTGTCCAACGTCGGCGCCACCCTTGCCTCCGACGGCAAGTGGTGCCCGCCGACCCCGATCGACACCATCATCGACCGGAACGGCAAGTTCGTCACCTGGGACAAGACCCCGTGCGAGCAGGCGGTGCCGCCGGAACTGGCAAGGACGCTGGCGGTGGCCATGGAGGGCGATATCTCCGGTGACGGCACCGCCTCCGCGTCCGCCAAGGCCGCCGGCTGGAGCTGGACCGCCGCAGGAAAGACCGGTACCACCCAGGAGTACAAATCCTCGGCCTTCCTAGGGTTCACCCCGGAGATGAGCGCATCGGTCATCGTCTGGGATTCCGAGCCGCGTCCTGCGTCCATCTGCAAGGAACCGATCCGGACGTGTTCCACCGACGAGGCCATGGCCGGCCAGGGCATGTCGGGTGGTTCGGTGCCGGCGCAGACCTGGTTCGCCGCGATGAAACCGCTCAAGGACGGCAATCCGGACAGCTTCTTTCGTCCCGCCTCACCGACCTACCTCAAGGGTTCCTCGCTCACCCAGGTGCCGCCGGTCATCGGCAAGAACGTCGATGACGCGCGAAACATCCTCACCGGAGCCGGTTTCACCGTCAACGTCAAGACCAAGTCCAACGCCGGGACAGCGGTCAACATCGTCGTGGAGCAGACCCCGCAAGCCACGGCGTTCCCGGGGGCCGCGATCACCCTGGTCGTGTCGGCCGGCGGGGCAGGCGGCTGAATGCGGTCCCCGTCCCGTACCGCCGTCCTGGCCGCAGGGGCCGTGGCCGGCGCCGGAGCCGCCACCCTGGGCTGGTCGGTCGGTGTCGAGCCACGCTGGTTCGCGCTGCGCAGGCTCTCGTTGCCCGTGCTGGAACCCCGATCCTGGCCGATCCGACTGCTGCACGTCTCGGATTTGCACATCGTTCCGGGTCAGCGTCACAAGGCGGACTGGGTCAAGGGTCTCGCTGACCTCCGGCCCGACCTGGTCATCAACACCGGCGACACTCTCTCGCACGTCAAAGCCGTGCCTGCGGCCGTCGCGGCGCTCGGCGACCTGCTCGACGTGCCAGGGGCGTTCGTGTTCGGCAACAACGACTTTCATGCGCCGGTCGTCAAGTCCCCGCACCGCTACCTGCTGCCGTCCCGGCAGCGAGCACCACGCGGCGCACCGCTGCCCTGGCAGGATCTGCGGGCGGCGCAGGTCGAACGGGGCTGGCTGGACCTGAGCAACGCCAAGGACGTGATCACCGTGCGCGGCCAGCGGATCGCACTAGCAGGGGTCAACGACCCGTACACCCGCCGCGACCGGTACGACCTGATCGCCGGGACCGCCGACCAGTCCGCGGTCGTCCGAATCGGCGTCGCCCACGCCCCGGAGCCCCGCGTGCTGGACCGGTTCGCCGGCGACGGGTACGACCTGGTGCTGGCCGGCCACACCCACGGCGGCCAGGTCCGGGTGCCCGGCCTCGGCGCACTGGTCACCAACTGCGGCATCGACCGGTCCCGTGCCCGCGGGCTCTCCCGCTGGGGCTCGCACATGATGCTGAACGTGTCGGCCGGGCTCGGCGCGAGTCCTTATATGCCGCTGCGATTCTGCTGCCGCCCCGAGGCCACCCTGCTCACCCTGGAGCCACGCTGACCGGCCGGCCCGCGCGAGACCATAGACGGGTCGATGGTCTGGAGGACTGACCGCGATCGGTTAGACTCGTCCAGGCTTCGGGGTGTGGCGCAGCTTGGTAGCGCGCTTCGTTCGGGACGAAGAGGTCGCAGGTTCAAATCCTGTCACCCCGACCACCACACAGGCGCACGGCCGGTTCTCTCGTCGAGAGATCGGGTCGTGCGCTTGTTGCTTTTTCGGCGCGGCGTGATGATGCGATCCTGACGCGGCTGGACCGGCTCGGAGCGTTGTCGACGCCGGCCCACGGGCAGGGTCACGAAGGGTTTGAACGCTGCGTGATCATATGTCACTAGAATGCGGCCAGACGGGGACATAGCCGCACGCTTCGTCACTGCCGGTTGGTATTCAGGCAACGGCGCCCTCCACCACCGCAGAGCGCTATCGCCGACGGCCGGCACGTTTGAACAAGGGGGAAGTGTGTGGTTATCAGCGCCGTCGAACCACGACATGGGTTGTACCCACTGCGGGCGGTTGACAGAGTATGCGACATCATCGACCTGCTCGCCGAGCACCCCGAAGGCGTCACCTTGTCGGTCCTGTCGGTCACCCTGGACCTGCCGAAGAGTTCGGCCTTCAGGTACCTTGCCGCCCTGGAGGTCCGCGGGTTCGTGATGCGCTCGCGCGACGGTATGGCCTACCGGCTGGGGTCCCCGTTCTTCGGGGCGGCCCCGGTGAGCACGGATCGCCTGGTCGCCGTCGGCCGGACCATCCTGTCCCGCCTGACCAGCGCGGACGCGCCGGTGGGCATGCTGGCGATGCTGGACGGGCAGAGCGTGCGCTACCTGCTGGTCTCCTCGCCGCCGACAACTGATCCGCGGGTACCAAGGGCCGGCGACTGGACGCACCTGCACACCTCGGCAGTGGGCAAGGCGATTGCCAGCCAGCTCACCGATGACATCGTGTTGGCCATCGTGAACGCGGCTGGCATGGCTCAGCCGACGTCGTCGACGCTGTCCTCCCCGACCAGCCTGTTACGCGAGCTGAATCGTATCCGGGGGGAAGGCTTTGCCGTCAGTGACGGCGAGCTGCACGGCGAGATCCGGGGGGTGGCAGTTCCGATCGGCGGTGACACGGTAGCGCTGAGCGTGGCCGGGTTTTCCGGCAACATGACGCCCGACCTGATCGGCGGGCTGGTGCGGCGGCTGCGGCGGGCGGCCTGGGCGTTGGCCAAACAGTGGCGCAGTTGACAGTGTCCGGTGACGCCCGTCAACCCGGCTCCAGCACTCCCCTGACCATAAAGGACCCAATGAACCAGCACCCGATCGCGCCCGTCCCGACCGCACTGTTCGACGATCCCGACCGTGAGCGGCGGTGGCGCAGGCGTTTCTCCGCCCCCAGGACGAGCCTGCCCGGCTGGGCCCGCGATCGTCCCGACCGGGCCAACTATCTGTCCACCGCCACCGGCCGGTACGAGGTCTGGTGCTGGGACCTGGCCGCGGACGCGGGCACAGCGCCGAACGCGCAGCCGACAAGCACCACCGCGCACACGGTGGCGACCGATCGACCCGACGGCACCACCGGGGCGACCCTGTCCGCGGACGGCACGACATTGTGGTGGTTCGACGACACCGACGGCGACGAGTTCGGGTGCTGGCGCGTGCAGCCGTTCGGCGGAGTTCCTGCAGACGGAGCCGAGGTCGCCCTGCCCGGCGTCGACCCCGGGTACCAGGCCGGCATCGAGGTCGGCGACCGGACCGTCCTGGTCGGTTTCGGGGACGACGACGGAACCCGGATCCACCTTCGACACGGCAATGCCGACCCCGAGGTCGTCTACCGGCATGCCCAGGATGGTGGCGTCGGCGGCCTGTCTACCGACGAGACCATCTGGCTGCTGGTTCATTCCGAGCAGGGCGACTCCAGATACCCTTCGCTGCGGGCATTGTCGGTACATACCGGTGAGGTAATCGCCGAGCTGTCGGATGGGCCAGCCAAAGGTCTTGCACCCATTGCTTTTTCCCCGGTGTCCGGGGATCAACGGATCCTCGTCGGCCATGAGCGGCGCGGCCGCGACGAACTACTGATCTGGAATCCGGTGACCGGCGAGGTCACCGAATTGCCGATCGATCTGCCCGGCGACCTGGACGGTGATTTCACCCCGGACGCTCAGGGCGTTCTCGTGGTGCATCGGCACGCCGGGCGGACGACCGTGCACCGGTACGACCTCGGCTCTGGTCTGCTGACCGGGCTGCCGGTCGCGCCCGGGGTCGTCTCCGGCGCATCCGTTCGACCGGATGGGGACCTCTGGTACCGGTGGTCCAGCGCCGCCGCCCCCGGCCAGGTGCGGGTGCTGCACCCCTGCGGCGCTGATGAGCTGCTGCTGCGACCGGGCGGCGAACCGTCTCCCGGCTCCGCCCCAGCGGTGGACGTGTGGGTGGACGGGCCGGGCGGCCGGATCCACGCCCTGCTCGGCGTTCCCGATCCCCGACTGCTCAGCGCCGGCCCCGGCCCCGGTCGGCAGCACAATCCCTGGCCGACGATCTTCGCCGTGCACGGCGGCCCCGCGGACGGCGACGACGACTCGTTCGACGCGGCGAGGGCGGCGTGGCTGGATGCGGGATTCGCGGTGGTCCAGGTCAACTACCGCGGTTCCACCGGCTACGGCTCGGCCTGGCGGGACGCCCTCACCGCGCGGATCGGGCATACCGAGCTGGCCGACATCGCAGCAGTTCATGACCATCTCATCGGTACCGGGCTGGTCGACCCGGCCGCCAGCGTGATCGCCGGGTACTCCTGGGGTGGATTCCTGGCGCTGCTGGCCGCCGGCACCCAGCCGGACCGGTGGGCCGTGGTGGTCGGCGGGGTCCCGGTCGCCGACTACCCGGCGTCCTACGAGGACGAGATGGAACAACTCAGGGCATACGACCGGGCGCTGTTCGGGGGGTCACCACAGGAGGTCCCGGACAAATATCGGGACTCTTCCCCCTTGACCTACGTCGACCAGGTCCGGGCACCGGTGCTGGTACTGGCTGGCGAGAACGATCCCCGCTGCCCGATCCGGCAGATCGAGAACTACCTGGCCAAACTGCACGACGGTGACCGATCGTACGCGGTGTACCGGTACGACGCCGGCCACGGCTCGATGGTGATCCGGGAACGGATGCGTCAGGTGTCGTGCGAGATCGCTTTCGTCCGAACGGCTCTCGGGCTGCAATGACCCGGCGGGCGGATGCCGGTCAACCCAGGAGCCGGTCAACCCAGGAGCCGGTCAACCTGCGAGCCGATCAACCCAGGAGCCGGTCAACCTGGGAGCCGATCAACCCGGAGGGCCGATCAACCCAGGAGCCGATCAACCCGGAGGGCCGATCAACTTAGACCGGGAAAGTCCTCCACCCGGTATTCCACCCCGCCGTCCGCGGCGACCTGGTGGTCGGCGGCCCCGGCGGAATGGATGACCTCCTCCCGCACCCGCAGCTCCACCCGGCGGATCTTGCCGGAGATCGTCTTGGGCAGGTCGGCGAATTCCAGCCGGCGGATCCGCTGGTAGGGCGCGAGCCGCTCCCGGGAGTGCTCGAAAATAAGCCGGGCCGCGGTGCGGTTGGGGTGATATCCGGCGGCGAGAACGATGTACGCCTTGGGCACGGCCATCCGCAGTGGATCGGGTGACGGCACCACGGCCGCCTCGGCCACCGCCGGGTTTTCCAGCAGGGCGGACTCCACGGTGAACGGCGAGATCCGGTAGTCGGAGGCCTTGAACACGTCGTCGTCCCGGCCGACGTAGGTGATGTAGCCGTCATCGTCGGACGACCCCAGGTCACCGGTCCGGAAGTAGCCGCCGCGGGTGGCGGTCGCAGTCCGTTCCGGTTCGCCGGCGTACCGGGTGAGTAGGCCAACGGGGTCGCCCGCCAGCGCGACACAGATCTCCCCGTCCCGGCCCGGCAACCCGGCGCCCAGGTCGAGCAGGTCCACCCGGTACCCGGGCATGGGCCGGCCCATCGATCCCGGGCGGAGCTCCTGACCGGGTGAATTGCCGACCGACAGAGTCATCTCGGTCTGGCCGAAGCCGTCCCGAAGGGTGACCCCCCACGCCCGCCGGACCTGCTCGATGACCTCAGGGTTGAGCGGTTCACCGGCGCCGACGACCTCCCGCGGCGGGGTCGCGAGGACGCGCAGGTCGGCCTGGATCAGCATCCGCCACACCGTTGGCGGAGCACAGAACGTGGTGACGTGCTGGTCGGCCATCACTGCCATCAAGGCGGCCGCGTCGAACCGCGAATAGTTGTGCACCAGCGCGGTGGCTCCGGCCAGCCAGGGCGCAAACACGTTGGACCACGCGTGCTTCGCCCAGCCGGGTGACGACACGTTCAGGTGCACGTCAGCGGGCAGCAGGCCGATCCAGTACAGCGTGCTCAGATGCCCGATCGGATACGAGATCTGGCTGTGCTCCACCAGTTTCGGCAACGCTGTGGTACCAGAGGTGAAGTAGAGCAGCAACGGATCGGTGGCGAACGACGTTCCGTCCGGAACGAAACCCCCGCGTCCAGCATCGAAGGCCGCCGCTTCGAACGCCGCGGAGTCGTCGTACTCGATCCACCCGTCGACCGGGTGTCCGACAGCGATCCGGACGAACGTGCCCGGTGCACCCCGAAACAGTGGTGCATCGACGTCACGGGCGATGACGAACGACGCCTGGCCGCGCCGCACCCGATCGGCCGCGTCAGCGACGGTCAGCTGGGTGCTGGCCGGGATGAGAACCGCACCGATCTTCATGGCGGCCAGAATGACCTCCCAGAGCGCGATCTGGTTGCCGAGCATCACCACGACCCGATCCCCGCGCCGCACCCCGTTCGCTGAGAGCCACCCTGCGACCTGATCCGACCGCCGGGACAGCTCGGCGTAGGTCCACGACGCGGACGAGCCGTCCTGCTCCACGATCACCAGGGCCGCCTGGGCGGGCCGTTCGGTGGCCAGCACGTCGAACCACTCAATGGCCCAGTTGAACGACTCCGGCCGGGGCCACCGGAATCCGTCGACCGCCGCCTGGTAGTCCGCCCGGTGCTCCACCAGGAAGTCCCGCGCGGCTCGCAGCTCGTCGGTAGCTGCGGTCGGGTTCGCAGTCATCGTTCGAGGATGTCACTCGCAGCGGGATGCGTCACCCCTGCCGCTGGCGCGTCCCCGCAATCCGGGCCGGCTGAGCGCGGGGCTGTCACAGCTGCCGGGGCCGCGGGAGTCTGAGCTGGCATGACCGATTCGTCACACCATGCGCTGTGGTCCCTTTTCGCGTTGCAGCTGCGCCAGCTTCTGCGGGTTCGCCACCAGTTGCAGGGACTGGACTAGACCGCCGCCCACGCGCACCGCCATGGCACTCACCGCCACACCATCGACCCGGGCGACGATGCCGACTGCTGCGTTGAACGCTTCCAGGGTGAACTCCGCGCCGGCCGGGGGGTGGTGCGCGAACCCGGCCAGCAGCCGGGACACCCGGTCCCGCCCGTGCACGGGCCGCAACGGTGCCTGCGCCAGCCCACCGCCGTCGCTGACGATTACCACGTCAGGAGCCAGGATCTGCATCAGACCCGCAACGTCGGCGTTCTGGCAGGCCAGCAGAAACCTTTCGACCACCTCAGCGTGGGTGGACCGATCGGCCTCGAATCGGGCGTGACCGGCGTCCACCCGGGTCCTGGCCCGGTGCACCAGTTGGCGGACCGAGGTCTCCGAACGGTCCAGCGCGGCTGCGACCTCGGGGTACGGGCGTTGGAACACCTCGCGCAGGACGAACGCGGCCCGCTCCAACGGGGACAACGTCTCCAGCACCACGAGCAGTGCCATCGACAGCGAGTCGGCGAGTTCGATCGCCGCCGCGGGGTCCGCACCCAGCCCCCCTGTGGGGACGACCGGCTCCGGCAACCACGGTCCGGTGTACACCTCACGGGTGGCCTTCACCCGCCGCAGCCGATCCATGCAGAGCCGGGTGGAGATCGTCGTCAGGAATGCCTGCGGGGACTCGATCGACGCCAGATCGGTTCTGGCCCAACGGATCCACGCCTCCTGCAGGACGTCCTCGGCGTCGACCACCGATCCCAGGATGCGGTAGCAGATCCCCATCAGGCGCGGACGTTGCGCCTCGAAAACGTCCGACTGTGCTGATCGGGGTGCTGATCGGGGTGCTGATTGCGATCCTGATTGAGGTGGCGGGTGCCGTGCTGATTGCGGTACTGCATCGTTGGCGGCCTCGTCGCCCGGGCGCTGCGTCGTCATGCGATGTCCCTCCCGTCACCGTAGGGGGGATCTCACCGCATACGACGCCCCGGGCCTGGCGTTTGTGACACCCCGTCGCTCCCGGCGGTCAGCGGCTCACCGGTGTGTTCGCCCAGCGTTCGGCGAAGTCGACGAGCTGCCCGGCCATCACGCCGACCGCACCGGCGGTCGGGGCGTGGTCGGTGTGTCCATCGTCATCGAAGGTGGTGACGCTGCTGTTGATCGACAATCCCAGCGGGGTCGGCCAGCCCCGCAGCGCGTGCACGATCTCCCGCAGCGTGCCGAGCGTGCCCACCGACGCCTGCCAGCCTCTGGCCACCGCCGCCAGCGCCACCGGGCGGCCATCGAGGTACGGCCGGGTGTCGTCCCGGAGCTCCTCGAGGTAATCCAGGGCGTTCTTCACCAGCCCGGACACAGTCCCGTGGTACCCCGGTGAACTGATCACCACCGCGTCCGCCTCGCGAACTGCGGCGACGTACTGGCCGGCGGCATCCGGCAGGGCCGCGCCTGAATGGTACGGCGGCAGATCCAGATCGCCGCCGGTGAACAACTCGACCTCGGCGCCGAGGTCGGTGACGGCGGCGAGCACCGCCCGCAGGACCCGGTCGGACTGGGACCCGGGGTCGACCGATCCCCCGATGCCCACCACCCGGATACCCATGGGGTCGATCCTGCCTGGTTCCGGGCGCGGTTCGGACCACGGGTGACGCCGCCGCCCGGCGATAGAGTCCCAGCAGGACGCGACTGGTGGGTCAGGGTGGCCGGAATCGGGGGACGGCGGGTGAACGGCATCGGTCGACGCGCGTCCCAGGCGGTGTTCGTGATCGCCGCCGTCCTGGCCGGCGCAGGATGTTCACCGGGTCCTGGTGCTGCTCGCCCGTCAGGTGCCGAGCCACCGGGAAGCGTTACAACGGCGGGCGTCAGCCGGACCGAGGTCACGTCACTGCCATCGGCACTCAGCCCGGTGAGCGGCCCGGTCACCGGCCAGACCACGGACGTCCCGCCGCCGCCCAGCCTGACGCCCGTGCCCGGTCCGTCCCCCGGTGACCCGGCGGTCACGTCCGCGGGCACCTCGCCCGTTCCCGCAGTACCGGTAGCCCTGTCCCCGCGGGTAGCCGACGAGGCCAGTGGCCTGACCATCGGGACCGGCGGCAAGGGGGCCTATTTCCTGATCGACGACGGTTCCGGCACCACCCAGGTCGTCGCGGTCGATGCCGCCGGCCAGTTACTGAACCGGGTCGCGATTGCCGGGATGGCCGCCGCGAACTCCGAAGCGTTGGCCGCAGGTCCGTGCGGTGCCAGCCCGATGCCCGATGGTGGCAGCTCCGAAACGTGCTTGTACGTGGGGGATATCGGTGACAATAAGGAGCAGCGAGCGCACGTGTCGATATTCCGGTTCGCCGAGCCTGATCTTGCCGCCCCGCAGCAGGGCCCGGTCCCTGCAGACCAATGGGTCTACCGTTACCCCGACGGACCGCACAACGCCGAAGCGGTGCTGGTGGACGTCGACGGTTCGCTGCTGGTCGTGACGAAACCCGCTGCGGGCCTTGGTGATCTGCCGCACCGGATGTACCGGGCCGCACCCGGCGGCGGCGAGCTGACCTTCGTCCGCGAGTTCAGCCCGCCGCCACCGGAAAGAGCGGGGAAGACGCTGTTCACCGGGAACGTCGTGACCGACCTGGCGGCCACGCCGGGCCGAGTGCTGCTGCTGACCTACGACGACGTCCAGGAATACACCGCCCCGGAGCCGTCGGCTGCGCTGTCCACGTTCCCGGACTGGCCGCATCAGAGCCGTCCACTCCCGGCAATGCCCCAAGCCGAAGGCATCGCCGGCGCCTCGGACGGCTGCGGTTACGCGGTCGCCTCCGAAGGCGGACCCGGTGGGACGCACGGCTGGCTGGCGGTGGTCACCTGCGGGTAGCGCCAGGAGATAGCACCCGTAGGTGGCGCTGCGCCGCCGCTGGGTGATCCCCGACCGCGGCCGGGTCATCCCCGACCCCGAGCCATCCCCGACCCCGAGCCCTCCCTTGCCCTACGGGTCCTTCTCCTGCTCTGGCATGCCTGCAGCACCCGTAGAGCGCCCAATAAACCGCCCAAGCGGGCGGCTGGGCAGGTCAACCGAACGGGTCTGGCAGAAAATCCGGGTCCGGTAGGTGGATCCAGCCTTCCTCCTGGGCCAGCGCACGCTGATCCGGCGCGGGCGCCATGGTCCGACCGGCAGCGACGGCGCCGGCCACCAGCGCGCAAACGACGGCGTCCAGCACATCGGCGCACTCCACGCAGGCAAGCCGACTCTGACCCCAGTCGAACCAGACCGCCTGCGCGGCAACGGCTGCCACCACGCCCTCACGAACCGACCGGTCGGTCTTGTACCCGGCCGTCGGAAATCGCCAGATCCGCAGCGCCGCCGCCGGGTAGACCTCCGCGACCCGGGAGTCGACGCCATCACGATTGACCGGTGCACCCGTGACGGCGATCCGGGCCAGCAATCCGGCGCACCGCATGGCGGGGTAGGCGATGCGGTCGGCGGACACGCTCAGTGGCCAGCGGCCGGTCTGCGCCCGCACCACCCGGTCGGTGAGCCGGTACGCCAATGGGCGACGAGCGTCGTCGTTCGCACCCGTCTCAAGCGGGACCTGATGTCCGCGGGCGGCGATCAGCAGGTCGGTGAACGCCGCCGGCCAGCCGACCGGGCAGTCGATGCCGACCAGCGACACCCGTTTTGCCGCAGCGACAATCGCGTCGTTTCCGACGCCCATCCGGACCGCGTCGAGCACGGCATGGTCGTCGTACCAGGTGATCTCGGCCAGCGCGGTCCGGTTGTCCTGCGACGCGAGGTCAACCCCGGCGGTACGGAACCGGACCGGCACCTGGCTACCTCGCCGCGACGACGACTGCGGCGATCACTTCGGCGATCTGGACCGCGTTGAGCGCGGCGCCCTTGCGCAGATTGTCGTTGGACACGAACAGCACCAGGCCCCGGCCGTCCGGTACCCCGGGGTCGGTCCGGATCCGGCCGACGAAGCTGGGGTCGGAGCCGGCTGCCTGCAACGGGTTCGGGACGTCGGTGAGTTCCACCCCGGCCGCCGTGGACAGCAGATCCACGACCTGGTCGACCTCGATGGGCTCGTTGAACTCGGCGTTGATGGACAGCGAATGGCCGGTGAAAACCGGCACCCGGACGCAGGTTCCGGAGACCAGCAACTCCGGAATGTCCAGGATCTTCCGAGACTCGTTGCGCAGCTTCTGTTCCTCGTCGGTCTCCCCCGAGCCGTCATCGACGAAATTGCCCGCCTGGGGCACGACATTGAAGGCGATGGGCCGGACGTATTTCTTCGGCTCGGGAAACGCAACCGCTGATCCGTCGTGCACCAAAAGAGTTGCGGCGACGGGGCCGTCCATCCCGGCCCGCAGTTGTCCGTCCAGTTCGCTGACCCCATCCAGCCCGCTGCCCGAGACGGCTTGGAACGTGGTGACCACCAGCCGGCGCAGGCCCGCCGCGTCGTGCAGCGGTTTGAGCACCGGCATCGCGGCCATGGTGGTGCAGTTCGGGTTGGCGATGATCACGCCCGGTCCGGCGGCGGCGATCGCGTCCAGCGCGGCCTGCGGGTTGACCTCGGCGACCACCAGCGGAACGGCGGGATCCATCCGCCAGGCGGAGGAATTGTCGATCACGGTGACCCCGGCCGCGGCAAAACGTGGTGCCTGCGCCCGGGAGGTGGCGGCCCCGGCGGAGAACAGTGCGATGTCCAGCCCGGACGGGTCCGCTTCTGCGGCGTCCTCGACGACGACCTCGCCGTCCTTCCACGGCAGTGTCGAACCGGCGGACCGCGCCGAGGCGAAGAACCGGATCTCGGCAATCGGAAAGTCGCGTTCGGCCAACAACTTCCGCATGACGCCGCCGACCTGTCCGGTCGCACCGACCACCCCGACCCGCAGGCCGCGCCCATTCTCGCCCATCGTCCTACCTTCCGGTTCCCGCGTACACCACGGCCTGTTCGCCGCTGCCCAGATCGAATGCGGCATGCAATGCCTTCACCGCGGTGTCCAATTCTACGTCCCGCACCAGAACGGAAATCCGAATTTCCGAGGTGGAGATGATGTCGATATTGACCCCCGCGGCGGCCAGCGCCTCGCAGAACGTCGCGGTCACCCCGGGGTGGGACCGCATGCCTGCGCCGATCAGCGACACCTTGCCGACGTGGTCGTTGTAGATGATCTGGCCGAAATCGATGTCGGCCTTCCGGGATTCGAGCGCCGTCACCGCGCGGGGTCCGTCCGATTTGGGCAGGGTGAACGTGATGTCGGTCTTGCCTTCGGCGCGAGAGATGTTCTGCACCACCATGTCGATGTCGATCTGGGCATCGGCGATGCAGCGGAAGATCTTCGCGGCCACCCCTGGGTGATCGGGCACCGCGGTCACAGTCACCTTGGCCTCACCGCGCTCGTGGGCGACGCCGGTGATCAGGGCCTGTTCCATGGTCAAGTCCTCCATGCTGCCGGTGACGATGGTGCCGGTCTTGTCGCTGTACGAGGAACGCACGTGCACCGGGACGTGGTAGCGCCGGGCGTACTCGACGCACCGGAGCATCAGCACCTTGGCCCCGGCCGCCGCCATCTCCAACATTTCCTCGTAGGTGATGGTGTCGAGCTTGGCCGCGTCCGGGACGATCCGCGGATCGGCGGAGAACACCCCGTCGACGTCCGTGTAGATCTCGCAGACATCGGCGTCCAACGCGGCGGCCAGGGCGACGGCGGTGGTGTCGGAGCCGCCGCGGCCGAGGGTGGTGATGTCCTTGGTGTCCTGGCTGACGCCCTGGAAACCGGCCACCAGGGCGATGAAGCCCCCGTCGAGGGCGGCCCTGATCCGGCCGGGGGTGACGTCGATGATCCGGGCCTTGCCGTGGCTGGAGTCGGTGATCACCCCGGCCTGGGAGCCGGTGAACGACCTGGCCTCGGCACCGAGCGCGGAGATGGCCATGGCGACGAGGGCGTTGGAGATGCGCTCCCCGGAGGTCAGCAGCATGTCGAGCTCGCGGGCGGGTGGCGCCGGCGACACCTGCTGGGCGAGGTCCATCAGCTCATCGGTGGTGTCGCCCATCGCGGAGACGACCACGACGACGTCGTGCCCGTTCTTCCGGGTCGCGACAATGCGTTCGGCGACGCGCTTGATCCGTTCCGCCGTGCCGACCGACGAACCGCCGTACTTCTGGACGACCAGACCCACCGCGTGCTTCCCGCTCTCCGGGCTCATCCGCGGGCCGGCTGCCCGGTCGTGGCCGTCCGTCAGACTACCGGCCGCCGGTCGTCGGTCCGGCCGCTGCCGGAATCGTCGGGCGCCGTTGATCGACCTGGCACATCGCCCTCGCGATGGTATGTACTGCGAGTACACACCGTGTGTATAGTCGGCGCCCATGAGCGTTTCCCGGTCGTTATTGGGGTTACTGGAGGTTCAGCCGCGTCACGGCTACGACCTCAAACGCGCCCACGACGAGCTGTTCCGCACCGAACGCCCGCTTGCCTACGGGCAGGTGTACGCGACGCTCTCCCGGCTGCTCAAGGGCGGCTTGGTGACCGTCGAGGGCACCGAGCCAGGCGAGGGTCCGGACCGCAAGCGGTACGCGATCACCGAGGCCGGGGTCAGCGATCTGTCCGAGTGGCTCAGCACCCCCGAGCGCCCCCAGGAATACCTGCAGAACACCCTGTACACGAAGGTGGTGCTGGCCTTGCTGTCTCACCGTGCCGCCGACCAGATCCTGGATTCGCAACGCAGGGAGCATCTGGACGCCATGCGAGAGTTCAACCGCCGCAAACAGTCCGGTGATCTCGCCGATCAGTTGATCTGCGATCACGCCCTTTTCCACCTGGAGGCGGACATGAAGTGGCTGGAGCTGACAGCGTCGAGACTGGCCGAGTTGGCCGACCGGGTGACGTCGTGACCGACACCCTGGTGACCGCAACGTCTGTGCGCAGGTCGTTCGGGCTGACGCCGGCATTGCGCGGCGCGGATCTGACGGTGGGCGCCGGGGAGATCGTGGCCCTGATGGGGCCGTCGGGTTCGGGGAAGTCGACCCTGATGCATTGTCTGGCCGGCATCCTGCAGCCCGATTCAGGTTCGGTGCGCTATGACGGTGTGGAGCTGACCCAGCTTTCGGATCGAGCGCGATCAGCGCTGCGCCGCAACGACTTCGGGTTCATCTTCCAGTTCGGCCAGTTGGTGGACGAGCTCACCTGCCGGGAGAATGTGGCGCTGCCACTGCGGCTGACCGGCGCGTCCCGGCGGGCGGCCGAGGTGCAGGCGGATGAGTGGCTGCAACGACTGGACGTCTCTGGGGTCGCCGATCAACGCCCCGGGGAGGTCTCCGGCGGTCAGGGACAACGGGTTTCGGTCGCCCGCGCGCTGATCACCCGCCCCCGGGTGATCTTTGCGGACGAACCCACCGGAGCACTCGATTCCCTGCAGGGCGAGCAGGTGATGTCGTTGCTGGTGACCGCCGTTCGGGAGACCGGGGCCGCCCTGGTTCTGGTCACCCACGAATCCCGGCTGGCGGCCTATTCCGACCGCGAGGTGATGATCCGGGATGGGCGGACGTCGGATATCGGTGCTGCGGCATGACCGCCCAGGAGGAGCGACCGGGACCCGCCGGATCGCGGGGTGCCGGCCAGGCGAGGGGTGCCGGCACCGCCCGCATGAGTGGGTGGTCAGAGCTGGCGATCGGTCTGCGACTGGCCGTCGGGGGCGGCCGCACCTCCTGGATGCGGTTCGCGTTGACGGCGTTCGGGATCGGCCTGTGCACGGTGGTGTTGCTATTTGCAGCGTCCGTGGGACCGGCAGTAGACGCTCGAACGGCACGTGCGCACGCTGTCACACCGCTGACGCTGTCGCCGGACGGGGCGGCACCGATGACCGCCGAGCCCCTACCGCTCCCCGAGACCAGGAAGCTCCGAGCTGGTGAGTTCGTTGCTCACGATTCCTCAATTCCGTTCGGCGGGCAGACCGCAACCGGGTGGGACCTCGCCGCCGCTGACCCGACAGCGACACCTCTGCCACTCGGCGTGCAGCGATTTCCCGTTAGCGGGGAACTGGTCGTGGCGCCCGCTGTGGCCGACCTTCTAGCATCCACCGACGGTGCCACACTGCGCCGACAATTGCCGGGCCTGGTCATTGGCACCATCGGCCCCGAAGGCCTGCTGGCTCCCGACGAATTGAGGTTCTATCGCGGGGCGCTGGTACCGGATCAGCCGGTCCAGGGATACGAGATTGCTGTCGGCTGGGGCAGTTCCGGCGGGGCACCCGATCCGCTGGGCCTGTACCTGACTGTCCTGCTGACAGCCGGCACAGCCATCATCGTTGCGCCGTTGCTGATCTTCGTGTCGTTGGTTGCACGGATCGGTGGAGTCACGCGTGACCGCTCCATGGCCGCTATGGCGTTGATTGGCGCTTCGCGTGCACAACTGTCACGGGTCTCGATGGTCGAAACGGCACTGGCAGCCATGATGGGGGTGCTATTAGGCGGAACCGGCTACCTGTTGCTCCGACCGCTCATCGCCGGTCTGCGCATCGGCCCGACTGGCTTCTTCTCAGGCGACCTGTCCCCGTCGGTGGCGGCTGCGATCGCGGTGATCGTTGTGATGCCGCTGATGGCCATAATTGCAGTGTGGACGGGTACCAGAAGGGCTTTGGTCCAACCGCTGGCGATGGGTCACGGGGGCCCGCGTAAACCTCGCCGGCTCTGGTGGCGCCTGGCGATCCTGGCCACCGGATTCCTGGTCATGCTCGGTACGTGGTTCTCAGGGTTTGCCTACGATATGGTCGGTCTGGCCCGGCCATCGACCTATCTGCTCGCGACAGCAGTAGTGCTGATGCTGATCTCAGTTCCGCTGCTGCTGCCGTGGTTGTTCGAACGTCTTGCCGGAAGGTTGCCGACGTCCGGGGTCGCCTGGCAGCTGGCTGTTCGGCGTCTTCAGGCCGATCCGGGCGGGGCGTCCCGGGTTGTTGCCGGTGTTTCCGTGGTGTTGGCCGGCGCCATTGCGCTGCAGTCCCTGCTGGCCCTGAGCACCATTCCGGGGATGATGGGAGCCCGTTCTGGAACCCCCAGCGACTACCGCATCTACGTGCAAAGCCCGTCTGTGGCCGACCTGATGACAGTGGCCGACGCGGTCAACACGCTTGACGTGACGGCGATCATTGGCGGGGCCCCGCTCGGCGGCACGGTGCTCGCCCCCGGCGAGACGGTCCAATCCGCGCTGGAGCGAGCTAAGTCCAACCCCTTCGGCACTGCGATATCCGTTGTCGTTACTCCTTGCGCGGGGATACGCGTGAGTGGCTGCCGGGACGGCGACGTGTACCGGGTCAGCAACGAAAAAGGCTCCCCGGCGCCGACGGCCAGCTCAGCGAACGCGACTCCGGCCATTCCGCTGACGACGAACCCGGTTCCCACAGCGCCGGTGGAGGCGTCCCTGGTAGCAGGCGCCACGGTCCTGTTCGGCAATGCCCCGGATACCGGCATCAACTGGACGATCCCCACTATTGTCGGAACTGTCCCCAACACATTCTTTGGTGTCGTTCAACCAGATCTGGTGGTCACCCCGGCAGCGCTGGGAAATAGTGCCGATGAACTTTTCCTGCACACGAACCTGGACCTCCGCATCATCACCGGCGAATCGTCGGCTTTCACTGCGCAGGAGTTGCGAACCATTCTGGCGGGGATGACCTGGCGAGCAACGGTCGAGGCTGCCGCCGAGGGTGGCGTGACCGGCAACCGCGCCGGACTGCGACCAACGGCCGAAACCGGCGTGTTGCTGGCTGCGGTCCTGACCCTGATTGTCGCGGCGCTCGGGTTGATCGTGACGGCCATGGAACAGTTGGCGCAGCGCCGCCGTTCCTTGACTCTGGCCGTCGCGGCCGGGACCCCGCGTTCGGTGATCACCCGTTCGTTGATCCTAGGAGCATCAATCCCGCTGGTTGCCGGTGTGGTGCTCGCGGTCATCATCGGCTCGGGTCTCGCGATGTTCCTGGCCGACCTATTCGGCGGACCAGGGGGTCTGGACTGGGGGGTAGTTGTGGGGTTCTCCGGCCTGACCATCCTGGCGGTGATGGCGACGACCGTGGCGGTCCTCCCGCTGGTCGATCGCTACACCCGGCTCGAGGATTTGCGGACCGGATGAGACATCGCCGTTGTTGCCGCGTCAAGCCAAGGTTCAACCGCTGCGTAGGTGCGACCGTCGGCTCCGTCGGGGGGTGTCGTGGGATCCGAGCTGTGGCGTCCGCACACCAAGGAGACCGGAATTCCCAGCTATGACGATCCCTCCGCTGTCCGAGGTGGAAAACCCGGTTGGCGGGTTCCGCTCAAATGCTCCGCGACCGGAGCCGGAGCAGTGAAATCGACATCCAGCTCGAAGGAAGTCGCTGGCACATTCTGCATGACTGCGATGAGGTCTCGAGCCATCAATTCAACTTCTCGGAGGTTGCGCGCCTGAGTCCACCGCTCAATCTCCGCTACGCAGAGGAGCCAGTACCTCTCGCCGCGCTCAACCCTCACGTGATACATCGTCACCTCCACACCGACGCTGAGTCGGCAGTCTCGTCGATAGCTTCCTTGATCATCAAGTCAATCCTGCCCGAGACGGAGCGGTTCGCCTGCTGGCCCGTCGATGGCATCCCGTATCGGCTCCCGTCAGCGTGCGCTGCCTGCACCAGAGACGCTGGGGAAAGTTGCTGCCTGCCAGCGGAGGCACCCTCCGGTCGCTGGTTGCCGGCGGCCAACCGCACCTCGCCGGGATGCACGAACTTCTTACCCCGGAACAGGGATGCGACAGCGGCGATGAGCAACATCACGATGGACACGCTGAAGGCGATCGTCAGGCCGTCCTTGAACGGCCCGGAGATCAGGTTCGGGAAGAAGGTGTGACCGGTCAGGGTGGTGACGTCCGCTCCGCCGCCGGGTAGCAACTGGGCCGGATCGACCGCACTCATCAATTGCTCGATCGGGTTGGCACCAAGGAACGCGGCGAAAAGCGTGCCCACCGGAGGGGTCTGCGAGATCGCCTGCGCTGCAGAGGGCACGACGCCGAGACCGGTCAGGCCAGTGTTCATCGCGGACGGCAGGGAATGCGCCAGACCGATCGCCATCAAGGAGAAAAAGCCGCCCATGGACAGCACCATGCCGGCGTTCATCCCGGTCGCTCGCACTCCCGATGCGGCGCCCCGCTCGTGTGGCGGGACCGAATTCATGATTGCGGCCGCGTTCGGGGCGGCCATCAGACCGGAACCGATGCCGTTCACGGCGAGCAGTGCGGCGAACACCGGGTAGGAGAAGTTCGCCGGGATAACCATCAGGCCGACGAAACTCAGCGCCTGGACGAGCAGACCGCCGGTGGCGAAGACCCGGGCACCGAACCGGTCGGACAGCGCGCCGGACACCGGCCCCGCGACCAGGAACCCGACGGTCAGCGGCAGCATGTAAATGGCGGCCCACAGCGGGGTTTGCTCGAATGCGTAGCCGTGCAACGGAAGCCAGATGCCCTGCAGCCAGATGATCAGCACGAACTGCAGACCGCCCCGGGACATCGACGCGAGCAGGTTCACGATGTTCCCGGCGGCGAAGGCACGGATCCGGAACAGCTTCATATCGACCATCGGGTCCGTAACCCGGTTATCCACCATCACGAACACCACCAGCAGCAGCACCCCCAACGCCATCCCGCCGAGCACCATCGGGCTGGCCCAGCCCATCGTGCTGCCTCCATACGGCTGTAGGCCGTAGGTGATCGCGACCAGTAGCGCTACCAGGCCCAACCCGAAGGTCAGGTTGCCCCACCAGTCGATGGACGTCGAGCGGCTGTGGTCGACCGGACCGTCCTTGAGGTGCCGGTACCCCATGAACGTGCCCCACAGCCCGATCGGCACGCTCACCCAGAACACCGCGCGCCAGTCCCACTCGGATAGGATCCCGCCGACGATCAGGCCGAGGAATGACCCGGCGAGTCCGGCCACCTGGTTGACCCCGAGCGCGAAACCGCGGCGGTGCGCGGGGAACGCGTCAGTGATGATCGCGGTGGAGTTCGCGGTGAGCATTGCGCCGCCGATGCCCTGCACCACCCGCAGAGCGATCAGTTCCCAGGCCCCGGCCGTCCCGGTATTCGGGATCAAGGCGCAGGCGATGGAGCCGGCGGTGAAGATCGCGAAGCCAAGGTTGAACAACCTGGCACGGCCGTACTGGTCGCCGAGCCGCCCGAAGGTGACCACCAGCACGGCTGTGACCAGCAGATATCCCATCAGCATCCACAGCAGCAGCGAAATGTTGCCGGGGGCCAGCGGGTCAAGCCCCAAACCCGCGAAGATTGCCGGGAGCGAGATCAACAGGATGGACGAGTTCAACATCGCGGCGACGATCCCCACGGTGGTGACGCCCAGCGCCACCCGGCGCTCGTGGATGACCGTGCGCGGTTCCGCACTGCGGCCCGGTGCCGCGATTGAGCTCGAGGCTCCGGCCGTCCCCGGTTCCAGGATGGTTCCCGTTCCTACGACCGTGCTCGATTCCTCGACTTTGTCCGCCATCGACAACCCTCTCCTAGGCCCTGCTTGTCCTTAGACAGGCTAACGATACCTGGGCGGTAGCGAAAGGGCTCAGGTTGTGACATCCGTCGTCGACCGACGGTGGGCCGACGCCGGGTCGGCGGTGATGGCACAGGGCTTGAAGCCCTTGACGGTCAGGTAGACGCCGAGCGAGAACTCCCAGGCAGCGATCGGCAGGGCAGCGAACAAGGAAAATGCGGAATGCTCGTCGTACAGGCCGAAGTACTTGGCGGCGACCGACGCGATCAGTAGCGGGGCTCCGATCAGACCCACGATGGGCAGGATCCGGGGCACCAGGCGAGACTTGTACAGCAGGGATCCCAACAGGAGGGCGTTCAGACCCGGCAGCAGCGCCTGGCCCAGCAGGAACGTCTTGTCGTACTGGGCGACGAGAGCGTGGCCGGTGGCAAGGGCGTCTGGTCCGGCCCCGGCCTGCCGAAGGGAGACCACTGACAGCAGACTCACCACTCCGGCCACGATGGTGGCGGCCTCCAACACCCGCATGCCGACGAAACCCATTGCCACGCTTTCGTTCTGCCGCCTGACCACGGGGTACAAGGCGACGGCGGTACCGATACAGGCCAGGGCCACCACCATCTCCAGCAACCCCCCGAACAGAACAGGGGTATCCGGGCCCGCTCCAATCACGTAGTTGGGGTCGCGAACCGCGCTGTACAAAGTCACCGTCGGAATCGACACGAAGGTGATCAGGTAGAGCACACCGGCGGCCAGAGATGCCTTCCGCAGAGCTGGCAGCTGAAAACGTTGTCGGGGAACGGTTGTCGTGGGTGCTGTGGTGGAAGACGAGATTTTTGCGGTCATTTCGTGCTCCTCTAGGGCGATACCGGCGAACGAGACCCGTCGGGCCTCGTGGTGACCGTGATGGGTTCCATCCGGTTGATCGAGATGAGCGGCAATCCGACGTCCCGGACCTTTTGCAGCAGGCCGTGCAGCGCGGACTGGTCGACCACGACACCGTCGATGACAGTGGTGCCGTCACTGCGGTTGGTCACTGAAAGGCCTTCGAACCAAGCGTCCCAACGGTTGTCGAGATGCCCCTGCAGCCGGACCTCACACCGTTCCGGTCCGACGATGGGTCTGTCGTACATAGCGCTCTCCCTTTCGCGATTCCTACCCAGAGGTTCCGGACAGGTTCTGGAACTAATCGAAAGGTAAGAGCTAACCGGGTGGGTAGGCATCGCCACATGTGGTGATCCAGGTGGTGAGACGGCAGGACTGTCCAAGGGAGTCACGTCGATCCGGATCGTCCTCGACCGGAACGATGCGGGCGTCGACCGCTCTGGCTGACCTACCAGGCGTCAGGCTTCACCACCGTTGCTCCTTTCGAGTCATCCATCACTCGATGTGCGTTCGCCCGAGTGCGATGTCGTCAGTCGCGTCGTCGCTCCGATAGCTGGCCGCACGTGCCATTCGGCCGTTCCGGTAGTTCCTCTCCGTTCATTGGATTTCACTGTGCGTGTCTGCGGTTGTTGGTCTCATACTTCGAATACCTGCTCGGTTCTGGGTGGTCCGCCGCTGTTGGTGGCCCGGCCGGGTCAGGTATGGAAGGAAATCCACGTGCCCGTGTCGTCACTGCCCCCTGCCCGAAACCTGTTCCCTACCTACATGTCCCGGGTTCGCAATCGGGCCCGCCGGGCGGTGGCGTTGGTGGTGTCATTCACCACAGCGGTGGCGTTGGCGGTGCTGGGGGTGGTCATTTCGGCGACCCCGGCGGCGGCCGCGCCGACGGGCACGGGTGGGCAGTTCGTACCGTTGCAAACCCGACTGGTGGACACCCGGATCGGGACCGGCGGGTTGACCGGGACGCTGACGCCGAACACGTATGCCACATTCACGGTGAACGGGCAGGCCGGGTTGCCGTCGACCGGAATCGCCGCGGTGGTGGCCACGGTGACCGTGCTGAACAACACCCCGGACGCTGGTGTCCTCTCGTCGGGGGCGAACACCGGCGGGTCGACCGGCACTGTGACGACCGTGCTGTACGAGGCGAACGACGTGGCCTCCAACACCGTGATCATCGAGAACGGCACCGACGGGAAGATCCACTTGATCTCCCAGAAGGCGGTGGACGTCGTCGTCGATATCCAGGGCTACCTGACCACCGGGAACGGCGCCCCGGCGCCGGGTGGGTTCGTGTCGTTGCCCGCAGCGACGGTCACCACCATCACCGCCCCGGTCGCGGCGTCAACCTCGACGGTGCAGGTGTCCGGGGTGGCGGGTGTCCCATCGACGGCGACCGCGGTGTACGCGAACCTGGTGGTGGACAACACCGGTGCCGGGTCGATCGGCTCGTACGTGACGCCGTTCGCGGCGGGCACGAACCCGCCGAACGTGTCCCTGAATTACGACGCCGCATCCAAGACCGCGCTCGGCACGACGATCGATCTGAACGCGCAGGGCCAGTTGTCGATCAAGTTCGCGCCGAACGCCGCCCCGGTCAGCATCCGGGTGGACGTCATCGGGTACTTCGACGGGGAACCGTCCAACGCCGGGTTCACCCCGCTGGGCACCCGGCTGTACGACTCGTCAACCGCGGCGCCGGGAGTGGACCTACCGGCCGGGTCGACCGTCGACGTCCCGGTCACCGGGGTTGCCGGGATGCCCGCCTACTCCCCGTCGATCTCCGGTGTCGCGATGAACGTCGCCACCCAGGGCACCCCGGTCCCGGGTGGGGTGGTGATCTGGCCATCGGATGCCTCCGAACCAGGGGTGTCCACGGTGGAAATGGACGGCGGCGGCAGCCAACAATCGAACATGACGATCGTCCGGCCCGGCGCCGACGGGAAGGTGAAGGTGAAGAACACCGCCGCGTCCGGGTGGGTGCGAGTCGTCATCGACGCCCAGGGGTACTTCACGAACACCCAGAACCTGGCCCCCGCGGTCGGGACGCAGACGTGGCGGTCCGGGTCCCGCGGCGACGCCGGGATGATCCCCCGGGCCTTGACGGACCGGGTGAACACGGAGGTGAACCCGACCACGGGGAACCTGTTGATCACCCAATCCCTGTTGTCGTTGACCGGGATCGGGCAGGGCGTGAACGTCGGGGTCCGGTACAACGAGGGCAACGACCTCCGCCCCACATTGACGGCCGGGTTGTTCGAATCCCAGTTGTTCCGCAACGCGAACAACACGATCACCTACACCGACCCGAAGGGCACCACCTACAGTTTCTCCCCGGTCGGGAACGGCACCTATGTGGTGCCGAAGAACATCAACGCGCACCTGACCCGGACGGTGGACGGGTCCCCGAACGCGGCGATCTCCGCGGGCGCGACGTATGAGTTGGTGTTCCACCCGTCGCAGGTGAAGAACGTGTACGTCTCCGACGGGAACAACCTGCAACTGGCCCGGTCCGAGGACATCACCGGGTCCAACAAGATCACTTACGCCTATGCGGGCGGGAAGATGACGTCGATCACCGACACCCAGGGCCGGGTGGTGACGTTCGGGTACACCGCGACGCCGAACCCGACCCAACCGACCACCATCACCGACACCTCCCTGAACCGGACGGTCACCCTGGCCTACAACGGGCCGCAGGGCGCGTTGAGCTCCGTCACCGACGCGACGGGGGCGGTCACCACCTGGGCGTACGACGGGAACGGGAAGGTCTCCTCGATCACCGACGGCCGCGGGTCCCGCACCGACTTCACCTACGCCGGGGCCGATTTGAAGCTGGCGTCGATGGTGGTCGGGGCGAACAACGCCGCTGTGTCCGGGGCGTACAGCTACGCCTACGTCCCGGGTCAGACCACTGTCACCGACCCGAACTCGCACACCGCCACCTACAGTTTCAACGACACCAGCAAGGTCATCGCCCAGATCCTGGATGGTCTGGGCCACGCCAACGCGTCCCAGTTCAACGCGCATGGCGACGTCACCAGCGCCGGCAACGGCGCCTCTGATGTCACCCAGTACACGGTGGCGGCGTCGACGTTCAACCTGACGAAGATCACCGCCCCGACCGGCGGCGGGGGAGGCACCGGCGCCGCCGGCCGGTCCGCGGAGTTCACCTACCCCACCGCCCTGGGTAACGGGGCCACCGCCGATTACCGGCCCCAGTCCTCCAAGGACGCGCAGGGCAATACCACCGACCTGACGTACAACACGTGGGGGCAGACCGCCACCAGCGCGGTCGGCCGGGCCAACGGCACCGGCACCCCCGCCGGTGGGACGTGGTCCTACAAGTACCAAGGCGGTTCCGGCGGTACCGCGGCCACCTGTGGTGGGAAACCCGGTCAGCTGTGCCAGAAGATCGACGGGAAGACCAACACCACCAACTACTCCTACAACGCCGCCGGGAACCTGGTCACGTTGACCCCGCCGGCGGGGATCGGGGCGTCCACGTTCACCTACGACGCCGCCGGCCGGGTGATCTCCCAGGTGGATGCGAAGGGCACCACCACCAGCACCTGTTATGACAAGAATGACCGGATCACCCAGGTCTCGACGTCATCGTCGAACTGCTCCGTCGCGTCCGGGGTGACGTTCACCTACGACCAGGCGGGGAACACCACCACCCGGAAGAACGCGACCAGCACCGCGACGTGGGTGTTCGACGCGCAGAACCGGGCCACCAGCAAAACCGAGACCGCGGGCGCGGTTTACAGTTCATCTGTGACCTACGACCGGGCCAGCAACGTGTTGACCGCGGTTGATGGTGGCACCGGGGCGGCGAACACCACCAGTTACCGGTACGACGCGGCGAACAACCTGATCGCCCTGGCCGTGCCCGGCGGGTCCTGCCCTGCGTCTCCTGCGGTGCCGGTCACCCCGAACGCCACCGGGTGCCTTGCGTTCGCCTACGACGCGGCGAACCGGCGCACCCAGACGTACAACCCGAACGGTGTCACCACCAGCACCGCCTACGACGGGTCGAGCCGGCCGACCTCGATCACCACCCGGAACACCTCATCAGCGGTGTTGGTGTCCCGGGCGTACACGTACACCACCACCACCGGGCCCGCGGCGGACACCTCGCTGATCGGCACGGTCACCGACCAGGCCGGGAACATCACCACCTACGGCTACGACCCGGCGAACCGGCTCACCGGCGCGACCGCCAAGAACAGCGGCGGCACCACCACCGGCACGAAGGCCTGGACGTTCGACCTGAACGGGAACCGCACCCAGCAGGTCACCACCGGCACCGCCCTCGGAACCGTCGGCACCACCAACTACGCCTACAACGCCGCCGACCAACTGTGCTGGTCCGCCGCCGGCACGTCCGGCTCCTGCACCCCGCCCGGAGGGGCCACCACCTACAGCTACGACGGGGCCGGTAACCAAACCAGCGGCGGGAACACCTGGACCGGATTCAACCAACTCGCCACCACCACCACCGGCGGGGCGTTGACCCACACCTACGCCGGGACCAGCAACAACGAGAGGTACTCCTTCACCGGCACCCAGTTCACCACCAACACTCTCGGTCAGGTCACCCAGGAAAAGGGCGGCGGGACCACCACCAAATACATCCGGGACCCCAAAGGCACCCTCATCGGGATGCAGACCATCACCACCAACGGTGCCACCACCTATTACGCCACCAGCGACAACGTCGGCTCCGTGCTGCTATTGACGGACGCGGCCCAGGCCACCGCCGCCAGCTATACCTACGACCCTTACGGCAACCCCCTCACCAGCACCGGCCCCCAAGCCAACGTGAACCACTACCGGTACGCCACCGGCTACACCGACCCCACCGGCTTGGTCAAAATGGGTGCCCGCTACTACAACCCCGCAACCGGCCGATTCACCCAACCCGACCCCAGCGGCCAAGAAACCAACAACTACACCTACACCAACAACAACCCCATTAGCTACAACGACCCTGCGGGCTTGTGTTCGAATTTTGATGGTAGTTGTGATTCCACGAATGATGGGTATGAGACAGTAGACAGCAGTGTCTGTAACACTGGTTACTGCGCGGACCCATCGGTTACAAGTCAAACGTGGCAGGAGTGGTACTGCAGTATTTCGGTGTTTGCTTTGTCGCCACTATTGCTGAATCCGGCAGGAGCGGCTTCAGCTTTTGGCGAAACCGTCGTTGGACTATCGTTCAACACCCTTGGGGTTTTTGGGAGTTGTTTTCTTTGAGTGACGAGTCTTATCGCTCCAAGTCAGGGGCGGCGGCATCAGCTGACAGGATCCGCCTACTAATAGGTTCCGGGCAGGCCGCCTTTTTCCTCCTGCTGTTCATCCTTTCCTCCCCTCGATGGTGGTGGTCACTTTGCTTCGTTGCTTCCGGGTTGCTGATGGCGCTTTGGTCGATTAGACGCCTCAGGCTTACTAGGCCTCCCGGAGGCGCAATACCGCCGACGAATGGGACCGTCAAACACTCGAGTTAAAGTGATGGTGAACTTTCACCGGACATCAACTGCGAGAACGGCTTGGCAGAAGTGACCCCGATTGCTAGAATTCTAATGTCGGAACGACCGTAGCTCCTTACTCGAAAATCTAGGAGAGGTCGGGTAAAGAGGCTCATCGCGAATTGACGGTGTAGGACGGGTCCGAATCCGCCGGTTTCCAGGAGTGATCGTGCGATGTAGTTGGTGAGGTTGCGGAAGCCGAGAGCGGACCCGCGAAGGCGTTCCAAGCGGCCGTTGATGGCCTCGGTGGGTCCGTTGCTGGTGCCGGCCCGGTCGAACTAGGCCAGGATGTCGCCGGCCCGTTTCTTCAGTGTTCTGCCGAATGTTCGCATTTCGACAAGGGCTGCAGGGACACCGCTACTGAGGCGGTCGATTAGGTGGTTCATCCTGCTCTTTCCGTTGGCCCGGTTGGGTCGCGGTAGGCTCCGACCATCGCTTGGTAGACACCCCAGGTCGCCTCGACCTCCACGTGCCCGTCATCGGCGAACAGCGCGGTGATCCGTTGCCGCTGCTTGTCGGTGAGCAGATGCGCTCCGGTGCTCGAGGTGCGACGAGCCGAATACAACGGGTCCCCCGCTCGGCCCCGGTGACCCAGGGTGGCGAGCTGGACCTGGCGCCGGCACAGCTCAAGGCCGTGTCCGGCCAACCTGACCACGTGGAAGGGGTCCATGACCACCACGACGTCGTCGTTGATTTCCTCGACCGCGGCGGTCTTGAACCCGGTGAACCCGTCCATCGCCACCACATCGACCGCGGTGCGCCATGTTTCGTCCCGCGCGGCCAGCCACGTCTTGGACACCTGCTTCGATCGGCCCTCGACCAGTAGCTCGACGAGTGCAAAATAGCGCTCAATCGCTCCGGTCGCTGTGACATCACCGTCGGAGCCTCGGGACGCTTCAGGGTGGCAGGCATCAGTCAGCGGGGGGCGGCCAACAGTTTCAGCTCCCCCGCGCGACGCACCGCCTCCCGCCGGCTGTTCACACCGAGTTTGGCGTAGATGCTCTTGCTGTGCGTGCGCAGCGTATTCAGCGACACGAAGAGTTGGCGGGCAATGTCCGGGCCCGACAGGTCGGTGGCCAACAGGGCCAGCACGTCCTGCTCACGGCCGCTCAACTGGACGACGAGAGCCGAGCCCGCCACGGCGGCCGAGCCTGCCGAGGGCAGTGCGCCACCATTCGAGGCTGACGCAGCCAGTAACAGTTGCACGTACGGCGAGCCGCCCCGCAGCCGGTCGAGCGCCGCCAGCAGCGACGCCATCGGCAGACCCTCGACGGCGAAAACCCCGACGTAGCCTTGCGCTTCGGCCCTGGACAGCGCCCGCTCGAGCAATGCCACTGCTGCCGAGGCCTTGCCGGCCGCCTGCCGGGAAAGCGCCAGCAGTACAAGGATCTCGATCGCGCTGCCCGCCCGGCCGCCGGCGTTGGCGGCCACCAGCAAGCGGTCGAGCAGGGCATCGACCTTGCTCAGGCCGGCGACATCGCCCGCCTGCCTCGCCTGGATCAATAAAACCCGGGCCAAAGTCAGATGCTCGAACTCACGGAGATACACCGGGTCGTCGTCCACCGACAGGCCCCGCTCCCGCACCCAGCTCAGGGCCGCGTCGACGTTCCCCTGCGCCGCGAGCACCCGGGCTCGCATGGCCGGGATAGGCCGCACATTGGGCGAGAAGTCGCCCAGGTACACGCGTCCGCCTCGTCCAGCAGCGACAGGGCATCGGCCAGGTCGCCCTCGGACTCCCGAACCCGAGCCATCGCCACCCGCCACCGGTAGGGGTTCTGCGGCAAACCAGCACCGTCACCCAACTCCCGGCTGCGCATCAGGTACTGCGTAGCGGCGGCGAGATCACCTCGCTCGCAGGCGATCTGGCTCAGTCCAACGTACATGTCGGCCGTCCCGCGAAGCACCGTCCCGGGTTCGGCGGAACCGATCTGCAAGCCCTGCTGGTAGATCTGCTGCGCGTCAGCGAGCCGACCCTGCGTCGTCCGGATATCAGCGAGGGTGACCGAGCAGCCCAAAACGTCGGCGAGGTGCCCGACGTGCCGCAGCCCGTCCACACACGCGGAGTAGGCCCGATAGGCACCGTCAAGATCACCGCCCGCCCACAGCGCCAAACCCGCCAGGGCAGAGGCCCCCGCCCGGATGACGTGTTCCTGCCCGGCCGCTCGGTCGATGGCCAGCTGGGCGTGCGCAAGGGTGCCCGCCGTGTCCCCGCTCACCAAAGCCAGCGCAGCCCAATACATCTCGATCGCACCCGGCAGGCTCGCGAGCTCCGCGTCGTCGGCCACGATCATTGCCGAGCCGTGCCGCGACTCGCGGTCCTGCGCGGCCGGGCCCAGCCACCGTTCGGCGTCACGCAGCCGGTCCGCGACACCGGCAAACTCGTTCCCGGCCATCAACGCCCCGATGAAACCGACGGCGAGCACCGGCCGCACCCGGACCACCTCGTCGGGAATGACGGTGAGCCAGCCCCGGATGGTCGCCTCCTGCCTGGTCCGCTGCAATGCCGGGATGGCCCGTTCGACCAGGTCCGCTGCCCAATCCACGTCCCCGGCGGCCAGTGCGTGGCGCACCGCCGGCTGCGGTTGACCATCCTGGTCGTACCAGCGACCGGCCCGTCGGTGCAGGTCGGCAACCTCGTTGGGCCGTTCGTCGAGCAGGTGAGCGCGCAACATGTCGGCGAACAGCTGATGGTACCGGTACCAGTGGCGACGCTCATCGAGCGGCACCACGAACAAGTTGGCCCGATCCAGCGCCTCCAGCGTCGCCCTGCCACCCGGTTTGGCGGTGACGGCGTCGCAGAGCTGGCCGGTCAACCGGTCCAGCACGGACGTCTGCAGCAGGAAGGTGCGGATCTGCTCCGTCTGACGCTGCAGCACCTCCTCGACCAGGTAGTCGACGATGTACCGGTCGTCGCCGGCGAACCCGGCAATGAAACCCCCGGCATCCTCGCGGCCCCGCAGCGACAGCGCGGCCAGTTGGAGTGCCGCTATCCAGCCCTCCGTCCGACCCTCCAGGGTGGCTACGTCGTCGATCGAGAGGCCCAGTCCCGCAACGTCGTTGAGGTAGGTGGACGCTTCGTCGGGAGTGAAACGCAGGTCGGCGGCGCGGACTTCGACCAGCTCGCCGCGCGCCCGCAGCCGGGCCAACGGCAGCAACGGGTCGGATCGGGTGCTGACCACCAGGTGCACGTGCGGCGGGAGATGGTCCACCAGGAACGTCATCCCATCCCGGACCGCCGGCCCGTCGACCAGGTGATAGTCGTCCAGCACCAGCACGACGTCGTGGGGAGCGGCGGCCAGCTCGTTGAGCACCGCCGTCAGGACCGTCTCGATCGGAGGTTGGGCCGATTGCAGCAGCGGAAGCACGCTCGCCCCGACCCCCGGTACCGCCGCCTGCAGGGCAGCGATCAGGTACGTCCAGAACGTGCCTGGTTGCCGGTCGCCGTCGTCCAGGCTCAGCCACCCCACCGGACGGTCCAGGGCGTCAAGCCAACCGGCAAGCAGCGTCGTCTTGCCGAATCCGGCCGGCGCCGAGATCACCGTCAACCTCGCGACCGCCCCGCCGGACAGCAGAGCGGTCAACCGCGGTCGAGCGACCAGCAGCTGACGAAGCCTGGGAACGCCGAGCTTGGTCTCCAGCAACGGGTGTGACACGGCAGCTCCCGTCAGGACTCGCGGTGGGGACGCGACCGACGGTAGAGGAGCTGGGCCGGGCGTGCCTCGCCCACTGCCGAGCCGTCAGTTCAGGGCGAGCAACGCGACTACCGCGACGCTGTTGAACACCACATGGGTGATGATCGCCGGGCCGAGCCGGCCGCTCCACATGGTCAACCGGGCCATCACCCAGCCGGCCAGGAACAGCCCCGGTAGCAACACCACGGCGGAGGTCAGGTCACCGACCTCGGAGACGTGCAGCACTGCGAACACCGCCGAGGTGAGCAGGACCGCGTACCGTGCGCGGAGCCTGGGGTCGCCGAGCCTCCCCCGCCCGGCCCGCCGCCACAGACTGGCCAGCGCGGACCGCAGCCCGACACCGCGGAAGAAGATCTCCTCGATCACCGGGCCGATTACCGCAATAGCGAGGGCGTTGGCAACGAGGATGACGCCGGTCCCCAGCCCGTTACCCAGCAGGCTCTGCAGATTTCCGGACGGGCGCTGCCCGCGCACGGACGAGTACAGCGCGGCCCAGGCGCCGACCGCGAACCGGAGACCCAGGCCGGCGCCGAGTCCGATCGCCAGGTCCACCGGTTTGAATTTCAAACCCAGATCGGTCCGGAGCCGGCCGGTGCCGTGCCGCCGGCACGCCCAGATCGCGGTTCCCAGCAGACCGATCCAGACCGGCAGGGCCCCCACCACCAGGCGAAGGGGGCCGCCGTCGGAGGAGGTGAACCGGAACGGGGCCGCCACCATTTGACCCAGCAGGAACACCAGACCCAATCCGGCGATGACGTCGGTGAAGGTCCACCGTGACGGGGCGATCCCGGGCGCCGGGACCACGCCGACGGGGGTGGTGTCGGCGCTGACCGTCGCGGGGTTGGCCGCATCGGCGGTAACCAACGGAGCCGACGCCGGGTCGTCCCCGGTCGGTACGCGGTCGACGGTGCTCACCCGGCCATCTTGCCCCGAACGGGGCCGAACGAGTGCATTTGAATCAATTGCCATCACTGACAACCTGCTCGGGTCTACGGCCGTCAGGCCAGCACGCAGGAGATAGCCTGCCTCGGGCCTCGACCACTGCGATGGAGAACCATCACCAGCACGTGAGTAGTGGGGCTTTACCCAACCAGCCCAGGAGCTGCAAGTGTTCTCGATCAACACACCCCGGATTCAGGATGGCCCGGACGCGCCGCTCGGCCCCGTCGACGCCGCGCTCGTCCCTCGGTACGCCGGCATCGCCACCTACGCCCGGCTGCCCCGGTTGGACGAGGTCGCCCACGCGGACATCGCGGTGCTGGGTATCCCGTTCGACGCCGGTGTGTCCTACCGGCCTGGTGCCCGGTTCGGTCCGGCGGCGATCCGGGAGGCCTCCCGTTTGTTGCGTCCCTACCACCCGGCGCTGGACACCTCCCCGTTCGCCGCGGTGCAAGTTGCCGACGCGGGCGACCTTGCGGTCAACCCGTTCGACATCGCCGATGCCCTCGCGACCATCGACCGCCAGGTCGGTGAACTCATCGAGGACGGCACCACCCCGGTCTGCATGGGCGGCGATCACACGATCGCGCTGCCGGTGCTGCGGGCGATGCACCGCGCGCACGGGCCGATGGCCGTGCTGCACTTCGATGCGCACCTGGACACCTGGGACAGCTACTTCGGTGCCGACTACACCCACGGCACCCCGTTCCGGCGAGCGTCGGAGGAGGGACTGCTCGACCTGGACGCGCTGAGCCACGTCGGCACCCGCGGACCGCTCTACGCCGCGAGCGACCTCACCGAGGACGCCCGGCTTGGTTTCGGCATCGTCACCTCCTCCGACGTGGGGCGGCGGGGGGTGGACGACGTGGCGGCCACACTCAAGGCCCGCATCGGTGACCGGCCGCTGTATGTGTCCATCGACATCGACGTCCTCGACCCAGCGCACGCCCCCGGCACCGGCACGCCGGAAGCGGGTGGCCTGACCAGCCGCGAGTTGCTGGAATTGCTACGCGCTCTGGACGGGGTGAACCTGGTCGGGGCGGACGTCGTCGAGGTGGCGCCTGCCTACGACCACGCCGAGATCACCGCGGTCGCCGCCTCCCACATCATCTATGACCTGGTGACGCTGATCGCCCGCCGACAGGCGGGAATTAACCGGTTACTGGATTAGCCGGTGCCGGGTCGGGCGTCCCCGCCAGGCACCGAGCACCGGTCAAAGCTGTCCAGCAACTCACCGGTCGTGGCGCTGTAGGCGACTACAAGGGTGCAGACGGAGCCGATCGGCGCGGGAGCCGGGTGCCGTTGGCTGGACCGTAGGTTGTGGACCACGTCATTTGTGCTCAGCGCCGCGAAAATGCTGCCCCACAACCACACTCGGCGATCTACGCGCCTGCCGCGAAAGGCGGGCATCTGCCGGATCTCCCCCGTTGTGGCGGTCGGTGTCGGCTCCTGCAATCAGGAACCGGCGCGCGACTACTGCGACACCGGCGTTCGCTCTGATTGCTACACCGCCAGCAGGTTGCCCTGCCAGCCCGCCGATTTGACGGCGACAGTGCGCCTAACATTTTGGGAGTTTGCCCGGAAATCCTCTAGCCCTGAAAACCGGTGTGCCGCAGATGCAACGTTGAACGCGGGGTGCTGAGCCAGCCGCGCTCTACGGAGCGCCCCACGGCATCCGTTGCGTCCCGGGTCCGCGCGGGTGGACCGGTCGCCGCTCTGGTGAGCGAACAGCGTCGGTGACAGCCGAGCCGCTGACGCGCGGGTCAGCGGCGCTGCAGCATCAGTCGCGGCCCGTCGAGGTGCAAACGCAGACCCGGTCCGTCGGGGTCGGCCAGCACGGTGAACGATGGTGCTTCACTGTCATCGACAACGACCCCGCCGACCGCGAGAGCCGCGGTGATCCGTTCGGCGGCGACCTCGGGTGCCAACCAGAGGTCGAAATGCCATCGCTGCCTGGGGTTCTCGTGCTTGTCGGTGCCCTGGAACCACAGTCCGGGGACCCGTCCGGTCGGATCGAAGACGGAGTCGTAGATCTTGTTGTCCGGGCTACCGGTGAAAAGGACCGACCAGAAGGGGGCGACCCCGTCCTCGTGCGCAGTGTCAAGCGCCAGTTCGAGCTGCGTCACCGCTGCGGGCTGCGGTTCGAGCCCGTGCTGGCGGGCGATGTCGCTGATCCTGTGGGCCAGGTCGAGATCGTCCTGGGTCACCCACAACCCGTCCTCGTGGGTGCAGAGCGACATGTCGATGACGCCTCGGCTGAGCCTGAGGTCAGGGTGGTGGCCGGCCGCGTCGGCCACCTCGGCGACAGCGGTCACGAAGGCCGCAGCCGCCCGGTAGTCCGGGATCGCATAGCGCGCGTGCAGTGCCTGGGCCAGCTGGCGCCAATCGCCCAGGCCTGCCTCAATGATCTGCTGGTTGGTGACCTTGTCCATGACGAAAACCCTGCCACCTCAGAAGGTGAATCGGGTGCAGTCCTTGGGAAATGCGAACCACGCCAGGGCCCGCTTCGGAGTGATCACCCGCAGGCCGCCGCCCTGTTCGCCGGACCAGGACTGGGGAGCCGGGGCGTACTCGGGATGGTATTTCCCGAAGGCGGTCGCGAGCCGGGCACCGAGGCCGGCCGGGTCGGCGCTGGTCGCCACGGACACACCTTCGACGATCACCACCTGGGTGCCGCTCTCCAAGGTCAGGGTGCACGCCGGGTTGCTCGTGAGGTTGCGGACGTGCCGAGTTGTCGGAGCACCGTCGTAGTAGAACAGGTTGTCCAGCCATACCCCCCAGCGCGGCACCGAGTGCGGAGTGCCGTCGGGCCGGACGGTGCACAGCCAGTAATGCAACGACTGACGCAGTCGCTGCTCGACCTCGCTCCAGGCCAGCAGGCCGTCGGTGGTACTGGGTAGTCCGTAGCCGTCCGGCATCGTCGGACGAGCGGGGTCGGGAGATCCGGTGACCATGGAACGAGACTAGAACCGCCGTCCGGCCGTCGCCCGGTCTGAGATTCCCAATGACACGACGCCCGCGCCCGAGGTGACGGGGCGGGTGCGGGAGATGGACCGCGTAGGTGAACCAGGTGATGCCCCATCCAATGCCGATGGCCGTCATCACGCCGCTCATCGCGACCCAGCGGGCGGTGCCAGTGAGTACCTGACCGGCCGGTCCGGCCTAACCCCTGGCCGGACAACACCAACCGGGAAGCAGCAGGTCCACCACGACCCGCCTTCACGTGGCCGCCATCGGTGCCCCGAATCCGGAGCGCAACACGGCCTGCGGTTGCCAGCCTTCCGATAGCAGTCGGCGCAGTTCCTTTTGCTATGTGGGCTTTTCGCCCGAGGCCCATGATCCGCAGGTCGCCGCCCACACCGAGGAAGCACCTCCCGACGGATACCGGCCGATCGCTGCCATACTCGCCGCCAACCTCGGCCCCACCCCCCGCACCAGACGCCGGGGAACGAACGGGCTATCCGGCTCCGCGCCTGCCCCTACCGGGACGTCGCCCGGGAATACCCCGACGTGGTCTGCGGCATCCACCTCGGGTTGCTGCAGGGCGCGCTCACCCAGTTCGGCAACCCAACCCGCCACGGTGAGGCTGGTGCCGTTCGTCAAGCCCCATCTCTGCCTGGCCTACCTGACCCTCGCCGCCGAACCTGCCGCACCGACCAGTGCCTGAGTAATGATGACAACCGGGCAGGTCATCGGTGCGGGCACCGCGTTCGTTTGGCTCGGAGCATGGTGCTGGTCATTTCCTTCCTGAAAGAGTCTTATCTGTCCAACAACAGCACTCCGCCGTAGGCGATTGTGGCAACCAACCCCCAGGAGCACAGGCCGAGCAGGGTCGCCCGACCACCCGTCCGCGCGAGCGTTCGAAGGTGGACACCGGCGCCCAGTCCGAACAGTGCAGCTGCTAGCACGATCGATTCGATGATCTGCGCGAAGGCAAGCACCTGCTCGGGAATCAGGCCCGTGCTGCGCAGACCCACCATCACGAGAAAACCCACCACGAACAGCGGCACCAAGGGCGGCCTCCGCGTTCCGTACCCCCGGTCTCGCTGCGACGCCGCCAGAGACTGACGCCGGCAACCATCGGTGCCAGCAGCACGACACGAGTCAGCTTGACCACCACCGCGGCCGCCAGTGCGGACGGACCGACGACGGATGCCGTCGCCACCGTTTGCGCAACGTCATGCACGCTGGCTCCGGTCCAGAGCCCGAACGCGACATCAGACAACCCAAGGGGGTGTTGCAGCAGAGGCAGCACGACGATCGCGAGGCTGCCGAATAGGGTGACCAGCACGATCGCCGTCACCACCTCGTCCTCTTCGTTCCTGGTGACCCCGTCCATGGCCGCCACCGCTGACGCGCCACAGATCGAGAAACCGGTCGCGACCAGCAGCGAGGTCCCCGGGCTCACCCCCATCCAGCGCCCCAGCAGCTGAGTGCCGAAAAAGGTGATGACCACGATCACCACCACCATCACCAGCGCTGGGCCTCCAAGTCGGATGACATCGGGGACCGCCAACCGCAGCCCGAGCAGCACCACACCCACCCGAAGTAGATGTTTGACCGCGAACCGCAGTCCGGGCCGGAGCCGGCGCAGGGAAACACGGGCGTTGCCGGCCACCACTCCTATCACCACCGCGACGGTCAGTGGGCTGATCGCCGGGAACCACCCGTTGATCACGAACGCGAGGGCGACCGCAGCAGTTGCCGCGACCAATCCCGGTCCGACGCCGTGCCAGGCGGCATTGGACCGCAGATCCAGGCGTGGCCACCGCACGGCACCCTCTCCAATCCACCCCGACGTGAAAATAGGTGACCACGGCTGGTGACCACGCTGATGGGTGACATGGCTGCGCTGAGCTGGCCAGCCCGCCCGAGCCGGTCCGCCAGCAGGCACCGCATCGGTGTTCAACGGCTCCGGGTTCCGTCGTACGGCCGCTCGCCCGCCCACCGGCGCCAAATATCGGCTCGGAACAGGGGCAGTTATCGGCACCCGCCTTATCGCGTAAGGACCACTCTTTCGGACGCCACCCGCACAGAACCAAAGCGGGCGCAGCCAACGCTAACGCACTGAGCTCCAGCCTTGGGTACGAACACGGAACCGCACGTCTGGCCAGGGTGCCTTGGGATGCGCAGCGAGCCCCGACCGGTTTCAAAGGCTCAGGAGCTGCCGCGCGATGGTGGTCCGGGCGAACCCGCGGAAGCCATCGCTCGTCTGTTGCCGCCATCCCAGGACGGCACGAGCCAAACCGAGCTCGGCGGCCTGTTCGGCCATGATTGGGTCAACGGACTCGTCAAACGAGTGGGCAAGTGTACGCGCCATGGGCAGGTAGAACCGTAATGCGGCGTCTTCCAGATCGGCGACCGGGTGGGGATTGTCAGCGGCCCGGGCCTTGGATAACTCACCCCATAGTAGCTCCGCCCTCGCGTAATCGGCCGAATAATTTTCTTTTGACACCATATTCTTGACTATCTTCCTCAATTTAGCCGTCGACGCAGGTTGACACGGCGCTACATCACCCTCTATCCATATCCTGACGTTGGTTTAGGCGTAGGTGATTCTTGTTTGAATGGTTTGACAATGTTTTCGTGGACAAGCCCGGTGTCGCGTGCTCCGTCAATCCCGGTCACCAAATCGCCGTAGTAGCCGAGTAATGGTTTAGTTCGTTCGCGGTAGATGGCCAGTCGTCGGGCTATCGCCGTGGCCGTGTCGTCCATCCTTCCCCGCCGTTGTGCGCGGTCCAGCAGAACCTCGTCGGGCGCAGCCAATACGATGACGGCAGCCACGTCGGAGCAACCGGTGAGCATCGCATCCAGCCAGGTGGCCTGATCGGTGGTGGTACGTGGGAACCCGTCGAGCACGAAGCCATCGTTGGTGTCCGGGTGGCGGAGACGCTCGGCGAGCATTGCCTGGGTGACGGAATCGGGTACCAGCTCACCGGCCCGCAGAGCATTTGCCGCGAGCTTTCCCATTGGTGTTTCCGCCTGAATGTTGGCGCGGAAAATGTCTCCCGTGGAAATATGCGGGACGTCGCAGAACGATGCAAGTACTGCGGCCTGAGTTCCTTTACCGGCGCCCGTTCGCCCAACATCAACACGGTTGTCACGAAGGCTCCAGGGGTGTGCCAAGTTTGGCGATCTTACATACCGGAGAATTCGGCGAATTGGGGCACGAGTATATTATGAGGGTGCGCTCTGCAGTCATCAGGCGAATTGCCGGCTCAGGGTAGCGTGCCGGTTGACGTCCTTGTAGAGCAGGTAGCGGAATCGTCCCGGGCCGCCCGCGTAGCAAGCCTGAGGGCAGAAAGCGCGCAGCCACATGAAGTCACCCTCCTGCACTTCGACCCAGTCCTGGTTGAGCAGGTACACGGCCTTGCCTTCCAGCACGTAGATCCCGTGCTCCATCACATGGGTCTCCGGGAACGGAATCGCACCGCCGGGTTCGAAGCTGACGATGTTGATATGCATGTCGTGCCGCAGATCGGTGGGGTCGGCAAACCGCTGGGTCACCCACGCCCCGTTCGTGCCGGGCATCTCGATACCCTGCACCTCGGCGTCACTGGTGAAGAACGCCGAAGGCAGGTCGATCCCGTCGACCCGCTGGTAGGCCTTCCGGATCCAGTGGAACCGGGCCGGGGTGTCACCTGTCGCCTGGACCTGCCAGTCGGCGCCCGGCGGGATGAAACCGTACCCACCCGGGGTCACGTCGTGCTTTTCGCCGTCGAGGGTGATGCACAGCTCGCCCTCCATCAGGAAGATCACACTCTCGGCGCCGGGGTCGGCTTCCGGGTGGTCGCTACCGCCGCCGGGCGCGACCTCGACGATGTACTGCGAGAAGGTCTCGGCGAATCCCGACAGGGGGCGGGCGATGACCCACAACCGGGTCTTGTCCCAGAACGGCAGCAGGCTGGTCACGATGTCGCGCATCGTCCCGCGCGGCAGCACCGCGTAGGCCTCGGTGAAGACCGCCCGATTTGTGGTCAGTTCGGTCTGGGCGGGGTGCCCGCCGGTCGGTGCGTAGTAGGTGTTCGTCATGATGGTCCCTTTCCTGTCGTGCCTTCGCACGGATCACGGGTGAGGTGGAATTGCTTCTCCGGCGCAACGGGTCTGCGCCATCGCTGGTCGCGGTGAAACCGGCTGGACCGGGTCCTCGTGGTCATGCCGAGTTGCGTTTTTCGCGGTCGGCGGCTCTGGCTGGGCCGGGGCGCCGGGATCCTTCGTCGCTGCTCGCGCCGCGGATCACTGCTGGGTAGCGCAGTGACTGGAGCCCGAGCAGGCCCGCCCGTTCGTCCTCGGTGCGCCCGCCCCACACCCCGTACGGTTCGCGGACGCGGAGCGCGTGGTCCAGGCAGTCGGCGACCACCGGGCACCCCCGGCAGATCGCCTTCGCCCGGGCAGCGCGGTTTTCCCGGGCCGCGTCCCGTTCATTCGGTGGGTGGAAGAACAGGGAGCTGTCCATTCCGCGGCAGGCCGCGTCGAGCTGCCAGTCCCAGTGATCGAGCTGCGCTCCGGGCAGCCGGTTGATATCAGCCACGATGACTCCTTTCCTGGTCAGCTGCGGATGCTCGAACGGGTCGGTGAGTGACCCGGCGGCGGGCTTGCCGGCGGCATGTCAGGCCAGCAGCACCCAGAGGGCCACGAGGCCAAGGATCACGATGACCGCACGAAGCAGCCGTGGTGACAGTTTCCGACCGACGTGGGCACCCAGGAATCCGCCGATCAGAGTCCCACCGGCGATGAGACCTGCTGCAGCTCGGTTGATCCGATCGAACGCCACCAGGGTGTAGGTGATTGCGGCGACCACGTTCACCACCAGGGTGAGGATGTTCTTCGCCGCGTTGATGCGTTGGCTCGAGTCCGGCAGCAGGATCCCCATGATGCCGATCAGCACGATGCCCTGGGCTGCGGCGAAGTACCCGCCGTAAACACCGGTCAGGTAGGTACTGATGACCAGCAGCACCATCCGGGTACGGGTGACGTGATCGTGGGCGTGGCCGGCCTTTTCCGCCCGTCGCCGGGTCCACGCCTGGATCCGGGGTTGTGCGATCACCAGGATCAACGCGAACACCAGCAGCACCGGGACCACCTTTTTGAAGGTGGTTTCCGGCAGGTGCAGCAGCAGCCAGGCGCCGGTCAGTGCCCCTAGCAACGACCCGGGCAGCTGCCAGCGCAACCGGGCCCACTGCCCGCGCAGTTCCCGGCGGTAACCCCAGGTCCCGGAGATGTTGCCGGGGACCAGGCCGACCGCGTTCGACATCGTCGCGACCACCGGCGGGTACCCGAAGGCCAGCAGGGTCGGGAAGGTGACCAGGGTGCCGGACCCGACGACGGTATTGATCGTCCCCGCCGCGATGCCGGCGAGGAAGATGCAGATCGCTTCGAAGATGCTCACGCATTACCGTCTGTCGTTCTCTAGCGATCGGTAGGCGCGCCAGCCACCCCGATCGGAGATGTCCAACAGCTCAGGGGTCCCCAGGACCTCCCGGCGCAGCACGACCGCCAACGCCGAGTCACCGTCGGCCAACTCGATGACCCCGAGTTCCAGTTCGACTGGTTCCGCGGGGATGAACTGGTCGCGGATGACGGTCAGCGGTACGTCGTAGAGCTCGCCGGGGACGGCCACGCCGCCCTGGTCGACCAGCCACATCGCGGGAAACCGGTCACCGACCGAGAAGAACCGGTACTTCGGGGCCGTCCACCGCTCGCCCAGGAACGGGTGGTCGGAAATGGTGTGGTGGATGGGGCCGCCGCGCATTCCCCCGCCGTTCACGAACAGTGGGACGCTGGTGGTGAGCATGGTTCTCCTTCGGTGGGTCGGGGGGTGGCGCCCCGGAAGTCAGTCCCTGGTGTCTGCTTGACACCAGGGACGGGTTGAAACCCGTTGAAATTGTGCGTTTCTCGCCAAGAATGCCCCGTGAAGCCGGGTGGGCGGGAAGCCGGTGGTCTAGTTCAGGGTGAGCGTGACGTCGATGTTGCCCCGGGTGGCCTTGGAGTACGGGCATCGCTGATGCGCCTGCGCCAGCAGGTGTTCGGCGTTGCCCTGCTCGACGCCCGGGAGGTGCGCGATGATCGCGGCGGCGAGCGAGAACGCACCGTCTTCCTTGTTCAGGCCGACCTCGACGGTGACCGTGGAATCGGTCAGCGTGATGCCCTCCCCGCGGGCGACGACCTTCAGCGAGGAATGGAAGCAGCCGGCCCACCCGACGGCGAAGAGCTGCTCAGGGTTGGTCGCCCCGCCCGGGCCGCCCTGTTCCTTGGGGGTGGCCAGGTCGACGTCGACCATTCCGTCGGTGCTGCGGCTGTGGCCGTTGCGGCCGTCACCGGTAGAAACGGCTGCGGCGCGGTATACCTCTGGCACGAGAATCAGTCCTGTCATTGCGTTGTGGGAATGTGATTGTGAGACCGACGCCGGGTTTCCGGCGTCAATCTCCCTACAGTTGTTGGCCGACTGGTTGGGTCAGCCAGTCGGCGGCGATTCGGCCCGCGAGGGTGCGCAGCAGGCGGGCCGCATCGGTCATGCACACCGCCGGGTCCGGTTCGATGTCCAGCAACGCGTACGCGGCGCCGACACCGGCATCGCGTAACTCGGTGGGGTTGAGCAGGTTCCGTCCGGCCACCGCGACCACCGGCACGCCGGCGCGGCGGGCCGCCGCGGCGACCCCTGCCGGAGCCTTGCCATGCAGGGTCTGACTGTCCAGCGACCCCTCCCCGGTGATCACCAACCGGGCACCCGGCAACTGCCCGTAGAATCCGGTCAGTTCCAGCATCAGGTCGATACCGGGTCGGGCCTCGGCGTGCAGCACCGCGAGCGCGGCGAACCCGACGCCGCCGGCCGCACCCGCTCCGGGGACCTCCGCCGCCGGATGCCCTGACGGCCCGGAGTCCCGGCTCATGGCGTCGGCCAGCAGCGTCGACCAGCGGCGCAGCGCGCCGTCCAACCGGGTCACATCGTCGGGGGTCGCGCCCTTCTGCGGCCCATACACAGCGGCCGCCCCGGTAGGCCCGCATAGCGGGTTGTCGACATCGCTGGCCAGTACGAACTCGGTGGAACCCAACGATGGATGCAGCCCGGTCAGGTCGACCCTGTCCAGGTGCTCCAGCGCAGCACCCCCGGCGGGCAGGTCCAGACCGGCGGCGTCAAGCAGTCGGGCGCCAAGAGCGGTCAGCATCCCGGCGCCGCCATCGGTGCTGGCGCTGCCGCCGACGCCGAGGACCACCCGATGGCATCCCGCGTCCAGTGCCGCGGCGATGACCTGTCCAAATCCGGCACTGCTCGCTGTCAACGGCGCGAGATGCCCTGCAGGCAATCGGTTCAGTCCACAGGCGTCGGCGAGTTCGGCGACGGCGACTCCGTCCCGCACCGCAAACCCGGTGTCCACCGGTTCACCGGTGGGACCGGCGACCCGACAGGGCACCAACCGATAACCGGCAGCGACTGCGGCGTCCAGGGTCCCATCCCCACCGTCGGCGACCGGAACCGCCACCGTCGACACGCCGGGGGCGGCCTCCCGCAGGCCGGCGGACACCGCGGCGGCGACCTCACTGGCCCGCAGTGACCCCTTGAACTTGTCCGGGGCGAGCAACACATGCATGACGATGTCCGCTCAGTCCAGCATCGAGATGACCGCGGTGGGGGCGTCCTGCGCGGACAGCGCGAGTTCCTCGAACTCGACCACGTTGTCGATCTCGACACCCATCGAGATGTTGGTGACCCGCTCCAGGATGATTTCCACCATCACCGGGACCCGGTGCTCGACGATGAGCTTCTTCGCGGTCTCCAGCGCCGGCAGGATCTCAGCCGGGTCCTGCACTCGTAAGGCCTTACAGCCCAAAGCTTCCACTAGCTTCACGTGGTCAACACCGTAACCTGCGGTCGGCTCGGTCTTCGGGGTGTTGATGTTGTCGAACGCCAGTTGGACGCAGTAGTCCATGTCGAACCCACGCTGGGACTGGCGGATCAGGCCGAGGTAGGCGTTGTTCACCAGCACGTGGATGTACGGCAGGTTGAACTGGGCACCGACGGCGAGTTCTTCCATCATGAACTGGAAGTCGTAGTCGCCGGTCAGGGCAACGACCGTGGCGTCCGGGTCGGCGGCGACCACCCCGAGGGTGGCCGGCACCGTCCAGCCCAGCGGGCCGGCCTGCCCTGCGTTGATCCAGTTCCGCGGCTTGTACACGTGCAGGAACTGGGCGGCGGCGATCTGCGACAGCCCGATGGTGGAGACGTACCGGGTGTCTCGGCCGAAGGCCTTGTTCATCTCCTCGTACACCCGCTGCGGTTTGATCGGGATGTTGTCGAAGTGGGTGCGCCGGTGCATGGTCCGCTTGCGTTCCTGGCAGGCGGCAACCCACTCGGATCGGTCAGCGAGCTCCCCCGCGTCGCGGCGTTCCCGGGCCACCGCGACCAGTTCGGTGAGGGCGGCGCCGGCGTCGGAGACGATCGAGTAGTCGGGCGGGAACACCCGGCCGATCTGGGTCGGTTCGATGTCGATGTGCACGAAGGTGCGGCCCTCCCGGTACACGGATAGTCCCCCGGTGTGCCGGTTCGCCCACCGGTTCCCGATACCCAGGACGTGATCGGAGGCCAGCATGGTGGCGTTGCCGTACTGCTGGGAGGTCTGCAGCCCGGCCATCCCGGCCATCAGCTCGTGATCGTCCGGGATGGTGCCCCAGCCCATCAGGGTCGGGATCACCGGCACGTTCAGCAGTTCCGCGAGTTCGACCAGCAGGTCGGAGGCGTCGGCGTTGATGATGCCGCCGCCGGCGACGATCAGCGGCCGCTGCGCGGCCTGCAACATGTCCAGCGCCTTCGCGGCCTGCGCCCTGGTGGCCCGCGGCTTGTAGACCGGCAACGGTTCGTAGGTGTCCGGGTCGAAATCGATCTCGGTCATCTGCACGTCGAACGGCAGGTCGATCAGCACCGGGCCGGGCCGGCCGGACCGCATCAGGTGAAACGCCTGCTGGAATGCCCCGGGCACCTGCGCGGGTTCCATCACCGTCATCGCCATCTTCGTCAACGGCTTTGCGATCGCGGCGATATCAACCGCCTGGAAGTCCTCCTTGTGCAACCGGGCAACGGGTGCCTGGCCGGTGATGCACAGGATCGGGATGGAATCCGCGGATGCCGAGTACAGGCCGGTGATCATGTCGGTACCGGCCGGGCCGGAGGTTCCGACGCAGACGCCGATGTTGCCGGCCTTCGCGCGGGTGTATCCCTCGGCCATGTGTGAGGCGCCCTCGACGTGCCGGGCCAGGATGTGCTTGATGCCGCCGTGGTCCCGCAGGGCGGCGTAGAACGGGTTGATCGCCGCTCCGGGTAACCCGAAAAGAGTGGTGACACCTTCTTTTTCGAGAATGGCAACGGCGGCGTCGATTGCGCGCATGCGGGTCATGGGGTTTCTCTCCTGCTCAGCTGGTGGGGGTGGTGGTGTCGGACGAGGTGGTGTTCTCCGGGTCTTGGCCGGACAGCCGCAGTACCCCTCGCAGCAGCGCCGAGTGGTCCAGTCCGCCGTCCCCGGATGCCAGTGCGGATGCCATCAGTTGGGCGACGATCGCGCCCAGTGGGATGACCACCCCGGCCTCGCGGGCGGCGGCGGTGACGATGCCCAGATCCTTGTGGTGCAGGGCGATCCGGAACCCCGGGGGGAAGGACCGGGTGAGCATGTTGTTGCCCTTCTGGTCCAGCACCTTGCTGCCGGCCAACCCGCCGCTCAGGACCTGCAACGCGGCTTCCAGGTCGACCCCGTAGGCCTGAAGGAACGCCACCGCTTCGGCGAGCACCTGGATGTTGACGGCGACGATCAATTGGTTCGCGGCCTTCACCGTCTGTCCCGCGCCGCTGGGCCCGACATGCACGATCGTCTTCCCGACCGCGGCGAACACGTCGGCTGCGGCCTGGAAGTCGGCGGCGTCGCCGCCGACCATGATCGACAGGGCGGCGTTGACCGCGCCGGCTTCACCACCGGACACCGGCGCGTCCAGCAGCCGGAAACCGGAGTCCTTGGCCTGTGCGGCAAGTTCTGCGGTGACATCCGGCCGGATGGAGGAGAAGTCGATGATCAACGTGCCGGGTTTGGCGTTCTGGAACACCCCGCCGTCGCCGGCGAGGACCTGCTGCACGTCCGGCGAATCGGGCACCATCACCGCGACGATGTCGCAGTCGGCGACCGCGTCGGCGACGGACTCGGCGGCCCGGCCACCGGCGGCGACCAGTTTCGCGACCTTGTCCGGGGTGCGGTTGTAGCCGACCACGTCGAACCCTGCGGCGGCGAGGTGACCGGCCATCGGGCCGCCCATGATTCCCAGACCGATGAAAGCGACTGTCGTCATTGACTTCTCCTTGTGTTTCGGCAGTGCGTTGAAGGTGTTCGGCGGGAGCTGGGCCGGTCAGGTCCGGCTGGCCCTGTTCGCGGGCGGTAGCCAGCCGAGGCTGTCGGTGGTGCTGCCGCTGGGTTTGTATTCCAGGCCGACGTACCCGGCGTACCCCGCAGCGGTGAGTGCGGCGAGATGCCCTGGGATGTCGAGCTTTCCGGTTCCTGGTTCGTTCCGGCCCGGGCTGTCCGCGATTTGCACGTGACCGATCCGGTCGGTGTGTGCGGTAATGGCTGCGGCGACGTCGTCGCCGTTGGTGTCCAGGTGGTACAGGTCGCAGAGGAATTTGACGTTGGTGACACCGGATTCCCGTTCCACCCGGTCCAGCACCCGGACCACGTCGGCGGCGGTGAGCAACGGGTACCGCGGCGCCCCGCTGACCGGTTCCACCAGCACGGTCGCGCCGATCCGGGCAGCGGCCGTGGCGGCGGCCGCCAGGTTCTGGGCAGCGACGTCGTCCTGCTCCTCGGGGGTGGAGTCATCCGTCCGGTTTCCGTACAGGGCGTTGAATGCCTTGCAGCCCAACCGGTGACCCAGTCCGATGGTGACGTCGATGTTGTCGATGAATTCGTGGGACCGGGCCGGCCAGGACACCAGTCCACGGTCACCGCCGGGCATGTCACCGGCGAAGAAGTTCAATCCGATCAGCTGCACTCCGGCGTCGGTGACGGCGCGGGCGAAGGCGTCGACCTCCGCATCGGCGGGAACCGCCGCGGTGAACGGCCACCAGAACTCGATAGCGTCGAAGCCCGCGGCCGCGGCCGCTGCAGGTCGATGCAACAGCGGAACTTCGGTGAACAGCATCGACAGGTTGGCATCGTAGCGGATAGCAGGTGTGGTCATCTCGGGGCGTCCTCATCGGTCGGTGAAGCAGATGGCGTCGGCAACGGGCGGCGCTGGGCAAGAGCCTCCAGGGTGGCGCGGTCCACCCCGGCTCCCGCGGTGACCTCGGCGTCGTCCAGGGCGCCGCAGTGCAGGCCGCGGACCACGAACGCGGCGAGGGCCTGCGCGGTGGCCGGTTCGTCCATCACCCCGCTGGCCTGTTGGGTCAGGTAGTTCGACAGCCGGGTCGCGGCCGCGGGCAGCCCGGATCGGTAGAAGGCGTAGGTCGCGAGGTACCGGGTGGCCAAATGACCGGAATGCATGTCCCAGCCCTGGTAATAGGCACGATCCAGGGACCTCTGCACCAGCTGTGCGTGCAGCCGCATCGCCGCCCTGACCTGGTCGCTGGTGCCGACCGGGGTGATGTTGGTCGACCCGTCACACACCCGGGCCGCGGTGCCGGCGGCCGCGACCTGCATCACCGCCTTGGCATGGTCGGCCACCGGGTGCGCCAGGCTCTGCTGGTCCGGAGCCACGCCGCAGGCGGCGCTGTAGTCGAAAGTTCCGTAGTGCAACGCGATGCACCGGTCACCGGCAGTGTGGATCATCGCGGCGACGGTTGCGGTGCCGTCGGCACCGAGGATGCTCTGCGGGGTCTCTATCTGGATCTCGAACCGCAACGACCCGGTGCGCAGCCCGTGGGCCCGCTCCAGCTGTTCGCAGACCTTGACCATGACCCGGACCTGGTCCACCGAGGTCACCTTCGGCAGGGTGACCAGGAACCCCCGCGGCAGGCCAGCACCGCCGGCCAGCACTCCGGACACCACCAGGTCCAGAGTGCGGAGCCCGCGGCGGCGGGTCGCCGCCTCCAGGCTCTTGAACCGGATCCCCGCGAACGCCGGTCCCCCCGGAGCGCCCAGCAGGTCGCGGAGCAGGTTCGCCGCGGACCGGGCGGCGGCGTCCTCCTCTGCGTCGGGTCGGTTGCCGTAGCCGTCCTCGAAGTCCAGCCGCAGGTCCTCGACCGGCTGCGCAGCCAGTTTGGCCCGCACCCGGTCATACACAGCATCGTCCAGCGTGAGGCCGGTCACATTGGCCGCGGCAACGGCGTTCGCGGCCTGGGCGTCCAGCAACTCCAGGGCGGCCAGTCCCCACCGCTGTGGAGTGTCGACATCGGCGTCCGCGGCGGACAGATACACGGTGTGCACCGGCTGCCGGGTACCCGGATCACCTGGGTAACAATGCGCCAGGTCGGCGTCCGCGTCGGCCAGTGATCGATCCACCTCGGTCAGGAAATCGTCTGTCAACACCGGCGCCGATAGGGCGCGGGAAACTGCCGTGTCACTCATGACCCTCATCCTTCCGCCTGTCGAAATTAGTTATCCGTAATATGAAACTAAAGGGGATCGGGGGCCCGGAGTCAAGGTGAGGCCGGTCTCCCTGTGCCGGTCAGGGGTTGTCAATGGCGGCCGTGTAGGCGGGCAGGGTGAGGAAGTCGGCGAAGTCGTCGGCCAGCGCCACCTGTTCGAACACCTGCCGCGCCAACTCGAAGCGGCTTGCGGCGTAGGCGGTCTCACCAATCTCGACGGCGATCTGAGCCAACTGCTCCGCGGCGATGAAGCGGACCAGGTCGGCTGTCACGGGCACACCGGTGTCCAGCGGAGTGTGGTTGTGCACCCATTGCCACACCTGGGATCGGGAGATCTCGGCGGTGGCGGCGTCCTCCATCAGGTTGTGGATGCCGACCGCGCCGTTGCCGCCGAGCCAGGCCTCCAGGTACCGCAACGCGACATCGACGTTGTTCCGCAGGCCGGCCTCGGTGACCCGGCCGGGCACCGATGCCACGTCCAGCAGCTGGTCGGCGGTGACCTGGAGTTCGTCGCGGCGCCGCTCCAGTTGGTTGGGCCGTCCGCCCAGCACCCGTTCGAAGACTTCCGCGCAGACCGGGACCAGATGGGGGTGGGCCACCCAGGACCCGTCGAACCCGTCGTGGGCTTCGCGTTCCTTGTCCTCGGTGACCTTCGCGATCGCCTGTCGGTTGACCTCCGGGTCGCGGCGGCTGGGGATGAAGGCAGCCATCCCGCCCATCGCGAAGGCTCCCCGGCGGTGACAGGTGGACACCAGCAGGTCGGTGTAGGCGCGCATCATCGGCGCGGTCATGGTCACCGCGGCCCGGTCCGGCAACACAAATCCGGGGCCGGCGTCCCGGAAGTACTTGATCACGCTGAACAGGTAGTCCCACCGCCCGGCGTTCAACCCGGAGGCGTAATCCTTGAGTTCGTAGAGGATCTCGTCCATCTCGAAGGCAGCCGGAATGGTCTCGATGAGGACCGTGGCGCGGACCGTGCCGAGGTCAACATCGAGGCATTCCTCGGCGAAGCTGAACACGTCGTTCCATAGCCTGGCTTCCAGGTGGCTTTCCATCTTCGGGAGATAGAAGTACGGGCCGCTGCCCCGGGTGATCAGCTCGTTGGCGTTGTTGAAGAAATACAACCCGAAATCGACTAGTGCCCCCACGGTCGGTGCACCGTCGACCAACAGGTGACGTTCGTCGAAATGCCACCCCCGCGGCCGGGCAACAATGACTGCGAGGGGCCGGTCGGTGGCCAGCCGGTACGCCTTGCCTTCCGGGGAGGTAAATTCCAGCCGGCGGCGGATGGCGTCGAACAGGGTGACCTGCCCGCCAATGACATTCGACCAGTGCGGGGTGTTCGCGTCCTCCAAGTCGGCCAGCCACACCTTGGCGCCGGAGTTCAGCGCATTGATCGCCATCTTCGGTTCCGGTGGCCCGGTGATCTCCACCCGCCGGTCCACGAGATCCGCGGGCGCCGTCGCGACCACCCAGTCTGCGCGCCGTACCTGCTCGGTATCGGGTAGGAAGTCCAGCCGCCCGGTGCGGGCAGCCTCGGCGCGGCGTTGGGTGCGAGCGGCCAACAGCTCGTCACGCCGGTGACCGAACCGCCTTTGCAACTCGGCGACGAAGGCCACCGCCTCGTCGGTCAGAATGTCGCCCGAGCGCGGAACCACGGGGCCGCGGACCTCGACGGACGCGGTGTCGGTACTGGTGTCACTCACTGCTCTCTCACTTTCGGCTGGCTAGCGCGACAAACTGTCGATGCGGTGGGCTTGACCCCGAACCGGGAGCCCAATAGACGGCGGGTGGTCAGCGGCCCGCCGCCGCGACGTGCGGGACGGCTCCGCCGCTCAGCTGCCGGATAGCGGCCGCAACAGCCGGTGCGACGGTGGGGTCGAAGACGCTGGGCACGATGTAACTGGGGTTCAGTTCCTCCGGGGTCACCGCGTCCGCGATGGCCTCGGCCGCGGCGATCAACATGTCCTGGGTGATGTCGCAGGCGCCGGTGTCCAGCAACCCGCGGAAAAACCCCGGAAAGGCGAGCACATTGTTGATCTGGTTGGAGAAATCGCTGCGCCCGGTGGCGACCACTGCTGCGTGTTCTCTGGCCGCCAGCGGGTCCACCTCAGGCACCGGGTTGGCCAGGGCGAACACGATGGCATCCGTTGCCATGGTGGCGATGTCGGAACCGGTCAGCAGGTTCGGCGCCGACACCCCGATGAACACGTCCGCACCCTTGAGGACGTCGACCAGGGAGCCGGTGAGACCGTCCGGGTTGGTGTTCTGCTGCAGCCAGCGGCGCATGTCGTCCCGCGCCACGCTCCCCGGGTGCACCGCTCCGTTCCGGTCGCAGCCGACGATGTTCCGCGCGCCCTGCGCCTGCAACAGTTTGATGATGGCGGTGCCGGCGGCACCGACCCCGGAGACCACGATCCGCACCTGCGACAGCGACTTCCCGGTCACCCGCAACGCATTGCGCAGGGCAGCGGCCACCACGATGGCCGTACCGTGCTGGTCGTCGTGAAACACCGGGATGTCCAGCAGATCTCGCAGCCGGGCCTCGATCTCGAAACACCGCGGCGCGGCGATGTCCTCCAGGTTGATCCCCCCGTACACCGGGGCGATCGCTTTGACGATTCTGACGATCTCATCGACATTCTGGGTGTCCAGGCACACCGGCCAGGCGTCCACCCCGGCGAACTGCTTGAACAACGCAGCCTTGCCCTCCATCACTGGCAACGCCGCCGCCGGGCCGATGTTGCCCAGGCCCAGCACCGCGGACCCGTCGGTGACCACCGCAACGGTATTCCGTTTGATCGTCAAACGCCGCGCATCGGCCGGGTTCTCCGCGATCGCCAAGCACACCCGGGCCACCCCAGGGGTGTAGGCGCGGGACAGGTCGTCCCGGGTCCGCAGCGACACCTTCGGGGTGACCTCGATCTTCCCGCCCAGATGGATCAGAAACGTCCGGTCACTGACCTTGCGAACAGTGAACCCGGCCGGCTCACCCATCGCTGCGGTGATCCGCTCCGCGTGTCCCTGGTCGGTGGCGTCACAGGTGACGTCGACGACCATCGAATCGTGATGGGATTCCACCACGTCCAGTGCGGTCAGCGACCCGCCTGCTCGGGTCACCGCAGTGGTCAGCTGACTGGTTGCATCCGTCGAACTGGGACACTGCACTCGCACCGTCACGGCATATCCGGGACTCGTCGATGTCATCTACTTCTCCTCTTGACGATAAACTTCTTCTACGATGTGAAACTGCCGATACGTCTGCAGGAAAGAGACTCAGCCGTGACCGATCACCGCCAGGACCGGCTGCAGCCGGACACAGAGAACGGGCCCGCGGGCCCGAGGACCCCAAAACCGTCGGGCGGTGTGCAATCTGTCGATCGGACCTTCCAGGTGCTGGAATGTCTGGCGGACGCCGGTGGTTCGCTGTCGCTGTCCGACCTCGCGGCCGTCTCGGGGCTGCCGATGCCGACGGTCTACCGGTTGCTGCGCACCCTGCTCGCCCACGGGTATGTCCGTCAGCTTCCGTCCCGGCACTACGCCCTGGGCCCGCGGCTGATCAACCTCGGCACCAGTGCTGGCAACATGCTCGGCGAATGGGCCCGACCCTGGCTCGGCGGCCTGGTCGACGCCCTCGGCGAGACCGCGAATCTGTGCATGCTCGATGGTGACCGCGCCACCTATGTCGCGAAGGTGCCGTCCCGGCACACCATGCGGGCCTTTACCGAGGTGGGTCGCCGGGTGTACTTGCACAGCACCGGGGTCGGCAAGGCGTTGTTGGCGCAGCTGGATGACAACCGGATCTCCGAACTGGTCCGCCGCACCGGCATGCCAGCGGCCACCCCGGCCACGATCACCGACCCGCTTGCACTGTTGACGCAGATCACGCAGATCCGCGCCGACGGGTACGCCATCGACGACGGCGAACAGGAAATAGGGGTGCACTGCGTCGCGGTGCCCGTGGGGGATGCCGCAAACCCGATCGCGATCTCCGTTTCCGGGCCCACACCGCGAATGAACCCGGACCTGGTCGCCCGCGCGGTCCCCCTGCTCCAGGTCGCAGCGGAAGGCCTCGCCGCCGACCTGCTGACCCGGCAATCCTCCGCCTGAGGCACTGTCGGCGTGCGTGAACATCCAATGGCGTACCACGACGGCGCGAGCGGGCTGCTTCTCAAAACATCGGGGTGGTCTCATACCATGCCGCGCCGCAACAGCCGGCCGGTCGATGTCTGGCCATCCACTTCGGCACCGCGCAGGAATGTCCTGCGCACTACCCCGGACAGCGCGCGCCGGTCATAGGGGGTGATCGGGTTCTTGTGCTTGAGACGGGACGCGTCGACCACAAATGATTCGTCCGGGGCGAACACCGACAGGTCGGCGTCGTAGCCGAGGGCGAGTTTGCCCTTGACCGGTAGTCCCGCGAGCTTCGCCGGGCGGGCGGACATCCACTCGACGACCTGCTCGAGTGCGATACCCCGTCGGCGGGCCTCGGTCCAGATGATCGGCAGCCCGAGTTGCAGCGAGGACACGCCACCCCAGGCGACGGCGAAGTCGCCGTTCTCCAGGTCCTTCAGATCCAGCGTGCTGGGCGAGTGATCGGAGACGATGCAGTCGATCGTGCCGTCGATCAGGCCCTCCCATAGCAGTTCCCGGTTGCCGACTTCGCGGATCGGGGGGCAGCACTTGTAGGCCGTCGCCCCGTTCGGGATTTCCTCGGCGATGAGGGTCAGGTAGTGCGGGCAGGTCTCGACGGTGAGACGCACTCCGTCGCGTTTTGCACTGGCGATCATCGGTAACGCATCTGATGAGGACAGGTGCAGGATGTGTGCGCGGGCGCCGGTCCACCGGGCGCGTTCGATGACTTCTGCGATGGCGATGTTCTCGGCGCCACGCGGGCGGGAATGCAGGAATCTTTGGTATTGGTCGCCCTCTGCCGACGGCGCCCGGTCAATGGCCCGCGAGTCTTCGGCATGGACGATCATGAGCGAGTCGAAGTCCTTCAACACCGCCATGTCTGCTTCCATCTCGTCGGCTTCCAGGTGGGGGAACTCGTCGACCCCGGAATGCAGCAGGAAGCATTTGAAACCGAAGACACCGTCGTCGTGCAGTGGTCGCAGGTCTGCCTGGTTGCCGGGGATCGCGCCGCCCCAGAAGCCGACGTCGATGAATGCCTGGTCGCGGGCGGCGTCCCGTTTCAGCTCCAGCGCCGCCACCGTGGTGGTCGGCGGGATGCTGTTCAGCGGCATGTCGATGATGGTCGTCACCCCGCCGGCGGCGGCGGCCCTGGTTGCGGAGGCGAAGCCCTCCCACTGGGTGCGGCCGGGTTCGTTGACGTGGACATGGGTGTCCACCAGGCCGGGTAGGAGCACTTCGTCCGCGGCAAGTTCGATGACCTCGGTGCCGGTCAACGCGTTGCCGAGCGGTTCGATGGCCACGATCCGGCCGTCGCGTACCCCGACCTCGCGAGGCACCACCCCGGCCGTCGTCATGATCCGCTGTCCGCGGATGACCAGGTCGTATCCCGCCGGGGTCGTGTACCCGGCGTCGTGGATCGGTTCGGCTACGTTCGTTTCACTCATCTTTCCAGTCCCTTCGCGTCTGTCAGTTCGCGGTGGCAGCGGTGCGCGGCCAGTCCTTGAATCGTTTGGTCCGGGCCGGGGCGTAGGTCCGCACCTTTGATGTGGTCAGTCCGAGCCGCACCAGCGACTCGGCGATGGTGACGGCGGCGGCGACCCCATCGACGACCGGTACACCGGTCCGTTCCACGACCTGCTCGGTAAGCCCGGCCATGCCGCCGCAACCCAGGCAGATGACCTCCGCCCGGTCGTCCTCCACGGCGCGGACGGCTTGGGAGACAATGGCTTCCACTGCGGCGGTCGGGTCGCTCTCCAGTTCCAGGACGGCCATGCCGCTGGCCCTCACGGAGGCGCACCGGGCGTCTAGGCCGGCCAGCTTCAGTCGGTCCTCGATCAGCGGCACGGTGCGGTCCAGCGTTGTCACCACGGAGTACTTGTGTCCGAGGAACATGGCGGTGCTAGCCGCGGCTTCGGTGATGTCCACCACCGGGACATCGAGCAGTTCCTGCAGTCCCTCCCTGCCGTGTTCGCCGTAACCGGCCTGGATGACGGCATCGAACGGGTCCTGGTAGGCGCGAACGGTCTCCATGACGGCGATAGCGGCCAGGTAACTCTCATAGTTGCCCTCCACCGATTCCGCACCGAACAAGGGTGTGAGCGCCACTATCTCGGTGTCCGGCCCGGCGATCGCCGCAGCTTGCTTGCCGATCGCCTGGGTCATGGATTCGGTGGTATTGACGTTCAGCACAAGAATGCGCACTTGCAACTCTCCTTCGGTGGTGGGGGCATTTGGGATCGGGGCTGGTGGCGATCAGTGGACGCTGGGCACCGCGATCGATTCGCCGTCCACCTCGTTGATCGGCATTTTCCGGTCGGCCACGACCAGGTAGAAGACCAGGCCCAAACCGGCGCCGATGAACCATGAGAAACCGGCCAGCGCATGGAACGCGGGAACCACGGCAACGGGCACCGCAATTAGGACGGCTGGGATGAGAGCCCCGATGGCCCGCATGTTGAAACCCCCGCGGAAGTGGTATTCACCGTCGGGTGCCTCGGAATACAGGGCCGGCACGTTCACCCGGGTCTTCCTGATCAGCCAGTAATCCGCCATGATCACACCGAACAACGGGCCCAGAATGGCCCCGAGTCCCCCGAGGAAATACACAATTACTGTCGGATTGTTGTAGACATTCCACGGCAGGATCACCAGGCCGAGGACCGCGCTGACCAGCCCGGCGCGCTTGAAGTTCAGTTTGCGTGGAAACAGATTCGACGAGGCATAAATGGGGGCAACGAAATTCGCCATCAAATTGACCGCGATCGTCACCATGATCAGGGCCAGGCACGCCAGGACCAGCAGGAACGTGTTGGGAATCGTCTGGACGATATCGGCGGGACTCTGGATGATCTCACCGTTGATCTTGAACTGTCCTCCTGCCAACACGACGACAATGACGCCGAAGAAGAGCATGTTCAACGGGATGCCGAAGAAATTACCTCGGGTGATGGCCGACTTGGACGTCGCGTTGCGGGTGAAGTCACAGAAATTCAGTACGAACGTTCCGTAGATGGCAATCCACAACGCCCCACCCACGAAGATCTCCCGCCACATCTCACCCCCGGTGAGGGCCTTATCGGTGGAAAACGCGATCGACCCGCCGGCCTGGACGAAGATCCAGATGGCGATGGCGAGCATGCTGACCAGAATGATCGGGCCGGCGAAGGCCTCATACTTGCGGATCATCTCCATGCCGTAACTGACGATGATCACCTGAATGATCCACAGGGCGACGAAGGTCAGCCATCCCAAGGTCGACAACCCCAGGATGCTGTTCGAGTCCAACGAGTCCAGCGACGGGAAGATCGCGATCAGCAGGACCCGCAGCACCACCGACGCCAGATAGGTCTGGACGCCGAACCACACGATGGCGACGCCGCCGCGGACTACGGCGGCGATCTGCGCACCATGAATACCGAAGGCGATGCGGCTCATCACTGGGAACGGGACGCCGGTCTTCTCCCCCATGAACCCGGACAAGCTCAGCAGCCCGAAGAGCGGGAGCGCCCCGATCAGAAAGGCCAACAGGATCTGCCAAGCCCCCAGACCGAGGGCGAACAAACTGATCGCGAAGGCATAGTTGCCCAGGCTGTGCACGTCGTTCGCCCACAAGGCGAAGATGTTGTAGGAACGCCACTTCCGCCCGACTCGTTGGGTCGGGGCCAAGTCTTGGTTGTACAGGCGCGGGCTGAGCTCCACCTGCTGTTCATTGGATGCCCGGACATCTGACACGAAGTCTCCTTGGTTTCACGATGCGGCTGGTCATGTCGACCAGGCTGGCCAGAACCACCTGACGAGGGCCCTCGTATCGGGTGACGACCCATCCACGGATGCACGGCTTTCACATCGTGGAACTATTCTGTCGTGATGTAAAACTAGTCAGGCCAGGAAACTGGGTCAAGAGACCATGGGATATATCTGCCCTGAGGGGATCGCGGCCTATCGACAGAGCCGCCAGCATCGACCGAGCAGCGGGTAACGGATTGGTCGTTGAATGACGACTTCGGCTTAGGCTTAGGACGCCAGCATTTTCTGCAGCCGCAGCCGGGTGATCCGGCGATGTTCTTGGGCCGCTACCTGCAGTTCCAGTGTTGCCTCGTTCTCCAGGCGGGCCTGCAGGTTTGCCAGGATGTCGTGGGGGCTGCGACCCGCTGCGGAGATGAGGAAGACGTGCCCGAACCGGGCCTCGTATATCCGGTTCCCCTCAGCAATCGCAGCCCGTACCGCGGCGTCCGCGTCAGCCATTCCGGACTGCTCCGCGACCGAGTACTCCCGCGACGAGCCGCCATCCTCGCCAATCCGGGGGTGGCCGTGCAGTGCCTCCAACCAGTCCGCCGGGTCCAGCTCCTGCCACACATGATCGGCTTTCTCCAGCAGCTGCTGTTGGTCGACGTACGGTCGTGCGTCGGTGACCCGCTCGGCCCACCTGAGCGAATGGCAGACCAACAGCAGCTCCTGGATCAATGCTCGCCGTGGCAGGTCGTTCAGCCGGTCGATCGCGGATGCGCGGTGCTCCGGCGCGGTGTCGGTCATGACGGACCGACCGCCGACCCGTGGTCCTTAGCACAGCGCTGCGATGACATGTGAACTCCTTCACGTCGGGCGTTCGGTTTCTATGTGGTGGTGTTGCACGGTCGGCTCACAGGGTGAGCATCAGTGCCCGGGATGCCGGTCCTGACCGTTCTCCCCCTGGCCCGTCGTGCCCACCTGCGGATCCGGATCCCTGTTTGTGTGCGGTATCCCGGGACCGTGCGGGGGGTGCTGGCCCGGCTGGTTCTCCGGTGTCACCCCCAGGGCTGGGCCTTCGGCGAAGATGGGAGCCACGTTGTCTTTCCGGCCCAGCACGTTGAACAGGATGTTCAGCAGCACCGCGGTCACCGCGGCCGCGCTGATACCGGAGTCGAAGATCGTCTGGAACCAGGTCGGCATCTCGTCGTAGAAGTCCGGCACGGCGATCGGGATGATGCCCATGCCGATGGACAGGGCGACGATGATCAGGTTCTGGTTCCCCTCGTAATGCACGGCGGACAGGCTGCGGATACCGCTGGCCGCGACGGTGCCGAACAACGCCAACCCGGCGCCGCCGAGCACCGGCAACGGTAGGGCCGCGACGACCGCACCGACCTGCGGGAAGAACCCCAGCACCAGCAGAATGCCGCCGCTGACCGCGACGACGAACCTGCTCTTGATGCCGGTGAGTGCGACCAGGCCGACGTTCTGCGCGAACGCGCTGACCGGGAATCCGTTCAGCAGTCCCCCGGAGACCGCGGTGGACAGGGTGTCCGCCCGCAGCCCGTTGGCGACGGTTTTCCGGGTCGCCGGTCGGCCGACGACGACGCCGATGGCCAGCAGGTCGGCCGTGGTCTCGGTCATGATCACCAGCATCACGATGACCATCGAGATGATGGCGGCCACTTGAAAGGTCGGTGCCCCGAAGTGGAACGGGGTGGAGATAGCGAAGCCCTGAGCCTCGGACACCTTGGAGAAATCAACCTTGCCCATCAGTGCGGCAACGACACCGCCGGCGACCAGGCCCACCAGAATGGCGATGCGGGAGAAGTAGCCGGGCAGGAACCGGTAAATGGCCAGGATGATGCCCAGGGTGATCGCGGCCAACCCGATGTTGGATGGTGAGCCGAAGTCCGGGCTGCCGACCCCGCCTCCTGCCCACTTGATGGCCACCGGGAGTAGGGAGATGCCGATCACGGTGATGACCGAGCCGGTCACCACCGGCGGGAAGAAGTGCAGCAACCGGCTGAACACCCCGCTGAGCAGGAACCCAACGGCGCCGGCGACGACGATGGCCCCGAAGATGGCGTTCAGGCCGGCCGCGCCGCCGCCGGCACCGGTGCCGATGGCGATCATGGAACCCACGGCCGCGAACGAGGTGCCCTGCACGATCGGCAGTTTGGCGCCGATCCAGGGCACACCGAGGGTTTGCAGCAGGGTAGCGAGGCCGGAGATCAGCAGCGTCGCGGCCAGGAGGTAGGAGAGGTCGGAGAACTGCAGTTTCATTGCGCTGCCCACGATCAACGGGACCGCGACGACACCGGCGTACATGCTCATCACGTGCTGCAGCCCGTACAGCAGCATTGATCCTGGTTTGAGGACTTCGTCGACCGGGTGGGCCTTGTCGTCGAAGACCGCGAGGTGGTCGCCGGCCGCGCCGGCAGGTTCTGAGTTGTGTGTCATCTTCGGTTACCAGCCCTGGCCCGGATCGAACGCCAACCCTGGGGTCGGGGCGTCGGCGTTGTGGACGGTGCCCTCGATGAATCCGTAGGGACGGTCGTCGGCGTGGAATACCTCGTTCTGGTTCTCCAAGCCGTAGGGACTGAGGTCGACGACGAAGTGGTGTTTGTTCGGCAGGGAGAAGCGCACCTCACCGATCTCCGGCTGCTCGTCGATCATCGCCTCGCCCATGGCGTACATCGTCTGCTGCAACGCCAGGCTGTGATGGCCGGCAAACACGTCACTCATCGTGAAAAGCGCTTGTTCATAGGACTTTCCCCAGTCCACGCCCTCGGTCTGTGTGTGCCACCACTGGCTCGTGACCGCAGTGGCCATCACCCGGTCATGGGTTGGCTTCAAGGTGGTGTACTTCTCCTCCAGGTATCCGAAGAACTCCGAGTCCGTCGTCTTGAGGACGACGTAGTCCCGCACCCCGGATACCACCCACAGGGTGCTGCCGTCATAGGTCACCGTGACGGTCCGGACATAGCCGCCGTCCCTGGCGAACGCATGCGGGTGTGGGGAGCCGTTATGGCTCAACCGGTTCCACGGGTAGGCCTCAATCTTGACGCGAACCCTGTCGACCGGTTCGACGTCGTCCACAAAATGTTTGGCCAAGGCCACCCCGAACGACTCGGGCTGGCGGGCGGCGTCACCGTATTCCTTCGCGAACGCGTTCACCGTGTTCTTCGTAGCATCGGTGGTCAGGCAGTTCGCGTTGTCTCCCGTGAGGTGAATGTCGGCGAAATCCCCGCTCAACGCGACGCTCACGTTGTAATCGACAATCTCGTGGGGGTCGGTGTCGCGGTAAACGCGGACGACCCGGGTTTCCGCTTTTCCGTACTGGTTGTGTCCGAGCGTGACGGTCATTTCTTCCTAGCTCCCTCGATAGGTGGAATACGCGAACGGCGACAGCAACAATGGAACGTGGTGGTGCGCGGCGGGATCGGTGACCTCGAAAGTCACCGAGACCTCCGGGTAGAACCCGACCTGGCCCGATGCGGAAAAGTAGGAACCGGTGTCGAACTCCACCCGGTAGGTCCCCGACGGGAATCGATCTGTTCCGGTCTGATCGGCATACCGGTAGCGACCATCGGCGTCGGTCACTCCTTCGGCCAGGGTCTGCCAGCCTTGCTGACCGCCGATCCGGAGTACCAGCGGCACACGTGCTGCTGGGCAGCCCTTGCTGGCATCCAGGACATGCGTGGAAAAGGACACTGACACCACCTTGAGTTTGTTGCGGTAGGCACATTGATCGGATGGCTTCTCGCATCGTGGAAACGCTCTGTCGTGATATGAAACTAAGGGCTGCAGCTAGGTACGTCAACACCTTGTTGAAGTCACGGCAGATATATCTGCCCGGGTGCCTGTCACGCCCCGGTGAGCACTGCTCACTGACACCGCAGCGACACCTGTCCACCACAGCGCCGCGCGTAGGCCATAGGTTGAAAGCAACGACACCGTCTTGGTCGAACAGCGGGGACGACAGCCCGCGGAGGGAACGGCAACGATGCCAAACCTGGATCGGGCATCTGCGCTCCTTGCCATCCTGAAATCGGTCCATCCAGGGCTCTCCCAACAGTTGATCCTGGACGAGATCCGCCGGGCGATCCTCACCGGCGACGTCCCGCCCGGTAGCCCGATCCCCGTCGACGAGACAGCCGATGTGTTCGGCGTCAGCCGCATACCGATCCGAGAAACCCTCAAAACACTGATCGGCGAGGGCCTCGTTGAACACCAGCCCCGTGCCGGTTACACCGTGGCCAGCCTCACCGTCGCAGAGTTCAGGGAGATCTACGTCGTCCGCGGAGTCCTGGAAATGGCGGCCCTGACAGCGGCCATCGGCAATGCAGGACCCGAGGACGATCGTCGAGCAACGCAAGCACTGGAAGCACTGGACCGGGCAATGGCAACTCAGAACTACCAGGCCTACCAGCGGGAAAGCCGACAATTTCACCTCGCGTTGGTTGGGCCATCGAGAATGCCACGGTTCCTGCACATGATCGAACTGGTCTGGAACCTCACCGAGCCCATCCAACCGATGAAACACATCACCGATGCGCACCGCGACCAACTCCACGCCCAACACAGCACCATGCTCCAAGCCTTCACCAGCCGCGACTCCACCGAGATGCTGGCCACATCCCGTCGCCACCTCGACGACCTCGAAGCTGTTGTCGCCGAATTACCCACCCAAACCGGGCTCTTTGCCAGACCAACCTCGACCAATTCCGGCACTGACGTTGCATCGACCACTTGAACCCCAGCTGCGACCGGCAGGGCATCGCAGTACTGAATCAGTTGCCCTGCAACGGATACCCAAGTACCCCAGGTCGGCGGGATCATCGGGCGCATCTGGATGCCGCCGTAGGACAAGTAGACGCAGCACGCCGCCAGCCCCGAGCGGATCAGGGAGTACTTGTAGGAGTACGGCTTGGGCAGACGGGCCAGGGCAGCGTCAGCTTGGTCAGCGCTCCCTGGTCGATGACAGGCAGGATCAGACGCACCTGGTGGTGAGCACCCGGATCGGGCTCGCCCTCCAGCCGCTGGATTAGGAGCCCAGACAGAAACGGCTTCAACGGCTCCAGAATGCTGAGGTACGAATCGGGCTCCTCGTGGCGCCGGATATTAACGCCGTATTCGTTGCCGACGAACTGCTCGCCAGCGTGGGCGTCGTCGAAGATCAGGAGACGCGGCTCGGGGAGCTTCGGGCTGCTATTGAAGATCGCACTGTAGGTCGTGATGCCGATTGCCTCGCCGCCCTCGACGGCTGCCTCGCCTATGGAGTCCCAGTACCTGGCGCTTCCTATAAGGAGCACGCCGGGAACGCCCTCGCGCTGCGCTGTCGCGGCAACCTGCCGAGCGAGCTGTTTGGTTGGTGTGGCGTACATTACGGGGCCTTCAACCTTGCGGCGCACCCACTCGCCAATGAGGAGGCCCGGCAGCGTCTTGCCTGTGCCGGTCGGCAGTTCGAGCGCGAGATCCGCGGTGTTCTGGTGCTTCTCGGCGTAGGCACGGATGATGTCGCCCTGGTGCAACCAGGGCGAGTCGACGGCCGCCGTGGCCCGGGGCAGCGTGCCGCTGAGATACAACTCTTCCGGCGATGGAAACTGTTGCGTTCCCCGCTTGCTCTTGCCCTGAAACGCCATATCAGCCTCCCGTCTCTTGCCAGCTTCGACCAACAACTCTCGATCGAGTGATGGCACTGAGGAGCGGCCTTGGCACTAATTGCCTGGCTTCCCGCAAATGTTGAACCTGACGTCCAGGCGCTGCATAATCCTTGATCGCCCCCTTCAACCAAACCTGCGTCCTATTTCGAGAATGCCGGCGGCAGTTTTAACCTGTATCGTCTCGTCACCCTCGCGCGCGTAGACCACATCTGCCAACAAACATACAGCCTTCTGAGGGGGTATGCGTATAAGTATGACACCCATGCCAAAGTAGTCCGCGTAAACAACGCTAGAAAGAACAGACGTGCGCAATTCGGACGTCAGCGTGGACTCACGAATGAAGTTCTTAACACGCCCAAAGTAGTCCTCATGACTAATGCCGAGCAAGTCAGCCTCTCTGTTTATGCCAACCACAAAGCGGCCAGCGACTTCACGAGCAGAGATACCGTCTAGCTTCAGGATGCGGTCAGAATCGGCCTTTTTATCAGCTACCCCGATCAGGAGTGTTCCGGAGCGGTCGCGGCCGTTGTTGGCAATAGCGCATATTGTTGCGAGTATTTATTCTGAATATCCGGGTCTTGGTTCCGGGCTGCATCAAGGCGAAGCAGACCCTGCTTGAGTTCATAGTGCGGAGACTCAACAATTGAGCGGCGGATTACCGTTGATACATCGCTGGCGGAGTGTTCTCCGTAGATGTCGAGAGGCTCACCATCAACAATCGACGATGAGAGCAGCCCTTTGATTGTGTCGATGTTCCGGCGTCGATCGTCAGGAGACGTTGAGCCCCGGCTTGTATCGACCCGCTTATCAAGATCTCTCAGCCCCGTGCTCGCAGCCGTATAACTCGCAATCTTTTTGCTACCGCCAATCAGCAATTCGTGCAGCGCTAAGAACAATACAGCGAATAGTGCCGGAAAGGGGTTTGTATTGCGTTTGGAGAAGAGTAGAGATCTCAGACCACCAGGAGGAACCCAAGTCGCAATCTTCTCGATTTCCTCAATGAGATACTTGAACTCGGCAGCGAACTTGTCCGCGCCATAGTGTGCGAGAGCGGTAGAGATTCTTCGGCCTTCTGCACTCTCGCGATTATATAGGTCGTCAAGTGCCTCTTTTGAACGGGGAATTAGAGAACCACCTACGATTGACGCAGCAATATCGGCGACGCATTGCTCATCCATCGAATCGCGAAGATCAGTTGCACGAAGGATGCCTTGCTGTACCCAAAAAATCTCGTCGGCGCTAAGGTGATATCCATGCCTCGTCTTGGGTAAATCGATACTTATGGATGGCATCTCTGACAATCCAAGAGTATCGCGAGAGGCGTCGCCGCGCACTTCACAGCTCACCGCGCGCACCACATCGGCGAACTCGCCTCGAACACCTGCCTGCCGTCTCTCTTGGTCGCTTAATCGATGGCCATAGGTGTTGATTCGCCCGAAGACGTCGTCAACTTCGTCATTTGTCGCGCCCCGCATGACTGAAACCGCAAGAGAGTAGTCGAGAACGGTGCTAACCTCGCGTGGTGTAATTACATCACCCACGGCGATTTCGAATGCGCCTTCGACTTGACGGGTAGTAGCGGTCGGAAACTGCTTAACATCAAAATTTCTGCCGTCGGCAGTGGGGAACGCCGTCTCTATGAAGGAGACAAGTGTATGAAGGCGCTGAAGTCCATCAATCACCTCGTAACCGTCACCCTCACGTTCTGCGAGCAAGATTGCAGGGATTGGATATTTTTTTAGCACCGACTCGAGTAGCTTCTGCTTTTCAGTCAGGGTCCAGACAAGCTTGCGTTGATATCGGCGGTTGACCCACAGCTTTCCCTCGCTATACCACGAGTACAGCGATTGGACGGTTTTGGCTTGCGAATCGAGCTCTGCCATGTGCACCTTTCTGGATACTGCCCGACTGCGGGTGGCTGAGATCGCAAAGGAACTCGGTGCCGGTTGAGTTATTCTGACTGGTCGATGTCGGAGTGTAGCTGTGGGTCTATATGGGCCGTCTGGCAGTCGCTGGTTACCAGCTTGCCCGTCGCGGCTGTGAGCGGTCCGCGCGCTTGTTTGGACGCTCGGATCCATTGTGGTGACACTGGTGACCATGTGTGGCCGGTATGCATTGAAGGCGCCCGATGACGAGCTGTCAGGTCTGCACGGGGCGCTCGTGGTCGTGGCCGGTCTGTACGAGCTGTGGCGCGACCCGGCGAAAGACATCGATGACGCGACCAGGTGGTTGTGGACGGCGACCGTGTTGACCACCACCGTTATCTAGCCCTGGCTTGCTGTGCCATGATGTTGAGCTGCTGTTTTGCGTGCTGGACGTCGTCCACGAGGGGGTGTTGTTGATGAAGGAAGTCCCCCGGACCAGTCGAGCGGCCGAGCGGCCGAGCGGCCGAGCGGCCGAGCGGACGAGCGGACGAGATCGCGCCGCCGGTTTTGGTTGTGCACCCCCGGCGCCAGCGTCGTCGTGGGCGTCGCCTTGCCCGTCGACGGCGGCTACACGGCGCGGTGACCTGGTCGTACACGCCAGCGGAGACCGACACTGGAGCGGACTCCTACGAGCCGGTGGCGCGTTCGGACCAATTGACTACTGTGTCGTTTGCAACGGACCAGCGATCGTGGCGCGTAGATCGTTTCTGGCCATTCGCTCAATGAGCACGGGCACGAAATCGCGGAGCGGCCGTCCGGTGAACTCCTCGTAGGAGAGGTGCGCACCAGATGTTGCACCTATTCGGCTGGTACCTGTGGGAACAGCTCCTCAAGTGGCTCCACCACCAACGAAACTGCTTTTGCCTCATCCTCGGGTATCAACACACGAACCTCGCCATCCGCCCAACCCATCATCACGTGACAGGTACCGAGCACTTCTTCCGTCCGCGATGACGGACTTTCAGGATGGGCGACGGGCTGAGCCCACTTTGCGGCGGCCACTTACGTGGGCCGCATAGTCCCCGTACCGGCTGATGATCCAGCACTGAGATGACACCACTCCGCATTGGCGACGTCAACATCCACGCACGAAGCGTCTGAACCAGCCAATTGACTGGCGCCTCTAGTGACCGCCGAGGGGTTGCTGCGTTGTCGAGTCAGCCCGAGGGGTGACCAACGACTCCCGGGCGGCGCGTTCGACGAACACAGGCACGAAGTCGCGGATGGGTTGGCCCTTGAAGTTGCGGTGAGCGGGTAACGGGCGTCGCGGATCCGTTCCACGTTCAGGTTCCGGGAACGGGCCTGAAGCCCTTGGATGACTTCCTCGATTTCCCGGGCCTCGTGGTTCACCGGATCGGTCTGCTGCAAAGCGTGGATACCGTGTCGGCTGCCGGACCAAGTGCAATCGAGATGCGAGAGCGGCTACACGGGAATGATTTTGCAGAAGAACGGATGCGGATAGGCGAATCCGCGCTCCACGTAACAGCGAGTGATGTCCTCGAGGAAGTTCGGGTCGAACACCATGCCCAGCAGGAAGTACTTCATCGAATCGGCGTGTGCGTAGTTGACGACCAGCACAGGCTGGTCGGGGTCCAACGCTTGGAGCGGGAAGGAGGACCGAATGCCGGCGACGTCGAAGTACCGCGGGAGGACCTCTTGCCAGGCTTTCCAAAGGTCGTCGCCGTCACCGGGACCGGGGAAGAGGTTGAAGAACTGAATGACGTCGGGATCCCGTGACACGTGCGCGTACTGCTGCATGTTACGGAAGGCTCCGATGGTGAATCCCTGGGCGCGCTGAGCGAGCAGGCTGAACGCAGACGTGTCCTCTCGCCAGGCGGTTGCGGCATCCATGGCCTGAGCGGTGGTCTCGAAGGTGACGAGCAGGACGAGGTCCGCCATGGGGTTGCTCAAGGCGAATGCATCGGCCGAGGCCAATCCGGGGAACCGCTCCACCTGGGTGTACCGCCTGGCCGAGATGTCAGCCAGCATTCGGTCGCAGAACGACTGGTCGAACGGAACGGCGCCACCCATCTCGCTACGGTCGAGCTCGCGGTAGGCCGTGATGTCTACCAACCCGGTCTGGGGTCCGCTGGCCCGTAGAGATTGGGCGAAGGAACGTACGTCAGAAACAGCAGCGGGCACGTCATGCGTCTTCAGCGTGACGACCACGAAACCGTTGGATACGGCAGGCGACGCGATCGCCTCGGTGAGCGTGTCCGCCGTTGGGTTCGTCACGCCGTTGAAGGGGAGCTTGGTGAAGTCGACACTCATTGCAGCACCTCGAATTCGATTGTTGGTGGACTGTTGCTGACGCCATTTATCAACAGAACCGCGGGCGGTTCAGACGTTCGTTGCGTCAACATAGGAACGGTGAATCCAGTTCCGATCCAACGGGATTCAGCGGCGATCCAGCGTGCGCCGCCTCTCATACAGGGCCGCGATTCCCCATAGACACGACGGGGTCGGGGCAAGCATCTCATCCAGATTCCTTGCTATCGCTGATCGCTTCGGCTCAGCCCAAGGGAGTTGTTCGGTGGCGGACAGCGGGTCCGTGACCCGCAGGGCGTAGTTGGGTTCGGCCTCAGTGCCAGAGAGTTCAATGGTCACTTCTAGCGTGATGACGCTAAACGGATCAGTCGTCAGCGCTTCTCGACTGGTTTTTTGAACGGTGAATTCAGACTGGATTGGAACTGGATAGGCCCCCGTCACTGTGATGGCACCACCCCATCACACCGCAGGGAGTCACCATGAGCGAGACCGATCCGCCCACGCCGTCGTCCAGGTCGCCACGCTCGTTGAAGCGGCGGTCGGTGATCGGAGCGGCGTTGGCCGGCACCGGGGTAGCCGTTGCCAGCGCGGTCACGGCCGCAGCACCGGCCTCGGCCGCCACCCCGACGGGGTCCCCGTTCATCCAGGTGTTGCCGTTCCGGGCGTCGCAGCCGACCGGGACGGCGCTGACGCTACTGGGGACCTCCGGCGGTCCGCAGGCCGAGTACGGGCGCTGCGGAACCTCGAGCGTGCTCACCGTCGATGGCTGCAACTATCTCATCGACGCCGGTCGGAGCAGCGTCACCCAGTACTTGAACTCCGGCCTGGAGTTCAAGAATTTGAAGGCCATGTTCCTGACCCATCTGCACGCGGATCACCTCGGCGACTTCTACAACTACTTCCTGATGGAGGGCGGCCAGCCAAATGCCGAGAACGACCGGCTGCCGTATCCGCCCGGTTCCGACTCGTCACTGAAGCCGCAGCGGGACTTCCTGGTGTTCGGTCCGGGCTCGGCCGGCGCTCTCCCGGTCGTCCCGCCGCCGGTTCCGGAGGTCATCGCCCCGAACAACCCGGTGCCGGGTACCAAAGACCTGATTGCCCGGCTGAACGAGGGATACGCCTACAGCTACAACGTCTTCGAGCGCGGCGACGGGACGCAACCGATCACCCTGCTGCAGCAGAACATCACCGAGATCGCCATCCCGGCCGGCGCGGGGGCCAGCTCGACCAACACCGCACCGCTCATGCAACCGTTCGAGATCCACAAGGACGACAAGGTGCGGGTCTGCGCCATCCTGGTCCCGCACGGCAGCGTGTTCCCCTGCTTCGCCTACCGGTTCGAGACCGCCAAGGGCGTTGTTGTTTTCAGTGGAGACACCAGCTGCGCCAACCTGCCCAACAGCTCGAAGATTGACCCGGCGGCCAACAACGTCATCACCCTGGCCAAGGGTGCAGACATCGGCAGGACCGCGGACATCCTTGTCCACGAAGTGATGAACTGGGATCTCATCGCTGCCGTGAACGCGCGGAAGAACCCGCCCCAGAACAAGGACAACAACGCGCTGCTCAAGCACCTGTACGAGGCGCACACCCGCGCCGACCAGGTCGGGCAGGTCGCCACCGCCGCCGGCGTGCCGATGCTGGCGTTGACCCACCTGATTCCGTCCAACCCAGTGGATTGCCCGGACTTCTTGTGGAAGTCGATCATCGCGAAGGACTACGCCGGCAAGATCCAGGTCGGTAACGATCGTGACCGCATCGCCCTGCCGGTGCGTCGATGACCCCCCACACGCGCACCGGCACCTCCCGCCCGCCAACCATTCCCACCAACCGGAAGCCGACATGAAGCTACGCCGAGTCCGCACCAGCACCGGATTACAGACCCAGGAGCTCACCGCTGACGACCGGTGGCGGCCGCTGAACGGCGAGATGCCTTTCGGGCCCTCACCGTTCAGCGAAGAGTGGCAGCTCGCGACGGCCGACCGTCACCTGGAGCAGACGGATGCCTTGCTGCCGTTCGCCCCGCTGTCGTTCCGCGACTATCTGCTTTCCGAGCGGCACAACATCAACGCCAGCCGGGGCATCGTCAAACGCTTCTACCCGCGCTCCTACCGGATGACCCGGGCCTTCGAGGTGGTCACCCGCCGGACTTTTCCGGGCTTCAAACCGGACAAGTTGTTCTATGCCGAGCCCATCTACTACTTCGGCAACGCGATGACGGTGGTCCCGTCCGGGACCCCGATCGCCTTTCCGAGCTACTCCAAGGGGCTGGACTTCGAGCTGGAACTGGGCTGGGTACTGAAGGCCCCGCTCTACAATGCAACACCGAGCGAGGCAATGGAAGCCATCGGCGCATTCGTGCTGCTGAACGACTTCAGCGCCCGCGACGTCCAGCGCGCCGAGATGGCCAGCGGGCTGGGCCCGCAGAAGGCCAAGCACTTCATCAGTTCCATGTCGGCGACCGCGGTGACGGCCGACGAGCTATCGCCCCGCCTGGACCAGCTGACCGGTTCGGTGATCATCAACGGCCGCCAGGTCAGCACGGTCAGCAGCCGCGGGTTGGAATGGAGTGTCGGGGAGGCCGTTGCACACTCGTCCCGTGACGAGCACCTGATGCCGGGCGAGATATTCGGCACCGGAACCCTTCCCGGCGGCTCGGGCACGGAAACCGGCCACTGGCTCAAGCCCGGCGACACCCTCCGACTCGTCCTCGACGGGGTCGGCGAGGTTGAGCACGAGATCGTCCCGCCAGTGACATCGAAGTCGTGGACTTCGAAGTCGTGACTGTACCGACAAGAAGGAGAGCTACTGCCATGTCGACGAGCATCGACACGAACGAGGTCGCGGACAACGTGTTCGCCTTCACCGGGACCGAAGTGAACTGGGTCATCGTGCGGGCCGGCACCGACCTCACCCTGATCGACGCCGGGTGGGAGGGGGACACCCAGGAGGTGGAACGGTCCATCCGTTCGCTCGGCCGGCGACCCGAGGACCTGCGCGCCGTTCTGCTGACCCATGCGCACGCCGACCACACCGGAGCGCTGAACCACCTGCACGACAACTACGGCGTGCCGATCTACATGGACCAGGTGGAGGTGGCCAACGCGCTGGGCGAGAACGTCGAGACCGGCGGACCCTTCGACGTTGCCAAGCGGCTGTACCGGCCGCAGGTCGTTCGATGGGCGTCACAGGTGGTCAAGGCGGGCGGGCTGCACCACACCACCACTCCGGGTGCTGCGGCGTTTCCGCGGGAAGGCGCGCTCGACCTGCCCGGCCGCCCCTTCCCGGTGCCCACACCGGGCCATACCTCCGGGCACACCAGCTACCTGTTGCCTGACGTCGGGGTGGTGGTGACGGGGGACGCGCTGGTCAGCGGTCACCCGACGCTGAACGGGCTGGGGCCCCGGCTGTTGCCGCCCTACTTCACCCACGACCAGAGCAGCGCCATCAGGTCGTTGCAAACGCTGCGGGAGATCGAGGCGGAGATGTTCATCCCCGGCCATGGGCCGGCCTGGTACGGCCCGCTCCGGCAATCAGTGGACCAAGCGCTCGACAAAATCAGCGACAAGATCAAAGGAGACATGTGATGACCGACGACACCACCGTCCGTGAGGAGCGCTACCAGCGCGGCCTTGAGGTGTTGAAAGAAATCAAAGGTGACAGCGTCATCGAACTGGCCGACTCGCTGCGGGAGATCTCGCCCGAGCTGGGCTTTCAGACGGTTGCCTGGGCCTACGGCGACAGCTACTCCCGACCCGCGCTGTCCCCGCGGGACCGGCAGCTGGTCACCCTAGGCATGCTGACCTCGCAGGGCGGTGAGGAAACCGAGCTGCGGGCGCATATTCCGCTCGCGCTGGAGGTGGGTCTGACCCCCGACGAGATCGTCGAGACGTTCCTGCACGCCGCCGTGTACTGCGGGTTCCCGCGGGCCATCAACGCCACCCAGACCGCCCGGAAGGTCTTCTCCGAACGAGGAGTGTCGATTTCGGCGGCCGAGCCGAGCCCGACCGGGAACGACTGACATGAGCGCCGGGTCAGGTCTTCGTGGATCGCCACTGGTGCAGTTGGCCGCGCGGGCCCGCCGGCCCAGCAGGTGGTGGCTAGCCTGGCTCGTCGCACTGCTGATCATCCACTTCATCACGCCGTTGGGGACCTTCATCGGCCGCATCGTCGTCGGCGACCCTGCGGCGACCGATGCGTGGTACCCGTATGTCGACGCGTTCACCGCGCTGGCCGTGTTGCTGGCGCTGTTCGTTTGGGTGCGGTTCAAGGAGGGCCGGCCGCTGTCCACCGTCGGGTTCCGGCCCCGGTGGGACTGGGCCCGGCCACTGCTGGGTCTGGTGGTCGGCGCCGGCCTGGCGGGCGCCGTCGTCGTGCTGGGCCTGATCATCGGCGTCTACCAGGGCGGGCAGTCGACCCATCCGCTCAACGGGGTGGGGCTCCCGGCCCTGCTGCCGCTCATTTTGTTGCAATTGCTGTGCGCCAGCGGCGATCAGGCGATCACCAGCGGCTACATGCTCCAGATGGGTGCGCGTCAACTGCCCGTGTGGATCGCCATCCTGGGCACCTCGATCATCTTTGCCATGCAGCAGACGCTCAACCTGCTGGCCCTGCTCAACCTGGTGCTGTTCGGGACGTTCGCCGGTCTGGTCGCGTTGCGGCAGGGGTCACTTTGGTTGGTGATCGGCATCCAGGCCGGGTGGAACTACTGTCAGGACAACATCTTCGGCCTACCGAGAGCTGGGATCGCCGACCCCGTCGCACTGCTGTCGATCGGTGCGACACCGGGCACCTCGACCACACTGAGCGGCGGCCAGTTCGGCCTGGCGACCGGGCTGCTCGCCACCTTCGTCCTGGGCGCGGCCATTGCCGGCGCCTTATTCGGGCTGCGCAGGACGAAACCCACTGCACCGCAGGATTCTCCGCTCGAACCCGCCGCAGTTGCCGGCACACCACACACACCACTCGATGTCCCCACTTCACGGTAAGGAAAATGTCATGCCCGAGACCGAAGAATCGGAACTCACCGCGAAATACCGGCGGCTGCCGGAAAAGGTCCGCCAGCAGGTCGAAGCGCAGCTCCAGCACTCGACCACCACCCTGAAAATCATCGTCGGCCAGGCGTTCGCCGACCGTGATCAGCTCAACGCGCACGCGGTGGTCTCCGCCGGCCGCACCGGGCTCAAGAGCGGTCAGGTCTCCGAGCTGACCGTGCTCGCACCCCTGAAACCCGACGGCGGGAAGCGGCTGCGGAAGCTGTTCTCCATCCTGAACGGGAACTTCGCCGGTGCCAGCCTGGTCGGCACCGTGCACGACATGCGATTCGTGCTGCTGGACAACGACACCAAATTGCTGTTCGCGACCGCCTACGACGGGGAGTGGGACCCCTACATCGACGACTTCGCGACGAAGATCCCGGAGCTGATGGACTACATCTTCGGCAACGTCGAAGGCTGGCCCGGCATCCACTCACCGCAGGTCAAGGACTTCATCGCCAGCATCCAGATCGGCGCGTCCGGCTGGTTCGTCGGCTACCCCCAGCTCACCGTCGCCGAGCAAGCCCGGCTGCTGGAACAGGACAAGAACGTCAACGCCTTCGTGCAGACACTCAACTGACACTCTCTGTGCGACACCGCATCTGAAGGAGGAATCGTGCAGCGCCTGCGGCGTCTGACCAGGCCCACCCTGCAACTGGACGACATCCAGGCCACCGTGCTACGTCCGCGGCCCGCACCGTACTACGGCACGCACGCCCTGCTGGAGATCACCGAGGCGGTAGCAGGCCGTGAAGCACTCCGGCGACTGCGGACCCGCGTCGCCTCTGCCGCCGACTGGCATCAACCCCGCCCGGCGTGGACGTCCGTTGCCCTGACCTACCCGGGGTTACGCGCGCTGGGTGTTCCAGCTTCATCGCTGGAATCTTTCCCGCGCCCCTTCCGGGAGGGCATGGCCGCCCGAGCCGACCGGCTGCGCGACCACGGCCCAAACGACCCGTCCCGGTGGCAGCAGCCTTTCGGCACCGGTCGGGTCCAGCTGGCCGTGACCGTGATCGCACATTCGGAGAGCGCCTGGCGGGAGGAGGTGCGCGCCTACCAGACCGCGGTACGCGACCTGGATGGCGTGGGCATCGTGTTCCGGCAGGACTTCGGGAACCAGCCGAACAGCACGAACGCATTCGGGTTCAAGGACGGCTTCACCCAACCAGTCGTCGACGGAAGCGGCGTCGAGGGCTGGCCCGGTGACGGTCACCCGATCAAGGCTGGCGAATTCCTTCTCGGGTACCCGGCCGAAGGTGGATACCCGCTGCCGATGCCAACGCCCGTCGAGCTCGGCCGGAACGGCAGCTTCCTGGTCTTTCGCAAATACCACTCCCACGTCGCCGCGTTCAACCGGTACCTGCACCAGGGCGCCGACACCCCAGCAGGCCGGGAGCTGCTGGCCGCGAAGCTGGTCGGCCGCTGGCGCAGCGGCGCACCTCTGGCCCTGGCGCCCGACCGGGACGACACCGAGCTCGGTGCCAACGATTCCCGCAACAACGACTTCACCTACCGCACCGACCAGCGGGGACTGCGCACCCCGCTCGGAGCGCACATTCGCCGGATGAACCCACGGGACACCGAGCTGAAGGTTCTCACGAACGTGGACATTCACCGCATCATCCGCCGGTCCACCACCTACGGCGAGCCGCTCGACCAGGACGCCCTAGACGATGATGGGCAGCCCCGGGGTCTGGACTTCATCGCGATCGGCGCGCGGGCCATCGACACCGTCGAATTCCTGCAGAGCGAGTGGGTGAACTCCGGCAACTTCATCGGTCGCGGCACCGAGAAGGACCCGATGTTGGGCGTCCAGGACCACAATGCCTACTTCACCGTGCCCGGAGTTCCGCCCCGACGGATCACCGGCATCGAAACCTTCAACACCCTGCAGGGCGGCGAGTACTTCTTCATACCCAGCCTCACCGCGCTCGCCTGGCTCGCAAACCTCTGAACGCAACAGCGGACACGCATCTCACTCAAAAGGACCCGCGCCCGGTCAACCGGACGCCTCATCAAGGAGGAAACCATGGGCGGTCTGTCCTGGTGGCACTGGCTCATCATCGTCGGCGCGTTCGTGCTGCTGTTCGGCGCGAAGAAGCTGCCCGACGCGGCCCGTGGGGTCGGTCGGTCACTCCGGATCCTGAAGTCCGAGATGTCAGCCATGCACGACGAGCCGCAGCCGAAAGCGGTTGCCGTGACCGAGGTCCCGGTGACCCACGTCCCGGCGAGCGGCCTTCCGGTCGCCGAAGCCGTCATTCGAACCTGACGCAGCCCCAGGCTCATCACCAGCACCCAGGCCACGGTCCGGCCCTGCCGGACAACCGGAAAGGAGTCGACATGTCACCCAGCCTGACCGCGTGGCGCCGACCGCGATACCGGAGCCGCCCCGCGGACGGGGCGATGCCACTGATGGATCATCTCAACGAATTCCGTCGCCGCCTGTTCATCGCCGCGCTGGGAATCGGTGTCGGCTCCGTCATCGGGTTCGTGTGGTTCGGTCACGGTATCCCCACGATCGGGCTGCCAAGCCTGGGTGAGGTACTCACCGGCCCCTACTGCGCGGTGCCCAACAGTGAACGGGTCACGTTCGGCGGATCCGATTGCCGGTTGCTGGCCACCGGCCCGTTCTCCGCGCTCGAACTGCAACTGAAGTCGGCGCTGATCGCCGGGAGTGTGCTGTCCGCGCCGGTCTGGCTCGCCCAGCTCTGGGGGTTCGTGACCCCCGCCCTGCACAGCAGGGAACGCCGCTACGCCATCGCCTTCGCCGTCTCGGGGTCCGCGCTGTTCACCGCCGGGGCCGCCCTGGCGTACCTGGTCATCCGGGAGGGACTGACCGTCCTGCTGGGCTTCGGCGGTGACGCCACTATCGCCGCGCTCAGCCCGGACAGCTATTTCTCCTTCCTGATCGCCATGCTGATCATCTTCGGGGTGTCCTTCGAACTGCCCCTGGTGCTGATCATGCTGAACCGGATGTCCGTCGTGTCCCACGCCCAGCTCGGCAGGTGGCGCAGGTACGCCGTTTTCGGCCTGGTTGTGTTCGCCGGCCTGGTCGTCCCCGGCAACGACCCGATCACCATGTCGGCCCTGGCCGTGGCGTTGATCCTGCTGTACGAACTGTCCGTCCAGGTCGCCCGCATCCACGACAAGCGGCTCGCCAAACGCCAAGCCACACAGGCATTGTCCGACGACCAGCCCTCAGCCCTACCGGTCCCGGACCCGAATAAGGTGAACCGCTGATGTTCGGACTTTCCTGGGGCCAGATCATCATCATCGTGCTGGTCGGCGCCTTCGTCCTCGGACCCGAGCGGATCCCCACCGCCGTCAGCTGGGTACTCACGGGCGCACGCAAGATCCGCACGAAGACGTCCGGGGCGCAAGCCGAACTGGTCCGTGAACTCGGGCCCGAGTTGGCCGACCTGCACCGGCAGATCGCCGAACTGCAGGCGCTGCGACAGCTTCCGCAACTCCGTGAGCTGCTCGACCCTGATCCCGGGCGGATCCTCGGCGGGAACGTACTGGGCGGGCCGGAGCTGCCCGGTAGCACCGCGGCGGCAGCCGGTTCGACGAATCCACCCGACGAACAGCGGGGCCACCCGTCCCCAAGCTGACTCGCAGAGAATGCGTTAGCTTCGGCTATGCGGGTGCGGGATCTGGGGGCGCTGGTGGTCGCCGTGGGAGCCCACGAACGACCCGTGGTAGGAACCCGCGGAGCGGCGATGCTGGCCCTACTGACCATCAACATCAACCAGCGGGTCTCGGTCGATGCGCTGATGGACGCCGCCTGGGGGGACCACATCTCGGCCGGTGCCGCATCCACCCTCGTCTCGCACATCTGGCGGCTGCGGCAGCTGCTCGAACCAGGGCGCGACCGCCACCAACCACCCACGATGCTGATCAACGACAGCGACGGGTACCGGCTCGTCGGTGGGCCATCGACCGTGGACTCCCTGCTCTTCGCGGAAGCGGCGGTGGAGGTGCGGGACCTGCTGGCCGCGGGTCACGCGGAGTCCGCGGTCCGCCGGGCCGACGCCGCCCTGGCGTTGTGGCGGGGCCGACCCTACGGCGCCCTCGCCGACGCCGAGTGGGCCCAGTCGTCGGTGGCCCGGCTGGAGGAACTGCGGGGCCAGCTGCAGGAACGCCGAATCCAGGGCCTGCTGGCCGCGGGCGCCGCCGATACCGCGCTCGGTGACCTGAGCCCGCTCATCGCCGAGGCGCCGTTCCGGGAACCGCTGCGCGTCCTGCAGATGGAGGCGCTGTACCGCAGCGGGCGAGGAGAAGAGGCGCTGCAGGCGTACCAGGAAGCCCGGCGCACCCTCGCCGACGAGGTTGGCATCGACCCCGGGACGGAGCTGCAGCAGATGCACCAACGGATCCTGCGCCGCGACCCCACCCTCGACCCGCACCCGGAACGCCCTGCGCCGCCACCACGGGACGTCGAAGTGCATCTTCCCTCGGCCATGACCCCACTGGTCGGCCGGGCCGACGTGCTGGACCGACTGACCACGTTGATCCGGGACCACCGGCTGGTCACAGTCACGGGCGCTGCGGGGTGCGGCAAAACGCGGGTGACTGTCGAGGCCGCACGCGCCGTTGTCCAGGATTTCCCGGACGGGGTGTGGTTCATCGACCTGACCGCGGTGTCCGATCCGGACCTGGTGGTGGACGTGGTCATCTCGACAATCGGGTTCGCGCCCACCACGGGTGCAACACCACTGCAGGATCTGCGCCGGTACCTGCACAGTCGCCGGATCCTGCTCCTGTTGGACAACTGCGAACATGTCCTGGGCGGCGTCGACCAAGTCGTGCGGGTGACGCTCAGCGACGGGGGCGGCTCGGCCGCAAGCCGTCTGCTCACCACCAGCCGCGAACCGATCGGCATCGACGGCGAAACGATCTGGACCCTCGAGCCCCTCGGCCTCCCCGCCCCCGGCGGCAGCGCTAGGGAAGCGGCCGCCGCGCCGTCGGTGGACCTGTTCCTACAGCGACTCGCCGCCGTCGCCCCCGCACTCGACGTGGATGACGAAGTCCTGAGAAGGGCCCGCGAAATCAGCATCGCCGTCGACGGATTACCGCTGCCCCTGGAACTGGCCGCGGCGCGGGCGCTGAGCCACTCCCTCGACGACATCGCCGCGCAAGTGATGGCGGACCCCGGCCGGCTCAGCCGCATCGGTCGAGGCCCTCGGGATCACCGCGCCACGGTGCGCTCGGCGATCGAGTGGAGCCACCAGCTGCTCGGCCCGGATGAGCGGGTCGCCCATCGCCGGCTGTCCGTGCTGCCCGGGGCGTTCACCGCCGGCCTGGCCGCCACCGTCGTCGGTGCCGTCCCCGATCACGAACAGGTCGATGGCGGGCCGGTCGATCTGGACGACCTCCTCGCCCGGCTCGTGCACCGGTCACTGCTCATCTCCGAGGGCTCGTCCGGCCCGCACCGGCCCACCGCGTTCCGGCAGCTGGCCACAGTCCGCAGCCACGCCCGCCACGCTCTGGACCAGGCCCGCGAAACGGTGATGTGCCTGGACCGCCGGGACGGCTGGACCGCGGCCCTGATCGCCGCCCGACCTCCGTCGGGAACGGCCGCGGAGGCGGGCTGGTATCAGGCGATCGACGACGACTACGCCACGGTGCGAGCCACCCTGACCCGTCAGCTGATCGACGAGCCGACGGCCGCGGGCGGCCGGCTGGCCTGGCCACTGTTCCAATACTGGTACTACCGGGGGCGTCTCGTCGAGGCCCGGCGATGGCTGCAACTGGGTCACCAGGTCCTCCGCCCCAATGCCGCCAATGGGGGCGACCCGGCCGATGACCTGCTGGCCCGGTTGGTGCTGGCCGCCATCCTGGCGCAGCAGCGGCGGATGGATTTGGCCCGTCCACTGATCGACGACGCCGACTCCCAGATCCACGACGCCGCGCCCACCCGCCTCGTCGAGATCGGCGAGGCGCTGACCTTCCTGGCGATGTCGTGTTACACCGGGGAGGCCTGGGACCTGCTGGTGGACCTGCACCGGGTCCTGCGATGGGTCGCCGACACCGCCGCCGATGCCAACCTGGACCTGATTACCGACGCCGTCGGCTGCTGCGCGCTGCTGGTGTCCGGCCGCGTCGACGAATCCGTCGACCTGGCGCTGTCGGTGCAACGCCGCGCCGAGACCGTGGACCACCCCGCGGCCGGGTACATCTCGACGGCGCCGCTCATCATCAGCGCCCTGCGGGCCGGGCGCCCCGAGGACGGTATCCCTTGGGTCGACAGGTGTGTCGCCATGCACCAGCGGTTGGGTGGCGGAGCGATCGGCATGTTCACCGAGTCCAAAGCGAACTTCGTGGCCCAACTGGGCGACTACCCCCGGGCCGCCCGGATTTACGCGGCCGCGCACTCCGCGACCCGGCGAGCGGCGATGGGCTGGCCCAACCGTGAGCTCACCCGTCCGCTGCTGGCCCTGACCCGCGAACACCTCGGCCGCGTGGATTTCGAGCACGCCTGGCAGGAAGGCGAACGGCTGACAACCGCCGAGATCTTCGACCTGCCAGGCACCAGCCGGATATCTCGCTAAAGAACGCCGGCTCGCCGCGTGGGCCGGCCGGGCACTGTCGGCCCGATCCGGCAACCGCACGGGCAGGACTGGATCGAGACTGAATCCGAACTGGAGCGGGGCCCGCCACTGTCGTCTCGACGCCACAAGCGCCGGGAGCGGTTAACCCGGTCCCCCCGCAGGCATGACGAGAAAAGAGTCGAATCGATGACACTCACCGGGCCCCACAACCGGACGGACAGCACACCGATTATCGAAGCGGCCGGAACGGCCCCGGGGCAGCGACGGCTGAACGGGGTTCAAACCTCCGGCCGGCAATACCGAAACCTCAGCGACGTCGCGTTCAACATGGACCGAACCAACGAGGTGCACATCCCGATGCGGGACGGCACGATGCTGCGCGCGGACGTGTACCGGGCCACCTCCGGCCCAGCCGCCACCCGGGAAAGCGTGGACGGTTCGGTGCCCGTCATTCCCGGCGGGCAGACGACGCCGGCCCTGGTGTCGTTCTCCTGCTACCCCCGCCAGATCCAGGACCTCGGTGCACCCGTGGGCTTCATCGAGGCCGGGGCCAGCGACTTCTTCGTGCCCCGCGGCTACTGCCACCTCATCGTCAACGCCCGGGGCACCAGCGGCTCGGAAGGCACCTTCGGACTGGGCGACGAACAGGAACGACTCGACATCTACGACACCTACGAATGGGTCGCCGCCCAACCGTGGTGCGACGGCGCGGTCGGCGGAATGGGTATCAGCTACTTCGCGCTGGCCCAACTCGCCGGGGCCACACTGAAGCCCCCCCACCTCAAGGCGATCTTCCCCTACGCCACCCTCGACGACATGTACGACGCCGTCTGGCACCGCGGGGTTCTCAATTCCGGATTCTTCTCGACCTGGTTGTCAGCTGTCGGGATCATGTCCGGCGTCTCCGACAAGGTCTGGCGCGGAAAGGCTTTGCACCTGGCCCGGCGACTGCTGAACGGCCCGGCCGTGCACACCCGGATGGAACACGCCAACGGGGAAGTGGTGCTCAAGGTCCTGCGTAAGGTGATCCGCACCCACTACGCCGAAGAGCCGTTCGGGCGACTGTGGCAGGAAGCAGCGGTCGAGCATCCCACACACGACACCTTCTGGGAAAAAAGGAATCTGAGGTCGCTGCTGCACACGATTGACATCCCGCTGTACCTGGGCTGCCAGTGGGACAACGTGCCGATGCACCTGCCGAGCTCGTTCCCGGTCTGGGACGAGCTGCGGCACAACCCGAACGTGCGGATGGTGCTCACCGATCAGGGCGGCCTGCTCTGGCCGTGGGAGAGCATGCACGTCGAGGCCCTGGCCTGGTTCGATCACTGGCTGAAAGGCAACGACACCGGGATCATGGACGGGCCGCCCATCCGGTACCTGATCCCCGGCGGCGACAACGCATGGCGCACAGCCGAAACGTGGCCGCCGCCTGAGAGCGAACACGTCGGCTTCGCCTTGCGGGCCGACGGCCGGCTCGATCCCGACGAGGGTCACCCCGGCAGCCGCAGCTACCTGTACCTGGCGACCGACTCCGGGCGGGCACCCAATGCCAACCCGCCGACCCTGCCCGACCGTCTCGAATGGACCACCCAGCCCGTTACCGAGGCCATCGACATCGTCGGGGAGATCGAACTCGAACTCGACGCCACCATCACCGCACTCGACACCGCATGGATCGTCCTGTTGTCCGACCTCGCGCCTGACGGCGAGACCACCAACATCAGCGCCGGATGGCTCCGGGCTCAGCTGCGCACCGTCGACCAGGACCAGAGTCGACGTGGAAGACCGGTCCTGCCATGCCGGGAGCCGGTCACCGTGCCCGTCGGCGAGCCCGCGCGCTATCGCATCCCAATCGTCCCCAACGCTCGTCGAATCGCTCCGGGGCACCGTATGCAACTGGTGATCGCCAGCGCCGACGAGGGCAAGGACGGACCGACGGTGCTCGGCTTCACCCACACCCCCGTTGACCAGTCGAGTCGCAACACCGTCCACTCGTCATCCCGGCTGCTCCTTCCGCTGCTGCCGGGCCCGAAACGAGGTTAGGCGTCAACCCGCCGAGGCAGGCGGAGAACTACATCCTTGGCCGGGGTGCGCTCCTTGCCGCCCAGCACCCACATCACGCCAGTTCCGAAGGCGACCTTGTGATGTGATTGACCGAATTCGTATCGCGAACGATGGAATCCGTTACAACGGGATGCTGGTGTAAAGCAACCCGTGTACGAATGGGATCCGAGGTTACGTTACAAAGTAACGCGTACACGAGTTGTTTGACAGTTTCACTCCTGCATCAGCTTTCACACCAGGGTGCGACTAATCTGCTGTTATTAGAGACTGCGCTGTACCACCCGGTGAACGATGCGACCGGCGGCGATGACCACGGTTGGTGCCCGCAGTACGTCGAGGTGTTCCAGCGGGTTCCCGGGCACGGCGATCAGGTCGGCCCGGAGGCCGGCTATCAGCCGACCGCGGTCGGTCAGGCCCAGGCAGTCGGCCGCTCGCCCGGTGGCCGCGTCCAGCGCTTGCATGGGCGTGAGGCCGATTTGCTGGAATTGCTCGATCTCGACGATCAGGCTCAGGTTGGGGCAGCCGGGTCCACCGCCGTCGGTGCCGGTGGCCAGGGGTAGACCTCGTTCGGCGAACAACCGGGCTGCGCTCAAGCGGTGCTCCAGATCGCGCAGGGACTGCGGGGTGGCCCGGTCGACCTGGGTGTGTGCCCATGCGGTGGCCAGGGTGGGAACGATCCAGGGCCGGTGCTCGGCGAGCTGGTCCAGGATTGCCGGGTCGGGCCAGGTCGTCAGCCCGGGTTCCGCCGTGCCGGAACCGGCGGTCCCGGAATCGGTGGTGGTGACGCGGGTCAGGAAGCTGGCGTGTTCCAGGGTGTCCACCTGGCATCGCAAGGCCTGCGCCATCCCGGCTGTTCCGTGGGCGTGTGCCGCGACCCGTAACCCCAGTGAGTGGGCGTGCTCGACGATCCCGGCCACCGTGGCGTCGTCGAAGACGGCGGCGGTGGGATCGGATGCGGTGTCGGTGACCGACCCGGTGGCGATGATTTTGACGACCCGGGCTCCCTGCGCGACATCGGCATCGATCCGCTCGCGGGCGGCGGCCAGGTCCGCGCACCCGCCGCCAAGGGCTGCGTTCGGTCCTCGCGGGGTCGTCAGCTGCGCCGTCGAGGGCAGGATCTCCGGGCCGACGCTCTGCCCGTCCGCAATCTCCCGGGCCAGCCGGAACGCGGTGTCCCCGAGCGCTCCGAGGTCGCGCACTGTGGTCACCCCAGCGGCGAGCAGGTTCGCGGCGTTGACCCGGCCCTGGGCGAGCATGGCGTCGGTGTCGTGGGCGATGACCTGTTGGGTGACCCGCATGTCCCCGGAAAAGGTCACGTGGTTGTGCACATCGATGAGGCCGGGCAGCAGGGTGCTGTCGCCGAGATCGAGGATGTCCACGCCGTCGGGTTGGCCTACCTCGGCCGCCGAGCCGACAGCCTGCACGAGTCCGTCGGTGATGAGCACCGCGCCACCTTCGATGGCGGCGCCGTTCCCGACGATAATGCGTCGGGCAAGGATGAGCTGACGTGTCATGATCGTCTTTCCTCAGCGATCGAGCTTGCGCAGTTTCCACGCCACCATGCCGGCGGCCGCGGGGATCAGAGCCAGGCCGTGTGGTCGTGCCGCCGGGACCTCGGGTGTCACGAGGTCCGGTCGATGCCAGTCGCTGTCGGAATGGTCACCGCGCGGGGTCAAACCAATTTCGGCGAGCTGGTTCAGGGCCATCATCGCCGTGAACATCGGATTCGGGTTCGCCCCGCCGACGTCCAGGGTGTTCATCCCGGCGGTGTAGCTGACCAAAAAGTCCTTCGGATGCAACGAATCCCGTCCCTCGACGGTGTCCAGGGCAATCTGCTGCAGCGCGGTCGACTGGTCCAGCAGGGTCTCCAGGTGCGTTGTGGCATTTTCTTTGTCGAAGACCTGGAAGTCGTGGCCGTCGGTGAGGTGTTGCACAGTTCCGTCGTCGACCAGGGCGGCGGCCGTGGCCAGCGCGGTCTGCAGTTTCAGTTGGTCCGCGTCCTGCATCACCCCACACGCACCGTTGTCCTCATCGCCCAGGTGCAGCAGGGCTGCGTCCCGGAAATACACGACGACGTGCCCGCTGCAGTGTCCCTGTGACCGGATGACCCGGACCGCCCCGTCGGCGAAACTCCACCCCGTGCACCGTTGGGAGCCGATCGAGAAGCGTTCCAGGGGCAACGATTCGTAGCTGCGGGTGGTGCGCCCGAACGGTCGAAGCGGCTGGAACAGCGACACCACGGAGTCGGCGACCAGGGCCGGCGGGGCGGGCAGCGGGGCGACCCCCACGACCCGGTCGAAGGTCGCCTCCCAGTAGCGGGTGGGTTCGAGCATCTGCGGTAGATCGCGGGCCGGCACGTAGTGCTCCACCGTGATGCCGCGGTCGGCCGCCCACTCGTCGGGCAGGTCGTTGTTGCCGACGTGGTCGACGTGGCCGTGGGTGGTCAGCAGAACCAGCTTGTGCCACGGGCCGACCTGGTCAATCGCCCGGGTCAGCGCCTCCCGAAACGCGGTCGTGACCCCCGTGTCCACCAGGAACAGGGTGTCCTCGACGCGGTGCAGCAGGGCATTGCCGACGTCGGGTTGACCTTTCTCGAAGTCCAGTTCCTGACCGGTGACTAAAACGGTGCGGTCGTCGATCCTCATGATGGTGCCCAGTGCCATGACGGGTGCTCTTCCTCTCGAACGGTGGCTGTCCCGGTAAGGATCGATGACCCCACTTCCACGGCACTCACACCGCAACCGTCCGCCCGTAAAAGTGGGCTGAAAGTGACCGCACGCACGATGCGGTCATGACAACCAGTCGAGACTCCGAGCACGGTGAACGCTTAGGTTCGCTACCGTTCCATCGTGGAGTTCCGGGACCTGGGGTCAGTGACCGTCGAGTTCGACGGTGCTCCGATCCGGCTGTCCGGTGGCCGGGTGATGACCGTATTGGCGACCCTGTTGGTGCACGCCGGCGAATCGGTGTCGGAGGACCGACTCATCGACGCCGTGTGGGGCGACCGGCTACCGCAACGCGCCGGGGCAGCGTTGGACACGTTGATCTTCCGGTTGCGGCAGGTACTGGAGCCCAACCGGACCCGGCGGGCCGGGTGGCGGGTGCTGGTGACCGAAGGCGCCGGCTACCGGTTGCTCGCCCGTGATCAGGAGGTGGACTCCCGCGCCTTCGTCCGGGAATCGGCCGATGCGCACGCCGCCCTGCTGGCAGGGGCGGCCGACCGTGGGCTGCTGCTGGCCGAACGTGCCCTGGCCCGCTGGCGGGGACCCGCGTACGACGGTCTGCCGGACACGCCGTGGCTCGACCCGGTGCGAACCCGGCTGGACGACGCCCGGGCCGGCACCGGGGAACTGCGAGTGCAGGCCCTGCTCGATCTCGGCCGGCCGGAGCAGGCGGTGTCAACGGTCCAACCGCTGGTGCTGCAGCACCCATTCCGGGAACGGTTGTGGGCCCAACTCGCCCTTGGGCTCTACCGGGCAGGTCGGCAGGCCGCGGCGTTGGAGACCTTCACCCGGGCCAGGCGGGTACTCGACGAGGAGCTCGGAGTGAACCCGGGCCCGGACCTCATCGCGCTGCAAGCAGCGATGCTCGCCCACGCCCCGGACCTCCTCGGCCCGTCCCCGGCCACGGTGGTGGCCTCGAACCTTCCCGCCGACCACGGAACCCTGTACGGGCGGTCCACCGACCTGGCCGCGGTCGGCGCGTCCCTGGCACCAGGCCGGGTCACGTCGATCACCGGACCGGTCGGTGTCGGGAAAACCTCACTGGCGCTGGCCGTCGCCAAAGACGCGGCGCCGCGCCATCGCGACGGGGTGCAGTTCGTCGACCTCACCCGCGCCACCAGAGGCGACGATGTCGTCGCCCTCGTTGCCGCGACCCTGGAACTGCGGGCCGACGGACCTGACGTGGCCGGGACACTTGCACGTCACCTGCAGGGTCGGGACCTGCTGCTCGTGCTGGACAACTGCGAGCACGTCGTGGACGCGGCAGCCGCACTCGTCCAGGCGCTACCGGCCACGACAACGGTCCTCGCTACCGGCCGGGAGCCACTGGATCTGGACCGGGAACAGGAATACCGGTTGGCCCCGCTGCCGGACCGGGCCTCACCCGCGGAAGATGATCCCTCCGTCCGGATGTTCCTTGACGCGGCGGGCCGCCCCGATGACAAGCCCAATGACTCCGACCTGCACCGGATCGGGGCGATCTGCGCCGCGGTCGGCGGGCTGCCCCTGGGCATCGAGCTGGCCGGCCGCCGGGCCCGAACCTACGACCTCGATGAGGTACTGACCAGTGTCCGCAACGACCCCGGCGCCTTGCGTCCCGGACGCCGCGACCATCGGGCCGGTCGAAGCCTGGCCGACGAGATCGACACCAGCGTCAGGCTCTGCGAGCCGCAGGAACAGGTCGTGCACGGCCGGCTCTCCACACTGACCGGCCCGTTCACACTTGCTGCCGCACAGGCAGTTTCGCCATCGGCCGCGGTCGAGAAGAGCCAGGTGATGGACCTGCTCGCCGGGTTGACCCGACGGTCATTGCTTCTTGTCGAACCACGGGAAGCCGGTCGCCCCACCCAGTTTCGGCAGTTGATACCGGTACGGCACCACGCCGCCCAAACCCTCGCCACCACCAACGACACCGCCGCCGTGCAGCGCCGGACCTGGGTCCGCGACCTGGCCTACGCCGTTCCACAACGCGGGCGGCCCGGCCAGCGAACCTCCTACGACCAACTCGAATCCGATGTGTCCACGATCTCGGCCACCGTTCAGGACCTGTTGACCGATCCCGACCCAACCACCGCAGTCCGGGTCGTGATAGCCCTGGTCGGCTGGGCCTACGACCGAAACCGGCTCCAGCTTCCGCGGCGCTGGCTCACCACCGCCCTGGCCAGACCCGACCTCGACCCGCTCACCCGGGCCCTCGCCGAGTCCACCCTCGGCTCGCTGCTGGAAATCGCGCGCGAGACACCTGCGGCACACGCCCTGTTCGACCGCAGCATCCCGGTGCTGGTGGAATCCGACGATCCGGCCGCCATCGGCGTCCTGGTGGACATCGCCACCACCGCCTGGGTAGGCGACGACTGGGCCTACGGTGCCGAGATCGCCGCAGTGGCACTGGGTCGGGCCAAGGCGACGAACAAGCCCTACGAACAGCTCATCGCCGAATCGACACTGACCGCCGCGCGTTTGTTCACCGGGCCGCCGCAAGCTGCGCTCACCGCGGCCGAGGAATTGTTGTCGCGGCCCGATACCCGGCAGAACGGGCGGGCGATGCTGATGCTGTGCGCGACCGCGGGAGTGGCCGCGCTCTTCGCCGGACGGCCGGAGAACGGTCTGCGCTGGACCGAGGAATCCCTACGGGTCGCCCAGGAACTCGGCGTCCGCAACATGGGCGAGACCCTCGAGCAACGCGGCAATCACCTCGCCGCGGCTCAACGCCCGCTGGACGCCGTGCGCTGCTTTGCCGCCGCCGCGACCCAATACGATCGGGGCGGGCTGTCCTGGCCCCGGCACGACGGAACCGCGACCACCGTCGACCTTCTCCGCTCCGCCCTGCCGACCAAAGACTTCGACCAGGCATGGGCCAGCGGAGCCAGGCTCATCACCGCCGGCGACGGGGTACTGCTCGCTGACTGGATCTGACACGCACCTGGGGCCGACTGCCTCTTAGATCCTTCGCCAGAAATCTGATCGGAGGGCATGGGCCGCCGTAGCTGCTGCTAACGGCTCAGCCGGCCGCTTTCAACTCGGCCAGGCGGGACCGCAGCCAAGTCGGCATCAAGCAGGTCCCACCGGGTGCGGGCAGCGACGCTCGCGGTGTAAGCCGACTGAAGTTCGTTGCCGTCCAGGTTGTCCCGGTGGAAGAAGAAGGCCTGCCGGAGGTACTCCGTCGCCCGGAGGTAGGCGCTCCTGGCACTGACCGGGTGCCCTGCGACAAGGGCGGCATCGGCCTGTTCGACGAGCCGTAGCCCGAAGCTTGACCATGCCTGGTACCAGCTATCCCGGTCGCAGGCCGTGATCTGCGCGGCGATCGCCAGGCACTCACCGACGTTGGCCATTCCCGAGTCGGCCTTGGCAACGCTGCGTTGCAGCTGCCCGTCGAAACTTCCATCGTCGAAGAACAGTTTCATCTTCAGCTCCCATCAGGTCATGCTGTGGCTAGTCGGGGTCACTCGTCAGCGGGTGGCGGTCGCCGGGTGAGAGCAGGCGTGGTGGCTCCCGCGTTGGCCAGGACCCAGCGGGACCGGCGGGTGAAGACCCGGCCGGCGATGGTGACCGGCACCTTACGTACCAGGGCGGCGCTGGCGACCGCGCCGACCAGGGCCAACGCAGCGGAGACGTAGAAAGTGAATTGATAGGCCTGGGCGTGCGCCTGGACCAGGTCGTCGTACACCTTCTGGACGACGGGAGTGGTGGGCACGTTCCGCAGTCCGAACTGCTCGGCCTGGGCGATGTAGTCGTGAACTTCCTGGGCCTGCGCGGGGGTGGGCACGATGTTTTCCGCCGCGAACCGCTCATACAGGTGGTTGAAGTAGTAGCCCAGTTGGACAGCGCTCAGGATGGCGATGCCGATGGCCCCGCCGACCTGCTCAGCGGTGTTGATGATGCCAGCCGCCTGGCCCTGCTCGGAGTCGTCGATCGCGTTCATGCCGACCGGATCGTTGACGGTGAGGACCACCCCGAGGCCGATGCCCTGCAAGATAAGTCCGGGAATCAATGCAGCAGCACTTTCCCCGGAAACCCCGATACCCAAAGCGATTCCTGACGCCGCGAGGACGACGAACCCGATGGTCAACGGCCAACGGCCGCCGACCCTGTCGAACAGCCGCCCGGCCAGGGGTCCGGCGAGGATGATCGGAATGGTGCCCGGGATCAGAACCAGCCCAGCGGTGACCGGTCCTACGCCGACCACGAGCAGCAGGTAGAAGGGCAACAGATAGCCAAGGCCGAGTTCGAGCATGCCGGCCACGAACTGGCTGATCGTCGAGGCGGTGAAGTTCAGGTGCCCGAACATTTTCGCGTCGATCAACGGCTGCGCAGCCCGCCGCTCGGCAAGCACGAAAAGCCCCGCAAAGAGCACGGCACCGAGCAGTGGGAGCAGGGTGGCCCAGCTGGTCCAGCCCTCGGGCTGGCCCTGAGCGAGCCCGTAGACCAGGCCGACCATCGCCGCGGCGAACAGGGCACCGCCCCACCAATCAATACGGGCGGGGCCGGTGTCTTTCCGGTTCAGCGGCGGGGTGCTAATCAGGGCCAGCACCACGGCGCCGACCGCTAGCGGAACGTTGATCAGGAACACCAACCGCCAGTCGATCGCGGTCAGAACCCCACCCAAGACCGGACCGATGGCAGCGAAGAAAGCCGATGCGCCGGCCAGGATGCCCAGAGCGTAACCCCGCCGCTCCTTCGGCCACACGGCGCTCGTGATAGCCACCGAGGTCGGCATCATCACCGCCGCAGCAAGACCCTGCAGCACCCGGGCCGAGATCATCCACGGATAATTCTGAGCGGCACCGGCCAGCGCGGTAGCCACCGCGAACACCACACCACCGACCACGAACGCCCGCCGCAGGCCCACCACGTCGGCGATCCGGCCACCCAACACCAAACATGCGGCCAACGGCAAAATATTGGCGGTCAGGATCCACTGGCCACCGGCTAGGTTCCCGGACAAGTCCAGGACGACATCCGGACTTGCCAGCGGCACCGCCGTCTGATCCACCAGGATCATGCTGCTGGCCAGCGTCATCGCCACCAGGGACAACCACTGGTTTCGGCTCGACGTACCGCGGGCGGCAGTGATCATCAGGGGAGATTACGACCTGGGCGCTTGCGCTGCCCCGTACCACGGGAATGTTCGATGAGTGAGCCGGCACGGCCGCCGTGGCGGTCGCGAATCTAATCACTCCGGATCCGAGATGCGTCACGGGCAAGATAGCCCGCGCTCTCGAAGTGCCAGGGGAGTGGCTCATAACCCGTGTAGAAATGAACCCTCTCGAGAGCATTCGTACACGGCATGCGGACACAGGCAAGCAAAGGATCGTTCATGAGACAACTTTTGGACATGTCTCATATCCCGTGTCCGCGTGCCCGTCGAGGTTATGAGACGTTGTCCTGCGTACACGAGTTGTGTTACATCTCAGCGGGCCGCCGTAGGCGGGTTGCGCTGCAGCGCTCGGTAGATGGTCGAGCGGGTGACGCCGAACAACTCGGCGAGCTCAGCGGTGGTGTGGTTCCCGGCCCTGTACAACTCGGCGACGTGTGCCTCCTGGCGGGGCTTGAGCTTGGCTGCTTGCCGCGGAGCCGCCCCCTGTCTTTCGCGGCCGCCATGCTTTCACGGGTGCGCATCCGGATCAGGTCGGCCTCGAACGCGGCCACCATGGCCAGCACGTTGAACAGCAGCCGGCCAATGGCGTCGGTGGGGTCGTAAACGGAGCCGCCGAGGTTTCGCTTGACCCGGCGGGCGGTCAGCTCGTCGGGCGCTGGCGCAGGCCCACCGCTCCGAGTGGGCCTTCGTGCTGTCCGCCACGGTGCGCGTCGGTGGCGACCTGGACGTCGCCGGCTGCGGAGAGCCGCAGCACCCGGTCGTCCTCATCCGCCACGGCGAGCAGGGTGCGAGGACGCAGTATGGGCAACACCCTGTCGGTTCCTTCTGCTGCCGACGTGGCGCAGGCCCAGGGCCTCGAAGCCGTCGGATCGGCCGGGTCGGCCGCCGCGTCGATGGCCGGGTTGACGGCGGTCACCGCAGGTCGCCGTTCGGTGCGAGGAGGATCTTGCCGCGGCCGCGCCGGGTGCTGAGGATCTCGTGCGCCTTCGCGACGTCGCCGAGGCCGAAGACTTGCCGGACGACCGGTTGCAGGACCCCTGCGGTTGCCAGCCGCAGGACCTCGGCGAGGCGGTCGGGCGTGGCGGTCGAGACGATTTGGAAGCCTCGCAGGGTGGGTCGCAGGTCGGGCAGCGGCCAGGTAGTTGTCGCGACGCGGCCGCCGTCCTTGACCGCGTTGGACAAGGCGACGACGTTTTCGGGGGAGACCCCGTCGAAGAGCACGTCGACCCCGCCGGGGGCGAAGGCGCGGGCTGCGCCCACGGTGGCCTCGACGCCGTGGGTGTGGTCGAGGACGAGGTCGGCGCCGATGGAGCGGGCGTAGTCAAGGTTCGCCGGTCCGGCGGTGGCGACCACGCGGGCGCCGAGGTGATGGGCGACCTGAACGACGAGCGCGCCCGTGCCGCCGGCGGCGCCGCCGACGATGATGGTCTCGCCGGCCTGCAGCCGGACGTCCTCGAGCAGGCCCTGCACGGCGGTGACGCCCCCGATCGGCAGGGCGGCGGCGGTCTCTAGGTCCAGCTGGTCCGGGATCCGGGCCAGGGCCCCGGCGAGTGCGACGACGCGCTCGGCGTACCAGGCGCCGGCGTGGTCGTATCCCAGGATGCGGTCCCCGACCGTGAGACCGTCGACACCGGGCCCGACGGCGTCGATGACACCGCTGCCCTCCGACCCCAGCACCCGGGGCGCTGGCGGTTCGGTGCCGAAAGCGCCGGCGCCAACGGCGCGGTCCCACAGGCCCATGCCGGCGGCGGCGACGCGGACGATCACCTGGCCGTGGGCGAGGGTGAATGGATCGGGGTCGGCGACCTCGAAGGACTCGAACGGACCGCCGTAAGTCGTGACTCCTGCTGCACGCATGACCGATCTCCTTGTGTAGGTGCGGTGGGGCCGGGTGTGTTTCGTGAGACTGGCTGTGTTGGGTGGGACTGCGTTTACTGGGTGGGATTGCGCGCCGGTGCTCAGCCGAAGAGGGGGCCGACCCTCGGCCGCCAACTGCGACCCGACTGTGGCCCCTATGCCGTTCGGCGCAGCTAGAGGCATTTCAAACGATCTCCCCCCAGATGGAGGGCCCAGGGCAGGGTGGCGGTGGAGATGTTCGCTCCGCGCGAGATGACGGCGACACGCTGACCGGGTAGCGCGCGGGCGAGCGGAAGGTTGAGTGCCACCCGGATCGCGTCCATGTCAGGGCTGACGTTGGATGACCACTGCGTTCCAGCGCCGACCGGCCCGGCAGGTGCGGACCCGGCCCGGCGGGGGCACGAGGCCGGAGACGACGGCGGCGAGGTGCTGATGCGGTAGGCGAAGTCGACGGGGTTCTGGAATTGGAATCCGTGGCTGGTGTCGGGGCACGACAAGGTCGGCGTCCGGGATCATTTCGAGGAGGACGACGGAGTCCCGGATGGGAAAGGCGTCGTCGGGGTCGCCGCCGCCGATCAGGGCGGGGGCGGTGATCGTGCGCATGAGGGGGAAGAGGTGTTCGGTGTCGTCGAAGAAGCCGAAGGTGGCGTTCGCCTGGATGTCCACGGCGTCCGGCGCCACCGGGGGGACGGGGTCGCCGCGGGCGGCGATGCGCTCCTCGGATGCGGCGGCGGGCGCCTGGCTGATGGGGCTGTCATTGTAGTGATCCCGGTTCAGGCGGCCCGCTGGGCCGGGGCGAGCACCGGGCTGGTGGCCGCCCACCCTCCGTCGATGGTGATGTGCTGTCCGGTGATGTAGGTGGCAGCGTCGCTGACGAGGAATGCGACGAGGTCGGCGACGTCGTCGGTGGTGCCGACACGGCGCAGGGGGACGAAGCCGTTGTAGTAGTCGCGGGTCTGGGGGGCGGCGGCGACGAAGGCTCCCATGTCGGTGTCGACGACACCGGGACGCACGCTGTTGACGCGGACGCCGGCGGGCCCCCACTCGGCGGCGAGGGACGTCGTCATGCCGTCGAGCGCCGCCTTGCTGGCGGCATACACGGCGATGTTGGGCGCGCCCGTGGCAGCGACCACGCTGGAGATGTTCAGGATCGCTCCGCCCCCGCGAGCCGCCATCCGCTCGGCCAGGGTGCCGGCGAGCACGAGCGCCGAGCGGACGTTGACGTGGAAGCCCTCGTCGACGATTGCCGGTGTGACGAGGTGGCTGGGGCCCAGGCCGGCCGCGATGCCTGCGTTGTTGACGAGGATTTCGATCCCGCCGAGCGCGGCTGTGGCCTGCTCGATCACGGCGGCGGCGGCGTCCGGCGCGGACAGGTCGGCGGGGATTACGACGGCGTCGTTCCGCAGGCTCTTCGCCACGTCGGTGAGGTCGGGCTCGGTGCGTCCGACGAGTGCGACGCGGGCGCCGAGCTCGTCGAGGCGGCGGGCGATCGCCGCGCCGATACCGCGGCTCGCGCCGGTGACCAGCGCGTTCCGACCCTCCAGCGACAGTCGGCCCGCGAGGCCAGAGCCGATGATGGTGGTGGACGTGGACATGGTGGTGATCCCTTCTACGATATTACTGAGTTCCATGACCAAACTCAGTTGGTGGCGAGGACCGTAGCAGGGTTCCAATCCGGAACGCAAGGACGTATTCTTGGCAGCATGAGTTCTGCCCGGACCGACGACCTCGAGGCCTTCCCACCTCTGGAGTGGGCGTCTCAGGACCCCTCGAACTGTTCGATTGGGCACACGATCGACCTCGTGGGCGACAAGTGGGCGCTGCTGATCCTGAGGGAGCTGGTCTTCGGACTCGACCGTTTCGACGCGCTCCAGTCCCACCTCGCCATCTCGCGGCGCACGCTCACGGAGCGGCTCGACGCCCTGGTCTCGCACGGCCTGGTGGAGCGCGAGCCGATCAAGGTCGCCGGTCAGCGCTCACGGCACCGGTACGTGCTGACGCCGGCCGGACGCGAGCTGATCCCGGTGATCGTCGCCCTGCGGGAGTGGGGCGACCGGCACCGGCCGGACGCCTCGCCGCCGCCGGTGGCACTGCTGCACCGCGGGTGCGGGGGCTCTGTTGACATCCACTTCCGCTGCGAGCACGGGCACGACATCGCGTCCGGACAGGACGTTCGGCTCGCCCGCGGTCCCGGCGCAGTCCCCCTCATCGCCCAGGGCTGAGCCCGGCGACGCGTCACACCGCCGCCCAGGACGTCATCGCCGACCTGACCGCCACCACGGGTGCACCGCCCGGCCACGTCTACCGCGTCGGCGACAGCTGGTGCGACCGAGTCGCCACCGAGGTCACCGAGCAGCTCGTCGACCGCTGGGCAGACCGCCTCGGCGGCGTCGTGTCTTCGCCCACAGCCACGCCGTCACCGCTATCGACGCCCTGCGCTTCGCCTGCGACCTCGACGGCGGAGCCTCACCGCCGCGCTCGATCGGCCGCGCCCTCGCAACGGTGATGCGGTTGGCGGGCGGCGTGACGCCAGTCGGTGAGCAGCCCGCGCATGCTCCGCACCATCGCGCGTGCCTCCTCCCCATCCGCGTCGTCGTCGGTGGCGATCATGACTGCGGTGCGGCCGGCGAGCAGGAGCCAGGCGCGGTCCTCGACAGGGCCGGGCGTCAGCTCGCCCATGGCCTCGACCCGTTTCAGGGCGCAGGCCAAGGCCGCGTGCCAATGCCTGCGATGGGTGCGCGTCCGCTCACGTACTGTCCCGACCGATGGGGCCGCTGGAGTGCACTCCGGACTCCGGCACACACGGCGGCGGCGGCGCCGGAAAAATCTTGAAGAAGATCCAGGCCTCGCTGTCGATCCGGCGGCAGGGTGTTCGTCGTCGCTATGACGGAGCCGGACAGGCCGGCACGCAACCCAATACTGGAGACACCCATGGCCAAGTACGCGATCCTCATCTACGACGACCCGGCCTACTACGCGAACCTGTCCCCCGAGGCGTGGGGCCCGGTGGTCGGCGCGCACAGCACGTTCGTCAAGCAGGTCTCCGAGCACGGTGGGTCCCTGGCGGGCGGGGAGGCGCTCGCGCCCCCGAGGACGGCCACCACGATCAAGGGTGGTGGCACCGTGACGGACGGCCCGTTCGTCGAGACCAAGGAGGCCTTGAACGGCTACTACGTCGTCGAGGCGCGCGACCTCGACCACGCCGTCGAGATCGCCAAGCTATGCCCGGCCCCGTCCCCCGGCGGCGGCGTCGAGGTTCGCCCGGTCGTGGATCCGACGACGAACCCGTTCTGATCGCTCCCAGCGACGAGCCGACCGCGTCCGCCATGCACGCGGACGCGGACGCGGTCGCTGCCGCGCTGGCGCGGGGCCCACCGCTCCGAGTGGGCCTTCGTGCTGTCCGCCACGGTGCGTGTCGCGGGCGACCTGGACGTCGCGGAGGAGTGCGCGCAGGAGGCGTACGTCAGGGCGCTGCAGGCCTGGACCCGGGACGGCGTCCCGGAGCGGCCCGGCGATCAGAAGGCCGGCCATCGGCCCAGTGGTTCCCGGATACGGGGCCCTCACCGGGCATTTTCTCGGGCGAATCCTCCGGGGAGTCGTCGAGGCGCCAAACCCACGGCTCGACGTCGATCCGGGGGTGTCCCGTAAGAGGGTCCCCTTGTGCGAACGCTCTTTGCGCGGCGGCCGCTCGGTCAGCGCTAACCGTTGCTTTTGACTCGTCGGTTGTCGCGTGCGTCGGCGACGGTCAGAGCAATGCGTTTCTCACGGGTTGGTTGAGTCTTCGCTGACTCGATCCAGCGGAGGATGTTGCGTCGTGTTGATGGTGGAAACGCGGCGAAGTAGGTGTCGGCGGGCGGGGAAGCCACGAGGGCAGCGTCGAGGTCGTCAGGCACGATCAGGGCGTCGACCGCGTTCATCGCGTTCCACATGCCGGTAGCTTGCGCGCGTTGGACGCTCCTCTGACCGGCCGGCTCGAGGCCGCCTTCCGCGAGGAGCCGCTCGGCGCGTTCCTTGTAGCTCTTCGCCCAGGGCTGGGTGCGGCGGGGGCTGACGAGTTGGCGGGTGCGGTACTCGTCGATGCGGCGGCGGATGCCATCGATCCATCCGAAAGCGATCAACTCGTCGAGAACCACATCGTGTGGGATGTACCGGTCGGGTACCGCTTTGCGGTAGGTGACCAGCCAGATGGCGTCCTGCTGACTGTGGTTGGCGTGCAACCAATCATGGAGTTGTTGGCGGGACGACACCTCGACCCATTCGAAGCGGTCTTCGCTCATGCGGTGCCTTCTGTCGTTCGCCGGGGCCGGCCAAACCAGTGTTGCACTTCGGCGGTGACGGGCTCGCGTTGTCCGAGTGTGGCGCGGCCCGGCCTTCCTGTCGTAGACGGGCGGTGAGCCGGTAGCCATCAGTGGGTGGGCGGGACCGGGCCAGGCCGCCTTTGCTGCGGTTGTTTGTGCCTGCGTCTGCTGCTCTATCGAAGCCGGCGGTTCTCCTCCGGTTGGCTGTGTGCCTTGTGCACTTGTGCCTGCTGGGTGTTGGTGCGGCTCAGCCGGCCGGGCGGGTGCGGGTCGCTTCGTCCACGGCCGCGGGTGCGGCGCCGTTGATGGTGCGGGTCTTCGGCAGCGCGGGGACGAACAGCAGGGCGGCTGCGAAGACGACGATCTCGTAGATGAGGACCGCGGTCATGGCGCTGCGGAATGCAGTGGGGTCGGAGGCGCCCGCTTGGGTGAGGGTGGTGGTGAAGACCAGGCCGGCCAGGGTGACCCCGAGGGCGCCACCGACTTGCTGTAGGGAGGTCAGGGCGCCGGAGGCGGCGCCGGCTCGCCGGGTGGGTACTCCGGTCAGGACGATGTCGATCAGTGTCGGAACGAATAAGCCGAAGCCGAGCCCACCGACGAGCATGGCCGGGACCAGGGCGAAGCCGTTGGCGTTGGGGCCGACGATCGCGAGGGTGCCGATCATCAGCGCCATCCCGGCGATGAGTAGAGCGGCGGCGAGGGCGATCACGCCTCGCCCAAGTCGTGCTGCGATGGCGTCGGCCGGGGTCGCGGTGATTGCGGCGCCGAGCGCGAAGGGCAGGATCGTCAGCCCAGTCACCAACGGCCCGAATTGGTTGCCGTCCTGCAGGAACAGACTGAACACGAGGAAGAAGCCGGGGATGCCCATGTAGAACACCAACGACATGAAGGCACCGACGGTGAAGGAGCGGTTGCTGAACAGGCGCAGGTCCAGGACGGGGTCGCGTCCGGCGCGGGTGCGGGCTCGTTGCAACAGCACGAAGATGATGAGGACGACCACTCCGGCGGCCATCATGCCGATCAGGCTGGGTGGCCAGCCGTTGGAAGGGCCTTGAGCGATCGGGTACAGCAGCAGTCCCAGCCCGAGGGCGGACAGGGCGGCGCCGGCAACGTCGAGTGTGGGTCGATCCGGCGCCACGGACTCTGGCACAACGCGGAGCCCCCCGATGACTGCGGCGATACCGATCGGCACGTTGACAAAAAAGATCGCCCGCCAGCCGCCAGGCCCGAGATTCAGTTGAATGAGGGCCCCGCCGATGACTGGTCCCAAGATTGTGCCGAGACCAATAGTGGTGCCGTACGCCCCCAGGGCGCCGCCCCGATCCGCCGGCGGATACATCACCTGGATGACGGTGAGCACCTGCGGGAACATCAGCCCACTGGCGATGCCTTGGACGACGCGGGCGGCGATGAGCACGCCGATCGTGGGGGCCAGACCGCACAGGATGCTGGCGCCGGTGAACTCGACCATTCCGATCAGGAACAACCGGCGCCGTCCGTGGATGTCGCCGAGGCGGGTTGCGGTGATCAGGGTGCAGGCGAACCCGACTTGGTAGCCGACCAGGACCAGGGCAATCCCACCGGGGCCGGCATTGAGGTTCTGTTGGATGGCGGCAGCAGCGACGCCGACGATGCTGATGTCGAGCAGCTGCATGAACGTCGCAGCGAGGATAACTATCAGGGCGGCGGAGCGGCGGCGACCGGTGGGTTGGGCGGCGGCGTTAGGTGCAGCGGTCACGGGGTCGTCCTTGGCGTCGTCGTGTCGGTGGCGTGGATACTGCGGTGCCCGGAGATGCGGTGCTGGGCGACGCGATGCAGCCAGTACTGGATCGCGGTGGTGACGGCCTCGGGAGCTTCGAGGGTGACCAGGTGGCCACTTCCGGGCACTGTGACCAGTTCGGCGTCCGCAATCGCCGCGGCGGTCGCCTCCGCTGACTCGGGAGGCGCCAAGGTGTCTTGGTCGCCGACGAGCACCAGGGTCGGCACGGAGATCGACGGCAGCAACGGCCGGTAATCGGGACGGGTCAGAAAGACGCGTTGCTGGTTGATCAGGCCGCGGGGGCCGTTGGCGTGCATCATCGCGGTGACTTGCGCGTGCAACGCCTGATCGTCGAGATGGGCCGGTGCGACGTACCGGGGCCACATGATCTTGTCGATCGGGCCGAAAACGTGGGCGCCGAGCATCAAGATCGCCAGCCGGTGCCGGACCCGGTCAACCGACAGGCCAGGACCCGGGAGGGTGTCCAGTAGGGCTAGGCCGGTGACCCGCTCGGGTGCCTGCCGGTAGATCTCAAGAGCGATCAGGCCGCCCAGCGAGAGGCCGCCGAGCGCGAATCGGCCCGGCAGCCGTTCGAGCGCGGCTGCCGCCAACCGCTCGATCCGCGGGTGCCCGGTGTTGTCAACGACATGAACCCTGAACTCGGGCTCGAGCGCGTGGATCTGTGCAGCGAACAGCCGGGCGTCGCACCCAGAGCCCGGCACCAGCGCCAGGTCGCACGTTTGCCTGTCAATCATCACAACCTCCCGATCGCAGGCTCCACATGTACTCCACGCAGGGTGGTTTGCACAAACTAGTCGGAGCGGGTGAGACGATGGGACCATGGCCGGAGACGCGCGACTGTTCGTTCTGGCCACGCTGGACCGACTCGGTGAGGCTCACGGCCACGAGGTGACCCGGGAGGCGGCGATCGATCGCACGGAGAATTGGGCCCACGTCTCCCAGGGCGCGCTCTACGCAGCACTGCGGCGGTGCGAACGCGACGGGCTGATCACCCCGCTACGCACAGAGCAGATCGGCAAATTCCCCGCCCGCACCGTCTACCGGCTAACCGAGCATGGCCAAGGCGTCCTCGCGCGATCAAAAGCCGACGCCTGGCGACGCACCGGGCTGCCGCCAGACCCGTTCGACCTCGCTCTCAGCGTCGCCGACGGCGACGACCCGGCCGAGCTGCGCGCCGCCATCCACGATCGCCTCACCCAGTACCAGACCGCACTGGACGGGCTTCAGAGCGAGTTCGAGGTCCTCAAAGCACGGCTCGAACCCACCGCGATAGCTGTGTTCGAGCACGTCATGCTCCGTCACCAAACAGAAATCGACTGGCATGAAAGGCTTCTCGAGCAGGTCGACACGTTCTCCATCCGCAGGCAGCACTAGCAGCGGGACGTGCAATCACCGCAAACGAACACCTGCGTCGTACCAGGTTCGGAGAGCCAATCCAAGGCCGGCCGTGGCGGCGGAGGATCCCGTCGGGGACAGGACAACGCTCCGCTCCGAGCGACCGCTTATGTAAAGAATGCCGTGTCCGCAACTTGCCTTAAAAGGGGCGATTATGAAACATACGATCGTTCGCGATACAACTTCGCCGATTCCGGTCGTCGCAGTTCAGGCATGTAACGCAACCCGTGTAGACAACTACGTCACGCACTCCCCCGTTCGCGATACGTGGGGCCCCCTGGTAGGGGTACGAGGCACAGGCTCGGCGATGGCCGCACAGGATTAGGAACTTGCGTCAAACCGGTGCATTACGGAGTTAATCGGATTCTAGTTAGTGCATTCTCCAGATCGCTGCGAAGTTGGGCGTTCTCACGGGCAAGGTCACGGTTTCGACGCAGAGCGAGCTCAAGCCGGTTGCGTAACGACGCATCGCTTGCTCGCTGCGTGACGGGGATAGATGACCCTACTGACGGACTGGACGTGAGCAAGGGTTGTAGTCGCGCCCGCAGACCTGGTTGGGCGTAGATCCAGGCGCGGGACACGCCGGCCGATCGTGCGAGCCCGCTCAGGGTTACGGGCACCCGGGTCCGTTCAACGGATTCAATCGCTGCGAGCGCGCGGGCCATGGTCGCATCGCTGCGTTCTTTCGCGGAGGCGGCCAGGTAGGCGGTGTTGTCAGCTCGCATCACAGACATCCTTTTGAGCGGGTTGGCTGCAGCAGTTGCTCGCATCGCAATTCCGGGTGGGGCTATCCAGGGCGTTGATGATGCGGAGCAGACTCTTCTCGACCGAGCGGTTGCTTTCGGCCAACCTGACCTGGCCGCGGCTCTCCGCCGTCGTAATAAGGGAGCGGGTGGCGTCAAGCTGCCGGCGGTGGTCAGGCAGGAACTCCGCCGTGGTGACAAACAAAGGGCATGTCAGACACGCGTTGGCGTGAGCGCAGGACTTCTGCAGCGGCAGAGTGCAGAAACCGTTTGACAGGGCCATCTTTGCCCTCGCCAGATTCTCCTTCATCCACTCGGCGTCGGCTAACGGTGATGTTGGATCGACCGGGACCGACTCGCCGTGGATGTTGACCCGTTGGGCCTGTTCCCAGTGTCGACGGACGGTGGTTTGGGTCAGTCGGGCGTAATGGGCCGTCATCTGATCGGAACTGTGATCCATCAGCTGCTTCACGATGTGCTGCGGCACGTCCGCGTTGATCATCCGGGTGCCGTAGGTATGCCGCCACTGGTGCGGGGTGACGTGCGCCAACGCTCCGGACTCGTCACGGATATCGCAGGTGGCAAGCCACCGATTCAGCCCGGCCCGGTAGGCAACGTATCCGACCGGGAGCGCGCCGTCAGGGTTGGTGGTGGCCCGCGGGAAAAGCAGAGTCGACCGTGGCCACCGCTGGCGGGTCCGGTCAACCTGGGCCTGTATCGCCTTCGCCAGTTCGTCGTCGATCGGGACGTACGCCTCACGCCGCATCTTGTGGTTGACGTACTTGAGGTAAGAAGCACCCTGCGCATCGCGGGTGATGCAGCTCGAACTTAATTGGCAGGCGTCGCTGGTCCGCAATCCGGTGCGCATCAGGATCTCGGTGATCAGACGGTGCGTCGGATCCGCGAATCTAGCCAAGTTATCCGGCGATTCCAGCTGCGCCATAATGTGTTCGGACAGCGCCCGACTTGCCATTGCCGGCCGCCGAGGATGGTCGCTGGGGTAGATCACGGCGTTCGTCGCTAGTTCCGGTGCCCACTCATGTCGACGCACGTCGAGTATGAACGTGCCCACCTGACCGATGACTTGTCCACGCGTCTTGGGATCCGACAGAAGTTCCGCCAGAGATGCGAAGAATCGCTCGAGCAGTGGCCGGGTTAGCTGCGCCGAGCTCTCGATTGCTGGTTCCGCCGATTGCAGGAACACCGACAGTCGGACCATCGCTGCTAGGCCCTGCGCGATCGCAGACATGCTTACGTTGGTAGTCATCCGTGCGCGGATCCACTGCTTCACCAGGACCTGCAACCAAGGCTGAGTGATCCGGTCGAACCGCAGCTGCGCTGTGCGGGCTTCAGGTACGCCCAGATGACGCAACCGCCATACGTCCCTGGGGTATTCGGTCTCCCACCCGGCACCATGGTGTAGGTCGTCCAAGCACTCAAAGGTGAAGTGTAGGAACCCGTCAGTCGCGCCACGCTGTCCGAGAGCCTCGATGGCGTCCCGGCGCCAGTCCGATTCCGGACGATCTAGCAGTGACCCCGCGTCCGTACGTGCTAACCAGTTCAAAAGCGGTGCAATGGCCTTCGCCTGGGTTTTGACGCGCCGCTCGTCAACTCGGCGTTGCAAACCGTAGGCGATTTCCCACCGCACAGGTTCGGCGAGCTGGTCCAAGTCGAACATCGGGAAGCCGTAGCTGGCGCACATTTCGACGAACGTCTCCATCGGTGGGAATCCACGTTGTCGCCGTCGCCCGTCATGTGGCCGGCAAAGCCGGTTCTCCACAGACTCAGCCTGCAGCGGGCAGCCCGGGATACGGCACTCCGGACGACCGTCATCCACAACAACCTGGACTAGCAGCCAGGCATCGCGGTCTTGCTTTAACGGGCTGTCAGCGTTCCAGCGACGCAAGTGCCAGGTACACAGCCCGTTACCGGCCAGCCCGCGCCGGCAGGCCGGGACAGCGCAAGCCCGGATCTTGCCGTGCGCCTTCAACGTCGGTTCCGCTTGGCGCACCCACGTGTCCCAATCTGGGCGGCCCGCGGTTGTGAAGCGGCGGTTGTGGCCGGCGCATAGTTTCCGGGAGTGTTGCGGCATCGAACAGCCAGCGACGGAGCACGGCGGTGACCCCAGGATTGGATCGTCATTCCCGGGAACAATGATCGGGACGAGGAACTCAGGACGAAGTGCCGCGATTAGCTTTCTGGACCACAACGACGCTGAGATCGGGGCTGGCGCTGACACAGCTGTTGCGGTCATTGGGCTTCCTCCTGTTTCCGCTCAATCATCCCGGCGCTGACGAGTGCCTGTCGGCAATCGCTGACAGTCAGATGACCGTAGGCATCGACGGTGGTCGCAATCGAGGCGTGTCCCATGAGATCTCGAACCACCTCGGCAGGAACGAAGCGGCGCAGCAACGTCGTGGCGTAGGTGTGTCGAAAGGAATGCGGCCCGAAGTCGATACCGGTCCGCCGCCGCAGCCGTGTCACTAACCCGTGGACGGTGCTGTACGTCACGGGGTGGCCCATCGGTTCAGCCCACAGATTCACGAAGACGTAGTCGCTGTCCAGATCGCCGTACTCCTCATGGAGGTAGTCGCTGTAGGCGTGAATCAGTTGACCGCTGACCGGAATGTTCCGTTCCCGGGTCTTGGCCCGCGCCTGGTTCGCGTTGACCCTTTGCCGCACAGCAACAGTTGGGACGCTGACGTCAATGTCCTCGTGCCGCAAACCCAACGCTTCACCGATCCGCATTCCCGAACCGGCCAGAAGCAACAGAAGGAACCGGTCCCGTGATCGCTCGCATGCCGCGACCAAGTTCTTGATCTCGAGCTCGGTGAGCACTCGGGCGGTGACCCGTTGTGTCGGTAGCCGTACCACGCTTCGCCGGGTGGGCTGATCGCCCAGGTGGGACAACATCCGCTCGAAGGAGCCACCCCGGCGGTCGCCGCCCGACCAACCGGCCAGGGCACGGCGCACGTCCACCCCACACCGGTGATGGAACAGGTAAAACGCTGACACCGCAGCCAGTTTCCGATTCACTGTCGTGGCGCTGACCGCCGATGGCGCACTGGGGAGAACCACAATGTCACTGTCACGGGCCGAACGGGGCAAGCGCAGCCATCGCACGAATCCACCAAGCTCATCGGTGCCGACATCGACCCAGTCCAGGCCACGGAGATCCAGGAACACGAAGAAATCCCGCAGGTCATGTGCATACGCGCGCACAGTGTTCGGTGATCGCTCCACCGCCGACAAGTGCGCGAGGAAGCGCTCGATCGGCTCCACCATCCCTGAGCTGTCCAGCACGGTCCACGACCGCTGATTCAGCCCCGACCCGGCCAAACGCTGAACACGCAAACCATCACCACCTTGTTAGACAACCCAGATAACTACGTCCAGCACGCATAGCGGGGGACGCTGTAGGTGCATCATTTCCGTGTCGGACAGGGCGGAGGGAAATGAAGATAACGACGGCGACGGACGCAGCCGGGGAGATCCACGACCGCAGCCCGCTGGTGCTGCCGGACGATATGTTGGACGCCTGGCTCGACCCGAAGATGACGGGATTGGAATCGGTCCGGGAGCTGATCGCGTCGGTGCCCCCACCCGTCCTGAACCCGTATCCGGTCAGCAAAGCGGTAAACAATGTCCGCAACAACAGCCCCGAGCTGCTGGCCCCGATCCCCGCCTGAAGCAGATGTCGACAGAACCCGGAATACCGGAGATTGTGGCGCTGTACGTGGATCAGGGCCTGAGCCTAGCCGTGATCGGCCGGAGGTTCGGGTCATACCGCTGACTGGGCCCGGGCTCGCCTCGTGGCCGCTGGGGTGCCGATACGGCCGGCTGGGCGCCAACCCACCACCGAGGACCAACGGTTGATCAAGGCGTGCCGGCTTTACCTGGACATCCCGACTCTGGACTGCTGAGCCGCCCGGCCCCGGGCCGCATCCGGACGCTGGGGGTAGAGTCCCACCCGTGGTGCGTACCGCAGCCGCCGGCGTCACGGCGTCCGGCCTGCTTCTTCGCCGCCGCGACGGAGCCCGTTGACCTGAGGCTGGCTCCTCCGTCGCGGGTCGTTGTGCTGCCGGTCATCCACCGCCCGTCTGGCGCATCGGCGCTGCCCGGGCATCACCTCAAGGACACCAATCATGGGTACCCCGACACCGTCCCGGCTGCGCACCCCCGCCGGCGAGATTCCCGCCACCCAATCTGCTTACAACCGGCAGCGGGCCAGCTCGCTGCCGATCCACCGGTACCGGCCGTTCCCGCCGATCGACCTGCCCGACCGGACCTGGCCGACGACGGTGATGACGAAGGCACCGCAGTGGTGTGCCGTGGACCTGCGGGACGGCAACCAGGCGCTGATCGACCCGATGACGCCCGCCCGCAAACGCCGAATGTTCGACCTGCTGGTGGCCATGGGCTACAAGGAGATCGAGGTCGGGTTCCCGGCCGCCAGCCAGACCGATTTCGACTTCGTCCGCGAAATCATCGAGCAGGACCACATTCCCGACGATGTCCGGATCCAGGTGCTGACCCAGGCCCGGCCGGAGCTGATTGCCCGCACCTTCGAGTCGGTCGAGGGCGCGCCGTCCGCGCTGGTCCACCTCTACAACTCCACCTCCACCCTCCAGCGGCGGGTGGTGTTCGGCCTGGACCGCAAGGGCATCACCCGGATCGCCACCGACGGCGCGGAGGAGGTCGCCCGGTGGGCCGAGAAGTACCCGGACACCGACTGGCGGTTCGAGTACTCGCCCGAGTCCTACACCGGCACTGAACTGGAATACGCCGTCGAGGTCTGCAACGCGGTCTCCGCGATATGGCAACCGACGAAGGAGAACCCGATGGTGGTGAATCTGCCGGCCACCGTGGAAATGGCCACTCCCAACGTCTATGCCGATTCCATCGAATGGATGCACCGAAACCTGGAGCGGCGCAGCGCGATCGTGCTGTCGCTGCATCCGCACAACGACCGCGGGACTGCGGTCGCCGCGGCGGAACTCGGATTCATGGCCGGCGCGGATCGGATCGAGGGGTGCCTGTTCGGCAACGGTGAACGCACCGGCAATGTCTGCCTGGTTACCCTGGGGCTCAACCTGTTCAGCCAGGGCCTCGACCCGCAGATCGACTTCTCCGACATCGACGAGATCCGGCGCACGGTCGAGTACTGCAACCAGCTGGCGGTGCCCGAAAGGCACCCGTACGGCGGCGATCTCGTCTACACCGCGTTCTCCGGTTCGCACCAGGACGCGATCAAGAAAGGTTTCGACCACCTGAACCGGGACGCCACCGCCGCCGGGGTCGATGTCGAACAGTTCACCTGGCAGGTGCCGTACCTGCCGATCGACCCGAAGGACGTCGGCCGGTCGTACGAGGCGGTGATCCGGGTGAACTCCCAGTCCGGCAAGGGCGGCGTCGCGTACATCATGAAAACCGAACACGGGCTGGACCTGCCCCGCCGGTTGCAGATCGAATTCTCCCGGGTGGTGCAGGCGCACACCGACTCCGAGGGCGGGGAGGTCGACGCCCGCACGATGTGGTCGTACTTCGCTGACGAGTACCTGGAGCCGGCGTCACCTCTGTCGTTGATCCGGACCAGGTTGGAGAACCCCGAGGACGCACAGAATGACGATGTCGTCGACCGGATCAGCGCCCGCATCGTCAGCCGCGGTGAGGAACAGGTGGTCCACGGCGGCGGGAACGGGCCGGTCGCCGCATTCTGTACCGCGCTGGGCGAGGCTGGTTACGACGTCAGGGTTCTCGACTACGTGGAGCACGCGCTGTCGGCCGGCGGTGACGCCCGCGCGGCCGCGTACCTGGAGTGCGCGATCGACGGGCAGGTGGTGTGGGGGGTCGGCATCGACTCGTCCATCACCACTGCCTCCCTCAAGGCGGTGGTGTCGGCGGTGAACCGGGCCGCCGCCGCGGCGCCACCGGAGTGATCCGGTCCGGGGCCTGGTGATTCTGGCCCCGGCCGGCGACGGCCGTTGGGGGGCGGCACCCGGCCGGGGGGGGCTTGGGCCGGGCCGGGGTGGGCAACTGCTGGGGTGGGGCGGCAGGGGCGGCTAGTCGAATTCGGTGGGCAGCAACCGATCCCGGTGGTGGGCGATGATCCGATGCAGTTGCCGGACATTCACCCGGCCCGGGGAGAGTTCGGGCAGCTCGTCGAGCCCGAACCAATCGACGTCAAGGGTCTCCAACGCATCCGGTGGCCGGACCTCCCCGGTCGCGCTGCACAGGAAGAACAGCTTGTAGATGGAGAACGGCAGCTTCGGGGAGTGCCCCTGGGCGTCCCGGTCCCAGCACCCGACGAGTTTGACTGCGGCTGCGCCGTAACCGGTTTCCTCGACGATCTCCCGTTCCACTGCACGGGACGGGGTGTCCAGCGGGTCGGCCCAGCCGCCCGGGAGCGACCACTTGCCGTCGGCTCGTTCCCGCATCAGCAGCAGCCGTTCCCGGTCGTCGACCAGCGCCCCCCGGACGTCCACTTTCGGTGTCGCATAACCGGTGTCGCGATCCAGAATCATCCGCCAGTTCACTGCGTCGTCGTCGGTGAGGCCGGCCAGCAGGTCGGCGGCCAACGATTGCAGCTTGCGGTATCGGTCGGCGTCGTAATCGTTGACGGCGTAGTGCAAGCCACCCTGGGCAAGTGAAGCAACGGCAATCGCCGTGCGCCGCACCAGCTCTGCTGGACCGTCCGGGGCAGCCGGGGCGGCGGTGGCGAGATCGCCGTGGCCGTCGGGCGTGCCGGTCATCCGGCCCGCTGCCGGAGCACGGCTTGCTCCTGGTCATGAGCGGCAATCTGGGCCCGCGCGGACAGCACGGGCGGGGGCCCGCTCCACCGGTCGGGGAGCTTGACCAACCCCGCGCGCAGCGCCCGCAACGCCCCGGTGGCGGCCAGATCGGTGGTCGGCAAACCGGGCAGCCGGTAGAGCCGACGGGCCCAACGCGGCAACAGCGCGAACGCGATCCCGGTCAGCCCCGCCCACGCGGGCCGGGCCGGGGTCAGCAGCCGGATCTTGGCCGGCATCGGCGGCAGCGCCAGCACCCGGACCCCGCGACGGGCCTCGTCGGTGAGCCGCAACTGTGGGCGGACCTGGTGGAAGTACTCGGTCATCTCCGCGACACTGGCCGGCACCATGCCCGGCGGGATACCGATCAGCTCGGCGGTCAGCACCTGCTCGGCCAGGTACTCATCCGCCTGCTCCGGGGTGATCGGAGCACCGGCGCGACGTGCCGTGTCCAGGAACGAGTCGACCTCGCAACAGTGCACCCAGAGCAGCAGGTCCGGCCGGTCCAGCCGGAACTCCGCGCCGGTGAGCGGGTCCGTCCCCCGCAACCGCCGATGGATGCCGCGCACCATGGCCGCGGTCCGCCGGGCCGTCGATTCGGGTTCGTAGGTCAGGGTGGACACGTACTGGCCGGTGCGGTCCAGCCGCCCCCAGAAGTCCTCCTCGAAACCGCGCTGCTGGGCCACCGCTGCCATCGTCAACGGGTGCAACGCCTGCATGATCAACGCCCGAATGCCGCCCACCGGGAACACCGGGTCCGCATGCACTCGCCAGGTCATGCTGTCCGGACCGAAGAGCGGCTGATCTGTCCCCGAGTCCGCACGATTTTCCGGCACGGCATCTTCCAGCACAGCATTTTCCAGCACAGCATTTTCCAGCACGGCATCTTCCAGCACAGTGTTTTCCCGCACGTCGCTCACGGTACCTGCGTGGTCACCGGGGCCACCGAGCCGCTGGCGATCACCCGGTCCTGGGCACTCTCGCCGGCTGCCAGCGCGCGGTTCAGGGACCGGAACACCAGCAGCCCAAGCAGGAATGCCAAGATCGCGCACCCGGACGTCACCCAGTACGCCGTCTGCGCGCCGAACCGGTCGATGATGTAACCCGCCATCGGAGTGGCAACGGCAATACCCACCGCCATCCCAGAACCGGACCAGGTCATCGACTCGGTCAGCCGGGCCGACGGCACCACCCGCTCGATCAACGCCATCCCGGAGATCAACGCCGGCGAGCAGGCGACGCCAGCGACGAACAACCCGATCGCCACCAACGGCACGGTGCCCAGGAACGGCAACGGCAAGCTGACGACGGCGAGTACCACCAGCGCGGTCATGAACTGCTGCGCCAGGGAGGCCCGGAGGGCGAGCGCGCCGAAGATCAAACCGGCCCCTAGCGACCCAACGGCATACAGCGCCAGCACCACACCCGCCGCCTGCGGGACCCCGGCCGCCCGGGTGAACGCCACCGTGGTCACCTCGAAGGACCCGAAGATCCCGCCGAGCAGCATGAAGATCACCGAGATGGCCGCCACCCCGGGCAGCAGGATGGCTGGGCGGCCGCGGGCGCCGGTGGGCCGGCCGGAGGGCTGCGGCTCGGTGGCCCGTTGGGTCAGGAGCAGCAGCGTGCCGGTGGTCAGCAGCGTCGTTGCCAGGATCAGCGCCGCTGCCGGTGCGACCTGCAGGGCAACGATCGTCGCCAGCGGTGGCCCCAGGATGAACACCGCCTCGTCGACCAACGACTCCCACGCGAACGCGGTACGCAGCTCACTGGTGCCGTGCAGCTGCGCCGACCAGCGGGCCCGAATCAGCGGACCCATGCTGGGCTGGGCCGAACCGGCGAAGAAGGCCAGCACGAAGATCGGCCAGTTCAGGTTGGTCGTCAGCGCGAAAACGATGATCCCGGCGATGGCCGGGATGTGCACCGCCAGTTGCGTAATGACGACCCTGCGTTGCCCGTGCACGTCGATCAACCGGGACAGCTGTGGACCCAGCACAGCCGCCGACAGGGCGTAGATCGCCGACACCGTTCCCGCTACCGCGAACGATCCACGTTCGGCGGACAGCAACATGACCGCGCCCAGGCCGGCCATCGACATCTGCATCCGGGCCAGGAAACCGGCAGCGGAGAACCGGGCCGCGCCCGGGCGGCGCAAGACCTTCACGTAGTTGCCGAACACGGCCGTCGAAACCCCACACGTCGGCGCTGGTGGCCGGCGACCAGTCTTGGACATCTCCGTCCGGCTCGCCCAGCTTAGGTGTGCCGGGCGGTCAACCGGGGTACCGGATGGTCATGCGCATCGCGACCACGCTCATGGGAACCCTGACCGCCGCCTACGGGGTACTGGAGATCGCCAACCCCGGCATCCTGGCCAAACAGACGCAGATGGCAGGCACCCACCCGGACGTCGCCCGCACCCTGCGCCGGGTGTCCCAGGCGATCGGCACCCGCGACGTGATCAGCGGCACCGCGCTCGCCCTCGCCCGCACCACGACGCAGCGCCGGATCGCCACCGGGGTGCGGGTGGCGTTTGACCTGGCCGACGGCATCGTCCTGAGTTCGACCCTGCCGAAACCGGCGCCGCGGGCCAAGATCCTGGCCATCACCGGCGGCTGGGCGGCGCTGTGCGCGGCCGCCCTGGTTGTCGCCGAGCGTTTCGAGAAGTAGTCGACGGCGGCGAGGTCGGGACAGGAACGCGACGCCCGGCGCGCGCTTGGCCGGATGGTCGCCGTACAGGTTACTTTCGTAACCGCAGCCGCCAGGTCCGGTTGACCGCCCTGGCGTCCCGGGTCACCGACTGGCCCACCAGCACTCCCAGTGCGACCGCGAAGATCGCGATCCCGGTCAGCACCAGGTCGGCGACGCCACCGGGAGCCGATCCGGTGACGAGCGTGGAGACGCCGCGGAACCCGAGCGCGCCCGGCAGCAACAGCCAAAAGCCGGGGAGCAGCATGACGGAGGCCGGCGGCGATCGCCGGTAGCTCGCCAGCGCGTGGGCCAGCGGTACGATCACTAACCCGCCGACGAAACCGGACAGCGACGGGTCCAGCAGCGCCGCACCCACTACCTGGGCCGCGTAAGACGCGAACAGCGCGACCCATAGGAACAGCAGCGACCCGGGTGGCGCGCTGGCGAACAGCAGGTACCCGACCCCGACCAGCGCCACCCCGACCCATGGCGCCCACCACCCGGCCTGGGTGGGGTTGGCCTGGTCGACGGTGCCGGCCAGGCTGAGCCCGACGAACACCCCGAACGCCAGCAGCAGCAGCTGCGACACCCCCCAGACCAGCCGGCTGGCGCCGGACACGATCTGGTCGCTGGCCAGTTCGATGGTGGCGATGGTCAGTGTCGCACCGGGCAGGAACGTCACCAACGCGGGTGCGACCAGCCGGATTGGGTCGTCGTGCACAAAGGGTGCGACGAAGTGCACCGACAGCACCGTCACCAGGAACGCGGCGATGACCGGCAGCGCCACCGACAGGGTGGCCCACCGGTCGGCGATCAACCGGAGCACCCCGACGAACGCGCCCATGGCGGCGTAAGCGGGCAGCGCCAGCAGGTCGGGGTTGAGCAGCAATCCGAAGCCGACGCTCAGCACGACCTGCCCCAGCAGGGCCAACCCGGCACCGAAACGTGGCGGTGCGGCAAGGATCTGGTGCAACCGCCGCAGGCCGGTGAGGGGGGTGACAGCGGCCCGGCTGAGCACGGTCGTCAGCTCGTTGATCTGGGCGATCTGGTCCAGCCGCAGGGGCTTGTTGGGCACCGAGACCAGGTCCACCTCGTCCGGTCCTACCCGGAACAGGATCCCGGTGGGCATCACCATGGCCTGCAGGTCCACGTCGTAGGCGGAGGCGACGTCCTGCAGGGTGTCGGTCGTGGTCGCCGCCGAATCCGCGCTGTTCAGCAGGGCGATCCCGAGCGCCCGGAGCAGCTCGACCAGCCCGGCCGGGACGGGCGGGGGTTCCGGGGTGATCATGGGCAGCGGCTGGGTGTCCTCCGGGCCCAGCGCGTGAACGGTGTCCCGGAACTGATCACGCCACCGATACCTGCGCTCCGTCACGCCGCCAGCATGACAGCCGACCGACCGGGCTCAGGTCGGTTGCAGGATGAGGTCGGCCCGCGCCCTGGTGCGATCCCGGTTGAAGAACGTGTCTTCGTCGTCCTGCCAATGCGCGAGATGGTCCCTTGAGGCAGCGCCGTCCCGGCCCACCGCTCGTTCCAGCCGGTGCTGCCGATCCTGGACCTCGACCCAGACCAGCGTGCCAACCCGATCGCCCAGGGCCAGCCGACCGCACGAGACCCCTTCCAGGATCAGCACTTTTGGCGGCCGAACAGTACGCCACCGGCCGGGAATTGGGGCGCCGCCGGACCAGTCGGTCAGCCGGACCCGGCCGGGCCGCCCGGTGGACAACGGTTGCAGGACACCGGCATCGAAGCGATCCCACCAACCGAACGGGTCGTCCCAGGTCGCCAGCAGGTCGGAGGAGAACACGGTGACCACCCCGGCTGTCAGGGGTCGCAGCGCGCGGGCCCACCGCCGGGCGAACGTACTCTTGCCGGAGCCGGACGGTCCGTCGACCACCCCGAGCCGGATGCCGCCCAGGGTGGGCGCGCTGGTCAGCAGCAGCCTTGACGCACGCTCGGCCGCCCCGGCGGCGTCGTCCACCGGTTCCCTGACCGGGTCACCGAACGGGTCAGACATCCACCGAACGCCGCCCGGAGAACGCCCGCCCGAGGGTGATCTCGTCGGCGTATTCCAGGTCCCCGCCGACCGGCAGACCGCTGGCCAATCTGGTGACGGCCAGATCCGGGAAGGACCGCAACAGCCTGCTCAGGTACGTCGCTGTCGCCTCACCCTCCAGGTTGGGGTCGGTGGCCAGGATGACCTCGCGGACGCCCGGTTCGGCGATCCGGGTGAGCAGCGGAGCGATTCGCAACTGATCCGGGCCGACACCGTCGATCGGCGAAATGGCCCCGCCGAGGACGTGGTATTTGCCGCGGAACTCCCGGGTCCGTTCGATCGCCGCGACGTCCTTCGGTTCCTCCACGACGCAGATCACCGTGTCCTCGCGGCGCGGGTCGTTGCAGATCCGGCAGCGGACGTCACCGGCCACGTTCCCGCAGACCTGGCAGAACTGGACCTCGTCCTTGACCCGCTGCAGGGCCGCCTGCAGCCGTCCGAGATCCGCCGGGTCAACCGTCAACAAGTGAAAGGCGATGCGCTGTGCGGACTTCGGGCCGATCCCCGGCAACCGGCCGAGTTCGTCGATGAGGTCCTGGACCGGGCCTTCGTACACCGGCCTCAGGTCCCGTCGGTGGAGCCGGTCGTGCCCGACGGGCGGCCTGGCGTGACCGACGGATGCCCCGGTCCGAGCGACGGGCGGCCGATGGGGAGGGACGGGTCGGGCACAGCGTCGGCCGGATCGGTCAGGTCCGCCTCGTCGTCCTCGTCGTCCTCGCCGTCCTCGTCGGCCTCGTCGTCGTCATTGGCCGCCGGATCGGCGACCGCCAGATCCTCGTCGTCGTCTTCCCCTTCGTCGTCGTCCTCGTCGTCGTCTTCCTCGTCGTCGTCTTCCTCGTCGTCGTCTTCCTCGTCGTCGTCTTCCTCGTCGTCGTCTTCGGGGAGCTCATCGGCATCGACGGCGCCGAACCCCGAGAAATCCATGCCCGGCAAGCCCATTGCCGACAAGTCCAGACCGGAGGTCACCGAGCCCATCGCATCCCCGGCCAGCTCGCCGGCGGCCCGGCGGGCGTCATGCACCGCCGCCACGACCAGGTCCTCCAGGGTTTCCACGTCGGCGGGGTCGACGACGGACGGGTCGATCCGCACCCGAAGCAGGTCCCCGGCACCGTTGACCACCGCCGACACCAGACCGCCGCCCGCGGAGCCGGTCAGCTCCGCCTCGGCAAGGGAGGCCTGGGCCCGCTCCATCTCGGCCTGCATCTGCTGTGCCTGGGCCAGAAGCTGCGTCAGGTCGGGCATTCCTGGCATCATCGTCGGTCCCCCGTCTCCGGGCGCGGCCGCTGAAACACCGCGCGTCAGAGCCACAGTAGTGCCAGAGCAGCTGCTCTCCCCGACTCATCGGCTGCCCGGCCCACCGCGGCAAATGTTCCGGCTCGGCAGGCCTTCCATGGGAGAGTACGAGCATGGGTGTCCGCAGAACGACGGTCGGCAGGCATCGGGCCAAGCCGGTGCCGCGCAGGTCGTCCGGCATGAGGCAAGCGCTGAGCTGGTTGACGCATGGTCGCTCCCGCCGGATCGCGGGGGTGGTTGCTCTGTCCTGCTCGCTCGCGCTAGCCGCATGCGCCGCCCCCGGCCAGCAAGCCGCCCCTCCCAGTACCGCCAGCCCATCGGCCACTGCAACGGCATCGGTCGTCAGTTCCGGGCCGCTCGTGACCGTCCCCAACCTGCCGAGCACGCCAGCCAGCACACCCGAGATTGCGCCCGTCGAAAGCCCCCCGCCCGCGGTCCCGCCGTCCGCTGAACCACCCGCACCGGCGCCCAACCCTGACACCACGGCCGTGGGCGAACCCCCGCAACCGGCCGGCACCCCCGACACCGGTGTCGCGGACACCCCGGCCGAAGCGCCGATCAATGACCCACCGTCGGAACCCCCGGCCCCGGCCCCGGCCCCGGCTCCCGCTCCTGCCCCTGCCCCGGCCCCGGAACCGCCTGCCCCGGCACCAGCCCCTGCACCCCGGCCGGTCAGCGGCGGCAAGGTGGTGGTGATCGACCCAGGGCACAACGGCGCCAACGGCGCTCACCCGGAGATCATCAACTCTTCGGTACCGGCCGGTTTCGGCCAGACCAAACCGTGCAACACCACCGGCACCTCGACCAACGACGGGTACACCGAGCACAGCTTCACCTGGAACGTGGCCACCCGGCTCCGCCCGCTGCTGGAGGCCCAGGGCATCACAGTGATCATGACCAGGGACAGCGACGACGGCGTCGGACCCTGCGTCAACCAGCGGGCAGCGATCGGCAACGACGCGAACGCCGACGTGGTCGTGTCGGTTCACGGTGACGGCGACGACGCGTCCGCGCACGGGTACTACGTGATGACCGCCGAGCAGGACCCCGCCGGGGCCGAGATGGCCGCACGCTCGCACAGCCTGGCCGTCGACATCCGGGACGGGCTCAACAGCGCGGGCCTGTCCCCCTCGAACCATCTGGGCGACGCGGGCCTGTGGCCGCGCAATGACCTTGCCGGGCTGAACCTCTCGGTGCGGCCGACAATCATGATGGAGGCCGGCAACATGCGGAACTCCGGTGACGCGGACCTGATGAGCTCCGCCGCCGGTCAGCAGCAGGTCGCGCAGGGACTGGCCAACGGGGTGCTCGCCTACCTCGGCGCCGGCTGACCGGGCTTCCGAAGCCCTACCTCGCAAAGCACCCCCGCGCAGAATCCGACACGTAGCAGCCGCCGCCCCGCCCCGACCCGACCCGACCCGACCCGCCCCGCCCCGCCCCGAAGTTGATCATGGCAATCTCTGTCGACATTTCGGCGTGTCGTCGGCGTGTCGCGCAGAGATTGCCATGATCAACTTCTGAATGGCTGGCGCGGCTGGCGCGGTCAGCAGCCGGAAAGCCACGAGCGAGCCGCAGGTCAGATCACCTCGACGCTGATGGACTTGGGCTGCAGCTTGCCGGAGGCGATCTCGGCGGCGTAGTGGCACGCCACCCGATGCCCGGGTTGGCGTTCGATCAGCTCCGGGCGGTCGGTGTCGCACAACGTGGGCTGCCGCCACGGGCAACGGGTGTGGAACCGGCAGCCGGTCGGCGGGTTCGCCGGTGACGGCAGGTCCCCGGTCAGCAGGATCCGTTCCCGCCGGTCCTCGACCACCGGGTCGGGTACCGGCACCGCCGACATCAGGGCCCGGCTGTAGGGGTGCAACGGCTCCGCGTACAGCGCCTCGGACATGGCCTCCTCGACCAGCGCACCCAGGTACATCACGCCCACCCGGTCGGAGATGTGCCGGACCACCGCCAGGTCGTGGGCGATGATCAGGTAGGTCAGCCCCAGATCGGCCTGCAGGTCCTCCAGCAGGTTGATCACCTGCGCCTGCACCGACACGTCCAGCGCGGACACCGGTTCGTCGGCGACGATCAGGTCCGGGTTGACGGTCAGCGCCCTGGCGATGCCGATCCGTTGCCGCTGGCCGCCGGAGAATTCATGCGGGTACTTCCGCAACGCCGTGTTCGGCAGCCCGACCGCGGACAGCAACTCCCGGAGCCGGGCGCCGGTCTTGCTGTCGGATTCGTCCAGCCCGTGCGCCTTCATCCCCTCCACCAGGATCGACTGCACCGACTGGCGCGGGTCAAGGGAGGACAGCGGGTCCTGGAACACCATCTGCATCCGCCGCCTGGCCTGCCGCATCGGCTCGGCCTTGAGTTCGGCGATGTTCTCCCCGTCGAAGATCACCGACCCGGACGTCGGCTCGATCAACCGGAGAATTCCCCTGCCGAGAGTGGTCTTCCCGCAACCGGATTCACCGACGAGGCCGTACGTCTCGCCCCGTCGGACGGCCAGGCTCACCCCGTCGACGGCGTACACGTAGCCCACCGTCTTGTCGATCAGCACGCCCCGTTTGATCGGGAAGTGCACCTTGACGTCGTTGACCTCCAGCAGCACATCGGCGTCGGCGGTGACCGAGCTGAGCGCGGCGGCGGGTAGGCCCGAGGTGGGCTCGGAAACGTGCCCGCCAGAGAGGGACGGCGCCGACCCGGCCAGCTTCGCCTCGGCCGCCGCATCGGCGGTCCGCGCATCGGGGCTCTCGCCCAACGGATTCTTGTCCCACGCCGCGCCCGTCATCCCTGCTCCTTCATCGCCGGCGCCCGACCGGCGGCTTCGGTACCGACAGCGACCGGTTCGACCGGGTTGTGGCACCGCAGCAGGTGGTCCCGGTTGGTCTTCTCCGGCTCCAACTGGGGAGTGACCTGCCGGCATGGGTCGATCTCCCGGGAGCACCGGGGCGCGAACGCGCAGCCGTTCGTCCACGGGATGTTGTCGGCGACGGACCCGACGATCGGGGTCAGCCGCTCCCCGGCCGGCGCGTCCAACCGGGGGATGGATTCCAGCAGGCCGTGCGTGTAGGGGTGCCGCGGCGTCCCAAACAACTCGTGCCGGTCCGCGCGTTCCACCACCCGGCCGCCGTAGAGCACGTTGACCTCGTCCACCAGGCCGGCGACCACGCCGAGGTCATGGGTGATCATGATCAAGGCGGTGCCGTGCTCGACCACCAGCGACTGCAGCAATGCCAGGATCTGAGCCTGGATGGTGACGTCCAGCGCGGTCGTCGGCTCGTCCGCGATCAGCAGCCGCGGCCGGCAGGCCAGGGCCATCGCGATCAGTGCGCGCTGCCGCATGCCGCCGGACAGCTGGTGCGGGAACTCCTTGAGCCGGCGGGTCGGGTCGGGAATGCCGACCGCGTCCAGCAGTTCCCGGGCCTCGTTCATCGCCGCCGACCGCTTCATCCCCCGGTGCCGTTCCAGCACCTCGGTCACCTGAACGCCAATCGGCACCACCGGGTTCAGCGAAGACAGTGGGTCCTGGAAGATCATCGCCAGATCCCGGCCGCGGCGGTCCCGCATCTGGTCCAGCGGCAACGACAGCAGATCGGTGCCCTCGAACTGCACGGACCCGGAGATTGTGGCACCCCGCCTGGGTAGCAGTCGCATGATGGCCAGCGACGTCACCGACTTGCCGCAGCCGGATTCGCCGACCAGGCCGACGGTCTGCCCCGGCGCCACCTGGAAGCTGACCTTGTCCACCGCAGTGAACGGGGCGACGCCCTTCCGGTTGAACTGGACCGTCAGGTCCTTGACTTCGAGCAGCGCGGTCATACCCGGATCACCGCCGGTTCTTCGGGTCGATGGCCTCACGCAGCGATTCGCCGAGGAGGGTGAAACCCAGGGCGATCACGATGATCGCGCCGGCCGGCCAGAACGCGAGGCCCGGGTGCGAGTCGATCCGGTCCTGCGCCTCGCCGAGCATCTGACCCCATTCCGGTTGGGAGACGTCCTGGGAACCCAGGCCCAGGAAGGACAGCGCCGCGGCGTCCAGGATGGCGATGGCGACCACCAGGGTGGCCTGCACGATCACCGGCGAGATCGAGTTGGGCAGCATGTGGCGGAACACGATCGGCCCACGTTTGACGCCGAGCGCCCGGGCGGCCAGCACGTGATCGGAGTCGCGCTGGGCCAGCATCTGCCCGCGCAGCAGCCGGGCGAACACCGGGATCTGCGGGATGGCAACCGCGACGATGACACTGGTCAGGTTCGGGTTGGTGAACAGCACACCGATCGAGATCGCCAGCAGCAGGCTGGGAATGGACAGCAGCACGTCGACGACCCGCATCACGACGGTGTCCACCCAGCCGCCGAACGCGCCGGCCAGCAGGCCGAGGATCAACCCACCGGCCAACCCGATCACGGTGGCCAGGATGCCGACGAGCAGCGTCTGCCGGGCACCGACGATCAAGCGGGAGAACAGGTCCCGGCCCTGGGTGTCCCCACCCAGCAGGAAACCCGTTTGCGGCGGCGCGATCTCGTTGCGGGCCCGGGAGGTCTGGTTGATCAGCAACTGCTCACCGGGGTCGTGCGGCGCGATCCACGGGCCGATAATGGCCAGCACGAGGAACAATCCGATGATGACCGCGCCTATCCAGAACAGCGGTGATGCCTTGAGCCGGGTCCAGGCGTCCTGAAGCAGCGACGTGCCCTCGTCGTCGGCCTTGGCCAGGTCGTCGATCCGCTGCTTGCGCGCGCGGGAGAAGGTGGTGGCCATCAGCGGGTCCTGATCCGCGGGTCGACCAGCGCGTAGGTCAGGTCGACGACGGTGTTGATGATGACGAAAGCCGCTGCTGCCGCGAGGATCAGCACCTGCACCACCGGAAAGTCCTTCTGGGTGAACGAGATCGACAGTGCCTGCCCCAGACCCGGGTAGCCGAAGACCTTCTCGGTCAGCACCGCGCCGGCCAGCAGGGCCCCGGTCTGCAGCCCGGTCACGGTGATCACCGGGAGCATCGCGTTGCGCAGCACATGCCGGTTCCGGATTGTCGCATTCGTCAGGCCTTTCGCCTCCGCGGTGCGGACGAAGTCCTCGCCCTGCACCTCCAGCACCGACGACCGGGTGATCCGGAAGATCACCGCGAACGGAATGGTGCCCAGCGCGATCGACGGCAGGATCAGGTGTTTGACGGCGTCCCAGGACGCGTCGAACTCGCGCGTCAGCAGTCCGTCCAGAACGAACAACCCGGTCACCCGGGTGGCGTCGATGCCCGGTGTCTGCCGGCCCGACGGCGGCAACAGGCCCATCCGGACGGCGAACACGTACTTGAGCAGGAACGCCAGGAAGAAGACCGGGACCGCGATCCCGATCAGCGAGAACACCACCGAGCTGTTGTCGAGCCAGCCGCCGCGTCGCTTGGCCGCCATGTACCCCAGCGGAATGCCCAGTGCGAGCGCGAAGATCATCGCGCCGATGGCCAGTTCGAGAGTCGCCCCGAACCGCAGCAGGAACACGTCCAAGGCCGCGGTGCCCGGGGCAACCTGCGTCGACTGACCGAAATCGCCCTGCAGCACCCGGCCGACGAACCGGAAGTACTGCACGAAGATCGGCTGGTCCAGCCCGAACAATGCCTCCAGTTCAGCCCGGCGCTCCGGGGTGGCCCGGTCACCGAGGATGGCCGTGACGGGTCCGCCGGGCAGGCTCCGCAGCCACAGGAACAGCAGCAGCGACAGCACGACCAGCACCAGCACCAGCTGCAGCAGCCGGCGGACCGTGTATCTCACCACGGGCGATACGCCATCTCGGCAATCCCCTTTCCACCTGTGCAGGGCTGCTGTTCACGGCGGAATTCGCCGGTCGATCACACGGAGAACTGATCGGGCGGCGTCCGCCGAGGCCATCGTGGCCCCGGCGAACACCGCCCGCAGGATGAAACACAGGTCAGAGGCCGTCTGCCAACAGCGGCAGACGGCCTCTTGAGTGCCGAACTGCGCCCTCTCCTACGTCGAGTGCGACTAGCTCTTGTAGACGTCGACGAACTTCTCGTCGGTCAGCGGGCTCGGAACCAGGCCCTGGACATTGCCGGCCACCACGATTGCGGGTGGCGAGTGCGAGATCGGGACTGCCGGCAGGTACTCGTCGGCGATCTTCTTGTTCAGCGCCTCGTACGCGGTCTTACGCTGGGCGGCGTCCGGGATCGCGTCGGCGTCGGCCAATTCCTTCGACAACGTCGCGCCCCAGGGCGACACCCCGGTGTTGAACCGGTTCTTGGTGTCGCTGAAGAAGGTGCCGACGAAGTTGTCCGGGGTGTTGTAGTCGCCCGTCCAGCCGAGCAGGAACAGGTCGGGCTGGCCGGCGTCGACCCCGTCCAGGTAGCCGCCGTTCCACGGCTTGGACGTCTCGGTGATCTTGATGCCGGCCGCTTCCAGGTCGGTCTTGAATGCGGTGAACACGCTCTTGGGATCCGGCATGTACGGCCGGGAGACCTCGGTGGGCCACCAGAAGTTCAGGGTCAGGTTGGACTGACCGGCCTCGGCCAGCAGGTCCTTCGCCTTCTGGGTGTTGAAGTCGTACTTCTCCCCGTTGTCCGACCAGCCCTCGACGGTGTCCGGGTAGAAGTTCTGCGCCACCTTCGCGCCTTCGGGCAGCTGCGAGGTGACAAACTGCTGCCGGTTCATCGCGTAGGCGATGGCCTGCCGCACCTTGAGATCCGCCAGCGCCGGATTGTTCTTCTGGTTGATCCCCAGGTAAAGGATGTTGAATGCGGGCCGGATCGCCACGTTGAAGCCCGCGGACTTGAGCGAATCCCAGTCGGCCGGGTTCGGCAGGTCGTAGCCGTCGATGGTGCCGGCCTGCAGTTCCTGCTTGCGCGCGGTCTCGTCCGGGATGATCTTGAAGATCAGGGTCTTTGACTTGGCCTTGTCGCCCCAGTAGTCGTCGTTACGGACGAGAGTGACTGTGTTGTTGGCCTTGTCGTACGCCTGGAACTTGAACGGACCGGTCCCGGTGGGGTGCGACGTGGCGTACTCGGGGAAGACGAACGAGTCGCCCTGGGCGACCACCTCGTCGGCCTTGTACTGCTTGAGCGCCGTCGGTGACTGGATCGAGAACGACGGCAATCCGAGGATGGACGGGAACTTCGAGGTGTACCGGGTCAGCTTGATCACCGCGGAGGTCGGGGCGCCTGCGGTGCAGGACTCGTACACGCTCTTGACGGGTGCACCTGCCGCGTCCACCTGGCCCTTGAAGCCGCCCATGGTGTCCGACCAGTAAATGGCCTGGCTTGCACCGGCGCCGGTCTGGCCGTACATCCGGTCCAGGTTAAAGCACACGGCGGTGGCGTCCATCGGGCTGCCGTCGTGGAACTTCACCCCGTCCCGCAGCTTGAACGTCCAGGTCAGGCCGTCCGGGGTTTGTTCCCACGACTCGGCCAGCGCCGGTTCGAGGTCAGCAGTGCCGGGTTTGAACCCGACCAGACCCTCGGTCATCTGCCGGATCACCCGGAACGTTTCGCCGTCCTGCGCATACAACGGGTCGAACAGGTCGGGCGCGCCCGCGGCCCCGAACACGATCTGCCCGTTCGCGTCCGCCGGGGTGCCGCCACCGCTGGCGGCCGAACTCGCTCCGCTGCCCGCGGCCCCCGAGGCGGCGCCGCCGGAGGAACTGGCGGAACTGGACGAACTTCCGCGATCCGAACTGGCGCACGCGGACATGGTCAGCACGAGGGCGCCGGCCAGACCGGCGCTCATCCACAGATGACGTCTCACGCTTGTGGTACCTCCAGGGTTGTCAGGTGACGGGTTTCGCTGTCGATGTGTTTTCGACGTGGGTCCGGCGATGGTTGGTGTCGGAGCGGACGGTACGGCGATCGAGCCATGATGGCCGGACATCACCCCGGCGTCCAGACCCGACGGCCCGGCGCGCCGCCCGTCACCCGACTGTGGGCCGCAGCTACGCCGTGCTCATGGCACCGTAAAGGCCTACTCAGCCCTCCGGGTGCGCCGTCACCGCATCGTTACGTTAAATGCTGTCGACGGGCACAGGTTGTTACGGCGGCGCCCGCGTCTGGACGGCAATCCTGTTGTGATCCGCCCGGGCGGCCCTATTCCCGTGTCCGGCGCGGGCGTCCTCCCGTGCCGTGGTCGGGTGCCGTGCCGACTACGGTGGGACGGGTTGCCGCAAGGCGGCAGGAAGGCTGTCGGCACGCCGCCGCTGCCTGGGTATCGCAGAGTTGAACAGTAAGCATTGACCGAGGGAGACCGCCATGACCACCGTGGCCAACGGCACCGCCGTCACCGATTCGAGCACCGCCTCCGACGAGGCCCCCGGGCACCCGGCGCCGACCCCGTGGCCCGGTCTGAACGCGCCGCTGGAGATCGCCGACCCGGAGGTCGCCGAGTACATCGCCCGCGAAGTCAGCCGCCAGCAGGACACGCTGGAGATGATCGCGTCGGAGAACTTCGCGCCGGTCGCCGCGATGCAGGCTCAGGGCAGCGTGCTCACCAACAAGTACGCCGAGGGCTACCCGGGCCGCCGGTACTACGGCGGCTGCGAAAACGTCGACCTGATCGAGCAGTTGGCGATCGACCGGATCAAGGCGCTGTTCGGTGCCGGGTTCGCCAATGTGCAGCCGCATTCCGGCGCGCAGGCCAATGCCGCGGCGATGCAAGCGCTGATCAAGCCCGGGGACACCATCCTGGGGTTGTCGCTGGCGCACGGGGGCCACCTGACCCACGGCATGCGGATCAACTTCTCCGGGCTGCTCTACAACGTCGCCGCGTACGAGGTGTCCAAGGAGGACTACCGGATCGACATGGACGAGGTGGGCCGGCTGGCCCGCGAGCACTTGCCCAAATTGATCATCGCGGGGTGGTCGGCGTACCCGCGGCAGCTCGATTTCCAGCGGTTCCGGGAGATCGCCGATGAGGTCGGGGCGTATCTGCTGGTGGACATGGCCCATTTCGCCGGGCTGGTCGCCGCTGGCCTTCACCCGTCACCGGTGCAGTACGCGCACGTCACCACCACGACAACGCACAAGACCCTCGGCGGCCCCCGCGGTGGGGTGATCCTGTCCAACGACCCGGCGATCGCGAAGAAGATCAACTCCGCGGTGTTCCCCGGGCAGCAGGGCGGGCCGCTGGAACACGTCATCGCGGCGAAGGCGGTGGCGTTCCGGATGGCCGCCGACCCGTCGTTCACCGAGCGGGCCGAACGCACGATCCGCGGCGCCCGGTTGCTGGCCGAGCGGCTGATCCAATCCGACGTCGCCGACGCGGGCATCCAGGTGCTGACCGGCGGCACTGACGTGCACCTGGTGCTGGTCGACCTGCGGAACTCCGACCTGGACGGCCAGGCCGCCGAGGACCGTCTGCATTCGGTCGGGATCACGGTGAACCGAAACGCGGTCCCGTTCGACCCGCGCCCGCCGATGGTGACGTCCGGGCTCCGGATCGGCACCCCGGCGCTGGCGACCCGCGGCTTCCAGGCCGCCGACTTCGTGGAGGTCGCAGACATCATCGCGACTGCACTGATAGCCCCGGTCGGCGAGCTGGACCCGGCGGTCAGCCGGGCGCTGGCCGGCCGGGTCAGCGCACTGGCGTCGGCACACCCGCTGTACCCCGGACTCGGGGTGCAGGTGTGACGGCGCCGCTCCACGACGTCCGGATCGACAAGCTCGTCACGTCCGGCACGTTCAGCCTGGACGGCGGGACGTGGGACGTCGACAACAACGTGTGGTTGCTCGGCAACAACGACGAGGTGCTGGTCATCGACGCGGCCCACGACGCGCACACCATTGCCGTTGCCGTCGGTGACCGCCGGGTGGTGGCGATCGTCTGCACCCACGGGCATGACGACCACATCGACGCGGCGCCGGCCCTCGCCGACCGGACGGGGGCGCCGATCTGGTTGCACCAGGCGGACACCGAGTTGTGGAACCTGGCGCACGAATCGCGGCAGCCCGACGGTGATCTGTCCGACGGGCAGGTGATCACGGTGGCGGGCGTTGACGTGCACGTGCTGCACACCCCGGGTCACTCACCGGGCGCGGTGAGCCTGTCAGTTCCGGCGCTGGGTGTGGTGTTCACCGGCGACACCTTGTTCGCCGGTGGGCCGGGTGCGACCGGACGGTCGTTCTCCAGCTTCCCGACGATCATCGAGTCGATCTCCCAGCGGTTGCTGACGTTGCCCGCGGAGACGGTGGTGCACACCGGGCACGGGGACAACACCACGATCGGCAGTGAGGCACCGGACCTGGACGAATGGGTGGCCCGCGGGCACTGATTCGCCGGTGACGGGGCCGGATGTGGTTGCGGCGTCCGGTTTCCCGATGACCGGCCCTGCCGGGTTCTCCCCCGGCGGTCCCGGCCGGGCGCGTCCTTTGGCAATCCCGTAGGTCGGATTGGTTCCTAGGCGCCCGTCCAGGCGCCTACACGCCTGGCAACCCCGCGTAGCGGGTTCGGATTCACGAGCCGCGTGGCGGGTTCGGGTCCGCGACCCGCGTTCGTTTGACCGGCCGGTCAGCCCTGGGTGACCGGTGCTCCCAGGTTTTGCCGCACCCAGGCACCGGCCTCGGCCACCGCGAGCTGACCGCTCAGCAGCAACCCGGAGAATGCGATGGCCGCCTCACTGAGGCGGCCATCGGGGGACTCGGCCGGATCCTTGCGGACCTTCTCCGAGACGATGCGGGTCATCGAGCCGCCGACCCGGCCGACCGAGGCCACGATGCCGGCGAAGTGCCGCACCTGGCCGTCGGTGCCGTCGTCGAGGTCGGCGCGAAACCCCTTGCCCGAGATCATGTTTCGGCCACCACGCGCCAGGTCCATCAACCCGGCCGGGCCGGTCCTGATCCTAGCGCCGTCCTGACCGATCCGTTCCATCAGTTCGCGTGGGCTGGGCCCTTCGGCGGCGAGCCGGTCCACCAGCGCGGCGAACTCCTCGCAGGCATTTGTTGTTTCCCCCATGGCGCTTACAGTCGCTGATCCCACCGGGCGCGCGCCAGCGTTCCCGGCGGCTCTCACCGGGCTGTCGCTCCGAATCCATCGATCGGGCAGGGTGCCCGGTCGTTGGCCCACTCAGCGTGACGGCCCGCCCTCCCCCGATGTCACTATTCGCGGCTGGCCAGACCGGCCGTGATCCATCAGGCGGGGGGCTCAACGGCTGGCCGCCTCCACGTTCGCCACGGTGCCCGGGTCCTCGTCTGCGCCCGGTGCCCGCCGGGGCAGCAAGATCAACGCGGTCATACTGATCAGCCCGCAGACCACGATGTAGAGGGCGATTGGGTTGGAGCTGCCGTAGTGGGCGAGCAACGCGGTAGCGATCAGCGGAGCCGGCCCGCCGCCGACGACGCTGGCCAGCTGGTATCCGAGACCCGCTGCGCTGTAACGGACGTCCGGATCGAAACACTCAGCGATCAACGCGGCCTGGGGTCCGTACTGGATGTCGTGGCAGATCAGGCTGAGCACGACGGCCAGCAGCACCAGCCCGCCGGTCGCCGTGTTGAGCAGCGCGAAATAGGGGAACGCGAAGGCGGTGGTCAAGATGATGCCGAGGCCATAGACACGGCGTCTGCCGAACCGGTCGGACAGCATGCCGAAAACCGGAATGGTGATCAGGCTGGTCGCCGCGGCGACCAGGGTGAAATCGAGCATGGTGTTCTGGGTGAAATTCAGCTGTTTCGTGCCGTAGGTCAGGACGAAGGTGATGAACAAGTAGAACGGAGCCTGCTCCGACATCCGGACGAAGGCGATGAGCAGGATTTCCCGCCAGTACCGCTTGAACGCGTCCACCACCGGCAGCTTGACCGGGCCGGCCTTTTTCACCGCGGCGAAGGTCGGGCTTTCCTGCACCCCGAGCCGGATCACCAGCCCGATGCCGATCAGCACCACGCTGGCCAGGAACGGGATCCGCCACCCCCAGCTCTCGAACGTTTCCTTGGTGGTCGTCCCGCTCATCAGCCGGACCGCGAAGGTGGCCAGCAGCAACCCGAATGGGACGCCGAGCTGGGGCCAACTCGCGGCAAGCCCGTGTTTGCGCTTGGTGCTCCATTCCATGCTCAGCAGGATCGAGCCGCCCCATTCACCGCCGACCCCGATGCCCTGAATTGTCCGCAGGATCACCAGCAGGATGGGTGCGGCGACCCCGATGGACGCGTAACCGGGGAGCAGCCCAATAGCGACGGTGCCGAAACCCATCAGCATCAACGTCGCGATCAGCGTCGCTTTACGGCCGACACGGTCCCCGAAGTGACCGAAGATGGCCGCCCCGATCGGGCGGGCGGCGAACCCAACGAACTGGGTGCCGAACGAGGCGATGGTGCCGGCGAAGGTCGACGCACCGGGGAAGAACACCGCGGGAAAGACGAGGGCGGCCGCGGTGCCGTAGAGGAAAAAGTCGTACCACTCGATGGTGGTGCCCACGACGCTGGCGACCACGGCCCGCCGCGCCTGATTGCCGACTGGTTTGACCGGCGATCCGCCGGCGTCCTCGCCGTTGGTCGCGGTCCCTGGGGAGTAGGCCCGTGAGCCGGCCCCCCGTCCAGCCCCGGCGCCGCGGGCTGGATCTTGTTCAGGCGTCTGACCGTCCACAGAAACCTCGCTCTGCTGTGGTGAATGGATCCGGCAACGTTGCGGCGGAAGCGTAACGCCGGCAGCCGACAACCACAGGTCACAACGAGCCGCATGGGTGAATCTGAGTCGCTGCGTGTTCACTCAACGCTGCTCCTCGTTCATCGCCCTCTCGCTCTGCGGGGACGATTGGGCAGCGACCTCTACTGCGGGCAAACATGTGCAGACTGGCCACCGCCATTGTCTGCTCGGCGCCGAACTCGACGAAGGTGCCCTTCAGAATGAAGCCGAGGCGTCTCGCCAGTTTCAGAGACCTTTGGTTGGCCGTCTGGGTCAGAATGAGGACCGGTTGGTCGGGTTCGGCATTTGCTACCTGGACGAGGAGTGCCTGCGCCGCTTCCGTCGCGAAACCGTGCCCCCACGCTGACCGGCGCAGAGTGTAGGACAACTCGAGTTCGTTGCCGTCGGCCAGAACGTGGCCGGGCCGGTCGGCGGCACGACGACTGATCTCGACAGTGCCGAACACCTGATCGGTCTCGCGATCAGTGATGAGGTAACGCCGCGAAGTGGAGGAATGAATGGGAGTAGGTTGTTCGAGACCCTGCTCGACGGTGGCAATGTTCGATGACCCGCCAAGATACGCCCGAACTTCCCGATCGGTGGCCATCTCAATGACCACGTCACGATCAGTCGACGTCGAGCCCCGCAACCGCAGCCGGTCCGTCTCAATAGCGTCGCCCATCAGAGCAGTCAAGCATCATCGACGGGGACCGGGCCAGGATGCTGGTCGTGTGCTCGGTCGCGGCTGTCACCAGTAACAAACGGAACAAGAACGAAACGGTATTGCCCAACGACATATTTGGAACTATTCCGATAGCAGCCAAATCGTCCACGTTCAGGTTCTCCCAGTCACCAGGAAGGATCACTGTTGCTCCGCTTGGAAGAAGGGTGATGTGATCTCCCTGGCGCAAGTCCGGTTCCGGGTCACGGAGCAGGGTAGAGATGGGCATGGCAAGGTGAACTGTCATTCCGCGTGAACTCAAACTGACGCATTGGGTTGGGCTTTGTTCTCATCGCGGTTTCGACTCGCTCTGGACGTCAGGGCCGGACCTGATCGGACTCGTCGTTATTATTGATCGAGTGCGCACGGCGGCCGAGCCGGGCTCGTGCGGATGGTCCGATTGACGAAGCCCCCGGGGCAAGATCGTCGTCCGTGTCAGCGATAACCTCCCCGTCACGCCGTCGGGTCGAGCCGCCGGGCACCGAGCTGGGTGGTCAGCAGGGCAATGGCGACTTCTTCGGGATCCCGGACCGTGCTTGCCGCGGCCGGGTCGGGCGGCTCGTCGTAGTCGTCAGGGATGTCATCAGCCGGATCCTCGGGGACAGGCTCCGGCGGCAAGGGCGGCGCGATGTCCTCGGGTCCTGCACCGGATCCGAGGCTCGGGCTGGGCGGTCCCCCGGTCGATCCTGTCGGCGCCGCCGGCGCAGTCCCGTCGCCGGATTGGCAGCGGATGGTCCACTCCACGCCCAACACCTGACGCAGCGCGATCCGGAGCAGGTCGGCGTTGGCGGGCTCGACGACCCGCCGGGCCATCCCCGCCGACGGCATGGACAGCAGGAGCACGCCAGACTCTACCCCGATGACGGTCGCCGATTCCAGCAAGATCGACGTGGTGCGCCGCTGACCCTTGACGTTCTTCAGCACCTCCGGCCAGACCCGCCGAACATCGGTGACATCGATGTCGGCGGCTGCTGTCGGGGACTTCTCCGGCGATGCCGCGGAGGCTGGTTGCAGTGGGGCTGACGGTTCTTGTGCCGGCGGCGGCGTCGGTTCTTGCTGCGTTTGGGGGGCCGGTCCGGTTGCACGCTGATCGGATTTCTCTTGCCGGACAACCGGTTCGGCAGAGCCTTTCGACCCGGCGGACTCCCCCGGGGGTTCTGACGACGGGGGGGTTGTCGATGGCGCCGGTCGTCGCGAACTCAGCGTGGGCGGGACGGGCAGGCCCAGTGCGGCTCCAGCATGGGCCTTTGCAGCCTCCCCCGAACCTGACGGGGTTGCCCGGCCCGCATTGGCCGTCGCAGACCCGGCCCCGTTGGCGCCGGGCGGCGTGACGGGTGGGGAGGTTGGCGATGGCCGAGTCGCGTGGGGAGTGTCCGCCGCCCGCTCGGGGCGGGTGTGGTCAGCGGGCGCGCCGGTCAAGGGTGATCGTGATTGGCCTGGCCGCTGTTCTGCGGCGGCGCCGCGTTGCGGGGGCGCAGCCTGCGTTTCCGGCGCCGGACCGGCCGCGATCTCCATCCGCCGCTCGATCCGCTCCAGCCGTTGCAGCAGCGCCGCGTCACCGGTGGAGGCCCCCGGCAGCAGCATCCGGGCGCAGAGCAGTTCCAGCACGAGCCGCGGTGAGGTGGTCCCGCGCATCTCCACCAGGCCGGTGTGCAGCACCTCGGCCATCCGGGTCAGGCTCGCCATGCCGATCCGCTCGGCCTCGCCGACCATGATCGTCAGCTGGTCTTCCGGGGCGTCGATCAGGCCTTTGCCGGCCGCGTCCGGGACTGCGCTGATGATCACCAGGTCACGGAGCCGCTGCAGCAGGTCGGCAGCGAACCGGCGCGGGTCGTGGCCGGCCTCGACCACCCGGTCGACCGCACCAAACACCGACGCGCCGTCAGCCGCAGCCATCGCGTCGACCACCTCGTCGATCAATGCCGCGTCGGTGACGCCGAGCAGCGCGACGGCGTGCCGGTAGGTGACGCCCTCCGGCCCGGCCCCGGCCAACAGTTGGTCCAGCAGGGACAGGGAATCGCGCGCCGACCCGCCGCCGGCCCGAATCACCAGCGGCAGCACCGCCGGGTCGACGACCGCGCCCTCCTCCGCGGTGAGCCGCTCGAGCAGCGAACGCAGGGTGGCCGGTGGGATCAGCCGGAACGGGTAGTGGTGGGTCCGGGACCGGATGGTGGTGAGCACCTTGTCCGGTTCGGTGGTGGCGAAGATGAAGACCAGGTGCTCTGGTGGTTCCTCGACGATCTTCAGCAGGGCGTTGAAGCCCTGGGTGGTGACCATGTGGGCCTCGTCGATGATGAACACCCGGTACCGGGACTCCGCGGGCATGTAGAACGCCTTGTCCCGCAGGTCCCTGGTGTCGTCGACGCCGCCGTGGCTGGCCGCGTCGAGTTCGACCACATCCAGCGACCCGGGGCCCTCCGGGGCGAGTGCGATGCAGGACGGGCACTCACCGCACGGGTCCGGGGTGGGGCCGTGAACGCAGTTCAGCGAACGGGCGAGAATCCTTGCGGAGGAAGTCTTTCCGCAGCCGCGGGGGCCGGAGAACAGGTACGCGTGATTGACACGGCCGGCGGCCAACGCGGTGCGCAGCGGGTCAGTGACATGCTCCTGACCCACGACCTCGGAGAAGGTCGCGGGCCGGTACTTCCGGTACAGGGCGAGCGCCACGATCCGAGGCTACGGCAGGGGGCCGACAATCAGGACCGCGCTGCACATTGCCACCGCTGACCGGTCTGGACGAGGTGCGCCGGGGCCGATGACGGGCTCCTGCCGGCGTCGCTCCCGCCCTGCGATGGACAGGTCCCGTGCCAAGGTCCGACAGAAGGGGACCCCCGCACCCGTCAGAGCTCACGGACCCTTGCTGCCTTCCGGCCCTGGGGGGGTTGATGAGATGGACGCCGCGGGGGTCCGGCGAACAGTGTATCCGGGCCGGCGGGGTCGGCGGTCCCCGCTCCTCGGCGCCTGGTGTGTGACCCGGAGATGCCGTTGGCGCACCACAGGCTCGGGAACCGGGGCGTTCCCGTCGCTCAGTCGCCGTTGGGTTGCGTCCGGTGGATGCGGTGCACAACACACCGGCGAGGCCACAAAGCCGCTGGTCAACACTACATAATCGATTCAGTACCCTCGAACGCTACGAACGCTTCCGGCCCGCCGGTAGTTGAGCCACCCAAAGGGAGTCACCATGTCGCTGCACCCGTTGCTAACCCTCGCCGCCCACCGCACCGCCCGCGCCCACCGGCGTGAACTCGAGCACGAGCTGGCAGGGTTCCGCACCCCGGCCGAACGCCTGGAGATCGAGACGATCGCCGCCCGTTACAGCGACGAGGACAGCCGCGAGGTTCGGGCGATCCTGAGTTCGCTCGCCGTCTGAGACTTCCCGACTGAATCCAGTCTCAGGTTCCGTCCCACCTTGGGGTGCGGTCCGTCACTTCAGGTCGCCGCCGCGAGCACTACAGGGGTTGCCTGGCTGGCCGGGCCAGAAAGCAGGTGGTCAGCTCACCGGCTGACGGCCGATAGACTCCCACGCGGAGGATTCGCCTAGTGGCCTATGGCGCACGCTTGGAAAGCGTGTTGGGGTAACTCCCTCAGGGGTTCGAATCCCCTATCCTCCGCCAGTCTGACCAGCGCAAACGTCGAAGGTCCGGCCCGCCTTATACGCGGGGCCGGGCCCTTGGTCTCAGTTCTGGTCTCAATTGGCACCCGAACTGGTCCCTTCACCGGTCCCTTCACCGGTCCACAACAGACCGCCAATCTGGCCTGCTACCTGCCTGCGGATCGGGTCCGTGACGTCCTGATATCTGGCCATCGACGTGCTCGATATTCCCGGTCCAACCCGGCCCGCGGTCGCGGCCAGCAACATCGCCCCCGCGTGGGAGACGACCCGCTTCGCGGTGGTGTCCACGGTCAACGATGGGTAGGTACCGGTAGACTTCAGCATTGGAAAGGTGCTCCTGTCTTGTTGGCAATGACGACCTTAGAGGCCTTCATTATCGCAGGTAGGAGCACCTTTCCCCATGATCAACTCAGTGTTGAAACGACTTCGCATGAAAGCGCCGGGTTAACGGGCTCTTCGCAGTTGAGGGTGTAGATCGGTAGCGCGTCGCTGGCTGGGTAGGTGTCGAGGTCCTCCGAGGATGGAGGTTCCTACGCCGCCCATCTGGAAGACCTCGACATGGCTGATTCTACTTTTGCTGACCCTGATGTGACCACCTTCGCCCGCTTGGACGGTCTCGGTTTGCAGGTGGTCGGGCAGTTCCTGGAGCCGGACCGGGCGATCCTTCGGTGCCGGGTCGTCGATGCTGATCGGCGGTGCCGACGGTGCGGTGAAGCAGGCCGTGCGCGGGACAGCACAACACGTCGGTTGGCGCACGAGCCGCTGGGGTGGCGGCCGACGTTGCTGCTGGTCACCGTCCGCAGGTACCGGTGCCCCGGGTGCGGGCATGTGTGGCGGCAGGACACCAGCCGGGCGGCGCAACCCCGAGCGAGGCTCTCTCGTGGGGCACTGCGGTGGGCGTTGGAAGGGGTCGTCTGTCAGCACCTCACCGTCGCCAGAGTCGCTGAAGCGCTGGGTGTTTCGTGGAACACAGCGAACAGTGCAGTGCTGGCCGAGGGGCATCGGGTGTTGATCGCGGACCCGCACCGTTTCGACGGGGTGAAGGTCATCGGGGTTGATGAGCATGTCTGGCGCCACACCCGCCGCGGCGACAAGTTCGTCACCGTGATCATCGATCTCACCCCGGTGAGGGACCGTACCGGCCCGGCCCGGCTGCTGGATATGGTCGAGGGCCGATCGAAGCAGGTGTTCAAGACGTGGCTGGCCGCGCGGGACGAAACATGGCGCACCGCGGTCGATGTGGTGGCGATGGACGGGTTCACAGGGTTCAAGACCGCCGCGGTCGAGGAACTGGGCGACGACGTCGTGGTGGTCATGGACCCCTTCCACGTGGTCAGGTTGGCCGGGCACGGCCTTGAGCTGTGCCGGCGCCGGGTCCAGCTCGCCACCCTGGGTCACCGGGGCCGAGCGGGGGACCCGTTGTACTCGGCTCGTCGCACCTTGAGCACCGGCGCGGATCTGCTCACCGACAAGCAGCGGCAACGGATCACCACGCTGTTCGCCGATGACGGGCACGTGGAGGTCGAGGCAACCTGGGGTGTCTACCAAGCGATGGTCGGCGCCTACCGCGACCCCGACCGGACCAACGGAAAGAGCAGGATGAAGCACCTGATCGACCGCCTCAGTGGCGGTGTCCCCGCAGCTCTGGTCGAGATGCGAACGCTCGGCAGAACACTGAAGAAACGGGCCGGCGACATCCTGGCCTACTTCGACCGGCCCGGCACCAGCAACGGACCCACCGAAGCAATCAACGGCCGGCTAGAACACCTCCGCGGGTCCGCCCTCGGCTTCCGCAACCTCACCAACTACATCGCCCGATCACTCCTAGAAACCGGCGGATTCAGACCCGTCCTACACCGTCAATTGCGATGAGCCGGTTAACGCGGGTGGGGTGATCCGTGCACCTCAGATCGGCAACCCGACCTATTTCTCGCCGGCCGAGCTTGGTGCCCTTATAGATTCAATCGATCAGAATGATCTGAATGCATCAGGTTGGCCTAGATGGATCGATAAAGTAACGTGTCCAGACGCGTTGCCGAAACGGTGTCGTCGCCTAGTAATTGGCCCCATTCGGTCACCGGCCGATTGGTCTTTATGATCGAGGACTTCAGGTACCGCTGGTTGACAATCGAGCCGATACCCGCTCTTACACCGCCGTCCGGTAGAGTATTCCCAGCATCAGCCGACCGAGCACCAGGAGGACCAGTGGCCAAAACACCCGCGATGTCGCGTTATGAAGAGATCCGGGATAGCTGGCAGACCGGCCCTGCGGCGGAGCGGAAGGCCATGGTCGAAGAGCTTGGAGACATGCTGATCAACTCGGCCCCCTACCACCTCACCACAGAAGACCGCGGCAAGGTAGCCAAGCTACGCGTACAAATTGACCCCAGCGCAAAATGGGCCGACCCAAAGAGCCAGTTCCTGATCGTTGAGATCGGTGAAGAAGCGGACGTCGCTGATGACGACGAAGAGAACGATTAAACTCGACGCCTTAAGCGCAATGAGTGATCCTGCTTGATAGCTGTCTCGTACAAACCGATAGGCATAGAATCGCATCTCCTACGCTGGGAATGTACGGGACGGCTCTTCCGAATCTTGGAATACGAAGGGGGTTAACTCTTTCCCCGGGGTCTAGTAAATCACAACTAAGTTCGAGGCTGATGGGGTAGAAACTCCCGCTCGGATCGGGCAGGTACGTGTTTGTAGCGAAAATTGGAGGCAACGTTAAGCCCGTGCAAATCGGGGCCTGCTATCCCCACCAGCCTGGAAGAAACCAAGAGCGAGTACCTACGGTGTGATCTTCAACGATTGATATGGAAAGTGGCGGGGATCTGTTCCATCGCTTTAATCCAAACCAACGCGACCGTAAATAAATAAAGATGGAGAGAGACGCCCCTTGGACTAGTAACCTTCACCTTACAAATCATTGGACATTACCGTTACCGTATTAACTGAAATCTAGAGTATGTAAGTAGGTCAGCTTGCCTGAATCAGTGATCACCTCAGCCGCCGACCCAGACGGGAGAGCACCCGCGCGAACGCTAAGACAAGCACCGCGGACGTCGATCACCCAGCGCTTGATCATCTCGGAATGCTGTAGGGCCGTTAATTTTCGCCGCCGAGGCTAGATCGAGGTCAGGCGCTTACCGCGGCCGAATATGCGGCGCCCCCACCGCACACGCCCGGCACTGCAGGGCCGGATCTTCCCGCGAGCCATGAGCGTCGCCGGAAGAACGCCCGCCGTCACCCCCCGCGCCGGACACCTCGCCCGCGTCACCACCAGCCGCACCACCCCCCGCCGACCCGCCGGCACCCACAGCGAGATCTGGCGCCCGGATCGTCAGGAACGCCAGCACCCCGCCGGCCATGCAGAGCAGGCCGGCGATCAACATCGCCCGCGTGAACCCGGCAGACAGCAGCACCGGGTCGGCGTACGCAGCCGGGGTCAGCCCGGCCGCGCCGGGCAGGATGGCCACGGCCAGGAGCCCGGCTACCCGGGCGACGTCGTTGTTGATCGCCGAGGCGACGCCGGCCTGGTGGTCGGGGGCGGCGGCCAGCACGGTGGAGGTCAGTGGCGCCACCGTCACCGACAGACCCAACCCGAACAGCACCATGGGGGCCAGCACATCCCGCAGGAACGTGGCGTCGGCGCCGACCCTGGATAACCACAGCATCGCCGCGCCGGCCAGGATCGGACCGACCGTCATCGGGATCCTGGGACCGATCCGGGTCGCCAACTTCCCCATCCGCGCGGACAGCAACAGCATCATCGCAGTGATCGGCAGCGTGGCGGCGCCGGCGGCGAGCGGGCTGAACCCCACCACCTGCTGCAGCTGCACCGGCAGCAGGAACAGCCCACCGGACAGCGCCGCATACACCGCGAACGTCACCAGGTTCGCAGCGGTGAACTGCCGCACCCGGAACAGCCCGAGGGGCAGCAACGGGTCGTGGGTTCGGCTTTCCACCACGATGAACGCCACCAGCAGCAACACTCCGGCCGCGGTGATCATGATGTCGGCGGCCGACCAGCCGTTCGGCGGTCCCTCGGTCAGCCCGTACACCAGCGCCCCGAGTCCGACCGACGCCATCAGCGCGCCGGGGATATCGAGCCGGCCGGCGGCCTCCTCGTCTTTCGATTCCGGGATGTACCGGTTGCTCAGCAGGATGACCACCGCCGCGATGGGCAGGTTGATCAGGAACACCAATCGCCACCCCCACGGGGCAACACCGACCAGCAGACCCCCGACGATCGGGCCGATCGCCGTCGCGACCCCGCCCAGCCCCGACCACGCACCGACCGCGGTTGCCCGGTCCTCCCGCCGGAACGAGGCCTGCAGGATGGCCAACGACCCGGGGGTGAGCAGCGCGGCTCCGGCTCCCTGCAACGCCCGCATCGCGATCAGCACGGTGACGTTCGGGGCCACCGCGCAGCCCACCGACGCGGCGGTGAACCACACCACCCCCAGCACGAAGATCCGCCGACGGCCCAGTCGGTCCCCCAGCGACCCGCCGAGCAGCAACAACCCGGACAGGGTCAGGGTGTAGGCATTCAGCGTCCACTGCAGGCTGGTGAGCCCGCCGCCCAGGTCGGTCCCGATCCGGGGCAGGGCCACGTTGACCACGGTGCCGTCGAGCTGTGCCAGGCCGCTGCCCATCACGGTCGCCGCCAGGACCCACTTGCCGCGGACCGACTTGTACGCCAGCGGCTCCTCGGGACCGGCGGCGCTCGACGTCGGCTCGTTCACTGTGGACACCGGCTCACCACCTGTCGGCTCGGAGCCGGCCCGCTGCTCGAACCCTGCCTCCGCGGACCACGATGCCACGGGCCCCAACGCGAAGTGGAGGCCCCCGATCAGACCGCCTCCCATGAGTCACAGAGTTGAGCGGACTTATTGCGCACAGAACCGCCCCGAACGCACGAGAAGTCGACTCAACTGCACCGCCAGCGTTTGGATCCCCGGAGCCCAGGTGAAAGGGAGGCTCCAGCGGCACGTCGTTCGCCATCAGCGAAGCGCAGACCCCCGATGGAACAAACACCCGCCCCAGCGCATTGAGTCAGACACGCTCAACTCTTGAAGGGTGACTTCATGTCCGATTTCCGCAGGCTCCCCGTTCTTTCGCTCACCGACGTCGTCGTCCTGCCCGGCATGGTCGTGCCGATCGAGCTGGACGAGCCCGCCCAGGCCGCGGTCGACGCCGCCCGCGCGGCCCGCTCCCCCGAGTCCGGCGCTGACGCCGACTCAGGCACCGACTCAGAAAAGGACTCCCCCGAGTCCGGCCAGTTGCTGCTCGCCCCCCGACTGCCGGACCGGTATTCCACGTTCGGCGTCGTCGCCACCATCGAGCAGGTCGGCCGGCTGGCCGGCGGCTCCCCCGCGGCCGTGCTCCGCGCCGGCCGCCGCGCCCGGATCGGCACCGGCGTCAGCGGACCGGGTGCCGCGCTCTGGGTGCAGGCCGAGGTCGTCGAAGACTCCCCGGTCACCGACCGGGTCAAAGAACTCGCCGCCGAGTACAAAACGCTGGTCATCGCGAACCTCCAGAAGCGGGACGCCTGGCAGGTGATCGACACCGTCGAGAAGATGACCGACCCGTCGGTGCTCGCCGATTCCGCCGGCTGGGCGGCCTACCTGACCAACGAGCAGAAGCGTCAGGTGCTGGAAACCCCTGACGTCGCAGCGCGTTTGGAGCTGTTGATCGGTTGGACGAAGGCCCACCTGAACGAGATGGACGTGGCGGAGAAGATCCGCGGCGACGTCCGCGAGGGCATGGAGAAGGGTCAGCGCGAATTCCTGCTGCGCCAGCAACTGGCCGCCATCCGCAAGGAACTCGGCGAGGGTGAACCCGACGGTGCCGACGATTTCCGGACCCGGGTGGAACAGGCCGACCTGCCCGACAAGATCCGGGAAGCTGCGCTCCGCGAGGTCGCCAGGCTCGAACGGGCCAGCGACCAGAGCCCGGAATCCGGCTGGATCCGGACCTGGCTGGACACCGTCCTGGAGATCCCGTGGCAGCACTCCACCGAGGACAAGATCGACCTCGGCGCGGCCCGCGAGGTGCTGGACGCCGATCATCACGGCCTCGATGACGTCAAGGACCGGATCGTGGAGTACCTGGCCGTCCGCGGCCGGCGCGCCGAACGTGGCCTGCAGGTCGTCGGGGGGCGTGGTTCCGGCGCGGTGATGGTGCTGGTCGGTCCCCCCGGCGTGGGAAAGACCTCGCTCGGCGAGTCGGTGGCCCGCGCGTTGGGCCGCAAATTCGTCCGGGTCGCCCTCGGCGGCGTCCGGGACGAGGCCGAGATCCGCGGGCACCGGCGCACCTACGTCGGCGCGCTGCCGGGCCGGATCGTCCGGGCCATCACCGAGGCCGGTTCGATGAACCCGGTGATGCTGCTGGACGAGATCGACAAGGTCGGCGCCGACTACCGTGGTGACCCCGCGGCGGCCCTGCTCGAGGTGCTCGACCCGGCGCAGAACCACACGTTCCGCGACCACTACCTAGACATCGACCTCGACCTCTCGGACGTGCTGTTCCTGGCCACCGCCAACGTCCTGGACACCATCCCGTCGGCGCTGCTGGACCGGATGGAATTGATCACCATGGACGGCTACACCGAGGACGACAAGGTCGCGATCGCCCGCACCCACCTGCTGCCCCGGCAGCTGGAACGGGCCGCGCTCAGCTCCGACGAGGTGCAACTGACCGATGCCGCGCTGCGGGAACTCGCCGCCGACTACACCAGGGAGGCCGGGGTCCGGCAGCTGGAACGGTTGCTGGCCAAGGTATTCCGCAAGGTCGCCACGAAACTGGCGACCGGAGCCGACACCCCGGTCGTCGTCGACCAGCCCGATCTGCGGGAGCTGATCGGACGGCCCCGGTTCACCTCCGAGACCGCCGAGCGGACGGCGGTCCCTGGGGTCGCGACCGGTCTCGCGGTCACCGGACTGGGCGGTGACGTGCTGTTCATCGAGGCCAGCGCCGTCCCGACGGTGGAAGCCGGGCAGGGCAGCCTGACCCTCACCGGGCAGCTGGGCGACGTGATGAAGGAGTCGGCGCAGATCGCACTGTCCTATGTGCGCTCGCACGCCGCGGATCTCGCCATCGACCCGACGCTGCTGGATCGGCGGATGCACGTGCACGTGCCGGCCGGAGCCGTCCCGAAGGACGGGCCCTCCGCCGGCGTGACGATGGTGACCGCGATGGTGTCGCTGGCGACCGGGCGACCGGTTCGCTCCGACGTAGCCATGACCGGCGAGGTCACCCTCAACGGCCGGGTGCTGCCGATCGGCGGGGTGAAGCAGAAGTTGCTCGCCGCACAGCGTGCCGGCGTGACGACGGTGTTCATCCCGGCCCGGAACGAGCCGGACCTGGACGATGTGCCCGCCGAGGTGCTGGCGGCCCTGACGGTGCACCCGGTCAGTGACGTGGCGCAGATTCTGGCGCAGGCGTTGGAACCGGCCGTCACCGTTGACGGTTCGGCTGCGGCAGAGGAAGCCGGGGCAATCCGGGCCGCCTGACCACCACGCAGCGGGCCCACACGTCACAGGATTGACGTGTGGGTCAAGGGCCTGGCACCGGTACTGGTGCCAGGCCCTTGGCGCGTGTGGAGCCGGGCCAACGGGCGTTGCGCCGCAACCGCCTTCGGTCGACATGTCGATAGTGTTGGCGCGCAAGCCGTTTCGCGTGGGTTCGGGCTGGCCGATCCCGTCGTTGCGTTTCGGCTGACGTCCTGAACCCGGGAATTGATGCGTTTGAGTGTTTTACGGTCTTGGCCCAGCCACCATAGGACATAAGCCCAGTGTTATCCATCCCGAACCAATTTCATTCGATCAGGGTCGCTGGACTCCGTTAACGGCCTCGAGTCGGTCGATCGATTCGAGCAGCCGCCGCCTGTTGGCTAGGCTTCTGAGCAGGTAGGCCGTTCCCTTGAGCGTCTGGTAGTCCTCGAGGGAAACGATCACCACCGACTCGTGACCTGCTCGGATGATGACGACCTCTTCGCGGTCATCGACCACAGCATTCAGGGTCTCGGCATACTTCGCTCGAGGCTCGGAGCAGGACATGATCCGCATGGCTACCTCCTCGTGTACGTAGATGAAGTTGTACGTCTGCGCGTCCGCCGTGGCCCACTCTGCGTCTCGCACCGGCAGTCCCTGCGAGCCGACTGTCGGTGGTCCGGGAGAGCCGACTGTCGGTGGTCCGGGAGATAGTGCCGGCATGCACACCTTCGCCATCGCCCCGACGGGTGATTACAGCCTGCGCGAGTCCGCCGAGTTCGGGTTCGGCGGGCGCGCGTCGGACCGGTTCGACGGGACGATGCGGCTGGCGTTCTGCCTGGACGGCAACGGCATTCAGGTCGGTGTCGAATTGCGGCAGGACGACGGTCTCCGCGGCACGGTGCACGGCACTGTTCATGGCGCCGGGTCCGCGGATATCGACGCGGTGCGCCGGCAGGTCGCCCGGGTGTTGTCGCTGGATCACGACGCCGCGGCTTTCACCGACGTCGGCAGCAGGGATCTGGTGGTCGCGCGGCTGCTAGAGGTCGCGCCCGGTTTGTTACCGGTGCTCTTCTATTCCCCGTACGAGGCCGCGGCTTGGTCGGTGATCAGTGCCCGGCGGCCGGCGCAGCAGATGGCCGAGGTGCGACGGCGGCTGGCGGAGGCGCACGGGCGTTCCTTCGATCTGGCCGGGCGGCCGCTCGCCGCGGTGCCGCTGCCGGACGCGCTGCTCCGGGTCACCGAATTCCCCGGGTTGACCACGGAGAAGATCGACCGGCTGCACGGGGTGGCCAGGGCCGCTCTGTCCGGAGCCCTCGACGTGGACCGACTCCGGCACATCGGCCCCGAGTCCGCCAACGACGACCTGCAACGGCTGAAGGGGATCGGACCGTTCTACGCTTCCCTCATCACCATCCGGGCGGTGGGTTTCACCGACGTCGCGCCGACCGAGGAACCGACGCTGCGGGAACTCGTCGGGCGGCTCTACCGGCTGCCTGATGGCTGCAGCCGGGAGCAACTGGTCGAGCTCGCCGAACCATGGCGCCCCTACCGCACCTGGGTGTCCGTCCTGATCCGCGCGGCGGGAGGCCGATTGGCGACCTGACCCGCCGGGGACCTTGGCGACCTGCCTCACCGACATGATCCCGGGGGCACGCACCGAGACACGACATCGGCCGGACCTCGACCACCGAGTGTGGCGCGAACGCGTTTGTCCACGTCCGCGCGCCCAGGATGGACGTAGGCAGTCCACGCACCGGTGATGCGGCCACCCGAATCTCCGGTGCAGGCGCACCCAAGGTCGAGCCCCCGGCATCCTGTCCAGCGATTCGCCGACGACGACGGGTACGGCCGTAGGCAGGCCGGGCAAACAAAACTCAATCGGTGCGGTCGAAAATCAATCGGATCGCTTCGTGCGGTGCGTCCCATTGAGGAAAATGACCGCACCGCTCGAACCAATGCAGCACCGCGTCGGGGAAAAGCTCCGTGGCACGTGCGGCCTGCCTCGGCACGGTCACCAGGTCACGACGACCCCAACCGATCGTGACCCGGCCTGACACTGTGCCAGCTGGGGCTCCCTGTTGCTTGGGGCCCTTGGTCAGGGCGTCCATGGCAGCGCCGGTCGCCGGGGAGTCGGCCAGCCCGCGCACATCCGGCAGCACGGTCTCGCGCGAGAGGGCCCAGGGCCGTGCCGACAACTGCGCCAGCAGCAAAGTCCTTCCTACAGCGCTGCCGAGCAGTGCCGGCAGCATGCCTCGCAGCGCTCGGACCGCAGCGATCGACGGCCGCAGCGTGGCGCCGAAGACGAAGACCTCGCGGTCGCTCCAGAAGCCACCCGGGTCCAGCGCCACGGTGTCGCCGCCGACGCCACGCCGCGCGAGCTCGAGCACCATCCGGCCGCCCATCGACTGGCCGACGGCCGAGACCCCATCCAGGCCTTGTTCGCGGATGAAGTTCGCGACGGAATCCGTCAGCGTGGCGATCGAGACCTCACCGGTCAACGGCGGCGTCTCGCCAAACCCCGGCAGGTCGACGGCGATGACCTCCCGGTGCTCGGCCAGTTCATCGAGGATCGGGGACCACGATCGCCACCCAGCACCCAGACCGTGGACGAGCAACAGCGGGCTGCCGCTCCCCCGTCTCACGTGATTCAACGCCACACGGGGAACGCTAGCTCACCCGGAGCGTGGGGTGTTCGTGTCTCCGCGGGCAGAACCCGTGCCGTCGCTGGCGGGCAGAGGTTGACCGATGCTGGCGATGTCCAGTGAAAGGGCAACCGTGCGGGACACCCGCCAGCCCAGGAGATGCCTGGCCGGGACCAGGCCTCCGATGACGTCGAATATCTAGCAGATGTTGAGGGAACGCCAGGGCAAACTGGCGAGGGGACATATTCTCCGAATTCCATCGCAAGGCACGGCTGTTTTCCGCTGCGCGGCGTGGCCACCTACGAAGACCTGTACAGGCTCACCTATCTTCGCGGCCCCAGCGGCATCCTGGTGATGCTGGCCCAGGAGCTGACGAAGAGCTGAGAAGGGCTCGCCGGGGGTGATCCGGGAACGCGAGATGTCTGACCGCCGTTCGTCGACAGGCGCTACCCCGCATCAACCCCTTGTGGGAATTTGACGGAGACGGGAGTGTCCGAAAACGGCCTCCGTTAGCATTCGCCGCATCACACATGACCGGTGAAAGGATGCTCGATGATTCCGATACGTACCTAGGTGTCGGCCCTGCTGGGGTGGATTGTCGTCGTTGCCCTTGGAACGGTGTTCTACCACAGCATTCTTTCGCACTCCTGGACGGATCTCTCTGGAAGACAGGGAGTACCGCAACGGCCGTATTCGTCGCAGCGGCTGGACTTGAGATCGCACGACGTCGGCGGTCAACGCGAGGAACACCCGATTCGTCCACGGAGAGCTGACCGGCGCCGACCAGACACGAGCCAGAACACGGTGGGACGTTTGACCCGAATGTGACGGCCCGCCCCGCAGTCCCGGGCTATGTCAGTAGAAGCTCACATGAATGTGGTCCATGTGGCAGCCGGTGATGTTGGTGTCATCCGGGCAGCCGTAGACCGAGGAGTAGTACGTGGTCCAGGCTTTCGGTGAACCGGCGCTCCAGATCCTGTCCTGCCAAATCACGTAGTTGATCCCGAGCACCGCCTGGTTCGCCACAAACCAATTCGCCAGCCGCCACCCGGTCGCCAGCCCGACCGCCGTGGTGTATGCCTGGGTCAGGTCGCACGCCTTGCCGAGCGGGTGATCGGAGGTGGGGTTCCAGGCGTGCGCGTCCCAGCACCGGGCCTCCGCCAGCGGCAGCAGTCCGGTGGCGAGGGCGGCCCGCAACCCGACGTCCGTACGCGGCGTGATCAGGGCGTCAGCAGTGCCCTGGAAAGTGAAGTCCGGGATCGACTTGGTCTGCGCCGGGTAGGACCGACCGATCGTCAGATTGGGTGGGATATAACCGATCTCACTACTCCCCGGGGCGGTCAAACCGGCCGGGATCGGGGCGGCGGTGCCCGGGCCGCTGGTGCCCGCCCCCGCGGACCCGCCACCTCCGAGCAGCAACGCTCCGGTCACGGCAAGCACTACCCCCAGCGTCGTCGAGCTACGCCCGAGTCGACTCATCATGTCATCATCCCCGTCACTTGATCATTTCTGTCCGGCAGGCGATCGGCGCCGTCTCGGCACCGCCCGTCCGCTCCCCCTGGTAAAGGCAGATTTCGTTGGAACCTGGAATCAAGGAAATGGTGTCGGTAAAACCGAGCGGGGCAGGCGCGCCGCCCGCAGTGGGCAGATCGGCCCGGACTGACGCGGCGATCACCTCGTGCATCACGCCATTCACGCTCACCCGCACCGGAACCCCCGCGGACGTGGCCCCCGCGTCCGCAATCCAGCCGGTGAGCGTCCCGGTCCGGCCGGTGACGGCTGCGGACTCCAACCCGCCGGTCGCCGACGGCCGTGCGGTCGGGGTGGTCGAGACTGCACGGCTCGACCCCTGCGGGGCCGCAGCAGGCATGGACGATGTCGCGGTCAACGGTGCCGCGGCGCCAGGTGCCGGGGCCCCAGCAGTAGGCGCCTGCGTGGTCGTCGACGGCTTCACCGGTGACGTTGCTGCCTTCGGGGCGCCAGCAGGTGGGGCGGAAGTGGCCGGCGCGGACGTTGCCGGGCTGGACGCACCGGTGGTTGCCGGGGCAGCCGCTGTCGTCGACGGCGCAACCGCTGCGGCCGACGACGGCGTCGGTTCGACAGCGGGAGCCACCGCTGCGTCAGGAGCGGGTGCGGCAGCCGCGTCAGGAGCCGGTGCGGCCGCAGCCAACCGCTGCGGGCTGTTCAGCTGGAGGTCACGGCACTGCAGTAGGGTGTTGTTGTTCGTCCCGACCCCGATCGCGAACACACAGATGCTGTTAGAGCCCGGCCGTAACGGCACGGACTCGGAGAACCCGTGCTGCCCGCTCACTCCGTAGACCGCGTCCACGTCCGGTCGGGGCTTGTTGGCGCTGAATGCGTACCCGACCCCGTTGACGTACATATGGACCGCGATAGAGCTACCGCCCGAATTCTGATCGAGTGCCCAGCCGCCGACGAACGCGGTCGTCCCGGACACCGTCATGGCATCGACCACCCCGATGGGAGGCACCGGTCCGATGACGTTCTGGCACTGGATCAGGGCGTTGTTCCCCGATGCGACGCCGATGCTGTAGGCGCACACCGTGTTCGGGCCCCGCTGCAGCGGCACGTTGACCGAGAAGCCGTGCTGCCCCGAAACGCCCATCACCGCATTCACATCGGGCCGGGGATTGTTGGCAAGCGTTGCAGTGCCGGCGTTCCCGACGTAGACGTGCACGGCGATCGAGGCGCCGGGAGAGTTCGGGTCGAATGCCCAGCCGCTGACCGTCGTTGTCAGAGCCGACACCGCCATTGCGTCCACGACTCCGACCGGGCGGGCCGGACCCTGGTAGACGCCGCAGAACAGCAGGGTGTTGTTGTTCGCGGCGGTGCCGATACCGAAGGCGCAGATCGTGTTCGGGCCGGGTGCCAACTGCACCGTCTCACTGAAGCCGTGCTGACCGGTCACCCGCATCGCAGCGTTGACGTCCGGCCGGGGCTTGTTCGCGATGTAGGCGAATCCGGCGTTGTTGACGTACAGGTGAACCGCAATGGAGGTGCCCGGTGATCCGGGGTCAAGGGTCCACCCCGCCACGGTCGCCGTTGTCCCGTTGACCGAGACGTTGTCGACGTACCCCACCGGCGGCGCCGGCTTGGGCGGGGTCGGCGGACTGGGCGGGCTCGAGGTGAGGCCGATGATGCTGGCGCATGCCCACGGTGACCATCCCCGCGCCTGCCACAGCTTGAGTGCGAGCGCGTCCTGGGTGGCCGGACTTGCCTGGTGTGGGTATCCGGTCCCGCCGACACTCCGCCAGGTGCTCAGGTCGAACTGGTAGGCGCCGTAGTAGCCGTTGCCGGTGTTGATCGAGTAATTATCGCCCGACTCGCACTGCCGCAGCCGTTGCCAGTCGCTGGCCGACGGGTCGGCGTGCGCGACACCGCTCACCGCAACCGACATCACCAGAGCGAGCACCATGGACAGGACCGCCGGCCAGGTCCGCGATCGGCGCCCGGTTCCGCTGTTCTCATTTCGACGCACTGAACATCCGCTCCCGACATCTCGATCCACCCGCCGCTGGCGGTGGCCCTGGTTGGCCCGACCCGCTGTCCTGCTGCGCGCCGTCGTAGTGAAAATTGCTGGTACACAGTCACAGATCCGGTACATCGGCCCCGCTCGCACCGAGCGGGACGCTTCTGGTGAACAGCAGTCCGTTATCCCAGCACAGCGACGGCCGCGACGGCGGCCTGGTCGGGCGGGTATGACGGGTCGGTCTGGGCGTGGAACAACCCCGACCTTGTGCATTCAGGTGGTGCGAATACAGGCAAACCATAAACGCTGACCTGCAAGACACGTCGGGTTTCACCCGAAGGATTTTCGGGCCGGCAAAAACTGCCACGGAAATTCCGCAAAACGAACTCATCCGGTGAGCGTGTGGGTGACGCATTCGGCCATTGACACACAGAGTTACCTGTGAAATCGCTATGAATTCGCGTTTCGTGATTCACCAGTGGTCCGTTTCCTCCGGATTGACCGGGTTCGCCCGCGCCCAGCGCGCGTCGATGGGAGTTCCTGCCCTGCGGGCCGAGGCGGACCAACGATGCTGTTCCCTGACCGCGGTACCGCGTTAGCCTCGCCAGGTGAGGGCCGTCGGGTCCGCGAGAACGGCGCCAGCGGATGACCGTCCAGCAGCACAAGTTCCTGCTCGCTGAGTCTGAGATGCCCACCGGTTGGTACAACATCGTGGCCGACCTGCCGGCGCCGCCTCCGCCGCCGCTGCCTCCGGCCACCCACGAACCGGTCGGCCCCGACGATCTGGCTCCGCTGTTCCCGATGGACCTCATCCTGCAGGAGGTCTCGACCGATCGGTTCATCCCGATCCCGGACGAGGTGCAAGACATCTACCGACTGTGGCGTCCCTCGCCGCTGTACCGCGCCCACCGGCTGGAACGCGCGCTGGGTACCCCGGCCCGCATCTACTACAAGTACGAGGGCGTCTACCCTGCCGGCTCGCACAAGCCGAATACCGCCGTCCCGCAGGTCTTTTACAACGCCAAGGCCGGAGTTCGCAAGCTCACCACCGAGACCGGGGCCGGGCAGTGGGGAACTGCGCTGGCCTTCGCGTGTTCGCTGTTCGACATCGAGTGTGAGGTTTCGCGCTGTATCGCGTTCTCTTGACGGTCGTTACAGAATCGCAATACAGTGTCAGTGCCGCGCGCCGAGGACGACCCGGCGTAGACCGGACGAGGTCCGGTGCGCGGTACCCGAACCGGAGGCACCCATGACTGCAGACCGAGTGACCGAGGCCAACCTTCGGCCCCTGGAAGTCGACATCGAACGCGACCTGGCCGGGCTGAACTATGCCAGCTACCTGCACCTGGACGAGCTGCTCGGTGCTCAGCAACCACTTTCGGATCATCACGACGAGATGCTGTTCATCATCGTGCACCATACGACCGAGCTGTGGATCAAATTGGTGATCCACGAGATCAAGTCTGCGATGACATTGATCGCGGCGGACGAACTCGGTCCGGCACTCAAACGGCTCGCCCGGGTCAAGCACGTGCAGCGCCAGATGACCGATCAGTGGTCAGTGCTGGCCACTCTCACCCCGACCGAGTACTCCCAGTTCCGCGGCGTGCTGGGTAAATCGTCGGGCTTCCAGTCGGTGCAGTACCGGACCCTGGAGTTCCTGCTCGGCAACAAGAACGCCGGCATGATCGCGGTCTTCGCACACGATCCCACGGCCGCTGCCGACCTGACCCGGACGTTGCACTCGCGCAGCCTGTACGACGAGTTCCTGCATTACCTGGCCCGGCGCGGCTACCCGATCCCGACCGAGCTGCTGGACCGTGATGTTTCCCAGCCCCATTCGCACAACGCTGAACTGGTCAGGGTTTTCACTACGATCTACGACGATCCCGAACCCCAATGGGACGTCTACGAGACCTGTGAGGAGCTCGTCGACATCGAGGACACCTTTCAGACCTGGCGGTTCCGGCACCTCAAGACAGTCGAACGAATCATCGGTTACAAGCGTGGGACCGGTGGTTCCAGCGGCGTCGGATTCCTCGGCCGCGCGCTGTCCCTGACCTTCTTCCCGGAACTGTTCGCAGTCCGCACCGAGATCGGAAAAGGAACCGCATGATCATCGACCGTGACCAGGTGCTGGCGCTCGACGCGGCTGACCCGCTGGCGCCGTTCCAGGATCGCTTCGTCCCGCAGACCGATGACGTGGTGGCCTATCTCGACGGCAATTCACTCGGCCGTCCGCTGAGATCGATCGGCGCTTCCTGGTCGGCCTTCGTGGCGGAGCAGTGGGCCGCGCGGCTGATCCGCGGCTGGACCGAAGGCTGGATGGAGCTTCCGGAGATCGTCGGGGACGAGTTGGCCGCGGCCGCTCTCGGGGCCGCCCCCGGCCAGACGGTCATCGCCGATTCCACCACGGTCAATTTCTACAAGACGATGCGGGCCGCGTTGAATCTGCGGCCCGGCCGCCGTCGGGTGATCCTCGACCGGGACAATTTTCCCACCAACAGGTATGTCGTGGAGTCGCTGGCCCGTGACCTTGACCTGGAACTGGTCTGGTTGCGCGGCGAACCGGGGCTCGGCGTCACCGCGGAGGACGTCGCAGCGGTCGTCGACGAACGCACCGCCGTCGTCACGTTGAGCCATATCGCCTACCAGACAGGTTATCTCGCGGACGCCGCCGCGATCACCGCGGTCGCCCATCAGACCGGTGCGCTGATCGTTTGGGATCTGTGCCATTCCGTCGGGTCCACCGAGATCTCGTTGGACGACTGGGGTGTCGATTTCGCTGTCGGTTGCACTTACAAGTTCGTCGGAGCCGGCCCGGGGGCCCCAGCGCTGTGTTACGTCAACGCCCGGCACCACGACGAGATAGACCAACCGATCTGGGGGTGGCTCGGCCGGCGCGACGCGTTCGAGATGCAGCAGGGTTACCTGCCGGCGCCCGGAGTGCGGTCAATGCTGTCCGGTACGCCGCCTCTGCTGGGCATCCTCGCGGTCCGGGAGGGCGCGGCGGTGATCGCCGAAGCGGGAATCGGCGCGATCCGCGCAAAAGCCGTCGCGCTCACCGATATGGTCGTGGACCTGGTCGATACCTGGCTGCAGCCGCAGGGTTTCACCGTGGGCTCACCGCGGGACAGTGCGCGCCGGGGTGCCCATGTCAGTGTGGAGCACCCCGACGCGCGGGCGCTGAGCGCCCGATTGATCGACGCCGGCGTCCTGATCGACTTCCGGGCGCCGCAGACCATTCGCATCGGACTATCGCCACTGCCCCTTGGCTATGCCGAGGTCTGGGATGCGCTGGCGATCACCCGGAAGCTGACCGCATAGGTGCCCGCGCGGTCCGGCTCGGCAGTCCTGCCCCCCGATCGGGCCGGTTCGCCGGGTTCATTGATCGTCTCCTTCGCAGGTGCCCACCTGCGTGAACTCGGCGGCTGGATCGCCGTCGCCGACCTGATCCGGTGTCTGGGTGCCGTGGGTCTGTCCGAGCCGTCGGTACGACAAGCGTTGACCCGATTACGCTCTCGTGGGTTCCTGGACGCGAATCGGCGCGCCGGGGTGGCCGGATACGCACTCACCGCGGCGGGTCGAGCTGACCTGGAAACCGGTGATCGACGGATCTTCGTGGGCCCCACCGCCCGGGTCGAGGACGGCTGGGTGCTGGCGGTCTTCACGGTCCCGGAAGCGGATCGGCACCGACGACACCTGCTGCGGAACCAGTTGTCCTGGTTGGGATTCGGCAGCGTCGCCCCCGGGGTCTGGATTGCCCCCCGACCGCTGACCGGTCCGGCGCGTTCGCTGCTCGAGTCGGCCGGGTTGGATCATTACGTGACATGGTTCGGCGCCGACACCCTCGCCCCGATCGAGCCGGCCACCTGGTGGGACCTGCCGGTGTTGCAGGCGCAGTACGAGTCCTTTCTGCAGGCATATCGCGATCGGGATGCAGACCCCGCCGGGAACGACGATCGACGCGCGTTCGCCGACCACCTGCAGCTGCTGGACTGTTGGCGATTGTTCCCGCGGACCGACCCCGGGGTGCCGGAGGAACTGCTGCCCGACGGTTGGCCGGCTCGGGAGGCAAGAATCCTGTTCGCGCGGCTGCACACCCGGTGGTCACCCGCGGCCCGCCGCTTCGTCGACGCCGTCATCGACGGGACCGCCCCGCTCCCCTGGTCACCGACCGAAGTCCCGTCGACCTGAAAACCCGGCCCACCACGCCTGCCGTCACACATCGAACAACACGATGACGAACAGCAGGGTGGTCACCGTGGCCGCCGACCAGATCAGACCCACCATCACCCTGGCCGCCTTCCCCATGGGGCGGCTGATCTGCGCCAAGGACTCCGGGGCGATGCACGCCCTGGTCGGGTCCACCGGGTCGTGAAAGACGCCGACCAGCGCACCGGGACGCGGCATCCCCGCTGCATGGATACGCGAGGTGAAGGTGATCTCCCGGCCATCGGCCGATTGGAAGGTAATGACCGGCTGGCGGATCGGCTGCATGCTGCCGTCGGGTATCCGGCGGCGCCGCCGGCGCCAGGTCCGTTCGTCGACGACCACGCCGCGCGCCGCGAGCCATCCGGCGGGCACCACGGCAGCGGGCCCGTCGGAGGTTCGGCCGGCGTCCGATTCCCGAACCTGCCGGGTACCGAAGGTGGCGACCGCGATCACCGGCAGGACCAGCAGGATCAGGCCCAACCACGGTGGCATCCCTGCATGATGCCGATAGTCCTGAAGGACTGCCGAACCGGGCCACCGGATCCGGTCCGCAGATGGTGAGGACGGCCTGGGTACGGTGACCCCATGAGAGTGGTCATTGCGGGTGGACACGGGAAGATCGGGCTTCGGCTGGCCAGGCTGCTGGGCGAGCGGGAGGAACATTCGGTGGGTCTGGTCCGCCGGCCCGAGCAGGAGGCCGAACTGGTCGCACTGGGTGCGCATCCGGTCGTCTTCGATCTGGAGGCCGGTTCAGCGCAGGAGCTGGCGGAGATCCTCCGCGACGCCGACGCCGTGGTGTTCGCGGCCGGCGCCGGGCCGGCCAGCGGTATCGACCGCAAGGACACGGTCGATCGGGGCGGGGCCGTCCTGCTGGCCGACGCGGCCGAGCGGGCCGGTGTTCGCCGGTACCTGATGGTGTCAGCCATCGGGGCCGACGCCGGGCCCACCGCCGATCATGACGAGGTGTTCGCCGCCTACCTGACCGCCAAGAAGGCGGCGGACGACGACATCCGTTCCCGGGATCTCGACTGGACGATCCTGCGCCCGGGAGGCCTGACGATGGACTCCGGCACCGGGCAGGTGCACCTGGCAGAAAGGACTGAGCGGGGCCAGGTTTCCCGCGAGGACGTAGCTGCCGTCCTGCTGGCCCTGCTGGACGAACCGCGAACGGCAGGATTGTCGCTCGACCTGGTCGCCGGTGACACTCCTATCCCCGACGCGGTGGCCGCGTTGGTGGACCAGGCCGGGTAACCCGGAGGTGGCCCGGTCCAAGGACACCAGCGAGCCGGCGGAACTGGTCGTTGGCGACCGCACCGTCCGGATCACCCACCCCGAACGGGTGTATTTCCCGGCGACCGGGGCCACCAAGCTCGACCTGGCCCGGTATTACCTGTCCGTCGGGGATGGCATCGTCCGGGCGCTGCGTGAGCGGCCCTGCATGATGCATCGCTTCCCCGAGGGCCTGGCCGGTGACAAGGTGCACCAGAAGCGGCTTCCCCGGGGTGCGCCGGACTGGGTGCAGACGGTCCAGCTGTACTTTCCGCGCTACGGCCGCACCGCCGACGAATTGTGCGTCACCGAATTGGCCAGTGTGATCTGGGCCGTCCAAATGTCCACCGTGGAGTTCCATCCCTGGAACTCCCGGCGGGACGACACCGAAAAACCGGATGAATGGCGGATCGACCTGGATCCCATGCCGGATTGCCCGTTCGACACTGTCCGCCGGGTGGCCGGCGTCGCGCACGAGGTGCTAGATGAGATCGGCGCCGTTGGCTGGCCGAAGACCTCCGGCGGCAAGGGCCTGCACATCTACGTACGGATCGAGCCACGCTGGGGTTTCGCCGATGTGCGACGGGCCGCCCTCGCGTTCGCCCGGGAAGTGGAACGCCGCGCCCCGCAGGACGTCACCACGACCTGGTGGCGAAAGGACCGTGATCCCAACAAGCTCTTCATCGATTTCAACCAGAACGCCCGCGACCACACGATTGCCAGCGCCTACTCCGTGCGCGGGGTCCCGCAGGCGACCGTTTCCACCCCGGTCACCTGGTCCGAGATCGACCAGGTCGTCCCGGGGGACTTCACGATGGCGACGGTACCGGCGCGGTTCGCCGAACTCGGCGACCTGCACGCCGGAATCGATGACGAGGTGTTCTCTCTGGACGGCCTGCTGGAGTGGGCCGAACGCGACGAACGGGCCGGCGCCGCCGATCCAGGTGAACCCGAATCCGTTGACCTCGGCTGACTCGGCGCCCGCCCGTGTGTACCCGGGCCGACACCTCACGGACCGTCCAGCTCACGACCGGGAGGTGTCGGTTTCCGACGCAGACCCCGACCCCGGGTGGCCGGGGGGCACCCAACCCAGGTCTGCCGACAAGGCAGCCGCGGTCCGCGCTGTCACCGCACCGGCGCGCTCCAACAACGGCCCCAGCCGGTGCTTCGGAGCGGAAACATTCAGCGCAGCAACGATTCTGCCCCGGAAGTCATGAACCGCAGCTGACACCCCCACCAGTCCCGGTTCGAATTCCTCGTCGACGGTGGCAAATCCGCGACGGCGGATTCGCCGGAGTTCGGCCACCAGTTCGGGGTAGGTCTGCAGCCTCGAGGTGTGCAGCACCTGTTCACTGGAGGCCGCCGGGCCCGACGACAGCGCCGCCGGCACCGCCCGGGTGACCGATGGCGGCGGCGGATGTTCGTCCCACCAGGCCCGCACGCTGTCCGCTGCCCAATCCGAGAGCAGGACCCGGCCCGCCGACGTCCCGTGCGCGGACACCGACGTGCCCTCCCATTCCGGACCGCGGAACGCGTGTGCAGCCAGTTCACTGGCCAGCGTGATGACGTTTCCCGCCCGTAACACGCACAGGTGCACCGTCTCACCGATACCGCCAACCAGACCCCGCAGGTGTCGCTCCGCAACCACGACCAGTCGCCGCTCGGCGGTATGGGCGGCAAGCGCGTACAACTGCCAGCCGAGGCGGTAATTCCCGGTCTCCTCCACCCGCTCGACGAGGCCCACCTCTGCCAGCGTCGCCAGCGTCCGGGAGGCCTGCGACTTATCTCGACCGGCGAGCTGTGCTGCCCTGGTCACCCCCAGGCCGCCCGCGCGAACCGCCTCGTCGGACCCCAATGCCAGTAACAGATCCAGGTCCCGGCGCAGCCCCGCCGAGTGGGTGCGGCGCGGCGATGAACTGCCCCCGGTATTCCTTTTGCCACCCGAAGATGCCGTTGGCATTTGCACAACTCGTATTGTGCGTTAGGAGAGGGCGTTTGTACAGTTCGTCCTGCGTTCACCTGTGGGGTGAACCACGCGGACGCACAAGGAGGTGCATCGGTGGCCGACTTCTCGTTCAGCGGGCTGTGGACCTACATCACCGGCCGCAGCGACAAGCTGGCGGTGGAATTCGTCCAGCATGCCGCCGTCGTCCTGATGGCAGTGCTGATCGCCGCGGTGATCGCAGTCGCGCTCGGATTCCTGGTCTGGCAACGCCCGGTGGGGCGATCCATCGCAATCGCGAGCACCGGGGTGATCCTCACCATCCCATCCTTCGCGCTCCTGGGCCTGCTCATTCCCATCATGGGCTTGGGTTGGGCCCCAACGGTTGTCGCTCTCGTGCTGTATTCCCTGTTACCGATCCTGCGCAATACCGTGGTCGGTCTGCGCGAGGTACCGGATTACCTCACCGAAGCGGGACGCGGTATGGGCATGTCCCAGTCCTGGGTGCTCTACAAGGTCCAATTACCACTGGCCTGGCCGGTCATCCTGACCGGGCTACGAGTCGCTACACAGCTGACCATCGGGATCGCCGCCATCGCTGCGTACGTGGCCGGACCCGGTCTCGGCAACGAGATCTTCACCGGGCTGTCCAAACTGGGCTCGAAGAACGCGCTCAACCAGGCAATCGTCGGCACGGTCGGCGTGATCATCCTGTCGCTGCTCCTCGACGCCCTCTTCGTCGTCGTCCGCCGTCTCACGACCTCCAGGGGAATCCGTGTCTGACAACAACTTCGGGGCCATCGGTAACGCCGGTGTGCCCATCGTCCTGGATGAATTGACCAAGCTCTACCCCGGTCAGCAGGCCCCGGCCGTCGATCGGGTCAGCATGACCATTCCGGCCGGCCAACTGGTCGCGTTCGTCGGACCGTCCGGCTGCGGCAAAACCACCACCATGAAGATGATCAACAGGTTGATCGAGCCGAGCTCCGGCAGCATCACCATCGGCGGCGAGAACGTCCTAGCGATGGACCCCACCCAGCTACGGCGCCGGATCGGGTACGTCATCCAGCAGATCGGCCTTTTTCCGCACATGACGATCGCAGAGAACATTGCCGTGGTGCCAAAGCTTCTCGGCTGGAAGACGGAGAAGACCAAAGCCAGGGTCGACGAATTGCTGCACCTCGTCAGTCTGGATGCCGGGACGTTCGCCCACCGCTATCCCAAGCAGCTCTCCGGCGGTCAGCAGCAGCGGGTCGGGGTGGCCAGGGCGCTGGCCGCGGACCCGCCGGTGATGCTGATGGATGAACCGTTCGGGGCTACCGATCCGATCACCAGAGAGAAGCTGCAGAACGAATTCCTCGACCTGCAACGTCGTCTTGGGAAAACGATCATCTTCGTGACCCACGATTTCGAGGAGGCGATCAAGCTCGGCGACCGCATCGCGGTCCTCGCCGACTCATCCCGAATCGTGCAGTACGACACCCCCGGCGCCATCCTGTCCGCCCCGGCCGATGACTACGTTGCTTCCTTCGTCGGCAGCGACGCCGCCATCAAACGGCTCGGCCTGTTTCGCGTCGCCGACGCCACTCTCCGGCCGGTCACCGCCAATGATGCCGACCTGCCTACGGTTTCCAGCGCCGCGACACTGCGGGCGGGTCTCTCGGCGATCATCGCGCACGGGGGTGGCCGGGTGCTCGTCGCTGACGGGACCGATGCCCCGAAGGGCGTCCTGGATACCGAGGCGGTCGCCGATGCCTTGCAGACGGTGGCCGCAACCGCTCCCGATTCCCCTGTTCCGGCCGTCGCATCGGTCTCACCATGACGATCCAGGCGACCAGGGACGTCGGCACCTCCTTCAGCCAGCCGTCCAACCGGCAGGGTCGCTTCTTCACCGCGAAAAGGTTATTGACCCCACTGATCGTGGTCACCGTCCTGGCGATCCTGTGGTTCGTCATTTCCCGCCTCCAGTTGGACGACATCGAGAAACGCACCATCAATGCCGACTACATCAGGGCGAGGACCCTGGAACATCTCAAACTGGCTGTGCTGTCATCGGTTCTGGTCGTCGTCATTGCCATCCCGCTGGGCATCCTGGTCAGCCGGGCTCGGTCGAAATGGGTCACCTCGCTGGCCCTGGCGCTGGCAAACATCGGTCAGGCCGCACCTGCGATCGGCGTCCTGGTCCTGCTGACGATGATCATCGGTGCCGGGTTCTCCACGGCGATCATCGGGCTGGTGATCTACGCGCTCCTTCCGGTGTTGCGCAACACCCTGATCGGTCTGGAACAGGTCGACAGGGGCATCATCGAGGCCTCCCGCGGCATGGGGATGACCCGGAACCAGATCCTGCGCCGGATCGAACTCCCGCTCGCCGTGCCGGTCATCGCGGCCGGCGTCCGGACGGCATTGGTGTTCTGTGTCGGGGCCGCCACCATTGCCACCTTTGTCAACGCTGGCGGCCTTGGGGACATCATCGTGAACGGAATCAAGTTGCAGCGCAACGCCGTTCTGATCACCGGGGCCGTCCTGACGGCATGCATCGCGCTGCTGATCGACTGGGTCGGTGGCCTGATCGAGGATCTCGTCCGCCCCAAGGGCGTGTGATTGACATCGTCCTCACCCCGGTAGGTCCGCTCCGGGCCCGCAAGTCGTCAACGACCACTCACCCCACCGCACCCCGTGGTGCCCACCCGTCGAGGAGAATCATGTTGTTCCCATCCAGCCGTCGCCTGTCCGCCGTCGCCGCGGGCGTGGCGGCCGCCGCCCTGCTGCTCACGGCCTGTGGCAGTTCGTCGAACTCGTCGACATCGTCGTCCTCGTCCAGCGCGCCCGCTGCCGGCGGCGCATCCAGCTCCGCCGGCGGGGGCTCCGGCGCCGCCTCGGCCGGCCCGAGCGGGTCAGCGCCCGGGTCAGCGCCCGGGTCAGCGTCCGGCTCGGTGCCGATCACCAAGGGGGGCACCGAACTTGCGGGCGTGACGCTGTCCGTCGGCAACAAAGACTTCTCCGAGCAGGAGATACTTAAGCAGATCACCAAACAGTTGCTGGAAGCACACGGCGCGACCATCAATGACAAGGGAACCATCGTCGGATCGGTCAATACCCGCAAGGCCCTGGAATCCGGCGACATCGACATCTACTGGGACTACACGGGTACCGGGTGGATCACCTACCTGGGCAACACCAAGCCGGTGCAAGGTGCCGAAGCCCAGTACGCCGCCGTCCGGGACGCCGATCTGGCCAAGAACGGCATCGTCTGGCTGCCGCCGGCCCCGTTGAACAACACCTACGCCTTCGCCACCCCCGCAGCGACAGCCGAGGAACTGAAGATCACCAAGCTGTCCGACATCGCCACCCTGCCGGCGGACAAGCAGACCTTCTGCATCGAGAGCGAATTCTCCACCCGCTCCGACGGCTTCCCGGGCCTCAAGACGGCCTACGGCTGGACGATTCCGGACGGAAACGTCAGCATGCTGGACACCGGCCTGATCTACACCGAAACTGCCAACGGCAAGACCTGCACCTTCGGTGAGGTCTTCCAGACCGATGGCCGCATCAAGGGTCTCAACCTGACTGTGATGGAAGACGACAAGCAGTTCTTCCCGGCGTACACCGGGTCTGCGACGCTGAAGAAGGCCACCCTCGACGCACACCCACAAATCGCCGGTGTGATCGCCCAGGTGTCGCCGCTGCTGACCACAGAGACAATGCAGGGCCTGAACGCCAAGGCCGATGTCGATGGGGACGATCCGGAGGCCATCGCCAAGGACTGGCTGACCGCGCAAGGTCTGATCTGACATGTCCGACGCCAACGGTCATCCCACGGCGAGCACCGGCCCGCCGATCCCCTCCACCCGGCCCCCAGGGCCCGGCACAGCCACCGTTCAGATCGGTGAGAGCTTCGTCGGTGACGGGGTGAACGCCGCCCACCTGAACACGGTTCTCGGGGATCGCACCGGGCCGGCCGGCATCGCCTGGGCCACTTCACTGGCAACCCCGCGACAGGGTTTCGTACCGTTCGTGACGGTCCTGCGCCCGTCGCTGCCGGTGCGCCCGTTCACATTGTTCGTCGCGAAGGCGGAACCGGCGTCCGAACGGCACGGCCTGATGATCTGGGGACCGGCTCAGGCCGGGGTGGCCGGGGGCGTCGCCGATGCCGTCGCCAGCGGTGACGTCACCTCCGATCACGCCGAGCAGTGGGTACTCATCGCTGCGGTCTGGGTCAACCCCCAGGCCGATGACGAGGAAGTGGTCTATCGGAACAACCGGCTAGCCACCAGCACCGCCCTGGCCAACGGAGTGAGGAACCTGCCCACCGTGCCGGACATGCTGGCGGCCAAAGACTCTCCGTTCAATCCCTTCTACGCCGGGATGGCCGATCGTCGATGAAGATCATCGACATCAGGCTCGACCGGATGCGACTGCCGCTCGACCCGCCGTTCCGGGCGGCCTGGGACCCGGATCCGCGCAGCACCTTTGACGCCACGCTGGTGACCGTCAGCACCGACGAGGGGGTGATCGGCTACGGCTCCGGCGACACCATGGACGGTTTCGATGCTTTCCGCGAACTGTTCATCGGAACCGACCCGCTGCAGATCCTCGCCCAGGTCCGCCGGTTGGAGACCGTCTCGTTCCACGGTGGCCGCTACTGGCCGCTGGAGGCAGCCCTGTGGGACATCATCGGCAAGGTCGCGTCGTTGCCGGTGTCGGTGCTGTTCGGTGGGATGACGGACCGGTTGCCGGCCTACGCATCCAGCGGTGAGCTCAAGAGCCCACCCGACCGCGCGCAGGCAGCCCTGGCGGCCAGGGAAGCCGGTTTCCGGGCGATGAAGATCCGCATCGCCCGGCACCGCATCAGCGAGGGTATTGCTGCGGTCCGCGCGGCCCGGGAAGCCGTCGGTGCCGACTTCGATCTGATGGTGGATCTGAACCAGACCTGGCGGATGGCCGGCGATATCGAGCCCGCGCTGCCGCTCGCCCAGGTGCGCTCCATCGCCGCGGAGCTGACCGAGTTGGGAGTGCTCTGGCTTGAGGAACCACTGCCGCAGACGGACCCGGCCGGGGCACGCGCCATCCGGGTTGCAACCGGAATGCAGATCTCCGGCGGCGAAATGGTCCGGTCGCTACCGGAGCTGCTGGACCTGATCGCCGCCGATGCGTGGGACATCTATCAGCCGGATGTCGTGCTGGCCGTCGGGATGTACCGGGCCCGTCAGGTGTCCGAGGCAGCCACCGCCCGGCACCGGCAGTTCACCCCGCACACCTGGACGAACGGATTGGGCCTGCTGGCCAATCTGCACGTCGCGGCGGGGGTCGGCGCCACCCCGTACATCGAGTTCCCGTACGACCCGCCGGGCTGGACACCGGAGCGCCGGGACTTTTTCCTGACCTCCGCGGTGCAGGTCGACGCTGACGGCACCGTCCGCATCCCGGCGGCTCCCGGGCTGGGCGCGGACATCGACCACGAGGCGGTCCGGCGGTACGCCCGGTGACCTGCGACTGCCACCCGCCGACCCGGACCGAGTTGGCTGCTGGATCTACCGTTCCGTCCGATATCCGTTGTGGGAGAACGACATGACTTCAATCGTCCCAGACACACCGAACTGGGTGGCCAGGTCCGCCGCGCTGCTGCCGACTGCCCAACTGGTGATCAACGGTGCCACCCGGCCCAGCCGGTCCGGTGAGACCTTCCCCACCACGGCCCCACGGACCGGGCGCGTGGTGGCTGAGGTCGCGGCCAGTGGACCCGTCGATGTGAACGACGCGGTCGCCTCGGCCCGACGGGCTTTCGACCTCGGTTCCTGGTCCCGCAGCGACCCACGCCACCGGCAACAGGTGTTGCAGCGCCTCTCGGATCTCATGCTCGACAACCTCGACGAGCTCGCGCTGCTCGAGTCCCTGGACGCCGGGCACCCGATCGGCGACGCACTCCGGGTCGACGTCCCCAACGCAGCCAGAACGTTCCGCTGGTACGCGGAAGCCTTGGACAAGGTCTCCGGCGAGGTTGCCCCCGCCCCCCGGTCCGCGCTCGCGACGGTGACCCGGGAGCCGCTGGGGGTGATCGGAGCGGTCACCCCATGGAACTACCCACTGATCATCGAGGCGTGGAAGCTCGCACCGGCGCTGGCAGCCGGCAACTCCGTCGTCCTCAAGCCTGCCGAGCAAACGAGTCTCACCGCGATCCGGCTGGCGGAACTGGCTTTGGAGGCCGGGTTGCCGCCCGGCGTTCTCAATGTGGTCACCGGTCACGGGGAGATCGCCGGACAGGCTCTGGGCCGGCATCCCGACGTCGACAAGATCACCTTCACCGGTTCCCCCGCCGTCGGGCGGCTGTTCCAGCGGTACGCCGGAGAATCCAACGGGAAACAGGTGGCTCTGGAACTGGGTGGGAAATCCCCGCAACTGGTGCTCGCCGATGCCCCTGACCTGGCAGCCGCGGCGTCGGCCATTGCCTGGGGAATTTTCTACAACGCCGGCCAGACCTGCCACGCCGGCAGCCGGCTGCTGGTCGACACCCGAGTCCATGACGAACTTCTCGACCATATTGGCACGGTCACCGCTGGGCTTCGTCTGGGCGATCCGCTGGATCCGGCCAGCCAGATCGGCCCGATCATCGACGACGCCCAGACCGCCACCGTGCTGTCCTATCTGGACGTGGCCGCCGAGGAAGGCGCACAAGTCTGGCGCGGCGGTGGACGACTCGACCTCGACGGGGAGTGCGCCGGTGGGAACTACCTCGAACCCACGGTGCTCGACGGTGTCCGGAATTCCTCGCGCATCGGGCAGGAGGAGATCTTTGGCCCGGTCCTGGCCACCGTGACGTTCGACGGGGTAGCAGAGGGCGTGCGACTGGCCAACGAGAGCCGTTACGGCCTGGCTGCTTCGGTGTGGACCGCAGATCTGGCCACGGCCCATCAGGTGTCCCGAGCCCTTCACGCCGGCACCGTGTGGGTCAATACCTACGACATGTCCGACATGATCACGCCATTCGGTGGCGTCAAGGATTCGGGTTTCGGCCGGGATCGGTCGCTGCACGCGCTGGACGCCTACACCAGCCTGAAGACCACCTGGATCGATCTCGGCCCAGACATCTTCACCCCCTCGGCCTGATCCTCCGCTTCCACCCATGCCCCGCAGTCCTGGCCACCACTCACGAGAAAAGTTCTCATATGACATCTGCAGCACGTGAACCGATGACAACGGCACCAGCCGAACGGATCGGCTTCATCGGCCTCGGCCACATGGGAAGCGGCATGACCCGCAACCTGCTCAAGGCCGGTTTCACCGTTATTGTCAATGACATCCGGCGCGCGGCTGCCGAAGAGTTGCTCGCCAATGGCGCCCGCTGGGCCAGTACCCCGGCGGAGGTCGCCGGCGTGAGCGACGTGGTGATCACCATGCTGCCGACGCCGCGACACGTGGAGGAAGTCGCCCTCGGTCCGCAGGGCCTGGTGCATTCCCTGGTCAACGGGTCCATGTGGATCGACATGTCCACCTCGATCCTCGGGCCGCAGGCCAGGGCCCGGGAGCTACTGGCCGGACGGCCCATCGACCTGATTGACGCTCCGGTATCAGGGATGTCGACCGGAGCCGCCGCCGGGACCCTGCAGATTTTCGTCGGCGGCGACGACCGGGCCGTCACCCGCGCCCGTCCCGTTCTGGAGGCGATGGGAGATCGGGACCGAATCCTGCACGTCGGAGGGGCCGGCGCCGGGTACGCCGTCAAGTTGATGATCAACCAACTCTGGTTCTCGCATCTGGTGGCCACCGCCGAGGTGCTGGCCATCGGGGTCCAGGCCGGCGTCGACCTGCCGGTGCTGCGTTCCGCCCTGATGGCCAGTCCTGCCAATTCCAATTTCCTGACCGCAGATGTGTTGAGCGTCCTGGAAAGGGGCGACTACGACGAAGGTTTCGCGATCGCTCTGGCCTGCAAGGATCTTGGCCTGGCAATCGACCTGGCCGCGCAGGTCGGCGTACCCGCTGACGTATCGGCCCTGGTCGGGCAGGTCTACCGGCGGGCCAAGGCCAGTTATGGCGACCGGGCTGGTGAGATGACGCCGATCAAGCTGTACGAGGACCTGATCGGCCGGCCGCTGCGGATTGACGGGGCCCCTGCAGCGGGGACGCCCGAGCCGGTGACCGCATGACGGACCTGACGTCACCGTCGCAGTTGTCACCGCCACAGTTGTCACCGCCACAGTTGTCACAGCCACAGTTGTCACCGCCACAGTTGTCATCGCCACCCCTGTCGGACCGGGCCATCACGATTTCCCCCTCGCCCGCGGTGTTTTTCGGTCGTGGGCAGGTCGCCGCGCTGGGCGACATCGTCGCCACCGCCGGCGGCGGCGGACTGGCCCTCATCGTTACCGATGCCTTCCTTGCGCAGAGCACCGTCGTCGCGGCGGTGACAGCGGCCTTGACGGATGCCGGTGTCCACGTGGCCTGTTTTGCCGGCGTCACTCCCAACCCGACCACGGACTGCGTGGACGCTGGAGCCGACTTGGCCCGCGACAGCGGCGCGGCCGTCATCGTTCCGGTCGGCGGCGGTTCCAGCATGGACGCGGCCAAGGGGATCGCCCTCGGGGCCGTCAACAGGCAGCGCGGCGCCGCCCTGGACTACTCCAGTACATTCGTCGCGCCCGCATTGCCGATCGTTGCGGTCCCCACCACGTCGGGCACAGGTGCGGAGACGAATGCCTTCGGGGTGATCACCGACACCAGCACCCACCGCAAGTTCTACGTCGGGCACGCCAGTTCACTGGCCCGGGCAAGCGTTCTCGATCCAGACCTGACCGTCGGCCTGCCGCCAAGGGCCACAGCCGCCACCGGTATGGACGCGCTGACCCACGCGATCGAGTCGTTCAGTTCGATACGCGCGAATCCATTCGCCGATGGCATCGCCCTCGAGGTCGTCCGCACGGTATCCCGCTTTCTGCCCCGGGCGGTCGCCGACGGGACAGACATCGAGGCCAGGTGCGAGCTCATGCTGGCGGCACATATCGTCGGGATCGGAATGGCGACAACGGGTCTCGGCCTCGTCCACGCGTTGGCGCATCCGCTCGGCGGCCGGTTCGACATTCCCCACGGCCTGGCGTTATGCACCGTCCTCGGCGACGTCCTCCGGTTCAACCTGCCAGCCAGGGTGGAACGGACGGAGCGGTTGGCGTTCGCGCTGGGCGTGGGTGACACCGCGGCCAGCACGGATCGTAATGCGGCGGCGGCGATCGCTGCGGTCGAGAGCCTGGCAGCCGCCGTCGGTATGCGGGCCAGGTTGACCGACTTGGGAGTCAGCGACGGGGATCTCGACCAACTGGCTAGCGACGCGCTCGCCGACGAGGTGATCGCCAACACCCCGATCCGCCCGAGCACTGCGCAGGCCCGGTCAATCCTGGCGTCGGCGATGTAACGGCAGATCTACCAGGACGCCTCCTCCCGCGGTGAACCTCAGGCCTCCAACGGGACCTCGTCACCATCGAGGACCCGCAGGTACTCCGCGAAGCCGTGCGGCGTCCGGCCGGTCAACCGGGCGCTGGTCAGTACGGGACTGGCCCCGATGCTGCGGACCTGGCCGCCGACAACGCGGACCGCATGGCTCAGCAACTCGTCCTCATGCGCCGCCACATCCGGGAAACCGCCAGCGGCCCGGTACATGTCGCCGCGGATTCCGAGGTTGGCCCCATGAACATGGGGGTGCCCGTCGCGGATCAGGTGCCGGAGCCGCCAGGCCGCCAGCAATCCGGTGGCTAGTTCGTCCGGGTCGGGCCGGACGGCTCCCAGCACCAGATCCGCCCCGGACCGAGCGTGGTGCAAATGGGTCGCCAGCCAGTCAAGTGGAACCGCGGAATCCGCGTCCGTGCAGGACACCCACACCGAACGGGCGGGGATGCCGAGCCGGAACCGGGAGGCGAGCAGGTGGCGTACCCCGCGATCACGGGCACCACCCACCCGTCCGGCAGCGCTTTTGATCACTTCGACACCAGGCCAGGACCGGGCGATCTTCAACGTGGCATCCGTGCTTCGATCCACCACCACGATCACCGAAACAGTCGGCGGCACAGGATCAACGGACCGTAGGAAGGTACTGGCAGCGGTCACGGCTGCCAGACAGCGGGGCAGCCGATCCTGCTCGTTCCGGGCGGGGATGACGACCCCGACGGCCTCAATCTCCGCGGTAACCGTCATCGAACCAGACCCTCCCGTCGAGCGACGGACACCGCCGGCGGCCGGACCAGGACGTCGATCCGGAAGTCCTCCTCCAAAAGCTCGACCTGCACCACCAGGCCGGATTCAGCGCGCAACCGGGCGTGCACCTCATCGCCCGACAGCGGGTAGTCGTGAACCGGGTGCCGCCAATGGCAGGCCAGCAGCACGCCGTCGGGCGTCAGCGCTGACGACGCCAGTTCGATCAGCCTTCCGAGATCGGCATGACCACAGTAGTAACCGATCTCAGACAGCACGATCAGGTCGAACCGGCCGTCCGGCCATTGTCCGGGCACCTGCCGCCGCTCGAACCGGACTTGTGGGAAACCGGCCAAACGCTCCCGGGCCTGCACGAGCGGGGCCTCGGAAATGTCCGTCGACAACACCTCGTCGCACCGTTGGGCGAGCTCGGCGGTCAGCACGCCGATGGCACACCCCGGTTCGAACGCAGTCGCAAACCGTTCCCGGGGCAAGCAGGCCAGCGTGATGGCGCGTTTGCGCTTTTCATACCAGTGCCGGCGAAACCCCCAACGATCCGTTCCCCCGGAATAGAAGTCATCGAAATACCCCTGGTCCAGACTCTCTGATCCGACGTCCAGGAAAACCTCCCGGGTACGCCGGAAATGGTCTCGGAAACCCGCGGGGACGACGGGCTCATCCCCTGGCTGGTCCGACAGCGGCGCCACCTGGCTCTGGTGCGCAGCGAGCGCGATTCCCTTCGCCCGACGAGCGTCGTCGGACAGGAGCACGGCCCGCAGCAGTTCAGGCCGGAACGTGCCGTCACCGGGCCGGGCCCAGTGCCAGGCCCACACCGGATACTCCAGCAACCGGCAGCCGGTCTGGCCCGCGACCCGCGCCGCAGCCGCCGATGCCGCCGCATGGTCCGGGTGCCGGTCGGCGCGCCAGGGGGCGACCAACCAGGTGCCCGGCTCGCCGACGAGCGGACTGATCGCGTCCGCCAGTCGCTCGACCTCGCCGGCCAGGCCTCCGTCGGGCAGATCCAGTTGGTGCAGGGTCGCCAGTGGAGCCAGCGCGGCGATCGCCGACCGCACCTCGGTCCGCCGGATCGCTGCAAGCTGGTCCGGCCGGTACGTCGGCGAATCAGGGTGTGACGCCTCCCCCGCGGTGGCCACTACTACGGTGACCGGTACCCGACGGCTGGCCGCCTCGGCGATCAACCCGCCTGCGCCCAGGGTTTCGTCATCCGGATGCGCCGCGACCACGACGAGCCGGCGCATGCCCGTCAGGTCCAGATCGGCAACCTGTTCCAGCAATCCGGACCCGGCCCAGTCCTCCTCGGGCGTCCCTGGGTCACGATGGTCGAACGCCGGACCGCGGGCCTGAACCCCCCTCGGGTCGGTCATACCGGGCACGCTGGCCGCCGGCCGCCAGGGGTCGGTGGTGGTCATCTAGATCCACTCCGCCAGCTCAAGGACCTGCCGGCCCAACGCCGCCTCGTCCCGCTCGGCGTGGTGCTGGCGCAGGTACAGCTGCAGGTCGGCCACCCGGCGGGCGTGCCAGGCGTCCTGAGCAAGCGGTGCCGGGCCCAGCGTATGACCGCACCGGGTCAGCACCTCCTCGGCAGCGTTGGCCACCACCGCCCGGGTCCGACCGGCCCACAGCACGCCTGCTGCACCGGCCGCGTCACCGGCGTCGACCGCGCTGGCGGCAGCGGCAAGCACCGTTCTCGAGCCGGTCAACGCGACGTCGACGGCGCCGAGATGCATGGCAGCGATCTGGTCGGGTTCCTTGGCGGTGGCCGCGTCCCGCATCCGCCGGGCCAGCCCGACGGCACCGCCGTACCAGCACGCTGCGACCCCAATGCCACCCCAGGCGAACCCGGGCCGGGTCAGGTACCAGCCGTCCGCGCCCACCGGCACGGCCGGGCAATCCAGGAGCTCGATCGGACCGGAGGGCACCTCGGTCAGACCTCGTGCCACCCAACCGTCAGCCGCCGCGACGTCGACGGTGTCCTGCCGAAGAGCGATGGCGAACAGCCGGCGGGCGCCGTCTCCGGTGTGCGCGGTGATCAGGGCGTGGGTGAGCCGGCCGGCCAGCGAGCACCATGGTTTTATTCCGCTGAGCACCCACCCGTCCCGGGTCCGGCTGGCGTCGACGCTGACCCCGCGGCCCTCGGCGGCGAACACCCCCCATGTGCTGTCCGCGGACACGCCGAGCGCCGTCAGGTAGGGATCGGTGGCCCCGGACGCCTGCCATTCGTCCAGGATCGCCAGGGCATCGGTATGCGCCTCGACCACCCTGGCCGCGGTGAGGTCGCCGACGGCGAGCGCGGCCAGCGCCTGCCAGCGGTCAGCGGTACGGCCACCGCCGGGCGTTGGCAGCACCTGCCCCAGGTCGCGGGCCAGGGTGAGCGCCGGCTCGGCTCGACCGTCCACGGCCAGGGCGGCCGCCTCCAGGTCGCGTACCGACGGCAGGTCGGGCCCCGACGCGAGCTCGGGCGCCGATGGCAGCTCGGGCGCCGATGGCAGTGCACGCGCCGATGGCTGGCCGGGCGACGCGGCGTCGACGGCTGCGGCCGGAGCCGAGCGGTGCGGGCCGTCGGCGAGCTGAGTGCTGATTACGATCTCCCAGAGATTCGCTGGGCAGGCTGCCCCGCTGGTGTCTTGTTTACCGTTTCCGGGAGCGGCCAAACCCGGTCATCCGGTGCTGACGAAGCCGCCCGGACCAGGGTACGGAGGGGGCGGGCCCGCCTCGGGTCGGCGTGACGCACCCCACCCTCCCAACCGGGTGATGATCATGGCTGCGGGTCAGCCGACCAGCACCGCGGGTATCACGACGACCTTCACCACGGTGATCGATGCCAGGTCGACGGCCCGACCACCGCGGCCGGCCAGGGACGCTCGAACCTTCGGGGACCCGCCGGCCCTCCCGGCGCGCCTCACCCGACCAGAGCGCCCGGGCGGCGCGCCTCACCCGACCAGAGCGACGGTGGCCCGGGCGATGGCCAGTTCCTCGTTGGTCGGCACCACCAGCACCGTGATCGCGGCCCCGTCCGGCGAGATCACCCGCGCCTGCGGTGACCGCACCGCGTTGCGCTCCGGATCGACCGCCAGCCCGAGCGGCTCCAAGCCTCGGAGGATCCCGGCGCGGACGACGGGGTCGTTCTCGCCGACACCGGCGGTGAAGGTCACCACGTCCGCGCCGCCAAGGACCGCCAGGTAGGCACCGATGTACTTGCGCACCCGGTGGCAGTAGACGTCCAACGCCACTTCGGCGTCGGCCCCCTCGGAGCCACCGCCGGCGATCTTCTGATGCAGGTCTCGAAAGTCACTGACGCCGGACAATCCGAGCATGCCGGATCGGCGATTCAACAGCGTGTCCACCTCGTCCACGCTCATCTCGGTGTTTCCGGGTCCGCCACCCCGCAGCAGGTGAAATACCATGCCCGGGTCGACGTCTCCGCTCCGGGTGCCCATCACAAGGCCCTCCAGAGGGGTCAGACCCATCGACGTGTCCATCGCGGCCCCGCCGCGAATTGCCGACGCGGAGGCACCGTTGCCCAGGTGCAACACGATCTGCCGGAGGTCACCGGGGGCCCGGTCGATGATCCCGGGGACCAACTGGGAGACGTACTGGTGGGAGGTGCCGTGGAACCCGTACCGGCGGATGTGATTGCGCGCCGCCACCTCTCGGTCGATGGCGTAGGTGGACGCGGCGGCGGGCAGATTCGCGAAGAAGCCGGTGTCGAAAACGGCGACCTGCGGAATTCCCGGAAACGCCGTCATCGCCCGGGCAATACCGTCGGCGTTGGCTGGGTTGTGCAACGGCGCGAGCACCGCCAGGTCGCGGATCTGTTGCAGCACAGTGGAGTCGACGATCACCGGGGCGCCGAACACGGCACCGCCGTGGACCACCCGATGCCCGACGGCGACCAGGTTCACCTCGTCCAACCGGTGGCCGCTGTCAGCGAACAATTGCCGCATGATGTGCAAGGCCTGGCCGTGGTCACCAATCTCACCGGAATAGGTCAACGGGTCACCATCAGCCTTGTGGGTGGCGGTGCCGTTACCACCGATCCGTTCGATCAGTCCGGACGCGACGGCCGCACCCCGTTCCGGGTCGACCAGTTGATATTTCATCGACGACGACCCTGAATTGATCACCAGCACCAGCCCGCTCATGCCGTTGCTCCGGCTCGCGCACTTTCGGCCACGCCTGCCACGACATCAGTTGCGGGAGACAGAGTCTCCGGACCTGATCGAGTGCTGTTGGCCGGTGACGCCTGGGCCTGGACGGCGGTGATGGCCACCGTGTTCACGATGTCGTCGACCAGAGCTCCCCGGGACAGGTCGTTGACCGGCTTGTTCAGGCCCTGCAGCACCGGGCCGATGGCAACCGCATTGGCGCTGCGCTGCACCGCCTTGTAGGTGTTGTTACCGGTATTGAGATCCGGGAAGATCAGCACCGTGGCCCGGCCGGCCACCGCACTGTCCGGGAGCTTCGTCGCGGCCACCTGCGGGTCGACGGCGGCGTCGTACTGGATGGGTCCTTCGGCCAGCAGGTCCGGCCGTCGTTGATGGACCAGTTCGGTTGCCGAGCGAACCTTCTCGACATCGGCACCGGAGCCGGAGGTGCCGGTCGAGTACGACAGCAGGGCCACCCTGGCGCTGACGCCGAACTGCTCCGCCGTGCCCGCGGAGGAAATGGCGATGTCGGCAAGTTGGGATGCGGTGGGGTCAGGGTTCACGGCGCAGTCCCCGTAGACGAGCACCCGGTCGGCCAGGCACATGAGGAAAACACTGGACACGATCGTCGTTCCCGGCACGGTTTTGATGATCTCGAACGACGGGCGGATGGTGTGCGCCGTGGTGTGCACCGCCCCGCTGACCATCCCGTCGGCCATGCCCAGGTGCACCATCAGGGTGCCGAAGTAGGAGACGTCACGAACAACGTCGACGGCCAATTCGGGCGTCATTCCCTTATGGGCGCGCAGCCGGGCGTATTCTTTGGCGAATTGCGCCACCAGTTCCGGGTCGTTCGGCGAGATGACCGCCGCCCCGACGATGTCAACGCCGATCGCCGCTGCCTTCGACCGGATGACCGCCTCGTCACCGAGCAAAGTCAGCTGGGCGACGCCCAACCGCAGCAGGCTCTCGGTGGCCCGCAGGATCCGCTCGTCATCGCCCTCCGGCAGCACCACATGTCGTCGATCCGCTCGCGCCCGTTCGATGATCCGGTACTGGAACATCAAGGGTGTCACAACATCTGACGGCGCCACGTCGAACGCGGCGAGCAGCGCGTCGGCATCCACCGACTCGGCGAACACCCGCAGCGCGGTCTGTACCTTCTCCGCCGAGTCCGCCGTCAACCGCCCCCGGACCGCGGCGAGCTTGGACGCGGTGTCGAACGTCCCGCCAGGGGTGACCAGGATCGGCAATTCGCTGCGGGTGCCATCGAGCAACAGCTGCACCGACTCCGGGGGCGTATAACCACCGGTCAGCACGATCGAGGCCAGGTTGGGGAACGTCGCGGATTGGTGGGCCATCAGTAATCCCGGCAGCACGTCATACCGATCACCGGGCGCGATGACGGTGTACCGCTCGCGCAGCCGGGTGAGCACATTCGGCAGCGACATCGCCGCGACCACGAAACCCATCGACTCCCGTTGCAGCCATTCGGGATTGCCGCGGATCAACTCGGCGCCGCAGGCCTTCTGCAGGTCGGCGACGGTCGGCGAACTGAGCAGCGGGGTCTCCGGAATGACGCTTGTCATCAACCCCGTCGCCGCGACCAACTCGGCCACCGCCGTGGCGTCGTCGCTGTCGATCCGATTGGCGATCACCGCAACCGGATGCGCGTGCCATGCCGTGAGTTCGGCGATGGCGAGCTTGACCGCGGCGGCAATGGATTCCGGGGTGCGGTCCCGACCGTGCACCACCAGGACGACCGGCGACCCGATATTCGCCGCGATCTGCGCGTTGGCGGCCCATTCGTTCGCGGTCGTGACATCGGTGTAGTCACTGCCGACGACGACCACCGCGTCGTACCGGGAGCTCAGCACCCCGAACCTGTCCACGACCCGGGACAGTGCCGCCGGCGGGTCTGCGTGCCACTGCTCGTAGGTGACGCCGCAGGCCTCGTCGTAGGTCTGCGCCACTCCCGGGTGCGCAACGAGCAGTTCCACCACGGGATCGGGGCTCTTGGCGTCGATGACCGGGCGGAAGACGCCCACCCGACCGACCCGCCGGCTGAGCAGATCGACGATCCCCAACGCGACCGATGACTTGCCCGAGACGCCTTCCGGCGATGCGATGTACACGCTGCGCGACATGGGTTGAGGCTAGCGGGGACCGCGAACACCTACCCGACGACCACCGGCTGACCAACCGGTCGGCGGCCGACGGTAATTCATCACCCGTTGACATTCTTTCGAGGGCGGACCTACCGTCGGTTTGCCGATCAATTCATCACCGAATGAAATCCGATCACCGGGTAGAGGAGCCAGCCATGGACGAGCCAGCCATCGAGATCACGGATCTGGTCGTCGAGCGCGGCGGGGCGCCGGTCCTGAACGGGCTGACCTGTACCGTTCCCGCCGGCCGGATCACCGGACTGCTCGGCCCGTCCGGGGCGGGCAAGACCACGGTGATCAGGGCAATCGTCGGAGTGCAGATCGTCAGGTCCGGCACCGTGACGGTGCTCGGTCAGCCCGCCGGGACCACGGCGCTGCGGGCCAAGATCGGGTACGTCACCCAATCACCGTCGGTGTACGCCGATCTCACAGTGCTCGAGAACGCCCGCTATTTCGCCGCGGTCGCCGGCACGGACGCGGCCGCTGCACTCACGGCCGTCGATCAGGTCGGCCTGGCCCGCGCCCGCGATCAGCTGGTCGGCGCGTTGTCCGGCGGGCAGCGGTCCCGGGCGTCACTCGCCTGCGCCATCGTCGGCGACCCCCCGGTGCTGGTGTTGGACGAGCCGACGGTCGGCCAGGATCCAGTGCTGCGGGAGGAGTTGTGGGCCTCGTTCCACCAGCGAGCGGCCGGCGGGACGACCGTGCTGGTGTCCTCACACGTCATGGACGAGGCGAATCGCTGCGACCGGCTGCTGCTGATCAGGGACGGTGCGTTGCTCGCCGACGACACCCCGGATGAGGTCAAGAACCGGGCCGGCACCGACGACCTGGACCGGGCGTTCCTGGAACTGATCCGCCGTGCCGCTGACCCGGACAGCCCCGTGCCCTCCCCCCGGCGGCCACCTGATGGCGTGACCGGTCACGGCAGGCATTCAGCGACGGGAGCAGCGACAGGAGCAGCGACGGGAGCACAGTCATGAACGTCCAGATTCTTGGTGCGACGGTCGGCCGGATCCTTCGGCAGCTCCGGCACGACCCCCGCACCATCGCCATGCTGCTCGTCGTACCGGTCGTGCTGATGGGCCTGATGTACGCCATGTTCGACGGCAGCGGTCCCGCCCTCGATCGGGTCCTGTTGATCATGCTGGGGATCTTCCCGTTCGCGATCATGTTCCTGATCACCAGCATTGCCATGCTCCGCGAGCGGACGACCGGCACGCTGGAACGATTGATGAGCACCCGCACCGGCAAGGCCGACCTGTTGTTCGGCTACGGCATTGCGTTCGGCGCGGCAGCCGCCGCGCAGGCCGTGGTCGCCGCCGCCGCCGGATACCTGCTGTACGGGTTGACGACCGCCGGCAGCGTCGGGCTGGTCGTCCTGGTGGCGGTGGTCACCGCCCTGCTCGGAGTCGGCCTCGGGCTGCTGTGTTCCGCGTTCGCCCGGACCGAATTCCAGGCGGTCCAGCTGCTCCCCGTGGTGGTGATCCCCCAGATCCTGCTCTGCGGGTTGTTCGTTCCCCGGGAGGCAATGGCCGGCTGGCTCAACGCGGTGTCCGACGTGATGCCCCTGAGCTATGCCGTGCACGCCCTTTCGCAAGTTGGCGGCAACCCCGAAGCGACGGGCACGTTCTGGCTCGACCTGGCCGTGGTGACAGCCTGCGTGGTGGTGGCGCTGGGGATCGCGGCCGTGACGCTGCGACGGCGGACGCCCTGATGACCGCCGCCCGAGGCGAGGGCGGCGAGCGGGGCGAGCGCGGCCACCTCGGCGAGGCCCCGCCCACCCGAACCGGTCGTCGGCCAGGAAAACCCGACACCAAGCGGATGATCCTGGACGCGGCCCGCGCGAGCTTCGCCGAGCACGGCTTCGCCGGTGCGTCGGTCCGGCGGATCGCCGCGGCGGCCGGGGTCGACCCGGCGCTCGTGCACCACTATTTCGGCACCAAGGAGAGGTTGTTCCTGGCAACGGTCGACGTGCCCGTCGACCTACCCATGATCATCGGCCGGATCGCCGCCGGCGGGGTGGATGGGTTCGGCCTCCGGATGATCGGGACACTGCTCTCCGTATGGGACTCCCCGGCCGGGTCAGGTCTCGCGGTCGCGCTCCGCACGGCCCTGGCCGACCCGGTCCGCACCCGGATGCTGCGCGAATTCGTCGGTACCCAGTTGATCGGGGCGTTGCTCAGGCCGTTGCAGCTGCCGGCCGCCGAGGCGGACCTGCGAGCCGGATTGGTGATGTCCCAGGTCGCCGGCCTGATCACCGGTCGCTACCTGCTGGCCGTCGAGCCCCTTGCCTCGCTACCGCCGGCCCAACTCGCCCAGACCATCGGCGCTACCGTGCAGCGATACCTGTCCGGACCGCTGGTACCCAGCCGGCCGCCGCACGCTTGACCGGAGAGCGCCTTGACCGGAGACATGATGCCTGCTGACCCGGCGGTCCCCCGGAGTCGAATCCTCGCCTGGGGGTTGTGGGACTGGGGCTCCGCCGGGTTCAACGCCGTTATCGTCACCTTCGTCTATTCGGTCTATCTCACCGATGCCGTCGGTGCCGACCTGCCGGGTGCGATCTCGGCGAACACATGGCTCGGCTGGTCACTGGGTCTGGCCGGTCTCGTCATCGCGGTCCTGGCCCCGGTCGCCGGGCAGCGGGCGGACGCCGGCGGCCGGCGGAAGCTCTCGCTGGGGGTGTGGACCGCCCTCACCGTGATCGCGATGATCGGGCTGTTCTGGGTCCGCAACGACTACCACTATCTGTGGCTCGGATTGACGCTGATGGGCCTGGGATCGATCTTTTTCGAATTCGCGGTGGTGTCCTACAACGCAATGCTGCATCAGGTCTCGACGCCGGTGAACATTGGCCGGGTCTCGGCCTTCGGCTGGTCCATGGGCTATTTCGGCGGCATCGTCCTCCTGCTGATCTGCTATGTCGGCTTTATCGCGCCGGAGGTGGGGTGGTTCGGCGTCACCGCCGAGGATGGGTTGAAGATCCGCATGGTGGCGCTGTTCGCGGCGGCCTGGTTTGCGGTCTTCGCCATCCCGGTCCTCCTTGCCGTGCCGGAGATTCCGGCCGTGGCCGCCCGAAAGCGGCTTAAATTCTTTGCGTCGTACCGGGTGCTGGTTCGCGACGTACGACAGCTGTACCGAGAAAGTCCCCACACCGTTTACTTTCTCGGCGCAAGTGCGTTGTTCCGGGACGGGTTGGCCGGGGTGTTCACCTTTGGCGCGGTCCTGGCGGTGACGGTCTACGGGATTAATTCAGCTGACGTGTTGATCTTCGGAGTGGCCGCCAACGTCGTCTCGGCGATCGGAGCGCTGGTGGCGGGGCGGTTCGACGACCGGGTGGGCCCCAAGTCGGTCATCGTCTCCTCGCTGACCGGGATGCTGGTGGCCGCGACCATCCTGCTGTTCGTTTCCGGGCCCGCGATGTTCTGGGTGTTCGGTCTGGCCCTGTGTTTGTTCGTCGGGCCGGCCCAGTCCTCATCCCGGACTTTCCTGGCCCGGTTGGCCCCGGTGGGGCGGGAGGGCCAGCTGTTCGGCCTCTACGCCACCACCGGTCGCGCCGTGTCCTTCCTGGCGCCGACGCTGTTCGGGCTGTTCACCTTCCTGTTCGGCTCCGACCGGGCCGGGATCGTCGGGATCCTACTGGTGCTGGGTGCCGGATTGGCGGCGTTGCTTCCGGTCCGCCCACCGATCCTGGCGAGCTCTGAGGGCAGCACCGGCCCGGTCACCACACCGGTCACCAACCCCAGGAACCCGGGCCGCCCTTGAACGGACCGACGACGTCGTCGGTGATCCAGCCGCCGTAGAAACCGCCGTCCTGTGGCCGCACCCGTTCGCCGTCGATCGTGCAGTCAACTTGACCCGGCATGAACGACAGGAACCCGGTGATCGGGATGAACCGCGAGGTGGGCTGCTGGTAACTCCAGCCCGCCGCCGGCGCGGCGGGAGTGCCGTCGGTCGGCAGCACGTCCCAATAGGTGGCGGCGCCCTTCCACTCGCAGACCGACCCGCGAGCGGACGAACGGCGCAGCAGGCTCTGGTCGATGTCGCGCGGCGGGATGTACCAGGTCGGTGGATGGCTCGTCTCCATCACCCGCCAGGCCCCGGTGCTGTCGGCCAGCACCACGCCGCCCACCCGGACGATCACTCGGCGGCCGGATGGTTCCAGGGCGGGCGGTCGTGGGTAGTCCCACACCGATTCCTGCCCCGGGCCGGGTGGGATGGGCCGAACTCCTGCAGGAAGTCGTGGTCGCATGACCCGATTGTTCCTGGCTTTCGCAGCTGCCCGCGCACGCTGGTTGCCTACGATGAGCGCGATGACCGGTGACTGGTGGTACGAGAACATCGTGGAGCCCGGAAAGCTCCCGATGCTCTGCTGCCTGGGCGCTTTCGTGGTCACCTTCATTCTGACCAGGGCCATCACCAGGATGATCAGGGCCGGGATCGGGCCGTTCCGCAATAACGTCTCGTCCAGCGGCGTGCACATCCACCACGCCGTCCCCGGCATCCTGCTGTTGATCTTCGGCTCGTTGTCCGTCATCCGTGGGCCCGACTCGCCGTGGTTCGAGATCGCTTCTGCCATCTGCGGTATCGGGATGTCGCTGATCCTGGATGAGTTCGCGCTGATCCTGCACCTGGAGGATGTCTACTGGACCGACGAGGGGCGGGTCTCGGTCGAATTGGCCGGGTTGACGGTGGCCTGCATCGGTTTCGTCATGCTCGGCTTCAGCCCGTTCGGCGTCGACGACCTCAGTATCGGCGAGGTCAGTATCCGGCTGACCCTGCTCGGTACCTTCCTGCTGAACGCCGGTCTGGTCGTCATCTGTCTGCTGAAGGCTAAGTACCGGGCAGCGCTGGCCAGTTGCTTCATCCCGCTGATTGCCTGGATTTGCGCCATCCGGTTGGCCCGACCGCACTCGTGGTGGGCCCGGCACCGGTACCGCGATAAGAAGGCCGAGCGGGCCGCCCGGCGGGCGGACCGGTTCGATGAGCGGTGGGATCCGAAATGGCGCTGGCTCAGCGACCTGCTCGCCGGCGCGCCGTCCGAGCCGGACCCGCCGGCCATCCCCGCCATTGCCGCGATCCCGGCGGAGCAGGCGATCCCGGTGGCGCGCAGCGTCACGGACGGAGCTGCACCAGGGCCGCCAGGACGCCCCGGTGAAAGTCGCCGGCCAGCAACAGGTCCGGGGCCGGCCCGCCAGTCCGGGCGGCCAACGACTGCCGGATGACCTCCGGGTTCAGCACCCCGGCCAAGCTGCCGCTACCGGCCGACATCTCAGCGAGCACGAGTTCGCCGGCCGCTGCCTTGCCGTGCCACTGCCCGGTCCGAGCGCGCAGGTATCCGCGGCACGCGTTGAATACCGCGTCGTCCGTAGCGGCCGGCACTCCCCCGTACCAGCGCATGGACTCGATGATCAGACCGACCAGCGTCGGGTCAGACACGGACCTGAACACCGTGTCGGCCAACGGGCCTCGTAGCGATCGACCGCGTTGCGCCAGGATGCTGCGGTCGATGGCGTACCAGAAGGTGCCGTCGCGTTCCGGCCGTTCCGCGCCGTCGTACGTCTCACGGAACCCCATCCGAGACCCGGTGTTCAGCTCCACCTCGAACCCAGGTTCTGCTTGCGCCGCCGCGGCGATCGCCGACCGGTACACCACCAGCTCCAGACCACGAGCCGGGCACGGCAGCGACTCGTGACGCAGGGACGCCACCACGGACTGCTTCTCCGGCAGGGTTAGCGCCACACCGCAGACCACGGCGAGATCGACGTCGCTGCGGCCGGGGAGGTAGGACTCCAGCGCCACCGATCCGGCCGCGTAGACGCCGACCAGGTGGGGGCCGAGCAACCGGGCGCAGCGCTCGACAACCTCGTGCAGATACTCGCGCAGGTCGGGGGGAAGGGGGGACATGCTCTCTCCGGTTCAGTTCACGGGGACGGGACGGGAACGGGCCGACCCCTCAGAGCCGGGGGTCGACGGGTTCGGATTCCAGGGCCAGCACGGCGAAGACTGCTTCGTGGATTCGCCACAGCGGCTCTCCCCGGGTCAGCCGTTCCACCGCCTCCAGGCCGAGGGCGTACTCGCGTAGGGCAAGGGACCGTTTGTGCCCGAGATTGCGCTCCCGCAGCCGTTCCAGGTGGCTGTCCTGGGTGTAGTCGGGGCCGTAGATCAACCGCAGGTATTCGCCGCCGCGAACCTTCAGTCCTGGCTGCACGAGCCCGCGATCGCTGCGGAGCAGGTTCGCCAACGGTTTGACCACCATCCCTTCACCCCCGCCGTCGGTGAGGTCATCCCACCACCGCACGCCCTCCGCCGCGGACGGCACCGACCCGGTGTCCACGACCAGCCGACGAGTGCCCCGAAACGTATCCGGGTCGTTCTCGACCAGACGGTCAATCGCTGATAGATGCCAGAGGTGGTCACGGTCGTGCCAGGAGGCGCCCTCGCCGGCCAACAGCTGGAAGGGAGCGATCCGCACCCCGGCCAAGCCGTCGACGTCCCATCGATACCGGCGGTAGGCGGCGGTGAACGCCTCGGCGTTGTCCCGGCGCTCAATGGTCCGGGCCAGCAAGTCAGCGACATCCAATCCCCGGTCGGATACCTGGCCCAGCGCCTGCACGGCGGCCGGCAGGGCAGCACGGGCGGCGGACCCGACCGCCGCGTACTGGTGCTGCAACAACCCGTCGGCCTTGAGCGACCAGGGCAGCAGCTCGGCGTCGATCAGCAACCAGCCGGTGGATAGTTCCTCCCACAACCCGGCGGCCCGCACGGAGGCCCGGATCCGGGCGAGCAGGCTCTCGGTGAGCGCTGGAGTGAAGAACGCCCGCCCGGTTCTGGTGTAGATCGCGCCGGTGTGACCGTCGGCCGCGCCGAACCGCCGGCGCGCGACCTCGTCGTCGCGGCAGAGCACCACCGCCGCCCTGGACCCCATGTGCTTTTCCTGGCAGATCACCCTCGCCACCCCGGCGTCGGCGTACGCACGGAACGCCTCGTCGGGATGTTCGAGCAGGCCGGGCCGGTGTGAGGTGGCGACCGGCGACATCGTCGGCGGCAGGTACGGTACCCATCGGGGATGCATTGCGAACCGGCTCATCACCTCCAACGCGCCCGCTGCGTTCTCCGCCTTCACCGAAACCCTTCCGTGATAAGCGGTCTCGATTCCTCGACGGCCCAGCACGTCGGTCAGGTCAAGCTCGTCATCAGCGCGGACGGCGGCGGCGCGGTCCACCGGAATTCCGCCGTTCTCACCGGTCATCGACCCAGCGGCGACCGGAAACGGCCGGGCCGGTTCGTACCAGACCCGATCCGCGATCACCTGCACCAGTTCCTTCTCCGGGTATCGCAGCGCGGTCAGATGCCCGCCGAACACGCAGCCGGTGTCCAGGCACAGGGTGTTGTTGATCCATTCCGGCTGCGGGACCGGCGTGTGGCCGTACACGACCATTGCCCGGCCGCGGTAGTCCTTGGCCCACGGGTAGCGGACCGGCAGGCCGAATTCGTCTGTCTCACCGGTGGTGTCGCCGTACAGCGCGAAGGATCGGACCCGGCCGGAGGCCCGGCCGTGATAAGCCTCCTTCAATCCCGCGTGGGCCACCACGAGCCGGCCGCCGTCCAGGACGAGATGCGACACCAGGTCGTGACACCACGTCCGGACCGCGACCCGAAACTCGTTGCTTTCGGCCGCGAGTTGGCCCAGGGTCTCGGCGAGACCGTGTCCTACCTGGACCTTCGCCCCGTCCAACGCGCGAACCAGTTTGTGCTCGTGGTTACCGGGTACTGCCAGCGCGGTGCCGCTGGCGGTCATCCCCATCACCAGGCGCAGCACTCCGGGACTGTCCGGGCCACGATCGACCAGGTCGCCGACGAACACCGCGGTCCGGCCGTCGGGATGGACGGCGTCGATGGGTTGGCCGACATCGTTGCGCCGCAGTGCATATCCGAGCCGGGTCAGGAGCTGCTCCAGCTCGGAGCGACAGCCGTGAACGTCCCCGATGACGTCGAAAGGCCCGTGCCGGTCGGTGAAATCGTTGAACAGCCGCTCCCGCACAATCTCTGCCTCGGCGATGTCCTGCTCACCGGAGATCACGTGCACCGCGCGGAAGCCTTCCCGGCCGAGACCCCGTAGCGAGCGCCGCAGTTGATCGTGCTGACGGTGCACCACCTGATCGCCGAAACCCCGGTCCGACCGGCCGGCATTGCGGTGCACCGCAACGGAAACGGGCACATCCAGCACGATGGCGACCGGCAGAACGTCATGCTCCCTGGCGATCTCGACCAGGAACCGGCGGGCATCCCTGGTCACACTGGTTGCGTCGATCACCGTCAACCGACCGGCGGCCAACCGCTTGCCGACGATATAGCCGAGGACCTCGAATGCATCCTTGGTCGCCGCCTGGTCGTTCTCGTCGTCGGCCACCAGGCCGCGACAGTAGTCGCTGGAGATCACCTCGAATTGGCCGAAGTGTTCGGCGGCGAAGGTTGACTTGCCCGATCCGGACACCCCGATCAGCACGACCAGGCACAGCCGGGGAATACCGATGCGGCTCATTCGGTCTCGCCCATCGAGCCGATGATTCTGGTGAACAGTGCCAGTTGAGTCGGAGCCCCGAGCTGGGCATCGGGATCGCCGACGGACCGCAGGCTGACCCGGTAGCCGAACTGCCCCGCGACTTTCTCGGCCCAGGCGCCGAACTCCCGCCGGGACCATTCGAAGCGGTGATCGGGATGCCGGAACGCCCCCCGCGGCAAGTGTTGGTAGAGCGGGTTGTAGTCCGCGTTCGGAGTGGTTACGACGACGACCCGGGGCCGGGCCTGACCGAACACCGTGTTCTGGACGGTCGGGAGCCGGGTCGGATCGACGTGTTCGATGACCTCCATCAGCACCGCGGCGTCGAAGCCGGCGATGGCGGTATCGCGGTAGCTCAGCGACGACTGCCGCAGGGTGAGCCGGGCGCGTTGGTGGTCGGACATCCGGTCCAACCCGAGCCGCGTGGTGGCCCGGCGCAACTCCCGATCCGCGACGTCGACTCCCATGACCTCGGTGAACGATGGGTCGGCCAGTAACGCGGCGATCAGCGCGCCCTCGCCACACCCGAGGTCGACCACTCGCCGGGCGTTGACCTCGGTCAACGCGGCCATCACGGCGGACACCCGCTGGTGGGCAAGCCGGGGCCGGGTCGAGGGCGGCTGGGTCAACGGTTGCTGGGTCAACGGTTGCTGGGTCAACGGTTGCTGGGTCAACGGTTGCTGGGTCAGGGGTTGCTGGGTCAGCGGCAGCAGGGCGGCGCCAGTCGTACCTTCGGTCGACTGATCCTCCAGCGTCGCCAGCCGTTCGGTAGCGTCTTCCACCAGGTCGCGTTGATGGGCCAGGTAGCGCCGGGTGATCCATTCCCGCTCGGGGTGCGCGTGCAGCCAGGTGCCGCCGTTACGTACCAGCTTGTCCACCTCGTCGGTGCCGACCCAGTAGTGCTTGGATCCGTCCAGCACGGGCAGCAGGACGTAAAGCTGGCTGAGCGCGTCGCTCACCGTCAACGAACCGGTCAAGGTGAGGTCCAGATGCGACGCCGCACCCCACTTCGGGACCTCTGGATCCAGGGGCGACACCACTGCGTCGACCTGCCAACCGAGCGGCCCGAAGAGTTGCCCGATCATGGCCGGACCGTCCGGGGCGGGCACCGCGGGCAGGTGAATGGTCAGTGGCAGCGCCGTTCCCTCGAGATCGGGTCGGGCCGCACACCGACCCCGCAGTGCCGTCCGGAACACCTCGCCGAGGGCGACGGCCATCATCGACGACGCGACGTACGGCCGATCGTTGACATACCGGGATGGCGCGAAACCATTTCCCTTGAAACGCTTGTCGCGAACCAGGCCGACCGGATCGACCTCCAGCAGGAGGGCGACTGTGCACCTGGCCGCGGTGGCCTCCGGATAGAACACGTGCGCCGTACCGACCGGGAGTTCGAACCGCTGAACCCTATCGGGGTGCTTGTGCAGCAGGAAGCCGAGGTCGGTCGCGGACGGCGCGGTAGAGGTCAGGGTGATCAGCACGACGCTCATTGTGCGCGGCGGCGCTGCCGAAGGTGACCGAATTCCAGACGTTGGGTTCAACGGGCCGCCGCCCCGCCGGGTAGGAGGTCGAACCGGCCCCGCCGGGTTGGGCACAATGGGGCCATGACGAACTCCGCCGCCGGGCACCGCGGTGCGGGTCGTTTCGCGCCCAGCCCGTCCGGCGACCTGCACCTCGGGAACCTCCGAACCGCCCTGCTGGCCTGGCTTTTCGCCCGATCCACTGGCCGCGCCTTCGTCCTGCGGATGGAGGACCTGGACCGGGTGCGTCCCGGAGCAGGTCGCCGCCAACTCGCGGACCTGGCGGCGATCGGGCTGGATTGGGACGGCCCGGTCGACTACCAGTCGCGGCACACAGACCGATACGAAACTGCGATCGATGTGCTGGCACGCCGGGGTGTGACCTACGAATGCTTCTGCACCCGGCGGGAGATCCGGGAGGCGGCGTCCGCACCGCACCCTGACCCGGCGTTTCCCACCCGGCTGACCGCCGACGGGTCCTATCCGGGAACCTGCCGGTCACTGACGACTGACGAGGTGAGCGCGCGTCACGGCGCCGGCCGACCCAGTGCGTTGCGGTTGCGGTCCACGGTCGGTCACTGGACCGTGCAGGACGAACTTTCGGGGCCGTTAACTGGGCCGGTGGACGATTTGGTGCTGCGTCGCAACGACGGTGTCGCCGCCTACAATCTTGCCGTGGTGGTGGATGACGCGGCCCAGGGAATCGACCAGGTCGTCCGCGGTGACGACCTGCTGACCTCTACCCCCCGGCAGGCCTACCTGGGGTCGCTGCTCGGGCTGGCCACCCCGCGCTACGCGCACGTTCCGCTGGCCGTGAATGTGCACTGGCAACGGCTGGCCAAGCGGGACGGCGCGGTGACCCTGGGGCAGTTGGCGCACGCCGGCGTACCCGCCGGGACAGCGCTCGGCCTGATCGCCGCATCGCTGGGCCTAGCCGGGGCCGACGAGACGGTGACGCCGGCCGCCCTGCTGAAGCGGTTCGACCCGGCGGCGCTGCCCCGCGCCGCCTGGGTAGTCGAAACGCTGGTTGGATGAGGTCGTGACAGAGCTTCCGGCGGACCCGGCCACATCCCGACCCCGTTCGATCCGGATGGGGTCGGGCAACTACGACATCATTGTCGCCCTCTTCTGCGGCCTGCTGCTGATCTCCAATATCGGCGCCACCAAGCTGATCTCGTTCGGCCCGATCATCACCGACGGCGGGGCGTTCCTGTTCCCGCTGACGTACATCATCGGCGACCTGCTCAGCGAGGTCTACGGCTTCGCCAGGGCGAGACGGGCGATTCTGCTGGGTTTCGGCTTGAGCATTCTGGCCGCGCTCACCTTCTACCTGGTGCAGATCGCCCCATCGGCAGCTGGGTATGAGAATCAGGCCGCCTTCGAGGCTGTCCTGGGGTTCGTCCCCCGGATCGTGCTGGCCAGTGTGTGCGGCTTTCTCGCCGGCCAGCTGCTGAACGCCTACGTCCTGGTGAAGATCAAGGAACGCACCCGTGAAAAGGCGCTCTGGGCAAGGCTGATCGGGTCCACGCTGGTCGGCGAGCTGGCTGACACGACCGTGTTCTGCACCATCGCGTTCTACGGCGTCATCACCGGCGGCGATTTCCTGAATTACGTCATCACCGGTTACGTCTACAAGGTCTTGGTCGAGGTCGTCTTTCTGCCGATCACCTACCCGGTGATTGCGGCGGTGAAGCGTCGGGAACCGGACTACGTCATCGGCGCTGCGGTGGCACCAACTGGGAGCGGTTCGCGTTAGCCGGCGGTCGGGCGAGAGTAGTAGCGACCAAGGAAATCGGCCCGGAAATCGGTGAACGACCCGTCGACGATGCTCTGCCGGATTCGGCTGACCAGTCCCACCACGAATCGCTCGTTGTGGATGGTGGCCAGGGTCGCCGACAGCATCTCCTTCGCCCGGAACAGGTGGTGCACGTAGGCCCGGCTGTAATGGGCGCAGGTGTAGCAGTCGCAATCGGTGTCCAGCGGGCCGAAATCGCTGCGGAACCTGGCATTGGTGAGGTTGTACCGACCCCGGCTGGAATAGATCGAGCCGTTGCGGGCAACCCTGGACGGGGAGACACAGTCGAAGGTGTCGGCGCCGTTCTCGATGGCGGTGAACATGTCGTCAGGCTCGCTGATGCCCAGCAGGTGTCGCGGCCGGTCCTCGGGCAGCTCGTCGCTGACCCACCCGACGATGGTGCCAAGGTTCGCCTTCTCCAGCGCCCCGCCGATGCCGTACCCGTCGAAACCCTTTGCGCCTGAGTCGCTTCCATCACTGCGGGGTGCACAGTCGTCGAGCAGCAGCAGATCTCGGGCCGCCCGGCGTCGGAGATCCTCGTACTGCGCACCTTGGACGACCGCGAACAAGGCCTGGTAGGGCCGGTCCGCACGCTCTGCGGTCAGCCGGCGGTGCTCCACCAGGCAGCGCTCGGCCCAGGACTGGGTGCGTTCCACCGACTGCTCCTGGTAGGCCCTGGTGTTCATCAGTGTGGTGCACTCATCGAAGGCGAAAATGATGTCCGCGCCGAGTTGATGCTGAATGCGCATCGATATCTCCGGGGAGAATCGGTGCAATGAACCGTCCAGGTGGGATTTGAACGTCACCCCGTCGTCGTCGACGGTGGCCAGCCGGGTCTTACCCGGAGCGATCACGTCGTCAGATTGCATTCCGTCGACGTTCATCGCCAGCACCTTCTTGAACCCGGCGCCAAGGGAGAGCACCTGGAAACCACCGGAGTCGGTAAAGGTCGGCCCCGGCCAGTTCATGAACCGGCCCAGGCCACCTGCCTGCTCGACGATGTCTGGCCCGGGTTGCAGGTAGAGGTGATAGGCGTTGGCCAGCACGGCCTGCGCCTGCAGGTCACGTACGGATTCGGGCAGCACGGATTTCACCGTTGCCTTGGTTCCCACCGCGACGAACGCCGGTGTGTGGATGGGACCGTGCGGGGTGGTGATGACGCCGGTCCGGCCGTGCGAGCCGGGCAGCCTGCTGCCGATGGTGAACCCGAACGGGGAAGCGGTCGTTCCTGCAGCCATCACTGTGGCATCCAAGCAGGTGATCGGTGCCCGGCTGGCATTCGTGCGCCGGGGCCGGACTCCCGTACGGCACAGTGTCAGTCGGCACAGTGTCAGTCGGCACGGGTCGGCAGGGTGTCAGTGGCCGCTCAGCACCGCACCGTCATCAAGGAGAATCGATGTCAGCTCCCCAGGACACCGACGCTGCGATCGACCTCATCGATCGGCAACAGGAGCAGTTGCAGGTCACCCGGTTCACCAACTACCCGCCGTTGCTGTCCGCGGCGCACGGCGGCGCCTTCCCCATCATCATTCGGAACGTGGGTGTCCTCGGCACCGTGACCGTGTCCGGCCTACCGCAGGCGGACGACCATGCGCTGGTCGTGCGCGCGGTGGAGACCTTCCTGCGTGACGCGCCCGCCGGATGACGGGAGCCCTGCCGCCCGGTGCCCGGCCGGAGGTCTCCGCCCGGGTGATCTTCGCCGGGTTGGTGCTGCTCTCACTGTCGCTGCGTGGCCCGCTGGTCGCAGTTGCCACCGTGTCCTCGGATCTGAGAACGGATCTGGGCATGTCAGCGACCAGCGTCGGCCTGCTGACCAGCCTGCCGGTGCTGTGTTTCGGACTCGCCACACCGGGAGCGTCCTACCTGATCGCCAGGGTCGGGATCGACCGGGCGGCCCTGCTGACCTCGTTCGGGGTGGTGGCCGGGGTCCTGGTCAGGTCCGCCGGGGGGATCCCCACAGCCCTGATCGGGACCGTCGTCATCGGCGTGAGCATCACGATCGGGAATGTCGCCGGGCCGATGATCATCGGCCGCGATTTTCGCGGCCATGCCGCGGCGCTGACCGGGACGTACACCGCGACCCTGAACATCGGTTCCATGCTGGCGCTCACCGTCACCGGGCCGCTGGCGGAACGGTTCGGCTGGGCTCCGGCGCTCGCCGTGGGCGCCGTCATCCCATTGCTGTCGGTGGTTGCGTGGACGCCGATCGCGCGCAGATCCGCAGTCGTCGGCGGTCGCAGGAATGACGGTCGGAGCGCCGCCCCGCCGTCCACCGGGTCCCCACCCAAGATCACCGCCTCCCGGACGGCCGCCGCCGGCAACGACCACGTGACGCCCGGCGACGACGCAACCTCCGGACTGCGGCATTTGCTGCGATGCCCGGCAACCTGGACCCTGACGCTGGCATTTTCTGGTCAGGCGTTCGCGTACTACGGCTTGACGGCCTGGCTTCCGGCCCTGCTGGCCGACGTCGAGGGGATGAGCCGAACGGCCGCCGGGGCCGCGTCGTCGATCTTCCAGGTTTCCGCCCTGATCGGCGCGTTCGGTACTCCGATCATCATCACCCGGCTGGGCGGGCCGTTGCCGGCCTTCCTCGTCAACGGCGCCCTGTGGGTGTGCCTGCCGCTGGGGTTGCTCCTGGCGCCCGGTGGTTGGGCGATCTGGAGCGCCCTGGCCGGCGCCGCCCAGGGCGGCGGTTTCGCGACGGTTTTCACCGTAGTGGTCCTTCGGGCGCGGACCCTGACCCAGAACCGTCAGCTGTCCTCGATGGTGCAGACAGGGGGGTACACCATCGCCAGCATGGGACCGATCATCGTCGGCGGCCTGCACGAGCGGACCGGCGGCTGGACCCTGTCCCTGCTGGCCGTCCTGGTCGCTCTGGTCGTTTTGACCCTGATGGGTGCACTGTCAACTCGAGGCGTGCGTCACCGATAACGGTGCAGGCTGCGTCCCTACAACGGCTTTCCCAGCCACCCGGCCAGGGTCCGGCGGCTGCGATAGCTGCGCTGCTGACCGGTGAGTGGGTCCTGAAAGGCCACCGAACGGGCCAGCAGTTGCAGCGGGGCGGAGTAGTCATCCCGCGGCAGGTCGAGCAACCGCGGATAGAAGTTGTCGCCGTGGATCGGCAGCCCCAGCGAACACATGTGCAACCGCAGCTGATGGACCTTGCCGGTCGCCGGATGCAGCCCGTACAGAGCGTCGGCGCCGCGCACGTCCAGCATCTCAATCCGCGTGCTGCTGTTGGGTTCTCCAGGAATCTCCTGTGCCGTAGGGGTTCCGCGCTCCTTCATGATCCGGCTTGCCACCGTCACCGGGAGCGAGATCTCCGGGCGGTGGTCCGCGATCGCCTCGTAATACTTGGTGACCTTGCGATGGGCGAACAGCTGCTGGTAGGCGCCCCGCTGTTCCGGGCGCAGCGAGAACATCAGCACCCCCGCGGTGACCCGGTCCAGGCGATGCAGCGGGCTCAGATCTGGCAGGTTCAGCTCCCGGCGAAGACGCACCAGGGCCGATTCCACGATGTACGCACCGCGGGGCATAGTGGCCAGGAAATGCGGTTTGTCGACGACCAGCAACGAATCGTCCCGGTGCAGGATCTCGATCTTGAACGGCACCCTGGGTTCGGGCATCGGGTCCCGATACAGGTAGGCAAACGAATCCGCGACGAAGGGGGTCCGCCGATCGATCGTCGAACCATCGGCGTCGACAACCTCTCCGGCATCGACCTTCTCCAACAGGCGGGTCCGATCGGAATAGAACCGCTGGGTCAGGTACTCGACCGCGGTTTCCCACGGTCCACTCTCCGGGAACCGGATCCGGCTCGGGTTGAGGCCGTCCCGGACGGGCAGCGGGGCCCTACGCACCGGGCTGATCCGCACCGGGCTGATCCGCACCGGGCTGACCTACACCGGGGTCATGACCGTGTCGCAGGCGGTCACGAGGCGCGGCGAACCTGGTCGCCTCGTAGGCAATCAGTCCGACCAGCACGGCGACCAACACGGCAAGCGCAGCCAACGCGGGCAGCGTCAGCGCGACCGGGATCAGGGCCAGCAGCAGCCCGGCGGCAATCGTCCGGTGCGGGTTCCCGGTGTGGGTGTTACGCCAACGAAAGGCGACGTGCGCCGACAAATGCAGGGCGGTGCCGCCGTACAGCGAGATCACCGCGAAACCGCCCAGTGGATCACCGAGCTGATGCCCGTCCGCACCACCCACGTAGCCCAGCACCTTCTTCAACCCGAGGGCGATGAAGATGACGCCGATGACCATCGGCAGGTGCAGGTAACTGTAGGAATCGCGGGCCAGCTGGGCGCGAGGTTTGCCTGTGAGGCCGGCCAGCACCCGCTCGGCGGCCACGGCAACCACATCGAAGTACAGCCACCACAGTGCTGCGGTGACAGTAAGCCCCAGTACCGAGGCCACGATGATCGGCCACGAGATGGGCAACGCGGTGACGCCGACGCCGATGGACACGATGGACTCACCGAGCGCGATGATGATGATGAGGCCATGCCGTTCGGCGAAATGGCTCGCCGAGTTGACCCGCCATCCGGCCGTTCCACTCAGTACCGTGCCGACATAGTCGCCGATGAGGGCGGCGATCCAGACCAGTGTCTGCGCGACTCCGGTGAGCTGGGAGGCGATCAGCAGCAACCCCGTGCCGACCACCAACGACGGCCCGAACCTGACCAATTGACCGCGGAGACCAACATCGCCGGAGCTGATGATCCAGAACACGGCGAAATGAACGAGCCGGACGACGAAATAGCAGGCAGCAAAGACAACCGGCCCGGACAGGCCGCCCGCGGAATCGGTGAACGCTTCCGGGATCGCCAACGCGGAGACGAACATCGCGGCCATCGCGACGAAGAGAGCGACCCGGACAGCACCCTCGTCGGCGCGAACGACATTGCCGAGCCAGGCGTATCCCACCCAGCACCACCACATCACGGACACCACGAGAATGCCGCGCAACGCACCACCTGCCGTGGGGTCATCCGCCAACAGCCCCGTCACCTGGGTCAACGCGAAGACGAACACCAGGTCGAAGAACAGCTCCAACGAGGTAACGCTGGCGCCCTCGCCCAATGCGACACGAGAGGTTCGTTGCCGGCCGGCCATGGTGCGGGATGCTGCCACACCGATGCGGGCAACGGGTACGCCCTGAGCTGACACCCGGCGAACCGTCATCCCATCAACGGGGCGAGGCCGGCCTGGCATGATTCGCGGAGAGCTTGACGGGAGGGGCGCATGCGGATCGTCGAGAGTGCGCGGCGCCGGTGAACGGCCGAGCGGCGGCGGAGTCGCGCGCCGGGGTTGCGCTCACCCACCTCGATCAGCCGCTACTGGACGGGGAGGACGTCACCAAGCGCGAACTGGTCGACTACCTCGACGCGATGGCGGACCGGTTGGTCCCGGTGCTCACCGGGCGGCCGTTGTCGATCGTCCGGGTGCGGCCGGGACAGCCATCGTTCATGCAGAAGAACACCCCGTCCTACGCGCCGGACTGGATCCGCACAGCGTCGGTGTGGTCGCAGGCATCGCGCCGGGAGGTCCGATACGCGCTGTGTGATGACCGGCGGACGTTGCTCTGGCTGGCCAACCAGCGGGCCGTCGAGTACCACCCGACGCTCGCTCGTCACGACTGGCCGCATCCCACCCACCTGGTACTCGATCTGGATCCGCCGCCGGGCGCGAAGTTCTCAGTGGTTGTCGCCACCGCTGCACTCGTTCGTGAGGCACTCTGCGCGGCCGGGCTGTCGGGGGCGGTGAAAACCAGCGGCGCCAAGGGCCTGCATGTTTTCGTGCCGTTGCGGCGCGACGTGGACGCGATGGCGGCGGCCGCGGCAACCAGGGCGCTGGCGGTGCGCGCGGAGCGGCTCGACCCCGAGATCGCCACCACCGCCTACGTCGTCGCCGATCGCCAGGGCAAGGTCTTCATTGATGCCACCCGCTCCGGCAGTGCCACCGTGGCAGCCGCCTACAGCCCCCGGGTACGCCCCGGCGTGCCGGTGTCGTTCCCGCTCCCCTGGGATCGGTTGCCCGATGCCGACCCTGCGTCGTTCACTGTGCGGACCGCGATCGGCCTGCTCGGCGATGCCGATCCGTGGACGGATCTGATGCCGCCGCCCCAGGGCCTGCCCCCCGACCTCGTCGAGCAGGGTCTGGCGATCCCGATCGCCCGGGTGGCCGCCATGCACGCGGGGAAGCGGGCACGGCGCACGAGCGGAACCACCGGCTGACAGCCAGTTGGCCGACCGATCAGCGCTGACCGTCCGGGTCGGGCGAGGTGTGTGGTTCGTCGGCCCGCACCCGCCGGAACTCGCGGAGGAACTTTGCCGGTTGCCGGATGATCGCCCCCGGCAAAGATCGCAACAGCCGCAAGGGGTGCCTGCTGGCCCGGTGCAGCAGGCGGCGCGGTTTGCTGAGGATCCGGCCCTGCAGATCGTGCACGTATTCCGCCCGTAGCGAGCCCCGTTCAAACTTCACCACCGTGCCGCAGGAGCTGCACGTCACGTGGGTCAGCAACCGGCCTGCATAGGCGGCCTCCTGGAGAGTGACGCGGCCACACACCGAGCACATCAGCTCGGTCTGTTCCAGATCCGGTGTCACGGCGAGCTCCTTTCGGCGGTGCTGTCGGTCGTGTCCGGCGGTCGAACGCGGTTCAGCCGGACCCGGGTCAATCCAGGTGGAATCGGGCATCCCGCAGAATCTGCTCCGCTTCGAAGAGGTCGCCGGGATAGGTGATCTTGATGTTGCGGGGATCGCCCAGAACCCAGGTGACCGGACTGCGCTCGTAGTGCTGCCAGCAGGAAACGGTGTCGGTGCCGTCGAACCCTTCGGCCTCGGCCTGCTCGTACACCGCAAGAAGCGCTCCGGCGCTGAAAGCCTGTGGCGTCTGGGCTCCGAGCAGGGTCCCGGGGTCCGACATGTCCAGGACCCCGTCGGAGTACACGCGCTGGATGTCGTGCATCTGCAAAGCGGGAAGCGCCGCCTGGTGACGGGCAGCGTGAGCGAGCACGTCCCCGATCAGCCGCGCCGACAGGAGCGGACGGGCACCGTCGTGGATGAGGACCAACGAGATCTCCGCCGCCGCGATCGCCGGGGCCAGGTAACGCAGTGCCGAAAGCTCTGACTGCTGACGCGTTTTCCCGCCGATGACGATCTCGACGTCGATGTCTTCCAGCTCCCGGTCGATGGTCTCTTCAGCCAGCGGGCGGTCGGCCTCCCGGATCACCATGATGAACCGGTCGATGCCGCCGACGCTGGCGAAAGCCTGCAGGCTCCAGGACACCACCCGACGACCGGCGAGCGGCAGGAACACCTTGTTGTGCACGGCGCCGGCCCGGGTGCCGCTGCCCGCCGCCAGCACGATCGCCGCGGTCGGAGTTCCTACGCCCGCCATGTGGAAACAATAGGCGCGCGGGGGATCCACACCGGCCACAGTGTCCACGAAACCCGAATGGATCAGCCCCGCGGCAATGGCCCAAGGGGCTCCGCTGCTGGGCCTCCACTGGTGGGGCTCCGCTGATGGGGCTCCGCTGGTGGGGGGCTCCGCTGGCGGGGCTCCGATGGCGGGGGTCCGATGGTGGTGACGGGCAGCCGGCCGTTGTCACCACTATCGGAACCACGACACCATCAGCGCAGCAGGCTATCCGGGTTTCGGAACAACTCCTGGATATCGGCAAGCAGCCGGGCGCCGTCCGCGCCGTCGACCGCCCGGTGGTCAATGGTCAGACCCACCGTTGTGCCGAGCCGAATGGCCAGGCCGCCCCCGACCATGACCGGTCGAAGGGCAATCGCGCCGACCGACAACGCGGTCGCCTGCGGCGGGGTGAGCAGGCTGGTAAAGGACGGCACGCCCTGGCCACCGAGGTTGGACAGTGTCGTCGTCGCACCCTGGATATCGGCGCCGGACAACCTGCCGGTCCGAGCCCGGTCAACGGTCGCCCGCACCGTCGCGTCCAGATCCTGCACCGAGAGCCGGTCCGCGTCCCGGATCACCGGGGCCAGCAGACCGACCGCCGAATCAACGGCGAGCGCGACCCCGACGGTGTCCTTCTCCGCGGCCGGGGCATTGGCCGATTCATCCCACCCAGCATTGATGTGCGGGTGCCGCCGGAGTCCGATGGACAACGCCCGTAGCAGCAGGGTGGTCCAGCCGGTGCGGTTCCGGAGCGGGTTGACCGCCTCCAGATCGAGGTCGGCGAAAACGGCGAACTGCGGCACGGCCGCACTGGCCGTCATAGTCCGCGCGATCGCCGTTCGGATGGCCTTCCGCCGAGGAGCCAACGCTGCGGCGAAACCCGGGTCTGCGTCGCTCGCCGCCGGGGTGGGTGCTGCCGCCGGGGCGGGTGCCGGCGCGGGGGTGGGCTCGGCTGCAGCCGGCTGCCTATCCTTGCCGGACGCCGACTCGGCGCCGGAATCCACTGCTGCAGCTGCTTTCTCGACATCATCGACCGTAATGACACCATTGGCCCCGGTCGCCGTGACGGTGTCCAGCGCGACCCTCAACTGGGCGGCCCGCCGCCGGGCGAAGGGCACTGCGGGAATAGGACCACGCCGGGAGACCGGGGTGGCCTGTGCCGAGGCATTTTCGCTGGACCTGTCCGCGTCCGCAGCGGGAGGCGGGTTCTGCCGATCGGCAGGGGGGACATCGGAGTTCGGCGTGACCGGTTCGCTGGCCTTCGCTGCAGTCGACTGTGCCGCAGCACCAGGTGCCGTAGCTGCCGCACCGGTCGACTCGGCGTCACCTGCTCCCGAGTCGGGGGCCGCGTCGAATAGGCCCTCCATTAGATCGTCGGACTCGGAGGAGATAAAGGCGATCGGTGCTCCTACGTCCAGGGTGCTACCTGGCTGGGCGACGATGCGAACCAGCACCCCGCTCACCGGGGCCTCGACCTCCATGTCGACCTTGTCGGTTTGCACCTCCGCAACGGGGTCACCGGCGGCAATCGTGTCGCCTTCGGCCTTGAGCCAACCAAGGAGTTCGCCGGACTCCATGGTCATACTCATTTTCGGCATCAGCAGTGGGACTTCTCTAGCCATCAGGAGTTCCTCACCATTTCCAAGCTGCGGTTGACGATGTCATCGACTTGCGGGACGGCCGCGCGTTCCAGCTGCGGCGCATAGGGAATCGGGATATCCAAACCGCACAACCGGCCGATCGGGGCGAGCAGGGAATAGACCGAGTCGGATTCGGCAATGCATGCCGCTACCTCGGACATGAAGCCGCCGGACTTTACCGCCTCTTGCACCAGCAGCACCCGTCCGGTCTGGGAGACCGCGTCCAGGATCGTCTCCGTGTCCAGTGGCTTGAGCGATCGAACGTCGACAACTGTTGCCTCGATGCCCTCCTCGTCCAGCTTGGCCGCCGCCTCCATCGACTTGGAGACCATGATCCCGGTGGCGACCAGGGTGATATCGCCCCCGGTGCGGAGTACGGCTGCCTTGCCCAGGGGAATTCTGGTGGCCTCTTGCGGAACCACTCCGCTCGTCCGGTACAGCAGCTTGTGCTCGATCACCACGACCGGATTCGGGTCGTCGATGGAAGACAGCAGCATTCCCTTCGCGTCCGCGGCGGTCGCCGGCATGATCACCTTGAGCCCCGGGACATGGGCGAACCACGCCTCCAACGACTGCGAGTGCTGCGCTGCCGCTCCGGTTCCCGAGCCGCCGGGGGCCCGAAGGACCATCGGCACGCTGACCGCACCGCCGAGCATGAAGTGAATCTTCGCGGCCTGGTTCACGATCTGATCCATGGCCTGGCAGGTGAAGTCGGAGAACTGGATCTCCACGATCGGGCGCATCCCGACCATGGCGGCGCCGACGGCGGCGCCGACGATGCCAAGTTCGGAGATCGGCGTATCCCGGATTCGGTCCTTACCAAATCGGTGGTAGAGGTCGCCGCTCACCCCGAAGGCCCCACCGTAGATTCCGATGTCCTCACCGAGCATGAACACCCGTTCGTCGGCCTCCATTGCCTGGCCGATCGCCTCGCGGATGGCCTCCGCGTAGGTGATCACCCGCGGCTGCGCCGCGTCGGTCGTGCTGGTCTCGCGTTCGGCGAGAGAGGTTGCGGGGGGTGTCATCTCAGGCTCCTTCGGCGTAGACGGCGGACAGCAGCTCGTCGGCCCTCGACGGCGGTGCGGCATTGCCGGTGCGAACCGACTCCCGCACGGCTTCCCGCGCCTTCTGGGCGATGGCGGCGCAACCGTTGTCGTCCAGCGCGCCGGCCTCGGTGACCTGGGCCAGGAACGCCGCAATGGGGTCTTTCTCCCGCCACTCCGCGATTTCCTCACGGGTGCGGTACAGGTTCTTGTCGCTCTTGGAGTGACCTTTCCAGCGGTAGGTCACCGCCTCGATCAGGGTGGGTCCACCACCGGCCCGGGCATGTGCGATCGCCGCGCTGGCGGCGTCGTAGACCGCCTGCACATCGTTGCCGTCCACGCTGACACCGGGAATGGCGTAACCCTGTGCTCGGTCGGCGAGATTGACCACCCTGGTCGAAAATTCGGTCGACATGGACATTCCATATTTGTTGTTCTCGCAGACGAAAACCACCGGGAGATCCCACACCGCGGCCAGGTTCAATGCCTCGTGGAATGCTCCCTCATTGGTCGCACCGTCGCCGAAGAAGCTGACCACCACCGCGTCCTTGCCCTGCATCCGCAGGCCGAGTGCCGCCCCCACCGCGATGGGTATGCCGCCGCCTACGATGCCATTGGCTCCAAGATTGCCGGTCGTCACATCGGCGATGTGCATCGAGCCGCCGCGCCCCCGGCAGTACCCGGTTTCTTTTGCCAGCAATTCGGCCATCATCCGATCCAGATCGGCGCCTGCGGCGATGCAGTGGCCGTGCCCGCGGTGGGTGGAGGTCAGATGGTCACCCTTGCGCATCGCGAGGCAGACCCCGGTCGCCGACGCCTCCTGGCCGATCGACAGGTGCATGGTCCCGTGCATCATGCCGCGGGCGAAGAGATCGTCCACTGCCTCTTCGAAGAGTCTGATACGCCACATGGTTTCGATCACCGTGGCGGCGAGCTCGGGGTTACCCGCCAACTTTGTGGGCGCCTGCCCGGTTGCCGTTTTCTCGGGAGATGCCGTTTTCTCGGGAGATGCCGTTTTCTCGCTGGATTCCGAGTTCTCGGGAGATGCCGTTTTCTCGCTGGGTGCCGCATTGTCGGTGGTGGTAACGGGGGGTGCCATGCGGAGCTCCTTTCGGTGGCGGGGGCCGTCGTGCGGTGGCCCTGCGGGGTTCATCTACGCCGTTCAGCCAGCCGAGGGTCAGGGGCGCATTGACCCATTCGTGATCGCTCGGGGCTTGTGGTGGTGTGCGTCACATGCTACACAGTCACTCACCAAAGTGAAGCAGTCGTCACATATGTGATGACGGAGCTGTTCCAGCCCGAATTCCAGATCTGTCAGGTGATGTGCCAGATCTGTCAGGTGATGTGGAGGTGACATGTGCCGCCCGAACGAGACGACGCCGACCTGGCACAAGCAGCGCGCCTCTACTACATCGACGGGTTATCCCAGAAGGAGGTCGCCGACAAGATGCACACCACCAGGTCCAACGTGTCCCGCATGTTGAAGGCGGCGAAAGATCGCGGGGTGGTGCAGATCCGCATCACCGCCGGTCGTGATCGGGAGCTCGAGAGCGAGCTGATGGATCGCTTCGGTCTCGCCGAGGCGTTGGTCGCCAGCTTCGAACCTGGCGCGCCTGCAGCCAAGCGGACCGGCGAGATGGGTGCCGCGTGGCTCGTCGATCAGCTCAAAGATGGCCAGACGCTGTCGGTTTCATGGGGCCGATCGGTGCAGAACGTGGTGTGGGCCGTCACCCCCGACCGGACGATCGATGTCGAGATCGTCCAACTGGTCGGCGGCCTTTCGGCGGTGTCGACCGCCGCGACCGGGCAGGAGCTGGTGCGCGAGTTGGCGTCGCGACTGGGTGCGCAGTACCGCTACCTGCACGCCCCTGCGGTCCTGGATCGACCGGAGGGTGCAGCAAACTTGGCGGCTGAACACTCCATCGCGGTCGCCCTGAATGCAGCTCGCACCTCCGACATCGCTTTGGTAGGAATAGGTTCGGTAGGCCATGGGTCGTCCGAGGCAATTCTGGAGCAGATGCGGTTATCACCGGCCGAGCGGCAGGAGTTTGTGGCCGCCCAACTGGCCGGCGACATCTGTGCACGATTCTTCGACCAGGACGGGCGGCCGTTCCGTGGCGCTGCCAACGATCGGGTGCTGGGCATCTCGCTCGACGAGCTGCGTGAAATCCCCACCGTCGTGGGGGTTGCCAGTGGCCGGGACAAAGCCCCTGGTCTGACCGCCGCGCTACGCGGTGGGTTGCTCGACGTGATGTGTTGCGACGTGGCAGCGGCCCGCGCGGTGCTGGCGTCTTCCCGAAAAGACCAATAGTTCCGAAAGGGCCAATCATGATGGAGAACAACGATGGTTAGCGTGCTCATCTGTGTGGCGGCGATCTGGATGACCCAGCGACTGCTCACCATGCGGCAGGTCATGGTCTTCCGCAAACAACTCCAGGACCTTCGAGGTCAGGGTCGGATGTCGGTCGGAATGGCCAAGAAAATCGGTCGCCGAGTGTATGTCGGTTTGGCCTTCGACTCCGACGGGATGGTCACCGGGGCTCTCGTGCTGCGCGGCGTGACAGTCTTCGCCAAGGGCAAACCTCTAACATTACTGTTGGGCTGCAGGGATTCCGAGCTGGCAGCCGACCGCACCCCACCGGGCCTGCCGCCGCTGGTGGCGCAGGCCGCGGTGCAGGCGGCCGAATTCATGGCTGCGGCAAGACGGCGGCAGGCCGCTGCCGGTACCGCCTTCGCCGCCTGATTCTCCACTCCACCACTCGCTTTTCCAGTACCTCCATGTCACCGAGCCGCCGGCCCGGGACATCGTCGTCACCCTCGAAAGGTAGGACCGCGTCATGACCTCACTGATCACGCATTTCCTGGCGGCACCGGACACGCCGCCGCCCACCGCAACCCCCGGCGTGCTCGGCACACTCGCCACCTGGGCGCAGGATTTCATCGGCGTCTTCGAGGCCGGTGCCAAGACGTTCGTCGGCCTGGTGACCGGCATCATTCCGCTGCTGATCGTGCTGTTGACGGCGGTCCACGCGTTGATCAAGCTCATCGGGGCAGAGCGCATCGACCGCTTCGGCATGTTCGCCGCTCGGCCCGGGTTGATTTTCCTGCCGTTCCGGTACCTACTGCTCCCCTTCATCGCGGTCTTCTTCCTGACCAACCCCATGTGCTACACCATGGGCCGCTTCCTGCCGGAGAACAAGAAACCGGCGTTCTATGACGCCGCGGTCAGCTTCGTCCATCCGATCCTGGGACTGTTCCCCCATGCCAACGCAGGTGAGTATTTCGTCTACGGCGGTATTGCCGTCGGAATCACCAACCTGGGTCTGCCCATCGGCGACCTCGCAATCCGCTATTTCCTGGTCGGCCTGGTCGTGATCCTCATTCGCGGCATCGTCACCGAAATCATTACCAACGTCATGCTGGGCCGCCGGCACAGCGCAGACTCCGACACAGCCGCAAAGGTGGCCTGACATGAGCACTCCCACGGTAGAAACAGTGCAGAAGAAGTCCGGCGGGGTCTTCGGCGCTTTCAATACCCTCCTGGTCAAGATTGGGAAGGGCGTCGGCGGCGTCGTTGCCGCCCTCTACCAAGCAGGCCGCGAGACCATTGACATGGTCATCAAGAACATCCTGCCGTTCATGGCATTTGTGTCGTTTCTGATCGGTCTGATCACCAGCACCGGCGTCGGCGACTGGATCGGCAACGGTCTGACGGCCCTGAGCGGGAGCTTTATCGGTCTGCTGGTGCTGTCCATCATCTGCTCTCTGCCGATCCTGTCCCCGCTGCTCGGGCCGGGTGCGGTCATCGCACAGATCGTCGGTGTCCTGGTGGGCACCCAGATCGGCGCCGGCGCGGTGCCGCCGCAGTACGCCTTGCCGGCCCTCTTTGCGATCGACCCGCAGGTGGGCTGCGACTTCATCCCGGTCGGCCTGGCCCTGGGCGAGGCGGAACCGGAAACGGTCGAGGTCGGTGTCCCTGCAGTGTTGATCTCACGGATGATCACTGGCCCGTTGTCGGTCTGCATCGCCTACCTGGCCAGCTTCGGGTTGTACACCAGCTGATGCGTTGACCGTCGGACCGGCGTTGGATACAGGTTCGGACACGTCCCGCACGACTCAAGGAGGAGCGCCATGCCCGAGTACAAGAGCGTCAAGATCACCGCCGGCCGCGGAGGGTGGGGAGGTCCGCTGACCATCACCCCCACGGATGACCGCCCGTACATCTATTCCGTGACCGGAGGTGGTATCCACCCCGTCGCAGCCCGTATCGCCGAGCTCACCGGCGGTCAGCCGTTCGACGGCTTCGCGTCGTCAGTGCCGTTCGACAAGATCGCCGTTGCGGTGATCGACTGCGGGGGGACGGCGCGGATCGGGGTCTACCCGATGAAGAAGGTTCCCACCGTCGACATCCACGCGACGTCACCGGCGGGCCCGCTGGCAAGTTTCATCGTCGAGAGCATATTCGTCTCCGGCGTGAAACCGGACAACATCGAAAATGCGTGATGTCCGGGACCGACAACCTCCGGTATGGCACCACCGTGCTGCAGGTGGGGCCCCTGGTGGAGGATTTCTTGCAGCAGGGAATGGTGATTTTCTTCGCCGAGGGCGCGCCGGCGGAGCTGTTGGAGTTCTGCGCGTTGCACCGCCCGGACGTGGTCACGGGCGGGCTGCGCGCGGGGGATCACCTGCTTATCGACGACCTTCGGTTGGAGATTCTTGCCGTCGGTGACGTCGCCGACGCGAACCTCACTGCGCTAGGTCATATCTCGATCAAGGCCAACGGCGAGCGGACCGCACCATTGCCCGGAGATGTCTGCGTGCACAAGCAACCACTCCCGCCACTCCGCGAGGGCACCAGGGTCGAAATCCTGATCGGCCCCGATGAAAGAGAGAGGACATCATGAGTTATTCACAGCGGCTCCTTGCCCGGGAAAAGGACACCGGCCGGCCGGTCCGGGTGGGGTTGGCCGGTGCCGGACAGATGGGTACCGGTTACGTGGCCCAGGTTCAGCGGATCGCCGGGATGGAAATCGGGGCCATTGCCGACGTCGATGCCAACCGGGCCGCGTCCGCCTACAAGGCGGCCGGGGTGGAACCCGACGAGTCACGGCACGCAATCCTGGACGACGCTTTCGCGCTTGCCAGCGCTGACGTCGACATCGTCGTCGACGCGACTGGAGTCCCCGATGTCGGTGCCGCGCTCTCGCTGGCGGCACTGCGGGCCGGCAAGCACGTCGCATTGTTGAATGTGGAGTGCGATGTCACGATCGGGTTCCTGCTGGCCGCGGTCGCTCGACAAGCGGGCAAGGTCTACACCGTCTGCCGCGGTGACGAGCCGGCCGAGGCTCGTATCCTCGTCGACTACGCCAGAGACCTGGCGTTCGAGGTCGTGTGCGCCGGCAAGGGGAAGAACAACCCGCTCAATCCCAGCGCAACCCCGAAAAGCCTGACTGCCGAGGCTGTCTCCAAACACATGAACCCGAAGATGCTGTGCAGTTTTGTCGACGGGTCAAAGGCGATGATCGAGATGGCCGCGCTGGCCAATGGCACCGGCTTGGAAATCAGCAAACGTGGATTCCACGGCCCGGCGGCAACCGTGCCGACCCTGGCCGAGGTCTACCGGCTGCAGGAGGACGGCGGAATTCTCGACCGTCCCGGCGTGATCGACTACTGCACCGGCCCAGTGGCACCTGGGGTGTTCGTGGTCGTACGTACCGACGATCCTGTTGTTCACGAGGAGATGTCGTACCTCAAGATGGGACCTGGTCCGTACTTCACCCTGTACCGCCCCTATCATCTGGCGAGCATCGAGGCTCCGCTGTCGGTGGGCGAAGCGGTTCTCGACGGCACCGCCAGCATCGCCCCCGTCGCCTGGAACGCCGAGGTCGGCACCGCCGCGAAGCGGGACCTCACGCCGGGAGACAGTCTGGATGGTATCGGTGGATCCACGGTCTACGGCATGGCCGAGGCCGCTGACGTTTTCGCGCGGGAGAAGCTGTTGCCGCTGGGCCTGGTGGGTGGCGCCCGGGTGACCCGGTCGGTCGCCAAGGGGGATCTGTTGACGTACGACGACGTCGAGTGGTCCCGCAGCAGCGTGATCAGCACGTTGCGGGCGCTGCAGGATCAACAAATCGCCGAGCAGTGGTCGGACGAGCAGACCGTGGCCGCTGTGGACAAAGCGATCTCGGTCGATTAGCCCCGGCCCCGTAAATTCGCCGAGTCATCATGCGACAGGAGAGGTGAGAAGCGTTGCCCAGCAACACCACGTCCACGACCACAACGCAGTACGACCTGGTTATCCTTGGCGGCGGGTCCGGCGGGTACGCCTGCGCGTTGCGGGCCGCCGAGCTCGGTTTCTCGGTAGCGCTGGTCGAGCAGGACAAGTTGGGAGGCACCTGCCTGCATCGCGGGTGCATCCCGACGAAGGCCTTGTTGCATTCTGCGGAGGTCGCCGATGCGGCTAAGCATGCCGAGGAATTCGGGGTTCGGGCCACATTCGAATCGATCGACATGGCCGGTGTGCGTAAATATCAGGAAGGGGTCACCGGTCGTCTGTACAAGGGTTTGCAGGGACTGATTCGAGCCAAGGCCGTCACCTACGTCGACGGCAAGGGCCGCCTTGACTCGCCAACCACAGTCCGGGTAGGCGAACAGGTTCTGCAAGGTCGGCACATCGTCCTGGCTACCGGTTCCACTCCACGATCGTTGCCCGGACTGGAACCCGACGGTCAGCGGGTGATCACGAGCGATCACGCGCTGGTCCTCGAGGAGGTGCCGGCGTCGGTCATCGTCCTTGGCGGCGGAGTGATCGGCGTGGAATTCGCGAGCGTCTTCCGCTCGTTCGGCGCCGAGGTGACCGTGGTCGAGGCACTCCCCCGGTTGCTTCCCCTGGAGGACGAGTCGTCATCGACCCTGCTGCAGCGGGCGTTTCGCCGTCGCGGGATCACAGTGGAGGTGGGACAGCGGTTCACCGGGTACGAGAATGCGAATACCGGGGTCACCGTGAGCCTGCAAGGTGGAAAAACGCTGACCGCGGACCTGTTGCTGGTGGCCGTTGGGCGCGGACCGGTCTCCGACGGCTTGGGGTACGGCGAGTCAGGGGTGGAGATGGACCGCGGGTTCGTGGTGGTGGACGATTTGTGCCGCACTTCCGTCGAGACCATCTCCGCCGTCGGCGATCTCATCGCCACCCCCCAGCTTGCCCACGTCGGTTTCGCGGAGGGAATCCTGGTCGCCGAGAGGCTGGCCGGGTTACCGGTGCTGCCGATCGACTACCCGAATGTGCCGCGGATCGCCTACTGCGAACCCGAAGTGGCCTCGGTGGGGCTGACGTCGGCCCAAGCCAGGGACGGCGGTTTTGACGTCGTCGAGGTGTCCTACGACCTGAGCGGTAATGGGAAGAGCCAGATCCTGAAAACTGCCGGCGCGGTCAAGCTGGTCGCGGCCAAGGACGGACCGGTGCTCGGCGTGCACATCGTCGGGTCCCGGGCCGGTGAATTGATTGCCGAGGCCCAGCTGATCACCAATTGGGAGGCGGGCGCGGACGAGGTGGCGCGGTTGATTCACCCGCACCCGACGATGTCGGAGGCGATCGGCGAGGCGCATCTGGTGCTGGCCGGAAAGCCGCTGCACGCGCATTCCTGAGTCCACAGCAGCTGGCTGTGCTTCGTCGCCCCGGTCGGTGGCTGGCCCCCATGAACCGCGCAATGACCGAACTCGCACCCCGTCCTGGCCCAGAGCCGGGGCGGGGTGCGTCTGGTGCTCCGCCGTCAGTTCTGGCTGGGGTCGAACTGGCCTGCAACGGCGAGTTCACTCTGCCGTCTCGGGTACTCCCGGGGTCCGGGTTTACAGCTGTCGTTGCCGCAGTGGTGCTGCACCTGCTGTTGCGGGACCTGTTCCTGCTGTGCCCGTAGCTGCGGCACGGCGCGTGAAGGCTGTTGGGCCTGGGGTGGCAGCTGAAGAGGTAGCGATGGACGGGGGGGCTGGCCCGATCGGCTCGGCTGGGCCGGCAACCGGGTCCGGGGCGGGACTGTGCCGGACAAGTCCGTCGGCGGCAGTTCTGAAGCCGACGGATCCGCCCGGGTCAGCTCGGACCCGCCTTCGCGGGACTGCTTCTCCCCATCGTCCGGCGGTGGCGACTCCGCCGCGCGCGGGCGTTGCGCCCGGTCCAGGCGGTCGAGCCGGGAGAGAGCATCGTGGTCCGCCAGCAGCTGGTTGATGGCCTGGCGGCGTGCGCGGCGGCGGTCAGATCCTCTGGACATCGGCCTCGATCCCTTCGGCGTCGAATCCTTCGCGTGTGGTTCGGAGGGGTCGAGGGCAAGGATGGGTCAGGACGGGCGAGAACTTCGTCACGGTCTTGGTCATCCGGAAGAATCAGGACACCCGCGCCGCCCAGACCCCAGGGCACGATCGTCAGCGCAGCGCCAGGTCCTTCAACCGGGCGAACTCCGCCGGGTTGATGGCGCCGCCATCCAACAGCGCTTTGGCTTCGGAGATCTGCTCGGTCGGCGACTTGCGGCCTGCCGCCTGCCGGATGTAGTCCTCGGTGGCGGTCCGCGCGTTCTGCGCGGCGGCGTTCTGGCGGTCCGCCATCCCGCGGCCACGCGCGATGACGTAGACCAGGGCCGTCAGGAACGGAGCAAAGATCAACGCGATGATCCACACCGCCTTTGCGACCCCGCCCATTTCGCGATCCCGGAACAGATCCGTCAGGACCTGAAAGAGCACCAGGAGGTAAGCAACAAAAATGAACGCGGAAACCACGATCCAGATAAGATCCCAAAAATTACTCATGACGCAGTCCTCTTCCGTTGATGGTCACTACATAGCGAGAATTGCAGGGGACTGGCTTCACAACCGGAAGTTTGTCACCAGATCGGCCAGCAGCCTGGTGCCGTAACCGGTGGCGCCTTTGGACCGCCAGGAATCGTCCTTGTCGGTTTGCATGGTCCCGGCGATATCGATGTGCGCCCAGGGAGTGCCGTCGACGAATTCCTCCAGGAACAGCGCGGCCGTCGTCGCCCCGGCGTCGACCCCACCCAGATTGGCGATGTCGGCAATATCGGAGTCGAGCCAGGACCGGTACTTGTGCTCGAGCGGAAACTGCCAGGCCTGTTCGTCGGTCGCCCGAGCCGACGCCAGAACCCGATCCACCAACTCCTGATCGTTCCCCAGCACGACCGCGCAGGCCGGGCCGAGGGCGCGCATGGCGGCTCCGGTCAAGGTCGCGATGTCGATGATGGCGTCCGGCTTCTCGCGGGTGGCCAGCACCAGGGCATCCATCATCACCAGCCGTCCCTCCGCGTCGGTGTTCTTGATTTCCACGGTCTTTCCTCCCAGTGCGACCAGCACGTCGCCGAGCTTGGTGGCCGACCCTGACGGCATGTTGTCCGTGCACATCAGCCAGGCGGTGACCGCGGTGTGACAGCCGAGGTCTCGGAGTGCGGTCAGCAGGCCAAAGATCGCTGCCGCCCCCGCCATGTCCATCTTCATCGAGAAATGCATCGGGTCGGATGGTTTCAGCGAAATGCCGCCCGAGTCGTACATGATGCCCTTGCCGACCAACGCCAGGTGGCCGGCGGCGTTCTCCGGGCGATAACGCAGGATCAGCATCCGTGGCTCATCGACACTTCCGGCGTTGACGCCGAGAAGGCCGCCAGCGCCCAGCTCGATCAACCCCTGTTTGTCGACCACCGCCGCCTCGAACCCACACTCGGGTGCCAGTTCCTCGGCGACGTCGCCGAACTCTGCGGCCGTCAGGTGTCCCGGCGGGGTGTTTGCCAAGTCCCGGGCGACACATTCGGCGATGGCCAGGATCACCCCGGCAGCGGCACCGGCAGCGGCCTTCTCGCGTCGGGACGGATCGGGGTCGGCGATGTGCAGCGCCAGCACCGGAACATCCTCTGGTTCGGACTTCAGCACCGTGTACCGGTAGCGGGCGAGCACAACACCTTCTGTCACCGCCCGCCCCGCGTCCTCGGCCGGGAGATCGAAAGCCGCCGCCAGCCCCGCCACCCCGAGCCGAGCCGAGCCGGACGCAGTACGGGCGAACGCAGCGGCCGCATCGCGAAGAACCGTCACCGTTCGATCGGCCGCTGGTCCCACCCCGACCGCGACCCTCATCGGTGTCGACCCTGGAAACAGCAGCGCCTGCCCCACTTTTCCGGCGAAGCCGGCCCGGTCCAGGGCAGCTCTGTCGATGCCCAGCGCGGAGGGAACAGCACCGTCCGGGCCGACCGGGTGGCCGATGGCATCGAGATCGTCCGTCAACTCGGCCACCACCAGCACCTCAGGCCGCGCACGCCGGTACGACGGGACTGCGGTGAAGGTATCGGGAATCAGCTTGTGCGGTGCATGAGGCACGCTCGCTCCAGTCTCTCGGTGTGGTGTGCGCGGGCTCAGCCCGGCGAGAAGGGCCAGAAAACGGGGACCAGAAAGGTGGCGACGACGATGAACATCACCAGGAGCGGCAATCCCAACTTCCAGTAATCGCCGAACCGGTACGCCCCGGGCGCCAGAACCATGGTGTTGGCCGGTGTGGCGACGGGGGTGAGGAAGGATGCTGCTCCGGCCACCGCGACGGCCATCAGCAGCGGGAGCGGTGAGACGTGCACCTCGGTCGCGACGGCGATGGCGATCGGCCCGACGATCAACACGGTCGCCATGTTGCTGATCAGTTGGCCGAGAACCGCCACCACCACGACGATCCCGAGCAACAGCAGGCGAGGTCCGGCACCGCCCAGGACATTGATCAACCCCGCGGCGATCCGGTCGGCCGCGCCGCTGGTCTGGATAGCGGTGGACAGCGGGATCATTCCGCCGACCAGGACCAGCGTGCTGATTGAAATGGATCGCTGCGCCGCCGGCACCGAGATCACCCGCGCGATGATCATTGCGCAGGCCGCCAGGAGTCCGGCGATGGCGGGTGGGACCAGACCGAAGGCGAGCAGGACCACCATCCCGCCCACGATGGCCAATGCCGTTTTCGCCTTCGGGCCCATCGGAACCGCCTGCCGGCGAACGGCCTGCGGGGTGTCGACCACGATCACGTTGGGGTCGGTGGTGTTGTCGTCCAGGGCGTCCCAGGTGCCGCGCAGAACCAGCAGGTCACCCGCGGCCAGCCGGGCGTGGCCCAGATCGTCACCGCTGCGCTGGATGGCAACGACGACCAACTGACCTGAATCGGTCACCATCCCCGGGAAAACCGTCTCCCCGATGAAGGAGGACCGCGGCGGCACAACAACCTCGACCAGCCCTGCCTGCCGGTTGATCACGGCGTCCTCGGCGGGAATGGAGTACTGATCGGCGAGGGTCCGCGCCTGCTCGCTGAGATCCCTCGGCGCGGACGCAGCATTTCGCCTTGGTAGCACCAACGGTCCTAGGAAGACACAGATCAGCACCGTGCCCACCAGGAGCGGCACGCCGACGAGGCCGAAGGCGAAAAACCCGAACGGCGGCTGTCCGGAGCCCACCGCCAGTTCGGAGACCAGGACGTTGACCGGCGAGCCGGTGAGCACCAGCAGTGAGCCCGCGTGGGCGCCGAACGCCAGCGGCATCATCATCTGTGACGTGTACTGCCTCGTCCGCAGGGCGAGTACGACCACCATCGGAACCAGAGCCGCGACCGCGCCGTTGACGCTGATCAAGGCGGTGAGCAGGGCGACCAGCAGCATGATCGCGGTCAGGATGTTCCGTGGATTGGAGCCGGCCCGGTCGGTCAGTTGGGCGCCCGCCCACGCCGTCACGCCTGTGGCATCCAGTCCCTCGCTGACCACGAAAAGGGCGGCAATGTAGATGATGACCGGATCCCCGAAGCCCGCCAGGCTCTGTTCCGCGGTCAACACGCCGGTGAAGTACAGCACCAACGCCACTGCAATTGCCACGACACCGACCGGAATACGATTCCAGATGAATACCGCCACGGAAACGCCGAGCACGGTGAACGTGATCGCGATGTGGCTCAACGACGCGTCCGATCGGTGTGGGTCGCCGTCCTGCTCAGTACCGTCCCGCTCACTGCCGTTCCGCTCACTGCCATCCCGCTCACTGCCGTCCCGCTCATTACTGGGCAGATCACGCAGGATCGGTGGTGGCGTCCACCTGTGGGACTCCATCGCCGGCATCGGCCGAATCGTCGCCGGCATCGGCATCGGCATAGGCATCGGCATCGGCATCGGCATCGGCATCGGCCGAATTGTCGGACACCAGCAGAGACTTCGGCATCCGGCCGGCCGGGACGATGCCCAACAGGGCCAGCGCCGCCAACGCCAGGAGTGACACCTTCAACGCCTGCAACCGGGCCGTCGCATTCACCGCAACGGCCGCGTCGATCTGATCAGGGCTGGCGGTGGTCGACCCGAGAGCCGTTGTCAACTGATCGTTGGTCACGAAATTGATCGAATCGAGCGGGAACTGGGCCTGCAGGTCGAGCGGCAGGTTTGGATGGTCCAGCAGTCCGGAACTGATGAACGAGGCGAGCATCCCGACCGCGAGGACGGTGCCGACGGCGATACCGATGCTGCCCGAGATGTTGTGCACCAGGCCGCGCCAGGCACCGACGTCACCCGCGAGGCGTTTGGGTGCCGAGGACAGCAATGTGTTGAAGACCAGAGCAACGATCGATCCCTGACCAAGCCCCAGCAGGACCAAGCCGATGACGACCGAGAATTGACCCCACTCATTCCGCACGGTGAACGCGATGAGGGTGAGCGCGATCGCGACCATCACGAAGCCGACCCTGGCGATCTGCCGCGGCGGGAACCGGCCGTAGAAACTGGCCACCACTGAGTTGGCGATGAAAATCGAAATCGTGTACGGAATGATTGCCAGGGAAGTCTGAAACCCGGTGCGGCCCTGGACAACCTGGATGTACAGCGGGATGAGGAAGTTCGCTGCGGTCCCGATGAACAACATCGTCGCCATGCAAAAGGTGGTCGCCTTCTCGGCGCCGGACTTGAGCACGTCCAGGTCGAAGATCCGTGGCTTGCCCTCTGCCTTGCCTTGACGCAACCAGGCAAAAAACACCTGGGTGCCGACGATCCCCAGCACGATCAACAGCGGGGCGGGTGACAATCCCTGTACGTCGAACGGGGCATCGGCGGTTGCCCGGAGGACCCCCCACGAGGTCAGTCCGCCGAACCCGAAGCTCAGCAGGATGATCGAACCGGCGGCGAGCAGAGCTCCGGTCCAATCGATGCGGAGTTCGGTGTCGGCGGGCACGATGGTGAACCGGAAACTGAGGACCAGGTTGACTACTCCCAGTGCGGCCACCAGGACGAACGACCACCGCCAACCGATGGTGGTCGCGAAAGAACCGGCGATCAACAGTGCAAGGACGCCGGCCGCGGGAATGGCTGCGGCCAAAAACCCTATCGCCTTCGCCTGCTGCGCGCCGCGGTAGTTGGTCGAGATGAACACCACCAGGGCGGGCGCGATGAGGGCGATCACCGCACCTGACATTGCCTGCGCGACAAGCAGCATCAATGGGCTGACGCTGGCTGCAATGGCCGCCATCGCCAGTGCGTGAATGGCGACCGCGATCTGGAATACCCGTCGTGATCCGTACCTGGCGCCGATCTTCGCGCCGAGTAGGACGAAGGCGGCCATTGCGAAAGTGCCGGTGGTGATGGCCGTACCTATGCTGGTCGCCGGCATCTGCAGATCCGTGGTGATCCCCTGCATCGACACGGTCAACGCATTCACCGCGAACGACGCCTGGATCTGCGTCAACACCACGATGGCCAGCGGCAGCCACGATGTGGTGGCCGCACCGGTGGCCTTCCCGGCCCTCGTCATAAAGCGCCTCCCAGGGAATCTGCGGCATGCGTCGGCTCGCTGCCGCCGTCAATGCCACCCGCCACCAGGTGATATTCAGACAAAGCTATCGTTTCAGCCAGATCGGACGGAGCGTAGCACCGGCCCGCTTCCATGACAGATGTCGTTAAGGTGAACTTCCGACAACGCCCCCTACTAGGCCGGGCCGGCTACCGGTCGAGAACCCCATTCCGAGGTCGGGGCGAGCGAGGCGGCAGACACCGGGCTACTCTGGCGCCGTCCATGGTGCTCCCTCGCGTGATCTCTAGTGTCGAAGCGGCGCTCCGAAATCCGCGGTAGCGACCCTCGCCGCCAGGGAAGTGCCGAAGACAGACAGAAACCGTACGTCTTCTCCCGTCCGAAAGGCCTGTGCATGTTGAGTCCCGTCGAATACCTCAGCGTCCACTTCACCAAGGAACAGTTCGCCGCCGCCGCGGCACCCGCCCTCGCGGACCTGGTTGATCGCGGTCTCATTCACATCATCGATCTCGTCTTTGTCGGCAAGAGCGACGACGGTTCGGTGCAGGTCACCGAGGTCGACGATCTGGATGACGACACCCGGCACGCCCTCGACCTGGTTCACGGTGAGTACGGCGGCCTGCTCAGCGATGAGGACATCGCCATGGCGGCAGCGCCTTTGACGCCCGGCACCGGTGAGTTTCTGGTGGTGTGGGAGAACCTGTGGGCCGCCCCGCTGATGTCGGCGATCCGTGAAGCGGGGGGTGCCATCGACCAGGACCTGCACATCCCGGCCGAGGCAGCGGAATCCGCGTATTCGAGTCTTTCCGTCAGTTAGCCATTCTCACTTCACCCATCATCACGCTGTCAATGGAAGGAAGGTCTTTGTTATGCGACGCAGAGGAATTGGCAGGTCCGGCCGGCCCAGCCTGCTGGGCAGCGCAGCCCGCACGGCAGTGGTGGTCGGGACCGCGCAGGCGGTATCCGGAAACGTCGCGCAGAAGCAGGCCGTCCGCTCCCAGGAGCAACAGGATGCCGCGTCATTCCGGTCCCAGGCCCAACCCGCTCCTCCGGCCCCGCCGCCCCCGCCCGCTCCTCCGGCGCCCCCGATGGACACCAATCAGCTCATCGAGCAGCTACAAAAGCTGGACGCACTGCGTCAAGCCGGCGTGCTGACCGACGCCGAGTTCGCGTCGCAGAAAGGTCGCCTTCTCGGCTGAGCGGGGCACAGGTTTGTTCCTGGTCGAGCACGTAGCTCGCTCATGCACCGCATTAGCCTCGGATCAGAATGGTTGAATCTGGCTAAGTCGAGATTCGTCAGGCCGGCGTCGTCGCCCACGAGCTATTGCAGCTTTTCTGGGTCAGTTCGAGCCCGGCGCAGACGGCGGTCGTGCCACCACACAGGAGTGCCGCTGGCCAAGAACAACGGGATCAGAGCGTCCGGCAACGCCCAATACCCAATCGAGTCATGTTGCAGTCCGCTGCCGCCTAGCGTTGCCAGGAATACTCCGACCATCGAGGGCCACAGGACATTCCAGTCGGGTGTTGTAGTGCCCGACGTGCGCCACCGCTCGGCTATTGGACCCATATTGGCGGCCGCTACCCTGAGCCCCGCAAAGAGACCGAACGACCATCCCGCAACCAGAAGCGCCACGTGGGCGATCATCACCAGAGCTCGCATGTGATGTCGGACTGATATCGAGGCTCCGCGATTGGCATCGCGCCGGAGCCAGTCGGTGGACGTTCCTACCGCATCTACAACACCCCCCCAGGCCTGATTGGTGGGATGACGACAAGGTCGACCTGCACTACCTCAGGAGTCCCGCCGGCGACCGCCGTCGACCTGATAGCTGATCACCGGACGACTTGCCTATTCCAGGCATCGACTCAGATGCCGCCGTCTTTTAACGCCGTTGCTCTTGTGCCCTGCAACTCATAGGTCCAAAATCGAACACATGTTGCAAGCGCTCGTCACCCGCACTGAGCACAGCACCGCGCGCAACGCGCCCGGCTCCGGCGCGCGCAGCGCGCCAGACTCCGCGGAACTCACCGGGTGGCTGACCCGGCTCGCGTCGGTGGATGGGGACGCCCCGGACGCGGTGCTGATCGATCAGATCGGGGTGCTGGAACAGATGAAATCCGCGTGCGCCGCCGCGCAGGCAGTGTTGACGACGGCGTTCGTTGCGTCCCAGACAGCGGGGATCACCGGGACCACCAAGAAAGACGAACGAACCCGGGCGAGCATCACCGGTCAGGTCGCGTTGGCCCGCCGGGGTTCCCCGACCCGCGGTCGTCAGCACGTCGGACTGGCCAACGCCCTGGTCGAGATGCCGCACACCATGGCCGCGTTGCGGGCCGGGGAGATCACCGAATGGCGGGCCACCCTGATCACCCGGGCCACCGCGTGTTTGACCACCGAACACCGGGCAGCCGTGGACACCGAACTCGCCGGCAGGTTGGCCGGGATGGGGGACCGGCACATCGCCGACGCCGCTACCGGGATCGCGCAACGCCTGGACCCCGCGGCGTGGGTGGCGCGGAACCGGAAAGCGGTCGGTGGGCGGCGGGTCAGCATCCGCCCCGCCCCGGACACCATGGCCTACCTCACCGCGGTCCTACCCGTCGCGCAAGGGGTCGCCGTGTACGCAGCGCTCAACGCGCACGCCGGGACCGCGAGAGCCGGTGGGGACCCCCGGGGCCGGGGGCAGGTGATGGCCGACGAACTCGTCCACCGCATCACCACCCCCCACCTGGCCCCCAGCACTACGGAAACACCCGACAGCACAAGCGGTTCCGCTGCACCTGACCCCGCTGCACCTGACCCCGCTGCACCTGACCCGGCCACCCCGGAGGTCGCGGCGCCCGGCGCCGGAGCCACCAGCAACAGCGGCACCGATGGTGTGACAGCGCCACCGAACCCGGTCCCGGAGGCCCCGGACCCGGATGGGATCCCACCCGGGGTGAACGTGGAAATCCAGTTGGTGATGACCGAACGGACCCTGCTCGATGGGGACGAAGAACCAGCGATCCTCACCGGATACGGGCCCATCCCCGCCGCCCTCGCCCGCCGGCTCATCCGCGGCGCGGACCCGGGCACCACCACCTGGGTGCGGCGGTTGTTCACCGACCCCGTCACCGGGCACCTGAGCACCGCCGACACCCGCCGCCGGATCTTCACCCCCACCGCCCGGCACTATTTGATCGCCCGGGACCAGTACTGCCGCACCCCGTACTGCGGGGCGCCGATCCGGCACGCCGACCACACCGACCCGCACGCCCGGGGCGGGCCCACCAGTATCAGCAACGGGCAAGGCTTATGCGAGAACTGCAACTACACCAAAGAAGCCCGCGGCTGGAACCACCAAGCCGCCGGTGACGGCATAGGCATCCACATCACCACCCCCACCGGGCACACCACCCGCAGCGACCCACCACCCCCACCCCGCTCCGCACCCTGGGCGGAAATGGCCGAGCAGCAGGACGCCACATATGAACACCGACCGCACAGTGCCTGACCGGGCGTCGACCGATGGAGGCGGAGATTGTGCTCATGATTGGCGGTAGCGGTGGGATTTGAACCCACGGAGGAGTCTCCCCCTCACACGCTTTCGAGGTCTGCAGTCCCCTGTTCACTGCGGACCGGGTGGGTCTTGACCTGCGTTCTAGGCCCTCGAATCGGACGGCGCGGACCGTGATGTACGGCTACGAATGAGACTGGGAATGAGACTGAACCAAGATCGTCAGGTCGCTGACCGGCAGGCGAGTCGTGCTGTTGACTGATGTATCGAGCGCGGTTGACTGGCGGCGATGGTGACGTCTTTTTCGGTGCGGGCGTCTAGTCTATGACCGGATTGGCGACCATTGCCAATGATCTTCGTCCCCGGCCCAGCGCCTTCTTGCTGACGGTTGTGGTAATCAACGCATGTGCCCGCTCGAAGGCAAGAGATTCGGTCGCACCGTCTGGCCAAGGGTCATGTTCACAATCAAATGGCTTGACGGATTGTTGTTCGATTCCGACAAATATGCTGATTCCGCGGATGTCCTGTACATTGAGGCTACAAATGGCAGAATGGGTCGGGGTTCGAATCTCATTGTGTTCTAGCGAGTCCTCTTGCAAGACTGACCGACAGTAGGTTGAACAACCATCGTCGCTAAATTCGAAGCCCCCGGATCTTATCAAGCGCTCATTTGTCTCCTCATCAATCCGGCACTGATCGGAGTTATTGGGGTCGAAGCGCCGATACAGCGTGTCTTGAGTATGTACAGGCATGCCGGGCCACAAATTCAACGCGCGTGTCCGGCGCGGAATTTGACGCGTTGCGACATTGCCAGCAACATGTTGCCGATCCGAGACAATGAGGCGTCGTCCAGTCTGCCGTCGGGGCCGACGAGTTCGGCAGACCAGGCTACTCGTTGAATTCGATCAAAACAGGTGACCTCCGCTTCACCACTGTCATACACCTCTATGGTTATGGAGTCCTTTCCAACTAGCCAGTCACACTCAAACCCACCATCGCGATTGGACGCGATTTGAATTGATGGCGCGTTGTCAAAAACCAGTCTTGGGAGAAGCTGCAAGCCGGTCAAGTACGCTCGAGCGGTTATTCTATCTGGCTTTCGCCGGTGAAAGGCGAGGTCATGCAGGGTAAGGGAAGCCACGCTCAGTAAGTCAACAGCCGAACGATATGAGCGATGAACGCCTGTGGTGGTCGATAGGTTAGAAGACTGAGTTCGGGCTGAACGACTGAGGGCGCGCAGGCGCGAAACGGAGCGTGCACTGAGGTAGCGTTCCGCCTGTAGGACTTGACTGACAATGGCAATCTGAGCGCGCAGGTGATCCTGAATCGAAGTTAGACGGTGCCAATATTCTGATTCCCCCCAAGTCGAGTTCAGCGTGGAGGGTCCTGATGATTGCCCAATCGGCTGGATGCTGGCAAAGTTCGAGCCGTGACCATGTGCCGATGATCGGCTTCCGTTATGGGCACTAATGGATGAAGTCATGACCGTCTCCCCCATAGTTGGTGCAGCTGCTCAGTCGTGTTATCCGCAAACGCCGTGACGGCAGCGCTATGAGCCGCAGTGATAGCGGAGCTTAAACTCGCATCATCGGCTCGATCACCTACCGCTAATCGCGCTGAGACGTTGAAGGTTACGAACTCGCCCTCTTCAGAAGCCCCCTTCTCGGCGATTACGAAGACCTGGCCTCCGAGGGGACATAAGGAAGGATCAAGCGAGTACGACATGTTGAAGCTGATTTTGTCGAGTTTGGGGGACTTATTGACGCTAAGTAGGCCGAAGATTGTCGAAGCCGTGATTTCATCTGAGAGCTCGACGCGATTCACATAGGACACGTCCACAATCAACGGCGTAACCGTGCCCAGGTCGTTATCGCTGGCTACCGATTCGAATTCGCTCCACGCGGACTCAAAACGGTTTTGAATAGCTGGAAATCGCGGATACACCGATTCGGGAATGGTCTTCCGCCAGTTGACTACGATCCGATCATACTGGCCTTGCACTAGAAATGAGTCGTCTGTCGAAATCATCCAAAGTCTCAGGGCCGGACTTTGGTGTGACTCTAGGGTAGGGAGCAGGAACATGGGTCCTTCGGGTCCGAGAGCAAATTGCTCCACGGTTTTCGGATACACGGTGCGCAAACGCTCATGAAGTCGGCATAGGTTGACGGCTCCGAAGCTCCGGAGCGGCGCAAACTCGACGCCGAGCACAGCCTCGACCACGGGCGGCTGCTCAAACGAAGGCAGGCTGGTCGCGACGTCGCCAAGGGTCATGACGACGATGCTAGCCAACTACCGGGCAGACACTGCTGCAGGCAGGGCTGAGAGGTCGTACACCTTGAATGAGTAGAGAAAGTCCTCACGGCGCGGTGTCTGAGGTAGCGGCCTGCGATGTTGCAGCCTCAGGGAGCGGGCCGAGGGTTTCCGCCCGGATCCAGGCGAGGTAGGCGGGGTTGCCACCGATGATCGCTGTAGCTATCACGCAGGGGACGTCGTACGGGTGGTCCCGGTTGGTTCTGTCGATGATGGCCGGTAGGTGGCGCCGGACGGTGTGCAGGGAGACTCGCGCCTCCACGTTTTCGTGGAGCGTGTTGTTCCACCTGTACTGGGATCTGATCGGCGCGACGGTGTGTCCGCAGGCCGCGAGCCCGTCTGTGACCAGGCCCGTGGTAAAGAAGATTAGCCAGTCGGTGTCCGGAGCTGTGATGACAACCTCCAGAGGGTCATCATCCATCCGGGCGGTCCGACTGCTGTAGTTCGGAGATCAGCCGGCGGGCGTCGTGTCCGGTGTGCGCCATCGCTCCCCATCCCGTGATGATGGTGCCGTCGTAGCTCAGTCCGACCCATCGGCCAACCATCTCTTGACCGTGCGGGTGCAGCACAAAGTACATGGTGCCCTTGGAGCGCACTGCTTGGTCGTCTGCCGCGTACCAACCCATCAGCACCTCGTTGTCCCAGATACGGATCTCGCCGCGCCAGTGATACCCGCCGTCCTCGACGGCTAGGCCGCGGGTGATGGTCCGGATGTCCAGGAGGTCGGCGCGCTGAGTGAGCCGGACCTCCTGGGCGGTGATCACTTCCTGTCCGCCTTTGAAGGTCTGCCAGGACGCCCACCAGTCACCACCGAGTTTCACTCGCTGGTCAGGTGCGCCGGCCAATTCCGCAAGCGGGATGCGTAGCGCAGCGGCTATAGCCACGGCGACCGACAGGACCGGCTGCTGCTCGCCGGCTTCGTAGCGGCGTATCTGCCGCTTATCGACCCCGGCGGCGGTGGCCAGCTCGGCCTGAGACAGCCCGAGTTCTGCTCGCCTGCTGCGCAGCACCTCGGACAGTTCCATGCCAACCATGATGAGGGGACGAGTTGGTCCTTGACAACCGGGCGAACTAGTCCCACCCTCTTGATAGGCAGTTTCAGTCCGCTAGAGGACGTAGGCGTCCTCATCCCCGGTGTTGCTGCTGCAGATGGGCCGAGGCACTCGGGCCTCGGCCGTCGATGAGCGGAGGAAAGTCATGCAGTTTCGGGTGGACACGGATGGGATGACGTTCGTGCTGGGTGGGGTGCGTGCGGTGGTGGATTTCGAGTCGAAGCAGCCGCAGGTGGACAAGGTCAGTGGTGCCCCGTTGTTCGACGTGGATGTGATGGCGATCGTGGTTGGGGAGCGGCCGGAGCAGTTGACGGTGCGGGTGGCGGGGGCGCCGGCGGGGGTGGATGTCACGTCGCGGGTGGTGATCTCGGATTTGACGGCGCGGACGTGGGAGATGGGTGATCGGCACGGGGTGTCGTTCCGGGCGTCGCGGGTGGCGCCGTTCACGGCGGGGTCGCAGCGGTCGTCGGATAAGGCGGCGTGACGTGTCGTCCTCGGGGTCGTCGGAGCCGGCGGTGGGTGACGTGGTGTTCGACGTCCTCGGCGGATTGCTGAAGGCGGTGCTGCTGGGGGTGTGGTGGTTGGTGCGCCGGCCGGTGCTGCTGCTGGTGGCGTTGCTGCTGGCCGGGTTGAGCTAGACCGGGGGGTGGCGGGTCGCCGCGGTCGCCGCCGGGGCCTTGCTGCTGGCCCTGCTGCTGTTGCGGGTGGTGTGGCCGGCGGGGTTCGCCCGGTGGGTGTCGGGGCCGTGGCGCCGGTCCCGGTTGCGGCGGAGGTACCGGCGGCGGTGGTCGGTGGTGATCGACCTGTGCGACCTGACGAAAACCCGGCCCGGGGTGGTGCTGACCCCGAAATTGATGGCGGTGCAGGTCGGGGTGGCGGCGGACCGGCTGCTGGTGGCGATGGTGGCGGGTCAGGCCCTGGCGGACTGGGAACGGGCCTGCCCGGAGTTGGCGTCCTCGTTCGGTGCGAGGTCGGCGCGGGTGTGGGCGGACCGGCCCGGGTCGTTGTGGCTGGAACTGCTCCGCGGGGACGCCCTGGCCGAGGTGGTCCCGGCGTTGCCGGTGCCGGCCGCGCCGGATCTGCGGCGGGTGGTGGTCGGGGTGATGGAAAACGGCGCCGCGTGGGTGTTGGCGGTGCTGGGCACGCACCTGTTCATCGGGGGGGTCAGCAGCGCCGGGAAGGGGTCGGTGTTGTGGTCGCTGCTCCGTGGGCTGGCGGTGGCGATCCGGGACGGCCTGGTGGCGGTGTGGGCGGTGGACCCGAAGGGCGGGATGGAACTCGGCTTTGGCCGGCCGTTGTTCGCCCGGTTCGCCGCGGATTCCACCGCTGCGATGGTGGAGTTGCTCGAGGACGCGGTGCTGGTGATGGACGCCCGGTGCGCTCGCCTTGCTGGGGTCACCAGGCTGCACGCGCCGACGGTGGTGGAGCCGATGATCCTGGTCGTTATCGACGAGTTGTCGACGTTGACGGCGTACGAACCGGACACCAAGCTCCGGTCCCGGGCCACCGCGGCGATTTCGGCGTTGCTGGCTCGGGGCCGGGCCGCTGGTGTGGTGGTGGTCGCGGCCGCGCAGGACCCCCGTAAGGAGGTGGTGGGGTTCCGGTCGTTGTTCCCGACGAAGGTGGCGCTCCGGTTGGACACCCCGGCGCAGGTGGACATGGTGCTGGGTGAGGGGATGCACCAGATGGGCGCCGAAGCTGACCGGATCTCCCCGTCTAGCCCGGGTGTCGGGTACGTGACCGTGGAAGGGGTGCGGGAACCGGTCCGGGTCCGCGCCGCGTGGGTGTCAGACGATGACATCCTGACTATGGCCGCCGATTACCCGGCACCGGCCCCGATGCCGGCCGAGGTTCGTCACGGCGGTCCCGACGTGCGGGGTGCGGCGTGATGACCGCCAGCATGGACGTGCGCCCGCAGCAGATCGGGTACGTGTCGTCGGCGGTGGTGTCGGTGACGGCGCGAGTGTTGGCGGAGGTCAACGGTATTGATGAGGGCACCGGCCGGGAACTGGTCCGGCGGGTGGTGTCGCCGGGGTTCTGGCGGTGGCAGGCGCGGGTGCGGGGCGCCGGGTTCTGCACCCGACCGGTCCGGGTCGCCGGGCAACGGTTCGCGCACACCGGGGACGGCCGCCGGGAGTTGTTGTATTCCACGGCGGCGGAACCGGATCGGGTGTTGCTGATCCGGTGCGGGAACCGGCGGGCGTCGGTGTGTCCGCCGTGTAGCCGGGAATACAAGGGCGATGTGTGGCAGCTGCTGCGGGCCGGGACCGCCGGCGGGTCCAAGGGTGTCCCGGAATCGGTGGGGTCGCACCCGATGTGGTTCGTCACGCTGACGGGTCCGGGTTTTGGGTCCGTCCACGGCGCCGGGTGCGGGCGTGGCCGGCGAGGAGCGAGCGCCAGCGAGAGACGAGGTGGACGCGCTGGTGACCCGATGTGCCCGCATGGCCGGGGACGGGCCTGCCCGGTCATGCACGTCGAGGACGACCCCGCGGTGGGGGAACCGGTCTGCCCGGATTGTTATGACTACCCGGGAGCGGTGGCGTTCAATTGGGCTGCCCCGGAGCTGTGGCGGCGGTTCACCATCGCCCTTAAACGCCGGCTCGCTGCCCGGTTGGGGGTCACCGAAACCCGACTGGGGAAACGGGTCCGGGTGTCCTACGCCAAGGTCGCGGAGTTCCAACGCCGCGGGGTGGTGCACTTCCACGCCATCATCCGGATCGACGGGGCCGGCGATGATTACCCGGCCGTGGACCTGGCCGGCCTGGACGAGGCTGGCGTCGCCGCGGTGATCCGGTCATCTGTCGGAGACGTCGCGGTCACCGCGGCAACCGGCGAAGCATCGCAGGTCACTCTTGGGTTCGGGGAACAGATCGACATCCGCCCCATCCGGCACGCCCCACCCACCGACGTTGGCGGTGACCCGGGCGGCGGCGACCAGGACGACGGCGGGGAGCAGGCCGGGGATGTTCCGGTGACGTCGGGGATGGTCGCCGCGTACATCGCGAAGTACGCGACGAAGGCGGCGGAGGATTTTGGCCTGGACTCCCGGATCAGGTCCTCGGCCGCGGCAAGGGACGCGGGTCTACGACCGCATATCGCGACCATGATTCTCACCGGGGAACGGTTGGCCCGCCTCGACGGGTACGCAGGGTTGGGCCGGTGGTTGCACATGCTCGGGTTCCGGGGGCATTTCACCACCAAGTCCCGCCGGTTCTCCGTCACCCTCGGGTCGTTGCGGCAGGCCCGGCGGGACCACCAGGCCCGCCGGGACACCAGCCCCAACATGCCAACACGCCCGGGTGTCCCCACCGCCTCCACCACCGCCGGCCCCGCCGGCGCGGAATCACCGTTGCAGCAGCTCAAGAACGAGGACGTCGAGCCGGTGCTGGTCGTCGGCCAGTGGCGGTTCCTCGGCCTGGGTTACACCACCCCCGGGGATGCCCTCCTCGCCGCGTACGCGCACACCGAGCACCAACACGCCCGCGGCCTGGCCCGGGACCAACACCGAGCGGAGGAACGACCGTGACACCGACCGGTCAACTCGCTCTGTTCACCGTGACCACCGCCCGGGGTGGCGGTCGTCGTTCGTCCGGGGCTGCCCTGACCATGGCGGCGTCTCGGTCGGGGGTCCACGGGTCAAGGGTGCCCGCCAGGGCATCGCGTAGCGACGCGTCAGCGCCCTTGACGCGTGGAGCACCGGCCGAACAATCACCGCCCCCAGGGGCAGCCGACACCGCGCCAGGGGCGCGACGGAACCGGAAGGCAGGAGCATCGTGAGGAGCACTGATTTGTTGGTCGCTGGGCCGCATCTCGGGTTGGGGGTGACCCTGCGGTTGTCGGCGCATCATGAGTACGCGGTCGGGCGGTGGCCGAGCCTGGTCGCGGACACCGGGTTGTTGACGTTTCAGATCGATCTGCACCCGGACCTGACCGACGACCAGGCCCGGGCCGTGGTGCACGACCTGGCAGCGGCGGTGGCGGATTGGGAAATCGCGGTTGTGAAGTCTGGGGGGGCGGCATGACTGCGTCGGTGGTGCGGATTGTTTTGACGGTTGAGGAGGCGGCTGACCGCCTGGGGATTGGTCGGACGCTGATGTATTCATTGGTCGCGTCGGGTGAGGTCGAGTCGGTCCAGATTGGTCGGCTTCGACGTATTCCGGCCGATGCGTTGACTGATTTTGTGGAACGCTTGCGCCGTAGTGGCCTGACTCCGTCGGTGTGAGGGCAAAATCATGGCTCGTAAGCCGAACGGTGCGTCGAGCATCTATCAGGGGGTGGATGGTTCATGGCACGGCCGAGTGACGGTGGGCGTCCGTGACGACGGGGGGTCTGATCGGCGTCATGTGATGGGAAAGTCGCAGGCCGTTGTGACCCGGAAAGTCCGTGAGCTGGAACGACAACGTGAGGATGGAAGCGTCCGCCGGCCGGGAAGTTCCTGGACTGTTAGCAGATGGCTGAGCCATTGGGTGGAGAACATCGCGGCACCCTTTGTCCGGGAGAACACGATTGCCGGATATCGGGTCGCCGTGAATACCCATTTGATTCCGGGCGTCGGTAAGCACCGACTTGACCGGCTGCAGCCGGAGCATTTGGAATCGTTATACGTGGGGATGATGCGGCAGGGGAAGTCGCCAGCCACTGCACACCAGGTCCACAGGACAATCCGCACGGCTCTTAACGAAGCGGTGCGGCGCGGGTACTTGAGTCGCAACCCGGCGTCGCTGGCAAAGGCCCCGCGCCTGGTCGAGCAGGAAATCGAACCGTTTACGGTTGATGAGGTTCAATTGTTGCTGAAAACCGCTCTGAACACGAGGAACGGCGCGAGGTGGGCGGTAGCGCTGGCTCTGGGGCTCCGTCAAGGGGAGGCTTTGGGGTTGCAGTGGTCGGACGTGGACCTGGAATCGGGAACGTTGACAGTTCGAAGGGCCCGGCTACGGCCGCGCTGGCAGCATGGGTGCGGCGACACCTGCGGGCGGAAATACGGTGGACACTGTCCCGCGCGGGTCCCTGAGCGAACGGCCACGGCGGAGACGAAGTCCCGTGCGGGTCGACGGTCGGTAGGGCTACCGGATGAGTTGGTGTTGTTGCTTCGAGGGCACCGGGTCGAACAAGAGGGGGAACGAATCACAGCCGGCCAGCTGTGGAGTGACGGAGGGTGGCTCTTCAGTACGCAGGTTGGCGAGCCGGTGAACCCGCGTACGGACTACGACGAGTGGAAACGGCTGCTGATCGCTGCTGGGGTCCGCGATGCCCGGCTGCATGATGCCCGGCACACGGCGGCTACAGTGCTGCTGATCCTTGGCGTCCCAGAGCGCGCGGTGATGGGGATCATGGGGTGGTCGCATACCGCGATGGCGGCTCGCTACCAGCATGTGACGACGGCTATCCAGCGGGACATCGCCGGCCGGGTTGGTGGCCTCATTTGGGACACGGACAAGGACGAACCACGGCCGAAATGAGACTGGAACTGAGACTGGCGTCTCAACAGGGAGGCCTGCGCTGTCGGGCTGCCTGGCGTTTGTCCTGGTCAGTGGCGGTAGCGGTGGGATTTGAACCCACGGAGGAGTTTCCCCCTCACACGCTTTCGAGGCGTGCTCCTTAGGCCGCTCGGACACGCTACCGGCGACGACTATACCGGCGGCCGGTCGCTTGAAGGACCAGCCAACGGGCGACTGGGTCAGCCGGTGGCAGTCCGGTCACCGCGGACGGTGATGAGTTCCTGCACCAACGCCAGCACATCGTCGATGTCGTTGACCGGCGGGACGGTCTGGTCCAGTAACTGCTCACCGGCAACGGTGGCGGTGTAATACAGCCCGTAACCCAGCAGGATGACCAACCGGGCAATGGACGGGTCGCCGACGGCCGCGAGTAACGCGTCATACCAACGGTTGTGGGCAGTGGCCAGCACCTCGGGTGCCCGGGAGTGCGAACGCTGAAGCAGGCGGGTGACCGCGACCATCGTCAGATCCAACGGGGTATCGGCTTGCGCGCAGGATCGGACGTAGTAGCGGACGGGACCTTCCACCGCCGCCGTCATCGCCCGCAAATCCTCATCTACCAGGGCTTCCAACCGGTTGAGCAAACCGTCGATCAGCGCTTCGCGCGAACTGAAGTGGTAGATCAAGCCGCCCTTGGACACACCTGCTTCGCGGGCGACAGCGTCCAGGGTGGCGGACCGCTCCCCGTTGACAATGAGCAACCGTTGGAAGGCGTCGAGCACCTTCTCCTTGGCTGCGGGGGGCGGCGGCACCCGACCACCGTAGCGAGCAGGCCGCACCGCGAGGACATCACCACCGCACTCACCTCATCGGCGCCAGTTGCTCACCAGGGCGAGCAGTTGGTAGCGGTCGCTCGGGGACTTCCTTCACCACCCTGAGGTTGTTACTGTACCAACTGGTCGGTATAGTGGAGCACATCATCCCGTGAACAGGAGTACGTCCATGACCACCGTCGACCGGCAGCCCGCCGTAGGCACGCCCCCGCGCGCCGGCGCTCGGGAGTGGCTGGCGCTCGCCGTCCTGCTGCTCCCGGTCCTGCTGGTGGCCGTGGACACCACTGTCCTGAGCTTCGCGCTGCCGTCAATCTCGGAATCGTTGCAGCCCAGTGGAACCCAGCTGCTGTGGATCATCGACGTGTATTCGCTGGTGCTCGCCGGCCTGCTGGTCTCCATGGGCAGCGTCGCCGACCGGTTCGGCCGTCGCCGGCTGCTGCTCATCGGCTCGGCCGGTTTCGCTGCGATCTCGGTGGCCGCGGCCTACGCGCCCTCGGCTGAGGCGCTGATCACCGCCCGGGCGGCCATGGGCTTCTTTGGTGCAATGCTGATGCCGTCCACGTTGTCGTTGCTGCGCAACATCTTCCTCGACCGCCAGCAGCGCCGACTGGCCATCGCGATCTGGGCGGCCGGGTTCTCCGGGGGTGCTGCACTCGGCCCGATCGTCGGCGGCTTCCTGCTGGAGCACTACTGGTGGGGCTCGGTCTTCCTGATGGCCGTCCCGGTCCTGATACTCCTGCTGATCCTGGCTCCGATCTTCGTCCCCGAATCCAAGGATCCGAATCCGGGACCGGTCGATCCGCTCAGCATCGGGCTGTCCCTGCTGGCGATGACGCCCATCGTCTACGCCATCAAGAGCATCGCCCACGACGACCTCACGGCGACCTCCTCGGCCCTGATGACCATCGGTGTGCTGGCCGGCGTCGCCTTTGTCCGTCGGCAGCTGACCAGACTGCAACCGATGCTGGACGTCCGGCTCTTCACCCGCGGTGCCTTCACCGGCGCCGTGCTGGCCAATCTGCTGAGCATCTTTGCTCTTGTCGGCTTCCTGTTCTTCGTCTCGCAACACCTGCAACTGGTGCTCGGTCAGTCGCCGATGAATGCAGGCTTGGTGCTTCTTCCTGGCCTCGCGGTGACGATCATCGCCGGGTTGGCCGTCGTCCCACTGGTCCGGCGGACCGGCCCGCGGGCGATCGTCGCCGGCGGCCTGCTGGTCAGCGCTGCCGGGTATGCCGCCGTCTTCGTTGGCGCGCAGGAGAAGTCGACGCTGGCGATTGCCCTGGCATTCGTCGTGTTGTCACTAGGCATTGGTGCCGCCGAAACGATCTCCAACGACGTCATCGTGTCCAGCGTGCCGGCGGAGCAAGCCGGCGCGGCGTCGGCGATCTCGGAAACCGCCTACGAGGTCGGCGCCGTTTTGGGCACGGCGGTCCTTGGCGGCATCCTGACCGCCGCGTACCGGACCGGGGTCGACGTTCCGGCCGGACTTTCCGCGGCCGACACCTCCACTGCCACCGAAACCCTAGGCGGAGCAACAACAGTGGCCTCCCAGCTGCCGGAACCACAGGCATCGCAGCTGCTGTCGTCGGCCCAGGCCGCGTTCGGAGACGGGATCGGCGCAACGTCGATCATTGCCGTTGCCCTGATGGCTGCGGCGGCGGCGCTGGTATTCCTCACCCTGCGCGGACGCGGCGCAGAACGCTGACGCCAACGGCCCGCCCGGGTGATCAGACCTGGCCGGTGGTCATGTCGATCTGCGCCGGTGAGACCGCCTCCCCGGTGACCGGGTTCGGCTGAAATCACCGAAGCTGTAGACGCCGAGATCCATCCCAGGGACTGTAGGTCGCGTACTTACTCGACTCGCCGCTGCCCGGCGAAGAAGTTCTTCATCAGGGCGGCGCACTCATCAGCCAGCACCCCGCCCCTGACCTCGGCGCGATGGGTCGACCGGGGGTCCCTCAGCACATCCCACAGTGAACCGGCGGCCCCGGTCTTGGGCTCCCAACAGCCGAAGACCACCGTCCCGACGCGAGCCGCCACGATCGCCCCGGCGCACATCGTGCACGGCTCCACGGTGACCGCGATCGTGCATGCCGTCAGATTCCAGCCCCCCAGCACCGCCGCCGCCGCCCGGATCGCGACGACCTCGGCGTGCGCGGTCGGGTCGCCGGTGCGTTCCCGGGTGTTCCACCCCTCGCCCACGGTGACGCCGTCCGGAGTGACCACGACGGCGCCGACCGGAACGTCTCCCGAGTCATCAGCTCTTCGCGCCAGAGCCAACGCCAACCGGATGAGCTCGACGTCGGCCGGCCGGTATGGCGCGGCTGACCCGGCCAGCGGTCAGACCTTCTCGAGCACGGCCGCGAACGCGTCGCCAAATCCACAGCGCTGGGCGATCATCGCCAGCTGCTCGTCGGGGTACAGATCGACGTCGTCGACGATGAGTTGCATCTCCTGCTCAGGCACACCGAGGTCGGCCAGCAAGCTGAGATCGCCCTCGGCCCAGGGCTCGTCATCGACTTCTTCGTCCTCCGGAATCTGGACCTGCAACAGGTCAAGGACGTCGGCGGCGATGTCATAGTCGAGCCCTGCGGTTGCATCCGAGAGCAGCAGCGCGGCGCCGCCCGGGATGGGCCGGACTACCACGAAGAACTCATCGTCGACCGCCAGCATGGCGAACACCGGCCCGGCGGTCGCCACTCGGCGCAAACCGGTGATCACCCCGTCCAGGTCGTCAAGCAACTCCGGTGCCAGCAGGGAGCAGCGCCAGGTGGCGTCGTCACGGGTCACAGCAACGCCGAACCCATCGGAGGTGGTTGTGCTGGCGGCGCTCACGTGGGGCAACGTTACGGCCTTCCCGCAGACGCGGCTACGCAGTACCCGTGGGCCTGGTGGGTCTCCCCCACCGGACGGGGGTTACGGACAAATGATCACAACAGGGCGTAACCCCCAAGTCACCCGGAAGATAATGCCTGTCGGCGTGCTCGGCCTTCATGATGGTTGCATGCACGAAGGCGCCTCGAACTCGAGCATCTCCGACGGACTGCCCCCAGCACTGTGCGTGCTTGGCATGGGACTGATGGGTGGCTCCCTCGTACGGGCGGCTCTCCCACACCTTCCGGTGTTCGGCTGGTCACCGAGTGCGGGCACCCGGGCAGCGGCGGCCAGCGACGACGCCGACGTCATGGCCGACCTGGACGCCACCTTGTCCCGGGCCGTGGAATCCGATGCGCTGATCGTGCTGGCCGCGCCGGTAACCGCCTTTCCTGACCTGCTCCGCAGAGTGGGCGAGCTGGCCCCGGGCGCCCGGTTGACCGACATCGGCAGCGTCAAAGCGTCAGTGCAGGAACAAGTGTCAGAACTCGCACCCAAGACGCGCTACGTCGGGTCGCACCCGATGGCAGGTACCGCGATCTCCGGGTGGGCGGCCGGGTCGGCCGACCTGTTCGCTGGCGCCGCCTGGGTGACCTGCCTGACCGACGACAGTAGGGTCGAGGACTGGGTAAGTGTCGCGGCTCTCGCGCTGGCGATCGGCAGCCGGGTGGTCCCCGCCGAACCCCAGGCACACGACCTGGCCGTCGCCAGGGTGTCGCACCTGCCGCACCTGTTGGCGCTGGCTCTGGCCCAGGTCGGCGAACAGGGCGGGGCGTTGCCACTGGCCCTTGCCGCATCCTCGTTCGTCGACGGCACCAGGGTCGCCGGGACCAGACCGGAACTGATCCGGGCGATGTGCGAGGGCAACCGGGAGGCTCTGATCGAGGCACTGGACGACGCCCTCGGCATTCTCGGTGTCGCCCGGGGTTCACTGGCTTCGACCGGATCGCTGCAGAAGCTCACCGAGGCCGGGCATCGGGGGCGGGACCGCTTCGACGAGCGGGTCAAGGATCTTCATCCCGTGACCTTGGACGGTGATGAGTTGGTCGACCAGCTGCTGGCCGTTGGCGCGGCGGGCGGGCACGTCTCCGGCTTGCGGACCGCCGCATCGGGCCTGGTCGTCGACGCCTGGTACCCCGTCGGCGACTGACCGCCACGGCGCTACGAGTGCCGGTCGCTCAGAGATTCCCGCGGGCGGCCTGCTCCCGCTCGATGGACTCGAACAGCGCCTTGAAGTTTCCCTTGCCGAACCCGAGCGAGCCGTGCCGTTCGATCAGTTCGAAGAACACCGTGGGTCGGTCACCCAGTGGCCGGGTGAAGATCTGCAGCAGGTATCCGTCCTCGTCCCGGTCGACCAGGATGCGGCGTTTCTTCAGCTCGGCGACGTCGACCCGGACGTGGCCGATCCGCTCCCGCAGCGACGGGTCGTCGTAGTAGGCGTCCGGGGTGTCCAGGAACTCCACACCCTCGGCCCGCAGCGCATCGACCGCACCGAGAATGTCGCCGGTGGCCAGGGCCAGATGTTGGCAACCGGGTTCGGTGTAGAACTCGAGGTACTCATCGATCTGCGACTTCCGCTTACCAGGCGCGGGCTCGTTCAGCGGGAACTTCACCCGGTGGTTGCCGCTGGCCACCACCTTGGACATCAGCGCGGAGTACTCCGTAGCGATGTCGTCGCCGACGAACTCGGCCATGTTCGTGAAGCCCATGACCCGGTTGTAGAAGCGCACCCAATGGTCCATCCGGCCCAGTTCGACGTTCCCGACGGCGTGATCCAACGCCTGGAATATCCGCCGCGGAGCCCCGGGCCGGGGTACCCGGGATGAGTGGCGGGGGACGTACCCGGGCAGGTAGGGCCCGGTGTATTGGGAGCGATCGACCAGGGTGTGCCGGGTGTGACCGTAGGTGGCAATCGCGGCCAGCCGAACCGTTCCGTGGTCGTCGGTCTCGTCGTGCGGTTCGACCAGGACGGTCGCGCCCTGCTCCCTGGCGTGCGCGATGCAACCATCGACGTCGGTGACCTGCAACGCCAGGTCGACCACCCCGTCGCCATGCCCGCGGTGGACATCGTGCAGCGGGCTGCCCGGGCTGACCCCGCCGGTCAGCACGAACCGCGCCGACCCGGAGATCAGGACGTACGACGCGTGGTCGCGATGCCCCGACTCAGGGCCGCGATAGGCCACCAGTTCCATCCCCCACGCCGACTGGTAGTAGTGCGCCGCCTGGGTGGCGTTCCCGCACACGAAGACCACCGCGTCCATGCCGACCACCGGGAACGGGTCGGCGGCCGGGTCGTGCTCGACCAGCCCGACCAGCCGGCTGAGCGTGTCGGCGTCTAGGTCGGCCGCCCGTTCGGCGTCGGTCAGGGTGATCCCGACGGAGCTTTGGATTGCGGTCACGTGGCGGCCTCCTGGTGGATGGTCGGGTCGATGCTCGGGTGGATGGTCGGGTGGAATGCATCCCGATGGCAGCGTGGCGGGTCGCAGCTGGAATAGGCAAGTCTTGGCCAATATGCTGCTCAGCATGCACACTTCGCCCTGGTCTATGCCCCTGCCACTGAGCAGTTTGACCAGTGCACGAGGATGAGCATTGACCGGCTGGACGCGGCGATCATGGCCGTCTTCGCTGCTGATGCCCGCGTCGGCGTGGTCGAGGCGGCCCGCCGGGTGGGCGCCGCGAGGGGCACGGTGCAGGCTCGGCTGGACCGGTTACAGCGGACCGGGGTGATCGCCGACCTGGCCCCGACGATCGACCCGGCGGCCCTCGGGTACCCGGTCACCGCGTTCCTGTCGCTGGAGATCGCGCAGGGCCGGGGCCGGGGGGAGGTGACGGCGCACCTTGCCGGTATTCCCGAAGTGATCGAGGTGCACACCATCACCGGGTCGGCCGATCTGTTGGTCCGGCTGGTGTCGCGGTCCAACGCCGACCTGCAGCGGGTCATCGACGAAGTGGTCCGGGATCCGGCCGTGCTGCGGACGTCGACGGTGATCGCGCTGGACACTCCGGTCGCCCGGCGGACCGGCCCGCTGGTCTCGGTGGCCGTCACCTGAGACCGGTTCGCACCGCGAACGTCCGGCCTGCGGGCCGTACTCTTTGTCCAGATCGTGCTGATCACATGCTTGCAAAGCCAGCGTTCTAGATCGGGGGTCGGGATGCACAGGCTCTCGGGTTTCATGCGCACCTACTGGACCCGCGGTGAACCCGGGCGGGCCACGCCCCGCTCACTCGCGGTCTTCATGAATCGAATGTGGTTGGCCGCCTTGGGGTTCAAACTCCTCGGCTCGTCCTGGGACGTCGCCTGGCATTTCAAGTGGCTGCGGGACGACCTTGCGGCCGCCCATATCCTCAACACCGTCGGCACCGGAATCGCGATCGGGCTGGTGCTCTCGCACAGTTTCACCGGCTACGGCGCCGACCGACGATCCCTGCGGATCATGCAGATCGGAACCAGCATCTTCGTCCTGGCCGGGCCCATCGATGTGGTCAATCACCGGATCAACGGACTGGACCTCACCGCCTGGTCACCGTCCCACCTGCTGCTGTACGGGGGCACCGCGATCATGATCGCGGGGGTGATCCGCAACTGGTATCACGGGTTTCCCGGTGATGGGCCCTTCACGCTGCAGTGGCGGCTCGGCATGCTCGCCCTGTGGGCGTTCCTGTTCGAGGACATGTTTTTCCCGACGGGGCAGCAGGAGTACGGGATCCTCGAGGTCGCGTCCTGGTTCCGCGGTCAGCCATACGCGGAACCGGAGTTGCTGGCGTTCGCGGCGCAACAGCTGGGGCGCCCCGTCGACGACGTCGCCATCCAATCGTTCGCGATGCCGATCCCGCCCTGGGTCTACCCGGTGTGGGTGATCGCCATCTGCGTTCCGGTGCTGGTGTTCGCGCGGATGATGGTGGGTCTGAAATTCACCGCCACGATTGTCACGGCCGCGTACGTCGCCTACCGCTGCCTGATTTGGCCGATGCTGGCGTTCACCATCTTCCCGCCCAGCATCGTGCCGTTCTGGTTGGTACCGGTGGGGCTGACCGTCGACGCGGTGTTCCTGCTCCGGGTGCGCCCGCGGATTCGGGTGCTGATCGGATCGGCAGCGGTCGCCGCGGTCGGGTACGGCGCACTCTGGCTGCAGACGGTCGCGTTCGCCACCCCCACCGACCTCGCGTCCCGGTCCATCGCGGAACTACGAACGGCCTACCAGCAGGGAAGCGCGCTGCACATGGTGCCCGTCGACTGGTCATCCTGGTGGGTCGCGGGGTTCGGGTTGGCCCTGACCTGGGCGGGGGTGACCTGGGTTGCGGCGCGCAGCATCGGACTTGATACCCCCAGACCGCCACAGCGCGTCACGGCTTGGGGACCCGAACCGGTGCGGGATGCTCGCCACTGCCTGACGGGGTGGGCCGACGAGTCCAGGGTCGGCGGCGGCTGACGGTCACCAGAGACCTACCAGATGCTGACGGACGCCCGGGTCAGCACGGCTGCCACCCCGAACGCCATCGCCAGCACCAGCAGCTCCCACCCGCACCACACTGCGATAGCGGTCCGGTGGCCCCGGGCGATCGCCGGCACCAAACGGTTCCGAGCGACCAGCGCGATCCCGGCGACCAGCATCGTCACTACCGCTTTGGCCAGCACCAGCACGCCGAACCGGGTGCTCAACAGCGACCCCGGGAGTGCCGTCACCGGGGACAGGGCCAATTCCAGTAGCCCGGTGAAGACCCCGGTAGCACCGACGACGACCACACACCAGGTAGCCAGCCGGGAGTAGCGGGGCATCGCCGCGGCGAGCAGGACCGGCCTGCGGGACAGCAGGACGACGACCGCACCGAGCGAACCGGCCCAAGCAGTCGCGGCCACCACATGCACCTCCATGACCACCATGGACAGGTCGTGGTAGTACCAGTTGGACGCGTGACCAGTCAGCGACAACGGCAGGACGCCGAACAGCACCACCCCAGCGCGCAGTTCCGCCGGGACCGCTTCGCCGTGCCGAAGGCTCCAGCGGGCCAACAGCGCCGACACCACCCCGCATGCCGCGGACAGCACCAGCCCCTTCCCCGCGGGGACGTTGGTCACGTAGGCCCAGATCGCCGGCAGCCCGGGAACGCCGCCCGGATCGATCTCCGCAGTCAACAGGACGACGCTCAGCACCGCCGAGCAGGTCCAGCCCACCGAGGCCCACAACCCCACCACTCGTGCCGAATGCAGCACCCGGTCAGCCGCGGCAGCCCGATCGACGACCAGGAAACGGGCGAGTAGCGCGACCCCCGCGGCGGCCGCCGCGAACACGTCGAGCAGCGTCCGGGCCGTCGGTATGCCATATCGGACGACCGGGCCGGGATCGACGAGACCTGGCACAGGCGGCAGGTCCGTCGCCCCGCTGCTCACGACGGCGGCCACCACCGCCGCCCCCGCCAGCAGGGCGGTGAACGCCGCCGCGGATGCGACCAGGCCGGCGAACATCACATCGTCAGCGGGCAGGCCGGGTAGCGGAGTCGACCTGGCGGTCCGGCCGCCCCCGGGTCGGAGCCGATCCCGAGGTCGGGAGGTCATCACCCTGCCATCGTGGCACGCCGACCGGTTCGGTTTACTGCTCAGCCGGCACCTGTCGGTGCGAGGACACGGTGCGAGGACACCGGTGAACCTGTTCCGCCGGTTCACCGCCGCCGGCGGACCCGGCCCTGGCCCCACTCGGGTTGCTGTGTCCGCCGCACGTCGCCGTCGGCACCGAAGATCAGGAACGAGTCGAACGTGCGGGCGAAGGCCCGGTCGTGGGTGACGGCGATGACGGTCCCGGCGAATGCGTCCAAGGCCTGTTCCAGTGCCTCCACCGAGTGCAGGTCGAGGTTGTCGGTCGGTTCGTCCAGCACCATCAGGGTGGCCCCGGACAGCTCGAGCAGCAGGATCTGCAGCCTGGCCTGCTGACCACCGGACAGCGTGCGGAACAGCTGCTCACCGGCCCTGGCGAGGCCGTAACGGTCCAGCGCCCTGGCCGCCTGTTCCCGGCCCATCCCGGACCGGTGCTCGTCGCCGTGATGCAGGATCTCCAGCAGGGTGCGTTCGTGCAGCACGACGGGGGTGGCGGACTGCCGGAAGTACCCCGGACGCACCCGGGACCCCAACACCGCCGTTCCGGTGTGCGGCACCGGGTCGATGGCCGCGTCGGCGACCGGCTGGTGCTCGACATCGGGGTCGGAACCGCCGCGCGCCAGCAGACGCAGGAAATGCGATTTGCCCGATCCGTTGGAGCCCAGCACCGCAAGCCGGTCGCCGTAGAACACCTCGAGGTCGAACGCGCTCATCAGACCCGTCAGCTCCAGGCCCCGGCAGACCACCGCGCGTTTGGCTGTGCGGCCCCCGGCCAACCGCATGCTGACCTTCTGCACAATCGGCACGGCCTCCGGCGGGCCCGCCTCCTCGAACTTCGCCAACCGGGTCTGCGCCGCCTGGTACCGGGAGGCAAGCCCGTCGTTGAACGCGGCCTTTGTCTTGTACATCAACACCAGGGCTTTGAGTTTGGCGCGCTCCTCATCCCACCGTCGGCGTAGCTCCTCCAACCGGGAGTTCCGCTGATCCCGCGCCGCCGGGTAGTCGACGAACGAGCCGCCGTGTACCCAGGACACCGCCCCTGCCGCACCGGGTTCCAAGGTGAGCACCCGGGTGGCGGCGTGGTTCAGTAATTCCCGGTCATGCGAGACGAGCAGCACCGCCTTGCCGCAGCCGGTCAATCGATCTTCGAGCCACCGCTTCGCCGGCACGTCCAGGAAATTGTCCGGTTCGTCCAACAGCAGCACCTCGGCCGGCCCGGCCAGCAGCAGCTCCAGCACCAGTCGCTTCTGCTCACCACCGGAAAGTCCAGTCACCGCACGGTATTTGAGTCGGTCATACGGAACGCCGACGGCGGCCACCGAGGCGACGTCGAACGCGGTTTCGATGTCGTAACCACCGACATCAGCCCACTCGGCCAGTGCGTTGCCGTACCGGATGGCGACCGGTTCGGATTCATCGGTCATCAACTCCAGTTCGGCTGCGTCGACGGCGGCGGCCGCGTGCTGCACCTGCTCGGCACATACCGACAGCAGCAGATCCCGCACCGTCCAGTCCGGCGTGGCAGATCCGATGGACTGCGGCATTACCGCCAGCGACCCCGATCGCGCGACGACACCCGCCTCTGGATCCAGCTCACCGGCGGCAATTCGTAGCAGGGTGGTCTTGCCGGTGCCATTCGGTCCGATCAGGGCGGTCACCTGACCGGCGCCGATCCGGGCGGTGACATCGGCCAGCAGCGGGCGGCCGTCGGGCAGGCTGAACGAGACGCCGGTGAACTCCAGATGCCCCACGGCGGTCATCGTGCGGGGGTCCCACCTGATCCGTCAAACCCCTATCGTGCGGATGAGTTCGTCCCGGGTGGCCCATTGGTCACGGAACGCTTACGGCCTGGGCCGTTGTGCCGTGTTCGCATTACGGTTCGGAGCGTGAGCGCCGCCGTTGGTCCGGCCAGGCTCCTGAGCTGGTCCTCCGACGACGGACGGCGGTGGGAGACAGTGCGGGTCGTGATGACCGACCGGGGCCTGCGTGCGAGTGGGTACATCGTCGCGGTCAGCCCCGACAACGGTTACGGCTGTTCGTATTCGGTACTGTGTGACCGAATCGGGCGGACCAGGCGGTTGACCGTCCAGGCCGATGGTGCGGTGACCGAACGCGGCCTGCTGCTGACCCGCACGCCCGGCGGACGGTGGCTCGACGGGGCAGGCAACGCGCCACCTGATCCGGGGCTCGACCGCGGGTGGGACGTCGACCTGTCCGCGAGCGCGTTCACCAATTCCCTGGCCGTCCGCCGGTTGGGCCTTCATCAACGGCAGGGAATGGAGTCGGTGCTGGTTGCCTCGGTCGGGGTGCCGGACCTGGCGGTCGCGCCGGTGCTGCACCACTACCGAACGCTCCAGCTCGGGCCAGACGGGGCCACCCTGGTACACCGGGGCCCGGCCGGCGAGCGTCGGCTGACGGTCGACCGGGACGGATTCGTGCTCGACCTGGCCGGGATTTCCCGCCGGCTGCGGTGAGCTCACCCGATGAACCGGAGGGCCAGCCAGTCGGTGGTGACCGCGATCGCCTCGTCTGAGTAGCCGGGATCGTGGGAGAATCCGTGATCGGCTCCGTCGATGGTGTGCAAGGTGGCGTCCTTGCTGGCGACCGTCGCGATCAAAGCCGTGGACTCCTCTGGCGGAACCACCTCGTCGCCGGTGCCGACAATGGCCAGGACCGGACCGGTGTACCCGGCCACGTCATCCAGCGGACGAGCAGCTTCGATGGAGTCGTACCACGCCAGCGACAGCCGAAACTCCCTGTCCCCCAGGTCGACCGGGTAGCTACCGTCATCCCGGGCAATCTGGTGGGCATCGGGATCCTCGTCAGAGCCGTTGGCCACGGCCCCGCTCCACGAAACGAACGCCGCAATTCCCGGGACCGTCCCCGCCACCGTCGCGGCGATCGAACCGCCACGCGAGAGTCCCAGCACCGCAATACGTCCCGGATCCAACCCGGCACGGTCCTGCAGAAACCGGACCGCGGCCGTGGCGTCGGCGACCATTCCCGGGTAGTCCAGCGCCAAATCCGGTTGTTCCGAACCACCCGAACCCGCGAAATCGATGCGCAGCGAGGCGATCCCGCGGGCGGCAAGCGCGGACGCCAGATGCCCGAACAGGTCTCCGTTCTCGTCTCTGCTACTGAGGTCGCCGTGCAGCAGCAGGACCACCGGAGTGGAGCCTCCCGGCTGCACCGAACCTGACGGTGACGCCCCCGGTTGCGCAACCGGCAGGGCCAATGTGCCGGGCACCCGGTGATCGCCGGCCGGAATCCAGACATCGGTTTGAATCACACCGGCAGCGGCGGCGGTGGCGGCGGAACTGGTGTCAGTGGCATACGTGCCGGCGGAATCGGCGCCAGTGGAATCGGCGCCAGTGGAATCGATAACAGGATTACCAGCGCTGGGAGCCGCCACGGCCGCCGACTCACCCGGGCCGGGGGTCGGGTCGTTGCCGGTGGCCGGCACGGCACCGCCGGCCCGAACCGCAGCCGGACCAGCAGCCGGGCCGGCCGCCACCGCCGGTCCACAGGCGGCCAGACAGACCGCCGCGAGGACCGCGGGGATCAACCGGGCACGCCGTTTCATCCCGCCATCCTGCCCGCCGTTGGGCCGTCGACGGCGGCGTCGGACCGGCCCAACCCCCGCAGTCCGGGCTGAACGTCATGGTCGCAGGGCTCCAAGAGCGGTGCGGATTCGCTTTCCGGATACCGGGACAGCGGTCCGCGTGGGTTGGGCGAACAGAGCCACCCGGTATTCCGCAAGCAGCCGGCGGACCGCCGTCACGTCCGGATCGGCCATCCGCTCCGGAACCAGGCCTGCCAGAGCGCGGTCGAACTCGCTGCCGAGAGTGGTGATCTCCGCAAGCCTTTCGCGGTCCCTGGCGGGTGCCGCGACAACCCGTTGGGCACGGACCGTCAACGCCTGCAACCATCGGGTGAGATCGGGCAGGCCGCCGGCCCCCGTTCTGGTGATGAAGCCCGGGGCGAGCATCCCGGCAAGTTGGTCGCGCATATCGGCTATCAGGTCCGCGATGGCGGCGCCGCCGGCGCCGTCCGCCGCTGCGATGTCGATGGCCACCGCGGCGTCCTGCGCCGCGAGCAACGCCCGTTCCACTGCCACCACGATGTCCCGAACCGCCTTACGCAGGTGCGGCGTGATCTTTGTCACCAAAGCTGTGAAATCGTCCGCGGTCCATACCGGACCCCCGGCCCAGGTGAGCAAGGCATCGACCGCAGCCTCGGTCGCGTCGGCCACCAACTCCCCGACCGACCCGAACGGGGTCGCCGCCAGGGTCAGCAGTTGTTGCCGGGTCAACGACTGGCGCAGCGCACTGACCTGGGACGGTGCGTGGAGGGACAGCAACCTGCGGGTACCGGCCAGCATTGCGCGTCGCTGGTCCTGCGGGGAGGTGAAAACGGCCACCGAAACCGTCTGCCCCTCGTCGACCAACGCCGGGTAGCCGGTCACCCGATGCCCGGCTACGGTGCTGGTCAGGCTGGGTGGCACGCCGTCCGCGGGGAAGCTGGTCAGTCCGGACCGTTCCACGGTGCCGGATGCTTTCGCGACCGCCTGCCGGCTGTTCACCCGGAGATCGGTCTGGAGCTGGCCGAGATCCTTTCCCGCAGCGACCGACCGACCCTGCTCGTCGACGACGGTGAACCCCAGCCGCAGGTGGTCGGGAACCTTGGAGACGTCGAAATCCGATGCCCGGACGACGATCCCGGTCAGGGCGGTGAGCGAACCGGCGAGTTCGTCGGGGAACGAGGGTGGCACCCGATCACCGCCCCCGGCGGGAGCGGATTCCTGCTCCGCGATCCGCCCCAGCGCGGCGGCGGCGAAGTCGGGGACCGGAACGAAGCTGCGGCGCAACGTCTTTGGCAACGACCTGATCAACGCCACGGCAAGGTCGGTTCGTAATCCAGGAATCTGCCGGTCGAAAGCCGCCGGGTCAACCCTGGCCAGCACCGCCAGCGGGATCGTGACGGTCACACCGTCGTCGCGTCGGCCCGGGTCGAAGACGTACCCGAGATCAAGATCGACATCACCCACCTGGAACCGGTCCGGGTAGGCGGCGGCGTCGAAACGCTCTGTGCCGGCGGCGATCAGCATCCCGGTGCTGAACGTCAGCAGGTCGGGAGTCGCCCGGGCCGCTTTCTTCCACCAGAAATCGAAATGGCGGCCGGAGGTAACGTCGGCCGGTATCCGCGCGTCGTACAGGCCGAAAATGGTCTCGTCATCGACGACGATGTCGCGGCGGCGGGTCCGATCCTCCCATGCTGCGATGTCGTCGAGTGCCTGCTGGTTCTCCGTCAAGAATCGGTGCCTGGACTGCCAGTCGCGTTCCACCAGTGCGTGCCGGATGAATAACTCCCGGCACATTTCCGGGTCGATCCGGTCGATCTGCACGGTCCGCGCGGCCACGATCGTGACGCCGAGAAGCATCACCTTCTCGGTGGCCTCGACGCTCGCTCGCCTGCCGTTCCAACGCGGCTCGGAGTAATTCCGGCGCAACAGGTGTCCACCGACCTGTTCGACCCAACCAGGGTCGATCCTGGCGCAGATCCGGCCCCATAGCCTGCTGGTCTCCACCAGTTCGGCCACCACTACCAGGGCCGGCCTGGACCGGGCGAGCGCGGACCCGGGCCAGACCGTGAAACTGACCCCCCGGGTGCCCTGGTATTCACGGCTGGCTTCGGCGCGCAGGCCAATGTGCGACAGCAACCCGGCGAGCAAAGCGGTATGCACCTTCTCGTTGTCGACCTCGACGGCCAACGATCCGCGGGTGCCGGCCGCGGCAGGGCGGCTTCCCGGCGGGACCTCCGCGGACAGTTTGGCCGGCGGGCCACCTGCGCCGTCCATGCCCAGCCCGCGGCAGATCTGCCGTAGCTGAGCATGCAGATCCTGCCATTCCCGGATCCGCAGGTAGTTGAGGTACTCGCGGCGGCACATCTTGCGAAATGCGTTGCCAGAGAGGGTCTTGGCTTGGGATTCCAGGTAGACCCAGAGCCCGAGGTAGGCACTGAAGTCCGACTGTGGGTCGGTGAACCGGGAGTGCGCGGCGGTGGCCCGCTCCCTTTCCTCCAGCGGGTACTCCCGGACATCGACGATCGCCAGCGCTGCCACGATCACCAGCAGCTGGTCCAAGCAGCCCAGCCTGGCCGCCTCTACCAGGATCCGGGCAAGTCGGGGGTCCAGCGGCAGGGCCGCCATCGACCGACCGACCGTGGTCAGCGTCCGGCGCCCGTCCTCGGCCTGCTCCAGCGCGCCCAGTTCAGTGAGAACCGTTATTCCATCAGTAATCTGGCGGCGGTCGGGCGGGTCGAGGAAGCCGAACTCGGCGATGTCGCCGAGATCGAGCGACGCCATCTGGAGGATGACCGAGGCCAGCGAGGTGCGAGCGATCTCAGGGTCGGTGAAGGCGGGCCGGCCAAGGAAGTCTTCCTCGGAGTAGAGCCGGATGCAGATTCCGTCGGCGACCCGCCCGCACCGGCCGGCCCGTTGCCTGGCCGACGCCTGGGAAATCGGCTCGATCGGGAGACGCTGCACCTTGCTGCGGGCGGAGTACCTGGAGATCCGCGCCGTCCCCGGATCGATGACGTACCGGATACCCGGCACGGTGAGAGAGGTCTCGGCCACATTGGTGGCCAGCACGATCCGCCGCCCGGTGTGCGCGGAGAACACCTTGTGCTGATCGGCCGCTGACAACCGGCCGTACAACGGCAGTACCTCTGTCGTTTCCCGGCGTCCAGCCAAGTGCCCGCGGAGAACCTCTGCCGTATCGGTGATCTCGCGCTCGCCGGACAGGAACACCAGGATGTCACCGCCGCCGGCGGCGGACAATTCATCGACCGCGTCACAAATGGCCTGCGCCTGGTCGATACCATCATCGCCTAAACGGTTGTCGCTGGAACGGTTGTCGCTGGAACGGCCTCCGCTGGATCGGTTGTCGCTGGACCGGCCCTGCGTTGCATGCCGGGCCGTCGGCGTGCCGCCTGCTGACCGTGCCGAATCCGGCTCGGCGTCGTCGATCTCCTCGGCATCCCGCTGCTCGTCGATTCCGTATGGGCGGTAACGGATCTCGACCGGATAGGTACGGCCGGAAACCTCTACCACCGGCGCGTCACCGAAGTGGCGCGCAAATCGCTGCGGATCGATGGTCGCCGAGGTGATGATCAGCTTGAGGTCGGGACGCCGGGGTAACAGATCACGCAGGTACCCCAGCAGGAAGTCGATGTTGAGGCTCCGTTCGTGAGCCTCGTCGATGATGATGGTGTCGTACGCCCAGAGCATCCGGTCCCGGACGATCTCGTTCAGCAGGATCCCGTCGGTCATCAGTTTGACCAGGGTGTACGGCCCGGTGTGGTCACCGAACCGGATGGCGTAGCCCACCGCCCCGCCGACCTCGGTGCCGGTCTCCTCCGCGATCCGCTCGGCCAGCGCCCTGGCGGCGATCCTTCGTGGCTGGGTGTGGCCGATCATGCCGTGTACCCCGCGACCGAGCCGCAGGCAGATCTTCGGCAGCTGGGTCGACTTCCCGGACCCCGTCTCGCCGGCCACGATCACCACCTGGTGCTCGGCTATCGCCGCGGCGAGGTCGTCCACCCGGTCCGACACTGGAAGCTCCGGCGGGAACCGCAACGGCGGCACCGCCGAAGCGCGACGGGCGGCCCTGCCCTCGGCGGTGCTGAGCTGGCTCGCGATGGACGCCAACGCGCCCTCCCGTTTGGCCTGATCGGTAATTCTCCTGGCACCGCGGAGCCGGCGCCGCAGACGGCGCTCGTCGACGGTTGTCAGCTCCGGCAGCCGTTTCGCGAGATCGTTGACGGTCGGCGGGGCCGTCATGCTGGGCTCACCGGGGTTGGCGGGGGTCGATGCGATCATGTCGGGTCAAGGATAGGCAGCCGCTGACCGGTGCCCGTCGTGTCGGCGTGACCCTGTCAGCGCCCCGGGCGTGGGCCCGCGGCGTTGGTTACGCTGCCCCGGTCATGACGCGGATCAGGGTTCTCGGTGCGGTCCAGGCCTATGTCGGGCGCGGTCCGGTTATCGGACGACGCCGTTGGCGCCTGGCGGTTCGAAGCGCTGAACGCTGTGGCAACGGGATCTGGGCCGCCAACGCCCGAGAGCGTGGCGAGCTACTGGCCTGGAAGGTCGCACCCCGATGACCCGCACCCCGATGACCCGCACCCTGATCCTGCTGCGCCATGGCAAGTCGGCCTACCCCGCCGGTGTCCCCGACCACGATCGGCCATTGGCCGCCCGGGGTAGGCGCGAGGCGGCGTTGGCCGGCGGTTGGATCGCGGCACACGCGCCGCCGCTTGATCGGATCGCGTGCTCCACCGCGACCCGCACCCGGCAGACCTTGGAATGCACCGGTCTGGACGCGCCGTTCGTCGGTACGGACGAGCGGATCTACGCCGCCGACGCCAGGGACCTGCTGGAGGTCATTGCCGGGGCGCCCGCGGCCGCCCGCGCGTTCCTGGTCGTCGGCCACGGTCCGGGTCTGCCGGATCTTGCGGCTGACCTTGCCGGCCCGGCCTCCGAACAGGAGCAGCTGGGCGCGATGATGACCAAGTTCCCGACCTCGGCCGTTGCTGTCCTGGAGTTTGCCTGCGGGTGGGCCGAGCTGGCCCCGGGCAGGGGCCGGTTGTCGCAGTTCGTCGTCCCGCGCCACTGATCACGCAGCGCCGCGTTGCGGCCAGCCCCCCGACGACGTAAGGAGAACAACGTATGTCGCAGTTGATCAGGTTCAACGCAGAGACGCCAACCGTGGCGGAGTCCGCCTGGTTGGCGCCGTCGGCCACGGTGATCGGAGCGGTCACCGTCGGTGCCAGGACCGGCCTGTACTACGGCTGTGTGGTCCGAGGTGACGCCAGCAGCATCGACATCGGTTCCGGTAGCAACCTTCAGGACGGCGTCGTGGTACACGCCGACGCCGGCTTCCCGGCCCGGATCGGTGACGGGGTCAGCGTCGGGCATGCCGCGGTCCTGCACGGGTGCACCGTCGAGAACGACTGCTTGATCGGAATGGGCGCCGTTGTTCTCAACGGCGCGGTGATCGGCCGGGGATCGATGGTGGCCGCGGGTGCGGTCGTTCTGGAAGGGGCAACGGTGCCGCCGGGTTCGTTGGTAGCCGGGGTGCCCGGCAAGGTGCGCCGGGAATTGACCGAGGATGAGCGAGCCGCAGTGATGCGCAACGCCGAGAACTACCTCGAACTGACCGAGCGGCACCGGGCCGCCACCTCCGGCTGAGGCCCGACGCCCCTGGGCCGGCCGGCTAGTGCATTCGGCGAGGAACCCGGAGCGTGATCTCGGCGATGAGCCCCTCCGGTTGATCCGGTCACGACCCGTGCGCAATGCTGTTCCGATGCCAAGAACCACCGCCACCGTGACCCGCACGGACCTTGCCGGGCTGCTCGAGTTCATTCGGCCCCGGCACCACGTCATCGTCAGCACCCGACGGCGGGATGGTTCAATCCAGTCCTCGCCGGTCAGCGCCGGGGTCGCCGACAATGGCGACATCGTCGTCTCCAGCTACCCGGAGCGGGCCAAGGTCGCCAATATCCGCCGGGACCCGGCCGTGTCCGTCCTGGTGCTGTCGGACGACTTCGGCGGCCCCTGGGTTCAGGTGGAGACCACCGGGACGGTGATCGACCTACCCGACGCCGTTGACGGGCTGGTCGAGTACTTCCGCAGCATCTCCGGCGAGCACCCGGACTGGCCGAGTATCGGCAGGCCATGGTGAATCAGGGCAAGTGCCTGCTCCGGTTGACTCCGGTCAGCTGGGGACCGATCGCCACCGGCGGGTTCCCCGCCCGTCTGGCCTGACGGGCACGGTGCTGGCCGCAGTCGCCGCTCAGGCGCCGGTTTGGCCGCAGTCCCGGCTCGGGCGCCTGGTTGGCCGCAGTCGCGGCTCGGGCGCCTGGCTGGCCGCAGTGATCGCTCGTGGGGCGAGGCAGCATGAGTAGGGCGCCCACACACCCCCTACAGCGGCCAGCCGGCGGGCGGCCCGACCCGACCGACCCACAGCGGCCAGCCGCTGTCGACCCGGCTCTATCGGATCGCAAGCACCAGCGGGTAGACAGCGGTCGCGCCGGCCATCCGGAGCCTGCGGGCGGTGACGGTCAGCGTCCAACCGGTGTCGGTGCTGTCATCGACCAGCAGGATTCGCTTGTCCCGCACCACGTCCGGATCGGCGAGCCGGTGCCGGTCGAGCACGGAGGCCAGCCGGCGCGCCGAGTTGGTTGCCGACGCCGACGGTCCGTGGTCGACGACCTCGAAGGAGGTGGCCAGCGGCAGCGACCGGTAGCGGGCCAGGCCGGCGGCCAGGTGCCGGGTCAGCACGGGCCGACGGGTAGATCCGATGAAAACCACCGCGTCGATCGCGGCCGCGTCGGCGGGTAGCCACCCGTCGAGCACCTGCACGACTGCGTGGCGCAGCGGTACCGGCAATTCGCCGTCCGGGGCATCGGCCGCAAGCACGGCCCGGAGCGCGGCGCCCCACCCAATCCCGTCCAACCGACCGACGGCGCGCCCGGTCTCGGCCCGCTCCGCTGCCGGGATCTTTCCGGCAAGCTTCACCCCGAGGGACGACATAGCCGACGGCCATTGGGCTCTTGGTGCGACCCCCACTCCGGGCACGGCCAGTTCCGCGGACGCGGCCAGCACCGAACGGTCATCGGCCGCCGCTGGCAGGTCAAGGCCGCCGCAGTTGTCGCACCGGCCGCAGGGCTCCGGTGCCGGGTCGTCCAATTGCTCCCGCAGGAACGTCATCCGGCAGGAATCGGTGCGTTGGTACTCCAGCATCGCCCGCTGTTCGACGTCCCGGGCGGCCGCCACCCGGGCATATCTTTTGGCGTCGTAGGTCCACGGTTGCCCGGTCGCCGTCCACCCGCCTGCCACCCGGCGCACCGCTCCATCGACGTCGAGAACCTTGAGCATCATCTCCAACCGGGACCGGCGCAGATTGACCCGCGGCTCCAGGGCGGGCACGGAGAGCGGTCGATCCGCGGCCGCGAGTTCGTCCAACACGGTCCGGACATCCGCCTCGCCCGGAAAACCCAGCGAGCCGAAGTAGTTCCAGATGTCGACGTCGTCCTGGCCCGGCAGCAGCACCACTTCGGCGCGGCGGACCGCACGACCGGCACGGCCGACCTGCTGGTAGTACGCGATCGGTGACGGCGGCGCACCCAGATGCACCACGAACGCCAGATCCGGCTTGTCGAAACCCATTCCGAGTGCGGAGGTGGCGATCAAGGCCTTCACCCGACCGGCGAGAAGATCGTCCTCCGCCTGGGTGCGTTCGGTTGGCTCGGTCCGCCCGGAGTACCCGCTGACCTGAAACCCGCGGGAGCGCAGGTGATCTGCGACCTGCTCGGTGGCCGCGACGGTGAGGCAATAAACGATCCCGGAGCCGGGGGTGCGCTCCAGGTAGTCGGCCAGCCAGCCCAACCGGCTGGCCTGGTCCGCCAACCTGACCACCCCCAGATGCAGCGACTCCCGGTCCAAGGTGCCACGGAGCACCAGGGTCTGGGTGGGATGCTGCTCGACGCCCGCCGACGGCACTGCCAGTTGCTCGGCGACGTCCGTGGCGACCCGGCGATTGGCCGTCGCGGTCGTGGCCAATACTGGAATACCGTCGGGCAGATCTTCGAGCAGCGTCCGGATGCGCCGGTAGTCGGGACGGAAGTCATGACCCCAATCGGAAATGCAGTGCGCCTCGTCGATCACCAACAAGCCTGTGGTGGCAGCAAGTTTCGGTAGCACCTCATCCCGGAAACCCGGGTTGTTCAGGCGTTCCGGAGAGACCAGCAGCACATCCACCGCACCGGCACGAATCTGCTCCTGCACGGGCGCCCATTGGTCGGAGTTGGCGGAGTTTATCGTGACCGCGACGATGCCGGCTCGTTCGGCAGCGGCGATCTGGTTCCGCATCAACGCCAGGAGCGGTGAAACGATCACGGTAGGACCGGCACCTTGTTCGCGCAGCAGAGCGGTGGCCACGAAATACACCGCTGACTTTCCCCATCCGGTGCGCTGCACCACCAAGGCTCGTCGGCGGTCGGCGACCAGCGCCTCGATTGCGGTCCACTGGTCGTCCCGGAGCGCGGCCGACTCCGCCCCCACCAAGGCCCGCAGATGATGCTCGGCGCGTGCCCGCATAGATTCCATGGCGGGAGCCGACCGGGCGGTGGGGGTGGGGCCGGGTAACGCCGTCATCATCTCGTCCCGATCGTCGAACACATCTGTGGTGGTCGGGGCTCAGCGTAGGGCGCACCGCCGACAACCCGCCGGACCTGCGAAGATGCGGCCCGGGGTCGCGAAGTGCCGGTCGCCTCGAACAGTGAACCGGCACCCCGTGGCCAGCCCTACCCGGGTGTGCCAGCCCTGGACCGGGCGGCCACCGCCCGTCGGTCGACCGGTGGGGCAACATCACGTGCGGCCGACCCCGATGTGCCGGCGGTGGTCATCGAGGTCGATCGAGCAGCGGCGAAGAAAGTCCACATCTGCGTGGACGCCCGCGGGCCGCGTGGGTCACTGAAGGAGCCGTCAGCAGACCCGCCGGACCAGGCATGACCGAGCCCATCGACGAGCCAGACCTCGACGACCTTCCGGCGGCCCGCGGTCCACCGGCTCACCCGATACCCCCGCCTGCTTCGTGCAGTGACCGGACGGGTCGCTGGAACGCTCGACGAGCGAACCGCCCGGAGGGCGGGCCTGGCCAACCTCCGATCGGACCACTGCCGGTAATTGGCCAGCCATTGTTCGGCGACGAGTTCGGCATTGACGGCTCGCACCGTGGAATCCGCCGCTCCTTGGAAGATGATCAACGGCGGTAACGGTTGTGCGTCATCGACCGGAATGCTGACCCGAGTTCCCCTGCCCTGCATGGCCGCCAGAGCATCGGCAGGACCGGACGCGGACCGGAAGGGTGGCGCGGAATGCACACCCACTCCTGCAACGAGATTCGGGTAGGTCGCTGCAACAATCAGCGCCATCGCAGCACCGGCCGAGATACCCGCGACGTAGACGCGTGCCGGATCGATTCGCCAGCGCGAGGTCTCGTTGACCAAGGTGCCGATGATGCCGGCCACCAGCGCCGGCTCTCCGTGCCCGCGGACCTGATGCGAAGACCGGAACCAGTTCCAGCACCGCTGACTGTGGTAGGCCGCCGACTGCTCGGGGTACGCCACCAGAAACCCGTGCTTGTCGGCCAGGTCGTTGAATCTGCTGCCGGCAGCAAAGTCCGCGCCGGTCTGCCCGCAACCGTGCAGCGCCACCAGGAGCGGCACGGCGCTCGTCCGCGGAAGCCCGGCCGGGACATATACCCGATAGGACCGGGAGCCTTCCGTGCCGGTGAATCGTCCCGAACTCCATGATCCCCGGCCGGCGGTCGCCGTTGCTGAGCGCGCGCGGGACGGGACGCCGCCGACCTGACGGGAGGCGGGGCGAGCCCGCGCACGGCCGCGTGGCTGCGTTAACGATGTGGGGACCAGTGACCGCAACAACGAGCTGTAGAGCGCCGACGACACCGGCGGTCGACGCTTCCTGGCCACCGAGTTCGCTCCGCTTCCCTTGGTGCTGTGGGGTTTCCGTCGGCCTACGGAATTCTAGTCCGAGGCTGCACCGATCGTTCTCACCATCCGGTTGAGTCGCCGGGTAAGCCATTCCGCCCGTTCGGCCTCCGCTCCGGTGACCGATCCCAGTCCCGTCGAGATCGTCGAGAGTTCATCGACGAAACTGGCGCGGCTCTCGGCCGACGCATCCTTCCAGGTCTGCTCGATCACGCTGATCCTGCGGCTCATCGTCTCCACGGACATGACTACTCCCTCGTTGCCTCAATCCTAGACCTCACCACGGCACACCCATCCCGACGAATCAGCAAACTCGTCAAGGTGCTTGACTTCCCCTCTTCACGGGTGAACAGTGATGGAATCGTCAAGCAGGTTGACAGAAGGAGATCCATGAGCGTCCTGACCGCACCCGCCACCCCCACTCACGAACTGGGCGGTGCGCACTTCACCTCCCTGGCGACCCCGTCGCGCGGATCGGCCGAGACCAGCGTCTGGCTGGTGGAGATCGCAGCCGGAACCCCGGGCACCCCTCACGAACTGACCCGGGAGGAGGTCTTCGTCGTGCTGTCGGGAACCGCCGATGTCAGCATCGACGGGATCCGGCAGGTTGCCTCGAGCGGCGACGCCATCGTTGTTCCGCCCGGGGTTGCTTTCGAGCTGGCGCCTGCCGGCGGCAGCCTGCGCGTGCTGTGTTGCCTCCCGGTCGGTGGTCAGGCCCGAGTGGGAGGCGGCGAGGCGTTCACACCCCCGTGGGCGCAATGACTCTGATGGGGCGGACCGGCGAACAGCCGCCGGTCGGCACCACCGCACCAGTTTCACCGACGCCGTTGGCCCGACTGCTGGCAATGGCCTACGGACTGCTCATCAACGATCTGCACCAACAACTTCGGCAGCAGGGCTGGCGAGATGTGAGGCCAGCCTTCGGATTCGTTCTCCTCGCGCTGCGTGACACACCGCTCCCGTTGCGAGAGTTGACCACCGTACTGGGCACCACCAAACAGGCAGTCTCGCAACTGGTCGACGGCATGGTCGCCGCCGGCTACGCGGAGCGGGCCGTCGATCCCGACGACGCCAGGGCAAAACTGGTTGGCCTGACGACGATCGGCCACGCGTTGCTGGTCGCGGTCGAATCCGTCTACCGCGATCTGGAGGGCGAATGGTCCCAGATCGTCGGCGAGGAATCGCTTGCGCAGCTGAAACTCTCGTTGGAAACGGTCCTGAGGAAGCGGCATGATGGTGCTCTGCCTGCGGTCCGGCCGACCGCGTGACGGTGATTCATCACCCGCCAGAACTGCTGACCACACTGGAATCGTCGAGCTTGAGCCGGCCGTCGTCGTTCACCACCCGATACCTGGTTCTCTCCACGGACACCCGCCCATCCTTGAAGTAATAGGTGATCGTCGCCTCGGCCCCGTGTGGAGCAGTTGCGGAAACGTCCGCCACCGCAACACGTTCGACACCGCTCCAGAACGACTCGTAGTACTGCCGATCCTGGGCGATACCGTTCTGAAAACGGGCCGTCAGGCGGGCCCACCCTTCGTCGGTGTTTCCGGGCATCAGGGCGTAGTAGTCGCTCACGGTTGCTGCCAGTGTCCCGGCCGTCGGGGGGCCGGCCTGAGCAGTCGGTTCCGTTGTCGTGGAACCGTCCGGGGCGGCTCCGGGAGACGCAGGCGGGGTGGAATCCGAGGCTGGTGACGCCGAAGTAGCTGTTGTGGCGGAGGTTTGGCGTGGTTCCGGTTGGACCGGGCCCGGCTGCGGTGATGGCTGCGGCGCAGGCGACTGCTGGGTTGGCGACTCCGCAGAAGCGCCCTGCACTGAGGACACCGCCGGGGAGGACACCGCTGGGGAGGACACCGCCGGTGAGGACAGCACCGGGGAGGACAGCGCCGGGGATTGAGACGACGACGTGCCAGCGTTAGCCGGTGCTGCGGCCGTTGAGTCCGGGCCGGTAGAGCCGCGATTCGCTACCAGGACAACGCCTGTGATCAGCAGGGCAACCAGGACGACGGCGGCGATCCCCAGGAGCGCACCCGTCCGGGGCCGGTGACGCGGCAATTCCATGGCGGGGTTCGCCTCGGCGGGCGAGGACGCGAACAGCGTGTCCATCAACTCGGGGTCGGGCTCGACGGGCACCGCCAGTCGCTGGTGGGTCGGCTGGGGGGTCGGCTGGGGAATCGGGGGTGGGACCGGAACTGGTCGCTGGGCCGACGGCTCACGAAGGGTGGTGGCGGTGATGGTCCGCGTCATCTCATGCAGCGTCGTGGGGTCGACGGCCCGCGCCGAGAGTTCGCGGACAATATCTGGCATCGTCGGCCGATCAAAGGGGGCCGGGGCCAGCATCCGGGTGAGGACCGGCGTCAGCGAACCGGCCTGGCGGGGTGGGTCCATGGCCCCGGAGGCCACGCGGTGCAGAGTCGCCATCGGGTTGGGGTCGTTGCCGAACGGTGGGGTTCCCTCGACCGCGGCGTACAGGGTGGCGCCGAGGGAGAACACGTCGGCCGCCGTGCTGGACTGGCCCCCACGAGCCACTTCCGGCGCCAAGTAGGCCGGTGTACCGGACACCATCCCGGTGGCGGTCACCGTGACATCACCGGTGGCATGGGAGATTCCGAAATCGGTCAGCTTGGCAGAGCCGTCAGGCGCGATCAGCACATTGCCCGGCTTGACGTCTCGGTGCACGATGCCAGCAGCGTGCGCCGCGGCCAGGGCCGACGCGACCTCTGCCCCGATGCCGCTGACCACGGCGGGCGGGAGCGGTCCCTGATCGCGAAGCACCGCGCTCAGGCTGGTCGACGGGACGAACTGCATGATCAGGCAGGGGTAGCCGTCCTGTTCGACGACGTCGTAGAGGGCGACCGCCTGCGGGTGATGCAATCTGGCGGTGATCCGAGCCTCCCGAATCACCCGGCCGCGCGCCAGGTCGACCTCGGCATCGGTAGATCCCGGCTGGGCCAGTAACTGCTTGACGGCAACGCGGCGTTGAAGGAGCTGGTCCCATGCTTCCCACACCACCCCCTGGCCACCGGTGGCGATCTTGGCCACCAGCCGGTACCGGCCCGCGATGACCTTGCCGACCGCGGTCACGGGCCGCCCCGCCAGTGGTCGATCCGGTGGTGGTCCGGAGTGAAGCCGTTGGCCACCCCCCACAGCACCGCCTGGGTACGGCTGCCGACGTCGATCTTTCGATAGATGATGCGGATGTAGGACTTCACCGTGTTGGGACTCAGGTAGGTCAACGCGGCCACCTCTGCGTTGCTTTTGCCCTGGGTGATCAGCGCGAGGATCTCCGATTCCCGATCCGTCAGGCCTTCTCCGCGACCCGGCCAATCCAGCCCGCAGGTGGACCGCGCTCTGGCCGGAGGCTCGCTGATCACCACTTTCCCGGCGTGCACCTCCTCCAGGGCGGTCACCAGGTCGCGGGCCGGCAAGGTCTTGGACAAGTACCCGTGCACGCCCTGTTTGCGCGCCGTGTCGACCAGGTCGGGATGGAAGTTCCAGGTGTAGACCACGACCCGCCGGGCGCGGGGATTGTCGATCAACACCCGCACTTCGTCGTGGTCGGATTCCGGCTGCGCGAACGAGTCGTACAGGACGATGTCGACGGTGTCGGAAAGGGGTTCGTTGGTGTCAATCTCGGCGACAACCACCCGGTCACGGTACTGGTCGAGCATCTGAGCGACCCCGAGCAGAACAACGTCGTAGTCGTCGACCAGGGCAACCGTGATTGGGCCGTCGCGGCGGGGCGTCGTCATGGTTCAAACATAACCTACCTAGGGGTGTGCCGTCACCGCCCTAGGGGTGCCAGAGTCGTCATCGGTCGACGAGCGTCGACCCTCGCCCGTCGGCGAGATCGGTTGCACCCCGGTGGGGTGCATCGAACAGAGAGGCACTCCCATGCTTGGTCTCATCGTCAGCATCGTCGTCGTCGGCCTGATCGCCGGCGCTCTCGCCCGCCTCGTCATCCCCGGGCGGCAGAACCTGTCCATTGTTGCCACCATCGTTCTGGGCATTGTGGGGTCGTTCGTTGGCGGCTTCCTGGGGTACCTGATCTTCCACAAGGATGCTCAGGACGGCTTCTTCCAGCCCGCAGGCATTGTCGGCGCCTTCATCGGTGCGGTCATCGTGCTGCTGATCTGGTCACGGCTGGGTCATCGCAACACGGTCTCCCGCTGACGTTGGCCCAGCGACGACATTCTCGTTGCTGGTCGAACCGATGACGAGAAATTGCGTGCGGTCGGCCCGATGGCCCCGGTCGGCCGCGGGTTGCCCCGCTGGCCGGGTTGCCGGCGGCAGACCGGATGACGGCCGGACGGCCGGGTCGTTGTGGGGGGTCAGCGACCCGGCCGGCCGGTGGGCCTGCCGCCCGGTCATTCCCCGCTTCACCCCGCACCTGCCTGGTTGTGGCACTTTCGGCGAACAGTCCCCCTGAGCAGCAGAACGGCGAGCCATGACATCCTCCGCAGCCGGTTCGGTGGCTTCCGGTCGCCCGTACCTGGTCGTCGAAGTCTCCGGCGAACACCCGCAGGATCTCGACGACTTCGTCGGCGAGGTCCCGTTCACAGCAGTCGCCGACGCGCACACCTACCAGGTCGTGGGCGTCGGCGCACGAACTGGCGAGGTGGTGCGCTTTTATGAAAAGGACCAACCCAGCGGTCGCGATCGACGGACCTGGCAGATCAGCCGCGACGACGACGGCGAATTCCTCGCTGAACTCCTGTCGAACTATTGAAATCGTTCTTACCTCTGATGGACGGTCACCGCGGCGACCGCCCAGGCTGTCCCCGATCACAATCCCACCAGCCCTGACCCATTGGCCAGCTCACACCTGAGGAGTCACCATGGCGGAGACCTACAACGGTTACTGCATGAAGTGTCGCGAGAAGCGAGATTTCGAAGGCGAAGTCGCTCAGCGCAATGGCCGACGGATGGCCAAGGGGGTCTGCCCGGTGTGCGGTACGAACGTCAGCCGCATGCTCGGGAAAACCTGACCGAGGCGTTCCACCTGGCGGGCAGGGTCATTGGACCCTGTTGGCTCCGCTCCGATGGCGGCACAGTGGACTCAAGAGGCCAGCACGATGGCGCTGGCAGGTCTGGGTCGCACGGCCTCACCCGTCGTGCCGGTGAAGGAGCACAAACGATGACGGTCAACGCGGACACATCCCCCGGGAACGGCCCTGAACGGCGCATTGTGGTGGGAGTGGACGGGTCAGGCGGAAGTTTGGCCGCCCTCCGGTGGGCGCTCGCCGAAGCTGCCGCGACCGGGACCGTGGCCGAGGTCGTGCACTGCTACCAGGCCCATAGCCTGTCCGAGCGAGTACTTGGATCGACCGAGGAACGCCAGCGCGGATCCATGTGCATGCTGCAGAACGAAGTAACGGCAGCATTGACGCAGGCTCCCCAGCATCCCCATGTCAGGCAGACCAGTCGACGCGGCAGTGCTGCCGCCATTCTGCGGGAACGGTCCGTCGGTGCTGACCTGCTCGTCCTGGGCACGCACGGTCACTCCACCCTGCACGACGTCGCCTTCGGCACGGTGGTCACCAGCTCTGTCAAACACGCGAACTGCGCGGTCGTGGTGGTCCGCGAGGACGGCTCCGTGGCAACCCCGCAGAGCGCCCGCCTCGCCGCGTCTGACGCTTAGCCCCGTCCGAACACGGGTGGAGCGGAACCGATCAAAAGTCAAAACGTTCCTCGTGCACGCTCTGTGGTGGTACACCGGCTTGCCGCAACGATTTCCGCACAGCCGATGTCAAGCCCGGCGGGCCGCACAGGAACACATCTCGCGCGGCAATGTCAGGTACCAGAACCTGCAGGCCGTTGGCGGACAGCCCGTCTCTGTTCGCACCGACGAGGTAAACGACCCGTGCACCGCGTCGTGCGGCAATGTCATCGATTTCGCGGCGGAATAGTACGTCCTCTGGGTTCCGAGCGCGATACAGGAGCAGGAGATCGCCACCCGGGGCCAGGTGAAGTGTCTCGAACAGGGCTCGCATCGGTGTGATGCCCACCCCGCCGGCGATCAACAGGACGCTGCGTCGTGTTCGACGCGCGGAAGTGATTGCGCCGTAGGGTCCCTCGGCAACCACCCAGGTGCCCACCGATACATTTTGCAAACCGGTACTACCGTCGCCGAGCGCCTTGACCGTCAGTCGCAGGCTCGTCTCGTTCGGCGGAGCAGAGAGTGAAAACGGGTGGGCATTCCGCCAGTGGTCAGGAGTAAGGAAGCGCCACCGAAAGAAGTGTCCGGAGGTCGCATTCAATTCTCCCAGGTGCTCGCCCGTCACGACGATCGACATCACACCCGGTCCCTCGGCACGCACATCCGAGACCCGCAGGCGATGGCGGCCCGCCTGCCGCAGCGGGGTGAGCACCCGATTCCACAACACCAACGCAAAGACGTATGCGTAGGCCAAAGCCCACCCGAGTTGCAAGATGGGGTGCCCGACCAGGTCGGGACCGGCGAGTTCGTGGGTGAAACCCAGTGCCACGGCCAGGTACATCAACAGGTGGAGGCCGTGCCATTTCTCGTGCCGTACCCGACGCCGTGAGACCCGGACCGATACTCCCGCTGCCACCAGCAGTAACAGGGTCCCGGCGGTCGCCGCCGGCAGAGCCGGCAGACCGAGCACCTGCCATCCGGCCAGCAGCATGCCGACCTGGCGCGACTGGGCCCAAGCGGTAACTGCCGCCCATGCGTGCAGCAGGACGAGGCCGACGACCACTCTCCCGCTCCGGCTGTGCCAGCGGGCCAACACGTCCGCTCCGATACCCCGCTCCAGCGCCGGCGCCCGCGAGACGAGTGTCAGCAGAACGAGAACACCAAAGCCCGCGAGCATTCCGCTGATGTGGGCGATGGTCGCAGTCGTCGGTGAAGGACCCGGTGGTGCTGCTATCAACGGCCAGGTCCCGACGGCCAGCGAACTGACACCCAATGTCACCGCTGCCGTCCGCCGATCGATGACGGACCAGCGGGTCGTCAGGTCATCAGTCGACCTATCCCGATGGCGCAGATCCTGTTGCTCTGGTTGCGGGACGCCGAACCGGATAGGGGACGTCATCGGCGACCGCCGAGTGGTCGTCCACCGGTCGCAACCTCGGGCGGCACGACGACGCGATCGGGGCTCACGACGGCAGCCGGCGGGCTCGCGGGAAGCTCGGCAGCCGGGGCACCATTGCCCTGGCTCTGCGGGACGCCGGCCGCGACCACCGGCGGCGCCGCCGCGACCGGAGAAAGGTCAGGAGCGCTCAGCCCGAACCAGAGACCGATGACGGTCGACACTGCGACCAGCAGTTGCGCCTGTCGCCGCCTCGTTCTCCCGGCGGGGTCACTCCGTCTGCCGGTGATGTCACCGCCATCGATAGACGTACTCATGGATGTCACCTTCTCTCGCGCGCACAGCTCGAACTTGTTGTATCCCGCAAGGTCTTGCCGGCCGTCGACAATCGTCGTGGTGCCATCGGCCCCAACACGGACGCCTGGATTCGGTCACGAGGAACACCCGAGCTGCGCCAGTGGTGGACCGAGCTGAACCATCCGGCGAGAACGGTTGCAATCCGGATGATCTGGCCACTCAGACCAGTCAAAGATGGTCGGGTGGTGGTTCGCGGGCGCGAGGCCGGGAGGGACGTCACGCAGCGGCGTTCGCCGGCGTGTACGGGAGCGCTCATGCCGACCACCGGCCACGAGCGGCAGGGCGCCTGTAGCTGGACCGAGTAGCAACCGCCGACCAGCCAGCCACCAGCACGTGCCCTTGAGCGATCAGTCGATAGAGCAGAACGGCACCAAGAGCCTGCGGCGCCGCCAGCCCCGCGGTGGTCAACGTGAGGACCAGCGCTGCGTCCAACACCCCGAGGCCCGCGGGCCAGGGTGACAGGCCGCCCGCAGCCATTGCCGCGCTGTACCCGACCAGAATTGTCAGCGGGTTGATGGGCACCCCGACGGCAGCGGCGCAGGCAGCTAGACAGAGCAGATCGAACGTCCAGTTGACGAGGGCTGCCGCGCCGGCGACCGCCCATCCGGACCCTGTCGCCCGGACGGATCGCAGGTCATCCAGCGATGCGCGAACCGTCGCTAGCCCATGATCATCGGCCCGGCGGACCGATCGATTCCACCGAATGAGCGTCTGCTGGACCAGTCGGTCCACCGTCCCCGGATGCCTGGCGTACCAGCGGAAGGCGACCGCGGCGGCCCCGACGCCGGCCAGGGCGCGAACGCCTGTTGTCAGGGCGGAGGACCCGCTCGAGTCCAGCAAGCCCGCGACCCCGATCGCGGTCAGGGCCACGCTGGACAGCACGCCACCAACCGCCATCGACCATGCGGCTGCCGCGGGCCGCACCTGTTCCGCGCGAAGCCGGCGAAAGGTATGTCCAGCCGCGACCACCGCCCCTGCCGGTATGGACAGGTGCACGGCTCCAGCGCTGTAGGCAATGGACAGCGAGGCCCGCAGCGGGATCGCGGCTCCGGCGCTGCGGAGCAGGGAGCTCCGCAGCCCTGCGAACGCCAGCATGGAGGTCATTGCGAGCACAAGGGCCAGGGACAGCCACAACGGGGATGCACCGGCTGCGGCGCCGATGGCGGTCGAGACCGCTGCCAACAGCTCTGAGCCGTTGGTCAGTATCCCCACTGCCACTACCGCCAGAACGGCCACCGTGAGCACAGCACGACCCGTCGGCCGATGGGCAGCGACTGATATCACCGGCGCGCCAGAGGGAACCGGGGCGTCGACCACGGCGAGGGTTGTCATGGGAGCTCCTGATCATCAGGGCTCAAGCGGTTCCCGAGCCCTGACTACCAGGTTGACGGGCCCGAGTTAGCCGCACTCTTACTGCGGGTTGGAGTCCGGTAAGACGGCATTGACCAGCGCCGGGTCAACGGGCAGGGTGAAGCCGATGGCAGCGCCACCGCCGGCCCGGTTGCGCGCGACGACCGAGCCCCCATGGGCCTGCGCAATCTCGCGCACGATCGCGAGGCCAAGACCAGAGCCTGGCAGGGCGCGGGCGGCGTCGGCCCGGTAGAACCGATCGAACAACCGCGCCGGATCGGGCTCGGACAATCCAGGTCCTCGATCGAGCACTTCGATCCGGTCCCGCCTGGCAATGATCTTGATCGGCTCCGTCCCCTGCCGATCGAATTTCACCGCGTTTTCCACGAGGTTGGTGATGGCGCGTTCCAGAGCCTGGGGTTGCACCCGGACAACCGCTCCGTCGGTGTCGACGATGATCTGGCGGCCGGTACGGCGTCGCACCCGTTCGGCTATGCCCTCAGCGAGGATCCCAAGGTTTGTCGGTTCGGTGAGCTCGGCCGACCGCTGGTCAGCTGCCAATTCGACCAGTTCCTCGACCAGTTCGGTGAGTTCCGTCAGCTCCCCGTCGACATCATCGAGCAGTCGCGATCGTGATTGGGCAGGAAGTTCTTCGAAGCGCCGGAGAACCTGGGCATTGGTTCGCAGGCTGGTCAACGGAGTACGCAGCTCGTGGCTGGCGTTCTGCACCAGGCGGAGCTGCGCATCCCGCGCCGCCGCCAGTTGGGTCAGCATCGAACGCAGCGATCCAGCAAGTCGTCCCACCTCGTCCCGACCGCCGGATTCAAATCGAACCTCAAGATCGCCGGTGGAACTGACGTACTCGGCCGCGGCGGAGAGTTCCACCAACCGTCGGGTGATGTGCCGTGCCGTCCACCACGCGGCGACCCCGGCAAGGACGATCACGGCGAGCCCAGTGAGCAGGGTCAGCAGGGCTACGGTGGTCAACACGCGATCGCTTTCCGACGTGTCCCGGGCTACCTGGACCGCTCCCCTACCGCCCCCTTCAGCAAGCGTGTACACCCGGTAGCCGACCTGACCGGCCGAGGCGGCGCCGTACTGACCGGCGCCCGCGCGCTCGGCCGACGCCAGTTGTCGGTCAAGGTCACTGATAGGCAGATCGATCTGGGGCCCGAGGAGTTGGGTCGTCGTTCCGTCAGGCGCAATCTGGCGCGCGGTCAGCACAATCCCATCCGCACCCTTTTGGTGGCCACCACCCCCGTCGCCACCACCGCCGGCCCCGGGTGCGTCGATGACCGACACTGTTCCGCCGGCGGCCAATGTCGCCGCGGCAGAGGCCAATGACCGGTCGAGCTCGGTGTTGACGGTATGCACGGTAGCGCTGTAGGAGATCACGCCGACCAGAACAACGGCGGTTGTCAACAACAGCACGAAAGTGATGACGATGCGACGTCGCAGAGTCACGCACACCCCCCGGGGAGGTCGCGAAGATGCCGGCGACGGCACGGGTGGTCGGTTGGTGCGGCGGTGCCAGTGATCATCGGGACACCAGGCTGTACCCCACACCGCGAACCGTGCGAATCACATCCGGGGCATCAACGTCCTCCAGTTTGCGCCGGAGATAGCTGATATAGACAGCGAGGTTCTTGGAATCGGGACCGAAATCATAGCCCCAGATGCGGTCGTAGATCACCGAGTGGGCGAGCACCAGGCCGGCGTGCCGGGCAAGCAATTCCAGGAGGTCGAACTCGGTCTTCGACAACTCAATCTCCGCCGCCCGCCACCACACTCGGCGCGCCGCCGGGTCCACCCGCAATTGACCCACCGTCATGGCGTTGCTCTCCGGGGCGCCCGGGGCGAACTGGCTCCGCCGGACCAGGGCCCGGAGCCTGGCCAGCAATTCGGGGAGGTGAAACGGCTTGGCAAGATAGTCGTCCGCACCGGCGTCGAGCCCTGCCACCCGCGCGGCGAGTTCGACCCGGGCCGTCAGCATCAGGATAGGTGTGCGCAACCCGTCAGAGCGAAGGACCTGGCAAACACCCAGGCCGTCGACACCGGGCATCATCACATCGAGGACGATCACATCCGGTGCCGACCGCCGAGCCGCCGACAACGCCTCCACCCCGTCAGCCGCAGTCACCACAACATACCCGTCGAGCTGCAAAGCGCGTTCTAGTGATTCGCGGATCGCCCGGTCGTCGTCGGCCACCAGGACCTTCACATTCACGACACCATCGTCACACCGTTGTCACAGATTGCACTGGCCGGAGGCCTACCTCTTACCGAATTCCAACTTCACCCGGGTGCCGCCCGCGTCGCCGACGACCGCGCGGATGATGGCGGGTATGGATCTCTACCTGATCACGGACTCCGGTGTGAAACCTTTCCCGGCCGAGGATCTCGCCGAACAGCTGGCTCGACCAGACACCCTGATCTGGGCGGACATCCCCCGATGCGACGGACGGACCGCGATGGTCCTGTCGGAGACCTTCGGCTTTCACGACATCGCAATCAGGGACTGCCTGGAACGCAATCACATCTCCAAGCTGCATGTCTACGACGACCATGTCTTCACGGTGCTGCATGCGCCCGAGATCGGCAGCCGTGGCCACGTCCACTACGTGGAACTCGATCAATTCCTGGGCCCCAATTACCTGGTCACGGTCCACGGGCCGCTGAATCCGGCAGTCGACCCGGATATCGCATTTCTCGATACGGCCAGCGTGATACGCAGGATAGACAATGGCCGATTGCATCCCCGGTCACCATTCGAACTATCGTCTGCCATCATCTCCGCCCTGGCTCGCCGGGAGATCGACATGATTGCCGACCTGGCGAAGCAGTCCGGAAATCTGGAGCGTCAGCTCATGCTCGGCAAGGTAGGCGCCGATCCGGAACCTTTCCTCGAAGATCTCTTTCGAGCCTGGTACGAACTGCTCGCGATCCGGACCATCGCGGTGCACTCTGCGGCCACCTACGACCGGATGGCCAAACTCGTCCGTTCCCTACCCGAGGAGGAAAGGCCTTTGGTCGCGGATATCGCGGACCGGTTCCATCAGGTCAGCAGCATGGCCGACGGCCAGCGTGAGTTCTTGCACGGCGTCATCGAGTTCTTCCAAACCCGTACCAGCACCCACACCACCATTGCCACGGAGGCCATGAATGCGACCGCGGTACAACAAAACGACGACATGCGAAAGATCACCGCATGGGTCGCTATTGTCGCTGTGCCGACCGCTGTCACCGGGTTCTTCGGCCAGAATGTTCCCTATCCGGGATTTGGTGAGTCATCGGGATTCATCGCTTCGGTCTCCATCATGCTGGTCATGGCCGTCACCCTTTATCTGGCCTTTCGTCACAAGAAGTGGCTGTAGTTGCCGGTGCGCCCCGAACCCAGTAGACCGGGCCGCGGCAGACGCCCCCAGGCGCCCACGCCTGCCTGACTGCTTCGGTCTTGCCTCGATCCCCGACCAGCGTCGAAGACTTACGGTTCGGGACGGCGGGAACTGCCAAACCGACCGGGGCGCTCCGACGCCGAGTCGCCCCCCTTGCGCACTTGCCCCAACAGGACCGGCGCGTTCGGTCGGGTCAGTGGTCAAAAGACTCTTCTGAGTGCCTATGATCAACCGCGATCACACGAACTCCTGCATTGACGAGACGGCTATCCATCCACCACCATCTCGTCAGGGTCCGTTGATTGCCGAATTGTTTCCGCCCGTGTCCGACACGTTGCACCACGCCTTTCCGTCCACCGATTTGCGGTGAGCCGGCGGGTCTGGTTCACAGAATGACTGCGAGGTTATCGCCGATGACGACCACCGATGAGCCCGTCCACCAGTCGCTGGACGCAGAACAGGCTGGGTACAAGCAATCGCTGGGCCGGCGCCACGTGCAGATGATCGCCATCGGCGGCGCCATCGGGACCGGTCTGTTCCTCGGCTCGGCCTCGCGGTTGCACAGCACCGGACCGGCACTGCTGCTCAGTTATGCCTTTGTCGGCGTCATCGCGTACTTCCTCATGCGCTGTCTGGGCGAGTTGGTGCTCCACCGCGCCACGTCTGGGGCATTTGTCTCGTACATGCGGGAGTTCTTCGGTGAAAAAGCAGCCTTCGTCACCGGATGGTTGTACTGGTTGAACTGGGGTTTGACCGGGATCGCCGAATTATCCGCGGTAGGCCTCTATGTCCAGTTCTGGTTCCCGCTCATGCCGACTTGGGCGACTGTGCTGATCGCCCTGGCCGTGGTGCTGATCATCAATCTGCTGTCTGCCCGGGCATTCGGTGAATTCGAGTTCTGGGCCTCGATCCTCAAGGTCGGCGCGATCGTGGCCTTCCTGGCAGTCGGGCTGGTCGTCGTCATCGGCAGGTTGAACGTCGGAGACCATGAGGCCGGGTTCCAGAACCTCTGGAATAACCCGGGCGGGTTCTGGCCGACCGGGGACGGCTATTTCTGGTACGGCCCCATCCTGGTGATGTCGGGTGTGGTGTTCGCCTACGCAGCCATCGAGATGGTGGGCGTTGCGGCCGGCGAGATGGAGGACTCCGAGACAGAGGTCCCCAAGGCCGTCAACGCCGTCATCTTCCGGATCGCCATCTTCTACTGCGGCTCGATCCTGCTGTTGGTCTCGATGCTCCCGACCACCGAATACAAGTCGGGGACGAGTCCGTTCGTCACCATCTTCGAACGGCTCGGCTTCAACTGGATGAGCGCATTGATCCAGGCGATCCTGATCGTGGCCGCCCTGTCCAGCCTCAACTCCGGTCTCTACTCCACGGGCCGGGTACTGCGCAGTCTCGGAATGGCCAAGCAGGCACCGAAGTTCACGTTGAAGATGAGCAAGTCCGGGGTGCCGTGGGCCGGCATTGTGATGACGTCGGTGGTCTTCGTCTTCGGCGCCGTCCTCAACGCCCTGGTGCCGGACGCGTTCGACATCGCGCTGGAGGCGGCCGCGATCGGGGTGGTCTTCACCTGGGCGACGATCTTTTTGTGCCAGCTCCGGCTGCGCAAGCTGGTCAACCGCGGGGTGATCCCGAAAAGCCCGTTCCAGGCCCCGGGTTACCCGTGGACGAGCTACATCGGGCTTGCCTTCCTGGCCCTGGTGATCGTCGGGCTGGCCGTGTCGGGCTGGCAGTCCTCGCCCTATTTCTGGCACAAGACCGACTTCCTGGTGGTGGTCATCGGGATCCCGGTGCTCGCGATCGCCCTGACCATCGGCTGGATGATCGTGCGGCCACAGGTGATGGCAAACACCGGCGGCCGGATCAAGGCCGTGTGGGCCGACGATGGCCCCAGGTACGGCGCGGGGGTCGAACCCGACGACCTCGAGCCCGATCCGCACCCTGCCGGTCCGGCCTGATGCACCCCGTTTCCTGACCGCCCCGGATCGTTCCTCGTTCCCGCACCGCTCTTGATCGCAGAAGGAAGACACGCATGCATATCCTCGGGCGGCGGAAGCTCACTCTCGCCGGTGCCATCACGATCGCCGCCATGCTGACTCTCACCGCCTGCGGATCCAGCGGTGACAAGCCCAATCCCAGCCCCGCCACCGTCTCCGGGGCGGCGTCCAATGGGAAGCTGACCATCGGGATCGCCTTCGACCAGCCGGGGCTTGCGTTGAAGTCCGGCGACAAATACACCGGTTTCGACGTCGACACCGCGGTGTATGTGGCCGCGGCGCTCGGTGTGCCGCAGGCGAATATCACCTGGAAGGAGGCCAACGGCGACGAGCGGCAGCAGCTATTGACTTCTGGCGGGGCCGATCTGATCGTCGCGTCGTTCTCGATCACCGAGGACCGTAAGAAGGTGGTCGACTTCGCCGGGCCGTACTTCGAGGCTCACCAGGATCTCCTCGTCCGCCGCAATGACACCGGCATCACCGGGCCGGAAACGCTGAACGGACACACCCTATGCACCGTGCCGGGGACGACCTCGGCGGCGAACATCAAGGACCGCTACCAGGGACAGATCCAGCTGTCCGAATTGCCGACCTACTCCGACTGTGTCAAAGCGCTTGCCGCGAGCCAGGTCGACGCGGTGACCACCGATGACGTCATCCTTGCCGGTTTCGCCTCCTCCGACGAGTACCGGGGCAAGCTCAAGGTCGTCGGGCGCGGATTCTCGGACGAGATCTACGGCATCGGTGTCAAGAAGGGGGATACGGCGATGGTGCAAAAGGTCAACGCTGCCCTCAAGCAGTACATCGACGACGGCTCTTGGGCGAATTCCCTGAACCTGAACGTCCGACCGTCCGGGTATTCGATCCCCTCACCCCCCACTCCTGGCACCGCCTGAGGGCCCGTGGCGATACCGTGACAATGACGTCGCGGCATGGAATGGACCGAGGTGAGGCATGACGGGTCGGGCTGCACCCCGCACCGATGACACCATCTCGCTCGCGGAAATTCTGCGGAGTCACCCACCGTTCGACGGACTCTCCGCCACTGTGCGGCAGGCGATGGTGGACGCGGCCAGGGTTCAGCGGTGTTCCCCCGGCGAGGTGATCCTCGACGCGTTCGACCAGCCCAGCACCGAGGTCTTCGTCGTCGTCGAGGGGGCAGTGGACCTCTGGAACGACCGGTCGCGTACCGCGGACACCGCCGACGAGCGGATCGGGCCCGGAGAGCTGTTCGGGTTCTCGGCGTTGTTGATGAAGCGGTCGGTCGGGCCGCTGGCGGTTGCGGTGGATGCGGTCTGCGTCGCGGCAATTCCCGGATCGGTTGTCCAGCCGGTGTTCACCTCGACTCCTGGGGCCGCCTTCTTGGCAGAGCAAGGCACGATCAGCCGGCAACGCGCTGTCGCCTCGCCGTACAGCCTGGTCGACGAACTGATTGTGACCGAACCATTGGTCGTTGACGTCACCGAGCATGTTTCCGACGTCGCCCGGTTGATGACGCAACGCGGCTTGCCCTGTGCTGTGGTGCGGACCGAGGATGGACGTCTCGGCGTGGTGACCGATGCTCTGCTGCGTCAACGCGTGCTCGTCGACGGGCTGCCGGGTACGGCTCCGGCGGGCGAGGTCGCGGATTTCTCGGCGCCGAGGGCAATGCTGGGCGATTCGGCTGCCGAGGCGTTGATTCTGCTGCTCGATCGCGACGCCGAATTCCTGGTGGTGACCGACCGTGCCGGAGAGCTGCGCGGCATCGTCAGCCCCCGGGATTTCGCGGTTTCTCCGACGACCAGCGGCGTCTCCATTCATGAGCAGGTCCGTCGGGCGGCCACGATCGAAGAACTACAGGCCCGAATTCGCCGGGTTCCTTCGGTGCTTGATGACCTGTTGCTCCGTGAACTGTCCTCCAGCAAGGTCATCACTGTGTATTCGGCCATTGTCGATACGATTGTCAGGCGAGCCATCACGTTGGTCTTCCAGCAACACCTGGAGCTGTCCCCCGACGCGTTCACCTGGTTGTCCCTGGGCAGCAACGGGCGCCGGGAGGCGACCCCCAGTTCTGACATCGATTCCGCGGTCGCCTTCGACGACGCCATCGGCGAGGACGAGATCGCCCGCTACCGAGGGGCTTTCGGGGAGGTGATCCGGGTACTGGCAGATGCCGGTCTGTCCGCGGACGGTCACGGCGCGACAGCGGAGCACCTTCGGTTCGCGCGCACCCACTCGGCGTGGCGGGCCGCCGCCCACGAGTGGTTGCTAGCACCGGAGGACGACCAGGGCGCCATCATGACGTCGCTGCTGGTGGACAGCCGGCCGATCCACGGTGATCCGGGTTTGCCCGCGGTCACCGAGATCATCCGGGACGTCCGGCGGCACCCGGGGACGATGCGGCTGTTGATGCAGGAGTCTTTGGCCAAACGGGCGAAATACCGCTCGGTCCGCGACATCTTCCTGCGACGAGACACTTTCAACATCAAGGAGCACGCCCTCCTGCCGATCGTCAACATGGCCCGCTGGGTCGCCTTGAGCGTGGGATCGGCAGCGCTGCCCACTCCTGAGCGGTTCCGCGCCGCCGCCGGGTCCGCCATCCTGCCCCACGATCAGGCCACCACCATGATCGAGGCCTTCGAGGTCATCCAAGCGGTGCGGCTGCGCTACCAACTCGAGCAGTCCGAACGCGGTGAGCCGCCGACGGTGCTGTTGTCCCGGGACCGGTTGTCGACCATCGACCGCAGCATGCTGGCCCAGGCCGTCCGGGAGATCGCCGCCCTGCAGCGCCGGATGGACAATGTGGCCGTCTACATGGCGGCAGATGCCTGGTCCTCGCCGACCTAACACATGGACTTGACCCAGCCGACTGCGCCATTCGCTCTCTGGCTAGTCCGTTGACTGCCTTCACCGGTTTGCTACTGCGGGTCGGCCGACAAACAAAAGCCTCTGGAGAATCCTGAGGTCAGTCACGACGACAACGTCGGCCAGGACGTCCGCCCACCGAATCGCTGAATGTACGCGGACACCCCGTTCATGATCTACACCAGAACCGTCAAATTCACCGAGCCTTTCCTGCTCGTCGCCGGCCGGTGCTAGCCCGGCGTGCAGGGTTCACCGGATCAGCGCCGTGGGCCGAAGAAAGCGTTGGCCTTTGGGGTGAACAAGACGATAAGCGCGAGGACCGGGAAGACGAGGCTGCCGGTGCGCACTGTTCCTGGGCCGCCGATGGCGCTGGCGACGCTGATGTCCAGCACCAGGGTCAGGACGATTTGCACCGCCGCTACGGCGGCGGCAACAAACCGGGCGGTGGGATTGCCGTCGAACAGGCCCTTGGCAACCGCGAAATAGGCCACCGCCAGGACGAGCTGGACGATCCCGGCCCAGATTGCGGTACTACCCGCGGTTGCGAAAGTGATCCACGCCGTGAGAGCGCAACCAATCCCGCTCAAGACAATGAGAACAACGAGGACGGTGATGAGTACCGGTCGGCGGGTAGTGGCGATGTTGGTCATGATGCAGGCCCCATTCGGCTCAGGAGTCCCCGACAGGGTGACCCGTCCTAACAAACTCTGTAGCGGACGAACGAATGGTAGGAGAGTGTCGGCAGCCGCGGGAATAGACCTGGGTCCACTCCGCGCGGTCTCGACGCAGGTTGTTTGAAGACAACACTCTGCTCACGTCGGCGCAGTCCGACACCGCGAGTGCGATATAGGTGTTGTCGACGGTGGTGGATCGCTCAACGCTGCCCTCATCGGCGACGTCATCGCGCAGACGGCGTGGACTATTGATGTCGTCGCGGACGAGGCACTTCGTTCCATGCCATCGATGCGCGTTCGGAGGGTTCGTCAGTGTCCCAGACCCTGCACCGGGGTGCCATCGGCAGGGCCGACGTCGCAGGCGTCGTGGCCGGGAGTGGTGCCGAGGCCGCGGCTGCCGGTGCTGACCTGGCATCAGCGGTTAACCCCCTGAGCCAACCCCCGAGCCCGGATGATCGGGTCAACCGACCATCCGGCTGGGCCGGACGAGAACAAGGAGCACTGCGGCAATGGACTTCGGGGCTTGGATTGTGTACCAGTCCGAAGCCTGCCGGCCGCCGAGGACGCCGCGGCGGTCTCCCTGATTCAGGTCTTCGGCAAGATCATTCACGCGCTCTCGCCTGGTGCGCCTGGAGGGATTCGAACCCCCAACCTTCTGATCCGTAGTCAGATGCTCTATCCGTTGAGCTACAGGCGCATGTGCAGTTGTGTGCGCTGGTCCCCAAACCCTGGGATCAGTGCGGAAGCGGAGGGATTTGAACCCTCGGTGCCCTTACGAGCACAACACATTAGCAGTGTGTCCCATTCGGCCGCTCTGGCACGCTTCCCAGGGCCACCTGCGGTGACCACCGGTGGCAAACCATACCCGGCCGGCCTGACGGGAGCCAAAACCGCAGGTCAGGCCGTGGGGACTTCGGGGGCCAGCACGGCCTGGATTACCTCACCGATCCGCCGCCGGGTGACGGCATCCTCGATCAACCCACTAGGTCCGATGGCTTCCCGGGCGACCGGCACGTGGCGGCAGGCGTCCTGCACCACCGTCGCCTGCACGTAACCCAGCACGGTCGCCAGGGCGGAGTGGGCGCCTTCTCCGCGGCGCGGATCGACCGCGGCGGCCACCCAGGCGACGGGTTTGCCCGTCAACTCCGTACCCCCGACCGTCCAATCCAGCAGGTTCTTGAACGAGCCGGGAAGTGTCCCGGCGTACTCAGGGGTGCAGAACAGCACCCCGGCCGCCTCGGCGATGGCTCGGCGCAGGGCCATCACCGGGCCAGGTAACGGATCGCGGTCGTGGTCGGGGTTGAAATGGGGCAGCGTCGCGATACCCGCGTAGCACTGCACCGTCACCCCGGCTGGCGCGCAGGCAACTGCCGTGCGGCACAGGGCTGTGTTCGTCGACCCCGCGCGGGTGCTGCCGGAGACCACTAATACCAGGCGTTTTCTTTTCTGCAAGTCCACACCAGCGGCAACACCGGGTGGCTGACCGGTGTTCCAGCGAGCAACGCGCCGGCTGAAGACATCGAGGCTCTCGCCCAGGCAGCCTCGCCCACGTCAATGCTGTCAGGACAGGCAGGCGGTGGGGGTTACCGCCGCGGCGGTGGTCGGCGCGGGTCCGTCCGGTGCACACCCCAGCACGGCATACCGGTCCCCGCTCCAGGTGTAGAGCAACCACACCGCAGCTCCCCCGGCCTGGTCCTGCACGGCGATCGCCAGCGACCCGTCCAGATCGACGATGGCGGCCTGCTCGGTGGCGGAGGGAAACGCGTCATCGCCGGACACATCACGCCAGGCGCCGGTCTCGGTGAGTTCGAACGCGGACAGGATGGCCCGGCCATCGTTCTGCCGGCCCGAGACCACGCACCGGGCCTGAGCGCAGGCCAACACCCCGCCGTCCGGCGGGGTGAACGCTGTGCCGTACGGCACCCCGATCACGCCGCTCACCTGCCCGTCCGCGGCGACCGACAACAGCAACGCCCGGCCCGGGCCGGTCCCCACCAGCGCCGCCGACAACCCGCCGGCCACGTCGCGATGGGTGGCCAGCACGGCGCACCCGTCGCAGTTGACCAGCGACACGTTCACCGCCGAGCCGGACCCGACGGGCGGGGTGGGCCCTGCCGGGGCGGGAGGTGCCGGAGCGGGGGTGACCGGGGCGGCAGGGGCCGGAGCCGCGACCGGTGGACTCGCGGTGGCGTCCACGGGTCCGCCAGTCTCGGACAACGTCGCACCCGGTGATCCGGGACCAGGAGCGTCAGGTTCCGACAGTGCCGTGGTGGCAACGGCTTCCACGCTCGTCACGGGCGACGATGAACCGGAACCAGCCGACGCCGCCTCCTTCTGAGACCCGGACGCGGCCGCAGGTCCGGAACCGGCAGCGGGCGTAACAGCATCGGGCACCGGCAGGTCAGGGACGGTCGCGACCAGCGTCGGTCCAGGTACCGGGCTCGGCGGTGCGACCGTCGACAACCGGTTCACTGCGGTCGTTTCCGGGGTGGCCAGCGAATCGGACGCGCAGCCGGACACCCCCAGCGCCACGCCGACCGCCACCGCCGCCCACCGCACCGACCGCCGTTCGGGCCGGCCGTCGGGCGCAGCTGGGCGCATCGTCACCGGCGGCCCTGACCGGCCATCGCCGCCTGCGCCACCCGGACGAATTCGTCGAACTTGTCGGGGTCGGCGAGGGCATCCCTGGAGACGGCGGTTTCCACCGCCGCTCCGGCCAGGATGCGTTTAACGGGGACCTCGCATTTCTTGCCGTTCAGGGTTCGGGGAACGGACGGCACACTCACCGTCACCCCGGGCACGTGCCGTGGTGACAGCTCGGCGCGGATGGTCGAGCGCAGGGTGCCGAACACGCTGGACTCGTCGGTAGCAGCGTCGGGATCGAGCACAACGAACAGCAACAGGTCCCCCTCCCCCATCGCCGACGACGTGTCCACCACCAGCGAGTCCAGCACCTCCGGCACTGACTCCACCACCCGGTAGAACTCGGCGGTACCCATCCGGACTCCGCCCCGGTTCAGTGTCGCGTCCGATCGGCCTTCGATCACGCAGGACCCGCGGGAGGTGATCCGGATCCAGTCGCCGTGCCGCCAGATACCCGGGTACTCGGCGAAATAGGACTCCCGCAAACGGGTTCCGTCCTCGTCGCCCCAGAAGAACACCGGCATGGACGGCATCGGCGCGGTGATCACCAGTTCACCGAGCTCATCGACCAACGAATCACCGGACGGGGAGAACGACTCCACCTTCGCACCCAGTGCCCGGCACGAGATCTCTCCCATCCACACCGGCACGGTGGGCGCGCCGCCGACGACCCCGGTGCAGACATCGGTGCCGCCGGAGAACGACGCGATCTGGATACCGGCGCCCACCTCATCTCGAAGCCACCGGAAACCGGCCGTCGACAGCGGTGATCCGGTGGATCCGATGGCACCGATCGAGGTCAGGTCGAGCTTGGTCGCGGGTGTCAACCCGGCCTTCTGGCAGGCCGCCACGAACGGCGCCGACATGCCGAACAGTGTCACCCGGTGCCGTTCGGCGAGCCGCCATAGCGTCATCAGATCCGGGTGCCCGGGGCTGCCGTCGTACAGCACGACCGTGGCGCCCACCAGCAAGCCGCCGATCAGGAAGTTCCACATCATCCAACCTGTGGTGGTGAACCACAAAAACCGGTCACCAGGACCTAGTTCCCAGTGCAGCCGCAGCGATTTCAGGTGCTCCAGCAAGATGCCACCCACCGACTGGACGATCGGTTTGGGGAGCCCCGTCGTCCCCGACGAGTACAGCACCCACAGCGGCGATGAGAACGGCACCGGGGCGAACTCTGGTTCCGCCGCAACGGATGTCAGATCATCCCAGCCGATCATTCCGTCCGGCACCGCCCCACCCAGGGTAGGCACGTGTACCGCTGCCGCCAACGACGGCAGGGCCTGCCGAATCTGCCGCACCGTCTCCCCGACCGCGAATTCGCGGCCGCCGTAGCGGTAGCCGTCGACGGCGATCAACACCGTCGGGGAGATCTGCGTGAATCGGTCGATCACCGACGACGCGCCGAAATCGGGCGAGCAGGACGACCACACCCCGCCCAGCGCCGCGGTGGCCAGGAACCCGACCAGGGCCTCCACCGCGTTCGGCACGAAGGCCACCACCCGGTCGCCCGGGCCGACCCCCGCCCGCCGCAGCCCGGCCTGCGCGGCGCCCACCAGGGCGCGCAGCTCAGCAAGCGTCAGGGTGCGGTCGGAACCATCCTCGGCCACGGCGATCACCGCCGGGTCGGCCGGCTCGCCGGGCTCAGCCCCGGCCCGCTCATTGGGCCCGACGGGCCCGGCACCGCCTCCTCCGCCGTGGCCACGCAGGGCATGTTCGGCGTAGTTCAGCGTTCCGCCGGGGAACCAATCGGACCCCGGCATCACCGCGGCCGGCAGCACCTCGGTGGGCTGGTGGTGCCACCGGACGTCGAAGTATGCCGCGACCGACCCCCAGAACCCGGCCAGGTCGTCGGTGGAATATCGCCACAGCGATTGGTAGTCAGCAAGTTCCGCCCCGGAACGCTCCTCGGCGAAAGCGCTGAAAGCCGTGATCGCGGCCCGTTCGGCGCGCTCGGGTGTGGGGGCCCAGATGATCTCCGGGACCACTTCGGACTCATTCATGTGCCTTTCCTACACCGTGCGTGGGTCCGGCCCGAACCGCACCGCCACCGCCACCGCCACCGCCGGAGAGCTCGTACCGGCTCGAGGTGCCCACCTGGACGACCTGGCCGACCGGAGAGGCCGGAGCGTTAGGGTTCACCGGGCAGTGTGTGTTGTCTGCGGTCGCCGAACCCTCCTGCGCATCTACCCGTTCGGTACCACTTGTTTGGCAGCAGTTGTCGGCGACCTTGTTTATCGGCACCATCGACGACCAGGAGTGTGTCAATGGCGGTTCGCCTCCGGTCAGCCCTCGACGGGCTGCCGGCCTACGCCCCTGGACGCACGGTTCCCGGCGCCGTCAAGCTGGCCTCCAACGAGTTGTCATTTCCCACCCTGCCGGCGGTCGCGCGGGCGGTGGCGGACGCCGTCGCGCACCAAACCGCAGGCCTGAACCGCTACCCGGACAACGGCGCGCAGGCCCTGATTGCCGCGCTCGCTGAGCACACCGGCGCCGACCCGTCCCGAATCGTCGCCGGGAATGGTTCCGTGGCGTTGTGCCAGCAACTGGTTCAGGCCACCGCCGGTGACGGCGACGAGGTGCTGTTCGGCTGGCGGTCGTTCGAGGCCTACCCGATCGTCACGCAGATCACGGGCGCCCGGCCGATTCGGGTCCCGGTCACCCCGTCGCACGAACTGGACCTGCCGGCGATGGCTGCGGCCATCACCCCGGCCACCCGGTTGATCTTCGTCTGCACCCCCAACAACCCGACGGGGACCGCGGTGCGTCGGGCCGATCTGACGGCGTTCCTCGACCGGGTTTCTGACGACGTGCTGGTCGTCATCGACGAGGCCTACCGGGAATTCGACACCGGTCCGGATTCCCCCGACGGTCTGGAGTTCGCCCTCGTCCGGCCGAATGTGCTGACCCTGCGCACCTTGTCCAAGGCCTACGGGTTGGCCGGGCTCCGGGTGGGGTACGCCGTCGGCGATCCCCAGGTGATCGTGGCGCTGCGTAAGGTGGCCATTCCGTTCGCGCTCAGCTCAGTGGCGCAGGCCGCTGCACTGGCCGCATTGGCGGCCAAGGAAGAGTTAGCCCCGCGGTGGGCTCAGGTGGTGTCAGAACGTGTCCGAGTGACGGCGGCACTACGCGATCACGGCTACGACATCCCCGACTCGCAGGCGAATTTCGTGTGGCTCCCGCTGCGGGAACGGGCGACCGAATTCGCCGCGCACACCGAGGCCAACGGGGTGATCGTCCGTGCCTTCCCGGACAGCGCCGGCGGGGTCAGGGTGACGATCGGCGCACCGGAGGAGAACAATGCGTTTCTGGGCGCGGCGGCAGCGTTCACACGCTGAGGAATCGGGGCCGGCTCGGTGAACGGCCTATTCGGTACTACACCGAATACAGCCGCCACAGCGCGATCACCCCGAGCACAACGATGCAGATTCGCAATGCGACGGGCGATAGCCGCCGCCCGTAGTGCGCCCCGACGAAACCTCCGATCAACGAGCCCAGAGCGATCAGACCCGCTGCACCCCAGGCGATACGGTCGAATGCAACGATGGTGTACGCCAGCGCCGCCACCACATTGACCACCAGGCTGAGCAGATTCTTCGCCGCGTTCATTCGCTGCATCGTTTCCGGCAGGAGCGCTCCCATCACCCCGATCAGCAAGATCCCCTGCGCTGCGGCGAAATACCCGCCGTAAATGCCGACCAGGAAAGTACCGATGATCAGCGCGGCGAACCGGCCCCGACCCAGCACCCGGTGATCCCGACCCTCCGCCTCGGCCCGGCGACGGACCCAGATCTGCATCCGCGGCTGGACCACCACGAGAACCAACGCCAGGATCAGCAGGACCGGAACGACCTTCTTGAACGTCGTCTCCGGCAGGTGCAGCAGCAGCCAGGCGCCGATCACCGATCCAAACAGCGACGCCGGCAACTGCCAACGCAGCCGAGGTCCCTGACCCTCGAGTTCTCGGCGGTACCCCCAGGTGCCTGACGCACTACCGGGAACCAGGCCGATCGCGTTCGACATCGTCGCGACCACCGGCGGGTAGCCGAAGGCCACCAGGGTCGGGAACGTGACCAGCGTCCCGGACCCGACGACGGCATTGATGGTGCCGGCCCCGACGCCGGCCAGGAAGACGACGACGATCTCGACCACGCTCACGCCGGAGACCCTACGGCCGTAGGACACCTGGCCCGCCGTAGGACACCTGGCCCGGCGGTCGGATCGGTGATGAGATGTCAAGTGCGGGCGTTGCCTGACCGGGTTGCGGCCCTTGATTGGCGGGGAGGTGGTGCGCAGGTGGCTACCGGCCCGGGTACCGCCCTCGCCGCGTTGTCGGCCGCCCTGCAGGCCCGGCTCCCCGAAACCCTTGACCTACGGCCGGCTCCCTGGCCGGTGGGGGCCGGCGCTGCCGGCATCGGTGACGACGTCCATCGTGCCCAACTGGCCGACGACTGGGCCGATTCCGGCATGCGGGCCAAGCAGCTGACCCGGCTGATCGAGGTTCAGGTCGTGGCACACAACCGGCAACTGGCGGCGGATCACCCGCTGGCCAGGGACTTCGCGATCGTGCAGGACAAACGGGTGGTGGGCCGCGTCCTGCTCGGTCTTAACGACGCGCCAGTGGGCGGATTGGCGACGTCCGGCGGCGAAGGTCCTGCGGTGACGCTGGTGGAGGTCGCCGTTCACCCCCACCACCAGCAGCAGGGAATCGGGAGCGCCGTGCTCGAGGCATTGCTGGGAGCCGCGGGAGAGCGAAGCAGCCCCGTCCGCGCGCGAGCAGTGTTCGGTACAGCGGCGCTGACGTGGTTGATCAGAGCGGGCTTCGTCGAGACCGGCGGTGACGCGCTGATCCACGGGCTCGAATGGCAGCCCACTGTTCACCGGTAGAGATCGCTGCGCCGGCCGATGTGCTGGATCTCGACGACTCCGTCGACCTCACGAATGGCGTAGATGACCCGGTAGTCGCCCCGGCGAGCGAAATACGAGCCCGTGAGTTCTGCACAAAGCGGCTTTCCCACCCGCCTCGGGTTCTCCGCCAGCGCACCGAAAAGGAATTCCAGACACGCGGTGGCGATCTTCTTGGCAACCGTTCGAGATCGCGTGCCGCTCGGGCGGTTGATCGCGATGCGCTAGTCCTGGTTCACCGCCCGAGGTATCGCGTCCTGATCGCGACGTGGTGATACTGATAGCAGAGCGGAGGCGGAGGGATTCGAACCCCCGAGGCTTTTGACACCTGGCCGCTTTCAAGGCGGCTTCCTTCGGCCACTCGGACACGCCTCCGCGCAGAAGTGTAGTGGCCCGCACCGATGACTTCCGCGATCCGTGGCCGCCCAGGCCCGCACGACCGGGTCAGCGCAGCAGCCGCGGCGGCAGCACCGTCTCCACCGCTTGGCCGTCCTCGCCCCGCTCGACCCGGTACGCAGCGCAATCCGGGCGGTCGGCCACCGCCTCCGCCAGCTCGGTGCCCCGGTAGACCAGCCCCACCCCGTCGTCGGTCGCGTACCCCGCCGGCAGCGTGCCGTCGGCGATCAACGAGTGGAACAGCGGCCGCCGCTGAGCTTCCGAGTCGTAGTGGACCCCGTTGGAATAGGGCAGGAACCCCAGCCCGTTGCCGACCGGACGCAGCTGCGGGCCGAAGGAGTCGGTGGTGCCGCCGAGGTGCCAGCAGATCGACCCGGCGGACACCCCGCCCAGCACCACCCCGGCCTCCCAGGCCGCCCGCAGATGCTCGTCCCACCCGTGCAACCGCCACAACGCCAACAGGTTCGCCACCGACCCGCCGCCCACCCAGATCACGTCCTGGGCCAACAGGTGCCCCCGAACATCGTCGATGTTGGGCATGGCGAACAGCTCGACGTGGCTGGCGGCGAACCGCCCGGCGAGCGCGGAGTACACCCCGGCGATGGCACTGGAGTTGTCGCCGTCCGCGGTTCCGAGGAAACAGACTTTCGGCGTGCCGGCCGCGCCGGACAGGTCCGCGGCCAGGTCGAAGATCGGACCTGCGTCCCAGTCGTAGCGGTCCCGCCCGCGGGAGTCGAATCCGATGGAGGTGGCGATGATCGTGGGGGCGTCGGCAGGCATGGCCGACACCCTATTCACCGGCCGACTACCGGTGGCGCGCCGAGGGCGGGTTTCGCCGCGGCCCAACCGGAACGGCCGGTCGTGACGAACCACCCGTCACAATGAACCGCGGACGCGCACTGCGGTCCGCCCATCGCATCCCGCGCCGGCAGCGGCCGGCGGCCACAAGGAGCCTCACAGATGACCCCCAACGCACCGGGTGGCCAGCGTCCAACGGTCGGCGTGATCGGCAGCGGGGTGGCCGGGCTCACCGCCGCCCACCTGTTACAACGGCACAATGACGTGCACCTTTTCGAGGCGGACGACCGACTCGGTGGGCATGCGCACACCCATGACGTCCTGCTGGCCGGCGGCCAGGTCGCCGGTGTGGACTCAGCCTTCCTGGTGCACAACGACCGCACGTACCCGAACCTGCTCCGACTGTTCGACGAGTTGGGGGTGGCGACCCAGGAGTCGGAGATGTCGATGAGCGTCCGCTGCGACGGCTGCGGGCTGGAGTACGCGGGGTCCAAGGGCATCGGCGGGTTGTTCGCGCAGCGGTCCAACGCGCTGCGGCCCCGCTACCTGGCGATGCTCGCCCAGGTCAAGTACTTCCACTCGAAGGCCCGCGCCCTGCTGGAAAGCCCAGCCGAACCGGCGGGTCGGGAGCAGACCCTGCAAGAGTTCCTGAACACCGGACGGTTCACCCGGTATTTCGTCAACCACTTCATGTTGCCGCTGGTCGCAGCCGTCTGGTCGTGCGGTTTCGACGGTGCCCGCGGGTACCCGGCGCGGTACCTGTTCACCTTCCTGGACAACCACGGCATGCTCACCGTCACCGGGTCGCCGCAATGGCGGACCGTGACCGGCGGGTCCCGCACGTACGTCGACCGGGTGGCCAAGAACCTGACCGCCGTGCACACCGGCAGCCCGATCAGCTCCGTCACCAGGCACCCCGACGGCGTCCAGATCCGAGACGAGGCCGACGTCCACACCGTTGACCGGGTGGTGCTGGCCGTGCACCCGGACCAGGCACTGCGGCTGCTTGCCGACCCGACGGACTCCGAATCGCGCCTGCTCGCCGCGTTCGAGTACCTGCCGTCGCGGACCCTGCTGCACACCGACGGGTCGGTGCTACCTCGGCACGCCGGCGCGCGGGCGTCCTGGAACTACCGGATGGACGCCTGTGAGTCCGTGGGCAACCGGGTCCAGATCAGCTATGACGTGAAGCGGCTGCAGCGGATCGACGACGCCCGCGACTACATCGTCACCCTCAACGACGACGGCGCGGTCAACCAGGGGCGGGTGTTGGCCCAGATGGACTACGCCCACCCCACCTACACCACGACTTCGGTTGCGGCACAGGGAGAATTGTCCTTGTTGAACCAGGGCCGGACCGCCTTCGCCGGCGCCTGGCAGGGCTGGGGCTTCCACGAGGACGGTTGTGCTTCCGGGGTCCGGGCGGCGCAGTCCTTGGGCTCCGGATGGTAAGCCCGACCACCGACCCGGGCTCCGCCGTTGGGCCTGCGACCGACCTGCAGATGGTGACCGTGCCGGTGCCCCGGGTCTATTCGGCGTCCACCACCCACCGGCGGAACAGCACCGCCCCGGGCTCCGTCACCCGCACTTTCCGCTATCGGACGTCCTCCTGGCTGATCGACGTCGACGACCCGCCGCGGCTGCCCCGTGTCCTTGGCTGGCTCGTCCGGTTCGAGGCCCGGGATCATTTGGGCGACCCAGCCGGCACGATCGCCGGCAACGCCAGGGCCGCGCTGACCGAACGAGGCCTCACCGCCGACCAAATCCTGCTACTGACCTGCCCCAGGGTCGGCGGGCATGTCTTCAACCCGCTGTCGGTCTTCTACTGCTTCGCGACCGACGCCGCCGCCCCGAGAACCGGGCGGCTGGTAGCGGTGATCGCCGAGGTGCACAACACCTACGGAGGCCGCCACGTCTATGTCCTGCAACCCGACGAGGCCGGCCGGGACAGCGTGGACAAGCAGTTCTACGTCTCCCCGTTCCTGCCGATGGGCGGCCGGTACTTGATGCGTACCCCGGTCCCGGGCGACCGACTGGCGGTGTCTATCGCTCTCCAGCAGGACGGCGGTACACCATTCGTGGCGACGCTCACCGGGAGGGGCACTCCCATCACCACCCGTTCGGCGCTCACAGCGTTAGTGCGCAGACCGATGGTGACGCTCCGAACGTCAGCGCTGATCCGATGGCAGGGAATCAGGCTGTGGCTCCGTCGAGTGCCGGTGCAGCCCCGACCAGCTGACGCCGTAGCGCACGAGCACGGACGCTGACCGGCACCTCGGCGGCGCGTGGCTGCGGCCCTCGCCCGGGATCCCAGGTGTGACCATGGCCCGGCCGGGGTAAGTAGCGGCAGTGACACGTCGATTCACACCTGTCGTGACACGGCCGTTGCTCGGCGTGATCGCGGATCGGTTGAACGCGAATCCTGCAGGCAGCGCCGCGCCTTACAGTAGTCGTCGGTGTTCCGCCCGGAAGGCCGTCCGCACAGCAGCCCGCGGGGGTCAAACATGAAGTTCAACGACAACGCCAACCTCGACACCTCGCAGGTCCAGGACCGACGAGGTGGCGGTGGTGGTGGTTTCGGCGGCTTCGGCGGCGGGGGCGGGGGCGGGGGCGGCGGCTTCGGTGGTCTTGGTGGACGCGGCGGGCTTGCCGTGGGTGGCGGCGGCCTCGGCCTGGTCGGCATCATCGTCATTGTGTTGATCAATGTGCTCGGCGGAGGCGGCAGCAGTGGCGGCGGCACGGGCGCCGGAATGCTCAGCGGGGCCTCCGGCAACGCCGCGATCAACAACACCGATCTCTCCACCGAATGCAAAACCGGGGCCGACGCGAACACCAACGACGACTGCACGGTGGTCGCGGTGATCAATTCCGTCCAGGCGTTCTGGAAGGACGCGATGGCCCAGTCCGGCACTACCTACCAGGAGGCGGACACCGTGTTCTTCAGCGGGTCCACCAACACCGGCTGCGGCCAGGGCACCTCCGGGATGGGCCCGTTCTATTGCCCGTCCGACCACATGGTCTATATCGACCTGGCCTTCTGGAACGAGCTGAAGACCACCTTCCGGGCGAACGACGCCCCCTTCACTCAGGCCTACGTCCTGGCCCACGAGTACGGCCATCACATCCAGAACCTGCTCGGCACGAACAGCCGGGTGGGCACCGCGACCGGGGCCACGTCCGGGTCGGTCCGGCTGGAATTGCAGGCCGACTGCTACGCGGGGGTCTGGGCCAACCACGCCACCACCGTGCCCGACGCCAGTGGTCAGGTCCTGATCACCGACATCACCAACACCGACCTGCAGAATGCCCTGCAAACGGCCGCCTCCATCGGGGACGACTACATCCAGTCCAACATCGCCGGAAAACGGGTCGACCCGTCACAGTTCAGCCACGGTTCGTCGGCGCAGCGGCAGAAGTGGTTGACCACCGGCTTCCAGTCCGGAAATCCCGCGGCCTGCAACACGTTCGATACCAACAACCTCGGCTAGTCGGCCGCATCGGACGACGGTGATCCGGGTGCCGACAAATCGCACCGGCGATTTATCAGGAAGGCTGAGGGCCGCGGGCTCAGGCAGGTCGGGCACCGTCCGGCCGGACCGTGCGCCGCGCGGAGAGCACGATCGCCGCGCACACCAGTGCCATCCCCAGCGTTTCGACCACAGATGGCAGCTGAGCCAGGAAGACGACCCCGCAGACGGCGGCGGCCACCGGTAACAACGCCAGAAGCACCGCGAACCGGGCGGCGCTGGTCCGGCGCAACACCAGTTGCTCGATGGCGTACGGGATCACCGAGCTCAGCACGGCAATGCCGATCACCGCAAGTAGTCGCCCCGGCTCGGCAAGGATTGGCGCGCCGGGGACCGCGAGGGGTGAGTACACCAGCGCCCCGGCCGCCATCCCGATCGCCAACGAACTGATGCCGTCGCGCTTCCCGGCGATCCGCCGGCCCAGCAAGATGTACGCCGCCCAGGCCGCGGCCGATGTTCCGATCGCGATCAACCCGACTGCCAGGTTGGCAGTGCCGGCCTCGAGTTGAACTCCCGCCAGCAGCACCACCCCCGCGGCGGCCACCGCGATCCCAGCCCGTTCCCGCCAGCCGTTACCGGTGATCGCGGCAACCGCGACCGGGCCGAGGAACTCGATCGCGACGGCGGTGCCCAGGGGAAGCGCTCCGATCGCGATGTAGAAAGCGACGTTCATGGTGGCCAGGACGACGCCGAAGAGCACCGCGGCGCCGAGTTCGCGGCGCGACCAGGGCCGGCGCCACGGCCGGCGCCAGGCCAGCAGGACCGCAGCCGACACGACCAGCCGCCACCAGGCCACCGCCGGCGGGGACACCACCGCGAACAGGCCTACCGCGAGCGCCGCGCCCGAGTATTGGGTCAACCCGGAGGCGAGAAACAACGCCGGCGCGGGGATCCGGTCGGCGAGCGGCCGATGCGACCGGGCCGCCGACGTCATGGTTGGCAGTCTCGCACCGGAACCGGTCCGACATACCCGGGGGCAGGTTCGGACCGACGATGGGTGCAGCGCCTATTCGGGCTCCGACGCCCGCGGACGCCCCCGACGGGGCAGCGGGGCCGCACCTGAAGGGGCCCGACCGGCCTGGGTCAACGCCTTTCGGAGCAGGATCTCCACCTGAGCGTTGACGCTTCGCAGGTCATCCCGGGCCCAGCTGGCGAGGGCGTCGTAGACGGCGGGGTCGAGCCGGAGCAGGATGGCGTGCCGCTCCGGCCGTCCCGCCGCCGATCCTGGCGACCGGGGGGTCACGCCGCTGCCCTCAGGTGTCCAGCGAACCGGTGTTGACCACCGGAGTCGCTCGTTGATCGCCGCACAACACGACCAGCAGGTTGGACACCATGGCAGCCTTGCGTTCGTCGTCCAGGACGACGACGCCCTCACGTTCCAGTCGTTCCAGCGCCATCTCGACCATCCCGACCGCTCCGTCGACGATCCTGGATCGGGCCGCCACGATCGCGCCGGCCTGTTGGCGCTGCAGCATCGCCCCGGCGATCTCCTGCGCGTACGCCAGGTGGCTGATCCGGACCTCGATCACCTCCACACCGGCCACTGACACACGTTGCGCCACCTCGTGTGCCAACTCGTTGGAGACCACGTCGGTGGAGCCCCGCAGCGACGTCTGATGCTCGGAGGAATCGTCGTACGGGTGCGTCGTCGTGACGTGCCGCAGCGCCGATTCCGATTGCACGGAGACGAAACTGTCGTAGTCCTCGACGGCGAAGGTGGCCTTGGCCGTGTCGGCCACCTGCCAGACGACGATGGCGGCGATCTCGACGGGGTTGCCGTCGGCGTCATTCACCTTGAGGGCGTTGGTCTCGAAGTTGCGGACCCGCACCGACACGCGGCGGCGAGTGCTCAGCGGTACCACCCAGGTCAGCCCGGTCCGGCGGACGGTGCCGATGTACCGGCCGAAGAACTGCACGACCCTGGTTTCACCGGGCGCCACCACCACCAGCGGCGTCACCAGGACGAACGCCAGGATGAGGGCTGTGGCTGCTAGCGCGATGTGTACTCCGAAGCCGGCGCCGTCTTTTGCGGCCTGGACGATCGAGACTGCCTGCCAGACGGCCACCCCGAGCAGGACCAACCCGGCCAGTAACGCCAGGAAGCCGCTCACCGCCCACGCCGGGTGCTCTTCGGTTTCTACCCGGATGCCGCCGTGACCCACCGGCACATCCGCTGGCGGTTTGGCCCCCGGGTCCACCGATACCTCTGCAAGCTTTGTCATGACGCCCCCTCCTGACGAGTCCCCCGCACCAGAGGCTAAGTGATATCACATTACGTCCAGGCGGTGTGTGGGTTCGCTACCCTCGTTCGTCATGTGGGCAGTGAGCATCGAAGAACAAGGATCTCCGGCGACGCTCGGATGGGTGGAGGTGGACGATCCGGTTCCCGGCCCGGGTGAGGTCCTGATCGACGTGGCGGCCAGTGCGGTCAACCGGGCCGATCTGCTACAGGCCGCCGGGCAGTATCCGGTACCGCCGGGCGCATCGGAAATCCTGGGCATGGAGTGCTCGGGCACGATCTCCGGCCTCGGTCCCGGCGTGATCGACTGGCAGGTCGGGGAGCAGGTGTGCGCCCTGCTGGCCGGCGGCGGTTACGCGCAGAAGGTGGTGGCACCTGCCGCCCAGGTGCTGCCGGTACCGGACGGGGTCGGCCTGGTCGAGGCCGCTGGTTTGCCCGAGGTGACCTGCACGGTGTGGTCCAACCTGGTGATGACCGCCGACCTGCATTCCCGACAGGTCGTGCTGATCCACGGCGGCGGATCGGGAATCGGCACCATGGCCATTCAGGTTGCCCGACAGGAAGGCGCGACTGTCGCCGTCACCGCGTCCCGGCCGGAAACTCTGGATTTTTGCCGGGAACTGGGTGCCAGCATCCTGATCAACCACACCGAACAGGACTTCGTCCAGGTCATCAAGGACGCCACCGCCGGCCGCGGCGCTGACATCATCCTCGACGTCGTCGGCGCGAAGTATTTGCAGCGCAACATTTCCGCCCTCGCCGACGGTGGTCGGGTGGTGATCATCGGAATGCAGGGCGGGACCACCGCGGAATTGGACATCAATTCGCTACTGCGCAAACGGGCCGGGGTGATCGGGACAGCGTTGCGGTCCCGACCGGTGTCCGGGCCCGGGTCCAAGGGTGAGATCGTCGCAGAGGTGCGTCACCGGCTCTGGCCGATGATCAGCTCAGGTCAGGTCCGTCCGATCATTGATTCGGTCATCCCGATGCCCGATGCGGGTCAGGCGCACCGACGGTTGGCCGTCGGCGGCCATCTGGGCAAGGTCATTCTGAAGGTTCCCGGGTCCGCCGGGGACGCCTCGACCCCGTCGAGTCCCACCAGCAACGAAAGGTCACGATGAGCGAGACGCCCAACCACCGAGTGGTCGTCATCGGTCCTGACGGTCAACCCGTCGGATACGCGGATGTCCCCCCGGGTCAGGAAGGTCCTGGCGGTCCGGTTCGATTCGGCCCTGGCAGCCCGCGCCCGGTGGGTGATCACGCGGGCGGCGGTGGTAGTGACGGGGGTGATGGCGGTGGTGGTGACGGGTTTGACGGCGGTAGTGATGACGGGGTCAATCCGGCGGACGCGATCGGCGAGCCCGCGAAGGTCATGCGGATCGGCACCATGATCAAACAGCTGCTGGAGGAGGTCAGGGCGGCACCGCTGGACGAAGCCAGCCGGGCCCGGCTCCGCGCGGTCCACGAGCGGTCCATCAAGGAACTGGAGACCGGACTCACCCCGGAGTTGCGGGAGGAGCTCGAGAGACTCTCGCTGCCGTTCACCGAGGACGTGATTCCCTCCGACGGCGAGCTGCGGATCGCCCAGGCTCAACTGGTGGGGTGGTTGGAGGGCGTGTTCCACGGCCTGCAGGCTGCACTGGTGGCGCAGCAGATGGCGGCCCGGATGCAGCTGGAGCAGATGCGTCGGGGTGCCCTCCCGCCGGGGCAGTCTGCCTCTGACGACGGCAGCGCGCCCGGCGTCGGGCCGGGCCACGGCCAGTACCTGTAGCCGGGGCCCCCCGCCGACCGCCCAGCCCCCCCCCCCCCCCCCCCCCCGCCGCGCTGAGGGGCCTTATCTGCCGCTTTAAGGCGACTGCTTCACCCCGCAAGCACCCACTGATCTGCTTGAGCATCGGTTTAGGCACGTGGCGCGCGATCGGCGCCGCTAGCCGGGGCTCGGCGTCCACCCCGCGGTCGGCGCCGCTAGCCGGGCTCGGCGTCCACCCCGCGCGCCCGGCCCGTCAAAGGGCGCGTTCGTGGTCCCGGTGCTCCGCGTCGGCATCGACCGGGTCGGCCGGGTGCGCCCGATCAGCACCAGCGGCCCCGCCCGGGGATCGCGCGGCCGCCACCCGGCCGGCCATCAGGGGAGTGCTGTCGTCCCAGCGGGTGCCGGCAACGGCGTCGGCGCGGCGGCGGGCGATCCCGGACAGCGTCTCCAGCACCACCCGGTTCCCCAGGATGGCCGTGATGTCCGCGTGGTCGTACGGCGGCGCCACCTCGACGATCTCCAGCCCGACCAGGGGGACATCACGACCGATTCGGCGTACGGCGTCCAGCAACTCCCGCGCGGTCAGGCCGCCGGGTTCCGGCGTCCCCGTTCCCGGCGCCGTCCCCGGGTCGACGACATCGATATCCACCGACAGGTAGACCCCGTCGGTGTCCTCCATCGCGATCGCAATGGCCTCGGTGAGCACGTGATCCAAACCTCTGCGCTGGATCTCGGCCATCTCGTAGCAGCGCATACCCTGCTCGGCCATCCACAACAGCTCCGGCGGCTCCGGCCAGTACCCACGCAGCCCGATCTGCAGGAACCGGTCGCCGCGGACCGCTCCGGACTCGATCACCCGGCGCATCGGCAGGCCGTGCCCGTACAGCGAACCGAACTGGATGTCCCCGGTGTCGGCGTGCGCGTCGAAGTGGATCACCGAGATCCGGCCGTACCCGAAATGCTCTGCCAAACCGGTGATGTCGGCCATCGCTACCGTGTGATCCCCGCCCAGCACGACCGGGATCTTGCCGGCCGACGCAATCTGGAACACCGCCGCCTGCAGGTTGTCCAGGGCCAGTTTGGTTTCGGTAGGTGCCATCTCGACGTCACCGGCGTCCACCACACCGAGATCAAGCAGTGGGTCCACCCGCAGCGACAGGTGTGGCCGGGATCCGGTGTGCTCGGAGTAGTCGCAGATCCGCAGGGCCAGCGGACCCATCCTGGCGCCGGAGCGGTAGGACGTGCCGGAGTCGTACGGGGCCCCGACGATCACCGCCTGGGCGTCCGCGTAACTCTTGGGGTCAGCGAGATCGCAACGGGGAACCCCGGTGAAAGTGACGTCGGGCCCGTACATCGCGCCATATCTGGGCATCTGACTTGCTGTCCTTGCTTGCCGCACGGACCTACGCGGCCGAGCGGGCGTGGTTGAAGAGACAACGGATTTCGTTGCCGCTGACCCTATCTGCAACGGATTCACTTGCGCAACGCGTCGCGAAATTGCATGATCAGCTCGTGCCACAGGGGACGATTGCCGACAGCGCCGCCGTTGGCACCGCCTTTCCGCCGGCCGGTCAGCCCCTGGACGAGGTCTCGAAAATGATCATCGAGCAACTGCAGCAGGACGGCCGACGGCCGTACTCGGCGATCGCCACCTCGGTCGGGCTCTCCGAAGCGGCTGTCCGGCAGCGGGTTCAGCGACTGGTCCGGTCCGGGGTGGTCCAGATCGTCGCGGTGACCAACCCCCTGCATCTTGGATTCACCCGGCAGGCGATGATCGGTATCCATGTTGACGGCCCGCTGGATCCGGTGGTCGCGGCGGTCGCGGCACTCGCCGAGGTGGCGTACGTGGTGGTCACTGCCGGCTCTTTCGACGTCCTGGCGGAAGTCATCTGCGAGGACGACGACCACCTGCTCCGGGTGATGAACCACCAGATAAGGACCATCGACGGGGTCCGCTCCACCGAGACCTTCGTCTACCTCGAATTGTCCAAACAGACCTACAGCTGGGGAACTCGATGACCACAATGCTGCCCTCCGCCGCCGAACTCGCGACGCACCAGGACTCGCCCGGCCGGGGCGGGGATTCCGGCTCGTTACCGACCGACCACCTGTGGATGCACTTCACCCGGATGGGGGCCTACGACGCGCAGCACCCGGTGCCGATCATCGAGCGCGGTGAAGGTTGCTACATCTGGGACAGCAACGGCAAGCGCTACCTCGACGCGCTGTCCGGGTTGTTCGTCGTGCAGGCCGGTCACGGCCGGGAGGAACTCGCCCAGGCGGCCGCTGCGCAGGCCCGCAAGCTCGCGTTCTTCCCGATCTGGTCCTACGCCCACCCGACTGCCATCGAACTAGCCGACCGAATCGCCGCCGCCGCCCCCGGCGACCTGAACAAGGTGTTCTTCTCCTCCGGCGGGGGAGAATCGGTGGAAACTGCCTGGAAGGTGGCCAAGCAATTCTTCAAGCTCACCGGCAAGCCGGGCAAGCACAAGGTAATCAGCCGGGCCATCGCCTATCACGGCACCACCCAGGGCGCCCTGTCGATCACCGGGGTGCCACCGTTCAAGCAGGCCTTCGAACCGCTGGTGCCAGGTTCGGTCCGGGTGCCGAACACCAATTTCTACCGGGCCCCGGAATACGTCGCCGCTGACGAGAAGGTGTTCGGCCGGTGGGCCGCCGACCAGGTCGAGGAGGCCATCCTGATGGAGGGCCCGGACACGGTCGCCGCCGTCTTCGTCGAACCCGTCCAGAACGCCGGCGGCTGTTTCCCTCCCCCGCCCGGCTACTTCGATCGGCTACGCGAGATCTGCGATACCCACGACGTTCTGCTGGTTTCCGACGAGGTCATCTGCGCATACGGGCGGCTGGGCACCATGTTCGGTGCACAGAAGTTCGGCTACCAGCCCGACATCATCACCTCCGCAAAGGGTTTGACGTCCGGATACTCCCCACTCGGGGCGGCGATCATCTCCGACCGGATCTTCGAGCCGTTCAGCAAGGGCAAGACCACCTTCCCGCACGGCTACACCTTCGGTGGCCACCCCGTCTCCTGTGCGGTGGCGCTGGCCAACCTTGACATCTTCGACCGCGAAGACCTGCTCGGCAATGTGTTGCGGAACGAGAATGCTTTCCGGAGCACCCTGGAACGCCTGCTTGATCTGCCAATTGTCGGTGACGTCCGCGGTGACGGGTATTTCTTCGGCATCGAACTGGTCAAGGATCAAGCCACCAAGGCGACCTTCACCAAGGAGGAAAGCGAACGGATCCTACGCGATTTCGTCTCGACCGCGCTGTTCGACCGCGGACTGTATTGCCGGGCCGACGACCGAGGCGACACCGTGGTGCAGGTCGCGCCGCCGCTGATCAGCGGCCAACAGGAATTCGACGAGATCGAGTCCATCCTGCGCTCGGTGTTCACGGACGCCTGGGCCCTGCTCTAGCGGTGCCGTCGAGATCGAGGACAACGCTGTCGATCCGATCCAGCAGGCGAGTCCCGTCGGGGACATCCCGACAGGCCCCTTGTGGGGACACTAGACAAGGATGTTCATCGGCGACTCGACCAGCTCCCGGAACCGCGCCAGCCACCGCGCCCCGATGGCCCCGTCCACCGGGCGGTGATCCACCGACAGCACCACCGATACGACGGTGGCCACCTCGATGGAGTCGTTGTCGCCAACCACTGGGCTGCGAGTGGCCGCACCGACCGCAAGGATGCCGGCGTGTGGCGGGTTGATGATGGCGTCGAACTCCTCGACGCCGAACATCCCCAGATTGCTGATCGTCAACGTGCCACCCTCCAGTTCGCTCTGGGCGAGCTTGCCGTTATTGGCACGGTCGATGGCATCCTTGATCTTCCCCGAAAGAGCGGACAGGGATATCGATTCGATGTTCCGGATGACCGGTGTCACCAACCCGCGATCACTGGCCACGGCCACAGCAATGTCAGCCGACGGTGCATGCCGGGTCGCGTCCTCGGTCCAGACGACATTCATCTCGGGGACGTCAACGAGCGCCCGGGCCGCGGCCTTGATGAAGAAATCATTGATCGAAAAACGTTGTGAGGCAGTCTGATTCAACTGCTTCCGCAATTCGAGCAGGGTATCGACCTTGAGCGACGCGCGCAGGTAGAAGTGCGGCACCGTCTGCTTGGACTCCTGCAGCCTGGACGCGACCAACCGTCGCAACCGGGTGTGCGGGGTCTCGGTCCAACCGTCGGGCAGGGCCTTGGACGCAACGGTTCTTGCCGGAACCGGGGTTCCGGCCGCCGGTTCGCTCGCCGGTGCGGCCGCCGCTGCGGGCACTGCCTCTGCCGGCGGGGTCGCCGCGGTGGGCTCCTTCGCCTCCGCCGCCGCCTTCTCGACATCGCTGCGGACTATTCGACCGCCGGGCCCCGTGGCGGTCACCGAATCGATGTCCACCCCCATTTCCTTGGCCATTCGGCGGGCGATGGGGGACGCGAAAATGCGGCCACCATAGTTCGACCTAATTGCGGTGTTGCTGGCACCGTTGGTGCTGGCTGTGGAAGCAGGAGGAGACTGCGAAGATATCGTCGACGGAGCGAGTTCCGGTGCCACCTGGGCCACGCTGTCGTTGGCCGAATGGTCCGGATCCGCGGCTTCTTCGGGTGCCGCCTCCAGGGCGGCCTCCAGCGCGGCGTTGCCACCCTTGGCGGACGCCGACTCACCACCGGACACGGCTGGCGCGCCGGCCAGTGAAGCTCCGCCGTCCGGAGATCCACCACCCAGCTCGGCCAGCAGGCTGTCGCCTGCCGAGCGGGACTCGTCCGTGCCGATCAGGATGGCAATCGGGTCGCCCACCGGGACCGTCGCGCCGCCGCTGACCAGCAGGGTGTGCACGACCCCATCCTGGTCGGCCTCGATGTCGACCACCGCTTTCTCTGTCTCCGCCGAGGCGACGACCTGCCCACGGCTGACGGTGGCCCCGGTCTGGATTGACCACGACTCCAGCACCGCCTCGTCCGAGTCGGCCGAGACGCCGGGCATTCTCAACAACGTTGCCATGTCGGGTGTCCTTCTCAGATCGATCGGCGGGACGGCGGGGGCGATGCCGCGCCAGGGACGAGAACAGTCAGCCGAGACGGGTCAGTGCGTCGACGATGTCGTCCGTGCCGGCCAGTGACGCGGCCTCGAGCACTTTGGAAATGCTGGGTGAAGACTCGCTCCCATGCACCCGGGCGATCGGGGCGTCCAGCCAGTCGAAGTAGCGGGATTGGATCTCATCGGAAAGCCAGGCGCCGTAGGAGGTGCCGAGCGAACCCTGCTCGACGATGAGCACCCGATTGGTCTTCTTGATGCTGCTTTCGATCGTGTCCCAGTCCAGGCTGGCCCGATCCAACCACCGCAGATCGATGACATCTGCTTCCACACCGGCTTTTTCGACCGCGTCCAGGCTGCGCTGCACCATCGACAGATAGCTGATCACGGTGACCTCGGAGACGGTCCGGCGCAGCGCCGCCTGTCCGGGCGGGAGGACGAAGTCGTAATCGTGGGCGGGGGCGACGGCGCTGATCTTGTACAGATCGGCATCGTGCTCCAGCACCGCGACCGGGTCCTTGAGCTTCATTGCGGCGTTCACCAGGCCGACGTAGTCCAGCGGGCTGGACGGGGCGATGATCCGCCATCCCACCGACGTGGCCAGGATCCCGGCGGGATCCATCGAGTGCTGGGAGCCGTACCCGGTCCCGGTGCCGATCTTTATCCGCAGCAGCAGCGGCATGTCGTGGTCGCCACCGAACATGTGCCGCGCCTTGCCGATCTGGTTGAACAGCTGGTCGGCGGCAACCCACAGGAAGTCGGCGTACATCAGCTCGACGACCGGGTAGTAGCGACCGTCCAGGGCGAGCCCGCCGCCGAGCCCGGTGAAGGCCGCCTCGGAAATCGGGGTGCCGAGCACCCGGTCGTCGAACTTCTCCTTCAGACCCTTGGTGGCACCGCGTGATCCGCCGTTGAGCCGATGCACATCCTCACCCATGACGACGATCGAGTTGTCCTCGTCCATCCGGTGCTGCATGAGCTCGGCGATCACCTCGACGAACTTTCGCGAGGTCAGTTCGTCTGGCGCAAAGTCCGACTCCTCCCGCACCTGGGCACCGTCCAACGGGCTGAGATCGCCGCGAATGCCGAACTCGATGTTGGCGGGGTCCGGCCAGAGCTGGGGTCGGATCCGCTGCTGACCCGGCTTGCCCTGCGGGTCCTGCTCGACCAGGGTGGCTCCGACCTCGGCCCAGCGTGTCCCGGATCGACGTGCGGATGTCCTTGAGTTCGTCGGTGGTGTACAGACCACGCCTGACCAGGTGCAACTCCACCTGGGCGATGGGATCCCGGTCGCGCCAACCCTTCTCCTCGTCCTTGCTGCGGTATCCGAAGGCACTGCCGGGGAACGGTCCGTTCTGATGGAAGAACCGATAGGTCTGGGCCTCGACGATGGTCGGGCCGCCGCCGTTTCGCATGTGTTCTACGGCCTGCTGCATGGCCAGATAGACCGCGACGGTGTCCATCCCGTCGACCTGCCAACTGGGGATGCCGAAGCCGAGACCGCGGGCGGACAGCCGCGGATCACCGGTGGCCTCCTGGACGGTGGTCGACACCGCGTACTGGTTGTTCTCGATGAAGAAGCAGATCGGCAGCTTCCATGCTGCGGCCAGGTTGAAGGTCTCCAGGACCGACCCGATGTTGACCGCGCCGTCACCGAAGTAGGTCACCGATACGTTGTCGGTGTCGGCGTGCCGGTCGGCCCAGGCGAACCCGGCGGCAAATGGCACGGCGCCGCCGACGATCGCATTGGTCCCCATCGCCCCGGCCTCGATCCACTGCAGGTGCATCGAGCCACCTCGGCCCTTGCAATATCCCTGAGCCAGGCCGGCGATCTCCGACATGCTCCGCAGCAACACCTCTCGAATCTCGTCGGACACTGGGGTGCGGGGGTCGATCCCGCCCGGGGCGACGAAGCCGAGCGCCTTGGCCAGGAACTGATGATGTCCTCGATGAGAGCCGTAACCTGGTCAGCGGCTACCAACGGCAGGATCGAACCGACCGCACCGCCCTCCTGTCCGATGCTGGAGTGTGCGGGGCCGTTGACGAGCTTCTGCCCCGCGAGGACCAGTACCTCCTCCTCGAATGCCCGGATCAGATGCAGTTGGGCCAGCATGGTGTCCAGCACTGCCGCGTCGATCGCGTCCCAGTCCTCGTTCGTGCTGGTCAGTTCGACCCATGGGGCCAGTTGACGCAGTGGCTTGATGTCCGGCATCTCATCCTCGTCTTCGAGAATTGCTGCCCGGTCAGGCAGCTCGGGGCGGGCGGCCCACGGCAAACCCGCGGGTCTTGGAGTAGCACTGTCGTGGGCACCCAGGCCGTGCGTGCCCGATCGATGAACCACGTCGACCCAGCAGCGCGGCTACTTCAGGTACCGAAAACGATGCAACGAGTAAGGGGTAACGACGCGGTGTGATCAGAGCGACATGGACTGCACGTCAAGGTTGTTCTGTTGGGGTAAATTATGGGGGGCGCCGCTGGCGTCCTATACAACTCTAGACATGTCTACCCGATCAGCGCAACTGGTCGGCACTCCGGCTGGTCCGGGCAGCGGCGCGCTGGCAGAGGCAGTGTGCCCCACGATGATGGAGGGAACATGGCCAGCACAGCGGACCTGACCGGGCTCCATCCGAAGATGCTGGACCGGGGCAGTGCGACGCCGCTGTACGCGCAGCTCACCGAAATCCTGCGGGAGAAGATCGAGGCCGGCATCTGGGGGCCCGATCAGAAGATCCCTTCCGAGAACGAACTCAACCACCTGTATGGCATCAGCCGGATGACTGCCCGCCAGGTACTGGCACAGCTGGTCAGCGAAGGCCTGGTCTTCCGCGTTCAAGGCAAGGGCACCTTCGTGTCTGGACCGAAGATGAACACCACCTCACCGGCCTACATGGGCATCCGCGAGCAGCTCGAGGCGATGGGTTACTCCATCACCACGACGGTCATCGAGGCAAAGGTGGTTCCGGCAGATTTGCGCGTTGCATCGGCTCTGGACATTCCCGAAGGCAGATCGGTGCACCTGATCCGCCGTGTCCGCAGCGTCGATGGTGAACCGATCAGCCTGCACACCTCCTACATTCCGGAGATACTCGCTCCCCAGATCAATGCCGACGACCTGGTAAGCCGCCAGCTGTGCGTCATCCTCGAAGTCGACCACGGCCTGCGGATGAGCTCCATTGCAGAGACCCTGGAGAGCACACTCGCCTCACCGCGGGACGCTAAAGACCTCAAGACCGGCCGGACGAACCCGCTACTACTGCTCACCCATAAGATCTCCGATCCCGGGGGCCGCTTGTTCGAGTACTCGCAGATACTGTTCCGCGGCGACAAGATTCGCCTGGAGTTCCACTACGAACTCTGATCCGATCACCTTCGACAGTAACTTGGTCTAGGACAACAGCTCGGTGATGATGTGGTGGAGCCGCCGGTAGGAGTTCAGTGCGCGAGCACCCTTTCCAGCGATCCGACGTCGATCATCCCTTCGTCATTTCGCACGTCCGCGCCGGCGAGAACCTGTGCCGTGGGGTCAGTCTCCCCGAGATGATTGACAACTACGGCGGCAGCGGGGAAGTCGTCCGAGCCGGTGAATGAGCTGACGGTCACCACGTGCCGTAGGCCCGCTCGGGCAGCCGCCAACGCGCCCGAGCGGGAGTCCTCCACCACCACGGCTTCGTCGGTGGTCCGGCCCAGCTCCGCCAGCGCCATCAGGTAGATATCGGGGGCGGGCTTCTTCGCCGGGACGATGTCACCAGCCCAGACGCCGGCCATCCTGGCCCTGGTCTCGGGGCCGACGACGGCGGTCAGCACGGCCTCGACACTGCGGGTCGCCGACGTGGACGCCACGGCCACCTGCCATCCGGCGTCCAACGCCTCCACGATCAGCCGGCGCACCCCCGGCCGGCCGGGCAGTTTGCCCGCATCGACCAGCTCGACGTAGATCTCACTCTTGCGCCGATGGACGGCGGCAACCTGCTCGGCCAACTCGTCCGGGCCGGCAACGTGAACCTCTGGGTGGGAAGCCAGGTATGCCAGGAATCGCTCCTTCCCGCCGCCGACTTTCAACAGTTCGGCGTATTCCTCGGACGACCATTGGAACGGCAGACCAAGCTCAGCAAAGGTCTGGTTGAAGGCAACGAGGTGACCGTCCCGTTCGGTGTCGGCCAGCACACCATCGCAATCCAGGATCAGGGCGCGGTCCGTCATGCTTGCACTGCTCCTTCGCGAACTCGCTGTGCCGAACCGAATTGTGAAATATGTTCGCGCACAGTCGATTGCACCGCGGAATAGATCTGCTCGAACATTTTCACCGGCTCCCACTTTCCCCGCGCTTCGGCCTCGACGAGGTGGGCTTGGGCGGCCTTCATATAGGCCAGCTTCAACGTCGTTGACAGGTTGATCTTTGCGACTCCATTGGCGATGAACCGCTGGAAGTCGGAGTCACTCAGGCCGGTCCCGCCGTGTAGGACGATTGGCAGGCCGGACATCCCACGCAATTTCGTGACCCGGTCGAACTGCAGCACCGGGCTCGCCTTGTACAGGCCATGGGCGGTACCCAACGCCGGGGCAAGCAGGTCCGTGCCCGTGTCGGTGGCAACCTCGATCAGCTTTTCATTGCTGTAAGAGTGGGTCATCTCGTCGGAACCGACACCGTCCTCCACCCCGACGATGTTCTCGATCTCGCTCTCCACTCCGACGCCGGCGGCGTGGGCTTCCGAGCAGACCTCGGCAGTCTCCCGCCAGGCCTGCTCCAGCGGACGGTCGGAGGCGTCGAACAGCACCGATGACCACCCCGCCGCAATGGCGGTGGTGATCACCGATCGGTCCGGGCAGTGATCCAGGTGAAGCGAAATTGGCGCCGATACCTCCTCAGCCACGGACGCGAAGGTCTTGGCGAGCAGCTCAGCCCCAATGCTTTTCACCGTCTTCACGGACGTCTGAACGATGAGCGGCGAACCTGCGTCGTCGGCAGCGCGGACGACGGCCCGCAAAGACAGCTCGTCGACGATGTTCACCGCCGGAACTGCGTGTCCGGCGCGCTGGGCCTGCTGCACGAGGTCGACTGTGGATGCGATCGTCATTGTGCTTCCTTGTCATAGTGCGAACTTGGCTGTCGTGAACTTGGCTATCGTGAACATGGCAGTTGTGAACGTGGCTGTCGTGAACGTGTGTAGTGCCAGCACTGATGGCTCACCCGCAGGCGCGGCGCCAGGGAAAAGCCTGTGACAAACGGTTTCGGACACCCAGGCGTCCCCGGGACCCACCGACAACCGCTTCTTGACGGGACGGTGTGCACCGAAATGCGTTGACAATGATACCTGTCTAGCCAACTCTATACAACCGGTTCGACCCGGTACTGGCGGACCTCTCGGACGCAGGTGAGGAAGTTCGCCGGGTCCAGCCCGAAGCGGGCCATGAAAATACCGTCCGGAACTCCGGAGGAATCGGCGGCGGCCGCCACGATGCCCGCGAAGGTCCCGGGCTGAGCACTGCCGCGTACAGGATCCGGGTGTCGCCGGTCCGACTGGCGGCCAAGGTGCGGATTGCTGCGGTGCTCTGTGCGATGTGATCGGCCGGAGCGGGTTCCGGCTGACCGATCGCCCAGGCTGGTTCGTACGCGACCACCAGGTCGCCAGAGTTGCTTCCCAGCCAGTGGTCCAGCTGTTGGGCGACGACATCCTCGGGCGAGTCGCCGCGGACGGATTCGCCGACGACCAGGATCGGTGCCATGCCGGCGGCGACGGTGGCTGCCACCTTCGCCTTGATCACCTCGTCGGTATCGGAGAAGTACCGGCGGCGCTCAGGATGGCCGACCATGACGAAACGAGCGCCGAGATCGGCCAGAACCGTGGCCGACACCTCTCCGGTAAAGGCCCCAGGCGGATGCGCGGACACATCCTGCGCTCCGACCAGCCCGCCCGCGGTCGCGAAACCATCCAGCAGCAAAGGGATGAGTGGGAAGGACGGGCAAATGAACAATCCGCCTGTCCCCGCGGGGTCGTCGGCGACCCCGGCAGCCACCGCGGGACCCCATTCGCGAGCTTGGGCGACTGAGAAGTAATTCTTGGCACTGCATCCGACCAGGGTGGGGGGTAGCACGAGCCCGGCTCCTTACTGCCGGGGGCGAGGTGCTCCCAGCCGACGCCACCATCTTGTTCGACCATGTATAAACAAGCAAGCGATCTGCCTCAGCGGGCGTCCAGCTGATGCGGTCCTAACTTGTCTAGACGTGTACGAACCCGTAGTGTCCACCTCCGTGCCACGGTAAGCACCTGCCTGAGGTGATGTGCAGTACATGCGACAACGCCGACGGCGGAGGGAGTGTCGTGCTGAGTCCCGCTCTGGACCTATCTGCGGTCGCCGAGGTGGTCCTGGACGTGGACGGCACCATCGCAGGTGCCGACCATCAGGTCAAACCCCGTACCTCGGCAGCCATGCGTCGGCTCGCCGAAACCGGCGTGCCGGTTGTTCTTGCCTCCGGCCGCAGCCGCCGCAACGTCATCGATATTGCGCGGGCGGCCAACCTGAGCGCCCCGGTCATCAGCTGCAACGGGTCGCTCGTCACCGATCCGGTCAGCGGCGAGGACCTCCGGATACGCGCAATGGGCGATGACGACCTGGATGCCATTGTCGAGCTGCACCGTCGCACCGGACAGGCACTCACCTCGTGGACGGCGCACCACATTTTCGTCACCGACCCTGCCCTGCGGGACTACCTGGTTGCGTTCGGTGATACCGATATCGAGGTGGCTTCGCCCGCCGCAGTGGTGCACGGCACGGTGCTCAAGGCAATGATCTTCGGGAGCCGGGAGGAGCTCGACGCGATTCACGACGACGTTCGTGCCGCGACGCCGGGCGCTACCCGGTCGATGGATCAGTTCTGGGAGTTGTCCGACCCGGACGCATCAAAGTGGACGGCGTTGTCCTGGGTGTTGGATGCGCTCGGCGGGATCGATCCGGCGCGCGTGGCCGGGGCTGGCGACGGCGAGAACGACGTGGTGTGGATGCGGCGAATCGGGCTGCCGGTCGCCATGGGTAACGCCCGCCCGGAGGTCACCGCCGCCGCTGTCGCCACCGTCGGGCACCACGACGACGACGGCGCCGCCGAACTGCTCGAGGCCGTCCTTGACCAGCGGAAGGACTTGCAGGCCGCCTCCGGCGCTGTCGTCTCTGACTGACGAGCTCAAGGTCCGGTTCGGACGGACATCCTGCCCGTCAGATCTTCTCGACCTTCACCAGGGAGCTGTGGTATCGCGCTTCCTGCCACGCCCCGGCGACCCGTTTCCAAATAACGGTGGCGATGACACTGAACCTGAGTTTCTCGTCGTCCGTCATCAGCGTCTGGTCGAAATCGACGACGCTGTAACCCATATCGCCGGTCTGGACGGCCTCGTAGCCGGTGATGTCGGACCACGTCCGAGCCGACAGGGAGTCCAGTTGGGCGAACAGGCCGGTGAACCAGTCCTCCCATCCTGCCCGGTCACGGATGACCACGGACCCGCCATCGGTGGCTATATCGACGATGCCGAAGTCGTCGTCGCATATCTGCGACAGCCGGCCGTAATCATGATCGCGAACGCAGTCGAGCAGTTCAACGGTCATCGCATAGAAAGGACGTTCCTGCATGGCAATGGTGTTCATGACCGCGCTCACTTTCGCTGGCGTATTCCTCGTGGGGCCGAGGGCCCGGCGAGTGAGGTGACCCGTGGATGAATCCGCTTGTCCAGCGGCGGTCACGCCTCGCCGGGTTGCCAGCTGCGTGCCCGTCGTCATGCCGACATCGGCGGCTGTGCAGGGGTTCCCGAGCTGCTCGCCCGAATTCCGAAGGCCGGGCTGTCCGACAGTTCCGTCACCGGTGCGTTGAGCTTGCCGGCTACCGGTCCCGCAAGCTGGTCGTCGTACGTCTCCGGGTCGTCGATCCAGCTCTTGATCCGGGCGACCTGGAAGATGAGCAGCCCGAACGCGGCCTTGGCCAGAATGTCGGCGATGCTGTAACCCGCCTGCCGCAACACGAAACCGTCAGCGCCACCGAAGAACTCGCCACCGATGATCGGGAAGGCGTACGCGATCGGGTACACGCACCAGAGCACGACCAGCATCACCGGTAGAAGCTTGGTCAGCCTGCGAACCTGCGCAGGTTGACGATCCAGAGACCGGGACAGTTCCACGAACAGCACGTAGATCAGGTACAGGAATGGCAGGGTGGCCAGAATACCCCAGATGATCCGCGCGGTATTGGTCGTCGCGACCTCTCCGGGGTAGCCCAGCAGGATCATCAAGGCTGCGGCTGGGATCAATTTGATCAGCAGTGAGCGCTGCGCGGCGCGGGCGAGTGCCATCACGGCCACCGTCTCAACCAGCAGCAATGGCACCGTCAGCAGCCAATCCACGTACCGGTAGGCCTCGTTGAACACGACGTTTGACAGCGCGTGGTCGGACCCCACGGCCGAACCCGGGGGATAGCTCTCCTGGAAATTCGCAAAGATCCGGAAGTAATGGTAAGCGGCGATCCCGCAGACGATGGCCGAAACGATCACCGCGTTCCGGTACCGCGGCGCCACTCTGCGCTGCGACATTGCCAGATACAGCGCGGTGAACAGCATCGAAGCGATCACCAACGAGAACAAGTTGTAGACAATGTCGTACTGGCCGGCCGTGAGTAAAGAAATGTTCACGGCAAACTGGTCCGCGCCCATGACGACTCCCTTGAATGAGGCGGCGAATCTGCCGCCCGGGTGCTCACCGATAGTTCGGCGGGTCACCACCCGTTCTACGCCGAGGTAGGCGGTTTCGTCAAACTTGTGCAAGTTTCAGTGTGAAATGAGATCACTGGGCCGGAGCTTGGACTGCGGCTGTCCACGCGGCCTGGAGCTCATCGATCGCCTGCTCGAGGCTGGTGCAGACGGTGACTGGTGCGGTATCCAGTCCCGTCCATCCCGGACCCCCGACCAGCGTCACCAGGCGACGGTGCGCCGATGCCACCGCCGGGAGATCATCGATGGCTGCGGTATCTCGAAGGCTCATCCAGATCAGGACAGCCGGCGCCCTGGTCAATCGGGCCACGCCGGTCAGCGCTGACATCGGGGTGCGAGGGCCGAGAAACCGGACCGGTACACCTCGTTCGAACAGGCCGGCCCGGACCGCGTGCAAAGCCAGCACGTGGTCTTCGTGCGGACCACCTGCCAGCATGACCGGAGAAACTTGTGCAACTTCGGTGAGCTGAGCCAGGTACTGCGCGAAGGCCGTGGTGACCGCCTGCGTGAGCAGATGTTCCACCTCGATGCCGGAACCGGTCTGCTGCCAGCGAGTACCCGCGGCGACCAGCACTGGGCGAAGCAACTCGTTCCAAGTCGATACAGTGCCCTTGGCCAGCAACGACCGAAGAACGTTCTTTGTCACGGTTGTCTCATCCAGCCGGGACGCCGCCCTGGCAATGCCGCGGACGTCCTTCCCGACTCCGGGGACTGCGAGCACCGCCCCGCCAGGACCGCCCCGGCGCGGGCGGGGTGTCGTAGGCCCATCGCCCCCGACCACGCCCGCCGCCGCGGCGGCCGGATCGGCTCCAGCGACAACCGCCTGCTGCATACGCAGCATTCGGTCGACATCCTGCGCTGTATATCGGCGGTGGCCACCCGGGCTCTTCGCCGAGGCGGTCAGCCCATATCTCGAACCCCACATGCGCACGGTCGACGGCGCGACCCCAAGACGCCCCGCCACCTCGCCCACCGACATGTGCTCCACGACCCGATGATCGCATGGGGCTGATCAACGCATTCGTGCCTCGAACTCCTTGGTCCCGCGCCTCTTCGGGCAACAGGTGTCAGAACCAGCGTTCCAGGATCTGCGCCACGCCGTCCTCATGATGGTGCGCTCCCACCTCGCTGGCGATGGCTGCAACGTCAGGGTGGGCGTTACCCATCGCGACCCCGAAACCGGCCCAGTGCAACATTTCCAGATCATTGGGCATATCGCCGAAGGCGATCACGTCGCCCGCGTCGATTCCCCACAGGGTGGCGAGCCGGGCGAGTGCCGACCCCTTGTTCACCCCGGCCGCAGCCACTTCGATGAGTCCATCGTCGGTGGAGTAGGTGATGTGCACCTGCTCCGCGCCGGCGGACCGCGCGGCCAGCGCCAGCGAGCGGGAATCCCCGGTGCCGCGAACCAGCAGTTTCGCCGCCGGTTCGGCGAGCAAGGTGGCCCGGTCGGCTCGTTGGAAATACCCGAAAGCCCACGGATGCTGGTAGTGCTCCTCGGCGATGCATGCCTGTATCGACGTGCCCATTCGTTCCACGGCCAGCGCGAATTCCTCCGACTGGTCCTCCAATGACCCGACAAAGGTCTGCATGGTGTGCGGCGACAAGGGCGAAGACGCGATGATTTCCCCGGCCGCGACGTCGTAGACGACCGCCCCATTCATGCAGATCGCGGTGCCGGTGAAACCGGCGTCGATCACCGGGTCGAGCCACCAGATGGGCCGTCCAGTGGCGATGACCACCCGTGCGCCGGCCTCGCCCGCCCGACGGAGGGCGTCGATGTTTCGAGCGCTGACCCTCGACCCGGTCTCGTCCAGCAGGGTGCCGTCCATGTCGGTGACCACCATCGCCGGCGCGGGGCCGGGGTTACGGGCCGATCGTGGCGGTCCGGCCCCCTGTGATGGGACAGGGGTCGGGGTAGGGGCGACGGGTGGCGTCGTCGATGCGGATAGGTCATTGGGCGCAGTCACCCGTCCATTGTCCCGGACTGGGCAGGTTCGGCGTCCCGCCGCTGCATGACCGGGTCACGGTGCCGGGCGAGCGCGGCGCGGCAGGCCGTCAGGACGGCCGGCATGGTCGACGCTGCCAGGGTGGCCGGCAGGCTCCTGGTGAGGGTCCCTGCGGCGTCGAGGTCGAACCGATCCCCCGGTGAGAGGCTGGTGACGGGCGGCGCGACCAGGCCGAACAGCATTACGCTATCCAGCGTTCGCCCGGGTCCGAGGATTCCGGGCAGTCCTCGGAGGTCCGGGTCCGACAGGTCAAGTTCCTCGATCAGCGTCGGCCCCTCCGGGCCGGTCACTGACAACCGGGACCGGAGCGCTCCCCCGATCTCCCCCGTCCGGCCCAGGATCAGGGTCTCCCGAAGACACGCCGCGGCACCCTCGCCGAGCTCGATGGTGGTGTTCCTGGTCACCGCCGCCCCGTCGGCGACGACGAACGGCTCACCGGCCCAGATCAGGCTCCCCCCGTCGGCGACGGTGATCCGGACCGTCCATGACGACGAAACCCCACCGGCGTTGTAGGCGACGGTGCCGGCAGTGTCCACGATCTCCAGGTGCGCACCCGGCCCTACCTGGACCTCGATCTCGATCTCATCCCCGGCGAGCAGCAGCGCGGTAGTCGCGACCAGCGCGACCCGGGCCCCGGTCGCAGTGACATCGAGCACCCGCGCGGCGAGTTGATCCCCGACCAGGGTGACCCGGGCCCGGCCCGGTGCGGCGTGCACCGCGATCTTGCTCACGGGTGGGGGTGCGTCAACCCGGCATGCGAGTGGGGCGAGTCGGCGGTCGGCGACCCGTGCCGGTGCACATGGGCAGTTCCGCCCTCGTCAGCGTGGCTGTGCGGCGCCATCGGACCCGGGTCGATCGCAACGTGCGAGCCGGCGCGGAACGCGCGCAACACTTCTCGCACCCAGCCCAGCAACTCCTCCACGGACGCCGGATCCTGCCGCGACAAACCGATCACCGGACGGCCATCCCGGGCAGCGCGACCGTCGGCGACCATCTGCGGGACATCGACCCCGACGTAGGGCGCGAGGTCGGTCTTGTTGACCACCAACAGATCTGCCCGGCCGATTCCGGGGCCACCCTTACGGGCGACGTCACCGCCGCCAGCCACATCGAGTACGAAGATCTGGGCGTCGACCAGTGCCGGGGAGAACGTCGCGGTCAGGTTGTCGCCGCCGGATTCGACGAGAACCACGTCGAGCGGAGCGAAGTCGGCTTCCAGGTCCTCGACGGCCAGCAGGTTCGCGGTGACGTCATCCCGGATGGCGGTGTGCGGGCAGGCGCCGGTTTCCACCGCGCGGATCCGCTCCGGGTCCAGCACGCCCGCCGACCGCAGGAAGCGCGCGTCCTCGTCGGTGTAGATGTCGTTGGTGATCACGCCGAGGCTGAGCTCGCCGGCCAATTCCCGGCAGACCAGGGCGATCAACGATGACTTTCCGGTACCCACCGGTCCTGCCACGCCCAGCCGCAGAGTCTGCCGAGAGGGTGCTTGGCTGGGCGCGGTGTCTGTCGAGGTATCCGGGCCTGCTGCGACGGGGATTGGCGTGATGGGGCCGGGTGAGGTGGGGCCGGGCGTGATCGGGCCGGGTGAGGTGGGGCCGGGCGTGATCGGGCCGGGTGAGATGGGGCCGGGCGTGATCGGGCCGGGTACGTTCGGGCCGGCGGCGGCCGTGGGGAGGGAAGCGGGTGTGATGTCAGGCACGGAACAACCTCTGTCTCGTCGTGGCATGGATCTCGGCCCATTGCTCGATCTGCGGGGCACCGTGGGCGGGCATCTGAGAACTATCGGTCACCCCGGCGACGGCCTGCGCCATCCGTTCGATAGCCGGTGCCGCCGTCATCACCCAGCCCGTTGCGGTCAGCGGGTCGAGCGGCTCCAGTTTGAGCGCGGCGGAGGCAATGGTCTGCGCATCCTCGTACCCCACCAGCCTGGCCACCTGCAGGGCCGTCAACCCCGCCAGCGCGCCGGCCACCCCGAGGGCGACGGCGCGACCAGGCCGGCCGATGGCCTCCACGGCGCGGGCCCCGGCCGTCCCCGGCCACAGCCTGGTGACCAAGCGGAAGTACCCGCGCCCGAGCAGCACTGAAGTCTCCCGGAGCGCGAGGCTGACCGTCCTGGCCCGCCAGGCGCGGTCGATCCGGCGCAGGGCGTCCGCGAGATCGTAGTTCGGAGTGGTTGCGGCGTAGGCCGTCTCGGCCCTCGCGAGAACCGCGGCCGCGGCCTCCACGGCGGTCACGGTGGCCAGCCTGGCGCGCATATATTCCGGTACGGCCGACGTCGGCACGCCCGCCCGCAGCGCCGGCTCCCAGCCGGCGGATTGGGTGTGTGCGCCCGTCGGCAACCGGGCGTCGGCCAGCAGCATCAGCAGCACCTCCGCTGTCAGCGATTGAGGTTGAATCGAGTCGGTAGTTTCCGATGTTTCGACGGCCGACAAGGGTCGGATTTCGCCATCTCGATTGGCCATCATGGTCGCCAGCCGTTTCCGGTGAGCGCTTGGCGGATCCGCGCGATGCATGCGTCCGGCTGGCCGAAGAAGGACCTTCCGACGACGCGCACCACCGTCCACCCGGCCGCAGCAAAACCCTCCAGCCGCAGCAGGTCTCGGTCGAACTGATTCGTCGACGTCCGATGCTGGTCACCGTCGTACTCGACGATCACCCGCCACTGCCGGTACACCAGGTCCCCGCGACCGAGGAACCGCCCGGTCGCGTCCCGGACCTCGACGTTGACCTCGGGCTCGGGGAGACCGGCCCCCAGAATCGCCAGTCGAACAAGGGTCTCCGGTCGGGATTCTGCCCCGGGCCTAATCATGGCAAGCGCCGTCAGCGCCAGAGTTTTGCCCCGACCGCGGAACAGGTCGACCCGATCGGCTAATTCATCGAGCGATATCCACGGCCGCTCGTCGCCCCAATCCTGGTAAACCGGTTGCAAGACCAAGCAATCCCCAACGGCAACCAGGTCGGGCAAGGACAGGGTCGCAGCGAGCTCGCAGAACAGGGTTGCGGCATCGACCACGGGGAGGCCTGACCGGTGGACCACCGTCAACCGCGTTCCCTCCAGCCGGTGCCCCACCACACCGGACCGCCGCGGAGGGTAGAACGGTCTGCGGACGCCGACATGCACCCCCTCCTTCGTAGCGGGCCGGGGCAGCGGGACCGGCCATAACCGCGCCGCCGTCAGATGAGTCAGGAATGCCTCCTGCGGCAATGCGACAAGCAGGGCGGTGCAGCGGCCCACCAGGTCGTCGGTCGGCGACGGAAGTGTCGGAACCGCATCACGCCAGGCAACAGGCGACCGATCCACGTTCCCGGTACGGGCAGTCCGGATCCCGTGGAATGGCCGATCCAGGTCCTTGCCTCGCAGCCGACCCTCGCCCAGGCCCAGCGAGTAGCCCTGCGCCACAGTGAACGGAGACATCGTCAGGGCGAGCGGGAGCGGCTTCCGGGGCTGCGGCATGCCACATCCTCGGCCGAGACCCGTGCGAGTCCCGAGGTTTGTCCCCAACCCTTGCGCCGCCCACCTTCGAGTCGGCAAATTCCGATGTCGGCGGGGCTCGTCAAGGTCGGAAACCGACGACTCGATCACCCGGCCACGTCAGAACAGCGCATAGAGCTGCGCCAACGGCAGCCACTCCGCCGGGGCGGGCACCACCACGTCACCGTCGATCGAGATCTCGAAGGTCTCGGGCTTGATCACGATCTCGGGCAGAGCGTCGTTGTTCAGCATCTGCGCCTTACCGACGTCGCGGGTGGGACGAACCGCGGACAGCTTGCGGCGCAACCCCAGTCGCCCCTCCAGGCCATCCTGCACCGCGAATGGGGAGACGAAGGACAGGGACAGATCGGCCCCGACCGCGTGGGTCAACGCGGGCCGCATCAACACCGGCTGCGGGGTGGGAATGGAGGCGTTCGGATCCCCCAGCGCTCCCCAGACCAGGCCCCCACCCTTGAGCACCACGGACGGCCGGACGCCGAAGAACTTGGGCTCCCACAGCACCAGGTCGGCGAGTTTGCCCGTCTCGACCGAGCCGACCTCATGGTCGATGCCGTGCGAGATGGCGGGGTTGATGGTGTATTTCGCGACGTACCGGCGGGCCCGGAAATTGTCCGCAGGCAGCCCGCCGGCCATCTCGCCCCGCTGGTGCTTCATCACATGCGCGACCTGCCAGGTCCGGCACACCACCTCGCCGATCCGCCCCATCGCCTGCGCATCGGACGAGGTCAACGAGATCGCGCCGAGGTCGTGCAGGATGTCCTCGGCAGCGATGGTGGTGGCCCGGATCCGGGACTCGGCGAACGCGAGATCCTCTGGTACCGCAGGATTCAGGTGGTGGCACACCATCAACATGTCCAGGTGTTCGGCGACGGTGTTGACGGTGTGCGGCAGGGTCGGATTGGTGGACCCTGGGATCACGTTCGGGAGCCCGGCCAGGGTCAGGATGTCGGGGGAATGGCCACCGCCGGCGCCCTCCACGTGGAACGCGCTGATCGACCGGCCCCCGATCGCGGCGATGGTGGAACCGACATAACCGGCCTCGTTCAACGAGTCCGAATGCAACGCGACCTGCAGTCCCCACTCGTCGGCGGCCCGCAGCGCGGCATCGATGGCGGCGGGAGTTGATCCCCAGTCCTCGTGCACCTTGTAGCCGCCGGCCCCGGCCAGCGCCTGCTCCTTCAGCCCCTGCATCGAGACGGTGTTGCCCTTGCCGAGCAGCAGCAGGTTGATCGGGTACGGGTCGATGGAGCGATGGATCTGCCGCAGGTGCCAGGCGCCGGGGGTGACCGTGGTGGCCTTGGTGCCCTCGCTCGGCCCGGTGCCGCCGCCGCCGAGGGTGGTCAGGCCGGTGGCCAGGGCCTCCACGATCTGTGACGGCGAAATCAGGTGCACGTGGGTGTCGATGCCGCCGGCGGTAAGGATCTTTCCCTCGCCGGAGATGACGTCGGTTGACGGGCCGATCTGCAGCAGAGGGTGCACCCCATCGGCGACGTCGGGATTGCCGGCCCGGCCCAACGCGACGATCCGGCCGTCGCGAATACCGACGTCGGCCCGGACGATGCCCCAGTGGTCCAACACGATTGCGTTGGTGATGACGGTGTCCGGCGCACCGTCGGCCCGGGTGGTGCTGCCCTGCGCCATTGACTCGCGGATGGATTTGCCCCCGCCGAACACGGCCTCCTCACCGCCGGCGGTCAGGTCCTGCTCGACCTCGATCCACAGATCGGTGTCGCCCAACCGGATCTGGTCGCCGACCGTCGGGCCGTACAGGGACTCGTATTCCGCCCGCGAGATCTGCACCATCGCTACAGCTCCTGCTCGTCGGCGGACTTGACCTGGATGCCCGGGATTCTGCGGTTGCCCTGGAACGCCACCGCCGCAACGTATCTCGAGGCGCCCGGTTCGAAGCGTCGGGATGTCCCGGAGGGGATGTCCAGCCGAAAGCCATGCGCGGCCTCCCGGTCGAAATCCAGCGCCGTATTGGCGTCGGGCAGGTGCAGGTGTGAGCCGATCTGAATGGGCCGGTCGCCGGTGTTGACGATCGCCACCTCGATCCGCTCCGCGGGGGTGCGGCCGGCATTCAGCTCGATCGTGCCCGGGGCGGTGCGAATCGCACCCGGTCCCTCGGAGGTCGTTGACGCCATTGCTGGTTCCTCTCAGGCGATCGGCTGGTGGATGGTCACGAGCTTTCGCCCGTCTGGGAAGGTGGCCTCCACCTGGACGTCGGGCAGCATCTCGGCGACCCCGTCCATCACCTGCGCCCGGGTCAGCACCTCACGGCCGGCGACCATCAGGTCGGCGACGGTGCGTCCCTCCCTGGCCCGCTCAATGACCCAGGTACTGAGGACCGCGACTGTCTCGGGGTAGTTGAGCAGCACTCCCCGGGCGAGCCGATCCCTGGCGACAATGCCGGCCACCGCCAACAACAGCTTCTCGGTGTCTGCCGGCGTCAGATGCACCGTTACCTCCCCTATTCGATCGGGTCATTACCTGGTGTCAAACATCGCCGGCAGCAGAGGCGCGGGTGCCGCCGGGCGTCGAGCGCATTGTGCAGCAGGTATGTGTCCGACGCGTATCGGGTCGGCCTGTCCCGCTGCTGGAGTGTCGCCTGGACGGTGGGATCGGGTGGCAGATATATCGTCGGCCGACAGCCGTTATCGAGCCGGCGGCCTTGACTGCCTTGGCCTGACGACTACCCTGCAGAATGCTGAAACTAATCACTATGCAGAATCCAACTTCCGCCTGAAGAAATATCCCGGGTCTGATCCCGGCCGGAGAGGTGTGGTCATGAAGAGGAATCCTTCGTCAACGGTCCCCGATCGGATCACCGTCACCCCGCCCGGCGCAGGCACGGGCATCCCGGAGCAGGTCGAGGGCATCGGCGCCGTCCTGACCCCGGAGGCACTTGACTTCCTCGCCGACCTGCAGCAGGAGTTCGGAGCGCGGCGGAACGAGTTGCTGCAGCGGCGCGCGCAGCGCCAGGTCGAGGTGTCCCGAACCGGTCGTCTGGATTTCCTGCCGGAGACCGCCGATGTCCGCTCCAGCGAGTGGTCGGTGGCTGTGGCGCCGGCCGACCTGGTTGACCGTCGGGTGGAGATGACCGGTCCCACCGACCGGAAGATGACGATCAACGCACTCAACTCCGGCGCCCAGGTATGGCTGGCCGACATGGAGGACGCCAGCACACCGCACTGGCGGAACGTGATCGGCGGCCAGCTGAACCTCGCCGACGCGATCCGCCGGGACATCTCTTTCACCTCTGCCGAAGGCAAGGAGTACGCCCTACGGACCGATACCCGGCTGGCGACGATCGTGGTCCGCCCGCGGGGTTGGCACTTCGACGAGGTGCACCTGCAGCTGGACGGGACGCCGGTGGTGGCCGCGCTGGTCGATTTCGGGCTCTACTTCTTCCACAACGCCCAGGAACTTCTGGAACGCGGGTCCGGCCCGTACTTCTACCTGCCAAAGATGGAGAGCCACCTCGAGGCTCGTCTGTGGAACGACGTGTTCAGCTTCGCCGAACAGCGGCTGGGAATCGCCCACGGCACAATCCGGGCCACCGTGTTGATCGAAACCGTCCCGGCCGCTTTCGAGATGGAGGAGATCCTCTACGAACTTCGCGAACACGCGTCGGGGTTGAACGCCGGCCGCTGGGACTACCTGTTCAGCATGATCAAATACTTTCGGAACAGCGGTGCAGACTTCGTGCTCCCCGACCGGAATGCGGTCAAGATGACGGCCCCATTCATGCGGTCATACACCGAGCTTCTGGTCAAAACCTGCCATCGCAGAGGCGCTTTTGCTATCGGCGGGATGTCGGCCTTCATTCCCAGCCGCAAGGACGCCGAGGTCAACAAGGCAGCATTCGCGCAGGTCCGCGCGGACAAGCAACGTGAGGCCGGGGACGGGTTCGACGGTTCGTGGGTGGCCCATCCCGACCTGGTCCCGGTATGCCGCGAGGTGTTCGACGCGGTGCTCGGGGATCGGCCCAACCAGCTGGACAGGCAACGAAATGATGTCACCGTCACCGCGACGGATCTGCTGAACGTCAAGGCCACCCCGGGTGAGATCACCATGGCCGGGCTCCGCGGCAATGTCACGGTTGCACTGCAGTACCTGGAGTCGTGGTTGCGCGGCGGCGGCGCCGTCGGCATCAATAACCTGATGGAAGACGCTGCTACCGCTGAGATCTCGCGCTCTCAGATCTGGCAGTGGATCCGCACGGGCTTGGCCCTGGATGACGGCACCCCGATCACCGCCGACCTGGCGCGCAAGGTCGTCGCGCAGGAGCTGGACCGGCTCAGGGAGACCGTCGGGGACGAGGCATTCACCGGTGGACAATTCCGCCGCGCGGCCGAGCTGTTTGAAACCGTAGCGCTGGACGATCATTTCGCCGAGTTCCTCACCCTGCCGGCGTACCGGGTGATCGCGTGACCCAGGTCGGATGAACGACAACCAGCACCGCAACCGGCTGGAAAGGGCTTACCGTGGACAGGCTCAGTGTACTAGCCGATGACGTGGATGGACTGCTCGCCGACGCCGATCGGGACCTGGCCGACAGCTATCCCGGCGAGCGAGCGGCGCGCCAACCGGTGCACACGGTGTACGTTCCGGCCGACCGGTTCAGCCCGGATCTGGCCGGCACCTGGGGTCATCTGGCTCTCGACATCCTTGCCGCCAACGGTGCAACGGCCGACGCGTTCGCGGATGCGCTGGGGATGGACCCCGCTGCCGTGGGGTCGTTCTACGACCGGGTGCGGACCAAGCTCGACCGCGAGCCCATCGAAGACCTGCGGATCGATTTCGAGGACGGGTACGGCAACCGGCCCGACCAGGAAGAGGACGCGGCCGCCGTCACGGCGGCCCGCGACCTCCGGCGTGCAGTCGACAGCAACGTGGCACCACCGTTTGTCGGCCTGCGATTCAAGAGCCTGGAGCGCCCCACCCGATATCGCGGGCTGCGTACCCTGGACCTGTTCATCGCCGAGCTCGTCCACAACGGAGGAATCCCAAAGGGTTTCGTCATCACCCTGCCGAAGGTGACTTCGGTCGAACAGGTCACGGCGATGGCCAAGGTGTGCACGACTCTGGAGCAGACGTACGGGCTGTCACACGGTGAACTCGCCTTCGAGATCCAGGTGGAAACGCCGCAGGCCATCATTGGTCCCGATGGCCGGGCGCTGGTCGCACCGATGATCCACGCCGCCGCCGGTCGCTGCTCCGGGCTGCATTACGGCACCTACGACTACTCGGCGTCCTGCGGCATCGCGGCCGAGTATCAGAGCATGGAACACCCCGCCGCGGATCACGCGAAGGCGGTGATGCAGGTCGCGGCCGCCGGCACCGGCGTTCGGCTCAGTGACGGCTCGACCAACATCCTGCCGGTCGGCGATCAGGAAGCGGTGCGGGCCGCCTGGCGGCTGCATGCCCGGCTGGTCCGCAGGTCCCTCGAGCGGGGCTTCTATCAGGGCTGGGACATGCATCCAGGTCATTTGCCGACCCGCTATGCCGCGGTGTTTCTGTTCTACCTCCAGGGTCTGCCAGCGGCGGTGCAGCGGCTCGCCGCGTACCTGCAGCAGACCGAGTCCGGCTTCATGGACGAGCCGGCCACGGCGGTGGCCTTGGCGGGCTTTATCGTCCGGGCCATCGACTGCGGTGCGGTCGACGAGGCCGAGATCGCTGACAGCACCGGCGTCGACCGGAGCCGGCTCGACGTGCTGGCCAGGCGCACCCCGCCGTCGGGGCCGGCCCGCGGGTAACCTCTGCCAGGTGCGAGTCGTCGCAGAGTTCACCACCGAACCGTTCCGTTCCGAGGGCATCGCGCCCGAGCACGCACAACGCGCGTGGGAGGTGGTTCAAGCCGCGGACCTCGACGGTGATTTCGGCCCCCTGGGAACCCGCTTCGCCGGTGACGAGGAGCGGGTGCTCGACACCCTGCGGGAGGTTGTGGTCGCGGCGCTAGCGGCTGGTGCTCGCCGGGTGACCATTCAGCTCACGCCGGAAGCCTGACCGTGCCAAACCCCCCGCCGACTTCTGTGCCAGCTTCTGCGCCAAGTTCTTCGCCCCCTTCGGTGCCGACCTCCGTGCCGACTTCGGTGTCGGGCTCTGCGCCCCCTTCGGTGCCGGCCTCTGTGCCGACTTTTGTGCCGATGTCGGTCGCTCCCCACCCTCTGCTACGCGCGGTGCAACCATTGCTGGCCCGGGTCGACGCCAGCGCCGTCCACCCCTGCGAAATGATCAACGGTGACGTCCCCCTGAGCTGGGACGGCGTGCTGGTGGCCGGTATCAGGCTGCCCGTTCACGACCGCCAGCCCGATGACTCCGACGCCCCGGCAGCAGCGGAGCCGGCTTCCGGCGCGGGTGAACACAGCGGCCTCGACGGGATCCTGGCGTCCGTACAGGTCCAGTTTGCGACTCCGCTCGCCGATCTGCAGCGCGCGGACAAGCAGGTGGCTGTCCGAATGCTCGAGGAGGGTGGCGCCTTCTCCTACCGCAAGTCGGTGGAGACGGTTGCCGCCGCGTTGGGGGTCAGCCGGTTCACCGTCTACAACTACCTCAACCGCGACCGTGGGTGACACCTCACCATCACCGCCGTCGACAAACTGTCGACGGGCCCGGCCACACTCACTACCTTTCCTCCTGCGGCGGTTCGGCAGGAGCAGATCCGTTGGAGGGGATTTGATGCCGATTCCTGAGGGGTCGACCGTCACGGCCGCACCGGCCATTCGCTGCGTTCCGTTGGAAGTCCCTAACGCGACAACGGATTTCATCCGTTTCGGGTGGTTAGTCGATACTGAACGCCATGACCACGGACGTGCTGAATGTTCACTCGGGCGTCGTCGATGGGGTCGCGCGCGTGTGGGGTCGGTGAGGCCAATGCGGACCGCGTCGCTGGCCGGATGACCGGGGGCGTTACCGCATGGGCGGCGCGGCGGGACAGGATGATGGAGACCACAGCTCAGAAGGGATCGGGACATGAGCGAGCCTTGGCGAGCGAATCATGGGCGGCAGGCCGCTGATCCGCGAGGAACGAGCGGAGCGGCGGCATGAGCGAGCCTTGGCGAGCGAATCATGGGCGGCAGGCCGCTGATCCGCGAGGAACGAGCGGAGCGGCCGCCGCTCCGGCCGTGGTGGTCAACGGGCGCAGCCTTGAACTCGGCGCGGTGGGCGGCAGTGTGACGCTGCTGGACTGGCTCCGGTCGTGTGGCCTGACAGGCACGAAGGAAGGGTGCGCGGAGGGTGAATGCGGAGCCTGCGCGGTCCTGGTGGCCAGGCCGGACGGGGACCGGAACACTCGCTGGACCGCGATCAACGCCTGCCTGGTGCCCGCGGCCGGGCTGGACGCCCAGGAGATCGTTACCGCCGAGGGCCTGGGTACGACCGAGCGATTGCACCCGGTCCAGCAGCAGATGGCTGACCGCGGTGGATCCCAGTGCGGTTACTGCACACCGGGTTTCATCTGTGCGATGGCCGCGGAGTACTACCGGAGCGATCGTGGCGAACAGGCCGGAGGTGCGGTGGAGCGTGCCGCCGAGGCCGAGCCTGGGGCCAGCGGCGGCGCTGCCGGCCGCGCCGTCGCCGGCGAGGTCGACCCGGTCGCCCCCGGCCACGCGCCGGACCACGAGCACGGGCCGAACGGCTTCGATCTGCACGCGTTATCGGGGAACCTGTGTCGCTGCACCGGGTATCGCCCGATCCGCGACGCCGCCTACGCCCTGGGCCGGCCCGACCCGCAAGACCCCTTGGCGCTCCGGCTGACCGCGCCGGCGCCGCCGGCGGTGCGGACCAGCATGACGGGCGAGCAGGGCGGGTTCCGCCGGCCGGCAGACCTGGCCGAAGCCTTGGACCTGCTCGACGAGTTCCCGGACGCGCAGCTCGTGGCCGGGAGTACCGACTGGGGGGTGGAGCTCAACATCCGGCACGCCAGGGCCGTACTGAGCATCGGGATCGACCGGCTCCCGGAGCTCTGCCGGTTGCGGATCGGCGACGACGCCATCGACATCGGAGCCGCCCTGAGCCTGTCGGAGATCGAACGGGGCCTGGCAGGGCGGGTTCCGCTCCTGGCCCAATGGTTTCCCCAGTTCGCGTCCCGGCTTATCAGGAACGGAGCGACCCTGGGTGGCAACCTGGGCACCGGGTCGCCGATCGGCGACAGCCCGCCTGTGCTGCTCGCACTGGAGGCCCGGTTGGTGCTGGTTTCGGCAAGCGGTGAACGGGAGGTGCCGGTGGCGGAGTACTTCACCGGTTACCGCCGGTCGGTGCTACGGCACGGTGAATTGATCGGCACGATTCGCATTCCGCTGCCGCTGGCCCCGATCACCGCGTTCCATAAGATCTCCAAGCGGAGGTTCGACGACATCTCCAGTGTCGCCGTCTGTTTCGCCCTCACCCTGCGTCCGGATGACAACGGAGGGTCGGTCGTCGACCGGATCCGGATCGGCCTCGGCGGGGTGGCGGCGACGCCGCTACGGGCCACCACCGCCGAAGGACATCTCACCGGCCGCCCTTGGAAGGCTCAGGTGGTCGCCGAGGCGGCCGAGGTCCTGATGGGTGAGGTCACGCCGATCAGCGATCACCGGGCCAGTGCCGCTTATCGCAGCGCCATGCTCGGGGCCGCGCTGCGCAAGTTCTACGCGGAGAACCCGGACGTCAGCGACGATCACCCCTCGGGTGCGATTACCCGGAAGCAGGCCTGATGAGCACCGCGCACGGTCCGCTGGCCGACCGGCCGGTCAACCCGAAGGTCGGGATGACCCTGCCGCACGAGAGTGCCGGGCTGCATGTGACCGGTCGGGCCAGGTATACCGACGATCTTTCGGTGTCCACGGCAGGGCTGCTGTACGCCTGGCCCCTGCAGGCGTCGCACGCGCATGCCCGCATCACCCGGATGAATGTCGATCCTGCGCACGAGGTGGCCGGCGTCGTTCGGGTACTGACCGCGCAGGACGTTCCTGGGCTGAACGACGCGGGGATCAAGAACGACGAACCCCTGTTCCCCTCCGAGGTGAAGTTCTACGGCCACGCCGTGTGCTGGGTACTGGCAGAATCGCTGGAAGCAGCGCGGATCGGCGCCGAGGCCATCGAGATCGACTACGAGCCAATGCCGTCATTGATGACGTTGACCGAGGCCATTGCAGCGCAGAGCTTTCAGGGCCATCAGCGCACCGTGTCCAGAGGCGACGTAGAGGCCGGATTGGCCCGCGCAGCCCGCACCTTCACCGGAGAGTTCGAATTCGGCGGGCAGGAACATTTCTACCTCGAGACCAACGCCGCGCTGGCCGTCATCGACGAGAACGAGCAGGTTTTCATCCAGTCCAGCACGCAGCACCCGTCGGAAACCCAGGAGATCGCCGCCCACGTGCTGGGTCTGCCCAGTCACCGCGTGACCGTTCAATGCCTGCGGATGGGCGGCGGCTTCGGCGGAAAGGAAATGCAACCGCATGGTTTCGCGGCGGTCGCAGCGCTGGGTGCAACCCTCACCGGGCGTCCCGTGCTGGTGCGGCTGAACCGCACCCAGGACATCACCATGACCGGAAAGCGACACCCCTTCCACGCGAGCTGGGAAGTTGGTTTCGACGCCGACAACCGGATCAGTGCGTTGCGGGCGACCCTGACCAGCGACGGCGGATGGAGCCTGGACCTTTCCGAGCCGGTGCTGGCCCGGGCTCTGTGCCACATCGACAACGCCTACTGGATAACGGATATCGAAGTTCATGGGCGAATCGCCAAGACCAACAAGACCTCCCAGACCGCATTCCGCGGATTCGGCGGCCCGCAGGGCATGATCGTTCTGGAGGACATCCTCGGGCGGTGCGCGCCCGCACTTGGCATCCCTGCCGCCCAGTTGCGGCGTATCAACCTGTACGAGCCAAGTCAGAGCACGCCGTACGGGCAGCCGGTCCGGCATGCCGAACGGTTGCAAGCGATCTGGTCGATCCTCATCGAGCGCAGTAGTTTCCAGGAGCGGACAGTCGAGATCGCTGGATTCAACGCCGATCATCCGCACGCCAAACGTGGGTTGGCGATCACGCCGGTCAAATTCGGGATCTCGTTCAACCTGACCGCCTTCAACCAGGCCGGGGCACTGGTGCATGTCTACAAGGACGGGTCGGTGCTGATCAACCACGGCGGCACGGAGATGGGACAAGGCCTGCACACCAAGATGATCCAGGTGGCGGCGACGGCACTCGGGATTCCGCTGCAGTTGGTCCGGCTGGCGCCTACCAGGACCGACAAGGTGCCCAATACCTCGGCGACCGCCGCCAGTTCGGGGGCCGATCTCAACGGCGGCGCGATCAAGGATGCCTGCGACCAGATTCGCCGGCGGCTCGACGTGGTCGCCGCCGGCAAACTCGGAATCCACCCGGATGACGTCCGGTTCGCCGACGGAGTGGTCACCGGGATCGGATTCCACGATCGGCAACTCGGCTGGGCCGACCTGGTGCGCGACGCCTACTTCCAGCGGGTCCAATTGTGGGCAGCCGGGTTCTACCGGACCACCGGTTTGCACTGGGATGCCGAACGGATGCAGGGAGAACCGTTCAAGTACTTCGCCTATGGCGCGTCGGTCTCCGAAGTGGAGGTCGACGGGTTCACCGGTGCGTACCGGGTTCGCCGGGTTGACATCGTCCACGATGTTGGTGACAGCCTCTCCCCGTTGATCGACATCGGCCAGATCGAGGGCGGTTTCGTCCAGGGAACCGGCTGGCTCACCCTGGAGGAGCTGCGGTGGGACACCGGTGAGGGACCTCACCGCGGCCGGTTGACCACCCAAGCAGCCAGCACCTACAAAATCCCCAGCTTCTCCGAGATGCCGGAGGACTTCCGGGTGCACCTGTTCGAACGGGCCACCGAATCCGGCGTCGTCTACGGCTCGAAGGCGGTCGGTGAACCGCCGTTGATGCTGGCGTTCAGCGTCCGCGAAGCGCTCCGGCAGGCGGTGGCCGCGTTCGGCCGGCCAGGTGGATCAGTGGATCTGGGCTGCCCGTCCACCCCGGAAGCGGTCTACTGGTCCATCGATGCGGTCCGCCGGAGCGCGGAACTACCGGGCGGTGCGCCAGAAGGTCTACGCATCAACGGTTCGGCGTCGCCTCCCGGCGGGCCGGATCCGGATGTACGGACAGCCACCGGCGCTCCCCTGGCGGGGGTCTGACGTGGATTGGCTCAGCGCCGTCGCGCAGTTGCGTCGAGACGGACTGCCCGGTGTATTGGTCACCGTCATCGCGGTCCGCGGACACGCCCCACGCAATCCCGGCGCGAAGATGGTCGTCGGTGCCGATCACACCTGGGGCAGCGTCGGCGGCGGCAACCTGGAAGAGGCTGCCGTTCACCGGGCACGGGAGATGATCGCCGACGGCACGACGTCACCCGTTACCCAGGAGTCATCTCTGACCGAACGTGCCCGAAATCCCTACGGCAGGCAGTGTTGTGGTGGCGAGGTCACCCTGCTGCTGGAGCCGTTGCCGGCCCGTGCGGTGGTGGCGATCTTCGGGGTGGGCCACGTCGGGTACGAGTTGGCGCGGATCCTGTCCCGGCTGGAACTTCGGCTTCACCTGGTCGACTCCCGTGCCGACCAACTCGACCCGCTTCGCCTTTCGGCCGTCACTGACGGCAGCGCCGACGTCACCGTGCACCATGCCGTTCTGAGTGAGCAGATCCTCGACGGGCTGCCCCGCGGGGCCCACGCCCTGATCATGACCCACGACCACGCAGAGGATTTCGCGCTCTGTGATGCGGCCCTTCGCCGGCCGGGGCTCGGCAGCATCTCCTTGATCGGTTCCCGAGCCAAATGGATCCGATTCCGGGCGCGGCTGCGGGAAGCCGGGCATGGTGATGACGTCATCGATCGCATTACCTGCCCGATCGGCATGCCGGAGCTCACCGGCAAGGAGCCGGCGGTCATCGCGGTCGGGGTGGCCGGGCGGCTATTGCTGACCGTCCAGCAGTCAGCCCACGCCGCCGGCTCGGCCGGGCACCGCCAGGTGACCACATGACGCTGTTCCGCGGAACCATCATCGATACGCCCACGGACCCGTTCACCGGGGAACCGGCAGCCGCGCTGGCCGTCGACCAGGAGGGCGGAATTGTCGTCAGGGACGGGATTATCGCCGCCCGCGGGTCGTTTGCGGTACTGCGCGCCGAGCACCCCGACGAACCGGTCGAAGACCTGCGGGGCGGGCTACTACTACCCGGTTTCGTGGACACCCACGTTCACTACCCACAGTTGCGCGCGATCGGTGGGCTCGGCCTGCCGCTGCTGGACTGGCTCGACCGGTGCGCGTTGCCGGAAGAAAGCAGGCTTGCCGACCGGGCGTACGCGCAGGCGGTGGCGACCGAGTTCGTCGATGGACTGGCGGCCTGCGGAACGACAACGGCGTTGGTGTTCGGCGCACATTTCGCCCCTGCGGTTGACGCCTTGTTCCAGGCCGCGCAGCGGACAGGGCTGAATGTCACGGCAGGATTGGTGTTGAGCGACCGGGGTCTGCGCCCAGAGCTACTGCAGACACCGGTAGCTGCGCTGGCGGACAGCCAGGCGCTGCTGAAGCGGTGGCACCGGCGCGGGCGGCTCCGTTACGTGGTCACGCCCCGGTTCGCCCTGTCGACATCCCAGGAGATGCTCGAAGTGTGCCGGGAATTACTCTCCGACGACGTTTGGTTCACCTCGCACCTGAACGAGAATCTCTTCGAAATCGGTGCGGTGGCAAAATGCTTCCCCGCGGCCGCACATTATTTGGATGCCTACCATCAGCACGGTCTGGTGACCACCCAGAGCGTGTACGCCCACAACGTTCATCCCACGGCCCCCGAGCTGGCCTTACTCGCCGACGCCGGGGCCTGGGTGGCACACTGCCCGACCAGCAACGCCGCGCTGGGCAGCGGCTCGTTCCCCATGCACGCGCACCTGAAGGCGGGAGTCGGCTTCGGGTTGGGCTCTGATGTCGGCGCCGGCACGGGTCTGTTCCTGCTCAAGGAGGGCTTGCAGGCGTACTTCCTGCAGCAACTTCTCGGATCGGGGGGGTACCCGCTGACTCCGGCGCACCTGCTGTATTTGGCGACCAGGGCCGGAGCCCTCGCCCTTGGCCTTGCCGACCGAACCGGCGACCTGGGCGTCGGAAAGGATTTCGACGCCGTATGGCTCCGTCCGGCGCCGGGTAGCACCTTTGCGGTGAACCTCGATCACGCGGCCGACGCCAGTGATGCACTTGCCCGGACGTTCGCTCTCGCTACCGCCGCCGATGTTGCCGCAGTTTGGGTGGGTGGTCGGCGGGTGTCAGTACACAAGGACGAGAACGCGGGTCGTGCTGGGCTTGGGGGGCCTTGACCCACTTCCCAGCGAGCGCTAGTCTCTTCCACATCCCAAAATTATTCTTCCGCTCAATGGAACTAGGGATGCCCGAATCGCACGAGAGGGACCACGACATGGCTCACAATCTGCGGTACGAGGTCAACTGTTCGATCCTGTTCACCGAGCGGCCCCTGCTGGAGCGGCCGGACGCTGCGAAGGCAGCCGGATTCGACGCAGTCGAGTTCTGGTGGCCGTTCGAGACCGCCGTCCCGGCCGATGGGGAGGTTGACCGGTTCGTCCGGGCGATCGACGACGCCGGAGTCCAGTTGGTGGGTCTGAACTTTTTTGCTGGCGATATGCCTGGTGGAGATCGCGGCCTGGTCTCGTGGCCGGCACGAGCCGCCGAGTTCCGCGACAATGTTCCAGTGGTTATCGACATCGGTCGCCGGCTCGGCTGCCGCGCCTTCAACGCGTTGTACGGCAACAGACTTGACGGCGTCACGCCGGGCGAGCAGGACGAACTCGCCACGCAGAACCTGGTTCTCGCCGCACAAGCGGCCCGCCAGATTGACGGCACCCTACTGATCGAGCCGGTGAGCGGCGCGCCGCGGTACCCGCTGCTCACCGCCGCGGACGCCCAGTCCGTGATCGATCGGGTTGCCGCTTCCGGCGGGTCGAACCTCGGCCTGCTGGCGGATCTTTATCATCTCGCCGTCAATGGTGACGACGTGGACGCGGTGATCACCCGTTATTCCCGCGGCGGCCCGGACGGGGGCGGGATCGCCCACGTACAGATCGCCGATGCGCCCGGTCGAGGTGAGCCGGGTACCGGGGACCTGCCGCTTCAACGCCAGCTCGCTGATCTGGAGGCCGGCGGCTATCAAGGGTGGGTGGGTCTGGAGTACAAGCCATCCGGTGACAACCCCAGCACCGTCGCCAGTTTCGAATGGCTGCTGCGCACGCGTCGAGCCGCTGGTGACTCCGCAACCTCGGCCTCCTGATCCACTTTGTCACCGTCCGCCACCAGATCGGAGTCCATCATGACGTCTATTGCATTCATCGGGCTCGGCATCATGGGCAGCCCGATGGCGGTTCATCTCGCCAAGGCCGGCCACGATGTCGTCGGCTACAACCGCTCACCGGGGAAGTCGGCACCACTGGTGGAGGCGGGCGGCAGGGCCGCTGCGTCGGTGGCCGAAGCGGTCGCCGACGCCGACGTGGTCGCGGTCATGGTGCCCGACTCGCCGGACGTGCGCGAGGTGCTGGCCGGCGAGAACGGTGTGCTTGCTGCCGGCAAATCCGGTGCACTCATCATCGACTTCTCCAGTATCCGGCCGGATGTCAGCGTCGAGCTGGCCGAACAGGCGGTGGCGCAAGGGTTTCGCATGATCGACGCACCGGTGTCCGGTGGCGAGGCGGGAGCGGTGAACGCCGCGCTGTCCATCATGGTGGGGGCCAACGACGAAGACTTCGCCGTCGCCGAACCCATCCTGCAGGTGCTCGGCAAGACCATCGTGCATGTGGGACCCAACGGTTCCGGCCAGACGGTGAAGGCGGCCAACCAACTCATCGTGGCCGGAAATATCCAGCTGCTGGCCGAAGCGGTCATCTTCCTCGAGGCATACGGCGTTGATACAGCGGCGGCGCTGAAGGTGCTCGGGGGCGGATTGGCCGGGTCAAAAGTGTTGGACCAGAAGGGCGAGAAGATGCTCAACCGGTCATTCGAGCCCGGTTTCCGGATCGACCTGCACCACAAGGATCTTGGCATCGTGACGTCGGCCGCCCGGGCGGCGGGTGTGATCATTCCGCTCGGTGCGGTGGTCGCCCAGTTGATGGCTTCCGCCCGCGCGGCGGGCGACGGTGGCTTGGACCACTCCGCGCTGCTGCGGGGGGTCGAGCGGCTCTCCGGCCGCTGACCTGACCGGATACAACCCACTCCCTGATCATCGGAATTCTCGAAAGGTTCTGTCATGGCTCGAATGTCCGTAGCCCGCGCCGCGGTGGAGATCCTCCGCCGGGAAGGGGTGACTCATGCTTTCGGCCTGCCCGGGGCCGCGATCAATCCGTTCTACCTGGCCATGCGCGACGACGGTGGAATCACGCACACGCTGGCCCGGCACGTCGAGGGTGCCTCACACATGGCCGAGGGATACACCCGCGCTGCTCCGGGAAACATCGGTGTCTGCGTCGGGACGTCCGGGCCGGCCGGCACCGACATGATCACCGGGCTATACTCCGCGTCCGCGGATTCCATCCCGATCCTGTGCATCACCGGGCAGGCACCGGTGGCCCGGCTGCACAAGGAGGACTTTCAGGCGGTGGACATCGCCGCTATCGCCGGGCCGGTGACCAAGATGGCGATGACCGTGCTCGAGCCGGCCCAGGTTCCCGGGGCGTTCCAGCAGGCATTCCACCTGATGCGGTCCGGCCGCCCCGGCCCGGTGCTGCTCGACCTGCCAATGGATGTGCAGCTGGCCGAGATCGAGTTCGATCCCGACACCTACCAACCACTTCCGGTGTATCGGCCCGTGGCCAGCCGGGCCCAGATCGAGAAGGCGATGGACCTGCTGGCGCTGGCCGAACGCCCGTTGATCGTCGCCGGCGGCGGCATCATCAATGCCGACGCCGCTGACCTGCTGGTGAAGTTCGCCGAACTCACCGGCATCCCGGTGATCCCGACCCTGATGGGCTGGGGTGCCATTCCGGACAACCACCCGCTGATGGCCGGCATGGTCGGACTTCAGACTTCACACCGTTACGGCAACGCCACCCTGTTAGAATCGGATTTCGTCCTGGGCATCGGAAACCGTTGGGCGAATCGGCATACCGGCGCGCTTGACGTCTACACCAAGGGCCGGACGTTCGTGCACGTCGATATCGAGCCGACCCAGATCGGCCGGGTGTTCGCCCCCGACCTGGGAATCGCCTCGGACGCCAAGGCGGCGCTGGAACTGTTCGTCCAGGTTGCCCGGGAACGCAGCGACCTCGGTGACATCCCGGATTACGGCGTCTGGTCGAAGGAATGCCAGGTCCGCAAAGGCACCATGCAGCGCCGCACCCACTTTGACAACGTGCCGATCAAACCGCAGCGGGTCTACGAGGAGATGAACCGGGTCTTTGACGAGAACACCAGGTACGTCAGCACCATCGGCCTCTCGCAGATCGCCGGGGCGCAGTTTCTCCACGTGTTCCGTCCCCGGCATTGGATCAATTGCGGCCAGGCGGGGCCGTTGGGATGGACCTTGCCGGCCGCGCTCGGCGTCGCTATCGCCGACCCGGACGCCACTGTCGTTGCGCTGTCCGGGGACTACGACTTCCAATTCATGATCGAGGAATTGGCTGTCGGGGCACAATTCCAGTGGCCCTACATCCATGTCGTCGTCAACAACGCCTATCTCGGTCTGATTCGCCAGTCGCAGCGCGGGTTCGAGATGGATTTCCAGGTCCAGCTGTCGTTCGAGAACATCAACTCGCCCGAGCTGGGGATCTACGGCGTCGACCACGTCAAGGTTGCCGAAGGCATGGGCTGTAAGGCAATTCGGGTATTCGAGCCGGATCGGATCGGGCCGGCCCTGGAGCAGGCCAAGGCCATGATGAAGGAGTTCCGGGTGCCGATCGCGGTAGAGATCATCCTGGAGCGGGTCACCAACATCTCGATGGGCGGCGTGGACATCGCCGGTGTCGTGGAGTTCGAGGAGTTGGCCGAACGGGGCGAGCACGCACCAACCGCCATCGCCATGCTGGACTGAGCCGGTGCGGCACATCCTGGTGGCGTCCGACAAGTTCAAGGGATCGCTCACCGCGGCCGAGGTCGGCGCTGCCGTCCGCCGCGGGGTGCACCAGGTCCGGCCAGAGCTCGATGTCCTGGTGGTGCCCGTCGCCGACGGTGGTGACGGAACCCTGGCCGCCGCCGAAGCTGCTGGGTACCAACAGGTCCCAATAACCGCGGCGGGGCCGACCGGCGAACCGGTCGGCACCTGGTACGCCCGGCGGGGCCACAGCGCTGTCGTTGAGATGGCCTCGGTGTCAGGATTATCGCGGCTCCCCGGCGGCCGGTTGGCCCCGATCACCGCAACATCCCGCGGCACCGGTGAAGTGATTGCGGCAGCGCTGGACACAGGTTGCCGCAGGATCCTGCTCGGTATCGGCGGCAGTGCCTGCACGGACGGCGGGGCCGGGTTGGTGAGTGCGTTGGGCGGCCGGGTGATCGGCGCCGATGGTTCCGAGATTGAGGACGGTGGGGGCGCCCTCGCCGGCGTGCAGGAGTTGGACCTGTCCGGGTTGCACCCGGGGTTGGCCGAGGCTGAGATCGTGGTTGCCTGCGATGTGGACAACCCGCTGACCGGACCGAACGGTGCCGCCGCCGTGTACGGGCCGCAGAAGGGTGCCGGGCCCGACGATGTGGTCCGGCTGGACGGCGCGCTCACCAGGTGGGCCGACATCGTCAGTGCGGCAGTTGGTGTCGACTACCGTGACGCGGCCGGTGCGGGCGCCGCCGGCGGGGTGGGGTTTGCTGCGATAGCCGTTCTGAACGCGACGCTGCGCCCCGGAATCGACCTCATCCTCGATCTGGTCGGCTTCCAGCGAGCGCTGACCGGCGCGCGTCTGGTCATCACCGGGGAGGGATCCCTGGATGCGCAGACCTTGAACGGCAAAGCGCCGGCCGGCGTCGCCGCCGCTGCTGTGGCCGCCGGCATCCCCGTCGTGGCCATCTGCGGGCGCAACCTGCTGTCGCCCAAGGAAAGTGGTGCCGCGGGACTGGCCGGGGTGTACGCCCTGAGCGACCTCGAGCCCGACCCCGAGCAGTCCATGGCACACGCCAGTCCGTTGCTGGAGCGACTGGCGGCACGGCTGGCCGCCGACCTGCTGGTGCCGGGGTCCTGACGACTGCTCGTCTGGGCCAGCCCGGATCGGCGAGGGCGCTGTAGTTGGTTTGTTGTCGCCCAGGCACGACTTCAGGCGTGGCCAAGGAGGAGTTCAACCCTTTCAGCAGTCCCAGGCGTCACACGATGACGTACGCAGCCGTGGCCGGGTGCGGGTGCGGCCCCTCCCTGGTGTGGTGCCGGGCGGGAGGTCGGGGCAGAGGGGGTAGAGCCGGACTGGGTCGGCGCGGGCGGGGGCGGGCGGGTCGGCGCGGGCGGGGGTCGGGCGGGCGGGTCGGCGCGGGCGGAGGTCGGGCCGGCGGGTCGGGCGGGCGGGGGTCGAGCCGGACTGGGTCGGCGCGGGAGGGGTCGGGGCGGACCGGTCGGGCGGGGGTCGGGGCGGACCGGTCGGGGAAGAGCGGTTCGGGCCGGACCGGCAGCGCGGGTGTTGTTCGTGGACTGCCTCTCTGAATTTGTCCCCATGCGCCGGAGCCATCCACATTCCGGCGTCGGGCTCGTCATCAGGTGGTGTTTGCCGCCACGGTTAGCCATGCCATCTCCCGCGCCCACCGAGTCCGCGCCCATTCACCCCGTGCCCATTCACCCCGTGCCCATTCACCCCGTGCCCATTCACCCCGTGCCCATTCACCCCGTGCCCATTCACCCCGTGCCCATTCACCCCGTGCCCATTCACCCAGCCTCCATTCACCCCACGCCCATTCACCCCGCGCCCATAAACCCCGCGCCCATAAACCCGGCGCTTAAGTCCCCGTTACTGACCGGCACCAGCGCCCCAATCCCGACCATCCTGCGGCCCGCCGCGTTGGCGTCCGGCTACTCCGACAACGAGATCCGCCGCCTGCGCCGCAATGGTTCCTGGGCGGTGGTTCGCCGTGGCAGCTATTTGGGCAGCAGTGACTTCGGTGCGCTCACCGACCGAGAGCGACACGAACTGCTGATCAGGTCAACGTTGGCCGGCCTTCGGCAAGGAGCTGTCGTCAGCCACGCGTCGGCGGCCGCCTTGTGGGGCATTCCCCTGTGGGGAATCCATCTGTGGACGAGAAAAATGCCGCGCGACTCAGTGTCCGCGGACCACGGCGGCTTGGTCCATCTCACTCGTCGACGGCCAGCCAACACCGGACGATCAGCCGTCATGCAATGCCACGTGGCCAGTCTCTCCCCAGACGAGGTGACCGTCCTTGACGGGATCGAACTCACCACTGCGGCACGGACCATCGCGGACCTGGGCCGCACCCTGACCTTCGAACAGGGTGTGGTGGCAGCCGACGGCGCGCTCCACCGTGGTTTGACCACGCCGGCGGCGCTGGGCGCCGCGGTCGCCGGTGTCGTCGGAACCCCCGGGAGCAGGACCGCGATGCGGGTAGTTCGGTTCGCGGATGGCCGCAGCGAAAGTGTCGGCGAATCGCGGAGCCGGGTCCTGATAGCGAACGCCGGTCTGCCGCCGCCGACGCTCCAGCCGGAGGTCTTCGACGGTACCGGCCAACTGCTGGGTCGGTCCGACTTCGGCTGGGAAGAAGGCAAGATCCTCGGTGAGTTCGACGGACAGATCAAGTACGGCCGGTTGCTGCGGCCAGGTCAGACCGCCGGTGACGCCGTCTTCCGGGAGAAGCGCCGCGAGGACGCTATGCGGGACAACGGATCCCGGGTCGTGCGCTGGGTGTGGTCGGAGCTGGACAACCCGAAGGTAGTGGTCGAGCGGATCAATCGGGCCCTGGGTTCGCTGCCCTCGGCGCAGCGACCGTGAGGGTGCGGCACACGGTTCGGCCGGGGTCGGCAACCCTGGGCCAGCCCTCGGCCGGGGTCGGGATCGGGGTCGGGATCGGGGTCGGGGTCGGGGTCGGGAACCCTGTGCTGAAGAAGTGCTCAAGCGGTTTACCTACTGCTCAGGCACGACTACTTCACCCCAAAAGCGACCAATAACCCCGCAGAGCAGGGCCAACCGGGCGGGCGGGGTGCGGAGCGAGCGGCCCGGGGGCCGGCGCGTGAGTGTGCCAGCCTGGATTGGCCCCGGCGTGCCAGGGTCATTCTCAGGCGCGCGGGCCCGGGCGCGCACAGGTACGGACCGAGCGGCCGAAGGCGGGCGCGCGGGTCCGGGCGCGCACAGGTACGGACCGAGCGGCTCGAAGGCGGGCGGGCGGGTCCGGGCGGCGGGCGCGTGGGTCCGGGTGGCGCGGGGCCGGGTGGCGCGCGGCAAGCGGCGTTGGGGGCGGGCGGGGGGTCCGGGCCGGGCGGCGCGGGGCGAGCACGACGGCGGGGGCGGGTCAGCGGACGGGTTCGAGCAGCTCCCGGCCACCCAGCCCCGGGCGCAGCGCGGCCGGTACCCGGACGGAGCCGTCCGGCAGCTGATGGTTCTCCAGGATTGCGACCAGCCAGCGGGTGGTGGCCAGAGTGCCGTTCAGGGTGGCCGCGACCTGCGACTTGCCGTCCTCGTCGCGGTACCGAACGCCGAGTCGGCGAGCCTGGAACGTGGTGCAGTTCGATGTGGAGGTCAGCTCCCGGTACGCCCCCTGCGTCGGCACCCAGGCTTCGCAGTCGAACTTGCGGGCAGCCGACGTACCGAGGTCACCCGCTGCGACATCGATGACCCGGTAGGGGATCTCCATGTCCTGCAGCATCTCCTCCTCGAAGCCCAGCAGCCGCTGATGCTCCGCCGCGGCATCCTCCGGCCGGCAGTAGGAGAACATCTCCACCTTCTCGAACTGGTGCACCCGCAGGATGCCCCTGGTGTCCTTGCCATACGACCCGGCCTCCCGGCGAAAACATGACGACCAGCCGACGTAACGGGCCGGACTGGTTGCCAGGTCGATGATCTCGTTCGCGTGGTAGGCCGCGAGCGGCACTTCGGACGTGCCAACCAGGTACAGGTCATCCGCAGCCAACCGGTACACCTCGTCGGCGTGCTCACCGAGAAACCCGGTGCCCTCCATGGATTCCGGCTTGACCAGCACCGGCGGGACCATCGGAATGAAGCCGTTGGCGATCGCCTTGTTCACCGCGAGAGTCAGCATGGCCCACTGCAATTGGGCCCCTACGCCGCGCAGGAAATAGAACCGTGCGCCGGAAACCTTGGCCCCGCGTTCCATGTCGATCGCCGCCAGGCCTTCACCGAGGGCCAGGTGATCACGGGGTTCGAAATCCAGGTCAGCAGGTTCACCGACGTGCTTGACGACAACGTAGTCCTGCTCGCCGCCTGGCGGTGCCCCTTCGATGACGTTCGGCAGGGCCAGCTGAGCGGCGGCCAGTTCGGCATTGGCAGCCTGCTCATCGGCCTCCGCCGAGCGCACCTGCGCCGCCATCTGCTTGCCGCGGTCGAGGAGGACGGGACGGTCTGCGGTCGATGCCTTGCCAATGATGCGCCCGAATGCCTTCTGCTCGGCGCGCAGGGTGTCGCCAGTGGCCACCGCCGCCCGGCGCCGCGCGTCCGCGGCCAGCAACCGGTCGACCACCCCGGGATCGGCGCCTCGGGCCTGCTGGGAGGCCCGCACCAGGTCAGGGTCATCACGAAGTACGCGCAGGTCGATCACGGCCAGAGCCTATCGGTGACCCAGCATCTCCCCGGTCACCCAGCCGCTCCCGGACTCACCTGGCCATGGCGTCATCCAGCCGCACCCGGACGCACCCGGCCCTGGAGTCACCCACCGGTTCCCGGGCCACCGGCTCACCCAGCGCCTCGTGGCTGACGCTGGGTTGCCCGGGTGCGGCACGGGCAGAATGGACCCATGGCTGTGCTGATGAGTCCGATGGAGTTCGAAGATCTGGTGGCCGAGGCGTTGGATCTGATTCCGGCGGAGTTCACCAAGGCCATGGACAACGTCGTCGTGCTGGTCGCTGACCGGCACCCCACCCAGAACCTGTACGGGCTGTACCACGGAGTCGCGTTGACCGCGAGGAACTCCAGCTACTCCGGACACCTGCCGGACACCATCACCATCTACCGGCTGCCGATCCTGACCCACGCCCGTGACGTGGAATCCGCACGAGAACGGGTGGCCACCACGGTGATTCACGAGGTGGCCCACCATTTCGGGATCGATGACGAGCGGCTCGACGAACTCGGCTGGGCCTGACCGGACGCGACTACTACGCTCCTGGGGCCAGCGCCGGCGTGCCGCGCCCGAGCTGACCCAACCGACCAGGAGCCGACCATGCCCACCATTGCCGTCGTCGGTGAAGTCGTCGCCGACGCCGTCCTGCCTCCCGACGGCATCGTCGACGGCGCCGCGCATCTGACCGTCCACCCGGGCGGCGGCCCGGCGAACACGGCCGTCGCTCTGTCCCGGCTGGGCACCACGGCGCGGTTCGCCGGCCGGCTCTCCGGCGGAGCGCTCGGCGCTCTGTGCCGGGCCAAACTCGAAGAATCGTTGGTCGACCTCAGCGCGTCGGAGAATGCCACCGAGCCGGCCACTCTCGCGATCGCCCGGCTCGATGCCAGCGGAGCCGCGCAGTACGAGTTCTACACCGAGGGCACCGCGGACTGGGCCTGGACCGACGATTCCTTGGCCCGGTTGATCGACGGCCCGTTCGGCAGCACCGGGGCCCCCATCGCCATCCACACCGGAACCCTGGCCCTGGCGCTACAACCGTCCGGCCAGGTCATCGAGAACCTGCTGGCCCGAGCCCGCCCACAGATGACCGTCTCCATCGACCCGAACTTGCGGACACTGCTGGTGCCGATCGGGTCCTACCGGATGTGGATCGACCGGTGGGCGGCCCTGGCGGACATCGTCCGGCTGTCCGAGGACGACCTGGACCAACTGTGGCCTGGCTGGACCCCGGAGCAGGCGGCCGTTCACCTGCATGCGTGTGGCGTTCCGCTGGCCGTGGTCAGCCTCGGCGGCGCGGGAGCGTTCGCGTCCCTGCGGGGGGAGCGAGTCCGGGTCCCGATCGCACCAACCACGCTCGTCGACACGGTCGGTGCGGGTGACTCCTTCCACGGCGGATTGCTGCACTACCTGGCCGAGGCCGGGCACCTGGGTGGACGGCTGGACTCGCTCACCGCGGAAGGCCTGACCGCCGCCCTTACCTTCGCCTCCAGGGTTTCCGCCATTACCTGCTCCCGGGCGGGGGCGAACCCGCCGTGGGCGTCGGAACTGACTGGTTAATCCAACGGTGACCTGAGCCGGCCGCGTGTCCGTTGCCTGGGTGGGACCAACCAGCCCAGGATGAGGGGACACCGGCAGCCACCGAGGTTGCTAATGAGCCGCCGACCACTCGCGCCATGCGCGGAGAGGATGCCTGATGGCCATCGGATGGAAACTGGTCGGCGACGGCAAGCCGCTACCACTTGGCGCAGTGGTCCGACCTGACGAACGGCTCTCCTGGCCCAAGACGATCGGCGTCGGCGCCCAGCACGTCGTCGCGATGTTCGGCGCCACATTCGTCTTTCCGCTGATCATGGGCCTGGACCCGAACCTGGCGATCATGATGTCCGGGGTCTGCACCATCCTGTTCCTGCTGGTAGTGGCCAACAAGATCCCGTCCTACCTGGGGACCTCCGCCTCGTTCGTCGGCGCGGTGGTGGCCATCCGGGCCGGCGGTGGGACGTCCGCCTCGGTGACCGGTGCGATCCTGGTGGCCGGCGCGACGCTTGCCGCGGTCGGGATCCTGATCCACTTCGTCGGCGGCCGGGCGCTGCGGACGCTCCTGCCGCCGGTGGTCAGCGGTGCCGTCGTGATGCTGATCGGCTTCAACCTGGCGCCGGTGGTGGCCGGGGTGTACTGGCCGCAGGACCCCGGGGTGGCGTTTACGGTCATGGCCTTCACCATCGTCGCGGCGGTCGCGTTCCGCGGGTTCTGGTCGCGGATCGCGATCTTCCTGGCGTTGATCTTCGGTTTCGTTCTCTCGTTCGTCCTGGACAAGGTGGCCGGCCAGCTCACCGCACCGACCGGGGCCGGGGAGGTCACCACCCATTTCCGGGTGGATCTGAGCGGGGTTTCGGACGCGGCCTGGTTCGGCCTGCCGACCCTGCACGCACCGGAGTTCCACCTCAACTTCATCCTGCTGGCGCTGCCGGGGGTGATCGCCTTGATCGCCGAGAACACCGGCCACGTCAGAGCTGTCGCCGAGATGACCGGAACAGACCTGGACCCGTACATGGGCCGCGCGTTGTTCGCCGACGGCCTGGGCACCGCGTTGTCGTCGTCCATCGGCGGCTCCCCGACGACCACGTACGCGGAGAACATCGGCGTGATGGCCGCGACCCTCGTGTATTCCACGGCCGCCTACTACATGGCAGCGGTGGTGGCGATCCTGCTCGGTCTGATCCCGAAGTTCGGTGCGGTGGTCAGCGCCACCCCTGGCGGCGTACTGGGCGGGATCACTGTGGTGCTGTACGGCATGATCGGCCTGCTGGGCGCCAAGATCTGGATCGAGAACCGGGTCAACTTCGCCAATCCGGTCAACCTGGTGCCGATCGCGGCCGGCATCATCATCGGCGTTGGCGGGGTGTCGATGACCTTCGGGGACAGTTTCACCCTCTCCGGTATCGCCCTGGGCTCGATCGTGGCGATCCTCGCCTACCACGTCGCTCGTCTGCTGGCCCCGCGGGAGATGCGCGAGCCGCTGATCGAGGATCGGGCGTACGTGGGCGGCACCGCGCTGGCCACCGGAACCGTGATGACGAACGAGGGTGAGCTGCCGCCGTTCCGGGAACCGCGGTGACGACCTCGCCTTTGCTTGGTCGGCGCCGGTCAGAACAGATGCGACAGCAGACCCTGGCGAGGGTGCCGGATCGTCACCGACCCGGCCTTCTTCACCCCGGTCAAGACCAGGATCATCCCGTCGGCCGAGCCGCTGACCCCTGGTCGCGGCGCGACCCGGTTGTCCAGACGACCGCCGCGCACCACCAGATCGTCGGTGCGTACCTGCGCGCCGCGCGGCACCACCAGATCCGCCGAGCCGCCGAAGTTCGACCGGAACTGCACGGTGATGGTTCGTGACATCAATTGCGCGGCAACAAAATCGAGCCTGGTACTAGCGCCAGCCCCGCCGACGATGATGACCGGCGGAACCGTCCAGTACCCCTTGAACGTGCGCGACCCCCACCCCGTGAGTTCCAGGACTGCGGCCGGCCCCGCAGGTTGGGCGCCGGGGATCACTCCGGCGTACCCCGGGGTGGGCCGCTCGACGGCGCGGGTCGCGTACTGCGCCTCGTCCAGCTGGCGTCCGCCGATCTGCAGGCCGGGGAGGTCGAGCAGCAGTGCGTTGAGGTCCCGACGGGTGCGGGCGGCGATCACCGCCGCGCTGCGTTCGGCGTATTCGGCGATGTCGATCAACCCGCGCCCGGTGGCCCGTTCCAGCAGGTGCAGGACGTGGGTGCGTTCGTCGTCCGACACCCGCAGGTCACGAGGATCGATGGCCGAGCCGCTCATGACGCTCAGGATAACCAGCGGGTCCGTCAGCTGTTCCGTCGTCCAGCCCGGCGCCGCCCAAGGCGATACCCGCCCAGGTCACCACGTGGAACCCGGTGTCCGGGGCACCCTCGATTTCGATCAGCCCGGTGTTGTGCAACCCGTGACGATCACCCACCGCGTCGGTCACCGCGGCCAGATCGGTGGCCCTGGCGAGGGCCCAGAACCGCAGCACCGCACCATGCGCGACGAGAACGGCGCAGCCGTCGTGGCCGGCCGTTCGCCGAAGATCATCGACCGCCTCACGGACCACCTCGTCGACACGCGCCAGCACCGCCCTGCCGGTTGGCCCACCCGGTACCGCAGCGTCGAGGTCGCCGTTCACCCAGTCGAGGACGGTCTGCAAATACCGGCCGATCGACTCGGCGTCGCCGGCCATCTCCAGGTCCCCGGCGGCGACCTCCCGCAGACCGTCCCGCACCCGCACCGGTAGCTCGCGCGCAGCGGCCAACGGGGCTGCCGTCAGCTGGGCGCGGAGCTGACTCGAGGCGTAGACGGCATCGATTTCGTAAGCCGCAAGGTTTTCCGCCAACGCGGCTGCCTGCTGCACACCCAGGTCGGTGAGCCCCGGTCCGGTTCCGGCCGTATCCAGCAGGCCCAACACGTTGGATGGGGTCTGCCCGTGCCGGATCAGGAGCAACCGCATCAGGGGTGCTCCCCGCGCAGCCAGCGGCTGACCTGCTCCTTCGCGGCGCCGTACGCCGCCGCGGTGGCGAATTCCGCAGCCGGCACGTTCCGGCCCGCGCTCCGCGGGTAGGAGCCCAGCCACCGGAGCAACGCCGACCGGCGCTGCAGTGCGGCGACCACATCGGCCATGGCCGGTTCGCTCAGGTGACCGTCGGCGTCCACCAGGAACACGTACTCCCCCAGTTGCGACCGGGTCGGTCGGGACTCCAGCCGGGTTAGGTTGATACCCCTTGAGGCGAACTCGGTGAGCACGGCGAGCAGTGAACCAGGGTAGTTGTCCACCGAGAGCACCAGGGACGTCCGGTCGTTCCCGGTGGGCGGCGGGGGTGCTCCTGGCCGGCGGAGCAGGACGAACCTGGTCACCGCGCCCGGCACTTCACCGATGTCGGTGGCCAGGCTGATCAGGCCGTACCGCGGCCCGGCGACCGGTGCTGCGGCCGCTGCGTCCAGGTCGCCGGCGGCAACCGCGGCCGCGGCGGCCGCGTTCGACGTAGCGACGACGGCTTCCGCAGCGGCCAGGTTCGCCGCCAGCCAGGACCGAATCTGAGCGTGACCGTGCGGATGGGCCCCAACGGTCACGATGTCCATCAGCTCAGTACCCGGCCGTACCAGGAGATCGAAGGTGATCGGGACGTATGCCTCTGCCGCGATCAGCAATGGCTCGCCATGGGTCAATTCGTCCTGGGTGAGCGGGACCGCGCCCTCCACCGAACTCTCCAGCGGCACGCAGGCGGCGTCGGCCGCCCCGGATCGCACGGCTGCCAGCACCGCAGAAACCCCCGCGACGGGGACCAACTCGACCGACCCGACGCTCTGGCGACCGTACGGCCGTTCTGCCAATGAGTGAGCGGCCAGTTCGGTGAAGGTGCCCTCAGGCCCGAGATACGCCCACCGTTCGCCCATCCCGGGTCAGGTGCCCGATCCGGTCTCCGGGGCCTGCGCCTGCAACTGGGCCAGCCGAGCCGGATCCTGCACGCTCATCCACGACAGCACGTCACGGAACGGAACGCACATCGTTTCCGGCTTTCCGCAATTGGCCAGGACGAAATTCGTCAGGGCGGTCTCATACGCATTGTTGTTCCACTCGTTGAAGTGGTTGCCCAGGATCAGCGGTGCCCGGTTGCCGTTGATGGCGGCGTTGTACATGTCCTGGTAGGTCTGCTGGACCTGCACCGAGTCACCGTCGGACTCGGCCTGGGAGACGCCCTTGCTGGAGGCCTGACGCTGGGTGTAATAGAAGTTGTAGTCCATGGTGATCTGGAACTTGTCGGTCCCGTGGATCGGGAACTCCGCCATACCGAACTGCCAGACCTTGAACTGCGGGGACTGCGTAGGCCAGGAGATCCCGTGCCGGGTGAAGGACGAGTCGTAGGTCATGTTGTGCGCGATCAACGCCGGAAACAGGTCTTCGGCATGCCCTTCAAGGCATGGCGTGCGCTCACCCTTGACCACAGAACCGTCAAAGACCAGGTCCGGCATGCTGACCGCTGGGTTGTTCGCCTTCACGTTCTTGATCAGTGCAAAAAACTGATCCAGTTCGCTGTTCCAGGCGTCGGTGTTCCATTCGTTACCGCTGGGTTCGGCGCCGGAGCAGAAATGACCATTGAAATGGCTACCGATCTCGTTACCCAGCTGGTACGCCTGATTGAGGTCGGCGATCTCCACCGGCAGATCGGCCGAGGTATTCCAGTTGATCGACGACCGGCCGGGGCTGTGACCCGGGCCCTGGTAGGCGTTCTTCGTGTCGTCGGAAAGCATGTAGGTGCCGGACAGGAAGCCGGTGAATCGGAACGGCACTTTGGTGGCCACGTCGAACCAGTGCTGCCACTTGTCGTGCCAACCGACTCCGTCGAAGCTGACGATGATGAACTGCGGCGGCTTCTCGCCCGGCTGCAGTTTCTTCGGCACGAACCCATCGGACAGCGCCACCCCGTCCTGCGCCGGGGCGTTGGGGTCACCGGGCGCTGCAGAGCTGGCGGCGGGAGAGCTCGCAAGCGGTGCCGATGACGCCGGGCCTGACCCGGTCGACGGGCCAGGAGTCGGGCTGGGGGTCGGTGATGCCTCGGAGCCGGACGGGGGGGCTTGGGCCGCACTGGTCGGTCCCGCCGTCACGAAGCTGGTCACCGTCTGGTCGGCGCTGTTGCCGCTGGTCCCGCAGGCCGCCAGCAACGCGAGGCCGATCGCTCCCACCGTTATCCGCTTGCCTTGTCCGAACCGCATACGTCCTCCGTCTTCTTTCCTGCCCATGATCAGATCTCGACCGCCGGGCTCGGGCACCCGGCGCACACCGGGGCCGGCGCAACCGATTCTTTCCGAACACCGCTCTACCACCAGAAGATGAAGAGCCGGTGCCGGGCCACCGCCCCGGGTTGGCACAGTCCGGAGTCAGCTTACGGTCCGTGGACTGCGGCACCGGCGTGCCGGGTTCGGCGCACGGGTGATTCGCACCCGTGCGTCACACCTTTGCTATCGGTTCAAGTGCTATCGGTTCAAGCCGGACCGGCAGGCCCGTACCCGCTCCGCATACCCTGGCGGTCGATGACCGCTGACAGCGATCCCGTGCCGTCCGGGGGTCCGGAGGGCATGGGCCCGGGCCGGCCCCGCGCGTACTCGGCCAGGTCGATCGTCACCGAATTGGTCATCGTCTTCCTGGTCACCCTGGGCATGAGCGGGTTGTTCTCGCTGGTCAGCCTGATCGACGCGATCCTGGCCCCGGCACCGCTGGCGTCCCAAACGGTCTCCATCCTGGTGCCGCAGGCCCAGGCGTCGCTTCTGGATCTGGTCAAGCAGCTGCTGTCGATCATCCGGGGATTCGCCTGGGGGGCGCTCGGGCTGTATTTGCTCTGGCGCGGCGGCGTGGCGCTGCGCGAGCGCCTGGGCCTGGACCTGAAACGACCGTGGGGTGATCTCGCTGCGGGCGTGCTCCTGGCCGCGGTGATCGGGCTGCCGGGGCTCGGCCTGTACCTGCTCGCGGTGCGGTGGGGAATCAACCTGACAGTGGCCCCGACGACCTTGAACGATGTCTGGTGGCGCGTCCCGGTGTTGATCCTGGCGGCCGTGGAGAACGGCTTCTTGGAGGAGGTGCTGGTCGTCGGCTATTTGCTGACGCGACTCGATCAACTCCGGACGCCGCCGGCAATGGCCATCGCGATCAGCGCGGTGTTGCGCGGCTCGTACCACCTCTATCAGGGGTTCGGCGGCTTCCTGGGCAATGCCGTGATGGGAGCAGTATTCGCCTGGCTGTTCCGTCGCACCCGCCGGTTGTGGCCGCTGGTCATCGCGCACTCGCTGCTGGACATCACGGTGTTCGTCGGCTATTCAGCGCTTCGCGGGACGGTCGGCTGGCTGCCCTGACCGGAGTCGAGCAGATCAGCAACCGAGCAGGCGAGCAACGTGCGGGTCAGCACAGCCGGGGTCACTGCAGGGCGAATGGTCACCGGAATGCGAATGGTCACTGCAGGGCGAATGGTCACCGGAATGCGAATGGTCACCGGAATGCGAATGGTCACCGGAATGCGAATGGTCACCGCAGGGTGAATTGCCGGCCCAGGATGCCGTCGCGGGCCCGCCGTTCCGCATCAGTCATCGGCTCGGGGGATTCCACCGCGGCTCGGAGTCGGCCGGCGAACGCGACCGCCGGGGCGTCCCACTCGCTGGCATGCGCATCCCGGTCGAGGTCCCACACCGGAACCAGCCGGCCGTGCGCCCGAAACGACCCGACGTACCGGGATCCCTCCCCCAAATCCAGTTCCCCGGCCACGGCGAGCCGGGCGAGCGCCGCCATCAGTGGCTGCTCGTCTTCGGGCCGCACCCAGCGCAGGTGCGCCCGGTCCCCCGCGTCCACCCAGTAGGCGCCGGCGAGGCCGGCCACCCGGGCGGTGGGCATGATCGCCGCGTTCGCCCGCTCCAGGGAAACCGCGACCTCGCCGCCCGGTTCCGGCTCCTCCTCCAGCCACCACCCGAAATCGGCGTGCACCGTGACGTCGATCGGCTCGTCGACGACCAGGTCGCCGTACCGGGCCCCCATGCTGGCCCGCCCGACAACAGGCAGCACCGACGCGGGCTCGGCCTGCAGGGCCCATTCCAGGGCAGCCGCCAGATCTCGGGACAGGTCGCCACTGTGGGTCTGCACCTGCATGCCCAGCAGCACCGAACGATCGGAGCGGGTCAGGGCGGCAGCCGCGCCGGGCAGCACGCTGGCCAGAGTCACCGACGGGATCCCGGGGTCGGGCGAGATCAGCGTCAGCGGGGCGCTCGCCGACGGCACGAACTCCCGCAGGGCAATCAACTCGGTCTCCGCTGCCAAACCGGCGAACGGCCGGGTGACGATCATGTCCGCAGCGTCGGCCGCTCCGTGACAGGCCTTTAACCGGCGTCCCGAACCACACGGGCAGGGGCGACGTGGGTTCTCGGCGGCCGGTTCAGCACGGCCATCGACGACTGCGGTGGCGCTGGCGGAGGCGCCGGCACGACGAGCGGTTTTCCTGGACACCGCGTCACGGTAACCGACGACACGGCCAGCTCCGGACGACCGCCTTGGGGCCATTTCCTACCGGATCGCGGCTGCCGGCACCCAGGTGTACCGGGTCAGCACCGTGGCCGAGGTCACCAGTGCGACCGGGTCAGCGTTGCAGGCGGGTGGGCTCAGGGGCCCGGACCATCCAACGACCCAAGCCCGGATCGGGCGGGCTGAACAACCGGACGAACCTGCGGAACAGCACAACAGTGAGCACGGCGACCGCGGCGGCGGCGAGGTCGACCGCGATGTGCAGTTCCACGGTGTCGGCGATCGCCTGCAGGCTGCCACCGAGGCCGCGGACGAGAGCTGCCAGCACCAGGATGCAGGATAGCGCCCAGGCCGACCACCACGCCGCGGTCACCGGGAAACGGCGCTGCCTGCCCTCGGGCTCGGCGACAGACGCCAGCATCCGGTCGATCTCCATCACGATCTGACCAGCTCCGTAGATGTTCCAGATCGGTACCAACAACCGGCAGAGGACCCCGAAGGTTGTCCTGGATCTGGCTCGTCCGGCCACAGCCACGGCCCCGGTATGCGCCTGGGCCAGCGCCGACGCACCGACCACCATGGCGCTCACGGCGGCGACCAGAACAGCGATTCCGCTGGCGGCTACCAGGACATCGCTGACCCGGACGATCTCCCCGGAAAGGACTCGGGTGCGACCTTCGAGCATGAGCCCGAACCGCCAGATCTCCGAACCGGCAGCCACCAGCGCGACGACAGTGGTGACCGCGGCGAGCCTGGACGCCAAGCGCAGGGCCGGCACCGGGTTCGTCGATTGCCGGGGCGCCTGCGGGGCGGGCGCCGGGAAGGCCACCGGCCGGTATCCCCACCGCGGATATTCAGATCCGTAGGAGGGCGGGCCCAGATAAGGCCGACGCTGCGTGGAGGCCGACCCGGCGCGCGCAAACTGTCGGGAGCGGGTGGCTCCGGTGGGGTGGGAATTCAGCCCGGGTGGCGGGTGGGCGTACCAGCGCAACACCGGCGCCCCGCACGCCACACACCAGACCGGGCCGGCCCGGGCGACCGGCTGCCGGGTGCCACACCGGCCGCACCGGATGGCCGGGGAGGGCTGGGCGGGGATCCGCTGGTCGACGGTCATGCCTTCAGAGGACGTGGGGCGCGACGTCGCCGTCGGCAACCAGCGGCCGGCCGGCGGCGGCCCAACCACCCATCCCACCGGAGACGTTCACCGCGTCCCAACCCTGGGCGTTGAGGTAGGTGGTGACCCGGGCGGACCGGCCACCCGACCGGCAGATGACGTAGAGCGGGTCTGCCTCCGGGATCTCGTCCAATCGGTCAGCAAGCTCGGTCATCGGCAGATGCACGGCCTCGGGGGCATGCCCGGCCGCCCATTCGTTGTTCTCCCGCACGTCCAGCAGGACGGCGCCCGGTGGGACATCACTGACACCGATCTCAGGCAGGGAAGGGTTCGTCACGCCGCCATCCTCCCACCGAGTGGACGTCAGCAGGGTTCTTGGCCTTTGCGGTGCACCTATGACACCCTCCCGTTCGGCTAACGTCGCCAGTCATTCCGGAAGGCGGTGACCGTTCTGCCCCATTCGGGACGAGAGGGTGCCGGCCGGTTGTTAGGGTCGATGCCGTCGAGCACGACGCCCGGCTCCCTGATCGGAGACAGCCACGGTGACGGACTTCAGCGTCCTGATGATCTGCACCGCGAACCATTGCCGTTCTCCGATCGCCGAGCAATTGCTGCGCTACCGGGCAGGGCAGCTGTTCGGCTCCACCGGCGGGTGGCTTGTCGAGAGTGCGGGCACCGACATCCCCGGTCTATGGCCGCTGCAGGACGACGCGTACGCCGTTCTCTCGCAACGGATCCCGCAGGTGGCCGAGCATCACTCGCGGCAGGTGGCGAGGTCGGATATCACCGGCGCCGACCTGATCCTGACCGCGTCCCGGCGACATCGGGCAATCATCGTCGGGATGGTCCCGGCCGCGATCCGCCGGACCTTCACGATCCTGCAGTTCGCCCGGTTGTGCTCAGTGGTCGCTCCGATCTCCGGATCGGATCCCGGCGAGCTGGGCCGGCAGCTGGTCGTGGAAGCCACGTTGGCCCGGTCCTCAATCCAGCCGGTACCCGGCGAGCTGGACGACCTGGCCGACCCGATGGGGCGACCCCGGGCCGAGTTCGTGGCCTGCGCCGACCGGCTCGACGGTGCGATCGCCGCGATCCTGCGCCCCCTGCTCGTGGTGGCACCGGTGCCGGATGGGTTGCCGCCCGGTCGCTAGCTCTCGACCGGGTCGAAGCTTGGGTCGCTTGCCTGCCGGCGGCTTTGGGGGCTAATCGGTCGCCTCACCGGTGATGCAGTCGCCCGCCAGCGGTAGAAGGACCCCGCCAGCAGGGCGGCGGGCAAGGTTCCGGCGTGGGATGCGACCGAGCCGGGTGGGTTCGGATTCGGATTCGGATTCGGATTCGGATTCGGCTGCGGGTTCGGGTTCGGGTTTGATGCGACGCAGAACGAACCCGAACCTGCCCGCGGGCGGTTACTTCACCAGCCGGGAAAGCCGGCGGTCGGCAAGCAACCGGCCGCCGGTCTGGCAGGTCGGGCAGTACTGAAACGACCGGTCGGCGAACGACACCTCGGCAATGACGCTGCCGCAGACGGGGCACGGCAACCCGGCGCGGGCGTGCACCCGAAGGCCCGTCCGCTTCTCACCCTTGAGCCGTGCCGCCTCGGCGCCGACCGATCTGGTGATGGCCGACGACAGCACCGTTGTCATTGCCGCGGCCAGCCGGTCGACCTCATCCGGACCGAGCCGCGAGGCCGTCGCGAACGGCGAAAGCTTTGCCGTGTGGAGTATCTCGTCGGAATAGGCATTGCCGACACCGGCCAGCACCGTCTGGTCGGTGAGCACGTTCTTCACTCTTCCCGACTGGCCGGCGAGCACCGCCGCCAGCGCATCACGGTCCAGGGAGAGCGCGTCCGGGCCGAGCCTGGCCACCCCCGGCACGGCCGCCGGATCAGCGACGATGGCAGCGGCTACCGATTTCTTCGTACCGGCCTCGGTAATGTCGAAGCCCCCGGCAGTGCTGCCGGTACCGTGTTCCAGCCGGACCCGGAGGGCGATCGGTCCACCCATTTTCGGCGGCACCGCCGAGATGGCGTCGGACCACCGCAACCAACCGGCCCGGGCCAGGTGGATGACCAGGTGCAGTTCGCCCGGCGGGTCGTCGGCACTGCCCGGGCCCGTCACTATATCGAGGAACTTCCCGTGCCGACCAGCGCCTAGAATCACCCGCCCGACCAGCGCCGAAGCCGGCGGGTCGTAGGTGGTCAGGACGTTGAGGGACGCCACCGAAACGGCCGCGATTCGTTGGCCGGCAGCATGTTCGCTCAGGAATGCGGCCAGCGCGGTGATCTCCGGCAGCTCGGGCATAGGACCAGTCTGCACGGCCTGCGCCGGCCTCGCGCAGAAAGCGCGGCGATCTGGCGCCGACCTCGCCAGAGAGCGCGGCGATCTGATCGTGTGGACAACCCCGAGCCACCGGTGACCCGGCGGTACGGTCCTGACGATGCCCGGCAACCACGATCACGTCGACCCGGCGTCGACCACGTCGTCGCCGGCATCAGCCACCGCCGGCATGACCCGCTCGCCGGTCGAGGTGCCGCCCCTCGCGGTGCCGCCCCTCGCGGTACCGCCCCTCGCGGTACCGCCCCTCGCGGTACCGCCCCTCGCGGTACCGCCCCTCGAACTGCTGCCGATCCCGCACCCGGACCGGCACCTGCTGGCCCTGCACACGTTGCGGCAGCGGCAGCTCACCACCGCGTTCCTGCACGGTCGACAACGCAGTTGGTTGCAGCGGCAGCGAATCTGGCCCGCCGTCGTGGTGGCCCTGGTCATCCTCGCGCTGGCGGTGACGGCGGTCAGCGTGGTGCAGGCGTTCCGGCAGCAACAACGACTCGACGGGAGGGCGACCTCCCCCGTCGGCGTTAGCCAAGTACTGCGGTCGCCCAGTCCGCCAAGCCCAGCGCCCCAGCACTGACCAGTACCAGGACGACGACCAGGCACTGCTCGGCAGCGGTGACCAGTCCATTCGACCGGGCCGAGGCCACTGCCGACCTTATGACGTCAGCAGGAAACGCAACGGCAGCACCAGATGTCACCAGAATCCCGAACACAACGAGGACTGGGCGAAATTCTGGGTAAGCCCCGAACAGCCCGGCCCATCCGGTGCCGAGCACCGCCATCCCGCCCACCCGGACCACCACCGCGAGAATCACCCGGGAGAAGATCCGGGCCCGCAGCACCAGCAGGACACCCATCCCGGCGGTCGTGGCGAGCTGACCCGGATCGGCCGATAGGGCACCGGGCAGTGCGCCGCCAACGGCGACGATCGACAACCCGATGACGCCGCCGAGGAGTAACCGGTCGGCGACCGCAACCCGCTCCGGCAATCCGGACGGGTCGGTCCGGCCGTCACCATCGGTGATCCCGCTGATCGACAACGCCATCCGCGGCAGCACCCCCACCGCGCCGACCGCAATCAGGCCCGTCACCAATGCCGCGGCGGTGACGGTCAGCCCAGCGCTCACTCCGGCCCCCATCGCCGCCGAGAAGCCCCCGACGACGACCAGGGCGAGTCCCGCGACGAGCGCATCGGGGTCGAACATCGCGCACAGGCCCGCGGCGGCCGCGGCCGCGATGGCGGCAGCCGCGACCCGGGCGGGCGGGCCGAGCTGAGCCCCTGGCAGCGCGGCGGCGGTCAGACCGGCGAACGCGGCCCATAGGTAGGTGACCAGCAGACCTGTTGCGGCACATGCCCGATCGGTCCGGTAACGGGCCAAGGCGGTCCCCCCGGTGATCACTGCTACCGTCCCGGCGAGGGCAGCGGTCGGCCACCGCGAAGGGAGTTGCCAGGCCGGCAGCACCATCAGTGCCGCCGTCGCGACCGCGATCCATCCGGTTAGCCGCCACCGCGTCATCGGTCTCCAGAACGACCCGCGTACCTCCCGCAGCTCCGCCAACCGGGCCCTGGCGTCAGGGACCGCAGCATCGTCTAGGAGGGGGCCATCAAGAACGGGGGAGCCGACCAGCAGGACGTCGCCGTGCCGCACGCCTGCAGCGGCGAGGGTGTCGCCGGGCCCCAGCTCCGTGCCGCCGAGCGGGGTCAGGGTCCACCGGGCCGCGACCACCACATTTCTCTGGTCGATATCCCCTACGGCCATCAGCCGCACCAGGCCGGGTAACAGACCTGCCAGCGGCAACGACCACGGGAGGACCACGTCAAATTGGCGTCCGGCATGAACGAGCGTGACGGCGCCGTATTCCGGCGCGCCTGCTGATTCCCGCGACACAGGGCCCGACCCGGCACCCACAGCCGGTCGCACCGATGCATCGCCTCGCGTCACTGCTGTCGTCCCTTCGGAGTGCCGGGTGTCGCGGCGGCTGACGACCACCGGCCATCGTTGACGCGGGGTCGCTCCCCGCGACCACGAAACGCCCATACGGTCTACGCCGATGTCGACAACTCTGATGTCGACAACGCCGATGTGGACAACTCTGACCCACTGCCTGGCGGAATCGTAACCTCGGCCACGGGGCAACGACCGAGTTGTCCCCAATGTGGAATGCAGGTGCTGATGTCGACGGTTCAGGTCCGCCGCCCCGTGCGGCCGAACCTATCTCCCCCAACGGTTCTCGCGCTCCAGCTGGCGACGCCACCCCGTCACGGCGACAAGGCGCCGATGGCGGGTTCGATGGGCATGATCCTGGTGCCGGCGGCGTCCGGCGTTGGCGCGGTCCTGCTCGCCGTCACCCAGCAGGGTCGGCCGCTGGTGGCAGCCGCCGGGCTGTTGGTGCTGGCCGCCTCGATCGCCGTCGGCCTGATCATGATCATCGGTACCCGGACCGGCGACCGCCGCAGGGTCCGGGAGCAGCGGGAGAGGTACCTGCATCACCTTGAACAGGTACGGCACAGCGCTGCGGGCGCAGCCCTGGACCAGCAGCGGACCGCGGCGCGATCGCACCCGCCGCCGTCTCAGGTCGTTGCTCTGGCGCTGGACCCAGGTCGGCGGTGGGAACGGCGGCCCGGGGACCCCGATTTCCTCCGGGTCCGGGTGGGCGTCTGCACCGTCGGACTGAGTCATCCGGTCCGGGTGGACCTCGACGACGACCCATTGGTCACCTTCGATCCGGTGTGCCTGATGGCGGCCCGGGACCTGGTCGGGCATTATTCCTCCGCGCCCCACCAGCCCATGGTGCTGACACTGGCTACGGCGGAGTCGGTGTCGATCCGGGGACCGGCCGATTTCGTGCTGGGCTGGGCGAGATCTGTAATAGCTCAACTAGTCTGGTGCCACAGCCCGGACGACGTGGGGGTACTGGTCTGCACGTCGGCGCCAGATGGCCAGTGGGACTGGCTGAAATGGTTGCCGCACAGCGTATCTCATTACCACAGCGACGGCCGGCTGCCGGCGCGGCTGATCACCACCGAGGTTGGCGAGGGCGTCGCCCTGCTCCGAGCCGAGGTGGACAACGGCGCCGTACTGGCGGGCCGACCACGGCGTCGAATCGTGCTTCTCGTGGATCACACCGCGGGTGACCCGGACTGGACCGACCGGGCGGGTGAGATGGCAAGGGCGGCAATCGGTGTCGTCGCCCAGATTCATCTCCTCGGTCCGGAGCAGGACGCTCCGGGATCGATGACCTATCGACTGGCAGCGGCCGGGCATGACGCACCGGTCTCGACGGGTCAGGACGCCGGGGCTTGCACCGCGGGTCAGTGGGCCGGCAGCATCGCCGGTCTCGACGCAAACCACCGTCTCGATCCGCGTGCCTGCAGCTTGGACGTGCTCAGCAGCGCCGAGGCGACAGGGCTGGCCCGGGCAATGGCCGGGATTTCACCCGCGCCGGATGAACCTGGGCGTGAGCGTGCCGGCTCGTCATCGAAAGCCGTTGTCTCGGGCGGCCTCCGCCCGACCGGTTTGTCGGGCCTGACAATGGATGCGAACACCATCGACCCTGCGGTCACCTGGCGGCGCCGCGAGAGCCGTGATCTGCTCCGGGTGCCGATCGGAACGCAGTCCGACGGCCAGATCGTCGTCCTGGACCTGAAGGAGTCGGCGCTGGGTGGCTGCGGGCCGCACGGACTGGTGGTCGGGGCAACCGGATCGGGGAAATCCGAGCTATTGCGCACTCTGGTCACCGGTTTGGCAATTGGTCACTCGCCGGCGACGCTGACCGTACTGGTTGCCGACTTCAAAGGCGGCGCAACGTTTTCCAAGCTTGCTGCGCTGCCGCACCTGGCCGGTATGGTCACTAATCTGGACGCGGACGCCAGCCTGGTCGACCGGTTCCGCGACGCGCTGGGCGGCGAATTGCACCGACGGCAGGAACTGCTCGCAGCAGCGGGCACCGTGACCTCCGTGGATGCCTACGCCGAGCTTGCGCGGCGCCGGCCGGAACTGGAGCCGCTGCCCCGATTGCTGGTCATCATCGACGAGTTCTCCGAGTTGCTGGCGGCCCGGCCGGATCTCGCCGACCTCTTCCTCACCATCGGCCGGTTGGGCCGATCGATCGGGGTCCATCTGCTGCTCGCGACGCAGCGTCTGGACACCGGCCGTATCCACGGGCTGGAGTCGCACCTGTCGTACCGCATCTGTCTGCGGACGTTCTCAGCGGCGGAGTCGCGGGAGGCCATCGGTGTACCCGATGCGTATCACCTGCCCGCTGAACCTGGTTGGGCGTTATTCCGATCCGGCGGACCGGATCTGGTGCGGTTCCGGGCCGCCTCGGTGTCCCGGCCCTACCGGGCGCCCCAGCGGAACACCGCCGCCCATGGCCGGCTGGTGGTGCCTTTCCAGGCCCACAATGGTGTGGCGAGCCGGTTGGCCGACCTCGATGGCCAGCCGTCGGGGGAAGGCATGCTGGACGCGACACGCATTGCACAGCGTGGTCTTTCGGGGCGAGCTGGGCTCGTACGCACCGTTCTCGACGTCGCCGTCGACCGATTGCGATCGGGAGCCGCGGCATTGCCGGAAGGGCGACCGGCCCGCGGCATCTGGCTGACCCCACTACCCAGGCGGGTGAGTCAGAGCGACCTCGACCCCGACGGGCGCGCGGTCGGCCTGGCTGGCACCGGTGGGATACGCGCCGTGCTCGGATTGGTGGACGTTCCGGAGCGGCAACGGCAGCATGTGCTGGAGTGGGATCCCGTCGGTGCGGGAAATCTGCTCGTGCTGGGGGCCGGGCGCGCCGGCAAGTCGACGGCGGCCCGGACGGTGCTGGTGTCGCTGACCCTGCGGCACCCCCCGTTGTCGGTCCGGATTCTCGCGGTTGACTTCGGCGGCGACGGGTTGGCCGGCCTGGGCGGCCTACCTCATGTCGCTGCGGTGGCGGACCGGGGCACGCCGGCGATGACCAGGCGGGTGTTCGCCGACCTGATCGCCGTCATCGAGTCGCGGGAAGGCTCCCGCGGCAGGCACTTGCCGCACTCCGATGACGCCCGGCCGGGTGGCCCGGACATGCCACCGGTCACCCCTCTCACGACCACCGTGCTGATCATCGATGGCTGGGCGGATCTGCGCGAGGAGGAACCGGCGGCAGAAGGTTGGCTCGACACGGTGGTCACTCGGGGACCGAGGGTCGGGGTGCACACCGTGCTCACTGCCGCCGGTCCAGGTGAGCTGCGGACCCGGTTGGCCGCCTCGTTCGGCACCCGGATCGAACTGCGGCTGGCCGACCCGTTCGACTCGGCCATCGATCGGCAGCGGGCGAAGTTGCTGACCCGGGACCGCCCCGGGCGAGCCCTGGTTTCGGGAGGGCATTTCGCCCAGCTGGCCCTGGCTGAATGGTGCGGAGTGGATCAGGCGAACCCGGATCGGGCCAGCGGTCGTCAACCGAGCAGGAATCGGGTCGCCCAGAATCAGGTCGCCCAGAATCAGGTCGCCCAGGATCGTGGTGACGCTCGGACGGTGGAGGCGGTCCGGGCGCGCTGGCCGGGTCAGGCCCTTCGTCGGCTGCGGACACTTCCCCCGCAGATCCATCTAGCAGAACTGCTGTCCAACAGCACTTCTCCAGCGATTGACGGGTCGCTTGCCGGGTTGCCGGCGGCGGGCCTGGTGATCGGGGTCGCGGAGGGCGAGGACGACCCGGCTCGTGTCGACCTGTTCTCCGGTGATCCCCATCTGCTCGTATACGGCGACTCCGACAGTGGCAAGAGCATGCTGATGCGCACCCTGCTGGCTCAGTTACTCCCGCCGGCTCCGTTGACCGCTGACGGGAGAACGTCCACGGACGACGGGCCGGGTGCCGACAGTGACTCCCGGGCCGACAGTGACTCCCGAGCCGACAGTGACTCTCGAGCCGACGGTGACCCCGGCTGCGGTGATCCGCGCGCCGACTCGCGCGCCGACGGCGAATCGCCGGCCCAGGTTTTCGTGGTCGACCATCGTCGCGGTCTGCCTGCTGCGGCTACGTCCGGGTTGCCTCGACCTCCGTTCACCACTCCCACCGCGACCGCCGGGCTGTGCGTCGCGCTCGCCCGGGAGCTGGCCCACCGCTCGGCGGCGACCGGCAACCCTGATCCTGCCGGTGTCGGGCCCGGTCACCTCGACGCCGAGACCACGGCCAGGCCAGGCCCGCCCTCTCCGACGACGGGCCGGGTCGCCTCACCCTCGCTGACGGCCGGCCGGCAAACGTCCCGGCCGGAGCTGTTCCTGCTGGTCGATGACTACGACCTGGTGGCCGCGCAGGGCGCCCAGCCGTTGTCGGTCCTGTTGCCGTACCTCCCGCTGGGACACGACCTCGGCTTTCACCTCATTCTGACCCGACGCACCGGCGGAGCGGGGCGGGCGCAGTACGAGGCCGTCGTGCAGACCCTGGGCGATCTCGGAACTCCTGTACTCCTGCTGTCCGGGTCACCGGTCGAGGGCCGACTCGCCCACGGACTGGTTCCCGAACAGCTGCCGGCCGGGCGGGGGCGGCTGGCCGTTCGGCACCAACCGGTCCGGCTGGTCCAGACCCCGCTACCGTGACCGGCGGCGGGAATCAGCGGGCCAAATTCCGCGGCGACGCTGGTCAGCTCGTCGTGTCGGGCGATCGATGTCGGCGTCCCGAACAACCGCGCCGAGCCCGACCTCGGCTGACGGCCCGATCAATGGCGGACGGCTCTCGCGAAACAGCCCCCTCTGTCGCGGGTCAGGGCCTGCCGAGGGCCCGATAGGTCCACCCTGCTGAGCGCCACTCTTCGGGATCCAGGGCATTGCGGCCGTCCAGCATCCGCCGGTGGGCGACGATCCCGCCGAACGTCCGGGGGTCCAATTGCTTGTACTCCGACCACTCCGTCAGCAGCAGGACGACGTCAGCGCCCCGGGCCGCGTCGTCCGCGGTCGCGGCGAAGGAGAGATCCGGCCAGACCCGTTGCGCGTTCTCGATAGCCTTCGGGTCCGTCACGACGACAGACGCGCCTTGCAACTGCATCTGGGCAGCCACATTCAAGGCAGGCGAGTCCCGGATGTCGTCGCTGTCCGGCTTGAACGCGGCGCCGAGAACGGCGACCCGACGACCGATGATCGATCCCCCGCACACCTCGCGGGCCAAATCGACCATCCGCACCCGCCGGCGCATGTTGATCTGGTCGATCTCCTTCAGGAAGCCAAGGGCGTCACTGGCGCCGAGTTCGCCGGCTCTGGCCATGAAGGCGCGGATGTCCTTGGGCAGGCAGCCCCCACCGAAGCCGAGCCCGGAGTTGAGGAATTTCCGTCCGATCCGGTCGTCGTGGCCGATCGAGTCGGCCAGCTTGGTGACGTCGGCGCCGCTGGCCTCGCACACCTCTGCCATCGCGTTGATGAAAGAGATCTTGGTGGCCAGGAAGGCGTTGGCGGCGGCCTTGACCAGTTCAGCCGTCGGATAGTCGGTGACCACCAGTGGCGTCCCCGTGGCCAACACGGTCGCGTACACCTCGTCGAGCCGGCGACGAGCACGGTCGCCGGCGTCACCCTCCGGCAGGCCGTAAACCAACCGATCGGGCATGAGGGTGTCCTCGATGGCATGTCCCTCGCGCAAGAACTCCGGGTTCCAGGCAAGGACCGCACCAGGCACGTCCTCGCGGATCCGCTGCGCCAACCGGGCGGCGGTGCCCACCGGGACGGTGGACTTGCCGACCACCACATCACCGTCGGCGAGCTGCGGAATCAGTCCGTCGACGGCGGCCTCCACGTAGCGCATGTCGGCGGCGTACTCGCCCCGCTTCTGCGGGGTGCCCACGCACACGAAATGCACCTGAGCACCCGCGGCGTCGGCCATGTCCGAGGAGAACCGCAACCGGCCGTTGGCGACTCCTTCGGAGAGCAACTCCCCGAGCCCGGGTTCGAAGAACGGCGGCTCGCCCTTGCTCAACAAAGCGATCTTGGTGACATCGACGTCCAGACCAACCACGTCATGACCGATCCGGGCCATCGCCGCCGCGTGCACGGCACCGAGGTACCCGCAGCCCACCACCGAGATCTTCATATTTCAGGCGCCTCCGGCCGAGTATCGGGTGGTGCTGGCGATGGTGCCGAGCCGCCGCCTCGCCCGGTCGCACTGTGCCCCTGCGCCGCCACCTGCGACGACGGTGCCGGACGGTCTCGGGCAACGCAATTGGGTCGGACAGTTGGGCCGGCGTGTTGACGATACGTCAGGGGCCGCAGCCGCCGCGTCGTCGACGCTTCTGGGCTCCCGGGTCGGTCTCTGGGCAGGGCGTTGGCCGGTTGGTCGTGACGCCAGCTGTTCATGGTCCCCACCCGAATCCGTCACCTTGCGTGCTAATTTCATCACCTATAGTAGTCGCACATATCGGGATCAGGCAGCGAGGGGTGCTCCCGATGGGCGGCGGCTCGACCGGCAACGTGTCCTGCCGCCGCCGGTCGCATCAGCCGCGGTCCCATCAGCCGCGGTCCCATCCCCCGCCGATCGCATCAGCCGCTACCTGTCAGCTCAGGTTCGGACCGGTGGTGACGCTCGATCCGGCAGAGTCAGCGTCTGTTTCCGGTGCTCGTGCCGATGCTCGGGCGACTGGGTGGCCACCGGCACCGCCTCGGCGAGGCGCGTCAACAGGCCGTCCTCATCCCGAAGGTGGCTGACCAGCCCCACCGGGTACCCGACACTCCTGGCCACGTCGGTGATCAGCACCAGTCCGACGGTTGCCGCCGAACGACGGACCCAGCCGTCCGCCGTTGCGCCTGCCGAGGGCCGGTAGCGGGCGGCGCTGATGGCCACCCGCGCCGCGAGAGTGGCGACCGCGATCGCCCGCGGCCATCCGGCCCCGCGGAACGCGACCACGCCGACGATGCTCGCGACGGCGCCGACCGACCGAATCGACCTGGCACGAACAATCAGACCTGCCTTGCCCTCTGCGCGCGCTCTGCGGAAGCTGTCCCGGACGTAGTCGCGCAGCGATACGCGTGGCCGCCAGGTTGCGACGGCGCCCGCGACGAATTCAGGTGCGGTGCCGGCCTCCCGCAGCAAGTGGGCGAACACCTCGTCCTGCCCATCATCGAGCCACTCCGGGTAGCCACCGACCGCGTCCCAGACCCGTTTGGAGAAGGCGACCGTCGTACTGGCATCCAGCCGTGCACGGACGTTCGGGTCGAGGATCGGCGGCGTTTCGAGGTCGGCGATCACTCGTTCCATCAGGCTCGCACCGGACGGTCGTAATTGGCCGGCGGCCACCGCGCTGCCACTTTCCAGCGCGACCCAGAGTTGGGCCAACCACTCGGTATGCAGGCGAACAGCGCCGTGCAGTACTGCTACATGTTCGTAAGCGGTCGACTCGATGGCAATATTGCGCGCCGCCGCCACCGACATCGAAGCGCACTCCAACACCCGACACACCGTCCCCCAGGGCGGCCGCCACCGGCGGAGCGCGTCGAGGCTGCCGTCGCTGGAACCGAGATCGATCAATATCACCTCGGACGGCAACAATTGCTGCCTACTGATGCTGTCCAGCAACCCCGGCAGATCGCCGGCCATATTCGTGACCGTCACCACGAGGCTGACCGGCACCAGACCGGCCGGACAGTCGCTCGTGCTGGCATCCATCGATTGCCCTTCACTGCTGGGGCGTGCACCGCACGCAAACTGACGGCTCCTGGCAGACCCGGCGCTCATCACCGCTGGGTGGAGTTCGCCGCTATGCAAGGCCGTATCCCTGTTGACAAGGGCTGCATTTCGCGCCAACCGCGACGACTCAGGACGTCGCGAAATATCGAAGTAGAGCTGTTGGCCGGCAACATGGGATGCCTGCCGTGGGCGACAACGTCTGCTGAAGGCGTGTTTCCAGAATATGACATGACATAGAGATCATCCGGCCGGAAAACCCCTCCCATGCCCCGAGCGGATGAAATCTGCGTAGAGCGCACTCCGAGGTTTCCCCTGATTGGCTTATACAATGTCGCCTTCTGTTACTGCAGAGGTAGCTCGAATCTCCGATCGGGACAGATTCCACCCGTCCCAGTCTGCTGATCCAGGGTCGTACTCGGTCTCCCACTCTTCTGGGTTAATAGGCACCCCGCCGGCTCAACACTGTCCGCACGGTTCGCGCCATGATCACCAGATCGCCGGTCACCGACCAGTTCTCCACATAGTAGAAGTCGAACCGGATTCGTTCTTCCGGTGTGACGTCCGAGCGGCCGGACACCTGCCACAAGCCGGTGATCCCTGGTTTGACCAGCATCCGGCGTTCCAGGAAATGGCCAACCTCCGCCCCCTCACCCGGCACCAGCGGTCGCGGTCCGACGATGCTCATCTGCCCGGCCAGCACGTTGAACAACTGGGGCAGCTCGTCGATGCTGGTGCGCCGGATCAATCGACCGATCGGGGTCACCCGGGAGTCGCTCGCGGACTTGTAGAAAACTGCATTCTGTTGCGCCGCAGCCTGTTTCGCCTCGTCGATCCGGGAGTCCGAGCCCTGGCTCATCGACCGGAACTTCCACACCCGGAACCGCCGGCCACCCAACCCGACCCGCTCCTGACGGAAGAACACCGGGCCGCGGTCACCGGCTTTGATGACGACGGCTACCACCAGGAATACCGGGGACAGCAGGATCAGCCCGATCGTGGCGCCGATGAGGTCGACCATGGTCTTGGCCACCAGCTTGGGTCCCCTGAACCGCGGCTCCTCGACATACATCAGAGGCAGCCCGGCCACCGGGCGGATGTGGATGCGCGGACCCGCCACGTCAGTCAACGATGGCACCAGGGCGACGGCGACGCCGGAGCCCTCGAGCTTCCAGGCCATCCGCCGAACGTCCTCAGGAGGGAAGGAGTCCGAGGACGCGACCGCGACCATGTCGACCGCCGAGCGCTCAATGGCACCGGGAACGTCATCCAGATCACCGACCACCAGGAAGCCGTCGTCGGTGGCGCCGCCCCGGGCGGCGAATGCGCCGGGGCCACCCGGCAGGCACAACCCGGCCACCCGAAATCCCGCGCCCGGAGCATTCCGAAGCCGGCGGGCCAGCGCAGGTCCGCTACCGGAGCCCCCTACCACCAGCACCGAACTCAGGTGTGAGCCGGCGCGTCGGTATTCCTCGAGTAATTGCCGCCAGACCCACCGGCCGCCGAACAACCCGATGACCCCGGTCGGCAGCGCGATCGCCAGGTACGAGCGGGCGACGTCCGCGGTGGCCAAATAGGAAATGATCGCGACGAAACCGAACAGGTAGAACGAGGCCCGCATGATCCGGCCGTATTCGCTCGCTCCGGCGCCGAGCACCTTCCGATCCCAGGCTCCGTTGACCCCGAGCGCGATCAGCCAGGCGGCGCTGAGCACGGTGGAGATGATCCAGTAGTTGACCGAACCGAAACCCTCCAGGAAGACCTTCGACCGGTAGGTGACCCGGAGTGCCTGGCTGGTGAAAACGACAGCGGTGACGATCACAGCGTCGGTGATGATGATCCGGTGTCGGTAGCTGACCAACCAGCCTGGGTTGCGGTGCGGCACCACCGGACCTTCGGCGGCGATCTCGCCGGGAATTTGCTCGGTCAGCACCGGTGCATCCGGAGCATGCTGGCCGGCAGCCAGGTGACCTGTCGCTGCGGCCTCGTGCGCAGGGTCGGCGGCGGGCGCCCCGGCAGGCGCGACCTCAGTACTGCTCACCTCGACTCACCGCCCTTTCAGAAAATAGGTCTGCCGGCGAATGCCGAGAAACCGACCAGCTGAGCCGGCGCCGGTCAGGATTGCAGCGCTACCTCGGCCTCGGTCATCAACCGGGCCAGATCCGGCGTCAGCACCTGAGCCTTCCATCCCAATTCACGTTCGGCTTTGGACGCGTCGCCGATCAGCGAATCGACCTCCGACGGGCGCATGTAGCGCGCGTCGAACTTCACGTACTTCTCCGGGTCGAGATCAACTGCCTGAAAACAGAAGTCGAGGAAATCCCGAACGCTGTACGCGGCACCGGTGGCCAGCACGTAGTCCGTCGGCTCGTCGGCCTGCAGCATCCGCCACATACCTTCGACGTACTCCTTGGCGTATCCCCAGTCCCTGACCGCGTCCAGGTTTCCGAGGTAGAGGTGTTCCTGCTTGCCCGCGGCGATCGCGGCCGCCGCGGCCGCAATTTTCCGGGTAACGAACGTCTCGCCGCGCCGCGGCGATTCGTGGTTGAACAAGATCCCGTTGACCGCAAACAGCCCGTAGGCCTCGCGATAGTTCCGCGTCATCCAGTAGGCATAGACCTTTGCCGCACCGTACGGCGACCGCGGCCAGAACGGAGTGTTCTCGTCCTGCGGGGGCGGCGTCGCACCGAACATTTCCGAACTGCTGGCCTGGTAGAAACGGGCCGGCACACCGCTCGCACGAACCGCCTCCAGCAGCCTGGTGCTGCCCAAACCTGTGGTGATACCGGTGAATTCAGGTTCGTCGAAGGACACCCGGACATGCGACTGCGCGGCCAAGTTGTAGACCTCCTGCGGCTGGATCTTCTCCAGCAGCGTCACCAACCGTGACCCATCGGTCAGGTCTCCGTAGTGCAGGAACAAGCGCGCGGCCTCGTCGTGCGGGTCTTGGTACAGGTGATCGATACGGCCGGTGTTGAACGTCGAAGCCCGGCGGATCAGCCCGTGAACCTCGTACCCCTTTTCCAGGAGGAGTTCGGCAAGATACGAGCCGTCCTGGCCGGTGATTCCGGTAATCAACGCAGTCTTCTGCACAGAGCTGTTCCCCATGATTCCCACCCTTGCGTTCTCTGGTCCGGCCCCCCGGACTGCCTGCGCCAGCGCTGCCGGACAGCTACACTAAGTACGCACAGTCCTACCGAGTGTAGCTAATAGCGACCCAGTGACGTACCCCCCAGGAGGATGAACTGACCGCGCACGTTCCCTCTCCCGCCGCTAACCGCCTCGCTACGCTGGCCGAGTTACCGATCGACGCCACGATCTATGTGGCCGGTCACCGCGGCCTGGTCGGCTCCGCGGTATCGCGGCAGCTGCGGGCGCGCGGCTTCCAGAACGTCGTGGGCAGGACATCCGGCGAACTCGACCTTCGTGACGCGCCGGCGGTCACAGCGTTCGTTGCCGACATCGAGCCGGCAGTGATCATCGACGCCGCGGCCAAGGTCGGCGGCATCGTGGCCAACAATTCCTACCCGGCGGACTTCTTGTCGGACAACCTGCGCATTCAGGTCAACCTGCTGGATGCAGCTCGGGAGGCCGGGGTACCCAGGCTGCTCTTTCTAGGGTCCAGCTGTATCTACCCCAAGTTCGCTGACCAGCCGATCCGTGAGGATTCGTTGCTGACCGGGGCGTTGGAGCCGACGAACGATGCGTATGCCATTGCCAAGATCGCCGGAATCATGCAGGTGCAGGCCATCCGCCGGCAGTACCACCTGCCGTACATCTCCGCGATGCCGACCAACTTGTACGGACCGGGGGACAACTTCCATCCCCGCAATAGTCACGTGCTGCCGGCGATGATCCGCCGATTCCACGAGGCCAAGGAGTCCGGTGCCTCTACCGTGACCTGTTGGGGGACCGGCACTCCGCGCCGGGAGTTCCTGCACGTCGACGACCTGGCATCCGCCTGCCTGCACCTGCTGGAGACCTACGACGACCCGCAGACCATCAACGTCGGAACGGGTGTCGACCACAGCATCGCCGAGATCGCCGCAATGGTGGCCGCAACGGTCGGGTACACCGGCGAGATTGCCTGGGACACCAGCAAACCGGACGGAACACCGCGCAAACTGCTCGACGTGTCCAGACTCACCGCCACCGGGTGGACGGCGACCATTCCACTGGCCGAGGGTCTGAAGAGCACCTATGAGTGGTTCCTGGCCAACCAGAATGAGTTTCGGCGATGATCTCCCCGCGGCGGCGACTCGCCGGATTCACCGGAGCCGGGTACGACAAGGGACGCGGCTCGGCGTGGCAAGTCGGGTGGCTGCTTGTGTCAGGCATCATCACCACCCGCTGGTGGTGTCCGCTGCGGGTGCGGATCGCCCTGCTCCGGGCCTTCGGAGCGACCATCGGTTCCGGCGTGCTGATCCGCCACCACGTCCGCATCCACTGGCCATGGAAGCTGACCGTCGGGAACGACAGCTGGATCGGTGAGGACACCTGGATCCTCAACCTGGAACAGGTGACCATCGGCTCAGACGTGTGCGTCTCGCAGGATGTGCTGCTCTGCACCGGCTCTCACGATCGTCGGTCACCGACATTCGAGTTCGACAACGCCCCCATCGTCATCGGGGACGGCGCGTGGATCGCAGCCAGGGCCACCGTACTGCGCGGGGTGTCGATCGGGGACGACTGCGTGGTCGGTGCTACCGCCCTGGTCACCCGGGACGTGCCAAAGGGAACTGTGGTCTTGGCACCCACGTCAACGGATGCTGCTCGTGTCTGACCAGACGCACCCGAAATCCACCCGGCGGCAGCGGCCCTACGCCCTTTACCTGGCAGTGATTCCGTTTTACCGACAACACTGCATCGATGAGCTTCTGGAGGTACTCGGCTCACAGGTGACCCTTTTCACCGGACGCGACAACATTGATCCGACGGTCACCACCGGTATCCGTTCCCAGCAATTCACCCCCGTCCGGAACCGGTTTCCCCTGCGCCGCAAGCTCATCGTGCAGACGGGTCAGTGGCGCGCCGCCGTCGGTGCCGGCACCACAATCTTCGATCTGAACCCGCGAAACCTGACCGTCTGGGGTTTGTGTCTGCTCCGCCGGGTGTTGCGGCGCCGTACCTTGCTGTGGGGCCACCTGCATCCGCGATCAGGTGCCGGGTCCAAGACCAACTCGCTGCGCAGGCTACTGCGCCGTTGCGGAAACGGTACCGTTCTCTACTCCTACAACGAGGTTTCTTCTGCTCGCAAAGACCTTCCACAGCAAGAGGTCTGGGTGGCACCGAATGCCCTGTACCGCAGCGCCGACTTGATCGGCGAGACAGCACCGGAGGTACAGCCGGTTCCGCGCACGGAGATTCTTTACGTGGGACGGCTAGTGCAACAGAAGAAGGTCGATCTGCTGTTGCGGGGGTACGCGTTGTCCGGGCTGCAGAAGGTCGGCGTCACACTCGCCATCGTCGGGGCGGGGGCCGCGCGGGACGATCTGCAGTTGTTGGCGGATGAACTCGGCTGCGGCGATAGCATTCTCTTCACCGGATCGATCACCGACGCACGGACCCTGCGTGGGCGGTACGCCAGCGCCATCTGCTCGGTATCTCCCGGCTACGCCGGTTTGAGCCTGACGCAGAGCCTGGGGTTCGGCGTCCCCATGCTTGTTGCTGACGACGAACCACATGCCCCCGAAATCGAGCTGGCACGATTCTCCGGCGTCACCTTTTTCACAGCAGACAACCCCGCTTCGCTGGCCAGCGCCCTGCGAACCGCCCATGCCACGAGCGCGACCATTGATCCGACCACCATCGCAGCGCCGGTGCGGCAGTACTACTCCGCCGAGGCGATGGCTCAAGGCTTGGCGGACGCCTTGACCGGAGAACGACCGGCAACCAAGGAGCAGGAATGGTCGCAGTAACTGACGCCACCATCGCCGAGATGGCCAACCGGTCCAGGGTGCCGAAGGGCCTGCAATCGGCCGCCCGGTCGGTGATCAACCGTGCGGCGGTCAGCGGCGAGGTCACCGTAGGGCGCGGGTTGCGAGCGGGGATCGGCGCCTCCATTGTCTCGGCCCACGGTCTCACCCTCGGCGACTGGGTCAACGTGGGGCGGCGATCGATCATCAACGTGGACGGCACCATCGGCCACTTTGCGCTCATCGCCACGGGGGTCCAGATCATCGGACGTGACGACCATGCGTACGACCAGGTGGGGACCCCCATCTCGCTCAGTACGTGGGTCGGCGACAGGGAGGGCAGGTCCACCGACGCGGTCACCATCGGGGACGACGTGTGGATCGGCGGCGGCGCCATCGTGTTGAGCGGTGTGACCATCGGCGACGGGGCGATCATCGCCGCTGGGGCGGTGGTCACCAAGTCCATACCTGCGTTCGGGATCGCCGTTGGGAACCCGGCAAGGGTTGTCCGGCTTCGGTTCTCGTCGGAGCAGAACCGCGCGGATCACCTCGCAGGTATTGCCGATCTCCGGCAATCGCTGGCAACGGTCCGCGCTCACTAACCAACCAGCCTTTCCGTCCACGGGCTCTGTTCGGACGCGCACAGTTCAGCCATTGACGAGTTCAGTTATGTGCATTATCGGGTACGCGGTGCCGCCCACCCGCAGGCTCCAGGTGCGCATCTGCGCTGCCACCGTCGCTTCGTCGCCCACCCGGTCGCCTACCGGCGCGCCGCGCGGCGACCAGCAACAGACAACCGAGCACCCCAACCTGAAGGACCACGTAAGCCCAGGCGGAACCCACGGCCCCGAACCGTTGCGAGAGAACGATGGTCAATGCCAGCTGAATCAGAACTCCGAAGGTCACCACCGCTGCCACCACACGGTCATGTCCCCTCGCCTGGAGAAAGACTGCGATCGGTTGATTCAGCACGGCCGGAATGGTTCCCAGCGCCAGGATTTGCAGCACCCCCACCGATCCCTGGTACTGCGATCCGATCAGTAGCACGACAAGGTAGGGCGCCAGCATCGCCACCGCGCCGCACGCCGCAATAGCGGCCGCCGGAAGCCAGAGCGCGGATTTGATCCGCAACCAGGCTGCCCGCACGCTGGGCGCCTCAGCAACGAAGGGCATCGCCGCGGCCGAGAATGCCGTCGTAAGCAGACTCATCGGCTGGACCAGGCGATTGACCGCCCCATACAACCCGGCTGCGGCGGCGCCGCCAAACTGCCCGGTCAGCGGCACATCAAGATTCTGGGCCGCAATAGCGACCCCGTACAGCCCGTACGGCCCGCATCCGCGCCACGGATTGCGCGGCCCGCGGAAGCCGAGGACGGGCCGGGTCTGTCGGGGAATAAGACGCCATGACATCGCGGCGCTGACCAGCGAGCCGGCCGTGAGAGCCAGCCACAACATGGCCGCAGGATCGGCTCCACTCAACGAGGCCAATCCGACCAGCAAGGCCACAGTCGCCCGGTCGCAAATCATCGACACGGCTACGCGATGGCTCAACATATTAGCTCGCAGAACCGCCTGCATGGATTGGTTCACCAACAGGCTGACGGCTACCGGACCGGCCCGCCACCACCCGGGCGGGGCCACCATAGCCAACGCAGCGGCCCCCGCACCGGCCACTGCGATCGAGAAGGCGATCTTCGTTATCAACCTCGCCCCGAGGGAACGGCGGCCCATTCGGCCGGACGCGTACTCCCGTACCCAGTACGCGTTGGAGCCGAAGTCCAGCACGCCGGCCAGCACCGTGCCCAGCGCAATCGCCGACACGGCCAATCCAAATGCTTCTGGCGTGGACAGCCGCGCAGTAAAGACATAAACGACGGCGAGGATTACCTGGGCCAGGCCGGTCGCAGCCGCCAGCGAGGTCGCCTGAGCTGCGACGCCTCTGCGACCCCCCGGCCCTGGGGAGGGCGGTTTCACAGCAACCGCTCGGCGAATTCGGCCGCGTCCAGACCGACCACCGGCCGCGGTCGGATCGACTGCTGGGCGTGCTTGAACGCGTTGGTGACCTCATCGACGATCAACGGAACCCACTGGCCGCTGCCCAAGGCGGTCACGTCGGACCTGAGCGACATCGCTCCTCCTGCAACAACTCTCGTCCCCGCTGCCGCTGCCTTTCCCAGTATCCCGCTGGGGCCTTCGTTCGAATGCAGGAGTACGACGCAGTCCACCGCGGCCACAGCGGAATCGATCTCTTCGTCGGAAAGGAGGCGATCAGAACGCTCGATCCGCACGCCAGCCATTCGCGCGGCTGCCATCGCGTCGGCCGCGGAGCTGTCGGCGGCGTCGGTACACCGTCCCGCAATCAGCAGCCCGACATTGAACCCACCGAGGGGGGCCAGCGCTTCGGCCGTCAACGGCAGGTTCTTGCGCTCGGTGATGGCACCCACCACACCGAACCAGAACACGTCCTCAGACAACCCCCACCCACGCCGCAGGCGGGCTACCGACTCCGGTGTGTGGCCCATCAGCACCGGGTCACCGACATACCCGGGTTCCTGCCGCAGGCCGGGTAGCGCCGCCCGCAACCGCAGCACGGTGACCGTCGCCATGTGCGAGACCCGATACAGCAACGCGCGTTTGATGGTCAGCTTCACCCGCCGCGGGACGGACCCCGGTACATCGGCGGCGGGATCGCGCATCACCAGAATCGTGAGCGACGGTGACTCGCGCCACCTGCTCGATCGAGCCAACTGCAGCGCGACCGTGTCACCGTCGGGCACTACGACATGGTCGGGTAGGCGTTCGGCGCACACCTTGCGGAGGGTGGGCAGATCCACCGTTCCCCGCTCCACGATGTCGACCTCGTGACGAACTGCCGCGAGGTGCAGGTCGAAGTACTCGTTGTCAGCGGAGAACCCGACAAGCAACGTAACGGCTGAACCAGCATCGAGGGCAGCGCGGATCAGGATGCGGACGTACATCAGCCGATGCCCCTGCGGATTGCCGGCCGCGATCAGGACGCGACGGCCGGTCATGTCACAACTCCGGCGCCCACGGCCGGCGAATACCTCACCGGGAGTCCATTGGGGATTGGAGTAGCCATCTGGGATGGGTTCGCTTTCTGCGTGAGAAATCTTAGACGAAGCGCCACCACAGCATAACTAGTCGCGGGGAACACCCTATGGACAAAACCCGAGCTCGGGCGTGGCCGTAGGCCATATAGCTTGGCTCAATTCAGTCTAACGGCTGATCTGATTGCACACAGTCAGCAGGTATGGCCGAAAAGGCCTCCCATCCAACACGGTGACACCCGCTGCGATCATTTTTACCCACCGGCCGTGACGAATCTGGAAAGTCAGCTGCCGGCGCTACACCGCGGGCGAACCAACCTCTGATCCGTACGGAATAATGATCGGGGTGACCCGCCAATCTGCGCGCTACCTGGCCGGTGCCATCACAGCCGGACTTGCGGTCGGATTTGCCCCGGTCCTGGTGCTCAGCGCACTCGGAGCTGCAGTCGTGGCAGTCGGATTCACCCGGTCCTGGTTTCGGCTGGTCTGGTTCGCGCTCGGCGCCATCCTGGTCTTCCAGACCGACGATGGATTGACCCCCACCAAACTGATCTACCTTGGCGGCGTCGTCGTGGCCGTCGCACTTGCCCTCGTTCACCTCCCGGCCGTGCTGCGCAAGACCTGGGCCCATCGATTCCGCTCCGCAGTATGGGGGGCGGCAATCCTGGCAGGATGGATCGGCCTGGTCACGTCCATCTACTCGATCGTCGTGGAGGGTTCCGATCCGCAGACCTGGGCCCGAGATGCGTTGACATATTTCTTGATTGCCGCGGCCGTCCCGCTTGGCATTGATGCAGCAACTATTCTAGAGCCCCGTTGGGCAAGGATGATCACTGTCTGCATCGGTGCCATCGCGGCAGTTGGTTTCGCCGCGGCATGGATCACCCGCCGCGGGGTCGGTACCGTCGATTCCGATCCGTCGTCCGGCCAGTATCTTCTGGCGTCGATGGCCACAATTGTGGTCCCGCTCGCGCTGGCCCTGACCATGGCGCTGGTCGGGAAGGGACTTCGGTTGTGGTGGCTGGCCCTCGCAGTCGCGTTCGTGTTGTGCGTTCTGTTGACCGGAACCCGAACCGGCCTGGTACTGCCGCTGGGGATTCTCGGCCTGATCGGTTCCTCCAGCCGGCTGCGAGTACCGCCCGTCAAGGCCCTGATCGGACTGACAATCGGCGTCTTTGCTGTGATCGTCACGCTGCCGATTATCGGCGATCAGGTGACGACCGCTGGTTTCGGTCAGAGCCGCATTGCCTCGGCCTTTTCGGTTCTTACCGACGGCTTTGCAGCTGACGCCAGTGGAGTGATCAGGCAACGAGCGTCCGATTACGCTTCCACGATCGCGGGGGAGAATCCAATGCTCGGCCAGGGGCTGGGCAAGGTCTTTCCCAACCCCAATCCGCAAGGAGTAGCCCAAAGTTTTTCGTTGGACACCGCCTGGACCTACCCGGCGAAATTTGGCTGGGTAGGAATTCTGGTGTTGATTGGTGCGATCCTCATGATCCTGTATTCGTGCATCCAACGAGCGGGTGGCCCCTGGCTCCGGGAGATGACGGTCAGCCGGGTGGCGGTACTGACCTTTGCTGTGATGCTTCCCTTCAGTTCTGAGGACAAGGGAGTGGCGATCGGAGTAGCTCTGCTGATGACTCTCGTGGGCTCGGCCGCCCGGGCCTCCGGCGGGGCCCAGTCCACCACCCCGCCCGTTTCGTCGCCGGCTCATCGGACCCTGCCGGGGCGGCACCATGCGCCAGCACGAACCGCAGTTACCGTGAGGCCCCCAACTGCTGGAGTTCCCTGACGAAGTTCTGATAACGCGCGATTGCGGCGGACGCCCCGTAGTCCTCGTCGTGCAGCGCCCTAGCCCCATTGATCAGCACGCCTGCATCCTGGGCCGAGGCCCGCAACCGAGCAATTGCACCCAGCAATCCGGCGGGGTCCCCGGCGCCGCAAAGCAGGGCCGAGCGGTGCCGGTTCAGAGCCTCGGCAGTAATCCCGTCCGCTTCGATCGCGGCGACGATGGGTCGTCCCGCAACCGTGTAGGACGTCAGCTTGCTCGGCAGCGACATCTCCCGCACGCCCGGCCGCTCGTTGACCAAAAGGGCGTCCGCGGCAGCCAACGCGTAGGGATAGTCGCGGGCACTCAATGGATCAACAAATTTCACGGCTCGACAGATGCCGGCACGTTGCTGCAATGCCTGACGCTGGTTGCCGTCACCCACTAGAACGAACTGCACGTCCGAGCCTGCCCGTTCGGCCAGCAAGGCTGCCTCGACGACCGTTTCCAAGCCCTGTTTCATGCCCATATTGCCCGTGTGGACGACGCTGTACCGATCCGGCCAGCCGAGTCTCTCCCTGGCCTCCGCGGGGCTCACCTGCACCGGGTCGACGTGGGTGAAGTTGGGTAGGTCAATGATCTTGTTCGCCGGCACGCCCGCGCCCACCAGGATCGACTGGAAGCGGGGGGTGATCACCCCAACCCGGTCGGCGCGCCGGAGTAGGGCGTATTCAGCGCGAGCGATCATGCCCCCGACGCGGTTCGTCGACGTGCCGGACTCGACAGCCGACGCGCCCGTCAGATCCTGGATGAGGACCCCGACCGGCCGCCGGCGACGGCGCAGCAAAGTGGTCGCCAGGCCCGACAAGGTCGGGGTGATTGCGATCAGTACATCCCCTGAATCCCGCCCCGCAGCGAGCAATGACTGCACGAGGAAGGTCACCTCCAGGCCGGCGCGACCGATGAGATTCGGAACAGCCGGCACGTGGTGGCGCACCCGGATGACCTTGACGCCATTGCGGGTCTCCCGCCACCGCAGCCCTTTGCGGTACATCGGGTCGGTGATGGCCCATTGTGGATAGTGCGGCACGCCGGTGATCACTCGGACCTGCGCGCCAGCGGCAACGAGCGACTCGGCCAGGGCCGTGGTGTACGGGGCGTTTCCGGTGCTCTCGGGGGCGTAATGAACCCCGATGATGGTCACCCTGATACCGGTCAGCGTGACGGCCTCACCGCCGGCCGTCGAGATCGCGCTTTCTCCTGTCTTCCCGGTCGAATGTTGTCCGTCGGCAATGATCACCGATCGGCCGGGGTAATGCTTGAGGCGCCGTTAGCTCCGGTGTGCAGCCAGTGGTGTTTGGCCGACGCCGGTGGGCGCTCGGCCGGAGCGATCTTGTCCACCGTGATCGTGTCCCGACTGCTGTCGGGTTGCCCGCGGTAGTCCCCATAGCCGCTGTAACCGTAGGACTCTGCACCCCGGACCGGCATCATGTTGAGCACCGATCCGAGCAACCGGGCATCCACCGCGGCCAGCGACGCAGCAGCGGAAGCCACCTGGGTGCGGGACGTCGAACCATGGCGTACAACGAGAATGGCTCCGTCCGCGTGCGCCGCGGCGATGGCCGCGTCGGTGACTGGTAACAGTGGCGGGGAGTCGATGATGATCATCTGAAAGGTTGCTCGCAAACCCGTTAACAGGTCGTGCATGTTCTGGCTGCCGAGGAGCTCCGACGGATTGGGGGGGATCGAACCGCTCGGCAACACCGTCAACCCACCCCGCCCCCACTTCTGTAGGACCTCGTCGATGCTGACCTGCCCCGCTAGCACGTTGGTCAACCCAATGGCGCCTTCCAGGCCCAGATAATCCGCGACTCGAGGTCGCCGCAGGTCTCCCTCGATCAACAAGACCTTCAGCCCAGCTTCGGCAAAACTGACCGCCATGTTGGTCGCTGTGCTCGACTTTCCCTCATTGGCCACGGAAGAGGTCACCACGACGACCTTGACGGGATGATCGACATCGACGAACTGCAGGTTGGTCCGCAGTTGCCGGAAAGACTCGGCTCGAATCGATCGCGCGTGGGCGTCAATGATCAAGGGGGACTTCTTCGCCGTGTCGTCGAACGGAACGATCGCCAGCACTGCCCGCTCGGTGATCTGCTTGAGCGACTCCACCGTCCGCACAGAGGTGTCCAACAGTTCCCGCAGAAGGGCCAACCCGATCCCGATGATCACACCTGCCAGGGCAGCAAGACCGACGGTGATCAACGGCCGGGGCGCCACCGGGTTCGGATTCAACGCCGCGGCGGAGGTTACTTCCATGGTGACTGATGGGGTTGTGGATCCTGGCGGGGTTTCCAACGTCGACACCAGAGTGACGAACTGGGTCGAGAGTGAGCGCGCGATGTCCAGCGATCGTTCCGGCGATATGTCGGTCACGGTCGCAGTCAGCAGCACCGTGTTCAGATCGCCCTTGGCACTGACCTTGCTGATGACTTCGTCGGTTGTGAGGTCCAGTTGCGTGTCGGTGAGAATCAGATCGGCCAGCCGCTGACTCTCCATCAGCTGCACATACGAATTGACCCGCTTCTGCGCGAACTGATCACCCTGGTAGGCCCCGCCAATCTGCTCGGCCGGGGTTCGTACGAAGAAAGTCACCGTGCTGGCGTACTGCGCAGGAGTACGCAGCGTCACTGCCGCTCCCGCTCCCACCGCCAGCAGAGTGGTCAGCAGCACAATCCACCAGTATTTCCGCAGCGCCCGCGCCCAGCCGCGAAGATCCATCAACAGATCCTTCCATTGTGCGGGCAGGGCCCGATTAGCAGTTTCACGAACGAATCAACTCCTACAATATCCACCGCCGCGCCAGAGGCGCGTTTTCGCGGAACCCACTCGACACACCGAAACCGGCGGGTGCCCTGGTGGCACCTGCCGGTTTCGGAAAACGCAGTGTTCAGTTGTCGTGCGAAATTGATCAGGCTTCAGTGATCGGCTGAGCACCCTTGCGCCGGATCGCTCCGCGGGTCCCGAAGAACAGCAGCGACAGGCCCGCGAACAGCGCCCCGAGACCGATGGCGATCGGGCCGGCAACGCTGGCGCCGGTGCTGGCCAGGTTCATCCCGGCCGCAGTGGGCGATGCGGTCCAGCTCGAGCCGTCGGCGGCCATCGCGGTGGTCGTCGATGAATCGCCGCCCGCCGCACCGGCTGCCGGGACCTGGAACGTCGAGACATCGGTGTGGCCGCTGATCAGGCCAGTCGCGGTCACAGTGGCGCTACCGGCCTGGGTGAACACCACCTCGGCATCGAAGTTGCCGCTGGCGTCAGCCTGATCCGCCTGCTTGCGCGCCTGCTTGCTGGCCTGCAGCTGGCTCAACGCATTGCTGCTGCGCAGGCCGTTGGGGCCACCGGTGTTGTAGACGATGGTGATGTTGATCGGCTCGTTCGGCAGGAAGCCTCCGCCGAAGATGATCACCGGCCCGTTGATGATGATCGGGCCATTGATGTTGATGACAATTGGCGGCGGCGCCGGGTAGGGCGGCGCGGCCGCAGCAACGCCGCCGAGCGCGAACAGTCCAACGACGCCTACCGCCAATGTGGTCAGCATTTTCCGCAGCATTGATTCACCCCTGATGATCTGGATTTCGGATCGGGCCCGCCTCATCGGGGATCCGGTTCGCAAACCATATGTCACGGTTGCGGACTGTGATCGAACTCCAGATGGCTCTGCGTAACCAGGCGGCAACCTCTGAGGATGTGAAAAATATGAGTGCCGCGTCGGAGTTCGTCGTCAATAACGCTGCGTGATTAGCGGGTCGGATGAGGGTGCCGCCGAAGGCGCGAGTTCCGCCATTAGTGCCTCCGATGACGCCCCACCCTCAGCTGCCGGGACCTCGACACACCCGGTAGGGGTCGACCGAACCGGACCAAGTGGACACTCCCGGGGTCATGATCAACCGTGGAGCGACGTCGTGGGCCGCGGCGCCACCTGCTGGGCCGAGCACCGTGAAGACCACCACGGTTGAGGTGCCCGGAGTCATGGTGACGGTGGTGGTTCCGACTTCCCTGGAATGGTCCTCGCCGCGCGCCATCGGCGACGGGGCGCCGTCCCGGGTGGCGTCGACAACGCCGCCGCCCGCCGGCGCAAGGGCGAGCACGTTGGTCCGCAGTTCGTAACGCTGACCGCCCTCGGTGGGCCCGGTGACGTACGCCGGTAGACCCGAGGACGGTGCGTCATAGCGCATGGTGATGCTCACCTGTAGCTCGCGACGGCCGTCGGTGCGGCATTGACCCTCGCTGAGGTGAACCTCGTTGTGCAGGTAATAACCCAGTTTTGCCCCGGTTCCGTCATTCATGAAGACACCGACGGACGGATCCTGCAGCGACCCGTCGATGCCACCGGCCAGGTTGCTGGCAGCGATGTCAGCCTGTTCGCTCGGGTCGGCGCTGAACAGCAGCACCCGCCGTTCGCCGACCGCCTTGCGCAGGCCGTCGACCATCGCGCCGGCGTCCCCGGCGCCGGACATGAGGTGGGAGAACACCTTCCCGGTCGCCTCGGCCAGGAACCCGTCCCGTTGGCTCTGATCCGCCTCGTCGAACTTCTGGTACGCCGTCGACAGCAGGATCGGCACCAGGTTGTCGGCGGTCACGCTGACCCCGTCACCAACATCGATCGGGGCCGCTCCCTTGAGCGTGTACGACAGCGCGACCGGGTCGATGGCGAGCACGCCGTCCACGGTGACCCCCTTTCGCATTCGGTACATTTCGGCGAAAAGAGCTGCGGCCGTTGGGAAGTCGGGGGTGAAATTGACATCCTGGGGATACTGCGCCATCAAGGTGGTGTAGAGCTCGACTTGCTTTTTTGTTAGCTCGGCGACCGGCGGCTTGAACAGGCCGAACGTCCGTGACGATGCGCCCTGATCGGTGATCGAGATCTTGCCGTGGTCAGCCACGATCAGCGCGTACGAGCCGAAAATACCTCCAGTGGAACGGAGTTCGGCCGGGTTCTGGAACGCAACGAGATAGGTCCGGGGGCCGGCCGCGCCGAGCATCGGTGGCAGCAGCCGGGCGATCCTGGCGCCCGGGTCGATGACGTCGGAGGCCTGATCGAGCTTGCGCCACAACGTCATCACGGCGTCGCCGACCGGCTGCACCACGGCGGACCGGTCGATGGCGCCCATCCGCTGCCGCGATCGGGTCACCGCGGCGTCAGCCTCCTGGAGCAACGGGGCGATGCGGCTGATCGGTTCGAGTGAGATCGCCCCGCCGGCCGGGGCCAGGGCCGCTGGTCGCAATGTGGTCGCCACGTCCACCAGGGAGGGCATGACACCGGTGGCGAGTTCGTCGACAGTCAGGGTGACCTCGCGAACGGTGTCAAGATTGGGACCGAGGAAAGGCAGAACGGTGGCCGACCGGAACAGCGGATCGTCGACGGCATTTCTCGCCGACGCGGTCTCATCCTGTAGTTCGACCAGGGTGTCCTTGGTGGCGGCCGGGTCCACAGAGGGGATGTCGGCGAGTTCCTTCTGTAGCTGGGAGACCTTGGCGGACGCGCTCTGCAGGTGTGAATAGGCCTGGTAGCCGCGCAGAGCCACCCACCCGGTTGCCAGCAGGACGAGCGCACCGGCACCGAGCATCACCCAACTGATCACTGTTCGGCGACGGCGCTTGCTTGCGCGGAGTTGTGCCGCTCGGGCCTTTTCCTCCGGGGTCCTGCGCACCCGGTCCACGAACTGAACCTCCGGCGGCGGGGGCTCGAAAGAGGTGACGGCGAACCGCGGGTCGATCACTTTATCCGCGGGCACAGCCTGTGATGCCGACGACTGAGCGTCCGGTAAACCGTCCGGCCCCGGTGGGCCCGCAGCATCTGAGCCACTACTCTCTGCCATCGCGCGAACCCCCTCCGTATCCGCAGAGCGATGCTACACGCGCCACATCCCGCGCCGCGGGTGTCGAGAACGCGGAGGGTGGGCAGCAGCACCGGTCCGCGTGCCCCGACCGGGTGCCGTCCCACCAGAAATCTCAGAAAAAATCTTGCCGCTAAGGCTGGCTACTCTGAGCAATGTAACGCTACGCTCGGTATGGGCGATTAGAGAGGCGGTGGCACTCGCCGACACGAACGGTGTGATCCACCGGAGCCGGGGGGCGACATCACTGATTGAGGGGACATCGCTCGAGGTCGCGTCCACTGCCGCACCCGGCCCAGGCGCGTCCGGCATGGGCAGTCGGACTCGCTCGCTGTACCGAATTTGCGCCGGTCGCCTGGAGTGCAGGTGACCGGGACCACAGCGGTCGCATCAGGCCAGGATGACTGGCCACTAACAGGGGGAAAATAACATGTCATCTGCGGTAGAAACACGTACCCGGGTCAGCGACCGCGCCGCCGCGATCACCGCGCGGCTGCCAAAACCGGAGCTGGACAACTGGGCCTGGCAACTGCAGGCCGCCTGCCGCGGGACGGACGGGTCGCTGTTCTTCCCGCCGGACCGGGAGCAGGAAAAGGCCAGGTCCCGGCGGATCGCGAAGGCCAAGGCTGTGTGCGTGAGATGCCCGGTGATGGCCCAATGCCGGTCCTACGCAATGACCGTCGGCGAACCATTCGGCGTCTGGGGAGGACTGTCCGAGGACGAGCGCAATCACCAGTCGACGCAGGAGGTCGCGTCCGGCGCTCAGCCGACCGGGCCGATGCTTCAGGCTGCCACGGTTCAACAGTCCGCGGCCATCCAGCACGGTGTGATCGTCTCGGTGCCCTGACCCTCACCCGTCGGTTTTCTGGTCGTCGGGTGGATCTCTTCAGTCCTGCGAACCAGGACGAATCTGCTCCAAGAATTCTTGGCTGTTCGGCCCGTCGTCGGAGCTCTACCAGGTTTCCCCCTGGTAGACCTCCGAATAGCGACTGAACGCGTCTGAGCAGGCACGACGGGCAACCGGCCGTGCCTGCGCTGCGTCGCTCGTCGCTCCCTGGACGTGCGACGCCCGAGAAGGACCGAGATGACGTACTCCCTGCTTGCCGATCGCTATCAGGTCGGCGAGGTGATCGGGCGCGGTGGGATGTCCGAGGTGCACCGTGGCTTCGACCGCCGGCTGGGCCGGGACGTCGCAGTCAAGATGCTGCGAGCCGACCTCGCGCGTCATCCGCTCAACCGGGAGCGGTTCCGTCGGGAGGCGCAGAACGCCGCGTCGTTGACCCACCCCTGCATCGTCGCGGTCTACGACACCGGTGACCTGTCGAGCGGCGAGAACTCCGTGCCGTACATCGTGATGGAGTACGTCGACGGTGTCGTCCTGCCAGACATGCTGCGGGACAGCGCATCCGCGCCGGGCGGCCGGCTGTCCGCCGACCGCGCAGTCACTATCGTGGCCGAGATCTGCCAGGCCCTGGAGTTCTCGCACCGGCACGGTGTCATCCACCGGGACATCACCCCGGCCAACGTCATGATCACCCGAACCGGCGCGGTGAAGGTGATGGACTTCGGTATCGCCAGGGCCGCCAGCCGGACCAATGGCGCGACCACGGCAACCGGGGTCATCGGAACGGCCCATTACCTGTCCCCGGAACAGATCGGCGGCGGAGGGGTGGACGCCCGCTCCGACGTCTACGCCGCGGGGTGCGTGCTGTACGAGCTGCTCACCGGAACTCCGCCGTTTCATGGGGCGTCACCGATCGCCGTCGCTGCCCGGCACGTTCGCGAGGCTCCCCGGCCGCCCAGTCACCTCACGCCGGCGATACCTGCCGAACTGGACGCAGTGGTACTGACCGCGCTCAGCAAGAACCCGCAGAACCGCTATCAGAGTGCCGACCAGATGCGAGCCGCGCTGCTGGCGGGGCTCGCCCGGACTACCGCGCTCAACGGGGGCGCCACCGGCGGCGGCGCTGCGATCAGTGACCCTGAAGTGAGCGACGGGTTGGTCGACGGGCCTTACGGACAGGTGGACGCTCGGGTGGCCGACGAGGCTCGTGAACTGGCCGGCGCGGTTCTGGTCGACAGCCGCGCAACCAGCCGCGTCGCCACAGGCGATCGCACGTCCGGGGTTGCACCCTCGGCCACCGGTCGCACCGCCGGCCAAGCCCGGGTACCGGTCCAGACGGGGCCGGCCCTGTTCGCCCCCCTTCCCCCGGTCCCCCCGCCGCCCGGCCGGCACATCCCGCTCGCCAACCCCCTGGTCCGCCGGTTCTGGCGGCTCGCCGGATGGGGCGCCCTCGGGATCACCGTGCTCACCGCGGTGGTGCTGACCGTGCTGGTCGTGACCGCGCCACCACCGCCGGCCAAGGTGGCGGTGCCGGACGTCTCCGGCAGGACACTGGCCGACGCCGCCGCGGTGCTGCAGGAAAGGGAACTCGTGCTCGGGAGTGTCACCGAGGTCGACGCCCCCGGGTCCACCCCGGGGCGGGTGGTGCTGCAACGCCCGTCGGAGCGGACCCAGGTGGAAGCCGGCACCGCCGTTAACGTCGAGGTCGAGCGGGATTGATTCGACCGGGTGCTACCCGCGGGACCGGCAGGGCGGGAATTCCGTCACCGAGCTCACCCATGGATTGACCCCCGGGGTCAGGGCGAGGGTGGGCGGAAGGTCCGCAGGCGTCCCCGCCGCGCCGGGCGGCCCTAGCACGGTGTAGACCACCTCGGCCGTCGTGCCGGGGGTGAGTTCGGTGGCGACCGTGCCCACCGGCCGCGAATGGTCCTGGCCGGCGCCGACGGCAACCGGCGCTCCGTCCCTGTCGGCGCCCACGACCTCGCCACCCGCCGGGGCGAACACCATCACCGTGGTGCGGAGAACGTACGGCCGGCCGTTCTTCACTCCCGAAACGTAGGACGGCAGGCCGGCCGACGGGGCGTCGAACCGCAGGGACACCCGCACCCGCATCTCACGGCGGCCGTCGGGCCGACAACCACCGTCGCCGACCTGCACCTCGCCGTGCAGGTAGTAGTCGAGTTTCGCGCCGGTGGTGTCGTTCAGGAAGACGCCGAGCGCGGGCGCCGTCGATGGATCGCCGATCACCAGGCCGGCCACGCCGGTCTGCCCGAGGTCAGCCTGTTCGGCGGGCGCCGCGCTGTACAGCAGCACCCTGCGCTCGTCGACGGCCCTGCGTAACCCGTTGACGATGGAACGGGGATCGCCCTTGCCCGACATGATGGTGGTGAACACCTTGGCGGTGGCGTTGTCCAGGAACTCGTCCCGCGCAGTCTGTTTCGAGTCGTCGAACCGCTGGTACGCCGTCGATAGCAATGTCTGCACCAGATTGCCGGATGTCACCGTGATGCCCTGACCGACGTCGACGCCGTCCGTGCCCTGCAGCAGGTAGGACAGCGCGACCGGGTCGATCGCCAGCACGCCGTCGACGGTCGTTCCGGTCCGCTGCCGGTACATCGTGACGAACAAGTTGGCGGCAGTGGGGAAATCCGGCGTGACGTTGACGTTCTGCGGGATGCGGGTCATCTGATCGCCGTATAGCGACTGCAGACCGGGGTCGAGCTGACCGACCGGACTGTCGAACGCCCCCAGGTTCCGGGACGCGGCACCTTGCTCGACGATGCTGACCTTGCCCTGATCTGCGGTGATCAGCGCATAGGAGCCGAAGATCCCCCCGGTGGCCCGCAGCTCGGCGGGGTTCTGAAACACCACCAGGTAGCGGCGGAGCCCGGCGCCACCGAGCATCGGGGGTAGTAGCCGCGCCGTTCGCGCGCCGGGGCCGGTCACCGCGGAAGCGTCCTGCAGCTTGCCGGTGAGCGACCCCACCGCGTCACCGACGGGCGTCACCAGTGCGGACCGGTCGATACCGGCCAGTCCCGCGCTGGCCTGACGAACGGCTGCGTCGGCGTCCTGGAGCAGGGGCGAGATCCGGGAGATCGGCGCGAGATCGAGCGTGCCGTCCCGGGGCGCCAATGCAGACGGTTGCAGCGTGCGCGCGACCTCGACCAGGGACGGCAATACCCGGCTGCCCAACGACTCCACCGTGACCGTCACGGTGGAGATCGCCTGCAGATTCGGCCCGGCGAACGGGACGAAGGTTCCCGCCCGGTAGATCGGGTCCTCGACCGCCGACCGAGCCGCGGTTGCCTCAGCCTGGACCTGAGCCACCGTCGCAGCGGTAACGTCCGGATCGGCGGTGGTGATGTCCCGCAGATCGTCCTGCAACCGGGCCACCGCCGCCGACGCGGCGGTCAGGTGGGTGTAGGCCTGGTAGGTGCGCCAGCCGATCCACGCCGACGTTGCCAGCACGAGAAGTGTCACCGACAGCAACGTCCACCCGAGTGCGCGCCGGACGCGATGACGCGGCTTCTTCTCGACCGGTCGCTCCGGTCGAGGGTCGAAACCGGGCCCGTCATTGTCACGACCGGACGTCGCCCGACTGGAACCTGTACTGCGGGAACCTGTACTGCGGGAACCTGCACTGCGGGAACCTGCACTGCGGGAACCTGCACTGCGGGAACCTGCACTGCCGGAACTCGCGCTGCCGGACCCCGCACTCCCAGACACCGCCCCCGGGGCCTCGAACGCGAGGTTGTCGGGATGAGGATGCCCCCGGTACGGGGGGTTCCGACGCGAATCGACGTCCCCGACCCGGCGGAGCTGATGGGCCACCGGGCGTCGTGAATTGCCGGCACGCTGGTCCGGGACTGCCTGGCTCGGCTCCCGTCCCGGGAGGGAGGTCGCCCGGGAACCGGCCGGGGCGGAGCGTGCCGGCACTGCCTCCCCCGACCGGGTGCTGGGCGATGAGGCCGAGAACTGGCTAAAGACCGGTGACCTTGGTGCCTCGCGATAGAGGTCGGGGCGCACCTGGGCGGCAGCCGCCGGATCTATCGATTGATCGGGCGGGGCGCGGTGCTGACCGGCTCCGGCCCCCCGGCGCTGGCCGTTTACCCCGGTCTGGCCGTCAGCCCGGTCGGTCGGAACGGCGGGAACAGGTCGCCCCAGAGTCGGCTGGGTAGGAAGGCCGGGCGGGCGCGGTAGGCGGTCGCCAGGAGAAGAAGCCGCCCTGCTGGGCACAGGCTTGTAGTCGGCCCTGTAGTCGGCTCTGTAGTCGGCCCTGTAGTCGGCCCGGTAGTCGGCCCCGTACAGGGCCACCAACCGCTCCATCTCGCCGACCTCGGACATTCCGGCAAGTCGTCGGCGGTTGACCCAGCCGCCCGACACTGCCAGCGAGGTGATCGTCGCAGTACGGTCCGGTTGATCGCGACGCGATCCCGCTCCGGGTTTGCGTCGCCGCGCGGCGGCCAGATTGTCAGCACGGGGCTCGCTGCCGGACCGGGGTACAGGGCCGCTCTGCCCTGGGGTAGACCTGCCCGGCCCGAGAGGAGGGCTGGCGGCCCCCCGAGCCGGGCCGGTCGACATTGGCCCGGCTCGCCGCTTGAGGCGGCTGTTCACACCCGGCGCCAGCCGTGCAGGAGAGCTGAGCAGAACCGCCCGGGCGGGCGTTGCGCGCCGGGCCAGGGCAGCAGCCGGCGTAAAACGGGCGACCCGGGCCCCCCTGGTCGACAACGACCGGCGGCGGGAACCGCCCTGTTCCCGAGCCATGCCCCTCCTCCGCGTCGTCCCGCGGCGAATTGGCCGGACCGGACCGGCGACCGGTCATCCGGTCAGCGACCGGGTTTACGGCGGGCTGCGGACTGCGATGACAGCGTCCGGGACCGTCTCTGCGCGCGGATACTACAAAAGGATGCACGGCACGGTCACCGACCGCAGCAGTGGGGTGCCCGGTATCACCCAGTTGCTACACATCCAGCCCGACGGGGGGACCGGGCGCGTTGCGCCGCTCATCCCGGTTTCACACAGTCACGACCAGCGGTGTCCAGAACTTCCTGCATCGGCACGCTCGGAGTGGTCGCGTGCCGGCTCGCTGGTTCCTCAGCCTCGGCTCAGGCCAATCTGCAGATCGTCGAGGTAGTCGGCGGCGAATCCGGCCTGGGAGTAGGCCAGGTAGAAGTTCCACATCCGAACAAAGGTCTCGTCGAAACCCAGGGCCCTGACTTCGTCCAACCGATTGTTGAACCGGTGCCGCCACTGCTCCAACGTCGGCACATACGACTGACCCAGCCGCCTGGTCTCCTGGATCCGCAACGAGGTGTGAGCGCTGACCACCTGGTCGATCGCGGTCACCGACGGCAACGTGCCGCCGGGGAAGACATACTTGTGCACCCAGGTGTAACCGTTGCGGGTGGCGAGCAGCCGCTCATGGGCCATCGTGATGGCCTGCAGGCTCATCCGGCCGCCGTCGGCGAGCATCCGGTCGACGGCACCGAAGTAGTCCGGCCAGTACCGTTCGCCGACGGCCTCGATCATCTCGACGCTGACGATGGCGTCATACCCCCCGGGCACCCGATCGGCATGGTGTCGGTAGTCCTCCAGCACGACGTCGATGCGGTCGGAAAGCCCCGCCGCCGCGATCCGTTGGTCGGCCAGTTCCTTCTGCGCCTCGGACAGGGTGAGCGTGGTGACGTGCACATCGCGCTCCTTCACCGCCCGGATGGCCAGGCCGCCCCAGCCGGAGCCGATCTCCAGGATGCGCATCCCAGGCTTCACCCGGGCCTGATCCAGGATGCCGTCGATCTTGCGCAACTGGGCGGATTCGAGGTCGTCACCAGGCTCGAACCAGGCCGCGGAGTAGATCATCGTGCGGTCCAGGAACAGCTCGAACAGGTCGTTCGACAAGTCGTAATGACGGTGGATGTTCTCCCTGGCGCCGGTAGGCGTGTTCTCCTCGGCGGCCGGCGGGCGACTCTGCCAGGCGTGTCGCAGGGTTTGCAGCGGTCGCGGGACCAGGACTGACATCCGCTTGCAGAGCACGGTCAACGCCGCGGCCAGCTCATCGGTGGCCTCATTGGCAGCTGCGGACTCCAGGGCTGCGGACTCCAGGGCTGCGGACTCCAGGGCGGCGTTACCGACCGGCGGGGTGTCGCGCGAACCCGTCGCTGCAGGCGGAGCCCCCGCGCCCCGACCGGTGACGTGCCAGTTCGCGGCCGTCAGGTCACCGGTCATCCAGGCCTCGCCGAACCCGATCAGCCCGTCGGCCCCGAGCCGAGCGAAGAATGACTCCGGCCGCACGACCTGCAGGCGCGGCCCACCGGTCCCCCAGCGGGTGCCGTCGGGGAAGTCGAACGAGATCGGCAGGCTGTTGATCGCTGCTTTCGCCAGCCGGCGGGCGACGACCGCGTGCACCGGGACCTTGGGAACGTCGAACAATCCTGGCCATACGCCAGCGGAGGGCCGAGGGATGGCACGGGGGCGAGCAGGGCTGAGCAGTGCCATGGTCGAACTTCTCCTTTGGTCGGCGCCCGGTCAGAGGACCGGTCACCCGTGGTCGTTTCACCCATGCGGTGCGATGAAGCCCCGGCCGCGACGGTCGCCCGGCCTGGTGCAGACAGATCATGTCAAAACGCAGATGCGGAGGGTGCTATTCGGGACGGTGCTGATTCGGGACGGTGCTGATTCGGGACGGTGCTGATTCGGGACGGTGCTGATTCGGGACGGTGCTGATTCGGGACGGTGCTGATTCGGGACGGTGCTGATTCGGGACGGTGCTGATTCGGGACGGTGCTGATTCGGGACGGTGCTTCTTAGGGACAGGGGTAATTCGGAGCCGACCGTGCCCTGTCTTGCCCGGGACATCGCCTGCCGTTACCGACTGGACTGCCCCGCCGGATGCTCAGCGATCGTCCCGAGCCGGTCGCGCAGCAGGCACCACGCGGCCATCGACAGCAGTACCGCCGCTGTCACGGCAACACCGGACACACTCGCCGGCGGGTAGCGCAGCACGCTCGGCAGCAGGATCACCACCACCCCAAGGATGAGATAGCAGTCCAAGGATTGCCGGCCGATCAGCGCCAGGGGCACAAGGACGGGGGCGGCGTACCGCTTCGCGAGCGGCCCGAGCAGGAATTGGACGACCCGGTAACCGACCAGGGCCGCCGCGACCGCCACCACGATCGCGCCGGGAGCAAGTGCGCCCTCAGTGAGCAGAGCCAGGACCACCCGACCCCACGCACTGGTCGTCGTCGCCCGGTCGGCCCACCGCTCCAGCACCCACCCCGCTGCCGCGCCCGACGCCAGGACCACCACCATCACCGCGAGCACAACCCGGCTCCGGAGCGCTCGGCGCACCCACGACGCTGTCCATTGCCAGCCGATGAGCAACGCGCCCAGGAACAACAACTGCCAGGTCGCCCAGTTGACCGGGCTCGCAACGCCCGGTCGGGCCGCGAAGGTGAAGACCTCCGGCCAGAGCCAGCCGGCCAGGTACAGCGCGAATCCGCCGATGAAGACCGGAATCGGCCCCCACCGGGCCAGGGCGCCGACCGCGCCGACTGCCAGCAGCAACAACATGACGTACAGCGACAGGATCGACGTGTAGTAAGGGTTGACCTGGAGGGTCAGCGTGGCAAGCGTCGCCGGCAGCGGGCCACCCAGCGTGTGAACACTCACGTACTCCCCGGCCCGCCCGGGATCTGCGGCGACGGCGAGGAAGCCGACCAGACACAGGGCAAGGTGTCCCCCATAGATCACCCCGGTGCGCCGCAGGAGCTTCCGCTGGCCGGCGAGAACACCTTCGGTGACGACGGTCCGACGTTGGGTTATTCCGACCACCAACCCCGATAGCAGCACGAAACCCACCCCGCCGTCGATGACGACCGCGGCATGGGTCAGCTGCCACGGCCAGCTTCCGGAGGCCAGGTGGGCTGTCGTCATGCTGACGATGCACGCGCCGCGGAGCACGTCGATCGCGGTAACCCGGCCGCGTCCCGCGACTTCCGGTCCACCCGCCGCCGTCGATCCGGACCCGGCGACAGGCTGCATGGGTGCAGTCGAGGTGCTGGGCGTAGGGACGACGTCCGGCATTCGTGCCCCTCGTTCGTCGACGACCTTTCCTTACTCATTGTGCCCGAACAACAACGCTTCGTGATCTGCGGGGTGCCGCAGTGCCGCCCAAAACGTCGGTTTGCCGCCAGAAAGCCGCTTAAGCAGTTGATCTACCGTTTGCGGGGTGATTCAGTCGGGCCAGTGCGACCACAAAAGCCCCTCCGCACCGGATGCGGCTCGCGGTTTTGCTGCACGCTCGTACCCTGGGTTGCATGAACCTGTTCTCACGCAAGGCCGACCTGCCCACCGCGGACACCGCCATTGCCGGCCGCGCCCAACCCGTGCGGATCGACGGCACGCACACCGTCCTTGGCACCAGCATGGTGGAACCCTGGCCGGCCGGATCGGCGACCGCCGTCTTCGGGATGGGCTGCTTCTGGGGGATCGAGCGGCTGTTCTGGCGGCTCCCGGGTGTAGTCACCACCGCTGCGGGGTACGCCGGCGGGTTTTCCCAGAACCCCAGTTACGAGCAGGTGTGCAGCGGACGGACGGGTCACACCGAGGTGGTGCTGGTAGTGTTCGACCCGGCCAAGATCAGCTACGACCAGCTCCTGCGGGCGTTCTGGGAGAATCACGACCCGACCCAGGGCATGCGTCAGCACAACGACGTCGGGAGCCAGTACCGGTCGGCGATCTACACCACCAGCGACGATCAGGCTGCCAAGGCCAGTGCCAGCCGGGAGGGTTATGCCGTCGCGCTGAAGGACGCCGGCCACGGCCAGATCACCACCGAGATCACCCCGCTCGACGCGTTCTACTACGCCGAGGACTACCACCAGCAGTACCTGGACAAGAACCCCGGCGGCTACTGCAACATGCACGGCACCGGGATCTCCTGCTCCATCAACGGCACCACCGGGCTGGGAGTCGCCGCGCACTGACCCACCCCGCAGGGCCGGGTCGAACCCCTCGATTTACAGGCCCAGCGAATCGGCCACCTTCCGCACCTGAGCTGCTGACGCCTTCAGCAGATCAACCTCAAGGGCGGACATCGGGACGTCGAGCATCGCGACCACGCCTGACCGGTTCACCACCGACGGCAGGGACAGGCAGACATCGGTCAGGCCGTACCGGCCGTCCAGCAGCGAACTGACCGGCAGCACCGCGTTCTCGTCGCGCAGGATGGCCTCCAACACCCGGGTCGCGGCCAGTCCGACGGCGAAGTTGGTGGCGCCCTTGCCGCGGATGATCCGCTCCGCCGCGGTGGTTACCTCGGTGGCCATGCGCTGCTGGTCGACCGGCCCGAGCTGCCCCGCCCCTGGCATTGAAAACTCTTGCACCGGAACCGATCCGACGTTGGCTGTGCTCCACAGCGGGAACTCCGAGTCGCCGTGCTCACCGCCGATCCAGGCGTGCACACTCTGCGAGGCCACGCCGAAATGCCTCGCGATCAGATCCCGCAGCCGGGCCGAATCCAGCACGGTCCCGCTCCCGAGCACCCGTTGCGGCGGTAGCCCGGAGAACTTCTGGGCGGCCAACGTCAACACGTCGACCGGGTTGGTGACCATGAGCAGCACCGCGTCCGGGGCCACCTCCATCAGATGCGGGATCAGCTCGCGGCAGATCGCGACGTTGGTGCCGGCCAGCTCGAGCCGGGTCTGACCGGGGTTCTGTTTGGCCCCGGCGGTGATCGCGATGACGTCGGCGCCGGCACAGACGGCGACGTCATCAGATCCGTGCACCTCTGCGGGCGGGCAGAACAGCAGCCCGTGCCGCAGGTCCAGCACCTCGGCCTCGACCTTGGCCGCATTCATGTCGTACAGCACGACATCGTGGGCGAGGCCGCGGATCAGCGCCGCATAGGCCAGGGTGGCCCCCACCGCACCGGCCCCGACGATCGCGACCTTGTTCCGTCCGGGGCTCTGTTCGGTCATCAGGCCACCGTAACCAACCGCTGCCGAGCCGGTCAGGGCCCACCGGCCTAACCGGCGGGTTACTCCGCGCCCTGGTGCGGATACCCGACGCTGGTGGGCGCAACGAACGTCTCCTTGATCGAACGGGGCGACGTCCAGCGCATGAGATTGGCGGCGGAGCCTGCCTTGTCGTTGGTCCCGGAGGCCCGGGCACCACCGAACGGCTGCTGCCCGACGACCGCCCCGGTGGGCTTGTCGTTGATGTAGAAGTTGCCGGCGGTGAACCGCAGCGCGTCGGCGGCGGTCGCCACGGCCCCCCGGTCGCGGGCGATGATCGACCCGGTGAGCGCGTACGGGGACGCGGTGTCGACGTCCTTCAGGACCTCTGCGAACCGGTCGTCCGGGTAGACGTGGATGGACAGGATCGGGCCGAAGTACTCGGAGCAGAAGATGTCGTCCCGGGGGTCGGTGCCGAGCAGCAGGGTGGGCCGGACGAAGTAACCGGTCGAGTCGTCATAGCTGCCGCCGGCCAGCACCTGGATCGAGTCGGTGGCGTGCGCCCGGTCGATCGCCGCCTTGAGCCGGCCGAACGACCGGTCGTCGATGACTGCGCTGCTGAAGTTGCCGAAATCCTCCACCGACCCGATGGTCAGCGCCTCGGTCTCCGCGATCAGCCGGTCCTTGAGTGCGGGCCACAGCGAGGCCGGCACGTACGACCGGGATGCAGCGGAGCACTTCTGCCCGGAGTACTCGAACGCGCCCCGGACCATCGCGGTCCGCAACACGTCGATGTCGGCGGACGGGTGCGCCACGATGAAGTCCTTGCCGCCGGTCTCGCCGACCACCCGCGGGTACGAGCGGTAGCCGGTGATGTTGGCGCCGACGGTGGACCACAGCTGCTGGAACACGCGGGTGGAGCCGGTGAAATGGATGCCGGCCAGGTCCGGATGCGCGAGCACCACCTCGGAGATCTCCGGCCCGATGCCGGGCAGCATGTTGATCACCCCGGGCGGCAGGCCGGCCTCGACCAGCAGGTCCATGATCAACGACGCCGCGAGTTGCTGGGTGGTGGACGGCTTCCACACCACGACGTTGCCCATCAGCGCTGGCGCGGTCGGCAGGTTGCCGGCGATCGCGGTGAAGTTGAACGGGGTGACCGCGTAGACGAAGCCTTCGAGCGGGCGGTGATCGGTGCGGTTCCAGATGCCTTTGGCGTTCGCGATCGGCTGGTCGGCCAGGATCTGCCGGGCGAAGTGCACATTGAACCGCCAGAAGTCGGCCAGCTCGCACGCCGAATCGATCTCCGCTTGATACGCGGTCTTCGCCTGGCCGAGCATGGTGGCCGCGTTCACCCTGGCCCGCCACGGACCGGCCAGCAGGTCGGCGGCGCGGAGCAGGATCGCTGCCCGGGAATCGAAGTCAAGCGCTCGCAAGTCCGGTGCGGCGGCCAGCGCGGCGGCGATCGCGTCGCTGGCGTCGTCCTGCAGGCTGTTCCCGGACGTTGCCAGCACCCGCTGGTGGTCGAACGGGGCCACCACCTCGAACGGCTTGCCGGCGGGGCGGCGGGTTTTCCCGCCGATCACCGCACCCAGCTCGACCGGGCCGGTCACCGCGGCCAGCGCCTCGACCAGGGCGGCCCGTTCGGCCGAGCCGGGCGCGTAGTCGAGCACGGGTTCGTTGATCGGAACCGGGGGGTGGGTGACGCCGTCCATCTGCGCTGCTCCTGACGATCGGGTCCGCGGCCCGGGGACCGCGGACGGTGATGATGACGCCGGTCGAGACCGACAACGCACGACGGCGCGCGCGCCGATCAGCCCTTGCTGATCACCGAGCGCAGGAAGAACAGCAGGTTCGCCGGCCGCTCGGCGAGCCGGCGAGTGAAGTATCCGTACCAGTCCTGGCCGTAGGGGACGTACACCCGGACGGTGTTGCCCTCCCGGACCAGCCGTTCCTGCTCGTCCGGCCTGATCCCGAACAGCATCTGATACTCGTAACGGTCCGGGGTGCGACCGCAGTCGGCGGCCAGCTTCCCGGCGATGGCCACCATCCGCGGGTCGTGCGAACCGATCATCGGGTAACCACTGCCGGCCATCAGCATCTTCATCGCCCGGACGTAGGCCAGGTCGATCTCGTCCGGATCGGTGAAGGCGACGCTGTCCGGTTCGTCGTAGGCGCCCTTGACCAGCCGCACCCGGGACCCGGGACCGGTCAGCTCCACCAGGTCCTTCGGGGTTCGGTGCAGCATGGCCTGGATGGCGACCCCGACGTCAGGGTGGGTGCCGCGGAGGTCGAACAGCACCTCCAGGGTTTGGTCGATGGTGGTGTGGTCCTCCATGTCCAGGGTCATCCGGGCGCCCACGTCGTAGGCAGCGTCGGCGATCTTCCTGGCGCCGGCCAGTGCGTAGGCGTTGCCGCCGCCGGGCAGTTCCGCTGTGGCGGGTAGCGCCTGGCCGACGGCGGACAGCTTGACCGACACCTCCGCCCCGGCCACCCGGCCCGCGGCGGTCAGGGCAGAGATGACGTCCAGGTAGGCCGCCACGGTGGCGTCGGCGGTCGCCCGGTCCGTGGTGTCCTCGCCGAGGTGATCGAGGGTGACCTGCAGGCCCTTCGACCGCAACGCGGTGACCGCGGCGACCGCGTCGGCGGTGGTCTCCCCCGGGATGAACCGGTCGACGACCGACCGGGTGATCGGGGCCCGGGTGACCCCGGCGCGCACCGCCGAACTGCCGGACAGTGCCAGAATCGGCTTGCGCAACAGGTACATGTCCACCTCCGCGTACGGCCGTCGAGAACATCCGAAACTGCGAGGCGTCGGCGGCGGTGATCGGGAAAGCCTTCCCCAGCCACGGCTGCGCCGTCAACCTGGCCCGTCACCGGCGGTGGTGGCCGGGCTGCGATCTGTTACCCGGGCCGTCAGGGGCGGTGGTTCAGGTCCCCGGGTAAAACGTGTCCGGACGGGTCATCGGGCAGCATCATCACCACACCTGCTGCCGGGAGTCTCGTCGGGCCTCCGATGGTGATCATGACGAAGTCTGCGCGACTCGCCGACGACACGCCGTCGCCGCGACAGAGATTGCCATGATCAACAGCAACCCGGCCGGCGCTGGGCGACCGGGATCAGGCGCGAGGACCGGACGAAAAGGGAGCGGCATGAGAATCGACGGATCATCGGCCATCGTCAGCGGGGCGGCCTCTGGACTGGGAGCGGCCACAGCCGCTGCCCTGGCCGGCGCCGGAGCGCAGGTCGTCGGAGTGGATCTGGCCGGCGGGTGGGAGCGGGCGGGTGATCCGCCGGACGGCGTGACCGCGGCGACCGGTGATGTCACCAGCGCCGTCGACGTCGCCGCCGCCGTGTCCACGGCCACCGGGCTGGCTCCACTCCGGGTCGCCGTCAGCTGCGCAGGGATTGCCACTCCCGGCCGGGTGCTGACCAGGACCGGTCCGCACGACCTCGACCTGTTCACCCGGGTGATCACCGTCAACCTGATCGGCACGTTCAACCTGCTCCGGCTGGCCGCGGAGGCGATGGCGGCCACCGAACCGGTCGACGACCAGGGGCAGCGGGGGCTGATCGTCACCACCGCATCGGTGGCGGCGTTCGACGGGCAGATCGGCCAGGTGGCGTACTCCGCGTCCAAGGGCGGCGTCGTAGGGATGACGCTCCCGGCCGCCAGGGACCTCGCCCGGTCCGGGATCCGGGTGATGACGATCGCGCCGGGGATTCTGGACACCCCGATGATGGCCGGTGTGACGGAGGAGTTCCGGGCCACGTTGGCCGCCACTGTGCCGTTCCCGGCGCGGTTCGGCCGGCCGGACGAGTACGCGGCGCTGGTGCTGTCCATTGCCGCCCAGGATTACCTCAACGGCGAGGTCATCCGATTGGACGGGTCGCTGCGGATGCCGCCGCGCTGATGGACGGCCGGCAGACCGCGGCGCAAGCCCGCGGCGCCCCGCAGTCTCGCGTCGCCCATCCAACATTGCCACCGTCCCCGCGACCGTGGGCGACCGGTGCGGCCCGGGTATGGATCCACCGGCGGCCACTCTAGGCTGACCGGAGCAACCGGCGGTCGCCGGTGAAGGAGGGAGCAGCGTGGCACTGCGTCGAAAGGCCGGCAAGAAGTCATCCCCGCCGCCCGCGTCGAAGACCACCGGCGGCAAGGCCCCAGCGTCGAAGACCACCAGCCGCAAGGCCGCTACCCCGCCACCGACCTCCCGCTCGTCGGCGCTGGTTGCTCAGCTCTCCGACCCGAAGACGTTGCGGCGCCTGCTGCTGGCGGCGAAGGTCGTCGGGCCCGCAGTCGCCGGTGGCGCCCTGAAGGCTTCCACCGGCGTGCGGGCGGCGTTGGACGAGCGGAAGGCCAAGCAACTCGGCGTCCCAGTCGACCACGTCGCCGAGTTCAAGGGTCCGACCGGCGCCGTCCAGGCGCGGATCAGGGGACTGTCCAGCGCGGTGGCCGACCTGCGCGAACGGCGCGGCACCGACGCCGCCGTCGCCCGGTTCACCGATTCCGCCACCGCCCGGTTGGGTGAGCTCACCGCCGCGGCCGATGCGACCCTGTCCATGCCGGCCGGTACCCGGCGCGCCGCGCTGCACGCGGTGTCGGCCGATCTGGACCATCTCGACGCCAACCTGATGACGTTCCTGGTCGGTCCGACGACCGGCTGAGGACACGGTGAGGACACAGTAGGGACGCTGTAAGAGCATTCTGTGCCGGTTCGTGACCGAGCCGGAGAATGAGGGGGGAACGCGTGCCGCGCCGTCACACCGACCGAACTCGGCGGTGGCCAGCTGCCTCGCTGCGGCTGAGCGTCCTGCTCGTCGTGGTCGCGACGGCTCTGGTCGGGGTGGCCGGTCCGGCCGCCGCGCACAACGTTCTGATCAGCAGCGACCCGGCCGAGGGCGCGGCCCTGGCCACCGCCCCGACGATGGTCACGCTGACGTTCGACCAGCCGGTACAGAACTTCGAACCGGTCGTCACGGTGCTGGGTCCGGACGGGCAGCGGTATGAATCTGGCGCGCCGGTAGTCGACAGCACGGTGGTGACCGCCGGGGTGAACGCGTTGCCAGGCCCGGGCGCATATTCGCTCGCCTACCGGGTGGTGTCCGCCGACGGGCACCCGGTTCAGGGTGAGATCCACTTCACCGTGGCCGGCACTCCGTCCGCAACCGGCGGCGCCGCCCCGAGCCCCATGGCGCCGGGGGCCTCGGCCGCTAACCCCGCCGGGACCGGGACCTCGTGGTGGCCGTGGGTCGCGGGGGTCCTGGTGCTGCTCCTGGTGGGCGCGGCGGTGCTGGTCGCGATCCGGCGGCGTCGGGATTCGACCGTTCCGCGCTGATCATGCGTTCACCGCGCAGCGGTGATGCCTGAGCTACGACCGTTCCTGCATCGGCATGATGACCTCACGCCCGATCAACATAATCGCCGCCGCGACCGGGACGGCCAGGATCGCGCCGGTCACGCCCAGCAGCGCCGCGCCGATCAGGATCGCCACCACCACCGACCCGGTGGAGATGTCGACGGTGCGCCGCATCACCCGGGGGTAGAGCCAATACGCCTCGAACAGGTGCTGGAACAGGTAGAACACCCCGGCCCCGATACCGACCGTCAGACCCTGGGTGAGACCGAGCAGCGTCATCCCCACGCCCACCGTGATCGGCCCGACCACCGGGATGAAGTCCAGCACCGCGGCGGCCAGCGCGATCGCCCATGGATAGGGCAGCCCGACGAAGTAACCGAACAGCCCCGCCACCAGGCCGGCCTGGATCGCGATGATGGTGGCCCCGGACAGGTAGCCGCCCATCTGCTTGAGGATCCGGTCGCCCAGGTCGGTGACCCGGACCCGCCGGGACGCCGGGACCAGCCGGTACGCGGCGGCCTTGATCTTCGGGAAGCCGGCCAGCAGGTACAGCGTCAGGATCAGGATGATCACCAGGTCGACCAGAATGGACGCGACCGTGAAGCTGGCCGTCAGGATCCCGCCGGCGGCCCCGCTGCCCAGGTTCTGCACGATGTTGGAGTTCCGCAGGGCCTCGAGCACGCCGAACTTCTGGTCCAGGTTGCGGATGGTGTCGTTGTTCTGCAGTTCGGCAATCCGGTCTGGGACCGTCGCGATGAACGACCCCACCTCGTTGACGATCGGCGGCACGATCGCGTAGATCGCGGCGCCCACCAATGCCAGCAGGCCGAGGAAGACGATCGCCACCCCGGCTCCGCGTTTGAGTCCCCGGCGGGTGAACAGGTTGACCAACGGGTCGAGTCCGATGGCCAGCAAGGTGGCAATGGCGATGAGGATCAGAGTGTCCCGGATGGTGTCCAGCACCAGGTAGCTGACGTACGCGAGCAGCACGCCGATGCCGCCGAAGAAACCCCACTGGAACGGGGACCTGTTGACCCTCTCCCGAATCTCGCTCTGTCCAGAGACCACGGCCTGCGCTGCCTCGGCGCTGGCAGTGGCCGCAGCCGCGGCGGCCTCGCTGGCCCGCACCGCGCGCTCGGACATCACACCCCTGGTCATCGCGCCCAGGGTCGCGCGCAGCCTGGCTCGGCTGCGTTGCTGCTGCTCGCTCCGGCCGGCCCCGGCGTCCCCGTTGCCGCCCGGCTCATTCCCGCGTGCCTGATCGAACTGGTCCAGGGCCAGGTCGAGAGCCTCGGTATCCAGGCCATCGTCACCTGTTGCCGTATCGGCGACGGGATCCGGCCGATCGGCACCCTGCGCGGCACCCGGACCGGCGCTGTGATCGGCCTTTCGGTCGGGCTTGCCGGCGGCCGGAAAACTTGCCGTCGGGGCCATGGCCCACGGCAGTGGCTCCGGTGGCCGAGCCGGGGGCTGCGCGACGTCCGGCAAGGGTTCGGTCATCCGGCGGCCGTCATGCTGAGGCGACGAGATCCTCGTAGCCGGGCTGGTACTCGTTGATCCACCAGGAGACGTACGGGCAGGTCGGGATGACCTTGACCCCCTCGGCCCTGGCGGTGTCCAACATCCCCCGGACCAGATCGGACGCGACCCCGTACCCGCGGGACGCGGGATCGGTGTAGGTGTGCACGATGTTCCACTTCCCGGACAGCCGGCGGTAGTCGAGGACGGCGACCTCGCGGCCGTCGATCGACAGCCGGAACCGGCCGTGCGTGGGCAGGTGCTCGATGACGTGGGTGCGGGTCGGGCCGGCGCCCAGCGGTTCCAGCGACGAAAGATCCGAGGTACCGGTCTGCGTGCTCTGATCGGACATTCCGACCCTTTCTTGCCATGGGGAGACGGCGAACGCTCGCGGCCCGGGAAATCCTGACACACCAAAAGGTCTGCTCCTGCCGAGGGTAGACCGCTGGGCGCAACCCGGGCAGTCCTGGAGTACCCCGGCGGCGACCCGTCAACCCCGATCCTCAGGTGACGAGCTTCCAGAGCACCGCCGCCAGGACGACCCCGCCGATCGTCCGCCGAAAGCCGTTGATCCCCGAGGTCAGCTCGAGATACGCCCAGATCGCCAGGAATGTCCGGCCGATTGCCAGCGCCGCGTCGTGCGTACTTCCGGTGGTCGTCATCGACGTCAGCAGGGCCACGACACCGATCACCACCGGCAGGTTCGGGAACTGCACCAACGGATAGGACGCCGGCCAGCCATGCTGTGCGGCGCGCCGGAAGCGGCTGAGCCGCCCCTGGGGGCCGGATGCCGGCCCGGAGCTGGGAAGGGGGGACGAGGCTGCGCTGCGGGTCATGTTTCGATCCTACGCTTTATTTACAGATCGTCAATAACGGCAGCTCGCGCACCATCGACCACCCCGTGCAGCGTCCGCCTCAGCACCACGACGGCCAGCTCGAAATCGAAACCCCCGTCACGCCAACGCTCCAGTAACTCCTCTGCGAACGCGATATACGCATGCAACGCCGCCGACTGCACCGGTGACGGCTCGGTCGTGCCGAAGTTGTTCAGGGACATGTTGGCCACCACCGCGCCATGCAGGTGGCGCAACACCGCCACCGCTTCGGGCTCCGGGGAGAGTCGAGCCTGTCGTAGGCATCGCCAGGCCAGGGACGGTTCCGCCGCGTGCGCCACGAAACGATGAACGTTCGCCGTCCACCGGTCCTCGATGGGCTGGGCACGTTCGGTACTCCAGCCGGCGGTCACCTGATCGCTGGCGTGCTGGACAGCGGCGACGAACGCACCCAGCTTGCCGCGGGGGAAGTAGTGGTAGAGCAGGTTTCGAGTCACCCCCGCCCGCTCCGCGATGCCCTCCAAGCCGAAACCGGCAAAGCCATGGTCAGCCAGCTCCTGCATCGCCGCCTGGGTCAGCTGATCGCGCCTGTCGGCGGGTCGAAGCCGCCGGCGCGCGGTGTCGGTCACCTGGTCGACCCTAATGGGAGCGCAACGGACTAGCCCGATCATGATCGCCGCTCACCGGCCCGAGAGCCGCTCACCGGCCGGGAGCCGACCCCATCCAGGCGCTCAGTGCTCCTGGTTGGCACCCGTCAGGACCGGCGACGAGGACTTGTTCGCCCCCGGACCGCGGGTCAGGGACCAGATCGGCTGCCGGCCGAGGGCATCCAACCCGATCATCTCGTCGTCGCCGACCTCTGCCCCGGGTTCAGCAGCGACGGTCTCGGAAGCCGCCGACGGCCCCGCTGCCGCCGATGACCGAGGTCCGGCGAGAGCAGCGAGGGCCTTGGCCCGGTACAACGACTCGTCCGCCTCAGAAATGAGGGTGAGCGCATCCATCCCGTGGCGGGCGACAGCGCTGCCGATCGACACCCCGATCCGCACGGACCGGTCCGTCAGGTGAATGGGTTGGGTGACAGCGACCCTGATTCGGTCGATGACGTCATCGCCCGGCCGCCCGTTGGCGCTGGCCGCCAGCACCACCGCGAACTCGTCCCCGCCGTATCTCGCGATTACGTCGTCCGACCGGGTCGAGGCCTCGAGCCGCCGGGCGACCTCGACCAAAACGCGGTCGCCGATCAAATGCCCGTGTTCGTCGTTGACCTGTTTGAACCGGTCGAGGTCCAGTAACAGCACGGTGAACGAATCACCCGGGCCGCGGAGGCGGCCGACCCGCTCCCGCAGTCGCACCATCAGGTTGGCCTGGTTGGCGATCGCGGTGAGGGGATCAGTGGCGGCCAGCGCGGTCTGCGACGCGACCGCGCTCATGCCCGCCTGGGCGGCGACCATCGACAGCGCGAGCAACGGCAGCAACGCTGGCTGCCGCTCGGCCAGGACGGCGGGGATGGGCGCCGTCAGGGTCAGCGACGCGATCCCGGCTTGACTGCGCCAATCGACCGTCGTCTCCCGCCAGTCGCTGACCCGGGCGAGCACCAGTGAGGTGCCGACCAGCGCCACGTTGAGCACCTCTATCACGACCGCCAGCACCACGGAGACCAGCAGCAACATCGCAAACGACGGGGGCTCGGCGGCCGACAGCGGGCGGCCGACGAGGCCGAAGATCCCGGCTGCGACGACCCCGGTCACCCCCCACAGAGCTACGTTGAGCAGCACCCGCCACCATCGCATCCGCAGCGCCAGCGACATCGCACCGCCGACGACCAGGAACAGCACCGCGGCCACCGGCCCGAAGGCCAGCATCGCGCCTAGGGTCAGCGGGGTGGACAGGACATACCGGTCGAACGGGGACGAACGCATCCACGGCAGCAACGGGTACAGGTCGGCCAGCAGGATCAGGCCCAGCAAGACCATCGCGCCGGGTTTGCCGGCCACCGAGATCATGGACGGGCCCGGAACCACGGTGAGGAGCAGGGCCAGACCAGCGACCAGGGCCAGCACGCATCCCGCCCACCACCAGCGGAACGCGAGCGGCGTCCGCCGCAGCGGCAGTTCCATCGGACCCAGCGGCGTTGTCATCCCGGATTGCCCGGGGGAGGCGTCGCGGCCCATACGGCGGCACCGCCGACGACCGGGGTACTGCCAGGTCCGAGCCAGCTCGACGCTGACCACTGGACTCCGAGCCACGCCGCGGCCGGCAGGACAGCACCGCCCTGCACCGTGGTGCTCCAGATCGGTTCGATCCGCGGGCGGGCCGACCGGAGCAGGCCGTGTGATCCGACATGCCCACCCCGCTTGGCCCGGTACATCTCCTGGTCGGCAACGGCCAGCAGCTCCAGCACGTCGGCGGCCGGGTCCCGGGTCTGCCCGATACCGATCGAACAACCCACCACGACCCGCACGTCGCCGGCGGACACCGCGATTCCCAACGCCTCCCGGATGCCGGCGATGGCACCCGTCACTGCCGCCGGGGCCTCGGCGCCGGAGTGGGCAGGTCCCGGGCCGACCGGTTCCGCACCGACCAGTTCCGCACCGACCGGTTCCGCACCCACCAGTTCCGCACTGACCGGTCCGGGGTCGACAGGTCCTGAATCATCGGCGGTGGTCAGCACCACGGCAAATTCGTCGCCGCCGTATCTGGCCACCAGATCGGCGCCGGCCGCTGCGGCCTGAAGCCGGTGTGCAACGGCCACCAGCACTTGATCGCCGACGACATGCCCGTAGGTGTCGTTGACGTCCTTGAACCGGTCGAGGTCGATCAGCAGCACCGTGACCAGCCGGCCCGGTTGGATCGCGGCCACCCGATCGGCGAGCACCCGGGACAGCGCCGATCGATTGGCAATGCCGGTCAGCCCGTCCGTCCGGGACGCCTCGGTGCTCCGGACCATCGTCCGGCTGACCTGGTTCAACGCCACGATCACGACGGCCATCGACGGCAGCGCCCACGGACCCTCCAACGCCAGGGTGGCCAACAGCGGGGCGGTGAGCAGGCTGGCGCCCCAGATCCGCAAGCTCTTGCCGACGCGCCTGCGTTGCTCCGTCCAGCTCGACCGGCCGCGAGCGGTGGCGGCCACCCCGACCAACAGCGGGTGTACGACCACCACCACACCTGCCAATAGCAGACCCAGCAGCGTCAGGCGCCAGGCACCCTCGGTCAGCAGGCCCGCGACCACCACGTCAGCGCCGTGGGACAACGCCGCAACCGCCAGGCCGGTCGCCCCGAAGATCACCACGCTGACCGCCAGATTGCACCACCGGTCGCTGCGCCGGGGTAACGCGGCGGTGATGCCGCTGAGCAGGAACAGCAAGGCTGCGGCGGGGCCATAGGCGAGCACGGCTGCCAGGGACAGCGCGACCGACCAGGCAAAGGTGTTACTGGACCGCACTTCTCGCATGGAGGGCACCAGCGGGTAGAGGTCTGCCAACAGCACCAGGCCGGCCAACAACACAAATCCGGGCTGGTGCAGCAACAGACCGATCGATCCGACTTCGGCGACGATGCAGGCGTAGCACAGGACCACCACGGCCAATGCGGCCAGAACGGCGGTACGGAACGACCCCGGCGTTGACCCCCAGCATGCCGACAGGGACGAGGTGCGCCGGACGCTGGGATCCGCACCACCTGGCTGGCGACCATCGCTCACGGATCGGGCGGATCGGGCGGATCGGGGGTTCGCAAAGGAAAATTTTGCGGCGCGGGTGGAGAGAGGCTTCAGTTTCGACATCACCGTCCCATTGCCTCCCCTCACGTTTCCGGCCCAAGTCTGATCGCCAGTCTGATCACGAGCCTGATCGCGAGTCTGATCGCGAGTCTGATCGAGCAGGCGCACCCTCCCCCGAGGTCAGGGCTTGAATGCTACGCGGGACAGTGCACCCTCAGCAGGCTCTTTGGGGTGAATCCGTTGTGGCGTGATCACACTCTGTTACTAGTACCGGGTGGTCGTCTCACTGCTGGTCCGGAATCGGACAACGGTTCACTCTCGGTCTGATTCTGATTACACTCCGTGACTATTCCTGCGTAATCAGGTCACAAATCCCCGAACGCCGATGCGGAGGACGGGGTGTGGCAGGGTTTCGGCCATGGCGGATGCGGACATCATCGTGATCGGCGCGGGTCTGGCCGGGCTGGTGGCCGCCGCGGAAGCCGCGGACGCCGGGCGGTCGGTGATCGTCCTCGACCAGGAGGGCCCGGCCAGTCTGGGTGGCCAGGCCTGGTGGTCCCTCGGCGGGCTGTTCCTGGTCGACAGCCCGGAGCAGCGCCGGCTGCGGGTGGCCGATTCAGCGGAACTGGCGTTGGCCGACTGGCTCGGATCGGCCGGGTTCGACCGGCCCGAGGACCACTGGCCGGGCCAGTGGGCCCAGGCGTACATCGATTTTGCCGCCGGCGAGAAGCGGAAATGGTTGACCGGGTTGGGTATGTCGTTCTTCCCTGTCGTGCAATGGGCCGAACGGGGCGGCCAGTTCTCGGGCGGGCACGGCAACTCGGTCCCCCGGTTCCACATCGTGTGGGGATCCGGGCCAGGGGTGCTGCTCCCGTTCGTGCGCAGGGTGACCGAGCACGTCCGGACCGGGCGGATCCGGCTGCGCTACCGGCACCGGGTGACCGACCTACTCCGCTCAGGTGACGATGTCGTCGGAGTCGCGGGGGAAGTGCTGGTGCCGACCACCGTCGATCGGGGCCAACCGTCATCGCGGGAGATCGCGGCCTCGTTCTCGGTGAATGCCTCGGCCGTCATCGTGACCTCAGGCGGCATCGGCGGCAACCACGAGGCGGTCCGCCGGAACTGGCCCGGCGGCCCACGGTTCGCTCCAGCCGACATGCTCTCGGGTGTGCCGGATTCGACCGACGGCATGATGCTGGACGTCGCCGAACGTGCGGGCGGACGGGTGATCAACCGCGATCGGATGTGGCACTACCCGGAGGGGGTGGCCAACCATTCGCCGGTGTGGTCCGCGCATGGCATCCGCATCCTGTCCGGACCGAGCCCGCTGTGGTTGGACGCGTTCGGCAACCGGCTCCCGGCCCCGCTGTTCCCTGGATTCGATTCCCTGGGAGCGCTCCGGCACATCCTGGCCACCGGCCGGGCGCACTCCTGGTTCGTCACCGACCACCGGACGGTGGGTCCTGAGTTCAGCCTCTCCGGCTCCGAACAGAACCCGGACTTCGCGCAGAAATCGGTGTCGTTACTACTCCGCACCAGGGCGGGCGGGAAGATCACTCCCCCGGTGCAGGCCTTCCTGGATCGGGGTACGGATTTCCTGACCGCGCCCAGCGTCGGGGAGTTGGCGGCGAAGATGAACGCCCTGGTCGGCGAGGACCTCGTGGACGCCGACGCTCTTGGTCGCACCATCGTCCTGCGGGACGGTCAGGTCAGCTCGGGCCTCGGCAAGGACCCGCAGGTGACCGCGGTGACCGCGGCCAGGAAGTATGTCGGCGACCGCCGGATGCGGACCGCCGAGCCGCACGAGATGCTCGAGCCGGCGGCGGGCCCGCTGGTGGCGGTGCGGCTGCGGGTGATCACCCGGAAAACGTTGGGCGGCTTGGAGACTGACCTGTCGTCCCGGGTTCTGCGGCTCGACGGGCAACCGGTCGGCGGCCTGTACGCCGCAGGCGAGGCCGCCGGGTTCGGCGGCGGCGGCATGCACGGGTACCGCGCCCTGGAGGGGTCGTTCCTCGGTGGCTGCCTGTTCTCCGGCCGGGTCGCTGGACGCGCCGCGGCCACCGCTGTCTGAAGGTGCCCGGTAGCGGCAGCGATGCCGCCTGCGTCGGCCATCGGCAGACCGATCAGAGCGCTCAGACCGCTCAGACCGCCAGGTGGGCGAACACCACGGTGTCGTTGAGGTAGCTGTGCTTGTCGGCGTCGAATTCGCCGCCGCAGGTGACCAACCGCAGTTCCGGTCCGGCCGTGTTGCCGTAGACCTCGAGGGTCGGAAAATTGTCCTTGGGGAACGAGCGAACCGAGTCCACCAGGTAGCGCAGGGTCGAGTCGTCCGCCCTGGCCACCTCGACGTCATTGCCTGGAACCAAGGCACCCAGCTGGAAGAACACTGACGGTCCGTTGGCCGCGCTGTCGACGTGACCCTCGATCACAGCCAGACCGACATCACCCGGTAGCGGCGAACCGGTGAACCAGGCGGCCTTGTCGTAGTCGGGACCGGGCGCGGGCACCGCCACCGTGTTGTCGGGATTGAGCCCGAGCTCCAACAGTTCGGACGTGACGTCGATCGCTGGAATCGAGATGCGCACCGGATGCGGGGTGGGCGGAACGGCCGGGCTGCGCGCCGCTGCCGGGATGGGGGTGGGTATCGGGGCGGAGCTGGCCGTTAATGGCACAGACCCGGCCGCCCCCGAAGGTGGTGCGGCGGCAGAGGCTGGGCCGGGCACGGCCCCGGACGTGTCGGGCGTCGACACGGCCGGAACCGTGGTCGGGGCCGGTGATAAGCGGTCACCGGACGCAGCGGGAGCAGGTTCTGGAGCGTGCTGCTGGGTCAACAGACCGACGGCCACTGCGCCGGCCCCGCCGATCAGCAGAACGGCGGCAAGGACGGTGAGCCAGCGCCGCCCCGCTGCCGGCCGACCCCCGGCACCCGAGCTGCTCTGATGCCGGGCGCCGGTTGCCATCAGAGGTCGCTGTTGCCGGTACGGCGACGAGCGATCAGCACAGCGCCGCCGGCTAGAGCAAGTCCGCCGGCAGCCAGCAGTGCGACATTCTCGGTGCCGGAGGTCGAACCGCCACCGGTCTGCACGCCGCCACTGGGCATCGCCGACATCTGCGACACCTTCAGCACGCCGCAGAGCGCGGGATCGGTTGCTTCGGTCGGCAGCGACGGGTCCAGATCGGACTTCGTGACCCCGCTGTACTTGCCGTCGGAGTTGTAGTCGACGCCGTGGATGACAACGACGGCCTGGCCACTCTGGACCTCGGTCGCGACGGCATTGCTGACGTCGATCGAACCCCGCTCGTACTGCAACGAGCCGCCGGGCGCGGTGTCGAAACGGTCAACCGACAGGGCGGAGGTGGGTGAGGTGTCACCGGTCTTGGTCAGCGAGACGACGATATCGCCGTGCGCCGGTCCGCCCTCGGTGGTGTCCAGGTGCCCGTCGGCATTCGTGTCGTCGGTCAGGGCGGGGCACTCGTGACGGGCCGCGGCGCCGAAGTGGATGTGCGCCGCGTGCGGGTTGTCCGCCAGCAGACCCTTGGCGGCCATGTTCACGGTGAGTTTCGTGCCGTCGACGGTCACGATGGCGGTCCCGCTGCCCTTAACCCCGTTGCCGGCCACCGGCTGCAGATCGGCCTGGACCGATGCACTGGCCCCCGCGGCAGGCAGCGCGAAGGCGACGGCGAACATCAGGCCGAGGGCTGCCCCGGTGGTGGCGCGGCGGTGCGTGGTTTTCATGGAAATCCTCTCGACGTCCGGCGGCACCTCGTGGTGGGCACCCGTTCCGGTCTTCGGCGCTGATTTCCGCGCCCGGCTGTACCGGTGCTTCGCAGCAGCACCGGCAGGTGATTGGTCACCGAGCAGTCTTCTCACCGCAGCGCCACCACAGCAGCGCCACCACCACCGCGCCACCACAGCGCCACCACCGCGCCACCACCGCGCCCGGCCGTAGCGCCAAACCCGTTGCGTCACGGCGGTTCTGCAGACCCCCAAGCTCTCTCGTCGGCCGGCTGGGCTGGCGGATCCGGCCCCGCCGCGCAGGCTCGGCGCCGCCTTGACACGATGGTCCTATGACCGCCTCGACCCGACCCATCCGCATCGCTGTCCAACTGCAGCCCCAGCACGCCGACTACCGCCAGATCCGGGACGCCGTGCTCCGCTCGGAGGATCTGGGCGTGGATATCGTCTTCAACTGGGACCATTTCTTCCCGCTGACCGGTGATCCGGACGGCAAACACTTCGAATGCTGGACCATGTTGGGCGCCTGGGCGGAGCAGACCGACCGGGTGCAGATCGGCGCACTGGTCACCGGGGGCGGGTACCGCAACCCTGACCTGCTCGCCGACATGGCAAGAACGGTCGACCACATCAGCGCGGGTCGGCTGATTCTGGGTATCGGCAGTGGCTGGTTCGAGAAGGACTACGACCAGTACGGGTACGAATTCGGGACGCCTGGGACCCGGCTCAACCTGCTGGCCGACTACCTGCCCCGCATCGTCTCCCGCCTCGGCGAGCTCAACCCGGCCCCCCAGGGCCCGGTGCCGATTCTGATCGGCGGCGGCGGGGAGCGGAAGACGCTGAGATACGTCGCCCAGTACGCGGCGATCTGGCACGCGTTCGGCAGCGCCGAGGTCCTGACGCACAAGGCGGGTGTGCTGGCCGAGCACTGCGCGACGGTGGAGCGCGATCCGGCCGAGATCGAGCGGTCCACCTCCGGGCCGGCCGGTGGGCCCGCCGACGCCGCTCCGCTCCTCGACGCCGGCTTCACCCTGTTCACGGTGAGCACCAGCGGGCCCGACTACGACCTGACCGAGGCAGCATCCTGGGTGCGTTGGCGGGACGAGCGCAACGCCGACCGCGGCTGAGCGGCAGGCGCTCTCACGGCGGCGGGCCATCGCCGTCCGTTCATCTTCGACCGGTTCACTCATCGAGTGACCCAGCCGGCGCCCGCACGACCCCATGAGCCGACGTCGCCCGTTCCGCGGCGATTCGTCCGACACGCCGATGATTACTCTCAGTGTGTCAAATGTTACTCACCGGTCACATCACAGAACGGTATCAAAGCGGGTCGGAGCGACCTCTCACCGCCTATAACTAAACCCGTGGGCGATGCGAACACGACGCCCACGTTCCGGGGGGATCTGCACCACGTCATCGGGACCGCCGCAAGCCGGCGGCTGACGGGTGCCGGCCACGCCGTGGTTCACCAGGGCGTGGTTCACCAGGGCGTGGTTCACCAGGGCGTGGTTCACCAGGGCGTGGTCACGCACTGTGTGTCAGCGGCGCGCTAGGTGTGCCGCTGACGCTGACTCGATCGGCGCGATACCGATCAACGCGATACCGATCGACGCACGACCGATCTTGTTCGGCTGATCTTGCTGTGGGGGAAGGACCTCGAATGACCATTGTTCGCGAGGATCGCGCGCGATCCTCTGCCCGACCGGCTGTGACTGACTCAGCCTTTGACGACGACGTCCTGTTGCCGCTGGCCGAACGCGCGCCGCACGGAGCGCTGCGGCTCCCCGACGGCCGGGCGATGGTCTGGACCGAGCACGGCAGTGCCCGCGGGCTGCCCTGCGTGCTGTTGCCCGACAGCAGCTCGTCGCGGCTTGCGCCGGGGTGGCTGTTGCACGACAGTGCGCTGCCGTCGTCCATTCGATTGCTGGCCCTGGACCGCCCCGGGATCGGCCTGTCGGACCCGATCGGGTTCGGTGGGACCGAGCAGCCCGCCGAGGATCTCCGGCGCATGGTGGAAACCCTGGCCGTCGGCCGGGTCGCGGTGATCGGGATCGGCCAGGGCGCCGATGACGCCTTCGCCTTTGCCGCGAGATATCCGACCCTGGTGACCTCGGTGACCGCTGTGTCTGTGCAGTTGCCCGCGGCCGGCAGCGGCCGCCTCGGACTGCGCCGGTCGCTGGCCGCTCGCCGGGCGGCCCGGGGACCGGCCGGTCCGATGGCTGCCTGGCTGGCCGCGGCCGGCAGGGACGCCGACCTCACCAACGAGAACACCTGGGCCCGGATCATTCGCCGGCTCGATCCGTCATCGGCTGCGGCGGTCGGCGATCTGTGGCGGGAGGCCGACTTCCGGGATGCGGTAGCCGCCGACGCGGCGCAGATCAACCCGTCGTGGACCGCTCCGGTTCGCTCTGCCGCCCCGGCGCCGTGGGTCTGCGAGCCGGAGTCTGTGCGGGTTCCGGTGAAGCTCTGGCACGGGGAGCAGGAGACGGGCACGACACTCGAGGCAGTGTCCTCGTTCGCGGCAGGTCTGCCCTGGTGGACCGTTCATTCGACCATGGGCGGAACTGCGGTGCTGGGCGCGTGGGAGCGCATCCTGAGCCAGGCGGCCCAGTCCTTCCCCCGCAGGTTGGCCGCCTGACCGCCCGGTCACATCCGGGTCACCTCGGCCCTTCAGCGATCGTCGTGGCCGGTGGCAGAACGCCCATCCGGTGCACATCGGATAGGTCCATGCCTTGGCATTGATCTCCGGCGGTGGCAGGATCCATCAAATGCTGTCTCCGGAGGATGAAGCACGAGCGGTCACCGACGTCGCGCTGCGGCTGGCGGTGTCATTTCCCGCCGTTGGGTCGGAGGTGGTCCAGGGTGCCGTGCGTACCTCCCACGAACAGTTCGCCGGCAGCCCGATCCGAGACTTCGTCCCGGTGCTGGTCGAGCGCATGGCCATGGCCCGCCTCCGGGGTGGTGGTGATCTCACCCCGACGCCTGCCCGATGACCGTTATCGCGCCTGTTCAAGCGTTCGGAGCACGCCCGCACCGTCACAGCAGCTTCTGACCACCAGCAACGGCAGGGTGGTCAGTCAGCTTGTCCGCAGGATCGGTCCGGGGCGCTCAGCCGCCACGCGACGACGACGTCGACCACCGTCCGGGCACAGTAGGACCCGGTCAGTCGGCCGCGGCGTGGACGACGCAGACGGTGCATTCGGCATGCGAGACGACGGCCTGGCTGGTGGATCCCAGCAGTAGACCGGTAAATCCGCCGCGGCCCCGGCTACCCACGACGACCAGTTGCGCAGGGTGGTCCCCGGTGGTGGCGGCATACCGCAGCAGGCTGGGAGCCGGGCGACCACGCAGGACTCGCATCCGCACCGGGACCTGAGGAAATGTTGGCTCCCATCCGGCGATCTAGGTCTCCAGGAGCCGCTGTTCCTGGTCGTCGATGCCCGTTGCGTCGATGTCCAGAGGGTAGGAACCGAGAGCGTGGTTCAGCGGTTTGTCGTTCCAGGTGTGGATCGCGACCAGGGTGGCTCCTCGCAGCGCGGCCTCCTCATAGGCGAAACCGATCGCCGCCCGGGAAGCGGGCGACCCGTCGACACCTACCACCACCGCGCCTGATTCATGGGCGGGGTCCCTGTCGGGGTCCCTGTCGGGGTCCGATCGGGCGGGGCTTGATCGGGCGGGGTTTGATCGGGCGGGGTCCGGTCGGGCGGGGTCCGGTCGGGCGGGGTCCGGTCGGGCGGGGTCCGGTCGGGCGATCACGATGCACCCCTCGCCGTGGGCGGCCAGTCGGGCGGCGACCGACCCGAAGACCGCATCATCGAACCGGCCCACGCCATGGGTGCCAACCACAGTGGCGATGCTGCCGCGGGCCTGTTCCAGCAGCACCTTTACCGGCCCACCGTCCTGTTGCACAGCCTCGATCGAGAGTCCAGGATGATCTTTCTGCAACTGATCGACGCTGTCCCGCAACAGTTTTCGCGCCCGGGCCTGAACCTCGTCGGTCACCCGCGGCGGAAGTAGCAACGGTTCGGGGTACCCCATGATCGGCACGGCCTGAACCGCATGAACGAGCCGCAACGGGACGCCACGGCGGGTGGCGTCACGGGCTGCCCAGCGGGCGGCGACGCGCGCCGCGTCCGATCCGTCGATCCCAGCAACGATGACAGCTCTCTTCGACACGGGTGTTCACCTCCAGTCCCCTGAACAACCTTGAGACCGGTCAGACGCCGATCCCCAGGGACTTGAGCCCCGAGACTTCCAGCCTGCGGTGAGCCGACGCCTGGCAAGGTGGCGCTGTGGTGAACAGTGGATGCAGATCCCGGGGCTCCGACCTTCGGCCCCGGGATACTGCTGGGGTGACCCTCTCCCGCAACTGGTCGGTGTTCCTGGTGCTCGCCGGAGCCTTCAACTGGGTGGTCTGGCCCCGGTTCGCGCTGGCGATCTGGAACGACCAGCGATCCTGGTCCGGTGAGATCGGCCGGTCCAGCCCGACGTCGTTCCTGGTGGTGCACGCCGTGCTGATCACCGCGGCCATCGCGATCGGCACGGTCGTCGGGGTGCTGGGCGTCCGGGCACTCCGGGCCGACCGGCGGGCCCGGGCCGCCGGGAACGTCGCCTTGTCCGATCGGTAGCGCCGCCCGGGCGCAACGTCCGGTGCGACCCCGACCGTTCAACGGACGTTGGGCGCCGGTGACGGAGGCCGTCAGGCGACGGTCGCCGCTCGCACCGACAGTACGTCGGGCAGGTTCTCCGCAACCTTGGTGAAAGCGCTGGTATCGCCAGCGTCTCGACCCGGGTCGATGCCGGCCCAGACGGTCCCCGACCTGGTCCCGAAATAGAGGCCAGGCGATTCCTGGTCGTCGACGCAGGCCGCGTCCCGCAGCACCGCGGTGTGCACCCCCGACTGCGGCAGACCCTGGGCCCAGGGGTGCCAGGTCGCTCCCGCGTCCGTCGACCGCCAGACGGCCAGCGCGCCGCCAGGCGGGAACCGTTCCAGGTCGGCCACCAGCGGAATGACGTAGATGATTCCCGGGCGGTAGGGGTGGGCCAGCACGGGGAACCCGAAGGACGCCGGCAACCCGTCGCTGATCTCTGTCCACCGCCGCCCCGCGTTGTCGGAGCGGAAGACGCCGCCATGGTTCTGCGCGAACAGCTGGTCGGGGTCGGCGGGGTTCCGGGCCACCTTGTGCACGCACTGTCCGTGGTCGGGCATCGGGTCCGGAAAGAACTCCGCCCGAATGCCGGTGCTGCGCGGTTCCCAGCTGGAGCCGCCGTCGCCGCTGCGATACACCCCGCCGGTGGACATGGCGACCAGCAGGTCGTCGGGATCATCGGGATGTGGCAACACGGTGTGGATGGCCTGTCCGCCGCCACCCGGCGCCCAGCTCTCCCGGTGGGGGTGGTCCCAGAGGCCGTCGTTCATGGTGAACGTCTCGCCGCCGTCGACGGACCGGAACAGCGCCGACGGTTCGGTGCCGGCCCACATCTCCCCCGGCGCGTGACCGGGGGTGATCTGCCAGATCCGGGCCAGCGACACCCCGGTCCGTTCCGGGAATTTCACCGCGTCCGCCGGATGTCCGGTGAACGTCCGGCCGCCGTCGTCGGAATGCAGGAGCCGGGTGCCGTAGACGTAGCTGGTGCTTCCCGCGAACAGTCGCGGCGGCGACCCGTCGACCGCGGTCCGCGGGTCCACACCGACCGCTGCCACCTCGTCCATCTTCAGCAATGGCGGATCCAGTTCCCACCGGGTCCGATCCGCTGACGACCTGGCCACCCACAGACCCTTGCGGGTCCCGATCAGCAGCACGACCTCGGCCATGGCGGACCTCCCTCACCGAACACCGGGAACCGATCCGCGGAGGGCGCACCGGCAGTGAGACGGGTCTACCGTGCCACCGAACTCCGACTCCGGCCAGACCTGAATGTCATCGGTGCGCCCGGGCGGGAACCCGGCAGGGCCGCGACCGTCATGGACGGGGGGCGGGCGGCAACTGGCCGGTCCGGATCAGCTCGGCGTACCAGCGGGCGGAATCCTTGACGGTCCGCACCTGGGTGTCGTAGTCGACCCGGATGATGCCGAACCGCCGCTCGTAGCCCCAGGCCCACTCGAAGTTGTCCAGCAGGGACCAGAGAAAATAGCCCCGGACGTCGACCCCGGCGTCCATGGCCTGGCCAACGGCATCGATGTGCCCGTGCAGATAGGAGGTCCGGTCCGCGTCGTGCACCGCGCCGTCGGGCGACACCTGGTCGTGGAAGGCCGCACCGTTCTCGGTGATCATCAGCGGCAGGTGCGGGTACCGCGCACCCATGTCGGTGAGCAGCTCGAGCATCCCGGACGGGTCGATGTTCCAGCCCATGGCGGTGTAAGGACCGGGTTGCGGCACGAATTCTACCGATTCCGCCCCCACCCATGGGCTGGCGGAGGACAAGCCGTGCGCATCGGCGTCCAGCTTGGGGGCCTCGCCGGTGTAGTGCCGGGCCTGCGACGTGGAGTAGTAGTTGACACCGAGCACGTCGAGCCGGACCGCGCTGGTATCGGTGTCGCCGTCCTGGACGAACGCCCAGTCGGTGATGCCGGCAGTGTCGGCGATCAGATCGTCCGGGTACGCACCGTCCAGCATCGGTCCGAGGAACACCCGGTTGCCGACCGCGTCCAGCCGGCGGACGGCGTCCCGGTCGGCCGCCGATTCGGGGTTGGACGGCCGGTTGACGTGCAGATTGAGGGTGACCGACAGCTGGGTGTCCGCGCCGAGCGTCGCCCGGATCGCCCGCCCGGCCAGGCCGTGACCGAGGTTCAGGTGGTGGGCTGCCCGCAGCGCCGCCTCCGGTTCCTCCCGGCCGGGGGCGTGCGCACCCGCCGCGTACCCGAGGAAGGCCGAGCACCAGGGTTCGTTCAGCGTCGTCCAGGTGCCGATCCGGTCACCGAGCTGCCCGGCGACATGCTCGGCATAATCGGCGAACCGGAGCGCGGTCTCCCGGTTGCCCCAGCCGCCGGCGTCCTCCAGCTCCTGCGGCAGGTCCCAGTGGTACAGCGTGGCGACCGGCTGCACGCCGGCTTCGAGCAACGCGTCGACCAGCCGCGAGTAGAACGCGATGCCGCGCGGATTGAACGGCCCTGACCCGCCGGGCTGGATCCGGGGCCAGGCCAGCGAGAACCGGTACGCCTGCAGCCCGAGATCCCTGATCAGGGCGACGTCCTCGGGCCAGCGGTGATAGTGATCATCGGCGACGTCGCCGGTGTCCCCGTTCTGCACCTTCCCGGGGGTCCGGCAAAAGGTGTCCCAGATCGACGGTGTCCGGCCGTCCTCGTCGAACGCGCCCTCGATCTGGTAAGAGGCGGTCGCCGAGCCCCAGAGAAAGTTCTTCGGGAAGCGGCGCTGCTGGGGGGTCATCGGGGACGTTCCTCCTGGTCGGGAAGCCTGCTGGAAAGGCACCTGCACACCGGCGACTCGCTGCACCGGGCTGCCGCTGCCGGGGACGCGGTCGGGCCGCGGTGGAGTCAATTTAAGCGCGGGGCGCCCGATCGGCACGCGCAAACCGGACGCCCCGCGAAAACCTCTCTGCCACAACATCATTGCCCCGGGCGCGGCTGTGGCAGCCGGCGGGCCGGTGCGGTCAGCGGCCGCCCATGGCATGTTCGAGCGCGAGTTGATTCAGATGCACGAACGCGTACGAGCGCTCGGCCTGTGTGTCAGCATCGTAGGTCTCGAACGCCGCCTCGTCGGCCAGCAGGTCGGCGACCGACTCGCCATCCGCCAGGGTTGGCTGAGCAAGTTCGGCGATCCCGGACGCGGTCATCGCCTGCTGCACCTGCGGGTCGGCGCGGAACGCCAAGGCCCGCTCCTTGAGCAGCAGATACGTCGCCATGTTGGCCCGCACGGACGACCACACCCCGTCGAAACCCTCGGTACGAGACGGTTTGTAGTCGAAATGCCGCGGTCCCTCGTACCGCGGGCCGCCCCCCGGAAACCCATTCTCCAGCAGATCAACGGTGAAGAATGCCGACAGCAGATCGCCGTGCCCGAAAACCAGATCCTGGTCGTACTTGATCGACCGCTGACCGTTCAGATCGATATGGAACAGTTTGCCGGCCCACAATGCCTGGGCAATTCCGTGGGTGTAGTTCAGACCCGCCATCTGCTCGTGGCCGACTTCCGGATTCAATCCGACGATGTCGCCGTGTTCGAGATTGGCGATGAATCCCAGAGCATGACCCACCGTCGGCAACAGGATGTCGCCGCGCGGCTCGTTGGGCTTGGGCTCCAATGCGATCCGAATGTCGTATCCCTGGTCCTTGATGTAGCCGGCGATGGTGTCGACGCCCTCGCGGTACCGGTCGAAAGCCGCGTTGAGGTCCTTGGATCCGTCGTACTCACTGCCTTCCCGGCCGCCCCACATGACGAATGTTTTGGCCTGCACCTGCGCGGTGAGGTCGACGTTGCGCAACACCTTGCGCAGCGCAAATCGGCGGACCGAGCGATCGTTGGAGGTGAGCCCACCGTCCTTGAAGACAGGATGGGTGAAAAGGTTTGTCGTCACCATTTCGATGGTGATGTCGTTCTTGGCGCAGGCGTCCCGGAAGCCAGCGATCAGCTTGTCGCGGGTGGCTGCATCGGAGCCGAAGGGAATCAGGTCGTCATCGTGAAAGGTGACCCCCCACGCGCCGGCTTCGGCGAGTTTTCCGACGGCCTCGACGGGGTCGAGCGCCGGCCGGGTAGCATCCCCGAAAGGGTCTCTACCCTGCCATGAGACGGTCCAGAGGCCGAATGAGAAACGATCTTCCGGGGTGGGTGCTGCAACCATTAAGCTCTCCCTATGCCTGACGGACGATTTGTTGGTTGAATGAACTTATCGCGCTCGGTTCACCTGGTCAAGCGATGACACCGCGTCGATCGGTGCGTGGATCCGGTGGTATGGGTTCCGCGATTCGTCAGGCGAATTTGCGCGAACACAACTTGGGGCTCGTTCTCCGGATCATCATGGAGGCGTCAACACCTGTTTCCCGCGCCGATATCGCGGCGACCACCGGACTGACTCGGGCCACCGTGTCCACCCTGGCCGACCGGTTGATCTCGGCCGGCCTGATCAGCGAGCGGCCGCCGGTGATGTCGCTTCGGGCGGGACGTCCGGCGGTTCCGCTTGTGCCCGCCGGGGGCACCCTGGCGGCGGTCGGGATGGAGATCAACGTCGATTACCTGGGCATCCGGGTGGTCGACCTGTCCGGTGCGGTGCTGGCCGAGCGAGTCGACTCGGCCGACTTCCGGGGCAGTGATCCCGCTGCGGTGCTTCGCCAGCTCACCTCGCTGTACCTCGAGGTCTGCGAGCCGATGGGGTCGGAGATCCGGACCGCCGGGGGTTGCCTGGCAGTCCCCGGATTGGTCGACGAACGAACCGGGCCGCTGCGGTTTGCGCCCAACCTGGGGTGGCGGGACGTCGATGTCGCGGCCCTGTTCCACGCCCACCCCAGGACCGCGGGGGTTCCCATCCAACTGGCCAACGAGGCCACCCTGGCCGCCAGGGCGGAGGCTGACGCCCTGCGCCGCGGGGGCCGGTTGTCGTTTCTGTACGTTTCGGGCGAGGTGGGGATCGGCGGTGCGTTGGTCGTGGACGGCGCCGTGTTCCGGGGCCGGAACGGGTGGAGCGGCGAGATCGGCCATACCGTCGTCGATCCGGCCGGACCGGAATGCCGGTGCGGATCCTTCGGCTGCCTGGAGCAGTACGCCGGCAAGGATGCCTTGATGCGCGGCGCCGGGCTGGCCCTCGACCTGCCGCTGGCCGACCTGATCACCGCTGCCGATGCCGACGAGCCAATGGCGCTGGCATCGCTGGACTCGGCAGCGCAGGCGCTCGGCGCCGCCCTGGCCAATGCGGTCAACCTGGTCGACGTCGCCGACGTGGTGCTCGGCGGGATCTACGGCCCGCTGACCCCATTCCTGCTGTCCACCGTCAACGAGGTGCTGCGAACCAGAGTGCTGTCCGCACCGTGGTCAGGCCTTCGGGTCTTTCCCGCCGAGGTCCGGCAGTTCGCCGCGCTGACCGGGGCAGCCTCGGCGGTACTGGCCGAGGTGGTCGACGACCCGACGGCCTGGCTCACCCGGTAGCGGGACCTACGAAGCGGTCGCAGGGGCTTCTGGGTAGTCGTTGTTACACCGCGTCCGAGCGCCGCGGCGCTGACGGTCAGCGTGTGGGACGTCGCCGAATGCCGAAGTTGCGCGCTGGCAGGTCGCCGTTCCCTTCGCTCAGGGTGCGCAGGACACCCAACTGGGCGATCCGGTCCACCAGCCGGTCGGCGGTGTCGTCCGGCCAAGGGAAGTAGGGAATGACGGCCCGTTGGTGGGCCAAGCCGTGCAGCGCGACCCACAGCGCGACGGCATCGCCGAACGGGTCGGTGCTGGCCGAGTCGCCCGCATCGACGCAGGTACGGGCACCAGGCCCGGGGCCGGTCACGGGACGGCTCCCAGCGGTGGCTGAACTGGGTAATGCGCCGGCGGGAGGACGGGCAGGCGGTCGGCACGGTCCAGGCCACGATCACCCCGGAGGAAGACGCCCTCGTCGCGGAGGTTGCGTGGGTCGTCGCCACGCCACACCAGGGCCACGGCTACGCCCGGGAGGCCGCTGGCGTCATGGTGGCCTGGCTGCGCGAGCAGGGCGTGGGAACACTCGTGGCGCACGTGCATCCCGACCATCACTCGTCTAAGGGCGTCGCCCGAGCTGTCGGGTTGACCGCCACCACGAGCATCGTCGACGGGGAGATCCGCTGGCAAGGCTGACCCAGCGGCGTCCCACTCGTCGATCGACGTACGGAACGGGGCTAGGACCGGGGACCGTATATATCGAGGAACATCTGCACGCCCGCCTCAACTCGCCGGTCCAGTCCGGTTGTGTCGGGTATCCCGAGGGCGTATTGCAGGTTGGTGAATCCCTGCCACAGCCCGAACAACTGCTCGGCGGCGAGCTCGACGTCAGGGACGTGGAGCTCACCGTTCTGGTTGGCCTGGATGATGAGCTGGACGAGGTTGTGGCGGGTGCGCCCCGGTCCGGCGTCCCAGAACCGCCGGGCGAGGTCGGGGTGGCGGCTGAGCTCACCGGCCAGAGAGGCGTAGAACGCGACGGCGTTGGCGCAGGCGAGGAACTGCATGAGCCCGGTACCGAACTGCTGGAGACGCACGGCGAGGTCGGCGTCGTGCCCGCTCGGCGCTGGAGATGTGCGTTGGGCGGCCTCGATGCGTTCCATCTCGGCGAGTACACCGGCCTCGAGCAGGGCCTGCCGGTCGGGGAAGTAGCGGTACACGGTCACCTTCGACACGCCGGCGCGGCTGGCGACGGTCTCCATCGGTACTGCTTGGACACCGTGCGCGAGGAACAGTTTCCACGCGGCGGCAACGATCCTTGTCTGCTTGTCCTGGTCGACCGGCCGGCCCGGGCGGCGGTGGTCCGCGGGCGTGTCCCTCGGCGTGCTCTTGTTCCTAGGTCGCATCTCCACACCAATAATGTACGCTTGTGTTTACTAACGGGCCGGCTCGGAGCCTCTCGACGTCGAAGGAGTTCTCGGTGATCGCACCGTCCCCGTCAGCCGACGACACGGCCGCCCCTGCTGGCCGCGCATCGTCGACCACCGTACTGATCGTCGGTGCCGGTCCTACCGGTCTGACGTTGGCGGTCCTGTTGGCCCGCTACGGCGTCGAGGTCCGGATCGTCGAAAAGCGTTCGGAACTGTCGCGTCACACCAAGGCGACCAACCTGATGCAACGGACCCTGGAGCTGCTCGACGGCATCGGACTGGCCGAGCCGCTGCAGCGGATCGGGGGGGCGATGGACCGGGTGGTGGTCTCGGCCTACGGCCGCGTGCTCCCGGCGCTGGACATGCACATGCGCGACAGCCCCTACCTCGACGTCGTCCTATGCGGACAGGATGTGTTCGAGGCGCAGGCGGCCGCGGAACTGTCCCGGCTGGGAGTCCAGATCGAGTTCGGCGCTGAGTTGGTCGACCTGGTCCAGGACGACCACGAGTGCACCGCGCGGGTCACGCGGCCGGCATCGGGGACCACCGAGACGGTGCGCGCCGCTTGGGTCGTGGGGGCCGACGGGGCCGCCGGCACGACCCGCTCGTTCACGGCGATGCAGTTCGAGCCGAAGCGCACCGGGGTGGTGATCCGGCAGGTGGACGCCACGCTGACGTGGCGACGGTCCTCGACCAGCGAGCAGATGTGGCTGTTCTACGCCGACCGCGGCTTCTCCGCCGTCGTGCCGCTGCCCGGCGGGGTGCATCGGGTGTTACACGTCGAGCCGCGCGAGACGGTGCCCGAGCGGGAGCCGACGGTATCGGAGATGGAGGAGCGGCTGCGCGCCGTAGCCGATGACCCTGGCGCACAGCTCAGCGAAGTGCGCTGGGCCAGCTACACCGACCTGGCGATGGGTCTGGCCGCGACCCTTCAGGACGGCCGCGTAATACTGGCCGGTGACGCTGGCAACCCGGTCCTGCCCAACGGTGGCCAGGGTATGAACACCGGCATCGCCGACGCGTTCGCCCTGGCCTGGCGACTGGCTGCGGCCGCCGGCCACCACGCGCCCGACACGCTGCTCGCGACGTACGCCACCGAGCGGCACGACCTGCGGACCCGCCTACAACGCGCCCAGCACGCCAGCCTGCGTTACTCCGTCCTGTCCACCCCGGCGCCCGCCCGCGGTCTGGTGCGCTGGCTCGCCGGCCCGGCACTGGCCGTCGGAGGCGGGCGGGCGATGGCGCGCAGCTTCAGCGAACTGGCGGTCACGACCCGCCGTAGCCCGATCACTGTGCAGGTGGGACGAGGCCCCGGGGTGCGGGCCGGGGACCGCGCACCCGACGCCGGTGTCTCTCGCGCCGGGTCGACCGTCCGTCTGCGGGCCGGCCTGCACGACGGAGGCTGGACGCTGCTGGCGTTCTCCGGTACCGGGCGGCGCGCTGACGCCACGGCCGCCGTGTCGGCACTGCGGGCCGTGCCGTCGCTAACCGGTTAGCTGATCGACGCAACTGGCGGGTCGTCCGGCGGCCGTAGGGCCGCCGCTGCGCCGGCGGGCACGGAGGTCGTGGTCTGCGACGACGTCGACGGCGAGGCGCACCGCGCTTACGGGTACCGCGCACCCACCGTGCTGCTGGTCCGACCCGACGGCTACGTCGCGGTGCGGACGCCGGCCGCGCGCATCGACGCCGTCGAGGACGCGGTGGCCCGGTGGGCCGCGCACACCCCACCGGCCTTCACCCCCACCACGGCCCCGGCCGTTGGACCCGGCCAGAGTGCCCGCCCCGGCACGCGTGCGGTGGCCGCCAACGCGGTGGTTGCTGTGGACTCGGTCACGGGGGGCCGGCCACGTGCCTGAGTCCACGTTCACGGGTTTCGGCGACGGCCTCGTCGGCTTCTACGAGGGGCTGGCCGTCGACAACTCCCGCACCTACTGGCAGGCGCACAAGAACGTCTACGACACCCAGGTGCGCGGGCCGTTGGAGGCTCTGGCGGCCGTGTTGGAGGTCGACTTCGGGCCGGCCAAGGTCTTCCGGCCGAACCGCGACGTCCGATTCAGCGCGGACAAGCGGCCCTACGCGGAACAGGCGTCGATGGCCGTCCAGGGACCCGCCGGCTCGGCGTTGTACCTGGCCCTGGACCGTGACTGCCTGCTGCTCGGCGCAGGCATCTACGCCCCGTCCGCCGACCAGCTCGAGCGCTTCCGGCGCGCCGTCGGCACGGGCCCGGCCGCCGTCGAACTCGACCAGGTGCTGGCCTCGGCCACCTCCACCGGGTTGCACCTGGCCGACGGCGACCCGGTGAAGACCGCGCCGCGCGGTTGGCCACGCGACCATCCCCGCATCGACCTCCTGCGCCGCCGCCGCCTCACACTGACCGTGGAGCACGAACCGGCGCCCTGGTGGCACACACCACACGCGTTGACAGTGGTGCGCGACGCCTGGGTGGCCGCCACCCCGTTCCTGCACTGGTGCGACCGGCACGTGGGGCCGCCCAACACAACGTCGAGCAGCCGAGCCGCAGCCGCTGTCCCGCGTCGCACCCCGTTCGATCCACCCCGGGCACCGTAGCGAACCCCGAATACTCGGTGGACGTGCGAAACGCCGTCGGCCACCGTGTCACCTGCCGATCAGTCCGGGACCTAAGGAAAGACATGCTGCGACCCGTCACCCGAGAAGACAGGCCTGCCGTCGTGGACCTGTTGGTGGCCGCGGGCATGTTCAGCAGGGACGAGGCGGCGTTCCTCGAGGAGGCTCTCGCGCCCGCGCAGGGCACGACCTGTTGGTCGAGGACGCCCACGTCGGGGGTGGTCTCGCCTCTGTCGTGGAGTACCGCCCGGAGGAGGCGGCCGACCGCGTCTTCGACCTGACGATGATCGCTGTCCGGCCGGACCGTCAAGGGCAGGGTCGAGGCGCTGCCCTGATGCGCCACGCGGAGCGGGACCTGCGCGACCACGGTCAGCGGTTGCTGGTGGTCCGCACATCGGGGACGTCTCGGTACGACTGGACCCGGGCCTTCTACCGGGGGCTCGGGTACGTCGAGCACGTCCGCGTGCCGGACTACTGGACCGACGGTGACGATCTGGTGTTGTTCACCAAGCGCCTCTGAAGGCTGTTTCCTCCACCGTCAGCAGACGTTCCGGTTGGGAGCCCTGGCCATGATCCGTGCCCCGGCGGGGCGCTCAGATCGCTTCTGCTTATCCGTCGCCCCACCAGCGGCGCGACGACGCCGACCCTGTTCCAGGGTTCGCTCGACTGGCACCTCCACCGCTTCGTATGGCGACGTTGGCTGAAATCCGCCCGGATGGAAGTGGCCGCTGCGGGGCTGGGATCGTCGTGGCCAGGCGGGGTGGCGCGGCGATGGGTCTAGGCGGCGTGTTCGGCGTGGTACTGCTGCAGCACGTGCGGTACGCCGTCGGTGAGCATCTTGCGGCGAACGTTGCCCAGGAGTTTGCTCATGGCGAAGCCTCCGAGACCGGTGAAGCCGGTGTGGTTCCAGGTGAACCGGGTTCCCGTGGGGGTTTCCTCGAGGGTGTAGACGACGTCAGTGATGTCGTCGCTGTCCTGCTCGCCTTTCCAGGTGTAGTGCAGTGAGCGTGGGGCAGTGACTTCGATGACCTCGCAGTAGACGACTCCGGCCCAGCCAATGGTCGGTTTGCCGACGAAGGTGAACTTGGTGCCCGCGACGGCTTGGTAATCGACTGGTCTGCCTCCCTGGCTGGTGGTTGTCCATTTGGCCACGTACTCAGGCTCGGTCAGGACCTCCCACACCTCCTCGATGGGGTACGGGTACTCGCGAACGACGGTGTACTCGCTCACAGCGGATCCTTTCAGGAGGTGACGTTGGAGCGCCCTTAAACTTACCTATCGATAGGTTGACTGTCAACCGTCCGTTCGGTAAATTGGGTTCATGGCTTCCAGCACCCAGAGCCGCGCGGTCCGTCGGACCGGTGTCGAGACGCGCCGGCAGGCGCAGCAGGTCGCACTGGAGCTGTTCACCACCCAGGGATACGAGAACACGACACTGCGGCAAATCGCCGACGAGCTCGGCCTGAACAAGGCGTCGCTGTATTACTACTTCGCGTCAAAAGAGGCGATCCTGCAGTCGCTGTTCGACGACCGTGGCACCGAGGCGGAGCAGCTCGTGGTCTGGCTACGTGAGCAGCCCCGACACCCGGGCCTGCTGGAGACGGCGGTGCTGCGGTGGGTGGGGTCGTTCTCGGCGGACAAGCTGCGAGGAACTCGGTTCATGACCGCCAACCCGCTGATTACGCAGGTCATCGCCGACTCCTCCGGTGACCGGGTCGGGGCGACCCTCAACGCGTTCGTCAACGAGCTAACACCCCTGCTCCCGGTCCAGGACCAACCCAGCATCCTGCTGCTGCGGATGTCGATCCTCAGCATCAACGCCGCCGTGCAAGCCGCCGCCCACACCGGGGTCGACGATGCCGCCATCCTTACCGCTGCCCAGCAAGCGGCTCGCGCGTTAGTCCGAGAGATCGGATTCCACTGATGTACGCCGGCCTCCTAAACGCGGCTCCCACTTCTCGAGCCGAGGCCTTCCTCGAATGATGGGTCCGCCCCTGGTCGGCGGGCTGGTCGCGGCCGGCGTCGCCGTAGCGTTGCACCTGTACGTGTTCGTCGCCGAAAGCGTCCTGTTCACCCGCCCAGCCACCCTGGCCATGTTCGAGGTCGCCCCGCAGCACGCTCCAGCAGTGCGGCTGTGGGCGTTTCACCAGGGTGTGTACAACCTCCTGGTCGCCGCTATAACCGCCACCGGCATGGTCGGCACCGCCATCGCCGAAACCTGGGGACCGCCGCTCCTCCTGGCCGGAACAGCCACGATGCTGATCGCCGCCGTCGCCCTCGTCGCCGCCGACCCCCGCAGGCAACGGCTCACCGGACTCATCGCCCAGGGCGCCCCATCGCTGATCGGCCTCGTCCTGGTCGGCATCAGCCTGTTCCTCGCAAGACCCTAGAAGCGGGGAGGCGCGACGCCTTCATCGAATGCGACCGACGGGCCCCAACCCTCGCTATCGGTCAGCTGGCTTGTTGGCGGCTGTGGGCGAGGCGGTAGCTGGCGGGGCCGGTTTCGATGATGGTGCCGTTGTAGGTGAGCAGGTCGACGATGGCCGCAGTTATCTCGACCTCCCGCTGCCGATGTGCCGTGTTGCCTGGACATCTGTTCGTGGACAAGTGTCTTTGACGGGCGGTCTCATACCTGCCTGCGGTCACGGAGTTGCCCGTGCAGGTGCTCGACATCTCGCCGAAGCTGCTGGTTCTCCTCGCGTAGTTGACTGATGCGCTGGTGGGCCAGGTGCAAGCGTTGCTTGAGCGAGTCGAGGCTCGCCCGGCTGGCTGCGGCGGAGCGGGGTGGCCGCGCTGGCGCGGCCTGGTGCAGTTGCTCGATCCGTTCGCGCAATTCGGGCTGCGTGTAGATCCATGAGCGTGAGACCTGAGCGTTCTTCGCAAGTCTCGCGACGGTGATGGCGTCACCGCGGGCGGCCATCACGGTGATCGCGTCCTGCGCCTTCTGCAGCGTCTGCTCGGACCGGCGGCGCGCGTTCGCGGCCAGCCGTTCGATCGGGTCAGCCGGCATCGTGGACCTCCTTGGTGCTCGTGCCATCAGTGCAGGCGCATAGGGTAGAAGAGCCCTGGCAGCAAGACGTTTCAGTGCTCAGACCGGTGATGATCGCCAGTAGGTTCCTCTCGACGGTGCGGTTCATCTCAACGACGCGGTCCTGCCCGCGGTGCTCAGCTTGGCTGATCAGAGCTCGGGTCGCATCGAGCTGACGATGATGCTCGGGCATGAACTCCTCGGTGGTGACGAAAACCGGGCAGGTCAGACAGGCATTGGCGTATTGGCAGGTTTGTTGCAACGGCAGGGTGCAAAAGCCGTTGGGCAGCGCCATCTTTGCCCGGGCAAGGTTGTTCTTCATCCAGACCGCTTCGGACATCGGGCCGCTGTCCGCAGCCAGTGCCTGTCCGTTGATGTTGACCTTCCTCGCGCGTTCCCACTGTTCCCGGATCGTGGTGTCGGCCAGCCGCGCGTAGTGCGCGGTCATCTGGTGTGAGGAGTGGTCCAGCAGGCGGCGCACAATCTCCTGCGGCACCTCCCGGTTGATCAGTCGCGTCCCGAAGGTATGTCTCCATTGATGCGGGGTGACGTGAACGGGTTTTCCCAGTTCGTCGCGGACGTCGCAGTCGTGCAGCCATTCGATCAGCTCGCCGCGGAACGTGGCGGTGCTGAACGGCTGCTGGCCGTCCGGGTTCCGTGTCGGTCGTGGAAGCAGGAACGTCGCCGACGGCAGGTCAGCGAGCACGGCCTGCTGCTGACGGGTGATCGCGTCGGCCAGGTCGGTGTCGATGGGCACGAACGCTTCTCGGCGCATCTTGTGGTTCGTGTAATGCAGGTAGGGCGCGTCGTGGACGTCGCGAACGATGCAGTCGAGCGCGAGTTTGCAGCCGTCGCCGACACGCAGCCCGGTGCTCATCAGGATCTGCAGAAGCAGCCGGCCGCGTGGATCTTTGAACCGGGCGAGGTTGTCGGCATGTTCGAGCTGGGCCATGACCGCTTCGGACAGTGCCCGCGGCTGGCTCTGCTTCAGGCGTGGGTAGTCATCCCGGTAGAGATCGACGTGAGCATCCAAGCCAGGTTCCCAACCGTGCTGCCGGGCGGTCCGCAGCAGCCCAGCAACGGCGCTGATATAGCAGGTCCGTGTCTTCGGCGCCGGATATCGGATCGCCAAATGCGCGAGATGGGCTTCGATCACCTCGCGGGTCACGGCCTGCGGGCCGCGCTGCAGCGACGGGAACGACTGCGCGAACATGGTGATCGCGCGGACGTCCGCGCGCACCGCCCCGACGGTGATGCCGGTCGAGAGCCGCCAACGGATCCAGCGTTTCGTCAAGGCACGCAGCCAGGCGGCTTCGATGCCGTCGAAGCGCAGCTGGCCGTCCCGGCTCGGGTAACCGAGGCGACGAAGCAGCCAGACGTCTCGGGGGTATTCCTCCTCCCAGCCGACGCCGTCGACCAGATCGTGTAGATAACTGATGGCATCAAGGAGGAATCGCCGCTCGATATAGCCGCGGTCGCTGGAGTAGCCGAGAAACGCCGTCCAGTCCTCGGGCGTCCGGTCCAACAGCGAGGCGACGCCCCCTCCCGGCAGTGCGCGGATCAGCCGCAAGATGCTCTCCGGCCGGGTCTTGGTGCGCCGCTCGTCAACGCGACGCTGGATCGCGTAGGCGATCTCCCACCGCATCGGCGCCGGCAGCGCGCGCAGGTCGAACTTGTCCCGCCCCCAGTGCATGCACTGCTCGATCCACTCCTGGACCGGAGGACGGTCGTGACGGATCCATCGGCTGCGATGCACTTCGCAGAGCCCTGCGGCGCCCTCGGCGTCCAGGGTGCAGGTCAGGAATGCGCACTGCGGCGCAGCCGGTAACGGCCCGTCACCGGCTCCGGCAGCGATCCAGGCGGCGCGGTCGGGCCGACCAGCGTCATCCCACCTGGAGGCATGGGAATGACACAACCCGTGCTCACGCCGTGCCCGACGGCAGGAGTCGACCACGCACGAGCGAGGCTCCTGCAACCAACGGGTGTTCGCCGTGACCGCTGCCGCCCAAGCCCCGGCCTCGGGCCGCCCGTCGGCCACCCACCGCTGATAGTGGCGGTTGCACATGCTCTGGTGGATCGCGACGCGGTCGCAGACGGCGGCGACACACACCGGACCGCCGGTCACCGGATCGGCCGGGTCGACCAAGATGACCGACGCCGCGAATTCCGGGCGCAGCAGCATCTGCAGCCGAGCGGGCGGCCCCTCGCGGGCCGGAACGGCCGGTGCCGGCAACCCGATCACGACGTCACCTCAGCGAGGACTCCGGCCGCCACCAAAGCACGGCGGGCGTCCTCCATGCCGAGATGACTATAGGTATCGACAGTCGTGCTGATGCTCGCGTGGCCGAGCAGATGCTGCACCACCTCGACGGCAACGCCCCGGCGCAGCAGCTCGGTCGCATAGCTATGCCGGAACTGATGCGGCGTGAACTCGATCCCGGTCCGGGGCGCGCAGACGCCGAACAAGCCGATCAACGCTCGGATAGCTCATCGGCCTGCCGACCGGCTCCGCCCAGAGATTGACGAACACGTAATCGCAATCCAGCGGCCCGTACTCCTCGTGCAAATAGTCGCTATAAAGCCGGACCAATGCCGGGTCCACCGGCACGTCACGCGAGAACGTCTTAGCGCGAGCACGATTCACGTTCAACCGTTGCCGGACGACGACAACGCCGCGCAGCGCGTCGACGTCCTCATGGCGCAAGCCGAGCGCCTCGCCAATGCGAAGCCCCGTCCCCCGCAACAGGGACAACAGGAAGCGGTCACGCAACCGCTCGCACGCCTCGATCAACGTCGTCATCTCCACCGCGGTCAACTCCCGCGGCAGGCGGCGTTCGCTCCGCAACGCGATCACCCGGCGGCGTTCCGGCTTACCGCCCAGGTGGGCCAAGAACGGCCGCCACGATCCGCCGCGGCCTCCGGGCCGCCAGCGGGCAAGCAGGTCGCCGACGCCAGCGCCATGACGGCCGTGGAACTCATAGAACGACGACACCGCAGACAGCTTCCGGTTCACCGTCGCAGCTGACGGATCCCCATCAACCCAGGGAAGCGGCAACACCTGCCCGATCCGCGCCGCTCTCGGCAGCCGCAGCCACGCAACGAACTTGCCGATATCCTCCAGCGAACCGATTCCCACAGCGCCGATTTGGAATCGAGAAAGGCAACGAAGTCGCGCAGGTCGTGCGCATACGCCCGGACCGTGTTCGGTGATTTCTCGATCGCCGTCAAGTGCGCCAGAAACCTGTCTACGCCGTCGACGACCTCGCCGTCACGGATAACGGTCGCGAACTCCACGCCCGACGACATCAATACACGCTGCACTCGAACTTTGCTCGTCATGAACACAAGAGATAAGTCGTCCACGACAGCGCCCACCGCAGACGCGCGACCCCGTCACGGAGTATTCAGACACTCGTCATCCAATAGTTAGATAACCGCGCACAGGCGCGGGTCGGTGAACGTGCGCGTCCAGCCGGAGAAGGACTCGTTGGAGGCGATGGCTATGCCGTTCTTCTCCTCTCGCTCGGTCAGCACTTGGAACAGCATCTCGGCGCCGCGTCGGTCCAACGCCATGTACCCGAGCTCGTCGATGATCAGTAGGTCGACGCGGCCGTAGCGGGCGATGGTGCGGGCGAGGACTTCCTCATCGGCGGCTTCGACGAGTTCGTTCACCAGCCGGGTGGCCATCGTGTACTTGACCCGGTATCCCTTCTCCGCGGCAGCCGTCCCGATAGCGATTAGCAGATGAGGTTTGTCGGTTCCGGAGTCCCCGATCAGGCATAGCGGGTGGCCGGCGCGGATCCAGTCGCCGGTGGCGAGCTGGTGGAACACCACGATCTCGCTGGCCCGCAGCGACACCCGGACTGCGGGCAACGCATCGCCGCTAAGCGACGGCGCGTCCGCCGTGCTGACGGGTCCGCCGCGGCCGCCAGCCGCATCGGCCGGGACCCGGTTGCCGGCATTGCCGGACGCGGCGCGGATGCGGTAGGCCCGCCATTGTTCGGGTATGCCCCGGTGGAGGCGGCCAACCGCGCGCTGGCCAGCTGGCATCGATGTATCGATCGGTGTTGTTGGCGATGCGTATGACAATTCGCAGGCCGATTCCATGAATGGCATGTATAAGACCGAATTGATTAATCCGTGGCGGCTGTGGCGGAATGCGGATCACGTGGAAGCGGAGACGGTCGTCGACTGGACTGATTGAGCAACCGGCGTTTGTACGAATACTGTGGAGATATGCCGCCGGTCAAACTCGAACGTCTCTTCGTCTCTTCTATGGCACCTTGAGTGTTTAATCAGGTAGCATAGCTTCGATGAACATCGAGTCTTTAGACTCGCAGGGGGATTCATCTTGATTATTGCTCGATCATAGTTTGCGGCGCTGGGAGGATTTGACAGCGAGGACAGCGAGAAGGCCAGGGACCATCAGCCGAACCTGAGCAACGCTGTAATAGCGCACCGCGGCAGGCAACTCACCGAGCGCGAGGATCTGCGCCCGCAGCCGATCAGGTCGGGAGAGCTCGACGGCGTACACGGCCAGAGCTGAGTAGTTGGCCCCAATACCGATTAGCGATGCACCGAGCAACCAGCCACGCAAGCCACCACTGGCTATCAACCAGCTTCCTAATCCGAGCCCGAGCAGGCTCGCAACCACGAATTCTGTCATGACCAGACCTCGCCGAACCCTGGCACCATGACTACCGTACAGATCGACAGCTGCCAGCTCTCGCACGCTGAATCTCATGTACGTACCTTCACCGGTCAGCATGATCACAAAGCACGGTTGGATGATTAGTCTCACGGTCACCAACTGGTGGTTACATTTTCGTCAGTCATTCCGCACAAGGCCGGGTGCGGTCGCGCGGCCGATCGCGGTGAGCGTCGACGCGATGATGCCAAGGGCGCCTACAAAACCAAGGAGCATCACCAGGCAGTACTGCAGGTCAAGGCCATGGAGGGGCTCCTGCACCTGGGAGTGCAGGAACAGCATCGCGGTCCCCAGCCCCGCGAGGACCGACACGACCGTGGTCATGATTAACGGAAGGACCGCCTCCAGCGCAACGACTCGTCGCAAGGTAGCCAAGGGGGTACCGGCCAGGCGGAGAAGGGCAAAGGGGCGGCGACGTTCGGCCAGGCCGCCCACCGCTCCCACCGCCAACCCACAGCCGGCAATTGGTAGGCTCACGAAAACGACGGCGTTGGCGAGCTGGCGGTACCCCTCCAACTTTCGGTCGACTTGTAGGTCCGCGAAGGTTTGGACCAGTACAGGGAAGTGCATCATTTGTTGGGCAGTTGTGCGGATCTGTTCGACGGCCGGTGTTGCTCCGGTGCTACCGATGACGAGCGCTGTGACTGGAAGGCTTGACACATCGCGGTTCGTTTCCGCGGCCGCGGGCCAGGTCATCGCGGCGAGGGACGTCAAGGCCCCGTGCATGGGTGCGTGCGTCAGATCATCGGTTATGGTCACCGCTTCGACGCCGGGCGGACACCTGCCGAGAACGGGGGTTCGCGCCAGTTCGGTGCAAGATGCCACCTGAACGACGCCGGATGTTTCAGCCCTGGCTCGAATTACGGTGTAGCCCGAAACCGCTGAATTTGAATCCAACGCGCCAAGAAATGACAAAACCGTACCGTCGAATTGTTCCGATTTGTCCAGGTTGTCGAACTGCACCAGGAGAGCGGCACGGGACGCGGATGATGGAGATGCGGCGCCTTCGTGCACTTCGACGGCAGCGATGACGGCGGTGGTACTTGTGCCTAGGAACAGGGCAAGTATGAGTCCACTGATCGAGCGGAAGGCTGCCTGCGGGCTGTCGGCAAGACGGCAGCCCGCAATCAGGGTCGCCGGCCGGTCGGCTCGGTTGGCCATCAAGGTTGCGCCTCGGGCGGTCAGCCACGGCCCTGCGCCGATCAGCCCGGTCATCACCAAGAGAACTCCGACGAGGTAGGCAAGTGCCTGTTGACCGTTGGTGTGTTGGGTGCTGTCGCCGATATTGGTGGCGTACGCGAGAAATGCCAGTTCGGCTAGTCCGACCACCAGCGGTAACAGCCGCCACGCACTTGTCCTTGTTGCCCGCGTCTTGCGGGTTACGCGGAGGGGAGCACTATTGACGCCGCGCACGGAAAACCACGCTACAGCGGTGGCGGCCAGCGGAACCCCCAACAGGACGAGCATGCTGTCGGTAACGTCCAGTGACAGATCGGAAGAATAGAACGCAGAGCCAGTGAGGGGGATCCTGGCAAGCACCGGGCGAAGGGTGAGGAACAGTGCCATCGCGGCGCCTACACCGAAAACGACTGCGGTCACTGATTCGACCATTGCGCAGACGGTGGCTTGCCGGGGAGTGGCGCCGATCAGTCGGATTGCGGCGAGGCGTTGCTCGCGGCGGGCGGCGGTCAATCGGGTTGCCGTCCTGATGAAAACCAGCACCGGAAACATCAGAGCGGCGCCGACCACGGCAAGCACGAGTGTCATCCCATCGGCGTCGATACCGAATGGTCCGCAGTTCCCTCTGCACTCACTCGGACTGGTTCCGCTGATGCTGTTGACCGGTTGGCCGCTGTGCCCGACAGGTCGGCGGCCGTGCGGCCCACGATCACGACCAAGGAGTCCGGCGAGGGCAGTGCCGCTGGTCCGATAGTCCCGATGAGCCTTCCCGGGTAACGATCACCGAGTTGTTCGGCCGGAACATGTGCTAGAAGATCAATCAACGCAGGTGAGGCGTAGAACTGGTCAACCAGCGGCAGCGTCGGAATGCCCGGCGGGACTGGCGAGTGTGGCCCCGTCGGTGCCACATCAACTCGACCTATTTTCCGGCCCTGGTAATAGTCTGCGCTTTCTAGCCACCACAGCGTGTCCGCGTCAGCGGCGCTTACGGTCGGCCCTGCCTTCGCTCCTGCGTACCCGGTTTCCAGCCAGGCGTACCGGAGGTTCTGTGTTTTGACGGCATTGACGGCAGCGAAGGTAGCCAGCAGCAGGCAGACCCCGACGGCGACGGCACAGGCGATCATCATGAGCCGGGTGATCGCCTCCCTACCGCCTGTCAGGGTGAGGCCGAGACCGAGGCGGATCACCGCACGGCCTCGGCCACGGTTTGAGCCGGTGTCTTGCCGTCCCGGACGATGACGGTGCGGCTTGCATAAGCCGCCACCCGCGTATCGTGGGTCACCAGAACGACGGCGGTCCCGTGCTGACCGGCCGCAGCCACCAACAAATCCATGACCCGTTCACTACTCAACGAATCCAAGGAACCTGTCGGTTCATCGGCAAAAAGCACGTCGGGGCGGCCGACCATGCCCCGAGCCAACGCGACCCTTTGTGCCTGTCCACCGGACAGCTCGCCGGATCTGCGCCGCTGCAACCCGTCGAGGTTTAGCGGCACGAACCATTTCCTGGCGTCGGCCAAGGCCGCTGCGCGACGCACTCCACGCAACAACAGGGGAAGGGCTATGTTCTGCTCAGCAGTGAGCTCTGGCACGAGCTGGCCAAACTGAAAGACGAAACCGAAACGGTCTCGGCGCAATGCGCTCCGCTGGGCCTCATTCATTGCATCGATGCGTCGGCCGGAGAACCACACGTCCCCTGAGTCGGGCATCAGGATGCCGGCCAAGCAGTGCAACAGAGTCGTTTTGCCGGACCCGGATGCGCCGGTGACCGACACCAACTCCCCGGCCTCCACGCTTATCGACGCGCCCCGCAACGCAGGTGTCTGGCCAAAACGCACATAAAGATCGCGTGCCTCAAGAATCTGAGCCGACCCCGACCCGACGCGGATCACCGGACTACCTCAGCAAGCGCGCCTAGCCGGGCGGCCGTTGTGTCCATCCACCGAATGTCGGCCTCCAGATGAAAGACCCCGTAATCGGCCAGCAACGAGTCGACCGCTCCGCCATTGCGGCGAAGCTTTATCAACTCATGCATGCGCCGCAGATGCGCCGCGCGTTGCGCATCCAGGTAGGCCTCGACCGACCGCCCGGACATCAGCGACAGCACGACTTTTACAAACAAAACTGTTTGTAGGTGAGGCTCCGGTTCGGCGGGCGAGGTCAACCAGTCCTCGACCTCGCCCACCCCCTCGTGGGTGATCGAGTACCGCTTCCGGTCCGGTCCGGCACCGGGCTCCGCATCCCCGGGAAGCACCAAGCCGTCACGGGCCAGACGACTCAACGTGGCGTAAACCTGGCCCGATGGGAGCGGTTTCGATCGTCCAAAGAACCTGTCGTAACCACGCTTGAGGTCATAACCATGGCTGGGTTGGCGCTCCAATAGGCCCAAGAGGGCGACTGAAACAGTCTTACCTCAGTGTCTACATCGAATGGCTAGTGCACGTCAACCGTGAACCTGCCCGGCCGTGCGCGAGCAGATCGGGCTATTTCGGCAACAGTGTGTCGTCACCACCGGGCCAAGGCCCGGTAACCGCACCCTGGCCCGGCTGACCCCGCTGGCGCCGCCGCCCGGTCAGCGGCCGATAACGCAGGACCGAGAAGTCAGCCAGATTGATCTGGACCGTTGACCGGTATTGGATCTTCGGGGATGTCATGCCGGCAGTCCGGTCACACCCGGGCCCCGCTACGGTTTGCAGGCCGGCTCGCGCGAACCTCGTCCATGGCCAGATCCTCCTCGCTCGGTCAACGACCCCACGAGATGATGTCTGATACCAAGATCATTCTGTACCGCTACCTTAGGCGCAAACCAATCTCGTCGCTGACCGTTTCCTGGGGCCTGGTGAACGGGAGCCCCCTTGAGAACGAAGCAGGGCGCGTGGGTTCGGCCATACCCCTGTGCACGCGCCGAACTCCTTCATCGGCATCCTAAGTACACCGTCAGCAGCGCCGGTGGTCGTCGCGCAGCGCCTGCGGAAGGGATCGTGTGGGTCCGTCCGGGCTGCTGCCTGGCTGGTCGCCGACGCCATGGCCAAACGACTCCGCTCGAGCGATATCCCCGTGCCCGTGATCCTGGGAGGGATGCGACGTTCTACGGCGCAAGGTGTCGCCACGGCGGTTGTCCTCGGGGACCGCTGATGGGCTGGGATGTCAACGGCTGGACTCTCCGGGGGATTGGTTGGCTCATCATTTGTGCGATCGTGGCGCTGAACGCGGTCCTGATCATAGGCCTGACAGGTTTTCACGCCCGGCCAGGAGAGACTCGCAGAGGAGTGCCCGGCTTCCTGGAGTCCCAGGATTCGGCGCTCCGGTCGTCCTGAAGGGGGCAGCGCCGGGATGGTTATCCGCGCCGTTCGTGTCAACCGTCGACGATCGATTGCGCGTTGTGCCGCGCGACGGCCCGGGTGATGCGCTTGGCGTCGCGGGATGCGATGGCGTCGATGAGTTGGCGGTGGTCCCGGTTTCTTCGTGTCCGGACCTCGTCGTCGGGGTGGACGTCTTCGAGGTTCTCTTCGACGAGGTCGAGTAACCCGAGGTAGACCTCGCGGAGGATCTCGTTGGGGGTGATTGCGGCTATTTCCCGGTGCAGTCGCCATACGGCCTTCATGTATTCCTGTGAATCGGCGGCGTTCTGCAGGTCGTGCAGACCGACCTCGAATCTGCGTAGATGGCGTTTGGTGTGGAATTGCCCCGCGTCTAGGCAGAGAGGGCCTTCTAGTGAGCTTCGGACGGCCAGGGCGTGACGAACTGCCTCTGCGGTCGCGTTCTTCACCTTCAAGGTCACGTGTTGGAGTCGGATCAACGGGCCGGAGGCGCGGACGAAAAGTCCGCCGCCGGGCCCGGGGCGGGCGTCGATGAGCCCGCGCATTTCGAGCATGCGGACTGCCTCGTTGATGGTGGCGGGGGCGACCTGAAAACGTGTGCGTAGGTCTGCTTTGGTGCCCAATCGGGTTCCGGCCGGCATTTTGCCAACGGTGATCTCTTCTTCGAGTTGCCGCAGCAGGGCCTCGGATCGCAGCAGGCGCCCGGTGTCGGCGCCGTGCGGTGTCGGTGCGGGTGTCATGCGGGGCTCGCACCGGGCAGACGCCGCCCACAGGGCGACGGTGTCCGGTGACTCATTCGTTGACTATATGGCGCGGCTCGCTCGTGAACGGTCAGGAGCGTGGGTGTGGTTGCCTGTCGAACGGAGAGCGGTCGACGGCTACGGCGACGGTCTTGACCTGGGTGAAGCTGTAGAGTTCGTCGATTCCTTCCTCTGAGTCGGTGCCGCTGTTACGGTGACCGGAGAAGGGTGCTCCGACGTAATGTTGGGCACAGTCGTTAATCCAGACGTAGCCGGTGTCGAGTCGATCGGCCAGATGTAGGGCGCGATCGATGTCCCGGGTGATGATGGATGCGGTCAGCCCCAGTGGCACGTCGTTGACCTGCCGGAGCATGCTTTCGTGGTCGTCCCAGGGTAGGACGGACAACACGGGCCCGAACACTTCTTCGCGGCCGATGGTCATGTCCATGGTGACGTTGTCGAATACGGTGGGCGCTAGGTAGGCGCCGTCCTCGAGGCCGGGTGGTGGGCCGCCTCCGCAGCGCAGGTCGGCGCCTTGCGCCACGCCGGTGTCGATCATGCCTTGGATTCGCTGGCGTTCACGTCGGGAGACGAGGCTGCCCATTTCGGTGTCGGGATGTAGAGGATCGCCGATCCGGATTTGACCCACCAATTCGACTATTCTGTCGACGACCGGTCCCTGGATGGAACGGTGAATGAACAATCGTGAACAGGATCCGCAGGACTGTCCTTGGGTTTTGGTGAAGTTCATGCCGCGGACCGCTGCCTGGGCGGCGGTTTCCACGTCGGCGTCGTCGAGCACGATCATTGGGTTCTTTCCGCCGAGTTCGAGGGAGACGTGTTTGATTCCGGTTTCTGCAGCGGCTTTTTGGATCATCTGGCCGGTGTTCATGCCGCCGATCAGGCTGATGCGTTTGATGTCCGGGTGTCGAACCAGGGCGTCTCCCACCACCGATCCACTGCCGGTGAGGACGTTGAGCACCCCCGGCGGTAGGACGTCTTTGAGTAGTTCACCCATCCGTAGCGGGGCGAGCGGAGTTTGCTGCGGGATTTTTAGGATCAGAGTGTTTCCGGTGAGCAGTGGGGCGCCGAGTTTCTGGATGGCGAATAGGATTGGGTGGTTGTAGGCGGTGACGCGAAGGACCACGCCATAGGGTTCGCGGCGGGTCAGCAGCCAACGGTCCCGGGGGGCGGGCAGGGTTTCGCCCTTGACCTCCATGGCGACGCCCCGGGCGTAGTCGAGCCAGTCGCAGGCCATGCCGACCTCGCTGATCATCGCGGCGGCCGGGTTGCCGGAATCCACCGAATCCAGCACCCCGAGCTCCGTCGCGTGCGTCCGGAGCACAGCTATGGCCTCCCCCAGCAGGCGGGACCGGTCCAGCTGCGGCGTGACGCGCCAGTCGGTGAACGCGTCCTTGGCCGCGGCGACCGTCCGTGCGGCGTCATTCGCCGAGGCCAGTGGGATGTCGCCGAGTCGCCGCCCGTCGACCGGGGAGGTGTCCTCGTAGGTGGCTCCGCCGCCGGCCGGTACGACCTTGCCGCCGATCAGGAGGCCCCATTGCCGGTCCAGGGCGTGCTCGGCGACCGCATGGTAGGTGCTGGGCATCGTCTCTCCCTCGTCGGCGTGACCAGCTAATCATTACAGGTTTTATACCGGTACGCACTCTTGACCTAGTCCGATCGGGGGGTAATCATTACCGCTTATCAGCGCCAGTGTCGGCCGAGAGGGAGTCAATGATCTCTGTAGGGAACTCCGTGCAAGTCAACCCTGCGGAAGAAGCGGTTCGACTTACCCGGGATGACGTGTGGCGGGGGCTGGTCCTCAAGGCGGAGAACGCGTTGCCGTTCGTGCCGGCCATGACCGTGTGCGAGGTCAAGGACCGTGGGGACACCTGGCTGCTGCGGGAGATCGAGTTCCGTGGTCAACGGTTCGGGGAGCGGATCACCTTCGACCCTCAGCAGAGTGTGCGGTTCGACCGGACATTCGGGCCGGTGCTCGGATCGATCCGCAACGAAATCCTGCAGGACGATACCGGCGAGCTGCTGCTGCGTTTCAGCTTCGACCTGGAACTCGACGGGGTCGAGGCCGGTTCCAGCGCGGAGCAGGAGTACGAGGCCACCATGAAGCTGGATTACCTCAAGGCCGCCGGTGCCACCCTGGCGGCGACCAGGCGGATGGTCGCCGAGCAGCGGCCGGAGGCAGCGCGGTCGTGAAGGACACTTTCGACGGGATCGTGATCGGGTCCGGTCAGCACGGGCTGGTGCTGGCCTGTTACCTGCAGAAGCAGGGTCTGGATGTGCTGCTGCTGGAACGTCGGATGCAATTCGGCGGCGGCCTGATGACCGAGGAGGTCACCCAGCCGGGGTTTCACCACAATCTGCATTCGATCAACCATTGGGATCTGTTGAACACCCCTTGGTACCGGGACCTCGACCTGGCTGACCGGGTCCCGTACGTGACACCGAAGGTGGAGTTCTCCCAACCACACCAGGACGGCACCGCGCTGGTTTTCTCCCGGAACCTGGAAAAAACAATCGCCTCGATCGGCCGGTTCTCGGAGAAGGATGCCCGGACCTTCCGGGAATGGAATCGCAAGGCCGAGATCATCACCAAGGAGATCTTCGTGCCGGAACGGTTCTCCGAACCGCTGTCCAAGGATGAGCGGGCCGAGTTGCTTTCCGCCACGGCCATCGGTCGGGACTTCCTCAACCTGACCCGCCAACAGCCCTTCGAGCTGGTCACCAGCATGTTCGAAAGCGAACGGGTGCAGGTGTTCCTGCTGTTCAAGCTGTCCCTGTTCGGCACCGTCCTGTACGACATGGTCCGGGACGAAAGCCCGACCGGTGCGATCCTGCGCGGTTTCGACATCGACACCGGATATGACCTGTGCAAGGGCGGTAGCTGGAACCTGGCCCGAGGGCTGATGGAGGTTTTCATCGCCAACGGCGGCACGTTCATCAACCACGCCGACGTCAGCAAGATCATCGTGAGCGGGAATCGAGCCACCGGCGTTGAACTCGCCGACGGCCGGTCATTCCAAGCCCGGCAATTCGTGTCCAGCACCCTGAACGTGAACCAGACCTTCGAAGACCTGATCGGCCGAAACCAACTACCGGCCCAGTTCCTGGCCAAGATCGACAACTTCCACTACACCCCGTGGGCGCTGTTCGGGTTGCACCTAGCCCTGGAGGAGGCGCCCCGGTACACCTCCACGGAGTACGACCCGGATGTGAACAACGCGCTGAAGTTCAACATCGGCTCTGAGACGCTGAGAGAGTTGATGAGTGTGCATGATGTGGTCGCCGAAGGACGGGTCCCGGAGGCGGACGATATCCAGTTCGGGGCGGGTGCGATGACGGTGATTGACCCGTCGCAGGCGCCTGCGGGCAAACACTTGGCGTATGCGTGGCAGATCGTGCCGTTCGACCCGGCGAACCCGCAGCTGGTCGAGTCGCACCGGGAGAAGATCGCCGACCTGATGGTGGACAAGTGGCGGGAGTACGCCCCAAACCTCACCGACAGCAACATCATCGATCGTTACATCTATACCCCCTACGACTATGCCCGGGCGTTGCCGAACATGGGCACCGGTGACATCTTCATGGGGGCGTTCACGTCCGATCAGGTGATGTACAACCATTTCGGGTACCGCACGCCGGTCGACAGCCTGTACATGTCCGGGTCGGCAACTCACCCCGGCGGTGCCATCTCCGGTGGCGGCGGCTACATCAGTGCCAAGGTCATCTGCGAGGACCTAGGCCTGACACCGTGGTGGAAACCAGTGAACGCGGCCGCATCAATCCGCAAATTTAACCAGCGCCATGCCGACTGACCCGACACCGGTGCGGCTCGGCCGCGCACTGCTCGAGGGCTACCCGACTATTGTGATCGGACACCCCGGCGGAATAGCCGTGCTGCGTGAGCTGCTGCCAGCCGCACCGACCTCGATGGCCGAACTCATCGACGACTGGCCGCAATGGTCCGCGAAACTGGTCGCCGCCGCACCTCTGTCGACCGACATCGGTCCCGAATCGGCCCTGAAGTGGCTGCCCCCGCTCATGCCGCCCAAGCTAATCTGCGTTGGCGCCAACTACAGCGAACACAATGCCGAGATGCTCGGCGAGGTCACCTCGCGCTTTCCCTACACCTTCCTCAAGCCGCCCTCCACCACGGTGATCGCCACCGGCCAGGAGGTCCCGATGCCCGGGTACGCTAGCAAGCTGGACTACGAGGCGGAACTGGCCGCGGTGATGGGCCCCGGCGGCACCGTCTTTGGGTACACCGTGCTCAACGATCTCTCGGTCCGGGATTGGGTGCCCGGAATCCCGATCCTGGGCATCGACTGGGTGATGTCCAAGGGCTTCGACCGGTCCGCGCCGCTGGGCCCCTGGATTCTGCCGGCCGAACTCCTAGGTGACCCGCAGGATTTGATGGTCCGAACGTGGGTGAACGGTGAGCTACGACAACAGGGCAGCACCGCCGACATGGTCTTCACCGTGCAGCAATGTATCGACCACCTGAACCGCGTCCTGACCCTGGAGACCGGCGACATCGTCGGGACCGGCACCCCCGCCGGGGTCGGTATGGGCGACGGCCGGTACCTGGCCCCGGGGGACCAGATTCGGATCGAGATCGAAGGCCTGGGCGCCCAAACCACCGTTATCACCACCCCCGCCACGCACCCACCGAAGGAGACCACCATGAGCGACACCTGGCTGCGCGAGTACTACAACGACGTCGATCACATGCGGTTGGACGAGTTTGTGGCCTGGCACACCGACGACGTGTCTGTCCAGTTCGGCAACAACCCGACCGCCCACGGCAAGGACCAGGTCCGGGCCGCGATCGGGCATTTCTGGGAGATGATCGGCGGTCTCAAGCACAACTTCGTCACCGTCGTCCAAGACGGGCCGACGACCGTCCTAGAGGCCAACATCGACTACCAACGCAAAGACGGCAACACCGTCACCGTGCCGTGCGCCACGCTGCTACACCGCGACGGTAACCTAGTCGACCAGGTCAAGATCTTCGCTGACCTCACCCCCGTATTCGCCCCGGCGAGCTGAGCGCCCACTGATGAAAGCCGTTGTCTTCCAGGAGTTCGGGGGCCCAGAGGTGCTCCGGTACGAGGACGTCCCCACCCCGGTTCCGGGACCCGGTGAGGTACTCATCCGCGTCGGGGCGTGTTCCCTCAACCGCGGCCCGGACGCCATGGTCCGCTCCGGCTCCTTCGGTCTCACCGGCATCACCCTGCCGCACGTGTCGGGCGCCGACCCCGCCGGTGAAATCGTCCAGCTGGGCTCGGGGGTCACGGACGTCGCGGTGGGCGCACGGGTGGCGGTGTACCCGATCCTGTCCTGCGAGCAATGGTGCGACCGGTGCCCCCGGCTCGGCGAGAACTACTGCGCGAAGTTCCGGGTGGTCGGCGTCCAAACCTGGGGCGGGCAGGCCGAATACGTGCGGGTACCTGCCCGCAACGTCATCCCGATCGCGGATTCGGTGAGCTACCAGGCCGCGACCACCCTCGGGGTCTCCTACGTCACCACGTGGCACGGCATGGTGACGAAGGCCGCCACCCAGCCAGGCGAGACCGTCCTGGTGATGGCCGCCGGCAGCGGCGTCGGCGCCGCAGCCATCCAGATCGGCGCGATGCTCGGCGCCCGTGTGCTGGCCACCACCGGATCGGACTGGAAGGCCGACCGTGCCCGCAAACTCGGCGCCGACGAGGTCTTCGACTACAAGGACCCGGGGTGGCCGGACAAGGTCAGAGCGGCCACCGACGGCCGGGGCGTCGATGTGCTGTTCGACAACGTCGTGTCCACCTGGCCGCAAAGCATCGGCCTCCTCGCAAGGGGCGGCCGGCTGTTCTGTTCCGGCACCACCAACGCCACCGAGGCCACCATCGACGTCCGCCGGCTCTACCGGAACATGAACACCGTGTACTTCCACATGCAGGGCACCAAAACCGAGATGATCCACATCGCCGCCTTGATGGCCGCCGGGAAACTCGAACCGGTCATCGACTCGGTGTATCCGCTGTCGGAGGCGACCGCCGCCCAGCGGCGACTCGACCGGAACGAGCAGTTCGGCAAGATCGTGCTCACCCCGGACGCGGCATGACCGGGCCGCTGGCGGACAAGACGGTGATCATCACCGGCGCCGGGCAGGGCATCGGCCGGACCTTCGCCCACCGCTGCGCCGCGGACGGCGCGAACGTGGTGGTGCTGGACGTCAACACCGCCGCCGCGGACCGCGTCGCCGCCGAAATCAGCGACCACGCGCTGGCCGTCACCGCCGACGTCGCCGACGAACAACAGGTCACCGACGCCTTCGGGCATGCCGTCGACCGGTTCGGCCGGGTCGACGCGCTGATCAACAACGCCTCCATCTTCGCGACCATCCGGATGGGCCCCTTCGAGCAGATCACCCTGGACGAATGGACCGGCATCCTCCGAGTGAACCTCACCGGGGTCTTCGTCTGCTGCAAGGCGGTCGCCCCGCTGCTGCGGGCACACCAATCCGGCAGCATCGTCAACATCTCCTCCAGCACCGTGCTGATGGGCCGACGCGACTACGCCCACTACGTCTCCTCTAAGGCCGGGGTGGTGGGCCTGACCCGCGCGCTCGCCACCGAACTGGGAGACGACGGCATCCGGGTCAACGCGATCATGCCCGGATCGGTGGAAACGGAAATCCCCCGGGAAACCGTCACCACCCAACAGGCCGCCGGCATCGTGGCCCGCCAGGCCCTGCACCGGCGCCTGAGCCCCACCGACATCGCTGGTGCCGCCGCCTTTCTCGTCAGCGACGACGCGGCCATGATGACCGGACAGATCCTGGTGGTCGACGGTGGTCTCAGTTACCACTGACCCGGAAACCTTGGTGGACACCGATGCTTTGCGCGCCTCGGTCGCCCGGTCCTGCCGGATCCTGGCCCACCAGGGCGTCGTCGAGAACATCCTCGGGCACGTCTCCGCCCGGACCGGCCCTAACCGCATGCTGATCCGGTGCCGCGGACCCCAGGAGCGGGGGTTGCGGGTCACCGAACCGACGGACATTCGGTTGGTCAGCTTCGACGGGCAAGTGCTGGACGACCCCACCGGGCAGTACCGGGCACCCCACGAACTGCCCATCCACGCCGCGGTCTACCGGGACCGTCCCGCGGCGATGGCAGTCGTGCACGCCCACCCCCGCACGGTGCTGGTCGCCACCCTCGCCGGTATCACCCTGCGCCCGGTGTTCGGGGCCTACAACATCCCGGCCATGCGGATGGCGTTGGCCGGGATCCCGGTGTGGCCGCGGTCCGTGCTGGTCAACCGGGACGACCTCGCCGAGGAGCTGCTCCAGGTGATGGGCGACCGGGACCTCTGCATCATGCACGGCCACGGCGTCACCGTCGCCGGTGCCAGCGTCGCCCAAGCCACCGTCCGGACGTTGGACCTTAACGTGCTCGCCGGTGTGCACCTGCAGCTCGCGCAGCTCAACGCCGACCCCCCCACCCTCGCGGCCCACGACATCGCCCTGTTGCCGGACCTAGGCGGGCAATTCAACGACACCACCCTTTTCCGGTACTACGCCGATGCGGAGGCCGCATCCGGGCGCCCGATCTGACCACCCCGACTACCCGCCCGAACCCCGCCATTCCACCGCACTCCCCGCGATGATCCACCGGAGGAAAGATGATCCAGGTCGCCAAACTCGGCCACTCCGCCCTACAGGTGAAAGACGTCGACGCCGCCGTCGCCTACTACCGCGACGTCTTAGGACTGTCGGTTTCCGAACAGGACGGCGATCGCTCCGCCCAACTCAGCACCGGCCTCGACTACGGATCCATCACGCTGCGCAAAGGCGAGGAGGACAAGATCCTGCACGTGGCGTTCCAACTCGATCCAGACAGTGATCTCACAGATGTCGGCCGGGCATTGAAAGATGACGGCGTCAGCTCGACTCTCCGGACTGACAGTAACCCCGCGATCGGCGAGCTGCTCGCATTCCAGGACATCAGCGGAAACCAGATCCAGGTCTACACAACAACGATACCGCCGCCAGCGGAGTCATCGAACAGCCACGGCGGTGTGCAACCGCACAAGCTAGGCCACGTGTGCCTGCTCACCGATGACGTACCGCGCCTCGTGAACTTCTATTCCGACGTCTTGGGCTTCCGCTGGTCGGACTGGATGGGTGACTTCTTCGCGTTCATCCGCTGCGGGTCCGACCACCACACCATGAATTTCATGAAGGGCAAAACCACTGGTGATCTCGGCCGTATGCACCACATTGCATTCGAGCTCAACGATGCCAGCCATATTATCCGGGCCTGCGATACCCTCGCTGCATCCGGTATCCCCTTGGTCTGGGGACCCGGCCGACACGGCCCAGGACACAACATCTTCACCTACCACCATGCGCCTGATGGCGCAGTTGTCGAGATGTTCACCGAATTGGACAAGATAAGCAACGAGGGTGTCGGCCACTTCGACCCCCGACCCTGGCACGAAGACCACCCACAACGGCCCAAGGTCTGGGAACCGACCCCGCAGGCGGCGAACTCCTGGGGCATCCTGCCGCCGGACGCCTTCATGTAAGGAAACCCCTCAATCCGGGTCAGCTGACAAACAACACCAACGCATTGGAAAGGTAGTCATGGGCAAGTTCGACGGGAGAGTCGCGGTCATCACCGGGGCCGCGCGGGGCCAGGGCCGGGCACACGCCGTCGCCCTCAGCGCTGAGGGAGCGAGCGTCGTCGCGTGCGACATCGCCGATCAGATCGACGGGGTGCCGTATGCGATGGCGAGCAAGGATGACCTCGACCACACCGTGTCGCTGGTCACGGAAGCGGGTGGAACTTGCGTCGGCGAACGAGCCGACGTCCGCTCCCGCGACGAAATGGACGCGGTCATCGCTCGCACCCTGGAAAGGTTCGGGAAAATAGACATCCTGGTGAACGCCGCCGGGATCGTTCACTGGAAAAGCTTCGAGGAACTCACCGAATCGGACTGGCGCGATGTCACCGAGGTAAACCTGTTCGGTTCGGTCAACGCCATCCACAGCGTCCTACCGGGAATGGTAGAGCGGCGATACGGCCGGATCGTCTGCACGGGGTCAACGCTGGGACGAACCGGTGGGCGGAACCTCGCCGGCTACTCGGCGTCCAAATGGGCCCTGCACGGGCTGATCAAGTGTGTGGCACTGGAATACGCCGCGCACGGAATCACCTGCAACATCGTCAATCCGACGATCGTGCACACCCCGATGATGGAGAACGAGAACGCCTACAAACTGTTCTGCCCCGACATCGAACATCCGACCCTGGCCGACGCGTTGCCGCGGTATCAAACGCTGAACCAAATCCCGGTCCCATGGATCGAACCAGAAGTGATGTCCCGCGGAGTCCTCTTCCTGGTCAGCGACGACGCGGAATACATCACCGGCACGGCCTTGGACATCGCGGCGGGAGCCAACGCCCTATACACCGCGTGACGAGTGGATGACCCCCACGGCACCTAATTTACACCGTCCAGAAATGGTTCAAATATGGCTGATCTCAGAGGAAAAGTAGCGTTGGTGACCGGCGCCGGCCGCGGGCAGGGTCGCTCTCACGCGATCCGCCTGGCACATGCCGGCGCGCACGTGGTCGTGGCCGATATTGACTACCACATTGAGCCAATTCCCTACGGGATGAACAGTCCCGGCGACATGGACATGACCGTCGACCTGGTCAAGAAACACGGTGTTGACTCGTTCGCCGTGCACTGCGACGTGCGAGCCTCAGACCAGGTGAACGCCGCCGTGCAATCGACGTTGGAACGATTCGATCGACTGGACATCCTCGTCGCCAATGCGGGAGGCTGGTGTCCCGCGCCGATCACGGAAATGACCGATGAGGCCTGGAACACCATCCTGTCCATCAACCTGACCGGCGCCTTCAACTCCATCCGGGCAGCGTCCCCGCCGATGATCGAACGCAACTGGGGTCGCATCATCCTGACCTCATCCACCCTGGGCAGACAAGGGATGCCCAACATGGCGAACTATGTGGCCACCCGGTGGGCGCAGCTCGGTCTGATCAAGGTGGCGGCATTCGAGTTGGGACCGCACAACATCACCGTCAACGCGGTCTGTCCCTCCATGGTCGAAACCGATCAGGTCACCAACGACACCCTCTACCGCCTCTTCCGGCCCGATCTTCCCAACCCCAACCGCGCGGACGCGGAAGTGGTCATGAAGCAGATGCACAAGCTGCCCACCGCCTGGATCCAACCGGACGACGTCAGCGCCGTCGTCGAATTCCTCGCCTCCGACGAGGCCAGATTCATCACCGCCGTCGGCATCGACGTCTCGGCGGGCAAGGCCACCGAATACGGCGCCTAAAAGTCGCCCACAACGGACGACATCATTCCTCCCGAAAGGTACCGAAATGGCTGATCCCGCACCCCAACTGCTCGACGATTCGACCGCAACGACGACCTCCGAGCCGGCGGATGAATCGGTGATCGAGGACGTTCTGGTCGAGGAGGTCTCGATCGACGGCATGTGCGGTGTCTACTAGCCACCCGTCGCCGCCGTTTGATCTCGACGGCCGGTGGGGCATTCATGAACAGGTCAGCATCCGACCGGAGCGATTCGGTGCCCTGCTGTACCACTTCGGGACACGGCGGCTGTCTTTCCTGAAGAACCCGACCCTGCTCGCGGTGGTCCGGTCGTTGGATTCACAACCCAACGCCCGCGCCGCCTGCCGCCGCGCCGGTGTTTCCCCAGCGGAGTTGCCCAACTACCGCAGCGCGTTGGCCACCCTGGCCGCATCCCAGATGATCCGCGAACGGACCGAGCTATGAGCACAGCGACATTGCCGTTGGTCGAACAGTTCCAGTTCGGTTTGGCGGCGCCGATCTGCCTCACCTGGGAACTCACCTATGCCTGCAACCTGTCCTGCGTGCACTGCCTGTCCAGTTCGGGCCGACGGGATCCCCGCGAGCTGACAACGGCGGAGTGCAGGTCAGTGATCGACGAGTTGCAGCGGATGCAGGTGTTCTACGTCAACATCGGCGGCGGCGAGCCGACTGTCCGCTCCGACTTCTGGGACCTGGTCGACTACGCCACGGCCCACCACGTCGGGGTGAAGTTCTCCACCAACGGCATCAAGATCACCCCCCAGGTCGCGCAGCGCCTCGCGGGCAGCGCCTACGTCGATGTGCAGATCTCGCTGGACGGGGCGACAGCGGAGGTGAACGACGCGATCCGTGGGCTCGGGTCCTACGCCACGGCGCTGCGGGCCATGCAGAACCTCGCCGATGCGGGGTTCGTCGGATTCAAGATCTCCGTGGTGATGACCCGGCAGAACATCGACCAGCTCGACGCGTTCAAGGCCATCGCCGACCGCTTCAAAGCCCAACTCCGCATCACCCGGCTCCGACCATCCGGTCGCGGCGCCGACGTCTGGGACGACCTGCACCCGACCGCGGCGCAGCAACGCGTCCTCTACGACTGGCTGGTCGGCCACGGCGACAGGGTCTTGACCGGGGATTCCTTCTTCCACCTGGCCGCGTTCGGCGACGCCCTACCCGGTCTGAACCTCTGCGGCGCCGGCCGGGTGGTCTGTCTGATCGACCCGGTCGGCGACGTGTACGCCTGTCCGTTCGCCATCCACGAGACGTTCCTGGCCGGCAATGTCCGTAGTCCGGGTGGCTTCCAGCAGGTGTGGCAGCATTCGGAACTGTTCACCGATCTCCGCCGACCGCAGACCGGCGGTGCCTGCACCTCCTGCTCGGCTTTCGATGCGTGCCGCGGCGGGTGCATGGCCGCGAAGTTCTTTACCGGACTGCCGCTGGACGGACCGGACCCGGAATGCGTGAAGGGCCACGGGACAACGGCACTCGCCGATCGCGCTGCGGGCAGTGCACCCAAACCGTCGCTGGACCACTCTCACCGCGGTAGGCCGACCTCCCGCCCGGTCGCGCTTATCCTCGGCCGGAAACCGGTGGGACCCGGTGCACCGGTGAGCGGGTGCAACGAGAACCCGTTGGCCGGCTTCGTCCCGGCCACCCTCGGCGCCTGAACGGTGACCACCCACCACCCCAGCGGATCGGCCCGGCTGGCCGACCTGACGTCCGCCGAGATCGGTGACCGCGCCGTCGCGGGAGCATTGCTGGCCGTCCCGCTGGGGTCGACCGAGCAGCACGGGCCGCACCTGCCGGTGTCGACCGATACCGATCTGGCGGTGGCCCTCTGCGAGCGGCTCGCCGCCGCACGCGGCGACGTCCTGATCGCACCGTCGGTGCCGTACGGCTCCAGCGGGGAACACGCCGGCTTTCCCGGCACCCTGTCGATCGGGCAACCGGGGGTGGAGTTGCTCGTGGTGGAACTCGGCCGGTCAGCCACCCAGACCTTTGCCCGGGTGGTGTTCGTCTCGGCCCATGGTGGCAACACCGAGGCCGTTACCAGGGCGGTGTCCCTCCTGCGAAGCGAGTCCCGGCAGGTCCTGCTGCACGTGCCGTGGTGGGACGGCGACCCACACGCTGGGCACGAGGAGACGTCGATGCTGTTGGCCCTGGCCCCGTCATTGGTTCGGATGGATCTCGCCGTCCGCGGTGACATGCGCCCGGTAGCGGAGACCTGGCCGCTGCTGCGCTCCGGCGGAGTCCGCGCGGTCACCCGCACCGGGGTGCTCGGCGACCCTACGACCGCAGCGGCCGCGGCCGGACGAGTTCTGCTGGATGACCTGTCGAACCGGCTGATCGAACAAGTTGCCGGCTGGCACCCGCCGGCGGTGGCCGCATGAACACTGGCACGATCCCGGCGAATGGGCGAGTGGCGCTGGTGACCGGCGCCGCTCGCGGTATCGGCGCTGCCACTGTCATCACCCTGGCCGCTTCCGGGTGGGCCGTGCTCGCCGTCGACAGCGTGGCCGACAACCCCGCATTGCCCTACCCGATGGGCACCCCGGCGGAGCTGGCCGGCGTACTCGCCGAGGCCACTCGTCGAGCCGGCGGGGACGACCGCGTGCTGGGGTTCGTCGCCGACGTCCGCGACCTTTCCGCTTTGCGCGACGCCGTCGCCCACGCCCACCAACGATGGGGCGGCTTGGACGCCGCCGTGGCCGTCGCCGGCGTCGTCGCCGGCGGGGCACCGTTGTGGGAGGTCCCGCCCGAGCAGGAAAAGGCCGTCCTGGACATCGATCTGGGCGGGGTGATCAACCTTGCCCGGGCCGCTGTACCGGCCCTGCTCCGCCGCGCGTCCCCCCGGGCCGGGCGTTTCGTCGCGGTTGTCTCCGCGGCCGCCACCCGGGGGTTACCGAACCTGGCCGCCTACTGCGCAGCCAAAGCCGGCGTCACCGGACTGATCCGCTCCCTCGCCGCCGAACTCGGCCCCACCGGTATCACCGTGAACGCGGTCAGCCCCGGATCCACCGCGACCCCCATCCTGGACGAAAGCGCCCGGCTGTACTCACTGCCCGACGCGGCCGCCTTCGCCGCCCAGCAGCCGTTCCACCGACTGCTGGACCCGTTCGAAATCGCTGCTGTGCTCGCCTTTCTCGCCGGTCCGGATAGCAGTGGCATGACGGGGGCCATCGTGCCGGTCGATGGCGGACTGACCCTATGACAACTACCAACCAGACAACCAGCACAGCGGCATCGGTGCCCTTGCCGATCGGATTCGGCATCGAGCTGGATCCCGACACGAAGATGCTCGACGACACCACCCTGTTCGGCGGGTCACCGCCGCGGATCATGCGACTGACCGCGGCGGGCCGCCGCAGCATGACGCAACTGGCCGGGGGCCCGGTCCGCTCCGCCCAGGCCGGGACCCTGGCTCGCCGGCTCACCGACGCCGGCGCCGCCCACCCCCGACCCCCCGCCCCGATCGCGCCGCCCGATGTCACGGTGATCATTCCGGTGAAAGACCGCGCCCAGATGCTCGCCCAGTGCCTCACCACGCTCGGCCCACACTATCCGGTTGTGGTGGTCGACGACGCGTCGGTGGACCCGGCCGCCGTCGTCGCCGTCGCGAAGGCCCACGGCGCCACCCTGGTCACCCGCGCCGTGAACGGTGGACCGGCCGCCGCCCGCAACACCGGCCTGGCAACGGTGTCCAGCGAGTTCGTCGCCTTACTCGACAGCGACTGCCTCCCCGCCGGTTCATGGATCCGCGACCTCGCCCCGCAGCTGGCCGACCCGGCCGTTGCCGCGGTAGCACCGCGGATCGTTGCCGACACTGGTCACGGCTGGGCGGGCCGCTTAGCCGCCGCTACCGGCAGCCTGGACCTCGGCGCCCGGGAAGCGCGGGTGGTCCCGGCGTCCCGGGTGGCCTACGTTCCGACCGCCGCCATCCTCGTCCGCCGATCGGCCCTGCAGGAGATCTCCGACCCCGCCGGGCCGTTCGACGAGACGATGCGCGTCGGCGAGGATGTCGACCTGATCTGGCGACTGCACGGCGCCGGTTGGCGGATCCGCTACGTGCCCGCCGTCCAGGTTCGACACCAAGAACCTCGAACCTGGTCTGGGCTGCTGCGCCGCAGGTTCTTCTACGGCACCTCGGCCGCCCCGCTCGCGACGCGGCACCCTGCGGCGATGACCCCGCTGGCATTGCATCCCTGGCCGACGCTCACCGTCGCCGCCCTGCTGGCCCGGCAGCCCGTGCTCGCCGCGGCGGCCTTCGCCGGCTCGGTGCTCACCATGCTCAGAACCCTGACCCGGGCGAACATCCCGCCACGCGGGGTCGGACCGTCGATGGCCACGGCCACCCACCAGACCTGGCTCGGCATCGGCCGATACACCACCCAATTCGGCGCCCCGCTGCTACTCGCCGCATTGGCGAAACCCGGCGGGCGGACCAGTCGCCGCCGCTGGGGACGCCGCCTCGCGGTGGCCTCCCTGCTGATCGGCCCGCCAGTCACCGCGTGGCGGCAACGCCGACCCGGCCTCGGCCCGGTCCGGTTCAGTCTCGGGCAACTCGCCGACGACATCAGCTACGGGGCGGGCGTCTGGGCCGGTGCCATCAGAACTCGCACGATGCGGCCGCTACGACCCAGCATCCTCTGGCACCCGCTCCGGATCGAGCCACCACCCCGACAGTGATGCCCCCGGGGCGGCCCACCACCCCATTGCGACCGCAGGTCCCGTTCCCACCCCCTAACGTCCCTCTCAGGAAAGGCTCCCCGTGTCCGCTGCCTGGTTCGAAACCGTCGCCGTCGCCCAACGCCGGGCGCAGAAACGACTACCCAAGTCGGTGTACGGCGCCCTGATCGCCGGCAGCGAGAAGGGCCTGAGCCTGAGCGGTAACCTCACGGCCTTCGACGAACTCGGCTTCGCCCCGCACGCCGTCGACCTCCCCCCGCACCGAGAGATGGCCACCACCGTGATGGGGCAACACATTTCCCTGCCAGTAATCATTTCCCCCACCGGTGTGCAAGCCGTTCACCCCGACGGCGAGGTCGCCGTCGCCCGCGCCGCCGCCGCCCGCGGCACCGCGATGGGCCTCAGCTCGTTCGCCAGTAAACCCCTCACCGAGGTGATCGCCGCCAATCCACAGACCTTCTTCCAGTCCTACTGGGTCGGCGGCCGCGACGACATGCTCCGGCGCGTCGAACGCGCCAAGGCCGCCGGCGCCGCGGGACTGATCGTCACCCTGGACTGGTCCTTCTCGCACGGCAGGGACTGGGGCAGCCCGCACATCCCCGAGAAGATCGACCTCCGCGAGATGATCCGGTTCGCCCCAGAAGGGCTACGCCACCCCCGCTGGCTGCTCGCGTTCGCCAAAACCGGCCGAATACCCGACCTCACCGTCCCCAACATGGTCGCCCCCGGCGAAGACCCCATCACCTTCTTCGCCGCCTACGGCCAATGGATGCAATCAGCCTTGCCGACCTGGGATGACGTCGCCTGGCTCGCTGACAAATGGAACGGGCCGTTCATGCTCAAAGGCATCATGCGGGTCGACGACGCCAAACGCGCCGTCGACGCCGGTGTCACCGCGATCTCCGTGTCCAACCACGGTGGCAACAACCTCGACGGAACACCAGCACCGATCCGTGCCCTGCCCGCAATCGCCGCCGCTGTCGGCGACCAGATCGAGATCCTCCTCGACGGCGGCGTCCGCCGGGGCAGCGACGTCGTCAAAGCGTTGGCACTCGGAGCACGCGCCGTCATGATCGGCCGCGCCTACCTGTGGGGCCTGGCCGCCAACGGACAGGCGGGCGTGGAGAACGTGCTGGACATCCTCCGCGGCGGCATCGACTCCACCCTGCTCGGACTGGGCCGGGCGCACATCACCGACCTCACCCCGGACGATCTCGTCATCCCCGCCGGCTTCGCGTTGCCCTTCAGAGAACCATGAAATGAGCCGAATCGGTTACTGCCGCCCGGTGGCCGCGCCCGCTGGAGTCAGGACGGCCTGGTGAGCCCGTGACGTTGAACGCCGCACCGGGAGGCGGCTGCCAAGATCTACTAGTCGCTCTGCACAGCGGCCAACATGTCGTTCGATGACGGTGCCACCCGGTGCTGACGGGGCGTGAGCCAGGGCACACGAGTTGCAGTTTCGACGGTGGAAGGGGCCGAAAGCCTAATGACCAAGTATGTCTTTGACTTCACCGAGGGCGACAAGGAGCAGAAGGACCTGCTGGGTGGCAAGGGGGCGAACCTGGCCGAGATGACGAAGCTGGGCCTGCCGGTGCCGCCCGGGTTCACGATCACCACGGAGGCGTGTCGGGAGTACCTGGCGTTGGGTGACGAACCGAGCGAGCTCAGGGTGCAGGTGACGATGGCGCTGCGTCATCTGGAGGACAACATCGGCCGGCGGCTGGGTGATCGACACGATCCGTTGCTGGTGAGTGTCCGTTCCGGGGCGAAGTTCTCGATGCCTGGGATGATGGAGACGGTGCTGAACATCGGGCTCAACGATGCCAGCGTGAAGGGCCTGGCCGAGGAATCCGGTGACGAGCGGTTCGCCTGGGACTCCTACCGCCGGTTGCTGCAGATGTTCGGCAAAACGGTGCTGGAGATGCCTGGCGAGGTGTTCGCCGACGGCTTGGACAAGGCGAAGTCCGCTAAGGGCGTGAGTAGCGACCTGGAATTGGACGTCGACGATCTCAAAGCATTGGTGACAACGTTCAAGGACGCGATCCGCGAGCATTCCGGACAGGAATTCCCGCAACACCCGCGGGAGCAGTTGGATATGGCGATCAACGCGGTGTTCGATTCCTGGAACACCGACCGGGCCCGGCTCTACCGTCGTCGGGAGCGGATCCCGCAGAGCCTGGGCACCGCGGTCAACATCTGCACGATGGTGTTCGGGAATCTCGGTGAGACCAGCGGCACCGGGGTCGCCTTCACCCGCGACCCGGCTTCGGGACGAACCGGCGCCTATGGGGACTACCTGTCGAACGCGCAGGGTGAGGATGTGGTGTCCGGCATCCGGAATACCCTGTCGCTGGACGATCTGAAATCGCTGGACCCAGCATCGCATAAGCAATTAACCCGGGTGATGCGCCGGTTGGAGACGCACTACCGGGATCTGTGCGACATCGAATTCACCATCGAACGCGGCAAGCTGTGGATGCTGCAGACCCGGGTCGGGAAAAGGACCGCGGCGGCAGCGTTCCGGATCGCCGGTCAACTCGTCGACGAGCAGCTGATCACGATGGACGAGGCGCTGTCCCGCGTCTCGGGAGCCCAACTCGCGCAACTGATGTTCCCACAGTTCGACAAGTCCGTAGCCCGCGAAATGTTGATCAAGGGGATGGCCGCGTCACCGGGTGCGGCCGTCGGTCGAGCCGTCTTCGACTCGCCGACCGCCAAGGCGTGGGCCGAGCGGGGCGAGCAGGTGGTGCTGGTCCGCAAGGAAACCAACCCGGACGATCTCGAAGGGATGATCGCGGCCAATGGCATCCTGACCGCGCGCGGCGGGAAGACGAGTCACGCCGCGGTTGTCACCCGCGGCATGGGCAAGACCTGCGTCTGCGGCGCTGAGGCGCTCGACGTGGACGCTGCGGCCAAGACCGCGCACGTCGGTTCGGTGGTGATCAACGAGGGCGACGAGATCAGCATCAACGGATCAACCGGCGAGGTGTTCCTCGGCGCGATGCCGGTGGTGCCCTCACCAGTCGAGACCTACATCGAGTCCGGTCTCGACGCAGCCCTGCAGGGCGCCGACGACGAGACCGCCGCCCTCGTGCGGTCGGTGGACCGGTTGCTGACCCATGCCGATGTTCGTCGCAGGCTTGCTGTGCGGGCGAACGCGGACACTGCTGAGGATGCTGCCCGGGCGCGGTCCCTTGGTGCACAGGGGATCGGCCTGTGCCGGACGGAGCACATGTTCCTCGGTGACCGCCGGTCGTTGATCGAGCGGGTCATCCTGGCCGGCAACAGTGCCGAACGCGGCGCGGCGCTGGATGCGTTGCTGCCGCTGCAACGCAAGGACTTCACCGAACTGCTGGAGATCATGGACGACCTGCCGGTCAACATCCGGCTGTTGGACCCACCACTGCACGAGTTCCTGCCGGACCGGACCGAACTGGCCGTCCGGGTGGCCGTCGCCGACGCCCTCGGCGAATCCGGTCCGGAGGAGGACGCCGACCGCACCCTGCTGGCCGCGGTGGAGCGGCTGCATGAGTCCAACCCGATGCTCGGACTGCGCGGAGTCCGCCTCGGCCTGCTCACCCCCGGGTTGTTCGCGTTGCAGGTCCGTGCGATCGCCGAGGCCGCCTGCGCTCAATCGCTGGCCGGCAGGAACCCCAGCGTGGAGATCATGGTCCCGCTGGTGGGTTCGGTGATGGAGCTGCATCTGGTCCGTGACGAGGCGGAGGCGATCCTGGCGGAGGTGTTCGCGGCGAAGGGAGTGTCGCTGACGATCCCAATCGGGACGATGATCGAGTTGCCGCGGGCCGCGTTGACCTCGCACCGGATCGCGGATGCGGCGGACTTCTTCTCCTTTGGCACCAACGACCTCACCCAAACCACCTGGGGTTTCTCCCGCGACGACGTCGAATCCTCGGTGTTCGCCACCTATTTGGACAAGGGTGTGTTCACCGTTTCCCCGTTCGAGACCATCGACGGGGACGGGGTCGGCAGGTTGGTGCAGATCGCCGCAGCGGAGGGCCGCAGGACCAAGCCCAACCTGAAACTCGGTGTGTGCGGTGAGCACGGCGGCGACCCGGAATCCATCCACTTCTTCCACCGGACCGGGCTGGACTATGTGTCGTGCTCCCCGTTCCGGGTTCCGGTCGCGCGATTGGAAGCAGGGCGGGCAGCAGTGAGGTAGCCGCAACAAGCAGTGACAGCATGTCGTCTGCAATGTCATCCGCATCACCTACGTGCAATATTCCGCGGTCCGGTCGGGTAGCTCGGAAAGCGGCAAATTCATTAATAAATCCGCCGAATCGACAAGGAGCAGGAAAATGTCTGACGACGTACTCACCGTGGTTCCTGGTGTATTGCCGGAGCAATTCGGCACCTTGACCGGTGAATGGGAGATCGACCCGTTCCACTCAAGCCTCGAGTTCGTCGCCCGGTATGCGCGATTCACGAGGGTCCGCGGCCGGTTCCAACAATTCACCGGCGCGGTCACCTTTGATGGCAATAATCTTTCCAAATCACAGGTCGCTGTGTCAATTGAGGCAGGAAGTGCTGAAACCGGTTTCGCCATGAGGGATGCGCATCTACGTGCACCAGATTTTTTCAACGCCGAAACCGACTCGCTGATCACCTTTGCCAGCGACTCCGTTACCGTCGAAGGACCCGGCAGATTCGTCGTTAAGGGCGACCTGACGATGCGCTCGAAGGCTGCACCGGTTCTTCTTGATCTGGCATTCGGCGGTGCATCTCCCGACCAAATGGGCAACCGACGTTTGGGTTTCACCGGTACATCGCGGGTGAACAGGAGGTGGTGGGGTCTTAACTGGGACGCGGCCCTGCCCGGCGGGGGATCGCTGCTCGACGATTGGGTGGACCTTGACTTCGCTATTTCGCTAATTCCGGCAGGAACGATCGCGGCCATGATGGCGGCCCGCCAGGAAACAGGCTGATGTAGGGCCTAAGTCGATGCACCAGCAGAGCCAATCGGAGCCGCCGAATATCGCCGACGCCTTCGCCGACCTGCTGAGCGCATTGCCCAAAAGTAGAGCCCGTGGGCTGGTCATTAGGCTCGCCCACGGCTTCTACGACGGATGGCGACCAGACCCTAATGAGGTTGCCGATTTGGTGGCGGTAGAGCTTGGCATCCTCACCTGGGATGAATGCCTGGAGCGCAAGAGAAAGCGGCGGCACAGCATCTATGTGAGCGACGTTATTCAACCCCTGCGGGCGTCCCCACCAGGTGTTCGACGTTCGTGGACCGGCGAGCAGTGACCTACACAGTTTCGGAGATGTCGATGACCACCACGAGTCCCGGGACATCACCATACGGGTCGGGGCTCCATCCGCAATCGGGGCAACCGCGCAACTAGCCGCAGCGGTGATGCGCGCGGGAGGATCGCTCACGGCACTGGCTGAGTAAACGCGATCGCGGTGTCGAGCGCCGTCTCACTTGGCCGATGTCGCGCTTGCGACGCTGCGACCGATGCCGTGGGCGGTAACGTGGAGGGCGGCGAGCAAGCGCGGCCGGTCGCGTTTCAAGTTGGGCACCACGATGCCGAGAGCCGCAATCACGGAGTTGTTGTCATCCCGGATGGGTACCGCGACCGAGCTGGCGCCGATACTCATCTCCTCGTTGGTCTGCGAGTAACCGTCGACTCGAACCCGCCGCAGTTGCGCTGCGAGCTGTCCGGGTTGGGTAATGGTGTAGGGCGTGATCCGGGTCAATTGGTTCATCACGGCGGCCTGTACGTCGGCGGGGGCGTACGCGAGCAGGACCTTGCCGACTCCTGTCGCGTGCATTGGCAGTCGGGTTCCGATGGTGCTCACCATCGGAACCGATGCGCGACCGGAGATTCTGTCGAGGTAGAGAACTTCGGTGCCGTCCCGTTCGGCGAGGTGAACGGTTGCCATGGTGGCGGCGTACAGGTCGTGCAGGAACGGTGCGGCCAGTTGCCGCAGACCGGAGTGCACCGGCGCAAGGAGTGCTAGATCCCAGATCCGGCGGCCGACGACGTACCTTCCCGACGGCAGGCGCACCAGTGCGCCCCACCCGACAAGCTCGGCCACCAGGCGGTGAGCAGTGGGCAGGGATAAACCGGCCCGGCGCGCCAGTTCGGACAGGGTCAGCGCGCGGTGCAGTTCGTCGAACGCGCCGAGCAGAGCCAGGGTGCGCCCTGCCACAGTCGCACCAGGATCTCCGGTGTTGCCGGCCATTCTGCTGTGCCTTCCGTTCAGTGAAAGCGTTCTCTGGTTCGGGTACCGTACCTCCGGCTAGTGTCCGTGACATGACGGTCATCTCCCGGTCGACGGCGGCGGTCCCGTCCTCGGACGTACCAGACACCACCCAGGCGCAGATCACGGCCGAAATGACGGCGATCGGGCAGCAGGACGAGCGGGCCCGGGACGCCAGCGCGCGGTGGCAGCCGTTGCTGAACTACCCGCCGTACCGCAGCAGCCTGCTGCGGTATCCCACAAAGGATCTGCATCACGCGGACCCAGAGGAACTCGAGCTCTACTCGCCGGTCTTCGGTCAGTCGGATGTCAACCCCCTGGAAAGTGACCTGACGATCGTCCATACCGGCGAACCGCTCGGTGAACGCATCACGGTGACCGGGAAAGTGCTGGACGGCTCCGGCCGGCCGGTAGCAGGTCAGTTGGTCGAGGTGTGGCAGGCCAACGCCTCCGGCCGGTACATCCACCGGCGTGACCGGCACCCGGCACCGATCGACCCCAACTTCACCGGCGTCGGGCGGTGCTTGACGGGCCCGAACGGCAGCTACCGGTTCACCACCATCAAGCCCGGTCCGTACCCGTGGCGAAACCACCGCAACGCCTGGCGCCCGGCGCACATCCATTTTTCTCTGTTCGGCACGGACTTCACCCAGCGGATGATCACCCAGATGTACTTCCCCGGCGACCCGCTGTTCGCCCTGGACCCGATATACCAGTCGATCACCGACCCGGCCGCGCGGCAACGGCTTGTTGCGACCTATGACCATGATCTGACCGAACCCGAATGGTCCACCGGTTACCGCTGGGACGTCGTCCTGACCGGCTCGCATCGCACGTGGACCGAATCGGACCCGGCATGAGCACCGCCCTGCCGCCGTCCCCCGGGCAGACCATCGGGCCGTTCTTCGGATACGCCCTGCCGTACGCCGGTGGATCCGAACTCGTCCCGCCGGGCGCGCCAGGCGCCATTCGGCTGTTCGGTCGGGTGTTGGACGGTGCCGGCGCGGGAGTTCCCGATGCCCTGCTGGAGATCTGGCAGGCCGGACCGAGTGGAGCCGTCATCCAGCAGGCGGGTTCGTTGCGCCGTGACGGCTGGACGTTCACCGGTTGGGGCCGGGCCGAGACCGACAGTGACGGTGGATACAGCTTCAGCACGTTGCGCCCCGGGCCGCCCGGCCCGGGCAAGGCAACGTTTATCGGCATGACGATTTTCGCGAGAGGGCTACTGAACAGGTTGTTCACCCGGGTCTACCTGCCGGGGGACCCGGCGGCGTTGACGGCCGATCCGCTGCTGGCCGCACTGCCGCCCGACCGCAGGGCCACGCTGCTGGCCGCGGCGACGCCGGACGGCTACCAGTTCGACGTCGTGCTGCAGGCGGCCGGAACCCCCGCCGCCGGAGCACCCGGCGAAACGGTTTTCCTGTCCTATCCCGGGCACCGGCTCAGATGAACGGACTTCTCGAGCCGGGCGGGACGCGTGCCGGCGACCTGTTCACCGATGCCGCAGTTTTGTCCGCCCTGCTCCGGGTGGAAACAGCCTGGCTGGCAGGGCTTGTGCATGCCGAAATCGCCCCCGGTTGTGCTGCCGTTGATCTGGCGGGCTTGATAACCGAAGTCGACCTGCCATCCGTGGCGGCCGCGGCGGAGGGCGGCGGGACGCCCGTGCTGCCATTCCTCGCCCTGCTGCGGACCCGGCTGTCCGATGAGAATGCTGACGCGGCCAACTGGGTGCATCGGGGGCTTACCAGCCAGGACGTCCTGGACACCGCCCTGATGCTCTGCGCGCGCGACGTTCTGTCCCGGTTGCTGGCCGAGGTCGCCGCGCAGATCCGCTCACTCGTCGGGCTCATCGAACGCCACGGGGACACCGTGATGGCCGGACGCACCGTGACCCAGCTGGCCGTGCCGATCACGTTCGGTGTGAAGGCAGCGGGCTGGCTGGACGGCATCCTCAACGCCGCAGCGCTTCTCGAATCCGCCGACGCTGCCCTGCCGGCGCAGTTCGGGGGCGCCGCCGGGACGCTGTCCGCAGCCACCGAGTTGGCCGCGCTGGCCGGACATGCCGATCCCGCGCAGTGCGCCCGTGACCTCGCCGCCGACGCGGCGCGCCGGCTGAACCTGCTGTCGTGCCGCCCCTGGCACACCACCCGCACTCCGGTCACCCGCCTCGGCGACGCGCTCACCACGTGCTGCGACGCGTTCGGCCGCATCGCCAACGATGTGCTGACCCTGTCGCGGCCGGAGATCGCCGAATTGGCTGAGCCCACCGGACCCGGTCGCGGCGGGTCGTCCACCATGCCGCACAAGGTCAACCCGGTGCTGGCGGTGCTCATCCGCAAGGCCGCGTTGGCTGCCCCCACCTTGGGCGCCCAGTTGCACTTAGCGGCCGCAGACGCCCGAGATGAGCGACCGGACGGTGCCTGGCAGCTGGAATGGCCGGCGCTCCGGAGCCTGGCCCGGGGGACAGTCGGCGCGGCGTCCCAGACGTCGGAACTGCTGGCGGGGCTCCACGTCGATGAGAACCGAATGGGGGACACGGTGGCCCTGCACCTGGACGATCTGATGGCGGAGAAGCGCTCCCTCGCAGCGCTTTTCGGCGGGCGCGGTGATGACGGAACGGATGCGTACCTGGGTGCCAGTCGGTTGATCGTCGACGAGACGCTCGCTCGAGCCGCGACACACCTGAAAGGGACCCGATGATTCCGATCCTGAGTGGTACCCGACTGTCCGGCAGCGCCGGCAGTACCCGACCGCTGCTCGTGCTCGGGCCGTCGCTTGGCACGTCGGCCGCCACGCTGTGGGCCGAGGCCGCCCGCCACTTGACCGACTTCGATGTCATCGGCTGGGATCTTCCCGGTCACGGCATGAGTCCGCCTGCAAAGGAGAGCTTTTCGATTCCCGAGCTTGCCACGGCTGTCGGCACCTTTGCCGCGAAGATTCTGGAGGAACGAGGCACCCCGGCCGAGCGCTACTACTATGCCGGTGATTCGGTCGGCGGCGCTGTCGGACTTCAACTGCTGCTGGATCACTCCGCCGACGTGATTGCCGCTGTTCTGCTGTGCACCGGCGCTCGCATCGGCACCCCCGACGGATGGCGGGACCGCGCGGTCACCGTTCGAGCTGGTGGCACACCGGTTATGGTGGCGCCCTCCGCCCAGCGATGGTTCGGGCCCGGCTTCCTCGACCGGTCCCCGGACGTGGGGTCCGCTCTCCTCGATGTCCTGCACAACGCCGACACGGCCAGCTACGCCTGGGTGTGCGAAGCCCTCGCCGGCTTCGACGTCCGCGATCGGCTGCCGGAGATTCAGGCGCCGATTCTGGCAGTCGCCGGCGCGGCCGACCAGGCCACTCCGGTGTCCGACCTCCGCTACATAGCGGACGGTGTGCAGCACGGCTCGCTCCAGGTCCTGGACGCCGTTGCGCACCAAGCCCCGGCAGAAGCTCCTGGCGAGGTGGCGGAACTCATCAACCAACACCTGAGGGCGGTGCCCGGGCGGGGGGATCGGACGCTGCGGCAGGTGCGCGACGCCGGCATGGCGGTGCGCCGCGAGGTTCTCGGCGACGCCCACGTGGACCGGGCAACCGCCGCAGCGACCGACCTCACCCGCGAATTTCAGGAATTCATCACCCAATACGCCTGGGGCACCATCTGGACACGACCCGGCCTCGATCGGCGCAGCCGGTCATTGATCACCCTGACGGCACTGATCGCGCGCGGCCATCACGACGAACTGGAGATGCACCTACACGCTGCACGGACCAACGGCCTAAGCACCGACGAAATCAAGGAGCTGATCCTGCAGACCGCCATTTACTGCGGCGTCCCCGACGCCAACACTGCCTTCCGCATCGCACAACAGGTGCTGAGCGACCCGGAAACCGCCACTGGATCAACACCCCCATCCGGATCAGGCACCACCACACACACCGACCCGAAGGAGCGCCCCAAGTGATGCAGGCCCACATCTACGACGCGGTGCGGAGCCCGTTCGGCAAATTCGACGGGGCTCTCGCCGGGATCCGTCCGGACGACCTTGCCGCGACGGTTCTGCGTGCCTTGCTCGAGCGCTCCCCGGGCCTTGATCCGGCCGACGTGGACGAGGTGCTGTTCGGCAACGCCAACGGCGCCGGCGAGGACAACCGGAACGTTGCTCGTATGGCCGCACTGCTGGCCGGGCTGCCCGTCACCGTCCCGGGATCGACGATCAACCGGCTCTGCGGATCCAGCCTGGACGCCGCCATGTCGGCCGCCCGGATGATTGAAACGGGCGACGCGGACGTCGTTATCGCCGGCGGTGTCGAGTCCATGACCCGCGCGCCGTGGGTGCTACCCAAGCCGGAAAAAGCTTTTCCCGCAACAGATGTCATGGCGGTGTCGACCACCCTCGGCTGGCGGTTGGTCAACCCCGCCATGCCTAAGGAGTGGACCGTGGCCCTGGGCGAGGGCAACGAACAACTACAGGAGCGGTTCTCCATCTCAAGGGAACGTCAGGACGCGTTCGCCGCCGAATCGCACCGTCGTGCCCACGCCGCATGGGAATCCGGGTTCTACGACGACCTCACCGTCGCCGTACCGGGGTCCGACCTGCACCGCGACGAGGGCATCAGGCCGGGCAGCACCGCCCAGACCCTCGCAGCGCTGAAGCCCGCGTTCCGCCCCGGCGGCACCATCACCGCGGGCAACGCATCGCCGCTAAGCGACGGCGCGTCCGCCGTGCTGATCGGGTCCGCCGCGGCCGCCGGCCGCATCGGCCGGGACCCGGTTGCCCGCATTGCCGGACGCGGCGCGAACGCGGTAGACCCGCCATTGTTCGGGTATGCCCCGGTGGAGGCGGCCAACCGCGCGCTCGCCCGGGCTGGGATCGGTTGGTCCGACGTGGCCGCCGTCGAGTTGAACGAGGCGTTCGCGGTGCAGTCGCTGGCCTGCATCGACGCGTGGAAGATCGATCCTGACATCGTCAACGTTCGCGGCGGCGCCATCGCCATCGGGCATCCACTGGGGGCCTCCGGCGGCCGCATCCTCGGCACACTAGCCAGAGAGCTCCGCGAGCGCCGCGCACGGTGGGGTGTCGCCGCGATCTGCATCGGCGTCGGGCAGGGCCTGGCAGTGGTCCTGAAGAACGAGGCCACATCATGACCCCGCCCATCGCGGCCGATGCCGACAGTGCCGTCGCCGGTATCCGAGATGGTGCAACGATTCTCATCGGCGGGTTCGGCCCGGCCGGTCAACCTGTGGAACTGATCGACGCGCTGCGCCGCTCAGGCGTCGGTGACCTCACCGTGGTGAACAACAACGCGGGCAACGGCGAGATCGGTCTCGCCGCGCTGCTGGCCTCCGGTGCCGTCCGCAAGATCATCTGCTCGTACCCCCGGCAGAGCGACTCCTGGGTGTTCGACAAGCTCTACCGCGCCGGCAACATCGAGCTGGAGCTGGTCCCGCAGGGCAACCTGGCGGAGCGGATGCGCGCGGCCGGCGCGGGCATCGGGGCGTTCTTCGGCCCGACAGGTGTCGGCACACCACTCGCGGAGGGCAAGGAACAGCGCAGCATCGGCGGCCGCGACTATGTCCTTGAATACCCCATCCACGGGGACGTCGCGCTGATCAAGGCGCACCGGGCCGACACCGCCGGCAACCTCGTGTACCGCAAGACCGCCCGCAACTTCGGCCCCGTCATGGCCACCGCCGCCACGCTCACCATCGCGCAGGTCGGCAACATCGTGCCGGCCGGTGAACTCGACCCGGAGACCGTCATCACCCCAGGCATTTTCGTCAACCGCCTGGTCCAGTGCCCTGCCGCCACCCCACCGTTTCAGGAAGGTCCCGCCGGATGACACCCGAACACAACAACCGAGGTCCGCTCAGCAGGAACGAGATTGCCGCCCTGGTTGCCGCCGATATACCGCCCGGCTCCTACGTCAACCTCGGCATCGGCCAACCCACGACCGTCGCCGATTACCTACCGGCTGATGCCAATATCATCCTGCACACCGAGAACGGCATGCTCGGTATGGGTCCCGCGGCCGCCGGGGAGGACATTGATCCGGATTTGATCAACGCCGGCAAGATTCCTGTCACAGAGACTCCCGGTGCCTCCTACTTCCACCACGCCGACTCCTTCGCCATGATGCGCGGCGGGCATCTGGACGTGTGCGTGCTCGGCGCCTTCCAGGTGTCCAGCAGCGGCGATCTCGCCAATTGGCACACCGGCAACCCCAACGCCATCCCCGCCGTGGGCGGGGCCATGGACCTCGCCATCGGCGCCAAAGACGTCTACGTGATCATGACCCTCTTCGGTCGTGACGGGACGCCCAAGCTGTTGCCGCGCTGCACCTATCCGCTGACCGGCGTTCGATGCGTCACCAGGGTTTACACCGACCACGCGATCCTGCTCATCCACGACCACGTCGTGCAGATCCGTGACACCTTCGGCATCACGGTCAGTGATCTCCGCAACCGACTCGACGTCGAACTGCACACCTGAAAATCGGGTACCGCGCGACTGGTAGAGGAATGTCAACTCGAAACGATGACAACCCGAGTGGGCATCGGTTGATGCTGGGCCGGCCGGGTGCGTCATGTGCGGCGCACCCGGAATCGAGATCGACCTCACCGACGGTCCGGCCCAGATCAGAGCAACCTCACCGCCCTGATCGGTGTGGAACACCACCCCGCTAACGGTGCCGCCGCGGACGTCGATCGTCACCTGCAGCGCATCAGTCTGCACGACCGGTCAGCGGACGGTGCGACCCTGGAAGCCCTGGTGCAGCCCGCCGGTCATCCTGTTTCCCGCTGGCCAGGATTCAGTGCTGGTGCTGCAAGCAGCAGTTCGACGCCGGCGGCATCGTGATTTTCCTACCGGTGGTTCTTCCGTTGGTAGGCACGCCATGTCGTCGCCCATCGGTCCGGACTGTCGAGGGACGAGCCGTCCACTTTTGCGACGACCTGATGGTGCGGAGCGGTGCGTACGGTCTCAGGGTGGACGCGGCCCTCCTGAAGCACATGGGCGAGAATGTCGATCCAATAGTCGATGTCTTCCAAGCTCCATGCCTCACCGGGTTCGGGAGTGAACGGTTGGGGCACGATCCATGGTTCGTGGCTCAGCCAGAACGCGTCCACACCGAAATCTGTCATCCGGTTCTGGACGTCGCCGGCCGTCAGGCCCGTCGCCTCGGTGTATTCACCGAGGCTGTAGCGGGTCATCTCGAGGCGGTGCAGTTTCATCTCCGGGTACGACTTGGTCACTCCAGGGATCGCGAGAAGCCTTGTTTCCATGTAGTTGTTCGCGAGCACCGAGATGTCGGCCGCTTCGCGGACCCCGTCGCCGCCCATGGCCGTCAGCCAGGAGTAGGCCTTCACCACCTCCTGCAGGTTCCCGGAGAACTCCCGGATCCGTCCCACACCGCCGGCGTTCTCTCGCCTGATGTATTGACCGTCGACGACGTCGATGAGCGGACCTGGCAGGAACGGCTCCAACTCGGCCGTGCAGCCGTAGGCACCGACCGCGGGTCCGCCGCCGCCCTTCGGAACGCCGAAGGTCTTATGCAGCATGAACATGCACGCATCGAAGCCGAGCTCCGCCGCCCTGATCCGGCCCATCACACCGTTGAAGTTGGCGTGGTCGTAGAAGCACAGTCCGCCGACCTCATGAACGGTGTCCACCCATTCCCTGATCGCTGGGTTGTACAGCCCCATGTCGTCCGGATTATTGATCATCAGGGCCGCCGTCCGATCGCCGACGACCGCCCAGAGCGCGTCAAGGGACGGCAACCCGTCGGATTCCAGCGGAATAGTGATGACGTCGAAACCCGCGGCCGCCGCGGTCGCCGGATTACACGGATGTGCCTGCGCTGTGGTGATGATCTGCCGCCGCTGCGCCAGCTCACCCCGGGCCTTGAAATAGGAACGAGTCACACAGGCGTGGGTGTACGCCGCTGCCGCCCCGCCGCCCGGCTGGAAAACGAACCGGTCCATGCCGGACAACGCGCGGAGCTGCAGGTCGAAGCGGTGAACTATCTCCAACAACCCCTGGATGGTGGAGTCGGCTTGCAAGGGATGGATCTCGGCGACTTCATCCCTGGCCGTCAAGAATTCGTTGACCCTGGGGTTGTATTTCATCGTGCAGGTCCCAAACAGCGAAATCCCGACCATGCCCATCACCTGCTGCGACAGATGCAGATAATGCCGCAGGACATCCGGCTCCGCGTTCTCCGCCAAGCCCGGTGGCACCGACCGGCGAAGTGCCGGTGGCACGAGATCGTCGATGCCGGAGCCTTCGATCGGCGTCGGCGGGACAAACCCGCGGCGGCCCGGCGCCCCCTGCTCGAGGATCAGCGGCTCGTCCCACACGGCGGCATGATAGCGACGAAGTGCGGTCATGCCAGCACCTTCTTCAGGGCATCGACGAGGGCGGAAATGTCCTCCGAAGTGTGCAGTTCCGTAACGCAGAACAAAGCGCTCTGGCCGAGATTGGGGAAGTCACCTGACAGGTCCCGGCCACCGAAGATGCCTAGGCCTAGGAGGTCGGCATTGATCTGTGCGACGGTGCGACCGGTCTGCGAGAAGTCGACGACGAATTCCTTGAAAAATCCTTCCTGCCAGATGACGCGGACCCCGTCGACCTGTTGGATCCGCTGAGCGGCGTAATGACTGTTCCTGATGATGGTCTCACCCAGTTCTGCGAACCCTGTCGGGCCCAACAGCGCCATGTACACCGCATTGACCACCGTCCAGAGATACACGGAGTTTCCGGTCCAGTCGTTCCCGTCTTCACGAGAACCGTACGAGGACTGGTGGAACAACGTCAATCCGAATGCCCGCTGCCCGGGCACCACGGTGTTGCAGAGACTGACCTGCAGCGTCGGATACTCCCGGGCATACCGCTCCTCATCCCGGGTCGCGATGAATCCGCCCGCACCGCCGCCCGCATTGAGGTGCACCCCCAGCGGCTGCGTGCTCCCGACGACGATGTCCGCTCCGAGTTCCGACGGGGGAGCAAGGATGCCCAACGACAGCGGGTCGACACCGACGACGGTCTCTGCTCCGCGTTCCCGGGCGAGTGCCGCGATCGCGGCCAAGTCAACCTCGATCAGTCCCAGGTAGTTCGGGTTTTCCACATACACTGCGGCCGTCTCGGCACCGATCACAGCGGTCAGGTCCGCGGCGGAGATGGTGCCCGATCGCATCGAGTACGGCACCGCCAGCACCTCGATGCTATCGCCGGCAAAACCGCTGCCGCAATAGGTTTCGATGACGGCACGGCGCTCCGGGTCGAGCGACCCGACAACAATCACCTGCCGACGCCCGGTCATCCGCGACGCCATCCGGAGAGCAAAGCCCGCCGCCGCGCCCCAGCTGTACACCGGCAACCCGACGAAATCCATCGCCAGCAGTTCGCCGAGCTGCGACGCGAACTCGAACCAGGCCTGGTTGCGACCGTGATCGGAGGACGGGGTGCCCCAGACAGAGGTGAGAAACTCGCTGCGCCCGGCAATCTCGTCGCACACCGCCGGAACGTAGTGCTGCCAGTAGCCCCCGCCGATGAAGTTCAGGTGGGACGCACAGCTCGCGTTACGGTCGAGCAGGCCGCGCAGATGCCGACGCAGCGTCGCCTCGGATCGCACGCCCGGAGCCAAAGAGGTCGCCCGGTCGGTGATGTGGTCGTCTGGGATCTGCTCGAACAATTCCTCGACGACGTCGACCCCGATGGCGGCCATCATGGTCGCCTTCGCCTCGCGGGTGGAGTTCGGCATGTAAGGGTGCGTCATCTGCGCTCCTGTTCAGGCGACCACGCGCAGCACCGTGCTGCGCCGTCGCGATGTCCGGACCGTGCGGTAACCGGTCAACTGCTCCCGCAGCACCGCGTCGTCGACATCGACGCGAAGCACCGGCGGATTCAACGCCGCGATCTTGGCGGGAGCCGACAGAACCTGAATGTTCGCGGGCCCGATCGCGCCGAGCACCTCTGGGGACAGCGGGGCATTGCCGCGGCCCAGCAGGAAACCCTGCCCGCCGACCACACCGAGGATCAGCCCCGCCCGTGGATACCTGCCGAGTAGGCTCAGTAGCTCTTGCTCGCCCGCGTCGGCGGCGATCACCTTGCCGTCGAAGACAGCGTCGATGCCCTGCACCGACGCGGGAACGCGCAGCGCCTTGCTCACCGCGCCCACCGTCATCCCGGGCCCGAGTAGGTACAGCCGATCGGGCTCCATGTCCTCGGCCACCGCGCGGCCAAGTTCCGACAGGTCATCGTCGGTAACAGCGGGCGCCGATTTGGGGGCCTGCAGACCCACCGTGGTCCGGGGAACCCGTGCAATCCCGAACATCCGCGTGCCGCCCGCCTCGGTGTCGACGATCTCGGCCGACGTCAGCTGTCCAGCGCCGAGCAGGAAGCTCGCCGCGACCTCGGCGGCGGCCTCCGGCCCAGTCGCGAAGACACCGGACTGCATCTTCACGCCGCACGGCACTCCGAGCATCGGTAACCTCGACCCCGCGACCTGCAACACATCACGCGCGGTCCCGTCACCGCCCGCGAACAGCAACAGCGACACCCCGCGATCAACGAAAGCCGTGACAAACTCGCGGGTATCGGTCGCTGTCGTGGGTGTCCGAGCCGGCCGGAGCAACAGGTCGGCAGGCCAACCTGGCGGAAGGTGATCACCGCCCATCGGGCCGTCGACCGTCAGTACCGACACCCGCGGCACCAGCTCCACGAGCCGCTGTAGCGCCAGTCGGGCGCGTGCGGGCGCTACCGGCCGCGCACCCAACCTGACCGCCTCGGGAAACGCCGTCCCATCGGTTCCGTGCAGCCCGACCCGGCCGCCCATCCCGGCGATCGGGTTGACCACGACGCCGACGTCATACCGCGCCGGCCCCCCGCCGGTCATGACAGCAGGTGCATCTCGTCGGCGACATCGTCGAGGGCGCGGCGTACGGTCGCAACCATGGTGTCGATCTCCTGTTCGGTCACGATGAACGGAGGGGAGAACGACACCGTGTCCGAGGCAGGCAGCGCCCGGGTGATGACGCCGAGTTCCCGCGCCCGCCGGGTCACCGCCGCAGACACGCTGCCCAGCGGATCGAACGCCGTCAGCGGATCGGTGTACGCGGTGAACTCCACCGCGCCAAGCAGCCCGTAACCGCGAATCTCAGCCACCAGCGGGTGAGATCCGAACTGGGCCTGCAGTCGCAGCGCGAGGTGGTCGCCGCGGGCCTTGGCCTGCAACATCAACCCGTCCCGCTCGATGATGTCCAGGTTCGTCATCGCGGCCGCGGCCGCCAGCGGATGCGCCGAATACGTGTATCCATGGCTGAACACCCCGAAGTGATCGGAGCCCCCGGAGATCACATCCCAGACAGGCTCCGACACCAGGCAGGCCGACAACGGGATGTACGCGGAGGTGATGCCCTTGGCCACCGTGATCAGGTCCGGTTCCATCCCGAACACGGTGCTGCCGAACGCCTCTCCGGTCCGCCCGAAACCGGACACCACCTCGTCGGCGATCAGCAGCACGTCGTACCGGCGCAACACCTCACCGATGGCCGGGAAGTACGACGCCGGCGGCACGATCACCCCGCCCGCCGCCTGGATGGGTTCGGCGATGAACGCCGCGACCGTGTCCGGGCCCTCCGCCAGGATCAGCTCCTCGAGTTCGCGGGCCAGCGTCCTGGAGAATTCCTCGTCACTCTGACCGGGCGCCTTCTCCCACAGACGGTGCGGGGCGCGGACGTAGCGCACCATCGGCAGCGGGAGGTCGAATCCCATGTGCATCCCGGGCAACCCGCACAGGCTCGCGGACATCACCGTCACGCCGTGATAGCCACGGTTGCGGGAGAGGATTTTCTTCTTCGCCGGCCGGCCGAGAACATTGTTGTAATACCAGACCAACTTGACCTGGGTGTCGTTGGCATCCGATCCGCTGTTGCCGAAGAAGACCTTGGACATCGACCCCGGCGCCATGGTGATCAGCCGCTCCGCCAGGTGCGCCACCGGTTCATTCCCCATGGACGCGAATGTGTGATAGTACGCGAGCTTCTTGACCTGACGATGCAACGTGTCCGCCATTTCAGCGTTCCCGTAACCGATGTTGACGCACCACAGACCGCCCATGGCGTCCAGGTAGCGGCGGCCCTGGTTGTCCACCAACGTGGAGCCCTTCGCTTCCACAATCGTGAGCGGCCCGTGCTGCTCATGCTGCCGCATGTTAGTGAACGGATGGAAAAAGTACTCCCTGTCGAGGTCCTCGACCGTCATGGACGCCTACCGATCAACAAGAGAAGGGGAAATGACACCGTGGCGGTGCGCGGCGTCGGCCGCAAACGCTGCGGAGGGGCCGCTCCGGCCGGAGACACGTTGCGCCGGATAGACTTCGGTGCAGAACTGCAGTTTTCTGCTGCCGACTGTAACAAAACTCTGGGCGCACCGCGTACGATCGCCCGCACAGCGGCCACGGGATCGAGCGCATACGCCCCCGGCCGAAGCGTCACCGCACATTCCTGCCGGAGGTGGAAGGCGTGACAAGCACAATCGGCCTGTCCGGGCTGACGGATCCGGCACTGCTGCGGGATCAACTCTTCATCGACGGCTCCTGGGCACCGGGCGGCGCGGGCAGCTCCGAGGTCCGTGATCCGGCCACCGGCGACCTCGTGGTGCTGATGGCGGCGGCGGACGAAGCGGATGTCCGCCGCGCCATTGCGGCGGCGCAGGCGGCAGCGCCGGGGTGGGCCGCGATGACGGCACCCGCACGGTCGAAGATCCTGCGGGCCTGGTTCGACCTCATCGTGTCGCATGCCGACGACCTGGCCCGCATCCTCACCGCCGAGCAAGGCAAGCCGCTGGCCGAGGCCCGCGGCGAGATCATCTACGGCGCAGGCTTCGTCGAGTGGTACGCCGAGGAGGCCAAGCGCACGTACGGCGACGTCATCCCGACCAACGTGAAGGGCCGGCGGCTGCTGACCATTCGTCAGCCGTCCGGGGTCACTGCCGCCATCACCCCGTGGAACTTCCCGTCCGCGATGATCCTGCGCAAGGCCGCGCCGGCCCTGGCCGCTGGCTGCCCGATGATCGTCAAACCCGCTGAGGAGACGCCGCTGTCGGCGACGGCGCTGGCCGAGCTGGCCTTGCGGGCGGGCGTGCCGCGCGGCGTGCTCAACGTGGTCTGCGGGGAGCCCTCGATGATCGGCGACATCCTGACGGCGGACGCGTCGGTCCGGGTACTGAGCTTCACCGGGTCGACACAGGTCGGCAAGATGCTGATGGCCAAGAGCGCCGGCACCGTCAAGCGGCTCGCGCTCGAGCTCGGCGGCAACGCCCCCTTCCTGGTGTTCGACGACGCTGATGTCGACGCGGCCGTCACCGGCGCGATGGCGTCCAAGTTCCGCAACGCCGGGCAGACCTGCGTCTGCGCGAACCGGATCATCGTCCAGTCCGGCATCCATGATGAGTTCGTCGGCAAACTCCGCGTCGCCATCGACAAACTCGTGGTGGGCAACGGCTTCGACGCCGGCTCCGAGCAGGGGCCGCTGATCACGCACGACGCCGTACGCAAGGTGCAGCGGCACATCGCCGATGCGGTCCGCGACGGTGCGACGGTGGTGACCGGCGGTGACCTGCATCCGCTGGGTGGTACCTTCTTCAGCCCGACCCTGATCACCGGCGTCCGGCCGGACATGCTGATCTGCCGGGAAGAAACCTTCGGACCGGTCGCGCCGGTGATCAGGGTCGAATCCGAGGCCGAGGCCGTAGGCATCGCGAACGACACCCCGTTCGGCCTGGCCGCGTACTTCTACACGGCCGGTCTCGGCCGGATGTGGCGGGTCGGTGAGGCCCTCGAATTCGGTGTTGTCGGTGTCAATACCGGCCTGATCTCCTACGAGGGAGCACCTTTCGGCGGAGTGAAGGAGTCCGGACTCGGCCGTGAGGGATCGCGGCACGGCATCGAGGAGTTCACCGACCTCAAATACCTGGCCGTCGACGGCCTGGGCCTCTGACCGGCTTTCGAACCCAGGGAATTCACCCACGATCGGATCCCGACCTGCCGGCGGCCCGGTAAGTGGCCCCGCGACCGACCTGCCGGTCGATGACCATCCCGTCCCGCACCCACGTCACGCACGCCCTGGTGTTGGGAACACCGTCCACCACCACCAGGCAGTCGAAACAGACGCCCATGCCGCAGAACACCCCGCGGGCGGCGCCGTCGGTGGTCGTTCGCAGTTCCAGCTCACCGCCAGACATCACCGCGGCGGCAACGCTCTCGCCAAGGTACGCGGTGCGCGCGGTGCCGTCGATCAGGACCGTGACCGGTGCGCCACGCTGCAGTCCGTGGCCCTCCAGTCGCGGACCGGACCGTTTCACGGCGCGGAGCCGGCCGCGGGTGACAGCAATCCCTCCTCGACCAGGACGGCCCGCAACTCCGACAGCGCTTCCGGATCCGTCAGTGCCAGCCGGGGCCGGCGGACGTGTCCGGCGGGCTGGCCCAGCATGCGCATCAGTTCCTTGAGCTGACTCTGGTACGCCCCGTGGATGCCGGCCCAGCCGCCGGGGAGCCACAGCTTCGGAAACAGCCGATCGGTGATCTCGGCATGGGCGGCCATGGCCGCGAAGTCGCCCGCCCAGTACGACTCCCAGAACGCCGGATCCGGTCGTCCCCAGAGAGACCCGCCGCCGACGGAGCCGTCACCGCCCACCGTGCGCAGCACCTCGACGCCACGGACGGACATGTACGGACCGAAGACCCGGACCCTGTCCCGGACCCGCGCCGAGGTGCGGAAGAACTGATCCCCGTCCGGGGTGCTGTCCTTGATCGCGACGACGGTGTCGATGTCGGCCAGTCGGTCCGCAAGGTCGGTGTCGATGTCGATGCCCGCCCCGTGCGGCCAGTTGTAGACGGCGAGCGGCCCGTCCAGCCCGGCGCTGATGTCCTCGTAATACGCGATCACCTCGTTCGGAAAGAGCTTGGCGTACGGCGGGGGAGAGGCCAGCACACCGTCCGCGCCGACCCGCAGCGCGTGCCGCCCCAGTTCGATGACCTGGTCGGCGGTGTAGTCGGTGCAGCCGACCAATACCCGCATCCTGCCGCGGGACGCCGACACAGCAGTCTCAGCAACCGCTTTGCGCTCGTCGTGGCTCTGCGAGAACCATTCGCCGCAGGTTCCGTTGATCACCATGCCGTGCATGCCCGCACCGGCGTAGAACTCGACGAGGTCACGCAAGGTGTCGAGATCCAGTGCGCCGCTGTCGGTGAAGGGTGTGACCACCGCCGGAAAATATCCCTGCCAATCGATGTCGTCACGATTCATGGAGCACTCCTTCATGTTGGCCGGGCAAGGTGGTTCCGATGGCGGACGTCATCCGCGGTCGATTGCATATCTGGACGGGAACCCCGACCCTGCCCGGGGCGGATCGACCATCCGCTCGGCGAGCTGCCGGGCCAACATCGGGCTGAAGGTGAAGCCGGTCGAGGACACACAGACGAAGAAGCCGGGCACCAGCTCCGACTCGCCGACGATCGGGGCGAAGTCGTCGGTGAAGACGATGACGCCCGACCATGTCCGGAGCACTCGGACGTCGGCCAGCGCCGGCACCACGTCCACTGCGACGGCGAGATTGCCGGCCATGCTCTGCCAGGTGGTCGGGTAACGCTTGGGCCGGGCGGCCGTTCCGGTCGGCCATCCGCCGCCGATGATGAAGGTGCCAGCGTCATTCTGTTTGAGTGTGAGGCGGCGGCCGATGTGCTGGATCATCGGTTCGAACAGCCGCTCGCGTGACTCGGTCACGTTGACGTGCAGTCCCTCGCTGCGAACCGGCAGCCGCACGCCCACCATCTGCGCGAGTTCTCCGGCCCATGCGCCGGCACAATTCACCAACCGCCGCGCGTCGATGCGCCCGGCGTCGGTGTGCACGGTGAAGCGGCGCGCGGGCGACCCGGAGTGCCAGTCGATGCGCCGCACCTCGGCGTCGAGCACCACCGTTGCGCCGCTCTGGACAGCGCGGCGGGCATACAGTGGCGCGACCACCAGAGGGTTGGCGTGGCCCTCCGCGGCGCAGTAGCTGGCTCCCAGCAGCCGATCCGACAGGTACGGCGCGCGGCTGCGCAGTGCGTCGGCGGCAACGACCTCGGTGTCGATCCCGGCGAGTGCCTCCAGCTCGTGTTTCTCGCGCAGCAAACGCAGCTCGTCGGCGGTCTGCGCCACCATCCAGCCACCGGTCTGGTGGACCCCGAGATCGCCGCCCAATTCCGCACCGAGCGCATTCCATACCCGCGACGCCTCCAGGCTGAGCCTGCCATCGGCCAGCAGCCGCTCGCGATCCATCGCGGTACCGGCGCCAGACAGCTGATGGATAGCCAATTGCAGGTGGAAACTTCCGGCGTTCGTGCCGGATGCTTCCCGGTTGAGCTCACCGCGGTCCAGCAGGACGACCTCGACGCCGGCCCGCGCCAGGTGGTAGGCCATCGCGGTCCCGGCGATCCCGCCGCCGATCACCAGCACGTCGGTACTGGTGGGCATCATCGTTTCAGCCAATAGGTTCTCCCGGCGGCAGGAACAGTCCGGGGTCGAGCACCCGGTGGTCGGCGACCGCACCGATCGGCACCGGACGGACGGGTGCCCGCGGGGTCGGCGCGGCGACCTCCTCGGCGCGAAGTCCATGCCTTTCACCGATCATCGCGGCAATGTGCCGCGCGCAGTTCCGGCCCTGGCACGGTCCCATTCCGGCGCGGGTCAACGCCTTCACGACGTTGGGATCCGCGGACGTGTCGACGGCCGCGGCCACCGTCGATGCCGGGACCTCCTCGCATCGGCAGACGATCGTGGCGTCGTCGGCAAGCGAGTAGATGCCCTCGCCCACCCGGTACATACGGCCGGTGGCGGCGGCCAGTGCGCGCCGCCGGCGGATCCGCCGGGCGGGGCCCGACGCCGCTACCTCGGCGTCGGCACGGGTGAGCAGGCCGGCATCGACCGCCGCGGCCAGCGCGGCGGTCTGGCCTTCGTCCACCGCGACGTACGCACCCTCAACGCCGGTGCCGTCACCGGCCGCGTAGATGCCCGGGACACTCGTCCGGCCCCAGAAATCGCGCTCGACGACCGGCCCGAGGGACGCCCGGTCGTAGCGGACCGAACAACCGGCCAACCGCAACAGCTCCGTGGACGGAGCGAAACCGTAACCAAGACATAGCAGCTCGGCCTCGATGATTTCCTCGGTGCCAGCCAGGACCTGCCACTGCGCGTCGACCGCGGCGTGCACCACCCGCTGTACGCGCCGGTCACCCTCCGCCCGCACTATGATCCGCCCGTACCGTAACGGGACACGCCGGCGGAGCAGTTGTGCCCGGTACCGGGCGGCGTCGCGCAGCAGCCCCGCATTCCCCACCGCCGCGCGCGCGATCCCGGTTAGATCCGACAACCGCGGTGCCGGACCGGCTTCCAGAGTTGTCACGATGTCGGCACCGAGTCCGGCCAGTTGGGCGGGGAAGGCCAGCGCGACCGGCCCGGATCCGGCGAAGACCATGCGGCCCTGCGGGAGCAGCCGCTGTGTCTTGGCGAGCGTCTGCAGTCCCCCGGCCGTCATCACCCCGGGCAGTGTCCAGCCGGGAAAGATGACCGGCCGGTCGTACGCCCCGGGCGCCATGATCACCCGAGGCACACGGAACTCGGACACCGGCTCGCCATGGGTGTATAGAAAGGCGGTCCACCCGTCGTCGCCGGCCTGCTCGATACTGACAACACCGGTGCCCAGGAGCATCTCGACGCCCGCCGCCTCGACACCGGTGATCAGTGCACGGCCGTAGCGCCACTGCGCACCGAGCTTGCGCGGTGCGGCCACCCGGAACCCGGGGCCGGGTTGCTTGAAAATCTGCCCCCCGAGGGTGGGCCGTTCGTCGACGAGCACGGCGCGGAGCCCGGCGCCGGTTGCAGTCCGGGCGGCGGACATGCCCGCGGGACCACCACCGATCACCAGAACGTCCGCACCGCGCCCGTCAACGACCACAGGTCAGCAACCCTGCGGCATCGGCGGGAAGTCGGAGACACCGAAGTTCTTCTTGTAAAGGGCGGCGAGGGTTCCGTCGTTCTGCGCCTTGCACAGGAATGTGTCCAGTGCGGTGACCAGCCCCTGATTGCCCTTCTGCACGGCCCACGAGCCGTAAGAGATCTCCAGTGGCTTGTCGAACGCCACCGGCTTCAGTTGATTGGGGTTCGACTTCTGAAATTGCGCGAGGATGTAGTCCTCCAGAACGGAGCCGGCCGCCCGCCCTGTCGCCACCTCCAGCAGGGCCGCGTTCTGATCCGGGAATCCGGTGACCGTGGCGTTCGGGAAGGTCTTCTTCGCCAGTTGCTCACCGGTGGATCCCTGCAGCGCGGTGATCACCTTGCCGGCCTGGTTGAAGTTGTCGATCGTGGCGGGTTCGGAGTTGTCCTGCTTCACGGCGAGCACGCTGGTGTACGGGACATAGCCACGACTGAAGTCGACCACCTTCTTGCGTTCGTCAGTGGCATTGAGGCCGACGGAAACCATGTCGAACTGTTTGCTCTGCAGACCGGGGATCAGTCCGTTGAAGTCGAGGTTCTTGATGTCCAGCGTGACGCCGAGCTCGCCCGCGAGTTTGTCCAGCAGGTCGACGTCATAGCCCACGGGCTTGCCGGCGCTGTCCAGATACATCTCGGGTTTGAACTGCAGGTTCATCCCCACCGTCAGGGTGCCGGGCACGTTCAGTCCAAGATCGGCGGGTGCCGCCGAGGATGCGACAGCCGAGCTGCCGGCCGCGCTCGACGGGGCGCTCGACGGGGCGCTCGAGGCCGCCGCACTGGCTGCTGCGGCCGACGTCGGGCTGGTGGTACCGGACGAGCTGTTGCTGCCACAGGCGGCAAGCAGCACCGCCACGGCGGCAATGCCGGCGAGCACCATAGGCCGCCTGACTCGCCGTGTGGTGTTTCGAGTGGACACGGGTGTTCCTTCCTGATGCAGGGGGCGGGCGGTGGGATGCGCCCGATTACGACTCAGCGGCGCTGCGGCAACACCGCCCTGCGCCGGGGACCGTGGGGTTCGCCTTTCATGGCGTGCTTTTTGTGAGCTGGACCGCCGTCGGGCGCGGGCCTGCCGCGACCTGGGTGATCAGAGTCTCGATGCTTCGGTGTTTCCGTGCACGGAGGGCCTTTGCGATATGTCCCTTTGGCGGCCTGACGTAGGCACTTTCCAGCAGCCTGAAGAGGAGGTCGATGACGAACGCCGCGACGACGTAGATCAGTGCTGCCGCGGTATAGAGGACGAACGGCTGGAAGGTCAGGGACACCAGGTTCTGCGTCACCCTGACCACCTCGAGCAGTCCGATCACGGTGAAGGTCGAAGTGTCCTTGATCATCCCGATGAACATGCTGCCGATGTTCGGCAGCGCAATCTTGAACGCCTGCGGGAGAATGATCGAGATCAGGATCCTGCTGCCGCGAAGGCCCAGCGCCTGGCCGGCCTCCCGATGCCCGGCCGGCACCGCGCCGAGTGCGGAGCGGAAGATCTCCGCCAGAAAAGCGCTGTACAGCAACGACAGTGCGATGACGCCGGCCTGGAACACGGTGAAATTGACACCGAGCAACAGGGCAACACCGAAATAGACCCAGATGACGCTGACCAGCGCGGGTACGCCGCGGAAAATATTGATGTAGAGCAGCGCGATCCAAGACCACGGCCGTCCCGCCATTCGCAGCAGCGCGAACAACAAGCCGCCGAAGGTAGAGATGATCAGTGCTACCAGCGAAACCTTGACGGCCACCAACAGGCCGTCCAGCAGGATGACGCGGTTCTCCCAGATCAAGCTCCAGTCGTAATCACTGACGTTCATCAGCGCACCGCCATGATGAATTCGCGGGCCCTCGCGCTGGTGCAATTCTCGAAGAATCCCCGCGGGCCCTGTTCGACGATCAGACCGTCCTCCATGAACACGTTGAGATCACCGATGTCGCGGGCGAACCCCAGTTCGTGGGTCACCACGATCATGGTCATGCCGGACTCCGCGACGGACCGCATGGTGCGCAGCACCTCACCGACGAGTTCCGGGTCCAGCGCGGATGTCGGCTCGTCGAAGAGCATGACGGCCGGGTCCAGGGCCAGTGCGCGGGCGATCGCGACCCGCTGCTGCTGGCCGCCCGACAGTTCGGCCGGATAATGAGCGGCCCTCGGCAGCAGACCCACATCGCGCAGTGACTCCGCGGCGCGCTCGCCCGCCTGGTTCCTGCTCATCCCGCGCACGGACCGCAGAGACAGTGCCACATTGTCCAGCGCCGTCAGGTGCGGGAAGAGGTTGAACTGCTGGAACACCATCCCGACCGAGCGCCGCAACTGCAGGCGCTTGCCTTTCTGTCCCGTTGCCTCGCCGGGAGTCCCGACCCCGTATTCGATGCCGTGCACTTTCAGCGATCCGGAGGTCGGTGGTTCCAGCATGTTGATACTGCGGAGCACCGTAGACTTCCCGGAACCGGACGGGCCGAAGATGACGACATGTTCACCGGCCTGCACGTCCAGGTCGATGCCGCGCAGTACTTCCAGTTTCCCGAACGACTTGCGGACCCCACGCAGTTGCACCACGGGTGGTGGGGATCCGGCCGGCCCGGTCACGCGCGAACCTCGGTGATGCATACAAACAGATCATCGGGATCACGGAAATAGGCGTACCGCCAGCTCCCGCCGCGGCCGAGGTCAATCTCCGCCGGATCACCCGCCAGCTTGATCCCGAGTGCGTCGAGCCGGTCGAGCGCCCTTTCCAGGCATCGCGTTCCGACCGCGAATTCAAACGTGCCCAGATGGCCCCACTCACCGCGCATGTCGGGTGACGGCGGGTAGTGCTGCACCGGTTCCAGGGCCCCGCCGTAGGGGCTGGTGAGCAGCATCATGCGCTGCCGCGGCGGCGTCCGGGGTGCGAACCAGGGATGCATCGGCTCGAAGTAACCGTCGGACTCAAAGAGTTTTCCGATGAAGCCGATGCCGGCGTAGAAGTCACGGGTCCGTTCAATATCCGCGACCCCGAAAGCCACGTGATTAACTCCTTGCGGACCGCTCGGGTGTGGCCATCCCGCTTCCAGCGTGGACCATTCGATCAACTCGATCTTCGCGCCGTCCGGATCCCGCACGTAGCTCAGCCCACAATGTGTGTTGTAGGGCTCGAGATCGGCCTCGTTCGGATCCATCAATCCGGTGTGGCCCGCGGCGACCAGGCTACGGTAGAAGTCCGCCTGCCCGTTGACGTGAACACAGACCTCGCAGATTCCCGGTTCCCCCCAGGCCTGGCCCGCGGGCTGCGCTGGCGGTGGTCGGTCGGTCAGCTGCACCAACTTGATCGACGCCCGCCCGAGCACGGTGGGGTTCGAGCTGCGCAGCAACACGACCCGCGCTTCGGTGTTCTCATGCTGTGTCACGTCGGCCAGGCCCGGTAGGTCGCCGGAACAGTCGAATGAGACATCCGCGAAACCCAGCTCGGCGTAGAACCACAGCGCCCGCTGCATGTCCGAGACGCCGATCCCGATGTGGTCCAGGCCGGTGAACGTGCCGGAAAGGCTTGGGCTGCCGTACATATCAGACGCTACCTCCGGCGGGGCGGGGCGGGGACGGCGCGGATTCGTGCCTGACACTAGTGGCTCTGGCGCGATATTCGCATACCCAGCGAGTGAACGCAATACGTGCAACCATGCGCACAGCGTGCGTGTGCGCGCTTGACGCACGACCGGGCGCTCACAACAATGGACCCGGGATGACAACCGGATCCCGGCCCCGCCGCCGCGGTTCGACGTCGAACGGAAGGAGCGCCGCCGGTTGACCGTTCGTATCGGGGCCAAATTGCCGCACAGCGGGGTGGCCTCGGCCGCGTCTATCCCCGACGGGGCACGCGCCCTCGAGGACGCGGGCTTCGATGCTTTGTGGGTATCCGATCACGTCGTGATGCCCGAAAAGATCACTTCGTTCTACCCCTTCGCGGATGACGGGGTTGCGACCTGGCCGACGGACACGCCCTACGTCGAGGCACTGATCAGTCTTGCCGCCGCTGCGGCGGTTACCACCACCGTGACCCTGGGCACCGCGGTCCTCGTTCTGCCGCAGCGCAATCCGGTTCTGCTGGCCAAGCAGTTGGCCAGCATCGACGCGATCTCGCGCGGGCGGCTGGCGCTCGGCGTCGGCGCGGGATGGCTGGCCGAGGAATTTGCCGCGCTGAATGCAGAATTCCAGGGCCGCGGCGCTCGAATGGAGGAATGGATCGGATTACTGCGGGATTGCTGGACCGGCCGGCCGGGCCAGCATGTGGGGCCGGGCTATGTCCTGCCCGCCGGGACGCTGGCGCTGCCCACCCCGGTGGGTCGGGTGCCGATCCTGGTCGGCGGCCATTCGGCACGGGCGCTGAACCGGGCCGGTCGGCTCGCGGACGGATGGCTCGCCCAGCAGTCCGCGGCGGAGATGGACCCGGCCCTGCTCGAATCCGAGATCGACCTGGTGCGCCGGGCGCGGGCGGCGGCGGGACGCGACGGTGTTCCGCGACTGGTCCTTCGCCTAGTCGGCTCGCGCGGCCGGCATCAGCTGATTGCCGAGCACCTGCCGGCGCTGGGCCGTGCCGGGGTGGACGAGATCATCGTCGATGTCGATCCTTTCGCCGACGACACCGCCACCGTGTGCGCGGTGCTGCGAGAAGCGGCCGGACCGTGACGTCCCGGTTTCCCGTGGGGACTTTGCTGGCCGGGCGTCAGATCCTGGTAACCGGGGGGGCGAACGGCATCGGGGCGGCGGTTGTCGACCGATTCGCGTCGATGGGCGCAGGCGGTCTGGTGCTGGACCTGCCCGCGCCTGCGGAGACCGCGCGCTCCGGCCCGTGGCGGCAGGTGAACGTCGACGTCACCGACGAGGTCTCGGTCGCCGAGGGGATCGGCGCCGCAGCCGACATCCTCGGCCATGTCGACGGAGTCGTGGCGGCTGCCGGCATCGTTCCACCCTGGAGCGAGCCAACAACACAGGATCTAGCGGAGTGGGACCGGGTCTTCGCGGTGAACGTCCGCGGCGTCATAGCCGTCATCAAGCATGTCGCCCTACTGATGGAGGCGGGATCCACGATCACGGTCGTTGGATCACTGAACTCCTGGCGGGGTGACCCGAACATCACCTCCTATGCGGCGAGCAAGCACGCGGTGCTCGGGATCGTCCGCTCCGCGGCGATGGCACTGGGTCCGAAGGGAATCCGGGTGAATGCGGTGGCGCCCGGGCCCATCGCGACGGACGCATTGCTGACCAGGATGCGCTCCCGTGCCGCCGTGACCGGCCTGTCCGTGGACGAGGCCCTGACCCGGGCGGCCGCCGCGACCTCGCTGCGCCGGTTGGCCACCGAAGACGACGTCGCGGACACCGTCGCATTTTTCACCAGCCCGCTGTCGAACGGCATCACCGGGCAACTGCTCCCCGTCGACGGGGGCATTGGGTAAGGAGTGTCATGTTGCTGCATCCGGATGCCCTTGCCGGGCGCACGGTGTTGCTGACCGGTGCCTCAGGCGACATCGGAGCTGCCACCGCAGCGACCCTCGCCGGGGCGGGGGCCAGCGTCGTCGCGCAGTACCTCCACCACGCCGACAGGGTGCGGGAGGCACTGCAGGACACCGCTTCCGGTCGGCATCATCTCGTCCAGGCCGACCTTGGCACGCCCACCGGCGCCCGCGGGCTGTGGCGCGCCGCGCTGGAACACGGCCCGATCGACGTGCTGGTGGTCAATGCCGCGGTCAACCCGCTCTCACCCGTAGACGGCACGGACGAGGAATGGGACGCCGGCTGGGAGCAGGCGATGCGGGTGAACGTGCTGGGCACCGGTGCGCTGATGCGGGAGGCCGTCCGGTCGTTCGCGGCGCACGGTTCGGGCACCGTGATCGCCGTCTCCAGTTGGGCGTCCGAGCGGGGTTCACGCCTTCCGGATGCGACCGCCTACGCCGCCTCGAAAGCGGCCCTGCGCAACCTCGCGCAGACCTTTGCGCGGCTCTACGCCCGTGCGGGCGTCGCCGTCCATGTCGTCGCACCCGGCGTCGTCGACGGCGGCATGGGCACGGCCGGCATGGACGACGCGGCCGTGCAACGCGTCGCCGGCGGATTGGTGATGGGCCGCCTTGTCGGGGTACAGGAGGTCGCCGACGTCATTGCGTTTCTGGCCAGCGGGCAGTGCCCGAGCATGACCGGGGGGACCGTCGACCTCAACGGCGCGTCCCACATCCGATGACGGGCGGCTCCGCTGTCCGCCACCAACGTGGGGAGGCCCTGTGGTGAAAAAACTCTCGTCGCACGAGTCGATACGCGTCGACGGCGAGGCTGACGCGCAAGAGGCCGCGCCAGGTCGCTCCAGGGACTTCGTCCAGTCGCTGGAGCGCGGGCTGGCGATCATCAGGGTTTTCAGCGGTGAAAGGCCCTCGCTCACCGTGTCCGAGATCGCCCAGCAATGCGGCCTCACCCGGGCGGCGGCGCGGCGCTTCCTGCTGACGTTCTCCGAACTGGGCTATGTCACCACAAAGAACAACCGGTTCGAACTGACGCCGCAGGTCCTGGAGTTGGGGTACTCGTACCTGTCGGCGCTGTCGTTCCCCGAGGTTGCCCTGCCGTATCTGGAACGGCTGGTCGCCCAGACGTCGGAGGCCAGCGAGGGCTCCATCCTGGATCGGGGTGACATCGTCTACGTGGTGAGGGTTCCGGGCCCGGCGCTGATGACCATTTCTGTCACCATCGGTGCCCGTCGGCCGGCCCATGCGACCGCGATGGGCCGGGTGCTGCTGGCGAACCTGCCGCCGGCGGACCTCGACGAGTACCTGTCGACCACGCAACTCAGGCCGCTGCTGCCCCGCACTATCACCGAACCCGGTGCGCTGCGCAGAGAACTGGAAAAGGTCCGCCGCACCGGATACGCCCTGGTGAACCAGGAACTGGAGGAGGGACTGGTCGCCATCGCCGCGCCGGTCCGCGACCGGGGCGGACGAACAAGGGCGGCGATCAACCTGTCCACCCATGTCGGCCGGAAGTCGGTGGAGGACATGCGGGCGCTGGTGCCGCTCGTCAAGCAGACCGCGGCCGACATCGAACTGGGACTGCGGCATTCGGTGACTTGGGCCGACTGAAGCGAAGGGCCGAAGTCAGATGAGAAATCCCGCCGGAAGCGGATCGTCCGGGTCCAGGACGAGGGTCGCATGGCCGGTGACGAACGCCCGCCCGGTCAAGGCGGGCAGCACCACCGGGCCGCCACGTCGGAGCTCCTTAGCGACCAGCCGCCCGGTGAAGGATGTGCCGATGAACGATTCGTTGACGAAATCGTCGCCGACGCCGAGCAGGCCCCGCGCATGCAGCTGCGCCATCCTGGCCGCCGTGCCGGTGCCGCACGGGGAGCGGTCGAACCATCCGGGCGTGATCACCATCGCATGGCGGCTCCGCCGGCCGTCGGAGCCCGGCGCCACCAGCTGGACATGTCGCAGCTCCGCCGGAGAACCGTCGGGGTGGGTGAGTGCGTGCTGCCGCCGCACCGCAACGGCGATGGCAAGCCCGGCCCCCATTATGTCCACCTGCGCGGAACGCTCGAATCGGATACCCAGTGACGCGAGATCAGTGATGACACAGTGGTTTCCGCTGTAGGCGAGGTCGTAGGAAACGGTGCCGTGCCCGGGTACGTCGACGCAGGCGTCGAGGATGCCGCACGATGACGCCGGCGCGGTGATCGTCACCGGCCCTACCCGCCCGTCACGCACGGCGACCTCGGCGACGACGAGGCCGGACGGGGTGTCCAGCCGGACCGTGGTGATCGGTTCGGTGACCGTCACCCGCCCGGTGGCCACCAGCACCGACGCCACCCCCATCGCGCCGTGCCCACAGGCCGTGATGCAGCCCTGCACCTCCATCCAGATCACGCCGACGTCGGCATCAGCCCGGGTGCTGGTCTGCAGCAGCGCACCGGTCATCGCCTGATGTCCGCGCGGCTCGGACATCAAAAAGGTACGAAGACCGCTCCTGCGCTCAAGGAACCATGACAGCCGCTGCGCCATGGTGGAACCCGGCACCTCACCGACACCGCCAACGATCACCCTGGTGGGCATGCCGGCGGTGTGCGAGTCGATGACGTCCACGCAGAGCAGTGCATCGGCTGCGGTGGACACGGTCACCCCTTCCTTGACGTTTGGTCGACATGCGACCATAGCGTTGCATTGCGCGCAGCACGGCGCAGGGCTCACCGCGGGAGGTTGTCATCGAGCGAACGCTTGCCGTGGTAGGCGCCGGCACCATCGGCCGGTCCTGGGCCATCCTGTTCGCCGCGGCCGGCCATCGGGTCCGGCTGTTCGACGCCGACGCCCCGACCGCTGTCGACGCCGCGCGCTCCGTCGGTCGGGTGCTGGCCGAGACGGCGCCGGCCGCAACGGGTCGGGTCACCGCCGAGCGGTCGTTAGATGCCGCCGTCGAGGGCGCCGCCGTCGTGCTGGAGTGCGTTGTCGAGTCACTGGAGGTCAAACAGGCGGTCTTCGCGGACCTGGACAGTCTCGCTGCGCAGTTCACCGTGCTGGCGACATCCAGCTCCACCATGACCATGTCGCGAATCGCCGCTAATCTGGACGGCCGGCGACGTTGCCTAGTGCTGCACCCGGCCAACCCGCCCTACCTTCTGCGGGTGGTGGAAGTGGTGCCCGCCCCGTTCACCGACGGGAGCGCGGTCGCTGCCGCGAGCGCACTGCTGCGCGACGCCGGGGTGCGGCCCGTCGTGTTGTCCCGCGAGATCGACGGGTTCGTCTTCAACCGGTTGCAGGGTGCGATGCTGCGTGAGGCGTGGTGCTTGGTCCGTGACGGCATCGTCAGCACGGACGATGTAGACGCGCTAGTCACCGAGGGACTGGGCCGTCGGTGGGCGGTGTCGGGCCCGTTCGCCACCTCGGAGCTCAACACCCGGGGCGGGATAGAGCAGCATTCCCGGACCATCGGACGTGCCTACGGGCGCATGGCTGCGGAGCGCGGCGGCGATAACCCATGGACCGACAGCGTCATCGAAACCGTTGCAGCACAGGTGCACCGGCGAATGCCGCCAGATCGCTGGGCCGCCCAAGTGCAGCGCCGCGAACACTTCCTGGCGGTGATGCGGGACCTGCATGACAGCGGGCGGCTCGGCACCGTACCTGACGGGTGAGGGGCGGCAGTAACCGTGAGATTGCCGGCGGCACCGGCGCACCCTTGGGGTGAATGGTCGAGCTATTTAGCTCACTTGGGCGCGATTACGAGGATCTGCCGTGCGATGTGGACGACGTCGTGGGGCGCTCGATGGGCGGAAGTTGCCGCCGGTGATCTGGGGTGACTGCGTTCGCCGTTTCGGCGTGCTCGCTGTTATCGGGATAGAACGGCTGGCCAAGATGATGCCAGTACTGGGAGAGCACGATAGCGAGGTCGTCAGCATCGAGCGGTTGGCATTGGTGAGCGAACCGATTCTGCTGTACAGCTGCGGGTAGCGGGCAAGTTGCCGTTCGAAGCCGGGCATACCGATCAGGATTATGCCTCGTACTGCAGCCGTAGTTTGCGATCTTGGGTGTGTTGCCCCAGGTCAGGGCGGCCACCGGGCGATCATTCCGTGCTTGTGTGGAGCAAAGAAGACGCCGCGGTGGCCGCGGCGCATAGCGTAGGACCCTGACCGACGTCGACTGGGTTCGGTCACCTCCTCAACCGGATCGGTGGCCGATTCTGTCAGCACGAACCTCGCCGACATGCGGCCGAGCTGATACTCCGGTTGTCCGATCTGGACCGTAAGAACTGTTGGTCCATCGCCGAGCATCGTGGCTCAAAGACACCGGATGCTTTGCAGCATCTGCTATCCCGCTCGGTGTGGGATGCCGACCTGGTCCGTGACGACCTGCGCAGCTATGGGTCGAACACCTCGGCCACCCGGACGGCGTCCTTGCGTTGATGAGACTGTGGACCTCAAGAAGGGAGTCCACTCGGTGCGTGTGTGCAACGGCAGTACACCGGCACCGCCGGGCGGATCGAGAACTCCCAGGTCGCCGTCTACCTCGCCTACGCGTCCCCGACCGGGCACACGTTGATCGACCGGGCCCTGTACCTGCTGCAGCCTGGACGGACGACCCCGGCCGGTGCACCGCAGCCGGTATCCCGGCCGGCACCGAGTTCGCCACCAAATCCACCCTTGCGACGACCATGATCATCGCCGCGCTGGACGCCGGTGAAGCTGCACCCCGGGTCGCCGGAGACGGGGGTTACGGCGCCGACCCGACAGTGTGCGAAACCCTCGAGGACCGCGGCGTCGGGTATGTGCTGGCCATCGCCAGCAACCGCCGAGTGCTCACCAGCACCGGCACTTGGCAGGTCTATGTGCTGGCCGCCGCGCTCCCGGCGTGGTCCTGGCAACGGTTGTCTGCTGGGGCCGGCGCGCACGGTGCCAGGGTCTATTCTTGAGCCTGGATCCCGATCAACTCCATCACCGGGCCTCCCTGGGTGTTGTTGCGCCGCAACGATAGCACCAACGAGATCGCCTACTACCGAACCTTTTCACCCACCCGGGTCCCGCTCCGCACCCTGGTCAGGGTCGCCGGTCAACGGTGGCGGGTCGAGGAGTGTTTCCAGACCGGTAAAGGACTCAACGGGCTCGACCAGCACCGGGTCCGCCGATGGACGGCCTGGGTATCGGTGGGTCACCCTGGCCATTGCTCGCGCACGCCTTCTTGACCGTCACCACCGCCGCCGAACGCGCCGAGCATCCCGCCCCCGACGGGCTGATCCCAATCACTGTCAACGAGCTCAAACGGCCTTTGCCGCACTACCTGCTGCGCCCAAACCACACCCCGCAACGACTTACCAATGGTCACTCTGGCGGCGACGATACCAAGCCAGAGCCCGCGCCTGCCACTACCTAAACGGGAGAAATCCCCATGATCACGAACTACGGCTGCAGTATATGCGCCGCCCGCAATAAGTGAGGGGCCGCTATTCCGTGCTGAGACACCACGCCGGCGCTGCGACCGCTGGGCCGGTCGCAGCCGACAAGCTGAGCCAAGCCGCGGCGCCGGCAGTGTCCCGTGACGGGAGCATCCTTGTCGATGACCGGGTGTCGAGCAACGTATGGACGGAGCGCGCCAACGCCGTTGGCTCTGTCAGCAGCGAACCAGCGAGCACAGTGACATCGGAGGCCACAGGCTGGAGAGTGAAGAATGACTCGGCCAAGTGATGCGCCGCTTGCTCGACGATCGCAACGGCTTGCCGATCGCCGTCAGCGGCGGTGTCCAACACAAGTTCGGCAAGTCCCGCAACAGCGGTGGCCGACCAAGTGGAAGCCGCACGCAGCAACGCCCACTGCCTCCGCTTCGGGTCCGCCGGGGCGTCCGGCAATACACGCGCGATAAGTGCCTGACTGAGCCGACCGGTTCGGTCTCTGCCGTCGATCGATCGAAAGGCATGACGCAGCGCCTGCTGACCGAGCCAGTAGCCGGATCCTGCGTCACCGTACAGAAAGCCATGCCCGTCCACCGTCCTGGTCACGAGGCGATTGTCGATGCGGGCAGCCACAGCTCCAGTGCCTGCCAGCAGGAGACACCCCGACGGCACGGATGTGCCTGCGGCAAAGGCGATCTCGAGATCGGACAGTACATCCACTGTGGTGTGGACGCCGGCGAAGCGAACCGCGGACACGAAGATCTCGCGTAAGGGGTCGGAGGAGGGGGGCGGCGCGCCCGGGGTGATGCCAGCGGCGCCGACGGTCACATGGGCAATGTCCGACCGCTCTGCGGCGGCCACCGTCTGAGTAAATGCGTCTAGCAAGCTGACCGAAACATCATGTGCTGAGACGGTGGTCGGGTTACCCGGGCCCGCGAGACCAGATCCTCTGCGGCGGCCCTGGATGTCGATGACCGTGCATCGAGTGCTGGATCCTCCGACGTCGAAGCCTACGTAGAGTTTGCGGTCGCCGACCATCGCTACCTCCCGATCATTTGAAACGTTGACAGCCCACGAAGGATGATGCATCCTTTCACGCATGACTGCTAGCGGTGAAACGTCGTATCATGGAATTGAGCCCCATGAGGCATTCGCCCGCGGTGATGTCACCGCTCGTGTCCGTGGGACGCTGCCGTCGTTGGAGGGTGCAAGTGCCGTCATTGCTCGTCATGTACTAGATGACCCGGCTTCGGTGATGGTGTCGTCCGTCGCGGAGGTAGCCGCGCTCGCCGGCACGTCGGCTGCCAGTGTCACTCGTTTCTGCCGGGCAATCGGGCTCTCGGGCTTTCCGGACCTGCGCCTTCAATTGGCCGCCGAGTTGGGCAGGTCTCCGTCGGCGGCCTGGACTCGTGACCTCGGCTCTGGGATCGCCGATGACGACCCACCCAAGACGGTCGCCGCGGTCGTCGCAGCGGCGGACATCCAAGCAATCCAGACCACAGCAGCCGAGATCGACGGGATAGCGGTGACCCAAGCTGCAGACGCACTCGTGGCGGCGTCCCGCATTCTGGTGTTCGGTGTCGGGGGATCGGCGTTGGTCTCGCTGGAGGCTCAGTTCAGACTGTCGCGGATCAATCGACCGGTGTGGGCTCACCTGGATGTCCACCAGACGATGATGGCCGCGTCGCTGCTGGGCAGTGGCGATGTTTTCTGGGGTATATCCCGCAGTGGCCGCACTCATGAGGTTGTCGATGCGCTGACGACCGCACGGGAAAGCGGCGCAACGACCGTCGCGTTGACAAGCTTTCCTCGCTCCCCGCTGGCCACCGTGGCTGACATCGCCTTGATTACTTCGGTCCAGGACACCGAGACCCGCCACGGCTCACTCGCCGCCCGCTATGCGCAGCTGCTCGTCGTGGACGTGGTCTACAGCGTCGTTGCCCAACACAGCTACTCCGAGACCGCCGACGCGCTAGCGGCCACCACCCGCGCCCTTGTCTCCCACCGCACTTCACGTCCAGCACATAGGTCATAACCTGCCCGTTGCATCCCCGCCTGATGGCCTGAACTGACAGGCCCTGCCCAAGGAGTACTGAATGAAAGCACGACAAATGATGTTGAGTGCTGCATTGATGGCGGGCTGCGTCGGTTTGGCAGCGTGTGCCCCGTCAGCTGGCTCAGCTTCTCAAGACGTGTCAGGTGGCAGCGTCGACCCTGCTGCCAGCACCACGCTGACCGTTTGGTCTTGGCAACAACCGATGACAGCGCAGTGGAATAAGGTCTTTGCCGGCTACAAAGCCGGTCATCCCAACATCAATGTGGAATTCAAGGGATTCGAGGACTACGATTCGGTCCTGAAGACGGGCCTTTCCGGGACGAAAGGCCCAGACGTGGTGATGTTGCACCCTTACAATGCGATCGAGCCCTACGTGCAGGCCGCACAACTTCGATCCATCGATCCTGCTTCAGTCCCCGAACTCGCACAATTCAGCGAGGAGTCACTCAACAGCGCGCGCAGCGGCGGCAAGTTATATGGGGTTCCATTCGCCCAACAGTCCCTGCAAGTCTTCTATAACAAGGGGCTGTTCGCCCAAGCGGGTGCCACACCACCTAAGTCGGCTGCCGAGGTCACGCCCATGCTGGACAAGCTGGTGGCGGCAGGAGCAATCCCGTTCGCTGTCACCGGTAAGGACACCTGGCAGCTGGTGAACGTTTTTGATGCACTTGTAGGCGTCGACTATGGCGGTGCAGCTTTTGTCGACGCGCTGCGCAGCGGCAAGGCTTCATTCACGGACCCCGCCTTTGTCGATGCTCTGGCAAAATTCCAGTCATTGAAGCAATATTTCCCGCAAAATGTCGAAGGTGTCACATACACCGATAGTCAGGCGCTCTTCAACTCCGAGAAGGCGGCCATGTTCCCCGGTGGCAGTTGGGAACTGCAGGGCTTCCAGCAGACGAACCCGGGAGTCGAGCTCGGTGTCTTCTCAATGCCCACCAATGACGGCGCCGCCCCCACTTGGGGGTATGAGGACGGGTCTTTCGGCATCAGTGCCGGCAGCGAACACCCCGGCGAAGCGCTCAACCTTCTGCGATGGATGGCCTCCCCGGAATTCGGCAAGTCTTTCACCGATGAACTCAAGCAGGCATCCAGCGTGCCCGGAGTACAGCCGAGTGACCCGTTGCTCAAGCAGATGGTAACCAACTACCGGGCGGACCCGGTGCCGATGATCTGGGTCACCGACTACTTCGGGGTGGCAAGCCCCGCACCGTATGCGGCGCTGATGAACGCTACCCAGAATCTCCTGCTGGGCGCGACGACCCCGCAGGAGGCCGCCGCGAGCATCAAACAAAGCGCCGATGCCTTCACCGCCAAGGGATGAGCAGATGCTGATGCGCTCGCAGCGGCCGCGTCCTCGGCGGCGGAGCACTGCACGTCCCCTGACCGCCGCACTGTTCCTCCTTCCCGCCCTCGTGCTTTACATCACATTTGTCATCGCGCCCCTGCTTACGGTCATCAGCTACAGCTTTTTCGACTGGCGCGGCGTCGCCCGCGGTGCTTTCATCGGCCTGGGAAACTTCCAGATCCTGTTGGGTCCCGGACCCATTGGCGGCGAGATCATGAACGCCTTCAAGAACAATTGGTACTTCTTCGTCGGCACGATGGTCGTGCAGAATACCCTCGGCCTCACGGCCGCGGTGTTGCTGAACGACCGCAAACGCGGCCGCCGCTTCTTCCAGACGATCATTGCGGTGCCATTCCTGGTCAATCCGCTCGTAGTTGGGTATGTCTGGCTATTGCTGCTTAATCCCACTTTTGGCCCGTTCGCCTCCCTGCTGCGAGGTGTGGGCCTCGACAGTTGGGTTCGGCCGTGGCTCGGCGCGCCGGGGTGGGCGCAACCGGCAGTGATCCTGATCAACGCCTGGCAGTGGGTGGGCTTTCCGATGTTGTTCTTCGGCGCGGCCTTGGCGGCTATTCCTGAGGACCTCACGAGCGCGGCCAAACTCGACGGTGCGACCTCCTGGCAACGGTTGAGTCACATCACCCTGCCGCTCCTCGCACCGGCCATAGGCACCCTGACGGTGCTGACCTTCATAGGATGCTTCAACGCTTTCAACCTGCAATATGCCGTGGGTGGGGTCAACGGCGGCCCTGCTGGCAGCAATGACGTGCTGGGCCTGGTTTTCTACCGGCTGGCGTTCGGCGGCAATCTGAACTCGATCGGTCAGTCCTCCGCCCTTGCCGCCGTGATGTTCGTCTTTGTCCTGCTCGTGGCGGTTCTTCTGCGCAGGGTTCTGAACCGGGTGGAGGAACGATACGCATGACGGCCGCAACTCAGACTAGGAGAGACCCGACGAACGCTGTGACTACGTCGCCACGGCGCCAGGTGGGCAGCAGCGTCGTCCTGACCCTCTATGCCGTGGCGGCGGCCGGGCCGTTGCTGCTGGTCTTGGTCAATTCTTTCAGACCAACGGCCGACATCTATCGCGCCCCACTAGGTGCGCCGACCCTGACCGGCGCCGAGAATTACATCACCGCCTGGTCGAAGGCGAGTTTCTCCACCTATTTCGTCAATTCGCTCGTGGTCACGGCGGCGTCCCTTGTGCTTGGGGTGGGGGCGGCGACGCTCGCTGCGTACGCCCTGGGGCGCATGCAATTTCGGGGTCGTGACCCCATTAGCGTCCTGTTTCTCGCCGGTTTGCTGCTACCGGCGCAACTCGGTGTCCTACCTATCTTCTATTTGCTCCAGAGCCTGGGTCTGATCGATACCCGCACAGGATTGGTCCTAGTCTACGCGTCACAGTGTCTACCGCTGGCGATCTTCATCTTGAGCGTATTCTTCCGCCAACTGCCCTCCGAGCTGGAAGAGGCAGCGCGACTGGACGGTGCAGGTGAACTCCGCATGTTCTTCAGCGTCATGCTTCCGCTGGTCAAGCCGGCACTCGCCACCGTGACGATCGTCCAATGCGTTCCGATCTGGAACGACTTCTTCTATCCACTGGTGCTACTGCGGAGTGAGGAAAAATACACTCTGCCAGTTGGTCTGACAACGTTCTTCGGCCAATATCAATCAAATTTCGGCGCCCTGTTTGCCGCGCTAGTGATCGTGTCGGTACCGCTCGTTTTGCTCTTCATTGTTGCCACCAAACAGGTGGTGGCCGGACTGACAGCCGGTATCGGCAAGTAAACGCTGTCGAGGACACGTTGCAGTTCACAGTCTATTACGAGGGGATACCACATGCTTCCGTCGGCCAAGGAGTTTGCTGCCGTCGCAATTCAGCTAATCCAACAAACCGCCGACCGTAACGCCCAAGCCGTCGAGCAGGCGGCCGATCTGCTCTACCGGCGGCTGCAAGCAGGGGGGGTCATTCAGGCGTTCGGTACTGGCCACTCGGTGGCCGGCGCCCTCGAAGTGGCAGGGCGTGCCGGTGGACTGGTACCGACCAACCGCATCTCTCTGACCGACCTGGTGCTGCACGGAGGCGAACCACCGTCAGCGCTGGCCGACCCACTGCTAGAACGATCACCTGGTGTCGCCGCCCGATTGCTCGATCTCGCAGCACCGCAGGCGCACGACACGTTCATCATCTTCTCTAACTCCGGGGTGAACACATCGGTCATCGATATGGCCATCCATGCCAGGGACCGCGGCTTTCCCGTCGTGGCGGTCACATCGGTAACCGGTACCGCCGCGATTCCATCACGGCACCCCACCGGGACGCGGTTGATCGATCACGCTGACATTGTGTTGGACAACTGTGCGCCCGACGGGGACACCCTGTTCGATATCGGTGAGTCGCGCCGCGTAGGTGCGGTGTCGTCCATCTCCTCGGCCGTTTTGGTGCAGATGGTGGTGACCGAGGTGGCCAGGCGGTATGTCGACGATCAGCGGAATGCGCCGGTGTATTGCTCGGCGAACATTCCCGGCGGACACGAATCTAACCTCGTACTGGAGGCCCGCTACGCGGGCCGCATCCGGCGGGGGGGCTTCTGATGACGCCGCGCGAGCGACTGACCACACTCCTCCCGACACCGCGTACCGTCCACCCGCGCGAAGGGATTCTTCGGCTCGATGCCACCATTCGGGCATCGGTGAAGAGTGCCGCGGCAAGAACACTGGTGGAGGGAACCCTCGATCTGCTGCCGATGTGCGTCGAGCTAACCGATCACAGTGCCTCCGATGTGGATCTGCGGGTGGTCATCGACGGCGGCCTGTTCACTGTCGGAGAGTCCTACCGGCTTGAAGTCGATTCCGATGGCGTATCTGTTGTCGCGTCCGATGCCGCGGGCGTCGTATACGCCATACAAACCTTACGGCAATTGCTGCCGTCGGAAGGGTTTCGGGCGGTACCTCCACGCGACATCGAGTGGACTGTCGCAGCGTGCGACATCGTTGACTGGCCGTCGCACCGATGGCGCGGAGCCCTCATCGATGTTGCCCGACACTTCTTGCCCAAGCACGAGCTCCTCCGGCAGATCGACGTACTAGCGGCTCACAAGATCAACCGGGTGCAACTGCACCTCACCGACGACCAGGGCTGGCGGATCGAGAGCAAGGCATTTCCCTCATTGCACACGGTCGGTTCGACGAGAGCCGAAACTCAAACCAGCCATTTCGACGACGACCCGATGTTCGACGGAACACCCCACGGCGGCTTCTACAGCCGCGCCGATATCCAGGAAATTGTCCGCCACGCGGCAGCGCGAGCAGTAACTATTGTGCCGGAAATAGAACTCCCCGGCCACACCGGGGCCCTGCTGGCTGCCTACCCCGATATCGGTTCGCCGGTGGTGCCCGGACGTCAGGTGCTCACCAGCTTCGGTGTCCACAACACATTGTTAAATCCAGGACCGCGCACCATAGATTTCCTAACCACCCTCTTCAGTGAGATCTGCGAGTTGTTCGATTCACCATGGGTACACGTCGGTGGCGATGAATCGGTCCTCGACGCCTGGCAGTCCGACCCTGCGGTCGTCGATCATTGTCTGGAACGCGGCCTGCACGATCCGGCCGCACTGTTCGACGCATTCCTCGTCGACGTCCAGGATGTGCTACGGCGGCTCAACCGGACCATGATCACCTGGGATGACAGCTTCGCGACGCAGGCGAGGACGACCCAGGTTGCCACCAATCAGGTCGTGATGGCTTGGCGCGGCCCGCTGATCGCTGAACGCGCCGCAGCGGCCGGCCACGAGGTCATTCTTGCGCCGGTTAGGCCGACCTACTTCGACTATTCCCAAGCGGAGGATCCCGATGAACCTCTCGCGATCGGTGGACCGGTCACGTTGCGAGATGTCGCATCGTGGCAACCTGTCCCGGACGGATGGAGCGAGGCTGAACGCAGACAGGTGCTCGGTGTGCAGTGCCAGTTGTGGACCGAGTACATCAAGAGTCCGAGACATCTCGACTACATGCTCTATCCAAGAGCGATTGCCTTCGCGCAGGTAGCGTGGGCCGGCCCCTCCGGGAATCTCGGCGGGACGCTCGACTTGGTCGCCGCTCACCTGGATCGCTTGACGGCCATGGGAATTGAGTTTCGTCCTCTGGAAGGCCCTCGACCATGGCAGAGGGGCGGCAATGGACGCAACGCGTATCGGCCGAGCGACCCGCTGGAGGACCTGGAGGAATATTTGTCGACTTCAGCCGCCGCCGGTGTGACGGCAACGGGGCGAACCCCCGATTCGACGGCGCCGATGTCTTGGCCATGAACCGCGTGCAGCTGCGGGCGTTCCGGTCACGCCAGGTGGCGATGATCTTTCAGGACCCGAAAGCGCACGTCAACTCGGTTCGATCCATCAACAACTTCTTCACCGAGGCGCTGCGCGCCAACCGCAGCAGCAAGGCCACTGATGCGCGCGGTTACAGCGGCGCTGGGCGAGGTCGGCCTCGCCGACCCGCAGCGCTGTCTGCGTCAGTTCCCCCACGAGCTGTCCGGCGGCATGCTGCAACGCGTGATGGTCGCCGCCGCGCTGGCGGCGCAACCGCGTCTGCTGATCGCGGACGAACCGACGCCCGCCCTGGATGTGACCACTCAGTCCGATCTAATGGCCCTGCTGGCCGGCGAACCCGAAATCTGGCAATGCTGTTCATCACTCACGACCTGGAACTGGCGGCCGCCACCTGCGACCGGTTGGCCGTCATGTATGCCGGTCGGGTCATCGAAACGCAGCGGGCCGGCGCCCTGAACCTCCGCTGCGCCTGTGGAGCTGGCCCGGCAACTGCTCGACAAGGTCGGACTGGATGATCGGGTCAGCGCCTCGTTGCCGCGGCACCTGTGCGGAGGGCAACGACGGTGGGTCGCGATCGCCAGGGTCCTGGCTGCGCACGTTCTGGACGAGGCTGTGGCTGCGCTGGATGCTCGCCGATATCCGTGACAACACCGGCATCTCTTACGTGTTCGTCTCCCACGCCCTCGCTGTGCTTCGCCAGATCACGGATCACTGCATCGCCATGAGACAGGGACAAGTCGTGGAAACAGGACCCACCGAAAAGATACTCGATGCCCTAAAACACCCGCACACGCAATTGCTGCGGGCCTCCGTGCCCGGACCTGGCTGGCAACCACGCCGGCGGTCGACCACCGATATGGAGCCTCAGATGAATACCCAAACCGCATGAGCCGCCTGCTGCTGCGAAATTGCCGCCTGATCGACGGCATGGGCCATGATCCGTTCGACTGCGACCTGCTTATCGAGGGCTCGGACATCGTCAGCGTCCATGCCGCTGGGGCCGCGGCCGGCGGTGTCGGCACACCGGCGTTCGACCTTGCGCTTTTGACGGTGCTTCCAGGGCTCATCGACGCGCACACGCACCTCGGCATCGTCGGCAACAAGCTCGACGAGGCGGTGCCGTTGGCCGTGGCCGCGGCGCAGATCTTCGACAACTGCGGGTCCGCACTGGATTCGGGTTACACCACGGTTCGGGACCTCGGCGGCATCGACGGCGGGGTCGCCACAGCGGTCGCGTCAGGGCTCGTGCGAGGCCCACGAATCCTGCCGTCGGGGCCGATCATCAGTGAAGTCGCCGGAAACGGCGACCTGTTGTCGCACTACGCGGCTGCCCGCGTCCGTGATCAGGGCTGGCCCGGCCTGTCGACCATCGGCGCGGCTTGTAACGGGCCGTTGGACGTCGCGCGCGCGACGCGACTTGCACTGCGCCGCGGCGCTACCCAGATCAAAGTGTCGGCCTCAACCCTGGTGGAACCGGACGACATCCATGGACACGGCGGCACCGAGCTCACGATCGAGGAAATGGCCGCCGCGGTCGCCGAGGCCCGCGCCAAAGGCACATACGTCACAGCTCACAGCTTGAACGCCGCTGGAGTCCGCAACGCTCTCGCAGCGGGCGTCCGCTGCATCGAGCACGGCGGCGTCAGCGACGAATCCGTCGCTGACGCCATGCGGGAGGTCGACGCCGCCTTGGTACCGACTCTCTCGTTGGGGTGGCTCGAGCATGAAGAGCGCGCCGTAGCGGCCGGCCTTGCGGTGCCGGTACCCACCACTGATAGGACGTGGGGCCTGCAGATCAGGGACTCCATGGCGGTGGCCCGGACCGGTGGAGTGCGCGTCGGGTTCGGCTCGGACCTCGAGGGTCCGCAGCAAACCCGCCGGGGCCTGGAATTGGCGCTGCGTTCGGTGGTGGAGAGCCCGATGGCGGCGATCGTCGCGGCGACTTCCGCCAACGCCGATATCATCGCTCGCCCGCGGCTGGGCACCGTGGCGGTCGGACAATTGGCCGATATCACCGTGGTGGATGGTGATCCGATACAAGAACCACTGCTGTGGACGGATCCGAACCGCGTTGTGCTCGTGATCAAAGATGGAGCCATCGTGAAGAATATGCTCGACGCCGCCCGACGAGCGGACTGATTTCGCGTGGGGCAAGCTGTTCAGATCCTTGGGTCGCTGAATGATCCTGGGTGCCTTCGCCCTCGTCGAAGCCAGCCGGCTCACGCACAAGTCGCGAACTATCTGATTCTGCGGCAGTTTGGATTCATGGGTCGTCGCAACACCGTGTCCGAGCTGGGGTGTTGTCGATGATGGGTGCACCCGGTTGATTCGGTTCGGGCGGTTTCCGGGTGACGAGGGGGGCGGCCGAGACGGCTCACGCGACGGCGAGGATGCGGTCCAGTGTCCGCCGGCCGAGACGGCTCATGGCTTGGTTGGATTGCGCGTAGGACCAGACAAGGCCCATGGCTTGGATGAACGCCACGCCTTCCCGCGCTCCCACTCCACCCTCGTGCAGCGCAGCACGTCGCGTATGGATGCCCGGGGCCCGGCGTTGAGCAGGTGCCACGCGCCGACTAGGTCAAGGGAGGGGTCGGCAGGTGCGAAGCCGCCGCCGTCGAGTACGCCGGTCAGCCGACTGCGCTGCACGAGCACGTTGCCGGGGGTGAGGTCGGTGTGAGACATCACGTCCGGGCGAGGTATGCCTCGATGGATCCCGTCTCAGAGCACGGGCCGCCCGCCGGTGATGGCGATACGGGCCGCTGAAATGTAGCTTCCCTCGTCGGAGGCCAGCAGGACGTACACCGGTGCCAGTTCGGCCGGTTGACCGGCCCGCCCCAACGGGGTGTCCTGCCCGAAGGATTTGACTTTTTCCTCTGGCATGGTCGCGGGGATGAGCGCCGTCCAAATCGGTCCGGGGGCGACACTGTTGACCCGGATGCCTTGTTTCCCGAGCATGCCAGCGAGGCTGGCGGCGAAGTTCGCGATGGCCGCTTTGGTGGCCGCGTAGGGTGCGAGCGCTGGGGATGGGGTGTCGGAGTTGACCGATGAGCTGCCGATGATTGAGGATCCCGCACTCATGTGCGGTAGGGCCGCTTTGACGAGGTAGAACATCGCGGACACGTTGGTGGCGAAGGTGTATTCCCATTCTTCGTCGGAGATCTCGTCCAAGGTTTCATGGCTCATTCGATACGCGGCGTTGCTGACCAGGATGTCGATCTTGCCGAACTTGGCGACGGCCTGCGATGATGTTCCGGCAATGCTCCGCTTTGGACACGTCCCCGGGAATGAGCAGGGCGCGGCGGCCGGCCTGTTGCACCAGTAATGCGGTGTCCTTGGCGTCGTCGTTTTCGCTGAGGTAGGAGATCACGACGTCGGCTCCCTCGCGGGCATACGCGATCGCGACTGCCCGGCCGATGCCGCTGTCCCCGCCGGTGATCACGGCCACCTTTCCGGTCAACCGGTCGTGGCCGACGTAGCTCTCTTCCCCGCAGTCTGGCCGGGGGTGGGGCGAACGTGACCCGGCGGGCAACGATGTCCTCGGCGAGGTCCTGCACGTGCCGGTTCGCGGCGAACGCGGAGTCGGGCGAGAGCCTCCGGCACGGTCAACCCCAGTTGGACAGCCAACATGCCGGTCGCCTGCGGGATCTGCACCAGGCCCAGCACCTGCTGCGGCGTGTCCTGCTGGCCACTGGGTCCACCGGTCAGCTCATCGAGCACTGTTCGGATGATCTCATCGACGGCCAGTAGGGCGGTTGCCACGTCGACACCGGATAACAGGCCGGGGGCTTGTCGGTACAACTCGACGGTGCCGAACGGGCCGGCGCCGATCTGCAGCGGAAAAGCGAACGCCGCGGCCGCGCCGGCGGCTTCGGCCTCCCGGGCGAAACCTGGCCACAGCACGAGGGCATCGTGGCTTGCGAGATCGGGTGCAAACACGGGGATCCCGCGCTGGTAGGCATCCACGCAGGGTCCTTCACCGAGGACGAATTGCAGTTCGTCAAGTTCGGCGATGACCTGATCGGTGGCGTACACCAATTGGGCGGCGTCCGGGCCGCTTCTGACCCCTACCGCTACCCCGTCTATCGGTAACCGGCCCAAAAGTTCGATGGCCAAACCACGGACCCGGGGAACGTCCCGACCCGGTAATCCCACCTGCGGGCCGGTTCCTTCACCGGTGTGGTCCCCACAGGTGTTCATGCCCTTTGATCCCATTGCGCCACCCATGTTTTTTATCACCCATTCTGCTGGACTGATCCGACGGGTCGACTGGATATCAGAACCTTCTGCTGCCAGGGGATCTCGGGGTACCAGCACGACCGCTCATACGTTCCACAGTATTCCCGCCCGGGGAATCGGGTACCACCCCGGGAAGGTGGTGACACCACAAGGAATGGTATGAACGATCCGGTGCCGTTGGACCGACGGGTACATCCCCAGTGGCAGTGACGCGGCGCTGATCGAGCTACTGGCGGCCGACGTCGTTGCAGTGGTCGATCGGGAACAGTTGATCGGGCAGGCAACCCAGTTCGCCCAGCGGGCGGGGGAACTTCAGGCGTCGCTGACATGGCCGTCGGATCGCCGCCGCTGTGGGCGTGGTCATGGCGTTGCACCAACTCGACCAGGGGCAGGCGATGGATCTGCTGATCAGGGTCAGTCAGCGCAGCGGGCAGGCCTTGGGTGCCATCGCCGACGCCGTGGTCCGCACCGGTTCCATCTCCGGCTGGGCCGTCCCCGCCGCCGCCGTGATGTTCCCGCTGGATCCGGAACAATCGGGGACGAAGTTAGTCACATCGGCCGACCCGCCGCGGTGTCCGAGTTAACCTGGCTCGCTGGCGGCCTCCCGGCCTCGGCGACCTACCCGGCGCCCCGGGTCGCAGTAACCGCATGTTCCGCGGCCCCGCCGCGGCCACCCCCGCTCCGCCACGTATCACGTCGAAAGTCAAAGGAGCCAACCATGAACGATGGTGAATTAGGAAACACCGACCGATGAATCAACCACCGCTTATCGGCGATCCCCAGGCTGATCGTTCACTGGATGTTTCCTCTGGGATGCCCGGTCCCACCCGGTTGGTGCAGCAGGACCCGCCAGGGCGGTGCAGGTCCTGGCAGCACCGGGTGACCGCCGCGTTCGTGGAATTGGCAGACACATTGGTCGTCGATTTCGATGTCACTGGTTTTCTGCACATCCTGCTCAAGAACACCTTGGATCTGCTGGCCGCTGACGCGGGGGGCTTGATGCTCGCCGATCACACCGAAGGACTGGGTTACCTGAGGTTGGTCACCGCGTCGTCTGCGGGTACCCGGACCCTGGAACTGTTGGAACTGCAAACACGTGAAGGACCGTGCGTGGACTGTTGCACCACCGGGGAACCGGTGCTGAACGTCGACCGGGCGTCGATGGTGGCGCGGTGGCCAACATTCGGGGTCGCCGCCATCAATGCCGGCCACCACTACGTGCACGCTTTGCCGCTGCGCCACCGTGGGCTGACCATTGGTGCGCTGAACCTTTTCTGCGCCGACCAGAACCCGCTGAGCCCCGACGGGATCATCCTGGGTCAGGGGCTCGCCGACATCGCCACCATCGGGTTGCTGCAACAACGCCGGTACGACCAGCAGCGGGTGGCCCAACCGGCGCAGCTGAACTCGGTGTCAACCGCGGCGCGCACCATCGAACACGCCACAGGTATCTTTGCCGGCCGCCACCAGGTATCACCGGATGAAGCGCTGACCATGTTGCGGACCACCGCGAAAGACACCGGCCGCACGCTGAGCGACACCGCGACCGACATCGTGTCAGCATCCGCCGCCGAGCCCGCCCGGGAGACCGCGGGCGGCACGGCACCTGCACCGAAGAGCTGACACCAATAAGCACTCGTAGCGGCCTGGTCGCGGTTGCCGGAGACAGCAGCGCAATCCACCCCGACCTACCCTCTGGTGCGGTCCTGCTCGCTGAGCCCGCAGCATTGACTGACACCGACGGGTAGGCAGATTGGTAGGGGTCGGGGTGCCGGGGGTTACCTGCAGACCCCCGCCGCCGGCTCCCGTCCGACCCGAAGACCATTCCTGCCATCCATCGTTCTGATTCGGTCTGCAGCGCTGGTTCCGCGCAAAGGCTGTGACGGCAGACACATTAGACGTGTGGTTCGCCCGGTTGTTGATGGGTAATTGCCCGATGCTGCGTTGACTCCACAACCTGCAATCAACCCTAACGCTGAAGGTTTGTCCAGTTCAGGAGGTTTGTGATGTCTGACGGTTCTCATCCTATTGCCGGTGCGGTAAGCCGGCGCACCCCAGTGCAGCTGGCGTCGCTGTTGGTGGGTGTGGTGTTCCTGTTGGTCGGGGTGCTCGGGTTCATTCCCGGTGTCACCGCGCATTTCGATCAGTTGACGTTCGCCGGTCATGAGTCGAACGCGGCCCTGTTGGGCATCTTCAACGTGTCCGTCCTGCATAACATCGTGCATTTGTTGTTCGGGGTGGCGGGGGTGCTCGCCGCTCGGACCTTCAGCGCGGCCCGTGGGTATCTAATCGGCGGAGGGGTCATCTACCTGGTGTTGTTCCTGTACGGGTTGGTGGTCGATCACAACAGTGCCGCGAATTTCGTGCCGGTGAACACCGCCGACAACTACCTGCACCTGGTGCTGGGTGTGGGGATGATCGCCTTGGGGACCCTGCTGGGGCGGCGGGTCACGGCCCGGAACACCAACCACCCGGGCCGGGCCTTCTAATTACCCCTGGCCCCACCTACATTGCTGGGCACCCCGTTGTACCGTCACTGGCCGGCTTCGGCCAGTGCCCGTTCGTTTCGTTGGAGGAGATTCGATGAGTGCACGTAACACCGTTGTCCGCAGCTTGCACGACGTGGGGTTGGCCGCCTGGTTCGGAGGTGCCCTGATGGGGGCGGTCGGGCTGAACGGAGCCGCCAACGATGTCGACGACCCGACGGACCGGGCTCGGGCGGCGGCCGCGGGGTGGGCCAGGTGGGCACCGGTGAACGCCGCGGCGATCGGTGCGCACCTGATCGGTGGGGTTGGGTTGATCCTGGGCAACCGGGGCCGGTTGGCCGCGCAGGGCGAGGCCCGGACGAACACCGGCATCAAGGCGGCGTTGACCGGGGTTGCGTTGGCCAGCACCGCGTACAGCGGGTGGCAGGGCACCGTGGTGGCCAGGGCGGGGAAGGTTCCGGCCAAGGGCGGCACCATCCCTTCGGCTGGCACCCCAGATGGGGTGGCGACCGCTCAACAGCAACTGCGGATCGCGCAGTGGGTGACCCCCTTGGTCACCGCCGCGTTGATCGTGCTCGGTGCGCAGCAGGGGGAGCAGCAACGGTTCAGCCTGCGCTCGGTACTCGGCGCCCGTTGATCCTTGTGGTCCTGTGTGACCGTCGGGGCGGATCGTCTCGGCGCGCGATGACTTGCCGATCAGGAAGGACAGCGCCATGTATTTGCACACCCAGCAGTTGATCAACGAGATCGCCGTCGACGAACCGGACCCGGCGGCTGCGAACGCCCTGCAGGAGGGGTTGGGCGGGCAGTTCGGTGAGATGCGCACGATGATGCAGTACCTGTTCCAGAGCATCAATTTCCGTGGTGACGCCGCAGCGCAGCCGTACCGGGACCTGCTGCAGGGGGTGGGCACGGAGGAGATCAGTCACGTCGAGTTGATTGGGACGACGATCTCCCGGTTGCTCGACGGCTCCCCCCGGTACCAGGGGAAGAAGAATGATCCGATCGACGAGCCTGGCGCGAAGGGCGCCACCCCGTTGAAGATCGCGGTGGACACCGGCAACATCCACCATTACCTGGTCGGTGCGCAGGGGGCGTTGCCGGTCGACGCCGCCGGTAACCCGTGGTCCGGTTCGTATGTGTACAACAGCGGGAACCTGGTGCTGGATTTGTTGTACAACTTGATGTTGGAATCCACCGGCCGGTTGCAGAAATGCCGGATCTACGAGATGACGGACAACAAAACAGCCCGGTCCACCATCGCCTACCTGATCGTGCGGGATCAGGCCCATGAGAACGCGTTCGCGAAAGCGTTGGAAAGCCTTGGTGTCAACTGGGGGTCGGTGCTGCCGATCCCGAAAACCAACGCCGAACAATTCCCTGAGGTGAAACGGCTGCTGGACCAGGGTTTGCAGAGCGTGCAGTACACGTTCAGCGCGGACAACCAGAGTCAGGCGGCGAAGCTTTACCGGGGGGCGTCCCCGTCCAACGACGGCACCCAGTTGAGCACCGCGGTGATGCCCGACGGGGTGCCGAGCAGCATCGCCCCGGAACGGCGGGAGGAATTCTCCCCGGGACTCGACCCCGATCTCCTCGCGTTGATCCAGGCCACCGCGGAGGTCGAACTGAGAAACGCGGACACCCCCGGTAAGTAACGCTGCCTACATCTGCCACCACGAACACCGCCCTCCGCTGTCGGATAGCCGGCGGTGGGCGGTTAGTGCGGGATGCCAATTACGAACGGCATTCTGGGTTGGAGGGCCGAGCCGACGGATCGTGGGTAGAGGGCGAAAGAACTGGCTAAGAAAGGGGTGACGGTCAGTTGTCGAGCCCCTTGCGTCGATGACCTCACCGGCATCGACCTTTTCCACCAGCCAGAACCGCTCGGTCAGGTACTGCGCCGGTTGCCCACGGGACTGGTCTCGGGAAACTGGAGCCGGCTCGGGTTGAGCCGTCCCGGACGGCCAGCGGGGGCCTACGCGGCCGGAGGATAGATGTGTCGGCGGCAAGATCGAGAGAGGGTCCGAAGACGATAAGGTCCCCTCCGCTCAGCCACTTGCGATCCGCAACCCCCGGCGCGCTCGCAAAGGCCGACCCGGTCGTGCGTCCAACGGTGAGCAGGTCCTGCTCGGTCTCGACGAGGACGGTGACCCTTGACTGCAAGCAGCCTTCCTCGTCGTTCTTTGGGCTCCGGCGACCGGTACGTCCACTGCGTCACTACCCTGCGCCTGGGCAGCGCCGACACCACCGTCTGATGGCTGGGCTGATAGGCCCCTTGGGTCGCCGGCTGGTTCACCGCCGAAGACGATCCGGCGGCGTGAGCGCGACATTGTCAGCACCAGCACGCACTACGTCAGCAGCTAGCGGGGCGGCCGGCCGGGAGCGACGCCGGGGGGCCGGTCCCGGCAGCTACGTCACGTTCGCCTGCACCGCCGAGGCCGAAGGACCTGCCGGCAGCCTCACCGTGCTGCCCGTCAGCTACGACGAGCGCCTGGAGCTGGTCGCCGAGCCGGCGCTGCTGCAGACCCTCGAGTTGTACTCCAGCACCGCCCACCTGGCCCGCTCCGTCGCGGTCCGCACTACCGGCTGCGTTGCGCTTGCCGACCCGTCGTTCGCCGACATCATCAGCCGATGACCGACCCCCCGCCGCCGGCGCCGCGGCCACTGCTGTTCGACGCGCACCTGCACGTCATCGACCCGGCGTTCCCGCTGATCCCCAACGACGGCTACCTGCCGCCGCCGTTCACCACTTCGGATTACCGCGGCCGCACCCGAAAGCTGCGTGTCGTGGGCGGCGCGGTGGTGTCCGGCTCGTTCCAGAGCTTCGACCAGACCTACCTCTTGGCCGCGCTCGCCGAGCTGGGTCCCGGTTTTGTCGGTGTCACCCAGCTGCCGGCCACCACCCCGGACGAGCAGGTCCTGGCACTGGCCGCGGCAGGCGTGCGGGCGGTCCGGTTCAACGTGCGCCGCGGCGGCTCGGAAACCCTCGAGCAGATGGACCGGTTGGCCCGCCGGGTGTACGAACTGGCTGGCTGGCACACCGAGTTGTACATCGACGCTGCCGACCTGCCCGACCTGGGTGGCACCCTTGACGCCCTGCCCCAGGTGAGCATCGATCACCTCGGGCTGTCCCGCGAAGGGCTGCCGCACCTGCTGCGCCTGGCCGAGCACGGGGTGCACGTCAAGGCGACCGGCTTCAGCCGCGGCGACCTGGACGTCCCGGCGGCCCTGCGCCAGCTCGCCGACGCCAACCCGGGTGCTCTCCTGGTTGGCACCGACTTGCCAAGCACCCGGGCGCCCCAGGCATTCGCCGACAGCGACCTTGACCTGGTCGTCCAGGCGCTGCAGGACGACCGCCTCGTCGCGGCCGCGTTCACCGGCAACGCCGTCGCGCTCTACCGGCCAGCGGGCCGGATCTAGCCCCGATCTAGCCCAGGTTTAGCCCGGCCCTGCACCGGTGGTCTACGAGTCTGGCTTGGGCGATGAATGTGCCCGCCGGACCGTCCGGCTACCCCGCGGATCTTCCCGGCGCCGGGGCAGCCGGGGTCGCCGCCGCGGCGGGCCGCGCCGGGGTGCCGGTGATCGCGGTCGCCGACCGGAACCTGCTCAACGCATCTGCGCCCAGGTGACGGTCAGGTTGCCGTCCCGGCGGGCGTTCCCGGTTCCCGTTCTCCACTCACGCCCCGGGGATCCTGTTACGCGGTGATGCTGGAACAGGATGGCTCAGCCCATCAGGCGGCCGTTGACGAGGCCTGCCAGGTCAACAGCGTCCGGGCGCGCAGCGCTCGTGCTAGCTGCGCCCGCCGATGTATGACCGGGCGGGGGAAACTTACCCCCGCCGGGTTTCGTCACGGTTACGGTTGAACCGTATCTAGGCCCGGACACACCCAAGGGACCCCGGCTCGAGTTCCCCCTCGGGGGGCCGGCGAGAGCTAAGACACCGCTAACTCCCGAGTGCGGTAGTTAGTAGGAACTAACCAAATAGCTTACATGTATACAACCAACCTCTCAACCGTAGAACACTCCCTAATCGATAAGGGCTCTCAACACTTGTATTGCCTGGCCCATGAAAGTGCGTGGGGCACAATAGCTATGATGAAAACAATGGCTGTACAACACATATCGAGCGGCACAAACGGGAATGCGCGCAGCGCATGATATGTCAGTCCGCCCAGGCATGCGCGCAGCGCAATGCACCGGGTGCCCCCCGGTCGATGGCCGAACAGGCGATGCGGCGGAACCGTTACCCGGGACAGCCGAAGTTCCCGTTCGTACCGGGCTACGACCTGGTCGGCACCGTCCTGCGCACCGGCCCGGGCGTCGACGCTGCCGTGGTCGGGCAGCGGGTCGCCGCGCTGACCAAGACAGGTGGCTGGGCCAGCCACGTGCTGCTGGACGCCGCCGACCTCGTTCCCGTGCCAGCCGGGTTGGATCCCGCCGAGGCTGAGACGCTGGTCGTGAACGGCATCACGGCCTGGCAGATGTTGCACCGTAAGGCCCACGTCCGGGCAGGCCAGACGATCCTGGTCCACGGCGCCAACGGCGGGGTCGGCACCACCCTGGTGCAGCTCGCCCGGCATGCCGGGGTCCGGGTGATCGGTACCGCCAGCCCGCGACATCACCAAGCGCTCCTCGAACTCGGCGTTCTACCTGTGGACTACCACGACGCCGACCTGGCCGCGCGGGTTCGCGAACTCGCCCCGGCGGGTGTCGACGCGGTGTTCGACCACCTCGGCGGCGAGAGCCTGCAGCGCTCCTACCGGCTGCTCGCCAAGAACGGAACCCTGGTCAGCTACTCACTGCTCAAAGAGAACGGCCCGCTGATCCCGGCGTTCATCGCCGCGCTCTCCCGGCTGGCCTGGTGGAACCTGCTGCCGAACGGCCACGCCGCGAGCTTCTACAACGTCTGGTCCGGACACCTGCTGCGGCCCAATCGGTTCCGGGCCCGGCTCCATGCCGACCTGACCGCCGTCCTCGAGTTGCTCGCCGACGGCACACTGACCGCGCAGGTCGCCGCCCGCTTCCCGCTCGGGCAGGCCCGCCAGGCGATGGAACTGGCCGAGTCCCACACCGCTCTGGGCAAGGTCGTGCTGATGCCCTGATTTCACATCCCGCGGCGGATCCCCCGGGCTGGAACGGTCCGTCACAAGAGAATGAGACGAAGCACGATCACCGTCGCTCGTCCGGCGACCACCGCGAACAGCATCAACCCCCCGCCGGCCAACAGTTCCGGCGGGCCCACCCTGATCCTCTAACCGGGCCCTCGTCACGGATGTTCGGCACACCGTTTGGTCCAAGGCACCATCGAACCGTGACCAAAGACATGCATCACACTGTGAACGCGGTCGGGCCGCGGCTGAAGTCCTTGCGCCTGCGCCGCGGGGCCACGCTGTCTGACCTGGCGGACGAGACCGGGATCTCGGTCAGCACCCTGTCCCGCCTCGAAGCCGGACTGCGCCGCCCGACCCTGGAACAACTCCTACCGCTGGCACGCGCGCACGGTGTCACCCTCGACGAACTCGTCGACGCACCGCCCACGGGCGACCCGCGCGTCAACCTCCGGCCGATCAGCGGCAGCGACGGAGCGGTCATCCTGCCGCTGAGTCGACGTCCCGGCGGCATCCAGGCCTATAAGTTCGTCCCGCCCGCGGGACGTGACGACGCCGAGCCCGACCGCCGTACGCACGAGGGGTACGACTGGGTGTACGTCCTCAACGGCAGCCTGCGGCTGGCACTCGGACCGCACGACCTTGTCCTCAGCCCGGGAGAGGCCGCCGAATTCGATACCCGGACCCCGCACTGGTTCGGGGCCACCAGCGCCGGTCCCGTCGAGTATCTGAGCCTCATCGGGAGACAGGGCGAACGTGCCCACATCCGGGTGGCGCCGAAGGTGTCGCACGCCGAACGCGAGTAAGCCTCGGCCGGATCACGACGACCCGGTCACTGCTCGCTACCCTGCCACCACCGGCCATCGGCGGGCCGCCGTACCGCGTACGGCGGCCCCTGCATGTCGACCGACCACAGCCACGAATCCGCAGTCGATCGTAACGAGACTTGTTGAGTGAACGGCACAGTGGCGATCTCGACCGACAACCGGATGTGTTGTCAGCGGAGCCGCCCGCCATGAAGCCACCCCTGCGACTGTCAACGACCACGTTCGTGGTTACCGGTCATAGACTTCTCTGCGGTGTCCGATCGTCACCACGACGATCAGCAGAACGTCGTCAGCGACCGTGTACAGGATGCGATAGTCACCGATCCGTACGCGCAGTCCAGGCCGACCTTGAAGCGCGCGGGCCGTCGGCGGCCGCGGATCCTGGCCCAACAGAGCAACGGCGCCCTGAATACGACGCCGGTGTGTCGGGTCAACCTTGCGTAATGCCCTGGCAGCGGCGGGCCGCAACTCGATCCGGTAGTCACTCACATCCAGCCGAGATCGGACTTGACCTGATCCCACGGGACATTCGGTCCCTCTTCCGCCATGGCCGCATCGAAGTCAGCAACGTCTTCGGCGTCTTCCAGGGCGGCTGACAGCCTGTCGTACTGCTCGGGGCTGACGAGCACGGCGGCAGGGCGTCCATAGCGTTCCAGGAACACAGGTTCCGTCCGAGCCAGAGAAATTGCCTCCGGCAAATTGTCGCGTGCAGCGCTGATCTTCATGGTCGCCATGGCTGATAGTGTACAACTTTGATCATATTTCGTACAGATTACTCCTGTTCTCACCGGGGCACCGTCTTGGCGGCCGGTCAGCGTGATCCCGCTTCACGCCTCGCTACTGATCGCGGCCAGAACCTCGGTCTCAGACCGGTCGAGGTAGGACGGCAGCGCGTCCGCGGCAGTCGCGAAACTGCCGGCGTTTAGCAATGAGCAGAGCGCGGAATTGTCCTGCAGATATCGCGGGTGGAAATCTGCCGGCAGGGTGCTGGCGTTGAAGACCAATCGCATCTCGGCCAGCATCTGCCCCATCAGGCGGTTCAGTCGATCGCTGCCGGCCAGGGCCACCAGCGCGCGGTGGAAATGCTGGTTGGCGGTGCCAACACCCTCCATGTCGCCGGCCGCGATGGCCGCCATCCCTTCCTCCACTGCCAGCCGCGCGGCCGCGACCCGGTCAGCCGGCCCCCCGCCACGGACGGCGCCGATCTCGAGAATGCGCCGGGCCCGGTAGATATCGGCCACCGCCGCGGCATCCGGGGCCGCCACGAAGACCCCACGGTTCGGTTCGCGGATCAGCAGTCGATCACCGGTGAGCTCGACGAACGCCTCACGCACGGTATTGCGGGAGACCCCGAGCGCCTCGCTGATGGCTTCCTCGGGCAGCCGGGCGCCCGGTCGGAACAGACCCTCGCTAACCTGCTCCCGCAGCGCGTCGGCCACGCGGGAAGCGGTGGGCGCCTGGATGACCCTGACCCGGGCCGCACCGAGCGCCCGAAGTGCCGCAGTCTGGGCAATCCGCGGGGCGCCCCCGTCGAGCCCATTCTCCCGTGATGACACGGCAGGAGCCTACTGGACAAAGGAATCTTAATATTGTGGAACAATCTTACGATTCGCTGGTACGCTGCTTTGAACGCCCGGTCACGCTCTGCCGCTCCGGCCATTCCAGTCACGCCCTGCCGGGCACGCACTGCCCCAGTCACGCCCTGCCCCAGTCACTACTGCCCCAGTCACGCCCTGCCCCAGTCACTACTGCCCCAGTCACTACGGACGGAGGTTGCCCTGATGGCTCGGATTGACCTGAACAGCGACGTCGGCGAGTCTTTCGGCCGATGGATTCTCGGTGACGACGCGGGCCTGATGCCCTGGGTGACCAGCGTCAACGTCGCCTGCGGTTTCCATGCCGGGGATCCGACCACGCTGCGCCGGACCTGCGCGTTGGCCGCCGCGGCGGACGTCCGGGTGGGCGCACAGGTCGGTTACCGGGATCTCGCCGGGTTCGGCCGGCGGTTCATCGACATGGATCCGGCCGAATTGGCCGACGAGGTGATCTACCAGATCGGTGCGCTGCAGGCGATCGCCGCAGTCGCCGGCACCGCCGTCCGGTACGTCAAACCGCACGGCGCCCTCTACAACGCGGCCGTGCACAATCACGGCCAGGCCCAGGCCGTGGTTGACGCCGTCCGAGCCGTCGATCCGGGCCTGCCGCTGGTCGGGCTGCCAGGTTCCGTGCTGCTCACCCTCGCTGCCGAGGCAGGTCTGCGGTTCGTTCCGGAGGCCTTCGCGGACCGCGGGTACACCCCGGAGGGCACCCTGGTCCCGCGCACTCAGCCCGGTGCGCTGCTCGCCGACGCCGCGCAGGTTTCGGCTCGCATGGTCCGGCTCGCCGCCGACGGGGTCATCACCGCGGTGGACGGCCAGGACGTCCCGGTGTCAGCGGAGACGATCTGCGTCCACGGCGACAGCCCCGGTGCGGTGGCGATGGCGCAGCAGGTCCGCCAAGCGCTGGAGGATGCCGGCGTCACTGTTCAGGCGTTCGCGTGACCCCCCGGTTGCTGCCGGCCGGTAGCAGGGCCGTGCTCCTCGAAACAGATGACCTGGCAACTACCCTGGCCGTCACCGAGCGCCTGCGCGAGGCCCGCCTGCCCGAAATCGAAGACCTGGTCCCGGCCGCCGAGACCGTGCTGGTTCAGGTGGTCGCCGGGACCGACCTCGCGACGTTCGGTCCCCGATTGCTGTCGAGGATCTCCGACCTGGAGGTCGAAGACGCGGGCACCCACGTCCACGACCCGTTCGTGATCGGGGTGCGCTACGACGGTCCTGACCTTGACGACGTCGCCGCGGCCGCCGGCCTGAGCCGCGCCGAGATCATCACCGCACACACCGGAAAACCCTGGCGGGCAGCGTTTGTCGGGTTTTCACCGGGGTTCGCCTACCTGGCCGGCGGGGACCGACGGCTGGCGGTGCCGCGACGCACCGAGTCTCGCACGAACGTCCCGGCCGGGGCGGTCGCCCTCGCCGGAGAGTTCTCCGCCGTCTACCCGCGGCAGTCCCCGGGCGGGTGGCAGATCATCGGCTCCACCGACGCGACGTTATGGAACACCGACGCCGACCCGCCGGCCGCCATCGAACCCGGCCGATGGGTCATTTTCGTCGACATCGGTTCAGCGACAGCGGATCTCGCCGGAACTGACAGGCCCACCGAGAACGGGAAGGGCGACTCGTGACGGCCCACCTCACAGTCATCCGGACCGGCCCGCGCGCGTTGCTGCAGGACGCGGGGCGAATCGGTTACGCCGCACAGGGTGTCACCCGTTCTGGGGCCGCCGACCGTGGGTCCTACCGGCAGGCGAACGCCCTCGTCGGCAACGCCGACGGTGCCGCCGCGATCGAGTGCACCCTCGGTGGGCTGACCGTCCGGGCCGGCGATGCGCTGCTGGTCGCGGTCACCGGCGCCCCGTCCGCCGCCGACGTCGATGGAAAGTCCGTCCCGCATGCGACCGCCATTGCGCTGGAACCCGGTTATACCCTGCGCCTGCGCAGCCCACGCTCGGGATTGCGGAGCTACCTCGCGGTCCGGGGTGGGTTTGCGGTCAAGACGGTGCTCGGCTCCGCCAGCACCGACACCCTGTCCACGCTGGGGCCACCGCCGTTGGCGCCAGGCGACGAATTACCCATCGGCGACCACCACCTGGTAGCCGACGCAGCGTCGACCGCCGGCCCGGACGGCGGCCTAGACAGCGGTCCGGAAGGGAGCGCCGACGTCCCCGAACCGCCGACGGGTGACGCGGTGACCACGGTGACCACGGTGCGAGTGCTGCTCGGGCCGCGCGACGACTGGTTTGCCAACCCGGCCGACCTGGCGGTCGGGACCTGGCAGGTCTCCCAGCACAGTGATCGGGTCGGCGTCCGGCTGGATCGTCCGGTGGCGCGGACACCACCCGAGGAGTCACCCGAGCCCGAGCACACCGCCCCACCCCTGCGCCGCAACGACTCTCGCGAACTACCCAGCGAAGGCCTGCCACTCGGCGCGATCCAGGTCCCACCCAGCGGTCAGCCGGTGATCTTCCTCGCCGACCATCCGCTCACCGGCGGCTACCCGGTGATCGGCGTCGTCGTCGACGACGACATCGATCGGGTCGCTCAGCTCCGCCCCGGTCAGCGACTGGCCTTCGTTCTGATGTAGCTCACCCTCGTCCACTGTCCGGCAATGTCGACGAAACGTCCTCAGATCAGGCTGCTGGCACATCGCAATGGCTGCAGCCCACCGGTCACATCCAGGCCCGCTCGTTCTGGCGAAGTGCGCCAGAACCACTTTCCAGGGATGGTTCATGTCCTCCTCACCGCAATCCCCCACTCCCCCATCACTTCCGCACTCGACACCACCGCCGAGCAAGGGCGCCCTGATCAAGGCGTACGCCGCCAGCCTCACCGGCACCGCCCTGGAGTACTACGACTTCGCGGTCTACTCGGTCTCCGCGGCTCTGGTCTTCCCGCAGCTGTTCTTCCCGGGCGAGGACCCGCTGACCGGCATTCTGCTGTCGTTCGCCACCTACGCGGTGGGTTTCCTGGCCCGGCCAATCGGCGGCGTCGTGTTCGGCCGGCTCGGCGACAAGATCGGCCGCAAAAGCGTTCTCGTGGCCACCCTGGTCCTGATCGGGGTCGCGACGCTGCTCATCGGGCTGCTCCCCGGGTACGCGAGCATCGGGGTGGCCGCGCCGATCATCCTGGTCTTGCTGCGGTTCGCGCAGGGCATCGGCGTCGGCGGCGAATGGGGCGGCGCGGTGCTGCTGTCCAGCGAATATGGCAACCCCGAGAAACGTGGTTTCTGGGCCTCCGCCGCGCAGATCGGCCCGCCGGCTGGCAGCCTGCTCGCCAACGGTGTCCTCGCGCTACTGGCGGGCATCCTTTCCGACGACGCGTTCCTGTCCTGGGGGTGGCGGGTTGCGTTCCTGATCTCGGCTCTGCTGGTCGCCTTCGGGTTGTGGATCCGGCTCAAGCTGGAGGACACCCCGGTGTTCCTGGCGATCAAGGAGCACGGTGAACAGCCGAAGGCTCCGGTGAAGAAGGTCTTCGCGACCCAGAGGCGGCCGCTGGTTGCTGCCGGTCTGTCCCGCGTCGGACCGGACGTGCTCTACGCGCTGTTCACGGTTTTCGTCACCACCTATGCCACCACCAAGTTGGGGATGACCCGCGGGCAGGTGCTGACCGCGGTGCTGATCGGGTCGGCATTCCAGCTTGCCTTCATCCCGCTCGCCGGAGCGCTGAGCGACATCGTCAACCGGCGCCTGCTCTATGCGATCGCCGCGGTCGGGTCCGCGATCTGGGTGCCGATCTTCTTTCTGATGATCGACGGTTCCTCATTCGGCCTGTTGATCGTCGGGGTGACCGTGGGCCTGGCGTTCCACGCTCTGATGTACGGCCCGCAGGCCGCCTACATCACCGAGCAGTTCGACCTTCGGCTGCGATACGCGGGTAGCTCATTGGCCTACACATTGGCCGGTTTGATCGGCGGGGCGGTGGCACCGCTGATCTTCACCGCCCTGCTCGGCGCCTCCGGCACCTGGGTGCCGATCGCCCTCTACCTCGCCGCGTGCGTCGTGGTGACCCTGATCGGCCTCCGACTCGGCCGTGACCCGCAGCCGCAGGAAGAGGAGCAGCTGCTGGCCCACCACGCCGGCTGATCCCCTGCCGAATGGCGACCCAGCTGACGACAAGAAGGCCTAGCCGCGCCGCGGATGCCCAGCGGTAGCATCCGGCGCAACGGCACCTGCTGGCTCGGCGGGACGACGTGGCGAGGGCGGCGGTGGATGCGGATCTCGGTGTCCAACTACTCCACCTCCATCGATGACGTCGATCGGTCCGTTGCCGCGATCCTGCGGTGCGCCGAAGCCGTGCGAGCGTGACGGTCTCGACGGTCCAGGCCAGCCAGGGGTGGCTGGCACAGTAACCCGGTGACCTCGGCCGCCGAACCCCCCGCCCGCGGGTTGAATGCCCGCATTCTGGCGCTGGCCGTGCCCGCGCTCGGGGCGTTGCTGGCCGAGCCGGCCTTCCTGCTCGTCGACGCCGCCATCGTCGGTCACCTGGGAACCGATCAATTGGCCGGGGTGGGCATTGCATCGGTCATCCTGGGGACGCTGGTCGGGTTGTCGGTGTTCCTCGCGTACGGGACGACCGCGCAGGTGGCAAGGTCGCTGGGCGCGGGACAACCGGACCGGGCGTTGACGTTCGGCATTGCCGGGCTGTATCTGGCGCTGATCATCGGCGCCGGTGTGCTGCTGCTGTGCTGGCCGGTGGCCGGGCTGCTGGTCGGGCTATTCGGCGGCGGTCCGGCGGTCTCGGACTACGGCGCGACGTTCTTGCGTTGGTCGCTGCTCGGGCTGCCCGCCATGCTCGCGGTGCTTGCGACCACCGGGGTGTTGCGCGGCCTGCAGAACACCCGGATCCCGCTGGTGGTCGCCGTCATCGGTGCTGCGGTCAATATTTCGTTGAACCTATTGCTGGTGAACGGTTTTCACCTCGGCGTCGCCGGCTCCGCGATCGGCACCACGATCACCCAGGCCGGAATGGCGGCGGCCCTGGTGCTGATCGTGGTCCGGTCCGCCCGCCACCACGGTGCGCCGTTGACTCCGCACGCGGGGCACATCCGGGGCGCCGGCCGGGCCGGTGTTCCACTGCTGATCCGCACCCTGACCCTCCGGCTCGCAATCATCGTGACCGCGCTGGTCGCCACCCGGCAGGGCGTGGTCGCCCTAGCCGGGCAGCAGGCGGTGCTGGCCATCTGGAACTTCCTGGCGCTCGGCCTGGACGCCCTGGCCATCGCCGCGCAGGCCCTGACCGGGGAGGCGCTGGGCCGGGGCGACCGGGCGGCCGCCCGGGAGCTGACCCGCGCGATGCTGCGCTGGGGGAGTTGGGCGGGGGTGGCCATCGGCGGTGTCCTGCTGGTGATCCACACCGTCGCCGGGTCCGCGTTCTCCCCCGACCCGCAGGTGCGGGCGGCAGTGGCTTCGGCGCTGATCGTGGTCGCCGTGTCGCAGCCGATCTGCGGCTGGGTGTTCGTGCTGGACGGGGTGTTGATCGGGGCCGGTGACGGCGGCTACCTGGCCCGGGCCGGGGTGCTGACCCTGGTCGCGTACCTGCCGGCGGCCGCGGCGGTGGCGATCTGGGCGCCAGGCGGCGGCGCCGGGCTGGTGTGGTTGTGGGTGGCGTTCTCCGTGTGTTTCATGGGTGCCCGGGCGCTGACTCTGGGCGCGCGGTACCGCGGTGACGCCTGGCTGGTCACCGGGGGCTCTCCGGTTACCTAACCCGCGCCGGGCTCGGCAGGGCTGGCTTGGAGGTGCTGGCTGGCTCGGAGGTGCTGGTCTCCCGCTGGTAAGCGTCAGCGAACTGGAATAGCACCTGCTCCTCCCAGGCGGCCGCTGCGACCGTCATCCCCACCACCTGTCCTTTCGCGAGCTGTCCATTCTCGAGCAGACCGTTCTCGAGCCGGCCGATCGGCAGGGTCAGGCTTGGGCCGGCGTGTCCGGCCCACGGAGCAGCCAGGTCACCTTTCGGGTGCCCGCCCACGCTCGGTGCAACCAGCACATGGACGTCCTCCAGCACGGTCGCCAATCGGCGGCGGAAGCGCATACGTCGGTCCAACGCCCGGGCCAGTTCGACACCCTCGACGACATGCCCGTCGCTGACGCCCGCACCACGCGGGGCCGAATCCGGGTTCAACTCGCCGGCGGCCGCCTCGCAGTCGACGATCAGGCCCAGCTCCTGCACCGCCCATCGCTGCCCGAAGTCGGCGACCGGGACGAGGAAGACCCCTGCGGTCCGCATCACCTGCATAAATTCCTCGACGCATCCGGCCACACCGTCGTCGAGGTCGTCGAAGAAGTAGGTCTCCGGGACGCCGACCCGCAGCCCCGCCAGGGGCTGTCCCAGCCGGGCGGTCGCGATCAGGCCGGCCGGCTGCAGCGAGTACGGGTCAGCCGGGTCGTGCCCCACCAATGAGCGGGTGAGAACGGCTGCGGCAGAAGCAGTTCGGGCCATCAGGACGACCGAGTGCTGACTGGGGGCCGACTGTCGGATGCCGTGACCGGAAATCGAACCAAGAGTCGGCCGGACCCCGATGACGCCGGCGTCCGCCGCGGCCACCCTGGCTTCCCCCAAACTCTCCGCGCCCAAAGCCAGGTCGCAGGTACCGGCCGAAACAGCTGCCGCGCACCCCTGGTTGCCGTCGTCATCACAGCTCGACCGGACCACGATGTCCGCCCCGGCGTCCACCAGGAGCGCGGCGACGGTGGCGTCGTGCGCTGACTCGTCCTGTCCTGAATCGTGGTGGCCGATCCGGATGCTGTCGGCCAGGGCCACCAGCCGGCCGAACAACCCGCCCTCGCCAGCATCGGCGCCGCCGGATCCTGCCTCGGCGAGCCCGATCGCCCGGCTGCGTGATTCGTCCACCCGCTCCTCCTGTCGAGGCCGCGGCGTCGGCCCCCCGCCGATCGGTGCCGCGTGCCTTCCTCCGCGAGCGTGACACATCAGTGCCGCCGGGTGTCGGGATCAGCCTGGTATCTGCCGGGCCTGGGTCAACCGCCGATGCGCATGACTCATCCGCAACGCAACGGTCCGCTCGGCAATCCCCAGCCGTGCGGCGATCTCTCCATCGCCGAGCCCGAGCTGGTGGCGGAGCCGGAGCAACTCACGGTCTTGCGCGGGTAACCCATCCAGCGCCTCCCGCAGCTTCCAGAATTGGGAGAGTCTCCCTGAAACGGTCGTCGCGGAATTCTCGGCCCCAGGGTTGACCGCCGCCGCCGGGACTCTGGGCGCTGTCGGACCGCCGTTCGGCCCCTTGGCGATCCTGGAAGCTGCGCGAGGAACCAGCTCGTGAGCCACCCGACCGGCCGTCGCGCACAGCCACGGTCCCAGATCCACCTCGGAGTCGCACAGTTCGGCCCCGTCCGCGGACAGCCGGAAGACCTGCTGGGTTGCCTGGTCCGCGAGCTCCGCGTTGTGGAGCACCTTGAAGCAGACCGCGTACACCAGCCGGCCGTAACGCCGGAACAGGGCGGCAAACCGCTCGGCATCACACGCCCGCAGGGTCGGTGTCGGCGTCGCCGCGGTCACGATTGCACTCCTCCCCAAGCCGGTGGTGGTGAGGTCGCGCCTCGATTGTGTCGATGGCGCCCGGCGTCGACCCCACGGCGTCGACCCCCTTCAGGAAACCAACCGAACGCGGCTGCGAGATCGGCAGTTCTACCCATGTTGGCCGGACGCCGCGTGGCCGGCGGGCGGGGCCGCTGCCGTCAGGAACGAGGTGGCGGCCGCCGCCGCCCTCGACCGGGACGGCACACCGAGTTTGCGGAGCACCGCGGACACGTGGTGACCGACCGTCCGCTCGGACAGGGTCAGCGAGGCCGCGATCTCGGCGTCCGATAGCCCGCGCACCAGATGGCCCAGGACGTCCAACTCGCGGGCGGTGAGCCCTGCGGGATTCGACTGGGCCGTTCCCCGCGGGCCACGCGGCACCGGCAGTCCGCGCAGTGCCCGATCCCGACGGACCGCCTGGGCGCTGGCCGGGGCGTCCACCCGGAGCAGGCCGGCCACCGCCGCAGAAGCGTCCGCCGGGCTCCCGCCGGCCAGTGCCAGCGCCGCCCAGAACGGGCGGCCGATAGCGGTCCACGCCTCGCTCGCCTCCCGCGGCCTCCCGTCCCGCATCAAGGCGAACGGTTCCGGCAGCTGGAATGGGACCTGGGGTGACGCTCCGCCCAGGGTGCGCCACCAGGCGAGCTCGGCCAGGATCCAGGGCTCCCAGCCGTCGGCGCAGGCCGCCCAGATCCCGTCGGTCATCGGGACGATCTCCGCGGTCCGTCCGGCGGTCCACGCTGCCTCCGCCTGCAACAGCGCCACCGGCAGGAGCCGTAACGGCTCCGCGGTCCCGACGGCCAACCGGTGCACTTCGACCAGTTGCTCGGCTTTGCTCGAATCACCGCGCCGCACGGCGGCGAGCCCGATGGTCAGTAGGGCCGGAATCCGGCTGGTCAGCGCTGGTTGTCGATGCCGGAGCACGTCCTCCGCGAGATCGACGGCGGCCTTGGCCTGGCCCTGCTCCAGCAGGACCCCGGCCAACCAGCCCTGCATGTACAAACCCGACAGGTCCAGGTCGTGCTCGGAGCAGTACGCCAACCCGCGTCGCAGGGTGACCGCTGCCTCGTCGAAAGATCGCCGAATCACTTGCAGTACAGCCATGTTCGTGAAAGCGCGGGCCGCGTGCTCATCCAATCCGTCGGCCAGTGCGATGGCCAACGACTCATCTAGCCGCTGGCGGCCGGCCACCAGATCCCCGCGGCGCAGCAGCGCGGTACCCAGGTTGTTCAAGGCGTGCGCCTGGACCTCCCGGTCGCCGACGGTGCGGGCGACGTCCAGCGCCTGCCAGCCCCAGGCGAGCGCCTCCTCAGTGGTGCCGCTGAGCATCCGCAGCAGGGACACGTTGCTATAAGCCATTGCCAGGTCGGCGCCCACCCCTAGCGGCTCCAGGGTGCCGACGGCGGCCACCGCGTACCGTTCGGCGTCCGCGTTCCGACCCAGGAACCACGACAGCCGGGACAGCCAGCGCTGACCCACGCCGAGCCGCCGCCGGTCCCCAGCTGCGGACCGCAACGCGACGGCCTGGCGGCGGAACTCGAAGGCGTCAGCGGGCTGTGAGGTCAGATGGCATTCGTAGGACAGCCGCTCCAGCAGTTCCGCACGGTCCGGCCCGGGCAGCGCGTCGGCGTGCCGAAGGGCGGTACGGAGCTGCTCGGCCGCTTCGCGATGCGAGCCGAGCCGGGCGGCGTCAGCGGCCGCCGGCGGAGCATGCCGGACCACCGCAGCGGAGTCCCCGCAGGCGACGGCGTGCTGCGCCAGCCTGCGATGGTCGGCACTACCGGCGGCAACCAGCCTGGCCAGCACCCGCCGGTGCACATCGACCCGCTCGGCGGGGGGCAGGGCATCCAGGATCGCCTGGCGGGACAACTCGTGGGCGAAGGCGACCGCGGTACCCCGGTCCCGGAGCAGACCGCGGGCCACGCATTCGTCGACAGCCGCCGGAGGCTGACCGGAAACATCCTGCAGCACAGCGATCTCGGCGCTTGTTCCGATGACGGCGGCCACCTCAAGAGCACGCCGGGCCGGTAGGGACAGGCGCCCGGCCCGGGTGGTGACCGCATCGCGGACGGTGCCGGGCAGCTCGGCGGTTCCGGCGGCCAGCACCTCGGTGACGAAGAACGGGTTGCCGTCGGTGCGGGCGTACAACGCGGCCGGGTCGATGTCGTGGTCGCACGCGCTGACCAATTCGGCAACCGCGGCCGGAGTCAGCAACGGCAGCTGCATCCGGCTGACACCGGCCGCCGTCGCCAACTCCCCCATCACGGAGGCCAGCGGGTGGGTGCCCGGTACCTCGTCGTCCCGGAACGTCACCACCACCAGCAGTGGCAGGCCCGGCAGCCGCCGCCCGAGGAATCGCAACAGGTCCACCGTGCCCCCGTCGGCCCAGTGCAGGTCCTCCAGCAGCAGCACCGTGGGCGAGCGACCCAACGCCGCCCGCACCAGGCGCATCAGTGACGCGGTGGACATCTGGGCGTCCTCGAGCTCGGTCTGGATGCCCAGCTCGTCGGCGACGTCCAGTACCGGGCCCAGCGGTCGCGGTGCTGTTCCGGCATCACAGGCGCCCACCAGGAACCGGACGTGCCCCGCCATCCGCCGGGCGAGTTCGTGGACGACCGACGTCTTCCCGGCTCCTGCTTCGCCGCCCAGGAACACCAGTCGACCGTCTCCGGCGGCGGCCTGGTGCCACAGCGCCGCGAGTCTCGCCAGCTCGGCGTCACGCTCGAGCAGTTGCACCCGGTGAGGGTAACCGGGGGCGGCTGGCGAAGGCGAGGCAAATAGGACACCGGACGGCATCCCGGGCACACCCGGCCGGTGGTCGTGGTGGGTCGCGGTCGGTGGAGCGGTCGGTGCGGAAGGATGAGGGGTATTCGCATCTGAGAAAGAGGGACGCTCGTGACGCTCGTGGTCGTAACCGGTGGCAGTGGCAAGCTCGGCCGTGCGGTGGTCTCGCACCTTGGGGAGAGCGGATATGACGTGGTGAATCTGGACCGCGTCCCGTCGCCGGGGTCGCCGCACCCATTCGTCCGGGTCGACTTCACCGACTACGGCCAGACAGTTGGCCGCACTCACCGCCGTCGACGATCGGTACGACCGAGTGGACGCTGTCGTCCACCTGGCGGCCATCCCCGCGCCCGGGTTGACCACGAACACCGCGACGTTCGACAACAATATCGTCAGCACCCATCACGTGTTCGCCGCAGCCAGGGCCGCCAAGATCAAAACCGTGGTGTGGGCGTCCAGCGAGACCGTGCTCGGTCTGCCCTTCGGGCCGGAGACGCCGCCGCCGTACCTGCCGGTGGACGAGGAATACCACCCGCGCCCGAGCTCGTCCTACTCACTGGCCAAGACCCTCGAGGAGGAGATGGCCGGCCAATTCTGCCGCTGGGATCCCGAGCTGTCGATGACCGGGTTGCGATTCTCGAACGTCATGGAACCCGATGACTACCAGGCATTTCCGACCTTCGATGACGACCCGCACAGCCGGATCTGGAATCTGTGGGGCTACATCGATGCCCGGGACGGCGCGCAGGCGGTGCGGCTAGCCCTGGAGGCAGCCCGCCCCGGCAAGGACGTGTTCATCATCGCTGCCGCCGACACCGTGATGAGCCGCAGCACGTCCGGCCTGGCCGCAGCGGTATTTCCCGACGTTCGGGTGACCCGGCCGCTGGGCGAGCACGAAACCCTGCTGAGCATCGACAAGGCCCGCCGCGTACTGGGTTTCGACCCGCAGTACAGCTGGCGGGATGCCACCGGCACCGGCGGCGCTGAGTAGGAGCGGGCCCCCGGCCCACCGGCCGGCCCGATCACTGGACCGGTTGCTCCGACGGGCGGGCTGGGGTGGGCAGCTCGACCACGTCGAGCGCAGACTCCAGACCGATGAAGTCCCTGCCGTCGCGGGTCAGCAGCATCAGGCCGTGGTGGGCTGCGGTCGCGCCGATCTGCAAATCCATCCGGCGTGGTCGAGGGTCACGCCCCCGCTGCCGCACGAGTGCGGCCAGCGTTCCGTAATACTCGGCGACGCCGGCATCGAACGGCAGCACCTCGAAGTGGTCGAGAACCGCCTGCACACGGCGACGCCGGTGCATCTGCGTGAGCGGATCGGACGCGGCCAGCACACCGTAATGCAATTCGCCGATGGTCACGGCAGACACCGCGACTTCATCCGCGACCTCGGCGACCTGCGCGCCCGGGAAGTCGATGACGACTGAGGTGTCCAGAAGCGCCCGGCGCGGCGCGGGTGGCGCGGTCACTGACTCGCCGTGTCGAACGGGTCGGTTGGTTGATCCGGGCCGAAGATGTCGTCGGCCGCAGCCAGCTCAGCCCGCCAAGCCTCCGGCTCCAGGTTTTCGGCGAATAGTTCGGCCAACTCGGCAACCGGTACGAATCGACGCCGGCCGCTGCCTGGCCGATGGGGCACCACATCGGCAACCCGTCGACCGTTGACAGTGACCACGAAAGACTCGCCCTGAGCAACCCTCCGCATGACAGCGGCATTGTCATTGCGCAATTCCGACTGTCGGATGATAACGCTCATAGCACAACGATAGCGCATTCGTAGCACAGCCCTGGAGAGCACTGAATCGGTTTCTTGGGATGAGCGGGCAGAGGCTTGCTGCCGGCAGCGTCGCACAGGAACGGCTCGGGTCGCCGCGGGCAAGCAGTCAGGACGCGGTACGGCCTCCGATGGGAATTACCGGCACGCTGTACCGCCCGCAACTGCTGGTCTAGGGGGGCTGCTTGTCCGGGCGCAGGCCACGCCAGCTTGCCGCCCGCAGACGGCGTTCCGGGGTCCATTCGCCGAATCTGACCTCGCCGACCAGCGTCGGCTGCACCCAGTGCGCGTCCCGGGAATCCTCCCGGGGGACCATGTCAGCGACCGGCGACGTGCTGCGGTGCAGGGGTTTCAGGATCGTCAGCAACTGATCAAGAACTGCGTCGGAGAAACCGGTGCCGACCTTGCCGGCGTACCGCAGGCCGCCGCCTTCGGCCGGGACCGCGACCAGCAGCGCGCCAATCCCGCCCGCGCGGCGCCCGGCGCCCGGTCGCCACCCGACCACCACCACTTCCAGATCGGCAAAGTTCTTGATCTTGATCCAGCTCCGGGAACGCTTGCCCGGCAGGTACATCGAGTCGACCTTCTTCGCCACGATGCCCTCCCAGCGCTGGTCCGCGCTGGCCTGCAACGCTTCGCCGACCGGGCCGGGGAGCTGATCCGGGACCCGGCACACCTGTCCGTCCAGCGGCAGCGCCAGCAGCACCCGCCGCCGGTCCTCGTACCGCTTGCGCAGCAACGAGACTCCATCCAGGTGTAGCGCGTCGAACAACCAGAACTGCACCGGCACGTTCCGTCGGACCCGCTCCACATCCCGCGCGGCGGCCAGGTTCATCCGCTGCTGCAGCAGCGAGAAGCTGGTGCGGCCCTTAAGGTCCAGCGCGACGATCTCCCCGTCCAGCACGCCGGTGTGGCCGGCCAGCAGTTCGGTCAGCACCTGCAGTTCGGGGTAGGCGTGAGTGAAGTCGTTGCCGGCGCGGCTGTGTAATCGCAGACCGTCCGGCCCGACCGTGGCCAGCGCCCTGATGCCGTCCCACTTGCCCTCGAAAACCCACCCCTCGCCGGCCGAGATGTCCGCTGCGGTACCGGAGGTCGCGAGCATCGGGGCGAGATCGGTAGGTGGGGCGGGGGTTCGGGCCGATCCGCTGCTCTCGCCGACTCCCGCCCTGCCATGAACTGGCGCGCCCCGGCCGGCGGGCTCGTTTGGCTCGTCGGGCTCGGCGGGCTGGCCCGGATCGGCGGGCTGGCCCGGATCGGCGGGCGCGACGGGCTCGGCGAGCCGACTGGGAACCTGGTCCTTCATCCGGTGCAGCAACCAGTTACTGCCCCCGGTGCGGATCAACGCGTACCGCCCGCTGACCTTTCCTCCGTCGAGGACGATGATTACCTCGTCGGCGCGCCACTTCTCGGTGGTGTAGTGACCGGAATCCCAGATGGTCACCGTGCCGCCGCCGTACTCACCGTGCGGAATGGTGCCGGCGAAATCGGCGTAATCCAGGGGATGGTCCTCGGTCTGCACGGCAAGCCGATTGTGCCCCGGGTCCGGCGGCACTCCCTTCGGCACGGCCCACGACACGAGCACCCCGTCGCGTTCGAGCCGGAAGTCGTAGTGCAACCGCCTGGCATGGTGCTCCTGGATCACGAACGTGTCGTCGTTGCCCTCGGGCAGCGCCCCGGGCCCTGGCACCGGTTCCGGTGTGCGATCCGCGGACCGCTTGGACCGGTAGGTATCCAACGCGGTGTCGGGCCGGTCAGGTGCGGTGTCGGCGCGACTCCTGACGCGGCCGGCGCGCCGCCGTGCGGGGACGGCGCGGTGCTCGGCGCCCTCGTTGTCCCCGGATTCCAAGCCCTGCATGGGATCCGGCGCGGTCGCCAGCAGTTCCAGCACCTCGGTGTACCTCAGTTGCCGGAGCTCCGGGTCGGCCAGTTCCTCCCAGGTGCGGGGCGCGGCCACCATTGGTTCGTCCCGTCCGCGCAGTGAGTACGGCGCGATGGTGGTCTTGGAGCCGTTGTTCTGCGACCAGTCGATGAACACCTTGCGGGCCCGCAGCGATTTGGCCATCCGGGACACCACCAGATCCGGCATGTCCTGCTCAATGGCCTCGGCGATCTCCCTCGCGAACTGGGACGCCTCGTCGGAGGTCATCGTTCCGTCCAGCCGGCTGTACAGGTGGATACCCTTTGAGCCGCTGGTTGCCGGAACCATCACGGAGTCGCCCATCCGGGCCCGGACCGCGTGTGCCACCACCGCGCAGTCGGTGAGCTGGACGCCCGGGCCCGGGTCGAGGTCGAAGACCAGCCGATCCGGGTGCGCCACCCCGAACGTTGCCTCCTCCAGCGGCGCTTCGTCCGGATCCTCCGGGCCGAACCGCCACTGCGGCACGTGCAGTTCCAGGGCGGCGATCTGCCCGAACCAGGCCAGGGTGGCCGGTGAGTCGACCAACGGATACTGCTTCGGCCCGTCGGAGTGCTGGATCGTCCGCCTGGTCACCCAGGACGGGGTGCCGCGGGCCAGGTCCTTGTGGAAGAACGGCGCGGTGCTGACGCCGTCCGGCCAGCGTTTCCGGGTGACCGGCCGGTCGGCGACGTGCGGGATCAACGCGTGCGCCACCTCGGCGTAGTAGCCGATGACGTCGGCCTTGGTGGTCCCGGTCGCCGGGTACAGCACCTTGCGCAGCCGGGTCAGTGCCAGTCGGTGCCCGTCCACCTCGACGGTCGCCGAATCTCCCGCGGCCACGACTCACCCCCGCCCCGCTCGGTCGGCACCCGGTGATCATCCAGGTTGGTCATCATCATGATCCACACCTTCGGCCAGTACAGGCTGCCGCGGGCGGGCCCAAGGGTCCATCATGAGCAGATGCGATCGATCTGGAAGGGTTCCGTGGCGTTCGGACTGGTGAACGTGCCGGTCAAGGTGTACGCCGCCACCGAGGAGAAGGACGTCCGGTTCCACCAGGTGCACGAGGAGGACGGCGGGCGGATCCGGTACAAAAGGACCTGCGAGATCTGCGGCAAGGTGATCGAGTACGCCGACATCGCCAAGGCCTACGAAAGCGACGACGGCCGGACGGTGATCCTGACGGACGAAGACTTCGCTTCGCTCCCTTCCAACACCAGCCGGGAGATCGAGGTCAACAGCTTCGTCCCGGCCGACCAGATCGACCCGCTGTACTTCGACAAGAGCTACTACCTGGAGCCGGCGTCCAATTCCACCAAGGCGTACGTGCTGCTGCTGCGGACCCTGGAGCAGACCGACCGGATCGCGATCGTCAACTTTGCCCTGCGGCAGAAGACCCGGCTCGCGGCGATGCGGGTCCGGGACGACGTGCTGGTCATCCAGACCCTGCTCTGGCCGGACGAGGTCAGAGCGGCCGAGTTCCCGTCCCTGGACGAGGCGGTGACGATCAAACCGGCCGAGCTGAAAATGGCCTCGATGCTGGTCGACAGTTTCGCCGACGACTTCCGGCCGGAGGACTACACCGACGAGTACCGCGCCGAGCTGCAGCAGCTGATCGACGCCAAACTCGACGGCGGCGAGGCGTTCGCCACCCCCGAAGCCGAGGAGGAGGGTGAGGACGCCGAGGTGGTCGACCTGCTAGCCGCGCTGCAGCGCAGCGTCGACCGGCACAAGGCGGCCGGCGGGGCGAAGAGCGGGTCCGGATCGGCAGGAAAAGCCGCTGCCACCAAGAGGTCTGCTGCCAACACAGATGACGACAAGGATGACGAGAAGGACGAAGCCGCGGCCAAACCCGCCCGCAAGCCGCGGGCCAAGGCGGCCCCCCGGGAACGCAAGACCGGCTGACGTAGGCCCAGCAGAAGGGCGGGATAGCCGTATGCCCCTCCCCTCCGCTATTAGGGCGGCCGGCGGAGGCAATACTGGGTATACTACGCCTCGTGGCCAAAGTGATGGTGTCGCTTCCCGACGACCTGCTCAGCTCGCTCGACTCCGAAGCCGCTCGACGGCAGACAACGCGCAGCGGACTACTCCGCGCCTACGTGCAGGAGGGCCTGCAACATCGTGCGCAGGAGCGGGCGCAGCGGGTCCAGCAGGTGATGAGCGAAGTCGGCCATCACGGCGGGAACGCCGTTGACGATCTCAAGCGCCATCGACCGACGGCGTGACGCTCTGGTTCGTCGACGCGAGCGTCCTACTGGCCCGTGAGGACGTCGACGATGCCCAGCATGAAGCAGCTTGCCGGCTGTTCGCCGGGAATGACGCCCTGGCGACACTTGATCTGGCCTACTACGAGGTTGGCAACGTCGCTGTCCGGGCTTGGCGGGACGCGCGGGCGGCGGCTCGACTTCAAGCATTGGTGTCCGCGATCGCAGCGGACGGTGGGCTCGTTCGCGCCGACGAGCCACTGATCGCCCACGCCGTCACAGTGGCGGACGCAGCGGGGATCTCGGTGTACGACGCCAGCTACGTGGCCGGGGCCGCTCGGGCCGGGGCGGAACTGGTGAGCTGCGACCTTCGTGACCTCGTGAACCGTGGGTTCGCCCTCACCCCCGAGCAGGCTGTCGGCCAGCGTGACCGGTGAACCGCCGTCGAGACCGCGGGATGCTCGGGGCTATTCGCTGGGCCAACGGTCCGCCCCCACAACCGGACCGCACTACCTATTCCAGCGTCCGCTGGGCGGCGTGCGCCACCACGTCGGAGAGCAATCCGCGGCGGGCGAACTCGGCGCGTTGCAGGTCGGCGCCGGTGCCGACCCGGCGGAGCCGGTCCAGGCCCTGCCGTACCAGGTCCAGGTCGCCGTTGCACCGGAGTGCGTTGCCGACGTGCTCGACCAGCGCGTCGACCATCGTCCAGGCCGGCACCAATCCGCCGGTGCGGTGGTCGAGCAGGTCACCGGCGAGCCCGAACCGGGCCGCGCGCCACGCGGCTCCACGGAGGACCTCGATCCGGATCCCACCGGCTGGGCGCCCGGAAACCCAATGGCCCGCAGCGGTGTCGACCAGCCCCCGGGCCAGCGCTGCGATCAGCGCCGAGTCACGGACGTCGGTGCACACATCGGGCACTCGGATCTCCAGGGTCGGGTAGCTCGCCGACAGCCTGGCGTCGAAATAGATCATCCCGTCGTCCATCGCCGCCCCGGTGGCGAGCAGGTCCGCGATGGCCCGGAGGTAACCCGTCACGTCCCCGAACGCCTCGGTGGGACCGGCGGTCGGCCACTGGCCCCAGGCGATCGACCGGTAGCTGGCGTACCCGGTGTCCTGGCCCTGCCAGAACGGTGAATTCGCCGAGATCGCGGTGAGCACCGGCAGCCAGCCCCGGATCCGGTCGAGCACGGCGACACCCTCCTCGGCGGTCGCGATACCGACGTGGATGTGCTGCCCGCAGGTCAACTGCTGGCGGGCGATGATGCCGAACATCTCGATCATCCGGGCGTACCGCTCGTTCTCGGTCGGCGTCGGGGACACCGCGATCGGGCTCGTCGCCACGGCCACGACGTAGACCCCGTTGCTGCCGGCGGCGGTCGCGACCTCCCGTCGCAGGGTCAACAACTCGGCCCGCAGGGTGTCGATGTCGACCGACGGGGACGACCCGATCTCGGTCTGCTCCATCTTGAATTCCCGCTCGACCTGATGCTCCGCCCCTTCGCCCAACCGCTCCTGTGCGGCCTGCAGCACCACGTCACCCGCCGACGCCGGCCGCCCGTCGACGGGGTCGACCAGCATCAATTCCTCTTCCACGCCGACGGTTCGCCGCGCCACGACTGGGCCCAACAACTGCGGGCTTGTTCCTGCGCGGTGAGCCACTGCCATAGTCTGCGCCAGCAATGTTTCGTCAATGTTGGGGGTGCGAATGCGGCAGGCCAATGCGCTCGGCACGGGCAACGGGGGCGAGTTCGTCCGGGATTCCCGGTACCTGACAACGAGGATCACCCTCGACGGCCGGGACGGCTACCCGGTCGAACCGGGCCGGTACCGGCTGGTCGTCGCCAGGGCCTGCCCATGGGCCAACCGCGCCACGATCATCCGGCGGTTGCTGGGCCTGGAAAGCGTGATCTCGCTGGGCGTGTGCGGACCCACCCATGACGACAACAGTTGGACGTTCGACCTCGACCCTGCCGTTGGTTCGGGGGCCGGGGTCGACCCGGTACTGGGCATCGAACGGCTGCAGCAGGCCTACTTCGCCCGCGAACCCGGCTACCCGCTGGGGATCACGGTGCCGGCGATGGTCGACGTGCCGACCGGGCAGGTGGTGACCAACGACTTCCCGCAGCTGACTTTGGATTTGTCCATGCAGTGGCGGGAGTTCCACCGTCCCGGCGCCCCCGACCTGTACCCGGAGGCGCTCCGGGGGGAGATCGACGAGGTCAACGACGTGGTGTTCCGGGACGTGAACAACGGCGTCTACCGGTGCGGGTTCGCCGGCGCCCAGGAAGGCTACGAGCAGGCGTATGACCGGTTGTTCTCCCGGCTGGATTGGCTCTCCGAACGCTTGGCGGGCCAGCGGTTCCTGGTGGGCGACACCATCACCGAGGCCGACGTCCGGTTGTTCACCACTTTGGCCCGGTTCGACGCGGTGTACCACGGCCACTTCAAGTGCAACCGGAACAAGCTCACCGAAATGCCGGTGCTGTGGGCATATGCCCGAGACCTGTTCCAGACACCGGGTTTTGGTGACACCATCGACTTCGCCCAAATCAAGAAGCACTACTACGTGGTGCACGAGAACGTGAACCCCACGCAGATCGTGCCCAAGGGGCCGGACCTGACCGGCTGGGTAACGCCGCACGACCGGGAGTCGTTGGGCGGCAGACCGTTCGGCGACGGGACCCCGCCGCCGTCACCGCCGGTGGACGAGATGCTGACCGCGTCTTTCAGCACGCCGGCTGAACAGCTGGCCGCCGGCTGAGACTCGTTCACGGACCGCAGCCGGTCGGGGCGAGACCGGGTCCGGCTGCGACAGAGGCGCTCAAGCACCGGAGTGGGCGCTGTGGGGGTGGTTCAGTCGCCCCAGAGCGGTAGATGCGCCCGCAGAGCACCCGTCAACACCTGCCCGAACTGCTGACCGCCCGGCGAAGTCGCCCTAGAGCGGGAGATGGACCATCGGGGCTCCCGCCCCGCCCACGCCGAGGACTAGGCGCCGTCGTCTTCTGAGTCCGCGCCGGCGATGTGGGTCAGCACCCGAACCAGGGACGGCTCCTCGGGTGTCGAGGCGAAGCCGAACCGGACCGGCGGGCTCACCGGGCGAAGCTCACCCAGGTTCTCGCCGTCGAACCGGGCGTCCAGCGAGGTGATCCGGTGCAGGTCCTGCGCGCCGTACCACTCCCGGCGCCCGCCGCCGGCGGTGCCCCGGGTGCGGACCCCGCCCATCACTACCCGGGCGATCGGGTCCTGCAGCGTGATCCACCACCGGGCCCGGGCCAGCGTGCGCGGGACGGCGAGCAGCAGGTACCCCAGCGGCGGGCGGGCACCCAGGTCGAACCGCAGGGCGAGCTCGTCGCTGCTGACCATCCAGGTCCGACCATCCCGCACCCGCAGCACCGGGGTGACCCTGACCTCGTCGAACTGGTAGGTGCTGGCGATGAAGTCGGCGAGCTCCTGGGTCGGGGCGAGCAGGATTCGGTGGCCGTCGGCGCGTTCGATCATCACGTCGGTGACCGAACCGAACGGCGACAGCGGCCACATCCCGACGACGAGCCGCGTCCCGGAGGCCGTGCCCATCCCGGCGATGGCGCCATCGAATTTCAGCATGTCGCCCTTCGGCAGCCCGGACTTGCGCATGGGCTCACCGTAGGCGAGAGCGGGCTCAGCCGAAGGCCCGGAACCCGGTCAGCGCCTGCCCGATCACCAGCGCGTGCACCTCGTCGGTGCCCTCGTAGGTGCGGACCGACTCCAAATTGGCCATGTGCCGCATCACCGGGAAGTCGCTGGTCACCCCGTCGCCGCCGAGGATGGTCCGGCAGGTTCGGGCGATCTCCAGGGCTTCCCGGACGTTGTTCAGCTTCCCGATGCTGATCTGTGCGGGCAGCAGCGTCCCGGCGTCCTTCAGACGGCCGAGGTGCAGGGCCAGCAGCAGGCCCTTGCCGTATTCGACGGCGCCGTCGGCGAGCTTGGCCTGGGTGAGCTGGAACTCGGCCAGCGCCTTCCCGAACACCCGACGGGTCTGTGACCTGGTGACGGCCGCGGCCAGGCACTCCCGGGCCGCGCCCAGCACGCCCCAGACGATGCCGTACCTGGCCTCGTTCAGGCAGCTGAACGGCCCGCGGAGGCCCGTCACCCCGGGCAGCACGGCGTCCGCCGGCAGCCGGCAGTCCGTCAGCGTGACGTCGCATTGGATGGACGCTCGCAGCGAGAGTTTGTTGGTGATGTCGGTGGCGTGGAACCCGGGAGTGTCGGTGGGCACGACGAACCCGCGGATGCCATCGGGGGTTCCCGCCCAGACCACGGCCACGTCGGCGACGCTGCCCAGCCCGATCCACCGCTTCGCGCCGTCCAGCACCCAGCCGGCGTCCGGCCCGGCGCCGTCCCGGCGGGCGACGGTCGTCATCGACGCCGGGTCGCTGCCGCTGTCCGGCTCAGTCAAGGCGAAGCAGCCGATTGCTTGACCGGCGGCCATCGGCGGAAGCCACCGCTCCTTCTGATCGTCCGACCCGAACTTCGAGATGGCCGACATGGCGAGGGAGCCCTGCACGGACACGAACGTCCGCCACGCCGTGTCACCGGCCTCCAGTTCCAGGCAGGCGAGTCCGTAGCTCACCGCGTTCGCGCCCGCACAGCCGTACCCGGTGAGGTGCATGCCGAGAACGCCCAGCTCGCCGAGCTCCTTCACCAGCTCCAGCCGGAAGTGCCGGTCCTCGAAGTCGGCGTCGGCGGTCGGGGTGATCCGGGACCGGACGAACGCTGCGGCCTTTCGCTGCCAGCCGCGTTCCTCGTCGGACAGCAGGTCCTGCACCCGGAGCAGGTCGAGCGCGTCGTGGCACGGATCGTCGGGGATTCCCATGACCCGATCATGGCAGCCGCAGGCCGGCCGCGCCGCTTCCGCGATTGGTCACCGCAGGTACCGCTGCGGCGTCAGGTCGTCAGGTCGTCAGGTCGTCAGGTCGTCACGGCGTCGACGGTAGAGACGATGTGCCGCACCGGGATCGCCGGGTAGGTGGCGCGCGCTTTGTCCACGACGCCCTGCCGCAGCCAAGCGGAATGCGCCTCCGGGTGGGTGGAGATGACGATCCGGTCCGGTTCGAACCTGGCGACCGCCGCCGCGAGCGCCTGCGTCGGGCGGTGCTCGCCCAGCTCGCCGTCGGCGGTCAGCCCCTCGCTGCGGAGCGTCTCCAGCATCGAGTCCAGCCGGGCCTGCGCCGCCTTGGTCGTCTCCTCCCACACCCACACGGCGCCGGTGCGTTCCGCCTGACCGGTATCGACCGGATTGGCCGGGACACAGACGAAGTACTGGGCTGCGCCTTCCTTGTCGATGGTCCGCAGCTCGTCCAGCAATTCGGACGCGCCCACGGTCTCATTTGCCAGCACCAGGACCCGGGTTCCACCGGCCTGCGGCGAATCGTCGAATTCCTTGCCGACCGAGCCGCCCCGCCACTTGGTGACCGCGTAAAGAATCAGCACCGCAACCCAGGACAGCAAGCTGAGAATCAACTGGGAACGGTTGTCCTTGTCGAAGAACATGAGCACCAGCACGGCGAGCATGGCGGCGATGGTCGCGATCGTCAGGAACGGGAACAACCACATCTTGACCGTCAATTTCTCCGGCGGGGTGCGCCGCCGGAGAATCAGCTGCGAGACGGCGATCAGCAGATACACGAACAGGATGACGGCGCCGGAAGAATTCAGCAGGAAAGAGAAAACCTTGTCCGGCGAAATAGCGGCCGCGATCACGCACAAGAAACCGACGATGCTGGACGTCAGGATGGCCGCTGTCGGAACGCCCCGACTGCTGACCTTGAGCAGCCCCACCGGGGCCTCCCGGCGGGCGGCCAGCACGAACAGCATCCGCGACGCGGTGTACATCCCGGAGTTCAGGCAGGACAGCACCGCGGTCAGGACCACTGCGTTCATGATCTGGTCCATGTACGGGATACCCATGGCGGTGAACGCACTGACGTACGGCGAGGACTTCAGCTCCGTAGAATCCCACGGGAGGATCACCGCCAGCAGGAAAATGGACCCGACGAAGAAGATGCCAATCCGGAAGATCACGGAGTTCGTAGCCTTGGCGATCGCCCGGGCCGGATCCTTGGATTCGGCGGCCGCGATGGTGGCGATCTCCGCGCCGACCATCGAGAAGATCACCACCACGATGCTGGTGAAAACGGCGCCGACACCGTTGGGGAAGAACCCACCATGGCTGGTCAAGTTCGAGAAATCCATGCTCTTGTTCGGCCAGATCCCCAGGACGTACAGCGTGCCCAGACCGAGGAACACGATGATGGCCGCCACCTTGATGCCGGCAAACCAGAACTCGAACTCCCCGAAGGAGCGCACCGAGAACAGATTCGTCGCCGTCATCAGGATCATCAACGCCAGCGAGAGCGTCCACAGCGGAATACCCGGAAGCCATTTCTGCAGGATCCCGGCGCCGGCCACAGCCTCGAACCCGACGACGATGACCCAGAAGTACCAGTACAACCAGCTCACCGAGAAACCCGCCCAGCCACCCATGGCCCGGCGCGCGTAGTCGGCGAACGAGCCGGTCGACGGGTTCGCGACGGCCATTTCGCCGAGCATCCGCATCACCATGATGATCAGCACGCCGGTGACCGCGTACGACAGGAACGCGGCCGGCCCGGACCCGCGGATCACCGAACCGGACCCGACGAACAATCCGGCCCCGATCACCCCGCCGATCGCGATCATCGTCAGGTGCCGTTGATTGAGACCCTTGTGCAGTTCCGGAGGTGCACCCATCGGAAGGCTCCCTTGCTCGTCGCGCGTTCGTCGCATCGCTGGCGGGCGATCGGAACCCGGCAAGATTTCACTCACCGTGATCGGACGCGTGGGACCAGCGATGGTCACCGGTCACTATGTCCCTGCCGCATCTTGTCCGCAAGATGAACCCGCCACCGGAAACAGCCCCGAAACAGCAAGCGACTCAACGGATTGCGGCGGCACCCTGCGGACAGTCGGTCCGGGGCGCCGCGGTCTCACCGTCAATCGGGGCGCGTCAGGGGGCCGAGCGCGACATGGGGTCGCGCACCCGTGACCCCCAGTCCGGCAATCGAGACGGCGATTTCCTACCCTCCCGTTCCGAATAAAAGTACGAAACCGCCCTCTCGGTGCGCGGGAACGCGGGAACGCGGGAACGCGGGAACGCGGGAACGCGGGAACGCGGTTTCAGGTCAGGTCAAGGACTCGCCCGATGCCGCGAACAGGACCACCGTCACCAGCGCCACCGCGATCACCACCAGGAACAGGGCCCGACCGGTGGGATTACCTAGCGCCGCAACCACCCCGCCGCCGGCCACGAACAGCAGCACTGCGGCAACGACCCACCGCCAGGCCTCGGGTCCGTCCGGGCCGCTGCTGCACAGCAGCACCACCACCGCGGCCACGCCGAGCACGACCGGGCAGAGCACCGCGGTGCGGGCGGCGCCGAGCCGGTGCGGCAGCCCGCGGACGCCGGTCCCCAGGTCGTCGTCGAGGTCGGGCAGCACGTTCGCCAGGTGGGCCGCCACCCCGAACAGCCCACCCGCAATAACCGCCCAGGCGGCTGGCCACAGCGGCTCCGGCCGGGCCAGCGTCGCCACCGCCGGCAGCGCGCCGAACGCGATCGCGTACGGCAGGAACGACAGCGCAGTCGCCTTCAACCCGGCGTTGTAGGCCCAGCCGCAGGCCACCACCGTGAGCGCCGCGAGCCCCGGCCGCCAGCCGATGGCCAACGACAAGGCCACCGCGGCGACCATCGCCAAGCCGGCCGCGGCCGCCACCAAACGGGGTGAAATGGCCCCTGCGGCAACGGGTTTGTCCGATCTTGCGGACGCCCGGTCCCGGGCCGCGTCGATCGCGTCGTTGCTCCAGCCGATGGACAACTGCCCGGCCAGGACGGCCGCCACCACCAGCGCCGCCCGCCCCGGTGACAACCCGGCCAGGACGGACAGGCCGGCGGAGATGGCCGTGACGGCCAGCGTGGGGATCGGGTGGCAGGACAGGATCAGGGCGCGGATCACCGCGCCGGTGGGGACCGGCGGGTCGGTGCGTGCCATCGCCGATCCCCCGTCCCGACCACCGTCCTGGCAACCGTCCTGGCGACCGTCCCGATCAACGTCCTGACCAACGGCCGGTCCACCGGTCACCGTACTGTGGCGAGCATGACCTGCCTGGCGGCCGTGCACGCGGTCCTCCCCCGGCACCGCTACCCACAGGACAAGATCACCGAGGCGTTCGTCGAGCAAGTGCTCGGACCGGATGGCACGGCCGGCGGCGCCAGTCCCGAAGTGATCCGCCGCATCCACGCCAACACCCGGGTCGGTAGCCGGTACCTCGCGCTGCCGTTGGAGCGCTACCGCGACCTGGGCGGTTTCACCGACGCCAATGCCGCGTTCATCGAGGCGGCCGTCGAGCTGGGCGTCGAGGCCGTCACCGGTGCGTTGGACGCCGCCGGTATCGCTCCGGACGAGGTCGACGTCATCTTCTCCACCACCGTAACCGGGCTGGCGGTGCCGTCGCTCGAGGCCAGGATCGCGGCCCGGGTGGGGCTCCGGCAGGACGTCAAGCGGGTCCCGCTGTTCGGGCTCGGCTGCGTCGCCGGTGCGGCCGGGATCGCCAGGATGCACGACTACCTGCGCGGCTGGCCCGATCACGTCGGCGTCCTGCTGGCGGTGGAGCTGTGTTCGCTGACGGTGCAGCGCGGCGACACCTCGATGGCGAACCTGGTCGCCAGCGGGCTGTTCGGGGACGGCGCCGCGGCCGTCGTCGCGGTGGGCGCCGACCGGGCGGACCGGCGGGACCTCCACGGCCCGCGGGTGCTGGCGACCACCAGCCACCTCTACCCCGGGACCGAAGGGGTGATGGGATGGAACATCGGCGGCGACGGCTTCGGGATCGTGCTCACCGCCGAGGTACCCGAGCTGGTGCACCGGTTCCTCGGACCGGACATCCGGGACCTTTTGACCGAGCACGGGTTGACGGTTCAGGACGTGGGCGCGTGGGTGTCACACCCGGGAGGGCCGAAGGTGATCGAGGCGATCGAGGCCGAACTCGGGGTCGGACCGGAGGCGTTGGAGATGACGTGGCGGTCGTTGGCCGAGGTCGGCAACCTATCGTCGGCGTCCGTGCTGCACGTGCTGCGCGACACCCTGCGGGACCGCCCGCCGCCTGCCGGCAGCCCCGGGGTGTTAATGGCGATGGGACCGGGCTTTTCCTCCGAGCTGGTCCTGCTGCGCTGGTGACCGTCCGGATGCCGGTGATCCTGCGGACGATGGCCCCGCAAGAAACGGCCCCGCAAGAAACGGCGCCGCGATGACGGCGTACATCCTTTTCGTGCTGGCCGTTGCGGTGGAACGGGTCGCGGAATTGGCAGTGTCCCGGCGAAACCTGTTGTGGGCCTTCGCCCGCGGCGGCCGCGAGTACGGCCGGGGGCACTACCCGGCGATGGTCGCGCTGCACCTGGCGCTGCTGGTCGGGTGCGTCGTCGAGGTCGCCGCGCTGGACCGGCCGTTTCTGCCGGCCCTCGGCTGGCCGATGGTCGCGGTGGTGCTGGCCACCCAGGCGCTACGGTGGTGGTGCATCGGCACCCTAGGCCGGCGCTGGAACACCCTGATCGTGGTCATCCCCGGGTTGCCGCCGGTGAACCGCGGGCCGTACCGGTTCCTGCCGCACCCGAACTATCTGGCGGTCGCGGTGGAGGGCGTCGCGTTGCCGCTGGTGCACACCGCGTGGGTGACCGCCGTGGCCTTTACGGCGCTGAATGCGCTGCTGCTGCTGCGATTTCGGATTCCGGCCGAGGAGGCGGCGCTGCGGGCGGCGGCGGCGTCGCCACAGGACGTCGCACATCACTCCGATCAGCGCCGCGGGGCCGGCCGATGATCGACCTGCTGGTCGCCGGAGCCGGACCGGCCGGGCTGGCAACCGCGCTCTACGCCGCCAGGGCCGGACTGGAGGTGACCGTCCTCGACCCCCGGGCCGGCGCCGACGGCATCGACAAGGCGTGCGGTGAGGGTCTGATGCCCGGCGCGGTCCGCGCCCTGGCCGATCTCGGGGTGGACCCGGTAGGCCGAGCGTTCCGCGGGATCGGTTACCAGGACGGCGATCGGCACGCCGAGGCCCTCTTCCGCGCCGGACCGGGGCGCGGCGTCCGGCGCACCGATCTGCACGCGGCGCTCTCCCGGGCCGTTGGTGCCGCCGGGGTGACAATCCTGCCCCGAGCGGTCGACAACCTGCGTCAGGACGACAACCGCGTCACCACAGCAGGTCTGGACGCTCGTTACTTGGTCGCAGCGGACGGCCTGCACTCCCCCACCGCCCGGGCCCTCGGGTTGGACCGGTCCGCGCGGTCCCGGCGGCGGTGGGGTCTGCGGCGGCATTTCGCGGTCGAGCCCTGGTCGGATCTGGTGCAGGTGCACTGGTCGGACCGGGCCGAGGCGTACGTGACGCCGATCGGGCCGGAGCTGGTCGGGGTGGCCGTGCTCAGCGGCGACCGGGCAAGTTTCGACGAGCAGCTGGCCCAGTTTCCCGTCCTCGCCGGGAAGCTGGCGGGGGTCACCGCGGGCCCGGTCCGCGGCGCGGGACCGCTGCGCCGGGCCACCTCCCGCCGGGTCGCCGGGCGGGTGCTTTTGGTCGGTGACGCCGCCGGGTACGTCGACGCATTGACCGGTGAGGGGATCGCGGTAGCCCTGGCCTGCGCGCGGTCCCTGGTCCAGTGCCTGGCCGCAGACCGGCCCGCCGACTACGAACGCCGGTGGCTGCGGGAATCCCGGCGATACCGGGCGATCACCGCCGGGCTGCTGTGGGCCACCGGCCGGCCGGTCCTGCGGCGGGCCATCGTCCCGGCGGCGGAGCGGTTGCCGCTGGCGTTCCGGACCGTGGTGGGACAGCTGGCCAGGTAGCGGCTCGACGGGCGCCCTACCGACCTGTAGCGCGGCCGGTGCACCGCAGGTCGGGTCAGGGGGCTGGAACCGAACCAAGGGTCACGGCGACCGTACCCGTCACCCCGCCCCGGCCATAGGTGATCGTGGTGGCGCTGTTGGGGGCGGCGGCATTGAGGACGGACATCGCTGCCGCCACCGAGTCGGTCGGCAGGTCGCCCACCCTCACGATCATGTCCCCGGACTTGAGGCCGGCCCGGTCCGCGCCGCCACCGGGTGTCACGGTGTCGATCACCGGTTGGGCGGACAACGGATTCTCGTTGTTGTTGCCGATGACCGTTGCGCCGAGATCAGCCCGCGCGGCGTGACCGGTGGCGATGATGTCCTGCGCGACCCGGCCGGCCCGGGTCATGGGGATGGAGAAGCCGATACCGACCGGGGCGATCACGCCGGAGCTGGTCGACGGCGTCGACGCGATGACCGAGTTGATGCCGATCACCCGTCCCGTCATGTCCACCAGCGGGCCGCCCGAGCTGCCCGGATTCAGGGCTGCGTCGGTCTGGATCGAGTCCATGAACGTGTCCGGACTCGGGGCCCCGCGCTCCAGCGACGTGGTCACCGGCCGGTGCACCGCCGAGACGATCCCCTCGGTGACCGTCGCGCGTAGCCCGAACGGCGACCCGAGGGCGAGAACCGGCTGCCCGACGCGCACGGGCGCCGCCGCCGGGGTCAGCGCCACCGGGACCATTCCAGTCACCCCGACGGCCTTGATCACCGCCAGGTCGTCCGCGGTGTCGGAGCCGACAACCGTTGCGGCGACGATCGTTCCGTCGTTGAACTGGACTCTGAGGGTGTCCGCGCCGACGATGACGTGCCCGTTGGTCAGCACCATCCCGTCCGCTGACAACAGCACCCCGGAGCCGCCGCCCTGCCGGCCGGGGGACGAGGTCAGCACGGAGACCACTGACGGCAGGATCGCTGCGGCAACGTCGGCGCTCGCCAGGGCGGCCGGAGCGGCCGGCGGGGCGGGGACGGGCGCGGCCGCCGGTGGGTCGGGGGTCGGCGCCGGGACCGGCACGCTCGAGAAAATCGGAGCGGGCCCGCCCACCGGCATGAGGGTGTCGCCCCGCGACAGGAAAGCAGCGGCGCTCAAGCCGATCGCGGCGACCATGCCGGCGGTCAACAGCACCGCGGCGAGGACGGCGGTGCGGCGCCTGACCAGGATGACGGCCGGGCGGAGTGCGCCGGAGCGGTGCCCCTTCGGTCGATCATGAACCGGCGGTAGATCCGTCGGGCGGGCGCCAGCGGGCGGGCGATCCTGCGCGGCCCGCCGATCCGCACCTGGTAGGTCGGCCGACGGCAACTGACCTGCCCCTGGCCGGGACTGGTCTGTCGACACGGAATCAATCGTCATTGCGCGTTCCCCCTGACCGCTCAAAGCTTCTCGATCGTAGGGCGGTGGCCCACGATGGTCGGGGAGAAACGGGGAATAGCCACCCGATTGGCCCTCCCCGTCACGGTCTACCGGGTCGTCCGAGTGTTCGCTCCGTCGACCACCGCGGCAGCCAGGCTGGCGCCCCACGCCCCGGCCCGGGCCAACTCGCCGTCCCGAAGCGGTCCCTGGGTCCCGGTCACAAAAAAATCAGCCGCCGGTTCTGCGATTCGACACCCTTTGCGGTGCAACACCTTCTCCGCAGCGCGTCCGGCCGAACCGGACAACAGCCGACCCATCCTGGTGTCGAACGCAGCAGCGGCGAGACCCGTTGGCAGGTCAGCACTGTCGAGCCATTCCCGGAGGCCCCGGAGGGTCGAGATGGTCTTGCCCGGTGCCTGCCGGTCGGCGTCCTGGCGGGTCCAGGGCCGGCTCATCCCGAACGCGTGCGTCGGACCACCGACGACAAGAAGATCCACCGCAGCGTCGACCTCGGTCGGGGCAACGCCGACCTCGACCATCTCCACCGTCATCCGGCTCGATAACCCGAGGGAGATCGCGTCGGCGATGGCCTTCGTATCACCGAACATCGATTCGTAGATCAGTAGTGCCCTCATCGCTCGGTCCCTTCGATTCGCCGGTCGCTGGTGGGCAACCCTGCTGGGCGGCGGCGCGGCGGAACAGGGCCGAAAGGCCCGGTCTGCGGTGCCGATCGGGAACCTGCCGCTCCTGGAAACGGGGTCAGCCTGAGGGGTCGACGAGACGGGCCAGCCCGTCGAGAACGCGTTCGAGACCGAAGCGGTAGGCGTCTTCGGGATCGTGGGCGCTACCGTGCGCGGCGCCTGCGGCGGTGCCGACCCGGGCGGCCAGCGGATAGGCATCTTGATCGAGGACACGGGCGAGCAACGGCGCATTGGCCGCCCACCAGGCGTCGTCGTTCATCACACTGCCCAGCTGGGTAGCTCGGGCGTCAGCGGTGTCCCGGGCACCTGCCTGGACGAAGCTGAGCAAGAAGGTCAGCGCGTCGTCCCTGTCGACGTCGGACAGACCCAGACCGTCCAGAGCGTGTAGCTCGTGCTCATATTTGGCCATCAACCCAGGTCCGAGCGGTGGCCGCAGGGTGGACACGACGGCAGCCCACGGGTGTGCACGGTAGAGGGCGCGATTCTCGTTTGCGACCTCGGTCAATCGCGCGCGCCAGGGCAGGCCATAGGTGTCGGTCAACGGGAGCCGTTGGTAGGCCGAGTCGATCATCAGATCGACGAGTTCTGCCTTCCCGGGCACATAGGTGTACAGCGTCATGGCGGCCACCCCGAGTTCGCCAGCCAACCGGCGCATCGTCACGGCCGTCAGTCCCTCCCGGTCAGCAAGGGCGGTGGCGGCAACGACAACGGCGTCGACGGTCAGGCCGCGTGCTGGTCCGCGGGCCGGTACGGCCGCCGGCTCGCGCCACAGCAGGGCCAGGGTGCGAGCCGGGTCGCCAGCGCTGGTGCGGTCGACTGACACCTCGACATCCTGCAGTGTCGCCGAATACCACGTACGGTGTACTACGTACGGAGTTAGTCCGTTGACAAATTTTCTTAGGGAGCACGATGAAGGTCACCGCTGCGGGCGTGTCCATGAATGTCGAGGATGTCCGAGCCTCCGCAGTGTTCCTGGTGCGACACTTCGGCTTTCACGAAGAGATGGCCGCCGACGGCTTCGCATCCCTGACCCGCGACGACTGCTGTATGAACGTGATCTTCCTCCGGCGTGGGTTGCCCACCCTGCCCGCCGACCAACGCGACGGTCTCGCGCAGGGTCTGATCCTGGCGCTGACCGTCGACGACCTGGAGGGCGAACTCGCGCGGCTGCAGAACGACGGGGTGACCATCACCATGCCCCTGACCGAGGAGGACTGGGGGGAGCGGGCGTTCCAGGTTCGAGACCCGAACGGCATCACTGTCCAGCTGGTGGATTGGAATGCACCCATCGGATGACCTGATGAACCCCCCACCGAACCCCCACCCTCTGCGTGCCCACCATCGACGACCGGGCGTCGGCCGCTGCTGTGATGGTGGGAGTGCGCGGGCGGGCCCCGGTACCAGCGGCGGCCGGGCGTCGGTCGCCGAACAGCAGGTGCGGGGTCTTTCGTGGAGCTCCGTCCGGGTCTACGGGCGAACGCGCCCAACGGTTCTCGGCGCGTGAAATGCGCGAAAATTAAGTACCCATTGATAACGCAGGGCGGCCGCGAAGATTGATGGGCCGACGAGGAGTCCTCCACTTGACGCAGCGGGCAGCGGAACCCAGAGGCCCAGCAACAAAGCTGCCCAATTCCCGTGACGGCACAGTTGAGGACAGCGACGGTGGCGGCGGCAGTGGAGAGAAGTTGGGCGGGGCCGACCCGCATGTTCTGGGACGCGACGAGCGCCGCTGCGTCGTGCCAGGCGACGAGGGGAAAGTACACCTGGGCAGGTGGTGGCATCGATCGGTAGTAGTCCTTGATCCGTTCGATGTCTTGCAAACGGCGTAGGTCTTGAACGCCCAGATCCACCAGCCGCAGGAAGGTCACCAACCCGAGGATCATGACCACGGGGAGCACCGCGATCAGGAAGGCGCGAAGGATCGGCGGTTGGGAGCTGACAAATCCAAGCGCGATCATCGCGCTGGACAGGCTCGCCAGATACAGCGAGGCACGGCTGGTGGCTTCGGACGTGGTGGTGGATCGGACGGACCGCAGGACGAAATGCTCGGTCACGAGCGCGGACAGCAAGGCCGGGTCGGGCGCCTGAGGTGTCACCGGATCCTGCGGCGCGGCACCGCTCATGACCGACCCCGATCCGTGATCTTCACAGTGATCCATCATTGCGCCCGGCCATGTGGCCGGCGCGTCCGGGGCGATCGCAAGCGCGGAGCCGACCAGAGCCGACAGCGTCCGATGCCCAGGGTCGACCGGAACCCTTTCCGCGGCACCGGCGCGGTCTCAGCTCCATTGTGCGGGTGGGAAACTCGTCCGCATGCCGAACGACACGACGCGCCCCGCCGCGGCCAAGTCGGGCGCCCCGGGTCCGAACCCGGCGACGCTGCGCAAGTGGCGCCGCCGGCTCGCCGACGAACGCGAGGAGGCAAAGGTCTACCGCAGCCTCGCCAGCCGGCGGACCGGGGAGGAACGGGAGATCCTGCTCGGACTGGCGGACGCCGAAGAACGGCATGCCGCGCACTGGATGACGCTGCTGGGTGAGGACGCCGGTACGGCCCAACGCGGTGACATCCGGATGCGGATTCTGTCTTTTCTGGCCCGCCACTTCGGGTCGGTGTTCGTGCTGGCCCTGGCTCAGCGGGCGGAGACCTTCTCCTCCTACGACGACGACGCCGACGCGACCGCGGCGATGGCCGCCGACGAACGGGTGCACGAAGAGGTGGTGCGCGGTCTGGCGGCGCGGGGCCGGGCCCGGGTGTCCGGCACGTTCCGGGCGGCGGTGTTCGGTGCCAACGACGGCCTGGTCAGCAACCTGGCCCTGGTGCTGGGGGTCAGTGGCGGCGGCGTCTCCTCGCAGGCGATCCTGCTGACCGGCCTCGCCGGACTTCTGGCCGGGGCGTTGTCGATGGGCGCCGGGGAGTACGTGTCGGTGCGGTCACAGCTTGAACTGCTGGCCGCGTCCGCGCCGGGATCGACCGCGCACACCGCCGTCCCGGAGTTGGACGTCGACACCAACGAACTCGCGCTGGTCTACCGGGCCAGGGGCATGTCGCCGGCGGACGCGCAGACACTGGCCGACGAGCAGCTGCGGAACCACCCCAGCCAGCTGGAACCCGTCGGCCAGATCAGTGCCGAGGAGCATGACGTCGTGGGCACCGGGATCGGGGCGGCCCTGTCCAGCTTCTGCTTCTTCGCCACCGGGGCGGCGATCCCGGTGCTGCCGTTCCTGTTCGGTCTGACGGGCACCCCGGCGCTGGTGGTGGCGATCGTGCTGGTCGGCCTGGCCCTGCTGATTACCGGGGCGGTGGTGGGCGTGCTATCCGGCGGGCCACCGCTGCGGCGGGGGGTGCGTCAACTCACCATCGGGCTGGGTGCCGCCGGGATCACCTACCTGCTGGGTCTGGCGTTCGGCGCCACGCTGGGCTGAGCCGCCGCGGGCTACAGACCGTCCGGCCGCGCGGAGAGCCAGTCGGAGTACTTGTCGCGCAACACATCTCGCTCCGCGACAGTGGCGGCGATGACGTCGGCGCCGCCGTCGTAGGGGTGATACAGCCAGCGGAGATCCGTGTCCGCGATGATCACTTCGGCGGTCACATCGTCGGCGACCAAGCGGAGCAGCGGGTCAAGGTTCGACGGGGTCGCGGCGACCTGGCTGACGAACAGGTGCGTCCAACTCTCGTCACCGTCGTCGAACCGCTCGGTCAGCACGCTGGTCCAGAACTCGGCAGCCGGCAGAGCTGCCACCAGCCGGGGGTCCCGGTCCACGACCGTCGGTCCGGTCGAGAAGGCCGGCGTGATCACCCGGACCTCCGACCGCGTACCCAGGGCGGGCGAGCCGCTGAGCTCGGCCAGCACCAGGTGATGCCGCCTGAGCAACTCGGCCCAGTCAGCGTCACCGGCCGGGATTCGCCGGGACCCGGGCAAGCTGTGAAACCGCACCCACGTCTCGCTCGCGGCGTTCCGTAGTTCCGACCCGATCGGCCGGCAGCCCGGCCAGTGCCGTTCCCAATGCTCGGTCATCGTCGCAGCGAGGTCCGGCATGGATCGACGGTAGCCGACCTCCCTCGTCGATCGGGTGGGCCTGCATCCGCCGGGCGTCAGGAACACTGGACCGGGTGAACCTGCCCTCCCTGCTCCCCACCCCCTTCCGCGTCCTGCGCACCGCGCTGCGGATACCGGCGATCCGGGCCATCCCGACGATCCGGGCCATCCCGAGGATCCGAGCCATCCCGACGATCCGAGCAGGGGCGCTGCGTTCGTTGCTGGTCGCTGCCATCACCGCCGCCGGCACAGCGGCCGCCTCGTTCGTCGCCTGGAAACTGTTCCGGGCCGCTCGCGGGGTGCCCACCTCGATGGGTGCCAGCCGCCGGCAGATCCGCCCCTACGCGGCTGCCTCGCCGCACTTCCGGGACGACGCCTTCCACAACAACGAGCCGTCCGTGTTCCTGGCCCCTGGCGAGTTCGGGTCGATGATTCCGGAGCTGATCCGGCACCGCGGTCAGGGCCGCCCGCACGGGCCGGTACCCCTGGTCAGCACACCTCCCGCGCCGCAACCCGGTTCGTTGGCCATCACCTGGCTGGGTCACGCGACCACACTCATCGAACTGGACGGGCAGTACGTGCTGACCGACCCGGTGTGGGGCAATCGGGTGTCGCCGTCCGCGACGCTCGGACCGGCCCGCCTGCATCCCATGCCGTACCCGGTATCCGCACTCCCGCACCTCGACGCGATCGTCATCTCCCACGACCATTACGACCATCTGGATCTGCCGACGGTCCGCGAGTTGGTGACCAGCCAGAACGCTCCGTTCCTGGTGCCGCTGGGCCTCGGGGTGCACCTGCGCGGGTGGGGTGTTCCTGAGGACCGCATCGTCGAGTTGGACTGGGACGAGCAAGCGACGGTCGGTGCTCTGACCCTAACCTGCACCGAATCCCGGCACTTCTCCGGCCGCGGGCTACGCCGGAACACCACCTTGTGGTGCTCGTGGGCGATCACCGGACCCGAGCACCGGGTGTTCTTCGGCGGCGACACCGGCTACACCGAGGCGTTCACCGGTATCGGTGAGCGGTACGGGCCTTTCGACATCGCGGTGCTGCCCATCGGTGCCTACGGCGACCAATGGCCCGATATCCACCTCAACCCGGAGGAGGCGGTGCAGGCTCACCGCGACCTGGGGGCCAAGGTCTTCATACCGATTCATTGGGCCACCTTCGACCTGGCCCTGCACCGCTGGGCAGACCCGGCGGACCGGTTGATGGCCGCCGCCGGCAGTCTTCGAGTCGCGATTCCACGTCCTGGCGAGCGAGTGGACCCCCGGACACTCACCGGTCCGGATGGTTGGTGGAACTCGCTCCGGTGAGCTCGATCCGCTCCATGGGGTGAACCTGAGTCCCGGAACGGGCGAGTTGTGACAGCCCGTACCCGTTCGTTCACCGGAGTGCCAGACTGGGCTTCGAACGGGGTAGCGGCGACCGGGGCGCTGCGCACTATCGGTGACTGAACTGCGGCATTCGATGGCCACTCGTCCCCCGCCGATCGACACCCCGTTTGTGAGCTGGCGCCGGCCGTACGGGCTGACGGCGGGAGGAAAGGTGGTGCGGGATGACGGCGATCGACACCTTCAGGGCGGTCCCGCAGCGGGTTCGATGGTGGGTGAGCGGGATCGTTCCGCTGGCCGCCGTGCTGTCGGTGGTGCTCTCCGCCCGACCCCAGCCGTTGTTCCAGGCTGCCGACGTCCTAGCGGCCGTCGGGCTCGTCGCGGGCAGCGTGATCAGTGTGGAAGTCGGCCGGCTGCTGGAGGGCGGGCGGGTCGGAGCGCAACGACCGCACAAGGGGCTCTCCGCTTGGGCGATGGCAGCGGCTGTTCTGCTGCCGACGTTCTACCTGGTCCCGGCCATCGCGCTGATCTACGCCCACGCGAGGTGGCGGGGCCTGCGGGTGGAGCTGTGGAAATGGGTCGCCTCCGGCTCGTTCCTGGTCGCCGCCGGGTCCGTCGCCGGCGTGGTGGCGCGCAGCGCCACCGGCGGTGACGCGCCGACCCTGGACTCTGGTCTGCCCGGACTGATCGCCACGGCAGCAGCCGTCCTGACGTTCCTGCTGATCGAGGCCGCGCTGCTGGCCATGACCGCATACCTGAACATCGCGCAGGACGAGGTATGGCTCCGCCGGACCCTGCGTGATCGGATGTTCTACCTCACCGAGAGCGGGGTGCTGCTGCTCGGTGCGATCACCGGCCTCGTCGCGGCGACCGACCCGTGGTTCGTCCTGCTGTTGCTCCCCGCGTACGGTTTCCTGCAGCAGTCTGTCCTGCATCGCCCCCTGCAGGATCAGGCCACCCGTGATCCGAAAACCGGGCTGCTCCGGTTCGACACCTGGCAACGGAACGCCGGCCAGGAGATCCGCCGGATGAACGCGGCGGGCGGATCCTGGGCCGTGGTCTTCGCCGACATCGACAATTTCCGCCGGTACAACGAGGTGCACGGGCACCTCGGCGGCGACACCGCAATCGGCTTGGTCGCCGACCTGCTGGACGCCCACGTGCGGCCGACCGACATCATCGCCCGATTCGGCGGCGAGGAGTTCTGCGTGCTGCTGCCGGACACCGCTGCCGCGACCGCGACGGGAGTCGCCGAGCGCATCCGGCGGGCGATCGAGGACGGCACCGCCGAGCTGGCGGAGCATGTCACGGTGAGCGTTGGGGTGGCCACGGTCGACGGCAGCGCCGGCCCCGCGGAACTCGACGCCGTGCTCGCCCTGGCCGATCAGGCCCTGTACCGGGCCAAGCTGGACGGGCGCAACACCGTCCGGGTGCACTCACCGCAGGCCGGGGATGCACCTCGACCCGCCGACCGGCGAGCTGCGCTGCCCACCCAGCGGCAATCGCGGTCGGAGCGGCCCCCCGTGCCCCAACAGCGGTGACCCACCAGCGCGGCCGGCTGTTGGTTGGTCAGGTCCGCTACCAGATCTGGACCCGATCTGCCGGGTCCAACCAGAGCCCGTCACCGGGTTGTACACCGAACGCCTCGTGGAACTCCGGCAGGTTCCGCACGACCTGGTTGCACCGGAACTCGGACGGGGAATGCGGGTCGATGGAGAGCCGCCGCAGCAGTTCGGCGTCCCGGATCTTGGTCTGCCAGACCGTGGCCCAGGACCTGAAGAGCCGCTCCGCCCCGGTGAGCCCGTCGATGACGGCCGGCTCCCGCCCGTCCAGCGAGATCAACCAGGCCTGGTAGGCAATCGCCAGGCCGCCCAGATCACCGATGTTCTCCCCGACCGTCAGCGCGCCGTTGACCCGGTGGCCAGGGAGTTGCTCGGGTTCCAGGGTGTCGTACTGGTTGATGAGCCGCCGGGTCAGTGTCTCGAACGCCGCCCGGTCCTGGGCCGTCCACCAGTCCTTCAACGCACCTCGGCCGTCGTACTTGGAACCCTGATCATCGAAACCGTGCCCGATCTCGTGTCCGATCACCGCCCCGATCCCGCCGTAGTTGACGGCCTCGTCGGCGTCCGGGTCGAAGAACGGCGGCTGCAGAATTGCTGCGGGGAAGACGATCTCGTTCATCCCGGGGTTGTAGTACGCGTTCACCGTCTGCGGCGACATGAACCATTCCAGGCGATCGACGGGGGTACCGATCTTGGCCAGCTGGCGGTCCAGCTCGAACGCCGCCGCGCGGCGGGCGTTGCCGGCCAGGTCCTGCGGGTCGGACTCCAATGAGCTGTAGTCCCGCCAACGGTCGGGATACCCGATCTTTGGAGTGAAGGCGGCCAACTTTTCCAACGCCTTGGACCTGGTATCCTCCCCCAACCAGGTCAGCGCGCCGATGTTCCGCCGGTAGGCCGCCAGCAGGTTGCCCACCAGCCGGTCCACCTGTGATTTCGCGGCTGGCGGGAAATGCCGCTCCACGTACAGCCGGCCGAGCGCCTCACCGGCCGCCGACTCGACCAGGGACACCCCGCGCTTCCACCGCTCGCGCAGTTCCGGCACCCCGGACAACGTCCGGCCGTAGAAGTCGAAGTTCTTGTCCACCAACGCGTCCGGGCCCAGCGGCGCCATCGCCCGGATGATCTGCCAGGCCAGCCAATCGCGCCACGCGGGCATCCGGTCCTGGGTGACCAACGCCGCCACCGCTGCGATGAAATCCGGCTGCCGTACTACCACGTGCTCGAGCAGCTCCGGCCCCGCCCGGAGGCCATCAAGCCACGCGTCCCACAGCGGGCCGGGGAGTAGTTCGTCCAGGTCGGCCCGGTCCATCGGGTTGAACGTCAGCGAGCTGTCCCGGGACCGGACCCGGTCCCAGTGCGCGGCTGCCAGATCGGTCTCCAGTGCGAACACGCGGGGTGCCCGCTCCGGCGCCGCGACTTCGTCGAGGCCCGCCACCTCGAGGATCTCGGGCAGGAAAGCCTGGTAGGCGGTGCGGATCTCGGCGTGCTGGTCGGCGGAATAGTAGGACTCGTCCGGCAGTCCGAGCCCGTCCTGGTAGATGTTCAGCACGTACCGGTCCGGATCTGCGGGGTCGCTGTCGACGTCGACGGCGAACGGCCCCCCGACGCCGTCCCGTCGCAACCGCCCGATCGCGCGGAACAGGCTCGGCCCGTCGGTGACGTCCTGCACCGTGGCCAGCTGGGCGCGCAGCGGCTCCAGCCCACGCTGGTTCACCGCGTCGACGTCCATAAAACTGCGATACAGGTTTCCGATCAACGAGCCGACCTGCGCCTGGTCGGATTGGACCGAGCCGGCCGCCGCGTCCTCCACGATGGCCCGGCTTGCCGCCTCGGCACCGTCGCGCAGCTGGTAGAAGGCGCCGTCAACGCTCCGGTCGTCGGGGATGACAGCAGTGGCCAGCCACCGCCCGTTGACGCTACGGAACAGGTCGTCCTGCGGGCGGATCTGGGTCGCGTCGGTGGGTGCGGCGCTCACTCGGGCCTCCTGGGGATGCGGGGATCGGCCCGACGCTACCGTCACCCCTGCTGGGGCGGCCGCGGGCCGGGTATCCGATTAACCGGGTCTGGTCGCCGCCCCACCGTCGGGTCGCCTACCGTGGTTGAGTGAACCCAGAAACGAGCGGACCCCCTGCCGACCGGGTACCGGGCGCCGACTCCCCGCCGGTCCAGATCCCCGGACACGACACCGAACCGCACTCGTCGGGGCTCGGCTCGCGGTTGAACTGGCTGCGGGCGGGGGTGCTGGGAGCCAATGACGGCATCGTCTCCACGGCCGGCCTGGTCGTCGGCGTCGCTGCCGCCACCACCGAGCGGGGCGCGATCGCCACCGCCGGCATTGCCGGACTGGTGGCCGGGGCGGTGTCGATGGCCCTTGGCGAGTACGTCTCCGTCAGCACCCAGCGCGACACCGAAAGAGCGTTGCTGGACAAGGAACGTCGTGAGCTGGAGGAGAGCCCGGAGGAGGAGTTCGCCGAACTGGTTGCGATGTACCAGAACAAGGGTCTGTCGCAGACGACCGCGACCCTGGTGGCCGAGGAGCTCACCGAACATGACGCCTTCGCTGCCCACGTTGACATCGAACTCGGTATCGATCCGGACGCGCTGACCAACCCTTGGCACGCGGCGTACGCCTCGGCGATCTCGTTCACCGTCGGATCGGCGCTGCCGCTGCTGGCGATCCTGTTGCCACCGGCGAACCTGCGAATTCCGATCACCTTCATTGCCGTCCTGCTGGCGCTGGCGCTGACCGGCGGCATCAGCGCTCACCTGGGCGGTGCGAGCCGCGGCCCGGCGGTGCGGCGGATCGTGTTGGGCGGGGCGCTGGCCATGGTGGTGACCTACGCCGTCGGGCAATTGCTCGGGGTTGCCGGGATCTAACCTGGTGCACGATTGCACCATCGACATCCATCCGAACGAACAAGGGAGCCACCACATGCGCGCACTGTTCAACGGTAAAGTCCTCGCCGAGAGCGACCAGACGGTCGTCGTCGAGGGGAACCACTACTTCCCGCCGGATTCCGTCACCTGGGACCTGTTGGAGTCCACCGACACCAGCACCCACTGCCCCTGGAAGGGCGACGCAAGCTACTACTCCGCGAAGGTCGGCGACAAGGTCGGCAAGGACGTCGCATGGACCTACCCGACGCCGCTACCGGCAGCCAGCAACATCACCGAGTACGTGGCGTTCTGGAAGGGTGTCCAGATCGAGTCCTGACGCTGGCCTGGAGCCTAGGGGTCCTACTTGGCTCCTCGGGCTGAATGCTGGGCGGCGTGCTGTTCCAGGAGTTTCAGCCAGATCTCGCTCATCGTCGGGTAGGACGGCACGGCGTGCCAGAGCTGGTCCAGGGTGAGCCCACCCACCATCGCGATGGTCGCCGCGTGCACCAGTTCGGCGACCTCGGCGCCGACGAACGTCGCCCCGAGCAGCGTGTGGCTGGCCCGGTCGATGACCAATTTGGCGCGACCCACGTACCCGTCGCGCAACAGCGAGGTGCCGGCGAATCCGGCCATGTCGTACTCGACCGTCTCCACCTCGCCACCACGGTCCCTGGCCTGTTTCTCGCTGATCCCGACCGAGGAGACCTGCGGGTCGGTGAACGTCACCTGGGGCACCTTGCCGTCATCGGCCAGGTCGGTGAACGCCGTGACGTCGATCGCCGGGCCGTCAATGGCCTGTCCCTGCGCCCGGGCGGCGATCACCGCACCGCAGATCCGCCCCTGGTACTTGCCCATATGGGTGAGCAATGCCCGTCCGGTGATGTCCCCGACCGCGTACAGCCAGTCGCCATCGACCCCCCGCACGGCGAGGTGGTCATCGGTCGGGACGAATCCGCGATTGCTGCTGACGTCCAGACCGACCGCGTCCAGGCCGATGTCGGAGCTGGCCGGGGTGCGACCGGTGGCGACAACGATCTCGTCGACCACGATCGACTCGTCACCGAAGCTGACCGTCACCTCGCCGCCGTGCACATGGCCCTCGCCAGTGTCCTGCGGGTCAACCCGGGACACCCGATCGACACTGGTGCCGAGCACGACCCGCACCCCGGAATCGGTGAACGCCTGCGCCACCAGCTCACCGGCGAATGGCTCGTTGCGGGCCAGCAACCCCGGCGCGGAACCGATGATCGTCAGCTCGTCCACGCCCAGCCCGGCCAGCCAGCACGCCGCCTCGCAGGCCACCACCCCACCGCCGACAATGGCCATGCGACGCGGTATCTCGTGCACATTGGTGGCATCGCGAGAGGTCCAAGGCAACGCGTCACGAAGGCCTGGGACCTTCGGCACGGTCGCGGTCGTTCCGGTGGCCAGGACGACGGCCTGCCGGGCGGTCAATGTCCGGATCGCCCCGTCCGCTCCGGTCACTTCGACCTTCCGGGGGCCGGCCAACCGCCCGTGCCCGCGGACCACGTCGATGCCGACGCCGTTGGCCCATTGCACCTGGCTGGCGTCGTCGTGGTCGCTGGTGAAGGAGTCCCGGCGGCGCAGAACCGCGGCGGTGTCGAGGCTGTGATCGCCGACGATGCTGGCCACGCCGGGCAGCCGCCGGGCCGCCTGCAGCACCTCGACCGGGCGCAGCAACGCCTTGCTCGGCATGCACGCCCAGTACGAGCACTCGCCCCCGACGAGTTCATGCTCGACAATTGCCGCGGTGCGCTCGCTGCCCATGATCGCGTACTGGGCGACGATCTCCCCGGGCGGGCCACCGCCGATCACGATTACGTCGTAGGAGTCCCGTTCCGGCCCGGCTGCCGCGGCCGGCGGTGCACTGTGGGGTTGCGCATTCATGGCTGCACGGTAGCCGCCAGGTGCGTGTCAGACCCGGGTGGCCTTCCGCTGAGCCGAGGCCAGCGCCTCGGTCAGTTGCGCGCGGTCGAGCCGGGGGCCGTAACCGGGGGTGTCCGGCTGGATCCGCCAGCCCTGCGCGAGCGGACCGGCATCGACCACGTCGTACCCGAAACCGTCGATCAGCCCGGTGACGACCTGCTTGGCCTCCGCGTCGTCACCGGCGATCGCCAGTGCGCGTCGGTCCGGAGTGCCGGCCGCCTGACCCTGCGCGGCCAGGTCAGCGAAAGTGATGTGGTTGAACGCCTTGACCACCCGGGACTGCGGCAGGTGCGCCTGCAGGAGCTCGGCGCTGGTGCTGGACTCATCGTCAAGTTCGGCGATCTGGCCGTCCCGCTGCGGGTAGTAGTTGTTGGTGTCGATGACAATCTTCCCGGCCAGTGGCTGCACCGGCACCGAGCGGTAGGCGTTCAGCGGAATTGTGACGACGACGATCTCACCGCGGTCGGCGGCCTCTGCGACGGTTGCCGCCGAGGCTGCCGGGCCCAAGGAGTCGACCAGGTCGGTCAACGTTTCCGGTCCGCGGGAATTGCTCAGCACCACGTCATGCCCGGCGGCGACCGCCAACCCGGCAACCGCGCCGCCGATGTGTCCGCTTCCGATCAATCCAAGAGTTGTCATGTTCGTGCACAACCAGGAGTCCGGGTCGATTGTTCCGTTCGGCCTACCTGTTGCCTCACCCGGCACGAAGCCGGCCCGACTCCGTAACGGACCCGGAGTAGCCTGTTCTGTCGGCCCATTGGCGGGCCCTGGACGGCCGGTTCGGTCGGCCAACCGAAAGGGGAGGCGTGTCGGAGAGCTACCGCGCTGTCGAGCAGCGGGCGGACGACCCGGATTCGCCGACCGCCGAGCGGATCGCCGGTTCGACGTCCGCCCAGGACGTCCAGGCAGCGGCGGTGGCCGAGGAGCAAGCGCACCTCACGCTGCTCTACCGCCGGCTCGACACCCTTCGCCAAGAACGAATCGTGTTGCGCGACAGGTACATCCGGCACAGTGACAACACCCCGGGCGGCCGGGTGGAACGGGATCTGGCGTACGCGAACCACGCAGCCGCGGTGCAGATGCTCAACGCCGCCGAGGACCGGCTGTGCTTCGGCCGGCTCGACCGCGACGACGGCGAGTCCATACACATCGGCCGGATGGGCATCTTCGACGACGCCGGGGACCACCGGCAACTGCTGATGGACTGGCGCGCCCCGTCGTCCCGACCGTTCTACGTGGCCACCGCCGCAAACCCGTTGGGCGTGCGGCGGCGTCGCTACCTGACCACCAGGCGGCGGCGGGTGGAAACGGTCAACGACGAGTACCTGGACCTTCGTGATCCCGAGATGGCCGCGGCCGCCGCGACGACGTCCGCCGGCCCGGCCGGCGAGGCGGCGCTGCTGGCCGCGGTCCGGGCGCCGCGGACCGGGCGGATGACCGACATCGTCGCCACCATCCAGGCCGAACAGGACCGCATCATCCGGGCCGATCAGGCGGGGATCATGGTGGTCCAAGGCGGTCCCGGCACCGGCAAAACCGCCGTCGCGCTGCACCGGGCGGCGTACCTGCTCTACAACCACCGCGCCCAGCTGGAGCAGCGCGGAGTGTTGATCGTCGGGCCGAACCCCACCTTCCTGGGGTACATCAGCCAGGTGTTGCCCTCCCTCGGTGAGAACGCGGTCGTGCTGTCCACCATCGCCGACCTGTTCCCCGGCGTGTCCGCGCAGTCCCTGGAGGACCCGCAGGTCGCCCGGGTCAAGGGCCGGATCGGGATGACCGGCGTCATCGCGAACTCCGTGCTGCACCGTCAGGCCATCCCGGCGGCCGCCCTGTTGGTGCCGTTCGACGCGGTTGCGGGCGGGAATCTGCTGATCGACCGTCAGCTGTTGACGGCGGCCCGGGACCGGGCGTGGGCGTCCCGAAGGCCGCACAACAAGGCTCGTCAGGTCTTCCTGCGGCGGGTCATCGACGCCCTGGTGGGCCAGGTCGCCCGCACCCTGGGCACCGATCCGGACGGGCAGAGTCTGGCCACCCGGGACGATCTCGAGACCATCCGGCGGGACCTGATGGAACACTCGGGCTTGCGGGACGCGCTCGCCGGGGTCTGGCCGCTGCTGACCCCGCAGCGGCTGCTCACCGACCTGTTCGCCTCCACCGAACGGCTCGCGTTCGCCGCCGACGGCCTGACCGCGGCCGACCGCGACCTGCTGCTCCGACCGGGAGACAACTCGGCACACTGGACCGCCGCCGACGTACCGCTGCTCGACGAAGCCGCGGAGCTGCTCGGGCCGATCGACCTGGCGACCGTGACGGCAGAGTCCACCGCCGACCTCGACTACGCCTCCGAGGTGCTCGATCTGATGGGCGGCGGCGCGAACGCCGACGAGACGAACTCCGAGGAGGTCGGTCTGGTCAGCATGCTCAGCGCGGCCAACCTGGCCAACCTGCACACCGAGGTGGCCGACTGGAGTTCGACCGCCGACCGGGCCGCCGCCGACCGGGAGTGGACCTACGGTCACGTCATCGTCGACGAGGCCCAGGAACTGTCCGCGATGGCCTGGCGGAT
>CBDFHS010000009.1:0-44711 GCA_965247715.1 Nakamurella sp. | reverse complement strand
GCAGCCTGGTCGTGCTCGGTCTGGTCTTGGGGGCGCTTGCCTGCACCGACATGGGCGGCCCCATCAACAAGGCGGCCTACCTGTTCGGTGTGTACGCCCTCGCGGAGGGCAACGGCGCACCGTATGCGGCGTTCGCCGCCGCGAAGTGCATCCCGCCGATCGCGGTGGCGTTGGCTGCCATCTTCGCGGCGAAGGGTTTCACCGACGAGGAACGCGGCACGGCCAGGGGCATCTGGCTGCTCGGGGTGTTCGGCATCACCGAGGGCGCGATCCCCTACGCGCTGCGTGACCCCCTGCGCATCATCATCCCCTCGATGATCGGCGGCGGGATCGCGGCGGCATTCTCCCTGGTGGGCGGCTCGTCACTGCCGTCGACCGGCGGTTCGATGATCACCATCCCGATCACCGAGAACCCGCTCAACTGGGTCCTCGCGCTGGTCACCGGCCTGGTCGTCACCACGATTCTGATGGTGGTTCTGAAGCGCGCGAAGGTGCGCAAGCACGGACCCGACGAGGACGCCTGGGAATCCGAACTCGGTGTCGGACCCGTCAATGTCCTCGCCTGAGCAGGTCGCACCCACCAAGGAGAAGCACGTCATGGGCAAACGAATCTATGTGGTCCCGCACACCCATTGGGACCGCGAGTGGTACTTCACGATCGAAGAATCCCGTTCCCTGCTGATGCACGATTTCGAGGAGGTCCTGACCCACCTGGAAAACAATCCCGACTTCGGGTACTTCGTGCTCGACGGTCAGTCGATTGTGGTCGAGGACTATCTGCAGACCCGACCGCAGGACCAGGAACGCGTCCGGGCGTTGGCTTCGGCCGGGCGGCTCAAGCTCGGGCCATGGTTCACGCAGACCGACTCCCAGGTGGTTTCGGCCGAGTCGATGGTCCGGAACCTGCTCTACGGGATGCAGATCGCGCAGCGATCCGGCGGCGTCATGCGGGAGGGTTACATCCCGGACTCCTTCGGGCAGAGCGCGAGCATCCCGCACTTGCTGAACGGTTTCGGAATCGAATCCGCCATCTTCTGGCGGGGTAAGACCGAACGCCACGTCAGGGACGTCAACTTCCTGTGGACAGGACCGGACGGCAGCCAGGTCAAGGCGACCAACATCGCCATGGGCTACCAGGTCGCCAAGTACCTGGAGTCCGATCCCGACGTGCTGCAGGAACGGATGCAGCACATTCAGGCGCGGCTGGGGGGTGACTCGAAATCGGACAACATCCTGCTGCCTGCCGGGCACGACCAGATGCCGATCCAGAAGAACCTCCCGGCCCTGCTCACCGAGTTGACGAAGATGAACCCCGGCGACTCGTACGGCATCAGCACCATCGAGGACTACATCGCCGACACCTTCGCCGACACCGACGGACTGGAGGTGTATGAGGGGGAATTCACCGAAGGCAAGTACATGCGGGTGCACCGCTCGATCTACTCGACCCGGATGGACATCAAGGTCGCCAATGCCGCCGCCGAGGCAGAACTCACCAAGATGCTGGAACCCCTGCTCTCTGTGGCGAGCCTGCTCGGGTTCGACTACTCACCCGCCCTGGTCGCGGAGGCGTGGAAGACCATTCTGCAGTGCCACGCCCACGACAGCATGGGCTGCTGCAACAGCGACCGGGTCAACGCCGACATCAAGCACAGATTCGTCAAGGCCCGCGAGATCATCCACGCCCACGCGAACATGACGCTGCGCCTGATGGCCAACAGCATCGACAAACGCGACGATGAAGACCTGCTCTTCGTCTTCAACGCCAACCCGGCAGCCGGCACCCGGCTGGTGGAGCAGGAACTGTTCGTCGGCACCCGCAACTTCTCCCTGCTCGACGTCAACGGCAACGAAGTGCCCTACTCGGTCGTGGACATCGAGTCCTACGACGCCCAGAAGATCGACCGGCAGATCGCGCACCTGAACCAGCACGTCCCCATGTTCCGGGTGGTCATCACCTTCCAGGCCGGCTTCGAAGCACTGGGCTACACCACCTACCGGGTCGTGCCCGGGCGCGACGGAGCTGTCGTGGCAACCCGGACAACAGCCGGCACCAAGATCGAGAATGCCGCGCTCGCCGCCGAAGTCACCACCGGCGGGATCCGACTGACCCGGGCCGACGGGCAGCAGGTCATCGCCACCCTGGAGGAATCCGGCGACGAAGGAGACAGTTACGACTACTCCCCACCGCCGGATGACATCGTCTTCCAGGACTTCGCGTTCACCGCAACTTCAGTGACCATCGCCGAGGGGGTCCAACGGCTGGCCTTCACGGCGGAAAGGGACATCCCCGCAACCCTGGAAGAACGGACCACCGGTGCCACCAGCGGGACAGCAGCATTCACCGGGACCGCGGAGCTTCGAGATGGTGAGGGATTCGCCCGCATTCACCTGAACCACGACAACCAGGCCGAGAACCATCGGGTCCGCATCAAGGTCATCACCACCCTGGAACCCGAATACTCCATCGCCGACAACCAGTTCGGTGTGATCAAACGGGAATTCGAGCACCCCGAGGCGGCCGACTTCCAGGAACTGGGCTGGCACGAGAAACCAGACCCCATCTACCCGATGCAGGGCTTCTGCGCGCTGACCCAGGACAACCGGGGCACGTTCGTTGCCACCAGGGGACTACGGGAATACGAGGCGTCGGGCAGCGCCCACAACGAGCTGAATGTCACCCTTTACCGTTCCTACGGCGACATCGGCAAGGACGACCTGACCCGGCGGCCGGGGCGCGCATCCGGTATCAAGGTGCCATCCCCGGACGGGCAACTCAAGCAGCACCTGGAATTCGATCTCGCCATCGGGTTCGTCGACGGTGAAGACCGCATCCTGACGGCAAGCCAGGCCGCGCATCAGCTGAATACCGCGGACTGCACCTTCCAGGTCAAGAAATACAACGATTTCCAGCTCAACCCCACCGGAAAACAGATCCCGTCCAGTTTCTCGCTGCTCGAACTGGATTCCTCGGTCGTGCTGAGCACCGTCAAGAAGACAGAATCCGGGGCCGGTTATGCCGTGCGTTTCTTCAACCCCACCTGGAGCACAGTCTCGGTCGCAACACCGGTCATCGGGGGGCACCTCGCCCACCTGAGCAGATTGGATGAGCAGGTCGGCGACCCAACGGATGCCGTGGTGTCCGTGCCCGCCTGCGGCTCGATCACCCTGGTGTACCGGCCGGAGTAAGCGTTCCTTTCTCTGCCGGTAGCGCTTGCCTTCTCTTGCCGGTAGCGCTTCACCGCGGCCTGCACCGATCCCCCGTCGTGAGCACGACTCCCAACTACGCACCTCGAGGTCATCATGTTCTTCCTGCAGGGCGCTGTGAAGCGCTACCCATGGGGTTCCAGCAGTGCGATCCCCACCATCCTTGAAAGGCGGCCGGACGGCACGCCCTGGGCCGAGTACTGGCTCGGGGCCCACCCCGACGGGCCCGCCACCACCGCCGATGGTCACGGTCTGGACGACTTCATCCACCACCACCCCGCCAGCCTGGGCGACGGCAGCCGGACCACCTTCGGCGACCGGCTGCCGTTCCTGGTCAAGATCCTCGCGGCCGCGACCCCCCTGTCCATCCAGGTCCATCCCAGCCGAGAACAAGCCGAGGCCGGGCATGCCCAGGAGAACACCCGCGGAATGGCGCAGGATTCACCGGAGCGAAGCTTCCGGGACGACTGGCCCAAACCCGAGATCATCATCGCCCTGGACACCTTTGATGCGCTGATCGGTCTGCGGGATCCCGCGAGCACGGCCCGCCTGCTCCAGGGCCTCGGGGTCCCCGAGATCACCCCGATCGTCACGATCCTCGCGCACGCCCAGCCGGATCCCGATTCCACCCGGGAGGCCTTCCTCGCGGTGAGCGACACCGCCACCGAACAGATGGTCAGCGCGCTGACCGCCGCGGTCCAGTCCGCCGAACAGTCCGATCCCGGGCAGCCGGACTTCACCGACACCGCTCGCATCCTGACCAGCACCCACCCGGGCGACCCGAGCATTCTCGCTGCGCTCATGCTCAACCGGGTACGGCTCCGCGCCCGGGAAGCCCTCTTCGTCCCGGCCGGCACGTTGCACGCCTACCTGCAGGGCTTCGGCGTCGAGGTGATGGGCGCTTCCGACAACGTCGTCCGCGGCGGTCTGACCAGCAAACACATCGACATCCCGGCGTTGGCGGACATCGGCAACTTCACCCCGCAAACCCCGGAGATCCTCACCCCGCTTGCCGGGACACCAGGTCTGCACACCTATCGGACCGGTGCCCCGGAGTTCCGGGTATGGCTGGTCGAGCCGCCAGCGGCAACCGTCCCGGTGCCCGCCGTTGACCGAGCACGCATCATTCTCGGGTTGTCCGGAGAACTCACCCTGAACACCGGCACCGCAACCTCGACCCTGAAACAAGGACGCGCGGTGTTCCTGGAAGCCGGCGAAGCGCCCACGGTGAGCGGCAACGGCACCGCAGCGCTGGTGTGCTCCGGGCATGATCACGACCCCTCGTCCACCGACGCCAGGAGCTGACCGGTCACCATGAGGATCGTTTGCGCACCAGACTCTTTCAAGGAATCCATGACCTCGATCCAGGCCGCCCAGGCGTTGGCCCGAGGAATTCGCAGCGTCGAGGAAACCATCGACTGCGATCTCGTGCCGATGGCCGACGGCGGCGAAGGAACCGTGGAAGCGCTCGTGGCCGCCCTGGACGGCGAGTTCGTCCAGGCCCCCTGCCACGACGCGCTCAACCGCCCGGTGACCGGGCGGTTCGGGATCGTGCCAGAACGCCGGCTGGCGATCATCGAGGTCGCCGAGGCCGTTGGCCTGGCAAGGATCGACCCCGCCCAGCGGGACCCCTGGGCGGCCACCTCACGCGGAGCCGGTGAACTCATCCTGGCCGCACTGGACCTGGGCGCCACCGAGTTCATCATTGGTCTCGGCGGATCGGCAACGAACGACGCCGGCGCCGGCATGCTGACCGCGCTGGGCGCAGAATTCCTGGACAGCAATGGACGAAGCATTCCCTGGGGCGCCAACGGCCTGCTCACCCTCGACTCGGTGAACCCCGCCCACATCGATTCCAGGCTCCGCACATCCAGATTCCGCATCGCGGCCGACGTCTCAAGCCCGCTCCTCGGCGAACATGGTGCCTCCGCGGTCTTCGGACCGCAAAAAGGCGCCGGCACAGACGATGTGCCCCGGTTGGACGCCGCGTTGACCCGATGGGCCGACGTCGTCGAATCTGTCACCGCCCGACCCGTGCGCCACCTCCCCGGCGCCGGATCCGCCGGGGGGCTGGGGGCCGCCTTCATGGCCTTCACCGACGCAACACCGGAAAGCGGCGTCGAACTCGTCATGGACGCCGTGGGACTCCGCGACCGAATAATCGGAGCAGACTGGGTCTTCACCGGGGAGGGCGGCATCGATGCCCAAACCTCAGCAGGCAAAACCCCCTGGGGCGTCGCCCAGGGCGCCCGATCCGCCGGAGTGCACTCGATCCTGTTCGGCGGCCGGGTCAGCGAGGATGCCTACCAGCTCATCGGTGACGCGATCCTCGCGGTCGTCCCGATCCTGCCAAAGACCAGCGACCTGACAACCGCACTGAGCGAAGGACCAGCCAACCTCGAGCGAGCAGCCGCGATGGTCACCCGACTGCTCCTCGCCACCACCCCAGCATGACAACCCAGCCGCAGTAACCAGCGGCAGCAGGCGTGGACCCCCAGTGAACCGCCCACCAACCACGTCCGGACCAGGGAAACACCGAAAATTACAGCGTGATCACAGCACCCGTGGCGCAGGAGATCCGGACAGCGTCCAATACCGCGGCGGTCGCTACCGCATCATCCGCAGCCACGGGCGGCTGATCCAGGCCGGCGACGGCCCGGGCAACGGCAGGGTAGAACGTGTCCCATCGACCACGTTCGCTCGGCACCGTCCGGCTGACGCGATTGGTATGGAGCTGCCCCCAAGCGGTTTCTGGTTCGAGGCCCCATTTCTCGCCCAGCGAGGTTGGTGAGTCACCCGCTTTGAGTTGTTCCTCCTGGATGTCGAACCCGTTGATGACGAAGCCGGCGGCACTGCCGTTGACCAGGAATCTCGGGCCGGGCGCCGGGGATGCCAGGCCGGCAACCAGTGTGGATCGAGTGCCGCTTCGGTGTGTGAGGTGGAGTTCGATGTCGTCTTCGGCCCCAGCGTTCGGGCGAATGGTGCGCAGCTGGGCGTGGACGGTGACGACGGGACCGAACAGGTGTATCGCTTGGTCGACCAGATGCGGTGCAAGGCCGAGCACCATCCCCCCGCCCTCAGCGGCCGGCCCGTTCTGCCAACCGGCGCCCACCGCTCGGACCCGGTCGATCCGTGAGATGAAACTGTGAACGGTGCCCAAGGCGTTGTCGCTGATCAGCTTCTGCACCGTGAGGAGGTCACTGTCCCATCGACGATTGTGGTACGGCGTCAATGTCCGACCAACACCAGCGGCGTGGGTTGCCAGGTCGACGGCATCGGCAGCTGTGAGCGCGAAAGGTTTGTCGACGACGACGTGCAACCCCAGGTCAAGCGCCGCGTGGGCCAGCGGAGCGTGCGTCGCCGGCGGTGTGCTGATGGTGACTCCCTGCACTCCGTGCTCAATCAATTCGGCGAGTGACGCCACCGACGCTGCGCCCGGAAGATCCTGTCGCACCTGGTCTTGTCGAGCTGCGTTGCGGGTGACAACCGCGACGAGATCCAGGCTGATGGCAGAGCTGATCAGCGGTCGGTGGTATATCCGCCCGCCTTTGGAATAGCCGACCAGTGCCCAGCGGATTGGCGTGATCCGCGGTTCGGTCATCGAGTGGTCAACCAGCTCTCGCGGATCGAGTCCATCAGCTGCAGCGTTTGGTGGGTGCGCTCATGGTCACGGGTGGCGGCGTGACCGGTCGAGGTGAGGTCAACGAACCGGCGGACTTCGTCGATCAGGCTGTGCTGTGGATCGGTCAGCGTTCGCTGCCGGGTTCTCCCGTCACGGAAATGAACGGTCAACGATCGGGCACTGGCGATGTGGTCGATCAACAGGCTCGCTTCTTCTCCCTGAATTTCGCTCGGAAGAACGGATGTGGTGATCTTCGAGTAGTTCAGGTCCGCAATGAATTCTGGGTAGACCGCTAATGCCGTTCCGGCGCCATCGCTGCCGGAGGGCACGGGGATGGTTGCCGCGACCACCCGATCTGGTGGCCCGAACAACCTGATGAGGGCGTGTGCGCAGTAAACCCCGAGGTCCATCAGGGCTCCGCCGGCCATCGACGGGTCGAACATGTTGACCCGTTGGCCGGCCAGGACGAGGTCGTACCGGTCGGATCGCTTCTGATAGCGAAAGGAAACCCTGCGTATCGGGCCGAGCAGCGGCAGGGTCTCCGCGACTGCGCTGATGCCGGGGTCGTACTCGCTGCGGATTCCTTCCAGCAGGACAACACCCGCAGAGTCGGCCGCACTGACGAGGTCAGCCCACTCGTCGGCGGTCGGTACCGCGGGTTTTTCGATGAGAACGTGCTTGCCGGCCCTGATGGCGGCCAGCGCCTGACCGTGGTGGACGCCGTTGGGGCTGGCGATGTAGACGGCGTCGATACCTGGTGACGCGAACAGCTTGGGCAGGTCTGACTCCCAGTGCGGCACCCCGAGTTCCTGGGCGAATTGCGCGGCGCGGCCCGGATCCCGGGAAAATGCGCAGCTGATCTCAATACCGTCGACCGCTGCCACAGCCTGCGCGAAATAGCGGGTGATCTTACTCGTGCCAACCGTCGCAACGCGGAGCATGGACATGAGCCTTCCAATTTTGAAGGAGATCGGATCGGTGTGAAGATCCCGGGTTTGGTGGGTGGGCCTCACATACTGATCCGCCGTCCCGGGCCCTGGCGGATTCGATCAGCCGACGACGTCGTGTACCTCAATTCGACGACGTCAGGTTGGGCCCACCCAAACCTGTCATACCCGTTGCGGTGAAGTAGTCGGACCAGGTTTGGTGCCTTCGATCAGCGGCACGATCAAAATCGCTGGGTACGTCGTAGGCACCCTCTCGAATACCTTGGTAAATACCCGCGATGACGTTGCCCATGAACTCGCCGAGTTCGGCAACACGTTCTGCGCGATAAGCCTCGACACCCATTGAGCGATACCGCAAGTTCACGCCGAAAGCGCCACCCAGATAGTAAGCAAGTGTGGCCTGCGTGATCCGCTCGCCGTGGAGGTTGTAGGTTCGGCCATTGTGCTGCGGCTGGGTCAGCATGCACGCATAGGCGTAGGCCAATTCGGGTCTGGTCGTGTAACCACACAACCCATCGCCCGCGCAGTTGGCGATCTCGCCCAGGGCCGTGTACTTGTCGATGTATTCGACATCGGGCTCGATGTAAATGCCGTTGCGGCCGATCACCCAATCCAGTCCGCTGGCCCTCAGGTCTTCTTCGGTCCGGCGGTTGCTTCGCACAATAGGCGAGAAGGCCGAATCAGCCGCCGGCCCCTGCACGCTGGTGTAGACCATCTTCCGAACCCCAGCAGCCTTGGCCGCCTCGATCACGTTGCGGTGCTGAACGATGCGCCGATCGGGTGCATCCATGCCCGAGACCAGCAATACCGTGTCGATGCCATCGAAAGCTTCTTCCAACGCGCCGCGGTCGTCGTAGCTGCCTGGTCGAACCTCAACGCCCGGCGCCTTCACCTTTTCGGGTGTGCGTGCCAGCGCGACAACACTGTCGTGGCCTATCAGCTGAGTTGTGGCCGTGACGATGACTTCGCCCAGTTGTCCGCTGGCAGCGGTCACGGCAACTTTCATTGGGGTCACTCCTTGGGCATGAAGGGCGGATTGGTCAACGAAGAAGTGGTGGCGCGACACCTTCATCAGTGAGCGGAGCGAGACCTCCCCCTGCTGAACGATTCACCTGATTCGCTCGACTTCCAACAGCCTTACGCGCGATTCGGGGAAAGACATCCGAAGGTGGGCTCGGGCCGGCAGCAGCCTAGCGGAACGGATTCCGCGACAGGCAGCCCGCCGGCGACCAGGGCTAGGTCCGGTGGCGTTCTGCTCGCCCCTTACCAGCCAGTTGAGCCATCTACTCGGCTATCAGCAGCGGGGGGTGCACGCTTCCGTGTTCAGAAAACGGTCCATACCTGAACATGCGTCGATCAGCCCGCCAGCAGGCGCGTAACGCCGTGGACCCGTTCAACAACTCGTTCACGAACCTGTAGGCTCGACATCGGTTGCTGAACAGGTTTGCTGAACGAGAGGGCAGTCGACGTGGCGTTGGTAGGACTGGTGCGCGTCAGCACGAGCAAGCAGGAGACCGCCCGGCAACACGACGCACTCGACGGGCTGTGCGTGAAGGTGTTCGAGGAGAAGATCAGCGGCAGCCTCGCCGTCGACGCCCGGCCCACGCTCGCCGCCGCGATCGACTACCTGCGCCCTGGCGACATGCTCACCGTGCAGGAGGTCGACCGACTCGGCCGTAACCTGCTCGAAGGCCTGCTCGTGCTCAACGACCTGTTCTCCCGCGGCATTGCGGTCAAGGTCCTCGACGGTATCGCCGCCGGCGAGCACACCGACCGCAGCCTCATCCTCGACCTGGCGCTCGCCCTGGCCGAGGATCGCCGCCGTGACATCGTCCGCAAGACCCGCGACGGGCTCGCCGCCGCCCGCGCCCGCGGCCGCACCGGCGGCCGGCCCCGCGTCGTCGACACCGACAAGCGACGCATCATCCTCGCCCGCCATGCCGACGGCGAATCCATCCGCACCATCGCCCGCGCCACCAAGGTGTCGGTCGGCACCGTTCACAAAGTCCTCGTCGATCATCGCGGGAGCAGCGACTGATCACCGCCGGTCAGGCATATCCGCCCGATCCTCGGCGAAAGCTACGGCGACCCCATCGACGGCCGGTGGCGCATTACTCACGACCACGAGTCGGTGCCTTTCGACCCCGCTACCGGACAGGCACAAATCAGTCTCCGACCGCAGTGAACGTCGCGGGGACGTGCACCCGGCCGGTCGCCGCTCAGGGAATCCGGGCGGTGAGGGTGAGCGCCACCGCCGAGCCCAGCACGACGAGCGCGGTGCCGGCGATGATCCACGGCCGGGAGACGTCCTTCTGTTTGGTCTCGTAGCCGATCTGCTCCCCGAGTTGCGCGTACACCGATTTGAGTTCCTCGGACGTCGCGGCGGTATGGAAGTCGCCGCCGGAGATCCGCGCGATCTGCTGCATCGCCTGGGTGTCCAGCGGCACCGGAATCGTCTCCGCGTTGACGGTGATTGACCCGTTGTCGGTGCCGAACGCGATCACCGACACCGGAATCTTCGCATCGGCCGCGCGTTGGGCGGCGTCCTGCTCGGTGCGGCCCACGGTGCGTTTGCCGTCCGTCATGAGCACGATCCGGGCCGGCGGGCGGCCGGGATCGCTGCCGTCCGCCGGGCCGGGCAACGCCTTGGAGAATGCGTCGATGGTTTGCAGGCTGGAGATGATCGCCTCGCCGGTGGCGGTGCGTTCGTCCAGCTTCAGCCCCGCGATGGCCTGTTTCGCCGCCGCCCGGTCGGTGGTGGGGCTGACCAGGACGGTGGCGATCCCGGCGAACGAGACGATGCCCAGGTTCACCCCGGGGGTCAGGTCGTCGACGAACTGGGTGGCGGCCTCCTTCGCCGCGGCCAACCGGTTCGGGCTGACGTCGGTGGCCTCCATCGACAGGGAGACGTCAATCGCGAGCATCACGGTGGCGCGGTTGCGGGGTTCCTTGGCGTCCGCGGTCGGCCCGGCCAGGGCCACCGTCAGCAGGGCCAGCCCGACCAGCACCAACGCGGTCGGCAGGTGCCGCCAGCGGCCGGGCCGGCGCGGTGCCACCCGGTCCAACAGTTCGAGGTTGGCGAACCGCAGGGTGTGCCGGCGGGTACGCCGCTGGGCGATGACGTACCCCACCGCGAGCGCCAGGACGGCGAGGGCGGCGGCGAGCCAAAAGGGCTGGGCGAACGTCACCAGGCCTCCCCCGCCCTGGCCGCGCCCGGCGCACCGGGGGCACCCTGAGCGGCCCCGGTCCACCCCCGCTTGCGGGACACCACGAACCGCATCACGTCGGCCACCCAGTCCCGGTCGGTGCGCAGCACCAGGTGCGCAGCACCGGCCCGGCGCAGCGCGACGGCGACCTGCGCCCGGTGCTGCGCCGCGGCGTCGGCGAACGCCGCCCGCAGCGCGCGGGTGGTCGAGACCTCCTTCGTGCGACCGGTTTCCGGGTCCATCAGGGTGACCAGACCCACCGCAGGCAATTCGATATCCCGCGGGTCGACGATCTCGACAGCGAGCAGGTCATGCCGCCCGGACAGCGCCCGCAACGGGCGTTCCCAGGTGGCCGGTCCGATGAAATCGGAGATCAGCACGGCCAGCCCCCGCCGTCGCGGCGGTCGGCGAAGCTGCTCCAGAGCGGTCGCCAGGTCGGCCCGCTGGCCCGGTTCGGCGCGCGGCGTCATCGCCAACTCACGGAGCAGGTGCTGCAGGTAGGGCCGACCGCCACGGGCCGGGATCCGGGTCACGCCGGCGCCGCCGGCCACCACCGCGCCGATCCGGTTACCGCCGCCCCTGGTCAGGTGCCCGACCGCGGCGGCCGCGGCGACCACCAGATCACGTTTCTCGCAGTTCACGCTGCCGAAGTCCAACGACGCGGAAAGGTCTGCCACCAGCCAGGTTTCGAGCTCGCGGTCAGCCACGGTCTGCCGGATGTGGGCCTGTGTTGTGCGGGCCGTCACCGACCAGTCCATCCGCCGGACGTCATCGCCCGGGTAGTACGGCCGGGCGTCGCCGGGTTCGGTACCCGGGCCCGGCACCAGACCCAGGTGATTGCCCTGCAGCAGCCCGTCCAGCCGCCGGCGCACCGTCAGCTCGAGGGTCGCCAGCGCGGCGTCGAGCCGGGCCGGGTCAGCGGTCCGCGGCGGCGAGGTCGACCCTGGCTCGCCGGCCGCCATCAGGCCGCCCCCGGGTGGGTGTACGGGCTGACCTGCGGCAACGGGATGGCCTGCAGCAACCGGCCCAGGATGGCCTCCACCGGGATCCCGTCGGCGAGTGCGTCGTAGGAGAGCACCAGCCGGTGTCGGAGTACGTCCGGAGCGACGTCGATGACGTCCTGCGGTACCACGAAGTCCCGGCCACGAACCAGCGCCAGCGCCCGCGCGGCGGCGACGATGCCCAGCGACGCCCTCGGGGACGCGCCGTAGGACAACCAGTTGGCGACCTCGGGCAGGCCGTGCTCCCCCGGCGTTCGGCTGGCGAACACCAACCGCACCACGTAGTCCACCAGGGCGTGGTGCACGAAGACGGTGGACGCGACCTGCTGCAGCCGGGCCAGCTCGGCAATCGGCAAAACCTGGTTGGCGACGGGCGGGACAACGCCCATCCGGTAGACGATCTCGCGTTCCTCGTCCGGCTCCGGGTACCCGACCAGCAGCTTGAACAGGAACCGGTCCCGTTGCGCCTCCGGAAGCGGGTAGACGCCTTCGTTCTCGATGGGGTTCTGGGTGGCCAGCACCAGGAACGGGTCCGGCATGTCGAAGGTCTTGCCGCCGATGGACACATGCCGCTCCGCCATCACCTCCAGCAGCGCGGACTGCACCTTGGCCGGGGCGCGGTTGATCTCGTCGGTCAGCACGAAATTGGCGACGACCGGGCCCAGTTCGATGTCGAACTGCTCGCGGCCCGCCCGGTAGATCCGGGTGCCCAGCAGATCCGACGGCACCAGGTCGGGGGTGAACTGGATCCGGGAGAAGGTGCCGCCGACCACCCGGGCGAAGGTCTCCACCGCGAGCGTCTTGGCGACGCCGGGCACACCCTCGATCAGCAGGTGCCCGCGGGCCAGCAACCCGACCAGCATCCGTTCGACCAACCGGTCCTGCCCGACGATGACCCGCTTGACCTCGAAGACCGTCCGCTCCAGCAATGCCGCATCACCGGCCGGCGTGTGCCGGCTTCCCGTGACCGCCACCGGGGCGCCCCCGCTGATGACCTCTGAACTCACGCGTGCCCTCCTCGACCCACCGCACCGACCACTGTGCCCGGCACACCCACGACGTCCGGACCATTGTGACCTGCTCCGCTCTCGGCGCGGGCGGGGCGGCTCGATGGCTGGGCGGCTCGATGGCTGGGCGGCTCGATGGCTGGGCGGCTCGATGCCTGGGCTACCCGGCCTCACTGCCATCGGTCGGTGGTCGCCACCGGGCCCAGTCGTCCGGGGTGTCGATGTCGGCGGTATCGGCCGCGGACATCGGCACCTCGATCACGGGGACGGGCGCCAGCAATTCCCGCAGCGAGCGTCCGGTCCAGTCCGGGCGGCGGGAGAGGGCGCGCGCCATGCGGTCCTGACGCCACACGCCGATCAGGTACTGCCGGCGACCGTCGGGGTCGACTGCGATTGCTCCACCCATCGGGTGGCGCACCGGTCCGTCGCGGAGCGCGGGTGTGACCGCAGGGTCTCCGGGTTCGGACCCGTCAGCACTGACCAGGTCACCCCCGTTTCCCGGCCCCCCGGTCTCCCGGTTCATTGCCTCCGTCAGCCGCTGGACGACGACCCTGGTGATACCCGGAAGGTCAGCGGCCAACGCCGCCACGACGGCGTCCGGGGGCAGGTCCGGCAGGGCGAGCCAGCCCGTTGCGAGCGCAGCGGCCGGCCCACCGCCCGGCGGTTCCTCGCGCACTGTTCGGACGAGGTCGGAGAGGCCGCGGTCGGGCCCGACGACCACCACGGGCACACCGGTCACGGCATCCAGCGCACGTTGCAACAGTGTTCGGCCGCCCGCGTTCAGCGCGGGCTTGTCCACCCCACCCAGCCGTCGGCCCCGGCCGCCGGCCAGGACGACAGCGGCGGCGAGCCGGCTATCACCCGGGGCTCTCACCCGCCGGGGCGGGCGGCACCGATGTAGCCGTTCCAGTACATGGTCGAAATCTTTACGTAGGACCCGGAGTTGGGTGCCTCGACGATCTTGTTGTTGCCGATGTAGATGGCCACATGGTGGATCGTCGAGGGGTCGGACGTGTCATAGGCGAAGAACACCAGGTCACCGGGCTGCAGGTCGCTGCGGGACACCTTGGGCTGACCGGAGTACTGGTAGCCGGAGTAGTGCGGCAGGTACACCCCAACCTGGGCCCAGGCGTACAGCGCGAGACCGGAGCAGTCGAAGCCGATCTTCAGGTAGTCGCCGAACTGGTCGGCAACGCCACCGTCCCGGATGCCGTAGGTGGGGCCCGACGAGTCGCCACCACCCCAGGCGTAGGTGGTGCCGAGGTAGGCGAGGGCTGCATCGACCACCTGTTGACCGGTGGAGCCGGAATTGGAACTGGCCCGGGGCGCGGGCGCCGGAGCGGAGTAGGCCACGGCGACCGCCGCGGTTCCCTCGCAGGCGATGCCGTTGTTGTTCGGGTCCAACGCCGACCGGTACCCCGGGTCGCCCCGGTTGATGGGCCCGCGGCCCGCGGATCGGGCGTCGTCGCAGTTCGCGTAGTACGGACCGTCATTGGCCGGGGCCAGGGCCGGGGCCAGGGCCGGGGCGGGGGCGGGGGCGGGGGCTGGGGCTGGAACGGGAGCTGGGGCGGGAGCTGCTGCCGGCGGGGCGGCGGCCGCGGCCGTTCCCTCGCAGGCGACGCCGTTGTTGTTCGGATCCAACGCCGACCGGTACCCCGGGTCGCCCCGGTTGATCGGCCCCCGCCCGGCCGATCGGGCGTCGTCGCAGCTGGCATAGAACGGTTCGTCGTTACGGGCCGCCTGCTGCTCCTGCGCGGCGCGCGCCGCCTGGTTGCGCGCCTCCTGCTCGGCGGAGGCCCGTTCGGCGTCGGCCTCGGCCTGCGCGGCGGCCGCCTGCGCTGCTGCGGCATCGATGGCCGCCTGCGCCTCGGCGGCCTGCCGGGCAGCCTCGGCAGCCGCTTCCCGGGCCGCCTGCTCGGCGGCCTGCCGGGCCGCTAGCGCGGCAGCCTCCCGGGCGGCCTGCTCGGCCGCCAACCTCGCCGCCTCGGCGGCCGCCTGACGCGCGGCTTCCTCTTCCGCAGCCTTCTGCGCCAGCCACTGGTTGTACTGGTCGCGCTGGTTCTGCAACCCGGCCACCGCGCCGAGCGCTGTACCGTAATCCGCCCGCTGCTGGTCATGCTGGGCCTGCAACGCGGCGAGTTGATCCTGACCGTTTCGCAGCGAGTCCTTGGCCTGCTGCTGTGCGGCATCGGCGGCGGCCTTGACCTGATCGGCGTGGGCCTGGGTTGCGGTGGCCTGGTCGAGGGCGGCCCCGGCGGCCGAATCCAGGTTGGCCTTGTGCGTCCTGGTCCGCTCCAACGCTCCGATGGCGTTCAGCTCGGAACCGGACATCTGGTTCAGCAGTTCCTGCCGTTGCAACAGGTCGGTGGCGCTACCGGCGCCCATGAAGGCGCTGAGCGACCCCAGTACCGACCCCTGTCGGAACGAGGCCGCACCGAACGCGGCAGCCTTACGCTTGGCGTCGAGGATGACCTGGCCCGCTGCGTCCGCGTCGGCTTGGGCCTGGGTCGCCGCCGATGCGGCCGCGGCCGCGTCGGACTGCGCGACCTGCAAGTCGACCGCGGCCTTGTTCGCCAGTTCGGCCTTGAGTTCCATGTCGTTCTTGAGCCGTTCGATGTCGCCCTCGGTCTTTGACACCAGACCGGCCAACCGGCCAACCTCGGCAGCCGCAGCCGCAGCCTGGTGCTTGCTGTCCTCGATCTGTTGATCCGACGGGTTGTCCGGCGGGGGCGGCACCGCACCGGCCGGAGCGGCGACGCTGATCATCACGGCGGCGACGACCACCGCGCCGATGACGGCGCTGAGGTGGCGGATCCGCCGGACGGGGAGCAACCCGTGGCGGAGCCCGGCACCGACGCGGCCGGATCCGGCCGGCGACCGTCGGGGATGCGTCACTGAAGATCTCCTCGCACTCGGGTCGAACCCACACGCGCTCCTAGGTACTCAGCTGCCCACCAGCGCATGACGCCTCACGCTGTTGGGGCGCGCGCCGATTGCCGGAGCGAACCGACTTGGCTCGTCGGTGCACCGCTGAGTGAAGAATGCCACTCTGTTCCCCCTACTGACCAGCTGTCACACCAAACCCGCCTGTCGCAAAACGGACTTCCAGACATTATTCGGAGATTTCGGGCGTCGCCATAGAGGGAGGGCCCGCCCAGGTGCGAATGGTTCCGGCAGGGCGGGGCACCATTATCGAGTGGCGTACGACGCCCGGCGGTTACCCAGGGTGAGCGCGCCCGGGTGGAAGTTCGGGCCAAGTAGTGGGACGGGGGCGGCTGATGGGCACTGACCAGGTAGGACGGGTCCGCCAGGTCAGCGTGCTATTCGCGGCAACAGGCTTGCTGCTGGTGATTGCGGGCTCATTCCTGCCGTGGGTGATCTCCGGCAATGTGCGCCGATCAAGTTATGCCATCGTCGGGGTGGTTGATCGGCTCGGGCTCGGCCGAGACGGGGTGATCGGAGTTATCGCCGGAGCGTGGCCATTTCTCGGGCTGCTGACGATGATTCCGGTGGTCTTCGCCTGCCTGCGGCGGTGGCGGTTCGCCGGTGCGCTGGCCGTTGTTGCCGCCGTGCCGGCGGTGGTGCTGTCGGTCGGTGCGCTCGCGTTCTCGGTCGGGCGGGTCGGCCTCACCATTCGGCTGGACCCCATCGGACCCGCGGTCATGGCGTCCGGTGCGATCTTGATGGCAGCCGGCGGGGCAGCTCTTGTCGCTGGGTGGGGTTCACCCGATCGATGGATGGCCTCCTCCGGAACTGGCTCACCTCACGACGGTCGGTCATGATGCGGACAGCCAGCGCGGACCGAGAGGACGCTGAATGAGACGCACGTCACAGTGGGAGGCGCAAGAGCCAATGTCCGAAAGGGCATCCCTGCAGCTCTTAGGACCCGCCGGTGCCCACCGGCGGGTCGGCGCACAGTGACTGTTACATGACGGACGACCACCTGACGGACGACCACCTGACCGGCCCAGCAGAGCTTCCAGTGACTGTGCCCGTGTCGGCGCAGGACCGGACTGGAGGTCCGCGACGTGCACCGGCCAGGTCACAGTGTTCGACCCACTGTTCAACCCATCCACGCACCGGTCAACCCACCACACACCGTCAACACCAGACACCGTTCAACACCAGACACCGTTCGACACGAGACACAGTTCAGCACCACACCGGTTCACACAGGACAGCACGCGAGCACCGCGCGCAGCAGCGAACGAAGGGACATCAGGTCGATGAGCGAGCACAGTGAGCCCAGGGGTCCGAGTGGTCAGGCGGGCCCGGGTTGGGCCACTGGCCCGGACAACGGCTCCTCCGGACAGTCCTGGCAGCAAAGCGGCCAGCCCCAGGGCGGGTCTCAGCAGGGCAGTTATCTGCAGGGCGGTTATCAGCAGGGCGCGCACGGTCAGCAGGCGTGGCAGCCCCACTCCCCGTCGGGCGGCGGCCAGCAGGGCTGGCAGCAGGGCGGTCAACCGGGTCAGTCAGGACAGCCGGGCCAGTGGCGGCCCGGCCAGGGCCCCTCGGGTGGCCAACCCGGTCAGCCTGGACAGTGGCCGCAGAATCCGCCAACCGGGCCACAGGGCTGGCAGCAACCAGGAAATTCCTCCACTGGCTACCCGCAGGGACCCGGACAGGCGTGGGGCGGCCAGCAAGGCCCCGTCACTGCGGCCGGCGGCCAGCAGGGCTTCGGCCCGGGTTCCCAGCCCGCGCCGGGCAGCGGTCCGGTCAAGTCCCGGCTCCCGTTGTTCACCGCCATCGCGGTCGTCATCGCACTGGTGGCAGGTGCCGGGATCTACTTCTTCGCGATCAAGGACCGCAACACCTCGACCGCGTCGGGCCAGAAGAGCCCGCAGGAGTCGGTCACCGCACTGTTCAACACGTTGAGCAACTCCGACCCGATCGGACTGGCCGACCAGCTCGATCCGGCAGAGGCGTCGTTGTTCACGGATCTGAACTCCGACGTACTCACCGAGCTGAAGCGGCTGGACGTGCTCAGCTCGAAGGCGTCGGCGGATTCGTTGACCGGCACCACGATCTCGGTGTCCGGCCTGACCTTCGACGGTGCCGACGAGACGATCAACGACAACCTTCGGATCGTCAAACTCACCGGTGGCACGATCACCGTGGCCAGCGACCCGAACAACGTCCCGCTCAGCGACAAGATCAAGAGCGCCTTCGGTGACACCATCGACCAGGCGCAGCCCCAGTCGCAGACCGTGAACATCGCCGACGCCGTGGCCAAGAACGACGGCAAGCCGATCCGGGTGGCCACCGTCAAGCGCGGTGACCAGTGGTACGTCAGCCTGTTCTATTCGATCGCAGACAACGCGACCCACGCCGCGGGCCTGCCCAACCCGACCGCCGCCGACTACATCGCGCCCGTCGGTTCGGCGTCCCCGGAGGACGCGGTCAACGCGCTGATCAAGCAGGCCCAGGCCGGCAGCGTCGAAGGAGTCATCGGGGTGCTGCCGCCGGACGAGGCCGGCGCCCTGCACGACTACGGGAAGTTGCTGGCGAAGCAGGCCGGCGCCGATAGCCTCGGTACCGACATGACCAGCCTCGGCGTCTCGATCGACAACGTCAGCTGGGACGTCTCCGATGTCACCCACGGCAAGAAGGTCTCGATCAAGTCGATGAGCCTGACCGCTCAAGGTCAGACCGTCACGCTAACCAGGGATCCGGCCGCCGGATCGCTGAAGCTGCAGGTCCCGAACCAGCCCGAGGTGGTGCTCGACGAGTCGACGATCGACAGCTACCTCAGCGATTCGCTGGGTTCATCAGCCTCGAGCCTGGACCCGCAGTTGCTTCAGATCATCAGGCGGGAGTTCAAGCAGATCATCGGAGTCGGAATCGTCACTGTCCAGGTCGACGGTCAGTGGTACGTCAGCCCGACGCGTTCGGTCTCGGACATCTTCCTCTCGCTGCTCAAGGGTCTGGAGCCCGGTGACGTCGACTACCTGATCAGCCTGGCGAAGAAGTAGCAACTCGACCTCGGTCCGCGAGGACCCCGCCGGCAGCGACCCCGGATGCCACCGCATCCGGGGTCGCTGTGCGTCCCGGACGCTTGCATCTTTAAACAGAACGCGCGTACTGTTTGATTCGGATGCGGAGGACGTCAGCGCTTCCGTGCGGGAGCACGGGGGCCGGATGTCGGGGTTGCACCGGACCGGGAACAATGGCTGGTGCTACCGCGGCGTCCGTGCTGCGAACGCTGTGACCCTGTTGTGCCGCGCACTGTGGCACGGCGGAACCGCACCTGGCACCGACCGTGAGACGCGGCTGTGGAGCGCCAGCCTGGACCCGAGGAGATTTCGTGCCCGCCGACAGCAAGGACAGTTTCGCCGCAAAGGACACCCTGGCCGTCGGCGACCGGTCGTACGAGATGTTCCGGATTGCCGGGGTTCCGGAGTTGGAGAACGCCAGCAGGTTGCCGTTCTCGCTCAAGGTGTTGCTGGAAAACCTGATCCGGACCGAGGACGGCGCGAATATCACCGCCGACCACATCCGGGCGCTGGCCGACTGGGACCCGACGGCCCAACCGACGGTCGAGATCCAGTTCACCCCGGCCCGGGTGATCATGCAGGATTTCACCGGAGTCCCCTGTGTGGTCGACCTGGCCACCATGCGCGAAGCGATGGCCGACCTCGGCGGCGACCCCGACCGGATCAATCCACTGGCGCCGGCCGAGATGGTGATCGACCATTCGGTGATCGCCGACGTCTTCGGGCGCGCGGATGCCTTCGAGCGCAACGTCGAACTGGAATACCAGCGGAACTTCGAGCGGTACCAGTTCCTGCGCTGGGGTCAGACAGCCTTCGACGAGTTCAAGGTGGTGCCGCCCGGTACCGGCATCGTGCACCAGGTCAACATCGAGTACCTGGCCCGGGTAGTGATGCAGCGCGGGGGGATCGTGTACCCCGACTCCTGTGTCGGCACCGATTCACACACCACGATGGTGAACGGCATCGGCGTGCTCGGTTGGGGCGTGGGCGGCATCGAGGCCGAGGCCGCGATGCTCGGACAGCCGGTGTCGATGCTCATTCCCAGGGTGGTTGGGTTCAAACTGACCGGCGAGATCCCGGCCGGCACGACAGCGACGGACGTCGTCCTGACCATCACCGAAAAGCTCCGCCAGCACGGTGTTGTCGGGAAATTCGTGGAGTTCTATGGCGACGGTGTGGGCGCCGTTCCGTTGGCCAACCGGGCCACGATCGGCAACATGAGCCCAGAGTTCGGTTCCACGGCGGCGATGTTCCCGATCGACGACGAGACGGTGAAGTACCTGCGGCTGACCGGACGCCCCGACGAGCAGGTCGCGCTTGTCGAGGCCTACGCCAAGGCGCAGGGTTTGTGGCACGACCCGGACCACGAGCCGGTGTATTCCGAGTACCTGGAATTAGACCTGTCCACCGTCGTGCCCTCGATCGCCGGACCGAAACGCCCGCAGGACCGGATTGCGCTGTCGGAGGCAAAGTCTGCCTACCGCAAGGCGATTCACGACTATGTCGTGCTCGACGCGGTCACCCCGGAAACCAGGGTGGACGAGTCGTCGGAGGAGTCCTTCCCGGCCAGTGATTCACCGTCGCTGACCGAGCCCAATCACCATTCCGACTCCGAGGTCACCCCGGCCCCGGCCGCCGACCAGGGCGCACCCGGCGCCCCGCCGTCGACGCCGACCCCGGTTACGACCTCCGAGTACGGCGATTTCGTGCTTGATCACGGCGCGGTGGTGATCGCGGCAATCACCTCGTGCACGAATACGTCGAATCCGTCGGTGATGCTCGGCGCAGCACTGCTGGCGCGAAATGCGGTGGAACGCGGACTGTCGGTCAAACCGTGGGTCAAGACGACAATGGCCCCGGGGTCGCAGGTGGTGACCGACTACTACGAGAAGGCCGGACTCTGGCCGTATCTGGAGAAGCTCGGGTACAACCTGGTCGGCTACGGGTGCACCACCTGCATCGGCAATTCCGGACCGCTGCCCGACGAGATTTCCGCCGCGGTCAACGAGGCGGACCTCAGCGTCGTCGCCGTCCTGTCCGGCAACCGCAACTTCGAGGGCCGGATCAACCCCGACGTGAAGATGAACTACCTGGCCTCTCCCCCGTTGGTGATTGCCTATGCGTTGGCCGGCACCATGGACTTCGACTTCGACGCTCAGCCGCTCGGCACCGACACCGACGGCAAGGACGTCTTCCTCAAGGACATCTGGCCCAACCTGCAGGAGATCCAGGAGGTGATGGCGTCCTCTATCAACAAGGAGATGTTCACCTCCAGCTATGCCGACGTTTTCGACGGTGGCGACCGCTGGAAGTCGCTGCCCACCCCGGAGGGCAAGACCTTCCAGTGGGATCCGGAATCGACCTACGTCCGCAAACCCCCGTATTTCGACGGAATGCCGGCCGAACCTGTCCCGGTGTCCGACATCGCCGGTGCGCGGGTGCTGGCGAAACTCGGCGATTCGGTGACCACGGACCACATCTCGCCGGCCGGAGCCATCAAGGCGGGTACGCCGGCGGCGCAGTACCTGACCGACCACGGCGTTCAGCGCAAGGATTTCAACTCCTACGGTTCCCGCCGTGGGAACCACGAGGTGATGATTCGCGGCACGTTCGCCAACATCCGGTTGCGCAACCAACTACTGACCGACGTCCAGGGCGGCTACACCCGGGATTTCACCGAACCCGAAGCGCCGCAAGCCCTCATCTATGACGCGGCGCAGAACTATGCGGCGCAGGGTGTTCCGCTGGTCGTCTTGGGCGGCAAGGAGTACGGCTCCGGTTCGTCAAGGGACTGGGCAGCCAAGGGCACCGCACTGCTCGGGGTCCAGGCGGTGATCACCGAGTCGTTCGAGCGGATCCACCGGTCGAACCTGATCGGCATGGGCGTCATCCCGTTGCAGTTCCCAGCGGGTGAGAATGCCGACTCCCTCGGTCTTTCCGGCGACGAGACGTTCGACATCTCCGGTATCACCGAGCTCAACGACGGTCGGACGCCGCAGACAGTCGCGGTCACCGCGACGAAGACATCCGGTGATGTGGTGCGATTCGACGCGGTGGTCCGAATCGACACTCCCGGCGAGGCCGAATATTACCGCAACGGCGGCATCATGCAGTTCGTCCTGCGGAGCCTGCTGGCGGGGGCCGCCTGAGCGGGGAGCCGACTCTCACGGTCGAGACCGGCCCGACGAACGGCTGACCTCGAGAAGGGCCGACCTCAAGAGAGGATCGCCTGCAGGAAGGACCGCCTGAGGGAAGGATCGCCTGTGCCCCGAGTCAGCCCCGACCATCTGCGCGCCCGACGCCGGCAGATTCTGGACGGGGCCAGGACCAGCTTCGCCCGCCACGGCTATGAAGGGGCGACTGTCCGGGTGTTGGAAGAGGCGACCGGGCTGAGCCGGGGCGCGATCTTCCACCACTTTCCGGACAAGGACGCACTGTTCCTTGCGTTGGCCGACGATGATGCCCGCGCCATGCTCGATACGGTGGCCGAACACGGGTTGGTCCAGGTGATGCGCGATATGGTCGCCTCGCCGGACGCCGGCAGGCTGGGCACCCAGCTGGAGATCACCCGTCGGCTCCGTACGGACCCGATGTTCCGGGTGCAGTGGGGTCCCCGGCTGGAGGAACTCCGGCAGGCGGTCAGATCACGACTGCGGCGCCAGCGGGACGCCGGAGCACTGCGCACGGGTGTGGACGTGGAGGCATTGGCCGGGTACCTCGAGCTGGTTTTCGAGGGATTGGTGGCGCACCTCGCGGCCGGCCTGCCCGCGGACCGCCTCGGCGGTGTCCTCGACGTCGTGGAGGCCTCGGTACGCCGGGCGTAGTCGAGGACGTCCGCCAGCGGGCTTGAACATCTTACGGCGAATGGCCGCCCTCGCGGACGCCCCTCGCGGACGCCCCTCGCGGACCCAGACCGTCCGCGACAAGCCTGGGACCCGTTTTTCCTGTCATGGCCGGAGCTCGATGACGACGTTGACCGGCGTTTGGGTGAGAACTCGGAACCGGCTGAAGCCGGCGTCCTCGGCCAGTTGCCGTACTGCTGCCGGGCCGGCCTGGGCGCCGAGCGAGACCCCGCCGGGCTGGGCGAGGGCGGCCGGCGTGCACTGGAACGTGGACGCCGCATAGTTGAGCGCCGCCAGTGGATTTCTCAGATTGGTTGCGTAGTCATCGGCCGCGTTCGGTTCCACCACCAGAACGGCACCGTCGGGGCCGAGCGCCGCGCGGGCGTGGGTCAGCGCCGCGGCCGGGTCGCCGAGGTCATGCAGGGTGTCCAGCAGGCAGATCAAGTCGTAGCCGATGGCCGGGTAGCTGGTGGCGTCGAGCTGCTCGAACCGGATACGGTCGCCGAGGCCGACCTCGGCGGCCTTCTTCCGGGCCACCTCAATGGAGCGGTCGTGGAAGTCGTAGCCGTAGACGCTCGCCTGCGGATAGGCGCGGGCCAGCAGGATGGCTGCCACGCCATGTCCGCAGCCGACGTCGGCGACCCGGCCGCCCGCGACGAGACGGTCGGCGACCCCACCTAGGGCAGGGACCCATTCGGTGGTGAGGCTGGCGGTGTAACCGGGGCGGAAGAACCGTTCGGTGCCCTCGAACACCGCCGGATCCTGCTCATGCCAGGGGATGCCGGCGCCGGACCGGAACGCCTCGACGAGGCGGTCAATGCCGGCGAACCAGCCACGGGTGATGGTGGCGCCGCCGGCAAGGAAGGCCGGTGATGCCTCGTCGGCGAGCACCGCGGCGGCCTCGGCCGGCAGCGCGTACCGCCCGTCCCCCTCCTGGTAGGCGAGGAAACCAGCGGCGGCCTGCTGGGATAGCCACTCCCTCACATAGCGGGCAGCCAGGCCGGTGCGGGCAGCCAGTTCGTCCGGGGTGGCCGGCCCGTCGTCGGCAAGTGCTCGGTACAGCCCGAGCTGGTCGCCGACCGCCACCATGGCCGTGGTGGCTGCGCCGGTCATCGCGCCGAGCAACCGGTGCACGTTCTGCTCGATCAGTTCTGTGTTCATGGGAAACCTCCGGTGTCTGGATGGATCGGCTGGGATGGATCAGCCGGGATGGATCAGCCGGGATGGATCGGCCGGGTAAGTCAGCCGGGTAAGTCAGCTGGATGAAACAGGCCTGCCGCAGACGCTAGGGCGGGGTCGGCCCGCAAGGCTGAGCCGAAGATGAGGCGAAGCTGAGCTGCCCGGCTCAGCTTCGACTCAGCCAGAGCTCACCGCCGCCGCCCCCGCCGTTCCTACGGTGATCACGTCACCACTGACGGCGGCCCACAGCCACCGTCTCCACGTACTGGAGGGAGCACGACATGCCTTTGCAAGTCATCACATTCACGCTGAACGGCATTGAAGATGCGGCGTATCGGGCACACGCCGAGCAGACCGCGCCCGTCTTCGCCGCCGTGCCGGGTCTGCTCGCGAAGATTTGGCTCGCCAACCCACAGACCAACACCTACGGTGGGATCTACACCTGGCAGGACGTCGCCGCGATGAGGGCCTACCAGGGCGGGAAGATTTTCCAGGGGTTGCAGGCAAACCCGCAGATGACCGACCTTGCCGTCAGGGATTTCTCGGTCCTGGCCGCGCCCACGAAGGTGACCCGAGGCGGGTACTGACCGATGACAGAAAAACGGCCGGACGGGCGTTGAGCGGCACCCTGCGAACGGTGCTGAGTGCCCGCGCGGCCGATGTGATCGGCAGGCGGGCGGAGCGCGCTGCGCTGCTCGAACTCATCGAGCGCGACCGCCCGCTGGTCGTGGCCGTGCACGGCATCGCGGGGATCGGGAAGTCCGCGTTGCTCGCCGCGTTCGCCGAGGACGCGCGAGCGCGGGGGGGTGCCGTCGTCAGCATGGACTGCGGTGGCATCGAACCGACCGAGCGCGGATTCCTCGTGGCACTCGACCATGCGATCGGGAAACCAGCAATCGGGGGGCCGGCGATCGGGGGGCAGGCGATCGGGGGGCAGGCGATCGGGAAACCAGCAATCGGGGGGCCGGCGATCGGGGGGGTCGGGGCTCAACCAGCTCTCGGGTCCACGCCGATCACCTCGGTTGCCGAGGCCGCCGCCGCGCTCGCCGGGCGCGGCGACCGGGTGGTGCTGATTCTCGACACCTACGAACAGCTCCGATTACTCGACACCTGGCTGCGGCAGGAACTCGTACCGGGCCTGCATGACAACACCAGGCTGGCGCTGGCCGGCCGCCAGCCGCCGGGCGCAGCCTGGATCAGTGACTTCGGGGACCTGCTGGCCACGGTGCCGCTGGCCAACCTGGCGGCCCCGGACGCCGTCGCCCTGCTGCGCCGCGACGGACTCAGCGGCGCCGACGCCACGCGGGTCACCCGCTTCACTCACGGACACCCGCTGGCGCTGCGGCTCGCCGCGTCCACCCGGGGCGCCCGCCCGGACCTCACCGTCCCCGACGCCGCCATCGCCACCGTCATCACCGAACTCGCCCGGGTCTACCTTTCGGGCCTCGACCAACGGACCCGGGCCGTGCTCGACGCAGCGTGCACGCTGCGCCGGCCGACCTTGTCGCTCCTGGGTGCGCTGCTGCCGGAGTTGGCCCCGCGAGACGCCTACGACGTGCTCCTCCCGCTGCCGTTCGTGGATTTCGGACCGGACGGTCTCGTCCTGCACGAGACCGTGCGCGAGGTCGTCGCGGCCCTGCTGCGGGTCAATGATCCGCCGGCCTACCGCGCCCACAAGATTGCGGCCTGGCGGCAACTGCGGCGCGAGCTGCGCACCGCCCCGCCGGCGGACCTTTGGCGGTACACCGCCGACCTGCTCTACCTCATCGAGAACCCGGCCGTGCGGGAGGCGTTCTTCCCCACCACCGGCCAGCGGTACGCGGTCGAGCCGGCGCGCCCGGCCGATGAAGCCCGGATCACCGCTATCGCCGGGGCGCACCAGAGCGCCGGGGCGGTATCGGTGATGCGGTCCTGGTGGGTCGCGTTGCCGTCCGCGTTCCGCGTCGCGCGGGACTCCGACGGGTCCCCCGCCGCGTTCCAATGTGTCTGCGAGGCGACCTCCGTACCGGCCTGGCTACTCGCCGCGGACCCGGTGGCCACCAGGTGGCGCGAACATCTGCGCGCCAACCCGGTGCCGCGCGGCCAGCAGGTGCTGTTCCTGCGCCACATGCTGGCAGCCGACGGCGGTGAGGCCACCACGCCGGCCTACGCCGCCCTGATCCTCGACCTCAAACGGCGCTACCTGGAAATGCGGCCCAGGCTCCGGCGCATCTACTCGGTTGCCGCAGATCCTGCTGCGGCGCTGTTTCAGTTCGCGCCGCTCGGGTTTGCCCGTCTTCCGGACGGCGCCGCCGACATCGGGGGGGCCACGTACCACGCCCTCTACAACGATTTCGGACCGTCCTCGATCGACGGCTGGCTGACCGACCTCGCCGCGCGGGAGATGTTGATCGCCGACGACGCCTTGCTCGATCCCGACCGTCGCCAGCTCAACCTCGACGGCGCCCGCGCCGATCTCACCAAGCTGGAATTCGAGGTCCTTCAGTACCTGTACGAACATCAGGGCCGGGTCGTCGGCCGGGTAGCGCTGCTGCGCGACGTATGGGGCTACGACTGGACCGGCGGCAGCAACGTCGTCGAGGTCGTGATCAGCGCCCTCCGCCGCAAACTCGGTGACAATGCCACCAGCCTGCAGACGGTCCGCGGCGCCGGCTATCGCTTCTCCGCCCCGTCCTGACCCGAGCCGGGCGGAAAGGGTTCCGCATGGCCCGGCTCGAGCCGCGAGGTGAGGGGGTTCATCGAAGCGATAGCCACATCAGCGCGCCGGCTCCCACGATCAGCGAGTAGATCGCGAACGGGATCAACGTCCGGGTCCGGAAATACCGTTCCAGGAACCGGACCGATAGGTAGGCACACACGAACGAGGCGGCGCTGCCGACCAGGATCTGCCCGGTGATGCCGGCGCCGAGCGGGCCGGTGAGGTCCGGGACCTTGAGCACGCCGGCGGCCAGGATCACCGGGGTGGCGAGCAGGAAGGAAAACCGTGCTGCATCCCGGTGGGACAGGCCCTGTGTTAATCCGGCGACCATGGCAACCCCGGACCGGCTGATGCCTGGTAACAGGGCCAGGATCTGCGAGGCACCCACCAGCACACCACGTTTCATCGACAGTCCGGCGAGCCGCTGATCCGAGCGAAGGTCCGCCTCCCGCCCTTCGATACCGGCGTCGGGGTCAGGATCGACACCCGATGCGGTGATTGCGATCGGTCCGCCGGTGGTCATCAGCGGTGTACGTTCCAGGGCGCGACGGCGGAGGAACTCGCCGACCAGCAGGATCACCCCGTTCGCGAGCAGGAACGCCGCGGCGGGGATCGGCCGGCCCAGCACGGTGCGGAAGGTGTGTTCCAGCAGGAGACCGGCCAGCCCGATGGGGATGGTCGCCAGGATGATCAGCCAGGCCAGCCGCTCGCCGTCCGTGCTCACCCGCCGGTACCGGATCGAGGAGAAGAACCCGCCGAGGATCCGCACCCAGTCCCGCCAGAAGAACAGCAGTAACGCCGCCGCGGTGGCCACGTGCAGGCCCACGATGAACGCCAGGTACGGCGATTCCGGGGAGGACACGTCAAGGTCGGTGGCCCACTGCCCGCCGATCACCGCGGGCAGGATGACCGAGTGGCCCAGGCTGGACACCGGGAACAGTTCCGTGATGCCCTGCAGGGCGCCGACGACAACCGCCTCCAGGTAGGACAGGCTCACCGGTCCACCCCCGTGGCCGGCGGGGTGGACGCGACCGGAAGACCTGGCGCGGTGGCGCGGGCGGTGCGGCGCATCCGGCGGACCTCGAGCGCCACCGGGATCAGGGACACCGCGATGATGACCGCGATGATCGGGAGCAGGTAGGTGTCGATGCCGGGGATCCGGTGACCCAACCAGTACCCGGCCAGGATGATCCCGCTCGTCCACACCACCCCGCCCAGGACCTGGGCGATGGCGAACGTCCGCGTCGGTACCGTGAGCACTCCGGCCATCGGGTTCATCACCGTGCGGACGATCGGGATGAACCGGGCGAGCACGATTGCCTTGGCCGGGCCGTACCGGTCGATGGATTCCTTCGATCGGGCTACCCCGCGGTGTAGCGCCGGCCGCGTCGACCTGGCCAGTAACCGGGTGCCGAGCCGCTTGCCGATCACGTACCCCAGCTGGGCGCCGATGAGCGCTCCCGCCGCGGCGACCGTGAGCAGCGGGCCGAGCGGCAACCGCGCCGGACCCTGCGATGCCGCGAGCAGACCCGCCGTGAACAACAGGGAATCCCCGGGCAGGAAAAACCCGACCAACAAACCGGTCTCGGCCACCAGCACCACGAAGATCCCGATCAGGCCGGTCGCCGTGATGATGCTCGACGCATCGAGCGGGTTCATCCGGCGGCCCGGCAGCTACCCCAAAGCACGAACACGGACGGTCTCCTCGCTATCTGGGTTGGCCATCACCGACCCTATTCGTACCTACTATCTAACAGATAGTAGGTACGGGGTAAATCCCCGTGTCACCCGAGTACGGCAAGCAAAGCTCTGAGCGCCGCCTGCTCCTGATCCGGTTGAGGGCTTGTTGACCTGAGGTCACGCAGCACGGTGTCGATCTTGCCGTCGACTGCGGTCCACGCGGTGCCGTCCTTGGATTTCAGTCGAGCCTGCGCGGCGTCCCACTCGAATTCCAGGTCGCCAATGCGGGTCGTCGCACCGGATTGGTCACCGGCGATCAGCAGATCTAGCGAATCCTGGGTGATCGTCCGGAATGTCGACAGGTCCCCCAGGGGTGAACTCGCCGCCGATTGACCACCGGAGGTGCCCGCCTTCGCCGCTGTGGTGTCAGTGGATTCGCCGGCTAGTGCGGACGTCCGCAGGTAGTACCCCGTTCCCCCGAGGAGCAGGACAAGACACACGACAACAACGGTGTGCCACATACCGCCTCGTTCGGCGGCCTGGACATTCCTTTGGGTTGCCTTCCCGTTGGCTGGTTGGCCGGCGATGACATCGGCTTTCGTCACCGACAGGTAGACAACGATGCCGATGATGCCCGCGACAAAGATCATGCTGGTCACCGTCGTGCCAAGGCCCAATCCGCCATGACTGGACGGTTGGGAGAGGTAATCACCGATCGAGGCGCCGAGCGGCCTGGTCAGGATGTAGATGATCCAGAAAGAGAGAACCGAATTGAGCCCGAGTTTCCAGCCCACTGCGGTGATGGCGATCAACGCCGCCACCAGGATGCCGGTCACGAGATAGCCCAGACCAAGTCGCTCCGCCATGAGATCGCCGGATGCGGTACCCAACGCGAAGGTGAAGAGGATAGCCAACCAATAAAAGGCTTCGCGACGTCTGGTGACGATCGAATGAATCGACAGCGTGTGCTCGGTGCGATACCACACTAGGAACGTCACCGCGAGCAGTGCGGCGAAGATCAAGGTACTTGCTTCAAGTGGGAGGCCGAGGTTGTCGGTCAGGTTGTCGGTGACCAGTGTTCCGAACACGCTTACCAGCGTCACGGTCAACCAATAGAGGCTGGGTATGTATCTGGGCGCTCGGAATTGGAATACCAGGGCGATTGCGAGTACGACGCCGGTGGCTATGGAAGTACCGGTGAGGCCGAAATTCAGGTTGACGTTGAGAAAGTCGGCGGCAGTCTCCCCGACCGTCGTGCAGAGCACCTTGATGATCCAGAAGTACAGGGTGATTTCTGGAACCTTGTTAAGAAGCTGACGCGTCGCAGGGGATCGCTTTGTCGTAGTCATCGTTCTGCTGGATCCAATCGTTGTCGTGGTAAATCGGCAGCGGGTTCCACGGTCGGTGAGTCGGGGCGGGCCGCTCAGGGCCAGCGACCGGGTGTTTGCGGCGGTGTATTCGGAGGTGTCCCTGGCCCGCGTCGGGATCGGCGACCGCGCCGGTCACCCCGAGCACCCGCACGTAAGCCCTCCCCCGTGTTCGGGTGCGCAGACCGCACCGTCGACTATCATTCCGGTAACTACTAGCCTGTTAGTAGTAGAGAAGGATGTGACGTCGCTGTGAATCGGCCACACCGTTGGGTCGACCAGCGTGGGGTCGACCAGTCTGTCTGGGTTCGATCAATGATGAGTGGTCCCACATCGGAGGAGGTCGGAACATGAGTGGACGACGACCCGAACTGGGACGTCTGGAGTCGGTGGTCCTTGCCGTCGTCGCCGCGTCGACTGAAGCGTTGACGGTCTCCCAGGTGCAATCCCAGCTACCGGCCGACCCCGCGTACACCACCGTGATGAGCACCCTTGCGCGGTTGGCGCAGAAGGGGGCCCTGCGGCAGATTCGGGATGGGCGGGCCTACCGCTACGAATTGGCAGCCCCAGCCGGGTCGATCGACGACGCGCTGACCGCGCGGCAGATGCGCAGGCTCCTCGGTGATGGCGGTGACCGGGCCGCGGTGCTGGCCCGGTTTGTCGCCGAACTCGACGACAACGATGAGCGATTGCTCGCCGATTTGCTCGGCCGTACCCGGCGACCTGGGCCCGGCGGCCCCCCGTGACCGCATTACTACTGGTGATGCTGACCCTCGTGCTGGCGGCTGCGGCCGCGGTGCCCGTCGCGGTGCTGCCGTTGGTGAGCCGAATCCGACCGTCGACGGTAGTTCCACTGCTCGCTGTCGGCTCGTTGATCAGCGCGGCCTCCGTCGGGGTCATCCTCGGGCTGCTCGGCCTCGCTGTTCTGGGTCGTATCTCTGTGGTCGCCGATCTGGAGGGCTGGTCGGTCGACACCCTCGAAGTGACCGTCCCGGTTCCACCGACGGTGGGTGTCGTGGCCGCCGGGATTGCCGTCGTCCTGATCACCCGGACGCTGTGGCGCGCCGGTCGGATCCTGCTGCTGCTGGGGCGGTCCGAACAGCTCTGCCGGCGGCTGCGGGGCGGCGGCGGGCCGATCGTCGTGGTTGACGACGACGCCGCCGACGCCTTCACCCTGGCCGGGATACGGGGCTGTGTGGTGATCAGCCGTGGTTTGCTCCAAGCGCTCGGCCCGGCGGAACAGCGAATGCTGACCGCGCACGAACTGTCCCACCTTCGTCGCCGGCACCATCTGTACGTGCACGCAGTCGACCTCGCGGTGGCCGCCAACCCGCTGCTGCTCGGGGCGTCCCGCGCGGTGCGTCTCGGTGTCGAACGGTGGGCCGACGAAGACGCAGCACTGTGCACCGGTAACCGCAGGGCCGCGGCGGCCGCCCTGGCCACGACCGCGCTGATCCGGTCGTCACTGCGCCGCGGCACGGTCCGTGACGTCGGTCCGGGTGTGCCCGCGCTCGGGGTGGTGACCTCCCAACGTCACCGACCGGGCCACTGCCCTGCTCACTCCCGCCCCGCGGGGACGGCCATGACCGCGACGGTGATCACTTTGCTGATCGCCACCTTCGCGGCCGCGCTCGCCTCGACCTTGCAGATTCACAGCGGCTTCGAACTCGCCGAAATGGCATGGTGGACCGCGAACAGGTGAGCCAGCCGTGACCCGATCTCACCGAAGCCACATCACCGCGGGTCAGTTGGCGGGAGCAGGAGGGTGAAGGTGGGCGGTTCGGGAGTGGCGAACCGCAATCGTCCGCCCTGAGCTTCTGCGAGTCGCCGGGCCAGGGCAAGGCCGATACCGTGCCCGGTGGCCCGCCCGCTGCGGCGTTCGAACATCATCGCTGGGTCGCCGAGTAGCCGCGGCCCTTCGTCGGCGACGTCGAAGGCGACCGCGTCGTCCAGGGTGCGGATGGTCACGGTTATCGCGCCGGCGCCGTGCTGGTCCGCGTTGTCGATGAGGACGTCGAGAATGTGATTCAGCGCCGAGGCCCCGACCCGAGCCTGCGGGGTGCCGATGACAGCTAGTCGCAGCGGCCTGCCCCGGGCGGCCAGGACAGGGTGCCATCGCAGGCGGATGCCGTCCAGGATTGCGCTGACGTCCAGGTTGTCCGGCGGCTCCGGAATGTCCCTTGCCAGGGCGAGGAGTTCGTCGATGGTCGCTTCCAGCCGGTCGGTGGTGGCCAGCGCGTCCCCTATCGCTGTTCGCAGGTCAGCGTTCGGCTGATCCAACGCGGCCTCCAGTTGCAGACGTAACCCGGTTAGCGGGGTCCGGAGCTGATGGGAGGCGTCGGCGGAGAATGCCCGTTCACGATCCATCAGGTCACCCAGCCGTACGGCGGTGCGGTTGACCGATTCGTTGACGGAGTCGAGTTCGTAGATGCCTACCGCCTGGGTGCGGACGGTGAAATCCCCGCCGCCGAGCCGTTCGGCGACCGTGGTGAGCGCCTGCAACGGGCCGACCAGTCGTCGGGCCTGTCGACGGGCCAGTAGCCAGGCCACCAGCAGTGCCGCGGCCGCCAGCGCGAGCATCAGTAACCAGACCAGACCGATACGCAGATGCACGGCCGATCGTTCCGCGGTGACCAGCACGGCTCCGACTATCTGGTCGCCGTCGGATACCGGTGCGGCGACTCCGAGGCGGGAGTCGAGCATGCCTCTGCTACTCATTCCGGTGAGCGCGTCCGCGACCAACGGGACGTGATCTGGCCCGTCACCGCTGACCTTGACGCCGGCGGTGTCAAATACCGCCGTTTGGGTGGTCGGGCCGGCCCCTGACGATGTCGGCGGCGAAGCGGTGAGATCGCCCGACACGGCGATGGCCGCCGAGTCGGCAATCCGCTCCAGCTCGTTGTACTGGTCGATCACCAGGTACTGGGCTACGCCGACCGCCAGCGGGACTCCGAAAATCACGATCGTGACCGCGGCCAGTGCCACGGCGAGCCGCACGATCCGTTGACGCACCTGCCCCACCCCTCCCCCGCGATGGGTTGCCCAGCTGTTGCGTCAGTGTGCTCCGACCGGAACCCACGATCGGGTGATACCCCGGAGCGAACGACATGTTTTGCCCTCCGTTAGCCATTTCTGGCACATGCGCTGGTCAAGCCGTTCCTACCGTCGGGGTCAGGCGGGTTCATCATTCGTCGTCCACAACATCATCACGGCTGGGAGCCCCCAATGGCAGTCCGATCTCGTGTCTTGCTCGCCGGCGTTGCGCTGCTCGCCGGGGTCGGCGTCCTCGCGGCCTGCAGTAGCGGTGATACCGCAGGGCCGGCCGGCACCACCCCGACACTCACCACTCCGATAATCACCACCCCGACAGACACCACCCCGACAGTCACGACCCCGATAGTCACCACCCCGATAGTCACCACCGCGATAGTCACGACTGCGCAGGCTCCGGTGTCCACCGCGATGTCAGAAACGGCCGGCAAAAGCGCCGGACCGTCCCCAGCTCCTGCCACTGAAACCAACCCCGCCGGCGACATCCCCGACACCCAGGCATTTGTCGACTACACCCCCACCGAGGGTGGCTACACCGTGCAGGTGCCGGAGGGCTGGGCCCGGACCGGGACAGCGGGCACAGCGACGTTGTTCAGTGACAAGTACAACAGCATCCGGATCGACGCCGCCGCTGCTCCCACCGCACCGACCGTGGTATCCGGGCAGGCAGAATTGATCACTATCGGTTCGGCCGCAACGGGTTTCACCCCCGGAAAGGTGACAACCGAGCAACGCAAAGCCGGCCAGGCGGTGCTGATCACCTACCAGGCCGACTCGGCGCCGAGCTCCGTGACCGGGAAGGTCATCTCACAGGACGTCCAACGCTACGAGTTCTGGAACAAGGGGAAAACGGTGACCCTGACGCTGTCCGCACCGGTCGGGTCGGACAACGTCGATCCGTGGCGCACCGTCACCGACTCCTTCCGGTGGTCGGCATGAGCGCCCCGACGCGGGCTGGTGCCGCAGTGATGGACGGCCGTGACCCGGGTCGGGACGCACCGGGACGGCACGCACTGGAGGCCGACTCGCTGTACCGGTTCTTCCGGGCCGGTGAGGAGGAAACCCTTGCCCTGCGGGGTGTCTCACTTCGCGTCGAGGCCTGTGAGATCGTCGCCGTCGTGGGCCCGTCCGGGTCGGGGAAGTCCACTCTGCTGTCTCTGCTGGCCGGCCTGGACGAACCCGACGGGGGCACCGTCTATGTCCACGGTCAACGGCTGAGCCATCAGAGCGAACCGGCCAGGGCGAGGCTGCGGGCCCGGATGATCGGGGTGCTGTTTCAATCCGGCAACCTCCTGCCGCACCTGACGGTGACCGGGAACATTGAACTTGCGCAGCACATGGCCGACGACGCCGGCCGGCTTCACATTGCAGATCTGCTGGCCGGGTTGGGTTTGACCACCCGGGCCGTCGCCTACCCGGGCGAGCTGTCCGGCGGGGAACTGGCCAGAGCCGGGCTGGCAGTAGCACTGGCCAACAACCCGGCCGTGCTGCTGGCCGACGAACCCACCGGCGAACTCGACGCCCACACCGAAACCCAGGTGCTGGAGCTGCTCAGGGCCCGCGCCGAACACGGGGTCGCGATCCTCATCGCCAGCCACAGCCCCGCCGTCGCCGCCGTCGCCAACAGGGTCATCACCCTCACCGACGGGCAGATCACCGGATGACACCCCACCAGGATGCCGCCCACGTCACCGAGAGTCCCGAGACCTCTCTCGTGCTCCCCGACATCGTGCTCTGCACGCGGGTGGCCCACACCTACGGCAGCGGGGTCACTGCGGTCGTCGCCGTCCACGACGTCACCTGCCGGGTGCTGCCCACCACCAGGGTCGCGATCACCGGGCCGTCCGGATCCGGCAAATCCACCCTGCTTCACCTGATGGCCGGACTGGAAACCGTCACCGCCGGAGCCCTGTCCTGGCCGGGCTTGGGCGGGCACCCACTGGCGCACCCGGGCCGAGTCGGCATCGTCTTCCAGGGTCCGAGCCTGCTTCCCGCGCTGAACGCTGTGGAAAACGTTGCTTTCCCGCTTCAGCTCGCCAACACCGGTGATCACGTAGCCAAGGAGTTGGCCATGGATACGTTGCGCCGTCTCGGTATCACCGACCTGGCCGGCAAGCTTCCCCAGGAAATGTCCGGCGGTCAGGCCCAGCGGGTGGCCGTGGCTCGGGTCATCGCCGCCGGCCCGGCGCTCATCCTGGCCGACGAACCAACGGGGCAACTGGACCATCATGCCGCCGGCCTGGTCATGGACGTGCTGCTGCAGGCCGCCGACGAGCTCGGCGCAGGCTTGGTGGTCTCCACCCACGACCCGCTGATCGCCGCCCGCCTGCCCGAGACATGGACGATGCGGGACGGTCGCATGCTGAGCCCCACTCCAGCGACTACCGGATCCGGAGCACGGTCATGATCACCCTGTGGATGCGGGGCCTGCTCCGCCGCCGACCCGGCCGGCTCCTCGCCGCCGCCGCCGGGATCGCTGTCGCGGTCGCCCTGCTCGCTTCGTTGGGTGCTTTCCTGGCCCATTCCCAGGCGACCATGACCGACCGGGCCGTCCGCGGCGTCGGCATCGACTGGCAGGTCCAGGTCCAGCTGGGCACCGACCCCACCGCTATCACCAATACCGTGCAGAACACCACCGGTGTTGCCGGGAGCGCCACCGTGGGATTCGGCACCAGTAGTGGCCTGTCCGCCGTCACCGGCGGCAGCACCCAAACCACCGGTTCCGCCGTGGTTCTCGGGATACCCGCCGAGTACCGGGCGCTGTTCCCCACCGAACTTCGCACCCTGGCCGGCGCCGACACCGGTGTCCTGCTCGCCCAGCAGACCGCCGCGAACCTGCACGCCGCCCCCGGGGACACCATCACCATCGGCCGCACCGGTCTGGACCCGGTCACCGTCACGGTCGCCGGGGTCGTCGACCTCCCTAAGGCCGACAGCCTGTTCCAGCAGGTCGGCGCCCCCGTCGGCGCGCAGCGCACCGCACCCCCGGATAACGTGCTGCTGCTGCCCACCGACCAATGGCAGCAGCTTTTCGGCCCGCTCGCCGCGGCCCGCCCCGACCTGGCCAGCACCCAGATCCATGTCCAGCTCGACCATCAACTCCCCGCCGATCCCGCCGCCGCCTACACCGACGTCACCGCCGCGGCGCACAATTTCGAGGCCGCCACCACCGGCGGCGCCATCGTCGGGAACAACCTCGGCGCAGCACTGGACGCTGCCCGCGCCGACGCTGCCTACGCCCAGGTGCTATTCCTGTTCCTGGGCCTGCCCGGTGCGGTCCTGGCCGCCCTGCTCACCGGAACCATCGCCTCCTCCGGGGCTGCCCGCCGCCGGAGTGAACAGGCCCTGCTCCGCGCCCGCGGCACAACGGCCACCCAACTCACCCGACTGGCCGGGGCCGAAGCCGCCGTCACCGGACTCGCCGGTGCCGTCCTCGGGTTGGCCGGCGCTGCCCTCGTCGGTCAGATCGCCTTCGGCACAGCCAGTTTCGGCTCTACCCCCACCGCGGCCATCGGTTGGGCGGCCGCCTCCGCCGCCGCCGGCCTGGCCATCGCCGCCGCCACGATCCTGCTACCGGCCCGGCGTGACCTGCGGCGGGCCACCGTGACCTCCGGGCGGGCCACCGTGGCTTTGTTGCGGTACCCGGCGTGGGCCCGCTACGGCCTGGACGGAATCCTGCTCATCCTCGCTGGGCTTGTGTTCATCGCCACCAGCGGCAACAACTACCAACTCGTCCTGGCCCCCGAAGGGGTGCCCACCATCGCGGTGTCCTACTGGGCGCTCGCCGGCCCAGCGCTGCTCTGGATCGGCGCCGGCCTGCTCACCTGGCGGGTCGCGGACCTGCTCCTGGGCCGCGGCCGGCCGGTGCTGCGACGGGCGCTGCACCCGCTGACCGGCGGACTGGCCGGGCCGGTTGCGGCGGGGATGTCCCGGCAACGCCGCCCGCTGACCCGGGCGATCGTGCTCCTCACGCTGGCGATCGCGTTCGCCGCGTCGACCGCCACCTACGCCCAGCAGGCCGAGGCCGACGCGCAGCTGACCAACGGCGCCGACGTGACCATCACCCAGGCCCCCGGCACGCCTGTGCCGGCCGGGCAACTCGGCGCGATCGGCATGGTCCCCGGGGTGCGCGCGGTGGAGCCGGTGCAGCACCGGTTCGCTTACATCGGTACCGACCTGCAGGACCTCTACGGGGTTCGGCCCGGCACCATCACCACGGCCACCGCACTGCAGGACACCTATTTCTCCGGAGGCACCGCCACCGGGCTGATGAGTACCCTTGCCGCGCAACCGGACTCGATCCTGGTGTCCGCGGAAACCGTGAAGGACTACCAGCTGCAGGTCGGCGACCCGATCAACCTGCGACTTGTCGACGGGCGCACCAACCAACTGACCACCGTGGGATTCCATTACGTCGGTGTGGTCAGCGAATTCCCCACCGCGCCGAAGGACAGCTTCTTCGTCGCCAACTCCGCCTACGTCGCCGCACAGACGGGCAACGACACAACAGGGGCATTCCTGGTCGATACCGGCGGGCAGAACACCAGCGCAGTCGCACAGGAACTGCGAACCTTGCTCGGCCCGACCGCGACCGTCACCGACATCACCACCACCCGGCAAACCATCGGATCCAGCCTCACCGCCGTCGACCTCACGGGTCTGACCCGGGTCGAACTCGCCTTTGCGCTCGTCTTAGCCGCCGCCGCTGGCGGGCTCGTCCTGGGCCTGGGGCTGGCCGAACGGCGACGGACTTTCGCGATCGCCACCGCGCTGGGCGCCAACCGCAGGCACTTGCGCGGGATGATCAGCAGCGACGCCGTGGTGCTCGCCGTCCTCGGCCTGACGGCCGGCGCCGTCGCTGGCGCTGTCCTGTCCGTGATGCTGGTGAAGGTCATGACCGGGGTGTTCGACCCGCCACCTTCGGCGATCGCCGTCCCCTGGGGTTACCTCGGAATCGTCCTTGCCATCACTCTTCTCGCGCTGGCCGCAGTCACCGCGGCCGCCACCCGCACCTCAACCCGGCCCGCCATCGGCGTCCTGCGGGAACTATGACCACCCCCGCCACGCGGCCCCGGATCGACCCGGATGGTGCGCCGACGGCCAACGGTCGACGCTCACCGCGGGATGCCCGGTGCCAGTGCCGGTTCCAGCCGAAAACCGTGCGCCCGCAGGGTGACGATCTCGGGCGCCAGTGCCCCGCTCGACGTGGCAGCGGCCGCGAGTTTGCGGCGCACCGCCGCCATGTGCACGTCCAAGGTCTTGGTCGAACCGAACCAGTTCTGGTCCCACACATCTGCCATCAACACCGACCGGGGTACTGCCGCCCCTGGCTCGGCCACCATCCGGGCCAACAGGTCGAACTCCTTCGCCCGCAGCACGATCTCCACCCCACCCAGGTGGGCCCGACGAGCCACGGTATCGACCTGCAATGCGCCGACCCGGACCACGTCGGAACCTGCCGGCACCACGGCATGAGCGGCGGGTCCGCGGCGCAAGTGTGCTTCCACCCGGGCCAACAGCTCCGCCAGCCGGAACGGCTTCGTCAGATAGTCGTCCGCGCCCGCCTCCAACCCGACCACCACATCGATCTCTTCGTCCCGGGCGGTCAGCACGACCAATACGCACCCGGGCTGGGTCGCCCGAAGCCGCCGGCACACCTCAACGCCATCCATGTCCGGCAACCCCAGATCCAACAGGGCCAGATCAAACGGTTGCTGCTCGGCCGCGGACAACGCGGCGGCACCACTCATCACCCACCGTGCGGTATGGCCATGCACTCCCAGGCTCGAGGTCAGGGTGCGCCCGATCGTCTGGTCATCCTCAACCACGAGCACCTGTGCCATCACTCGACCCTAGCCACCCCGACCCTAGCCACCCCGACGCTGCCCCTGATCATTGCCAGCAGGTCGACCCATGGGCCGGTGCCTTCCGCATGCTGACGCTCCACACCCGCATCGAACGGGCTCGCGGACAACAGGTCTGGGCGAGGCGGCTCACCGGCGTGACCGCCCAGTTCATGGCGCTCCTCCGGCACGCCCCGCTCACCGTCGCGTTCGTGGCCGTGCTGTGGATCGTCGGCGCCGCGACAGGCAGCCTCATCGCCGGCCCAACCGGAGTGTTGCTGCACACCGTCGGCGTCGGACCGGGCGCGCTATCCACCGGTCAATGGTGGACGCCGATCACCTCTGCACTGTGGTGCAAAGACCTTTCCGGGTACCTGATCACCACCGCGCTGCTGCTGACCCTGGTGGCACCCGCCGAACACCGCTTCGGCGCGGTGAAAACCTCTCTGGTGCTGCTGATCACCCAGATCGTCGGGACCCTTGCCGGCTCCGCAGTGGTCGCGCTCGGGTCCCTGGCCGGGGACGAATGGACCGAACAACTGGCCGCCGGAGTCGCCGTCGGCGCCAGCCCCGCCGCCGTCGGGGTCGGCCTCGCCATGACCAGCAGGCTCTCGACGTTGTGGCGTCGCCGGCTCCGGCTGCTGATCCCGATGGCGCTACTGCTGCTCGTGGCCTACTCCGGGACCCTGCTTGACGTGCTCCGCCTAGCAGCGGGCCTGACCGGGCTGCTGCTCGGGCCGATGCTGCTCGGCCGGCCCGCGCGACCTGCGTCGCTGGTCACGTCTCGTTCCGAACGCCGGATTCTCGTTGCCCTGGTCATTGCAGCGACCGCGGTCGGTCCGATGATCGCAGCCTTGTCCGACGCCCCGATCGGGCCGCTGTCGGTGCTGCGGTACCTGGTACTGGCCCCGCCGCCCGACGCGACAACCGTGCAACAGATCTGCGCCGACCCGGCCACCCTGGACGACTGCCGGGCCATCCGCGCCCAACTGCAGCTCACCGGGATCGGCCCCGCGATCATGACCCTGCTACCCGTGGTGCTGTTGCCCGTCACCGCAGTGGGCCTACGCCGCGGCCGGCGCGCCGCGTGGTGGGCGGCACTGACCCTGAACCTCGCACTGGCCGCCATGGCCATGCTGCTGGCCACCGAGTTGTATGGCACTCCCCGTGAGCGGTTGACGGTCTTCGGTGGCCTGGGCAGCACCCAGACACTGCTGGGGATCCTGCTGCCGCTCACCTTGCCGTTGCTGGTTGCCGGGATGCTGCTGGCCACCAGCAGTTCATTCGACGTGCGTGCACCCCGCGGCACCTACCGCACCCTGGCCGCCGTAGCGGGCGGCACCCTGCTGCTACTCGGTGGGATTTATGTCATCGGTGGATACCTGGTCCGCAACCAGTTCGACCAGCCGCCCACCCCAGGTCAACTGCTCCAGCACTTCCCCACCCGTTTCATCCCACCCGGGTACCTCGGCGAGATCGACCCGTTGTTCCTGCCCGTCGGGCCCGTGGCCACCGTGCTCTATGAATGGACCGGGGTGATATTCCTGACCGTGCTGACCGTGTCACTGCTGGTCTCGTTCCGGCGCAATGAGGCGGCCGGCGCCGCGTCCGACGTGTCCCGCGCCCGCGCCCTGCTAGTCGCGCACGGCGGGTCATCGCTGTCCTATATGACCTTGTGGCCCGGCAACAGCTACTATTTCGCTCCCGAGGGCCGCGCGTTCGTTGCCTACCGGGTCGTCGGCACCGTCGCGGCCAGCGTCACCGGCCCAGTCGGACACCCTGAAGCCCGACTCACCGCGGTCACCGACTTCGCCCGGCACTGCACCGAGCACGGCCTCACACCGTGCCTCTACAGCGTTGGCACCGACATCAAGACCGCCGCCGAAACCGACCTGGGCTGGCGGTCCGTGCAGGTCGCCGAGGAAACAGTGTTGCCGCTGCCGCAACTAGCGTTCACCGGAAAGAAATGGCAGGACGTCCGCACCGCCATGAACAAGGCCGCCAAGACCGGGATCACCACGCAATGGTGGGCCTACCCGCATGCCCCGCTCAGCATCACCGAGCAGGTCCGGTCAATCTCCGAGGAATGGGTCGCCGACAAAGGCCTACCTGAGATGGGTTTCACCCTGGGCGGTCTCGACGAACTCGACGACGACCGGGTGCGCTGCCTGATCGCCGTCGACGCCGACCACACCGTGCACGGCATCACCAGTTTCCTGCCCGTCTACCGCGACGGGCGCATCATCGGCTGGACCCTGGACTTCATGCGCCGCCGCAGCGCCGGATTCGCCGGCGTCATGGAATACCTCATCGCCACCGCCGCTGTGCAATTCCGCGACGACGGCGCGGAATTCCTCAGCCTTTCCGGAGCACCACTGGCCCGGATCGACCGCGGCGACGACCGCGACGCCGTGCAACGACTGCTCGACATGCTCGGCCGGGTCCTGGAACCCGTCTACGGATTCCAATCACTGCTCGACTTCAAAGCCAAATTCCAACCCACCTACCAACCGCTCTGGCTGGCCTACCCCGACCCCGCCTCCCTGCCCGGTATTGCCAACGCCATCACCAAGTCCTACCTGCCCCACCTCACCGCCCGGCAAGGAACCCGGCTGCTCCGCAAGCTCCGATCGTGAACAGCACCCTTGCCTGGGAGCCACGGCCTTGGTGGGACACCTACAACGAGTTCACCGTTCCGATTCCCTCCTCGACCGGTCGGAATTGATGAGCGGCGTCTCGCTGCAGACAGGATGGCTGCCGTGGACGGTGCTTGGCCTCGGTGGAGTCGCCGGCACCTTCCTGCTGTGCCGCCGGCACCGGTGGTGGTGGCTCTACGTCGTGCCCATTGTCGTCATCATCGCCACAGTCGCAGCGATCGTGATCGGTGGCGTCGGAGGCGAAAGAATGTTCGCCAAGCCGCTGAACACCTCCGACAATATCTGGATTGCCCTCGGACTCGCTGCGATCGGGTTGACGGCCGGTTCCTGGTACCGCAGCACGTGGCGGCGCAAGATCCTCGCCATAGTCGCAGCGGTCCTGGTGGTGATCGCCGCAGGGAACGAGATCAACAGGTCCTACGTGCAGTTCCCGGCGGTCCGCGACCTGTTCGGCGTGCCCACCGCGGACCAGGTCAGCGGACTCCCACCTGTCCTGCCGGCCACCACCGACTCGGCGACCGTGGCACCGTCCGCGGCGCTGCCCGCCGGGCCACTGACCGACACCTGGACCCCGGGCGGGGCAGGCATTCCCGCTGACGGGCGAGGAAGGACCAGCCCATTCACCATCCCCAACACCCAATCGGGCTTCGCCGCCCGCGCCGGATGGGTCTACCTACCGCCCGCCTACTTCGCCCAGAACCCGCACCCACTGCCCGTCCTGGTGCTGCTGCACGGCCAACCCGGCAGCCCGGACAACTGGCTCACCGGCGACCGTGTGCAGAATATGATGAACGACTTCGCCGCCCAGCACCGCGGCATCGCCCCCCTCGTGGTGATGCCTGATGTTCTCGGCTCGGAACTGGCCAACCCGCTATGCTCTGACACCCCCCTGGGCGCGGTTGACACCTACCTGGCGAAGGACGTCCCCACCGCGATCCGAACCCAACTCCGCATCGACCCCGACCCCCGCCACTGGGTCGTCGCCGGCTTCTCCTACGGCGGGACCTGCGCCCTGCAACTGGCCACCAACCACCCCGACATCTACCCGAACTTCATCGACATCTCCGGCCAACCCGAACCCACGTTGGGGTCCGGAGCCGCAGGCCACCGTCACACCGTGGACACCGCATTCAACGGCGATGAATCACGATTCAAGGCCATCAACCCGGCCGACCTGCTGGCCAGCAGGACCTACCCGACCTCGGCCGGCTGGTTCGTCTGGGGCGAGTCCGACACGGACACCCGGACCGGTCAACAGCACCTGTTCACCGCCGCGCAGGCTGCTGGCATGACCGTGCAGCAATGGGCTGTACCCGGCGCTGGCCACGACTGGAATACCGTCACCGGCGGCCTCACCCACGCCATGCCGTGGATTGCCACCCACACCAACCTCACCCCATGAGGCGGTCGGTCCCGGTCCGCCAACTATCTGGACTGCACGAACCTGGCCCCCGCCACCTACCTATATCGGCTGTGTCATCCAGGCCCGGGCTGCGGCCTCCTTGCTCGACAAACCCGGCGGCGCATCACTAACAGCGGCGGCGGGTGTGAGCTCATCGACCTGCTCAGACTCGCCCGGGGAGGGAACTCATCACCGCCGGGGGCGCCGGACCGACCGTTCCTTTTGTCGCGGCACCCTTTGCTCAGCGCGTCCGACGATCGGCCAACAGGCGGATCTGGGCGGCCCGTTCCTCCCGGCGCTGCTCGGACGCGGTGGAACCGGGCACCCCGGCCAGGAGGGCCTTCACGGCCCGCACCGCATCCGGCGGTGATTCCAGCACCGCCGCCGCGAGGTCAGCGACCGCGGCGTCCAGCTCGGCCACCGGCACGCTGACCATCGCCACTCCGATGCGCACCGCTTCCTGAGCGCTGACATGCCGCCCGGTGACACAGATCTCCAGTGCCCGCTGGTAGCCGACCAGCCGGACCAGCGGCGCGGTTCCGCCGAGGTCGGGTACCAGCCCGAAGCTGACCTCGGCCATTCGGAACTGCGCGTCGTCGGCCGCGACGATCAGATCGCAGGCCAACGCCAATTGGAAGCCGGCGCCGACGGCGTGACCGCCCACCGCCGCGATCGAGATGATGCCCGGGTCGGCGAGCCAACTGAACCCGGCCTGGAAGCTAGCGATCGCTGCGTCCGCCTGTTCGGCGGTGGCGGCAGCCAGTGTGCCGAGCAGGGAGCCGGGGGAAGGTTTCAGCTCGGCACGGTCCAACCCGGCCGAGAACGATCGGCCGGCGCCGGTCACGACCACCACGCGGATGCCCGCTGAAAGCCGGGACCCGATGTGGGCCAACGCTTCCCAGGTCTGCGGCAGCTGCGCGTTGCGCGCCTGCGGCCGGTTCAGCGAAACCGTTAGCAGCGGCCCGTCCGCCCGCACGGTGACATGCCCGCGGTGCAGGACGTCCTGATCGAACGGCGGGACCGGAACGGCTGGGACGGCGGTCAGCGGGTCACTTCTTCTTGGTCCGGGTGGCCCCACCGCGACCACGCAGCGGCACCTCGGCGTCCAGTAGCAAACGATGCACGAAGCCGTAGGAGCGGCCGGTTCCCTCGGCCAGCGCCCTGATGCTGTGCCCTTTCTCGTACTTCTTTCCCAGGTCCGCGGCCAGCTTTTCCCGGGCCGCGCCGGTGATCCGGGCGCCCTTTCTTATCGTGTCCGACTTCGTGTTCTTCGCAACGGGCCTGGTGTCTGTGGCCACGGTGCCACCCCTTTTGGCTGCTCGGACTCTCTGCGGGCTTTCGGTAGATCTGCTGCTGCTCGGTCAATGATCGAGCAGATCGCGCCCAGCCGCCACCCGGGTATGCCCGGTTCAGGCCAGTTCGACCAGATCGAGGTAGTCGGCCGACCAATGGTCCTCGGTACCGTCCGGCAGCAGAATGACCCGCTCGGGGTGCAGTGCGCTGACCGCACCGGGATCGTGGGTGACCAGGACGACGGCTCCGGCGTACCGGCGAAGCGCATCCAGCACCTGTTCCCGGCTCGCCGGGTCGAGGTTGTTGGTCGGTTCGTCGAGTAGCAGGACGTTCGCCGCCGACGACACCAACCCGGCCAGCGCCAGCCTGGTCTTCTCCCCGCCGGACAGGGTGCCGGCCCGTTGATCGAGCTGCTCCCCGGTGAACATGAACGAGCCCAGCAGGTTCCGCAGCTCCTGCGCCCCGGCATCGGGTGCGGCGTGCCTGGTGTTCTCCCAGACCGTCGCATCCGGGTCGATGGTCTCGTGCTCCTGCGCGTAGTACCCCAACCGCAGCCCGTGCCCGGCGAGAACCTCGCCGGTGTCAGGCTTCTCGTTGCCGCCGAGCAGCTTGAGCAGGGTCGTCTTACCGGCCCCGTTCAGCCCCAGGACCACCACCCGGCTGCCCCGGTCGATGGCCAGGTCCACCCCACTGAAGATTTCCAGCGAACCGTAGGA
>CBDFHS010000008.1:0-205655 GCA_965247715.1 Nakamurella sp. | reverse complement strand
TGTCCCGCAAGCGGGGGTGGACCGGGGCCGCTCAGGGTGCCCCCGGTGCGCCGGGCGCGGCCAGGGCGGGGGAGGCCTGGTGACGTTCGCCCAGCCCTTTTGGCTCGCCGCCGCCCTCGCCGTCCTGGCGCTCGCGGTGGGGTACGTCATCGCCCAGCGGCGTACCCGCCGGCACACCCTGCGGTTCGCCAACCTCGAACTGTTGGACCGGGTGGCACCGCGCCGGCCCGGCCGCTGGCGGCACCTGCCGACCGCGTTGGTGCTGGTCGGGCTGGCCCTGCTGACGGTGGCCCTGGCCGGGCCGACCGCGGACGCCAAGGAACCCCGCAACCGCGCCACCGTGATGCTCGCGATTGACGTCTCCCTGTCGATGGAGGCCACCGACGTCAGCCCGAACCGGTTGGCCGCGGCGAAGGAGGCCGCCACCCAGTTCGTCGACGACCTGACCCCCGGGGTGAACCTGGGCATCGTCTCGTTCGCCGGGATCGCCACCGTCCTGGTCAGCCCCACCACCGACCGGGCGGCGGCGAAACAGGCCATCGCGGGGCTGAAGCTGGACGAACGCACCGCCACCGGCGAGGCGATCATCTCCAGCCTGCAAACCATCGACGCATTCTCCAAGGCGTTGCCCGGCCCGGCGGACGGCAGCGATCCCGGGCGCCCGCCGGCCCGGATCGTGCTCATGACGGACGGCAAACGCACCGTGGGCCGCACCGAGCAGGACGCCGCCCAACGCGCGGCCGATGCGAAGATCCCGGTGTCGGTGATCGCGTTCGGCACCGACAACGGGTCAATCACCGTCAACGCGGAGACCATTCCGGTGCCGCTGGACACCCAGGCGATGCAGCAGATCGCGCGGATCTCCGGCGGCGACTTCCATACCGCCGCGACGTCCGAGGAACTCAAATCGGTGTACGCGCAACTCGGGGAGCAGATCGGCTACGAGACCAAACAGAAGGACGTCTCCCGGCCGTGGATCATCGCCGGCACCGCGCTCGTCGTGCTGGGCTCGGCGGTGGCGCTCACCCTCACCGCCCGGATTCCCTGAGCGGCGACCGGCCCGGTGCACGTCCCCGCGACGTTCACTGCGGTCGGAGACTGATTTGTGCCTGTCCGGTAGCGGGGTCGAAAGGCACCGACTCGTGGTCGTGAGTAATGCGCCACCGGCCGTCGATTCGGCGGCAACACAGCGTCGCGCGGACCCACATGTCCACCTCGGCGCCGGTTTTCAGGGTGCCGCCGACGTGGTAGAGGAACGAGCAGAAGCCGAGATCGTTCTCCCCGGTGACCCGGACGTCGCGAACGGAGTAGTCGATCGGGCCGTCATAGCCGTCGAACCAGGCCTGGAGGTGCTCGGCCGTGGCGTGGCTGCCGCGTGAGTTGAGCGGCGGCAGGACATCGAAGCTGATCACGTCCTCGGTCGGCCGTAGGGCCAGCGTGGCACTGTCCCGCTCCCGCACGGCCCGCACCCGCTCCTCGACGAGTTCGAGCAACTCCTGCTCCGCGCTCATCCGAGCTCCTTCAGAATCGAGGCGAGGTTGTCGAGCTGGGAGGAGGTGCCGGTACGGCGCGAATCGGGGCTGTCGAGCCCGTCGAGGTACGCGCCCTGCTCGGTGAAGATCAGGCGCGTCCCGGTCGGCGTCGGTTGCAGTTCGACCGTTGCCACCGACACCGACGTTCGCCGGCCGTCCATCGACATCTCGTAGGTCGTCACGATCCGCTCGTTCTCGACGATGTCGCGGTATTGCGCGTCATAGGTGAAGACCGGGCGCTCATCGACCGGAGTGCGGAAGCGTTCCCTGCCGCCGACTCTGAAATCGCAGTCATAGTCAGGGTTGTCGTTGCCGGACAGGTCGAACCAGCGCACTTTCAGGCTCGGTTCGGACCAGGCGGTGAAAACCTGCTCCGGTAGATGCGGGTAATCGTGTTCGATGGTCCAACTGCTGTTGTCAACGCTTATCGGCTGCGTCATCCTCACTTCCTTCTCGTTTCCTGCTTCTCGTTTCGTGTGACGGCGTTGGTAGTGACGGTCGCCCGTGTTGATGCTCCTCGTCCACGACCACCCCCAACCGGTCGAGGCGGTGCTGCCACACGGTGCGACGGTCGGCTAGCCATTGCTCGGTCTCCGACAGCACGTCCTGGTTGAGGGAGCAGGTGCGTACCCGGCCGGTCTTGCGCGATGCGATCAGGCCACTGGACTCCAGAACCTGCACGTGCTGCACGACGGCGGCCAACGACATCTGCAGCGGTTCAGCGAGTTCGCTGACCGAGGCGGGCGCACGAGCGAGCCGGTCAATCATCTGGCGGCGGCTGGGATCGGACAGTGCATGGAAGGCACGGTCAAGAACGTCCGAACGGTCAAGCATGTGGTTAAGTGTAGTGCCCGATGTCCTCACAGTCAAGCAATTGATTGACTAATCGTCGCCTCCGAGCCTGAGGTGCAATGCTCAGGGCAAATGGGATTGAGGCTCGAGGGTGGCGGTGGCCGACTGCGGGCAAAGCCGGAACAACGGGCCGCAGCGATCGCGTCGGCGGGATGCAACCACCGCAGGTGGATCGGCTATTGAACCGGATGCAGGTACTGCCTGAGGACACCGGCCTCTGATCGGAGACGCTCGGCACGCTCGGTATGACCGCTGCGCTCATACCCAGCTGCCGCGTCCATTCGCTCATCGACTTCCGCTGCGATGATCTCGCGGCTCGCTCGCGCTGAGGTCACGACGAGCAATCTCCGTTGCGCCCAGACCCTCGGTCGATCCCGCAATGTGCTGATGCTGGGTGACGCTATGAGTCTTGTTGTCCGTGTCTGGTGTCTCGGCGTTGTCGATGGCTGCCAGAGCTGAGCGCAGCGCGCCGACCGTATTGCGGTCTCGAGACTTCAGTGCCGCTGTCAGGTCGCGACGTAGGCGAGTGCGCACGGCTCAGCACGCTAGTCCGGACGGTTGGTAGCGGCAACGGACTTTCCAGAAAAGCCCTCACTGCGATCAGCTTTTCGGGACGGTCTTTCGGACTCAGCAACTCTGGTGTCCGGCTGCTGGCGGGGCCGGAGATGGTCAATGGCGGATCGGTATCCAGCCTCATCCCGGCCGGGATCAGCTTCCTTCTCGGGGTGGGGACACCAGCTTGCGGTTCTGGTCGTTCAAGCTTTCCGTTCCAACCTCTGGCCGGCTGGCGGAGGGGCGTCAGGCCGGTCTGGCGGCAGCCGGATAGGGTGGCCCCGGCGCAAATGCGCCGACCGTCGTACCCCCGCCCGCCGACCCTGACCGCCGCACCGGATCACGGCATCCCTTGCGACCAGCGCCCGCGGCGGCGTGCCTCACCGCAGGCACACCGCACCTCACCCGGCGGACAAGTTACCTGAAAGAGGAGTCCTTCGTGATCGACGCGTCGTCCACCCCGCTGGGCCGCTCGGTGCTGGTCACCGGCGGCAATCGGGGCATCGGGCTGGCCATCGCCAGGTCGCTGGCCGCCGACGGTCACCGGGTGACCGTGACCCACCGGTCCGGCGAGCCGCCGGAAGGACTGGCCGGGGTTCGGTGCGACGTCACCGACACCGCGTCGGTGGACGCGGCCTTCACCGAGGTGGAGCAGGGTCAGGGGCCGGTCGAGATCCTCGTCTCCAACGCAGGGATCACCGACGACACCCTGCTGTTGCGAATGAGCGAGGACGCGTTCAGTTCCGTGCTGGACGCCAACCTCACCGGGTCCTACCGCGTGGCCAAGCGCGCCGCGTCGGGCATGCTCCGCAAACGGTGGGGCCGGATGGTCTTCATCTCCTCGGTGGTCGGCCTGTCCGGAGGAGCCGGGCAGGCGAACTACTCCTCGTCCAAGGCCGGTCTGGTGGGTCTGGCCCGGTCCATCGCCCGGGAGCTGGGCTCGCGGAACATCACCGCCAACGTGGTCGCCCCGGGTTTCGTCGACACCGACATGACCCGGGGGCTGCCCGAACAGCGCCGCGCCGACATCATCGCCCAGGTGCCGCTCCGCCGGTACGCGCAGGCCGACGAGATCGCTTCGGCTGTCACCTTTCTCGCTTCCGACGCGGCGTCATACATCACCGGGGCGGTGCTGCCGGTCGACGGCGGGCTCGGGATGGGCCACTAGGTTTCGTCATCCACGCACGTCGTCGGACCGCGTACTGCTCATCACGACCACCCAAACAGACCACCAAGAACGTCCATCACTTCTGACGGGATCGCATCACATGACCGATCAACTCGGCACCGGCCTGCTCGCCGGCAAGAACATCCTGATCACCGGCATCATCACCGAGGCATCGATGGCCTTCCACACGGCGCGGCTGGCGCAGGAGCAGGGCGCGACCGTCGTACTCACCGGGTATGGCCGACTGTCGCTGGTGGAACGGATCGCCAAACGGCTGCCGGCCGCTGCCCCGGTGGTCGAGCTGGACGTGACGGACCAATCGCAGCTGGCGTCGTTGGCCGACCGGGTGGGCGAGTTCGTCCCCCAGCTGGACGGGGTGCTGCATTCGATCGGGTTCGCGCCGGCCACTGCGCTCGGCGGCAGCTTCCTGGACTGCCCGTGGGAGGACGTCGCCACCACCGTGCACACCTCGGCCTACTCGCTCAAAGCGCTGGCCGTCGCCGCGCTGCCGTTGATGACCTCCGGCGGTAGCGTCGTCGGGCTGGATTTCGACGCCAGGCAGGCCTGGCCCGCGTACAACTGGATGGGCGTGGCCAAGGCGGCCCTGGAGTCGGTGACCCGTTACCTGGCAAGGGATCTGGGCCCGCAGGGGATCCGGGTCAACCTGGTCTGCGCCGGTCCGATCAAAACGATGGCGGCCAAGTCGATCCCCGGGTTCGGCGACCTGGAGAACGGGTGGGCCGGCCGTGCCCCGCTGGGCTGGGACACCTCCGACCCGACCCCCGTGGCCCGGGCAGCGGTGGCCCTGCTCTCCGACCTGTTCCCGGCGACCAGCGGCTCAATGGTGATGGTCGACGGCGGGTTCCACGCCCTGGGGTTCGGCACCGAGGAAATCGCCAACGCCCACTCGTAGGGGTTCCCAGATCCAGTTCGTCTTCACGCCGAGCGCGGCCCGCGCGTCTCGTTGGGCGGTCAGGTCCTGGGCGTCGGTCGAGCACATAGGTCGTTCGTCATACGGGATCCCGCGGGCCGGCAGCAGTGTTCAGTCGTTGCGGTACAGCGCGAAGGGCGCGTCGGGATGCAGACCGGGCCGCCCTGCGACCAACCCTGAACGGTGAATGACCCCAGCCTCCCGCAGGCCGAGGCGTCGCATGACGGCCTGTGACGGGAGGTTGTGCACCTCGGTGAAGGAGACGACCGGTAGGTGCGGGAAGAAGGCCGCAGCCCAGCCAATCGCCGCGTGTCCAATCTCGGTTGCGTAGCCGCGGCCGGTCAGGGCGTCGCGGACGGCCCAGCCCAGCTCGAGTACTGCCTGGCCATCAAGATCGAACCGGGTGAAGCCGCCGCGGCCGACCAGCGACCCGTTCAACCGGTCGTGCGCGACCCACTTGCCGACACCGTCAGCCGCCCACCGCTCCACCATCCTTGTGGTCCACGCCTCAATGCTCGCCCGGCTCCAGGGTCCGGTCCAAAGGGCGACGATGGGATCGCCGTACAACAGGGCTAGGTCCTCGACGTCCTTAGCGTCAACCGGCGTCAAGACCAGGCGAGCTGTCTGGATGGGATCGGTCGGCTGAGCCGCATTCATTCCACCCTGCTGATGTTCTCCGGCGGTACTTGTATCCCGTCCGGTAGCCGATCCCTCATCGATCTTCCTTTACGTCAGACGCTCGACCGGTTGGCCGGTAGCCCCAGAAATCAGGTCGAAGTTTTTGTCTGTGTGCAGGACGGTCAGGCCTGACTGTTCAGCGATGGCGGCGATCACGAGGTCGGGCACCGAGGGCGATCGATGCTGGCCACGTGCGGCCAATTAACGTTGCACCCGCACGGCCCGGTCCTCGGCAGCAGGTGTGAGGTACTCCACGGGCATGAGCGCGACCGGTGGGCTGGACAAGGCGGTTGCGTGCTCCTCGGCCAACCGCGCTGGAAAGCCTAGCTCTAGCAGGGTGACTGTGGCGATGTGCACCAAGCCGCGCTCGATGCGCCGGTCCCATTCACTGTCGCCGCCGGCCGCGGACAGGCGCGCGAGCGCCGATTTGTCGATCAGCCACGAGCCGGACGTCACGACCAGGCCTTGGCCATGACGTCGGAGTCGTCGAGGTCGGTGGCGGCGCGGCGCAATCGTCGCCAGTCATCGGCGGTCAGCGAGGTAACAGGTGCCGTGCGGTACTCCGAGTCGAGGCGATGCCGTAGGTATTCGACGCGGGACAAGCCCTGTTCACGAGCACGGCGGTCGATCTCGGCAATCGTTGCCTCGGGGACGTCACGGATGAGAATGTCAGACATATCTCCACCTCCGATATCTATGATATCCCCACATCGGCGCACGCGAAGCCTGGTGGGACGGCGGGACTGCACCCGTCGCCCGGTGAGGGGTCCCTTGCGCTACTTGGGCCGAGAGGGGTGTGGCCGTCCCGTTTCGCACGTGGTGATTGAGACGCGGCACGAGGAGGGGCGACTGACGCAACTTCCGGCGCGTCAGAACGTCTGCGGCGAGGTGCGACGGGAAGAGGTTGCCCTTGTGCTCGCCGTGACATCGACCGGGGGCTCCGCAGATGCCGTGGCCTATAGCCCCGGGGGGGCGGAGCACGCGGGTGCTCAGTGCGCGGAGCCTTCGTCAGCAGATGAGCGCGGGGCCGTCGAGCGCGGGGCCGTCGGTGGCGGGGCTATCGGTGGCGGGGCTATCGGTGGCGGGGCCGTCGATGGCGGGGCTGGGACCCGGGGCTGCACCCGGGACACCCGCACCGACGGCCGGCTCTGGCACAGCACCCGCACCGCGGCGCCAACCGCCGCGCGCCTGCTCTCCCGGACCGCGATGGCCAACGGTCGGAGCACGTCGTCGACGGCGGCCATTTCGTAGCTGGTGACGGCCGCGGTGTCCTGCTCCCGGGCGGCCACCAGCAGTGCGTACAGCGAGACCGAGGTGGCCAGCAGGCCGGACGCGGCCGGCGGGGTCCCGGGCGGGCAGCTAACCGCCTCGGCCAGCATCAGCTGCCGCACCCGCTCGCGGGCGGTCGAGGATCCCTTCGCGACGTCCAACGCGGTGAGCGACCGGGTCGCCCGGGTGACCGCGTCGTCCAGCTGGTCGTGCGCCGCCGCCAACCCCGGCACCGGGTGCCCGGTCGGGCAGTCGAAGGCCCGCCACTGACCGTCCGCCGGAACGAGCGCGATCCCGCTGCCGGCCAGTACCACCACCGCTTCGGCGTCCAGCGCGGCCACCGTCAGGGGGCCCGTGTGCGGGAGCCCGCGCAGGTCGCCGGGGTAGGGCAGCAGCAGCTGCGGTTCGCCGCCCGCGCGGAGTAGCGGCAGCAACGACGCCGAACCCGCGCTGGGTGAACCGGGGCCGGGAAGTCCGGTGCGGTCGGCCATCTCGCTCGTCGCGGCCCGGACGCCGGCCCGGTGACCGGACTGGTCGATCGACTCCAGGACGTCGTCGGCACTCGCCCCGCCCTGCCACGCGGCGGCCCACAGGGCCAGCGTGGTGGCTGCGCTCAGAGCGCCGGGGGAAGGCATGCAGCAAACCGTACGTCACGATCCCGGGTGGTCGCCGGTTGTCCCGATCAGGGTTCACCCTGCCGAGTTCGGGCCGCCGGACTCGACCCGGCCCGCCGGGCCCCCCGGCCCGGCGACGATCCGTGTCCCTACCGGCTGCGGCCGCGCCCCCCGCGTAGCGTCGGGCACCGTGCCTGCTCCCGGACACCCCACGACCCCTGGCCGCCCGGCGCCCGGATCCGACCGGTACGGCCGGGACGTGCTGGCGGCGCCGCGGCCCGCCCGCGTCATTCCCGAGGTCCCGGCCACCCCCGGCGTCGTCGCGGAAGACCCGCTGTCCGGATTCTGCGGGGCAGTCGTCAGCTGCTCCTCGACGGCGGTCACGTTGGAGGACCGTGCCGGCCGGCGTCGCCTGTTCCCGCTGGCCCCCGGGGCGTTCCTGATCGACGGTCAGCAGGTCAGCCTGGTCCGACCGGTCACGGCGGTGGCCGCCGCCACTACCGCGTCCGGATCCAGGGCGGTGGCCGGGCTCCGGGCGCGCACCGCGCGGGCGTCCCGGATCTGGGTGGAAGGCATCCACGACGCCGCCCTGGTGGAACGGGTCTGGGGACACGACCTGCGGGTCGAGGGTGTCGTGGTGGAGCCGATCGACGGCCTGGACAATCTGCGGGACGCGGTGGCGGCGTTCCGGCCGAGCACGACCCGCCGGCTCGGGGTGCTGGCCGACCACCTGGTCCCCGGCTCCAAGGAGAGCCGGATCGCGCAGGCCGTCCGGGACGAGCACGTGCTGATCACCGGGCACCCGTACGTCGACATCTGGCAGGCGGTGCGGCCGGCCGCGGTCGGCATCCGGGCCTGGCCCGACGTCCCCCGCGGGGTCGACTGGAAGACCGGAGTGTGTGCGGCGCTGGGTATCTCGGACACCCGGGAGATGTGGGGGCGGGTCAACGGCGCGGTGCGCAGCTACCGGGACCTGGCCACGCCGTTGATCACCGCGGTGGAGCAGTTGATCGACTTCGTGGCACAACCGGATTGATCAGCGGGCAGCAGCTGAGCAGGGTGGCGCTGTCGTAGTGAAGGCCTTAAAAGACCGACCCCCGGGCGGCTGATCCTTCGGGCATGATGCAGGCATGTCCGCGTGGATCTGGTTCAGCGGCGCGGTGCTGTTGTCCATCGCCGAGGTGCTCGGCGCGGAGTTCGTGCTGCTCATGCTGGGCGGCGGCGCGCTGGCCACGGCCGTTTTCGCGCTGCTGGTGCCGCAGCTGCTGTGGCTGCAGCTACTGGTGTTCGCGTTCTCCTCCATCGCCCTGGTGCTGGGGCTGCGGCCCGCTCTGCTGCGCAAGTACTACGGGCCGTCGAAGATCCGGACCGGGATGCAGGCGATCATCGGATCGAACGCCACCGTCGTGTCGACGGTCGATGCGATCGGCGGACAGGTGAAGATCGGCGGGGAGGTCTGGTCGGCGGTCGTGCTGGAAGGTCATCGCGCGTTGCCGCCGGGCACGTCCGTCACCGTTGTCGAGGTCCGCGGGGCCACCGCGGTCGTGATGTGGGGGGACTAGTCATGGATCCGATCCTGATCGTTGCCATCGTCGTCGTCGTCCTGGTCGTCCTGATCCTGATCAGGTCGGTCAAGGTGATCCCGCAGGCCCAAGCCGCGGTGATCGAGCGGCTCGGCCGGTTCAACAAGGCCACCGACGCGGGGCTGGTCTGGCTGGTGCCGTTTCTGGACCGCATTCGGGCCCGGATCGACCTGCGGGAACAGGTGGTGTCGTTCCCGCCGCAACCGGTGATCACTGAGGACAACCTCACGGTGTCCATCGACACCGTCGTCTACTTCCAGGTGACCGACCCCCGGGCTGCGGTGTACGAGATCGCCAACTACATCGTCGCCGTCGAGCAGCTGACCACCACCACACTGCGCAACGTGGTCGGCGGTATGAACCTGGAACAGACGCTGACCAGCCGGGACCAGATCAACGGTCAGCTGCGCGGGGTGCTGGATGAGGCGACCGGCAAGTGGGGCATCCGGGTCGCCCGGGTGGAGCTCAAGGCCATCGACCCGCCGCCGTCCATCCAGGAGGCGATGGAGAAGCAGATGCGGGCCGACCGGGACAAGCGGGCCATGATCCTGAACTCCGAGGGTCTGCGCGAATCCTCGATCAAGACCGCGGAAGGCCAGAAGCAGGCCGCAGTGCTCACCGCCGAGGGTGCCAAGCAGTCCGCAATCCTGGCCGCCGAGGGCGAGCGGCAGTCCCGGATCCTGCGGGCGCAGGGTGAGCGGGCGGCCCGGTACCTGCAGGCCCAGGGTCAGGCCAAGGCGATCGAGAAGGTGTTCGCCGCTGTCAAGGCCGGTAAGCCGACCCCGGAACTGCTGGCCTACCAGTACCTGCAGACGTTGCCGCAGATGGCGCAGGGCGACGCCAACAAGGTGTGGATGATCCCCAGCGACTTCTCCAAATCGCTGGAGGGGTTCGCCAAGATGCTCGGCACCAAGGGCGACGACGGGGTGTTCCGCTACGAGCCGCCGGCGGATCCGCCGGCCGATCCGAATAAGCCCGCACCGCGTCCCGGGGACATCGACGATGACGTCGCCGACTGGTTCGAAGGCACCTCGGCGGCCGAGGTGGCCGCCGCCGTCCGGCAGGCCGAACACGAGGCGTCGGTAACCATCGAGCAGCAGGACGCGGCCCGGCTGGCCGCCGGGAAGCTGCCGGCCGCACTGCCGGCTGGAATGCCCCACAAGCCCGGTCAGGAGTACCCGAGCGAGGCGTATCCGGCGCAGGCCTACCCGGGCCGGGACGAACCCGTCGACGCCCCGGCCGGACCGACCCAGGCCCAGTGGCAGCAGCAGGGCGACCCGGCGGCCGACCCGGAACACCGCTGACCGGCACCAGCGGCCGCACCGGTAGCCGCGGTCACTGGTGGGACGGCGAACTGGCCGTCGTGGGGCGGGGAAAGCTGGGACCCACCGTGCACGCCGCACTGGCGGGCGCAGGGTTCCCGGTCAGCGGGCCGCACGGCCGGGGTTTCACCGGAGCGGGCTCGTCAGCGGTCCTGCTCTGCGTCCCCGACGATGCGATCCCGGTCGCGGCTGCTGCCGTGGTGGCGGGACCGATCGTCGGGCACTGCTCGGGCGTCTCCCCGCTGGCCGTGCTGGGCGCCCGGGAGGGTTTCAGCATGCACCCCCTGATGACGGTGACGGGCAGCGGTACCCCGGCCGCCTCGACCGGCGCCACTGCGCTGACCGGCGCCACTGAGGTGACCGTCTCCACTGAGGTGACCGGCACCACTGAGGTGACCGGTGGGTACGCCGCCGTAGCCGGGTCGACACCGCGGGCGCTGGCTCTCGCCCAGGAGGTGGCGCACGCGCTCGGGCTCCGCCCGGTGACCCTCGCCGATGACGACCGCGCGGCCTATCACGCCGCAGCGTCCATCGCGTCCAACTTTCTGGTGACGCTGGAAACCGTTGCCGCCGAACTCATGTCGACAGCCGGCCTGGAACGTCAGGTGCTGGTGCCGCTGGCCAGGGCGGCCCTGGACAACTGGGTCAGGGACGGCGCCGCGGCACTGACCGGGCCCGTCGCGCGTGGCGACCGGAACACCGTGGCCAGGCAACGTGCTGCCGTGGCCGAGCGACTGCCGGAGCTGGCGGGCCTGTTCGATGCGCTGGTCACGGCCACGGAGCGGATCGCCGACCACTCCGCAGTGCCCCGACCTTCAGGTTCGTCAGGCGGCCCGGGCGCCAGCGAGGGGCAGGAGTAACCGGATAGTCTCCGGCAGACCGGGCGGCCAGCGGACCTGATTGACCGGGCCGGCCGGCAGTTCGTCATCGTCGAGTCAGACCAATTCCGACGGAGCCAGACACGCATGCAGACCGTCCGCACGGTGCCCGATTTGCGCGGGGCGTTGGCGCCGTACCGCGGCGGGGACCGACGCGGGGTGGGTTTGGTTCCGACCATGGGCGCGTTGCACGCCGGTCACCTGCGGCTGGTCGCCGTGGCCAAGGCCGGCAACGACGCGGTGGTGATGTCGATCTTTGTCAACCCGATCCAGTTCAACGACCCCGCCGACCTCGCCGCCTACCCGCGGGACGAGGATCGGGACGCCGCCCTGGCCGCCGACGGCGGGGTTGACATCCTGTTCGCGCCGCCGCCCGAGGTGGTGTATCCGGCCGGTTTCACCGCGTCTGTGGAGCTGCACGGACCGCTGGTGGAAACCCTGGAGGGGGCCAGGCGCGGCGCAGGGCACTTTGCCGGCGTCACCACCGTCGTCACCAAACTGCTCGGCATGGCTGGCCCGGACCGGGCGTACTTCGGCGCAAAGGACGCGCAGCAGGCCAGGGTGGTCCGGGCATTGGTGGCCGACCTGAACATCGATACGACCATCGTCACCGTGCCGACCGTCCGGGAACCCGACGGTTTGGCGATGTCCAGCCGCAACCGGCGGCTGTCACCGGCCGACCGGCAGCGGGCGGCGGCGATCCCGGCAGCGCTGCGGGCGGCCAGGGCCGCCGCGGACGCAGGCGAGCGCAGTAGTCGTGCAGTGCTGGAATCCGCGCGATACCTTCTGCGAGACAACGGGATCGACGAGGAGTATCTGGCACTGGTCGACGCCGACAGCTTTGCCCCGGTCGATCGGCTAAGCAACCGACCGGCGATTCTCGCCGTGGCCGCCGAGGTGGGCGGAACCCGGCTGATCGACAACCTGACCATCGCTGCCGACGGACCGTCGTGACGGTGATGACCGCCGCCGAGGTGCTCCGGATCACAATTCCGAGCCGCCGCCACGCCGGCGGTGGACGTCATGATGGGCACACAGCAGGCGGTCGCCCCACGGCCCGGGACCATCCCAGGCCCGGGGCGGCGCGGTAACTAGGGAGCAGCCGATGTCCACCCGACCAGCGCCGGACGATGGATCAGAACGACAGGCCAGGCCCGTCACCATCCCAGGACTGTTCGAGATGAAGCGGTCCGGGCAGCCGATCGTCATGGTGACCGCCTACGACCACCCGGGAGCCCTGGCGGCCGAGGCGGCCGGGGTCGACATGGTGCTGGTCGGCGATTCCGGGGCGATGACGGTCCTCGGCCATCCCAGCACCGTTGCGGTCACCACCGACGAGATGCTGGTGCTGGCCAAGGCGGTCCGTCGCGGGGTTCAGCGGGCCCTGTTCGTGGTCGACCTCCCGTTCGGCTCCTACGAGGTCAGCGACGAGCAGGCGGTGGCCACTGCGGTCCGGTTCGTCAAGGAGGCCGGCGCCGACGCCGTGAAACTGGAACGGGGAGACCCCAGTTCCATCAGCCGGGCCCGGGCCATCGTCCAGGCCGGGGTACCGGTTGTCGGGCACGTCGGGCTGACCCCGCAGTCGGCCACCGCGCTCGGTGGCTACCGGGCCCAGGGTCGCACGGCCGAATCGGCGGTCCGGATCGCCACCGGTGCCATCGGGCTGCAGGACGCCGGGTGTTTCTGCATCGTTTTCGAGGCGGTCCCGAGCGACCTGACCGAACGGCTGATGCCGCGGATCACCGTCCCGGTCATCGGCATCGGCGCTGGCCCGGCGACTGACGGCCAGGTGCTGGTCTTCCACGACCTGCTCGGCATCCGGGAGGGAAAGGGCGCCAAATTCGTTCGCCGGTACGCCGACCTGCTGGACGCGATGCGCGACGGGATCTCCCGGTACGCGGCGGAGGTCAGGGAGGGCGCGTTCCCGGCTCCCGAGCACGGATACGGCATCGACCCCGCGGAGCTGGAGCGATTCGACGCGCTCATGGCGGTCCAGACCCCGGGCCCGAGCGAACGGTCGTCCTGAGTGAACGGTGACGAGTTCGATCTGGACGCGGTGGTCGCGCTGACCGCCGACCTCGTCCGGTTACCCACCGTGCATCTTCCTGGCGCAGCGGTGGTCGAGGCACCCGCGGTGTACCTGGTGGAAGACCTGATGCGCGGATTCGGGTGGCAGGTCACGCACACCGAAGTGGCCCAAGGGCGACCGTCGGTGGTCGGGGTGATCACCGGTACGGGGGCGTCCGACCCGCACTCCCGAACGCTGATGTTCGAGGGTCACGTCGACGTGGTGACACCCGGTCCGATAAAGGAGTGGTCGTTCGACCCGTTCGCCGGTGACATCGTCGACGGCCGGCTGCGGGGTCGGGGGTCGGCCGACATGAAATCCGGGGTGGCGGCCATGCTGCACGCCGCCAGGGCGGTCGAGCTCGGTGGGTTCCGGGGTCGGATGGTGGTCGGTGTGCTGGCCGATGAGGAGGGAATGATGCTGGGCGCCAAGCGATTCGCCCGCGATCTGGTCGCAGGCGCGGTGCCGGGGGTGGACCGGGTGGACGGCGTCATCGTGTGCGAGCCCGAGGGCGGCGAGGTCTGCCCGGTGGCCAAGGGGGCGCTGCGGATCACGGTCACCATGACTGGTGTGATGGCGCACGGCGCCATGCCGCAGGTGGGCCGGAACCCGTTGCCTGCCATCGGATCCCTGCTGGTCGCACTCGCCGGGCTGGAACGCGCCGAGCGTGGCCGGGCCGGAATCCACCCGCTGCTCGGGGAGTTCTCGTTGACCCCGACCGTGCTGGACGCGGGAAGTCTGGACCAGATCAACGTCATTCCGGCCGTGGCCGTGCTGGCGCTGGATGTGCGTACCCTGCCCGGGATCGACCACCACGCGTTGGTCACCGCAGTGACCTCGCTGGCCGAGGCGGCGGCGACGGAGCACCGGGTGCATGCGCTGGTGGCGGTGCTGGATGACCGGCCGCCGGTGGACACCCCGGTCGGCTCGCCGGTGGTCGGCGCCATGCTGGCCGGGCACCTGGCCGCCACCGGGACCGATGCGGTGATCGGTGGTGTCCCCGGCAGCACCGACGGGACCATCCTGAGCCGGGACGCCGGACTGGACACCGTCGTCTACGGCCCGGGGGGCAAGTGGATTGCCCACCAGGTGGATGAACACGTGGAGATCGCCGACATCCTCGCCTGTACCCGCGCGTACATCGCGGCGGCCCGGCACTTCCTGGGCACGCCATGAACCCTGCCAGCAACCCCGCCAGCAACCCGCAGATAAACCCGGCCAGCAACCCGCAGATAAACCCTGCCAGCAACCCTGCCAGCAGCCGTCCGCGGCCGGGGCCGTTCAACGCGTTGATCGACGTAGCGGGCCTGCAGGTGGGCCACCACACCGCGATCGGTGACGGGTACCTCACCGGAACCACCGTCGTGCTCGGCCCGGCCGAAGGGATGGTGGCGGGGGTGGACGTGCGGGGCGGCGGCCCCGGCACCCATGAGACCGACCTGCTGGCGCCCACCGCATCCGTCGAACGGATTCATGCGGTGGTGATCACCGGCGGCAGCGCCTACGGCCTGGCTGCGTGTACCGGGGTCCAGCGGGGACTGGCCGACCGTGGGATCGGCCTGCCGGTCGGTCCGAATCCTGGCGAGGTGGTCCCGCTTGTCCCTGGGGCCGTGCTGTTCGACCTTGGCCGCGGCGGCCGTTTCACCGCTTTTCCGGGCGCGGAATTCGGGACCGCAGCCCTGGCCGCCACTGAATCGGGGCCCGAGCCGCCCGGATCGCATCAGAGCCGATCGGACGCCCCGGGAGGGGCCGCTCAGGGTTGCGTAGGAGCGGGGACCGGCGCTGTCTGCTGTTTCCTCAAGGGCGGCATCGGTACTGCGTCGGTCGTACTGCCTACCGGGATCACCGTGGCGGCCCTGGTCGCGGTGAACGCAGCCGGGTCGCCGATCGATCCGCTGACCGGCGAGCTGCTCGGTGCGCGCCTGTTGCTGCCGCAGGATGGCCCAGTCCCGGAGATCGCCGGCGACGCCGGGCGGTCCTCGCTGGCGACGGTGACCGGGCAGCGGCCGCCTGGGCTGACCTTCGGGCCGGTGCCCGCCGAGAGTCCCGACCCCGACACCCCCACCTCAGGCGAACCCACCGCCGCACCGCTCAATACCACCCTCGCCGTCGTGGCCACCGACGCGCAGCTGACCAAGACCCAGTGCACCAAAATGGCGGCCGTCGCCCAGAACGGCCTCGCCAGAGCCCTGAACCCGGTGCACACCATGGTCGATGGGGATGTGGTGTTCGGCGTCGCGACCGGTCGCGGGAAGGTCCCCGATCCCGGAGAGTACTTCCAGATCACTGCCGCCGCAGCCGATGTCGTTACCAGGGCGATTGTTCGGGCGCTGTTGGCCGCGACGACCACCAGCACCCCGGCCGGCCGGTGGCCGTCGTACGCCGACGCGGCCGCCGGGTCGCCGTGACCGCGGACCGTCACCGGCACTGGGGCCGGCCGGGCGGCCGGGGTTGGCTGCTGGCCGGCCGGTGCTCGGCCGCCACCGGATGGGCGCTGTGGGTGCTCGTGCAGGTTGTCGCCGCAGATCCGTTCCCACCTGAGATCTCCCTCTCGCAGTACGGGCTCGGCCCGGCCGGATGGTTGTTCTCGATCTGGGCGATCACCACCGGCCTGGCGCCGCTGCTGCTGCACTGGTACCAACCCGGACGGGGGCCGGGCGCGGTGCTGCTCGGCCTCGCCTTCGCCGGCAGCCTCGTCACCGCCGTCGTCCGCACCGACGAGGACGGCCTGCAACAGTCGCTGCACGCCCGGGTGCACACCGCCGGTGCGATCGCCGCACTGGTCCTGCTGCCGGCCGGCATCCTGGTCGGGCTGCGGCATGCGACGCGCAACTGGCGCCGCCTGTCCGTGATCCTGGTGGCCGGGTCCGTTGTCGTCGGCGTCCTGGTTCTGGTGTCGGCGGCCGGGATCGACACCGCGGGAATGGGTCCGGCCCGGTCCTGGGCGTTCTGGGAGGGCAGCCTGTGCGTGCTGGAATTGGTGGTGGTGAGCGTGTACGCGGTGGCCGTCGCCACGATCGAACCACCTCCTGCTCGTCTGGGAGGCGGCGCGCCGGTACAGTCAGCGCTCCGATAACGCATGCGTGTTTGGTGCGAATGCTTTCGGACACAGAACAGTCGGTCGGATCAGCGCCGCTGACCCGAACGAGCCCAGCACCACAGGTTCCGCAGCGCAGCGGTCAACCGACCGGACCCGGCCGTGACAATCGGTCGGTCGGGCGATCACACCCAAGGCGATCACCATGAGGAAGCCACGATGACTCAACCGAGCACCCCCGTTCGCACGCTGACCGCCCGCCGTCGTCCGCACGTCGTCGTGGTCGGGGGAGGCTTCGGCGGCCTCACCGCGATCAGAGCGCTGGCCAAGTCCGACGTCGACGTCACGCTGATCGATCGGCATACCTACAACGCCTTCCAGCCGCTGCTCTACCAGGTGGCCACCGCCGGCCTGAACCCCGGTGACGTGACCTTCTTCCTGCGCGCCACCCGGATGAACCAGAAGAACGTGAGCTTCCGCCAGGGTGAGGTGACGGGCATCGACACCGACGCCCAGTCGATCACCTTCCACGACGGCGGGACGCTCGAGTACGACTACCTGGTCATCGCCTCCGGGGCCACCACGAACTACTTCGGCACCAAGGGCGCCGAGGAGAACTCCAGGGCCATCTACACCCGCCAGCAAGCACTGAAGCTGCGCGATGAGATATTCACCAACCTGGAGCACGCTGCCGCGTCCAAGACCACCGAGGACCTGGCGCTCGTGGTGGTCGGGGCCGGGCCGACCGGCGTGGAGATGGCCGGGGCGCTCGCCGAGCTCCGCAACGATTCGATGGCCACCATCTACCCGGAGTTGGATCCCCGGCGGACACACATCGTGCTGGTGGAGATGGCCGACAAGGTGCTGGCACCCTTCGCGCCGTCATTGCGCGAGTTCGCGGCAAAGGCGCTCCGTGAGCGCGGGGTCGAACTGCGGCTCAACACCTCGGTGGCCGAGGTCCGACCGGACGGGGTGATCCTGGGCGGCGGCGAATTCCTCAAGGCCGGTGTGGTGATCTGGGCGACCGGCGTCGCGGTGCCGAAGGTGGTGGGGACATGGGGTCTTCCGCAGGGCCGCGGTGGCCGGATCACCGTGGAGAGCGACCTGCGGGTGATCGGGTTCAAGAACGTCTTTGCCATTGGCGACGTCGCGCTCTACAAGGACCCGCTGCCGCAGCTGGCGCAGCCGGCCCTGCAGGGTGGCAAGCACGCCGGGAAGCAGATCGCGGCCCTGGTGACCGGGCGTCCGACCCACGAATTCCGCTACCACGACAAGGGCACGATGGCGACCATCGGTCGCCGGGCGGCAATCGCCGACATCGCGCTGATCAAGGGCAAGTCCGTCCGGCTGACCGGGACGCTGGCCTGGCTGGCGTGGTTATTCGTGCACATCGTGATGCTCTTGGGCAACCGCAACCGGCTCGCCACGCTGGTGAACCTGTCGACGAAGTACCTGGCGCCGTCCCGGCGGACGAACCCCATCGTGGGCGACCTGCCGGTGTTCGAGCATCGGATTCCGGAGACCGAACGCTAACCGGGCGTGCTGACGGTGTCCCCAGCACCGTCGGCACCGTGCATAGTGGTCCACAAGTAGATGCTTCGGTAGGTGTCGCGGCAGCAGGAGCCGCCGTCGATCAGGACGATGTGGGTGGGACCGTGGACAGCGACAGCGACTCGGTCTGGCTGACGGCCGAACAGGCCAGGGCGTGGCGGGCGTTACAGCAGTTCCGGACGCCATTGGCGGCCGTCCTCAATCGTCAGCTGCAACGGGATTCCGCCCTGTCGACCGCCGATTACGAGGTGTTGGTCGGGCTCTCCGAGGCGCCGGACGGGGTCCTGCGGGCGGGCGACCTGGGGCGGGCGACCGGGTGGGAGAAGAGCCGGCTGTCCCACCACCTCAAGCGCATGCAGGCCCGCGGCCTGGTGGAACGGCGGGAATGCCCCACCGATGGACGCGGATTGTTTGTGGAGATCACCGGGCACGGCCGCCGGGTGATCGAGATGGCGGCCCCAGGTCACGTGCGTACCGTTCGGGAATTCGTCATCGACGTTTTGACTCCTGCGCAGCTGACGGCGCTCGCCGAGGCGGGGGAAGCAGTGGCGGAGCGGTTGGCGGCGGATAACTGCGGCGCGGCCGAGGCCGCAGGGGAGAGCGGCGGCTGTCCGGGTGGCCACGCAGCACCCCCCACGACCGGACAGTTCGACCATCGAGCACGCTGATGATCGAGCACCGCTGATGACAGAGCCGATGATGACCGAGCCGCTGATAGTAGGGCGCCGTTATGACTGAGAAAGCGCCGAAACGCCCCTCACTGCAAGACCTTTCACTGTCTCCTCTGAGGCGGATCGGGCCCGTCTCTAACCCTCAGCAAGAGGGTGAGACTTTGCCGGTGACCCCCGAATCTGCACTGGAAGTAGCGTCCGTGGAGCAGGTGTCCGGCGTGCGACGGTGGGGCACGTCCGCGGCCAATGCCCGCGATCGCACCGTCTCCCAACTGGCGGCGGTACTGGTCCCGGTGATCAAAGCCGCCGGGTACCCGACGATGGCGCTGGTGCTGGCCGCGGGGATACCTGCCCTTGGCGTGATCGTGGTCGCGCTGCTGCGCGTCGGACCGGACGACCCGGGTTGGCTGGTGCTGGGTGGACTTGGATTGCTCGTCGCGTCCTGGCTGGCGGTTCGCCGGCGTCAGTTGCTTGCCGTCGCCAAGGACCCGGCGGCGCTCGCCGAGGCCATCGGCGCTGCGCTGACCGGCCGCGATCTTCGCGAGCAGTTGTTGCGGAACCTCGGCTCCGGACGGTCGGCCGTCACTGTTGCCCGACGGTCCCGGCCGCTTCGGCTGCTGAGTGGGCTGTGGCGGGGGGTCGCGCTGGCCGGTGCGGTCGGTGCACTCACCGATCGTCCCGAACTGGCGCCGCTGTTGCCCGGGCGGCTACGCGGTATCTGGTTGTTGGGGATCGCCGCCCTGGTTACCTCGCTCGTGCTGGGGCTGGCAGTACTCGTCGCGGGCGGCCTCTATCTACTGGGTGCGTGATGCCTGGGTGCGTGATGCCCCCTGGGTGCTTTGATGCCTGGGTGATTTTTGCTTCTGGCGGGTGATTGCGCAGGCGTGTGATTGCGTAGGCGGGTGATTGTGCAGGCGTGTAATTGTGCAGGCGTGTTGTTCCCAGGCGCATGATTCCCAGCCCGCAGTAGCGTAGTCGGCATGACCATGTCGACCCACGCCGATGATGGCGGCGCCAGTACGCCGCCTCCCGGCGGGCACCGTCATGGCCTCGCGCAGGATGCGAACCGCCGGTTCCTTGCCGCGGCGTTACTGCTGATCGTCGCCTTCATGGCGGTCGAAGTGGTGGTCGGTGTGCTTGCTGGGTCCATCGCCCTGATCTCCGACGCGGGCCACATGCTGACCGACGCCGCATCGATTTTGTTGGCCCTGCTGGCGATGCGGCTGGCAGCGCGGCCGGCGACAGGCAGATGGACGTACGGGTTCAGGCGGGTGGAGATCCTCTCAGCGCAGGCCAACGGGCTCACCCTGCTGCTGCTGGCGCTCTGGTTCGGTTACGAGGCGATCCGCCGGTTGATCGACCCGCCGGAGGTGGCGGGCCTGCCGGTGCTTCTCACGGCACTGGTCGGAATCGTCGTCAACGTCGCTGCCGCGTGGCTCATCTCCAAGGCCAATCGCACCAGTCTGAACGTCGAGGGGGCCTACCAGCACATCCTGACCGACCTGTACGCCTTCATCGCCACCGCGGTCGCCGGTCTGGTGATCGTGCTGACCGGGTTCGGGCGGGCCGATGCGATCGCCGGTCTGATCGTTGCGCTGCTGATGATCAGGGCCGGATATGGCCTGGTCCGGGAATCGGGGCGGATCTTCCTCGAGGGGGCACCGACCGGCCTCGACCCGGACGCCATCGGCCAGTCCATGGCCGACCTACCCGGGGTCGACGAGGTTCACGATCTGCACGTCTGGGACGTCACCTCTGGGCTGCCGGCGCTGTCCGGTCATGTGCTGGTCGAGCCCTCGGGCGACTGCCACGGCGTCCGGCGGGATCTGGAGAGGCTGCTGCACGGCCGGTACGGCATTGCCCACACCACGTTGCAGGTCGACCACAGTCCGGGAATGGCGAACCACAGCACGGTCACCCGGGCCGGGAGGGATGTCGGTGTGGACGGCGACTGCGCGGACCCGCACGGCCCGCGCCACCGCCCGGGCCCGCTCCCGTTAGGTTGATCGAGTCCGGTTGAACGAGTCCGGTTGATCGAGACCGGCTGAAAACCGGCTGATAGCTGACTGACCAGTACCACCTGCGGCCATCGAGCGCCGTTCGCACCGATGAAAGGGATTTGCACCGATGAGCCAGATTGACGAGACCGACCCCGGTACCGGGGTCGACGACGGGGTTGCCGAGCAGCTGACCGCGGGCGACACCCTGTCCGAGGGCGCCGACGAGCAGCTTGATCACGGGTACTCCCCGCCCGACCGGGAGCCGTCGGTGCATGTGCCGACAGAGTCCGAGGAAGAGGAAGGGGAGAGCCTGGACGAGCTGCTGGCGGCCGAAACGCCCGAGGTCTGGGAACAGGACGAGACAAACCTGTTCGAGGAATCGGGGGATGAGGTCGGGGACGCGCGGTCCGGGCGGCTCGTCAGCGCCGACTCCGATGCCTATGCCGACACCGACGACGACGTGTTGGCCGGCGACGTCGGCGTCGACGGTGCGGGCGCCAGTGCGGAAGAGGCGGCCGTGCATGTCATCGACGAGTACGACCCGCGCTGACTGTCGCTCCCCGGGCGGTCTGCGGTCGGCTGCGGCATCCGGGCGGAAAAGCGTTGCGACAGCCTCGTCCGGCACGTACCTTCGGCGGTACACGAGGAAGGAGGTGGTCCCACGTTGAAGACGTATCGGACACGTGAGGTGGCTGGCCGCTAGGCCGCCGTCCCACCACCGGACCTGACCGGGTGAGGTTCACCCGGTGTTCGTCTACCTATCGGCTGCCTCGCCTGCGGCGGGGCACCGGGTCGGGAGACGGCGGTCCGGCACTACCGGACAGTCACCGGCCCCCGGGCTGCCGACCATCGTCCAGTCGGCCCAATGTTCGCCCTCGCAGAGAGTGCGCGGAATCGGAGCAGCCCGGGGGTTGTCCGTGCCCGGACCAGGGGTTTGCGACGTCACTGATCGCGCGCGGGACTGTGCTTCCCGGCGGCGACGTCGTTCCGGGTGAGCGGAAGCCGGAGGTCCGGCGGTAGCGGGTGGCTGCTGGTGAGCTGTTGACCGGCATCGACGCGGATCAGTTCGCCCGGGGTGAGCAGCCGCCACCGCGGGTCGTCGTCCATTGGTTCGCTGGCGATGATGGTGGCGTCACCGTCGGCCAGGGACTCTGAGCTGGCGCGGATACGGCAACTCCTGACATCCAGCGGACCTCGCCCGCTGACGGCTCGCTGCAGGACCCACAATTGGTGCGTGTCGGGGTAGCGAAGAGCCCAGAGCTGTTGTGGTGTGGCCAGTATCAAATTCAGGCAGTACACCCCGACGGTACCTGCGATCCAGGTCAGGGCTGCGATCAGCCCACCCTCGATATCGCCGTGGTGTGCGCTGATCTCGGCCGTAATAAGGGCAAAGATCCGCTCACTGTCGGTGTCCCCCAGTACCAAATCGGCGGCGCCCAGCGCAACCAGACGCTGGTCCACCTGATCCAGGTCTGAGATCGCACCGTTGTGGGCGAAGATCCTGCCGTGCTGGGCGAAGGGATGGGTGTTGGCCATGTTGAGGCCGCCGGTGCTGGCATACCGGACGTGGGCGAGGAAGACTCGACTGGTCAGGTCCCGGGCCTGAGTGGCAAATTCCCGGTCCTGCCAGGCCGCCATCGGTCTCTTGTGGATCACCGGAGCGCCCGTCGGGGTGAACACCCCGATACCGGTCCCGTCCGGTTCTCGGTGGCTCTGGGACAGCAGGCTGTCCGGGGCACTCAACAGCCAGAAGGTGGCCCTGACCGGACTTCCGGCATGCAACCCGAACAGCCGACACATCCCGACTCCGATCGATTCCGTGCCCACCCGTCCGCGGGATGCGGGCCGCGCCAAGCCTCAGTCGCCATACTTCAGTCGCTTCCTAGACCCCGTGTTCCACCGGGATCAGTCCGCGCGCGGCCGCCTGAACCAGGGCGTGATGGTCGGCCTCGGTCTGATCGGCGTACAACCGGGCGAACCGGGCGAGCGCGCCGTCCACCTTGTCGCCCTTACCCATGTATCCAGCGATCATCGACGCGCCGCTGGTCCTGGCGTGCCCCTTGGCGAGTAGGTGCCCGACGATCCCGGCGTAGTCGGCCAGGGCGGCGCTGTCGATCGAATCAAGGGCCACCGATCCCTTCATGTTGCGGAACTGACGCACGTAGTACTGACGGTCATCCGCGGTGGTCCACCCGAGCAGGGGATCACTGACAGTTTGCAGGGCCTGCTGGTACTCGACCACCCGTTGGCCCTGGTGCGCATGCCAGGCCGACTCGCCATGGACGTACTGGGCAAGCACCGACCGCCGCGCCTGCTTGAGCTGCAGGAACACCACGTCGTCCGGGCTGCTGCCCTCCAGCAATGCGACGTACGCGCGTAGTCCGACACTGCCGACGCCGACCACCTTGTGCGCGACGTCAACCAGCGTGTAGCCGCCCAGGGCCCGGCGCCAGTGCGGTGCCAGCGTGCTCAGGTACTCATCGAGCGCGTTCGCGATCAGCTCCGACTCGGCTCCTCCCACCTCGGTGATCACCGGCGGGTCCGGCACGATGCGGCGCCGGCCGTGGTCCTCGCGGGTGAACCGGGGAAGCGCGCGATCACTGGTCCGCGTGCGGGCACGGGCGACCGCACGTTCGATCTCCGCCCGCAACGAAGGGTCGGAGGTGCTCTCGTGCAGGTGGTCGACGTCCAGGCGCTGGTAGGACCGGGCCAGCAGGGGGGTCTTTGCGAGGTCCCGGACCTCGGTCCGGTATGCGGCAACACATTGGCGGACAGCCGCCTCGCAGGCCGATTCCTTCGCGCCGTTCTGCCGCCCGGCCACCCACACGCTGGCCACCAGCCGGCGCAGATCCCACTCCCAGGAGCCGGGATGGGCCTCGTCGAAGTCGTTGAGGTCGATGACCAGGTCGCGTTCCGGAGAGGCGTAGAAGCCGAAGTTGCCCAGGTGGGCGTCACCGCAGATCACCGGCGTAATACCGGTGGCCGGCAGGCCGGCGACGTCGTGCGCCATCACGATCGCGGTCCCGCGCAGGAAACCGTAGGGGCTGGCCGTCATCCGCCCCACCCGCAGCGGAATCAACCAGTCGACTCGGCCCTGGTGTGATTCGTTGATCAGCGCAACTGGATCAGGGCGGTCCGCCGGCGGCGTCCAGTCGCCCAGACTGCGACGCGGAACCCGATGACGCAGCTCCCGGCCCATCCGATAGCGGTCGGCTCGGGCGGTCGGCCGCCGCAACAGCGAACTGAACGCCTCGCTGTCGGCCGAGGCCAGCACGACATGTCCGTGGACAGACGAGGGTGGCTGGGGGGCGCCGGGTGGGGCGCTCTGATCTGGCACGACACCCTCCGACCTCGGTGCGGCAGCGGCAGTCTCCGCGCCTCGTGCGGACCCTAGCGTCAGCGCCCGACAAACCATCCCCTGGGTCCGTGGGGCCGGCGCTGCACCCCTGATGGTCAGCGGTCAGGGTGATGGCTGCTAGCGTTCTTCGCAGAGCTAATGGCGCGGCGGCAGTCTGGGTCATCGCTCGATCGCCGGCAGGTGCCCGTCATTGGTGTGGCCCAGGTCACTGGGTGTGACGCCGCCAACACGTGGGTGGCTCCTGTTATGGCTGTCAGCTGCCCCGATCGGGTGATCTTCATACTTTCGCATATTGGTCCTTTTCGAGACGGGCATGTCCGAGGTCACCCCTTTTCACCAGCGAAAACGCGGAGATTGGCGGCCGGTGATGATCGTTATCGTTCCGTTATTCCGGTTCGGCTGCCCTGGACATCTGCGGCTGCGCCCGTATCGTCTCAAACGACCGAGGTTTCGCCCCGGTCAACCAGCCAACACTCCGGGTCATGCGCCGAATGCTGTCCACATCGGCCCGGGACAATCGTCGAACAGGAAAGGCTTGGACAGCAGCGGGGAAACCATCTTTGGGAGCTTCGAGCTTCCTTGGGGTTAATTCGGTCGAGTACGTTCTTGTCCCAGCCATCATCGGGTCAAAGAAAGTGTTCCTTCCGGACGGGCGATCCCCTGAACTCATCACCTGCACGATCGATGAGTCGCGCCCGAACCCGACAGCTCACCTCGCAGGCGCAGCTAGGGGAAACAGAAACATGACTTCACGTCACATTGGGCGTCACCGCGCGATCTCTGCTCGCGGCCTCGCGCTGCGCGGCGCCACCGTCGGCGTCGTTGCCGGTGCTGCCGCGCTGGCCTTCGCGGGCTCCGCCTCCGCCGCCCCCGACTCCACCTGGGACGCGGTCGCCGGCTGCGAGAGCACCAACAACTGGTCGATCAACACCGGAAACGGGTACTACGGCGGCCTGCAGTTCGCCCAGTCCACCTGGGATGCCTTCGGCGGCCAGCAGTACGCATCGCGGGCCGACCTGGCCTCGCGTGAGCAGCAGATCGCCGTCGCCGAGCAGACCCTCGCGGGTCAGGGCTGGGGAGCATGGGCCTGTGCCGGTGCCGGTGGCCAGGAGGCCCCGAGCGGGCGCTCGGTCAGCAGCTCCAACAGCACGAGCTCGACCGACACCAGCTCGAGCGCCACCAGCTCGGGCAACACCAGCTCGGGCAACACCAGCTCGAACGACACCAGCTCGAACGACACCAGCTCGAACGACACCAGCTCGACGGACAACTCGGCTGCCGATTCGCCCTCCAGCGATTCGTCCTCCAGCGATTCGTCCAACTGGGCGGACAGCTCCTCCAGCGACAACAGCTCCGCGATGGACTCCTCGACCACCCAGGACTCCAGCTGGAGCGATTCCACCAGCACGGACGTCGTGTCCAGCAGCGCCGTCGACGGCACCTACACCGTCGTCGAGGGTGACACCCTGTTCAAGATCGCGGCCGCCAACGGCGTCTCCGGTGGATGGCAGGCCCTGTTCGATGCGAACTCGGACGTCGTCTCCGACGCCAACGTGATCTACCCGGGCCAGGTTCTGCGCCTCGGCTAAGTGATCGGCCCCGACCCGGGGTCGAACTTCACGACAGGCAGTACCGATCATCGGAAGTGGATCGGCAGTAGGTGATGACCCTAAGGGCGTCGACCGGAATTCCCGGTCGGCGCCCTTCGGCGTACCCGTGAGACCGGATCCAACCTCACTGTCAGGGCTCCCGGCTAGCATCCGAGCATGAGCGCAACTGCAGCCCCACCGCGGACCGGCCGGTGGTGACCCCGGGGGTCGCCCCGGCCAGCTCGGCAGAGCCCCTGCTCCCCCAGCGGCCAGTCGTCTATCGTTGCCGCGCAGTAACTCTCGCTATCAATGTTGCCCTGGCTGCCCTTGTCGGGCTGGTCGCGGGCTGCTCCTCCGGGACCGGCGGCTCGGCGACCGCGGTCACCCCGGCGGCCGGTGATCTGCTCGGTGCGTCGTCGGCGGCGATGGCCGCGGTGACCAGTTCTGGTTTCACCCTGGCCGTCGACGGTCAGCTGCCGACGGTCACCGTGCAGACCGCATCCGGGTCGCTGACGGCCGCCGGGGACGCGACGGGCACGGCCAAGATCGTCCAGTTCGGGCAGCTGATCGAGGTCGAGTTCGTCCTGGTCGGCGGTGACCTGTACGTCAAGGGCGTCACCGGCGGTTTCGCGAAGGTGCCCGCGGCGCTGGCCGGGAATCTCTACGACCCATCAGCGATCCTTGATCCCACCAGGGGACTGGCCAAGGTTCTATCCAGCGTCCGTGACCCGGTCATCACAGGCAGCAAGGACGGCTCCTGGGTGGTCACCGGCACCGTCCCAGCCGCGGTCATCGGCGGTGTGGTGCCCGGCATCAACACCGACGTCGGCTCCACCCTGTCGATCGCGATGACCGGCTCGCAATTGACCTCGGGCACTTTCACCCTGAACGGCGCAGACGGCAAGCCGGCGACCGTCACGGTCGACCTGGTCGACATCAACACACCCGTCACGATCAGTCCGCCGTGACCCACTCAGGTCGCGGATGGGCCATTACCGCCGCGGCCGCGGCGGTGCTGCTCGCCGCCCTCGACGCCTATGTCGTGGTCGGCATCCTGATCGATGTCGTGCGGGATCTGGGCATCCCGGTGAATCACCTGGAGCGCGCAACCCCCATCGTGACCGGCTACCTGCTCGGCTACGTGGCCGGAATGCCGTTGCTCGGTCGGTTGTCCGACCGGCTAGGTCGCCGCACCGTGCTGCAGATCGCCTTGGCCGGGTTCGCGCTCGGTTCGGCGGTGACGGCGCTGGCCACCGACCTGCCGCTGCTGGTCGCAGGCCGGTTTGTGCAGGGCGTGGCCGGCGGGGCTCTGCTGCCGGTGACGATGGCGCTGGCCGCCGATCTGTGGAGCCAGGCGCGCCGGGCCGCCGTGCTCGGCGCGGTCGGGGCCGTGCAGGAACTTGGCAGCGTGCTGGGCACCGTGTACGGGGTCGGTCTGGCCGCGCTGGCGAACAACTGGCAGTTCACCGAAGACCTGCAGGTGCAGAGCTGGCGCTGGGTGTTCTGGGTGAATCTGCCGCTGACTGCCGCGTCAATGCTGATCGTCGCCCGGACGGTGCCCCGCGGTCGGCCGATCCGGGCGCCCGACGACCGGATCGACGTCGTCGGCGGGGGTTTGCTTGCCCTTGCTCTGGGGGCGTTGGTGGTCGCGCTCTACAACCCCGATCCCGCCAAGGGCGTGTTGCCGCCGTGGGGGGTGCCACTGATCCTGGCGGCGCTTGCCGTCGGTGCCGCTTTCGTGCTGTGGGAACGTCATTCCCCGGTCCGCCTGCTGGATCCACGGGGAGTCCAGGCAGGGCCGTTCGCCGCCGCCCTCGGTGTCAGCCTGGCCGCCGGGGCGGCCCTGATGGTGACGCTGGTGGACGTCGAACTTTTCGCTCAGACCGTGTTGCGGCTGGACGCCGGCGGGTCGGCGCTGCTGTTGATCCGGTTCCTGATCGCGGTACCGGTCGGGGCGCTGGCCGGTGGGTTGCTGACCACCCGATTCGGTGAGCGCCGGGTCGCGGCGGCCGGGCTCGCCGTCGCCGCGGCCGGCTACCTGCTGATAGCCGGTTGGTCGGCGGACGTGTTGGCGGCCACCAATCCGCTCGGGCTGCCCGTGCTGGACACCGATCTCGCGCTTGCCGGACTCGGGCTGGGGGTGGTGATCGCCCCGGTGTCGTCGGCCGCGTTGCGGGTGGTTCCGGCGACGGTCTCGGGTACCGCGGCCGCGGCCGTCGTGGTCGCCAGGATGACGGGCATGCTGGTCGGGGTGTCCGCGCTGACCGCCTGGGGCCTCTATCGGTTCGGCCGGCTGACCGCCGATCTCACCAGCCCGTTGCCGATCGGGGTCACCCAGGCCCAGTTCCAGGCTCAGCTGACGCGGTACCAGGATGCGTTGACCGGAGCGCTGCTGACCGAGTACCGCGAGATCTTCCTGCTCACGGCGGGCATCTGCATCGTCGGGGCGGCGGTCGCGATCGCCCTCCCCGGGCATGCGAGCCGAGTGATTCCGGGAAAGGTGGTCGGCGAAATCTGATCGGCACATCCGCTGGCTAGGCTGTCCGCGGCGGAGGGACCGCTGGCAGTCTCGGGACAGGAAGTGTTGCTCATGAGCGGTCGGCAGGTAGAGATCGGTTGTCAGTTCATCTACAACGCTGAGATCGATACGCCTGCGGTTTTCCAGGTGACTCCGTTGGGCGTGGACGGCGTGACGATCAAGGACGAGATGTGGTCGGTGTCGCCGGACCGGCGCACCCACGAGTACCGGGACATCTACGGAAACCGTTGCCAGCGCATCGTGCTGCCGGCGGGTCGGTCCCAGCTGGACTACCAGGCCATCGCTCACGTCGTGGACGCCACGGAGGACGCCGACCCGCTGGCCCGGGAACTCGTCCCGGAGGACTTGCCCGACGACGTGCTGATGTACCTGATGCCGAGCCGATACTGCCTGCCCGACATGCTCGGTGACGAGGCGTGGGCCAGGTTCAGTGCGCTGCCGCCCGGGTACACCCGGGTGCAGGCGATCTGCCAGCACGTCCACGATCACCTGCAATTCGCCTACGGCAGCAGCTCGCCGTCCTCCACCGCGCTGGACGTGTTCAATTCCGGGTTCGGGGTCTGCCGAGACTTCACCCACCTGGCGATCACCTTCTGTCGGGCGATGAACATCCCGGCCCGGTACGTGTTCGGCTACCTGCCCGACATGGACGTCCCGGTCGACCCGGCGCCGATGGACTTCGCCGCCTGGATGGAGGTATGGCTGGGGGACCGCTGGTGGACGTTCGACCCACGGAACAATCAACCGCGGAAGGGCCGGGTGCTAATTGGCCGTGGCCGCGACGCCTCCGACGTCGCCATGGTCACCACCTTCGGTGGCCCCCGGTTGGAGCTGATGACCGTCGTGGCGCAGGAGATCCCCAGCTGATCCGCTGTGCGGGCCCGGACCGGCCCGGAACAGCAAGCCCGACACTGAATCGATACTGAACTCGATACCGAATTCGACACCGAAGGGGGTCGATGATGACCACCGGACGATCCGTTGACCGGGACCGTGACCCGGCCGGCCGGGCTCGCAACGCCCGACCCAGGGACGCCCTGGGCCGCCCGATGCCGTACGGCTCACCCGACGTGCCCCGGCAGCCGGAGGGTCTGCGCCGTTCCCCGCAGCAGACCATCGAACTGGCCCAGCGGTTGCTCGACGACGGACTGCCGTTCCACGCGCACGAGGTTTTCGAGGACGCCTGGAAGATCGCGCCGGATGACGAGCGGCAACTCTGGAAGGGGCTCGCCCAGCTGGCCGTCGGGTTGACCCACCTCGAACGGGGCAACCGACGGGGTGCCGCGGCGCTGCTGCTCCGAGGTTCCGTCGCCGTGGCACCGTTCGCGCAGGACCCACCGCATGGACTTGCGACGGCCGGTTTGCTGGCCTGGGCCGCTGAACTGCAGGAGCGGATGGCCGCAGCCGAGCCCGACGATCAATGGCACCCCGACCATGAGCCCGCGATCGCCGGTGATTTATCGGGGGCGGCTGCCGGCTCCGCATCGCCGAGCGAACTGGGACGCCCCGGTCCGGCGCGGTTCTGGACGTCGCCCATCCTCCTACGATGACCCGGTGACCTGGTTCTGGTTCGTGGTTCTCGTGGCGTCGGCGTTCCTGGCGCTGATCATTGTCCGGCGGGTGGGGGCCCGGGGGGCGGTCGACCCGACTCAGGTCAGCATCGATCCGGCCGTCGCCGGGCAGGTCAAACGTCTCGCCGCGAAGGGAGACCGGAAGGCCGCCGTCAAGGTTCTCCGGGACGCCACCGGTCTGGGACTCGCCGACGCAATCCGGATCACCGACCGGTTGAGTGCGCCGGCGAGCAAGGCGAAACCGGCGTCATCAGGCAGTGCCACCTCCGCGGCCGGCAGGGTGCGGTCCCGGATCGGTCCGGACCATCGGGATCAGCTCAGCGCGTTGGTCGCCGCGGGGCGCCGGGACGAAGCGGTTGCGCTGGTCCGCGAACTCGCCGGAGTGGACGGCACGACCGCAGACAGCTATCTGGACAACCTGTGACGGTGACCCGTCGATGACCCTCGTCCTGCACCGCGCCGAACGTGCCGATCGGTTGGCCGCCGCGCTGGGGGAGCTGTTCGCTGATCCGTTGGACGATGCCTTCGCGCAGGAGATCGTCGCGGTCCCCGCGCGCGGGATTGAACGCTGGTTGGCACAGCAGTTGTCGCATCGGCTGGGCCGCCGTGATGGCCGCGCCGACGGTATCTGCGCGGGCGTGCAGTTCCCGCACCCCGCCGAGATTGCCGCCCTGGTTACCGGCACCGATCGGCGCGATCCCTGGGCGCCGGACAGCCTGGTCTGGCCGTTGCTGGAGGTCATCGACGCCTCGCTTGGGCAGGACTGGGCCCGGACGCTGTCGACCCACCTGGGCCACGGGACGGGCCCGGACCGGTATCGGGAGGGCCGCCGGTACGCGGTCGCCCGCCGGCTGGCGGGCCTGTTCGACCGGTATGCCGGCCAGCGCCCGGCGATGCTGGCTGCCTGGCTCCGGGGCGAGGACGGTGACGGGTTCGGCTCGGCCCTGCCACCTGACCTGGCGTGGCAGGCTGAACTGTGGCGGCGGCTGCGGGACCGGGTTCGCGGCGCCGATCCGGTGACCAGGCTGGCCGCGTCGGTGGCCGACCTGCGCGCCGACCCAACAAGAGTCGCTCTGCCGCAACGATTGTCGCTGTTCGGGGTGACCAGGCTGCCGGCTAGCCAGCTGAGCATCCTGGCAGCGCTTGCCGAGCACCGCGATGTTCACCTGTGGTTGACCCACCCCTCGCCCCGGCTGTGGGCGCAGATCGCCGAGCTCGGGGTGCGACAACCGTTGCTCCGCCGGTTGGACCCCACCGTGACCACCCCGGCGCACCCGCTGCTGGCAGCGTTGGGCCGCGACTCCCGCGAACTGCAACTGGTGGTGACCGGAGCACCCGGCGCCCCGGACGGCGGGTGTGCGACGGTCGACATCCACCACGATCACGACGAACCCGCGCAGTCGTTGTTGCAGATGCTGCAGGCGGACCTGCGTGACGACCGCCCCGGCACCGCGCTTGTCGCGGTCGCAGTCGCAGACGCAGTCGCTCCGGTGAACCACGACGTGCCGGGCGACCGTGTCCCGACTGCCCGACCACCAGCTGCGCCGTCCGGTTACGGACGGCGGGCCAATACCCGGGTGATCGCCGCGGACGACCGGAGCGTGCAGGTACACGCCTGTCACGGACCGAGCCGGCAGGTGGATGTGCTGCGCGAGGTGCTGGTCGGGCTGCTCGCCCGGGACGCCACCCTGGAACCGCGGGACGTGCTGGTGATGTGCCCGGACATCGAGGTCTACGCCCCGCTGATCGCGGCCGGGTTCGGATTGGCCGACGTGGTCGAGGACGGTCATCCGGCCCACCGGCTCCGGGTCCGGCTCGCCGATCGGGCACTGACTCAGACGAACGCGTTGCTGGCAACCATGTCTGCGCTGCTGGACCTGGCCGACGGCCGGGTGACGGCGTCGCAGGTGCTGGATCTGGCGGCGTGGCCACCGGTCCGCCGCCGGTTCGGATTCGACGACGACGCACTGGACCGGCTCGGGCAGTGGGTCGCTGAATCCGGCGTCAGGTGGGGCCTGGATGCGGAGCGACGGGGCAGGTTCAGCCTGCAGGGTTTCCCGCAGAACACCTGGCGGGCGGGCCTGGACCGACTGCTGCTCGGGGTGACGATGAGCGAGCAGGAACAGCACTGGCTCGGCGTGGCGTTGCCGCTGGATGACGTCGGGAGTTCCGACGTCGACCTGGTGGGCTCACTGGCCGAACTCGTCGACAGGGTGCAACGGAGCCTGGATGCCCTGTCCGGTTCCCAGCCGCTTTCCACCTGGCTGCTGGCGTTGACCGACGGGGTGGCGGCGTTGACCAGCGTCCCGGCGACCGAGGAGTGGCAACGCAGCCAGTTGGCCGCGGAGATGGCCCAGGTGCTGGACGCCGCCGGGGAGTGGGGCGAGCGGAGCGAGCTGACCCTCCCGGACGTCCGGGCCCTGCTCCGCGGCCGGCTCGGTGGGCGGCCCACCCGGGCCAACTTCCGGACCGGGACCCTCACCGTCTGCACCATGGTGCCGATGCGGTCGGTGCCACATCGGGTGGTATGCCTGCTCGGGGTGGACGACGGCACCTTCCCCCGCACCTCCGGGCTCGACGGGGACGACATCACCGCGCGGGACCCGGGAGTCGGCGAGCGCGACCCCCGGGGGGAGGACCGGCAACTCATGCTCGATGCCATCCTCGCTGCCACCGAACATCTGGTGATCACCTACAGCGGCGCCGACGAGCGCACCGGCGCCGCGCGGCCGCCGGCCGTCCCGCTGGGCGAACTGCTGGACGCCCTGGACGAAACGGCGGTCATTGCGACCGGGAAGCCGGTCCGGGAGCAGGTCCTGATCCGGCACCCGTTGCAGCCGTTCGACATGCGTAACTTCAGGCCGGGAGCCCTCGGGTCGCCCGGCCCTTTCACGTTCGACCCGGCGGCGCTGGCCGGAGCGGCGGCGGCCCAACGGGAACCGATCGACCCGCCGCCGTTCCTGCCCTCCCCGCTACGGCCGCGACCCGCCGCCGACGTGGAGCTGTCCGATCTGGTCGACCTGCTGGTTCGCCCGGCCCAGGGGTTTCTCCGGCAGCGGCTTGGGGTGGCGGTCCGGTACGAGGACGAGGAACCCGCCGACGGGTTGACGGTCGAGATGAACGCCCTCGACCAGTGGGCCTTGGGTGATCGGGTGCTCCGCGACCGGCTGGCCGGGATCGACGAAGCCACCTGCACCCAGGTGGAATGGCGGCGCGGGATGCTCCCGCCCGGCCCATTGGGCCGACGTCAGTTGGAAACAGTGCTCGCCGAGGTGGCGCCACTGGTCGACGGAACCGCGATGCTGCGGGCGGAACCGTCCCGGACCGTGGAGGTGATCGCCGAATTGGCCGGCGGCCGGCAGTTACGGGGAACTGTGCAGGGGGTGCACGCAACCACGGTGCTGACCATCGGGTACAGCAAGCTCGGCCCCCGGGACAGGTTGCGGTCCTGGCTCCGATTGCTGGCGCTGGTTGCCTCCGATCCTGAAACCGGTTGGACAGCAACGACTGTCGGTCGTGGTGAGACCCGGGCGCCGCGGGTGTCGACGCTGGGCCCGATCGATCGGAGAGAGGCGGTGCGGTTGCTGGGTGAGCTCGTCGAGCTGTACCGACGAGGTTTGGCCGAGCCCCTGCCCCTGGCCGTCAAGACTTCCTCTGCGTACGCGGAGGCACGGGCGGCGGGCAAGGACGTTCCCGATGCGCTGCGAACTGCGCGGCAGCGATGGTCCGGGGGTGCGTTCCCCGGGGAGGACGCCGAAGGCTGGCACGAGCAGGTGTGGGGCCGGCGGGCGCCGCTGGATGCGCTGCTGGCGGCGCCTCCGCACCCCGACGAGCAGGCGGCGGCGGAGACCACCCGGTTCGGAGCCCTGGCCGTGCGGCTGTGGACCCCGCTGCGGTCGGCGGAACGGATCGGTCCGCTATGACCGTCGGCGCACCGATCGCCTTCAACCTTGCTGACCCGCTGCCCATGGGCACCACGATGCTGGAGGCCAGCGCCGGCACCGGCAAGACCTTCACCATCGGCGCCCTGGTCGCCCGGTACGTCGCCGAAGGACACACCACCATCGACCAGTTGCTGGTGGTGACCTTCGGCCGGGTAGCCAGCCAGGAGCTGCGGGAACGGGTCCGGGAGCAACTCGTGGCAGTGCACCGCGGGCTGGCCGATCCGATTGCCGCCCGCCGTTCCCCGCAGGAGTTGCTAGCACTGCTGGCCGACACCGACGATCACGAGGTGGACCTGCGGCGGCGCCGGGTCGGGGTGGCGCTCTCGCAATTCGACGCGGCCACCATCGCGACCACCCACCAGTTCTGCCAGCAGGTGCTGACCGGTCTCGGCGTGGCCGGGGACAGCGAACCCGGGGCCACCCTGGTCGAGGATCTGGACGAATTGGTGCTCGAGGTGGTGGACGACCTCTACGTCCGTCGGTACGGGCCCCAGGGTGCGGACGAACCAATTTTCACCCTCGCCGGCGCCGTTCAGCTCGCCCGGGATGCCGTGCGTGACGGGCAGGCGCAGTTGGAACCAAAGGACGCCGAGCCGGGCAGCCCGGCCGCCGTCCGACGCCGGTTTGCCGAGGTGGTCCGGGAGGAGGTGGACAGGCGTAAGCGCGACCGGGGCCTGCTCGGCTACGACGACCTGCTCAAACGGCTGGCCGACACGCTCGGGCCGGACGGTGCCGCGGCCAGGGAGCGGATGCGGTCGAGGTGGTCGATCGTGTTGGTGGACGAGTTCCAGGACACCGACCCGGTGCAGTGGGACGTGCTCCGGCTGGCGTTCGCCGGGCACGCCACGATGATCCTGATCGGTGACCCGAAGCAGGCGATCTACGCCTTCCGCGGCGGAGATGTGGTCACCTACCTGGTCGCCGCGCGGACGGCTGCGACCAAGGCCACGCTGACCGAGAACTGGCGTACGGATGCGCCCGTGGTGGCCGCCCTGCATGCGCTGATGGGAGGCGCCGAACTCGGTGACCCGGAAATCGTGGTCCGTCCGGTGACCGCCATCCATCAGGGATCGAGGTTGACCGGCGCGCCATCGGCGGCCCCGGTGCGGCTGCGGGTCCTCCGGCGGGAGCAGGCGGGGGTGGGCCCACGGGCCAAGATCGCCGTCAAACAGGCCCGGACCATGGTGGCCGCCGACCTGGCCGCCGACGTCGCCGGACTGCTGGCCGCTGCCCCACAGTTCGACGGAAAACCCCTGCAGGCAGGCGATGTCGCGGTGCTGGTCGGCACCCATGAACAAAGCGGTCTGGTCCGGGACGCGCTGGCGGAGGTTGGTGTGCCGTCGGTGATGGCCGGGGCCGGCAGCGTGTATGGCACCCTGGCCGGAGAGGACTGGCTGGTGTTGCTCGAGGCGTTGGAGCAACCGCACCGGGCCGGCCGGGTCCGGGCGGCGGCGCTCACCCCGTTCTTCGGCCGGACGGCGACGGAGTTGGGTCACGCCGCCGGCGACGGTGGCCCCGGTAACTCTGGCCCTGCCGGTGGTGGCCCTGCTATCGGTGGTGGCTCTGCTAGCGGGGGCCCTGCCAGCTGGCGTGGGGCCGGCAGTATCGACGACAGGCTGACCGACGAGTTGGGTGCGACGCTCCGGCAGTGGTCGCGGCTGCTCACCGAGCGCGGCGTGGCCGCCCTGCTCGAAGTCGCGACCATCGAACAACAGTTGCCGGGCCGGCTGTTGGCCCAGCGCAACGGCGGCCGGCGGCTCACTGATCTTCGGCACGTCGGCGAGGGGCTGCAGGAGGCCACGATTCGCGACGGCCTGGGGCTGCCCGCGCTGACCCAGTGGCTGCGCAATCGCCGCGCCCAGGCGGCGGGCGACCAGTCGGCCGACCGGACCCGCCGGTTGGACAGTGACGCAGCCGCTGTCCAGGTGGTCACCCTGCATGCCAGCAAGGGCCTGCAGTTTCCGGTGGTGTATTTGCCGTTCGTCTACGACCGATGGGTTCCGCCGCCGGACGTGCTGTTGCTGCACGACGAGCAGGGAAAACGGGTACTCGATGTTGGCGGCACCGCCTCTCCCGGCCGGGTGGCCCGGCAGCGGCAGGCGGCTACCGAACAGGCGGGGGAGGCCCTGCGGCTGCTGTACGTGGGGTTGACGAGGGCGCAGTCGCAGATCGTCACCTGGTGGGCGCCGTCGACGAACACCCCCGACTCCGGCCTGCACCGGTTGCTGTTCGGCCGTGGGACCGGCGGTTCGATGGTTCCGGAGCAGGTTCGGGTGCCGGGCGACGACGAGGCGGCCGCCGTGTTCGCTGCGCTCGAAGCCCGCGGCGGCCCGGTGATCGAGGCTGCGGTGGTGGCCCGCTGGGTGGCACCCGGCCTCACCGCTGAGGTGGATCAGCCGCTGCACAAGGCCCGGTTTTCCCGCGTCCTGGATACGGCCTGGCGGCGCACCTCGTACAGCGCGCTCAGCGCCGCGGCAGACGGTCATGGCGCAGCTGCGCCGTCCGGTGCAGCTGCTGGAGCGGGCCCGGTGGTCGATCGGGTGTCACCGGGTTCGGCCGGGGTGTCCAGTGAGGCGGAGGACCCCGAGCGTGACGACGAGGCGGTCGACCTGCCCGCGGTCACTGGTGACGACGGCGCGCTGGCGGTGGATCGGGAAGTGCTCGCGGTGCTGTCGCCGATGGGTGAGATGCCGGCGGGCACCTCGTTCGGCACCCTGGTGCACGCGGTGCTGGAGACCGCGGATCCGAGCGCGCCCGACCTGCTTGCCGAACTGCGGGAGCGCTGTGCGGAGCAACTGACCCGGCGGCCCGCGGAGATCGATCCCGACCAGTTGGCCGCGGCTCTGCTGCCGGTGCTCGGCACCCCGCTCGGCCCGCTCGCCGACGGCTTGGCCCTGCGCGACATTGCGGTGGGTGATCGGTTGACCGAGCTCGACTTCGAGTTCCCACTGGCCGGTGGAGACCGTGCGGACGGGCGGGTCAGCCTTGGCGATGTTGCCGGACTGGTCCGTCGGTCCCTGTCCGCCGACGACCCGCTGGCCGGGTACGCCGACCGGTTGGCCGAGCCGGGAATGGCCGAACAACCGTTGCGCGGCTATCTCACCGGCAGCCTGGACGCGGTATTCCGCTTCCCCGGACCCCGGTACGTCGTTGCCGATTACAAGACCAACTGGCTGGGCGGTCCGGCAGCCGGCGGCTATTCCGCCCCGACAACCGTTGCCGGGCCTGGTATTGGCCCGCCGGCAGAGCCCAGCGATGAGGCAGATGCGTTGTCTGCCTGGCATTACCGCCCGGCGGCGTTGACCGCCGCGATGGCCGGATCGGATTATCCGTTGCAGTCTCTGTTGTATGGCGTTGCGCTGCACCGGTTTCTGCGCTGGCGGCAGCCTGGATACGATCCCGAGCGTCATCTTGGCGGGGTGCTCTACCTGTTTGTCCGCGGCATGTGCGGCCCCGATACCCCGGTGGTTGGCGACAGTCCGTGCGGGGTCTTCGGCTGGCGTCCGCCGGTGCAGCTGCTGGTCGACCTGTCGGCGCTGTTGGACCAAGGGGCGTCATGAACCCACCGGCTCCAGCGCTGCGCGGCGGGATAGGTGCCGCCGCCGACGACCCGTGGCGGTCCGCCCTTGCGCTGGGCGCCACCGGCCTGCTGGCGCAGTTCAACCGGCACGGGGTGCTCACCGCTGCCGACGTCCACGTTGCCCACCGCCTCGGCCGGCTCGGCGGCGAGACCGACGAGCGTGTGTTGCTGGCACTGGCGCTGGCCGTCCGCGGGCTGCGCGGTGGGTCGGTGTGTATCGACCTGACCGAGATGCGGTCTCTTGCAACAGGTGTGGACACGCCTGAGGTGACGGACAGCGAGTTGACCTGGCCGGACAAGGCGACCTGGCCGGCCGTTGTCGCGAACAGCCCGTTGACCGGCGATGGTCGACCATTGCGGTTCGACCTCGGTTTGCTGTACCTGGACCGATACTGGCGGCAGGAAGTCCAGGTTCACGCCGACCTGGTGGCCCGGGAGTCCCAGGGCCCACCTATCGTGGACGGCAATCGGTTGATCGCGGCCCTGGACCGCCTCTTCGCCGCGGACGCGGCCGCCCAGCGGGCGGCGGCCCGAATGGCGGCGACCCGGTGGACGACAGTCGTGTGCGGGGGACCGGGTACCGGCAAGACCACCACGGTCGCCCGGCTGCTGGCCCTGTTGCTGGACCAGGACGGACCCGTCCCGCGGGTCGCGCTGGCCGCCCCGACGGGCAAGGCCGCTGCACGGTTGCAGGAGGCGGTGCAGCGGGAGTCGGCGGCACTGGACCCGGCGGATCAGGCTCGGCTGGCCGCGGCCGGGCCGCTGACCGCCAGCACCCTGCACCGGTTGCTCGGGACACAACCGGGCGGCGGAAGCAGGTTCCGGTACCACCGCGGTCACCGCCTGCCGTTCGACGTGGTGGTGGTGGACGAAACCTCGATGGTCTCGCTGACGCTCATGGCCCGGTTGATCGAAGCCATCCGTGACGACACCCGGTTGATCCTGGTGGGCGATCCCGACCAGCTCGCGTCGGTCGAGGCGGGTGCGGTGCTGGCCGACCTGGTGGCCGGTCTGCGCGCGCGGACGGAACTGCCGGCTGAGGTCGGCATGGCGAGGGCGGCGGGAACGACATCGGCTCCCACCCCTGCGTCCTCCACTCCCGCGTCCTCCACTCCCGCGTCCTTCACCCCCGCGTCCTTCACCCCCGCGTCCTTCACCCCCGCGTCCTTCACCCCCGCGTCCTCCGGTCCCGCATGGTCCGAAGCCACGGCCGCTCGCTCTGCTGCCACTGAAGCCGCCGCCGCCGCCGAAGGCACCGCGGTTCAAGTCCCCGCCCACCACTTCGCCAGTAGTGGCCCGGTGACCCGCACGGGAGTCGTTCTGCTGGACCGGATCTGGCGGTTCGACGGGGCGGTCGCCTCGTTGGCCGCTGCGGTGCGGGACGGCCGAACCGATGACGCGCTGGGCGTGTTGACCTCGGGCTCGCCGGACGTGGCGGCCGGCGTCGACGGGCTCCGGGAGGATGTGGTCGGCACCGCCCTCGCGGTGCGCGATGCAGCGCTGGCCGGGGACGCTGTCGAGGCTCTGCGTCGGTTGGAGCAGCATCGGCTGCTGTGCGCGCACCGCACCGGCCCGTACGGGCTGGAGAGCTGGAGCCGCCGGATCGAGACGTGGTTGCGGGAGCAGTGGTCGGCTCCGGCACCCCCCGAGGCGGGCCCGGAACGGTCGCGGCCCGCAGTGGGCAGGTTTGGGCACGAGGGGGAGTGGTACATCGGCCGTCCCCTGCTGGTCACCGCCAATGACCAGTCACTGGGCCTGTTCAACGGCGACACCGGTGTCGTCATCACCGATTTCGATGGCGTGACGCGTGCGGTGTTCGCCCGCGGCGCCGACGTGGTGCGCCTCGCTCCGGCCCGGCTGAGTCAGGTGCAGACCGTGCACGCCATGACGGTGCACCGCAGCCAGGGCAGCCAGTTCGCCAGGGTCAGCGTGGTGCTGCCGCCGGAGGATTCACCGCTGCTGACCCGGGAGTTGCTCTATACCGGATTGACCCGCGCCCGGGAGTTCGTCCGGGTGATCGGCACCCCCGACGAATTGCGGGCCGCGATCGCCCGGCGCGCCGCCCGGGCCAGTGGGCTCGGCGATCGGCTCCGTCGGTCGTGAGCGCGGATACCGGGAGTGTCGGTGGCGTTTGGTGGGATGGCGGTATGACGTGGACAACGCATCCGGTGACCGTCGACCGTTTCAACGATTTCGCCGACGTGATCAACCCCAGCCGGCGGGCGACCCACTGCTGGTGTCTGTCGCACCGCCTGCAGACCGTGGAGGTCGAGCAGCTGGGCGGCGGTAGCCGGGAGCAGGCGATGCGCCGGCTGTGTGAACGGGAGTATCCGCCGGGTGTGGTGACCTACCGGGACGGTGAACCGGTGGGCTGGTGCAATATCGGTCCCCGCGCCGAGATCACCCGGTTGACCAGGTCTCGATTGATCCGGCCGGTTGACGATCTCCAGGTGTGGAGCATCGTGTGCGTGGTGGTCCGCGCCGGCTTCCGCCGAAAGGGGGTGACGGCGCCCCTGCTCGATGGCGCGGTCGCCTACGCGGCGGCCCACGGCGCGCCGGCGGTTGAGGCCTACCCCGTCGACCCGCCGGGACGGATGGATCTCACCATGGCATTTGTCGGCACCAGGACGATGTTCGATCGCGCCGGGTTTCGCATCGTCGGGACGACCGATGCGGTCGCGAACGGTTTACCCCGCTTGATCATGCGACGCGACCTGGCTTGATCACCGGAACGTCCGAGGCTGATCCGGTGACGGTCCGGTCCCTGCCCAGCGCCACCCCCTGCTCCCAGTGCACGAGACCGACGCCGTTCACCGATGCCGTCGAATGTGGGTGCGCCTCGACGTCGCCGCAGCGTCATCGTGGACGTTCCCGGAACCAGGCGGCGCGGTCAGCCGGGTCCGGCCCCTACCCGGGGGCGCCCCGGTGGCACGCCCCGGACCGCCTGGTAGTGGTCCGGCTCGGAGGTGAACACGGCTTCGCCCCGCGCAAGGTCGGGCAGCAGCATCGAGAATTCCCGCAGCCGCCGGGTAGGGATGGTCCCAGACAGTTCGAGAACCTGGTGACCGGGCGAAGTCTCGGTAGTGACGGCCTCGGTCTGGGCCAGGGCAGCCGACACTGCCGCCAGTGCCGTCAGCGGGATGTGCAGCGTGAACCGTTCGATGGGTTCGCACACCACGGTTCCGGCCTGGACCAACGCCTGGTGAATCAGCACCGGAGCCAGATTGCGGAAGTCAGCGCCGATCGAGGACATGTTCTTGTTGAACCCCTGGTGCATGGCGCTTTGCCGGGGGAAGTATCCGGTGTCGGTGATGACGACGACCGCATCGGGGATGGTCCAGCCATGACGGCCCTGCGCCAATCCGGTGCGGACACCGTCCCAGGTGGCGGTGAAGAACGCCGGCGGCATCGAGCCGAGTTCCGCCTCGAGCCGCTGGATCAGGCCGGTCCCCGGCGAGGCGGGTTCCACCCTGAGACCCAGCGTTGCGAAGTACGGAGTATCGCGGGCGGCCGTCGCGTGGGCCGCTCCCAAGCCGAGTAATCGCTCGACGTGAACCGTCGTGGTCTCGCCGAAGACCGCAAGTACCCCGAATTCCTCCTCCAACAGAGCCGCGATCACCTCCTTCTGCACCTCTCCGTACAGGCTTACCGCAAGCTGGTTCCGGTCCGGGTCGATCCGCACGTTGATCAGCGGGTCTGCCTCCGCCAGTTCGCTGAGCCCGTGGTGCAGCGCGCCGCGCTGACTCGCGACTACCGGTTCGACAACAGCCTCCAACGCCGGGGACGGAAACTGCCGGACCGCCCGCGCCGGCCTCGCGGTGCCCCACCAATCACCGACCCGGGCCGAGGTCAACCCACCGACGGCCACCACGTCGCCAGCTTGAGCACGGGGGGTCGTGTGCAACCCATGGACGGTGCTGTGTCGCAGCGACGTCAGCCGCTCGGTCTGGCGGTCACCGGTCGAGGGCCGAGTTCGGTTCCGCAGCTCGCCGGAGAACACCCTGGCCCAGGCGATCTTCTGCTGCCGCTCACGATCAATCTTGAACACCAGCGCCGACAGGTCCCCGGCGGAACGGTCCGCCAGTGGCAACAAGGTCGTGACGAGCTCCAACAGATCGGGAACTCCCGCCCCGGTGAGAGCTGAGCCTCGCATCACCGGAACCATCCGGTCGGCCGCCGTGAGCCGCCGGACGGCGGCCGACACCAGGTCAGGGGCTACCTCGTCCGTGACGGCCTGTCCTAACAGCCGATCATCAAGCCTGGTCACAGCATCCACCACGACGCGGGCGGTCAGCGGATGGACTGCAACTGAAGCGGCCGGCGTCCCGACGTCAGTGGTCGAACCCAGATCGAGAATCACCATGTCATGGGGTGCGGCGAGCCGACTCTCGATCTCGGCGACGACCCGGTCCGGGTCGGCGAACCGCCGGTCGATCTTGTTCACGAACACCAGAGTCGGCAGGTGGAGCCGTCGCAGGGCGCGCCACAGCACCACGGTCTGCGGCTGGACCCCCTCCACCGCCGAGACCACCAGCACCGCGCCGTCCAGAACGGCCAGTCCGCGTTCCACCTCGGCGATGAAGTCGGCGTGGCCTGGGGTGTCGATGAGGTTCACCTGCACGTCACCGTGAATGAGCGACGCGACAGTGGTACGGATCGTGATTCCCCGGCGGCGCTCCAGTTCCATGGAATCGGTTCGGGTCGTCCCAGCGTTCACACTTCCCAATGACGCAATGGCACCTGACTCGTACAGCAGTCTTTCGGTCAGGCTGGTCTTTCCGGCATCAACATGGGCAAGGATCCCCAGGTTGAGAAAGTGCATCGGCGTTCTCCCCGCGACAGGAATGGATCAGGGCAGCAACAGCCGATGCGCGCATGGTGGAACCTCCTTGGTTGGGACGGGAACATGGTGCGGGAACATGGTGCGGGAACATGGTGCGGGAACAGGGTGCGGGAACATGGTGCGGGAACAGGGTGCGGGAATGCCTTCAGCACGGTGCCAGCATCGGGCCCTGCGTTCCAGCGATTTGTTGGGATCGGCCCGCTGGGTGGGTCTGGTCGGTCGGGCCGCCCGCCCTTTGCCCGCTTTCCGCGCGGATGGCAGTGACCTCTCAGTGGTCAGCCGGCCGGATTTCTCGTAATGCTCGATCGGCGGAGTCACGGATTTCGTCGTAGCGTCGGAGTGTGACCCAGGACAGCCCGCACATCCGAGAGTCATCCGCAGCGGTGCCCACCGAGCCGCCGCGGGCCGGGGACGAGTTGGACACCCTGGTCGGTTCCCTGGAGCGAACCCGTCGGACCCTGGCCTGGAAATGTGCCGACCTCGACGCTGCCGCTATGACCAGAACCGTTGGAGTATCGCGAATCACGCTGGGAGGTCTGGTCCGCCATCTGACCCGGGTCGAGTCAGAGTATTTCGCGTGGAAGCTGTACGACCGGCAACCGCAGGGGGTGGCCGAGAACGGCGGATGGGTCTGGAGCACCGACGACGACGTGGACGAGCTGTGGCGGGAGTGGTACGCGGCCGTCGACCGATCGCGCGGACTGCTGGCTGCGGCACTCGCGGACGGCGGGCTCGATCGAGCGCGCGGGCATGAGTTTCTCGGGTGGGGCACGCCCAGCCTGCGGCTCCTGTTGATCGACATGATCGAGGAGTACGCGAGACACACCGGCCACGCCGATCTCATCCGCGAAGCTATCGACGGCCGGGTCGGCGAGGACGCGCCCGAAGATTGGCCCAAGAGTCACTGACCGCCAACGCCGCACGGGTGTTTTGTTCCAGACCCGCGAATCGGGAGCACTGCCGGAGGGGTAGTGCGAGACCCAATGACCGGGAGGGCGGTCCCGAGAGGTCGGCGCAAAACCTGTTGACCAGAGGGCGGTCCCTAGAGGTCGGCGCGAAACCTGTTGACCAGAGGGCGGTCCGAAGTGTCGCGGCACGAGACACGGTGACCTTGAAAGCCTGCGCGCGAGGGGTCGGCGCGACATGCGTTGATGCAGAAACCTATTTCGAGGTCAGTGCGAACTTGAGTGCCGAAGTCAAGAGCCGTCGCGACGCCGTCGGTGCTGCGTTCACCTACCACGCCGCCTACTGCCGCAGCACTTCAGGGATGTGGTGGGTGGTGTTGCGTCTGGGTTTTCGGTCGGGGTCGACCCAGGGGCGTGGGATGAATTCGGGGACACCGTCTGTGGCCCAACGAATCTGCCAATTGCAGAGGTGTATCTGCGTGTGATGGTACGGGCACAACAAGCAGCCGTTGGTAACAGGTGGGTCCGCCGTCGACCCAGGGTGTGACGTGGTGGGCGTCAGTCCACCCGGGTGGCCGGTCACACCCTGGCCAGACGCAGCCCCGGTCCCGGATGGTGATGGCTTTGCGTGAGTGTGCCAGCCTGGATTGGCCCCGGCGTGCCAGCTTGATTTGGCCCCACCCTCGATCTACCAGGCCCTAGCGTCCGGGTCGTCTGCCAAGGCGATCCGGAGGAGCTGGGATGAAGGAGAGATCAAGAGTGGAGCAGTTCGAACGTATCCGAGGGGACAGTCGGGACAAGGAGTTATCGATCCGGGAGTTGGCCGCGGTGCACCGGGTGCACCGGCGGACGGTGCGGGCGGCGCTGGCCGATGCGGTGCCGCCGGAGCGGAAGGTCCCGGTCCGGATGAGGCCGGTGGCGGGGCCGTGGGTGGACACGATCCGGGGCTGGTTGGAAGCGGATCTGTCCGAGCCACGGAAGCAGCGGCACACTGCCCGGCGGGTATGGCAGCGGTTGCTCGACGAGAAGGCCGCGCGAGTCTCGGAGTCCACGATCCGGGCATTGGTGCACGATCTGCGGATCGAGATCGGAGCTGACCGGCAGCTTGTCGCGGTGCCGCAGACCCATCTGCCTGGCGCGGAAGCCGAGGTTGATTTCGGTGATTTCATGGCGGTGATTGGTGGAGAACGGTTGCAATTACACATGTTTGTGATGCGGTTGTCGCATTCGGGGCGGGCGGTGCATGTCGCGTTCGGCAATGTCGGCACCGAGGCGTTCCTGGACGGGCATGTCCAGGCGTTCGAGCACTTCGGTGGCGTGCCGACCGGCAAGATCCGTTACGACAACCTCAAACCCGCTGTGCTGCAGGTGTTACTGGGCAGGGAGCGGTTAGAAAACCCACAATTCATCGCGCTGCGTTCGCATTACGGGTTCGATTCTTTCTTCTGCCAGCCGGGCATCGAAGGCGCCCACGAGAAAGGCGGCGTGGAAGGCGAAATCGGCCGGTTCCGGCGCAGGCACCTGACACCGGTACCAACTGCGGCGTCGCTTGCAGTGTTGAATCAGATGATTGTCGAGGCCGACGGCCGGGACAATCATCGGCGGATCGCGGCCCGAGCCGAGACCGTCGGGCAGGCCGCTGCCCGCGAAGCGCCATCACTGAAGCCGCCACCTGACAATGCTTTCCTCGCGGCAGCGGCGTTGTCGTGCCGGGTCGACGCCAAGGCCAGGATCTGTGTGCGGCAGTGCTACTACTCGGTCCCGGCGCGGTTCGCCGGCCGCCGGGTCGACGTCTCTCTGGGTTCGGACTGGGTCGATGTTCGCCATGACGGGGCGGTGATCGCCCGGCATACCCGGTCGCTGCACAAGGGCAGCGAGGATCTGGTGTTGGATCACTATCTGGACGTCCTGGTCCACCGGGCGGGCGCGTTCGCCGGGGCCACCGCCCTGGTCGCCGCCCGCGCGGCCGGCACCTTCACCGATGGGCATCAACGGTTCTGGGACGCCGCCCGGCGCAAGGCCGGCGACCGGGACGGCACCAAAGCGCTGATCGGGGTGCTGCTGCTGTACCGCACCATGCCCACCGAGGCGGTCCTGGCCGGGATGGCAGCCGCCTTGGCCGGCGGCCGGTGCGAGCCTGACCTGGTCGCGGTCGAGGCACGCCGCTACCTGGACAACGGGCGCGGCGCGCCACCGGTGCCAGCCGCCTCAGCAGGGGTCCCTACGGACGAGCGGCCGGTGCCGACCCTGCAGGGCTACGACGAGCTGCTGGAGGGGGCATGAGCCCGGCCAGGCGGCCGGCCGCCGCGGTCACCGCCTTGTCGGACCCGGCCGCTCAGCTGCGGGTGGAAGCCGCGTGCCGCACCCTCGGGTTGCCCACCGTACGTGTCGAGGCCGGCCGGATCGCGGAGGCCGCTGCCCGGGAACGGTTGTCCCACGGCGCTTTCCTGGCCGAGGTGCTGACCGCGGAATGCGACGAGCGGGACGCCCGCCGGCGTGTCCGGTACGTCCACGAGGCGCATTTCCCGCGCAGCAAACGGCTCGCCGACTTCGATCACACGGTCCTGCCCGACCTGCCAGCGGCGACCCTGGCCGAGCTCGCCGACGGAGCGTGGATCACGGCCGGTGAACCCGTCGTCCTGCTCGGCGATTCCGGCACCGGGAAGACGCACCTACTCATCGCTTTGGGCACCGCGGCCGCCGAAGCCGGCCGCCGGGTCCGCTACGTCACGACCGCAGCACTGGTCAACGAACTCGTCGAAGCGGCTGACAACAAACAACTCTCTCGCGTCGTCGGCCGCTACTCGAGGCTGGATTTGCTGTGCCTCGACGAAGTCGGGTACGTCCACCTCGACTCCCACGGGGCGGAACTATTGTTCCAAATAATCACCGCCAGGGAGGAAAAGGCCTCCATCGCGTGTGCCTCAAACGCCCCGTTCAGTGAATGGGGAAAGACCTTCTCCGACCCTCGACTGGCCGCGGCCGTTGTCGACAGGCTCACGTTCAACGCACACATCATCAACACCGGAACGAACTCCTACCGCCTCCGCACCACCCGAACCAGCCGAAAGGGAGCACCCATGAAAACGACCTAGCTGAGCCCCGCGTGACCGGCCGGGAGCCCACGCTCCCGGCACACCAAAAATCGAGGGTGGGGCCAAATCAGAGCAGCACAGTGGGGCCAAATGGGGTTGTCATTCTCATTTGCGGATGGCGGGGGTGAACAACCGGTTCGCCCGGCCCACGTCCAGCACCTCGGATGCGGTGCCCAGGACGGCGGGGGTGACCGCCGCGTCGCAGGCCAGCACCCGGGCCTGGGCGGCGCTGATCGTCCCGCCGAGTTCCAAGTGCGCGACGCCGGTCCCGGTCCGCAGGTCGTCCAGGGTGATGGTGATGGTGACGTGCGGGCGTTGCCCGCCGTGGGTGGGGGCGTCACCGAGGTTGAGGTACCGGCGGAGCAGGTCGGTGAATGCTTGCCCGTTCCGGGTTTTCGGGGTCCGCGGGTCGGGGGTGCCGTCGGGTTCGGGGCGGGGCGCGGCCAACCCGGTGATGGCCTGGCCGAGCAGTTCCACCCCCAGGTCGTCCAACAGACCGCGGAACCCGGTCAGCCCGGTGTCGGGGTTCGGGCTGCTGATGCTCAGTACGACTCGGTCGGCGGGGTCCTTGTCGGGGGTGCCGTCGGGGTCCAGGGTCAGGGCGACGGCTTTGGCGAACGCGGCGAACGGTTTCGGCCCGGTCACGGTGCCGGTGTCGACCAGGACGGTTTTCGCGGCGGCCAGCATCCCGGGGTCCACGGTCGCGGGGACGGCCTTGAGGGTGGCGACGATGATCCTGGTCTGTTCCGCGCCGATCACCCCGGCGTTCAGGGCGCGGCCCAGCTCCGGGAGTTGGGGGTCCGCCGTCGCACCGGAAGGCTGGGGTTGCGGAAGCACGGCGCGGGCGGTGTTCACCCGGCCCCGGGCGTCCTGGGCGGAGATCGTCAACGTGTCCCGCAGCAGGGCGACGGTGGACGCGGCGCCGAACCGTTCCGCAGTGTGCCGGTAGTCGATTTCCCCGGCCACCCTGATCTGCGCGGTGTGTCCCAACCGGGTCAGATGTTCCACCGACCGGGCCACGGCCAGCACGTCCAGCTCCGGCAGCTGCCACCACTGCAGGGTTTGCAAGGCGGTCAAGGCGGTCGACGCGGCCGCCGCGACCGTGAGATGTGCGTGCGCCGAGGCCAGCACGGAGTCTGTTTCCGTGTCCAGCCCGGCATCGATTCCCATACAAGAACCCTAGCCGGGAGCACCGACAGTCCCTGTTCCGCAGACACTCTCGGCCACTGTTAGCCCAGACACCACCCTTCCTGCTCACCATTTCGCACCCCGCAGGAGCGGCGTGCCCGCCCAACACGCCGCCCGGGCCGGGACCACACTGGTTAGCCCGAACAATGCCCTTCCGGCTAACGAACAGACCCGCGCCTCAGCTTGGGGGCCGGGACAGCCACGGAACGGCGGGCCGGGCGGGCCCCGGCGGCGACGTGCCGTCAATCCTGGTTCACCGGTCCAAGACCGCGGCGGGTCAGCCGGAGCCTGCGGTGCGCCCGATGGATGATGAGCCCCATGACCACCCTCCTGGCCGGCATCACCGCCCGGCGCATCCCGACCGGCCGGCTCACCGTCAATGTGCTCGAGATCGCAGACCGCTCAGGCGTTCCCGTGGTGTTCGTCCACGGAAACGTGTCCTCCAGCGTGTTCTGGCAGTCCACGATGCTCGCATTGCCGGAGCGCTACCGGCCGATCGCGGTTGATCTCCGTGGTTTCGGCGATACCGACCCCGAACCGGTCGACGCCACTCGCGGGGTCCGGGACTATGCCGATGACGTGTCAGCCGTCACCGCCGCCCTCGAACTGGGCGGCGTCCACCTGGTCGGCTGGAGCATGGGCGGCGGGGTCGTACTGCAACAACTGGTCGACTCACCGGCTGGAATTCGATCGGTCACCCTGGTGAACCCGTTGTCGCCCTTCGGTTTCGGCGGAAGTCACGGCGCTGCTGGGGAGGTGGCCGAGCCCGCGGGAGTCGGCTCTGGCGGCGGCTGCGTCAGCCCGGAGTTCCTGTCCCGAATGGCGGCCAACGACCGCGGCGACGAGTCCATGTTCTCGCCCCGGCAGGTGTTGCTCGCGCACTATGTCAAGCCGCCGTTCGTCCCGGAGAACCTGGACGCCCTCGTTGATTCAATGCTGGCGACCCGGCTCGGCGAGGACCACTACCCCGGCGATTCGACCACTGTCGACGCCTGGCCGGGGATCGCTGCGGGGACCAGGGGAGTCCTGAACTCGTTGTCCCCCGCGCACTTTCGGATCGACGACATTACCGGCGGGCAGACCCAACCGCCCGTGCTGTGGGTGCGCGGAGCCGACGACGTGATCGTCTCCGACACCTCGTTGTACGACTTCGCCTTCCTCGGCTCGTTGGGCGCGGTCCCCGGCTGGCCGGGGGAGACCCAGTGGCCGCCGCAGCCCATGCTCGCGCAGACCCGGCACGTCCTGGACGGCTACGCAGGGGCAGGCGGCAGTTTCCGCGAGGTGGTGATAGCCGACGCTGGCCATTCGCCGTTCCTGGAGCAGCCGGCCGAGTTCCTCGCCGCGTTCACTGGCTTTCTCGACTCTGCGGACTGACTGCACCCAACTGGCCGCACAGCTCGGGTATCACGCGGGTATCGCGGGGCCATCGCGGGGCCATCGCGGGGCCCGGGTAGTCCCGCTCAGGCTGGCCGTTCCTGCGGGGCATTCTTCGCGGTCAGCGAGGGATCGCTGCTGACTGCGTCCCCCAACGCTTCGTCGATCAACTGCAGTTCCTGCTCGCCAAGGGTCACCCCCGCTGCCTGCACGTTCTCTGCCACCTGCTCCGGCCGGGACGCGCCGACCAGAGCCGCCGCGACGTTGTCGTTGGACAGCACCCAAGCCACCGCCAGCTGGGCCATCGTCAGGCCAAGATCGTCGGCGATCGGCCGGAGCTTTTGCACCCGGGCGAGGACGTCGTCGTTCATGAACCGTTTGATCATGTTTGCGCCGCCCTTCTCGTCCGTCGCCCGCGATCCGGCGGGCGGTGCCTCACCCGGCTGGTACTTGCCGCTCAGCACACCCTGGGCGATCGGCGACCAGACGATCTGCGAGATGCCCAGCTCGGCGCAGGTGGGTACGACATCGGCCTCGATCACCCGCCACAGCATCGAGTACTGCGGTTGACTGCTGATCAGTTGGATACCCAACTCCTGCGCGAGCGCATGCCCGGCCCGGATCTGTTCCGCGGTCCATTCGCTGACCCCGATGTACAGGGCCTTGCCCTGGCGGATCACCTGGGCGAAGGCCTGCATGGTCTCCTCGAGCGGAGTCTGCGGATCGAAGCGATGTGCCTGGTAGAGGTCGACGTAGTCGGTCTGCAGCCGGATCAGCGAGGCGTTGATCGATTCGGCGATGTGCTTACGGGACAGGCCGACGTCGTTGTGTCCCTTGGGTCCGGTGGGCCAGTAGACCTTGGTGAAGATCTCCAGCGATTCCCGGCGCTCACCCTTGAGGGCGTCGCCGAGGACCGTCTCAGCGGCGCCGTTGGCGTACACGTCAGCAGTGTCGAAGCTGGTGATGCCGGCGTCCAACGCTGCCCGGACGCAGCTGGCGGCTACGTCGTTCTCCACCTGGGATCCGTGGGTCAACCAGTTGCCGTAGGTGATGGACGAGATCTTCAGGCCGGATCGGCCGAGGTGGCGAAATTCCATGCGTCAACACTAGTTCGAGATCGGACCGCGGTGGCGACCGGGAGCAGTGCGGCCCGCGTCGTGGCACGATCAGCACGGACCGCAGCCGGCTGGTCGGCCGTTCGACACCACCGTGTTCGGGAGGTAGATCGTGCGTCGAGTTCTGGTGATCGCCAATCAAACCCTCGGCGGGGACCATCTGGCCGAGGTGATCACCGCCACGATGGCCGAGCAGCCAACGACATTCCTGCTCCTGGTACCGGCCACCCACCACACCGACGTGGTGGTCGCGCTAGCCGAGGCGTTCGCGGTCCAGGGCGGCATGCGGCCGCCGGCCGCCGACGTCGATCATGACGCCACGGACCGGCTGACCGCTGGTCTGGACTGGATGCTGAGCTTGGGGGCCACCGCCGACGGCGAGGTGGTCGACCATGACCCGGTGCCCGGCGTTCGCGATCTGCCGGCCGACAAAGCGTGTTCGTCGATCATCGTTTCCACGTTGCTGCACGGCCTGTCAGCCTGGTTGCACCAGGATCTGCCACACCGGTTGGAACGTGCAACGGGTCTGCCGGTGACCGTGGCCAGCGCCCCCGACCTGTCCTGACGATCGGGAACGGCGTACGCGGGTCAGCCGATCTGCTCGAACAGGGACACGATGATCCCTTCGGGCCCGCGTACGTAAGCCATCCGCACGCTGTTCTCGTACTCGCCGATGCCGCCGATGAGCCCGTACCCGTCGACGGCCAGCGCATCGACGGCGGCGTCGAGGTCGCCGACCTCGAAGGACACGTTGCGCAGGCCAAGCTCGTTGGCCATGGCGGTGGGTGATCCGGGCACGTGGTCCGGCGCAACGAAGCTGGCGAGCTCCAGCCGGGACCCTCCATCGGGTGGCCGCAGCATCGTGATCTCACAATGCGCACCGGGGATGCCGCAGACGGTCTCCACGAACTCGCCCTGCACGGATCCGGTTCCCTCGACCTCCAGACCCAGTCCGACGAAGAATGCCGTCACCACGTCGCGGTCCGCGACGGTGATGCCGACATGGTCGAAACGTTGCACGTGTGCCATGGGATCCATCCTCTAGCAGTGACGCGAGCAACGCTGAATCGCGGACCGGCAGAAGCGGCCAATGCCCGCAACGCATTCGGGTCAAAGGTTTCCGACGACTCGTTGGCGGTTGGAGTGGCGACCTCAGCCGTTGTAGATCGTGATCACGATCGGCGCGTCCGCGCCGACCAAGGCGTTGGGTGGCACTGATTGCGCTGTGACCCGCCCGGCCTGGCCGCGCGGGGCTTGGCCGCCGCTGACGATGTCGACCTTCGTCGCACCGGCCTTGCGGAGCAGGTCGGTCGCGGTGTCCCGGTTCTTGCCGACCACGTTGGGCACCGTGATCTGCCGGACCCCGACGCCGACCTGGATCGGCGTGCCGGTCTTGTGCACGACGGTGCCCGAGGCGGGATCCTGATTCACCACCCGGCCCACCCGATTGGCCGGAGCGGGTTCACCCTTCGTGCTCAACGTGCCGGTGTCGCCGGCCCAGCCCACCCTCTGAAGGTTGCCCGCTGCTTCGTCCGGGGTCTGCCCCTGCAGATCAGGGACCACCATCAGGGAATTGTTCGACACCGACAGCGTCACCGGCGTGCCCTCGGGGACCTCCTGCCCGGATGGGTGATCCAGGCCGATCACCTGGCCTGCGGGCTCGGTGCCATCGGCGTCCTGCTGGACGACCTCCAGCCGTGCCTCCTGCAAGATTCGAGTGGCCTCGACGACGGTCTTGCCCACGACGGAGTCCGGGACCGCAACCATCGCGGTACCGGTGCCCACGGTCACGGTCACGGTGCTGTCCGGTGAAACCTCCGTCTGCGGCCCCACGTCCTGGGCGAGCACCCGGCCCTTGTCCACGTCGGCGGACGGCTGCTGCTGCTCCGCGTACTGCAGATGGGCCTGGGCCACGAACTTCCTGGCGTCGTCAGTCGTGGACCCGACCAGGTTGGGGACCGTCGCGAGGGTGACCCCGCGGCCGACCTGCACATTGATCACGGTCTTGGGGTCGACCTGGGTCAACCCAGAGGGACGTTGCACCAGCACCTTGTCTGCTGAATCCTGGTTCGACTCGATGCGCGTCACCGATCCGAGGCTCAGTCCTTTGTCGTGGATGATGGCGGTGGCCTCGTCGACGGTCTTGCCCGAGAGGTCGGGAACAGCGACCCTGCTGTGTGTGGGTTCGGCGGTGACCACCGCGGCGGTGAGCCAGACCGCTCCGGCAAGAATGGCCGCGCACACCACCGCGATGGCCGCGAAACCGGCCAGCCGGTTCCAGCGGCGCGGTCCAGCCGGTTCGTGGTCGTCGTCGTGAACCACCATCAAACCGGTAGGCGCCAGCAGCGGGGCCGAGGCACCGGACGGCATCATGACCGGCTCGGCTGGTCGGCTCGCAGGGCCGTCACCCGAGACGCGGGCAGCGATCGAGGTCAGGGCCTGGTGCAGCGCCGCAGCAGACTGGTACCGGTCCAGCGGGCGCTTGTTCAGGGCGGTCGCGACGATCACATCCAGTTCGGGATCGAGCCCTGGCACGAGCCGGCTCGGCGGTCGCGGCGCCGATCGGACATGCTGGGCGGCTACCCCCTCCGCGGTGGTCCCGGTGAACGGCGGCTGGCCGGTCAGCATCTCGTACAGGATGCAGCCGACGCTGTAGACATCGGAGCGGGCGTCGATCGGTTCGCCCCGGGCATGCTCGGGCGAGAGGTATTCGGCCTGCCCGACGGTAGCCCGGGTGGGTGGGCCGGCGTCGTCGGTGACGGCCCGGGCGATCCCGAAGTCCATCACCGTGACCTGGTCGTTTCCAGCGTCAGCGGCATTGTCGGCGTCATCCTGGGCGAGCATCACCTTGCGCGGCGAAATGTTGCGATGAACGACGCCATGGCGATGTGAGAAGTCAAGAGCCGCAGCGATAGTGATCGCGATCGCCACCGCCCGACCTGGCTCGAAACGTCCCTGCGCGGCCAACGTGTCCTGCAGCGTCTGCCCCGCGACGTACTGCATGACGATGAACGGAACGGTCCCGCCGGCACCCTTGGTCTCGCCGGTGTCGTAGACGGCCAGCAGAGCCGGGTGGTTGACCATCGAGGCATTCGCGGCCTCGTGCCGAAACCGGGCCACATACCGGGCGTCGCCGACCAGGTCGTCCCGCAGGACCTTGATCGCCACGTCCCGACCCAGCCGGGTGTCCCGACCCCGCAGCACCACCGACATGGTTCCCTGGCCGATGACATCACCGACCTGATAGCGCTCGGACAGCAGGTAGTCGGTGATCATCTTCGTTGCACCCCCCGGCGGCCACCCCCCGGCGGCTCTGTCGTCGGCATGACGTCATGACGGCCGTTGGACGGCCGGTACCACTGTGCCCCCGCCGGCGCTCGTCACGCAAGGTGATCAGGAGAAGTGGCGATCCCGCCCCTGATCCCGCCGGGGAGGACGGCCCGGCCAGCTGTTGGTGTCAACCGGCCAGACCTCGGCGTGATGCCTCCCTAGGACGGGCAGAGCGCCGTAGCTCCATCATTACCCATTCGTGCGGGAGTTGACGCCACCCAGCGGCCAGATGCACCGGCACCAGGGCGGTGGTCGACATGCTCGCAACCCTGTCCGCGGGTGGCTGGCAGATAAAACTGCCTGTGAACACTTGACTACTGAGCGGAGTGGTCAGTTACTCTGTGAAGTGTGGTGGCGGGGGTCACCGTGCAGTCCGGGGGGACAAGCAAGCATTGGCACACCTGCCAAAGCAACGCGGGGGGATGGATGACGACAGTTGACGCGGCAGTAGGAACCGGTGGCGCTCACTCCGATCGCAACAACGACCGCAGCACGGATCGCAGTACGGATCGCAGCACCGACCGATTAACCGAGCGGGGCACCGAACGCCCGCTCGCTCGGGTACTGATCTGCGACGAACGCCCCAACACCTGCCAGGTATTGACCCAGACCATGCAGGCCAACTCGTGGGTCGGGTCCGTGGACTGTGTCTCGGACGGATTCGAACTGGCGGACGCCTACGCGCGCAAACCCGCTCATCTGGTGTTGATCGGGCACCAGTCCGGTCGGACCGCGGGTGTTCGGGCAACCGAGTTGCTGTTGAGCCTGCACCCGACTGCCGCGGTGATTGCTTTCGGGCCCGGGGACGCCGGCGGCATGCTCACCGCCGCCGTGGCCAGGGGCGCCAGGGGGCTGATGCTGTGGGAACCGACGCGACCGAATCAGCCGCGGTCCTTTGTCGGTGGCTGGACGGCGCAACGCCCCGACGCCGACGGGCGGCCCGGCCAGGGACCGACCACCCAACTGACCGAGCGCGAACTGCAGGTGCTGCGCGGAATGAGCCAGGGACGGTCGAATGCCGACATCGGCCGCGACCTTTTCCTGTCTGAAGACACCGTCAAGACGCACGCCCGCCGGTTGTTCAACAAGCTCGGAGCGCGGGATCGGGCACACGCTGTTGCCCTGGGTCTGCGGCACAGTTACGTCGACTGATCTGCGGCTTTGGCCCGGTCCTGACCCGGGTTCGGCGTAACGACCGGAGCCCGACCGGGGGCTGGCGTGTCAACCGGAGCCGGCTCATCGACGACAGGGCTCTGATCACCGATGGCAGCCTCCTCGGCGGCTGCTCGGCGGGCAACCCGGGTGGCCCGGGGCGGGTAGTACTCCAGCAAGGCGTTGTTGAACTGCGCGCCGATGATGATCGCCATCGAAATGAAGTAATAGAACAGCAGGAACGTGATCGGGGTTGCCAGCGCGCCATAGGTGAGACCGTGGGTGTAGACGTAGGACAGATACAGCCGCAGTCCGCCGCTGGCCACCAGGAACACCGCCGCGGCCAGCAGAGCCCCGGGTAGACCACGCCGCCAGGTGTGTCGCCGCTTCGGAGCAACCTTGTACAGGGTGGTCAGCATCAGGAGCAGTCCAATGACCAGACCTGGGTAGTAGGCGTATCCGATGATGGCAACGACTGTCTGCCGCCAGGCGGCGGGGAAGAGCCCAGGCAGGTAATCGGGGCCGATGGCCAGCAGCGGCACCAGCACGATCCCGGCGATGAGCGCGCAGAGGTAGAGCCCGAGCGCAAAAAACCGCTCGACCACGGGATGCCGCAGTTCGTGCTGGCCGTAGGCGATGGCAATGGATTCGACGAAGGCAGTCATAGCCGACGATCCGGCCCACAGGCTGATGATCAGTCCGACCGAGACGACGTCGGCCTGACCGTTGTTCAGGATGGTTTCGACGGTGTTGCCGACAAGGTTGTCCGCGACCTCGCGGTTGAACACCGTGTGCAGGAACACCGTGCTCTGCTGCTGGACGTCGGTGAGAATGCCGGGCCCGAACCAGTGGGAGACGTAGCCGACCATCCCCAGCAAGGCCAGCAACATCGGTGCGGTCGAGAGCGCGCACCAAAACGCCGCCTGCGAACTCATCCCGAACAGCGAGTCGTTCCAGGCCTTGGACAGCGTGCGCAGGAACACCTTTCGCCACCGTTGACGTACCGGACCACTCGCGGTCGGCACCGGTCCACTGCCGTCCAGGTGCCAGGGAACCGTCCCTGAGTGCCGCGCGGACGGTGATGACCCCGCCCGCGGCGGTGGAAAACCTCGCCGAACGGGACCGTTACGCAGGGGCGTCGCAGACCCGCTCGTTGGACGCTGGCTCACATCGGGATCGATCACCGGCCGCCACCCTTTCTCGACAGGTGTCAGCGTGCCAGGTTCTTGGTGGACGTGGTCGGGGCGTCCGTCGCGGTCAATCCCCGGGCCAGCCGACCGGCGACGATCCCCGCCCCGACCGCGAGCGACAGGAAGGCAGCGGGTCGCTGTTTCGCAAAGAATCTGACCTGCTCCAGCAGGTCGGCCGGGTCGCGACCCTGCAGCCAGCCGGCGGCCTGCCGGGCGCGGTCCGCGGCCTGGCCGGCCAGATCCGTGACGACGCCGGGCTGGTCGGCGTGCTCCACCAAACCGGCAAGCTCCTCGGCCGCCGAATGCAGCCCGTCAGCAAGCCGTTGCTGCGCGGTCCCGGCTTGATCGGTGACTTCGGAGGCGGCCCGGCCCCACAGCTGCCGGACCTGCTGACCCACCTCGGTGGCCGCGTCACCTGCCTGCTCGCGCGCGGCGTCGAGCACCGCCTGACCGCCGGCCCGGCCTGTCTGAGCCAGGCCACCTGCCTGCTCCACGGCTGCCGCCACCCGGGCCTTCGGCGCTGTGTCGTTGGATGCTGTGTCGTTGGATGCTGTGTCGTTGGATGCTGTGTCGTTGGATGCCGTGTCGATCCCTGCGATGTTGTCGCTGCCCATGATGCGATGCACGGTCTCGACCACCTGTGCCCGCGCGGCGGCAGCGCTGACGTACCCGGATCCGCCGGGCGGCCCCTGCTCGGACGTGCCCCGTTTTGACTGGCCCCCCTCGGACCGGCCGGTCTCCGTCGGGCCGGTCTCCGGCAGGCCGGTCTCCTTTCGGCCGGTCTCCGTCGGGACTCGATCAGCAGGATGCGAGCCGGTCATGGCCACCTCTTCCGGGTGAGAAACGAGTGATCGCAGCCGCTCGATCGCCGCTGCCAAGTCGCGCGCGAGGGCGCAGGTTGCCTCGCGCAGGTGAGGTTCCCCGTTGCAGGGCTGCCGACACGGGCTCTTCGGGGCGCGTGCCGCCCGTCTCACGTGGTTGACGGCGGCCACGATCCGACGGTTGACGATGCGCCCGGTGGGGAACCTGATCTACGGCCGTATCGGGGCCTCTCACCAAGGAGTAGAAATGTCATTTCTTCGGCGATTTACCGCGCTGGGTTCGATTATCGCCTTCGCCCGCAGCCCCATGGGCCAGCAGTTGATCAGCCGGGCACGTCGGGCGGCGTCGGATCCGGCCACCCGGGCCAAGGCGTCGCAATTGTTCAACCGAGTCACCCAGCAACCGCGCGGTCCCCGGGTCTGACGAACGGCCGGTCGACCAACTACCCGCTCACGACCGGTTTGCGGTCCGTCGAGAAAGAGGACACCACAGATGCCGACACCCGAAGTCACCAATGCCGGCCAGGACCCAGCAGGGGATGCCGTCGACCGGGTCGCCGACCTGACCGACGCCTGGGAAACCTCCCCATTGACCGAGCCGGAGGCCGCCATTGACCTGGCCGCCAAGGACGTCGGCGAGCACGGTGACTCTGGCCCGGACGGTGCCGACTCGGAGTCAGAGTCACCCCGGTGAGCCTCTGCCGTCGTGATCCGGCGGGTCGCCTCAGCCGGCCGAGGTAGGAGGCGGGCCAGCATGGGCGGTCACGACGAACAGGGTTTGGCCGACCCGCCGTCGGCGCACGCCACCCGTGATGTCCGCCGCGGCAAGCGGGGTGAGGCGCGGCTGCCGCCGGCGGTGGCGGTGCTGGTGGCCATCGCGTTGTATTTGTTCCTGCCCGCATCCCTCATCGTCGGACCGCGCTTTGTCATTCCCGCCCTGGAATTGGTCCTGCTGGTGGCGTTGATCGCGGCCAACCCGTTCCGGTTCACCCGGCAGACCAAGCTCTCCCGGATCGCATCCCTGGCGTTGGCGGCCTTGGTGGTGCTGAGCAACCTGGTCACCCTGGCCCTCCTGGTCGCCGATCTGGTGAGCAGTCAAAGCGAGGACGGCGGCAGCCTGTTGATTGCCGCGTTGCAGGTGTGGGCGACCAACGTCATCGCGTTCGCGTTGCTGTACTGGGAGCTCGACCGTGGCGGACCGGTCTCCCGGACGCAGACCGATCGCGCTGCGATGCCGCTGGCCGATTTGCGGTTCACCCAGGACGAAACACAGGACTGCGTCACTGAGGTGTCTGCCGGTTCGAGTGAGAAGTCCGACTGGATACCGACTTTCGTGGACTATCTGTACGTATCGACGACCAATTCCAGTGCATTCAGCCCGACGGATACGATGCCATTGACCAGCCGGGCGAAGATCCTGATGGGAATCCAGGCCACCGCCGCACTGATCACGTCGCTGCTGGTGATCGCCCGCGCCGTAGGCTCGCTCGGCGGCGGGGGATAGCGCTTCGCAGGTGCCCGCAGTGCAGTGGGTGCGGTGCAGTGCAGTGGGTGCAGTGGGTGCAGTGGGTGCGGTGCAGTGGGTGCGGTGCAGCGCAGTGCGGTGCGGTGCGGTGCGGAAGCGATTCCGATTCGAGTCCGCAGGAAGCTTTCGCCGCTGCCGTCCACTGTGATGATCTGCTGTCTGCGACTGCCGGCGTCGGAGGTGGAATCGACCTTCCCGTGCCTCCGCGAACCGTTCCGCTGCGGTCTCCGTACCTCCGGTCATGCTCCCCACCGACCGAAAGGCATGACATGGCAACCGCAAAGCGCAGGACCAAGCTCACCATCACGGCCGCGGCTGCTGCAGCGGCCTTCCTGGCAATCGCGTCGACCACCGCCGCCGCGGCCTCCGGTCCGACAGCCCAGCAGGACTCAGCACCCGTCACCGGCGGCGTCGACGGCAACCGGCAGAGCGACGACCGACAGAGCGACTACCGGGACGGCGGCCGGCCGGTGCACATCTCGGTGTTCGCGCCCGAACGGCACGACAATGCCGGCGTCGAGGGCCGCGGCTGGTTCGTCGACATGGAACTCGATTTCCCCGGCGGCCCGGACGGCCTGCGCCAGTCCGGATTCACTGCCTTCCAACTGACCGGGCCTGCCGTTCATGCCAATGCCGCACCATTCCCGGGTTCATTCTCAACTGGTCACGACGACCGCAATCCGGGCCTGGTGGTGCTGACGTCGACGACAAATTCCGGGACGCCCGGTTTTTCCGGTCCGGGAACGAACCTGGCCAATCTGTTCAACCTGACCGGGGTCACCAACCGGACCGCGGACGAAACAGAGATCTGGGACACCTGGTTGATCGGAGCGGCTTTCGCCGGGAAGGACATCGACACCACCCTGACGGTGGCTGAGATCGCCGATATCAACCACAACGGCATTTTCGACGACGCGCCCGACGTTATCGATGATCTCAATCATGACGGAACAATCAGTGGCAAAGATCTGCGTGTCCTGGGGGTAGCCAGCAATATCGTGACGGTGGCATTCCACCTCAACGGCGCGCCAGCCTGATCGGCCGGGCGGCACCGGATGGTGGCCGTCCGCAGAGGCCCGGTCCCCCGATATCCGAGATCGTTACCGTGCCGTAGGATGGTGCGGTCCGGGCGACCTGCGAGCGGACCGTCGTTTCAGCCTCAGGGGATGTCATGCGCGCACCAGTGAGGCCCATCTCCGGCCGGTGGCCGAGCGCCGCTGAGGACAGGCTGGGTAGATTTTTCTGGGCTGACCCGACCGTCATCCTTGACAACGGGGTCACCCCCGCCCAATTCCGGGCGGCAATGTCGGCCATTTACGTCGGCGGCACCATCAAGATCACCGGCACCGACCGTCACCCGGCGGCCGACCAATTGCTGATCGACAATGTGGACCTTGCTGATGCGGCAATCGTGGAGATGGGCGCCTCGGACGGGTCGACCTCGGTCGATCTGATCGGGCGGCTGCCCGGGTTTCGGTCATTCACCATTACCGATCTCTACCTGACCGTCACCGCGAAGCAGGTGGGGAACCGGACGTTTCTGTACGACCATGACGGGCGCTGCATCTTGATTGCCGGGAATCGGGTGCTGTCCTGGCCGTCGATATCGACGGCGGTCCGGGTGCTCAACTACCCCTGGTTCGTGGCAGCCGCCCGGTCATCACGACCGACCCGGGAGGCTCTGCTGTTGAACCCGACGACTCGGGCCATGATCGACGCAGACCATCGGATCAGTTATCGGGTCCACGACATCTTCAGACCCTGGACGGGCCCAAGGCCGGATGTGATCAAGGTAGCGAACGTGTTGCGCCGCTTGTACTTCTCCGAGACTGAATTGCGCGCGGCCTTGGGGGCGTTGCTGCAAGACCTGCCTGAAGGCGGTCATCTGCTGGTCGCGGAAAATCCGCGCGCGAAAGTGCCGGGATGCGGCACGCTCTACCGGCGGGCCGGCGACCGGTTCGAATCGATCGCGGCAACAGACGGCGTCATTGACGTTGCCGAGTTGGTTCCTGACGTCCGGCTTACCGCCGGCCGGTGAGACCGACCTGCAGCCCGCTCACCGGATCGCCCGATTTCCCGGATGTATGGGCGTGATCGCGCTGATGCGCCAATCGGCGATGTGGCTGTCCCCGGGTTGTAGGACTACCAGGTCTGTCCCGCTGTTGAAGGCATCCGGTGGACACGACATCGGTTCCACCGCAAGGCCGATCCGATTCCATTCGGGCTCGGGCCGGTCGGCCGTGTGCACCTGCACCCAGGTGGCCCAGGCACCGAAGGCCAGGTGGACACCGTTACCGTCCGACGTCCGGAGCGCGACGACGGCATTACCGGTGTCGTCCCGTTGGAGCCCGGTGAAGGCGTGGTCGATCCTGCGGTCACCGATTCCCCTCGCTCCGCGAAAGTCGGCATCCACCGCGTCGACGGAGGACAGGCCGACCGGGACCAACCGCCCGTCGACCTGCAGTCGCTGGTCCGCTTCCAGATCTAGATACCAGTCGTCCACTATCCCGGGCCCCGGCACCAGGTAGGGATGCGGACAGTAGCCGTACGGGGTGGCGGCCGACCCGGTGTTGCTGGCCATCATCGTGGCGGCCAATCCGTCAGGACCGAGCCGGTATGTCATGACGAGGTGGAGGGCGAACGGGTACCCGTCCTGCGGCACCAGGTCATGTTCCAGAGTGACCGAATCCGGTGTCACCTCGGTGGGCGTCCACCGGATCCATTGCACGAGCCCGTGCAGGGCATGACCGCGATCCGGTTCATTCAGCGCGAGTTGGTGCTGCACGCCGTCGAAGGTGTACCGGCCGTCGGCGATCCGGTTCGGCCAGGGGGCGCAGGTGGCCCCTCGATACAACGGACGGACGGTGCCGGCCGGATACGGAACGACGAGGGCCCGGCCGTCATGGGTGAGTTCCCTGACGGTGGCGCCGATCTCGTCGATGGCCGCGCGATAAAGATTCGATTCCAGAATGTGGTCTGAGCCGATATCAGGTCGCGGTGTCGTGGTGTGCGACGGCAGATCTTCACGGTGCACAGGCTCACTCCTGAGGATTGCGGTCACTCGGCACGGCAGCACCGACAGCACGGGCAGCACCGGCCCGACGGGTGGGAAGTCCGCTGGCTGCCGCGGGCCGTCCCACCCTATTCGCCTGTTCCGGCTCGCGCCGCTTCCGGTCGCCCCACCCCCTCCACCGGTCAGGTCGGCGCGGCCGCAGAATGATCGGGTGAATGACCAGAAGCTGTTGCGGCAGGCCATCGAGCAGGCCCGGGTGGCGCGGGATCGCGGTGACGACCCGTTCGGGGCGGTGCTCGCCGACGGCACCGGCCGGGTGCTGGCAGAGGCCGGGAACACCGTGGTGACGGATCGGGACCCCACGGGTCACGCCGAGACCAACCTGGTCAGGGCCGCCGGTCGAAAATTCGGCAGCGACGACCTGGCCGTCTCCACCCTCTACGCCAGCACCGAGCCCTGCGCAATGTGCTCGGCGGCCATCTACTGGTCGGGGATCGGGGCAATCGTCTACGACCTCGGCCAGGACACGCTGGTCGGTATTGCCGGTGATGGCATGGCCATTCCGCAATTGGTGCTGGGGTGCCGGACCGTGCTGGCCGCGGGTGGCCGGCCGGTCACGGTGCGCGGCCCGTTCGACAGTGCGGCGGCGCGGGACGTGCACGCCGACTTCTGGCGGTAACCCGCGCGCAGGCGGCGTGAAACCCTGCTCCGGCAGCGATCTGATCAGCGACGATCGACGCCGTCGATTCGCAGGGACGCCGAGGCGTCCCGGTGTGAACCCGTTGAGCCGACGTGCTTGTCGCCGATCTCGGTGCCGTTCTTCAGCACGCTGTAGAGGGCCATCGCGTGACCGTGGCCGAGACCGTAGTCCGTCTTGAGCCAGGTGACCACGACCGCCGCTTTCGTGGTCGGGTCATAGCCCCGGGCGGCGGCCTCCGTCAGGAGCTCCCCGGGGGTCTTGCCGGTCTTGGCCTCGATGGCGTCGAGATAGGCCTGAAAGGACATTTCTTGCTCCCCAGTTCGGTGGACAGCCAATAGTCGGCAGGGCCGCAGACGGTACTTCACGGGTTCAGACAACGTGCCCCGCCGGAACTCATCGCTCATAGTCAGCCCACAGGGGCGGACATCCTGGGGGGCCCGCCGGGCCGTCCCGGCAAGTCCTCACACTGGCTGTCGGAACAGCTGTTGAACGGGGTCATCCCCAGCGTTGAGATCTCATGAATGGCGATACCGTTGGCGTGATACCGGGGGTGGTCGTGATGGAACAGATCCTGATCCGTGACCTTCCCGCGGGTACCAAGGCCGCGCTTCGAGCTCGTACCAAGCCAGCGTCACCGGTCACTCGAGGCGGAGGCCCGCGACGAGCTCACCAAGGCTATGGAGGGCGAGCCCGTCACCATCGTTGACCTCCTCGGCACCGACGAAGGTGCCGACTTCGAGTTCGACCCTGAGCGATTGGGCTTGACGGCTCGTTCAACGCATCTATGAGATATCTCCTGGACACCAACGTGGTGTCCGCACTCCGGGTCCGAGGGCGCAACCGGCCCGTCGAGGTGTGGGCAGCGTCGGTTCCCTTCGGCGACCAGTTCGTCTCAGCAACCAGGCTTGCGCAGATCGAGCGAGGAGTGTTGGCCAAGGAAAGCTTCCGAGCACCCAGCCAACAGTCCTGGTAGCAATGCGGTCCCGATCAGTCGAGTTGAAGCTAAGAGCTACAGTAGTGCGACAACGGTGCTACGCTGATGGTGTGACTACTCGTATCGCCCAGCGTGAGCTCCGGAACAACAATGCCGACATTCTGAACCGGGTCGAGAACGGGGAGACATTCGTCGTCACCCGCAACGGTGTGGCGGTCGCCGATGTCGTTCCCCACGTCGCACGGACTGCGCCACCGAGGTTCCCGAAGACAAAGAATCTCGTGACCGCCCGAAAGACCGGCGAGCAATCCGCCGTCGATGGAAATGCCTGGCTACGCGACATCCGCGACGCCGACACGATCATCGACGATGATCCGCTCGACAGCCGTGGCTGAACACCGCCTTGCCTTGCTCGATACCTCGTGCGTCATCGACTTCCCGGACCGGCTGGAGCAACTGGCCGAGGCCTCGGCCGTCAGCACCCTGACGATCGCGGAACTGGCCTATGGCCTGCACCACTCGGACCCGTTCGTTGCTGCGGCGCGCGAGGCTCGATACCGTGAAGTTCTCAACGAATTCGATCCGGTTCCCTACTCAGCGACGGCCGCACACATCTACGGAGCAATCGCGGCATCGGTGCGTAATCACGGACGCAATCCTCGCCCGCGGCGTATCGATTTGATGCTCGCCTCGGTGGCTGCTGAACTCGACGCCGTCCTGCTGACGCGAAATCCAACCGATTTTGAAGAGATCGCAGGTATTGCCCACGTGATCGCCATCTAATTCGGCGTAGCACGTCGGCGCCTCGGGACGCCGGTCCGCGCGGGCGTTTCAGCGTGCCGGGGTCACCGAGTTGAAACGCTGGAGCGAGGCGTCGACGATCTGGCCTGCGTACTCCATGCCGATATCTCTCAAGGCCGCGGCGGCCGAGCCGTCACCGGGCGCGCGAACGACGACGCGGCCCTGCCCTGTACGTCCGGCCTCTGGATCGTAGGCGAACCAAGCGTCACAAGCGCTGGTCAAGGCCATGCTGTGCGGTGTCCGAGGGGGGACTTGAACCCCCACGCCCCTAAGGGCACTAGCACCTCAAGCTAGCGCGTCTGCCATTCCGCCACCCGGACAGGTGTTCCGCGACGCCCAGCGCCGCGACGGCCTAGCTTACTCGATGCCACCCCCACCCCCAACCCGCTTGCCCCAGGTTTGGGCGCCCCGGGTTCGCGCTGCGCCGTGGTGGTAGGAAAGGCGGATGACCGACCGTTCCGAACGAAACCCTGTCCAGTCCCACGACCCCGGCTCCGGTCAGACCGTTGCCGAATCGGAGGTCGTGCAGCTGTGCAGCGAGCTGATCCGGATCGACTCGGTGAACACCGGCGACCCTGCCACGATCGGGGACGGTGAGGCCCGGGCCGCCCGGTACCTCCAGGACAAACTGGAAGAGGTCGGATACGAGACCACTTATCTCGAAGCGGTTCCCGGTCGAGGCAATGTCATCTGCCGGCTGCCCGGGGCCGACCCGGACCGTGGCGCCCTCCTCGTGCACGGACACGTCGACGTTGTCCCCGCGGACGCCTCGGAGTGGACCGTCGACCCGTTCTCCGGGGCCATCCGGGACGGGTATGTCTGGGGCCGGGGCGCCGTCGATATGAAGGACATGGTGGCCATGACGGTGGCGGTCGCCCGGGAGTTCAAGACCAGCGGCTACGTCCCCCCGCGGGACCTGATCTTCGCCTTCATGTCGGACGAGGAGGCGGGGAGCGCCCTCGGCTCGCAGTGGCTGGTCGACCACCACCCGGAGTTGTTCGCGGGTGCGACCGAAGCGATCTCCGAGGTCGGTGGATTCTCCATTCCGCTCGACGGAGACCGGCGAGCCTACCTGGTCGCAGCGGCCGAGAAGGGTGTCGCCTGGGCACATCTGAGCGCCACCGGCCGGGCCGGCCACGGTTCCATGATCAACGACGACAACGCGGTCAGCCGCATTGCGCAGGCCGTCGCCGCACTCGGCGCGCACGAGTTCCCGATCACCCGGACGGCGACCGTCGAGGCGCTGCTGGAATCGGTCACCCAGCTGACCGGAATGGAGTTCCCGGAGCAGGATCTGGAGACTGCGGTCGCCAAGATCGGTCCGGTGTCCCGGATCCTCAATGCCACCCTGCGCAACACCGCCAACCCCACCATGCTCAAGGCGGGCTACAAGGCGAACGTCATCCCGTCAACGGCCACCGCGACGGTGGACTGCCGGGTGTTGCCGGGGTCGGAGGAGAACTTCCGCGAGGAGGTGCAGGCGCTGGTCGGCGACGACGTGCACATCGACTGGACCTGGCAGCCGCCGCTGGAGTTCCCGTTCGAGGGCGCGCTGGTGGACGCGATGAAGGCGGCGCTGCTGGCGGAGGACCCGGACGGCACTGCCATCCCATACATGCTCTCCGGCGGCACGGACAACAAGGCGTTCGCCAGGCTTGGCATTGCCGGCTACGGCTTCTCGCCGCTGCGGTTGCCCGCGGACCTGGACTTCTCGGCGCTGTTCCACGGGGTGGACGAGCGGGTGCCGGTCGACGCGCTGACGTTCGGCACCCGGGTGTTGGACCGGTTGCTGAGGACCTGCTGATCGCGGCATCACAACTGGCTACCACGACCCGCATCAGCAATCTTTTGAGCTTTGCGTGGTGCCCGCCGGGGGGCGTCATTTTGCGGATGACTGCATAGTAGCTGCATTACAGCTACTATGCAGTCATGAGCGTGGTGATCACCGTACGGGACGTACCCGATACCGTTCGCGATGAGTTGGCGGCACGTGCAGCGCGCGCGGGCCAGTCACTGCAGGAATATCTGCGGACCATGTTCGTGAACACGGCGGCGCGGCCGCCTGTCCAGGACGTCATCGCCAGGGCGCGCGCAAGGGTGGCCGCGACCGGGGTGGTTACCAATGCCCAGTCGATCCTGGCCGCCCGGGATGCCGACCGGCGGTGAGCTCCGCTGCGGTGTGTGACGCCTCGGCCATTGTCGCGCTGCTGCTCGATTCAGGTCCAGACGGCCAATGGGTCACCGACACGGTGGCCGGTGCTGGGTTGCTCGCTCCGAGTCTGCTGATGTTCGAGTCCAGTAACGTCATCCGCCGGCACGAACTGGCGGGCCTGGTGAGTGCCGATCAGGCCGCCCAAGCTCATGCCGACTTGCTGGCCCTCGATATCGAACTCTGGCCCTACGACCTGCTGGGCCCGCGCGTCTGGGAACTGCGGCGCAACCTGTCGTGCTACGACGCCAGTTACGTCGCGGTCGCCGAACTGGCCGGCGCGGTGTTGGTCACCCTGGACCGCAAGATCAGCCGAGCCCCCCAACTCTGGTGCGAGGTTCTGGTTCCGGACGTTGCCTGAACACTGGGTTCCCATTCCGGGGTGATGATGAGGCCGGGGTCGAGAACCGGGGGCGCAGACCGGGCGCGCCAGGTCGGTGCTAATCAGCGGTGGGTGCGCCCGGTCATCAGCTCCCGGGTAGCCACCACCGGACCACTGCGGTCGCGGCGGCGGCCAGCCCCACCACGACCAGGAACGGCAGCCGCCGCCACACGGCCACCCCGGCTACCGCCAGCCCGGCGACCCGGGCGTCCAGCACCAGCTCCGGCCCGAACGACAGGGTTTGCACCGCGATCAACGCCGACAGCAGGACCACCGGCAGCAGGGCCGAGACCCGTTGCACCCGTGGCCGTTCCAGCACGCGCCGGGGCACCGACAGCCCGGCCAGCTTGAACGCGTAACAGCCAGCGCAGCCGGCGATAATCCCGAGCCACAAAGTCATGTCGGTGGTTCCGAACCCAGGTCCGGGCCGTCGTCTCGGGTTTCCCGACGCGGGAGTACACCAGCCACCACGCCCACCAGTGCCGCGAGCAACACCGGCACGCCGACCGGAACGATAGGTACGAACAGCACCGCAACGAGGGCGGCCAGCAGCGCCACCGCCCAGGTCTCCCCGCCGCGCAGCCGGGGAGCGAGCAGGGCGAGAAAGGCAGCCGGAGCTGCGGCGTCCAGTCCGAGGACTTTCGGTTCCGCGAGCCAGGACGCACCCACCACACCGATCACGGTGCCGACGTTCCATAGCGCGAACACGCCAAGACCGGTGGCGTAGAACGCAAGCCTGCTGGCGCGGACCGAATCCCGGCCGAGCGCCATCGCGGTGGATTCGTCGATGACCAATTGGGCCGCCAGCAGTCTGCGCAGCCCCCGCACGTCCAGTAGCTCGGACAATCGCAGCCCATACAGGGCGTTACGGGCGCCCAGCATGATTGCCGTGGCTGCGCCGGCCAACGGGGCCCCGCCGCCGGCCACCACCCCGATGAGCCCGAACTGGCTGCCGCCAGTGAACATCAGCAACGACAACGCCATCGCCTGCCACAGGTTCAGTCCGGCGGACAGGGCGATGGCCCCGAACGAGACCGCGTACGCCCCGGTGGCGACGGCGACGCCGGCCGCGTCCCGCAGCACCTGTGAGCGGACCGCGGGCCACCCGGGATCGGGTTCGACCTGGTCGGTGCCCACCGGACCGTCCGGCTCGGCCATCAGCCGTGGTGAGTCACGGCGTAAGGTCCGGCAACAGGCCGGCAGAACGCTTGCGCCGCAACCACACCCGACGACTGCCGTCGGGGAACCGAAGCACCCGGGCCAGCTCCCAACCGGAGAACTCAGCCCGGATCGCCAGCATTGCCGCAGCTGCGGAGCGAGACACCCGGGCGTCGATCCGTAGCGGCTGGTAGTCGAACTCGTCCGGCTGACCCCAGCCGGCCACGGCCGTCCGCTGCGGTGATCCGCCTGCCGGCAGCGTCCGTCCCGGCACGTCACCGCCACCCGCCGTTGATCCCTGCATTGCGATGATCCTCACCCCTTTCCGATCCCGGCCAACGCCATCGCATCTGTGTGCTCGCCACGATTATCCGGTTACCGCACGCTCTCGACGCCGCCGGCGTCCATCGTCAACTGCCGATCCTGCGCCGGCACCTCGGGGACCCGCCGACCGGCCAACTCGGCGGTGATCAGGGACGCCAGCCTGGTCCGCCGGGGGATCGAGCCGATCTGCCGGACCGCATGAGCCAGCGCCGGTCCGGCAGCGTGCACGACCGAGAGGTGCCGGCGGGCGCGAGTCAGCGCGGTGTAGACCAACGGCCGGGACAGCATGCTGCCGGCCTCCGGTGGCATTACCACAACGACGGCTTCCCACTCCGAACCTTGGGCCCGGTGCACGGTGATCGCCCAGCCGTGCAACAGGTCCGACAGTGATTTGCCACTGATCTCGGCTTCGCCGCTGGCGAACGCCACCCGCAGTGTGTTGTCCCCGCAGGACAGCACGGTTCCGACCTCGCCGTTGGCGTACCCGGTCGGTTCGGCATCGAGGTGGTTGGCGGTGGCGACCACCCGGTCACCCGCGTCGTAGCCGCGGACCGTCCCCGAACCCGGGTTCAGCACCGCCTTCAACGCGCGGTTGAGGGCCTGGGTCCCGGCGGGTCCACGGTGCACCGGGGTCACCACCTGCACCTGGTCACCGCTGCAGCCGAACACCCGCGGAATGGAATCGGTGACGAGCTGCACCACCCGGTGCGCCGCCTCGGTGGACTGCGGGGCCGGCACCACCACCACCTCATGGGTGGGGTCGTCCACCCTGGCGAGTTCGCCGCCGCGGACGGCGATGGCGAGCCTGGCGATCGCGCCACCCTCGGTCTGCCGGTAGAGCGTGCTCAGCTCCGTCACCGGAACCGCCCCGCTGTCGATCAGGTCACCGAGTACCCGTCCCGGGCCGATCGACGGCAGCTGGGCGGGATCCCCGACGATCACCAGGTGGGTGCCGTCCCGGATCGCGCAGACCAGCGCGGCGCACAGTTCCGCGTCCAGCATCGAAGCCTCGTCGACGACCACCAGATCGGCCTCGATCGGATTCTGCGCATCGTGCTCGAACACCGAACCCGACGCCCCGGCCGCCGGGGGACGCGCACCGAGCAATCGGTGCACGGTGGTCGCGTTGTTGCCGGCCAGTTCCTCCAGCCGTTTCGCCGCCCTGCCGGTCGGTGCGGCCAACGCGATCGTCACATCCACCCTGCGGCAGACCGCGACGATCGCCGACACGGTTCGGCTCTTACCGGTTCCCGGGCCGCCGGTCAGCAGGCTGACGCCGTGTGCGACGGCCAACGACACTGCGCTGGCCTGGACGGCGTCGAGCTCGCCGACCGCGCCCTTGACCGCCCGCTCCCCGGCGAGGCTCTTGGCGGTGCCGACCAACCGGGCCAGGCCTTCCGCGATGGTGGATTCGGCCTGCGCCAACACTTCTCGAGCGACCCACGGCTCCGACGAGCCGCCGGGGTCAGCCACCCGGACGACCGCACCGCCGACCAGCGAGGCCCCCAAGGCCGGTGCCGGGTCCACCCCGAAGGGCCGCAGCCGGTCCGCCACCAAGGACTCCGGAGCGGCGGTGTGGCCGTCCCTGGCAAACCGGGCGAGTGTCCATTCCACCAGTGCGCGACCCCGCCGCGGATCGTCGCGACGAACCTCGGGTTCCATGGCGCGGGCCAACCGGTCGGCCTGGGCGACGACGGCGTCAGGCAGAACGAGCAAACGCCAGGGATCGGCGCGGAGGGTGCCGGCCGGATCGACCCCGAGCTGTTCGGCCAGTCTGGCCGCCCAGCGGACCGGGATCTCCTGCGGCACCAGCAGTTCCGCGATCTGATAGAGCTGCCCGGCGCCGATGAAACTGGTCACCAGCCGGTTGGCCCGACGATCGGTCATCCTGGGCAGCGCGGCCAGTTTCGGTGCCGTGACGTCAGCGGGGGAGGAGATACCAGCGGCAGCCAACTGGACCGCGACCGCCGCCCCGACGCCGGGCCACAGGCCGGCGGCGCAGAACTCGGCGAACACGTCAGGCACGCCCGGACACTACCGTCCGGCGGGTCATTCCTCGGTTGCTTGCCCGCCGCTCACGTCGTCGAGCGCGCTGCGGATCTCCGTGGGCAACGTGAGTTCCTCGGTCGCCAATGAGCCCAGCAACTGCGCCCCGTCCCGCGCGCCGACGATTACGCTGCTGACCCCGGCCCGGTCCCGCACCCACGCGCACGCCACCGCGAGCGGAGACACGCCAAGACCCTCGGCCGCGGTCGCCACCGCCTCGACGATCCGGGCGGACTGCTCGGTGCGATACCGGCCCACGTACCGGGTGAACTGCGGTGACGCTCCGCGGGAATCTGCCGGGGTGCCGTGCCGGTACTTCCCGGTGAGCACCCCGCGGCCGAGCGGTGCCCAGCCCAGCAGGCCCATGCCGTGCGCGCCGGCGGCGGGGAGCACCGATTCCTCCGGTCCGCGGTCGAGCAGGGAGTACTCCGACTCCACCGACACCAAGGGGGTGGCCGGGGCGTGGCCGCGGAGCCAACCAGCGAGGGTGGCAAGTTGCCAGCCCGTCATCCCGGACACCCCGAGGTAGCTGGTCCGGCCGGAGGTGACGGCGGCCAGTAGCGCGCCGGCCGTTTCCTCGAAGGGCACCGCCGGGTCGAACCCGTGCACCTGCCACAGGTCGACGTGGTCGGTGTCCAACCTTTTCAGCGACCCGTCCAGGGCTGCCAGCAACCCTCCCCGGCCGCTGCCGGCACCGACGGTCGTCGTCGACAGGACCACCGCAGACCTGGCGACGACGTCCGGCACCAAGGTGCCCAGAATGGATTCGGCCTCACCGTCGCCGTAGATGTTCGAGGTGTCGATCAAGGTGCCGCCGGCCCCGGCGAACGCTTCGAGCTGCACCGCGGCGGCGTCCGCGTCGGTGTCTCGACCCCAGCTCATGGTGCCCAGGCCTAGCCGGGACACCTCCAGGCCACTTGTCCCCACCCGACGCGCCTGCATGGTGGCCAACCTATCGGCCGTAACGAAAGCCGGGTGCAAGCCTCGCCATGCCGAACCGGAATCTGGGGCTCCGCCCGGTACCGTGACGTCTGCGGCGGACGGATCACCCATCGCGACGATCACCCACGACAACGTGGCGGGACTGCGACCAGGGGGCGAGCAGCACGGTGGTGGCCAGCCTGCGTGTCGGACTCAATCTCGGCTACGTGACGACGGCCGATGAGCTCGCCGGCAACCTGGCCCTGGCCCAGGCTGCGGAAAGCCTCGGCCTGGACACCGTCTGGGCAGCTGAGGCCTACGGGTCGGACGCGGTTACCGTGCTGGCCGCGGTGGCTGCCCGCACCCACCGGATCGGCATCGGGTCCGCGGTCCTGCAGATCCCTGGCCGCACCCCGGCAATGACCGCGATGACCGCGAGCACCCTGGACGCGCTGTCCGCCGGCCGGTTCACCCTGGGGCTGGGGGTCTCCGGGCCACAGGTGTCCGAGGGATGGCACGGGGTTCGATTCACCGATCCGATCGGCCGGACCAGGGAATACGTCCAAATTGTTCGGCGGACCATCGAACGGCGGCGGCTGACGGCGGGCGGGGCGCACTTCACGTTGCCCCTGCCGGACGGGCCTGGGAAGTCGCTGGTCCTCTCGCTCCAACCGGTGCGCGCACGGATCCCGATCTATCTGGCCGCCCTCGGCCCGAAGAACCTCGACCTGACGGGTGAGATCGCCGACGGCTGGCTCGCGATCTTCTTCGACCCGGATCACGCCGGCAATTCGGTGCAGCGGATCAGGGCCGCTGCCGTCGCCGCGGGCCGTGATCCCGCGGAGATGGACATCTGCGTGTCCCTTCCGGCGACGGTCGACGACGACATCAACGCTGCGGCCGACCGGATTCGCCCACATGCCGCCCTGTACATCGGCGGAATGGGCTCGTCGAAGGCCAACTTCTACCACCGGACGGCCACCGAGATGGGGTTCGGCCGGCAGGCCGACGAGGTGCAGGAGCGATTCCTGGCCCGTGACTACGCCGGCGCGGCGGCCGCCGTGCCGACGGATTTCATCGACCGGACCAGCCTGATTGGTGATGTCAACCACATTGCCGACCGGCTGCGGCAGTTGGTTGCCGTCGGGGTGACCTCGGTCGCGGTCACCCCGTTCGATGCCGATCTGGACACCAAGATTGCCACCCTGACCACGGTCCTTCGGGCCGCTGAACTGACCGGAGCAACCGCGTGACCCTTCTCCAGGCACTCATCCTCGGCATCGTCGAGGGCCTGACCGAATTCCTGCCCGTGTCCTCCACCGGACACCTGACCATCGTCGCCAAGATGCTCGGCCTGACCATCGACGACCCGGCGGTGACCGCGTTCACCGCCGTCATCCAGGTCGGGGCGATCGTTGCGGTGCTGATCTTCTTCTGGAAGGACATCGTGGTGCTGTTCCGCGCGTGGCTGCGCGGGCTCACCACCCCCAGTGCGAGGTCCGACCCGAACTACCGGTTGGCCTGGTTGGTGATCATCGGGTCGATCCCGATCGTGATCGTCGGCTTCCTGGCCCGGAACCTGGTCTCCGGGCCGCTGCGCAGCCTGTGGGTGGTGGCGTTCGCGCTGATCATCTGGGGCGCCGTGATGTTGCTCGCCGAAGCGATCGCCAAACAGGACCGGGGTGACCGCGACCTGAACCTGACCGACTCGCTACTCATCGGTTTCGCCCAGTGCCTGGCCCTGATCCCTGGGGTGTCCAGGTCCGGGGCGACGATCTCGGTGGGTCTGATGCGAGGACTGGACCGGGTCACCGCTACCCGGTTGGCGTTCCTGCTGGGCATCCCGGCGCTGCTCGGTGCCGGCGCGTACGAATTGCCGTCGGCGCTCAAGGGCGGGGTCGGCGTGCTACCGACCCTGGTCGGGACCGTGGTGTCGTTCGTCGTCGCCTACGCCTCCGTCGCCTGGCTGCTCAAGTACGTTGCGAGCCATACCATCCGGGTCTTCGTCTGGTACCGCTGGGCGCTGGGGGCGGCCATCATCGTCGCCCTGGCAACCGGGGCGTTGACAGCGACGTGACCGACCCCGCTTCCGCGCCCGCCTCCCCACCCGCGGCACCGGGTGAGCCGGCCCCGCAGGGTGAGCCAGCACCGCCGCCGCAGGGTGAGCCAGCAACAGCCGCACCGGCCGAGCCCCCGCCGCCGGTGCTGACGGTGGTTTTGGTCCGGCACGGCCGGTCGACGGCGAACACGGCGGGTCTGCTCGCCGGCCGAACCCCCGGGGTTAACCTGGACGAGTACGGGCGCGGTCAGGCGGCGGCGATCGCGGACCGGCTCGCCGGCATCAGCATCGACCGGGTGCTCAGCTCGCCGATGGACCGCTGCGTGCAGACGATCACCCCGTTCGCCGCGGCCGCCGGGCTGGCGGTGGAACTGGACGACCGGTTCGCCGAGGTCGACTACGGCGACTGGTCGGGCCGCAAGCTGAGCGAACTCGCCGCTGAGCCTCTCTGGCGCACCGTGCAGCAGCACCCCTCGGCAGCGGTGTTCCCGGCCGGGGAGGGATTGGCCGGGGTGTCACATCGGGCGGCCGCTGCGATCTGCGACCTGCGCGGAGCCGCGCCGCGCGACCAGACAGTGATGGTGTGCTCGCACGGGGATGTGATCAAGGCCATCCTGGCTGACGCGTTGGGAATGCACCTGGATTCGTTCCAGCGGATCGTGGTTGCTCCCGCGTCACTCTCGGTTATCCGCTACACCCCGCTGCGGCCGTTCGTCGAGCGGGTGAACGACACCGGTGAACTGGGCCTGCTGCGCCCACTGCCGCCGCCTGATGCGCAGCCGACTCCGACCGGGAGTGCCCAGGGCGCCGGCCCAAGTGCGCCTGACCCCTCATCCGACGCTCCTGGGCACGACGCGTCCGATGCGGTTCCCGGCGGAGTCACCCACTGATCTTTTGCAATACAGCGTGTCTGGAAAACGCGGGGAGACTCGCTCCCTGTATCGAACGGCGCCTGGCGACTTCGTCGCAGGCGACTAGGCTTGGAGGTGCCATGTCGCGACAAATCCACGTCTTCCGCTCACCCGACCGGTTCCTCGCCGGAACAGTCGGGCAACCCGGCGACCGCGAATTCTTCCTGCAGGTCGTCGACGGCCGCCGGGTGCTCTCCGTTTCCTGTGAGAAGCAACAGGTTGCTGTGCTCGCCGACCGGTTGGCGTCGCTGATCACCGAGGTCGGCCGCCGGTTCGGGGCCGAGGTCGAGGCTACCTCTGTCCCGTTGGCCGTTGCAGATCTGAGTTTGTCCACCCCTGTTGACGCCGAGTTCCGGGTCGGCACCATGGGCCTCGCGTGGGACGGCGAGGGTTCTCAGGTGATCGTCGAACTTCTCGCCCTGTCCGAAGAGGAAGTCGGGGAGGACATCGTCCTGGAGGACCGGGAGGATGGTCCCGACGCGTTGCGGGTCTTCCTGTCCCTGGCCGAGGCGAGGGATTTCGCCCAGCACGCCGAAAAGGTGGTGGCCGCGGGCCGGCCGCCGTGTCCGCTGTGTGGCAACCCCCTGGACGCGGAGGGCCACATCTGTCCACGACTGAACGGCTACCACCGCGGTGTCCTCGGCTGACCCGGTGGCCGATGCCGCTGCCGCTGCCGAGGTGATTTCCTGCGGTGAGTTGTCGGTCACCGGCCGGTTGCCGGATGCCTCGAACCTGACCCTGCTCGCCGACGCGACCCTGGATGGCCTGACTGTTGCCTGCATCTACAAGCCGGTCCGCGGTGAACGTCCGCTGTGGGACTTCCCCGACGGCACCCTGGCGGAACGGGAACGGGCGGCGTTCGTGGTGGCGCGGGCGGCCGGCTGGGACTGCGTGCCGCTGACGGTGCTTCGGGACGGCCCGTACGGGACAGGCATGGTGCAGCGCTGGATAGAGGGCGCCGACCCGGAGGACGTGGTCGATCTCGTTCCGGTCCGGAAGGTACCCAAGGGCTGGCTGCCGGTCCTGCGCGCGGTCGATGTGGACGGTGCCGATGTGGCGGTGGTGCACGCCGATTCACCCGCCCTGGCCCTGTTGGCCGGATTCGACGTGGTGGTGAACAACGCTGACCGCAAGGGCTCTCACGTGCTGCCCACCGCCGAGGGTCGCATCTACGGCGTCGATCACGGGTTGACCTTCCATACCGACGACAAGCTGCGAACGATCCTGTGGGGTTGGGCCGGCCGGGCCCTGCCGGACGAGGTGACCGATGGCGTGCTGCGGCTCCGGCGGGAACTGGACGGCAACCTCGGTGAAGAGTTGGTCGCGCTGCTGACCCTCACCGAAATCCGGGCACTCCGGGATCGGCTGGACGCGATGGACCGGACGAGGAAGTTCCCCAAGGCTCCGGCGCACCGCACCCCGATCCCGTGGCCCCCGCTATGAGCCCGACGGTCGGTGGAGTGCTGACCGGGATCGGCCGGGCGACTGGGCGCGCGGTCGTCGGCCTGACCTTGGACGTCTCCAGCGGGCTGGCCAGGGCCGGCGAAGGCGCCAGGGCTGCACTGCGCGGACAGGACGTCGGTCTGGCGACCCTGCGGATCAGGATGGTCATCCTGTCCGACGAGGACGGGCACCCGTTGACCACCGCGGACGCGGTGCAGCCGTCCGTCGACCTAGCCAACGACGTCCTGACCGCGGAGGCCGGTCTCCGGGTCCGGCTGGAGGACCTCACGGTGGTCGCCGCGCCCGCGCCGGCGGCGGCGCTCAACCCGCGAGCCAACCGGCTGCTGCTGCTCGACGATGTGTTGGGCCGCACGGAGTTCTACCGTCGCTACTGTCCGCCTGCTGACCTGACCACGGCCCTGGTCGGGTCCCCGATCACCGTCGTCGTGGTCCGGGAGATCGCCGGGCGGGTCACTGGGTGCTCGCTGGGGGTCTCGGCCGACTGGGTGATCGTGCAGGCGTCGCTGTTCGACAAAGCCCAGCTCCACAGCTACGACGAAACCGTGCTGGCCCACGAGCTCGGTCACGCCCTGAACCTGCCGCACCTGCACGACCGGCAGAACCTGATGTTCCCGGCGTCGTCCCCGCCGGGCGAGGTGCGGGGGACCGGGCTTCGAGGCTGGCAGACCGCGATCCTGCACGCGAATCGGCACGTGGTACCCGGCCTTTCGCAGTGAAAGCTGTTGGCGCAGTGGTGGACCGGTCGTATCGAAAATTTCGCAGGTGCCCCCGGGTCGGTAAGGAGCCGGGGCGGATCGGCTCACTCTGAATGACCGTTGGCACGCCTCGTGGACTTCACCGCGAAAAACCCACACCCAGCGTGGCTTGACAGGAAACCAAAAGGTTTCCTATAGTGGGCCGATGGAACCGGTATTCAAGGCGTTGAGCGATCAGACGCGACGTGAGCTGCTGGACGAGCTCTTTCGCAGTGACGGTCAGACGCTCAACGCGCTGGCGGGCCGCTTCGACATGACCCGACCGGCAGTGGCCAAGCATCTGCGCCTGTTGGAGGAGGCCGGCCTGGTCGCCACCCGTCGCCGCGGCCGGGAGAAGCTGCATTTCCTCAACCCGATCCCGATCAGGCTGGTCCACGACCGATGGGTGAACAAGTACACCGAAGCGTGGGCCGCCGGCCTCGCCGATCTCAAACGCGACCTGGAGGCAACCGTGGAGAAGGTATTCGAGATCTACATCCGCACCAGTGCGGAACGGCTCTGGCAGGCGATCACCGACCCCGAGACCCGAGCCCGCTACCAATTCGGCGCACAGGTGGACTCGACGTGGACGGCAGGATCGAGCTACCGGGTGGGACACCACAATGCGTCACGGACGCTGATCGAGGGCGACAACCTCGACGTCGACCCGCCGCACCGGCTTGTGCAGTCCTACCGGGCGGTCTGGGACGACGCCATCGCTGCCGAACCAACCAGCCGGGTGACCTGGGAAATCGAGCCGGTTGGCGACTCCTGCCGGCTCACCGTCACCCACGACCAGCTGCGTGAGGACGCCGACCCGCACCTGTACGGCGGCTGGCCGATGATCCTGTCGGGTCTGAAGACCTGGCTCGAAACCGGCCAGGAACTCACCACCCCCGGCTCCTTGACCTACGGAGGCACACCGTGAGCAGGCACACCATGATCACGCTCGACCGCACCTTCACCGCCACTCTGCAGAAGAGCCCCAACAAGGGGGGCTGGACCTACGTCGTGATGCCCGGCTCCGCCGAGTACTTCGGCACCCGCGGCCTGGTCCGTATCCGCGGACGAATCGACGGCCTGCCGTTCCACGGCTCGTTCATGGCACTGGGCGACGGCACCCACAAACTCGCCGTCCCAGCTGCCGTCCGCGCACAGCTCGACAAACAAGCCGGCGGCACCGTCACCGTCCACCTCGAGGAACGGCTTGCACCCACCCCGCCAAGGAGCACCCAATGACCACCAGTTCGACCCACATCACCGGCGTCCGCACGGTCAGCATCCCGGTCGACGACCAGGACACCGCGTTGCAGTTCTACACCGGCGCACTCGGCTTCACCGTGCTGCGCGACAACCCCACCCCCAACGGTGGCCGGTGGATCGAACTTGCACCCGGCGGCGACAACGTCATCCTCACCCTCGAACCAACGAGCCCTGGCGTCACCCGCGGCGCGATCGGCATCCGATTCACCACCGAGGACGCCGAAGCTGCTCACGCTGCGCTGGTAGCCGCCGGCGTCCAGGCTGACGACGTCCTCCGCAGGCCTGGAGTACCCGCCATGTTCGCCTTCCGCGACCCCGACGGTAACGCTTTCTCCGTCACCGAAACCGCATAGCCTCGGCCTGAGAAGGGAACGTGGTGAAATTGCCCCCGGGGACCGTGCCTCGACAATTCGGAACCGCAAGCAGTGACGGCGTCGACTTCGGTGCGACTGCTCGAGAGCCTGGATGAACCGCGGATGCGGCGGAGCCGGCCGTCACGGCTACTGCCCGAAGGTGTACCGCAAGTGTGCGTTGATGAGGGTGTTGACTCGCTTGCGAATGTGTCCGACCAGTGCGTCATGGGGTACGGGCTCTTGGACCAGAAGCGTCCAACACAGATCGGTTCCTTGGTTCGCTGCGTCCGGCGGCAGATCGAATCGGATGCGCGCGTCCGGTCGGCACGTCCACAGCGACGACCAGAGCACCATTGACGGTGGATCTGCCAGCAGAACGCGCGGGCGAATCTCATCCTCCAGCAGGTCCAGCCACGGTCGCGCGGGGTCGCGGTCCGGTTCTATCAACGCGTCGAACAAGATGTGCGGTGGTGCTGGCTGATTGCGCCGTCTCTTGCCGATCTCAGCCATATGGAGGACTCAATCAGATCGACCGGGCTTCGGTCTCGCGAGAGTCATACCCAGGGTAAACCGGTTCTTCGCGGACAAGGGTTACGCGGCGGCGGGTCAAATGCAGGGTTGAAAATCGAGGTCTTCCGAACGCGCGTCGAGCCGCCCGGGGTCGGCGATGAGCGCGGCGGCACGGCACAATCGGCATGCCCGACCCGAAGGAGAACCACGATGAACCACCGCGCGTCGCACGGCTTCTGCCGGTGAGCGACTACGGCCATGACCTGTCCTTCGGGTCGTTCATCACCCCCGGCAACGCCGACCCCGGCCGGACGGTCGAGCTCGCCGTGCTGTCCGAACAGGTCGGGCTGGATCTGGTCACCTTCCAGGACCATCCCTACCAGCCGGCCTTCCTCGATACCTGGACCCTGCTGAGCTACGTCGCGGCCCGAACCAGCCGAATCCGCCTGTCGGGCAACGTGATCAACCTGCCGCTGCGGCCGCCCGCCGTGCTCGCCCGCAGCGTTGCCAGCCTCGATCTGCTCGCCGGTGGCCGGGTCGACCTCGGCCTCGGGGCCGGGGCGTTCTGGGAGGCCATCGAGGCGATAGGCGGTCGCCGGCTGGCGCCGGGGGAGGCGGTACGCGCCCTCGAGGAGGCGATCGACGTCCTGCGGGAGACCTGGGACACCGCGGCCCGCGGCGGCGTCCGCGTCGACGGCGAGTTCTACCGCGTGTTCGGAGCAAAACGCGGCCCGGCACCGGCACACCCGGTCGAGATCTGGCTGGGCGCCTACAAGCCGCGGATGCTGGCCCTGACCGGCCGGTTGGCCGACGGTTGGTTGCCGTCCCTGGGATACCTGAAACCGGGCGACCTGGCCGCCGGCAACGCGATCATCGACGAGGCCGCCGAGCAGGCCGGGCGATCCGCCCGGGACATCAGGCGGCTGCTCAACGTCACCGGCAAGTTCAGCCCGACCGGCGGCGGGCGGTTGCACGGCCCGGCGGAGCAGTGGGCGCAGGAGCTGGCCGAGCTGGCGCTCGGCGACGGCTTTAGTGTGTTCATCCTGGCAAGTGACGACCCCGACGACCTGCGCCGGTTCGCCGGCGAGGTCGCCCCTGCCGTCCGCGAGCTGGTGGCCGTTGAACGCGACTCCACGGGACCGGAGCGGCCGGAGTTGGCAGCGGCTACCCCCACGACCAGGGAAAGCCAACCAGCGCAGGTAATCTCGGTAGGCGTCTATCCGGGATCGGAGGTCGACCGGGGGTTCCCGGTCGTCCCCACCCCCGACGACGGCACCCGCAGGAGCGAAACGCGACTCTGGGACGAAACGACCCGGCCCACCGGTCCCGCCCCCGATCCGGGACGGATCTACACCGAACGCGAGGAGCACAGCGGCCAGCGGCTCGTCGACGTCCATGACGCCCTGCGGGCCGAGCTGACCCAGATCCACGACCTCGTCGAACAGGTCGCCGCGGGCACGATGGAGTTGGGGGCCGCCCGGTCCGCGATCAACACCATGACCATGCGGCAGAACAACTGGACCCTGGGCACCTACTGCGAGTCGTACTGCCGGATCGTGACCACTCATCACAGCATCGAGGACCAGGCGGTCTTCCCGCGCCTGCGCCGGGACGACCCGCGGCTCGGCCCGGTCATCGACCGACTGCAGCAGGAACACGTGACAATCCATGACGTCCTGGACGGCGTCGATCGCGCGCTGGTCGCCCTGGTCGCCAGCTCCGACGGCGGGATGACCACCCTCCGCGCGTCGGTCGACCTGCTCAGCGACACCCTGCTCTCGCATCTGGCCTACGAGGAACGGGAGCTGGTGGAACCGCTCGGCCGGTTGGGCTGGCTGTGACACTCCCCGGAAGGCACAACCCGGACCGGCGGCAAATGAAGCCCCGACCGGGCGGGCGCTGACCGGGTCGGCGTTTAGGGTGGACCGGTGCAGTCCTGGAACCGTCCCCCCGTGCCCGTCGTGGCCACCCCGCCGGGGTCCGCGCGCTCCGTGCTCAGCCTGTTCGACACCGCCTCCGGTTCCGTCCGGCCCACCGATCCCGGTGACCCTGCAACGATCTACGTCTGCGGCATCACGCCGTATGACGCGACCCACATCGGCCATGCCGCAACGTATGTCGCATTCGATCTGGTCCAGCGGATGTGGCTGGACGGCGGTCACCGGGTGCACGCTGTGCAGAACATCACCGACATCGACGACCCGCTGCTGGAACGAGCCGCCCGGGACGGCATCGACTGGCGCGATTTGGCCGCCAGGGAGATCGACCTATTCCGTCGCGACATGACTGCGCTGCGGGTCCTGCCGCCCACCGATTACATCGGGGCGTTGGAGGCGATGGATGAAGTGTCCGCCGGGGTCCAGGCGTTGCTGGACCGGGGCGCCGCCTACCGGATCACCAATGACGATGATCTGGCTACCGACCAGGGGGCCGACGGTGGAGATGTGTACTTCGACATCGCCGCCGCGCCCCACTTCGGCCAGGAGTCCGGGTACGACGAGGAGACGATGCTAGCCCTCGCCGCCGAACGTGGCGGCGACCCGGAGCGTCCCGGCAAGCGGCACCCGCTCGACCCGCTGCTGTGGCGAACCGCGCGAACCGGGGAACCGTCGTGGGCGTCGCCGATGGGTCCCGGCCGACCTGGCTGGCACATCGAGTGCGCGGTCATCGCCGGAAAGCGGCTCGGCGCAACGATCGACGTGCAGGGCGGCGGTAGCGACCTGATCTTTCCGCACCATGAGTGCTCGGCCGCGCACGCCGAGGTGCTGACCGGGGTATTCCCGTTCGCCCGGCACTACACCCACGCCGCGATGATCTCCCTGGACGGGGAGAAGATGTCCAAATCCAGGGGCAACCTGGTGTTCGTGTCCAGGTTGCTGGCTGACGGGGTCGACCCGATGTCGATCCGGCTGGCCCTGCTGGCCGGGCACTACCGGACCGATCGGCCCTGGACGGCTGGACTGCTGACCGCGGCGCAGACGCGGCTGGACCGGTGGCGCGCGGCGGCCGGCCGCGGCGGCGCGCAGACAGCCAATGTCATCGCGACGGTGCGGACCGCACTGGCGAACGACCTGGATACCCCGGCCGCCCTGGCGGCGCTGGACCGCTGGGCCGCCGACGACACCCTTGACGGCGCGGCTGTCGCCGACGCGGTGGACGCCCTGTTGGGTGTCAGCCTGCGCTGAACGGGAACTGCGCTGAACGGGAACAGACCCGAAGCACCATGATCGCAACCGGAAGGACACCTCATGACAAACAGCACCTCCGACACCAGCGGCACCGACACCAGCAGCACCGACACCGATCCCAACAGCACTGATCCCAACAGCACTGATCCCAACAGCACCGACACCAGTGACGCCACCAGCACGGACGGCCCATCGGACACGTCGTCCGCCGAACCCACCGAGGGCACGGACTACGCCGCAGCCGGTGCCGAGGACTACCAGGGCGTGCCCATCAGCGACGAGGAAATGGCCGAGGTGTGGACCGGCGATCCTGAGGGCGTGAACTCCGGCGGGCCCGCTTCGGACGATGCGGCCGACGCAGGTTCCACGGACGCCTGATCCGAGGCCACGGGAACCGGCCGGCGTTCGGTCAGCGCCGGCCTTCACCCTTCGGGCCGCGCCGGCGCAGGTAACGCTCGAAGTCGGCTGCGATGGATTCGCCTGAGGCCGGCTGCAGCGGCTCGTCCTCGCCCTCGCGTTCTTCCAGGGCGTGGATGTACTCGGAGATCTCCTCGTCCTCGGCGGCGATCTGCGAGACTTCCACCTCCCACTCGTCGGCCTGGCCGGGCAGTGTCCCCAGCGGCACCTCGACGTCGAGGATCTCCTCGACCCGGTGCAGCAGGGCCAACGTCGCCTTGGGCGAGGGGGCCTGCGAGACGTAGTGCGGCACCGAGGCCCAGAACGACAGCGCCGGAATCCCGGCCTGCACACAGCTGTCCTGGAATACGCCCGAGATCCCGGTGGGCCCCTCGTACCTGGACCTGGACAGGCCGAGCCGGACGGCGGTGGCCTCGTCATGCGCGGACCCGGTCACCTGAATGGGTCTGGTGTGCGGGACGTCGGCGAGCAGCGCGCCCAGGCTGATCACGGTAGCGACCTGGTGGTCGACGGCGATCTTCACCAGCTCGTCGCAGAACGCCCGCCAGCGGAAGTTCGGCTCGATGCCGTGCACCAGGATGACGTCGCTCGGCGCCCCGACGAGCCGGCATGCCGACAGCCGGGTCGTTGGCCATTCGATCGTACGGGTGACCCCGTCGATCAGTCGGACGGTCGGCCGGGTCACCTGGAAGTCGTAGAAGCCCTCGGGATCGAGCTCGGTCAGCGGCGTGGCATCCCAGGTGAGACCCAACTGTTCGACGGCCGCGGTGGCGGCGTCGCCGGCGTCGTTCCAGCCCTCGAAGGCGGCGATCATCACCGGGTTGCGCAGTACGGGGAACTCACTCACGCGGGCCAGCCTACGTCCGTTCGCGTTCCCGGGAGGCGCGCGCCGCTCGTGGCGGGCCCTGGCCGGGTCGGGTAGGAATTACTCTGTTGTCGTGACTTCCCCCGCTCCGCACCCCCTGCTGGCCGCGCTCGCCGAGCGCGTTCTCGTGGCGGACGGCGCAATGGGCACCATGTTGCAGGACCAAAACCCGACGATGGACGACTTCGCCGGACTCGAGGGGTGCAACGAGATCCTCAACGTGACCCGCCCGGACATCGTCCGGGCCGTTCACCGCGCGTACCTCGAGGTGGGCGTGGATGCGATCGAGACCAACACCTTCGGGGCGAACCTGGCGAACCTGGCGGAATACGACATCCCCGATCGGATCTTCGAGCTGGCCCAGGCTGGTGCCGCGCTGGCCCGGGCGGAGGCGGACGAATTCTCCACCCGCACCCAGCCGCGGTTCGTTCTGGGTTCGGTGGGACCGGGGACGAAACTGCCGACCCTGGGGCACGCACCGTACGTGGCGCTCCGGGATGCCTACCAGTCCCAGGTGGCCGGAATGCTGGACGGCGGAATCGACGCCGTCCTGGTGGAGACCTGCCAGGATCTGCTGCAGACGAAATCGGCCGTGCTCGGGGCCAAACGGGCGATGACGGCCGCTGGACTCACCGTCCCGGTGATCGTGCACGTCACCGTCGAGACCACCGGGACCATGCTGCTCGGCTCGGAGATCGGCGCTGCGCTGACCGCGCTGCAGCCGCTGGGCATCGACTACGTCGGGCTGAACTGCGCGACCGGCCCGGCCGAGATGAGCGAGCACCTGCGCTACCTGTCCCGGCACGCCACGGTCGGGGTGTCGGTGATGCCCAACGCCGGGTTGCCGCAACTGGGCCCGCACGGCGCTGTCTACCCGCTGACCCCGCCGGAGCTGGCCGAGGCGCTGTCCGGGTTCGTCCGGGAGTTCGGGCTCGGCCTGGTGGGCGGCTGCTGCGGCACGACGCCCGAGCACCTGCGCCAGGTCGTCGAGGCCGTCCGGGACGCGGTACCCGCGGTCCGCCGACCCCGCCCCGAGCCCGGCCTGTCCTCGCTCTACCAGGCCGTTCCGTTCCAGCAGGACGCGTCCGTGTTGATGGTCGGGGAACGGACCAACGCCAACGGCTCCAAGGCTTTCCGCGAGGCCATGCTGGCCGAGAACTGGCAGGACTGCGTCGAGATCGCCCGGGCGCAGACCCGGGACGGGGCGCACGTCCTTGACCTTAACGTCGACTATGTCGGTCGGGACGGGGCCGCCGACATGTCGGCGGTAGCAGGCCGGTTGGCCACCGCCTCCACCCTGCCGATCATGATCGACTCCACCGAACCGGCCGTCATCCAAGCCGGACTGGAACACCTGGGGGGGCGGTCGATCGTCAACTCGGTGAACTTCGAGGACGGTGACGGACCGGACTCCCGGTACACCCGGATCATGGAACTGGTCGCCGAACACGGCGCGGCGGTGGTGGCCTTGACGATCGACGAGCAGGGTCAGGCCCGCACCCGCGACCACAAGGTACAGATCGCCGAACGGCTGATCGCCGACCTCACCGAGAAGTGGGGGATGGTCGAGTCGGACATCGTGGTCGACTGCTTGACCTTCCCGATCGCCACCGGTCAGGAGGAAACCCGGCGGGATGGCATCGAGACCATCGAGGCGATCAGGGAACTCAAGCGGCGCCACCCTGATGTGCACACCACGCTGGGTGTCTCGAATGTGTCGTTCGGGCTGAACCCGGCCGCCCGGCAGGTGCTGAACTCGGTGTTCCTGGCCGAATGCACCGCGGCCGGGTTGGACTCCGCCATCGTGCACCCGTCGAAGATCCTGCCGATGGCCCGTATTCCGGAGGAACAGCGCACCGTCGCGCTCGACCTGGTCTACGACCGCCGGAGTGTCGATGCAGCCGGGGTGGAATATGACCCGCTGCAGAAGGTCCTGGAGCTGTTCGACGGCGCCACCACAGCGGCCGGCCGGGCCACCCGGGCGGCTGAGCTGTTGCTGCTGCCGCTCGACGAGCGGCTGCAGCGCCGGATCATCGATGGCGAACGCAATGGGCTGGAAGCGGATCTGGACGAGGCCCTGGCCCGGCGGTCGGCCCTGGAGATCATCAACGACACCCTGCTGGAGGGCATGAAGACGGTGGGGGAGTTGTTCGGCTCCGGCGCGATGCAGTTGCCGTTCGTGCTCACCTCCGCTGAGGTGATGAAACTCGCCGTCGCCTACCTGGAACCGCACATGGAGAAAGCCGACGCGGGCGGCAAGGGCACGATCGTGTTAGCCACGGTCAAGGGCGATGTGCATGACATCGGCAAGAACCTGGTGGACATCATTTTGTCCAACAACGGATACTCGGTGGTGAATCTCGGTATCAAGCAACCGATCTCGACCATCCTGAGCGCCGCCCAGGATTCCGCAGCCGACGCGATCGGCATGTCCGGGCTCCTGGTGAAATCAACGGTCATTATGAAAGAAAACCTGGAGGAAATGAATGCCCGGGGCCTGGCGGAACAGTTTCCGGTGCTGCTGGGCGGCGCGGCGCTGACCCGGTCGTACGTGGAGAACGACCTGTCCAGCGTGTTCAAGGGCGACGTCCGGTACGCCCGGGACGCGTTCGAGGGCCTGCGGTTGATGGACGGGGTGATGTCCCGCAAGCGTGGCCTTGATCCGGTGGCGGCGGCCGCCGACGCGGCCAAGGTCGCCGAACGGAAGGCCAGGCACGAACGGTCATTGCGGATCGCGGAACGGCGGAAGATCGCGTCGGCGGAAGCGGACCAGTCGGTCGTGATCCCCGAGCGGTCGGACGTCGCACTGGACAATCCTGTTCCCACGCCGCCGTTCTGGGGCAGCCGGGTGGTCAAAGGCATTGCCCTGGCCGACTACTCGTCGATGCTGGACGAACGCGCAACGTTCCTGGGCCAATGGGGCCTGCGCGGGACAAAAGCTGGCAAGGGACCCTCCTACGAAGAACTCGTGGAGAAGGAGGGCCGGCCCCGGCTGCGGTACTGGCTGGAACGCCTGCACACGGAGCAGATCCTGCAGGCGGCCGTCGTGTACGGCTACTTCCCGTGCGTCTCGGAAAAGGACGAGGTGGTGATCCTCGGCTCGCCGGACATCGATGCCCCGGAGGTCAGCCGCTTCCAGTTCCCCCGGCAACGGCGGGACCGGCACCTGTGCCTGGCCGATTTCTACCGGCCGCGGTCCTCTGGGGAGACCGACGTCATCGGGTTCACCGTCGTCACCATGGGACAGCGGGTGGCCGACTTCGCCAACGAGTTGTTCGCCGCCAACGCCTATCGCGACTACCTGGAGGTGCACGGCCTTTCGGTGCAGCTCACCGAGGCGCTGGCCGAATTCTGGCACCAACGAATCCGGTCGGAACTGGTGTTCCCGGACGGCTCCTCCGCGGCCGCCGACGACCCCGACGAGGTGGAGAAGTTTTTCGACCTCCAGTACCGCGGCGCCCGGTTCTCCTTCGGGTACCCGGCCTGCCCGGACCTGACGGAACAGACCAAGGTGGTGACGCTGCTGCAGCCAGGGCGGATCGGCGTCGAGCTGTCCGAGGAGTTCCAGCTGCATCCGGAGCAGTCCACCTCGGCGTTGGTGGCGCACCATCCCGAGGCCAAGTACTTCGCCGCCCGGTGACCGAATTGTCCGCGGTTCCCGGTGACACTGCCGGTGCCACAGTTAATTTGGCTGCAGTGCTGTTCGACATGGACGGCACGCTGGTCGATTCCGAACGTTTGTGGACGGTCTCCATGGACCGGCTGGTCGACCGGATCGGTGGCACCCTCTCCTCGGACGCCCGGGCGAAGATGGTCGGGCAATCGATCCCCGGGTCGGTGCGACTGATGCTCGAGGAACTCGGTTCGGACTGGACCGACCATGAGGCCACCGACCTGCTGCTGCGCACCACCGCTGAGATCTTCGCTAAGGACCTGATGTGGCAACCCGGCGCGCAGGAACTCATCGACGCCGTCCGAGCCGCTGGTTTGCTCACCGCTCTGGTGACCAATTCACCGCGCGTGCTGGTCGATGTCGCGCTGGGCCTGCTCGGTGATCATCGATTCGATGTCACGCTCTGCGGGGACGAGGTGGATCTGCCCAAACCCGACCCGCAGCCGTACCTACGGGCGATGTCAGCGCTTGACCTGCACGCCGGCCGCTGCCTGGCCGTGGAGGACTCGCCGTCCGGGACCGAATCCGCTGTGGCAGCGGGCATCCCGGTGCTGGTGGTGCCGTCGGAGGTGCCGGTGCCGGACGGGCCGGGACGGATCTTCGCGAACTCGTTGCTGGACGCGACCGTCGAGGAATTACGGCACATCCATCGTGAGTTCCGCCGGGCGGCGGCCCGGCCTTGAGAATGGTGATCGGGGCGGCGGGCCCGGCCGATCCGGCCGAGGTCTGGGCCAGGTACGTGCACCCCGCGCGATGGTCACAGTGGTCCCCGCAGATCCGGTCCGTCGACTGCGCCGACGAGGTCATCGCCGCGCGGTCCACCGGCCGGGTGCACGGACCGTGTGGGATCGCCGTGCCGTTCCTGGTGCTGGACGTCGACCACGACGCGCGGTCCTGGACCTGGCAGGTGACGGTCGGGCCGGCGACATTGACCCTGGAACATGACGTGACCGCCCGGGCCGCCGAGCCGGGCACCGAAACCCGTTTGACCATCACGGGTCTCGCGCCGTTGGTGCTCGGTTACGTCCCCTTGGCCCGGCTCGCCCTCGGCCGGCTGGTGCGCTGACCCAGCCCCGAGTGGAGCGGACATCGAGAACGCTTCCCGGCAACGCCAAGCGGCTTGACCGCCCCTCGGGGGTCGTTCGAAGGGAGCTCTATCGAGGTACGACAGTGATCGGGCATCGGATCCCGGGTGCGTGACTGAGCCTGGCGTCGGCGGTCACCAGCCCGCATGTCAGTGATTCGGCGAGCGCTACATATCCGGCGTCGAAGGCGCTGAGGTTGTCCCGCAGCTGCCAGATCCGATCGAGGAGCGGGTGCGTCGCATATCTGATCAACCCGAGGCTGCGCCAGGTATCGAGAACATTGCGAGCTGCCTTCTCGTTGACGCGACGGGCCGCCACGGCACGGCGAAGGCCGTTCGCAACCTCGGAGTCGATCAAGTGCGGCGCGTGCAGCTGGTCGGCGGCCACCACACTCCGAGCGACGCCGTCGTTGAAGAGGGCCGACAGCGCGGCCGACGCATCGACCACGATCACCGTAGGGCGCGCTCGTAGCTCAGATCGCCGACGATGTCCACGGGGTCGATCTTCAGGTCAGGTAGCGCGCCGAGCAGGTCCGGGTTGTCGGCCCGGCGGGATGCAGTGGCAAGTTCGCGGACCGCGACCGCGCCGACGGACATGCCGCCGATGTCGGCGAGCTTCTGGAGGCGATCCACTACTTCGTCAGGCACGTTGCGCAGGTACAAGGTCTTCATGTCGCAGAATGCTAGCAGTCTGCAATCAAGTCAGCGAGGACTGCTCTCAGAACTCCCTCTCGACAACCCCACAGCACCCGCTCATGACGAACGAACCATCCTTGGACGGCGTGCCCGTCAGCCGAACGGACCGCGTCAGTCCCATGATCGAGCCGTGACTCTTGCGACCTAGAACTCGGCCTTTTCAACGGGCCGCAGCTCATCATGCCGCCGCCCCGCACCTCAGGGTGCTGCGGAGCCCCGAGCATTCTCCTGTTGCATCAGCGCATCCAGGTCGGACAACCGGTCAAGGCCACGCACCGGCTGCGCCATCCGGTGGTTCCGTCCGAACACGTCCCGGTGCCGGTCCAGGAACCACCAGTACCCGGCGGTGTACGGGCAGGCGTCCGCGCCCACCCGCACCGTGGGCCGGTAGACGCAGTCGCTGCAGTAGTCGCTCATCCGGTTGATGTACGCGCCGCCGCCGGCATAGGGCTTGGTGGTGATCTGGCCGCCATCGGCGTACTGGGACATCCCGACGACGTTCGGCACCATCACCCAGTCGTAGCCATCGATGAAGGCCCGGTGGAACCAGTCGGTCAACTGCTGCGGACTCCAGCCGCGTTGCATGGCGTAGTTCCCCAGCACCATCAGCCGCGGGATGTGGTGCACCCAGCCGTGATCCCGCACGCCCCCCAGCACCGAGGACAGGCACCGGGCCTGCACCGCATCGGCGTCCAGGTCGGCGAACCACCCCGGCAGGTCGGTGCTGGCCTGTAAGGCGTTGCGCTGCCGGTACTCCGGGCCGAGGTGCCAATAAAGGTTCCAGATGTAGTCCCGCCATCCGATGACCTGCCGGATGAGTCCCTCCGCGGAGGCCAATGGGACCCCGCCGGCGCGGAACCGCTGTTCGACCTGGGTGACCACGTCCAGCGGATCGACCAGGCCCAGGTTGAGCGCGCCGGACAGCAGGGAATGCGCCATCCACGGGTCACCGGCCAGCATCGCATCCTCGTACGGCCCGAACGCCGCGAGCCGGGTGTCCAGGAAATGGTGGAACGCGGCTTGCGCCTCGGCTGCGGTGGCCGGGAAACGGCGCGGCCCGTCCACCCCGATGAAGCCGACATCGCCGTCGCTTTCCCACCGGTCCAGGTCGGCCCGTACCTGCTCGTCGATCTCGTCCTCGACCGGCCACCAGGGTTCGGCCACCCCGACGCTGCCGTTCTTGGGCGGGGGCAGGCGGTTGTCGGCGTCCAGGTTCCACCGGCCGCCGGTCGGGTCGTCGCCGTCCATCAGCACACCCAGGCGTTCCCTGGCCCGCCGGTAGTGATCCTCCATCAGCAACCGGCGGGCCCCCCGACCGCCCGCCCATTCGGCAAAATCGGCCATCGACGTGCCGAATCCCCGGGCCGGCAGCATCGTGACACCGGGCAGCGAGGACGCGAGGTCGCGCGCCGCGTAGCTCGTCGGGTGGCACACCGAGACGTCACGGCCCGCCAGCGCCGCGCGGTACGTCGCACTGGCGACATACTCACAGCGATCACCGAGTTCGGCGCCCCGGTGCCGCATCGCCGACAGCACCAGATGGGCCTTCTGCCGGTGAAATCGTCTGCGCGCGAAAACTTTCCGGGACTCCACCAGCAGCACCCGCTGGTCGTCCGAGTCCAGGAAATGTCCACCGAGCTGGTCGCCGAAGAGCCATCGAACGCTCGTGTCCGGCCGTTGGCCGCTCATCGCAGGCCCTACTCATCCGCCGGCGCGAGCACCGCGGCGCAGTAGCCGGGCAGGGTGACAGAGCTGCCGTTGACGAGCACTCCTGGTCCGGTCTCCAGTAGCACCCTGCCGGCGGGCGTCGCCAACGGCACGGTGCGCTCCTCGTCGGCGAAGTTCAGCAGCACCCGCACGCCCGAACGATCCATCATCAACCAGCGCTCGTCGTCGTCGACCTGGACCTGGTTCCGGCCGAACCGGGGGTCGGTCAGCTCCGCCCGCTCACGCCGCAACCGGCTCAGGTCCCGATGCAACGCAAGGATTCTCGCGTGCTCACCGGTCTCGACCTCGGCCCAGCGAAGCTTGGAGTTCTGGTAGGTGGCCGGGTCCTGGGGGTCAAGAACGGAATCCGGATCCCAGCCCATCCTGGCGAACTCCTCGACCCGGCCCTTCCGGGTCGCCTCACCAAGGTCGGGGTCCTCGTGAGAGGTGAAGAAGGCCCACGGAGTCGAGGCCGCCCACTCCTCACCCATGAACAGCATGGGCGTGAACGGACCGGTCAGCACCAGGACCGCGGCCACCGCCAGCTGATCCGCGGACAGCTGGGCGGACAACCGGTCACCGCCGGCCCGGTTGCCGATCTGGTCGTGGTCCTGCGCGTACCCGACGAACCGCCAGCTGGGAGTGACCAGGGTGTCGACCGGCCGGCCGTGATCGCGGCCACGGAACGTGGAATACGTTCCGTCGTGGAAAAAGCCCCTGGTGACGACCTTCGCGATGGCCGACATAGACCCGAAATCGCTGTAGTATCCATCGGTCTCGCCGGTCAGTGCGACGTGCAGGACGTGGTGGAAATCGTCGTCCCATTGGGCGGTCAGCCCGTAGCCGCCGGCCTCCCGGGGAGTGATCAGCTTCGGGTCGTTCAGGTCCGACTCGGCGATCAGCGTCAACGGGCGCCGGACGTGGGGTGCCAACGCGTCGACCTCGAGTGCGATGTCCTCCAGCAAATGTCGGGCGTTGGTGTCGGCCAGGGCATGCACGGCGTCCAGCCGGAGTCCGTCGACGTGGTAGTCGGACAGCCACATCATGACGTTGTCCAGGATGTAGCGACGGACGGCGCCGGAATCCGGTCCGTCCAGGTTGATCGAATCACCCCAGGTGCTGCGACGGCCGTCATCGTGCAGGTACGGCCCGAAATTCGGCAGGTGGTTGCCGGCCACCCCGAGGTGGTTGTAGACCACGTCCTGGATGACCGCAATGCCGCGCTGGTGACAGGCGTCAACGAATTCCTGGTACCCCCGCGGGCCGCCGTAGCCCTCGTGCACCGCGTACCACAGCACACCGTCGTAACCCCAGTTGTGGGTGCCGTGAAACGCGTTGACCGGCAACAGTTCCACCATGTCGACCCCGATCCAGACCAGGTGGTCCAGCCGGTCGATAGCGGCCGTAAAGGTGCCCTCGTCGGTGAATGTGCCGATGTGCATTTCATAGATCACGCTGCCGGCGAGACGGCGACCGGTCCAGGCGGCGTCGCCCCACCGGTAGGCGGTGGGATCGAAGGTTCGACTCGGCCCGTCGACGCCCCATGGCTGTCGCCGCGATCGGGGATCGGGCCGGACGAACGGGTCATCGTCCAACCGGAAGCCGTAGTCGACATCGGCTCCGTCCTGCATCGGAAGATCGGCGAGACCGATTTCCCACCAACCGTTGTCGACCTGGGACATCGAGTGCTCGGTCCGGTCGGCATCTTTGGCGCCGGCGACCAGGGTCACCGAGGTGGGCCGAGGAGCCCATACGCTGATCTTCGCAGGCTTCATCGTGCTGGGGCTCATCGTCGTGTCCTTTTCATCAGGCGTGCCGTGGCCCGATCGGTGCGGCAGCCCCCTGGCCGGAGGAGATCAACAGGGCCACCGGGTAGTGGCTCAGCAGGTCGAGCACCGCGACCGATCCACCGGGAACCGGACGTTGGGTGAGTTGCTCGACCCAGGAACCCGACGGCAGTTCGACGGTGGTGTCCCGCCAGCCGCCCGCAACTTCCAGGCCCGCGGGCAGCCGGGTGGCCACCGTGACGGCGCCGCCGCGGTCGAACGCGAACACATGGTCTGCGGCCGGCCCGGCCGCGGTGATCGGTGTGTACCGGACGAACAGCTCGGGCCGGTCCCGGCGCAGTCGCAGCGCGCGACTGGTAACCAGTAGCTTGGCGGCGCCGCTGTCATCGACCTCCGGTAGAAAGCCGCGATCGATCCGGGCGAGCAGATCGGTTCGGGAGGCGAAGTCAACCGGGCGCCGGTTGTCCGGGTCGACCAGCGACAGGTCCCACAACTCGGTGCCCTGGTAGACGTCCGGGACACCCGGAGCGGTGAGCTGGATCAGCTTGCTGGACAACGAGTTCACCCGGCCGAACGGTCGCAACCGATCGGCCGTCTCGGCGATGCCCGCGGCCAGTTCGGCGTCGTCGTAGATTGCGTCGACCAACGCGGCCAGGCGCTGCTCGAAGGTGTCGTCGGAGTCGATCCAGCCAGTGGAGACGCCGGCCTCGCGGGCCGCCTTCTGGGCGTACGCGTGCAACCGGGATCGCTCGATCGGCCACGCACCGACCGCGGCCTGGTACACCAGGTTGGCCAGCGGACCATCACCCGACGGTGCCAGACGCTCCCAGTGCCGGACGGCGGCGGCCCACTGCGCCGGTAGTTCGGAGATGACGCTGATCCGCGCGCGGACGTCCTCCGAGCGTTTGGTGTCGTGGGTGGACAGCGCCGTCATGGTGTCCGGGGACGCTTCGAGCCGCATCGCGTGCACCGCATGCAGCGTGTCCGGGGTCAGCGAGAACTGCGCCGGTTCGCCGCCGACCTCGGTCAGCGATGTCAGCCGGGTCCACCGGTAGAAGGCACAGTCCTCGACCCCCTTGGCCATCACCATGCCGGAGGTCTGCTGGAATCGAATGGTGAACTCTGAGTCGACATCGTCGAAGTAGGAAACGATCTCGCGCAGGGTGCCGGTGAGCTCCGGCCGGGCGATGGTCGCCCGATCCACCGCGTCGGCAAGAAACTGGGCGCCGACCGGCAGGTAGGTGCGGTAGACCGCGAACGAGGCCAGCAGTTCCGCAATGGAGTCGTCGGCGTCCTCGACGTCCGGCACCAGCCGGGCCAGCCGCTGCACCTCGGACCGTAGAATCCCGTCGGCGACGGCCCGCTTGGTTGACCTGGTCATGGCCGGCCAGTCGACCCGCAGGCCACCCCGCAACTGGGTGTCCAAGCGGTCGAGCGTCGGCTCTCCGGCTGGATCGATGAACAGCCTGTCCAGGGCGGCCAGCGCCTCGTACCCGGTCGTCCCGGCGCAGGCCCAAGAGTCAGGAACGGTCTCATCTCCCTCGATGATCTTTTCCACCAGCACGTACCGGTTGCCGGACAGGGTCGCGAGATCGGCCAAATAACCTTCAGGGTCGGCCAGACCGTCGGGATGGTCGATCCGGAGCCCGTCCACCCAACCATTGTCGATCCACCGGCGAATCTCCCGGTGCGACTGTTCGAAGACGTCGGGCAACTCCACCCGAATGCCCGCCAAGCTGTTGACGGCGAAGAACCGGCGATAGTTCAGTTCACCGTCGGCCCGCCGGTAGTTCATCAACTCATAATGCTGACGGTCGTGCACGTCCCGCGGTGTGCCGGCACCGGTGCCGTCCGCGATCGGGAACCGGTGGTCGTAGTAGCGCAGCTCCCCGCCGTCGATGCGCAGTTCATCCAGCTCCGCATCGCCGTCGCCAAGGACCGGCAGCCGCAGCCTGCCGCCACCTGCGGCCCAGTCGATATCGAAGGCATGCGCATGTTCAGACTCGCGGCCGTGCCGCAACACATCCCACCACCACACCGACAGGCTCGGGGTTTGTACGCCGACATGATTGGGGACGATGTCGACCAGCACGCCCAGGCCCGCGGCGTGCGCGGCCGTCGCGGCGGCAGCGAGACCGTCAGCGCCGCCGCGGCTCTCATCAACCCGACCGTGATCCACGACGTCGTAGCCGTGGCTCGACCCGGGCTCGGCCGCCAGCAGCGGAGACAGGTAGATCCAGTCGACGCCGAGCGAGCGCAGGTACGGGACAAGCGCGGCCGCGTCGGTCAGCCTCCAGTCCTTCGTCACCTGCAGTCGATACGTGGACCGGGGAACTCTCGGTTGCGTCATCTGCACCCTCGCTTCGCTTCCGCGCGTCGGTCACCGCACAACGGCGGCCACCAGTGAGTGCCGGGGCCGTCGGCGTCCTCATTGCTCGACGACGCCGACGACCAGCCGGTCTGTTACTACTGCTTTTTCGCTCGTGACCGTTTCACCGGAGAACTCTTGGGCTCGGCCACGGGCAGCCTGGTTGCCGCCTCGTCCTCGCCTCCTGCTGGCGCCGGCAGCTGATCCTCCACGGACGGTCCGTCGGCTGGAGCCGGTGACCCCGCTGTGTCCGGAAAGTCAAACGGCTCAATGGATTCGGCGCGCATCGGAACCGGGACCGGAGCGATGGTCGGCACCGCAGCCGCGGGCTGACCGGCAGCCAGCACCTCCTCCACGGTGGCCATGGCCTGCAGAACGACCATGCCCTTGCCGCTGACCATCACACTGCCGCCCCCGCCGATGGCCTCGGGATGCGCGGGTACGCCCGAGGTGTCGATCACCAATCGCCAGGCCGGCGCGAATTCCTCCGGTGGCAACACCCACTTGATCTCCTCGTCGTGGGCGTTGAACAGCAGCAGGAAAGAGTCATCGACAACCCGCTGACCGCGGATGTCGGTGCCGGCGATCCCGTTGCCGTTCAAGAACATTCCTACGGACCGGCCGAACCCAGATCCCCAGTCCTCCGGCTTCATCAGGCCCCCGGCAGGTGTCATCCAGACGATGTCCGGCAGCGGCTCACCTTCGGCTTGGACCACCGGGCGGCCGTCGAAGAACCGGCGGCGCCGGAAGGTCGGGTGCTGTCGGCGCAGCCGGGCCACCGAAGCGGTGAACTCCACCAGGGCCTCGTCCGCCTCGAGCCAGTGGATCCAACTCAATTCGGAGTCCTGGCAGTACGTGTTGTTGTTCCCCAACTGGGTCCGGCCAAGCTCATCGCCATGCGCGATCATCGGAACCCCCTGCGACAGCAGCAGAGTCGCCAGGAAATTGCGTTGCTGACGACTCCGCAGCGTGTTGACCGCGGCGTCGTCGGTGGGGCCCTCGACCCCGCAGTTCCACGACCGGTTGTGGGATTCGCCGTCGTTGTTGCCCTCGCCGTTGGCCTCGTTGTGTTTCTCGTTGTAGGAGACCAGGTCCCGCATGGTGAATCCGTCGTGTGCGGTGACGAAGTTGATCGAGGCGACCGGACGACGGCCGGAGGTCGCGTAGAGATCCGCGGAACCGGTGAGGCGGGAAGCGAATTCACCCAGGGTGGCCGGCTCGCCGCGCCAGAAATCGCGCACGGTGTCCCGGTACTTGCCATTCCATTCCGTCCACTGCGGCGGGAAATTGCCCACCTGGTACCCACCGGGGCCGATGTCCCACGGCTCGGCGATCAGCTTGACCTGGGACACCACCGGATCCTGCTGGACCAGTTCGAAGAAGGTGGAAAGTCGGTCCACGTCGTAGAACTCGCGGGCCAGGGTGGCCGCCAGGTCGAACCGGAAACCGTCTACGTGCATCTCGGTGACCCAGTACCGCAGGGAGTCCATCAGCAGCTGCAACGAGTGCGGGTGCCGTACGTTCAGCGAATTGCCGGTGCCGGTGTAATCCGTGTAGTAGCGCTTGTCGTCCTCTTCCAACCGGTAGTAGGCACCATTGTCGATGCCGCGGAAGGACAACGTCGGTCCGAGGTGGTTGCCCTCGGCGGTGTGGTTGTAGACCACGTCCAGAATGACCTCGATGCCGGCGTTGTGCAGCGACTTCACCATTGCCTTGAACTCCTGCACTTGCTGGCCGCGCTCGCCGAACGCGGAGTAGGTGTTCTGCGGGGCGAAGAATCCGATGGTGTTGTAGCCCCAGTAGTTCGACAATCCCTGGTCAATCAGCGTGCTGTCATTGACGAACTGGTGCACCGGCATCAGTTCGATAGCGGTGACGCCCAGTCGGGTGAGGTGATCGATCACCGCTGGGTGGGCGACGCCGGCGTAGGTGCCCCGCTGGCCCGCTGGGACCTCCGGGTGCAGTGCCGTGAGGCCCTTGACGTGGGATTCGTAGATGACGCTGTCGTTGTACGGAATGCGCAGCGAGCGGTCGCCGGTCCAATCGAAGAACGGGTTGATCACGACGCCGTGCATCATGTGCGGCCCCGAATCCGCATCGTTGCGGGTGTCCGGCTCGCCCATGTTGTAGGAGAACAGCGCCGGGTTCCAGTCGATCGCGCCGGATACGGCCTTGGCGTACGGGTCCAGCAACAGCTTGTTCGGGTTGCATCGCGAGCCGTGCTCGGGGGCGTAGGGGCCGTGCACCCGGTAGCCGTACCGCTGGCCAGGCTGCACGGTCGGTAGGTAGCAGTGCCACACATATGCATCGACCTCGGGCATGGTGATCCGGGTCTCCCCGCCGCGCTCACCGATCAGGCAGAGCTCGACACGCTGAGCGGCCTCGCTGAAAATTGCGAAGTTCGTCCCGGTGCCGTCAAAGGTCGCGCCCAGCGGATAGGGCGTCCCCGGCCAGATCTCCATCACTTGCTCCTTGCTGACAGTCCCCGCGCAGAGGGCGGGAAGTGAACCGTCGTGATCGGGTCCGGACCGACGTGGTCCGGGCAGGCTCCCGCACGGCTCTGTGCATGCCTAGGTCCGGACCGTCGACGGGCGGTTCCGGACGGCTCAGCTTATCGGGGGGTGGGCGGGCCATCCGACACCAGCGCTGTGCCGATGATCCCGATTGAGCCCATGCCGACAGGGTGTCCAACGAGGACGTCGGGGCTGTCGGTGCCGGCGATTACCCTCGACCGTGTGCCGGACCCCGCCCTCTACCGCCCAGCGCCGGGGACCATCCCGGACTCGCCCGGTGTCTACCGTTTCCGCGATTCGAGCCGGCGGGTGATCTATGTCGGCAAGGCCAAGAGCCTGCGCCAACGGCTGAATTCCTACTTCTCCGACCTGGGTTCGCTGCACCCGCGGACCGCGCAAATGGTGACCAGCGCGGCCGGGGTGGAATGGACCGTCGTCTCGACCGAGGTCGAGGCGCTGCAGCTGGAATACAACTGGATCAAAGAGTTCGATCCGCGGTTCAATGTGCGGTACCGGGACGACAAGTCCTACCCCGAACTGGCAGTGACATTGGGGGAGGAGTATCCCCGGCTGCAGGTCATGCGAGGACCACACCGCAAGGGCGTCCGTTATTTCGGCCCGTACGCCCACGCCTGGGCGATCCGGGAGACCCTCGACCTTTTGTTGCGGGTGTTCCCGGCCAGGACCTGTTCTGCGGGGGTGTTCCGGCGTTCGCAGCAGATCGGCCGGCCGTGCCTACTTGGGTACATCGGCAAGTGTTCGGCCCCGTGTACCGGCCAGGTCAGCGCCGATGAGCACCGCGAGATCGTCGACAGCTTTTGCGATTTCATGGCCGGCAAGGCCGACCCGCTGATCCGCCGAATGGAGAAGGAGATGGCCGCCGCGGCCGCCGAACTCGACTTCGAGAGGGCAGCCCGGCTCCGCGACGACCTGGGTGCGCTGCGTCGAGCGGTGGAGAAGCAGGCCGTCGTACTCGGCGACGGTACCGACGCCGATGTGGTCGGGATCGCGGCCGACGACCTGCTTGCCTCGGTGCAGATCTTCCACGTCCGGGGCGGCCGGGTCCGCGGCCAGCGCGGGTGGATCGTCGACGTCGACGCCGACAGCGCCGGACCCGAGGGCACCGGCTCGCTGGTGGAGAATTTCCTGCTGCAGTTCTACGGCGGACGGGCCGACGACGACGGGGCGACCGCGGTTCCGCGCGAGATCCTGGTGCCGGTACTGCCCACCGAGGAAGCGGCCACCGGGTCCGAATTGGTCGACTGGCTCTCCGAGCTCCGCGGCTCCAGGGTCTCCCTGCGGGTCGCTCAGCGCGGCGACAAGCGCGACCTGGCAAGCACTGTCACCCGGAACGCCGCCGAAGCGTTGACCCAACACCGGCTCAAACGGGCCAGCGACCTGACCGCCAGGTCCGCCGCCCTGACCGAGCTGGCGGACACCCTGGGGATGGACGTGGCGCCGCTGCGAATCGAATGCATCGACGTCTCCCACGTCCAGGGCACCGACGTGGTCGCCTCCCTGGTGGTGTTCGAGGACGGGCTGCCCAAACGCAGTGACTACCGCCGGTTCGCCATCCGCGACAAACCCGGTGACGACGTGGCCTCCATCGCTGAGGTGGTCCGGCGCCGGTTCACGCACGGCAGCACCCGGGCCGGGGCCCGCGACAGCTCCGCCACCATCGGCCCCTCCACCGGTAACAACGCCGACGCCGACACCACCGACGCCGACACCACCGGCACCGGCACCGGCACCGGCACCGGCACGACCAACGTCGGTAGCGCCAGCCCCGATAGCGAGCCCACCTACCGCCCACCCGATAACCGCCCGGGAATCGACCCGGACACCGGGCGGCCCCGGCGATTCGCCTACCCACCGCAACTGCTGGTGGTCGATGGGGGCGAGCCGCAGGTGAACGCAGCGGCCACCGAACTGGCCGAGCTGGGGATTGTCGACGTCACCATCTGCGGGCTGGCCAAACGACTGGAGGAGGTGTGGGTGCCGGCGCAGACCGAGCCGATCATCTTTCCCCGCACCAGCGAGGCGCTCTACCTGTTGCAGCGTCTGCGCGACGAGGCCCACCGGTTCGCCATCACCTACCACCGAGCCAAACGTTCCAAGTCGATGACGGTGTCTGCCCTGGACACGGTGCCCGGTCTGGGTGACGTGCGGCGCAAGGCGTTGGTCCGGCACTTCGGCTCGGTCGGTGCCTTACGCAAGGCCGGGGTCGAGGACATCCTCGCGGTCCCGGGAGTGGGCCGGCGGACCGCGGAGGCGGTGGTCGCCGCCCTCGCCGGAGGTGGTCCGCAGCCGGAGACGCCATCAGCGACCCCAACAGTCGCGCAGGCGGTGACACAACCTGCGCAGAGCGTTACCGCCGTGCCGCAGGCCGCGGCAGCGCAGGTACCGCTACCGTCGATGCGCACACCACCCACCGCCGGCCGACCGACCGAGCTGGACGGGGTGGGCACCGGGCACGGGGGAGAAGAGTGAGATGGTGGCTGACCGGGATGCGGCCAACCGGCCGAGCGCCGATCCGGACCGGGCTGGCGGGCCGACCGCCGAGCCCGACCGGGCCGGGGCGATCCAGGTTGCCATCGTGTCCGGACTCTCCGGGGCCGGGCGGTCCACCGCGGCAAAGTGCCTGGAGGACATGGGCTGGTTCGTCGTGGACAACCTGCCGCCCGAGTTGATCAGCACGATGGTCGATCTGGGTTCACGGACCAGCGGTGACGTCACCCGGATCGCGATCGTGCTCGACGTCAGGTCACGGGCGTTCACCGAGGACCTGGCCTCGGTGATCCGTGATCTGGACGCCCTCGGGTACCGGCCGCGGGTGCTGTTTCTGGAGGCCAGCGACGCCGCCCTGATCCGTCGGTACGAGGCGAACCGCCGGTCGCATCCCCTGCAGGGCTCCGGTCGGCTGGCCGACGGGGTGGCCGCGGAGCGAGCCGTCCTGGAACCGCTCCGACAGGTAGCTGACGTGGTCGTCGACACCTCGGAACTGTCGGTCCACCAGCTTCGCGCCGAGGTCGAGCGGGCCTTCGGACACACCAGCGCCGAGCGCAAGGCGTCGTTGACGATTGTGTCCTTTGGCTTCAAATACGGGCTGCCGCTGGACGCCGACCTCGTCATCGACATGCGGTTCCTGCCGAACCCGCACTGGATCCCGGAACTGCGCGACCACACGGGCCTGGAACAGGAAGTGTCCGATTACGTGCTGTCCCAGGAGGGTGCCACCGATTTCCTGGAGCGGTACGTGGAGTTGATTCACCTGACCAGCGGCGGCTACAAGCGAGAAGGCAAGCGTTACCTGACGCTTGCCGTGGGGTGCACCGGAGGCAAGCACCGCAGCGTCGCCGTCGCCCAGGAGCTCCAGCGTCGGCTGGCCAGCGACGCGCTGGCCGTCCAGGTGGTGCACCGCGACCTGGGCCGGGAGTGACCGCCGCCGCGGGCCGGCGCGCCAGGGTGGTGGCCCTGGGCGGTGGCCATGGACTGCACGTCATGCTCAGTGCGCTGGTCCTGCTGGACGTGGACATCACGGCCGTGGTCACCGTCGCCGATGACGGCGGTTCCTCGGGACGGCTCCGGAGGGAGGTGCCCGGAATCGTGCCGCCCGGTGATCTGCGGATGGCGCTGGCGGCGTTGGCCGCACCCGATGCATCCGGTCGGCTGTGGGGCACCACCTTTCAGCACCGGTTCCGCGGTGAGGGTGCGCTGGCCGGTCACCCGGTGGGCAATATCGTGCTCGTCGGGCTGAGCCAGGTTCTGGGCGGCCCGGTCGCGGCACTGGACGCGGCGGGACGCCTGCTCGGTGCCAGGGGCCGGGTGCTGCCGATGGCTGGCGAGCCACTGGACATCGTCGCCCAGGTCGAAGGTCTGGACGAGGACCCGACCGCGCGGCGCACGATCCGCGGTCAGGTCGCCGTCGCCACCACACCGGGGACCGTTCGAACGGTGAAACTCGCGCCCGCTGACGCGGTCGCCTGCCCGGAGGCCCTGGACGCGATCTCCGAGGCTGACCTGATCACCCTGGGCCCGGGATCGTGGTTCACCAGTGTGCTGCCGCACCTACTGCTGCCGGCGATGGCGAACTCCATCAGCACCAGCCGGGCGGCAAAGCTGGTGGTGCTCAACCTGGTCGCGCAACCTGGTGAGACCGAGGGGTTCTCCCCTGAGCAGCACCTGGACGTACTCTCAGCGCACGCACCGAACCTTCGGGTCGACTCGGTGCTGGCGGACCGCACCTCGGTCACCCTCCCGCAACGGCTCACGTCGGCCGCAGCGCGGTTGGGAGCGACTCTCGAGCTCGCGGACGTCGCCGTTCCCGGGACCGCCAGGCACGACCCGGACCGCCTGGCGACCTCGCTGAGAACCGTCCTCGAACGACATCCGAAGAGCAGCGGGCACACCGATCCGGCGGCGCCGGCCAGCAGTGACGACCACCAGTGACGACCACCAGTGACGACCACCAGTGAGAACCACCAGTCAGCACCACCAGTCAGCACCACCAGTGACGACCATCAGTGATCGCGACGGCTGTCTGTGATTGACGACATTCGGACCACAACGAACAGGGAGTGCCAGGAATGGCGATGACGGCCACGGTGAAGGACGAGCTCAGCCGGGTCGCGGTGAGCAAGGTGTCCGCGCGCAAGGCCGAAGTGTCCGCCCTGCTGCGTTTCGCCGGCGGTCTGCACATCGTGGCCGGCCGGGTGATCGTCGAAGCCGAACTCGACACCGGGGCCGTGGCCCGACGACTGCGCAAGGATATCGGCGACCTCTATGGCCACGTCGCGGATGTCCAGGTGCTGTCGCCGTCCGGCCTGCGCAAGGGCACTCGCTATGTGGTGCGGGTCGTCGCCGGCGGCGACTCATTGGCCAGGCAGACCGGTCTGATCGACCAGCGCGGTCGGCCGGTCCGCGGGCTGCCGCCGCAGATCGTTGCCGGCTCGGTCGCCGACGCCGAAGCGGCGTGGCGCGGGGCCTTTCTGGCGCACGGGTCGTTGACCGAACCCGGCCGCAGCTCCTCGCTCGAGATCACCTGCCCCGGGCCGGAAGCCGCATTGGCGCTGGTCGGCGCAGCCCGCCGGATGGGCATCGGCGCCAAGGCGCGGGAGGTCAGGGGCGCGGACCGGGTCCTGGTTCGCGACGGCGACGCCATCGCCGCCCTGTTGACCCGGTTGGGTGCGCACTCGTCGATGCTGGCCTGGGAGGAGCGCCGAATGCGGCGCGAGGTCCGGGCAACCGCGAACCGGTTGGCCAATTTCGACGACGCGAACCTGCGCCGGTCGGCCAGGGCCGCGGTCGCCGCGTCCGCCCGGGTGGAGCGTGCGCTGGCCATCCTCGGTGAGGACGCTCCCGACCATCTGAGCCAGGCCGGCCGGCTGCGGATCGCGCACGGCCAGGCGTCACTGGAAGAACTTGGCCAACTGGCGGACCCACCGATGACCAAGGACGCCGTCGCCGGGCGCATCCGCCGGCTGCTGACCATGGCTGACAAACGGGCGGTCGACCTCGGACTGCCAGATACCGAGTCGGCCGTCACGGCCGACATGCTCGACAGCTGAACGGATTTCGACTTTCTGGGCGATCATGGGCTCGTTGGCCCAGCCGACCCGCCGCGGCCGGCTGGTCAACCGGGCGCCCCGTCCGCTGCCGTCTCGGGGTCACGGCTGGGCCGTGATGCCGCCCCGTTGCCATGCCGTTACAGTGATGCCGTCGTCGCTCCCGATTTGGCGGGCGAACGGATGTGATCGATCCCGTCGGGGTCAGCAGGACCTCGCCTGGGACATCTCAAAAGGAGGGCTGACAGACGTGACTGTGCGTGTTGGTGTGAACGGCTTTGGTCGTATCGGACGGAACTTCTGGCGAGCGGTCGATTCCCTCGACCATGACATCGAAATCGTCGCCATCAACGACCTGACCGATACCAAGACCCTGGCCCACCTGCTCAAGTACGACTCCGTGATGGGCAAGCTCCCGTATGACGTGTCCGCCGGCGATGGCGTGATCACCGTCGACGGCAAGGAGTTGAAGGTGCTGTCCAACCGGGATCCCGGTTCGCTGCCCTGGGCCGACCTCGGCGTGGATGTCGTCATCGAATCCACTGGCTTCTTCACCAAGGCCGCCGACGCCGGGAAACACCTGTCGGCCGGGGCCAAGAAGGTCATTATCTCGGCGCCGGCCACTGACGAGGACCTCACGGTCGTCGTCGGCGTCAACGACGACAAGTACGACGGTTCGCAGAACATCCTGTCGAACGCGTCGTGCACCACCAACTGCGTGGCCCCGATGGCGAAGGTGCTGCACGAGAGCTTCGGCCTGGTGCAGGGCTTGATGACCACCATCCACGCCTACACCAACGACCAGGTAATCCTGGACTTCCCGCACAAGGACCTGCGGCGGGCCCGTGCGGCCGCGATCAACATCATCCCGACCACCACGGGCGCCGCCAAGGCGACAGCGTTGGTGCTGCCGGAGCTGAAGGGCAAGCTGCATGGATACGCCCTCCGGGTGCCGGTGCCGACCGGTTCGGTTACTGACCTGACGGTCCAGCTGGAGAAGTCGACCACCGTCGACGAGGTCAACGCGGCATTCAAGGCGGCGTCGGAATCCGGGTCATTGGCCGGCCGGCTGGTCTACTCCACCGACCCCATCGTGTCGACGGACATCGTCGGCGCCCCGGCGTCGTGCACCTTCGACTCCCCGTTGACGATCGCGCTCGGCGGCAACTTCTTCAAGATCGTCGGCTGGTACGACAACGAATGGGGTTACTCCAACCGGCTCGCGGACTTCACCGCGATCGTCGGCGACAAGCTCTGACCGGACGGCACTCTCGCGGGTGACGCCGCCGGTTTCCACCGGCGGCGGCGCCCGTGCTGTGTGTGTTCCCTCGAACGACGTCCGGCATCGCACACCCGTACCGCTGAAGGAGCTTGCTCGTGAACACTCTCGATGACCTGCTGGCCTCCGGTGTTTCCGGCCGGACGGTGCTGGTGCGCTCGGACCTGAACGTCCCGTTGGACGGCGAGGTCATCACCGACGACGGGCGGATCCGGGCCTCGCTGCCCACCCTGCAGGCGTTGGCCGGCGCCGGCGCCAAAGTGGTGGTCACCGCACATCTCGGGCGACCCAAGGGTGCACCGGAGGCCAAGTACTCGCTGGCGCCGGCCGCGGCCAGGCTCGGCGAATTGCTGGGCACAGCGGTACCGCTGGCCGATGACTTGGTCGGCCCGTCCTCCACGGAGACCGTCACTGCACTGGCCAACGGCCAGGTGGCGATGTTGGAGAACGTTAGGTTTGATGCCAGGGAGACCTCCAAGGACGCCCAGGAGCGGGCCGCCCTGGCCGACGACTTGGTCGCGGTGGTCGGCGCTGACGCCGCGTTCGTCTCCGACGGGTTCGGTGTGGTGCACCGCAAGCAGGCCTCGGTCTTCGAGATCGCCCAGAAACTCCCGCATTTCGCCGGGTACCTGGTCTCCGCCGAGACCGCGGTTCTGAAAAAGTTGACCATCGACCCGGAACGCCCGTATGCGGTGATCCTCGGCGGGTCCAAGGTTTCCGACAAACTAGGGGTGATCACCTCTTTGCTACCCAGGGTAGATTCACTTTTGATCGGCGGCGGAATGGCGTTTACCTTCTTGGCCGCCAAGGGCTTCGGCGTCGGCGCCTCCCTGCTGCAGGAAGACCAGATCGAGGTCTGCCGGGAATTACTGGAGGCCAATTCCGACAAGATCGTGCTGCCCACCGATGTCGTCATCGCGGACGCGTTCGCCGCCGACGCCCAGACCAGGACCGTGCCCGCCGACGGCATCACCGACGGCTGGCTGGGGCTGGACATCGGGCCGGACAGCAGTGCCCGATTCGGTGAGATCGCGGCCGGATCGGCAACCGTCTTCTGGAATGGACCGATGGGTGTCTTCGAACTGGCGCCGTTTGCCGCCGGCACTCGCGCGGTCGCCGAGGCCATCTCCGCGTCGCCGTCGTTCTCCGTGGTCGGCGGCGGCGATTCCGCTGCCGCGGTCCGCACCCTAGGGATCGACGAGTCCGGTTTTACCCACATCTCGACCGGTGGTGGCGCGTCCTTGGAATTCCTCGAGGGCAAAGAGCTCCCCGGCCTGGCCGTTCTGGAGGAATAGCACATGTCGCGCCAACCCCTTATCGCCGGTAACTGGAAGATGAACCTGAATCACCTGGAGGCCATCGCCCTGGTGCAGAAGATCGCGTTCACCCTGCCGGAGAAGTACCTCAAGCACGTCGAGGTGGCGGTCATCCCGCCATTCACCGCGTTGCGCTCGGTGCAAACGCTGATCGAGGCGGACAAGTTGGGTTTGGCGTACGGGGCTCAGGACCTCTCGGCCGAAGACTCCGGCGCCTACACCGGTGAGATCTCCGGCAGCATGCTGGCCAAGCTGGGTTGCCGGTACGTGCTGGTCGGGCACTCCGAACGTCGTCAGTACCACCAGGAGTCCGACGAGCTGCTGGCCAGGAAGGTCGCGGCCGCCTACCGGCACGGGCTCATCCCGCTGCTGTGCGTAGGGGAGGGCCTGGAGATCCGCGAGGCCGGCAACCAGGTCAAGCATTCGGTCGATCAGCTGCTGGCCGCGTTGGCCGAGGTCACCCCGGAGCAGGCGGCGACCATCGTGCTGGCCTACGAACCGGTGTGGGCGATCGGCACCGGCCGGGTGGCAACGCCCGCCGACGCGCAAGAGGTCTGCGCGGCCCTGCGGGTCGCCTTGGCGGACAAATACGGACAGGAGACCGCCGACAAGATCCGCATCCTGTACGGGGGGTCGGTCAAGTCAGGCAACGTCTCCGAGATCACCGCGAAGGACGATGTCGACGGAGCGCTTGTCGGCGGCGCGTCGCTGGACGGCACCGAGTTCGCGAACCTGGCCGCCAACGCCGTGGGAGTGCTCCCTTCGTGAACTAGACTCACGTCACACCGCGTTCGTGACGGTGTCCGGGTTGCCCGGATGCCAATGAAGCAAGGCTGACATGACTCTTTTCCTGCAGATCCTGTTGTTGCTGACCAGCCTGGGGCTGATGGCCCTGATCTTGCTACATCGCGGCAAGGGTGGCGGTCTGTCGTCGCTGTTCGGCGGCTCGATGCAGTCGTCGTTGTCAGGCTCCTCTGTCGTGGAGAAGAACTTGGATCGGCTGACGCTGTTCGTGGCGGCAGTCTGGGCGGTGTCCATTGTCGGTGTCGGGTTGCTGCTCAAAGTCGGCGCCTGACGGTCCGTCGGATCGACACGAAGTACTACCCCGGACGACGAACTCCGGGGCCGACCGCAACCGGCTGTCGGCACAGCACGTCGGGCGGCAGTGGGAAGCCGGCAGCAGGGAACGGGTAGGTCACCATGGCATCTGGTCAGCCGATCAGGGGTTCGCGAGTCGGGGCCGGCAAAGCCGGCGAATCGGACCGGGGCGAAACGGCGCCGCGTCAACGTTTTGAGTTTTATTGCGCGAACGGGCACACCACCCGATTGGCGTTCGCGATGGACGCCGAGATCCCCGCTACCTGGGCCTGCCCCAGCTGCGGCCTGCCGGCCGGCCGGGATCCGTCGCAACCGCCACCGGCTCCGCATGCCGAGCCGTACAAGTCGCACCTGGCGTATGTCATGGAGCGGCGCAGTGAGCAGGATGCGGAGGCATTGCTCGACGAGGCGCTGGCCAGGATCAACGACCGGCGTACCCCGCGGGGCTAATGCCTACGCGGGAACCCCGGTCACAGAATCTTCAGCATCCTGGTGTTGCCCAAGGTGTTCGGTTTGACGTAGGGCAGATCCAGGAACTCCGCGACCCCGCGGTCGTAGGACGACTGCAGCTCCGCGAGCCCCTCCGGGGACAGGTCCAATTCACGGATAGGCACAAAACCCAAGGACCGAAAGAAATCTACTTCGAAGGTCAGCACGAAAATGCGATGCAGGCCGAGCTCGCGGGCGTGGTCGATGATTTCCGAACACACCGCGCGACCGACACCGTGCCGCCGGGTGACGGGATCGGTTGCGACCGTACGAATCTCGCCTAGGTCCTCCCATAAAACGTGCAGCGCCCCGCAGCCCAGGACGACGCCGTCAGCTTCCGCGACCCAGAATTCGGTGACGTCCTCGTACAGGTTGGCCAGGGACTTCTCCAGCAGAATCGGCCCGGCGTACGCGTCGACGAGTTGCTTGATCCGACGGACGTCGGTGACCTTGGCGCGGTGAACGGTCAAGGCGATCGGTTGGTCGGCAGTCACGGCGCTCAACCCTAGCGACGGGCGCACGCGTCTGATTCAGGCCCCAGCCGGTCCAGGTGGGACCGGTTCGCGTCGTTGATGACGATTCTGCGCTGCGGTCGGCTGGCACTAGGGTAAGGCGGTGTCCGCTGTGTCCGCAGTTCCTCCGCCGTCGGCCGAGGTACGCCCCCTGCGACGCCCACCGCAGCGGATTGGTGTCGATGGGGCAGGGCTTGATCGGGTCGGGCTCGATCGGGTCGGGCTTGACCGGCTTGGGGTTGAACAAATTGGGGTCAACCTCATTACCCTCGGTTGCGCTCGCAACGAGGTCGACTCCTCGGAGATCGCGGGCCGGTTGGAGCTGGGCGGCTACCGGCTGGTCGCCGATCCCGCCGACGCCGCGGTGGTGGTCGTCAACACCTGCGCGTTCGTGGCGGCCGCGAAGAAGGACTCCATCGACACCGTGCTGGCCGCGGCCGACACCGGCGCCAAGGTCGTCGCGGTCGGCTGCCTGGCCGAACGGTACGGGGCCGAGCTGGCGCAGGCGCTGCCCGAGGCCGACGCCGTGCTCGGGTTCGATGCCTACCCCGATCTGGCCGCGCTGCTCGGCGACGTTGTGGACGGGCACCGGCCGCCCGCGCACACCCCTGTCGACCGCCGGCTGCTGCTTCCCATCACCCCGACCGCTCGGCCGTCGGCGGCCAGGGCCGTATCGGTCCCTGGGCACGGCCCGATCGGCGCATCAGGTCCGGTACCTGCATCGGGCCCAACCCTGGTGCGAACGTTGCTGCAGGCCGGTCCGGTCGCGCCGCTGAAGATCGCGTCCGGATGCGACCGGCGGTGCACGTTCTGCGCGATCCCGTCGTTCCGCGGCGCATTCGTCTCCCGGCCAATCGCCGACATCGTCACCGAGGCCGGCTGGCTGGCTGACCAGGGCGTCCGCGAGATCGTTCTGGTCAGCGAGAACTCCACCTCCTACGGCAAAGACCTGCCGGGCCAGAAGCATCTGCACACGTTGCTGGCCGAGCTCGGCGCAGTCGCCGGCATTGAACGGATCCGGCTGTCCTACCTGCAGCCCGCGGAGACCCGGCCGTGGTTGATCGAGGCCATTGCGTCAACGCCTCGGGTCGCGGACTACTACGACATGTCTTTCCAGCACGCCGCCGAGCCGGTACTGCGCCGAATGCGCCGCTACGGGTCGAGGCCGGCGTTCCTGCAGTTGATCGAGCAGATCCGGTCGGCCGCTCCGGAGGCCGGTATCCGATCCAACGTCATCGTTGGATTCCCCGGTGAGACCGAGGACGATCTGGCCGAGCTCGAGGCGTTCCTGATCGACGCCCGGATGGATGCCGTCGGAGTGTTCGGCTATTCAGACGAAGATGGCACGGCGGCCGCGGATTTAGCCGGCAAGCACGACGCCGACGTCATCGCAGCCAGGGTGGAGCGGGTGACCTCGCTGGCCGAAGAACTCACCGCGCAGCGGGCCGAGGACCGGATCGGAACGCAGATAGTGGTGCTCGTCGACGCGCCGGATCGACCGGTCTACTGGAACGGCGCACCGGTCGGCACCCAACACGTTGACACCCCGCCGGACACCCCACCGGGCGCCGCACCGGACACCGCACCGGTCGTCGGGAGAGGCCCGCATCAGGCACCCGAGGTGGACGGCAACGTCACCATCGACGGACTCGCGACCCGCCCGGCTGCCGGCGCGCTGGTGCGGTGTGTCGTCACCGGTAGCAGTGGCATCGACCTCTCCGCCCGTGCGATCGAGGTCGTGCGGCCGTGACGGAGCGACCGCCGCCGGTCCCATTGGTCAACCTGCCCAACGCGCTCACCGTGCTTCGGTTGATCCTGGTACCGGTGTTCCTGTTGGCGTTGTTCGCGCAGGGCGGGCACGACCCGACATGGCGGTGGATCTCCTGGGCCATCTTCGCCGTCGCCGCCATCACCGATCGCTACGACGGGCACATCGCGCGCAAACGCGGTCAGGTCACGGATTTCGGGAAGATCGCGGATCCGATTGCGGACAAGGCATTGACCGGGTCGGCCCTGGTAGGTCTGTCGATGCTGGGCGATCTGGCCTGGTGGGTCACCCTGGTGGTGCTGATCCGCGAGGTCGGGATCACCCTCCTGCGATTCGCGGTCATCCGGTTCGGGGTGATCGCTGCCAGCCCAGGCGGCAAGGCGAAGACGTTCGTGCAGATCATCGCCATCGGTCTGTACATCCTGCCGCTCCCGAACTTCTTGTCCTGGGTTCAGACCGGCTTCATGACGCTCGCCGTCCTGCTCACTGTGGTGACCGGAATCGATTACGTGGTGCGGGCGTGGGGCGTCTATGCCCGGGCCGGCCAGGTGGATCGGCCGCCGGCCGGCGGCGGGTGAGCAATCTGGCCGCCGCCGCCGGATTGACCAGCGATCGGGTGGCCGCGCTGATCGCCGACCTCACGGCTAGGGGGCTCAGTGTCGCCACCGCCGAGTCGTTGACCGGTGGCCTGTTGGCCGCCCTGCTCACCGAGGTACCCGGCTCCAGCGCCGTGGTCAGGGGCGCCCTTGTCGTGTACGCCACCGACCTCAAGCATCTGCTGGCCGGCGTCGACGAAGACCTGCTGGCCGCGCACGGCCCGGTGCATCCGTTGGTCGCTGGGCAACTCGCCGACGGTGCCCGCCGCGTCTGCGGCGCGCAGATCGGGGTAGGACTGACCGGCGTGGCCGGGCCCGATCCCCAGAACGGTATCCCCGTCGGTACCTGGTACTGCGCGATTTCAGGCCCCCGGGGGCACCGCGACGCGCTCGCCTCGGTCGGCGGTGAGCAGACTTCTGGGCTCACCGGGCACGGCGGCGCCAGCGCAGGCCGGCAGGCCCGGACCCGGACCGAGATCCGGGCACAAGCGGTGCGAGCTGGCATCGACCTGCTCTCGCGCATACCGGCAACCTGACCGTCATCCGTCCGTGACCCGGACGGTGGAACATCGGGGGACCTGGTCACGTTGTGATGACTGTCGGTCGGGAGCCGAGGTTGCCGGGCGGTCGCACGGTAGCGTGAGAGGTGATCGGGTCGGCGATCTCTCACCCGCAGACCTCGACCCGGCATCCGCCGGGGCGCGGTGGACAGTACTACCGGCAGCTAGAGCACGATGGCACAAGACGCGAACGGCGAACCCGAGAACGACGAACCCGAGAACGACGAACGGGAAAGGAGGTGCGACATGCTCCTGCGTCATGCAGTGGGTGGGACCCTTAGAGATGCGCGGAACCGGCAGAATCGGACGCTGCGCGATGTGTCGACGGCGGCGAATGTCTCGCTGGGCTACCTCTCCGAGGTGGAGCGGGGTCGCAAGGAAGCGTCCAGCGAGTTGCTGGCATCGATCTGCGACGCGCTGGACGTACAGGTGTCGGACCTTCTGGTTTCGGTGAGCCGGACCATGCAGTCCGAGCTGGTCCCGGTGGGACCCGCCCTGCATGACCATCCTGCCAATCCCCAGACCTCCCGAGGGCCCCAGAATCCGGGGCTCCAGAACTCCGGGCCCCAGAACTCGGGGCTCCAGAATTCTATTGGGCGGCACAACACCGGGCCCCAGAACTCCGGGCATCAGCACTCAGTGGGGCCGAAGAACGTGCCCGCGTCGTCCAAACGGCCGCGAACCGGCGGAATGACCGGTACCAGCATCGATCCCGGGCTACGCATCGTCGTTCCCTACGGTTCAACGGTTCCCGGCGCCCCCGTCAGCTGACGGGGGGACCGGGCTCGGCGCTCGGGGTTGCCCTACCGCCTGGTTTGCCCGACAGGGCGGCGAGCGCGGCCATCGCGTCGCTGGCGCGGTTGGCTGGGACGAACAAGTGGTCATGGTGCAACCCCGCCACGATGTTGCACGCGATGCCGCGTTCAGCCAGCCCGGTGGCGACTGCGGCCGTCAGACCGACGGCGTCCAGAGCGGACCAGACTCCCAGGGTGATCCAGGCGTACCGCATCCTCTCGGTCCTCGCCCCCGCGGGCAGTCGTGGAACGCTCTGGACGGACACAATTGCCGACGTCCCGGCCTCCTCGCTGATGGTGGCTACCGGATCGAGATCAGGCGGCACATCATGCCCGGCGGGTAGGAAGCAGAACACGAACTCCCCGTGGTGCAGTTCCGGCCGCATGCAGGAGAGCAATTCGGTCAAACTGGTCAGCTTGCTCAGCTCTTTCCGATTTGTCAGATAGTTCAGGGACCCCTCGCGTCGGTATGTGACGAACGAATAGCCGTCCTCGGTCTGCCTGGCCGCCTCCCGCCAGAGCGTGGGAACGATCTCGGGGAAGGTGGTGTCGCCGGCCACGTCAGCGTCGACGTGGGTGATCTCCAGACGATCGGCGCGGTCGAGCAGCTGCCGGTAGATCTGTCCGCCCCCAATCACCATGATCTCCTCGGGTTCACCCGGCCGGAGTTCGCGGGCCGCCGACTCGGCGAGTTCGATAGCTTTTTCCACCGACCCGACAATTACCGCGCCGGGGGCGGTGAACGAGGGGTCCCGGGTGACCACGATGCTGCGACGTCCGGGGAGCGGCCGGCCGATCGATTCGAACGTCCGCCGGCCCATGATCATCGGCCGGCCCATCGTCAACGCCTTGAACCGTCTCAGGTCCGCGGGGAGATGCCATGGCATGGCCCCGTCGGCTCCGATGACGCCGTTGCGGGCCACCGCCGCCACCAGGGTGACCCTTGGAACCGTTCCCGTCGGAAGGTCCGTCGTCATACCGCGATCGGCGCCTTGATCCCGGGATGCGGGTCGTAGTCGAGCACCGCGATGTCGTCGATCCCGAACCCGTCGATCTCTTCGATGCCAGGTGTGAGCGTAAGGGTCGGCAGCGGCCGCGGGGCCCGCGTGAGCTGCAGCCGCGCTTGGTCCAGGTGGTTGGCGTACAGATGCGCGTCACCCAGGGTATGAACGAAGTCACCCGGTTCGAGGCCGACCACCCTGGCCATCATCTCGGTCAGCAGTGCATAGGAAGCGATATTGAACGGGACCCCGAGGAACACGTCGGCCGATCGCTGATAGAGCTGACAGGAGAGTCGGCCGTCGGCCACGTAGAACTGAAACATGGTGTGACACGGCGGAAGTGCCATTGCCGCCACCTCAGCGACGTTCCATGCGGACACAATGTGCCGCCGCGAGTCCGGGTTCGCCCGGAGCGAACGCACAACAGCGGCGATCTGATCGATGTGACCGCCATCCGGGGTCGGCCAGGACCGCCACTGGTGGCCGTACACCGGTCCGAGCTCGCCCTGCGCGTCCGCCCACTCGTCCCAGATGCTGACCCCACGCTCCTGGAGCCAGCGCACGTTCGTCGACCCCTGGAGGAACCAGAGCAGTTCGACCACGACGGACCGGACGTGCACCTTCTTGGTCGTCACCAGCGGGAAGCCGTCAGCGAGGTCGAACCGCATCTGATGCCCGAAAACACTACGGGTGCCGGTGCCGGTGCGGTCGGTCTTCACCGCCCCCGAGGTGAGGATGCGGTCCATCAGGTCCAGGTACTGCTGCATTGGTCGAGTGTAGTTTCGCGGGCATCCTGGTTTGCCCAGGCGGTCGCTGACGTGTCAGGAGACCGCGGCGTCGACGAGCTCCACGACCTTCTCCTGGACTTCTGCGCTCCAGGTTTTCAGCGCGAACGACACCGGCCACAAATCCCCGTTGTCCAGTGCCGCAGCATCCTGGAACTCCAAGGTCGAGTACCGGGTGTTGAACTTGCCCGCGTTCTTGAAGCAGACGACGACCTTGTCCTCCGCGTTGGTATAAGCAGGCATCCCGTACCAGGTCTTGGGCGACAACTGCGGGGCGGTGGCGGTCAGGGCCAAGTGCACGCGTTCGGCAAGGGCGCGATCCTGTGGCGCCATTTTCGCGATCGAGTCGAGACATGCCTGCAGGCCATCGGCCTTCTTGGCTCCCTTCTTGCCTTCCGCGCGCAGCTCGGCGGCGCGCTGCTTCATCGCGTCGCGCTCGGCGGCGGTGAATCCGTTGGAGACGGGCTGGGAAATGTTCGCGGTCATCGGCGAATTGCCTTTCGCTGTGGGGCCTGGCGCGACGCCGACCCTGACCACCGAGGCTAGCCAGCCGCCACCTCTGCCGCTTCTCGATTCCTGATCGAAGGGGCTACGGTCAGCCCATGTCCGCTGCCGTAGGAAGTGGGACCAAGGACGATCCTTGGCAGCTCACGACACCGCCGGGAAGTGCCGAGTACACGATCTACCGTGACGACGATGCCGACCCTCCGGTACTGACCTGCACGGTGGGCAAGACAGTTCTCCGGTATCAGGCACGCTGTTTCGAAGATCTGCACGCCATGCTCGTCGATGCGGCGGACTGGGTGCCGCTGGGTGGCGCCGACGAGCAGAAAGCCGCTGCGGCGGGCACCGTTGAGGCGTGGGGGCGGTCACCGGACAACCCGGTCGGCGGGTGGTATGGGCTGAAGAAGGGCCTGCGGGGGCGGTTCGGGGTGTACATCCCGCCGCTGATGGAGGCGCTGGGCCTGGCCGACCTCGAGCACAACCCCCGGAACAATCGAATGCGCGCCAGGTCGGCGCCGTAATCGAGCTAGTGGTCACTGCCCCTGCGGACTGATCCGGCTCATCAACGACAGGGTGGCCGACACAACGGTCTCTCGGTCGAAAGTCAGAGCAAAATCGAATTCTCGATCCGCTTCGGGGCCGGCCGGGTCGAGATCCCGAGCGATCAGCGCCGCCGCGAAATGCGGGGCGAGCACCGTTACGTCCCACTCGTGCCGAACGACGTCGGTAGGCCCCAAGGTGGCCCCCCGAACTCCTGCGATCGGCTCCTCGGGCAGGCCGGCGCCGATCGCGGCGACGAACGAGACCCGCTCGGCGATGTCCCGATAGCGCCGCGCCGTTACCCCGGTGAAGTACCGGGCCTCCTGGAACGTACCGACGAGCAGGCAGACGCCGCCCAACCGCAGCGCCTCCCGCTCCAGGTGTTTACTCACCTCGATCAGCAGTGGCTTGGTCGACCGACGCAGTCGGGTCGACGCCGGCAGTCGCTCGAATGGAGAGACGCCGTCGGCCGACTCGATGGCCGGCGGCAGTTGTAGCCCGGCGATTCTTACTCCGGCCTGTGGCCCTGGAGCGGGCCGGCCGAACAGGTACCCCTGCCCCAGTTGGGCTCCTTGGGCCTGCCCGGCCGCCAGGTGCGCCTCGGTTTCGATGCCCTCGGCCAGGATGATGCTGCCGGTGCGCTCCGCGTAGGCATTGACCGCGTTCATGATCTCGGCGACCTTGGGGCTCGGACGGCGCTGCACCAGTTGTAGATCAAGCTTGATGATGTCCGGCCGGAGCAGCGGCATGAAGGCGAGCGAAGTGTCGTTCGCGCCGACGTCGTCCAGGGCGATCCGCCACCCGCGTTCGCGCAGCCGCCGAACTGTGGCCAACAGTTCCGCGGGCCGGGCTGCAAGGGCTCGCTCGGTGATCTCCAGTACCAGTCGGAGGTCGCCCGGCGCGTCGTCGGCCAGGACCAGCAGTTCGTCCAGGCTCTGCACGTCGATGGTTTCCGGTTCGATGTTCACGAACAGGGTGAGAGGGGCGAAACACCCGATTTCGATGGCGCCCCGAATCGCGGCCCGGCGGCATGCCCGGTCGAGCGCAGCGAGATGGCCGACCGACCGGGCAGCGGCGAAGAGCATGGCCGGAGATTCGAAGGGGCCATGCGGACCTCGGGCCAGGGCCTCGTACCCCACCACCGCACCGGTGGTCAGATCAACAATCGGCTGATAGTGGCTGCGGATCCGGTCGGCGGCGATCAGGCCGCCGATGTCGGTATGGGAGAACTGCGACGCGACCTTCAGTCCCCGGCCCGCGACCCCGCCGTGCTGGGCCATCGGAACGCATCCTCTCGTCGATGAACGGCATTGTGTGTCATTGTGCTGCAACTGTGTCACCCTCAGTGTGGCAGGTGGGTCGAGACCGGCATTCGTGGGAACCCAACCCTGACGATCGGAAATAGACGATCGGAAAAAGACGATCGGACACAATCGCCGTATCGCAGCGACGAAACGGTGGGACCGTCACGGGCCTTCGTCGCCCAGTGGTGGTCACCGTTGAACCAATCCTGCATTTTCTGCGTGGTAGGGAAGGGCGGCCGAATACCCGGGGGACGACAGATCGACTCCCGACAAGCACGTTGACCCATTCGGCCCGCTCTGCCACCTCGCCGGGCGATCCTCGCCGGGCGTCGACCGGAAGGGGTAACGGTGAGCCGTCTACGCGTGTCCGTCGTCCGAGCGCTGTCCACGTCCGCTGTTTGTGGTCTCGTGCTGCTGGGGCTGAGCTCACCGGCCGCCGCCGCCGCACAACCTCTGAGCGCATCGGGGTCGGGCGCCGACGAGGTTCCGGCCGCCGCGGCCAGTGACACCGTCGCGGCCAGTGTCGACATCGACGCCGACGCCGGCACGCTGACCTACACGGTCACCTTCAAGGGCAGTGAACCAGCCGCCGCCGGCCACATCCACAAGGGCGCCAAGGGCGCTGCCGGTGACGTCGTCGTTCCGCTCGATGCCGCGGTGATCAATGCAGGTGGTACGGCGACCGTGACTGTCGACAAAGCTTTGGCCGCAGCCATTCTCGCCGACCCGAGCGGCTACTACCTAAACGTCCACACCAAGTCGCACTCCGCGGGTGCGGCCCGCGGGCAGCTGACTGCCGGCTCGGGCACGAAGCCGACCGCAGTCAACGCCGGGACGGGCGGGCAGTTCGCGGACAGCCAGGGTGGTTCGAACACCGCGATGATCCTCGCGCTGGCCGGCGTCGGCGTGCTGCTGCTCGGGGCGGCCGGGGTAGCGGTTTCGGGTCGTCGCCGCGGCTGAGTAGGCAGGTGTGAGGTCAAGCCAGCGGGCACGGGCGTGGTGGTGGGGTCGAACCCGCCGCTACGTCCGTCCTGGTTCGGTGACGCGATTGTGGACCGCGGTGTTTGTCGGCGCCGCACTCATCGGGGTAGCCGGCGTGCTGTCCGCCACCGGTTCCACCGGCACCCACCCGGCGGCTCGATTGCCGGGGTCAGCGGCGCTATCACCGGCGCTGTCGCCGTCCCACTCGCCGCCCACTCGACGTCTCAGTTGATGTCCGGGCTCTCGTGGCCGCCGACCTCGGGTGCACCGGTTTCCCCCAGCACCGGCTCGCCCACTCCGCTGCCAGCTGCCGCACTTGCCCCGCCAGCACCCCTCGCAGCGGCCGGACCCGTTGTCCCGGTGGCGGTTGTGCCACCCGCCCCAACGCTGCTAGGTCCGCCGACCGAGATTTCGCTGGCGGGTGGAGCGCCGATCAGGGTGGTGCCCATTGCGGTGTCGGCGGACGGGGTGCTGGAGCCACCACCGAACCCAGCAGAAGCGGGTTGGTGGGTGGCCGGACCCCGACCCGGCGGACCCGGCCGCGCGGTCATCACCGGCCACATCGATTCACCTGAGGGCCTCGGCGCGTTTGCTGCGTTGGACAGCCTGCATGACGGGGCCACGATTGAGCTTTCCGACGTCAGTAGCGACACGCACTCTTATCACGTCACCGACCGCCAGGAGGTCGAAAAGGCGGCCCTGGATCCCGCAATCCTGAGCCGCGATGACGGCTCAGACCTCCTCTTGATCACCTGCATCGGCAATTTCGACCGCAACACTTTGAGCTACGACTCGAACCTGCTGATCACGGCCGTTCCGGACGGCCAGAATGGGAAATGAGAGCTCCGATCCACCGATCGTGGCACCCACCTGCCGTATCCCCGTCGAGCCAACTTAATTACAGATCGTGAGATTAGGTCACCCTCGGTCCGGGTTGGCCGAGCGTCATCGCTGTCGACCTTGTACCGTCGTGCCAAGCGGCTCGACACAGGGTCGCTGTACCAGCGGATGCGCAGTGGTGCGCCACCGGGTGCAGATGAAAAGGGGACCGCCATGGGCATGGGAGAAAAGATCAGCAACGCCGCCGAGGACGCCAAGGGCAAGGTCAAGGAAGCCACCGGCAAGGTGACCGACAACAAAAGCCTGGAAGCCGAAGGCAAGGGCGATCAGGCCGCTTCCAGCGTGAAGCAGGCCGGCCAGAAGGCCAAGGACGCCGTCAAGGACGTCCTCGACTGAGCGAGTTCCATCGACACTTCGCCCCCGGACGCGTCACTGCACCCGGGGGCGTTGTGCTGTCCGCACCAGCGTGGGGACGGCGGAATGAGAGGGTCCGGCTAGCGTTGCCGAATGCGCATCGTCTCCCTGCTGCCCTCGGCCACCGAGATCGTGTATGCCCTCGGCCTTGATCGCGACCTTGTCGGGGTGACTTTCGAGTGCGATGAACCCGCCTCGGCGCGGACGGACAACGAGGTCGTGGTCGGCGGCCGGGACACCTCCACGATGACCCCGCGGCAGATCGACGACTACGTCCGGGCTGCGATGGCTGCCGGCCAGGATCTGTACACCCTTACACCGGGGGCAATGGCCAGGCTCCGGCCCGAACTGATTCTTACCCAGGACCTCTGCCGGGTCTGCGCCGTGCCGTCAGGACACGTGCAGGAAGCGTTGGCCCACCTGGACTGTCACGCCGAGGTGGTCAGCCTCGATCCGCACTCCCTGGACGACGTCTTGCAGACCATCCTTGTGGTTGGTGATCGTGGTGGGGCGTTGGACGGCGCCAGGATGGTGGTGGCCGGTTTGCGGACCCGGCTGGCCGCGGTCACGGCAGCTGTCCGCGGCCGCCCGGCGCCGCGGGTGGCCGTCATCGAGTGGGTCGATCCGCCATTCGCCGCCGGGCATTGGATTCCGGACCTGGTGGTCGCGGCCGGGGGAATCCCGGTGGGTGGTTCACCGCGCGCACGGTCCCTGCAGACCACCTGGGAGCAGGTCAGGGCCGCCGAGCCGGACGTGATCGTGGTGGCGCCTTGTGGATTTCACCTGGCCGGGGCGGCCGAGCAGGCCAGGCTGGCGGTCGCGCAAGTGCCCGGCGCGGCGGTCTGGGCGATCGACGCGGACAGCATCGTGGTGCGTCCCGGCCCCCGACTCGTGGACGGGGTGGAGGCGATGGCGTCCATTTTTCATCCCGGGACGGTTCCGACAACCGCGGCAGTGCAGCTGATCTCGCCGGCGGTGACCATCAATTCGGCAACAGCGGACGTCGGCCCGGTCAGGACAGGGTCAGCCGGGTCACCTCGGTGAGCTCGGGTCGCTCGCCGGACGGACCAGCTTGTTCCAGCAGCAGATCCGCCTTCGGCCCGTCCAGCCAGAGCGTCATCAGGTCGTTGCCGAAGTACGGCCCCGCCGTCCTGGTCCACTCGACCACCGGCCGGGGGGGAGGGGCGATCGCGCTCAGAATGACCCTGGTGGACCGCTCCGCAATTCTGCTCCAACCCACCCGGAAGGCAAGTCGCATGGGCGGCGGCACCCGGTTGTGCAACGGCGAGCAGGTCAGCTGGTACACCGACGAGATCAACGGTTCGGCGTAGTTCGGCGTCGCGACATAGGCATGATGTACGTCACCGGACAGCACGCACACCGTTGCCGGGGCGGCACCGGAATCTCCGGCGTAGTCCCCTCGGGCGACGTCCCGGATCATCAGAGCGAGCCGTTCGAAGGACTGCCGGAACGCCGCCCAGTGTTCGAAATCGCCTGCCCGGCGGATCTTCTCGGATACCGCGGCAATCAACCGGCCGCGGTGTCCGGCGCACAGCAGCTCGTTCCACGCCTCGATGTCGTGGAACGCCCGCGGGAGTAGCCAGGGCAGCGAGGCGCCGATCAACAGGTGTTGGTAGTCACCGGCCAGTTGGTCGGTGATCCAGCCGAACTCGTCCTCGCCGACCATGCTCCGGTTCTCGTTCTCCAGAATTCGGCCGCACCGGGTGTCGATCACCAGCAGCCTGACGGACCCGAGATCACGGCGGTAGGACCACCTGGCGCCCTTGGCCCCGTCCGCCTCCCGGTCGGCGGCGGCCGCGAACTCCCGCAGCAACGGTTCGACGTCCCCTGATGACCGGCGCACCCGCTGAAAGAGGTCGTTGTCGGTCAATTCGGCGGGAGACAGGTTGCCCAGGTGTTGGTACACCCAATAGGACGACAATGCGCCGATGATTCGTTCGGCCCACCAGGTTGTCCGCTGCATGTCCCGCCGCCAGGCGGCGGAGGTGTTCCAGTCGTCCCGGACGTCATGATCATCGAAGATCATCGACGTCGGCACGGTTGAGAGCAGCCAGCGAACGTCTGGATCGGACCAGGACTCCGAGTACAGCCACGTGTATTCCTCGAAGTCAGCCACCTGCTCCCGGGAGCCGGTACTGATGTCCCGCCGCTCCCTGATCCGCTGCCGGGTCTGCGGTGAGGTCTCGTCGGCATACACCTGGTCGCCCAGCATGATCAGTGCCCGAGGCCGGTATTCGGCCGGCTCGGCGGCGATCCGGCGGGAGAATCCCTGCAGCACGTCGGAGTCGTAGCGCCGATCCGGCAGCACCGCCGCAGCCGAAGCGTAACGACAAGACCCGAAGGCGATCTCGACAGCGTCGTCCTTGGCCCACGTGTGGATCCGGCTCGGTGGAAAGGTGGAATCCGGCGGTGGCCAGACCAGGTCCCCGTCCAACGTCACCTGGTATTCGGTGCTGGCACCTTCCGGCAGGCCGGTGACCACGATCAGGGCGTAGTGGTGACCGGCCATGTCCCAGGTGCGTTCGCACACACCGAGGATGTTCACCTCGCAGGGACCGTCGGTCTCCACCCACAGGGTCGCATCGGTGGGCCCGACATGCCGCAGCAGCGGCCCGAGCAGGAGACGTCTCACCCGCTCGTGTCTACCATCTCGCGAATCGGTAACAGACGGCGCAGGGTGGCCGGATCCCCCGGACTGCCCGGTGGCTACGGTGGGACGGTGCCGAAGATCATCGCCCACCCCCACGAGCCGGGTTCCGACCCTGACCTCAGCGACGCCGACCTGACCGACACCGAGCTGACCGACACCGAGCTGACCGACACCGAGCTCGCCGGATCGCTGGTGACGGCCGCCGGCCGACTGGCCGCGGACATGCGGCAGCGGGGCCTGACCGTGCAGGAGAAGACCAGTATCAGCGACGTCGTCTCCGACGCGGACAAGGCCGCCGAGGAGATGATCGTGGACCGGCTGGCGAACGCCCGACCGGACGACGGGATCATCGGCGAGGAAGGTGCAGCCGCGCCCGGCCGCCGAACGTGGATCATCGACCCGGTCGACGGAACGTTCAACTTCGTGTCGGGTTTGCCGGCCTGGTGTTCCGCGCTGGCCCTGGTGGACGGCGACCGGCTGATCCTGGGAGCCATCTACCAGGCGACGACGGGTGAACTATGGCTCGGCGGGGAGGATGTCCCCGCGAGCCTGAACGGTGCCCCGCTTGACCGACTGGCCGATCGGCCACTCGCGGAGGTGGCCATCTGCACCTACCTTCACCCCACCCGGGTGTCGGACGAACCGCTGCGGGAGGGGCTGCTGCGCGCCATCGCCGGGGCCGCGTCGGTCCGCATCATCGGATCCGGATCAGTCGAGCTGGCCGCGGTCGCCGCCGGCCGGTTGGGCGTGTGGCTGCATGCCGACACCCCGTCGTGGGACTGGCTTCCCGGGGCCGCGATCGTCACCGCTGCGGGCGGTATCACTGATGTCTTCCCCTACGGCGGTCACCGCTGGCACGTAGCCGGACCGCCGACCGGCGTTGCCCAGGTCAAGGCTGCCGTACTGGGCACCGGCTGATCGGCGATCCGAGCCGGGTTCACCGGGCCCGTAGCGGATGCAAGGATCACTGACGTGGTCATCGCCATCTGGATCCTCGCCTTGGTCGCGACGGTGACCCTGGTCAGCGCGGCCGCCCGGTGGGTGGCCGTCCCCGCGCCACTGCTCCTGGTGGTGATCGGCGTCGCCGCCTCGTATTTGCCGTTCATCCCCACCTTCGAGCTGAGCCCCGAACTCATTCTGATCGGGTTGCTGCCCCCGCTGTTGTACGCGGCGGCGATCCGCACGTCCCTGGTCGACGTCAAGGCGAACAAGATTGGCATCATCGCCCTTGCCGTCGGTCTGGTGATCGTCAGCACCGTCGTCGTCGGCGTAGTCGCATGGCTGATCCTGCCTATCCCGCTGGCCGCCGGCCTGGCCTTCGGGGCGGTTGTGGCGCCACCTGATGCCGTTGCGGCCACCGCAGTCGCCCGGCGGATCGGGCTGCCCCGGCGGGTGATCACCGTGCTGGAGGGCGAATCGCTGCTCAACGACGCCACCGCCTTGGTTGCCCTGCGCACGGCGGTGGTAGCGGTCACCGGGGTGGTCAGCATCGGCGGAATCACGGTCGACTTCCTGTGGGCGGCGGCCGGCGGCGCGGCGATCGGTGTTCTGGTCGCGCTTGCGATCGCGGCGATCCGCAGGTACATCAAGGACCCGACCGTCGACACCACGGTCTCCCTGATGGCCCCGTTCGCTGCCTACCTGCCGGCTGAGGCCCTGCATGCCTCCGGTGTCATCACCGTTGTCACCACCGGGTTGATCCTGGGCCACAAGGCCCCCATCATCCAGGACGCGACCTCGCGACTCAACGAACGCATCAACTGGGCCACCATCCAATTTTTGCTGGAGAACGCCGTCTTCCTTTTGATCGGGTTGCAGATCCGGCACATCCTGGACAACCTGACCCGCTCGGATCTGTCGCCGGCCACGATCGTATGGTTCTGCGTTGCCAGCCTGCTGACGGTCATCGTGGTGAGACCGCTGTGGGTGTTCCCGTTCAGCTATTTCGTGATCAGCCGTCGGGGCCGGAACCACGAGCATTCCTGGCGGTCGGCGGCCATCGTTTCCTGGGCCGGGATGCGCGGGGTGGTCACCCTGGCCGCGGCGTTCGTACTGCCGTCCACGGTTCCGAATGTTGAAACCCTTGTGTTGGCCGCATTTGTCGTCACTGCGGGGACGTTGCTCATCCAAGGCTTGTCATTGCCGTGGTTGGCGCGCCGGCTTCGGATCCTGGGGCCGGACGCCCGCGAGGACGCCCTCGCCGAGGCGACCGTGCTGATCGCCGCGGTGGAGGCCGGGCGCGCCGAATTGGCCCGGATCACCACCCCTGACGACGACCCGGACCTATTGGTGTTCCTCCGGTCCCGTGGCGAGCAGCGGCTCAACGCTGTGTGGGAACGCCTGGGCCACAACGATACCGTCGACGAAACACCCAGCGAGAGCTACCGCCGGCTGCGGATGGCGATGCTCGCCGCCGAGCGGCAAGAGGTGTTACGGATCCGGGACAGCGCCGGTGCCGACAGCGACGTGCTGGCCGAGGTGATGGATTCGCTCGACGTCGAGGAGTCGATGATCGACCGCCGCGCGGCCCGCGTGGAATCGACGTCGGAGACCACCTTGACCACCCCCGCGGTCACCGCCGGGGTGTGTACGCACCTGGCCGCTGCTCCGCCGGACGACGACTCCCGCGCGGTCGAGGCCCGGACGCCGGGGGAGTGCCCGGACTGTCTGCGCGAAGGGACCAGGTGGGTGCACCTGCGGATGTGCCTGACCTGCGGCAACGTCGGGTGTTGCGATTCATCGGTGGGACGGCACGCGGAACGGCACTTCAATCAGACCGCGCATCCGGTGATGCGTAGCCACGAACCGGGGGAGGCGTGGCGGTGGTGTTACGTCGACGAAGTCCTGGGGTAGCCGATCCTGGGGTAGGCCGATCCTGGGGGCAGATCCCCCGGGAAGGTGGGCCTGGGGTACCCAGCGAGTTCAGTTGTTCGCGTACGGCATCCGAGGTAGCTCGACCGCCGGCCGCAGCGAAAGCCCGGAGACCATTGCCGACTCCCGCCGCAGCAGCGTGAGCTCCAGCCGCAGACGTTCGTCCACCGTGGGTGCCGCCAATAGGACCTGTTTGTCGGCAAGATCCAACACCATCGCGGCGGCCACCAGATAGCCGAGTTCACCCGGGTCCTCGGGTAGCTCGGGCGGATCCGGACGGTTCGCCTCGTCCAGTCCTTGAGCGTCCAACAGGGCCGCGCGGTACCCGATGAACGCCCGGGCAACCCGGCGGCGCAACCCCACCGATTCGTCAGTCCCACCAGGGAACTCAGGCGTCAGAACCCTGATCGTTCCCCGCAGCGGACCGGGCCTGACCGGGTCGTCGAGGATGGCGTCCCCCGGACGCTCCAGGTCGAGCAGCCGGAACCGCCGCAGGCCGGTCGCGATGATGTCGAAGCGCCCGTCCTGGTAGGCCTCGGCATACCGCAACTGGGCAGTGCAACCGATCTCATGCATCGCCGAGACGCCTTCGGCGCCCACCTCCCGGCCTTCCTTGATGGCGACGACACCGAAGATCCGCTCCTCGTCCGGCAGGTCGAGCAGATCCCGGACCAGCCTGCGGTAGCGCTCTTCGAAGATGTGCAGTGGCAGCAGCACGCCGGGATAGAGCACCATGCCCAGGGGGAACACGGGCAGGGAATCGTTGTCGCCCACCGCGCCAATGTACGTCGCCTGTGCCAGTGGCCCCACCTGATGGGCGAAACGCACAGCTGACCTGCGATCGGTGCATCATGGTGCGCCATCTGGGTACTGTGTCGGCGCCGAAACACCAACCCAGACAGACCCAGCCAGACGGACCCAGCCAGACGGACCCAGCCAGACGGACCCAGCCAGACGGACCCGGCCAGACGGACCCGGCCAGACGGACCCGGCCAGACGGACCCGGCCGGCACGCCGCCCGACACCAACACAGCCCAACCCGCCGCATCGACGCGAGAGGTCCCCCGATGCCGAGCAACACCAGCGAGACCGTCCGCAGCCTCATCCCGGCCCGGCTGGACCGCCTCCCGTGGTCGCCGTTCCACACCCGGCTGGTTCTTGCCCTTGGTGTCGCCTGGATTCTCGACGGGTTGGAGATCACCCCTCGCCAGCGCCATCGCCGAGACTTTGACCAAACCGGAAACGCTGGGCCTGTCGTCGGCGGCGGTAGGTCTGGTCGCCACCGTCTACCTGATCGGGGAGGTCTTCGGTGCCTTGTTCTTCGGCCGGTTGTCCGACCGGTTCGGCCGGCGCAAGCTGTTCATGATCACCCTGGGGGTCTACCTGGGCGGCTCCGGCCTGACCGCACTGACCCTGGGATCGGGAACCGGGTGGATCGCATTTCTTTACCTGACGAGGTTCATCGCCGGGGCCGGAATCGGCGGCGAGTACGCGGCGATCAACTCCGCCATCGACGAATTGATCCCCGCCCGTTATCGGGGGCGGATCGACATCGCGATCAATGGAACCTATTGGTTTGGCGCCATTCTGGGCACTCTTGGCACCCTGGTTCTGCTCAACGTGATGGATCCCAGCGTCGGTTGGCGGCTGGGCTTTCTGATCGGGCCGATCCTGGGCTTGTTCATCCTGGTTCTTCGCCGACACCTGCCGGAGAGCCCCCGCTGGCAGATCATGCACGGCCGTGAGAAGGAGGCGCAGGAGAGCATCGAATACATCGAGCAGGAGGTCCGCGCCAGCGGGAAGGAATTGCCCGACGTCGACGAGTCCGCTTCGATCGAACTGCGGCCCGAACGTAGCCATGGATACCTCGACCTCATCCGGGTGCTGTTCAAGACCTACCCTCAGCGATCCATTCTCGGCGCGACCCTGATGATCACCCAGTCGTTCCTGTACAACTCCATCTTCTTCACCTACACCCTGGTTCTGGGAAAGTTCTACGGTGTCGAGGCGTCCGCCGCCCCGTGGTTCCTGATTGCCTTTGCCGTCGGCAACTTCATCGGACCACTGGCCCTTGGCCATCTGTTCGACACACTCGGCCGCCGCAAGATGACCGCCGGGACGTACATCCTGTCCGGGGTGCTGCTGGCAATCAGTGCGTGGCTGTTCAACGCCGGCTTGCTCAACGCCCTCACCCAAACAATCGCCTGGTGCGTGATCTTCTTCTTCGCATCGGCGGGAGCCAGCGCCGCCTATCTCACGGTCAGCGAAATCTTCCCGCTGGAGGTCCGCGCCATGGCGATCGCGGTGTTCTTTGCCATTGCGCAGAGTTTCGGTGCGCTGGGCCCCGTGCTGTACGGGGCGCTGATCGGGGACGGCAGCAACCCCACGATGCTGTTCTACGGCTACCTGCTGGCCGCGGGTGTCATGGTCGTCGGCGGGCTGGTCGAGGTCTTCCTCGGCATCGACGCGGAGGGCAAAGCCCTGGAGGATGTCGCCGAACCACTGTCGTCGGCCGCCAACCGGTCCGGCTGACCTTCCCGGACCGATGGCCGCCGCCATCACCCGACCGGGGCGCTCCGGTCGTCAGCTCCCTTGTCGGAGGAGTCGCGCAACGGGTGCCGCAGCTCGTCGCCGCCGAGCCGGGCGATCAGTAGGGTGCCGACCGACAGGATCGTCGGTAGTAGCCCCGCGACCAGGAACGCCGGTGCGATCCCGATCAGGTCACCCACCGGTCCGGCCACAGCCATCGACACCGGCATCAGGGCCAGCGACACGAAGAAGTCCAGGCTGGATACCCGGCCGAGCATCGCCGCCGGCACCCGTCGCTGTAGCAGGGTGCCCCACAGGACCTGGGCCCCGTTGAACAGGAACCCGACACTGAACAGCGCGATCACCATGACCAACAACCGATCGGTCAGGCCGATCACGGCCAGCGGCAGGCAGCCAACCCCCCAGGCCAGGATCATGAACGTCAGGTACCGACGCGGCACCTTCGACGACGCCATGACGATGGACCCGATCGCGCCGCCGAGCCCGAATGCGGCCAGCGCGGCCGCGAAAGCCCCTGCTCCACCATGGGTTTGGTTCTTGACGGCGAACGGAAGCAGCACCTCGATCGGCCCCATCACTACCAGCACCAGGGCGGTCGCGAACAGCAACGTGGACAACAGCCACTTGGTGCGGAGCATGTACGCGAAGCCGTCACGTACGTCGAGCACCGCAGCCACCAACGCATGTCGTCGTTGGTCGAGGTCGCGCCGCAGCGCCGTCGTCCGCATCCCGCCGATCGCTGCCGCTGCTCCGATCTGCAGCAGCGCGACGACCAGGAAGGCGACTCCGGGGGACCAGATCGCGATGATCGAACTCGCCACGGCCGGGCCGGCGGCCTGCATGATGGTCGGCCGCAGCATGCCTTCGATACCGTTGGCCGCCAACAACTGTGCGGGTTCGATCAGACTCGGCAACCACGCCGAGTAGGCCGGATAGAAAAACCCGTCGGCCACTCCCAGGATTGCGGCGATGGCCGCGAGCTGCCAGATGCGCACCGAACCGCTGAGAGTCAGCACAGCCGCCGTGCCATAGCTCAGACCGCGAACGACCTCCACGATCAGCAGGATCCGTCGCTGCGGAACCCGGTCGGCGACGGCACCGCCGATCAGCACCGACAGAACAAGACCCAGGCTTGCCCCGGTGGCGACGATCGACAGGTCTGAGGCGGTGCCACCGAGTTGGATCACCTGCCATACCGAGGCAACCAGCCAAATTCCCAGGCTGAACATCGAGCAGATCAGCGCGGCCGTCAGCAGCCGGTACTGCCCGTCGGCCAGCGGGCGAAGGGCGCGCGGGTATTGCCGCACCGTCCTGGACCCGTTCGTACTCTCGTTGAGCATCACGCCCCCTTTCCGCTCCCGATCGTGCCCGGGCGGCGCGAAATTCCCCAGCGCTTTTACGGGCCGATGCCTGGCGGCTATGGGCGGGTTGACGGGGCCCGGGACCAATGGCCCGGTCGAAGAAGCGTCGGTGACAGCCGGGTCGCCTCGTCACCCATCGCCGCATTCACCTGAAACTGGGTCAGGAACAAACATCCCCGCAGGTCTGATCCTCGCAAATCCGCGCCCCGCAGGTCGGCGCCGATCAAATCGGCCCCCCGCAGATCGGCGTCCCGCAAGTCGGCACCGATCAGGTAGGCCCCCCGCAGATCCCCACCGCGAAGATCGGCCCGGCGCAATCGGGCCCCCATAAGGTCGGCGCCCCGGTGTGCTGCCGCTGATCGGGCCGGCTTGGGGGCCACCGCTTTGCCGTCCCTGCGGTCGTTGCCTTCCCGGTGGGCGCTGTATTCCCCGCGGACCAGCTCACTGGCCCGCTGCAGCAGATCATCGACCCGGCGGCCAAGGACCGGTAGGTCCAGCAGCAGCAGGTCCTCCGCCGTTCCGCCGGTCAATGCCTCGACGTCGGCGATCGCCCGGCGGGCGTCCGGGTGGACCGGCTCGGCCGCTGGCGCCTCGGTGACATCGGTGAGGTACCAGAGGAATTCGTGCAACTGCCGCATGACCGGCAACACCGCGAACATCTGCGACGCAGCGGCCGGCTCGCTGCGCCAATCCCGGCCGCCGAAGGTGGTCTGCGCAACCTGCTGACCGGCGCCGAAGCAGTCATACACCGTGCAGCCGCCGAACCCATGCTGGCGGAGATCGCGGTGGATGCCGCACCGGGAATCCGACCGCAGGTGGCGGCATGGCTCACCGGCGCGTTTGTCGATCGCAAAATCGGATGACGCGGTGAACGGTAGAGCAACGCAACACAAGCCGAAGCACTGCGAGCAGTCGGCCAGCAGGTTCGGCCGAGAGGACTGAGCCGCAGGCACGGCCTACACCCTAGTCCTGGTGGCCGGCTTGATCGTGCTCGGAAACGTCCCGCAGAAAAGCTGGCAGTTCATCGACGAACACGGTCTGCGGTGGGCGGAAGGCCACGACCAGAACGCGTTCACCGATCTCCAGGACGGTGACCCCGTCGGCCGGGTGAGCATGGAAGGCGCTGGTTCCGCCCCGGACGGCCAGCATCACCTCACCGATGGTGTCCGGCCCGACCCGGCCGGACACCCGTCCCATCGCACCGACCGGGCCCGTATCAGGGGACCTGGGTTCAGATCTTCGCACCCGTCGGTCCGTTCAGCGACGGCCTGGGCTGGGGCTTCATGTCCTGGCCGTTCGCAGATTTCGTGTCGGTGTTGTCGGCGGCCGGTTGCCCGGTGCGGCCGAGCGCCCCGGTCAGCTGGGGCAGTAGCGTGCCCACCTGGGCGATGATGCCGCCGACCATGCCGTTCAAACCCTCGGCGCCGTTCAGCACGGTGAGTTGTCCGACGTGAGCGAATGGTTCGGCGGCGGCCCGGACGATCTCGGGCATCCGTTCGGCCATCTGCTGGGCGATAACGGCGTCCTGGTTGGTGGCCAGCGCGGTCGCGCGGGCCTGGATGCCGTCCGCCTCGGCTTCGGCCATCGCCTTGGTGGCGGAGGCAGCGGCCGCACCGCGAGCGGTGGTCGCTGCCGCCTCGGCCTCACCGGTGGTTCGGGTTGCCCTGGCGCGGGACTCGGCAGCAGTCGCCTCGGCCGTCGCGACGAGTTCGACCTTCCGGGCGTCGGCCTGGGCACCCAATTCAACGCGACGGGCATCCGCTTGCGCGCCGAGCTCGACCTTCCGCGCGCCGGCTTCGGCGGCGCTGATGTCAGCGGCCTTCGTCGCTTCGGCCTGTACTCGCTTCGCGTACGCGGCGGCGTCGGCTTCCTTGTAGACGGTGGCGTTCAGTCGCTGCTCCTGGCGGGCCGCTTCGAGTTTTGCGATCTCCGTTTCCTGGACGACGACCTGCTGCCTGGCGGTGGCATCGGCCAGTGGACCGGCCTGTGCCGCCTCGGCACTGACCCGCTCCGCCTCGGCGCGGGCCCGGGACTGTTTGATGTGCGAGTCGCTCTGCGCGGCCGCGATCATCGCTGCTGCCTCGGCCTCCCGTTCGGAGGCCTCGCGGTTGTTCATGGCCTCGGCAATCCGGGCCGCCTTCTGCACCTCGGCGATGTGCGGTTTCGCCAGGTTCGTGATGTACCCGGTGGGGTCCTCGAAATCCTTGATCTGCAGCGAGTCGACAACCAGGCCCAGCTTTTCCATTTCCGTACCGCTGGCCTCACGGACCTTGGATGCGAGCTTGTCCCGCTCGCGGATCATTTCCTCGACGGTCAGGCTGCCGATGATCGACCGCAGGTGACCTTCAAAAACGTTGTAGACCTGACCCTTCATCTGATCCTGCTGGCCGAGGAAACGGCGTGCGGCGTTGGCGATGAACGGTTGGGTGTCCCCGATCTTGAAGATCACCACGCCCCGGACGATTACCGGAATACCCTGCGTCGTCACGCATGTCACGTCCAACGGGGTCTCGTACAGGGACAGTTTGAGGCTGCGCACCGTCTGCAGACCGGGCAGCACCACCGTCCCGGTTCCGGTAACGATCTTGAAGTCCAACCCCTCCGCGGTGGCATTGTTGCGTTTGCTCAACCCCGAGAGGATCAATGCCTCGTCCGGCTCGGCGACCCGCCAGACCAACCGGAAGACAACGAGAACAAGTAGCAGGACCACGACGATTCCACCACCGGCATACAGCCAGACAGGAATGGAATCGAAAAATTCGGACATCGACGCTCCTCGAGCGCACCACACGGCGGGCGGCACCGGAGCCGGGAGGCGGCGACCATTGGCTCCGTCCCACATGCTGGTCTACCACCGGCATGTCACTGGCGGAAGGTGTTCTCGGTCACCTCGTTCGGGTGATCAGGTCTTGCGGTCGGGCGCGGCCGGTGGTTCCTCCATTGCCCGGTAATCATCCTGCCGATCCTGGTTCTCCTCGATCTTTCGCTTCATTCGGCCCAGTCCCGGCAACGATCCGATCAATTCGTTCAACTGCCTTGAGACGTCCAGGAGGTCCCTGACGTCCGGTGCCACCGTCGCGAGGGTGTCCAGGACGGGAAGAATGTCGGAGTCCAACTTGTCGACGATCTTCGGCAGGGCGTCGACGACCTTGACCACGGAGTCGACCTCTGTCGCACTGGTGGTCTCGGCCAGCCGGTCCAGCATCGGTGCGAGCTTCACCAGGACCGGTTCGAGCCTGACCAGCAGGGGCTCGAACCGATCCAGCAGCGGCGCCACCCGCGTGGTCAGGGTCGCGGCGCTGCTGACCACCCCATCAGTGCGGTCCACCAGCCCCCGGCTCCGGTCCAGGATCTGATCCACGCCGTGTTCAATGGTCTCGACGTGCTCGACCGCGGAATTCGCCCGCTTCTGCGTCGTTTCGATATCTGCGACCACAGCGTTGACCCTGGCCAGGATGACCTCCACCTCGGACACCATGGCGACCAGCCGGGGAACCAGGGCGATTGCCCGTTCGATCGCCTCGTAACCGCTGCCGGCCACCCGGAACACGTCGCCAGGTCCAGGAATCCGCACGATAGGTCTCCCGTTCTGTCAGGGTCCGCTCCGACGGCGTGTGCGTCGTCGGGGTCTGCCCGACTCTACGGCGGTCGTCCGCCGCCGACCGAGCCTGGGCGAGCTCAGGCCGAGCCTGGGCGAGCTCAGGCTGAGCTCCACAGCGAACGCTCAGCAGGCGTACACCGCACTACCGGGCGGGTCGAAGAGGCTGGGATGACACCGACCTGAAGCCTGATGAGGAGCACGATGACCGACCGCCGATTGCCCACTAAAGCAGTCCATGCCCCTGGGGACCGCGCCCGTAAGAGTCTCCCTGAGCAGGGCCCTACCTATGAGGGGCGGCCGTTCGCGCGGCCGAACGAGGAGGTTGTCGATCAGGGGGTCGCGTTCGACCTCGCGACGTTGATGGACCGGCGGCGGCTGTTCCGGACCCTCGGCCTGGGCGCCGCGGCGGTGGGCCTGGCAGCGTGCGGCTCCAGCGCAACGGGCACCCCGGCAGCCGCCGCGGCAAGTACCGCCCCCGCCAATTCGGCGACGGCAGCGGTCACTTCTGCAGCTGTGTCTTCGTCCGGGACGCTCTCCGGCGACACATCGACGACTGAGATACCGGACGAGACTGCCGGGCCCTATCCCGGTGATGGGTCCAACGGTCCCGATGTTCTGCAGAGCAGCGGCATCGTCCGCGGTGATCTGCGATCGAGCTTCGGGGGAGCGACTGGTACGGCGCAGGGGGTTCCCCTCGCCTTGGAGTTGCAACTCGTTGACATCGCCCAAGGGGGTGCACCTTTCGCTGGCGCAGCGGTCTACGTCTGGCATTGTGATCGGGAGGGGCGGTACTCGCTGTATACCGATGGCGTGACGGAACAGAATTACCTCCGCGGGGTTCAGATCGCAGACGCCGCCGGCGTTGTCAGTTTTAGCACCATATTTCCGGCCTGCTACAGCGGGCGGTGGCCGCACATCCATTTCGAGGTCTATCCGAACCAGGCCGCTATCACTAATGCCGCCAATGCCGTGTCGACCTCGCAAGTGGCATTGCCGCAGGCGGTCTGCGAGCAGGTGTACGCCCAGCCCGGGTATGAGGCCTCGGTGGCGAACCTGGCGCGGGTCAGCCTGAAATCCGATGGCGTGTTCGGCGACGACGCGGGCGTGAGCCAGTTGGCCGCCATCACCGCAGACGTGGCCGCTGGCTTCGCCGCGACCCTGCGGGTGGGGGTGGACACCACGACCGCACCCACCGCCACCGCGGGAATGGGTGGTGGGCCGGGCGGTGCCGGTGGATCGGGTGGTGCCGGCGGGCCGGCGGGAAGTGGCGGCTAGGCCCGACTTGGTCCGCTCCGCTGGTACCCCACGAGTCCCCATCCGCCCCAGCACCCAATCTGTCGTGACGCTCTCCTTTGGCAGCTTTGCCCACCACCACCATTGCGTTCCATCGCGGCGTCTCGTATCGGATGACCGAACGACCGGTGCGGCGAAGCTGGCCGAAACCTCCGACCCCGAGGCTGAACCGCCGCCATTCTGATGGAAACGCCCGCCGTTCTAAGGGAATCACGAACGGCAACGAAGGCGTGCCCTGGATTGGCGTGAACCTATCCTGACCCCTGTCTCGCTTTCCTCAGGTGCCGCCATCGAGCCGTACCCAGACGGGCTTGTCCCTTGCCGGCGGTCGGTAACCCGGGATCAGCAGATGTCAGTGCAAAAGGGGGTGCCTGTACCGTCAACAGCACGACCGACGGCGTCGATGACCCTTCGACGCCGACATCCTCTGCCACGCACTCGGATGTCGAAACCCCCCGGCTCAACGTCGCATACTGCATCCGGAGCGGTGTGCTCGGCAGTACAAAGTCAGTTGGCCGCCGATCTCGTGGGAAGGGTGTGTGGATGATGGGATTGGTGTCGCAGGCGTGAGCGTGACAGCGCGCCAAGGGCGCTCGCTCTCTCCGCATCGCACCCCCGAGGGTAGTGACTGGCGCGCCGATCAGATCGACGCCGCCTTGGATTCTGCGATTGCTGCACTGCCTGTCGGAGTCGCGGACAGCTGTCGTCGGGTGATCCAGGCGGGGGGCAAACGGCTCCGTCCGGAACTCGTGATCAGGTGCGCCGAGGTCGGAACCCGAGGTTCCGCCTCAGCTGTGGCGGCGGCCGCCGCAGTGGAACTGCTGCACAGCGCTTCCCTGGTTCACGACGACCTGCTGGACGACGCAGACACTCGGCGCGGGGTCGTGGCCATTCACCGGCGGGAGGGAATGTCCTCCGCCGTCATCGCCGGTGACGCGCTGATCGCCATGAGCTGGCGCACCATCGCGGCCGCCGACCCCGCAAACTCGGCCGATCTGGCCGCTGCCCTGCTTGCCATGTGTGATGGGCAGGCCCAGGAAGAGTCGCTCCGGTTCCGGCAGGACTCCAACATTTCCGATGTGGTGCGGGTTGCCGCGTTGAAGACCGGCGCGCTCCTGGAGTCCGCGTGCCGGATCGGTGCGCGTGTGGGTGGTTGCACCGAGCGACAGGTGGATCTGTTGGGCGTCTTCGGTCGCGATCTGGGGGTGGAGCTGCAAATTCTCGATGACGTGCTGGACCTGGTCTCCGATGACACCACGCTGGGCAAACCCACCGGTGGTGATTTCCGCGCCGGTGTTCTGACCCTGCCAACGGTGTTCGGACTGGTTGCCCCGTCGCATTTCTCGAACCGGATGCGGGAATTGTTCGTTCCGGAGGTCAGCCTCGCAGCCGCGCGCGAGGCCCGGTCAATTGTGTTGGACTCGGGGGCGGTCGCCCGCGCGGTGGCTGCCGCGCGAGATTGCGCCCAACGGGCCGCGCAGGCTGCTGATGACGCGGATGCCGGCGCACTGGCCGCGTTGCCAGGGCACTACCTGCAGCTGCAGTTGCTGAAGGTGGCTGCGGATTGCCGTGTCCGAGTTTCTGCTGCACCGATGGGCTCCGGACATCATGCGTCCGCCCACCCGTCGGATGCCTGGGAGGGGGAGCGTGCGGTCTGACCGCCTGCAGGCCGCCCCCGCAGTGCACTCGGCGACGTCTCCAACGTCCGGCAGCGTGGGCAGGTTCTTGGCCCGAACGGCCATGGACCAGCTGGTACAGCGAAACCTGCGCGGCGTGTGGGTGCGCGGCGACCTGCCCGCCGGTCCGGCGGTCTGGGTGTCGAACCATCACAGTTGGTGGGATTTTTTCGTCGCCGTGGCAACTCTGCGGTCTGCGGGACGAACCGACACCTGGGTCATGGTGGAGCCCCACAGCATTGGGAAGGAACGGCTGTTCCGCTCGGCCGGGGCCATCCCCACGACGGAGATCAGGCGTGCACTGGACGTTGTGTCGTCGGGTGGCGTACTGGTGGTTTTCGCCGAGGGTGCGTTGCGCGCGGCAGGTCCGGTGACCTCGACCGAACCAGGCGCCTGGTGGCTTGCCCGCCGGGCCTGTGTACCAGTCGTCACCGTGGCCGTCCGGTTGGTGATGCGAGGACAACAAGCACCCGAGGCCTACCTCGATGTCGCGTCGCCACGGGCCCTGGCCGAGGACATTGATCCGGCTCAGGGTCAGTTGGCCCTCAACGGCCTCTTGGACGGGCTGGACCGGGAACTTGCGGACTCGGATCCGGAGGTCCCGCTGCCCGAATTCCGTCAGGTCGTCAGCGGCGTCCGCAGCTGGCATGAACGGTTCGGCGGCTCCATGGTCGGGCGATGAACCGCCTCCGGCTCACGGTAACGGCGGCGGTGCTCGCATTCCTCGGCGGAAAACTAGTGGTGCTGTTGGTCAACCTGTGCTGGTTCCCGACCCTCAAGAGTCAGGGACAGTGCCATCCTGTCAAATCCAGCCGGACCGCAGATGACAGCCGTCCGGTCACGTCCGGCCGCGAGAGTTCCCCTGCTGAGCCGATCTCCTTGCTGGTGCCGGCCCGTAATGAAGCCACGCGCCTGCGCGGGTCGATGCCCGGTCTCCTGACAGCGGGGGCGAGCGAGGTCATCTTCCTGGATGATCACTCCACGGACGGCACCGCGGAGGTCATCCGCTCCGTCGCCGACGCGGCGCCGGGGAGATCGGACAAGCTGGGGGACGTCCCACCGGTGGTCCGGGTGGTTCGCGGAACCCCCAGACCAACGGGATGGGTCGGCAAAACCTGGGCCTGTCACCAGCTCTCGACCTTGACGGACGCCGACCTGCTGGTGTTCTGCGATGCGGACGTGGATCTGGCCCCGGGGGCATTGACCGTCGTCGTCGCCGAGATGCGGCGGCAGGACGCTGACGTGTTCTCGGTCATCGTTCGACAGCGAGCGGTGACCTGGGGAGAGCGCCTGGTGACCCCACTGATCACCGACGTGGTGCTGTGCCTGTTCCCATTCGGCCTGCTCCGTGCCCCGGTACCGGCAGCGGCAACGGCCGAAGGAATGCTGCTGTTGTTCACCCGCTCGGCCTATCAGCGATTGGGAGGGTTCGCCGCGGTCCGGGGTGAGATCGTCGAGGACGTCGCTATCGCCCGGCTCACCCGCCGTCGTGGTTTACGGCTGGGTCTGGCGCTGGGCGGCGACCTGGTGCAGTGCCGGATGTACACCGACTACCGCAGCGTGGTCGACGGTTTGGGCCGCGGACTGGCCCCTGTGGTCGGCGGACGTCGATGGCTGGTAGCGCTGGGATGGCTGTTCCACGCGCTCGCCTACACTGCGCCGGTGCTGCTGCTCCGGGGGTCCCGGTGGTGGCGGGTCGCCGCCGTGCTGGGCGTGTCCGAGCGGTTGATCGTCGAGGCCAAAACGGGCAGCAGGGATTGGGCGGCCGCGATGCTGGTGGCCGCCTCGCCGATCGCAGCCCTTCCCGTCGTGGCCCGAGCCATGCGCCGGTCTCACACGTGGAAGGGGAGGATCTACGGGTGACCGCCCGGACCATGCACCCGTCTCCCACACGGAAGGGGAGGATCAACCGGTGACCGCCGCCCCGACCGTCGAACCCCGGTCCGTCAAGGAACTTCCGAGCCCGCGCACCAGGCCGCCCTGGGGTCACCTATCGAGGTGGACCGGTGACGCTCTCGCGCTGATCGACGAGGGAGCCGCGTTGGGTCCGCTCTTCCGGCTCTCGCTGTGGCGGCCGGTGGTGGTCGGTCACACCCCAGACTGGAACCGTTTCGTACTCAGCGATCTCGAGCTATTCCGCAGCCGTGGCAGCCTGAGTCAGCTCTCGCCGTACCTGTCCGGAGGTCTGGTCGCAACCGATGCGCCTGCACACCGCGCACGGCGGGCCGCGGTGAACCCGGCCTTCCACCGGCGGGCGGTGGTCGCGCAGTTCGACGACTTGTTCCGCGAGGTTTGCATCGCTGCCGTGCCGACCGGGACGTTCGACGCTGTTGCCTGGGCATCGACGGTGGTGCGGTCGATGATCACCCGGGCGTTCGTGGGAACCGATTTTCCGCCGGAGGTCATTCGGTCGTTCCTGCAACCGTTGCAGCAACCGATGCCGGGTCCGCTGTTGCGGCGGCCGATCCGCATCCGCCGGATGCACCGCGCGCTCCGCCTGGCCTACGCCGACCCGCAGCCGGGCACGCTCGCGCCGCTGTTCGCCGGTCTGCCCGACGGCGTCGAAGAGGGCCGGGTCGCGCTGGCCGCCGCCTACGACACCACCGCCCACGCGCTGGCTTTCGCGCTCTGGGAGCTCGCAGCCAGACCCGACCTGAACGACCCGTCGATGACCGACCACGTCGTCAGCGAAACCCTCCGGCTGTACCCATCAGGCTGGATCGGCAGCCGGATCTCTACCAGCGCAACGGAATTCGCCGGGCAGGGGATCCCGGCCGGCCTGATGGTGCTGTACAGCCCGTACCTCACCCACCGCAACCCGGTCATCTGGACCGATCCGCTCGCCTTCCGGCCGGAGAGGTTCACCGAGCCGCTACCGGCCTGGGGCTACCTCCCGTTCGCTGCGGGGGAGCGGACCTGCCTGGGCGCGGCGATGGCCACCTCCATGTTGCGCAACGCCATCGGCGCGTTCACCGGTTCCGCGGTGCACCGGGTCAGCGGGGACGGGCGCCCCCGCGGTTCGCTGACCTTGACCCCGCGCGGGTCGCTGGTGCTGCAACGATCCGCGGTAGGCCGTCGGGAGCCGTTGGCATGCAACGACTGACGTATCTCCTGGTGCTGGCGGCCTGCGTGCTCGCGACACTGCCGCTCGAGTTTGTCCTGCAGGCCAGGGTGTACCGGCGATGGCAGCGGGTGCTCCTCGCGGTGCTGCCGGTTTCGGCGGTGTTCCTGGTGTGGGACGTGCTCGCTGCCAGTGCCGGGTGGTGGTGGTTCGACGACGATTATCTCATCGGATTGTTCCTCGGGCGACTGCCCATCGAGGAAATCCTGTTCTTTGTGGTGGTCCCGATCTGCGGCCTGCTGACCTACGAGGCGGTCCGACACATCCGGCCGGACTGGGCATCCCGTCCAGGCCGAGCCGAAACCCCCACTGAAACCCATACCGAAGCACCAACTCTGGACCGCTGATGTTCTACACCTGGGCATCGGTCTCGGCGGTGTTGATCGCCGTGGTCGCCGATCTCTGGCTGGCCGGCACCAGACTGCTGACGACCAAAGCCTTCTGGGCAAGCTGGGGGATTGTGCTGTTCTTCCAGCTCATCGTCAATGGCATTCTGACCGGGCTCGGTATCGTGCAGTACGACCCCCGGGTCATTCTCGGGGTGCGGCTGGCCTACGCGCCGATCGAGGACCTTGGCTTCGGTTTCGCGCTGATCACCCTGACGCTGTGCGGCTGGGTGCGCCTGGGGCAGCGGGCCGACCGCCGAACCGGCGGCTGACCGCTCGACCGGTCGACCGAGCAAGAACGTTGCCGGCGATCGCAGCCCGCCGACGGCGGGATACCCGAATGCGCGGGCCGAACACCTGATAGTCCGCGTCCTCCACCGCGGTCAGGATGTCGCCGTACAGCTGGTAGGCAACCCGGACGCATCCCCGCGCCCCAGGCGCCAGCAGATCGATGCCCGGCTCCGCCTGACGGTAGATGCCTCTCGTCCGGTCGATTTCGGCGGCCAACAAACACCGGATCGGCGCGGTCACCACCCCGCCGGCGAGTTCACCCGGTGCCACCCCGCAGGCGCGCAGCGACTCCTGCGGCAGGTACGTCCGGCCCAGTCGTTGATCCTCGCCGACGTCCCGGATGAAGTTGGTGACCTGGAATGCGATGCCCAGATCGGCGGCGTAGGGCGCGGCCTCGGACATCGGCGACACCGTGCCCAGGATCGGCAACACCATCAGGCCGATCACCGCCGCGCTGCCGTGCACGTAGACGCCAAGATCGTCGTGCGTTTCGTACGTCGCCACCGTCAGGTCCATCCGCATGGACGTGATGAACGCGGTGAACAGGGCCGGATCGAGCTGGTAACGATCGGCGACATCGAGTGCGGCCCGAACGCTCGGGTCCTGCGCGCCGGCCGGGTCGTCCAGTTGCGCCGCCAGCGCGTCCAATCCCCGGGTCTTGACCGCGACAGTTGCCGCCGGCGACGGGTCGTCGACGATGTCGTCGGCGGTGCGCGCAAACCCGTAGAGGGCGTGGATCGCTGGACGTCTCGGCGCCGGCAGGAAACGAGTTGCCAGGAAATAGGTTCGACCGTGTTGCTCGGCGAGGTTCCGGCAGTGCAGATAGTCCTGCTGCAGTTGCGGATCGGTGATCCCGGCGGCCTGGATGTCCTGCAGGGCCCGGGATGTCATGACCGGGCCGATCCCTGCCCGGTGATCCGTTCGGCGGCCAACCGACCGGAAATCATCACCATGGGCACGCCGACGCCAGGTTGGGTGTTGGCTCCACAGAACACCAGGTTTTCGATGTCCCGGCTCAACGTGGGCTGACGGAAGGGCCCGGTCTGAGCGATCGTGTGGCCGGCCGAAAACGGTGCTCCGGCAGCCAAACCCTGCTGCTGCCAATCGGCCGGTGTCACCAGGTGCTCCACCTCGATGGCGTCGCCGAACCCGGACAGTCCCCGGTTTTCCAGGGTTTCCACCATGTGATCACGGTAGCGGGGACCCTGTTCCGCCCAGTCGATGTGACGGCCGGAGACCGTGTTCGGCGTCGGGAACAGGGCGTAGTAGGTGTGCCGGCCATCCGGGGCGAGCGAGGGGTCGGTGGCTGTCGGGTTGCTGATGAGCAGGGAGGGGTCGCTCATCACCGTGCCGCGGTGGATGATCTCGTCGAAGGTCTGCGCCCAGGCCGTGCCAAAATTGATGGTGTGGTGCAACAGATCCGGGTAGGACGCCGCTGACCCGACATGCAACAGAGCACACGAGGGAGAGTACGACAGGCGTTTGACCCGGCGTGGCGTGTGCTCCGGCGCCAACAGGGTGCGATATGCCGTGGGCAGGTCGGCGTTGACCACCACCACGTCGGCCGGGATCGTTTCGCCGCTGCTGGTGACGACACCCGTTGCCCTGCCCTGCCTCACGTCGATCCGGGAGACCTCGGTGCCGTACCTGATCTTCACCCCGTGATCGGTGGCCGCAGCCGCCAACGCCGCCGGGAGGGCATGCATGCCGCCCCGCGGGAAATACACCCCGCGCACGCAATCCATGTACGCGATAACCGCGTAGATGCCGAGGGCTTCCTGCGGGGCCAGACCGGCGTACATCGCCTGGAACGAGAAAATCCGGCGAAGCCGATCGTCGGTCACGAACCGGCCGACGAGGGGATCGAGCCGCCGCAACGACCCCATGGTGAGCAGCCGCACGGCGTCGGTGCCGACGACATCCGTAATGCCGTCGAGGTTTCGGTCGATGAACGAGGGCATCTCGACCCGGAACAGCTTCTCCAGGTAGGTGACGAGCCGTTGGTACCCGTCGGCATCCCCATGACCGCAGGTGCGGGTGATCTCGGCGACCATCGCCGCCTCGTCGGTGTGAACGTCGATGACGGAGCCGTCGGCGAACTGCGCCCGGTACGCCGGATCGACCTTGATCAGATCGAGCCGGTCCTCGACGTTCTCACCGACGCAGGCCAGGGCGTCCTGGATGAGCTCCGGCATGGTCAGCACCGTCGGGCCGGTGTCGAAGTGGTAGCCCGCGAGGTCCAACCGGCCGGCCCGGCCGCCCGGGAGTTCGGCTCGTTCGACAATGGTGACCTGCCGTCCGGATCCCGCCAACCGCAGCGCGGCCGACAAACCGCCCAGGCCGGCGCCGATGATGACGACCGACTCGGTTCGGCCCTTCACTACACGCAGCGCCACACGACGACCTTCCGCAGGGTTGGCAGGACAGGTAGCGGAGGACCGCTGCCCTGCTCTGGGTATACGGGCTGGGACGCCGGATCGGATTCGCCGGGAGCCCACCAGGCAGGTGCACCTGTGGTGATCCGGGACTCAGCAGCACAGGACTGTGCGCGTTCGGGCGGCTCCGACCGAATTCACTCTAACCGATCAGGTAGAACGAGTTCCGTACATGACTACGGCAACGTCCGGCAGGGGAGACCACTGCGCCGATGACATCCCACCGATCGGGGCGCAACGTGTCCATCACCATCGCCCAGGCGAGCGAGCCGGCCACGAACACCCCGCCATACGCCGCCAGGATCCGCCCGACGTTCAGGTCGGTTTGCAGCGTGGCCACAAGGCTGTGCCCGGGGAGTGCACGGCGATGAACCGGCTGGTTATTCCGTCGGCGGCGTTCCTCTGGGGCCTGCAATTCGCCTTCCTGAACCCGGCCCTGGCCCTGCTCTTGGCCACGCTCTTCCACCTCGAGGCTGCAGAGGTGGGCGGGGTTCTGGTCCTGTACAACGCCAGCGGTTTCCTGGCAGCACTGGTGGTGCCGGTGTACGCGGACCGGAAGCTGGATTACCTACGGCCGATGATTGCCTGCGGCGTATTGACGGTCGCGTTGGCCGTCCTGCTCGCCACGGTCCCGTCGGTCCCGGTGGCGGCGATCGGTCTGGTCGTGCTGGGTGGGCCCGCCACGGTCGGGATCTCGTTGTTGTTCGCCCAACTCAAACAATCGGGTGCCGGGCTGTCCACCGTCATGAACACCCGGGCCTACGTATCGCTGGCCTGGGTGGCCGGGCCACCGCTCGCGACGGTGATCATGACGTCCTGGGGAAGCCGGGCGACTCTGCTGGCGATCGCGGTGGTGGCGGTCTTGAGCATCGCCTCGACCACGATGATGCTGCCCGGTCGAACGACGACCGCACCCGCTCCTGCAACGGCAGTCACTGCGTCGGTGGGGGACCCGCGGCGGGCACCCACGATGACCGTGGTGCTGATCGTCATTGCCTTCATCATCTTGCAGGCAACCAATTACACCGTGGTTACCGTGATGAGCCTGTACGTCACGGGAAGGCTTCAGCTCGACGTTATCTGGGCAGGCATCAGCCTGGGGGTCGCCGCCGGTCTGGAGATCCCGGCTCTGGTCCTGATCGGACGAATGGGTGGCCGGTATTCGTCCACTGCGTTGATCATCTCCGGCTGTGCCGCCGGCGTTGTCTATTACCTCGCCATGACATTCGTCAGTGGCCCGATTCTCCTGGTCGGACTACAGGTCCTCAACGCCTGGTTTTTCGCCGCGGTCGCCGGGGTGGGGCTGGCCCTGTTCCAGGACATCATCCCGGCGCCCGGTCTGGCCGCCGGCCTGTACACGAACACCCGCCGGGTGGGTGCCATTGCGGGCGGACCCATCATCAGTTTCGGTTCGGCGACCTCGTTGGGATACAGCGGCATCTTCGCGGCCTGCGCAGCGCTGACTGCCCTGGCCCTGGCCGTGGTCATCGTGGCCGGCGGTCCTGCTGCCTGGTCAATGGAAATCAAGGGTGCACCCGACACGCGGTGAGAGGATGGGGGAGTGGATGACCATGACCTGTTGAAACGGCCCATCGGTTGGTGGCTCAAGGAGGCCGACGCCAAGCTCGACGGCGCGTTCGACACCGTTCTCGCTGGGCGGGGAGTTGATCGGCGGGGCTGGCAGGTTCTGGCCAGCCTGTCCCGCGGCGAGACGTCCCGCGTCGACATCACCGGCGCTCTCAGCAGTTTCGATGAATCGGAAGTAGTTGACCGGGTAATCGACGACTTCCAGGAACGAGGCTGGGTCGAGGAAGCGGCCGGCGTCCTGCGGCTGACAGCCATCGGTGCGGACGAATACGAAAAACTGGCGCCATTGGTGGACCAGGTGCGGCACACCGTTGCGACGGCACTGCCGCAGGACGATTACCTCGCTCTCATCCGACTGCTGGCGCGTCTGGCAGCCGGGCTGCCCGACCCAAACGCCCGTTTCCGTAGCCGGCAAAGCCCGTCCGCATCGGATCTCGTCGCTCGTCGTCGCAATCTTCCTCAGGCTGACCTCAAGGATCTGCGCAGGGACTCGGATACGGTGCTGGACGCTCGGTGGTGACGGCTCCGCCCCCATGGGCCGCTGGATCGCAGAACCGAGGCTCCTCAGCGAATGCCACTTCGAGAAAAGCCCTGCACGAAATAGCGTTGGAAGATCAGGAACAGGGCCACCATCGGCGCGACGTTGATCAGGGCAAAGGCCATGGTGCCGCCGTAGTCTGAGCCGAACTGGCCCTGCAGGTACAGCAGGCCGATGGGCAGGGTGAATAGCTGGTTCTGCTTCAACGCGATCAGCGGCCAGGCGAAGTCGTTCCAGGTCTGCAGCACGCTCATGAAGAACAGCACCGCCAGCAGGGGACGGGACAACGGCAGGACGATGCGCGCGAAAACCCGGAAATGCCCCGCACCGTCGATCCTGGCGGCCTCGATCAGATCACGCGGGATCGCCAGGATGAACTGCCGGGCCAGGAACACCCCGAACGCGGACGCCGAGGTCGGCAGGATCACCGCCCAGTAGCTGCCATAGAGGTTGAGCGCCGTGACAAGCTTGAACAATGTCACCATGATGACCTGCACGGGAATCATCAAGGTCGCCAGGCAGACCAGGAACAGAATGCTGGAACCAGGAAAATGCAACTGGGCGAAGGCGTAACCAGCGAGCATGCTGACGGTCACCGTGATGACTGCGACCACCAGCGCAATGGCCAACGAATTACCGAACCACGTGGCCACCGGGAACGAGGCCAGCACCTGCTGAAAGTTCTCCAGAGTCCAGGTACGGGGCCACATCCGCAGATCACCGGACACCAGTTCGGCGCGCGAGGAGAACGCGACGATCACCATCCAGTACAGCGGGAACACCAGCACGGCGCTGACCGCCACGGCTGCCGTCACCCGGAGCGCCAAGCTTGCCCGCTCCCGGCGCCGCCGTCGGCGACGCGGACCGTCCTCGCTGCGGCCCGCCGCTGGGCGTTTAGTGTGAATTGCGATGTCCGCCATCGTGACCGGACCTTTCATTCGACGAGATCCCGGTTGCGGCTCAGGCGCCATTGGAGTGCGGTGAAGATCATCATGACCACCAGCAGCACCATGCCGATGGCCGCGGCATAACCCTGGTCCCTGGTTACGAAGCCCTGGTCGTAGGCGTACGTCACCAAGACCGAGGTCGCATTCTGCGGGCCACCGCCGGTCATCACGAAGATGATGTCGAACACCTGGAACGAATAGATGACATTGAGTATCAGCAGGAAGAACGAGGAAGGCCCGACCAGTGGGACGGTGACGTAACGGAAACGCTGCCACGCCCCGGCGCCGTCTAACCGCGCTGCCTCGTAGAGCTCGGGACCTATTCCTTGCATACCGGCGAGGTAGATGAGCATGTTGAAGCCGACCCGCCACCACAGGGTTACCAGGACCACCGAGGCGAAGGCGGCCGTGCCGCCCGATTGCCACGAGATGGTCGGCAGACCGATGAAGACGAGCAGTTTGTCCAGCACACCGGTGTTCTGGTCGAACAGCAGCAGCCCCAGCAGCGCGGTGGCCACCCCGGAGATGGCCATGGGCGTGATCAGAATCGACCGGAACAGTCCCCGCGCGGGTAATACCGAGTTGAGCAGAATCGCGATGCCCAGGCCCATCGCCATCGAAACCGGCGTGACGATCACCGTGAAAAGGACGGTGTTCAACGTGGAGCGCCAGAACAACGGATCGCTGAACAACCGGTTGTAGTTCGACAGTCCGACGAAGACCCCGGCCCCGAAACCGTTCGTCTGCTGCAGGCTGACCACCACAGCCCAGCCGAGCGGCAACAGCACAAAACCCAGCAACAACAGCATGTTCGGCGCCAGGAACGCATACGCGGTCAGCGATTCACTCGCGGAGCGACCCACCGACCGACTCGGCCGGGGCGCCCCCCCACTACCGCCCGAGCCGGTTTCGGTCCCTGGGGCGGAGGTGGGTGACGCTGGGGGCATCGTGCTGACGTCGCCGATGTCCCGGCCGGTGCTCACTTCGCCGGCGCCGTCGCCGCGGCGATCCCCGTCGAGATGGCCGCGACGGTGTCGTCGGTGCTCTGCCCACCGATGAAAGCCTGTTCCAGCTGGTCTTTGAGAACGGTGATGATCTTGGACATTGACGGCGACGCGACCTGCCCAGAATCCGTGGGCTGCACCGTGCTGGCCTGTCCGATGAACACCGGGGACAACTCGGGACGCACCGCGAAATCGATCCCGCTGGCCCCCAGGTCCTTTCGCGTAGGCAGCAGGGAGGCACCCCCGCAGAATGTCTTCATTTGGTCCGCCTGCGTCAGGTAGTCCAGGAATGACGCGGCCAGCGCGGGCTGCTTCGTCATTGCGGTGGCCACCAGGGCATTGCCGCCAAAGTCACTGCCACCACGTGCTTTTCGGGGTGCGAAGGTGGCGCCCCACTCGAACGTCAGGGTCTTCGTCGCGTCCGGGATGGCGAAGGCACCGGACGACACCATCGCCGTGGTCTGGGAGTACCAGAGATCGGCTGCCAGCGTCGAGGACTTCGTCGAGCTGTTCGGCGGCACGAACTGTTGGGTAAAGAAGTTCTTGGTGAACTCGATGGCCGCCCGGCCGGCATCGGAGTCGATGGCCGGCTGAATCAAATCCGGGGCGAGGAAACGACCGTCGGCCTGGAACAGCCAGTTGAGCCAGCGGGTGACGCCGTTGCCCTGCCAGTTGTAGGCGAAGGGGAACTTGTCGGCCGGCAATTTCTGACGCAGGGTCTGCAGGACCTGCTGGAACTGATCCCACGTCCAGGCCTGGTCCAGGGTGGTGGGCACCGACGAAATGCCGGCTGACTGGAGAGCAGCCTTGTTGTAGAGGATCGCGGACGTGTCGGTGTGGTGGGGCACGCCGAACGGTTTGGCATTGTTCTGGACCGCCGCCCAGGCCGCGGGGGTGAACCGATCGCCGAAGGCCCCGTCCAGGTGCGAGGAAAGATCAAGGAGCTGACCACTGCCGGCGTACCGACCGAAGGTGTAGTACGGGACCCGGAAAATGTCGGGCGGATTGCCGGCCTGCAACTGGGCGTCGATGTTGGTGAACATCTGGGCGTAGGGCACGGAGTTCAGGGCGATCTTGGTCCCGGCGTTGGCCTGCTCGAAACCCTTGATCGCCGACTGGAAACCAGCGAGCTCGCTGTCGGTGCCCCAGGTGGTGAACGTCAGCGTGTTGTCACTGGACGTCGTTGTGGTGTTCGAGGTGGTGAAGCCGCAGCCGGCCAGCACCAGCGGGACTGTCGCGGCCCCGGCCGCTCCCAAGAATTGACGCCTATTGATCTTCAACCTGGCCTCCGAGTGACCATCGAGCGTGATGAGAACGGGGTGGGCGTGATGACGTTGCTCGATAACCCGCACACGTTAGCATCGATGACTGCGGGCGCTAACGCCAAAGTGTTAGCTTGTCGTCATGAACTTGGGTCCTGGCGGCGACCCGGATGCCAACCGCGACCGCATCCTGCGCGCTGCGCTTGACATCGTCGGCGCGGGCGGCCCGGCAGCGCTCTCCACGCGGGCGGTCTGCGCTGCCGCCCATGTGCAGGCACCGACCATCTACCGCATCTTTGGCGACAAACAAGGGCTAATGGACGCCGTTGCCGCACACGGGTTTGCGACCTATGCCCAGCAGAAACTGGTCGGCAAGCCCTGCGCCGATCCCGTCGACGGGTTGCGCCGCGGATGGGATTTGCACATCCAATTCGCCCTTGATCATCCCGCCCTGTATGTGATGACCTACGGCCAGCCCCGGCCGGGGCCGCTGCCGCCCGCCGCGGCAAACGCAGCGGACATGCTGGCAGGACGCATCCGTCGCGTTGCCCAGGAGGGACGGCTAAGACTGACCGAGAAGCACGCGGCGCAACTGATGAGGGCGGGTGCCAGCGGAGTCGCGCTCGCCCTGATCGGCACACCCGAGATCAAGCGGGACCTGACGCTGAGCCATCTGGCTCGCGAGGCCATCATGAACGCCATCGCGACCCAGCCGTCGACTGGCGGGGGAGTGGAACCCGATCTAATCAGCTCTGCGCTCCATGTGCGAAGTGCGTTGTCCCGGGCCACCCGGTTGTCGTCACGAGAACGGGATTTGCTCGAGGAATGGATCGACCGCATCACCGACCCGGCACAGCCGCAGACGTCAAACCTCTGATCGCTGGTGCGACGCTGATTCTGGATGAAGGATTCACCTTCAGACCCGGATGATCGCAGGGCCACCGACGCCTGCGATGACGTCGAGATCGTCGTCCTGGGTTTGCCACACCAAACATTCAACAGGCAGAAACTAACTCACCACACCCATCTCGTAGGCGAAGATGACGGCGTGCACCCGGTTACGCAGATCGAGCTTCGCCAGGATGCTGCCGACGTGGGTCTTGACGGTGACCTCAGAAATCACAAGCTTTTCCGCGATCTCGGTGTTCGACATTCCTGCTGCCATCGCCGACAGCACTTCCTGTTCGCGGGGAGTGAGCCGGTCCAGTGCAGGACGACCGGGGCCAGTCGCGCTTCCCAGTGGGTGGGGCAATCGGGCGGCGAAGTTGTCCAGCAGGAGGCGGGTAATCCGAGGCGACACCACCGCGTCGCCTCGCGCCACCGACCGAATCGACCGGACCAACCCATCGACCGGTACGTCCTTCAGGACGAATCCACTGGCACCGGCGCGGAGAGCACTGAAGGCGTACTCATCGAGATCGAAGGTCGTCAGGACCAGGACCCTGGCTGCGGCATTGTGGGAGACGATGCGGCGGGTGGCCTCGACACCGTCAAGTCCGGGCATTCGTACGTCCATCAGGATCACGTCGGGGTCCAGTCGGGCAGCCAACCGCACCGCGTCGGCTCCATCCCGGGCCTCGCCGATGATGTCGATGTCGTCGGCTTCCTCCAGGATCATCCGGAAACCCGTCCGGATCAAATCCTGGTCATCAACCAGCAGAACGCGGATACTCACCCCTCACGCTCGTTGGTAACGGCGCACCTGCCGGACACTGCTGCGGCGAGGGCGTGTGGGGGAGACCCGGTCCGAAAGGGGCTGAGAAGTTCCGCCGTGATCGGCAGGTGGGCGTGGATTCGCCACCCACCGGCGGGGTCGGGACCAGCGCTGACCGTGCCGCGGAAGACTGCGACCCGTTCGCGCATCCCGGTCAGTCCATGCCGAGTCGACGCGGACCCGGTTAATCCTGTCCCGACGGGATTCGAGCTGGGGGTCCCGTCGTCGTGGACGTCCACCGTCACCGAATCGGGTCCGCGAACGATGTCAACCGTCACCCTGGCGGGGGCGACGGCATGCTTCAGGGTGTTGGTCAGCGCTTCCTGCACGATGCGGAAGACGGTCAGCCCGGCACCCGGCGGGAGATCGATGGTCGTCCCGATCACGGTCAGCTCGGCAGTGAGGCCCGTCGCCCGGACCTGGTCGATGAGCCCGTCCAACTGACCGATACCGGGTTGCGGCCGCCGGCTCTGCAGGGAATCTTCGGTGCGCAGCACGCCCAGCAGACGGCGCATCTCGCCGATGGCTTCACGGCCGGTCTCCGACACCTGGCGCATTGCGGTGTTGGCCCGTTCCGGTTCGGTGGCCTGTTTGCGCGCGGCCCCCTCGGACAGGGTCACCATGACCGAGAGACTGTGCGCAACAACGTCATGCATCTCGCGGGCGATACGGATTCGTTCGTCGGCCGCCGCTATCAGGGCCTGGCGGTCTCGGTCGCGTTCCACATGCTCGGCTCGTTCGGTCAAGGTGGTGAGTGCAACTCGCCGATGCCGGACGTTCGCCCCGAACAGCAGGCTTGCGACTATCGGCCCGGAGAGAAGGACGAACGTCTCGTTCCACTGAAAGGCCAGCGGCCACCGCACTGCGGCCAACAGCGCGCCGACCTCAAGGACTCCGGCAGCCAGCACGGCCACCCGCATCGGGTATCGGCTCGCCACCGTGAAGAGGTACACCAGCAGGCTGATGTCGGCCGCCAGTTGCACACCGACGATCCAGTGAGCCAGGGCTACGACGGCGGCGGCGGCAAACGCCGACAGTGGGAACCGACGACGCCAGATCATCGGAACCACCAGCAACACGGTGAACAGCAGGTAGGCCGTGAACTGCGAAGGGGAGTACCGGGCGTGGTGGACAAGCTGAGGCATCGTCCATGCCGCCATCATCATGGTCAGCATTACGTCTGCCATCGTCGGGTGACGGGCAATGGTCGACCTGACTTCTTTGACGCGCGTGCTCACCCGCGTCGTGAAGTGGACGGGGGCGGCGGTGGGCGGCGGCCCCGCGACCCACCGGCGCCAGCGGGCCGCCAGGTCACCGGGCCAGGTCGAACGCGTGTCGGTAGCGTCTGGACTCTGCGCGAGCACGGTCATGTCGACCACGGCAGGAGGCAACGGAATATCGAGTTCGACCCAGGAAAAGGCATGCCGCCACCGTAACTCGTTGGCCGGGTTGACCAGGCAGGAAAATAGCCGCCAACTTGGTGGGTATGTGGTGATCCTCTGGGTACCGATCGGATGATTCGGTTGTCACGTATCCCCGCTTTAGAAATCGCCGTCGAACAATGCTAGAAGCGCCGGCGCTGGGTCTGTTGCGGTCATGGCGTTGATCACGGCGAGCATGATCACGGCAACCGAGATAAATGCGACGAGGGCGGTCAACGATGTCAATACCCTCCGCTTTCGCCTGTCCGACAACCGGTTTCGAGTTGTCCGCTTCAGCAATACCAGGCTGAGGCCGATAAGGGCGGCCGCCACGATCGCACTGATCACGGCCATCGCGATGTGATACGTGGAAAACGCGCTGATCATGACGGTGAGACTGGGCTGAGTATTGCCGCCCGCTGCCGCGTGATCGGTTAGCTGCTGCCTGACTTCAGCCATGGTGGCCGTAAGCTGCCCGTCGGCTGGCTGGACCACAAGCCGGGGAAACAGGGAGGCAAAGGGCGCGAGCGTCCCCTGAATGTTGGCCATCACTGCCGCGAGCGCCAGCAGCGCTGCCATGGTGGCCAGCACGCCGGCGGACGCTAGCACCGCCCGTCTGCCTGCGCCGAGACCGCCGGATCTGATGTATGCCTTCCATACCGCCGCGCACAGGACGACGAGCACGACGAGCAGAGTCCCCGCGATCACTGCCTTCGCCAGGTGATAGCGGAACCAGAAATCGACGACCTGCTGCAAGCCCGGGGATAGTTGGCGGTCATCAGAAGACCAATACTCGACGAACGCAGTGCTGAAAGTTCGCTGAAGGTCTTCGGCGCCCACCAACCCTTCCCCTGACCGCCTCGCCAAGACGCGCGGCGCGAAGACAAAGGCACAGGCGAGGGCTCCTGTAAGCGCAAGCAACACCGCGAATGCTCGACCGGAGATTGGGGAAGCTTTCACTGAGCGGCGGGTATTCAAGGAAAGTCCTTCAGTTGGGCCTAAAGCGCGGTCGAAGGAAGCCTAGAAATCACCCACCGACACTTCATCCGGCCCCAGTCGGAACTTTCGGCACGCCGAACGTCCGACCAGGGTTGGAGATCTCCGCCCACGGGGGGATGTGCACAGCCCTTGATGCCGAGGTCAGGCGCCCGTCGACCAGCCGCAGCCCTGTGCTCGCCACCGCCGCGGGGCGCGAGCTGGCTCGTCGACACCCTGCCGCCCTCGCCGCAGCGATCCGGCGCTCCGAGCGGCGTTTTGGTCCGCCGGCAGCTTCGAGTCAGCCGACCTGATGAGGTCCGACCGTGAGGCTCGTCAGTGACGCGCGTTCTCGTCACACCCATCTCGACGCCGCCCTCAATCGCCGGATCGGGGGCGACCTCGCCAGAGGTGAGCCGGTGGACTTCCGGACTCTCGGTGAGCCAATTTTGGTCATTTTTTGAGTAGTTTAAAGGGCTCGGCCTGGACGTCGACGACATCTACGCTGAGACCGGCACGCGCTCTTGCGCGGCCACGCACCATTGAGAGAAGGAACGTTCATGGCTCGCAAACCAACTTTTGATTTCGTCCGCCTGACGGAGGTGCCGTTATCGGCGGTGGTCACGCTGCTCAATGAGCCGAGGAACACCCGGCACATGCCGTTGTCCGGGGAGTTCAGTGAGGAGTCGGCCGCTGATTGGGTGAAGGGCAAGGACGCGCAGTGGGACGCGCACGGCTATGGGCCGTGGGCGGTAGTGGTCGACGGCGAGTTCGGTGGCTGGTGCGGCTTCCAGCACGAGGAGAACGGGGCCGACTTCGCGGTGGTGCTGTTGCCGCAGCGGTGGGGGATTGGAGCCGAGATTACCCGGGCGGCATTGAATCAAGGCTTCCAAGAATTTGGCTTGGCCGAGGTCATTATTGCGCTGCCGTTCACGCGCAACCCCACCCGGGTGGTGGCTCGGTTCGGATTCGTGCCCGACGGCGAGGTGAGCTACGGCGGTGCGTCCTTTCGGCAGTACCGGCTGACTCGGGAGGAGTGGGCAACGAGAAACGGTGAGACCCATCTCGGACATGACCACCGATGAGTCATCGACTGGTTTTCCAGCCTTGTCTGGGCCGGTATTAAGGCCTACTGTGGCGGCATGCAGACGCTACCCATCTCGAAGGTCAAGGACAAGCTCAACGAGTACGTCGACTCGGTCGGTATGACAAACGACCAGGTCACGATCACCAAGAACGGCTCGCCGGCGGCTGTGCTGATCGGCGTCGAGGAGTGGGAGTCGATCCAGGAGACGCTGTTCTGGCTCTCCCAGCCCGGGATCCGCGAGACCATTGCCGAAGCCGAAAAGGATATCGCGAACGGCCGCACGTCCGGCGAGAGCGAGCTCCGAGCCGAGTTTGGCGTCCCAAATCGGGGCCGCAAGAGCTGAGCCAGGAGCGAGTGGTGTACGAGGTTCGGTTCACCGGCCCCGCCCGGCGGGCGATGGGAGCCATCCCGCCAAGGATCGCCCCCGCGATCGTCGAGTTCGCGTTCGGGGACCTGGCCCGCGAGCCGCACCGCGTCGGCAAGCGACTCGAGCGCGAACTGGCCGGTCTGCATGGAGCACGCCGCGGTCCGTATCGCATCCTGTACCGCATCGACGACGAGGCCCCCGTCGTCTACGTCGTTCACATCGACCACCGCGCGGACGCCTACCGCCCGCGCTGAGGAATCAATCGCCGGAACCGCGGCCTGTGCAAGAACGGGGCCCAGGTCTGGACAACGCCGCGATGCGGGCCAAGCTGGTCGAGCCCCGGGGCTTAGTTTCAGGACTCTCGTCCTGGGAATATTGGTCAGTATCGGCGCGGGGCTCAACGGCTTAATGCGGTTGTTCAACCATGACATCGCGAGTCGGAGGTTCTGGATCGTCTCGACGGCGGGCGGCCGCGCATTGTCGCCGATTATCTTGACGTCGGTATCTTGACGTCGATAGGTCGCCGACACTCGGACAGGGCCGTAACTCAACTTCCCTTGGACTGGATATCCTCGCCGGGGCAGTGGAGGTTCAGCCGCACTGATTCACCGGTTCCATCCGATGCATTGGGCAGAGTGTAACCCGACATAATGTCCATTATCGGCGATCGTGCTGGGCCGTCACAGGACACGCTGCGGCTTGGCAGACGAGCACTCGGTACGTGTGCGTTCTTAACGTCACTGTGACAGACCTGCTTCCGCCCAACGGTGAAAGTCAGCCTCGCAACGGGTCTGAGCTCCGAGGCGCGCCAAACCAGCTCGAGGCAAAAGCCATGCCCATCGCCAGAAGCAAAACCCAGATGCCAGGCACCGGCCGACGTTTGGACAGGGTGCCGGCCAGTACGTGGAACACGGAAGCTGAGCTGAGGTTGCCCATGTGGCCGAGCGAGCACCAGATGACCGCTAGTACCGCTCAGCCGGTGTTCGACCACATCGTCCGGTTCGCAACGGACCATGCAGAATGAGGTCAAGTCCACCCACCCGACACGGAACGAGCAGACATGAGCGAGGCACCGGGGGTCGCGATAGAACAGGTATCTGAGACTGTCCTGCTCGTCATGGACATCCAGTCTGTGATCGTGGAGCCCCGAAAGTCACAAGCCGTAACGACCGCGACCTGAGTGCGGAATCAGTGCCATTTACCCGGTAGAGGACTTACCCATGCAGGCGTCCGGGTCCCCAGCTCGCGTCCAGAAGGCATCCCTGGCCCGGCAGGTCTCGACGGTCCTCCCCTGACGGCCTCATCGTCACCAGATTGCACCCGTTTGCGTTGCTTTGGCTGAAGACGATACGAGCGCCGTCCGGTGAGTAGTCGGGAGCGAAAGACCCGCTGTCGGCGCCGTTGTGGGTCAGCGGGCTGAGTCCGGCGCCGTTGGCTCGGACGGTGGCGATGTCGAAGACGGTCGATTCGGGGTTATGCGTCGCCAAGGTGAAAGCAATGCGTTTGCCATCGGGCGACCAACTCGGAGCGGAGCCATCGACCCCTGGTAGCAGTGGGCGCAGCCCGGTTCCGTCGGCTTGGACGGTCATGAGTTGGTGTGTGCCGTCCGCGAGCTCCCGGTGGAAGACCAGGTGCCTGCCGTCCGGTGAGAATTGGGGCTGGCCGTCGGGCAGGCCATCTGGCCCGCCGGTGGACGTAACCCGTCGGGAATGGTTTGAGGAATAGTCAAGACCTGTGGATCAAGATCGTTTAGGCGACCATGATCTGGCCCTCCTGGTCGGTTGGCCGTTCGACGAGTTGGCCTTTTTCGAAGGTGGCGCCGGCCCGGACCAGCGCAACGAGGTGGGGTGCATTCACGGCTCTCCACCGGTCCTGAGCTGCTTCGATGAGCTTGAACGCCATCGCCAACCCGGCTGCGCGGGAGCCCGGTCCCTTGGTGACCTTGGTGCGAAGTCGCACCGTGGCGAACGTAGATTCGATTGGGTTGGTGGTCCTCAAATGGACCCAGTGGTCGGCGGGGTAGTTGTAAAACTCAAGCAATACATCGAGATCGTCGGTGATCTTGTCCACGGCTCTGGGGAACTTCGAGCCGTAATCGATCTTGAACGCTGTCACCGCGACCCTGGCATGGTCGATGTCCTCAGCGTTGTAGATCTCCTGCATCGCCCTGATCGCCCCGGGATGGGCGGACTTCGGCAGCGCAGCAAGCACGTTCGCGGACTTGTGGAACCAGCACCGTTGCTCCCGGGTGGACGGGAAAACGTCCCGCAACGCCGCCCAGAAGCCAAGTGCACCGTCCCCCATGGCCAGCACCGGGGCCCGCATTCCGCGGCGCTTGGCATCCCGCAGCAGCCCCGCCCACGACTCGGTGGATTCCCGGTACCCGTCGGTCAATGCGACGAGCTCCTTCCGGCCGTCGGCCCGGACGCCGATCATCACCAGCAGGCACAACTTCTCCTGCTCGAGCCGAACCTTGAGGTGGATTCCGTCGACCCACAGGTACACGAAGTCGACCTTCGACAGGTCCCGCTTATCGAACGCCTTCGCCTCGTCCTGCCACTGGGTGGTCAGCCGGGTCACCGTCGCCGCGGACGACCCGGTCCCGGAACCGAGGAACTGCTCCAGCGCCGGCGCGAAGTCCATCGACGACAACCCGTGCAGGTACAACAACGGCAACACCTCCGCGACCTTCGGCGACTTCCGCGACCAGGCCGGCAGAATCTTCGACGAGAACCGCCGCCGCTCATTGGTTTCCGGGTTCACCCGCTTGTCGTTCACCCGCGGCACGGTCACCGTGACCGCGCCGGCCCCGGTCACCACGTCCCGCTGCTGGTGATAGCCGTTGCGGACCACCATCCGGCGCCCATCCTCGTCGACCACATCAGCGAACTGATCGATGTACGCCGCGACCTCGGCCTGCAAAGCAGCCGCCAGCATCTGCCGGGCACCATCGCGGACCAGCTCATCCAACAACGACCCCACCACCGGGGCCAGCGACTTCTCCGAACCATCCTGAGCAACTACCGTGAACACGGACGTACCTTCCCGACCGGCGTTGGCGCGCCGGCCTTGCTTGAGGGCTTACAGGGATCCTCGGGAAGGTACGCCCATCAAGCGCCGCAACCCGAGATTCCAGATCCACAGGTTTCGATCATTGCTCGAATGGTTTCCGTTGGACTCCATGATGAAGACGCCGTTGAAGTTCACGCCGGCCTCCAGTCGATCCTCTACATAGGCGATGTACCGCCCGTCGGGCGAAAAGGCCGGGTCGAAGGCGCCGAGGCACTTTGTGCCGTCGCAGGCCGTCAGCGGGTGAGCTCTACTCCCGTCGGAGCGCATGCTCCAGACGTTGATCTTGCCAATCTGATCGCACTCCAACCCCTGAACGCACCGCTCGAACACCACTCTGCGTCCGTCCGGGGATAGATCTGGAACGGCGTCCTGACTTCCCGACGTGAGGACTTGAGTCGCGCCGTCTCGCGGACTCACCGCGACGATTTGCGGGAGACCGCCGTTCGCAGCGGAGAATCGTGCAGCGACGATCCCGGATCCGACCAAATCTCCAGCCTGGACAGCTGGGGCGGTGGCCACCATCACAGCCAAGAGGATCGCCGCCGTCGTGACGACGCGGTGGTAGCTGGTGCTCATCAGAGGGCGCACGACGTCCTGCCTCTCCATGGCGGTCTCCTGAAAGTCTGTCGGCAATGGACGATGCCAGGCGGCAAGCGAAACCCCTTGAGGGTTTGGTGTCGTCGGCTCGTGCTGAACGGAGTTCGGACTTAACATTTGGTGGCCCGACAGCGGAAGGCAAGCCGTGTTGCCGATCAGGAAACAGCCCTTGACGCTGGCAGCAGATAAGGAATCGCCACAGTTCTGTGATGAGGCTGGATGAACGTCGATCTAGAACTCGCCGCCAGCTTTTTGACGCTCGTGGACGAGTGGCATTTTGCGCGACGGCTCGGTGTCTTGAGTGGCGGCAAGCAGAACCTCGCCGGAACGGACGAGCACCTCGGCGTGTAGCCGAACCTGCCCGGCCGTTACGGGTGCGGCGAAGAGACGTACCAGGCGGGTGCCGGTGCCGCCGGCGACCTGTTGAGTGCCAACCTCAGGCAACGACGTGCTGCCACCGCCGTCCTGGGCGGCGAACAGGACCCAGGGGTTGTCGGTTGGCTGCGACGACGTTCGAGAGACAGGCCGCGTCAGGGTGATGGTCATTATGGCTCCTTCGTTATGGGGTGACAGGATGTGTCGCAATGAGGTGGGGGAACAGCAATGGCTGTGCCATGACAGGCGCATTCCACTGAACCGGTGCTCCCGTGAAGTACGGTTATTCACGCTCGGGCCGAGTCGCCGGCTCCAGATGAGCGTTGCGTAGCGAACTAGGCATGGAACGCCAGGAACGGTTTACCGGCTCATCGCAATTGACGGTGTAGGACGGGTCTGAATCCGCCGGTTTCTAGGAGTGATCGGGCGATGTAGTTGGTGAGGTTGCGGAAGCCGAGGGCGGACCCGCGGAGGTGTTCTAGCCGGCCGTTGATTGCTTCGGTGGGTCCGTTGCTGGTGCCGGGCCGGTCGAAGTAGGCCAGGATATCGCCGGCCCGTTTCTTCAGTGTTCTGCCGAGCGTTCGCATCTCGACCAGAGCTGCGGGGACACCGCCACTGAGGCGGTCGATCAGGTGCTTCATCCTGCTCTTTCCGTTGGTCCGGTCGGGGTCGCGGTAGGCGCCGACCATCGCTTGGTAGACACCCCAGGTTGCCTCGACCTCCACGTGCCCGTCATCGGCGAACAGCGTGGTGATCCGTTGCCGCTGCTTGTCGGTGAGCAGATCCGCGCCGGTGCTCAAGGTGCGACGAGCCGAGTACAACGGGTCCCCCGCTCGGCCCCGGTGACCCAGGGTGGCGAGCTGGACCCGGCGCTGGCACAGCTCAAGGCCTTGCCCGGCCAACCTGACCACGTGGAAGGGGTCCATGACCACCACGACGTCGTCGCCCAGTTCCTCGACCGCGGCGGTCTTGAACCCTGTGAACCCGTCCATCGCCACCACATCGACCGCGGTGCGCCATGTTTCGTCCCGCGCGGCCAGCCACGTCTTGAACACCTGCTTCGATCGGCCCTCGACCATATCCAGCAGCCGGGCCGGGCCGGTACGGTCCCTCACCGGGGTGAGATCGATGATCACGGTGACGAACTTGTCGCCGCGGCGGGTGTGGCGCCACACATGCTCATCAACCCCGATGACCTTCACCCCGTCGAAACGGTGCGGGTCCGCGATCAACACCCGATGCCCCTCGGCCAGCACTGCACTGTTCGCTGTGTTCCACGAAACACCCAGCGCTTCAGCGACTCTGGCGACGGTGAGGTGCTGACAGACGATCCCTTCCAACGCCCACCGCAGTGCCCCACGAGAGAGCCTCGCTCGGGGTTGCGCCGCCCGGCTGGTGTCCTGCCGCCACACATGCCCGCACCCGGGGCACCGGTACCTGCGGACGGTGACCAGCAGCAACGTCGGCCGCCACCCCAGCGGCTCGTGCGCCAACCGACGTGTTGTGCTGTCCCGCGCACGGCCTGCTTCACCGCACCGTCGGCACCGCCGATCAGCATCGACGACCCGGCACCGAAGGATCGCCCGGTCCGGCTCCAGGAACTGCCCGACCACCTGCAAACCGAGACCGTCCAAGCGGGCGAAGGTGGTCACATCAGGGTCAGCAAAAGTAGAATCAGCCATGTCGAGGTCTTCCAGATGGGCGGCGTAGGAACCTCCATCCTCGGAGGACCTCGACACCTACCCAGCCAGCGACGCGCTACCGATCTACACCCTCAACTGCGAAGAGCCGGTTTACCGCTGGCACGTTGGGCCCAACGTGCCAGCGAGGATGCACTCAATTGCCAGTGACATCCACGGGCGGCATGCCCGTCAAACCTTCAACTACAATTGTGAATAGAAAGACCCGTGAACCTAAGGTGCCGTTAGAGGTTGGATCGTGTTTCTCGCTATTTGTTGAGGCCCCCGATGCATTGACGCTGATAGTTGCAGCCCAAGCCGGAGTGGCTCAGGCATGTGCAATAGCGGCTCCTCAGATGAGGACGAACGCCCGCCCTGCCGGGCCGCGTTGGTTTGATTCCGTCAGGTCCGGACTGACCTCAGGTCGGCTTGACCTGGTGCTTTCACTCGGCTGGTGTTAGTTGCCGATTCGGCGGACGTGGACACGGTCAGGGTTGTTGTTTCGCGTGGTTGGCCCCCTTCACGGTTTGCAGGGCGTGCTCGATGGTGTCCCGAGCTGATGTTGCGGCGATTGCCTTGGCCAGTTGTTGCGCGTTGTGTCGGTAGGTGGGCGTGGTGAGGAGCCGCTGGACCGCCTTTCGGATCGTGGCCGGGTTCGGGGTTGCGGTGCGGAGGTTGATCCCGGTGCCGGTCCAGGCGACGCGGGCGGCGACCTCGGGTTTGTCTTCGGAGTCGCCGGCGACGATCAGCGGAATGCCTTGGGCGAGGGCTTGCTGCACTCCACCGAAGCCACCGTTCGTGATCATGACGTCGACGTGTGGCAGCAGGTCGGCGTGCGACACGAAGTCGGTGATCCGCCCGTTCGCCGGCACGGAGCCGGGGATGGCCGATGCCGGAGGCCCTCCGGTGGTGGCGATGACAGTGACGTTCAGGTCGGCGAGGCCACGAAGGGCCGGCCCGATGAGCCGGCCGAGGTCGGCGTTGTCGACGGTGCCCTGGGTGACGTAGACCACCGGTCGGTCCGCGCTGGTCATCTCGTCCCACCACGGCGGCGGGGCCGTGGTGGCCTTCGGCCGCGGCAGTACTGGTCCCACGAACGTCACGTTCGCCGGGAGGTCACTGCGGGGGTATTCGAGTTCCCGGACGGACAGTTGGAGATAGTCATCGGCGAGGGAGAACCAGTCAACGAAGGGGACAGTCGGCGCACGGCCGCATTCGCGGTGAAGCACCTCAGCGCCGTGCCGCTCGTTGTCCCGAAAGATGCGGCGGCCGGCTGCGGACAGCGCTCTGTTCCGTAGTCGGCCCAGCGGTCCGGCCATGGGTGGGCGGGCCAACCCGAAGGGGGCAGTGTCCCGACTGCTGAATGGCAGTGGGAGGAACCCGGCGACCAGGATCGGTGGGCGGGCACCGGACGGCCCGAGGAGCAGCGGAATCGCCCCGCAGAACATGGGATCGATCAGGATCGAATCGGGCCGCTCCCCGTCGATGAGCCCCGTGAGTGCCCGGTGTTGGTGCGGGATCGCGTCCAGGAAGATGTGATTGAGATCGAAGCGCAACCGGGCCACGCCGCCGAGGTCGGCCCTCCCCGGAAACGCACCGTCGGTGTCCGTGTCGTCGTAATCGCAGGCCGCCGGTAGCGCGACATGCTCGACGCCAGTGGCCCGCACCGCGTCGCGAAACCGTTGCCCGGTCAGCATTTGGACCCGGTGACCGCGCTGATGCAAATCCGCGGCGATCGTCAACATCGGGTCCACATGGCTCCGGGCCGGTGTACAGCACAGCAGGTAGTTGCCCATGGCGGGCTCCTTGTCCTAGATTGGTCGGGTACACATATATTGGTTAGGGGCCATGTTAGTGAAAGCTGAGTCGATGTCAACACCCAAACCGGACAAACGCCGGGCCTATCGATCGCCCCTCCGAGCAGAACAGGCGCAACAGACCCGCTCTCGGATCATCACCGCCGCGACCGACCTTTTCGTTGAGCGCGGATACGGGAAGACCACGCTTCAGGCAATCGCCGATGCCGCCGGTGTCTCCGTGGTCTCCGTTCAGCTGAACGGCCCCAAAGGCGCGTTGCTGGTCGCCGCGTTGGAACAAGTCGCCACGGGTGGTGAAGGCTTCGAATCCGTCGCCGACGTGCCCGACGTCGCCGACCTGGTCCAGCAGATCACCAATACGGACGACCTGATCCACATCACAACGCAATTTGCGGCCGCCTCGAACCACCGCGTCGTCGGACTGTGGCTCGCAATGGAGAGAGCCGCGGACGATGACCCCTCCGTTGCCCAGACCTACCAGCAGATGATCAACCGCATGCGCACCGACTACCAGAACGTCTTCGTCGGCCGGCTGACAACCCTCGGGGGTACCCGCACCGACCGAACCCGCACAGAACTCGCCGACATCTGCTGGGCCATCCTGCTTCCCGATCTCTACCACCGGTTGGTCAACCAGGCCGGCTGGACGACCGAGCGGTACACCGAATGGCTCCAACAATCCCTGCGAGACCTGCTAATCGACACCCGCTAACTGGAACTCCGCGTGTCCCCCGGCGACCAGTTGCCCCGAGCCGTTGGTAAATGAGCACCTGCACGTCGAAGTCCGAGCCCCGGGGTCGCCGTCGACGTCGTGCCCAAACTGACGGACACGACACCGGGGGCGGTCGACCCCGACAAGAGATGAGTGAAGTTAGCCCCAGCAGAACAAGAAGGACAGTCGAGGCGGTTCTGGGCTCATCGCCCGTGGTCGCAGTCCTCGGCACCCAGTGTCGCCACCGCGAAGACCCTCAACGACTGGTCGCATGCTGCGCATCAGGCTGTGGTGGCCGTTGCAGCAGATGCCGTAGCGAGCGGGAACAGGGTGGTTTCCAATGGGCCGCTCTCCGGCGGCTGGAGACGGACGAGGCTGTCGGTGTCGAGGAACGCGTCGCGAAGATCGATCGGCATGCCCTCATATGGCGAGGTCTGGCTGGCGTGTGCGGCGATACCAGCCCGACGACGGTTGCTGGCGACCACGGCTGCGGTGGTCGCTGATCACATCCGCGATCCAGCTGAGGAGTCCCATGGAACCTTGATCAGACCGTGGCGCTGGGCGGGAACCGCGGGCGCCGAACCGCTACCCGGCCCAGCTTCCTCGCCCGCCAAAGGCATCAGCGCCAATTTCATGTGGCCCCTTGCCGCGCTATTAATTACGTTACAGTGACATAATTAAGACGATATTATCCGCCGGTCGCGAACCGAGATCGGGATCCCGGCCCACCCCGGACAAGTCGTTCATCCCACGGGGACGGGATAACCGCATCACATGACCCCTTTCGTGCGCTAACGCAGTTCGGTGATGCGACGGCGGATGAACTCCTTCTCGGTCCAGTTCGCGGTGCGGTCGGCCGCCGTCGTGAATGCGTCCCGCGCCCCGTCCGCTTGTCCCAGTCGGGCGAGCAGTTCGCCGCGGACGGCGTGGAACACGTGATAGCCGTCCAGTTCCCGGGCGATCGGGTCGACAAGCGCCAGCGCGACCGATGGCCCGTCGAGCTCGGCGACGGCCACCGCCCGATTCAGCGCGACGACCGGTCCGGGGTCGAACGTGGCGAGCTGGTCGTAGAGCGCGACGACCTCCTCCCAGCGGGTAGAGGCAGGGTCGACGGCATCGCTGTGGACGGCGTTGATGGCCGCCTGCAGCTGGTATGGCCCGGGTGCGTTGCGGCGCAGGCAGCCGCGAACGAGCTGCTGCCCCTCGTCCACGAGCTCCCTGGTCCAGCGCGAGCGGTCCTGGTCGGGCAGCGGGACGAGCCGGCCGGCCGCGTCGGTCCGGGCTGGCCGCCGCGACTCGGTGAGCAGCATCAGGGCCAGCAGCCCGACGGCCTCCGGCTCGTCCGGCATCAGGTCGACCAGCACCCGACCGAGCCGGATCGCCTCGCCGCTGAGATCGTCGCGGGTCAGGGCCGCGCCGGACGTCGCGGCGTAGCCCTCAGTGAAGACCAGGTAGACGACCGCGAGCACGCCGCCGAGCCGGTCGGGCAGATCGGCCCGCGCGGGCACACGATACGGGATGCGCGCATCCCGAATCTTGGCCTTGGCCCGTGAGATCCGTTGCCCGATCGTCGCCTCGGAGGTCAGGAACGCCCGCGCGATCTCACCGGTCGTCAGACCGCCGAGCAGCCGCAGGGTCAGCGCCACCTGGGCCGGACGCGCCAGAGCCGGGTGGCAGCAGGTAAACAGCAGCCGCAGTCGGTCGTCGCGCACCGCTCCGGTCTCGGTCGGCTCGGCCTCGGCGTGCAGGAGCGCCGCTGCCGCGTACTTGTCGGGCCGCGCGGACTCCCGCCACAGGTGGTCGATCGCGCGGTTGCGCGCGGTGGTCACGATCCACCCTGCCGGACTCGGCGGCGGACCCGTATCCGGCCAGCGCTGCAGCGCCGCGGCGAACGCGTCAGACACGGCGTCCTCGGCCAGCCCGAGATCACCGAGCACCCGGGTCAGGACGGCCACCGCGCGGCCGTGTTCGGCGCGGAAGACGTCGGCGAACTCGTCGGGCGTCACCTCAGAACTCGGTGACGTCCTGGAAGGGGCGCACCTCGATCGGCAGCGTGGTCGCTTCGGCGGCCCGGCGGCCCCACTCCAGTGCGGCGTCCAGATCCGGTGACTCGATCACCCAGACCCCTCCGACGTGCTCTCTGCCCTCGAGGTACGGACCGTCGGTCATCAGCCCCTCGGCGCGGACGACGGTGGTGGCGTGCGGGCCGTGTAGTCCGCCGGTGAAGACCCACGACCCCGACGCGCGGAGATCCTGGTTGAGCCGGTGCAGGTCAGCGCCGACACGCGCCATCACTGCGGCGTCCGGCGCGGGGCCGTCCGGCTGGTAGATCGTCAGCAGATATTGCGGCATCAGGCGCTCCTCCTGTACGTCGCGATGAGGACACCCGTCGTCGTGGCGACGCTGCGCTCGAGGGTGAACTCGGTCAGCGGGGACGTCGAGTCGAACATACGACGGCCACGGCCAAGGACGAGCGGATGGATCAACAGCGTGTAGACGTCGATCAACCCGGCCGCGTGCAGCGAGCGGACGAGCGCCGCGCTGCCGATCACCGAGAGGTTGGGACCCGGCTCGGCTTTCAGCGCACCGACACTGCCTACAGCGTCATCAGGCAGCAGCACGGAATTCTGCCAGAGGTCGACGTCAGCTAGCGTCGTCGACACCACAAACTTCGTCGCCGCGTTCAGGTGGTCGGTGACCGGGTTGGCCGGCTGGTGGGGCCAGTACCCGGCGAAGTCCTGCCAGGTGCGGCGTCCCAGCGGCATGTCGCCGGGCTCGGCCATCCCCGCCCCCATCTCCTTGCCCATCACGTCGTCGGAGTAGGACGGCCCCCACCCGCCGAGGTCGAAGCCGTCACGAGTGTCCTCGTCCGCACGTCCGAGGCCCTGGACGACACCGTCGAGGGTCATGCTCATGGTCACGCTGATCGTGCGCATCGGGTGGTCCTTCCGGTCGCGCGGGCCGCCGTGGTGCGACCACCCACTACACGAACCGGCCCGACCGATTTCGACACCGTCCCACAAGCGAACTCCAGCATCCCGATGAAGGGCCCACTTCCGGCGCGCCGTGAACCGTCGGGCTCCTGCGCGTACGCCCTGGGCCAACGGCGGGCCTGCGCGGCGTCCTGGCGCGCGGCCGCCAGACTCGGTCGGGACGACCTGCTTCACGGCAATCGACGCGGACCACTGCCACTGCGGCGGGTGCACCTGCAGGTGCTGCGCGAACTTGGCTCGGCACTGCGGGCATGCCGACATCCTGCGGGGACAGATCACCGGCGGATAGCCGGTCGGGGCGGCGGCGTCGCCAAAATGGCATCGATGCTGGCATTCGATGCTGGCATTCGATGACGACCCGATTGGAGTGCACCCGCTGACCGCCACCCGTCATCCGATCAGCGGTACCGGGTCACCGCAGACACGAGGACCATTCCTTGGCCATGCGAATCGTTTCGTACTTCGATAATTAATCCCGGGGGCAACAGTGAGAATACGGAGTGGCCCGCCCTCCTGATCGCGAATGGCCCGGACGACCACCACGCGTGTCCCAACCCGTTCAAATGGATTGCGATCACCGGTCCACCCGCCCTAGACTTGGCTTCAGAGAAAGCCGGCCGAGGGCGCCGGCGAGTCGTTGGGGCGATTATTCGTCCAAGGTAGAAAATAGGTCAATTCGGAACCCGCTCGAATGGACCTTAACCTGAATCTTGCGCGCAAATGATTGTCTCTCGGCGTGTGGAATAGCGAAAGTGCCTGTCCTGCAGGGACAATGAGTCTTGTCTAAGGTCTCAATCGTCCGAGCTGGAAGGCACTTTCAAGGTGAAGCGTAGCAAGAGTCGTCGGGGTGTGCGTCGGGTCCATGTGTCGGCCGATGGTGCGGGTGTGGTGTCGCATGCGGGGGTGGGGTTGCTGCGGGAGGTCGCGGATCTGTCGGGGCTGACCGAGCAGGTCTCTTCGGTGTTGGCCGACACCTACCGGGGCCCGTGGGTGCATGACCCGGGCCGGGTCTTCACCGATCTCGCGGCGGCGGTCGCCGACGGCGCCGACTGTGTTTCCGGTGTCGGGAGTCTGGTTGATCAGCAAGTGCAGCACGGTCCGGTCGCCTCGCTGACGACGACCTGGCGGTTGCTGGACCAACGCGTTGACACCGCGCACTTGCCGGCGATGAAGGCGGCCAGGGCGTCTGCGCGGGCGGCGGTGTGGGCGGCCGGCGGGGCACCGGGGGCCGGTGAAACCGTCGTGCTGGACGTGGACGCCTCGATCAGCGTGGATCATTCCGACAGGAAGGAGAACGCGGCCGCGACCTGGAAGCGGACCTTCGGATTTCATACCCTGCTGGTGTTCGCCGATCGACCGGAGATCGCCGGCGGCGAAGCCTTGGCCGGCAAGCTCCGACCTGGCAACGCGGGGTCGGGCACCACCTGTGATCACGTTGAGGTCCTCACCGAAGCGCTCGCGTCGATCCCGGAAGGGTTCCGCCCGCGGCCGGGCGACCCGGACAGTCCCGCAGTGCTGATCCGTTCCGATTCCGCCGGTGCCACTTACGGTTTCGCGGAGTTCTGCCGGCAGCAAGGGGTCGGGTTCTCCTTCGGGTTCGCCGTGAAATTGCCGGTCCGGGACGCGCTCGGCCTGTTGGCCGACGCGGCCTGGTTGGCCTGCCTTGACGGCATCGACGTGTGGTACCCGACGATCAACGCCGACGGCACGGTGCGGGACGGTGCCTGGGTCGCCGAAGCCACCGGGCTGCTCGACCTGTCGGCCTGGCCCGCCGGCAGCAGGGTGATCCTGCGGAAGGAACGACCACACCCCGGCGCGCAACTGACCTTCCTGGACGTCGACGGGCACCGGGTCACCGGGTTCATCACCGACACCCCTGCCGGCGTCGTTCCCGGGCAGCTGGCCGGTCTGGATCTGCGGCACCGGCAGCACGCCCGGGTCGAGGACCGGATCCGGCAGGCGAAGGCAACCGGCATGCGGAACTTCCCCTGCCACTCCTATGCAGCCAACAGTGCCTGGTTGGAGATCGTGATGACCGCGATGGACCTCGTTGCCTGGACCAAGCTCCTCGGCTTCGCCGACGAATCAGACCTGGCCACGTGCGAGATCGCGACGTTCCGCTACCGGGTGCTGCACGTCGCCGCCCGGATCACCCGCAGCGCCCGTCAAACCAGGCTCCGTATCGACCTCAACTGGCGGTGGGCCGAACAGATCGCCCAAGCCTGGCTCAGGATCCGCGCCGCGTTCGCCTGACACTGCACCACCACCCGCCCCAGCGACCCGAAACCCAACCCCCGCAGGTGGAACCGGCGTCAACCCGACACGACAGTCGGGTCAACAACCACACCAGAACGTAGAACGCATACACTGCAACCCCTCTCGAGGAGAACAAGACATCCTCGGAATCAGCACGCAAAATCGAGGCTAACTGTACAAGGCTTGTGGGGGACGCATGGGCGGGTCGGTGCGGCGATGCCGACCCCGGGAGGAGCACCATGGTGCAGCCTGTAGGGGATTTACCCGATCATCCACGATTCTTGGCCTCCTTGATGGTCCTCGAGGAATCCGTCATTCACGCTAACGCATTGGTCACCCTCCTGACTGCCCTGCCGTGGTTGGGTTCAATGGTGGGGGCGTACCGTCTGCCGGACGCGGTGAACCGTCTCCGCGTGTCGCCGTCCGATATCCTGCTGTTGAGCATCCAGAACAACAATTCTTCGATGTACGTCGCCGGGCTCCGTGAGTCTTTTCCGGAGATTCCGGTCATAGCAATGTCGGTGTCCGAGGACGAGGAGGAAATCCTCTCCTGTGCTGGTCTCGGCGTCGCGGGGATACTGCCACGGTCGGGTTCCCTGAACGATCTCGAACTCATTGTGAGCAACGTCTTGAAGGGGGAAACTGCCTGTTCACCAAGGGTTGCCGCGGTCCTGCTGAAGCGCGTCACCGCGTTGACCAGCCTCCCGACCGGCCGCTCCGGCCATCCGGACGGCCGGCTCACTCCCCGCGAGCAAGAGGTGTTGGCGCTGATCGAGCTCGGCTGGTCGAACAAAGAAATTGCCCACCAGCTGTCGATCGAGGTACGCACCGTCAAGAACCACGTCCATAACCTTTTGGATAAACTGCGGGTATCTCGTCGCGGCGAGGCGGCAGCCAGGGGGCGATCAGGACCAGCGGCCGCCGCGATACATTTCGCGCGACCCGTCGGTACCACACGCGAGACCGGACACGTTCTGGTACCTCCCGGTCCGTCGAGGTAGTCCCCCGAGGTAGTCCCCCGAGCCCACTGCGGTGGTACCTCGGTGGAGTACCGAAAACAGTCCCTACGGTCGATGCGTTCGGCAATCCAGCAAGAATACAATTTCACAATGATGATGCGCTCTCCCTTGCTGGCCCGAAGGGTAAATGGTGTGTCGCTGACCAACGTTCTTCTCGTCGATCGGCGGGGTATTTTAATGCGCGCGGTCGGGTCAGCGTTGCACAACCAGTCGGATATCCGGCTGACCGTGAAAGAATCGATTGGAGCTGTTGAACTGCTGCTGGCGGCCGAGGATGCCGACGTGGTCATTTTTGAAATGATCCATGGCGCAATCCCGGCGGTGGCCGATCTCATCGTCGACGAGTATCCCACGATCGGAATCGTCTGCATCGACTGCACAGCCCAATGCGGGGTGCTCTACAAATGGCGACCGCCGCCGGTGGATCTGGAATCCATCCTGCCGGGCCACTTGGTGGCCGGGATACGGCAGGCGGCCGGACAGCTGTCGACTACTGGTCCCCCGTCTGCACCGCATCGGTGGGAGGCCAGCAATGACCGGAAATGACCAAAATTCGTCGATGACCGCCGGCACCGCCTGACGCGTCGTTGGCTTTGGCCGGGTGGCGCCGCCATTCGGCTTCGCACAGGGAAAGGATTCAGCAGATGACCGACGTTGATCTCAGGTCACCGAACGGCACTCAGGGGCGCGTGGCCAGCGCGTCCGATCGCTTCAACGAGGACAGCGGGTCGGGCGGTTACCCCTCGACCCTGGCCCAACCCTCCCCCGGGCGGTACTCCCCCCGAACGGCAACGGCGCCGACCGAGGCGGACAACGAATTCACCACCATCGAGGTGGCCGGCGAAGCGGTTTCCGGCGGGGCCGGCGAGTCGATGGGACAAGAAGGCGCCAACGAGGAGGTTTCCGCCGACGGCGAAGCCGCCGTGGAGACCGCAACGGAGGCGCAACTGGCCCAGTCCGGCACGGAAGCCGGTGAAGAGAGCGCAACCTCCGACCTGCGTGGCATCGAAGGGTTCGTCGAATCGACCGCCACGGGTTCGGAATCCGCCGCGGAGACCGGTCTGGCCGAAGCGGGTGAGGAAGCGAGCGGCCAGACGGCTGAGTTCTTGCCGTTCCTGGCGGCCCTGGTGCCCACCCTCATCTCGACCGTCGGCCCGCTCATCGCGAACGGCATCCGGGGCGGGTTGTCGGCCCGGGCCAAGTCGGTGATCAACCGGCTGCCGGCCCCGTCCGCCGCTCCGGGGCCTGGCAGGGTCCAACCCGGTAGTCAAGGCGCCCTGCTCGCGCAGATTGCGCAGCTGCTCAGGTCGTTGCAGGCTCGCGGCAGCGAAAGTGGCAGTGAAAGTGGCATGGAGGCGACCCCGGAGTCGCAGGCCTTCGTCACGGAGGCCGTCGCGGTCCTGGAAACGATCATCGGCACCGACGACCGGGTGCGCATCACCAACACCAACCAGATCCCCTGGCGGCGGATCTGCGCGCTGCGGATCACCTTCTCCACCGGCGCCGTCTACCGCGGCACCGGATTTCTGATCGGGCCGCGCGCGGTCGCCACCGCAGGTCACTGCGTGTACCTGCACAACCAGGGCGGGTGGGCCCGGAAGGTCGAGGTCATCCCGGGCTCGAACGGATCCGACCGACCGTATGGATCGGTGGAGTCCTCGCAACTGCGGTCGGTCGGTGGATGGGTGAACAGCCGCAAGCCGGAAAGCGACTACGGCTGCATCGTGCTTCCGCAGGGCGCGTTCGGCGGCCACAACCTCGGGAGCTTCGGGGTCGGCGCGCTGACCGCGCAGGCGCTGGTGGCCAAGCCGGCCGTGCTGGCCGGTTATCCCGGTGACAAGCCGTTCGCCGAATTGTGGGGCATGGCCCGCAAGATCAAGACGGTCGGCCCGTCGACACTGGGCTACGACATCGACACGGTGGGCGGGCAGAGCGGTGCACCGGTGTACATCAAGCGGAACGGCAGCAGGACTGTCGTCGGCATCCACAACTACGGATCCTCCAGCGGCAACTCGGCGACGCGGGTGACCCCCGCCGTGGCGCAGCGGCTGATCGCCTGGAGCAAGCTCTAGTTCCGAGCGGTGGGTCGTGGTGGGTGGTTCCTGGTCGGAGCCGCCCGCCGCGACCCGCCTGCTCTGTCGGTCCCGAGGGTGCCTTGGACCCTCCTCGCACACAATGAACCGGGTGGTGAAGTGGTAGATGAGCGGCAATGTGTGCGGTTACGTCGTCCGCGGTGAACAACCCGTCGCCGATGCGGCCATCACGGTCGTGCAGGGCCCCGGCGATCACGTCGATCTGTCGCCGTTGACCGACAACGACGGCTGGTTCGCGCTCGACGATCTCCAGGCCGGCCGCTGGCAGTTGCGGGCGTACGCACCGGACGGGTCTGCCGGCGAAGCCGCCGTCGACATCTGGGATGACTCCCTGAGTGAGGTGACGATCTCCGTCGCTGACGCGCAGTACCCCACGCCGACCAACGGTCGCCCGGATGTCTGGCGCGAGCCGGATCCCGACCTCGATGCGCCCAGGCCGCGTTATCGGAAGCCCCGCCGGCCGGCCAACGAGGACCTGCCGCCCGCCGAGCGCCCCGCTGTCCCGGGCAGTGTCTTCGGCCAGGTGACGGATGCCACCACCGGGGCGCCGGTCGCCGGGGCAGTCGTTCTCGTCACCGACTGACCGGGGCCTCTTCCGGACACCGCCGTGATCACCGATGCCGAGGGCGGATTCTGGATCTCGGCGATGGAACCGGGGTCATGGGCACTGCGGGTCGATGCCCAGGACGAACGGAGTGCTGAATTGGTGGTGGGAGTGCTCAGCGGTCGCAGGATGACCGTCGCTGTCGCCATCGCCGTCGTCGGAGGGTGAGCGCCCCGTCAGCGCTGAGCGCATCAGCTCAACCCGGGCGGCGCGTCGGCCGGGTGGGTCGGCAGGACGCGGTGGTTGATCAGGTCGGCGTCATGGATTGCGGCGCAGCGGGTCTCGACCGATGAAGCCGAGCAAACGGGTCTGCACGTCGGCGTCATCCGGCACCGGCACCCGGGGCCCGTACTGCCCGGACGACCGCATCAGCTGCTCGATCGGCACCATTCCGGCCAGCAGGTCGCTACAGGTTTGCGGGTCGAGTCGTTCGTCCTGGCCGGTGGCCCGGGCCAGATCCCAGGTGTGCATGAACACGTCCGAGGTGTAGAAACGGTCGACCGCGTCCGGCAGCGGCATCTCCCCCACCATCGGGTGCCGGAAGGCGGTGGTCGCCTCCGGTCCGTCGAGCAGTCGTTGCACCGCATCGGCGTGCACCTGCCAGGCGGCCACCGGGTCCTCGTCGGTCGACGGCCCGCGATCGAGCACCAGGCCGGTCGCGCTGGTCAGGAAGGGCGGAAACCAATCGACCAGGTGAGCGACCACATCCCGGGCACGCCACCCGGTGACCGGAGCCGGCGCGTCCCAGTCGGCCGCGCCGTGCACCCGAACGGTGAATCCGGCGGCCACCACGCGGTGGCGCTCAGCCGGAGCGGTCGGCAGCGTCATGCCTGAGCTCCCTGGCGGGTCCAGGCGACCTGACCGGTGGCAACCAGGGCGTCCAGCTTGGCGTAGCCCTGGTCCATGCCGACCTCCATGCCGCTGCGCAACCAGGCGTCCCGACCCTCAAAGCTGTCGCAGAGCGACTGGGTGCGCAGCCGGGTGCGGCCGTTACCGAGATCGTCGAAGGTCAGTGTTTCCAAGGCAACGCCGTCCGGATCGCCCTCCCAGGTGAAGGTCTGCACGATCCGGTCCGGCCGGACGTCGTGGAAGCAACCGTGGAAGCCGAATTCCATCCCGTCCCGGGTGGCGACGTAGCGCCAACTGCCACCGGTGATGGCATCCCAATGGTCCAGCGTGGTTGTCATCCCGTCCGGGCCGACCCACCGGACAAACAGCTCAGGGTCAGTGTGTGCCCGGAACAGCTGGGCCGGGCTGGCCGCGAAGTCCCTGGTGATGCGGATCATCGGGACCGTCGGATCCGCCTCGATCGCGACGCCCTTCATCGTGTGGTTCATGCCGTCTCCTCGCTCGTCGGGCGCCGCCCGATCTCGTCGTTGCCCAATGCCGCCAGTACCGCGTCCAGCCGCCGGTACCTGGCCTCGGCCCGCTGCCGGTAACGCTCGATCCATGTCGACATCAGGTCGAGGACCTCCGCCTCCAGGTGCACCGGGCTGCGGTGCCCCAGTGCGGCGCGGCTCACCAGGCCGGCCTGCTCGAGGACTTTGAGGTGTTTCGAAATTGCCTGGACGCTCACTCGGTACGGCGCCGCCAACTGCCCCACCGTGGCGTCACCGTCAGTCAACCGGGCCACCAGGTCGCGCCTGGTCGGATCGGCCATGGCCGCAAACACCTGCGACAGCGGGTCGTCCATCCCGACTCCCAACCTCAACTGCTTGGTTGAGAGGAGGCTAAACCTCCGGACCACAGATCGTCAACCAGTTGATTGAGGCTTGCGGGCGAACAGATCTACCTTCGGCATGACCGCTGGGCTTCAACCGCTTGCTGAGGGTCGGCTACGGACATCTCGATGAGGTGCCGCACGGAGGGACAGGATCGGCGGCCGGCTCGGGCGCCTCAGTGACCGTCATGCTCCCCGAACCCGGGCCAACCAGACATATCTGGGTCATGAGCGCCACCGTCGTGCTCCCGTTCTGGACCCATCATCGCGCCGTCGCGGTGCATCGTGGATTCCACGCCCGTGGCCGGACCGAAGTCGGGGCCGCCGCCGGCGACCACCGCCGCCCCACCCACGAGGATCACCGCCCCCGCTGCGACCGCAACCAGCAGCACCGGGGGTTTGCGACGGATGCCGCGCGCGGACCTTCGCAGCGCCCTGGAGGCGTGCCGCGCCATCCTGGACGTCCTCATCGCAACAACCACATTTGAGCAACCCCCTGCCGACGACACGTTCAGCAATGAATGAAATCCAGCCTAGCCATGTCGGCTATGGCCCGGCTGTGACGCGTTGATCCGCCGCCCCGACCCCGCCGGCCGTCACCCCACAGTGGTGTCAGTGCCCAGGAACCGGCCGTAGCCGGCGAACGACCGGTGCAATGACACCGTGCGGGTGGCCGACAGCGGCTCGAACAACGTGGGGGTGACGGTGGTCCCGGCCGTGGTCCGCCGACGCCGCCACGTCCCGACGACGCGTCCGTCCACGACGATGGTCGGCTGGAAGATGCCGTTATTGCCCGGCACTATCGCTGCCGAGTACTGCTCGGCGAGGCTCAGTGAGCGGTCCCGGTAGCCGAGCAGGAACTCGTCGAATCCGGGCAGCACCTCGACCCGTCCGGCCGTCAGGTCGGGCAGACCAGGCGCCATCCAGTAGTCCTGATCATCGATCGTCACCGACGCCAGCCGGTCCCGGGCGATTCCCAGCCCGCGTCGGCCGACTCCCAGCGGAAGCTTTGTCCACCAACAGAAGTCCGCGATGGTAGCCGGACCGTGACTCCGGAAGTACCGCGCTGCGAACTCCCCCAGCGCCTCGTCGCCGGTCAGCCGGCGGGGGCTGGTCACCCACTCGTCGAGGAGGACGACGAGCTGACCGGACCCTTGCATCGCTCCCAGACACAGCAAACCTGTGTGATGCAGCCAGACGAGCAGGTGCACCCCGCGCTGACCGTCGACGGGCAGGCCGGACGCCTGAAAGGCCGCGAGCAGTTCGGCCCTGGTAGCCGCGCGGCCACCCTCCAGGACGCCGCACGCCGCGTCCGCCGCCCGATCGGCGCTCCCCTGGTCCAGGCCGAGGTTGCGGTGCCGGCTTGCCATCGAACGAAGGACCCGATCGGCTGTCACCCCCAGCATCCAGCCCAGGTCCTCGCCGGGCACCAGGTGCAGGGTGCCCCGCATCGGCCAGGAACGGACAATCTGGCCGGTGGCCAGCGCGCCGTCCACATCCTTCAGCGTCACCCCGGGTGCCCGGAGGCCCACGGACCACTTCACACCCAGCAGGTCCTGACCTTGCAACGCAAGCATCCAGCGGACCACCTCGACAGCGCCGACGACCCCGCCACGGGACAGCCGCCCACCGGTCGGCTCACCGCCGATCCACTGCGCAGCCAGCCGCCATCGGCGCGGCCGCTTCGGCTGAGCACCAAGGCTGCCCGAACCGGTGAACGCTGGATGGGTCATCGGGACAGTGTCTGATGTTGGGGTCTGATGTTGGGGTCTGATGTTGGGGTCTGATGTTGGGGTCTGATGTTGGGGTCTGGGGTGGGGGTCGGGTGTGGGGGGTCTGATATGTAGGGGTCGGGTATGGCGGGATTGGGCGGGTGGGGGGATTGGCAGGTGTGGGGATAGACGTCAGGGCCGCCCGACGCGGGAGGCATCGGGCGGCCCTGAGGACGGTCACCGGACAGTGCGCCTCTCGGCACGTGGTCGCTCGTGGCGACGAAAGGGGTGGGGCCCGGGGCATGTACCGGTGACCGTCATGGTGTGTAACCGGCGGCTGCGAGGGATCCTTCCGCCGCACTGGGTGACCTAGGCCACGCTGTCCCGATCCGGCGCTCGCCGACCTCCACCGGAGCGCGCCGACCTCCACCAGAGAACGCGTTGCAGCGACCCCGCCCCTCATCATCTGCCGTTCCCGACCCGCCGCTGATAGATTCGCGGAATGCCGGCTTCCCTGGCGGGATCCGCCGAACGGGGACGCAATGTCTGATGGGTTCGCACGCTGGCTACGCCGGAATGACCCGGATCTGGAATCACTGCACAAGGCGGTCAAGGCCGCCGTGGTCGTCACGGCCGGGTTGGCCATCGGCACCCTGGTCATCGGCAGCGCACAGCTCAGTCTCTTCGCCGGGTTCGGTGGAGTTGCGCTCCTGCTGTTCGCGGACTTCCCCGGCAGCCCGGCCGCTCGGTTCGGTGGGTTCGCAGGACTGTCCGTGCTGGGCGCGGCCCTGATCACGCTGGGCACGGTGGCCGGAATGCGTCCATGGATCGCGGTCATTTCCATGGCCGTGATCGGGTTCGCCGTGTTGTTCGGCGGCGTTCTCAGCGCGGCCGCCGCCAGTTCGACCAGGGCCGCGTTGCTGACGTTCATCCTGCCGGTCACCGTTCCGGCCACCGCGGCCGATCTCGGACCTCGGCTGATTGGCTGGCTGATCGCGGTGTTGTTGGCGGTCCCGGCAGCCGTGCTGTGGTGGCCACCGCGAGATCACGATCGGATCCGAATACTCTCCGCGACCGCCTGCTCGAAGATCGCCGACCAGCTTGATCCGGCCCACCAAATACCCGGCATGGTTGCGGACGCGCCAGACCGCGCAACTACCGCCATGAAAGCCATCGTCGACCTGCACAACACATTCCGCAGCACCACCTTTCGCCCGGTCGGACTGAGCACCGGCAGCCGGTTGTTGGTCCAGCTCATCACCAGGTTGGAATGGTTGCAGGCCGCGGCCCGCCGAGTGCCGGACCATTCCGGTCACCAGTTTCCGGCCGAAATGACCGCCGTCGTCATGGCCGCGGCGAGCGTCCTTCGGGCGTCAGCGGAGGTGCTAGAAGCCGCAGTGCAGCACCCGACCGGGCAGAGTCGGCGGCGACTGGCTGACACACTCCTGGCCGACACCCTCCTGGCTGACACCCTCAGCGACCTAGAGGCCGCCAGGGTCGGCGCCACCACGGCAGGATTGTCGATCGCCATCGATGGCGCCCGGGACGCCTCCGTCCGGCAGTGGCCCGCGATCGCGCACGAGGTTGCATACACCACCGGCCTCGTCGGAACAACGGTGGCCGAATCGGCGGCAGCGGACGCCCGACCCCTGCTCGATCGGTTGCTCGGCCGGGAATGGTCGGGGAAGGCAGTCGGTCCGATCACCGCCGCCGAGCGGATCGCGGCCGGACATTCCACGGTGCGGTCGGTCTGGCTGCAGAACAGTGCCCGAGGCGCGGTGGGGCTCGCTCTCGCAGTCCTGGTTGCTGATGTCACCCACGTCGCACACGGCTTCTGGGTAGTCCTTGGTGCGATGTCGGTGCTCCGTACGACCGCCGTGGCCACAGGGTCGACCGTGGCCCGCGCGGTCGCCGGAACGGTAGCCGGATTCCTGGTGGGTTCCGGAGTCATTCTGCTGGTCGGAACCACTGCGTGGCACCTGTGGCTGCTGTTGCCGGTGGCGATGCTGATCGCCGCCTATCTGCCTGCGGCGCTGTCGTTCACTGCCGGACAGGCCGCTTTCACCGTTCTGGTGATGATCCTGTTCAACATCATCCAGCCGGTTGGCTGGACGGTGGGCCTGGTGCGGATTGAGGACATCCTGCTCGGGTGCCTGGTCAGCCTGGTCTGCGGCGTGCTGCTCTGGCCACGTGGAGCCGGTGCGCAGATGCGGGCGGCGTTGGCCGACAGCTACCTGCGCTCGGCCGATGCCTTCGAGGCGGCTGCCGCCCACCTGGCCGACGCCGACGGGGGCCATGGTGGGCCGGCCGACCAACGGGACGCGGCGGCCCGCGGCATCGAGGCCGCCCGGCGCTCAGGCCTGCGACTCGACAGCGCCTTGCGGCAGTACCTGTTCGAGCGCGGCTCGGCAGTCATGTCAGCGGCGGAGCTGACGGCTCTGACGAATGGGACCACCCGGCTCCGGCTGGCGGCCGAGGCGATCGCGGACTCTGCGGCCCGATACGCTGCAGCTTCTCCGGACGGATCCGCGTTTCCGGGCGACCCCCCGTACCCGGTCGACACCCACGTCGCATCGGTTCATCCTGCGGCCTTTCGGCAGGCCGGCGAGGCGGTCCGTCAGCGGGCAGTCGCAGTGGCGAACTGGTACCGCCTGATCGCGGCCGACCTGGGAAGTCACAGTCAGAGCAGTCCGCCCCCAGCAGCGATGAACGTCGAGATGGACAACTCAGCCCAGGCTGACGTCCTGCAGGACCTTCTATCCATGGCCGACCGCCACCCGGGCAGACCCATCGGCGCCGGCGGCCAGGAGATCTGGACGGCGTCGTTGTACGTAGACGGGGTCGCCCGGCTGCAACAACCGTTGCTCCGCTACCTGTCTGCGCTCGCAGCCGACCCGCGAGGCCGGGTGGGTCCCATCGACCCGGTTGCCGCACCGGTCGACCAGGTCGGCACCTCGTCGTGACAACTGTCCCGAAGGACCCAGCTGCCTCAGAGGACCCAGCTGCCTCGGAGGACCCAGTAGAGCCCTCCCGGTCCACTACAGCCGGACCAGCTCGTCGGCTTCCGTTCGTGGTCGTTGCCGTCGGCGTTCTGGTGCTGCTGCACGCGGTTCCGTGGTGGCGGCTGGTGCTCGCACCCGACTGGCCGACAGGGGTGACAGTGGCCGGTTCCGTGGTCGCGCTGCTGGCCTTGGTCGGGTTTCCGCTGGCGATGATCGGCGGCCACGGCCGCCGTCACCTCGATGGGCTGGCCGTTGCCGGTGACGTTTGGCTCGGCGTGCTCTGGCAGTTGTTCGTCTGGTCGGTATTGGGCGCGGGCGTGTCAGTCGTCCTGGCGGTGGCGGGTATCGAGTCGCCGACACGGGAACGCGGCGCGGCGATCGTGGTGCTCGCGCTAGTCGTCGCGCTGTGTTCTCGCGGGGCGTTCCAGGCGCTCCGGATTCCCCGGGTGCGTCGAACCGAGATTGTCCTTGACCGGTTGGGTCCGGCCCTGGACGGTCTCACGGTGGTGCTGCTCGCCGACACCCACTACGGGCCGATCGAGCGATCCCGGTGGTCGGCCCGGACGGTTGACCGGGTGAACGCCCTCAACCCGGATGTCGTCGTGCACGCCGGGGATCTCGCCGATGGCAGCGTGGAACAGCGGCGGCATCAAGTTCAGCCGCTCGCAAAGGTCACAGCGAGAATGGCCCGGGTCTACAGCACGGGTAACCACGAGTATTTCTCCGGCGCAGTGCCCTGGGTGGAGCATATGGCCGGGCTCGGCTGGACCGTGCTGCACAACAGCCACATCATCATCGGGCGAGATCGTCCCGACGGTTCCGACCACCTGGTGATCGCCGGGGTGGACGATCTCACCGCGGCTTCGTCCGGCACCCCCGGTCACCGCGCCGACCTCCATGCCGCTCTGGTGGACGCGCCGCCGGACGTCCCGGTCCTGCTGGTGGCGCACCAGCCCAAGCAGATCCGGGCGGCGGTGGGAATGGGTGTTGACCTGCAGCTGTCCGGTCACACCCACGGCGGCCAGATGTGGCCCTTCCACCTCATCGTTCGCGCCGAACAGGGTGCACTGCAGGGACTTTCCCGCCGGAGCGAGCGGACCCAGCTGTACATCACCAGGGGTGCCGGGTTCTGGGGACCGCCGTTCCGGATCTTCGCGCCGAACGAGATCAGTCACCTCACCCTGCGGTCCGCCGCACTGAGCCGCGGCAAGCCCGGCTGATCGCCGGGTCGATCAGACCAGCGAGTCCAACCTGTCCTTGATGCCCTTGGCCGCCGGATCGGCAAGCTTCTCGAACAGCGGCGCGACAAATGGGGTGGCCAACTTCACCAGTCCCTTCAACGTGAACTCCGCGTGATAGGTGATCTCGCTGCCGGTAGCGGCCGGACGCACCGAGATGGTGTCAACGCTGATCACCGTCTTGTTCTCTCCGCGCAACTGAATGCGGTCGGCACCGAGCTCGGTGACCACATAATCGATCGGCTGCCGCTTGCCGCGGAAGTCCGCCACCGCGTGGTACTTCGACCCCACGGCGACCGGGCCCGGGGTCTGCTTCTCCACCTCCGGGGTTCCCGGATCCCACTGTGGAGTGTTCTCGAAATTGGACAGGAACTCGAACGCGGCGGCCGGATTCAGCTCGCTGCGCACCACACGTTGAACGGTGATCATGAACCGGACTCTACGCAGCACCGGCCGGCTCGGAGGTGGACGCCACCGGATCGGCCCCAGCCGACCACCACTCAGGGTCGCACCGTCCACCAGGAGGTCAGCCAGTCCCCCGGATGCGCTCGGCAGCCCTGGCGGCCCCGAGCAACTCAGCCACCAGCGGAGACAGCTCGGCCGGATCCGCCGCCTCGGCAAGTGCCGTCGCGACGTCCTCAGCGGCACATCGCACCTGGTAGAGCCGGTCGGCCAGGTCGTCGTGTTCCTGCTGGGTCAGCACCACCGAGTCCGGCGGGATCGCCCCACGTTCGAGGGCATTCCGGTTCTCGTAGGCACGCTGCCGGCAGGACTGGGCACAATAACGGCGACGCCGACCGACCCCCGTGGACACCGGGAGTTCGGCGCCGCACCACAGGCAGTGCGCCGGGCCGGAGCGCCGGCTGCGGGCGGTCCCCATAGATCCACCCAGCCCTGTCGTGGTCGGCTGGGCCGTCTTCGTCTGCGACACGGCCGAACGGTATGTCAGAGTTCCGGCCGTCACGGTGACGACATACCGATCCGGACCGGACTTCCCTGACCCGGCCGGCCGGACTCACCCGACCGAGGGACGGCCGTGTCAGACTGCGATCATGACCGGCTATCTGGACGGGGACAGGCCGCGGGCATTTGCCCACCGCGGATGGCACGTCGGGGATCTCGCCCCGCTGGAGAACACCATGGCCGCGTTCCGCCGGGCCGTCGAGGAGGGCTTCCAGTACCTCGAAACCGACGTCCATGCCACCGCCGACGGCGAACTGGTGATCTTCCACGACCCCCGCCTGGACCGGGTCACCGACCGCGCCGGGGCGATCGCCTCGCTGCCCTGGCGGGACGTCCGGGGCGCGCGGGTGAACGGCACCGAGCCGATCCCGCTGCTCACCGATCTACTCGAAGAGTTCCAGATGCCAGGTTCAACATCGACGCGAAGTCCGATCCGGCCGTTGAGCCGCTGATCGAGGTGATTCGCAGGTCCGGTGCTGCTGACCGGGTGTGCCTGGCCTCCTTCTCCGACCGGCGGCTGCGCGAACTGCGCCGCGCCCTCGGACCGAACCAAGCCTGGTCGCTGGGTCCACGGGACGCATTCCGATTGTTCCGGGCGAGCGCACTGCGCGGCCGCTTCACCACCGCCGCGGCGGCCGTCCAGGTGCCGGTGTCCTTCCGCGGCGTTCAACTGCTGACGCCTCGATTCGTGACCACCGCGCACGATGCCGGCGTGGAGGTGCACGTTTGGACGATCGATGACCCGGTCGAGATGGACCGGCTGCTCGATCTGGGCGTGGACGGCATCATGACGGACCGGCCCGACCTGCTCCGCGACGTCCTGCGCCAACGAGACCTGTGGACCGGCTGACGGTGGACCTGCGCGCGTTCGACCCGGTTGGGGACCGGTCCGGACAGGACCCGGGCACCGACACCAACACTGACACCGACACCGACACCGGTGCCAGCTCCGCGCTGTCCGCGGTGCCGGCGGCCGGTGACGGTCGGGGCCGGTTCGCCGGCGGGGTGGTGAAGTTCTTCCACGGCCCGATGGACTGCGGCAAGTCCACCCTGGCGTTGCAGTTGCACTTCAACCACTCCCGGCAAGGCCGGTTCGGCCTACTGCTGACTCGGCTGGACCGATCCGGCCCCGCCCGGATCAGCTCCCGGATGGGAATCAGCCGGCCCGCCATCGAAGTGGGCGATGACCTGAACGTCGGGGATCTGGTCCGAGCGACCTGGGCGGCCGGACAGCGGGTCGATTATTTGATCGTCGACGAGGCCCAATTCTTCACCCCCGCCCAGGTGGAGCAGCTGGTCGTGCTGGCCGACGACGTCCAGGTCGACGTTTACGCCTTCGGCATCGCCACCGACTTCCGGGGCCGGTTGTTCCCGGGTTCGGCGCGGCTTGTCGAGCTGGCCGACGAGGTCTGCCCACTGCAGGTCGAGGTGCTGTGTTGGTGCGGCCGGATCGGCCGGTTCAACGCCAGGGTGGTGGACGGCCTAATCGTCCGCGAGGGCGCCACCGTACTGGTTGCCGACACCGGATCGGGGGTGCCCACCTCGACCACGGTGCGGTACCAGGTGCTGTGCCGGACTCATCACCGCTCGGGGCAACTCGGGCCGGTTTCCACCGGATAGAACGGGCGAACCAGGTCGCGCCCTGGTTACGGTGGGTGACCGACCCGAGAAAAATTCATCCGGCTGCCGCGACATGGCGGGAGTCGGTCGGCGTCTGATGGATAACGCCCTCCCAGGCGCCCGCTGTCCGCAGATCGCAGCGGACGTGATATTTGTTCGGACGGATACCAAAGACCCCTCATCCGACCTGGGTGCTACGGCAGTATTCCCAGCAGCACGGTCCGGAGCGCCACCAATGTCACGGCAGGTAGTGGTAACCGCAACGTCAGGACCGCTCAGGACAACCGGCACCAGGACAAGGACGTCCCGGGAACGAACCACTGTCCGACAGCGTTAGCACCCGGTAGGGACCCACATCTGGGCTCGTTGCCGGATCATCACCGGCTCAGCGTGCCGCCCGATCATTGCTGATCATGACGGCTCACGCGCGCACACGCATCAAGGAAGGAACAACATGGCCGACCGTGTCCTACGCGGCAGCCGTCTCGGGTCGACAAGCTACGAGGCCGACCGTAATCACGATCTGGCGCCCAGGCGCACCGCGACCTACCGGTGCCCCCGCGACCACGAATTCGCCGTACCGATGGCTGACGACGCCGAGATTCCCGCGGTGTGGGACTGCCGGATGCACGGTCTGTCCTCCACTCTGGTCGATGGTTCGGCACCGGAAGGCAAGGCCGTCAAGCCGCCGCGCACCCACTGGGACATGCTGCTGGAGCGCCGTTCCATCGAGGAACTAGAAGAGATCCTGAACGAGCGATTGTCCGAGCTGAAGAGCCGCCGCACCGCGTCCTGAGGCCTGCTTCATCGCGAATGCCCGCTCCCGGCCTGACCTCGGCCGGGGCGGGCATTCGGTGTATCGGCAGCCGATCCCATCGTCGCCTGGACCTGAGTCTGCTTAGGGGGTGGGGGTGATCGACCGGCTGCGGCCGAACCCGAAAATCCCGATGAACTGTCGCCAACGATGTGCCGCACCCCACAGCGTCACCTTGAGCAGTGCCTCGCGAACGATCCCGCCGCTCATCTTCGACGTGCCGATCTCCCGTTCGGTGAACGTGATCGGTACCTCGGTCACCCGGAAGCCTGCCTGCACCGCCCGCCAGGCCAGATCTACCTGGAAGCAGTAGCCGTGCGAGGCCACCTGGTCCAGCGGCAGCGCCTGCAGTACCTCTGACCGGTACGCCCGGTACCCACCGGTGATGTCGTAGATCCTGACCCCCAGCGCCATGCGGGAGTACAGGTTCCCGCCGCGGGAGAGCCATTCCCGGCGCTTCGGCCAATTGACCACTGTTCCACCCGAGACGTACCTGGACCCCAGGACCACATCCGCGTGCTGCAACGCGTCCAGCAACCGGGGCAACTGTTCGGGGGCATGTGAGCCGTCGGCGTCCATTTCGACCAGCACGTCATACCCTCGGTCGAGACCCCAGGCGAACCCGGCGACATACGCCGCACCCAAACCCGCCTTCGTCGTCCGGTGCAACACGCGCACCCGGTCGTCCTGAGCTGCCCGCCGGTCGGCCACCTCCCCCGTACCGTCCGGGCTGCCGTCGTCGGCGACCAGGACGTGCACGGCTGGAACCGCGGCCAGCAGCCTATCCAGGATCAACGGCAGATTCTCCCGCTCGTCGTAGGTCGGGACGATCACCAGGATCCGGTCGCCGTGAGGTTGATCCGGCCCGAAGTGATGAGGCGGCGACGCGTTGTCGGGGCTCACTGCTGGTGGTCCTCCATCTCGATCCTGCCTGACCCTTCCGGCTCGTCGTCCACCTGTTGATAGGCGCCCAGCCGGCGGCGGCGGGTGGCGGCGCCCCGAAGAATGGCCAGGGCAGCGATCGCCACCGGGGTGGCCAGCGCCAGCACCCACTCCAACGGGCCACCGAGAACCGTACCGGGCGTGGTGGCAATGATCAGCGGCACGGAGGGCGTGAGATACCCGGCGGTGAACAGCCCGATCGTCGACTCGACGCGCCCGTCCGGGGCGATGACCGCCGACACCCCACTGGTGGACGAGATCAGCACCGCCCGCCCGTGTTCGACGGCTCGCACCCGGCTCATTGCCTGCTGCTGGTAGGTCTCGTCGGTGTAGCCGAAAGTGGCGTTGTTGGTCTGGACCACCAGCACCTGAGCGCCGCCGTCGACGACGTCCCGCACCAGGTTGTCGTAGACCACCTCGAAACAGATCACGTCGCCCACCGCGACCCCGCCCACGGTCAGGTTGCCGGGTGATGAACCGGGCAGGAAGGTGCCACGGAGAAGGTCGACCTTGTCGGAGAAGATCCGGAAGAACGACCGGAACGGCATGTACTCGCCGAACGGCAGCGGGTGCCGCTTGTCGTAGCTCGCGCCCGGGCCGGTGGCCGGATCCCAGACGATCCCCCGGTTGTACAACTCGCCCGGGGTGGTGGTCTCGACCACCGCACCGACCAGGATCGGCACCCCGATGTCGGCGGCTGCCGCAGAGATCACCGCATTGGCATCGGAGTTGCGGTACGGATCGATGTCGGTGGAGTTCTCCGGCCACACCACCAGCGACGGTTTCGGAGCCTGCCCGCTGCGTACCGCTGCCGCCAGTTCCCTGGTCTGCAGGGCATGCAGGTCAAGGACGGCCCGGCGTTCGGCGTTGAAGTCCAGACCTGCCCGGGGCACGTTGCCCTGGATCACCGCAATCGTCGGTGACGGCACGGTCCCCGGATCAGGGTGCTGAACGGTCAACCGGCCGGCCAGCGCCAGCAGGAACGGAACGGCGATCAGCGCGGCCGCGACCGACCCGGCGGCCCAGCGTGGCGAGAGTGGTGCCGGTCCCGGGTTCTTGCGCCTGGCGAGCGAGGTGAGCAACCGGGCCGCGGCGAACCCGGCCAGGGCGGTGAGGAAGCACAGGCCGGTGGCCCCCAGCAACGATGCGGCCGGCAGCAGCGGACCATCCGGTTGGGAGAAGGCGACGGCCCCCCACGGGAAACCACCGAACGGCAGGCGGGCGCGTACGGCCTCGCCGGTGATCCACGCGGCCGCCGCCCACACCGGCCACCCAGGTAGCCGCCGGGAGGCAGCGGCGGCCAACGCCACGGCCGGGGCGGTGAGCAGCGCCTCGGCGACCGACAGCGCGTACCAGGGCAGGTCCCCCACGTAGACGTTGGTGAAACTGAGCAGCGGTAGGTAGAAGGTCAACCCGAAAACCGTTCCCAGCACTGCGCCGAACCGCCAACTCCGGCCGTCGACCGCCAGGCCGAGCAGGGCAAACGAAACGATTGCCCACCACCAGGCGGTGGACGGGGCGAATGCCGCGAAGAGGGCGAACCCTGCGAGGCCGACCGCCAGAACGCGCCACACCGCACCCTGCCACTGCCGCCGCCAGGCAGCGGGCGGCACCGGATCGGCGTTCACGGTCGTCGGGGCCACGGCGGCCAGCGTAGTGGGCGGGCTTGACAGTGCTGTGAGCTTCAAAGCCGCTGTGAGCTTTGGCGGCCGCTGTGAGCTTCGGCGGTGCCGTGAGCTTCGACGGTGCTGTGAGCTTCGACGGTGCTGTGAGCTTCGACGGTGCCGTGAGCTTCGACGGCCGCCACCTTGCGGTCAGGTGCCCCCCGGTGCGCTCGCCCAGTCCAGGAGTTCGAGGATGTGTTGATACTGCTGCCCGGTCGCCCTGGTCATCCCCAACTCGCAGGTCCGGTTGCACGAGGCGTACGCGTCGAAGGAGCCGGCAGCGAGTTCGGCCGCCTGCGCCGCGGTCGCCGATGCCGTGAGCTCGGGGTGCAGCATTCCCCGGTCGCCGGCGAAGGCACAGCACCCCCACCGATCCGGCACCGTCACGGTTTCCGCAACGCTCCCGGCGACAGCTCGCAACGCGTCGTTAAGGCCCATCCGGGTGGACGAGCAGGTGGGATGCAGGGCCAGCGCCGGGATGGTCCGGGTCAGCGACAGCCGGGGCAGGACGTGGTCGTGCACAAAGGCGACGGCGTCGACGATGCGCAGCCGGGCGTACTGACCGTCGCGGTCCGCCGCCGCGCTCTCCTGCAGCTGCCGCAGGCCCTCGGTGCAGGACGAGGCGTCGCACACGACAGGCAGTGCGCCGTCCCGGCTGGCCGCCCAGAGCGCCGGCAGTACCTTCCCGGCCATCACCTCATAGCCCGCCGTGATGCCCTTTGACCGCCAGGGCGTCCCGCAGCACAACGCCGGCAGATCAGCCGGGTAGGACAGGACGACCCCGGCCCTGGTGCAGATTTCCTGGAAGGACTGCCGGACCCCGGGGCCGGCGTCGCTGGGTCCGAACATGGTCCCCACGCAGGCGGTGAAGTACACCGCCTCGTCGACCGTTGTGCTGCCGGCGGCGCCACCAGCCGTCACGACGCCGTGTTCATCCTGACGGATTCTCTGCGGGCCACCCGCCGGCAGGTCCGGCGACCACAGCGGGAGCGAATCCCGGTCGATCACGGTGCGGCCCATCATGTTCGGGCCGCGCACCAGCGACGAAGGGACCTTGTCCGCGACGGTGAGCGCGGACGAGGCGGCGCGGGTGGTCCCCGCCCAGTGCTTGGCGGCGAACGTCCACCCCTTGGCTGCCACAGTGCCGACCTCGGCCTTGCGCAGCCGCTTCACCAGGTCCCCGGTGTTGATCAGGACCGGGCAGGCCGTCTGACACATGCCGTCCACCGCGCAGGTGTCGACGGCGTCGTACTCATACTCCCGCTCCAACTGGGCCAACAAACCCACGTCACCCACGTCACGGGCTCGCTGCATCTCCCGGCGCAGCACGATCCGTTGCCGGGGCGTGGTGGTGAGGTCCTTGCTCGGGCAGACCGGTTCGCAGTAGCCGCATTCCACGCACCGGTCGACCTCTGCCTCCACGGTCGGGGTGACCTTCAGATCGGTGACGTGGGCGTCCGGATCGGTGCTGATCAGCACCCCGGGGTTCAGTAGCCCTCGTGGGTCGCAGAGCCGTTTGATTTCTTTCATCACCTCGTACAGCTCGTCGCCGTACTGCCGTTGCACGTAGGGCGCCATCATCCGGCCGGTGCCGTGCTCCGCCTTGAGCGATCCGCCCTGGGCCAGCACCAGGTCCACCATGTCCTCGGTGAACCCCAGGAAGCGGTCCAACGGGCCGCCGCCACCCAGCTGTTCGGTCAGCATGAAGTGGATGTTGCCGTCCTTGGCGTGTCCGAAGATCACACTGTCGCGGTAGCCGTGCCGATCGAAGAGCCCAGTGAGCCGCTCGCAGGTTTCCAGCAGGGCCGGCACGGGGACGGCGATGTCCTCCAGCAGTGCGGTCGTGCCGGACGGTCGGGCCTCGGCGACGGTGGCGTACAACCCTTTGCGGGTGTGCCAGAGCCGGGCCCGGGAGCGCGGGTCCGCGGTCAGTTCCGAGGGTCCGACCACCGGCAGGCCGGCCAGGACGGGGTGCGCTGCTGCGCTGAGATCGCTGACTTCGGCCGCCGACTGCGCCTGGTACTCCACCAACAGGGCGGCATGCCCGCGCACGTCGATCCGCCGCAGCGCCTCGTCCGCCTGCGGGTCGGCTTGGCCCACCCGCAGGGACACGGCATCCAGCAGTTCAATCGTGGCCGGCCCAGTGCCGAGGATGGCCGGTAGCGAACCTGTTGCGCCACTGAGCGTTTCGAACACCAGCAGCCCAGTCATCGCGTGCTGCAACAACGGCACCGTGCGCAGCGTCACCGATGCGACGAAACCAAGCGTTCCCTCGCTGCCCACCACCAGGTGTTCCAGGATGTCCACCGGCCGGGTGTGATCGAGCAGTGAGTTCAGCCCGTAGCCCATGGTGTTCTTCATCGCGAACAGCCGCTCGATCGTCGCGACCGACGCCGGGTCGGCTCGTACCCGGTCGCGCAGCCCGCTCAGGCCACGGTGGATGTCGGGTTCCGTCGACCGCAGCCGGTCGTCAGCGTCCGGAGCCCCGGTGTCGATCACGGTGCCGCTGGGTAGCACCAGCACCATCGAATCCAGGGTGTTGTAGGTGTTCGCCGTCGTGCCGCAGGCCATCCCGCTGGAGTTGTTGGCAACGACACCCCCCAGCGTGCAGGCGATCTCGCTCGCCGGGTCGGGCCCTAGCTTGCGGCGAAGTGGCGCGAGCCTCGCGTTCACCTGGCGCACCGTGGCGCCCGGCCCGATCCGGACCCTGGCCCCGCCGTCGAGCACTTCGATGTCCCGGAAGTGCCGCCGGGTGTCGACCAGGACGCCATCGGTGACCCCCTGCCCGCTCAGGCTGGTGCCACCGGACCGGAAGGTCAGCGGCACGCCGTGCGACGCGGAGACCGCGAACAGGGCGCCGACCTCCTCACTGGTGCGGGGGGTGGCGATCGCCGTCGGCGTCAGGGCGAAGTGCGAGGCGTCGTGCCCGAGGGCCAGCCGGTCGGTCGCCCGGCTGCGGACCCCGCCGGCGCCACCCAGTGCGGCGGCCAGCGCACTGAGCAACACCGGGGACGTCGGCGACAGTGTGCTGCTTGACTCGGGTGTTCGGGTCACCGTGCTCCTCGGGTCGGTCGTATCTGCCGGGGGTCGACGTGGGTTTCACCCCAATGGATGCGGCCCATGATGTCAGCCGGTGATCGTCATCCAACCAAGAACCGGGGTCGACTGCAGGTAGACCAGCACGCACATGCCCAGCAACAGCCCGAGGCTCCACCAGATCACCTTGCGGAACAGCGCGCTTTCCTTGTGCTCCATGCCGACCACGGCGGCGGCGATGGCGAGGTTCTGCGGGGAGATCATCTTGCCCAGCACGCCACCGGAGGTGTTGGCCGCGGCCAGCAGGTAGGGGCTGATCCCGGTCTTGTTGGCCGCGGTGGTCTGCAGCAGGCCGAACAAGGAGTTCGCCGAGGTATCCGACCCGGTCACGGCCACCCCGATCCAGCCGACCACCGGGGAGAGGAAGGCGAAGAAGCCGCCGGTCGCGGCCAGCGCCAGGCCGAGAGTGACGGTCTGCCCGGAGAAGTTCATCACGTAGGCCAGTGCCAGCACCGACACGACGGTCAACACCGTCCACTTGAATTGCACGGCGACCCCGACGAGGGCGCCTGCGGCGCGGGAGACCGACAGCCGGAACATCAGTGCGGTGAGGATCCCAGCTACCAGCAACACGCTGCCGCCAGCGGTGAACAGGTTGAAGTTGAAGGTTGCCGCTGACAGCGGCTTGCCGTCGCTGTTCAGCACGTCCAGCCCCGGCCAGCCGAACTTCCAGCCGGAATGGCTTTCCAGGAAATCCTTCAACGGACCGAACGAGGTCAGGGTGAACAGCACCACGACGATCAGGTAGGGCCCGAACGCCATCAGCGCCTCGCCCGGGCGGACCGGTCCGTCGGCGGCCTTTCCGTGGCCAGTCGCGGGAGAGCTGCCGGACGAATTGCCCGTCGAATTGCCCGTCGAATTGCCCGTCGAGCGGCCGGTTCCGGAGGAGCGGGTGGTGCTGCCGGAACGCTTGCCATCCGCCCGGTCGCGGCCGGGGCCGACCGGTGCCAGTTCCTGGACCCCATCGGCGGTGACGATCTCGGCCGGCTGCCACACCCGCAGCAGCAGCACCAGGGCCAGCGCGCCGACCAGCGCCGCGATGATGTCGGCGACCTGGTAGTTGAAGAAGTTCGAGCTCAGGAACTGGGCCACCGCGAACCCGGCGCCACCGACCAGGGCAGCCGGCCAGGTCTGCCGGACGCCGCGACGGCCATCCACCATCAGCACCAGGATCAGCGGCACGAAGACGGCCAGGACCGGCGTCTGCCGGCCGACCATGGCGCCCAACAGGTTCGGGTCGAGGCCGGTGATCTTGCCCAGGGTGGTGATCGGAACTGCGATCGCCCCGAACGCAACCGGTGCGGTGTTGGCGACCAGCGCGACCGATGCCGCCTTGATCGGCGTGATACCCACCGCAATCAGCATGACGGCGGTGACCGCGACGGGGGTTCCGAACCCGGCCAGCGCTTCGAGCAGCGCACCGAAACAGAAGGCGATGATTATGGCCTGAATCCGCTGGTCGGGTGACAGTGAGCCAAAAGCCCGCCGCAGCACCAGGTCGTACCCGGTCAACTCGGTCATCCGGAAGATCCAGATCGCGGTCAGCACGATCCAGATGATCGGGAACAGGCCGAACGCCGCGCCCTCGGTCGCCGAGAGGAGGGCTTGGCCGGCCGGCATCTTGAACGCGAAGATCGCGACTGCGAGGGCGACGACCAACGACGCCAGGCCGGCCTGCCACGCCTTCCACCGCAGCGCACCGAGCAGCACGAACAGGGTCAGCAGCGGCAAGGCCGCCATCAATGCCGAGAGGGCGAGGGAACCCGCAACCGGGGCAGCTTCCTGCGTGAACATGGCACTCCTTTGTGTCAGGCCCGAGCGGGCAATGTGCCGATTGAGGGGACCGATTAAGGGGGCCCATGGGTGATGGGCTCCCACCACGGCTTGGCCATTCGGGTGAGATGTTAAGTTGTAAGACAAGTACGCAGGTCTGTCAAGTTATACGATGTACTGTGTGACAATTGCGTGGTGCCAAACAGCGTCACCACTCCTCCCGAGACCTGTCTAGGGCATAACGTCCTGCCTCGCTCGGAAATGGAAGGTTTCCGCCCATGAAGGGCCTGCAGACCGTTTCGGTTGTCGACGCCCTGGCCTCGTCCCTCCGGGCTCGGGTGCTCGACGGCCAGCTCGATCCAGGGGTCGGGCTGACCGAATCGGATGTGGCGGCCCAGTACGAGGTTTCCAGGCCGACCGCGAAAACTGCCATCAGCCAGTTGGTCTCCGATGGGCTCCTGCGCCGTCAAGCCCACCGATCCGCCCACGTGCCGGCGTTGACCCGCGGCGACGTCGACGACCTGTTCCTGGTCCGGATCCCGCTGGAGTTGGCGGTCGTCCGGCGCATTGCCGCCCGTCCGGTGCCGCTGGCCGCCGCCGCGGCGGTCCGGGAACTGGCGGAGATTTCCGCCGATGCCGGGCACAGCAGCCACGTTGAGGCGGACCTGCGGTTCCACCGGGCATTGGTGAATGCCGTCGACAGCCCGCGGCTGAGCAGGCTGTACCAGGGCTTGTCCGGCGAGATCCACTTATCGATGTTGCAGGCCAGGCACGTGATGGGTCGCGACCAGATCGTCGCCGAGCACAGCAGTGTTCTGTCCGCGGTGGAGTCGGGTGATGTCGAGCTCGCGGAAACACGGATGCGCGCTCACCTGGTCGGCGCCCGGGAGGCGATCGGGCGACAGTTCGATCAGCTGGCCGCCGAGCGCGCCGCCGCCCAACCTCACTGAGTCCGTCCGCGGTCGAGTCAGATCCGCACAGGCGGATCGGAGCAGGCGGATCGGAGCAGGCGGATTGGAGCAGGCGGATTGAGCAGGCGGATCGGTGCAGCGGATCGGAGCAGGCGGGACGCTCAGTCGTCCAGGCCAAGGACGCCGGTGTGGAAGACCACTCGCCCTTCGACGAGGGTGGCCAGGGTTTTCGGCAGATCCGAGCCTGGCCTGAGATCGGGCAGCAGCGGCACCCGCGACCGTGGGTCCGTCGACCAGCGCGCTACCGCGGGATCGGCGGCCGGGCGGACTAGTTCGGCGGCGTCAACGATGGCCAGGTGAGCCGGCGCACCAATGGCAATGGTGCCGATCCCGCGGTCCGTGCGACCGGCGGCCCGGTGCCCACCGCGGGTGTGCGCGGTGAATGCGGCCCGCGGCGACAGCCCGCTGCCGGGAGTTCGGTGGTGCACTGCCGCCCGCACCGCGGCCCACGGATCGACCGGGGTGACTGGGGCGTCGGAGCCGAAGGCAAGCGCAACGCCGGCCGCGGTCATCGTCGCGAACGGGTTCATCGGCGCCGCCCGGTCGGGCCCTAAACGCGCGGAGTACAGGCCGTCCGGTCCGCCCCAGGCGTCGTCGAACAGCGGCTGCATGCTGGCCACCGTTCCGGTCGCGGCAAACGCGGCGATGGCGGCGTCGTCAGCCATCTCGGCGTGTTCGACCCGGTGTGCGCAGCCGGCGAGGCGGACGGTGGCGTTCTCCCCGAGGCGACGCGTCGCCTCCTGCAATCCGCGTGCGACCGCGCCCACCGCGTCGTCACCGATGGCGTGGAAACCAGCCTGAATGCCGGCCCGGGTGCAGGCCACCAGATGGGCGGCGATCTGCTCGTCGGTGAGGTAGCGGTAGCCGCGCCGGTCCGGCGAGTCGGTGTATGGCCGGCACAGGGACGCGGTTCGGGAGCCGATTGCGCCGTCGACGGTCAGGTCGCCGCCAAGGGCATGCGCTCCGGTCGCCGCGAGGATTTCCGCGGCCTGTTCCGGGTCGTCGACGAGCTGGGCCAGGTAACCGCGGACCGGGATCGGGCCGTCCAACGCGAGCAGCCCGGTGAGGTCGTTGGTACCGGTCCGGTCGGCGGCCGCACATTCGTGCACCTCGACGATCCCGTTCGCCGCCGCCGCTTGCAGCAGGGCCAGCTGCGCCGCATCCCGCTGCAACGTCGACAGCCTTTCCCGAGCAACCGCTCTCACCGCCGCATGCGCTTGCTGGCTGACTGGTCCGCTGACCGACCAGCCGACTAGTGACGGCCCGTCGACCACCTGCGCGGCCAACGCTGAACTGACCTGTGCGGAGTGCACATCCACCCGCGAGAGGTAGGCGACCCGGTCCCCCACCGCGCGGTCGATTTCCTCGCGGCTCGGCGGCCGATCTTCCGGCCAGCGGCTGTCCTCCCAGCCGTGCCCCCACAGCACCCCGGTCGGGTGGGCGGCCGCGAAAGTGGTGATGACAGCCAGGCATTCGGCCAGTGATCTGGTCGTCGACAGGTCCAACCCGGTCAGCGCCAGCCCGGCCTCGGTGGAATGAACGTGCGCGTCGACGAAGCCTGGAATCACCAGCGCCCCCTGCAGGTCGACCACCCGGTCGGCCTCGCCGGCCAGGGCCACCGCGTGCTCACCGCCGATCCAGCTGATGATCGACCCGGTGACGCCGATGGCGGTGGCGTCGGGGTCGGCGGTATGGATCCGGCCGTTGCGGAACACGGTGAGCGTCATCGCCCTCCAGTCAACAGCACCTTCCTGATGCCAACGGCGCCGACCGGGAGGCCACGTGCCAGCGGCCCGTGCGGGAGGCCAGACGCGGCAGGCCAGACGCGGTGGGTCGGGAGTGGGTGGCCCGCTGGGCGGCAGTCCGATCGGCGATCCGATCAGCTGCCGATTTCCGGCCCGGTGTCGGTGCGATCTGTCACAGTAGGCCGGTGAGCATGTCCTCGGAATTCACCGGCGTCGCGGTCCGTTCCGCCGTGGGGAACGGCCTGTCGGCAGCCGAGGTCACCGACCGGGTCGCGCGGGGTCAGGTCAACGCCACCAGCCAGGCGTCGTCGCGGTCGCTGTGGCTGATCATCAAGACCAACGTTTTCACCCGGTTCAATGCCATCCTGGGTGCGCTGTTCGTGCTGATCCTGAGCACCGGGTCACTGGCCGATGGGCTGTTCGGCGTCGTACTGGTGGTCAACTCGGCCATCGGCATCGGTCAGGAATACCTGGCCAAACGAAAACTGGACCAGCTGGCCCTGCTGAACTCCCCCATCACCAGGGTCGTGCGGGACGGCACCCTGGCCGAGGTGCCAACCGCCGACGTTGTCCTGGACGATCTCATCGAGCTGCGAACCGGCGACCAGATCCCCGCCGACGGCGTCATGCTGTCGGCCAGCGGGCTGGAGGTCGACGAATCGAACCTCACCGGCGAGGCGGACGCGATCGCGAAGGATCCCGGAGACCACGTCCGGTCAGGCACCACGGTGGTTGCCGGTCTGGGCCGGTTCAGCGCCGCCGCCGTCGGCCCCGACGCCTACATCAACAAGATCGCCGCCGAGGCCAAAAAGTTCACCAAAACCCGGTCCGAAATCCAGGAATCGGTCAACCAGCTGCTCAAATACATCACCGTCATCATCATCATCGCGTTGCCGCTGCAACTCTGGTCGCAGTACCGCGCCATTGGTGACCAGGGATGGCAACAGGTCGTCATCCGGTCGACCGGTGGCCTGGTCGGCCTGGTCCCCGAGGGTTTGGTGTTGCTGACCTCGGTGGCGTTCCTTCTCGCGGCGGTCCAGCTGACCCGCCAGCAGGTGCTGGTGCAGGAGTTGCCGGCGGTGGAGGGCCTGGCCCGGGTGGACGTGGTGTGTCTGGACAAGACCGGCACGTTGACCGTCGGTGACATCGCCTACGAGGACTGTGAGCCGCTCGGCGAGCTGTCCGCCGACGAGATCCGGACTGCGCTGGGCGCCCTGGCCGACGACCCGAACGCCAACGGCACGTTGCAGGCACTCGGCGCTGCCCTGGACATCCCGAGCGGTTGGGCCAGGGAGGTGACGATCGCGTTCAACTCGGCGCGCAAGTGGAGTGCCGCCTCGTTCACCGACCGGGGATCGTGGATCTTCGGCGCCCCGGACGTACTGCTCGAACCAGACGACCCGCTTCGCGCCCGGGTGAGCGAACTGGCCGCCACCGGCCGCCGGGTCCTGCTGCTGGCCCGCAGCGATGCCCCCCTGCACGGGCAGGAGCTGCCGCCCGGGGTTAGTTCCGTCTCGCTGGTCACCCTGACCGAGCAGATTCGGCCGGACGCCAAGGACACCCTGCAGTACTTCAAGGACCAGAACGTCAAGATCAAGATCATTTCCGGGGACAACCCGCAGACCGTCGCCGCCATCGCCGCTCGGGTTGGTCTCGAGTTGGGCCCCGACGCCGTCGTTGACGGCCGGAGCATCGGTGACGATCCCGAGCAGCTCCGCGAGATCGCTGATCGGACAACGGTTTTCGGTCGTGTCTCACCGGAGCAGAAGCGGGCGTTGGTGCAGGCGCTGCAGCGCAACGGGCATGTGGTCGCGATGACCGGCGACGGCGTGAACGACGCGCTGGCGCTCAAGGACGCGGATATCGGGGTGGCCATGGGGAACGGGGCCCAGGCCACCAAAGCGGTGGCTCAGTTGGTGCTGCTGGACGGGAAGTTCTCGCACATGCCCACCGTGCTGGCCGAGGGCCGGCGGGTGATCGGCAACGTCGAGCGGGTCGCCAACTTGTTCGTTGCCAAGAACGTAATGAGCCTGGTCGCGATCATCTCGGCGGCGCTGTTCACCCTGCCGTTCCCGTTCCTGCCCAGGCACCTGACATTGGTTTCCGCTGTCACGATCGGCATTCCCGCGTTCTTCCTCGCGCTGGGGCCGAACAAGCGCCGGTACGTGCCTGGGTTCCTGCGCCGGGTGCTCCGGTTCGCTGTCCCGGCCGGGGTGATCGCCGGGCTGGTCGTGTTGGTGACCTACCTGCTGGCCCGGGCGGCGGTCGGCGCCCCACCTGCCGCAGAGTGCCTGGTAAAGACGGAGACCAGCGCATCGACGGCGAACGTGATCTGCTGGCAGCCATCCTCGGCCGCCACGATCGCCCTGCTGTTCACCGCGTTCTGGATCCTGGTCGTGCTGTCCCGGCCGTTCGTGATGTGGAAGGCGGTGCTGGTGGCGGTCATGGTGGCGATCGCCGCGCTGGCCTTCATTACCCCGCTGGGCCAGAACTTTTTCAACTTCTCCCTGACCCCGGCGATCCTGCTGGAATCGCTGGTGGTCGGAGCGTTCGGGGCGGCAGCCATCGAGGTGGTCTACCGGACGGCGCCGGACCTACGGGCGGCCTCGGCCGGCTAGCTGGAACCCAGTTTACTGGAAGCGTTGTCGCCGCCCGGTGATCGGGCCAGGTCGGCGCCGCTGCCCGGCCCGGCGCCCCAGGCCCGACGGTTGACCATGGTGCTGACCGGTACCGGTGTCGATGGAATGCCCGGTGGTTCGGCATCGGAGCCCTGACCGCCGCCGAGGTGCTGCTCGCGCAAGGCCCGTCCGAGCTCGATGTCCTTCGCGAGTTTGGCGGCCTTCTTCTCGGTGGCCCTGGTGTCCCGGGGCAGCAGTTGCAGCGAGTCCTCGGCCTCGATGCCGGCCTGCAGTTCCCGCCCCCGCTCGACCTCCGCGTCCACCTCCGCCCCGAACAGCAGCGCGAGATTGCTGACGTAGATCCACAACAGGAACACCACTACCCCGGCCAATGAGCCGTAGGTGTCACCGTATTTCGCGATCCGGCCGACGTAGAACGACAGACCGAACGATGCCAGCACCCAGGTGACGATGGCGATCACCGACCCCGGGCTCATCCACCGGAACCGAGGGTGCCGAACGTTGGGGGTGGCGTAGTAGAGCAGCGCAACCACCAGAATGATCATCGCCAGCAGCACCGGCCACTTGGCAATGTTCCAGATCGTGACCGTGGTGTCCTGCAGGCCGATGGCGGCGCCCAGGTCCCGGGCCACCGGGCCACTGACCACCAGGCCGACCCCGACCAGGCCCATCAGCACCACGGCGGCCAGGGTGATCAGCAGCATGGTCGGCCGCAGCTTCCAGAACGGACGGCCCTCGGGGACTTCGTACACGTGGTTCATCGCCCGGCCGAACGCACCGATGTAGCCGGACGCCGACCAGATCGCCCCGCCCAGACCGAGGGCCAACGCCCAGCCCACCGATGGCGATCGACCCAACTCCAGGACAGGTTCCCGCAAGGTGTCCGCGACCGCGGCGGGGCCGAGGTCCTCCACGACACCGATCAGCGCGGCCGTGGTGGATCTCCCGTGGCCGATCAGGCTGACCAGCGAGATCATCGCCAGGGTGGCCGGGAAGATCGCGAGCACCGCGTAGAAGGTCAGGGCTGCGGCCGCATCGATGCATTCGTCCTTGCCGAACTCACGGACGGTCTTGCGGACGATGTACTTCCATGGCCGCTGCGCGAGTCCGGGTGCCGGACTCGACCCGGCTCGCGACACCGCAGGCTGGTCCGGAGCCGACCCCACTGCCCGGCCGTCGTGACTGATGAGATCCCAGTTGCTGCTGCCATGTTCCATGCGCGAGCCCCCCGGTCATCTCCGCACGACCCCCCGGCCATTCACGGAATGTGATCGTCACTCTACGGTGCGTTGCACCCGCCTGCCAGGTCCGCGTTATCCGGCTTCCGCAGAGTGGGAGCGCTCCTCCGCTGGTGGCCGGCCACCCGGGAGCAGGAATACCGCGGCCGTCATCACCACCGCCAGTCCCAGGCTCGCCAGGAACACCTCATGGGTGGCCAGGCTCAGCTCCGCGGCCCCGGTCCCGCCGGCCAGCATGCTGTTGGCGATCGCACCGAACACGGCCACCCCGACGGCACTACCGATGGACCGGAAGAACATGTTGGTTCCGGTGACCACACCCCGCTCGGTCCACTGCACGCTGCTCTGCGCCGCGATCAGGGTTGGGCTGGCGACCAGACCCATCCCGAGGCCCACCACGAAGCACACCCCGGCGACGGCCAGCACCGCTGAATCAGCGGTCAACAGGATCGCGAGCGTGGAGCCGGCGAGCACCAGCACGCTTCCAAGGATCGCCGTCGTGCGGAAGCCGTAGCGCAGGTACACCCGCCCGGCCTGGGACGCCGAGATGGGCCAGCCGATCGTGAGCGTCGCCAGGGCGAACCCGGCGATCAGCGGACCGGCGCCCAGCGCACCCTGGACGAATGTCGGGACGTAGGTGGTCAAACCCATCAGGATGGCGCCAACCAGCAAGCCGATCACCGCGCTGGCGAGCAACACGGGTCGGGTGAACACCCACAACGGCAGTACTGGTTCGGCGGCGCGGGTTTGCACCAGCACGAAGATCACCAGCAGCACCAGGCCGCCACCAAGGATCAACAGGCTGGTGACCGAGCCCCAGGCCCACGCCTGCCCGCCCTCCAGCAGGCCGAGGATGACCAGCGTGGCCCCTGCGGTCAGCGTCACCGACCCCAGGTAGTCGATCTTCCGGCGGACCTTCACGACGTCCTCGTGCAGGGTGCGGATCAACATCCAGGCAGCGAGCACGCACAGCGGGATGTTGACCACAAAGATCCATCGCCAGGACAGGTACTGCGAGAACAGGCCACCAAGGGTCGGGCCGAGGACGGCGGACATCGCCCACACACTGGCCAGATAGCCCTGCGCCTTGGCCCGCTCGGCGACGGTGTAGATGTCGCCGGCAATGGTCATGCTCATCGGTTGGACCGCTCCGGCACCAAGCCCCTGAACAGCCCGGAAGGCGATCAGGACGGGCATGCTCCAGGCAATGCCGCACAGGATCGAACCTGCCAGGAACAGGCCGATACCGAAGAGCATGATCGGTTTGCGGCCGAAGAGATCGGCCAGCTTCCCGTACACCGGGACCGACACTGCCTGCGCCAGAAGGTAGATGGAGAACAACCAGGGGAACTGGGCGAAACCGCCCAGGTCGGCGACGATGGACGGGACCGCGGTGGCGATGATGGTCGAGTCGATGGCGACCAGGGACGTGCTGAGCATCAACGCGATCAGCACCGGCCCCCGCTCCGATCGGAACCCCACGGTTGCCGCTGCGGCCGGAGCCTGGGTTGGTCCGCTCATCGGTCCTCCGGAGATATGTGCTGCAGGTCTTTTACGGAGGCTAACCTTCCGCTGGCCGGGATGATTCCGCGCTCACCCGCAGGCCCGTGTGCGCGGCGACGAACGCCAGCTGATCGGCGTACTCGGCCGCCAGTGCGGTCACCGGTTTTCCCATGCCATGACCCGCCCGGGTGTCGACCCGCAGCAGCACCGGGCCGGGACCGGACTGGCAATACTGCAGCTCCGCGCCGAACTTCAGCGAGTGCGCCGGCACCACCCGGTCGTCATGGTCGCCGGTACAGATCAGGGTGGACGGATACTGCGTGCCCGGTTTCAACCGGTGAAGCGGTGAATACCCCAGCAGCACCGCGAAATCCGCCGGATCCTCCGGGCTGCCGTACTCGGAGGTCCAGGCCCAGCCGATGGTGAACAGGTGGAACCGGAGCATGTCCAGCACACCGACAACCGGCAGGGCCGCGGCGAACAACTCGGGGTGCTGGGTCATCGCCGCCCCGACCAGGAGGCCGCCGTTGGATCTGCCGTGGATGGCCAGCTGACCACCGGTGGTCACCCCGGTGTCGATCAGGTCGCGGGCGCAGGCGATGGCGTCGTCGAAGACGGTCTGTTTGTGGTGCAGCATCCCGGCCTCGTGCCAGCGGGCGCCGAACTCCCCACCGCCCCGCAGATTGGCCACCGCCAGCACCCCACCGGCCGCCACCCACGCGGTGAACATCGCCGAGAACGCCGGCAGGACCGGGATGTCGAAACCGCCGTAGCCATAGAGCAGGGTGGGCCGCGGACCCGGCGGCAGATCCGTTCGCCGCACGATTGTCATGGGAACAGCCACCCCGTCGGCGGCACCGGCGTGGCGCCGGACGGTGGTGAAGGCCGGGACAGCGATGCCGCTCGCGGTGGCCGGGAGGGCCGAAACGCTGTGATCGTCGGCCGGGTCGATCCGCCACGACCGGGTGGGTGAGGTGAAAGAGGTGGTACCGAAAAAGATCTCCGTACTGTCCTGACGGGTCTGTACAGCGGTGACGGAGACCGGCGACGGGGTCTGCGGCCACCACTGGTGCCGGCCGTCGCGGTCGGTGATCTGCACCGGGTGCGCGGCGTCGGCCGACCAGATGATGGCGAACACCCCGTCAGCCAGGGCCGCGTCGACCAGCACGTCAACCTCATGCTGACCGATGAGCTCCCCCCAGGGATTCTCCGGATGACCCAGATCGACCGCTACCAGCCGACCGCGAGGCGCGTCCCGTTCGGTCCGGACGAACAACGCATCGCCGACGGAGCCCACGACGTGGTGCGCGTCGGCGAGATCGGCTACCACGTCGACGATATCGGTCCCGACCCGGTACCGGCCGGTGTCGTCGCGGGCCAGCCGTTGCGCCTGGATGGTGGCCCGCGAGTCGGTGCCCGGGCTCATCGTCAGGATCAGCCAGCGGCCGTCCGGGGCCACCCACGGTGAGGCCATCCAATCGCGGTCGGCCGGCCTGGACCACACCACCTCATCCATCTCGGCCGGGTCACCGAGCTGATGCAGCGCCAGCTCTCCAGCACCCATTGCGTCCGTGGCCGCGATGTCGGCGGGCTGGGGGTAGCGCCAGTACAGGAACCCCCCGCCGTCGGGCAACCAGACCGGGTCGACCCATTTAGTCCACGGCAGCCGATCCGGCAGGTCGATCCCATCGGCCACCCGGCGGACGCCGATCGTTCGCCAGTCCGACCCCGCCTCGGACAAGGCGTAGGCGACGAACCGGCCGTCCGGGCTGACCGACACCGCAGTCAGGGCCACGGTTCCGTCCACGATGTTTGTGGACGAGGCAAGCAGGTTCGGGTCGAGCAACAGTCGCGGCGACTGCAGCAACTGCGGCAGCGATGACGCTGTCACCAGCTGGTCCTGGTCGAGATCACCCGGGTTGGCGATCCGGAAGTAGTGGCCGCCCCGCTCCCAGGGCACCCCGGCCCTGGGGGCGGTCAACAACGCCGTTGTCAGCCGACCGAACTCCTTGCGCAGTGGCAGGGCAGCGAGATATGGCCCCGACACTGCGTTCTGGGCTTGGACGAAGTCCCGGGTCCGGTCGGACTCGGAGTCCTCCAAGTAGCGGTACGGGTCGGCGATGGGCACCCCATGCAGGATGTCGAGCGTGTCGTCGCGGGCGGCCCTCGGCGGGCGGTGCGCCGGGCCGGGGATCGGGCCGGGGATCGGGCCGGTGATCGGGCCGGGGATCGGGTCAGCCTTCATCCGGCTCCATCGGTTCGTCACCGCTGGAGGTGCGTCCCGCCTGCACCAAGGGCGGCGTCACCGGCCGATTCTCGTACGGCGTCGACAGCACGACAGTGGTCCGCGTCGAGAGACCAGCGGTGCCCCGGATCTGGGCCAGCAGCACCTCCAATGCGGCCGGCGAGGCCACCCGCACCTTGACGATGTAGGACTCCACCCCCGCCACCGAATGACACGCCTCGATCTCGCCGAAGCCGGCCAGTCGCTGCGGGTAGTCGTCGGGTGCCGCGGGGTCGATGGGGGTCAGCGAGACGAACGCCGTCAGCGGCAAGCCGATCTGCTCGCTGTCGATCTGGGCGCAGTACCCGCGGATCACCCCCCGCTTCTCCAGCCGGCGCACCCGCTGGTGCACGGCCGAGACCGACAGGCCCACCTGCTCGGCCAGGTCGGTGTAGCTGCATCGGCCGTCGGCGGCCAGCACCGCGGCGATCCGGGCGTCGAGTTCTTCGAGCATCGTCACACCCATCCTCTCAGCGGACCTCTGGGCCAACAGTGCCCACTGGGCCGACCGTGTTGACTGGGCCGACCGGGCCGACCGGGCCGACCGGGCCGACCGAGTCGACCGGGCCGACCGGGCCGACCGGGCCGACCGGGCCGCGGGTACCGACGATGGTCAATCCCGTCGGTGCCCTGTTCATCAGCACCGGTCCTTGCGCGCCGACCACCACAATGTCCTCGATCCGAACCCCGAATTCACCGGGCAGGTAGACACCGGGTTCTACGGAGAAGGCCATCCCAGGTTCCAGGATCGTCGTATTGCCCGCCACGATGTACGGGTGCTCGTGCACTTCCAGGCCAATGCCGTGCCCGGTTCTGGTGATGAAATACGGGCCGTAGCCGGCCTTCTCGATGATCTCGCGGGCGGCGGCGTCGACCGACTCGGCGGTGGCGCCGGGCCGGACCGCGGCCACCCCGGCGGCCTGGGCCCGTCGCACCACCTCGTGCACCTCCAGCGCCCGCGGGCTGGCCGACTTCCCTGGCCCGGGGTCGACCAAGTAGGTCCGGGTGCAATCGGAGAAGTAGCCGTCCGGCATGGGACCGCCGATGTCCACGACGACGACGTCGCCGGCCTCGATGACCCGGTCGGACGCCTCGTGGTGCGGGCTGGCGCCGTTCGGTCCGGACCCGATGATGACAAAGTCGGGACGGGCGTGCCCCTGCGCCACGATCGCGGCGGCGACATCGGCGGCCACGTCGTTCTCGGTGCGGCCCGCCTGCAGCCACTCCCCCACCTGGCCGTGCACCCGGTCGATGGCCGCACCCGCCGCCACCAGCGAGCCGACCTCAGCCGCGCTCTTGCGCATCCGCAATTCCGCGATCGCCTCCCCCGCGAGCATCAGCTCCGCTCCCGGCACCGCCGATTGGGCGTTCAGGGCGTGCACCGCGGGCATGTGGTAATCCACTGCCAGCACCCGGGCGTCGGCGGCCAGTAGCGCGGCCAGCGCCTGATAGGGGTCGTCCCCGTCCGTCCAGGTAGTGATCCGAAGGCTCAGGCTCTCCACCGGCGACCCGCTCCAGCCGAGCCGCTCCAACGTCGGCACCAGCAGCGCCGGCTCGCCGACCGCCGGCACCACCAAGCAGGTCAGACGCTCGTGGGAGCCGACCGAATGACCGACGAGGTACCCCAGATCAGGGCCGGGAGAGACCAGGACGACGTCCGCCCCCCGGGCACCGGCCTGCTCGGCCAGCCTGGCCAGACGGTCCGCAAAGACCGCAACCTGGTCGGCCGGGCCGGCTGCGGTCTGATCGATGGGGATCCGGTCGGCGGCGGGCGGGACGGGAGGCATTCCGGGAGCCTAACGGCAGCCGGTCGCCCCGTCCCGGTACCGGAGCCGGGTCCGTTGGCGGTGGGCTGACGGACCGGCCGTGACCGGGCCCGACCTGGGTTGACCGGTGCCGGGCGGTAGCGTCCATGCCCATGCTGCAACTGCTCGATCTGGCCGGAATCTACTTCCGGGCGTTCTTCGCGGTCCCGGTGTCGACCACCTCGCCCGACGGCCGGCCGGTCAACGCGGTTCGTGGATCGGTGGACATCCTGGCAAAGGTGATCGGCGACGCGCGGCCGAGCCGGGTCATCGCCTGCCTCGACCTGGACTGGCGGCCAGCGTGGCGGGTGGCGCTCATTCCGTCGTACAAGACGCACCGGGTCTTGGAGAACTCCGTGATGGTGACGCCTTCTGCCCTCCCCAACAGCAACGACGCACCCAGTGCCGCCGCCCAGAGTGCCGCCCCCCACAGTGCCGTCCCCCACAGTGCCGCCCCCCACAGTGCCGTCCCCCATAGTGGCGGACCGGGCCCGTCGGCCGACATCGAATTGGTACCGGACGAGCTCTCACCGCAGGTACCCATCCTGCTCGAGGTGCTGGACGCGATAGGGATCTCGACCGCGGGAGCGGTGGGTTTCGAGGCCGACGACGTGATCGGGACGATTTGCGCCGGGCGGACCTCAGATCCGATTGAGGTGGTCACCGGCGACCGCGACCTGTTCCAGGTCGCCCGGGACTCCGATCCTGCGGTCACTGTGCGGTACATCGGCGCTGGGATGAGCAAGGCCGCGGTGTACCGGGCGGCCGACGTGGCGGCGAAGTACGGGATCCCACCGGGGGCGTACGCGGACTTCGCGGCCCTCCGCGGGGACCCCTCGGACGGGCTACCCGGAGTGCCCGGGGTCGGTGACAAAACAGCGGCAACCTTGATCAACCGATTCGGATCGGTGGCCGGCCTGCTCGACGCCCTCGACGGCAGATCCACTAGCCTGTCTGCGTCGGTCCGCGCGAAACTGATTGCCGCGCACACCTATCTGCTGGTGGCGCCGCAGGTGGTACGGGTGGCGGCCGACGCCCCGGTAGTGGTCGAACCCGTCGACGACACCCTGCCCCGCGAACCGGTGAACCCCGCGGAGCTGTCCCGGTTGGTCCGGCACCACGGCATCGGCGGGCCAGTTGCCCGGCTGGTCGGTGCGCTGGAGCGGCGATAGCACCCGGGCGTCGTCGCGGGCGGCTATCAGCTGGGGCTGTCAGCTTTGGCTATCAGCTGGGCGGGTTCACCTCGTAGAGCCCGTCGGCGTTCTTGACCGACACGGTCACCTTCTGGGCGTTGCCGTCGACCTTCAAGGTGCACTGAAAGCTGGTGTCCGCCTTCACTTCCTGACCCGACGGGCAGGACACGTCACTGATCCCGCTCAGCCCGTACCCGGTGGGAGGCGCTCCGGTCAACACCTTGGTGACGCCCTGGGTGACCTGCCGCTCGTCGAAGACCTTTTTGTTCAGATAACCAGGCCAGACGAACAACGCGAGCGCGACCAGGGCGAGGACGAGTGCCCCGGCGATCAGGCCGATGATCAGGCCGCGGTTGCTCTTGGTCGCGGCAGGGGAAGGGGAAGCGGGCTGACCGTACGGCGAGCTGGGCTGTCCGTACCCACCCGACGGCTGGCCGTACGCCTGCTGGCCATAACCCTGCTGACCCTGACCGTAACCCTGCTGACCGTAGGCGTCCTGCGAGGAGGGCTGTGGCTGACCGTACGACGGGTAACCCTGCTGGCCTGAGCCCTGCTGACTGTAGGAACCCGGCTGGCTGTACGGCCCGCCTTGTTCGTAGGCAGGTTGCGCATATCCCGGTTGTTCGTAGCCCTGTTGTTCGTAGCCCTGTTGTTCGTAGCCCGGTTGTTCGTAGCCCTGCTGGCCCGAACCGGACTGCGGGTAGCCCTGCTGTTCATAGCCCTGCTGTCCGGAGCTCGGCTGGCCGTAGTTACCGACCGGCGGGTACCCCTGCTGGCCGCCGCCCTGCGGGTAGCCACCCTGATCACCCCCGGGCGAGGCCTGCTGACCGTAGCCAGGCTGCTGCCCGTAGCCGCCTTGCTGCCCGTACCCAGCCTGCTGCCCGTAGGACGGCTCCGCTGTCGTCGGCGGCGACGAGGCGTTCGGCGCGGCCCAGGCGTCATGCTGACCGGGTTGGGCGACGCTTGGGCCGCTGATCGGGGCAGCGCCGATCCCCGAGGTGCCGATCCCCGAGGTGCCGATCCCCGCGGTGCCGATCCCCGCAGCGCCGGGCCCAGCACCGCCGGTCCCGGAAGCGGGCTCCGATGACGGATTCGGCTCAGCAGGGCCGCCGATCATGTCTCCCGGCCGGTACACCGTGGTGGCGCCGGAATCGTCCGGCTGATCGGTGCCGGGCGGCCCAGACCATTGCTGGCGGTCGTGACCGTCGCCATCCTGACCGCCGTAGGGCGTGCTCATCGCATCCTCCTCGATCACCCCGACCTGCGCCGGTGTGCACAACACGAATTTCTGATCCCAAAGCCCAGGGACGATCCAACCACGGCCGTCCCGGCCCAGTGTGAAAACCCCGCCCGCAGTACGACCCGGCGCAGCAACCAGACCGGGGCACAGCGGAACCAGGGAGCCACGCCGGCCCGGTGGTGATACCTCCGGCCTGACACACGGCCCGACACGAGGCTGAGCGGGTCACCATGGCACGTCAGGTGATGAGGTCAGGTGGCCCCCATTCCCACCACGCCGCGCCGCAGCGCGCCCACGGCCGACCTGGCCGCGGCGGCCACCGGCATCGGTGCGACGCCACTGATCTGGTCGAGCAGGTCGATCACCTGACGGCACCAGCGGACGAAATCGCCGGCGGAGAGTTCGGTTCCGCCGGCCAGCGCAACGGCCAGCGCATCGGCCAGCGAACTACCGCGGCACCACGCCGCGGCCGCGGCGGCAAATCCAGCGTCCGGATCGCGGGTCGGCGGCAGGCCCAGAGACCTTTCCCGACCGACGATCTCGGCCCAGACCCGGGTGGTGGCCAGCAGCGCGTCGGCGGCGGCGCCGGACGGGGTCCTGGCGGGGCCGGCGGACTCCCGCCTCGCCTCGAACACCAGGCTCGATACCACAGCGGACAGGTCAGGGGCGGACAGGCCAAGCCAGGTCCCGCGCCGCAGGCACTCGGCAACCACCAGATCACTTTCGGACCAGATCCTGGCCAGCATCCGGCCGTCGGGGGTCAGCCGATCCCCACGCAGGTACCCGCGTTCGGTCAGCAGGTCGATGATCTCATCGAGGGCCTGTCCGAGCGACCCGGTCGCGGTGGTCACCTTGGCGGCCAGCACGTCGTTCTCCGCGGTCAGCCGCTGCCACCGGCGTGCCCACTGCAGGTGTTCCTCCCGGTCGGCGCACCCATGCACCGGGTGTGCCCTGATGGCCCGGCGCAGCACCGTGAGGTCCATTTCCTCGACCGGCTCCGCTCTGGCCGAACCGTCTCGGGCCGGCCGGGTCGGGCGACCCTGCGCCCGGATGCCCGATGAGGTAAGCGACGAGGCCACATCCCGCCGCACCTTGGCCGACCGGTGATCGGTGAACTTCCCCAACTTGAGCCGCCCGAGCGCGGCCACGGGTCCCCGGAAATCAGCACCGGTCAGCCTGCCCGCCCAGCCGCCCGCGGTGACCACCAGTGGCCGGGCCGACCCGTCCGCGGCCAACCCAGGATCGAGGATGACCGCCAACCCGGCCCGCCGGCCGGTGTGAACCTCCACCACGTCACCCCGTCGGAGTTCGGCCAGATCGGCCGCGGTCTCGTCCCGCCGGCGGGATGCACCGGTCCTGGCCAGGTCTTTCTCAGCAGTGGCCAGGGTGTTCAGCAGGTCGAGATAGGACGCCGTGTCGCCGAGGTGACACACCATGGCTGCGGCATGCGAGGAGATCGCGGTGGTGTTACGGGTGACCTGCCTGGCCATCCCCACCACCGCGCCGTTGGCCTGGTATTGGGCGAACGACTGTTCAAGCAGGTCCCTGGCGGCGTGATGGCCCAACCGGTCGACCAGGTTGACGGCCATGTTGTAACTCGGCCGGAACGACGAGCGCAACGGGTACGTCCGTCGTGAGGCGAGGCCGGCGACGGCCCGTGGGTCCATCCCCGGCGCCCAGACGACGACAGCGTGGCCTTCGACGTCGATGCCCCGCCGGCCGGCCCGGCCGGTCAACTGGGTGTATTCGCCGGCTGTCAGGTCGGCGTGACCCTCGCCGTTGTACTTGGTGAGCTTCTCCAGCACGACGGTCCGTGCAGGCATGTTGATGCCAAGGGCCAGGGTTTCGGTGGCGAACACAGCCTTGACCAGGCCGGCCACGAACAATTCCTCGACGGTCTCCTTGAACACCGGCAGCAAACCGGCGTGGTGGGCGGCGATCCCGCGCTCCAGGGCATCCCGCCACTCCCAGTAGCCGAGCACGCCGAGGTCGGATTCGGCGAGATCGACAGTGCGCCGATCCACGATCTGCCTGATCTCCTCCCGCTCCTTCTCGGTTGTCAGCCGCATCCCGGACCGGACGCATTGGGCGACCGCGGCGTCACAGCCGGCCCGGGAGAAGATGAAGGTGATCGCCGGTAGCAAACCGGCTCCGTCAAGACGCTCGATGACGTCCACCCGCGCCGGTGGCCGCCACCGGGGCCCCCCGTTCGATCTGCCATCAGCGGGACCGCCACCAGGCCCACCGCGACGCTGGTAGCGCCCGCCGCCGTCCCTACCAGCGCCGCCGCCGCCGAATCGGTCGGCGAAAGCCTCCGCGTCGTGTACCGCCCGGACCAGCGCGGGGTCGATGCGCAACCGGGCGGTGGCAGGGTCGGTGGTCGCCGGGTCGGTGCCGCCGAACAGGTCGAACAACCGGCGACCGACCAGCATGTGCTGCCACAGCGGGACCGGCCGGATCTCGTCGACCACCACCGTGAGCTCACCGCGCACTTCGGCCAGCCAGGAGCCGAATTCCTCGGCGTTGGACACGGTCGCGGACAACCCCACCACCTGGACTTTCGGCGCCAGGTGCAGAATCACCTCTTCCCACACCGCACCGCGAAATTTGTCGGCCAGGTAGTGAATCTCGTCCATCACGACATGGGTGAGGCCCCGCAGGTCGGCCGAGTCCGCGTACAGCATGTTGCGCAGCACCTCGGTGGTCATCACCACCACCGGGGCGTGCGAATTGATCGACGTGTCGCCGGTCAATAGGCCGACCCGATCCGGGCCGTACTGGGCGATGAGGTCGGTGAACTTCTGGTTCGACAGGGCCTTGATCGGTGTCGTGTAGAAGCACTTGCCACCGGTGGCCAGGGCTAGGTGCACCGCGAATTCGCCGACCACGGTCTTTCCGGCGCCGGTCGGGGCGCAGACGAGCACCCCATGCCCGTCTTCCAGTGCCCGGCACCCGTCCACCTGGAACGGGTCGAGGTCGAACGGGCGGGTGAGGGTGAAATCGGCGAGGTGCGGGTACCGCCTCTGGTCGGCAGACCGGGCGAACCGATCCGCCGGACTAACGCCTCCCGGGGAGGCGGCCCCCAGAGACATGTCTGGCAAGGGAATGTTCGCCAAGGAACTGTTCGCCAGGGGAATGTCGGCCGGCGAAGCGTCCGCCGGAGACAGGTGGCGTTGTTGGGGGCTGTCGTCGGTCCAACCCTGGCGCGTCACCTACTCAGGGTGTCACAGCGCCGGTGGGCGGCGTCGGTACTGCCGAGCGGTCGGCGCGCCCGGGGACCCCGGTTCAATCAGGTGGCGTCACCGAGGTCGTCGGTCCTGCCTGCGCCGGACGGCGGTGCGCTGGACGAGGGGGCGCCGGACGAGGGGGCGCCGGACGAGGGGGCGCTGGGCCGGTCTGGCAGCGGCACCGATGCCCCGATCGGGGTCGTCGAGGCCACTGGTTGGACGCCGTGGTCAGGTCCGTCACGATCGGACCCCGCGCGCTGGCCGCCGGACGCCTCCGGCAACGCGGACGCCTCGTCGTCGCTGAGCTCGGCGAGCGGGCGGCGAGCCACCCGCTTGTCGTGCAGCCGGGTCACCTGCACCGACACCTCGTAGAGGATGACAAGGGCAACCGCCAGCGCGAGCATGGTCACCGGGTCGTTGCCGGGTACCACGACGCCGGCGAAGACGACCATCCCGAAGATGGAATACCGCCGCCATTTCGACAGTTTTGCGCTGGACACCATTCCGATCTGATTCAGCATGATCAGCAGCAACGGAAGTTCGAAGGACACCCCGAAGATGATCAGCATCGCGATCAGGAACGAGAAGTAACTGTCCGGGGACAGGGCCGCGATGGTCGCGTCACCGCCGAAACCCAGTAGCACGGTCAGTCCTTCGCGAATCACCACGTACGCGAGCAGGGCACCGAGCAGGAACAACATCCCGCCGCAGCTGACGAAGATGACCGCGTAGCGCCGCTCCTTGGAGTACAGGGCGGGCGTGATGAACGACCACAACTGGTAGAGCCAGACCGGGGACGCCAGCACCGACCCGGCGATCAGCGCCGACTTTAGCTGCAGTTCCAACGCCGAGAACGGCCCGGTGGCCAGCAGTTTGCACTCGTTGTCGGGCCCGAAGCCAACCCGCTCACTGGCCGGCACCGCGCAGTAGGGGCCGGTCAGGATGTCGGACAGGCTGGGCAACCCGATGGCGGGAATGCCGTGGCCGAACCAGACGAAACCGATGACGGTGCCGAGGAATATTCCGAGGACGGCGAAGAACAATCGGCGGCGGAGCTCGTACAGGTGCTCCATCAGCGACATGGTGCCGTCGGCGACCTTGTCGTCCTTGCCTCGTCGCCGGCCGGGCAGCCGCAGCGCAGGCACACGGAGCGGCACGGTTATTCTCCCCAGGGGAATCGTACTTCCGGACAGGCGCTCGACCGCCGGAGTGGGGGTGGTCCTGACCATCCGGCGGCTGTCCCGATCCTACCCAGGGCCCCGGCTATCCCTGACTGGCGCCTTTTCCAGAGGACCCGACGTCCCTATAACCCGCCAGGGCCTCCTCCCCCAGCCGACGGACCAAATCGGTCAGGTCCGGACGATCCACGATGACCGCACCCCCGCCGAGGGAGAGCACCAGGCGGGCCAGCCAGCCGTCACTGGCCGCCCGCATCCGCACCCGGACCCCCCCTGCGGGCTCAGCCAGTTCGGTGATCTCCTCCATCGGGTAGTACTCCGCGACCCAGCGCGCGGGACCGGTCAGCAGCAGGGTCACCGGGGGGATCTGCGGGTCCGGGTGGAACACCCGGTCCGGAACCTCGGCGTCCACCCATAGCGGGGTCTGCGCCGGTTCGTCCAGCAGTCTGACCTCTTCGATCCGGTCCACCCGGAAATGCCGGACGGAGTCGGCCAGGTGGCAGTAGCCCTCGAGGTAGGCATGCCCGTCGGTGACCAGCAACCGCAAGGGGTCCACCGTGCGCTCGGTCAACACGTCCCGGGACGCGGTGTAGTACCTGATCCAGATCCGGCGGGTCTGGTCCAGCGCCTGCCGCACCGGCCCGAGTGCCGGCGCGGGGTCGGCGGGTGAGACCCGCACCACGTCGGCGCCGTCGGCGCCGCGGCCGCTGGCCCGTTCCAGCGTGGCCAGCGCGGAATGCACCGCTGCCGCGTCGACCAGGCCGGGTAGTTCGGCCAGCGCCCGGAGTGCCACGGTCAGCGCGAACGCCTCGTCGGCGGTCAATCTGACCGGCCGCTCGATACCGGCGTCGAACGCGATCGAGACCGTGCCGCCGTCGTCGTCCAGGACGACGTCGATCAGGTCGTCCGGGTAGTACCCCGGCAGTCCGCAGACCATGAGCAGGTCCAGGTCGGCACCGATCTGCTCGCGGGTGACGCCGAACTCGGCGGCCAGTTCGCTGATCGCGACGCCGGGGCGCCGGGAGATGTACGGGACCAGGGCGAGCATCCTGGCCAGCCGGTCGGTGGCCGTCTCGCTCATCCCAGGTTCCCCTGGAATCGCCCGGGGCCTTGATCAGCATCGCCGGCCAGTGCTGACACGGTCCCGGTCAGCACCCTGACGACGGCGTCCACCAGGTCGGCCGGCTCCTCCACAACCGCGTCCGGCCCGTAACCAGCGATCTTGCGGGCGGTGTCCCACAGATGTCCAAGCGGCACGGTGACCCGATCCCAGGGCCCTGCCGGGTCCTGGTCGAGTTCGGCGATCGCGATCCGGCGGAGCCCGGTCCCCCGACCCGGCCGAAGGCGGACGGTGGCCAGCCGGTCGGCGGGAACCTCGACGCTGGCGGCTACCTCGGCGAGCAGGTCGATGCCATCCGGGGTCCGCACCGCCCCGGAGCGACCGACCGGCCTGACCTGCCCGG
>CBDFHS010000007.1:0-29107 GCA_965247715.1 Nakamurella sp. | reverse complement strand
CCGAGGGCGGTGCCGGTGCCTTTCAGTCCTTGCAGGAACGCGGGGATATCCCCGACGTTCATGTCCTCCAACTGGGTGCCGAACAAACCGATCGCGGTGTTCGCCCGGACCGTGGGGTCTTGGATCCCCAGGATCCCGTCGATGATTTTTTGGGTCGCGCCTTGCGCTGAGTCCCCGCCGGCCAGGATCTGATCCGACATTTGCTTCGCGTCCAAACCGATAGCGGCGTAAGCGGTTTGGCTGGTCTTCGACATGTCGGTGGACCGGATCGTGAACTCCTTGATCGCGTCACCGGTCTTGTCGATCCCGTACTGCCCTTTCGATGCCCCAGCGACCAGGGTGTCCACCGCTTGGGCACCTGTGTACCCGAGGGTCCGGTAGAACTGGGAATACTCGTCGGTGGAATCCCGGAACGTGTCCTGCAGGGCTTTCGGGACTTTCTGCGACCCCTTCGTGAGCAGGTCGAACGCTTCGTCAGCGTTTTTTCGCCAACCCCGATTTCAGCATCGTGGACACCGACTGGGTGACGGACTCCACGTCGGTGCCGAACGCGGAGGCGTACGACGATGATTTCGCGACCAACCGGTCGAACTGGTCGGCCGGCATCGCCGGGTCACCCAACGCACCGAACACGGTGGCCGCGGTGTCCGTCATCCCGGCGATGGACTCCCCGTACCCCTTGGAGTACAACCGGCCGGCGGACGCGCCGAGTTGTTTCGATTGCTCCGGGGTGATCCCCAAACTGGCCTGGGCTTTCGACTCAGCTGCCCGTTTGTCCACCGCGGAGTTGAACGCGTCGACCAGGACAGCGGCGACAGCGGCACCAGCGGCGGCGGCGCCGAGTTTCGCTTTGCCGGCGAACCCTTCCATGAACCCGCCGCCACCGGTTTCCCCGGACGTGCGGGCCCCGGCGTTGATCCGGCCGGTGGCGTCGTTGATGCCGGATTCCAGGCCACGGCCCGCTTGCCGGCCGTTCGTGACACCCGACTCACCAACCCGGTCCAGTTGGCCACGCAGGTCAGTCAACGCCCGTTCAGCACCTGACGACGTGTTCCGGAACGACTGCTCGGTCCGCCCACACGCCTGGTCGATCATCCGCAGGGACGACTCCGCGTCCGTGGACGACGACCGGACGGTGCGTGCGGCGGCCTGAGCGGCCCGCTCCGTGCGTCCCAGCCCTTCCTCACTGTCCCGACCCGCGGTTTGCGCTGTGCGACCCACCTGGGCCAGTTCATCCCGGACGGTTTGGACGGCCCGCGACGCCGTGTCCTGACCTTGCACACCTATCTGCAGGGTCACTCTCGACGGCGACGTCACGGGCCCTCCCTCATTACCTCTGTCCTGCCTTAGCCCTGGCTTCCTGTTCCAAACCCATCAGGTACTGGTGGCCGGCGACCCGAACCGCCCACCGCAAGTCACTGGTTTCGTCCAACACCGCGGCGATGTCCAACCGCCACCTGTGGGCGATCACCGCCGCTTCCTGTAACCGCCAGTTCCCTTCCAGTGCGGTCAGGAGCCGGCGACGGTAGGGTCCGCTTCTTCCGCTTCGTCGCCGTACCCGTTGTGTTCCAACACGGACCGGGACATCGCCGCCACCCACGCGTCTTTCACCAGGAACGCCTGCACCGCGTCGGCGCCGGTCCCGACGTGCATGAGGTCCAGGAACTCCCGGGACCCGAACCGCACCGGCCGGTCGTTGGAGTCGGTGAGTTCCGCCCCGTCCCGGAGGATCCCCAGGCAGCACCCGTTGACGACCAGCGCGGCGAGTTTCGCCTGGTCCAGGTCGTCGGGGTCACCGCCGCGGCCTTTCTTGCGGGTCGCTACCTTTCGCCACTTGTCGAGTTCCTCGACCTGCAGGTCGGAGCGGAACCGCAACGTGTACGCGGGCAGGCCCGGGTGTTTCAGGTCGAACGGTGGTGCGACGAACCCGGCGATGTCCGCCGCCAAACGCTGCAGGTCCGACAGCGGCGCGGTGGCCTGTTCCGGTTCGGTGTCGTCCAGTTCATGCACGGTCATGGTTGGTCCCCTAACAGAAGTGAACCCCGCCGATTCGGGATTCGACGGGGTTCACGTTCGCCCACCCCCGGTGTGAGCGGTGGGAGGGGGCCGGTGTCGCAGGCCGGGGGACCAGGCCAGCCCACGACACCGGGGCCTGGGGGTTACGGGGTGACGTCCTCGACCATCCACTCAACGGACAGTTCAGCGCCTTCACTGGCCTTCTCGTCGTACTCCGGTGGCGGCACTTTCACCGGTACGCACCCCGTGTACACGTCGGGGTCACCGACTGCCTGATCGTTCGCGTCCAAGTGCTGGTCGGTGATGGTGAACGTCTCACCGATCTGCGCCTTCCGGAGCCGCCGCAACAAGGGCAGGTCCCGGTTGATATCGAACGGCCGGGTGGTGGTGATGTTGTCGATCTTCCGGCGCCCGTACGTCAAGTCCGGTTTCGTGGCGCCACCGTTCCAGTTGGGCGCGGCGTCCCGGGACACGGACCCACCGGCGAGGGTGGCCCACCGGCCAAGCCCCTTGTCACCGGTGACTGCGTGCTGCCGCTTGCTCTGAGTTCCCATTGTCTAGCTCCTGTTCTCAGACGCTCGCGCCGAGCGCGACCTTGACGAGGCTGACCCGGATCAGTTCCGCGGTCGGCGACAACCGGACGGCGACAGCTGCGACGATCTGGTTGCCGATGACGTTCGGGTCCACCTGCACGGAGTAACCCGGGTCGGTTTCCCTGCTTCGCCTCGTTGAGCCTCTTGAACAGGCCACCAGCGGAGGCGATGGGCTGCAGGTACCCGACGATCGCGCCTTTCACTTCGCCTTGCAACTGGCCGCGGCCGTCGATGGTGGCGAACACGTACTGGGCGAGGGTGTCGTCCAAGCCGTTGGCGATGGCGTTCAACGTGTCCCGGTTGTTCAACGTGATCATGTCCGGGTTCACCGACAGCGACCGCCACCCGTACAGCTGGGTGGTGGCGCCGACTGTGAGGATCCCGGACACCCCACCCAAGGCGAGGGTGTCGTTCGCGGCCCGGTCAATGGCCCGGGCCGGGCCCAACACGAACCGGGCCGCGGACCGGGCGCCGGCGGGGACCTGCCAGAACCCGGTGAGGGTTTGAGCCCTCGCCCGGACACCGGCCACGTAACCCTCTGGGGAAACCTTGCGGACCCCGGAGCCATCGGGGATGAGGACGTACGGGCCGAACACACCCCCGCTCTCACCGTCCAAGCTGAGGGCCGCGGCGAACGACAACAGTTCCGCGTCGTCGGAGTCGGGGGCGCCGGCGAGGATCGCGACCCCGCCGGTTCGCTTTCGCGTGGGCGATGAGCAGGGCACCGACCTGGGCGGCGGTGTAACCGGGGGCGGCGACCGCACCCGACCCGAGCCCACTGCCGGCGATGTTCAACGCTGCCGCGGTGGTGGCCGCGGTCACCGAGGCCCGGTCGTCGTTGCCGGCGGACAGGGCGGTGGCGGCGGTGACCACTGGCAACCGGGTCGGGTACGCGGACGCGGACCCCTTGTCCAAACCGCGGACATACCTCGAGGACCCCATCGCGGCGACCAGTGCGGCCACGGTGTCCATGTTCGCCCACGCCTCCACCTGCCGGCCCTGCAGGAACAACGTCACGGTGACGGTGTTTGCGACACCGCCGTTCGCGACGGACACCGACAGATCCGTGGACCACGCACCCGGGTCGATCGCCCGGACTTCCAACGTGTCCGGGGGGGTGACACCGGTGCGGTCCTTGATGACCAGGAACCCCGTGGTCTTACCGGCGCCGACGACGCGGCACGGGAACAGTTCCGCGCCGCCTTCCTCGAAGAACATCTGCGCGGTGTCGTACATGGCGCCGGCGAAACTGGTCCGCGGCCCGTACAACGCCTCGTACTGGGCGATGCTGGTGACCCTCAGCGACTTGTCCACGGGCCCGCGTTCGGTGACACCAGCTGCGTAGAACCGGGCCGATTTCGGACCGGCCGGGTTCACCGGCCCAGCACGGAGGCTGGTGGTGATCTCAACTCCGACAACACCCATGTTCAGGCACCCTTTCCGGTGGGCTTAGCTGGTAACACGACGTCGGGTTCGACGTACGGGGCGGGCTCCACCACGGGGCCCAAGTTCAGCAACGCACCGCGGTCCAACGCGCGGGCGGTGACCAGATCCGACCGGTCCGCTTCGCACCGGGCGTCGGCGTCCAGCTGGTGGCCTTCGGTGTCGATGACAACCGAATCGGGGCCAGGGTTGAACACAGTCACTCTCATGTCACTAACCATCGGGTGGGACCCCCGGCCCCGGTGGGACGGTCGGCGTGTCGGGGTCACGGCAACCGGCCAACGGTGGTCGACGGGCCCGCGGCCGGGACCACCGGTGGTTGTTCAGCGGCCAACGTTTCCGTGACCCGGTATGTCACTTCCAGCCGGCACCCGGCGATGGACTGCCGGGCCTGGTCGGCGTCGACGTCGGAATACGCTTCCACGATCGACTCCGGTTCCAACACCATTTCCTGGTCACCGCCGAGGCCGCGGCGTTGCAGCAGCACTTCCCGGATGGCGAGGGTGAGGTCGTCGCGTTGCTGGTCCACCGTGTCCGGGTTACCGGCCGCGCACATGATGAATACGTGGAACACGTACCGGTACTGGTAGCGGTCGGCGGTGCCGGTGGAGTAGTCCCGTTCCGGGCCGCCCAACGGGTCCGTGGACAGCAACAACACCGCGACGAACGGGAACCGGTCAGACCCTTGCCGTCCCGGTTCCCTGGGCACGTAATGCCGGGGTTCCGGCAACTGGGTGGCGGTCCGACCCAACCGGGCCCGCATTTCCGTCACCTTCCCCGGCAACGCTGTTTGCAACCGGTCCACCAGCAACGCCCGGGTGCCGCGGGCCCCGAGCATCACCGGGGCCCCAAGATCCCGGCGATGTGCCGTTGCAGGATTTTCACCATCTGGTTGCGGGTCGCTTCCCGCAGTTCCAACGGCCGGCGTTGCGGCAGGTTCGTGCCACCGTGCTGGTGGTACGTGGCGTACGGGACGTCGGTGCCGATTTCCATTTCGTTGGCCCGGATCCGTTCGATCCCGAACGGGCGCCGCGTCAGCGACCGTTTCAACCGGCGGGTCCGTTCCAGGATCCCCCGGCCCGGGTAGTGCTTCGCTTTCCACCGGGCATACCGGGGGGACAGCGGCGCCCACCCACCGGACGCGAACTTGCCTTCCGTTTGGAACTGCTTCGTTTCGCTGGTGAACAACACGTCGGCCATGTGGTCGAACGCCGGGCTGTTGTCCAGAATCCACGCCATGTGCCGGGCGAGGTCCCGGTCCAACTGGACGTCCCCGTCGAGTTCGATGTACAGGCGGCTCACCAGGGCCGCCTATCGCAGAAAACTGGCGGCGGGAACGACCAGTGCGCCCCCGAACCGGCGGCCGGGGACCCGTCACCTTCACCGGCCACCACGGGGATCACCCACCGGTCCACCAGGTCCACCAGGTCACTGAGGGACTCCTTGTACCGGGTCCACAACACGTCCGGGTAACTCCCGGCGTCGTTGACACCGCGGTCCGTTGAGTACCTGGCCGCTTCCAAATAGGACGCGGCGCCCACGGCGACAACGGACCGGCCGGCGTTGCGGATCGTTTCCCGCCGGGACACCGGTTCCAACACGACCCATTCGTCACCGATTTTCGCTTGCACCCGGTTCGACACGTCGACCACCCACTGGTGGACCCGGGCGTCGGTGATCGGTGTCGGCAACCGCCCGTCAGGGACGGTGAGCCGTTCCGCTTCCGGGCACAACGCGAACACTTCGTCCACCGTCACCCCGAACGGGGGGATCGGGTCGGCCTGCGTTATCTCCGTGAGCAACAACTGGGACACGGGGACGGACTGCATGGTGTCCGGGTTACCGGGGGTGGGTTGCAGAACGAAAAACGGCCCGGTCACGGTCACGGCCTGTCAGGGATGAGCAGCCCTTCGGTGACCGCCCACTGGGTGCGTTCACCGGCGGGGTCCAACACGAGGACATCACCGCGGCGGCCTTCCACCCGGTGACCGGTCGAATCGACCTGCGGGTATTTCCGGGCCCGCACCAGGAACGGGGACCCACCCGGGTTGATCACGAACGTGTCACCGGTGCGGACGATTTCCACGACCACGGGGGGGGCCAGTATCCCCGGGGCGGTGTTCGCCACCTGGGGCACGGTTTGCAACGCGGCCAACGCCGCTAACCTGGGGTCCACTGGGCCGTTCACCACTGGGTCCACCGCGGGTGGTGCGGTGATGGTTTCCTCAGTCACTTTCAGCGTGCTGGTCACGGCCATGGGGCCCTCCACTGTTGGGTCCACCCCGGCCGGCGCGGCGCCGGCCGGGGTGGAACGTCGACGGGTCACCGGGTTACAGGACCCCGGTGATAACGCGGATCGCGAGGGGCTGGTTGATGACGGGTTCCTCTTCCCGGCCACCCCACACCTTCGTCCGTTCCCGCTCTTCTTCGCGTTCGGTTTTCACGAACTGATCGCGGGTGACGGCGAGGAACCCGCAGTCCGTGCCGGACCCGACGACAACCTTGTTCCGGGTCATCCCACGGTGGATGATCCAGTTGTCGATCCCAGCGAGCCCGGTCAACTCCCGGCGGAACAACGGGTTCAGGTCCCGCGCTTCCCGGGGGGAGAAGTTCTGCACCTGATCGGAGTTGAACAGGGCTTCCACCGCGTCCGGGTGGGCGAGCACCCAACTCGTCTTGTACGCCAGGTCGTTGCCGGCGTCGATGTCCCACGCCACACCCCGGAGGTCGCTGACACCCTTCGTGGTCGCGGTGGACCACAGGCCGGACGCCGCGACCTGGCAGTTCGCCAGGACGTACGGGTCACCGAGGATCGCGTTAATCACCCGGTCGTTGTGGATTTTCCGGAGCGTGTTCGCGAACCGGCGGACCCGCATGGCCAGCAGGTCCCGGCGGTCCCGGCGCTTCTCCTTGTCGCTGATGTAGAACTTCGCGCCCCGGTTCTGGGTTTCGGTGACCCCCAGGCCGGATTCGGTGAACCCAACTTCCGGGTACTCCGACGTTGGGGCGACCACACCGGGCTGCAGGTTCGGGTCCACGTCGACGTACAGGTCGAGGTCCGTCAACTGGTTGTACAGGACGACACCAGTGGGGTTAGGCATCCGGGTGAGCAGGGTTTCCCCGAGGAAAAACCCGGCGGGGACTGCGTTGATCGCGTTCGACACGCGCAGCGGGTCGTTCAGGAACTCGTCCCACACGAACACACCGGGTTCGTTGGACGAAACGTCCATGGTGCCGGGGCCGTGGGGGTATCCGGTGGAAACAGGCATGACTACCTCACAGTCCCATCAGGGTGATCGGGGCGCCGGCCCCGTTGGTGGTGTCAGCGGTGCACACGCCGACGGCGATCCCGGCGGCCAAGGGCACTGCGACCCCGTTGGCTCCAACTTCCACGAACGTGCCGGCGGTGATCGCGGCGCCGGCTTCAACCTCGAACGTTCCCCTGCGGAGGACGTTCAGGTACCCGCCGCTGGTGATGTCGTTTTCGGACACCCCGTAGATGCGGCCGGCGGCGGTGGCGTGCCGCACCGCTGGGAGGTTCCCCAGGGAACCCGGTCCTTGGATGGCGACGAACCGGCGGCCGGTGACAGCAGCGGACGCCTTGCAGCTGGTGGCGTTACCCGGTTCCAGGTAATGCTTCGACACGTTTTTCACGCGGATCCCCGTGGTTACGGGCATGTCAGGCGTCCTTTCCAGCTGGGGCGGCGGGGGTGAGTCCCAGGAACGTCAAGTCCTGGGCGTGCCGCGCCTTCACCGCTTCGGTGACGGTGTTGGCCTGGTCCGCGGACAGCAGTGCGTGCCCCACTGGGGTCGTGGGGAACAGGACGGGGGAGTCGTTGAGGAACTTCACCGCCGCGGCTTCGTCGGTGTCCAGCCACGGCCGGCACGACGCGGCGACCTGGGGGTGGAGCTTCCCGGCGCGTACCGCGGTGGCGAGGATCGCGTCGCGGCGTTCCGCGTCCCGGCCGGCCCGGATGGCGGCGAGTTCCGTTTCCATCGCAGCGGACCGGGCGGTGAGTGCGGTGAGGCTGGCAGCGTCGACGGTGGCCAACGCGGGGCCAACGGGGGCGGCAGCGGCAGCTACCGGTTCGGCTGGTGCGGCCGGGGTGACTGGTTCCACTACAGCGGTCGGTGCGGCCGGGGTGACCGGGGTGGCCGGCTCAGCTGCAGGGGCCGGGTTCACCGGTTCCGCGACTGGGAGGACGGACAGACCCGCGGCCTTCAACGCGTTCGACACATCATCGTCGGAGGACTGGTCGGTCAGGCCGAGAGCCGTCCGAAGTTCCGGGGTGAGCTTCATGCTCGTCCTTCCCGTAGGGGGCGTGGTCCCAACACCATCAGCGGCGTACAGCCGAACAGGTGGGAGGGTCGGCGTGTCGCCGCTGAACGTGACGTGGTGGGTGCCTTCCGGGGTGGACCCGGAATACAACGCCAACAGGTCGGCTAGACCTTTCACCGCCGGGGGCATCGCACCCAACAACGCGATCCCCGTGAGGACACACCGGTACACCTTCCCTGCGGCGGTCCGAACCCCGAACGCGAGTTCCACGGACCGTTTCCGGAACGCCGTCGGGATGATCTCCGCGAGTTTCGCCGGGATCCCCACGAGGTCACCGACCAGAGTGTTCCCGTCAGCGGACACCCGGACGTTCTCGATCCACCCGAACGCTGGTTCACCATCGGACAGGGTGGCGTTGAACGCGTTCACGTCGTCGTGGCCCAGTTTGATCGGCGGCCGGTCCACCAGTTGGTCGTTGAACGCGGCCACCGCGGCCTGCAGGTCATCGGGGGTGAACGTGCACCGACCCGTCGACGCGTCCCACGTGCCGACGGACACCAACTCAACCCCGTCGAGGCGGGCGAACTGTACTGGCATGACACCCACGATCAGTGCCCGGCTGGTCAGCTGGTGGGACCCGCGGTGTGTCGCCGGTGGAACCCGATCAACCAGTGCAACGCCAACCCCACCCGGGTCTGCGACGGGGACATCGGGTCATACGGGCACACCCCACCGGTGGCTCCCTGGGTTTCCGCGAGACACGCCAACGTTGGGTGCAACGGGTCATGCACGGCACGGTTCGGGCCGAACCCACCGGCCTGGTCGCGGCGTAACCGGACGAACTGGACGGTGTTGTCACGGCGGTCCAGTTCTTCCTCGCACACCGCGGCGACCGCGAGGTCCCCGTCGATCAACGCCCGCACCAACCGGTCGACAACGACCTGTTCCGGTTCGGTCAGCACACTGGTCACCAACACAGTGTGGCAGGGCACTCAGACAGTGGGGTCCGCTTCGTTCCACACGAACACCAAGGTCCCCCGGCACCGGTCCCCGCCGCGGCACCTGGCCATCGGCCCGGCGTCCGGGTAATCCCGGTACGCGTCGCCCACCGTTTCGTACTGCCGGCCATCCAGGGACGCGCACCGGTCACAGGTCACCCGGTCCAACAACTCCGATGAGTACACCTGTTTCGGGGTGGGTAACCCGTCGACGGTGTGCGCCCGGCCCTGCCCGGCGGCGACGTTCACCGCTTGCCTGGCCACGTCGTACGCGGCGTCCAATTTTTGGGCGGCCACACCCGCGAGGACCGCGGCCGGGGTCGCTGCCCTGGACCCGTCGACCAGGACAGCGGCGGCGGTCAGTTTCTGCCACGCCACCGTTGGTGCGACCGCGGCGGCTGGTTGGAACCGGCGGGCCAAAACGGGCAGCAACCCGGGTAGCTTCGCCACGACGGGCCCCGTCTGGGACTGGGCGACACCTTGGGTGTGGGCTTCCCCGGCGAGGACGGTCGCAGCGCCGGTGAACGCGGCGGCCAAGGTGCGGGTGATGTCGGTGGTTGCCGTGTTGATCGCGTCCCGCACCGCGGGTGGTTGGGTGGCGGCGAACCCGGCCAAAGCGGCGACGATTTCCCGGGGGTCGGACCGGCCGGCGAGTGCTTCCCCGAGGGCGGCGGTGATGACGTCCCGCACCCCGTCGACAACGGTCGCGGCCTGGGCGTACGCGGTGGCCAGTAACCGGTCGATCGCGGCGAAATCCACGCGGGCCGTCAACTCCCACGGGAACAGTGGCCTGCTCACCCCGGCTGGGGTGTGGCCCGTGGTGTGTTCCAACCGGACCACCGTGGCCTCAAGTTCCCCCAACGACACCAGGGCATCGAGGGCGCGGAGGTCCGGGTTCACCGGCCGGTGAGGCGGCGCACCCGGTCCATCAGGGTCGCTGCGTACCGGACCGCGGCGGTGTCTTCCACCCGCAACGCCTGTTCGGTTTCCCCGGTGTCAGGGATCGGTTGGTTCACCCGGTCCTCGAACGGTGCGTTCGGGTCCACACTGGGGTCGATCAACGGTTGGTTCGGGTTGATCCCCGGCGGGACCGGTGGGGCCGGGGTGGTGGGGTTCGCCGGTGGCAGGTCGTACCGGGACCGCACCCACTGTTCCAGGTCGTCGTCGGCGGTTAACACCCCGGCGTCGTGGAGGACTTTCAACGCGTCGGGGGTGACCGCTGCTTCGGTGCTGATCGGCGCGCACACCACCGTTGGGTACGGTTCGTCGGGGCCGTAGTTCCATTCCACGAGGTCCCGGACGATGTGTTCGGTGGCGACGTTCGCGATGTGCCCGGTGATTGAGTTCAACCCTTGCCGGAACACGTCGAGGAATGTGTCACCTAACGCTTTCGCGCCGTTGTCGTGGCCGAGGTTCAGGAACATCGCCAGGCCGAGGCGGGCGATCGCTTCGTCGTGGTATTTGATTTTCGCGATCAGGTCGGGGGTGGACCCGGTGATGCCGAGCAGTTCCAGGCGGGTCCCGGGTGGCATCGCGGCCCCAGCTGTTGCGCCGGCCCGGACCTGCGACGCCAACGCCAACGCTTGTTCCCTGGTCAGGCCACTGTCGTTGTCGTAGTACACGACGGGCAGGCCCATCCCGTTCCGTTCACCGGCTTGCGCGTTGATCCGCACCAACTGGTCTTTGATCAGCCAATCTTTGTACGCGGTCCGGAGGATCGATTTGCCGTACCAGTTGCCGCCTTCCCGGTCGGGGCAGTACACCACTAACCGGTCCACGGGGATCGACACCGGGGATGGGACAACCGCACGGCCGGTGCTGTACCCGAGGACCGCGGCGTCCCTGTCACCAGTGACCTGCGACCCCACCGGTCGTTGCGTGACCCCCAACAGGGACCCCTGGTCGTCCACGTCAACCCGGTCGATCGTGGACGGTAACCGGACCCCCAGTTTCCGCAAATGCACCACCGGTTTATCAACACCCACCGGGTGACCCGGGTCCCCGGGGACGGTGACCACGGCGACCTGCTCGAACACCATGAACCCCATCGGCAAACACAACAACGCTTCCCGTAGGTGCTCCAACCAGTCAATGCCAGCTTGACCGCGGCGCCGGCGGGTCGGGGCCTCACCCGGACCAGGCAACCCCAACTCGGCCCGCACCAAGTGCTCCACTTCCGCGGACACCCCATCACAGTTCAAATCCCACTCAGCGCTCAAACACGGCAACGTGATCGCCCGCAACAACCCACCGACCTGCGAATCGGTGTCCCGCATCTGATCGAACACACCCACCGAATCCGGGAACCGCAACACCCAATTCGGCTCCGGCTGCCCCGGCACCCACGTGATCCGGCCCTGCCCATCGAACAACTGCCGCACATTCCCCTGATACCCCCGCTCAGACTCGGGGACAACCTCAGGGGCCACGGGTGTCGTCATACCGGACACCATGCACCGCCACCCGGGTTACCCGTGGGACCGTGCAGTGTCGGGTCGGCCCGGTCCTGGCACGGTCACGGCCGGGGTTGATCTGCTCAGCGGTCAGAGACATCAGGACTCACCCCCGTCACGCAGAGCCCGGAGCACGGTGTCCCCGCGGACCGCGGCCAGTGCCTCGTACGCATGATCGGTCATCCCGTCACAGGTTGGATGGTGACGTCGGAGCGGATCCACACCCCGGGTCCGTCCGGCCCGTCGAGGACGAGGTAGGCGTCGCGGCGTTCCAGGACGGTGCCGGGGCGGTCGCGGATCCTACGGTTGATGGCCAGGTCCAGGGTGCGGACAGCTTGGCGGGTGGCAGCTTCCCCTCCGGGGAGGGCCACCCTGCATCCGTAGCGTTCTGGGTGTTCGTTATCGGGTTCCACCCGCTGCCACTCCGTGGGGGCGGTCACCGCTGGTCTCCCGTCCGTGTGACGGCGGCCTGTTGTAGGCCGGTGCCGTACCCGAATGGTGACCGCTGCCAATGGCCGTTGCGGGTGTACCCGTGGGCGTTGAGAGCCCGGTCAGCGGCGGCTGTGATATCGCTCGCCGGTACCCACACCGAGAAGTCGGCGTCGAACTCGCCTGCCGTGGTGAACGACCCCACGGTGACACGGACGTACTCGTCGCCTGGGTCGATGTCGCCTGCGACGTAGGTGGAGGGCATCGCTTCGATCGCCATGGTGTCAACGAACGCCAAGAGTTGGGTGTCGGGGTCGGTCGTCACTTCGGGTTCTCCGTTTCCTCGTGTGCTGTGATGGGCTCTAGGCGCAGTTCGATTGGTTGGTTCTGGTCGATCTGGTCCCACAGATCCCCGTGGTGCAGAAGGGTTGCGAGCGCGTCGCCGGCGTACTCACCGTCGATGACGCCTTCGTCCACCACGCCGCGCTCCATCGCGCCGGGGCTGAGGCGGTGCCCGGTGCCGGTGATCCACCAGTGCCAGTGCGTCACCACATCACCGTCCGGGGTGGTCATGGTGCGCTCCTTGGGGTTGGTGTTTCCACGTCGCGGGTTGCGGCGTGGAGGTCGAGGTACGGGCGGTGCCGGTCGAACGGGTGGGTGACGTACCGGGACCATGAGACGTGATCGTCGGTCATGAACCCCAAGAAGAACTCGACGCTAACGACGGTGTCGTTGGGGATCGGCCCGCCGATGTAGAAGTCCAGCATGGTGCCGTCTTCCAGGTGAATGGCCACGGGGACCATGGTGTCGCTGCCCTGGTCGGTGACGTCCAGTTCCAGGAACCGGGCGGTGGGGTAGACGGTGAGGACAGTGTGGGCGGCGAGCCGGGCGGCGAGGTTCTGCAGGTCGTCGTTCGCGGCCCGGTACTGCTCAACGGCGTGGGTGAACGCTGCGTCCTCAATGTCCCAGGGGCTGATCATGCCGTGACCTGGGCGGTTGGGACGGTGAAATCCCACTGGGCGGCTGCGGTGCCGTTGAGCTTGATGCCGGCGATGTGGCCGTGTTCGTCGTTGTGCCCGGCGTCGCGGGTGCATCCCCACCCGTATTCGTGGGTTGCGGCGCACGACGGGTCGGAGCCGACGACCTTGACGTGCCCGGGGAACTGAACCTGGACGGCGGGGTCACCCACCAGTTGCCACCAGGTGGGGCCGGTTTGCGCGATCTGGGGGAGTGGCCGGCCGAGGCTGTCGGTGGTGGTGGCGGTTGGGTTGGTCATGAGGTCTCCCTGGGTGGTGGGCTGGGTGGTGGTCATACATACATCATAGCACGGGGTGTGCTATGGTGCAAGGGTTGGGTAAAGGAAAGACACCGGTCATCCCGGGTCACCAGCCATCGTCACCAGGGCTGTGCGGATCACTGACCGGTACCGGACCCGCCACCCCGCCGGCGCATCAGGGAACAACACGTCCACCGCGCGGTCCACCAACTCCGGGGTCGGCGCCGGCAACCGCTGCACCGGGAACTCAGTAGCAACGGCCAACACCCCGTGCGCGTGATCCAACGCCTCCTGCCTGGTCAGCTGCACATAATCGCCACCCAACGCTTCCCCGCACGGGCCGATCCCCGACAACCCGATCGCCACACCATCAGGGGTGGCGCCAACCGTCACCACACCAAGGCCCCCGAGGTTCGTGCTCATTTCCCGGCCCACCGTGGCCGGCGAACCCGGGTGAACAACTCGAACCACCCGCAGATCAGACACACCCCGTGCTGGTTGAACGAATGCGCCAGCCGGAACGTGCACGCCCTGGTGTACGGGTCACTCACCGGAACCCCCAGGGATGCCGGTAGCGTGCTGCGCTTCGGCTACCAGTCGCGCCACGGTGGCGACGGGGCCGCCCGCTTTCACCTGGTCCTGAGCGTCCTTAGAGCACCCGGGACACACATCGAATTCTCCGGTCAGGGTCCATCCCCGCTCCCGAGCCACCGCGAGGGCTGTGTTCAGTCGGTCAAAGTCGTGGTAGCCAAGCTCAAACCCGCAACGGTCACACTCCAAGTTGTAAACGGTTGTTTGGCGTATCACGACGCGTTCCTGGCGGGCATCACGAGATACCGGGCGGCGTCCGGGTCCGTCAACGACGACGGGTCAGCGGCCAACACAACCGGCCGGTCCAGGTTGGTGAACCCCAACGCCACCATGTCCCCCGGGAATTGGGCCAACCCATCCAACAACAGCGACGGGCTCAGCAACACGTCCAGGTCACCGCCAGCGGACCTGGACCCGGAGCGGGACAACCGGGGGATCGGGGGACTGGTGACCCGCCCCTCATCCGCTATGGTCCCGCCGGCAACGGTGACCGTCGTGTCCGTGATGTGCAACGTCACCGGACGGTTTTTTGGCAGCAACGCCGCGACCCGGGTCACCGCTTCCGTGAGCACCGCCCTGTGCACGACCACCACCGTGGACGGGTCCGCGGGGAACAACGTTTGGAAGCGGAGCGGCCGGGCGTCCAGGCACCGCAATGTGGCCGTCAACCTCGCACCACTCGGGGTCGGGGGTGCGCTCACCCGGAAACAGTTCATCCCGCCGCTGTGGCGGATGGTGAGTTCGCCGGGTGCGCAGTGACCCAACACGCCGGTCAACACTTTCCCGGGGACCAACGCGGTGAACGTGTCCGTCGTTTCCGCGGGCACGGTGCGATTCATCAACCGGAACCGGTCGGTGCCGTACAAACGCACCAGGTCCTCATCGACGGTCACACCGATGTGTGAGAGCAACGGCACCACCGGGTCATGGGCGGTTGCGATCAGGGTCGTTTTCACCGCGGCCGCCAACACGTCCCGGTCCACAACGGTGGACCCCTGGGGCCAGGCCGCGCCGGGCGGTGGTGGGAAGTCACCTGCCGTTTCCGCCGGCAACGCAACGGTGAACCCGTCGACGGTGAGGGTCACCTGCCCGCCGGTGGTGTCACCTTCAACCGTGATGGGCGTGTCACCGAACTTGGCCAGGGTGGTGCCTTTCAGCAACCCCGTCACCGCGGCCAGCAGGGTGCGGTGCTGCACGCACAGCTGCCACTCCGCGGTCGGGGTGGGGTCCACCACGTACTGGACGTGTGTGTCGTAGTCGAACCCGGTGACGGTGAACCCGTCCGCGCCGGCGGCCAACAGAACGCACCCCAGGAGCGGGACGGGGGGTCGGGGGGCCACTCCGAGGCCGGCGGCTTTCACCGCGGTCAACAGGTCACGGAACGGGACGGTCACCACGGTCGGTGTGTGGGCGGTGGGTGTGGGGGCGGTGGCGGTGGTCATGTGCTGGTCCTTCCGGTTGGGTTGGGGCTGGGGGTCTAGAACGGTGCGGGTCCGGCGGTCACCCCGATCTGCCACGGGTCGTCGGTGGGCACACCGCGGTCAGCGGGGTCAGCGGTGACCAGGGTCCGGGCGTAACCCCGGGCGTCCTCGTAGGCGCGGGCGATCTTCCCCAGGTGCACGTCGCCGGCGGGGACGTCCGGGTCGCTGGCCACGAACCGGAACTCGACCTTGGGGTTGCCCCATTGGTCGATGAACTCGCGGCCGCTTTCGATCGATCCGATGACCGGTGCCCCGGTGCAAGTCGCGGCAACGGCTGCGTAGTCGGCGTCGCATCCGTATCCGACTGTGCAGCCGTAGATGATGCGGTCGCCGTATTCGTCGGGGACGGCGTGGATCCTGCCGGTGTGCTTCATGGTCTGCTCCCTGTTGGGTTGGGGGGTTACCGGTGTGGAAGTAGTAGGTCAGGCCGCGCGGGTCAGCTGTCGCTGCAGCTGCGTCTCCCGCCAGAACGATGCGCTGCGCACGTCTCCGTTGGGCAGTTCGTAGGTGACTCGCACACTGGTCGGGGAAAGCGGGTCGTCCTGCACGGCCAGGATGGTGACGTCGTGGTCCCGGCCGGTTTCGCGGACCCGCATGTTTGGGATCAACTTGCCGGCCAGGATCAATTGCGCCATTTCGGTCTCCTTTGTTGGGGTGGGGTTCTTGGCGATACAATCAGCATAGCACATGAGGTGCTACGGTTGCAATGTTTGACGGGGAATTGTTTCCGGGGTTCAGAACGCGGCACCCGTCAACGTGCTCGTCACCGGCGCCGCCGAAACCGGGCCACCACCCGGCGCGGCCCGCTCATTCAAACCACCCACCAGTTTGAACAACAAATACCGCAACGCGTCCACCGCGTGGTCCTCCCCGTGAGTGTTGATGTCCTCCGGGTTCGACGTCGACCGCAACTGCTCAGGCAACGTCCGGATCAGGTTCGTGCACGTCGAATAGATCAACAACCGGGGCAACCCGTCGTCTCGTACCCGCAGATGGTGATCGAACAACTGCCACCCAGCCACCCGGTCGTTCCGGGCTTTCACCACCGACCCACCTAGGTGTTTCCGGTAGAACCACGCGATCGACCCTTCCGCCGGCGCGTCCGGGTCCACCGGTTTGATCACCCCCTCGGACTGCCGGTTCCAACACGACGGGTCCAACGCCACCGGCACCGGGCGGTCCAGTGCCCGTTCCCCTTGCGCCTCAACGTCCCTGATCAACTGGGCCTGCTGCTCAGCGGTCAACCCCGCCTTGTACAACTCCCGGTACACGACCACCAGGTTGTCCGGCAGCAACGCACCCCAATACGCGGCGAACGGGTCCGACAACCCGTAGTCCACCCCCATCGCCAACGGGTAACCGGCCAACGCCACGGGCAGCTGCTCCGGTTCGATGACATGCACACCGCGGCGGAACTGCGGCCACCGCACACCATCGAGAATGTCCCAATCACCGTCCCGCAACGCCCGGGCCAACACCGGGTCCAGGGACTCCAAGTTCCGGGTGTACGAAACGATGTCCAGGTGCGGGTTATCCGTGGCTTTCGCCGGGATATACGCCAACACCCGCAGCCCTTTCGTGGACTGCCCTTTCTCGATACCACCAAGGAACAGGTAGTCCCGACCCGGTGACGGGTCCACGAACATCGCTTTCACCCATCCATGCCCGGGGCCGCCGGGGTTGGTGCCGGCCATCATCCTGGGAATCCACCCGTGCCGGCGCATTTGGTCTGCGACGTCACCGGCCATCCGCAACCGGGACCGCATGTACGTGTACTGCTTCCGGGTGAAGTGGGTCAACTCGTCCCACAAAACCAGTTGGTACTCCGGGCCCTGATAGCGGGTCACGTCCTGGTCCCGTTCCAGGTAACCCAACCGGAACGTCGCGCCGTTCGGGAACAGGAACACGTGGTCCTGCGATTTGTACCGGGCCACCCCCTGCAGCCGGCTGAGCATCCGGGGGATGATTTCCTGCTCCAACTCCGGGAACGTCCGCCGGAACAGGATCACTTTCGCGCCGGGCACCATCAGGCACAACGTCACCCCAGCTGCGAGCAACGCATCCGATTTCCCGCCGCCGGCGGCGCCGCCGTACAACACTTCCTCAGCGGTGCACGCGTGGAACGCGCATTGCCTTTCGTGTGGCTGGTACGGGTAGGTCCAGGCGCCAGGGGGGGCGTCGATCACCGGCGCGGGCCCCGCACGGAGGCCACCGCGGCGGCGGCGGCGAGCACGGCGAGCACCAACCGGCGGACCGGCCACGCCTCGATGACGGGGGTTTCCCAACCACGCGCTGCCATCGTGTTGGCCTGCCAATCCCGTGGGTGGGGCCGGGGGTGCTGCACTGGCCGGGTCACCGGACATCCATCAAACGATCATGGTTGGGCAGGAACCCGAACGATGTCGACGCACCGGTCGACCCGTGGTCCCGTTCCCTGGACGGCCCACACCGGTGCCCAACCCGCCACGTGTCCAACGCCGCGGTTGCGTCGTTCAGTTCAGCGTCGTCCACGGTGAACGCACCACCGCACCTGCACGTCTCCGAGAACCGCATCACAACACCGCCAGATCAGACCAGCCACCGCCGCGGGTGGTGAACGACACCACCCCAGGGTTGCCGGCCTCCCCGGTTTTGTGCCGCCACCACGTTGACTCCGATTCCAACGCCGTCACCTGCATAACCGTTTTATTCCCCGACGTGGTGACCATCAAATGGTGCAGGTGCCCGCACAGCAACACGCTCGCGGCGCCGGGTGCGTGGTCACCGAACGCCTGCCCCTGCCACCACTCCCAATGTTTCCCCCGAGCCCACTTATGACCGTGAGCGTGGGTGATCACCGTTCCCGCAACATCACACGTCACGGTCAACTCGTCCCTACCGGGCACAATGGTTTGCACGTGACCGAACACCCGCGGGTTGAACGCGATCGCATCAGCGACCTGCACAGCCGCCTCGACCGCGAACGAATCGTCATACCGGGTCGTTGGGCGTAACGCTTCGTCGTGGTTCCCGGGGACACTGACCAAGGTCACCCGTGGTGCGAGCGGCGCGAACGTCTCAACCGCCAGCAACATCAGCCGGCGCAGCAACCGGATCTGTTCCGTGACCGTGAGCGTGGTCCGCCACGCATTCGCCCCGCCCTGCGACGTGAACCCTTCCACGCAGTCACCGAGGAACGCCAAATGCACGTGCCCGACCGGGGTCCCAGCCTTGCGGAGCGCCGCGACCCGTTCCGCACCAGCCACTACCGCGGCCTCGAACCGCTGAACCGTCCCCGCGGCGCCGTCACCGTCCATCTTCCCCAGTTGCAAGTCCCCTGGGGCGAACACGAACGCCACCGGCCCACCAACCGGGGGTTTCCTCCGCCGGGCACGGCGGACCAACGCGACCAGTTCCTCGATGCTCTCACCAACACCACGGCGGGCCAACGTCAACCGGTAGTAGTGCATTCGCACGATGTCACCACCGGCTTTCGGGGCGTCCCACCCCCGGACCTGCACCGGGCCGACAACACTGACCTCCGCGGGGTCAAGGCCGGCGTCCAAGATGAACGCGTCCCACGTTTTCGGTCGGTCCCCAACCAGGCCAGTGGTCGTCAGGTTGCCCTTCGACCCGTCCCACTCGAACCCCGGTGTCCACCCAGGCGGCGCCGAGGGCCGCGTGGGTTTCGGTTCCGGGGCACCAGGTGTGACCAGGTGATCGGAGATCACGGGCAAGCGCAGTCGCCGCGGCGGTGCCGTTGCACCGACCCCTGAGAAACACTGAACCCGTCAACCTTCAACGCCCGGGCAATCGCAGCCGCCGGGGTCCCCGCCGTTAAATGCCCGTCGAAGTCATCCCGGTCCGCTACCGTCATTTTCCCGCGGATCACTTCCACCGTGCATTTCGTCCCGGCCCGTTGCAATTCCAAATGGTCACTGATCACGGTTCATCCCCTCGCCCAATCAACCAACAAACCGGGTTGTTCCCCTATGTTCGCAGTTCTTTTTGACAAATGGTGGAACCCCACGACTTGTGAATCGTCGGTGTACACCAGGCCGGTTAGCGCATCGAGCACGGCGCGGGTCAGTTTGTCCAGGTCAGGTTTCCGGGTGTGCGCGGGTGTAACCCGTTTCGGCTCGGCGGCGCGGCGGGGCATCAGGAACCGCAACCCCAACGTGACAGGCCCGTCCGGGTGCGGGATCACCGGGCCCACGTGCGCGCGGACGTGGGCTTGAATGTCAGCGCGCCACGGTTTCGTCGCCGGGTTATCAGCTGTGACCCGGGCCCGCCCGTTGACGACGAACGCCTTCGTGGACCCCTGCGGCACCGGCCGGCCAGGGACGAACACTCCGGCGGTCACGCCGCCCACCGTTTCCACCCGCACGAACACACCAACAACCCGGGGACCAACGGGTGCGGCTCGAGATCGGTGTGCACGCACAGCCGGGCACCAGCCCACGGGAACGGGGGCGGGGCACCAGCTGTGCCACCGCCGTCCCGGCCGACCTTGGCGCACACCACACACCCACACCCCTCCGGGTGCAAACCGGGGAACAACGGGTCGGTCACGACCCGGCCGCCGGTTCTTCCGGGATCGACGTCGGCCCTGGCAGCAACCGGGCGTCCACCATGACCGTCACCTGGGAAGGCCCCGCGTCGTCGGCTTCCCCGATCCCGTACACGGCCATCTTCGTTTTCGTCGCCCACTCCAACAGGCGCATCGCCACCGCATCCGTGATCGGGGTGTTCCGGCCGACGATCAACTGGCCGGCCGCGACGGACTCACCGGCGCCGGCCAGTTTCGCCATCCGCCGCACCTGGTCCCGGCGGGCCCGGGCCAGTTCCTGCGCGGCTTCCCGGTCCAGGTGCGCTTCCCACGCATCGACCCGGGCCACCCAGTTCCACCGCCGGGAAAACTCGTTGATCACCGACCGGTTCTTACCGGTGACCGTGACCACCGCCGCCTGCGACCGTTTCTCCATGTCCCGGTAAACGACAAACGACTTGAACGCGGCCAAGGACTCACCGGGCAACCGTTCCCACATTTCGGGTTCGTCTGCAGCTTTCATCACGCACCTGCCAGGTAGTCAGCTGCCCACAATTCCAAGGCCCGCCAACGCGTGTTGTCGGAGATTTCGTCCCGGGCCACCATCTTCTCCACCGCACGTTCCACCAGGGCCGCCACCGCCGGTGGGACGTGCCGGGACCCGAACACCGTGTCCAACGGCACCGCGCCTTTCGACCGCAACGCCTCACCGGTTTCCGGGTCGTACCATTCTTCGCGGAGGTCTTGCAGGTGCTGGTTGAACACTCGCAGGATGATGCCCAACGCGGTTGCAGTGTTCCCAACGTCAGCGGCGCCCCGCGCGGTTTCCAACGCGTCCAGCATGGCGTCATGCTGGGGGCGGGCCGCCAACCACCGTTCATCGTGTTTCGCCAGGTCCACCGCCGCCTGCAACGCCGCTTTCGCGTCGTCCAGTTCATGCGGCAAGAACACCACCTGGACGGTGGCGTAATCCAGCGCCGCGTCGTTCAACGTGCCAACGTCGACGCTTTCCAACAGTTCCAACGTCTTGTCGTCCAGACCCGCGTATTCCCGCTCTGACAGGTCCTCCAACTCGTTAAACAAGTCTTTCAACACCGCAGGGTCGTCCTGCCCTTCGATGGCGTTGTGCGACAACTGCAACGCCACCTGACGTTGCCGGGGGAGTGGCTGGTCAATTTCCAACCAACCGATAGACTGCAAACCGACTTCCCGGGCGGCTTTCACACGGTGATTCCCGGACAGCACCACCCGCCGGCCGTTGTCGTTCCACACCAACGGGGTCGACGTCAAACACCCATCGCGGCGAACGTTGTCACACAACCGTTTGAACTGCTCGTACGTCATAAACCTCGCGTTGACGTCCAACAACACCAGGTCCAACGGTGACCCTTCGACGTACCGCCGGCTGATCGGCTCAGTGGTGGTCACTGTTCCTCCCCTTCACACAGAGTTGGTTTGCACCGGCGGGGTGTGGTGTGCCGGCAGACGTTGCGGGTGAACCCAGCCCACCCCGCGGTCAGGTCACATATCGGGCACACGGCAACCCCGCCCTGTTCAACGACGGTGACCCCGCACCACCGGCATTTCGGGGCGCGGCGCTTCACCCCGCTATTCCCATGCAGTCACCGCACACCCAGGCGTGGAGTTCCTTTGACCGGCCGATCTGCTCACCGGGTCTCATCCACCGGTCACACAACCGGCACCTACTTGCAAACTGGGAAGTGGTAATCCTGGCCACAGTGAGGTCAACGACCGGTGACCAATCCAACCCCCGGCAATGACTGCACATCACCGTGTCCAGTTCCGTCAACTCGCACATGCTCACCCGGTCACCACCTTGTCCCGTTGGGCTCCCCATTTACCGGCCCACCGCTCGAACACTTCCACCAGCGACGCCGATCCGATATCGAACCGGTAGTTCAGTGTGAACTTCCAATTCGGGTCGTCCGAGTCGTTCCGCACTGTCAACTTCCCAACACCACGGTATTTCATGGACACCGGGTTGTTGGAAAACGCCGTGGTGTTCAAGTGCCGCAGCCGCATCGACAGGGCCGACTCGAACAACGTCGTCGCTTCTTTCGACGTCGCGGCCAGCACCACCAGTTTCGCCAGGTGCTTGTAGTCGACGGGGGCGACGGGGAAATCGCTCAACAGGTACGCGCAACCCGGCTCGTATTTCGGGGGGGAAACGGCGAACACACCAACCACCCGGCCGGCGTCGAGCAACGCGAACGCCACAGCTGCCGATCCCGGCGCGATGTGCGAGTTCAAATACTTCGACCGGAGCGCGTTGAACTGCCCAACCGTGAGTTTCGCCAAACTCAGTTCCCCCGTGAGGGTGTCACCCGGCCGGATCCGCGGGGTCCGCACTGGTTCGATTTTTTGGTTCGGCGCCACCAACCGGGACTGCGCCGCTGCGTACACGTAGAACGGGGCGGCCCGGGGAGTGGTCTGGATCCGACCACGCAGGTACGGGCGAAGCTCTTCAATGTCGTGGTTGCTCGCCGTCAACCAGTGCGGGCGGTCCGTCATCCGCCCGAGCAACCCCACCACGTCGTCGTCGGTGAGGACCTTGTATTCCGGTGCCGCCCAGTCGAACACAGCTTCCAGCGGGGCATATAACGTCTCGTAACCACCACCGTAGAACGGGGGGAAGCTGCACAGCGGCGCGCCCGGTGGGATTTTGTCCAACCAGGTGGTGACGTCCTCCGCGTCGTAGCTCGCTAACTTGACGGTGTTCCCGGCCAGTTTCTCCACGGTTTTCGCGTGAACGTTCGCCCATTGCCGCCGGTAGGAGTCGATCAGTCGGGCGTGGTACGGGTGGCCGGCCGCGGCTTGCTTAGCGGACCCCAGGAACCTGGTTGCCAACATGATCGTGGCCACCGAGCCAACGCCACCGTCCAGTCCGTCCTGCAACCAGCCGAACACGGGTTCCGCTTCGGCGCGGACCGTGAGGTCGACGTGTTCGCCGGCAAGCCATTTACCGACAACTGACGTGTAAATCGACACATCGCAGGAATGCAACTCGAACCCGAGGTCGGTCATTGACCGTTCGATGGTGAAGTTTCCCGCGCACGGAACCCACACACCCTGGTCGGTGGGCCAGGTCCGCGCGGTTTCCCGGACGATGCTGCGCATCGGGGCTGGAATGCTGCCGTTGAACACGTCGTTTCCTTCTTGGAGCGGCGGGCCAGACTTGAACTGACATCTGCCAGCGGGAAGCTGGCCATGCTGCTTGCACTACCGCCGCGGTGACTCGGATCCGGCGCCTGACCGCCGGTGGATGGAATCCAAGTTCCACGATGGTAACTGGTCAGACGAACAAACCGGGGTCAGGTTCGGGGTGTGTCACCGCGGCCGGGGTGACCGCCCGGGGTGACGGTTGGGTGAGCATGGGGATCGTCGGGTCGGTGAGGGTTTGCAGTTCCACCACTTCGATACCGGTGCGGTCCTGCCACCATTCGCCGAACATGGTGCGGTGGCACCACGCGCCTTTGGTGAGGTCATCGAAACAGAGCAGGACGGCCCGCGGGTCGCCGGCCGGGTCGGTGAACTTGCTGACCCGGCGGACGATTTCGTCGGTGCCCAGCAGGTCCAGTTTCGCCCGGTAGTTCACCCGGAACACGTCTTTCGCTGCCTTGAACCACGCCCGGTCTGGGGCGAGTTCGGTCATCACCCCGGCCAGTTCGTACCGCAGTTTGAACCGTGGGTGGCCGAGGGTTGTTCGGATCGGCACTCCCTGGTCGGGGGTGAAGTTGCTGTACCGCTGCGTGAACAAACGCAGGGTGTGGTCGTCGTGCATGGTGCCTCCCGTTGGGTTGGGGGTTGGAACCTTCATCGTAGCACAGTTCGTGCGCGTTTGGTGGTTGTTTGTGGTGCGTGGCAACGTGTTTCACCGATCAGGTTCCGCCCGGTGTTCAACGCTGCACCGATCAGGAGGTACCCGGTTACTGCGGCCGCCGCGGCTCCTGCACCCGCCCACACCGCGGCCCGCCGCGTCACCCGACACCCCGGCCGAGGTCAGCATCGTCCAGCGTTTTCCACGCCAACGTGTGCGTGTGGCACAACTCCAACCTGGCGCCGGACGATTTCAGGGTCCGCCGGTTCACCGCGGGCGACCGGTTCGGACCCGCCCCGCCCAGTTCGTGTTGCAACTGGAAACACTCGATGCACGTCGGTTTGACCGCGCCGGTGAGTTTCGACCACAACGGGGTGTCCCCGGGGCGGGCCCGGTACTCCCCGACGTGGAACCTCTCCGACAACCCAGGCGAAGCCAGCGGCGGCGGCGGGAACATGCCGGTTTGTTTCATCACTGCGTTCCTCCAAGCTCAGAACAACGGTTGGGTTTGGGCCAGGACACGGCCGGTGCGGTCCCCGACCCGGCGGGTGTCCACCAGTTGGCGGGTGCTGGTGGTCAACGGGTCCAACGGGTCAGCGACCCGCGACAGGTGGCAGATGAACCCCGCCGACGAGAACCCCGGCAACCCGCCGCTCGCCAGCGGCCGATCGTCCGGGTCGAACTCCACCGGCGGTGCGTCCAGCAAGGCCGCGGACCCCGCGACGTACCCGGGGACCAGTCGTTTCGCCGCGGTGTGCTGCTCCCGGCCCGACAACCGACCGGTCTGCGCGTGCACCGGGGTCGGCGCCGCAACGTCGCCCACGGCCAGCAGGCCAGCTTTCCGCAGCTGGTGCACCATCGCCGTCAAGTGCTGCCGGGCCAGGGCAAGGTTCGGCAACGGCACGGTGAGGTCTTTCCTGGCCTGCGATTCCAACGCGTACTCCACGGCTTTCGACACCACGTCCGCCGGGTAACGCAGCAGGGCCGGCCGCCCCAACACCAGGAACCCGTCGCCCAGGCACACCGGGCAGTCGTCAGCGATGTGCTGGTTATGCCTTCGGCTGCACGCCGGGCACGTCCGGCGGGCGGACGTCGACGGGCGGGGGCGGGGCGACCGGGCCATCAGTTCATCAACTCCGACGCACGGTTCGGGTTCACCGGCACGCGACGCGCATCGGGGGTGAGCAGGTGCCAACCGTCGCGGTACAACACCGGCCATTCGGTTGCCGGGACATTCCCCGGCACGAACAGCCCGGTGCGGATACCCCACGCCCGGTCCACGGTCTCCGCGATGTGGTGGTGGTCGCGGCACAACGACACCAACCGGTCCGGGCGGTGACGTTCCGGGTCGTTCAACCGGCCACCCATCCGGCGGGGCACCCGGTGGTTGACCTCACCGGCCGGTCTGGCGCACACCGCGCACCGGTAACCGTCCCGGATCAACGCCACCGTGCGGGCCGGCGCCCACAACGGGTCAACCCGAACCGTTCGGCGGTCTGAACGCTTCCGTGACCGGGTTTCCCCCGGCGCCGGGGGTGGTTGTGTTGCCACGGCGCGGTTCATTGCTTGGCGGCGCAATGGCACGGCACGGGGTGGCATCGGGGTTCGTTTCATGCGGCACCCCGCGTGGCGCGCTGTTTCGCCAGTCGCCGGTCCCGTTCCGACATGCCACCCCACACGCCGAACCGTTCACCGGTGCGGACCGCGAACTCCAAGCATTCGACCGCCACCGGACACCGCTGGCACACCGCTTTCGCCGGGGCCGTCGAGGAACCTTTCTCCGGGAAAAACGTCTCCGGGTCGGTCTGCGCGCACAACCCGTATTCCGCCCAGTGGCCCGGGATTTCACCGATCAACCCGATCTGATACCCGGTCACTGGGCGTCGCCTTTCGCCCGGAGCGCGGCCAGAGCCTGCAGGTAACCGCGGCGGCTGCCGGCCGGGTCCCGGCGGTCCACGTCCTGCCGCAACTGGGCCAGGACACTGGCCGACCGGGGGTCGGCCCCGGCGGTCACCGAGTGGTGCCCGACAGCGGCCGCACCCCAGTGCGGGCCGTCCTCGCAGATCCACGCCGGTGTCCGGCCATGCGGGTCCTCAGCGGCCGCCAATGCCGCATGTGCAAGTTGGAACGCTGAGCACTGACGGACGTCAGCTGCCCGGTGTACGGCGGCCATGACGCCGTAGAAATCCCAGTCCGGTCGCAGATCCGACACCAGGCGCGACAGCGCTGTTGCCTGTCCTTTCGTGATCATTCCCATGACGATGCCCCGGACCGCGCGGTAACCAACGCATCGTTATGGGAATGACTCTCTCCGAGAGTCTTTATGGCTTGGCTTGGCTTGGCTTGGCTTGGAGAAGTGTTACTCACGCCGTTAGTAACGCCGTTACCGGTTGCGTTACCGGTTGCGTTACCAACGGGGTTACCGGTCGCCCTGGAACGGTACGCGGCCACCCTGTCCCGGGTCGCCGCGCGCCGTTTCTCGACCTGTTCCCGGGTCTGATTCCAGTCCTGCCAGTCATGGAAGATGAACCCACCTTTCAGGTCCGGCACCCACAGGCCAGCGGAGTAACCGTCCGGGAATGCGACCAGCGAGTTGATCGCCCGGACCTTCGCGTTCATCGCCCTGATCTGATAGGCCGGGATGCGACCGTTCGTCAACTGCCGGGCACACCAGGAACCGGCGCGGGTCCACAATGCGATCGCCGCGTCGGCGTCGGCCGGCGGTATCGCAAGTACCTTCGGGTGATCGTAGAAACCGTCGTCCACGTTGAACCAGGTCACGATGCTTGTCTCCTGTCCCATGCTGCTGTTCCGAACCACCGGATCAGGTCTTTCTGCTCCGGGAACCACCGACGCAACCGAATCTCCGTCTGACCAACGGTCACCCCCAACCGCCGGCACACCTGCTCGGCGCTGAGAAGGTGGCTGCGCAACTCCTGGACGTTTTCCAGGAACACCGCCCGGTGGTCCTGGAAAGGGGTCTCAGCGGCCGGTTCAGCGCGGGGGTCGTCAATGACGTCCTCGTCCCACGCCAACGGCGGCGGCCAACCCCGCCGTTCCCCGGCCCGGGCCAATTTCAACGCTGGCCCGTGACGCATCGCATGGTCGTCGTACAGGGCTACGACCTGGCGGTGCCACCGCGCGCTGATAGTCAGCGCCGGCCGGTAGAAGATGTTCTCCAACGGGTACCCCCCCAACGCCCTTGGTGCCCAACCCATCCGGGCCAGTGCGTGCAACCGGCGGGTGGTCCCGATTTTTGGGACCAGCCCGTGGTCGGGGGTGGCGTCGATCAACGACCGCACGCTGACGTCCAGGATGCGGTCCACGAACACCCGGTCCGCCGTCTCCCATTCACCGCGGCAGATTTGCTCCACGCTGCCCTTGGAGAAACCAACAGCCCGGGCGATGGACACGCACGTGAACCCCAACGCCACCCATTCGGTGATCGCGGTGCGGGCTTCGGTGACGTCGGTCCGCAACGTGTCGACACCCAACGCGGCTAGCCGTTCCAGTCGCCGGCGGTGAACCCGCGTGCCCATCGCGGTGCACCGCCGGCAACGGCAACCCGTCCAGTAGGTCAACTCGGCCTGGTGTTCAGTCATGCCCGAACCACCACCCGAGCACCGCTGCCACGGCGAAGATCAAACCGAACAGCAGGGTGAACGTCACCGCTTCAACCCCGGTGATCACGCTGCCACCTTCAACCCGAGTTCAATGATCAGATCCCGGAGCGGGACGATCTTCCCGGTCGGGCCTTTCACCCCGGCGCCGTCATACCCGACCCGGTGCACGTCGTCCAACAACGCGCGGAGTTCTTCCCGGGTGTCAGCGGCGGCCGCGGACTCCGCATAATCATTCGGGGTCGGCAGCTTTTCCCCTTCTGCCAGGTAGTCCCGGATTTGGATGGCGACCCGGCCGTCCGGTTTCGCGATCTGCTCACCGGCCGGCAATGTCAGGATCCGGGATTTCGTGACCGTCAACGTGTTCGACAGGTCCAGTTCGCCGAAGAAACCGAACTCGTATTCGATGCCTTCCCGTTGCACGGGTTTCAACACCACGTCCACGACCTGTTTCTTGCCCTTGTCGTTCTCTTGGATCACTTTCTCGTTTTTCGTGCGGAGCGTGCAGATCAGGTGCCCCGGGAAACTGAGCAGGGCATCCAGCATCTTCTTCTCCCGTTCACCGGCGGCGGTCCACCCGGAGAACTTGTCCGCGCCTTTCTGCAACCGGGACGACAACTCCAACATGCCGCCGGGCCCGGCCCAGTAATGGCTCAACGAGTCTATGACCAGGGCCCCGTACCCTTCGGCGCCGGCTTCCTGGATCGTCGTGGCCAACACACCAGGGTCGAAACTGTCCGGGGTGATGACGTCGAAATCCCAACCCCGGTGACCCGCGTACGTGGACATCGACCCGTGTTCGGTGTCGATCGCGGCCACCCGGTCAGCGAGGGTATGCGCCCATTCCAGCGCGGTGTACGTTTTCCCCGGAACCACCGGGGCCGGCGAGTGCGATACGTGCTTTCACCGATGACCTGACCGCTTTCTTGAACGACCCCATCACGCACCGACCTTGTGAACGCCGTTGACGGACCGCCACGTCGTGACCCGGCGGTACTTGTCCAAGTCGATCCCGTCGTCGGCCATCGCTTTGTAGTCGTAGCTGACGGTTTGCCCGTTCCCGGCCTTGAACAACTGGACCCCGGTGGTGGTGACGGCGACCTCACCGTCACCGATCAACGCGACCAGCGACGCGTCGATCTGCTTCACCCGTTTGCTGTTCACCGCGCCTTTCAACTGGGCACGTTCACCGAGCAGGTCCATCACCTTCCAGACGTCATCATCGGATTCGATGACGACCGCTTTCGTCGGAACAGCTTGCGGGTACCGGGCTTTCACTTCTGGGATCGTCACCGTGTCCCAGGTGACCGGCGGGGGTGTCCCCATCTGCACGTAATTCCAGAAGGACTCGGCCAAGCCAAGAGCGACCGCCTCTTCGGCGTCGTCCCGGCCCACCGTCCAATAGGTGAACGAGCGGCGATCAACCAGCATGGCCGCCACGTGGACGTGAAGCCGGCCGGACACCAACAGTTGGTGCCGGGCCTGCACCAACCAAGCCGGCGGCAAAGTCCACCCGTCGTCGTTCGTCCACTCAGAGTCCCGGCTCACCTTGGAATCGAGGT
>CBDFHS010000006.1:0-638574 GCA_965247715.1 Nakamurella sp. | reverse complement strand
ACCGGCGGAAACCCGGCCAAGCGCACCTTCCAGGCGCTGCGGATCGAGGTCAACGACGAGCTTGGTGCCTTGAAGCGGGCAATTCCGATTGCGCTGCAACACCTGTCGGTGGCGGGACGGATCGTGGTGATGTCCTACCAGTCGTTGGAGGACCGCATCGTCAAGCGCGCCATAGCGCCGCTGACGGTGTCCACCAGCCCATTGGACCTACCGGTCGACCTGCCGGGGCACGAACCCGAGTTCCGCTGGCTGACCAGGTCGTCGGAGCTACCGACTGAGAACGAGATCCAGGCAAACCCCAGGGCCGCGTCCGCGCGGCTACGGGCGGCGCAGCGCATCAGGGAGGCAACGCGATGACGACCATCGACCAGCAGACGGCCGACCGGGGGGGACCCGGATCGATACCGGCCGGCTCTCTACCGGCCGGTGCAGTGCCGGCCGGAGCAGTGCGGTCCGGCGCGGCTGCGACGACGGCGTCGTCCCGCCGCGCCTACGAGCGACGTCAGCGCCGGACGCAGAAGATGTCCGCGTCCCGCCTGGTCGGGCCGGCGGGCCGCCGGGTCAGCGCCGATCAGCGCTCGGCGGCGCTGAGCAAGGCGCCGTTCGCGGTGCTGGTAATCGCCCTGCTGGCGGCCGGGATCGCCGGAGTGCTCTACCTCAACACCGTGACCGATGAGGCGGGGATGCGCACCTCGACCGCACGGAGCACGGCGACGGACCTGCGGTTGACCATCGAGTCGCTCCGCCGGGACGTGGCCATGCTGGACGCCACCCCGCACATCGCGGACGGGGCCGCCGCACTCGGGATGGTGCCTGCCGGTGACTCGGCGATGCTGATGGTCGACGCGGCCGGTGCCGGGACCGTGGTGGGGGATCCCTCCGCCGTGCAAGCCCCGGCCCCCCCGGTTGACCCGGCCGCCGCGGCCGCTGCAGCTGCGGGCACCCCGGCCGGCGCGGCCACCGCGGCATCGGCGCCACCCTCGGCACCGGCACCGGCACCGGCACCGGCAGCGGCACCGGCACCGGCACCTTCTGCGGCCGCCCCCGCCGCAGATCCGGCACCTTCCGCGGCCGCCCCCGCAACTCCCCCCGCCCCCGCAGCTCCCCCCGCCCCCGCATCTGCCGGACCACCGGCCGCAGAGGCTTCCACGCCAGCCCCGGCATCCCCGGCGGACCCCGTCGCCCAGGCCCCAGGAGTGCACCAGTGAACCAAGACGGACGCCCCGACGGTGCTCCAAGCCGCCAGGTGCGGGCGGGCCGTTTCGTCATCGACGGCGCCACGTCCGGGCGTCGGACCCCGGTCACCGACCCCGTCACCGGCTCATCGCCGGCCCCGCGGTCTCCCCGGTCTGCCCGTCCGGCCACCGCACCCGTCACCGGCTCATCGCCGGCCCCGCGGTCTCCCCGGTCTGCCCGTCCGGCCACCGCACCGGGCCGGCAACGGACCGCCGGCGTGGACGGTCAAGGCGCCTCCCGCCCGAACACCGCCCGCCCGAACACCGCCCGCCCGAACAGCCCCCGCCCGAACACCGCCCGCGCGACCTCTGGCGCCAGCCCAACCCGAACCACACGCACGTCGGGCAGCGGCCGCTCGGGCCGCCGGATCGGCCGGTCGGCCGCACCCCGCACCCAGGCGTCGGTCCGGGGCCGGCGGGTCCGCCGCAGCCGGGCAGCCACCGGCAACCCGCGGCTGCGGGGTCGGCTCGCGCTCGTCATCCTGCTCAGCCTGCTGGCGATTGCCGGTGGTCGGCTGGTCACGATCCAGGCCATCGACCCCGCTGGCTACGCGGCCAAGAGCGAGGCACAGCGCACCCGGACCGTCAGCCTGCTCGCCCAGCGCGGGTCGATCAGTGACCGCAACGGCGCCGCGATGGCGTTCACGGTGGAGGGCCGGGCGGTCGCCGCCAGGCCGGCGTTGTTCACCGACGACGCCCAGCGAAAGGCGGTGGCCGACATTCTGGTGACCGACGTCGGCGGTGGACTCAAGGCCGAGGACCTGCTGAGCAAGCTGACCTCCGGCAAGACCTACGTCTACCTCGCCCGCAACCTGATGCCGGCGCAGGCCGACGCGCTGATGACCAAGATCGCCCCGCTGTTCGACCGCGACCACCGCGACGCCGTCGTCACCGAACGGCAGTACCTGCGCCAGTACCCGGACGGGGAGGCGTCCTCCGCGCTGGTCGGTGGGACCGACTACGACGGCAACGGGCTCTCCGGTGTTGAAGCCAAGTTCGACACCAAACTTGCCGGCAAGGACGGTCAGCGCACCGTCGACGTCGACGCCCGGCACGTCGTCATCCCCGGCAGCGCTCGCGACGAGAAGCCGGCCCTCAACGGGCTCGACCTCACCCTGACCGTCGATTCCGACCTGCAGTACACGACGATGAGCATGCTGACCAAGGCCGTCCAGAACTCCCAGGCCAAGTCGGGCTGCGTGGTGGTCATGCAGGTGGTCGACGCACAGGTGCCCGCGATGGCCTGTTACGAACCCGGCAAGAGCCCTCAACAGACTGGCAACCGCGCCGTCACCGACGCGATCGAACCAGGGTCGGTGAACAAGGTGGTGACGTTCGCCGCCGCCCTGCAGAAGGGGCTCATCACCCCCACCACCGTGATGAATGTGGACGGATCGATCAAGGTCGGTGACATCACCGTGCACGACGCCTGGGCCCACGGTCCGGTGAACATGACCGCCACCGGGATCCTGGGGAAGTCCTCGAATGTCGGCACGCTGATGATCGCCCAGCAGGTGGGTCAGGACGCCTTCGTCGACATGGCCAAGAAAATGGGCCAGGGCGTCAAGACCGGCATCCAGCTCCCCGCGGAGACCTCCGGGCGGTTCCCGGCGCCGTCGACCTGGTCGGTCAGTACGTTCGGCAACCTGCCCATCGGTCAGGGCGTATCCATCTCGTTGATGCAACTTGCCTCGATGTACCAGGCCATCGCCAACAACGGTGTGCGGGTCCAGCCGAGCATTATCGCGAGCACCGACCAGGGCGGTCAGCTGCCACCCACCCCGCGCGGCACCACCACCCAGGTGATGAGCGCGGCGACCTCACGGACCCTGCTGGACATGTTGCGCGGCACCATCCAGGGCGGGGACACCAACCACCGCGGGACGGCGGCCAAGGCTGCGATCACCGGATACCAGGTCGCCGGCAAGACCGGGACCGCGCAAAAGGTGGATCCCGACACGAACGAGTACTCGAAGTCCGCGATCACCTCCACGTTCGCCGGCGTCGTCCCGGCCGACAACCCCAAGTATGTGGTGGCGATCATGCTGGACGACCCGAAGGGCAACTCGCCTGCCGGCACCACCAGCTGCGCGCCGCTGTTCCACGACATTGCCGCGTACGCGATGCGGGCCGCCGACGTGCCGCCGTCGGCCCAGCCGGCGCCGATCTACGACCTCTACGTACCCTGATCGAGGGACCGGACCGGGTAGTCTTGCCGCCCGTGGCTCCCAGCGGTATGACGGCTTCGCTACGCCCCCAGGCGCCGGTCGGGACCACGATCGAGGCGATCGTCGCACTCACCGGCACTGCCGTGCGGTCGGACGGGCTCGGCCGCGCGGGAGCTGTGAGGCTCACCGGGATCACCCTGCGCGCGCAGGACGTGCGGCCTGGTGACCTGTTCGCGGCATTGCCGGGCACCCGGGTGCACGGTTCGCAGTTCGCCGCCGATGCGGTGGCCGCCGGCGCTGTTGCCGTGCTGACCGACCGTGCCGGCGCCGATGCCGCCCCGCCGGCGCTGGGCGTTCCGATACTCGTCGCCGCCGATCCCCGAGCACTGCTGGGCACGATCGCCCGCGCGGTGTACGGCGACCCCAGTGAGCAACTGGAGGTGGTCGGTATCACCGGCACCGCCGGCAAGACGACCACCTGCTACCTGCTGGAGGCCGCACTGGGCGCGGACGGCTCCCGGACCGGATTGATCGGCACCGTGCAGACCAGGATCGACGGTGAGGTTGCCCCGAGCGCCCTGACCACCCCGGAAGCCCCAGACCTGCAGGCGCTGTTCGCGGTGATGGCCGAGCGCGGGGTGTCGGTCGTGGCGATGGAGGTGTCCTCGCACGCGCTGGCGCTCGGCCGGGTCAGCGGGACCGTCTTTGCAGTAGGCGCTTTCACCAATCTGAGCCAGGACCACCTGGATTTCCACCACGACATGGAGCAGTACTTCGCCGCCAAGAGCCTGTTGTTCGACGGGCGGGCACGCCGACACGTGATCGACATCGACACCGGCTACGGCGCCCGACTGGCCGCCGCACACCCGGACGCGCTGACCGTCAGCGTGCATGGACCTGCCGACTGGTCGGTCGGCTCGGTCCAGGTATCGGCCAACGGGATACAGCATGTGACGCTGACCGGCCCCGGCGCCCGGGTCGTCACCGTGGCCCTGGCCATCCCCGGGGCTTTCAACGTTTCCAATGCCGCGATGGCCCTGGCCTGCGTCGACGCGCTCGGCCGGGACGTGCACATGGCTGCGGACGCGATGGCCGGGGTGGTCGTGCCGGGCCGGATGGAGCGGGTGGACGAGGGCCAGGACTTCCTCGCCGTCGTCGATTACGCCCACAAACCCGCGGCGCTCGCGGCGGTGCTGGACGCCGTCCGGGACGGGCTGGCCGGCCAGCTGATCGTGGTGGTCGGTGCGGGTGGCGACCGGGACACCGGTAAGCGTCCGGTGATGGGTGAGGCGGCCGCGTCCAGGGCCGACCTGCTGATCGTCACCGACGACAATCCCCGATCCGAGGACCCGGCCGCGATCCGGGCGGAGGTACTGGCCGGTGCGCACGCCGCGAGCACCGGTCACGTGGCGCAGATCAAGGAGATCGGTGATCGGCGGCAGGCCATCCGGTCCGCCGTGCTGGCCGCGCGGACCGGTGACGCGGTGGTGATCGCCGGGAAGGGTCACGAGCTGGGCCAGGAGATCGACGGCCTGGTGCACGCGTTCTCCGACCGGGACGAGTTGGCGGCGGCCCTGCGAGACAGTGCCGACGGTGCCGACAGCCCGGCCGGAGCGCAGGAGCGGGCGTCCGCGGCGGCTAGCCTCACCGAGGTGACCGCCGCCCGCACCGCCGCTCCGCTCGGGACACTCCGGACCACCCCCGGGCACCCGGCCGTCGACCCGTCAGCCCCGCCGCGGGTGGGCGCATGATCGCGATGACGCTGGCCCAGGTAGCTGCCGCGATCGGGGTAGCGGCGCCGGACGGTGCCGACGAGGTGACGATCAGCTCGGTGGAGTTCGACACCAGGCGGATCGCCCCGGGTGCATTGTTCGTGGCGTTGCGCGGGGAACGCGTCGACGGCCACGACTACATCCCCGCCGCCGCAGCGGCCGGAGCGGTCGCGGTGCTGGGCTCCCGCGACGTCGACGCCGGGTTGCCGGTCCTGGTGGTGCCCGGCGTTAGCGCCGACGCCGGTAGTGCCGCCAACGACTCCGAGGCGGTCCTCCGCGCCCTCGGCGCGCTCGCCCGGGAATCAGTGACCGCTCTGGTCCGGGAGCACGGGCTGACCGTCATCGGGATCACCGGCTCGTCCGGGAAGACGTCCACCAAGGACCTGATCGCCGCGGTGCTCCGGGCCTGCGTCTCCGACCCCACCGAGGTGGTGGCCCCGCCGGAGTCGTTCAACAACGAACTGGGCCACCCGTACACCGCGTTGCGCGCCGATGCGAACACCCGTTTCCTGGTGCTGGAACTGTCCGCCCGGGGCGTCGGGCACGTCGCGATGCTGGCCCGGATCGCCCCGCTGCGGATCGGCGGGGTGCTCAACGTCGGGTCGGCGCACCTCGGCGTATTCGGCTCAGTCGACGCCATCGCCCGAGCGAAATCCGAGCTGGTGCAAGCACTTCCATCGGCGACGGACGGCGGCATCGCCATCCTGAATGCCGACGATCACCGGGTGGCCGCGATGGCCGCGGTCACCTCCGCGCAGGTGGTGACGGTGGGCCGCGGCGAGGACGCGACGGTCCGTGCGCAGGACGTCACCCAGGACGACGCCGACCGCGCGGGGTTCACCCTGCGCACTCCGGAGGGCAGTGCCCGGGTGCACCTGGCGGTGGTCGGCGCCCACCAGGTCGGCAATGCGCTGACGGCCGCGGCCGTCGGCCGGGCCGTCGGTATGGACGTGGCGACGGTCGCGGCCGCGCTCAGCGGTGCGAAGGCCGCGTCCCGGTGGCGGATGGAGGTCACCGAACTGACCGGCGGCATCACCCTGATCAACGACTCCTACAACGCCAACCCGCACTCGATGCGGGCTGCGCTGCAGTCGTTGTCGACGATCGGCCGGGGCCGCCGCTGCTGGGCGGTGTTGGGGGAAATGGCCGAACTCGGCGCCGACAGCAACGCCGCGCACGACGAGATCGGCCGGTTGGTGGTGCGGCTCGGCATCGAGCGCCTGATCGTGGTGCAGCAGCCCGGCGACGCCACCGGCGAGGCCGTCGGCGGCCGGACCGGGGCCCGTGCCCTACACCTGGGGGCCCACCTGGAAGGGTCGTGGAACGGGGAGTCGGAGCTGGTCGACGGCATCGACGGGGCGGTCGCGCTGTTGCTGGCGGAGCTGACCGACGGTGACGTGGTGCTGGTGAAGGCCTCCCGGTCGGCCGGTCTGGATCGGGTGGCTCAGCGTCTTGTCGACGAGCTGGGGACAGCCGCCGCGGACGGAGCTTCGTGAAGACGATCCTGATTGCCGCCATCATCTCGCTGGCCGTGTCCATCCTGGTCACCCCATACCTGATCAAGGTGTTCTCCCGGCAGGGCTTCGGGCAGGAGATCCGCGAGGACGGACCGCAGCACCACAAGAAGAAACGCGGCACCCCGACCATGGGCGGCACCGCGATCATCGTCGCGATGTGGGCCGGGTACCTGGCCGCGATCGCGGTCCAGGCCGTGGACGGTGGCGGGGGTCCGACCGCGTCCGCCGTGCTGCTGCTGTACCTGACCACCGGTATGGGCCTTGTCGGTTTCCTGGACGACTTCATCAAGATCCGCAAGCAGCGCAACCTGGGGCTGAACAAGCGGATGAAGTTCCTCGGCCAGACCTTCGTCGCGCTGACCTTCGGTGTCGGAGCGCTGTTCTTCCGCAACCCGGTCGCGCTGACCCCGGGCTCGACGGCGCTGTCATACACCCGCGATCTGACGTTCTTCTCGATCGGCGCCGTCGGGTTCGTGATTCTGGCCTGGCTTCTGGTGGCCGCCTGGTCGAACGCGGTGAACTTCACCGACGGGTTGGACGGGCTGGCGGCCGGGTCGTCGGTGATGGTGCTCGGCACCTACGTGGCGATCGGTTTTTTCCAGTTCCGTAATTCCTGTTTCTCGCTGCTGAGCGATGCCGCCGCCGCCGGCTGCTACCAGGTGCGGGACCCGTTGGACCTCGCGGTGGTCGCGGCCGCAGCCCTGGGTGGCTGCATCGGGTTCCTCTGGTGGAACGCGCATCCGGCCCGGATCATGATGGGCGACACCGGGTCGCTGGCGTTGGGCGGCCTGATCGCCGGGCTGTCCATCCTGACCAAGACCGAACTGCTGCTGGTGGTGATCGCCGGCTTGTTCGTCGTAGAGATGCTGTCGGTGGTGATCCAGATCGCGGTCTTCAAGACCAAGCATGTCCGGGTGTTCAAGATGGCCCCGTTCCACCATCATTTCGAGCTGTCGGGGTGGGCGGAAACCACGGTGATGGTCCGGTTCTGGCTGCTGGCGGCCATGTCCGCGGCGCTGGGGCTCGGCCTGTTCTATGCCGACTGGCTCTCCCTGACCGGCGGCTGATCCCGTGCCGGTTGGTCATCTGCCGGGTCGGGGCGATGTGGTCCTGGCCGCCGGAGTCGGGGTCACCGGGTTGCCCGTTGTTCGTTATCTCGCCGGCCGGGGGGCGTCGGTGGTGGTGACGTCGAACCGGGCCGCGCCGGCCGAGCTCGCCGCCATCGCAGGGGACGTCACCTTCGCGGGCGACCTCGCCGCCCCGCCGGCCGGTACCGATCTGGTGGTGACCTCCGCCGGGATCCCGCCGACGAACCCCCTACTGGCTGCGGCCGCAAGCGCCAGGATCGAGGTGATCGGCGAGGTCGAACTCGCCTGGCGGGTCGATCAGGCCGGTCCGAATCCGCGGGACTGGTTGGTGGTGACCGGAACCAACGGCAAGACCACCGCCACCGGGATGCTGGAGTCGATCCTGCGGGCCGCGGGCCGGCAGGTGACCGCGTGCGGCAACATCGGCTGGGCGGTGCTGGACGCGGTGCTGGCCGGCGGAGATGGCGGGGGCGGCGCCGTGGGGGGCTCGGGCGATGACGTCCAGCGGCAGGACCTGATCGCCGTCGAGCTGTCCAGTTTTCAGCTGCACTGGGCGCCGAGCGTCCGGCCCGCGGCCGGCGTGGTGCTGAACCTCGCCGAGGACCACCTGGACTGGCACGGGTCGATGGCGGCGTACGCGGCGGCAAAGGCCAGGGCGTTGACCGGCCGGGTAGCCCTCGCGGTGATCGACGACCCGGGAGCGGCCCGAATGCTGTCGGCATCGCGGGCGGGGCTGGTGGTGCCGGTACTCAGCGGCCGCCCGTTCCCGGGGTCCCTCGGGGTGCGGCACGAGATGTTGGTGGACAACAGCTTCGGTCAGGACGAACTGCTCCCGGTGGCCGACGTGCGGCCCGCCGGAGAGCACAACGTCACCAACGCGTTGGCCGCGGCCGGGCTCGCGTTGGCGGCCGGGGTGCGGGCCGAAGCGGTCGCGACCGGGCTGCGCCGGTACCAACCCGGTGGCCATCGCAACGTCCTGGTCGGCACCAGGGCCGGGGTGGCCTACTACGACGACTCCAAGGCGACCAATCCGCACGCAGCGCTGGCCTCGTTGCAGGCTCATGACCGGGTGGTATGGGTCGCCGGCGGCCAGCTCAAGGGGGCGTCGGTGGACGACCTGGTGCGTCGGGTCCGGGACCAGCTGGCCGGGGCGGTGCTGCTCGGCGTGGACGCTCCGGCCATCGCCGCCGCACTTTCCCGACACGCGCCGGATGTCCCGGTTCTGCTGGTGACCGGCAAGCACGATGGCGTGATGCGTGAAGTGGTCAGTGCGGCCGCGCGGATGGCCGCCCCGGGTGATGTCGTGCTGCTCGCACCGGCCGCCGCATCACTTGACATGTATCCCTCCTACGCGGTCCGGGGCGAGGAGTTCGCGCGGGCTGCGAAATCTCTGCCGGATGTCCCCTCTGGCGCCGCATGGTGAGCGTGGAATCCCCGCCGGGTCGGGTCCGGTCCGGCTCGTCCCCGGCCCCGGGTAGGGGGCGCACCGGACGGGGGGCCGCCCTGCAACGCCAGCTCGGGCAGCTGCTCCGCGGCGCCCGCAGGGTCGGCGCCGACTGGCTCGACCGGCCGATGACCTCACTGCATCTGGTGCTGGCCGTCTTTGCCCTGATGCTGGGGTTCGGCCTGCTGATGGTGCTGTCGTCGTCGTCGGTGACCGCGTTCCGCGCCGGCGGGTCCTCGTTCTCGACGTTCGCCAACCAGGCAACGTATGCCGCTGTCGGTCTGATCTGTTTCTGGGCAACACAATTCGTCCCCGTCCGGGTGATGCGGTCACTGTCGACGGCCGCGGTGATCGTGTCGCTCGCTCTGCTGGTCGCCGTGCTCGCCGGGTTCGGTGCGCGGATCAACGGGGCCCGCAGCTGGATCCGGCTCGGCGGGTTCCAGTTTCAGCCCAGTGAGATCGCCAAGCTGGCCCTGTTGCTGTGGATGGCACACGTACTCGCGGCGCGCCGGTCGACGCTGGGTTCGGCCAAGGCCCTGCTGATCCCGGTGCTGCCGGTGTTCTGCCTGATGGCGGGTTTGATCATGTTGCAGCCCGACCTGGGAACCACGGTGGCGCTGACCATCGTGTTCATGGCGGTGTTGTTCTTCGCTGGTGCGCCGTGGTGGACCTTCGCGGGCGTCGGCGCGGCGGCCGCCGCCGGGTTCGTCTACCTGGCGGTCTCCGCCGACTACCGGCTGGCCCGGCTGACTTCCTTCATCGACCCCGAGGCGCACCCGGATGTGTCCTATCAACTGCTGCAGAGCCTGTACGGGATGGGCAACGGGGGCTGGTTCGGCGTCGGGCTCGGCCAGTCCAGGGCCAAGTGGAGCTACCTGCCGAACGCGGACTCGGATTTCATCTTCGCGATCGTCGGTGAGGAACTGGGGCTGATCGGCGCGGGAATACTGCTGCTGCTGTTTGCAGTGTTGGCGTACACCGGCCTGCGGATTGCCCGTCGCAACGTCGATCCGTTCGTCAAGATCGTCGCCTCCGCCGCCACCGTGTGGCTGGTCGGGCAGGCCGCGATCAACATCGGCTACGTCGTCGGTCTGCTTCCGGTCACCGGCATCCCGTTACCGATGATCTCCGCCGGCGGTACCTCACTGCTGATCACGATGGTGGTGTTCGGCATCCTTGCCAATTTCGCCCGCCGGGAACCGCAGGCCGCGGCGGCTCTGCAGGCCGGCGGCGACAGCCGGGTCCGGCAGTTCCTGGGGTTGCGTCCGGTCGAAAAGGCGGGTCGGCCGGCCCGGCGCAAGTTCCGCGGACGTGTCCGGAAGGCACCTGCTCAAGCGACTACTGCCCCCCGCCGGGCGCCCCGCGGCGCAGGCACCCCCGTCCGCGGCGCAGACACCCCCGTCCGCGGCGCAGGCACCCCCGTCCGCGGCGCAGGCACCCCCGTCCGCGGCGCCGGCACCCCCGTCCGCGGCGCAGGCACCCCCGTCCGGGTGGCCGGCAACGCTCACCGCACCAGCGATCGACACACCAACGATCGACACACCAACGATCAGGCGCCCGGAGAGCGCACAGCCGGCCGTCCGGCGCCGGGCCGTTCCTCGGCCGGGCGCCCGTCGGGGGAGCCCGGCCGAGGCGGCGCCAGGCCGGTGCGCCGGAGACCTCGATGACCAGCGTCCTGCTTGCCGGCGGGGGGACCGCCGGGCACGTGGAGCCCGCGTTGGCGGTGGCCGACGCGCTGGTCGAGATCGACCCGGCCATCACCATCACCGCGCTGGGCACGGAACGCGGCCTGGAAACAACTCTCGTTCCGGACCGGGGTTACCAGCTGCGGTTGATCCCGGCAGTCCCGTTGCCGCGCAAGCCATCCGCCGACCTGTTCACGCTGCCCACCCGGATGCGCTCGGCAATCCGGGCCACCCGAGCCATCATGACCGACCGATCCGTCGACGTCGTGGTCGGATTCGGTGGTTACGTCGCTCTGCCGGCGTACCTGGCCGCCCGGGGTCGGGTGCCGATCGTGGTGCACGAGGCCAACGCCCGGTCCGGACTTGCCAACAAGATCGGCGCCCGGTTGGCCGCGGCGGTGGCCGCGGCGGTCGACGGTTCCGGCCTGAAGAATGCCAAAGTGGTCGGAAACCCGGTGCGGCGCAGCCTTTCCCAACTCGACCGCGCCGGGCTGCGGGCGCAGGCCCGGGAGTTCTTCAGGCTCGACCCGGATGCCCCGACACTGCTGGTGTTCGGTGGTTCCCAGGGCGCCCAGCGGATCAATGCCGCGATCGCCGGCGCCGCACCGGATCTCGCCGCGATGGGGGTTGGCGTCTTGCATGCCTACGGTCGGCGCAACACCATCGACGTGCGCCCGGGTCCGGTCGGGACGCCGCCGTATGTCGCGGTGCCCTACCTGGACCGGATGGACCTCGCTTACGCGGCCGCTGATCTGGTGGTTGCCCGGTCGGGGGCAATGACTGTCGCCGAGATCGCGGCGGTCGGCCTGCCGGCCGTCTACGTGCCGCTGCCGCACGGGAACGGGGAACAGCGGCTCAATGCCGCCGCCCAGGTGGCCAGCGGGGCCGCAGTGATCATCGATGACGCCGCCCTGACACCCGATGTCGTCGTCAGCCAGGTGGTTCCGCTGGTGATCAAGGGCATCATGCGGGACGGCATGACCGCGTCCGCGGCGACCACCGCTGCGCAGCCCGCCGACGAGCTGGTGGCCCGGATGGTGCTGCAGGCGGCTCGTGCCCCGCGATGATCGAGATGGGATGAACGGCCGGCGATGATCGACGACCAGGCACCCGTGACGGCAGCGGGGATCTCCCTGCTCCGGACGCATCTGATCGGCATCGGCGGTGCCGGGATGAGCGGAATAGCAAGGATTCTCGCTGACCGGGGATTCGACGTGTCGGGTTCGGACGCGCGCGACTCGACGGCGCTGCGGCAGCTGATTATGCGGGGGGTCAGCACCGCGGTCGGTCACGACGCGGCCAATCTGGCCCTGCTGCCGGACGGTCCCACGGCGGTGGTGGTGTCCACCGCGGTGCGGCCGGACAACCCGGAGGTCGTCGCCGCCCGGGCCGCCGGGATCCCGGTGGTGCGCCGGGCGGATGCGTTGGCGGCGTTGATGTCCGGTTACCGGGGGGTGTGCGTAGCAGGCACCCACGGCAAGACCTCGACCACCTCGATGGTGACGATGGCGTTGCAGCACGCGGGGCTGGACCCGTCGTTCGCGATCGGTGGCGAGCTGACCGGTTCCGGCCTCGGGGCGCACCACGGCACCGGTGACGTGTTCGTCGCCGAGGCCGACGAATCCGACGGGTCGTTCCTGTCGTTCGCCCCGCACGGTGCGGTGGTGACCAACCTGGAACCGGACCACCTCGATCACCACGGCACGGCCGCCGCGTACACCGCCGTGTTCGACGAGTTCGTTGCGCGGATCCAGCCAGGTGGGTTCCTGGTGGCCTGCGCCGACGATCCGGGTTCGGCGGCGCTGGCGGAGCGGACTGCGGTGGCCAGGGTGGTGACCTATGGTCGGACCCCGGGTGCCACGGTCGGGGTGCGCGGCCGGGCCGGCGAGGCGCTCATCACCGTCGGCGACGGCCGTGAGGTCGGTCTGCATCTGACGGTGCCGGGGGATCACATGGTGCTCAATGCGGCAGCGGCCCTGGCCGTCGGCGTCGAACTGGGCGTCGATCCGCAGGCAATGGCCGATGGACTGTCGGCGTTCACCGGTGTCCGCCGCCGGTTCGAGCGCAAGGGCCGGGTCGCCGGCGTCACCGTGTACGACGACTACGCCCACCATCCCACCGAGGTCGCGGCCCAGATCGCCGCCGCCCGGGAGGTTCTCGGATCACTGTCCGCCGCCCCGGCCGATCGCTCGGCGGCGCGCCGGCTGGTTGTGGTCTTCCAGCCGCATCTGTACTCCCGCACCGTCACCTTCGCGGCGGACTTCGGTACCGCCCTCGCCGGTGCCGACGTGGTGGTCGTCCTGGACGTCTATGGAGCGAGGGAGGATCCCCAGCCGGGTGTGAGCGGTCAGCTGATCTCCTCGGCTGTGCCCGATGGTCCCGCGGAAGTGCACTATTACCCGGAAAGATCCACCTCAGCAGCCGTTGTCGCTGCTCTGCTGCGCGCGGGCGACGTCGTGATCACCATGGGAGCCGGGGACATCACCGCGGTCGGTCCGGAACTGTTGGCTCTATTGGAGGCCCGTGATGCTTGAGAGCGCCCATCGTCACCAGACGGGACGGAAGAGCCGGTGAGTACCGCTGCGACCAGGATCGGCCGCCGGTCCGGCACACCCACCGACACACCCACCGGTGCAACCCCCGTGCGTTCGGGGCGCTCATCACTGCGTCGGTGGCCGTGGCTGGTGGCCCTTGGCCTGGTGGGTGTGGTGTTCTTCGGGGCGGTGTACGCGGTGTTCTTCAGTCCACTCCTCGGCGTGAAAACCGTCACCGTCGTTGGGGTATCGGATCAGCTGGCGGCCCAGATAAAGAGTGTGGTCGCCGTACCGGACGGAACACCCTTGGCCCGGGTCGATCTTGATGCCGTGACGGCGACAGTGAATGGCGTGCCTGAGGTCTCGTCGGCCGACGTTGCCCGCGGCTGGCCGGACTCGCTGGTGGTGACGGCGAGCGCCCGGATCCCGGTCGCGGTGACGTCGGCCAACGGTCAGCTGTGGTTGCTGGACGCCACCGGCGACCCGTACCTGGCCGTACCGGCGGCCCCGCCGGGTTTGGTCACCATCGCGCTGGGAACCCCGTCGGTGGGCGACCCGCCGACCATGGCCGCAGTCACGGTGGCCGGTGCGTTGACCCCCGAGTTCCGGGCCCAGGTGGCGACCGTTTCGGCGCGAACCGCGTTCGATATCGAGCTGACCCTGACCGACGGCCGGAAGGTGCTCTGGGGGGAGCCGACAGCGTCGGTGCAGAAGATGCAGATCCTGCCGGCGCTGCTCACCGCGCAACAGGGCACGGAGTACAACATCACCGACCCCACGCTGGTCTCCGTCCGCTGACGGCCGATTGCCGCTAGCGCCGCTAGCCCCTAACGTGCCGGGATCATCGAGCTCCGTGTTGCAGGTGCGCGCCGCTCATTGCGACCGCATCGACGAGATCGACTATCCCGGCGCAGAGGGTCTCATTGCCGGACCGATGACAATGACCCACGCCGAGGGTCCTACTGTCTGTGGGCCGAGCGGCCCGCTCCACCGGACGAAGGAGTACATGATGACCGATCCTGATGTGGCGCAGCGTTCCCCGATCGCTGGCACCAGCGCTTTCAGCGGATTTTCAGTCGACGACATCCCTCAGGCAAAAGCTTTCTACGCCGAGACCCTCGGCGTCGACGTGACCGAGGCGAACGGGATGCTGACCCTGCACACCGCGGGCGGCCGGGACACCCTGATCTACCCCAAGCCGGATCATCTGGCCGCGGCGTTCACCGTCTTGAACTTCCGGGTTCCCGAGGTGGAGGCCGCCGTCGACGCGCTCGCCGATCGCGGGGTGGTCTTCCAGAAATACGACTTCGTCGACGAGAAAGGCATCAACCGCCGCGGCGGCCCGTTGATCGCCTGGTTCTCCGACCCGGCCGGCAACATCCTGTCGGTCATCCAGGAATAAAGTCTAGGGTCGGGTCGCATCATTAACGGTGAAGCAACAGCGATGCCTCACCGGACGCTGTCGGGCCAAGATGCTGTTGACACAAGTGTCTTAGGTTTGGATGTTGATGATTGCGACGTCTTTAAGTCAGAACGGTGGTGGTTCCTCATCGTGCGGTTCGTCGTCTGACGGGCCTTGTTCAGCCAAGTTGTGGTGTGCGCTGTCACCATGTTCGGGGTCGTACTCGACGTCCGGGGTGTTGATGCTGGTACGGAGCAACAACGCGGCCAGCCCATCTTCGAGAATACTGGTTGGTGCGCTGAGGGTCTCGGGTGCGGGAGTGTGGTGATCGCGGTCGGTGGAGGCTAGCCGTCCGGACGCAGCAGCGGCGCCCATGGCGGTGATGGCGTCCATGCGTTCGGCCATCGTGGTGCCGCCGTGGTGGATCCACAGTCCGGGGGCGGCGACCCGCCGTCCGTTGGTCGTGTATTTGTGCCCGGTGGGGCTGGACCAGTGAATGGCGAGTTGGTGGGGGTCGACGTGGATTCGCCATTCGGAGTGATGTTTGTATAAATGGTGCCGGCGGCAAAGGGGTCCGGTGTTTTCCTGCGTGGTCTGGCCGCCTTTTCCGGGGTGGTGGTGATTGAACGATTGGCGATGGTCAATGTCGCAGCGCCAGGCGGGTTGCCGGCAGGACGGGAATTGGCAGGTGTGGTGAATGGCGGCGGTGCTGTCCCGTAGGTGTTGCCGGGGTCGGTAGGTCAAAGCGCCGGCTTGGGTGACGGCACCGGTGGTGGGGTCGGTGAGCAGGGCGGTGATGGTGCCTGCGGAGGTGGCGATGGACCGGGCGAGTTCGGCGGGGATTGCACCGAACCCTTGAAGTTTGCCGGGGAGGTCGTCCAGGCCGGCGAGGGTGCTCAGGGCGATGGTGACCGACAGGTGCGGTCGGCGGCCCTGCCGAGTCAACACCCGGCGCCGGTTCCCGGGGGCCGATCCGGCGTGTCCGATGGGGGTGATCGATCCGTCCGGGTCGTCGGGCACAGCGGGGACTGCGGAGGCGTCCTCCGTATCGGAAGGTGAGACCGATGACGCTTCAGCAGTTGTGGCAACGTCGGCTGACGAACCGGCCGCCCGATCTGGTGGAGCGGCCGCGTCGTCCGGCTCGATCTCGCCGTTATGCATTTCGGTCACGCCATCCGGCGCCTCGCACGCGTGCTCTGGCGAACCGGCCGGCCCGTCTTGCGTGCCGGCAGCGCTGGCCTGCACTGACGGTACGGGCGGGGTGGTGGTGTGTTGGTTGGTGTGGCGGGGGCCGAGGTAGTCGGTGAGGTCGAGGTGTCCGTGGGTAAGGAGGTGGTCGGCGATGTCGACGAGGGCGTCGACCCGGCGGGCCCCGATACCCCGGGTGTCGTCGTGAGCGCCGCCGGTGGTGGTGGCCAGGAGGTCGCTGATCTGGAATATCTTCACCGCGTCCGGGGCGGGCAGGAACGCGGTGAGGGTGGCCATCGCATCGGGGAGGGCTTTGAGGGTGAGTTCCCGGCGGGCGGCGGCGGCGTGGTGCCGGCTCAACGCACCGTCGGGGTCGACGGTGATGACGGCTTGACCGGTGACGTCCCGCAGTTCACTGGTGGTCAGCCCACCGGCCAGTGGTAACACGAGTTCTTGGACGGCCTGCGTGTGGTTGGGGGTCAGGGGTTGGCAGTGTTCGGTGAGCACCCTGGCTTTGGCCCGGTCGATGACCCCGTGTTCCAACGCCTCTCGGGTTGGGGTGAGCTCACTGGTCATGGTTTGGGCTTCCCGGACCCGGATGCCCGCGGTGACCGGGGAGATCCGCAACGCCGCGGCCGTCTCAGCCGCGGCCAGGGACACCGCGGCGTCGGCGATGTACGGCTCGACCTGGCGGGGGTCGTCGTCTCCGGTGATGCAGTTCTTCTTCGCCAACCGCCCGGCCAGTCGCGTCGGGTCGCCAGCGGTGAACGGCACCGCGAACGCGGCGAGCAACCGCATCTGCACCCCGGTCAGCAGGGACAGGGCCTTCTCGCTGGCCACAACCGCATCCACCAGTTCCGCCCCGGTCAACGAAGCAGCATCGACCCCGGCCAACGCGGTCAACGACGAGGGGTCGGCCGGTCTCGCAGCCAGGTCACGCCACCCAGCGGCGTTGCATCTCGCGTCCATAGCCACCCTTTCACCTATGTCAAACACCTGTACGAATCATAGAAAATGAGCAGGGCTATAGCAAGTCCCTCTTCCATCGGGTTTCCATTCAATGACGAGGTGCGGCCCGGACGGGCGGCGCATGATGCAGTTGACCGCCGCCCTGCAGATCAACGTCGAGTTGCTGCCCGGCGCTGCGGGCGTCGAGCAATGGTTGGCGGCGAACCTGGCCGGCCCGTCGCTGATCTCAGCGTTCAGCAACACACCCCGCCCGGCCGAGGGGCCGGCAACCGGCCCACAGACCAGGACCGCTATCTGGCGGGGGGTGGACATGCGCCGGACCGGCTACTGACGGATCCGATGTGGACCCGTCAGATCCGGTCGGTGGGTACCTCGACTTTGCCGCCAGAGCACCGCAGCCGCCCATTCCGCAGGCCGCGGACCCGGACTATCACCTGTCGACGTTATTCCCGCCGGTACGGCCGCGCGGCGGGTACATCGAAGTGCGGTACCTGGACGCGAAGCCGCCGGACCGCATCATCGACGCGGTCGAATGCTTGGATGCGTTGTTGAACGATCGTCATGCTCGTCGTGCGGCGCGCTCGAGCGAACCCAGCGACCCGATCGCAGGTCGGGTCGCCGACCAGATCCTGGATGACCTGTCCTGGTGGGGGTTGGCTGCTGCGGGCGGCCAGGATGTCAGGTTGACGACCAGCCCTTAGGCGGCCAGGAACATCGCGAGCACCGCGGTGTCCGCGTCGTCGTAAAGGTTGATCCCAGCCCGGCTGACCATGCTGGTGATGTTGCCTTGCCGGTCGGCCTCGACCCACGCGGCGCGGTGGTCCAGACCCAGGTGCGGCAACCCCGGCAGCAGCACGCACCCGGCGGCCACCTCGTCGTACTCCGGCAGGGTCGGCCTGATCTCCTTCGGCGGGTGCAGCACGATCAGGCCGGGCGGTTGGTGGTCGGAGAATTGACCGGGCAGCACCGCGTTGTCGCCGACGACCGGGCCCTCCGCGATCACCAATCCAATGGTGCCCGGTTGCGGGTCGTCGGGCAGCTCCTCCCGCACCCGGAACACGGTGCTGGTGGGCAGCATTCCGGGGACACTTGCCACCCGGACCGCCAACAGCAGGAACCTGGCCCACTCGACCGTGCTGGCCGGCCACCGGCCGGACACCAGGAAGCCACTGAGCAGACCGTCGGCCTGAAAGGGCGACACCTCGACCGAATTGTCCTCGGACTCTCGCATGGTGCACCTCCATCGCGGGTGGTCGCAATTTGATCATGGTGAATCACATCCGTGTTGGCACACAAGACCCTGTGAGTGCCAACGGTTTCGCCAGGTGACGGCCAGGTCACGGCCTGATGACGATCTTGTTGCAGCCATCCGGGCGTGGACGATCTGGCGCCTGTAACTTGGCGCCATGCCGATGATCACCGTGACCGACACCGCAGCCGACCCTGCGCAGGCCCGCCGCCCGGCGTACCTCGCCCAGCCGGTCCCCACCAGCGATCGGCCTGGTCCGTGGCCCGGGGTGGTCGTGGTGCACGACGCATTCGGGCTTGGAGATGACATACGCGAGCAGGCCGACTGGTTGGCGGCGTCCGGCTATCTGGCCCTGGTCCCCGACCTCTACAACGGCAAATCCATGGTGCGCTGCGTCAAGGGGGTGGTCGGCCAGCTGATGGCCCAGCAGGGGCCGGTGTTCCATCAGATCGCAGCAGCCCGAACACATCTCGCTGAGCGGTCGGACTGCACCGGAACGGTTGGGGTGATCGGCTATTGCATGGGTGGGGCGTTCGCGCTGTTGCTGGCGGCCCGACCCGGATACCAGGCGGCGGCCGTGAATTACGGTCAACTCCCCAAGAACCTCGACGAGGTGCTGTCCGGGTCGTGCCCGATGGTGGCCAGCTATGGCGCCAAGGACATCAGCCTCAAGGGCGCCGCAGCCGTCGTTCAGGCCAGCCTGGACAAGGCCGGGGTGGTCGCCGATGTCAAGGAATACCCGAACGGGCGGCACGGGTTCATCAACAGGGTCACCCTCGCGTCGCCGCTGACCGTGCTGCTGAAGGTCACCGGGGTCGGCTACGACCACGATTCCGCAGCCGACGCCAAGAACCGCATTCTCGCTTTTTTCGACGAGCATCTCCGGGTGGGCGCGCCCGCGGCGGAAACCGCGTCATCGATGCCCGGCTGAGCCGGCTCAGCTCAGCCGTTGCCGCGGGGCCAGGCCCGCCTCGCCAGGTAGGAGCGCACCGCGACGTCGTCGGCGACGGCAGAGGCGGCAAGCCGCAGAGCAGTAAGCAGTCGGGCCCCCTCGTTCGGATCCCCAGCATGGGCAAACCGCATTCGCAACACCCGTCTGCCCCGTAGAGGCGCCGGGACCAGCGCGAGGTTGGGGACGTCGACCACGTCTAGGGCCGCCGTCGCCGCCGTCGGCAGCTGCCGGACCCAGCCCGGCCACGCAGCCAGCACGGCGGCTGCGGCGTCCGCCGCGTCGAACCACAGCGAACCCGCGTACAACGGCGGCAGCGGGACCAGCCTGACGGTCAGACTGGTGATCACCCCGAAGGTGGTGGACCGGGCCAGCAGCGACCGGAACAGGGCCGGGTCGGTCCGCGGCAGCACCCGGACCACATCACCATGGGCGGTCACCACCTCCACGCTGATGATGTCGCTCGGGGCCAGGTCCGCCACCACGGCCCCGGACCGGATTTGGCCGGTTGCCGACCGGCCACCGGGGGAGTCGGCACCACGGGCAACCAGCCCGAACAGCTCCGCCGCGGCCAACACCTGCCGCCAACTCGCCCCGGCGCCGACCACAGCCCTACGGCCCTCCGGGTCCACCTCCACGGTTGCCAGCAGCCTGGTGACGATCAGCAGACCGGGCTGAACCTCCCCCCGCCCCGCCCCCACCCTCGGCCGGGTCGTTTCGACGGCGACCCGACGACCCGACCGGGCGGCCAGCGCCACCGCCGCCGCCACGTCCGCTGAACGGGTCGCGATCAATAGGACCTCCGCCCCGGCGGCCACCTTTGGATCGAATCCGAAGGCGGCGGCCGGATATCTCCGATCACCGGGGGTGATGACGTCACCACGGGCGACCGCGCGGAGGGACCTGGCAAAATCAGCGGACGGCAGGTGCGGCAGCGGGTAAGTGGTGGGCAGGGTGGCGGTCATTCGGGACTCCGTCTCTGGTGCTCGGCTACCTGCTCATCTGATCGCCCGGCACTTAAGAAGGACTGAAAGACCACTGCCACGGCACTGGTCACGGCTGTTGGTCGGCCGCGGAGCAGCGCCTGGGACCGTCCCCGAGGGCGGCTGCCGAGCCGAAACGCTGGGGCCTAGGCTCCGCGCATGACGATCACCGCCGATCAGAGCCGCCCATTGACCGGGCGGACCACCTTGGTGACCGGAGCAGCCAGCGGTATCGGGCGGGCCATCGCGACTCGGTTCGCCGCCGACGGCGCCACCGTGCTGGCGATGGACCGGGACGCCGGCCCACTTGACGAGCTGTGCGAGCAGATCGGGGCCAGCCCGCTGGTGGTTGACCTGTCCGACATCGCCGCTCTCCCTGCCGCTGTCGAGGAGGTGGCGGGCACCGTGGATGTCCTTGTCAACAATGCCGGCATCCAGCATGTGGAGAAGCTTGAGACGTTCCCGATCGAGAAGTTCGAGACGATGCTGCGGATCATGCTGACCGCCCCGTTCGTGCTGACCAGGGCGGTGCTGCCCGGCATGTACGAACGAGCATGGGGGCGGGTCATCAACATCTCCTCCGCCCACGGCCGACGGGCCAGCCCGTTCAAGAGCGCCTACGTCACCGCCAAGCACGGCCTGGAGGGGTTGTCGAAGGTCGTGGCGCTCGAGGGGGCGACCCGTGGGGTCACCAGCAACTGCATCAACCCCGGATACGTGCGAACTCCGTTGGTGGAGAAGCAGATTGTCGACCAGGCGGCCGCGCACGGCCTCTCCGAGGACGAGGTGCTGGAATCGGTGATCCTGGCGTCGTCGCCGGTCAAGCGGTTGATCGATCCGGAGGAGGTGGCGGCCGCGGCGGTGTTCCTCTGCTCGGCCGGTAGCGCCTCCATCACCGGTTCCGACCTGGTGCTGGACGGCGGTTGGGGCGCCCGCTGAGCGCCGGGCAGGGCCACGCCAAATCGGGGCCGTCCGGATTGACCCACCCCCCGTACGCGGCGATTCTGGGCTGACCGCGGTCGCCGGATTTAGCGCCGTCGCGGTGCACCATGTGAATGATCCCATCAGGGAACGGCAAATCTGTGGTAGTCAGGGTTCGCGTGCCCTGCCTGGGGGTGCGAGACAGCGTCCGGACGCAGACCGCGTCACCCACATCGAGAGGCGTCGCAGTGACCGTCTACGCCCGCACCGCCATGTTCCAGGGTCGCCGGGACACCGTCGACCGCGGTCTCGCCTTCGTCCGTGACGAGGCCGTTCCCGCCATGCTGGCGATGCGCCAGTGTGTCGGGATGTCCGTGCTCACCGACCAGGCAACCGGGCTCTGCATCGTCACCACGGCATGGGAGACCAAGGCGGCGATGCACGCCAGTGTGAGCCGGATCCGGCCGATCCGGGAGCGCATCGCCAAGACCTTCGAGGGGACGGCCGAGGTCGAGGAATGGGAGGTGGCCGCGATGGAGCGGCGGCAGGGTGCGTCGGCGCCGGACCGGGTTCGGGTCACCTGGCTACGCGTTCCGGCGGTGGCTGCCGACGACTTCATCGCTGATTTCATCGGCCTGACCCTGCCGGCGCTGCGGGCGGTCCGCGGGTTCTGCAGCGCCAGCCTGCTGGTCAACCGGGACTGGGGCCGGGCGGCGGTCACCGTCGCGTACGACGGCCCGGAGGCGGCCGAGCGGCGGATGTCGCGCGCCGACGGCCGGCGCCAACTCGGCGACGACGTGATCACGGTGCGGGATTTCGATCTGGTGCTGCCGCATCTTCGGGTCCCGGACCTGGCGTCGTATTAACACCCCACACCCGACACCGCACACCCGACACCGCACACCCGACACCGCACACCCGGCGGCCGACATGCCACTTGCCGTTGCGGCGTGCGCTGCCCGGCAGGGTCCGGAACTGGCATGTCGCTGGGTCCGCGCGGACTGGCGTCCTACCGACTAACGCCCTCATTGCGCGCCGGCACGGTGTGCAGCACAACGTTTGTCGTTTCGCCGCCGGCCACATCTGCGGTCAGGTAGGTGCATCGGGGTTGCCGCCTTCGGTCGGTCGGCGAACCCGGATTGAGCAACCATAACCCGTTGGGAGTCGTTGTGTCCCAGGGAATATGGCTGTGACCGAAGATCAGCAGGTCGGTGTTCGGGTACTCGCGGTCGGCTCGTTGCTCCCGCCCTACTCGGGGGCCGGTTTCATGGACGACCGCGATCCGGACGCCGCCGATCCTCACCCGTGCCACCAGCGGTAGTCGCTGCCGCAGGACCGGGCCGTCATTGTTGCCGTAGACGGCGACCAGTTTTCGAGCCCGCGCGGCCAGCCGGTCGAGAAGGTCGACCGTCACCCAGTCACCGGCGTGCACGACCACGTCGGCGGCGTCGACCTCATCCCACAACTGCACCGGCAGGTCCCGGGCCCGGGCCGGGACGTGAGTGTCGGCCATGATCAGCAGGCGCGTTGAAGGAGCCGGCGTTGTCACGGTGAGGCCAGCCCCGGGCCGGGCGAAATTGACCGCGCCACCCGGAATCCGACATCGTCGATCACAAACGTGGGGTGGCTACGCCGCCGCACCCCGGCCCGGCAACTCCACTCCCGGTCACTCCAGCCCCCGCCGCGCAGCACCCGGTAGTCGCCGTACACCACAGGGTCGTACCGGTCGACGCACCATTCCCAGACGTTGCCGATCATGTCGTAGAGCCCCCCGCGGTTCGGCATCTTGCCGCCGACCTCGTGCACCCGGTCGTCGGAATTGTCGGCGTACCAGGCGATCTCGTCGAGTTCGGCGTACCGAGGCGTCAGTGTGCCGGCACGGCAGGCGAATTCCCACTCGGCCTCGGTGGGCAGCCGGTAGCCATCGGCGGCGGCTCTGACTGTGACTGTGTCGCCCGTGCGCCGATAAACGGGTTCGAAACCGTCGCGGACCGACATCGCCGTGCAGCAGTGGACGGCGTCGAACCAGGACACCGACTCGACCGGCAGTCGGTCGCCGCGGGACGCGCTGGGTTCGGCCCCGGTCACCTCCCGGTACAACCCCTGGGTGACCGGTACCGACGCCAAGAGAAAGGGATCGACGTCGACCCGCCAGGTGGTTTCGGTGCGACGGTCGTGCAGCGTCACGGATCCGCCGGGAATCGGCACCATGTCCTGACCGCCCGCGCTCGCCTCCGTCAGCTCCGTCGGCTCCGTCGCCTCCGTCTGCTCCGTCACGTCCGTCACGTCCGTTTTCTCCGCCACCGTCTGGTCAAGCAGTCAGTGAGCGGGCGACGTCGTGATGCAGCCGAGGGGCGGCAGTGGTCCCCCGGACGATCAACGCGGTTGCGATGACCGATTCGATCGGTGCCTGGCGACCATTGATCCGGCTGAGAGCCGCGTCGACCGCTGCCTGAGCCATCTGCTCGCCATCCTGGCGGGCCGTGGTCAGGTCGACGTAGGACAGTTGCGACACCCGGCTGTCGTCGAATCCGGTGACCGAGAGATCCTGCGGAACCCGGATGCCTGCCTGCAGGGCGGTGTGGATCAGACCTATCGCGGCGTGATCGTTGGCGGTCACCACCGCGGTGGGAAAGTCCCTGTCCTGCAGCAGGAGTCGCGCCGCCCTGGCGCCTGCCTCCTCCACGTAGTCATTCGGGATGACAACGGAACGCCGGCGTAGATTGAGGCGACGGGTGGCCTGGACATAGCCGCGGTACCGGAGGTCGGCGCTGGGCATGTGCTTGCCGTTGACGTACGCGATGTCCCGGTGACCCAGCGACCACAAATGTTCCACCGCAAGACCTATCCCCACATCGCCGGCGGAGCGGACGTAATCGCATCCGGTGTCGTCGGAGCCGTTGCCGCCGATTGAGACAACCGGAACCCTGGCGGAAACCCGCCGCAGGTCACCGGTCTCGATCGTCAGGCCGACCAGGAGCAGTGCCGCGCACCGGTAACCCAGCACCTCGTCGATCGCGACCATCGCGTCACGGGTGGAGGTCAGCGCGCTCAAGACGACTCCGTAACCACCGGCGGCGGCCACCGGGTACAGCGCGTCGACAATGTCGACCTCGGCCGCGTGATGGGGGGAGAAAACGACGCCGAGGTGTTTGCTGCTCCGTTGGCGTAGTGATCGGGCAGCAATATCAGGCTGATAGCCGAGCTCGTCGGCAGCCTTCAGAATGCGCTCCGTTGTTTCCTTGCTGATTCCGCGGTCGCCCCGAAAGACCAGTCCCACCGCCTGCCGGGACACTCCCACCCGGCCGGCCACGTCACCCATCGTCGGCCGGCGACGCAGGGGTCCGGCGGGACCGAATTGACCCGGGGTCATCACGTGGTTCCCGTCAGTCGTCCGGGTGTGCGGAGCGCTGCTTTCTGGCATTCCCACAGCCATAGGGTACGGCGGTCACGGCCACCCTGGGCAGACCGCCCCGGAGCAATCGATTCCCACGTTCACATGTCCTGACAAAGTTCTCTCCGCCAGGTCTAGGCAAAACCTCGGTGACCTGGCACACTGGCACGTGCCAGCAGAGGAGACATCTGCGGAGTGACAGACGGGACCTCAGCCGTTTCGAGCTCGACATCCCGCTCACGCCTGCGATATCGGCTGGCGTGCCACACCCAACAGGCTTCACCGACCGGGAGCACACCGCGTTCCGGCGCGACGGAAGGAACATCGATGTTCGGACTGACCAAACAGCGCGTGCTGGTGGGCGTTGCTACCGGCCTGGTGCTGGTGACCGCGGCGGCGTGCAGCAGCAGCGGCGGTGCCGCAGCCAACAGCACCCCCGCGGCCAGCGGGGCAGCGGCCTCGGGTGGCACGGTGGACACCCCCAAGTACACCTTCGCCATGATCAGCCATGCCCCGGCGGGTGACACGTTCTTCGACGTGATTCAGAAGGGCGCGACGGATGCCGCGGCGAAGGACAATGTCACCTTCAAATACAGCGGCTCCGGACAGATTCCCGAGCAGGCCAACCTGATCCAGAACGCCATCGACAGCAAGGTCGACGGCATCGCCGTCAGCATGCCCGATCCCGCGGCCCTGTCCGGCCCGATCAAGAAGGCCGTCGACGCCGGTATCCCGGTGGTGATCTACAACGCCGGCGATCGGGATTGGCAAAAGACCGGCGCGTTGTCCTTCTTCGGCGAACCCGAGGTCCTCGCCGGTGAATACGCCGGCACCAAGCTCAACGACATCGGTTCCAAGCACACGTTGTGCGTGACCCAGGCGCAGGGCCAGATCCAGTTGGAGGACCGGTGTGACGGCATCACGTCAAAGTTCTCCGGCACCACCGACCGGCTGTTCTCCGACGGCACCGACCCGGCCGCCTACGTCTCGACCGTGCAGGCCAAGCTGGCGCAGGATCCGACCATTGACTCGGTGGTCACCCTCGGGCCGCAACTGGGTGTTGCCATCGCGAACGCGTTGAAAGAATCCGGTAGCAAGGTCAAGGTCGCGACCTACGCCTTCAATGCCGACGTCGTTCCCCTGCTGCAAAGCGGTGACATCGTCTTCACCATTGACCAGCAGCCGTGGCTGCAGGGGTACATGGCCATCGATTCGCTGTGGCAGTACAAGAAGAACAACAGCGTGCTGGGTGCCCAGCTGTCCACCCCGACCGGTCCGGTCGTCGTCGACAAGGCAAACGTCGACGCCATCATTACGTTCATCAAAGCCGGTATCCGGTAGCAATCGCGATATTCCGGCTGACGGGGCGCTCGATGCGAACTCATCGCAGCGGGCGCCCGGTCGGCGGAACCCGAGCCTGTCGGCGTCGTGCCCGGAGATGAATCGCAGCATGCCCTGTCGCTGAAGGAGAAACCCATGCAGTACCGCACCTTTGGTCGCACCGGCTGGCAGGTCAGCGAGATCGCCTTCGGCGGCTGGCAATTGGGCGGGGATTGGGGACCGGTCGACGACCAGGCATCGATCCGCACCCTGCATCACGCCTTCGACCGTGGCATCAATTTTGTCGATACCGCCGAGCTGTACGGATCCGGACACAGCGAGGAAGTGATCGGCCAGGCCCTTGCGGGCTGGAATGGTGACCGGATCTACGTCGCCACCAAGGTGCAACCAACGGTATGGCCCGATCCGGATGACGATGATCCAGAGATGCGAGGGCGATACCCGCGGTGGCACCTCCGGGCTGCGGTCGAGCAGGCGCTCCGTCGCCTGCAGGTCGAGCGGATCGATGTGTTGCAGCTCCACGGATGGCTGGCCAGCGGGGTAGGCCAGTTGGACTGGCTGGAGACGCTGAACGACCTCATCGTCGAAGGCAAGATCGAGTACGCCGGAGTATCCATCCGCGACTACCGCCCGGACGAGGGGGTGGATATCGCGCGATTGGGTCTGGTGTCCTCGATCCAAGTGGTGTTCAACCTGTTCGAACAGCGCCCGGCACACCACCTTTTCCCGGCAGGTGAGGCCACCGGAACCGCGATGATCGCCCGGGTGCCGTTCGACTCCGGCTCGCCCGTCGGTCACTGGACGGATCAGACGTATGCCGGCTGGGAGCCCGGATCGGTTCCGCACACCTTGTTCCGGGGGGACCGGTTCGCCGAGACTCTGCGGCGGACCAACGAACTCAAAGCCATCTGCGCTCCGTACTACCCGACGCTGGCCGAGGCGGCCATGCGGTATGCCCTCAGTGCGCCACAGGTGAAAACCGTCATCCCAGGAATGCGCACGACGGCGAATGTCGACAAAAATGTCGCCTATTCCGACGGCCAGGAATTTCCGAAGGAATTGCTGGCCAAGATCGCCCCCCACAACTGGCCGCGGAATTACTACAAGTGACCATTCACCCGGGGCACCTCACTGTCGACCCCCAGGACCTGCGGGCGGTTCAGGCCGAGTATCTGCTGCCCCACGAGATTGCCGCAGCCCTCGCGGTCAGGTCGGTGGTGTACCTACCGTTGGGCAGCATCGAGTTCCACGGTGCGCATCTGCCGATCGGCCTGGACGGTCTGAACGCGCACGGGGTGTGCCTGCGGGCGGCGGCGTCCAGTGGTGGGATCGTCCTACCGACGCTGTACAGCGGCACGGGCGGCGGGCACACCGGCTACCCGTGGACCATCATGGTTCCCAGCCGGACGATCGCCGACCTGCTCGGCCAGTCTCTGCAGCGTCTGGCTGACTTCGGCGTCCGGTTGGCGGTGCTGTTCACCGGTCATTTTGCCGACGACCAACTCCTGCTCATCGATTCCGTCGCTGACGAGTGGAATCAGCGGGAGAGCAGTCTGCGGGTCCTGGCGTTATCGATCAACCGGACCGGTGCATCGATGCCGCCCGATCATGCCGGGGTGTTCGAAACGTCGGTCCTGTCGGCACTCTGGCCCGATCGCGTCGACCTGGAACGGTTGCCGGCGCTGGGGGATCACCCTGCGAACGATCCCTAGGGAGCTGTGATGGGAGCCCACCGGCATGACCCGGGCCATCCTCTGCACGGCATCTTCGGACCGGACCCACGGTCCTTCGAACCGGCCGGCGCCCCTGCCCTGTTGAATGAGATCGTCCGGTGGACGGTGCACCAGGTCGACGAATTCTCCCGAGAGGCACGATCATGATCGAGACGGGATCCGTGAAGCGGGGACCCATCCAGCGGGAGCAAATGGGCGGCGCACCGACGATCGCCATCGTCGGAAGTGGCCCGTCCGGGTGTTACACCGCGCAATTCCTGCGCAAGCGCTGGCCGACGGCGGAGATCGTCATCATCGACAGGCTCGACCATCCCTATGGTCTGGTGAACTACGGCGTGGCCCTGGACCATCCGGGAACGAAAGCCGTCGCCAAGCAATTCGACCGCCTCTTCGATACCGGCGGGGTGCGATTTGTGGGCAATGTGGAGATCGGCACCGACATCACGCTGGAGGAACTGCGTGCCGCGTTCGATATCGTCGTTCTGGCAACAGGTCTACACGGGGACCGAACGCTGGACGTCCCGGGTCATCAGCTGCCGGGCGTGCTGGGGTCCGGCCGGCTGACCCGGTTGATCAACGGCCATCCGGACGAACGCGCCGACGGCTTGGCCCTGGGTTCCCGGGTGGTCATCGTGGGGCATGGGAACGTGGCCATCGACCTGGTCCGGCTGATGCTGAAATCCAAAGACGAACTACGGGGTCTTGGTGTCGCGGACAACGTGATCGCCGCTATCACCAAAGGCCCGGTCGACCACATCGACGTTGTCGGCCGCTCGCTGCCGGCAAAGGCGAAGTTCGACAGTGCGATGATCCGGGAGCTGGCCAAGACCCGCGATGTTCGTTTCCTCGCACCCGATCTCGCGGACACCGACAGGACCGCCGAACCGGAGGCGAAACTGGACGCCGTGGTCTCGCTGCTCACGACGTCGCCCAAGGACGCACGCCGGACGGTCGCCTTCCATTTCGGCTGGTCGCCCGAATCGATCGACGGCGGGCAAACTGTCGAGCAGATAACGTTCGCCGCCGTCGACGGCAGCGGCCGCACCCTTCGATTGGTCGCCGACACGGTGTGCACCGCCATCGGGTTCACCGAGAAGGACGCTGCGGTGCTGCGTCGAGGTGACCTCGAGTCCGACGAAACCGATCTAATGACAGGGGTTTTGGGCCGGGGACTGTACTGCGTCGGCTGGCTCCGCCGGGGACCCCGCGGGACCATTCCGGAGAACCGGGCCGACTCCAGGATGGTCGCCGACGCCATTGCCGAGATGGTCGATAATGGGAACCTGCTGCTGGGCAAACCTGGAACCGCGGGCCTTGCCGGGTGCGCCCTCGGCGCCGCCCCAGGTTCAGCCTCCGCTGCCGTCGCCACGACCGGGGATCAGGTGGATCAGGTGGATCAGGTTAGCGGGCAGGATGTTCCGGAATCCAGACCCGCCAGGATGGTGATCCTGTTTGGCACCGAATCGGGTAACGCCGAAATGGTGGCCGAGGAGTTGGCCGCTGACGCCCAGAACCAGCGCGAGGCCGTCGTGCATGACATGACCGACTACGAGGTCACCTCGATGACGGCGGACGAGTTCTACGTCATCGTGTGCTCGACCCACGGTGATGGCGAACTTCCGGCCGGAGCGCGGCCGTTCCTGGAGGGCCTGACGTCGTTGCGGCCCAACCTGGCCGGTGTGCGGTATGCGATGTTCGGCCTTGGTGACAGCACCTACGACACCTACAGCCAGGGCAGCGAACACATCGACACCCTGCTGACCGAGCTCGGCGCGCACCGGGTAGGGGTCTACGGACGCCACGATGCGAGCGACGGATCACTGCCCAACGACGATGCCCTGGCGTGGGTCCGGCAACTGTACGAGCACCTGCACTACCCCTACCCGGCGCTGGCTGGAGCGGACGCCACGATCTCCTGCCCGGTGCCGCATGGCCCGCCGGTTCGGGACGCTGAGCCGGCCGCGGACGAACCGGCGGTGGCGGTGCTCACCCCGGCGGCCGCGGCGGCGGTCGCCGCCAGGGCCGCAGCCGACGCGGCAGCCGCCTTCGCCAGGGTGGCGGAGGAATATGCCGGGCACGAAAACCCGTCATCCACTGAACGGACCGGGGCGTCCAACGCCACCGACATCAACGGTCAACCGACACACCAGCCACACCCGCTGCGCCACCTGACCCTGTACTACGACCCACTGTCGTATGCGGCGTACGACCACCCGTACGAGCTGTACCGGCAGTTGCGGGACCACGCCCCGGTGTATTACAACGAGCGCCGCGATCTGTACGTGGTGTCCCGTCATGCGGACGTGCTCGCCGGCCTGAAGAACCATCAGCAATTGATCAACGGCCTCGGTAATGACATGGACGGTACCCACAACTCCTACGGCAAGGGCAATCTCGTCGCCCAGGACCCACCCCGGCATACGGCCCTGCGCCAGGCGGTGCGGCGGTCCTTCGCGGCGCAGGAGATCCTGGCGAAGGAGGACGGATTGCGGGAATTCGCCCGCGGTCTGCTGGCGGAGATGCGCCGCAACGGAGGCGGCGATTTCGCCAGCGAATTCGCGCTGCCGCTGGGGATCGGAGCGGCGACCAATCTGATCGGTGCGCCATCCTCGGACAATCAGATGTTCCAGGAACACCTACTGAGATCGATGGAACGCACTGTCGGGCAGTTCGGCCTGCCACCGGACGCCGAGGTGTCCAACGGTGAGGCGGAGGAACACCTGGCCGAACTGGTCGGTCACCGGGTGCGGGACATCGAGGCCGGAGCCCCCACCGGTGGGTCGGACGCGATCACCCAGATCATCCTGAACGCACAGAAGGGCAAGGTGGAGGTCGACGAGCAGGTCGGCCTTGCGCACCTGGTGATCTCGGCGGCGATCGACGCCCCTGCTGCGCTGCTGACGAACTGTGTTGCGGTCCTGGACAAGTACCCTGCCCTGCAGCGGTACCTCGCCGAGAACCCCTCCATGATCAGGGCTTTCGTCGAGGAGGTGCTGCGGTACGACACCCCCGGGCAGAACCTGTGCCGGCAATCGGTGGCGGAGTTGACAATTGCCGGTGTCACCATCCCCACCGATTCCAGGGTGATGCTGTTACAGGCCTCGGCGAATCGAGACGAGCGGGTCTTCACCGACCCCGACACCTTCGACATCCACCGGGAGATCACCCCGCAGAACAAGATCATGTCCTTCGGCGAGGGGATTCATGCCTGCATGGGGGCGCCGCTGGCCAGGTTGGCCACCAGAGTCGCCATGGAGATTCTGCTCGACGGGCACGAGTTGCGGATCGTGGGGATGCCGGAACGGTGGGTCAAACAAATGGTCCGCGGTTTCTCGAGACTTCCGATCAGATTCGATCCCTGAGCCGGTTCTGATCATTCACCGCAGGCGGCGGGCCCGCAGGACGAGATCGTCGACGTGGTGCGCGCCCGCTCCACCCTCGGGGGCGATCCGTGGCCGCTGTTCGTCCAGCTCGACCACCCAATCGTCATCGAGCAGGGCCCGGACCATGGCGGGCCAGACGTAGTCTGCGGGGTCGAAGCTGTCATCACCCTCGTGGGGTTCGTGGGGTTCGTGGGGTTGGTGCGTGTCCATCCCGGCATGGTGGACGAGCAGCAGGATCCCACCTGGAGCGACGGCCGCGAGGAGGGCCCGTTCGGCGGCCGAGTCGGGGGTGCGCAGCAGTGCGGGATACTGCGCGGACACGAGATCAAAGCTGGCCGCGGGGAATGCCACCTCGGCGAGCTCGCCGTGCACCCAGCTGATGGTGACTCCAGCGTCGTGCGCGTGCTTGGCCGCCCGGTCCAGCGCGACGCCGGAGACCTCGAGCGCGGTTACGTCCCACCCGCCGCCGGCCAACCAGACGGCGTCCGCCCCCTCGCCGCAGCCCACGTCCAACACCCGTCCCGGAGCCAGTCCGGCGACCTCGGCGACCAGCGCGCCGTTGGGCCGGCCGCTCCACAGCTGCTCCTGCTCGGTGTACCGCTTGTCCCATTCCGCCTGCACCGCGGCGCTTCCGGCGTAGGGCGCGGCAGGGGCCGCAGAGTCAGCTGTCTGGGTTCCTTTGGTGTTGGTGTTCACCCGTTCATGCTCGCCCACGGCGCCTCGATTCAGCTACTCCTGTTGCCGATTCGGCAAAGATCACTGACGCCGGCGGATGCGACCGACCGGCATCCGGCCAAGCGGTCGGTCATCCCGCGAGCTCGTGCATCGACACCGGGCGCCCGGATTCCACCGAACGGGCTGCGGCCAGCGCTATCTCCAATGCGGCCCGGGCATCCTCGCCGGTCACCGCCGCCGCCCCGCCGGTGCGTACGGCGTCAACGAACGCGGCCAGCTCGGCGACGTACGTCCCGGACAGCAGCTCCTGATCACTGCGCACGGTCTCGCTCAGTTCCCCGGCGTGCCCCGAATACACCATCCCGGTTCGCCGGCCGCCGCCCATGGTGGCCATTCCACCGGAGCCGAAGACCTCGCCGCGCACGTCGTATCCATAGGACGCCTCGAAGCAGGCCTCGGCGGTGCCAACCGCCCCGTTGTCGAAACGGACCACCACCACGGCGGTGTCGAGCAACCCGCGGTCCTTCCATTCCGGTTCGACCAGCGCGGTGGCAGTGGCGAACACCTCGACGGCGGCGGCACCCGGGTTCAAAAACCGCAGGGCGTCGAAGTCGTGGATCAGGGTTTCCAGAAAGATGGTGTTGGGCGCCACCCGTGCCGGGTCGAAACCGCCGGGGTCACGGGTGACGGACCGCAGCAGTCGGGGGGTGCCCAACCGGCCGTCGTCGAGCAGCGCCCGGGCCGCGGCCCAGTCCGGCGCAAACCGGCGGTTGAACCCCACCTGCAGTACCACTCCCGCTGCACGCGCGGCATCGATCGCCCGATCGGCGTCGGCCAGGGTGATCGCCATCGGTTTCTCACAGAACACGGCCTTGCCGGCGGCGGCTGCCCCCACCACCAGGTCGGCGTGGAACCGGGCCGGTGCCGCGATCACGACGGCGTCGATCTCGTTGTCGGCGAACACCTCTGCCGGGTCGGTGGCGAATCGCGGCGCGCGCAGGTTTGCGGCCAGCCCTTCGGCGGCGCCGGGAGCCGGATCGACGACAGCTGTCAACACCGCACCCGGCAGCCTGCGGGCCAGGGTCTCGCCGTGGAACGAGCCCATCCGGCCCGACCCGATCAGCGCCACCCGCACCGCGTTCTGACTCTGTTGATGAGACATGCCGCTCCTTGCCGAGATGATGGGAGAAACCGTTCTGACGCAGCAGGTGTCGCGATCGCCTCGACCCGGGGATGGCCGCCGCTCCTACGGCTTGATCGTCCTGTCGTCCGGTGGCCGAGATCAACGGCCCGCCACCGATCGCCGTGGTCTTCGCCAGCACACCTATCATCGCGGACGTGAGCGATCATCCGCCAACGCAGCGGCCGAAGGTGTCCCCGTCGTTGTGGATTGCCTGCGGTTCTCCTCGTCGCGCTGGCTTTCGATATTGCGGACGGGTCCGCGCCGGGCCGCTGGGCCAAAGCCGGCTTGATGGTCAGCACGCTCTGCATCCTGCTGCTGTCCCCTCCGTTATCCTTTCGATACGGCCCTCGTCGTCAGGTGATCTGCATCGTGCTCACACTCGTGATGATCGGCGGTGCCCTCTTGGCGATTCTGGCGGCAAATTCCACCTACCAGATGGTCTTCGGGCTCCTATCTATCGTTATTGGGCTTGCCCTGCTGGCGGGTTATCCCTCGGCCCGGATCCGAAAATCTCGCTTCGGGCGTTTCCTGGTGGGATCTTGGTGAGCGTCGGTCCGTCACGCCTCACCTAGGGGGCGGCACTGCTGACGGTCGCCATGTTGACTCCCGGTGTCATCGCGGGGTTCTCCAGCGGCAACTGGGGTCTTGCAGGCTTGTCGGTGAACCTTGTCAGCCTGCTGCTCACAGCCCCCCTGTTCAATTGGCTGTACGGTCGCCGCCGTTATCAGGTGGGCGTTTTTCTCGGTGTAGCCATGGTGGGAGGCGCGATCCTGATGATTCGGGGTTCGACGTCCGGATTCCAAGCCGCAGCGGCGTCGCTGGTCCTTACGATCGGGGTCGTCCGCATCGTGGTGCTGTCTCTCCCCGAATGCGTGGCGCACGATTCGGGCGGTACGTGACGGGACCGGAGTGACCACGCTCGCCTACGGCGAGTCCTCGGCGGCCGTGTGTCACCGCCTGATCGAAGGTCACGGACGCTCCCGCTCCGCGGAACGCCGGATCATGCGGTCGCCGTCACACACGCCAATAGTTGTTTGCGGCAGCGATGGTCTGGAATTCAATGGCAACGACATGACCGGCAGCTATGAGGCTTTCCGGGGTCGTTGAGTAATTCGGTCGTCCACCGCTCAGGACGTCGAGATCGGGCTGGATGTTGTGGATGGTGTGGCGGGCGATGGCGAATGCCAACGCCCGGCCTTGCTCGGGGGTCTCAGTGATGAGAGTCCCGCCCGGGATTTTGGTGAGTTCGGAATCGGGCACACGGTTCATCATTTCCTCCGGGTGAGTGCAAATGCGGTGGCGATGGTCTCGACGAAGGCGGGGCGGCTCGAGGCGGTGAGGTTATAAATCGTTGTCCTTCAACCACGACAGGCAGCTCTCGGCGACGTCTCGCCAACCGTGGTCAACGACCAGTGAGTGGCCGCGATCGGCGAACTCGACCAGTTCTGTCTTGGCGTCGGAGTGGCGGTACTGCTTGAGGGTTGCCTTCGTGATTGCCTCCGGGACGGTATGGTCCTGGCCGCCCGTCATCAGCAGCAGCGGACCCCGGCTCTGGTTAGCCGTGTTGACCTTCGCCGGGGAATGTGGGGAGAAGTTCGCGGCGGCCGCCTCGAACAGCGGCCTGCCTGGTGACGGCACCGCCCACTTCGCCCAGATTGAACCGGACTCCTCGGCGGGGATGGCGTTGCCGAATCCGTAGCGGAATTGGTCCACGGTCAATGACACCGACCGGTGCTTGTTCGCCGGATTCTTGAAAACAGGGAGGGTTGACCGAAGGCTCGACAGCGGGAGCGGCAGCACTCCTTTGATTTGTGCCGCATCGATGGCGATGGCGGCCGCCGCGACGTCATTACCCAACAATCTTTCGGCGATCATGCCGCCGAAGCTGTGACCGATCAGCACGGGCGGGGTGGGCAGCTCGGAGATCAGGGACGCGTAGTGGTCCACCACGTCGTCGATTCCGATGTTGGCAACGGCATCGGGTTGTTCCCGGGCGGCGTCTACGGTGTCCGGTTCACCCGGCCAGCCAGGAGCCGACACCGAGTAAGCGTGCTCACTGAAGAGGTCGACCCAGGGCCGCCACGACGTGGCGTGCAACCACAGGCCGTGGATGAAAACAACTGATGGCCGAGTGGGGGTCATGGCGGCATCCCATCGAATGAGGGCGGGTGAGTATGGCAGCGTGAGTGTGCCGCGTTCGACTCGTTGTGGGCTTCAGTCATTCGACTGGTTGTCAGCGCACCCTGGAAGTCAGTCACCGGTCAGGTGAATGCAGTCAACTGACGCGATCAGCAGCGGCTGACGGGGCGCTACGGTCGGTCGCCATGGCAACGATGCGGGCGCTGGTCGCCTACGAACGGGGCGGTCCGGAGCAGCTGCGTTTGGCCGAGGTGCCCCGCCCGGCGCCAGGGCCTGGTGAGGTCCTGGTGCAGGTTCATGCCGCTGCTATCACCTTCGCAGAGCTCGGTTGGCGGGAGAGTTGGACCCATCGACCCATGATTCCGTCGCACGAAATGTCCGGGGTAGTGGCGGAGTGCGGGCCAGGAGTAACAGACCTGGCGGTCGGTGATCAGGTGTTCGGACTGGTTCGCTTCGATCGCCTCGGGGCGGCTGCCGAATACGTCACCCTCCCGGCCGGCGATCTCGCCCACCGTCCAACCCACATTCCGCATGTTCTCGCGGCGGCCCTTCCGCTCGCGGGCCTGACCGCTTGGCAGGGTCTGCATGATCATGCCGGCCTCCGGCCGGACGACGAGGTACTTGTGCACGGAGGCGCCGGCGGGGTTGGCGGATTCGCGGTGCAGTTGGCCGCCCAGGCCGGGGCGGTTGTCACTTCAACAGTCCGCGGTACCGACGATGCATCGGTTGCCGAGCAGCTTGGTTCCCGACGAGTCATTGATGTGAACAGCACGGCGTTTGATGCGGGGCCGTCCCGGTACGACGTCGTCTTGGACATGGTTGGAGGACAAACACTGGAACGCTCGTACCCGCTGCTCCGCCCAGGAGGCCGGCTGGTGACGTTGGCAGTGCCCCCGTCACCCGGGCAAGCCGCGAAATACCAAGCCATGGCGAGCTTTTTCATCGTCACCCCGGACCGAGATGAACTCGCCGAACTCGCGGAGCTGGTGGACTGCGGCGCCTTGCATGTGACGATTGCTGCGAAATTCCCACTCACGGGTGGCCGGGCCGCCTTTGACAGCGGCGCGGACATGAATCGGCCGGCCGGCAAGACGGTGCTCGTCGTCAGGGAGTAGCCAGCTGACCCGGGTTGGCGGTTCGATTTCGGAGACAAGTTGCGTTTCGAGCCACGGGCAGCGACCCTTTCGACTTGTGGCGACCGGTCCGTTGGGGCATGCAAAGACCGAGCTCCTTGGTCGCGCAAGGGAAATCGCCGCCTTTGAACGGCTATTGTCCGGCGTACATCAACGGGGCGGTGTGCTGGTTGTCAGGGGTGAGGCAGGCATAGGGAAGTCGGCCCTGCTCGCCGAGGCCCGAGACATGGCTGGCCGGTATGGGCTCAAGGTGATCGCTGCGACCGGGGTGGAATCGGAGGCGAACCTCCCGTACGCCGGTCTGCATCAGCTGTTGCGCGCCTTGGTCGATGGCGTCGCATTGTTGCCGGCGCAGGTGCGTGATGCTTTGCACGCCGCCTTCGGGATGCGGGACAGCCAGGTGCCCGACAGGTTCCTGACCGCACTGGCGGCGCTGGAACTGCTCGCCGACGCCGCTCACGATCAACCGCAGGTGGTGATCATCGACGACGCCCAATGGCTCGACACCCCGACGATCGAAGCGCTCGGCTTCATCGCCCGACGGATCGCCACCGAGCCGATCATCGTCCTCATCGGTATTCGTGCCGGCCATTCCACCACCCTGACCGGGGCGCATTTCCCCCAGATCGATCTGTCACCGCTTGATCCCGGTTCCTGCTCGACTCTGCTCGACCGGAACAATCCTCTCCTCTCCCCCCGGGCCCGTGGCCGAATCCTCTCCGTCGCGGCCAGTAACCCATTGGCGTTGGTCGAACTGTCCACCGGCCTGGAATCGGGGGATGGCAACCACTTCGCCCAACATCTGCCGATGACCGAGCGACTGCAGCGAACCTTCACTGCCCGATTCGACGACTTGCCCGGCGCGACTAGGCTCGCACTGCTAGTGGCCGCTGCCAACGACAACGGGTCACTGGCCGAGGTACTGCTCGCAGCGTCCGGCCTTGTGGACGCGACAGTGTCCACCGAGACTCTCGAACCCGCTGCCTCCGCCGGCCTGATCCGGATGAACCTGACGCACATTTATTTTCGACACCCGCTGGTGCGGTCCGCCATCTACCAGACCGCCACATTGACCGACCGGCGCCGGGCCCATGGCGCCCTCGCGGACGCTCTCGGGGCGCATCCGGACCGACGGGCGTGGCAACTCGCCGCCTCGGCCATCGCACCGGACCAGGGTATTGCGGACGAGATCGCCCAAGCCGCACAGCGGGCCGAGGCGAGGGGCGGGCTGACGGCGGCCATCGACGCCTTCACCCGCTCCGCCGATCTCAGCGTGAATCCCACCCTGCGGGCCCGCCGGCTCTTGCGCGCGGCGGATCTCGCCCTTCAGATCGGCGCACCAGGCGACGTCGCCCGCCTGCTCGGGGGGGTGGAAAGTGAGCGGCTCACCCGCCCGGAACGAGCCCAGCTTGAATTGCTTCGCACTTCGACCGAAGCACTCATCCCTGGCGATCCGGCCAAAGTATTGGGGCTGGTGGCGGCCGGTGAGCGACTGGCCGATGAGGGTCATATCGACATGGCTTTGAGGTTTCTGGATGTCGCGGCAACCCAGGCCAATCTCGCAGACCCCGGTAAACCGGCCCGTTCCGCAGTAAGCGCCGCCGCGTTGCGACTCCCGGTGCGTCCCGACGATGCCCGCCTGATGGCCATTCTGGCATTCGCCGAACCCGAGGAACACGGCACACTGATCGTGGAACGCGCCGCGGCGATCGCGACCGGGTCGCCGCTCGACCCGGAGGCCGCCGCCCTGGTGGGTGCGTCGCTCAATGTTGTCGGAGCCTTCGATCTGTCCGCATCATTCCTGGCTGCCGCAGTCGCTGGGTTGCGGAATCAGGGGCGGCTGGGTCGGCTGCCACTGGTTTTGACCCATCAGGCCTGGACAGCGATCAACATCATGAACTGGTCGGTCGCCGTCTCGGCCGCTGAGGAGTCCGTGAGACTGGCGGAGGATGTCGGACAGCCCCTCTGGGGGGTCGGCGCGCAGACCGCGGTGGCGATGCTCGCAGGGCTACGCGGCGATTACGACCAGGCCGACACAAAAAGCCGGGCGGCCGAGTCGATCGCGCTGCCCACCAAAGCGTCCGCCATGCTGGCCGGCATTCGGCTCACCCGAGGCGTCGCTGCACTGGCCACTGGCCGATACAGCATCGCCTACGAGGAACTCGGGCGGATGCTCGACCCGGCTGACCCCAGCTACCACCATTTCCAAAGCCTGTGGGGCGTCGGTGATTATGCTGAAGCTGCGCTGCACAGCGGACATCTCGACAAAGGCCGAGCCGTGCTCGCCGACCTGGAAACACTGGCCCTTACCGTTCACAGCCCATGGTTGTCGGTCGGGCTACAGTACGGGCGACCACTTCTGGCGCATGAAGCCGACGCGGAACAACTCTTCCAGGAGGCGCTCCACGCCGATCTTTCCCGGTGGCCGGTGTACCGGGCGAGGCTGCTCTTGCAGTACGGCATCTGGCTTCGCCGCCAGCGCCGCGTCGCCGATGCACGCCCGCCGCTGCGCGCCGCCATTGGCGCGCTTGAAACCTTGGGCGTGATCGGTTGGGCCACCCGCGCTCACCAGGAACTCCGGGCATCGGGAGAGGCAAGCGTCGAACGAATCCCTGACGCCTGGTCGCTACTTACCTCGCAAGAGCTGCAAATCGCGCGGATGGCAGCCGAGGGATTGTCCAACCGGGAGATTGGTCAACGATTGTTCCTGTCCCACCGCACCGTCGGCTCGCACCTCTACCGGTTGTTCCCGAAATTGGGCGTCACCTCCCGGGTACAACTCTCGTCGGTGATCGCGAAGCAATCTACACCCTGAAACTTCAGCCATCGGAAGTCAGGGCGGATTGCCAATCGGATCTAGCAATGTTAACGACCGGCGTCGTGATTCTGAGCCACCCTGCGACTATTGAGCCCTTTGGTGCCTGGATTATCGGATTTTGATTCCGGACCATTCCGGCCATTCCGGTCGGTCGGCGCAAGCAGGCCAGATCCAGCAGGCATCGCATTCGCGGCACCGCCAGGTTCGGTGGCTGGATCCGGTGCAGTTGACGCAGGGATGGTTGCTCAGCAGGACTGTTTCTTTCCCCAGGGGGTGCCCATTAGGACACCGATCGGGCGTGGCCTCGGAGAGCCGGTGCCCGCTGATCCGGTAGTGCCGGTCTGACAGGCCGAAGTCGTCGGGCGTCAGCATGCACCATAGTCGAACACACGTTCGGCCCGGATGCCAAGCACCAGATCACGGCCGTGCGTCGGTGAGCGTCAGCGGGAAGTCGATCTGACCCTGGCTGCCTGCTCGACCAGGTAGTCCCGCTCGCGGGCGTTGTCGGCTCGGGCCGCGGCCGCGTCGTAGCCCCGAGCCGCCGCCGTCAGGTCACCGGCTCCCTCCAACAGGTGCGCCCGGACGGCGTGGAAACGGTGCGAGTCGGGCATCGACAGGTCCGCGAGCAGACTCAGCCCTGCTGCCGGGCCCTGCACCATGGCCACCGCGACGGCACGATTCAGTCGCACCAACGGATTTCCGGTCAACGACTCGAGACGGGCATAGGCCTTGGCGATCTCCGACCACCGGGTGGTGGAGTGCGACGGTGCTTCGTCGTGGAACGCGGCAATGGAGGCGAGCAACTGGTATTGCCCGATGCGTTGGCCGGCGATCGCGGCGTTGAGGATCCCGAGGCCTTCGCCGATCAGCGCGCGATCCCACTGTTCACGGTCCTGCTCGGCCAGCGGGACAAGAGCACCGCTCGCCGACAGCCGGGCTGGTCGTCGTGCCTCGGTCAGCAGCATCAACGCCAGCAGGCCGCTGACCTCGGGATCGTCCGGCACCGCGCGGTGCAGCATCCGGGCCAGCCGGATCGCCTCGCCCGACAGGTCGACCCGCGTCAGGTCCGGACCGCTGGAGGAGGTGTAGCCCTCGTTGAACAGCAGGTAGAGAATTTCGCGGACATGACCGAGCCGAGCGGACGGGTCGGCGGGCATCTCGAACCTACGACCGCGCAGTTTGGCCTTCGCCCGGGTGATCCGTTGGGCCATGGTCGCCTCGGAAACCAGGTAGGCGGCTGCGATCTCGCGCGTCGTCAGGCCGGCGACCGCGCGCAGTGCCAGCGGAATCGACAGCACCGGCGAGACCGCGTCGTCGCAGCACAGGAACAACAACACCAACGAGTCGTCCGCCGATGGCCCCGTGTCGTTGTCGACCGGTTCGCTCCGATGGGTTGACGCCCGGGACATCGAGAGGGACGCAGCGAGGTCCTCGCGCCGTCGCCGCGCATCGGTCCGCCGATACTCATCGATAAGCCTGCGGGACGCCACGGTGATCAACCAGGACAGCGGTTGGTCTGGCAATCCCGCCGGCCACTGCGCGGCCGCCGCGGCCAGTGCTTCCTGGACCGCGTCCTCGGCGTTGCTGAAGTCGCCGAACCGCCGGGCGACCGCGGCAAGGGCCTGCGGCGCAAGGTCGCGTAGCAGGCCCTCGACGGCGGTGGACGTCACACCTCGGGGTCGGGTGCGCCCATCACCTGACGCACCTCGATCTGCTGCTGGATCGGCACACCCCCCGGCCCCGGTGCGGCCGACGAGCGCGCTGCGATCTCCAACGCGCGGTCCAGGCTGTCGACATCGATCAACCGGTACCCGGCCAGCAGTTCCTTGAACTCCGGGTAGGGCCCGTCGATGATCTTGGGCGGGTTGACGCCGTCGGAGACGACGAACTTCGCGAGGTCGGGCCCCGCCAAACCCTGCGCGTCCACCAATTCACCGCTGTCCAGCAACTCGGCATTGAGCGCGTGCTGAAAATCGATGTGCGCGCGCACATCCGCCGGTGCCCACTCGTTCATCGGCGTACAGCCCTCGAGCTCGACTCCTCCGTAGGCCTGCAGCAACATGTATCGCATCGTGTGATCCTCTCTCGACGGTGGCCTGGGTGGCCGCTCACCCCAAGGTCGAAGCCGACCCGCCGTTCTCTACACGGCCCGGCACCCCGTTTTTTCGCCCCGTCCGGTGTGTGTCCTGCACCACCGGGTCACCGTGTCACAGCAACCGCCGGAGCGGTGTCTTGAGGCCACACGCTGTGCGACCACCCGTGATCGACGAGGAGACCTGATGACCAGGAACACAGAGGTGGTGGTGATCGGCGGTGGTTACGCCGGCGTGATGGCGGCCAACCGCCTCACCCAACGCGCGGATGTGACCGTGACCCTGATCAACCCCCGGCCGGCCTTCGTCGAGCGGATCCGGCTGCACCAGCTCGTGGCCGGGTCGGACGACGCGGTGGTCGACTATCCCGACATCCTGGCCGCCGGCATCAACATTGTCGTGGACACCGCCACCCGGATCGACGCCGCAGGGCGGCGGGTTCGGTTGGCCTCCGGCGGCGCGGTCGACTACGACTACCTGATCTACGCAGCTGGCAGTGGCGGTGCCCCGTCCGACATACCGGGAGCGGCCGACTTCGCTTACCCCATCGGCACTCTGGAGTCCGCGCAGCGGCTGCGGGCGGCCGTCGAGGCTGTGCCCAGGACGGCGCCGGTGACGGTGGTCGGAGCTGGTCCGACCGGCATCGAGACCGCCGCCGAACTGGCGGAGGTGGGTCGCGCCGTGATCTTGATCTGCGGCGCGGTGCTCGGCCCGTACCTGCACCCCCGAGGCCGCCGGTCGGTGGCGCAGCGATTGGCCACGCTCGGGGTGACCGTCCTGGAGGGGCCCGGTGCGACGGTGACGGCAGTGACCGCCGACGCGGTGCGGCTCGGCGACGGCCGCGAGGTCCTCAGCGCGGTGACCATCTGGACCGCCGGGTTCGGAGTGCCGGACCTGGCCCGTCGCAGCGGGCTCAGCACCGACGTGGTGGGCCGCCTGCTGACCGACGAGACGTTGACCTGTGTGGACGACGACCGCATCGTCGCGGCGGGGGACTCGGCGGCGCCGTCGGACCTGCCGTTCCGGATGAGTTGCCAGGCGGCGGGCCCGCTCGGCGCGCACGCCGCCGACACGGTGCTGGCCCGGCTTGCCGGCGGTCGACCGGATGAGGTCACGATCGGGTTCGTCGGACAGTGCATCAGCCTGGGTCGTCGGTCGGGCATCGTCCAGTTCGCCAGCAGTGACGACACCGCTAGGCGGTTCACGATCGGTGGGCGCGCTGGTGCGAAGCTCAAGCAGGTGGTCTGCTGGGGCACCGTGAAGCAGCTGGCGTTCGAGGCGCGGCATCCGGGGTCGTTCTCCATCCCGTCGATGTTCGCGGACGGGGGGCGGCGCGCGACGGTGGACGCCCGCCGCGGTCAGGCCGTGGCCGCGACGGTGTCGGATCAGCCGTGAAGCAGGGAGGCTCGTGGGATGGTAGATCCGGTGACTGACGCGGCCACCGACACGTTCGTCGCCCACCGCGGTCTGCTGTTCACCGTCGCGTACGAGATGCTCGGATCGGCGGCCGACGCCGAGGACGTGCTGCAGGAAACCTGGCTCAGATGGGTGGCGGTGGACCAGAACCAGGTGCGCGACCGGCGCGCGTACCTGGTTCGGATCGCCACCCGGCAGTCGCTCAACCGGTTGCGCACCATGAAACGCCGAAAGGAGTCCTACGTTGGCGCGTGGCTGCCCGAGCCGATGCTGACGTCGCAGGATGTTGCCGACGACGTCGAGCTGGCTGACAGCCTGTCGATGGCGATGATGCTTGTCCTGGAAACACTCTCGCCAACCGAACGTGCGGTCTTCGTGCTCCGCGAGCTGTTCGCTGTCGACTACGACGAGATCGCTGCGGCCGTGCAGAAAACCCCTGCCGCCGTTCGCCAGATCGCCCACCGCGCCAGGGCGCATGTCGACGCGCGTCGACCGCGCGAGGTGGTCTCGCCGAGCCAGACCCGGGCCGCCCTGGAATCGTTTCAACGAGCGGTCGACACCGGGAACCTGCAGGGCCTGCTCGACGTGCTCGCCCCAGACGTGGTCCTGGTCAGTGACGGCGGCGGCATCAAGCAGGCGGCGCTGCGGCCCATCCTCGGGGTCGACAAGGTCGTCCGGTTTCTGTTCGGCACCCTGCGGAAGGCCGGTGGCACCGTCACCGTCGACCCCACCTCTGTCAACGGCAGCCCAGCCCTGCTGGTTCGGCTGGACGGCGCGGTCGACGGTGTGCTGGCGATCCGGGTCGAGAACCGCCGCATCACCGGCGTGTACTACGTCCGAAACCCGGAGAAGCTGTCGCGGGTGGAGTCTCCGACCTCGCTCACCCTGCGCTGAACGTCGGAAGCTACGACGCCGGGGGAGTCCAGGGCTGGACGAAGTCGTTGCCCGGCCGGCCCTCGACCGCCATCAGCAGCGAAGCCGCGTTGGCACCGTCGATCTGCTCCCGAATGATGTCCGCGTGCCCGCCATGGCGGCCGAACTCCTCGACGTGGTGCACCAGGGCGAACCGCTGCACTGACTCGGTGGATTCGTAGACTCCGTCCCACGGTGCCGGCGGGGCGATCATCGGGGCGCTCGGATCGGTGGTTCGAACGTCGGCCAGGTACGACTCGCGCGCGCTGTCGAATGCTGCAAGGGTACCGGCAAGCGTCTCAACCTCGGTGAGCCTGAAGCTACCCATGAAGTCCGCGAAGCCGGCAGCGTCGTGAACGGCGGTGGCCGCCGCACTGGTCAGGTCGCGGGTGTGCATCACCCAGGTCGCGTGTTTGATCAGGCCGCCGATGGAAAGGCTGCTGCTGCAGGGTGTTTGACGGGCCTGCTGCTCGGTGAGCCCGTAGGCCGAGGCACGAATGGACGCGAGCTGCGCCTCCAGGTAGCCGGCGAGAACCTCGTTCTCGGTGTACGTGCCAGGACCGACCATGGTGACCTCCAGGTTGGTGCTGCGGGTGAACCGTGCTGACTGATCTTGACGCTAGCGCGCACAGCGGCCACTTTCTGTCCGCAATGTCCGGCGAAGTCGCTGCCGATGGTCAAGGGTTCGATGACCCAGCGGTTGCTCGCCCGGGTGAGGGGGTGGACCTGCGGCGTCGACGCCACTGGGCCGGGGCCGGCAACCAACCGGGGTGGTGATCGCGCAACCTACTCGGTCAGGGTGACAATCACCAGAACAATTCGTCTCAATTTTGGTCAGCGGTTTTGAAATCGCACCGAATTCTTTCATCATGAGCGTTCAAGTTCAATTGACAGACGAATTCTATTGTTCACCCACATTGCGGTGCAAAAACTCGCCAGGCCCGTGATGGTGCGGTAGCGTGGCTTTTAGCATGACGAAATTCGACCAAAGCTGCGATAACGGAGCGACTTGCTGTGGCAAGGGCGGGAATAGCCGCGGCCGATGCTCTGGTCCGGAGCCTGGCTGACCGGAGGAGTGACCAGGTCGCTCGGGTGGCCCTGACCCTCGATAGCACCGATCCCCTCGAGCTACCAGTCGAACGCGCTCATCCGCTCCTGAACTATCTGCACTTGGAACCAGAGGGAAGACACGGAGATCCAACGATGACCGTCCGCACTCAGGCCGTCAACTTTTCCGAGGTCGTCAAGCACTACCCGGGCCCGGCCGGCGACACTGTGCCCGCCGTCGACGGAATCGACCTGTCCATCCAGACCGGCGAGATCTTCAGCCTGCTCGGACCCAACGGAGCGGGCAAGACCACCTGCATCGAGATGATGGTCGGGTTGCGCCGACCGACGAGTGGCTCCGTCCGGACGCTGGGACTCGATCCGGTGGCCGATCGCGACGAGATCCGGCGCCGGGTGGCCGTGCAGCCCCAGCGCGCTGCGGTCTTCGACCAGCAGTCCGTGTCCGAGTTGTTGCAGGTCTGGTCCTCGTTCTACGACGAGCCGGACGACGTCGATGCGGTGATCGCCCAGATGGGTCTGCAATCGTCGCGCGGCGTGCGGATCCGCAAGCTGTCAGGTGGCCAGCAGCAGCGCCTGTTGGTCGGTCTCGCGCTGATTTCCCGGCCGCAACTGCTGGTGCTCGACGAACCGTCGACCGGCCTGGACCCGAACGCCCGCGAAGAGCTCTGGGCGGCCATCCGCGCGCTGCAGCACTCCGGTCGGACCGTTGTCCTGTCCACGCATTCGATGGAGGAGGCGCAGACCCTCAGCAATCGGATTGCCATCCTGGACCACGGCCGGCTGGTTGCGCTGGGGACTCCGGACGCGTTGGTCAGCCGGCACGCCCCGGAGACGACAGTGACCTTCACCGTCGACCGGGCGACCGCGCAGGGGTGGCTCGGCCAGCCCAGATTCGGCGAGGTGACCACTCAGGAACAAGCCGGCGGCACCAGGGTGACGATCCGCACCCTGGATTCCGACGTGGTGCTGACCGAGGTCGGTCGACAGGCCGGCGCCCACGGCATCCAGGTCCATAGCGCCGGGCTGGACGGAGTGTTCCGCACCGTGACCGGACACGGCTTCCACCAGGACGACGGTGAGGCCGAGCAGGCCGACCGCAGCGAGAAGACAACCGCGGGGAGGGTGTCATGACGGTCACTTCAAAGGCTTCGGCACGGACCGGACGGTCCGGGGCGCCGAAAGCCGAGCTGACGAAACAACTTTTATTGTTGAACGCTCGGGAACTGGTGCGGGACAGGCGTTACTTCATCTTCGCGTTTGTCTTTCCGTTCGGGATGCTGGCCGTGTTCCTGGCCCTCGGCCAGATCGTGCCATCCGGTGAGGGCGCCCCCGATTTCACGCAGATGGTGGTGCCGATGGCGCTGTTCCTGGCGGTCACCAGTTCAGCGCTGACCACGACGGCCGGTCCACTGGCCGGCATGCGGGACAAAGGCACCTTGCGACTGCTCGGCACCACGCCGGTGGGTCGAGCTGGGTTCGTGCTGACACACATGGCGGTGCGTATCGCAATGGTGATCTGCCAACTGGTGCTGGTGCTGGTAATAGCCGTGATCATCGGAGCGGTGAATCTGGCGACAGCGCCGCTGCTGCTGGCGATCTCGCTGCTCGGAGTCGTAATGTTCCTGGCGATCGGATATCTGATCGGCGGCCGGTTGCGATCGGCCGACGCCGCCAACAATGTGGCCACGCTGGTGCAATTGAGTGCATTGTTCTTGAGTGGGTTGGCGTTTCCGTTGGCACTGATGCCGCACACCCTCGCCACCGTGCTCAGCTACCTTCCGACGAGCTTCTTCGCCAACCTGCTGACGATGGCCATGCCCACCGGGGTCGCCATGCATTCGGCCCTGTTGTCAATTCTGGTGGTGGTCGTCACGTCCGCGGTCTTCATTGTCCTGGCCATCCGTACTTTCAGCTGGGACCAGGGAGATGACGACTGAAGCGCTTTCGAATGCCGCTCGAAGAGCACCGCTCAAGAGCATGTCGTGCACGACCGAAGGGAGTTCAGCCATGATGACTACCAATCACCTGTTGACGGGCGGCACAACCAGGCGCCAGAGCAAGGTCTCGCCATCGGCGTTCCGGATTGCGGCCGTCGCGATCGGACTGGTGGTGCTGGTCCTGCTCATCGTGCAGGGCACCCTCAGTGATGCGGTGGCGCTGTCGGTGCTGGCCGGGACGACGACGCTGGCATTGATCATGTTGATCGTGCTCGGCGGCTCGGCGCCGCAGATGACGTCCGGGCGGCGGACCGTGCTGTACACCCTGGTTCCGGTGGCAGGCGCCATGGTCGTGATCGCCATTGTCGTCGGCCGGGGCTACTTCCTCGGCGAGATGGGCTGGTGGCTGCAGGCGGCGCTGCTCAGCGCTCTACCCATTTTTGCCCTCGCCGCTCTGCCGTCGGCGGGGCCTGCTCGCTGAGCGAGATTTGCCGCCGCGCAGAGCGCAGTCACCGTCGGGCGCAGCGGTCACTTCCTGTCCTCAATGGGCAGGACAATGGCCGGTGTTGCAAACACGAGTTCGCGGACGCTGCGGTTGCTGTCACCCCTGCAATCCCAGCGGTACTGGCCGGGCGGCGAGCTGGCGGGTCGGCTCGACGTCTCGGTCCGGACCCTTCGCCGGGACATCGATCGGCCGCGAGCTGAGGTATCCGGTGGAGAGCGCGCGCGGTGTCGATGGCGGATATCAGCTGGCGGCCGGTTCGTCGCTGCCGCCATTGGCCTTGGACGACGACGAGGCCGTCGCGCTGGCCGTCGGCTTGCAGGCGGCAACGGCGAGCACGGTGGCATCGATGGCCGAGCCCTCACTGCGGGCCCTGACCAAGGTGGTCCAGGTGATGCCCCCTCGCCTGCGGCGGCAGGTCGACGCCTTGCAAGCGATGACGGTGACCGGGTCGTGGGCTGACGGGTGCTGGGGTGCTGCGTCGTGGGCTGCCGGTACCACCGGACCGGACCCGGCCGTTCTGCTGGCCGCGGCGCAGGCCTGCCGGGGCGGTGAGGAGGTTGCCCTGGAGTACACGGCGGCGGACGGCGGCCGCACCCGGCGTGGGGTCGAACCGCACCGGCTGGTGTGCATGGGCCGCCGTTGGTACCTGGTCGCTTTTGATCTGGATCGCCAGGCGTGGCGCACGTTCCGCGTCGACCGCGTCATGTCGATGACGCCGGACGGCCGGCACTTCCGGCAACGGGAACTCCCGGCGGCGGACGCGGCGACGTTCGTCCAGCAGAGTATCCGGGCGGCGCCGATGAACTACGACGTTCGTGCGGTCCTGCATTGCCAACTGCCGTACGCGCAGACGCTGATCGGCAGGTGGGCGGACCTTCGGGAGTTGCCGGGGGAGCGGTGTCTGATGTCGATGCGCACCGAATCCCTGGAGTGGGCCGCGCTGGCCCTGGGCACGGTCGGCGCCGAAGCCACCGACGTCGAGCCGGCCGCTTTGGTCACGCTGCTCCACGACTGGTCGCAGCGGTTCGGCCGGGCCTGCCGATAGGGAGGTGGTCCGGGGCTGGATGTGCAGACGACCGTCGACGGGTTGTCGACCGACCGTCTAGACGGTCGGTCGGTTACACTCGGGTCATGTCGGCTCGCGACCTCATCCTTGACTCGTTGCAAACCCTTGTCCTGGACGGCGACTCGTCCCCGTCACTCGATGCGGTTGCGGCGGGTGCCGGTGTGTCCAAGGGCGGCCTGTTGCATCACTTTCCCGATCGGCGGTCACTGGTGGTCGGCCTCATGCTCCGTGCGGTGAAGCAGACCGATGTGGTGATGATCCAGGCCGCGAGGGACGGCAGAGCCGCCGCCACCTGGTTGCGGATGTCGGCGATGGCCGGTCCGACCGATCAGGCCGCTCGCGCGGTGCTGGCGCTGATCCGGTTGACCGGCGCCGGGCGAATTGAACTACCTCCGGAGATCGCAACGGCAATCAAACGGTGGCAGGACCTGATCACGGCGGAGCTGGGCGATCCGGTCGCGGCGGAAATCGTGCGATTGGTCGGGGACGGGCTGTTCGTCGAGACGCTGACCGGGGGTGCCCCGGATCCCGCCCGGGTGGATGCTCTGGTGCAACGGTTGCTGCCGTGATTACATCTGAATTGCTGCTCTCGGTCGCCGGTTTGGCGTTGCTGGATTCGCTGAATCCGGCGACGATCGCTGGGATTGCGTTGATCCTGCTGCTGCCGGGTGAGCGACGGGTCGTCAAAGGCGCGGCCCTTGTGATCGGGGCGTATCTCACCGTCTTTGCCGTCGGGTTCGGAATCTACCTCGGCGCGGACGCGGCTGCGGGCGTGATCGCAGACGGCCTGGTGTGGTTACGCAGACTGGCCTTTGGCCTCGCAGCTGGGGCGCTGCTGATCTCCGCAGGACGGCGGCTGCGTTCCCACCGCCGCCGGGCAATAGCGCTGCCAGCATGGTTGACAGTGCGAACCGCCGCACCCTTCGGAGTACTGGTAACGGCCGCCGACCTGCCGAACGCATTCCCGTACTTCATCGCCATCGAGCGGTTAGTGACCGCCGAGATCACGGTGGGGATGGGGCTTCTCGTGCTTGCGGTCTATGCCGTGGTGTATTGCCTGCCGTGTCTGATCCTGCTCGCCGGCGGCGCGGTGTGGGGTGATCGCGTGCGGTCACGACTACAGATACTGTTCGAACGATTCGGCCGGGCCAGGGTGGTACCCCGCAACGTGCCAGCCTCGCTGGCGCTGGCCGTGCTCGCGGTTGCCGTCGCCGGCGTCGCCGTCACGGCGTGACCCGCAGATCGACGGCCGGATCCGCCCGTTCTCGGTGTGTTCTCAACGTCTCGGTGTGTTCTTAACGCTCGACATTCTCGGCTGCCAACCGAGGTTGACAGATCCTGGGTGCCAACCTAGGTTGGCACCATGATGGATGGAACTGCATTGGCCGTCGCTGCCAACAACGCCGACCCCGGAGTCGGATTGGGCGCGGTCGTCGGTCTACGAAAGCTGGTCGACCAACTGGAGCGCGCCCAGGTGCGTCGCGCCCGGGAACTGGGCTGGTCGTGGGCCGAGATCGCCCGGGAACTGAGCGTCAGCCGCCAGGCCGCCTACAAAAAGCACGGGAAAGGATGATCATGATGACCCGACTGACGCCGACGGCGAAATCGGTGGTGGCGCGCAGCTATGAATGCGCGGTACGCGATCGGACAGCCGAGATCCGGCCCGAGCACCTGCTGGAAGCCACGCTCGCTGACGCAGATGCCGACGAGGGGGTGATCCTGGGTATCGAGCCAGGTGATCAGACTGTGCTGCAACAGGTTCGTGACGAGCTGGCAGAGAACCGGCGTGGCGGTGGGCTGACCGCAGCCGAGCAGGCAGCGGTCGGCATTCTCGGCATCGACGTGGCCGCCGTGGTGCAGGAGATCCAGGGCCAGCTGGGCCAGAACGCGCTTGTCGACCAACCTCGACGGCCCCGATGGTGGCACCGGCCCGTCTTCTCCGCCGACGCCGCACGCATTCTGCTCGCGGCCGAGCAGGAATCGGCGGACACCGGTGGCCGGTCCTTGGGTGTCCGGCATGTGACGGTGGGAATGGTGTGCGCCCGCACCCCGCTGGCCGACAGCCTGATGCGACGAGGAACGACGCCGGCCGTGGTCCGGGAGAGGTTGGCCGCCCGCGGGACAACCGGCCGGCCGCGATGACCGGGGACCGGGCCGCTCCTACCGCGGAAGCCGTTGGCGGACCGGCAATCCGGGTGGTCGACCTGCGGATGCGGTATCGTCACCGCAGGTCCGGTGACAAGGACGTTCTGTGGGGCGTCGACCTGACAGTTGGTCGCGGCGAGATTGTGGCACTGCTAGGGCCGAACGGGGCGGGAAAGACGACGGCCATCGAGATTCTCGACGGCTTTCGCCGGCGGTCCAGCGGTGAGGTCACCGTTCTCGGCCGTGACCCCGCCGATGCCGACGAGGCGTGGCGAGCCCGGGTCGGAGTCGTGCTGCAATCCTGGCGGGATCATGGCAAGTGGCGAGCCCGTCAGTTCCTTGCCCATCAGGGCTCGTTGTACGTCCCGTTCAGCACCCCCCGGGTGCGGCGGCCGTGGGATGTCGACGACCTCCTGCAGGCGGTTGGTCTGACTGACCAGGCCGACGTCCTGATCGGGCGCTTGTCGGGCGGGCAACGTCGACGGTTGGACATCGCGGTCGGTGTGATCGGGCGCCCAGAACTGCTGTTCCTCGATGAACCCACCGCAGGGCTGGATCCGCAGGCCCGGCGGGAATGTCATGACTTGCTTCGCCGGGTGTCGGACGACCTGGGTGTCACCGTGCTGATCACGACCCATGATCTCGACGAGGCGGACAAGCTCGCCGATCGGATTGCGATCCTGGTCGCCGGACGGGTCATCGCCCAGGGCACCACCGCTCAACTAGCTCAGCACATTGCGGGCCATGACGTTGTCAGTTGGGTCAGGGATGGGCGACGGCTGACAGAGAACACCGCCGACTCAACGGGTTTCGCCCGGGATCTGCTGCGCGATGACAACGGGGAAGTGACCGAACTGGAGGTCCGCCGGGCCTCGCTGGAGGACACCTATCTCAGCCTGGTTCAGGACGCGGAGAACCCCGGGCACGTCCCCGTGAAGGCGGCCTGATGATGCCACCGGCAACCACGACAATCCTCCGGTCGGGGGCAGCGCGCGGAGTGATCGAGTTCCGGCAAGCGTTCAGCGGCACCCAACTGATCGGCCAGCTGTTCTGGCCGCTGGTCACCCTGGCCGCGATCTACTTCTTCCGCGACCGCGCCATCGGGCCCGGTGGGATCACGGTGGGGGCCCAGATGTTCCCCGGCGTACTGGGGATGTTCGTGGCCTTCGGCCTGCTATTGGTGACCCAGCAGCTGGTGGCCGACCGGGAGGACGGCACACTGCTGCGCGCCAGAGCAACTCCCGGCGGCATCCAATCCTACCTGCTGGCCAAGCTAATCGCCGTGTCGATGGCGATTGCGGTCTACCTCCTGATGGTGGCCGTGCCCGGAGGGCTGATGCTTCGGGGTCTCGCGACACCTGGCGCGCTGGGCTGGTTCACCCTGGCCTGGGTGCTGCTGCTCGGCCTGGCCGCCACCCAGCTGCTGGGTGCAGCACTTGGCTCGCTCGCGTCCGGCCCGCAAGCGGCCAGCTACCTCGGCCTGGTGGTGATGGCGTTGACCGCTGCATCCGGAATCTTCTACCCGCTGGCTGCACTGCCGGGGTGGGTGCAGTGGGTCGGACAAGCCTCTCCGATCTACTGGCTGGGCCTGGGGATGCGGTCCGCGCTGTTACCCGAAGCTGCTGCCGCGGCGGAGATCAGGGGCACCTGGCGTGGCTGGGAGACGGCCGGAATGTTGTCTGCCTGGACGCTCCTTGGCATGATGTGTGCGCCGTACCTGTTGCGCCGCATGGCGCGCCGCGAGTCCGGTTCCCGAATTCGACCGTTGCGAGACTCGTCCAGCCACCCGGGGTCGACGTAGGCCGACCCACCGCAGGTGTTGAGGCTGGCCAGAACGATGCTGCAGAACCCGGATTTTGTCGACGAGCACCGTTCTGTCGAGGAACGCCACTCTGTAGGGGAGCACTGGCTGGCCCTACGGCACGACCGTTCCGCGCAACATGGCAGTAGCGCACCTTCCACCACCAACCGAGTAGCCAACCCACCACAGCAACCCCTCCAGAAGTTAAAAAAATCTCCTCTTGTGCTCGCCAGCTCACCGTACTAAAGTCGAACACATGTTGCAAGCACTCGCCACCGGCACTGGGTCGGAATCCGCGGACAGCTCGGGGACCTGCGTGCCGGGTACTGCGGAACCCACTGCTCCCGGTACCGCGGAGCTCTCCGGGTGGCTGACCCGGCTCGCCGCGGTGGATGGGGACGCCCCGGATGGGGTGTTGATCGATCAGATCGGGGTGCTGGAACGGATGAAGTCCGCGTGCGCCGCCGCGCAGGCGGTGCTGACCGCGGCGTTCGTGACGTCCCGGACAGCGGGTGTCACCGGGACCACCAGGAAAGAGGAACGGGTCCGGGCGAGTGTCACCGCCCAGGTCGCGTTGGCTAGGCGGGTGTCCCCGACCCGTGGTGGTCAGCACGTCGGGTTGGCCACCGCCCTGGTGATGGAGATGCCGCACACCATGGCCGCGTTACGGTCCGGGGACATCACCGAGTGGCGGGCCACCCTGATCACCCGGGCCACCGCGTGTTTGACCACCGAACACCGGCAGGTGGTTGACGGTGAACTCGCCGGCCGGTTGACCGGGATGGGGGACCGGCGGATCGCAGAGGCCGCTACCGGGATCGCGCAACGCTTGGACCCGGCGGCGTGGGTGGCGCGGAACCGGAAGGCGGTCGGTGGGCGTCGGGTCAGCATCCGCCCCGCCCCCGACACCATGTCCTACCTCACCGCGGTCCTGCCCGTCGCCCAGGGTGTCGCCGTGTACGCGGCGTTGAACGCGCACGCCGGCACCGCGAGAGCCGGTGGGGACCACCGCACCCAGGGGCAGGTGATGGTCGACGAACTCGTCCACCGCATCACCGGCCCGAGTGGCGCCACCGGTGCCGCCGGCGTCCCGGGAATACCCGACATGGCAACCGGTTCCGGTGCACCCCAACCCGCTGTGCCGGCCCCCGCTGGGCCTGAGGACACGGCGCCGGCCCCCGCAGCACCGGACCCCGCACAATCGGACGCCTCCGCGCCCGACCCCGCAGCACCCGACCCCGCAGCACCTGATCGTTCGGTGTCTGAGCAGGACGACGCGGAGTCCGGGACACCCGGCACGGCTGGACCGGCGGCCGGAAGGTCGGCCCCCGCCGCGGAGGACACTGACCCGGGCGTGCCGGGCACGGTCCCTGGTGCGCCGAACCCGGCCGGGTCGGATAGGCCGGCCCCGGAGAACGGCCCGGGCGGCACCGGAATGGTAAGAACGATGATCGACAGCGGTCCCAATGCCGTTGACGGACAACCAAACCCAGCCCCCGACAACCCAGCCCCCGACAATCAGGCCGCCGAGGTCCCGGCCCGCGAGGTCGAGGCGGCCGACAACCCAGCCCCCGACAACCCGGCCCCCGGCGTCCTAATCCCCGATAACCCAGCCCCCGAGGTCCCGGCACCGGACCCGGATGGCATCCCAGCCGGGGTGAACGTGGAAATCCAGTTGGTGATGACCGACCGGACCCTGCTCGACGGAGACGAAGAACCAGCGATCCTCACCGGATACGGGCCCATCCCCGCCGCCCTCGCCCGCCGGCTGATCCGCGGCGCGGACCCGGGCACCACCACCTGGGTGCGGCGGTTGTTCACCGACCCCGTCACCGGGCACCTGGCCACCGCCGACACCCGCCGCCGGATCTTCACCCCCACCGCCCGGCACTATTTGATCGCCCGGGACCAGTACTGCCGCACCCCGTACTGCGGGGCACCGATCCGGCACGCCGACCACACCACCCCGCACGCCCAGGGCGGGCCCACCAGCATCAGCAACGGGCAAGGCTTATGCGAGAACTGCAACTACACCAAACAAGCCCCCGGCTGGAACCACCAAGCCACCGGTGACGGGACCGGCATCCTGACCACCACCCCCACCGGGCACACCACCCGCAGCGACCCACCACCACCACCCCGATCCGCACCCTGGGCCGAATCGACCGAACACAGTGACGCCAACGTCACCGAGCCCCCACTCCCCGACATCCAGCGGAGCGCCTGAGTACTGCGAGCTACGGACGACCTGAGCAACACTGGGCTGGTGTCAGGTGAATCGCAGTCGCACCGACCGTCGTTCGTGCTGCACGACCACCGGCGTCCGCGCCCACATTTCGACCTCCGGCTGGAGGAGCGCGGCGTATTGCGGTCGTGGGCTCTCCCCAAAGGGCTACCCACCCAGCCGGGCCGCAACCGGCTGGCCATCGAGGTCGCCGATCACGACCTCGATCACCTGACCTATACCGATGGGGACAAGTCCATTGCGGACATCGGCTGGTGGGAAGAGCTCGACCGCACCGGGCGCCGGCTGCTATTCGCATTGCATGGCAGGGGAGAACCGTTGCGGTACGCCCTGATTCGTACCCCGACGGATTGGTTGCTGCACCTGCTGAAAGATCAGGCCGAAGATCCGTCGAACCGTGAAATCCCGCCACCGGCGTAACGTCGCCGGCCGACGCAATTGTGGTGGCTCGAAAACCAGCGACCTGCCAGCATGGATCGATGCGTCTGGTCTTCGCTGCCATCCCCGCCTACGGCCATCTGTATCCCTTGATGCCGCTGGCAATGGCCTGCGCCGAGGCGGGACACGACGTCCGGATCGCCACCGGCCCACCGTTCCTCGATCGGCTACCGCTGCCGACGGTTGTCGGGGTCGACCCCACCGCGACCCTGGCCGGTGTCGAAGCCGAGACCCGGCGACGGCACCCGACCGTGTCCGGCCTGGACATGATGGTGGCAATGTTCGCCGACACCACCGCCGACATCACGATGCAAGCGTTCCTCCCGATGCTGCGCGATGTTCGTCCGGACCTGGTGGTGTACGAGGCCATGAACGTCGGTGCAGCCATTGCCGCCAACCTCGCGGTCATCCCGGCGGTCGCGTTCTCGATCGCGCTCACCTCGATCGGTGCCGACATCATCGCCGAAGCCGCTGTGCAACAGCACGCCGACCGGTGGACCGACCTGGGTCGTAACGTCCCCGATTCCGGTGCGAATCTGTCGGTAGCCCTGCTCGATCCGGTCCCGCCCGCCTTAAAGGGCCCCCCGGACGTGGCGGCCCCCGGCGCACCCGCGCCGCCAGTTGCCACCGTCCGGAGAGTGCCGATCCGGACGGTGCCGTTCAGCGAGCATCCGGACCAGGTCCCTGCGTGGTTGACCGCCGCAGCCACCCGGCCCAGGGTGTTCGCCACCTTGGGCACGGTCGCGTTCGGGGCGGTGGACGTGCTGCGCCGGGTGGTGGAGGAACTGCAGTCGATCGACGTCGACGTCCTGGTCGCGGTCGGACCGCGGGGCGACCCCGACATCCTTGGTTCTGTAACGCATCTCGTTCACGTCGAACGATTCGTGCCGCAGGGACAGATCCTGCCCCTGATCGACGTGGCCGTCCACCATGGCGGAACCGGCACCGTTCTTGGCGTGATGGCGGCCGGGCGACCGCAATTGATCCTGCCGCAGGGTGCGGACCAATTCTTCAACGCCGAGATCGCGTCAGCCGTCGGCGCCGCACGCGCCTTGCGCGCTGACCACCGCCCGGGACAGATCGCCGAAGCGGTGTCGGCCATGCTGGGTCCGTCCCCGGAACGCGCCACCGCGGCGCATATCCGGGGCGAGATCGAAGCTTTACCAAGCCCAGCCGATGTCGTACCGACCCTGATGGCGATTGCCGGCGGGTAACCACGTCATCAACAAAGGACTGTGCGGAGAAACCCAGCCAGATCAGCGATCTCGTCCAGCGAAACACTGTGTCCCATCCCCGGATAGGTGTGCTCGGACAGCTGGGTGTGCGTGCGCAGAAAGGTCATCGCCCACCGGTTGGCCACGGGCGGGATCAGCGGGTCCGCTGGGTCGTACCCGGCGAAGGCGGGCACGCCGGTCCCACCGGCAGTCGCTACCGCCAGCCGTGAATCACCGGGCTGGTCGTCGTCGAACATGAAACCCGAGAGGGCAACCAACCCGGTGATCAGGTCAGGATGCCGCCGCAGCACAGAGATCGCCGTACACATGCCCTGGGAGAAACCGAGAACTACTGCCTTGTCGGCGTACCGGCGGACCACTGCCGCCACTGCGTCCGCGGTGGCGGCAATGTCGCGCGCCGCGGGCTGTACCGCGACCGAACCGGGAAACCAGGAATGGCCGCGCGGCCGGCCCGGTGCCGGATACCCGCCCCGCACCGCGATCACCCTGGCGGTCACCCCGGGCAGGAACATCTGCATGGCGGGGACGAGTGCGATCAGGTCCCGTTCATTGGACCCGTAGCCGTGAAGAAGGACGAGCGTCGGGATCGCAGGATCGTCGGTACGGTCGTCCGCGGGCATTCCGAGCCAGGCGATGTCATGGCTGGGCAGCGGGGACGGCTCTGGGGGCATCAACCCAGAGTAAGTCGCGCCCCCGGCCGTCCCGTCCCCGTGCGGGCCGGCAGCTCCGACCCCCGGACCTGGTTGCGGGCCTGGCTCCCTGGTGGGTGCAGTTTGTTCAGTAGAGAGAAATTAACCCGAATGAGACCGTATCGGGCGAGCGAACGAGCACGATCCGGAGTTACCCTGGGTGAGTGGTGGCGCACCGCACCCCATGGCCGGAGCGTCATCACCCATCTACCACCGGCCAGTTGCACCGGCCAGCAAGGATTACCCTCCGTCCACATTGGCGTGGTCGGGGGTTCCGCGTTTTTTGTGCACTTGAGGCGGTCACCATGGACACGGCAACGATGCCTTCGTCCCGCAGCGCGCAGCGCTCCACCGGGGTCCAGGCCGCCTGGCCGTGGGACTGGGAGAACCGCCCCGCCAAGGACGCGTGCGAGCATTCCTGGGAGATCGTGGCCATTGCCCGGATGTTCGACCCCAACGAACGGGTCGCCCGGTGCGCGCAATGCCATACCCCCCGGTGCGGATACGCCGATGAGGACGACCCGTGCCAGCGTCGTCGCCACCACGACGGCGGCCACCTCCGATGAACTCGGCCGGCCGGCAAGTCGCCGTGGTCACCGGAACGTCCACCGGAATGGGCCTGCACACCGCCGTCGGGCTCGCCCGCCACGGACTGACCGTCATCGCGACGATGCGCGATACCGGTCGCGCCGGCGCGCTGCTCGCCGCTGCTGATGCGGCCGGGGTGCGGCTGGACGTCCGGACCCTTGACGTCACCGACGACGACGGCGCGACCGCCTGCGTGCAGGGAGTGCTGGCCGATCATGGCCGCCTCGACGTCCTGGTCAACAATGCCGGGCGCGGGGCGGTCGGTTCCCTCGAACAGCTCTCATTGGACGACCTGCGTACCCAAATCGAGGTCAACTATCTCGGGGTGGCCCGGTTGACCAAACTGGTTCTGCCGGAGATGCGGGCCGCCGGCGGCGGGCGGGTGGTGACGGTGACCAGCGTCGGCGGTGCCATCGGCCAACCGTTCGCCGACGCCTACTGTGCCGCAAAGTTCGCGGTCGAGGGCCTGATGCAATCCCTGGCACCCGTGGTGGCCGGGTGGGGGATCGGGATCAGCGTTGTCGAACCGGGAGCGGTGGCCAGCGATTTCGTCGCGAATGTCGCGGGCGTCCTCTCCCAGCAACGGGATTCCGACGCCGTCCCGGACAAGGACGATCCGTATGCTGCCATGCTGCAGGCCTACCTCGACCGCAGCCGCTCCGCGTTCGCCGCGGCGCAAAGCCCGGAGGAGGCGGCCGCCGTCATCGTGGAGGCGGCGACCACCACGTCACCGCGGTTCCGGTGGCAGACCTCCGCCGCCGCGTCCGAGTTCGTCGGGTTGTCGCTGACCGACCTCGACGGCGGGCGGGTCCTGACGCAGACCCGCACCTGGGTCCCCCGCACCTGAGTTGAAGTCGGCGGATCGTCCATCGTCGGCGACCGCGGGTCGTGCCCGAGCGGCGACCGCGGCCGGCGAATGGATCGCTTCGGCGTACTTGGTGTACCCGCTGCCCATCATCACCGCCAACGATCCCAGTGTGAGGGCACCGAGAACGGCCGAGCCGGCCGATGAGTCGAACAATCCCGCCTGGTCGCGGAACAACGCCAACGAGGTGTAGGCGGTGAGGAACACCCACACCGCCGTCATCGCTCGTCCGGCTTCACCGGCCTTGGCCTGCTCGATCGGACCGAGACCACGAGCGTTGTACGACCAGCGTGCCGCGATCCCGACGCAGACGGCGTGGATCGGGAACGCCAGCAGGCTCAGCCCGGACACGTTGTCGATCAATGAGATCAACACCGTGAGGGCGAAGATCAGCACGTCGAGCGCAGCGATCGTGGCGAGCACCACCCAGGTGCACTGCATCGCGTAGGCCCACCCGGCCCCTGTCACCAGGACGCCGAGCAGCACCAGCACGGCACCGACGACGCCAAAGACCTCGCTCGTCCTGTCGCATTGCGCCGGATCGGTCAGACCGACCACCACGGCGACCAGGACACTCGACATCCCCAGGAGCAGACCCACCAGACCCCCACGGCAGGCGATTACGCCGACCGGCCGCCGACCGTGTTCGAGCAGGCCCCGGCTGGGATGACGGCGGGCCACCCGCGCCAGGAAGACGATCGTCAAAGGGATGATGGCCAGCAGTCCGGCGACCAGCAGGTAGCTCCCGGCCCCGGAAATCTCCACTGAGAAACACCCGGCGGCTGGGTCACCAGGATCGGCCATCCCGTGATTGTGTCAGGCGCCGGTGGCCAGAATGCGGGGTCGATTCTTGTGTGCCCGGTCCTGACGTCCCGGTCTGGTGAGCGCCAGAATCACCGCCGCGACGAGGGTCGCGGCAAACATCACCGACGCCATCGCCACGGCGGAGCCCTCTGGCAGCAGCCCGGTCACCGGGGCAATGGCCGCGCCGACCCCGAACTGCATCGCGCCGAGCAGCGCCGCGGCGCTGCCGGCCCGGTGCGCGTTCGCCTCCAGCGCGATCACCGGCACGGCCGGCAGCAGCACGCCGACCACCAGCAGCGTCGCCAGCAGCAGAGCGATCAGCGGACCCGCGCCCAGTCCCAGCAGGGTTACCGCGACCATCGAACCGGTCAGCGCAATCGCGGCGGCCACCGCGCTGCGCAGGATGACCGATGGGGCCACCCGGCCCACCGCGGCGCCATTGATCTGGGTACCGGCGGTGATCGCCACCGCCCCTGAGGCGAAGATCCAGGCGAAACCCTGGGCGGTCATGCCGAACCCGCGTTGGAACACGAAGGTTGCCGAGGAGACGTAGGTGAACAGGGCGGCCATCGAGAAGCCACTGAGCAGGGCCAGGCCCATGAACCTGGCATCAGCGAGCAGCTCCCAGTACGACCGCAGGGCCGGCCGGATCCCGCCGGCCCGGCGCTGCGCGGCGGGAAGGGATTCCTGCAGCAGGAACCAGGCCAGCACCAGCAACACAACGCCGAACACGGCAAGGGCGAGAAACATGTACCGCCAGGAGCCGAGCCGCAGGAACTGGGCACCGATCAGCGGCGCCACCGCGGGGGCGACCCCGACGACCAGCATCAGCCGAGCCAGCGCCTTGCCGACCTGAATGCCCTCGAAGCGGTCCCGGACGATGGCCATCGACAGCACCATGCCCGCCGCCGCCGCCAGTCCCTGCACGAATCGCAGTACCGCGAGCATCTCGATCGACGTGACGAACACGATGCCCAGCGAGGCGACGACGTAGAGCGCCAATCCGACCAGCAGCGGTCTGCGCCGGCCGAGCGCATCCGACACCGACCCGATCAACAACTGACCCAGGGCCAGGCCCGCAAGCGTGGCGGTGATGGTCAACTGGACAGCACCCGGTGAGGTCGCCAGGTCGACGGTGATCTGCGGGAACGCGGCGAGGTACAGATCGATGGTGAGCGGCCCGATGGCGGTGAGTGCCCCGAGCAACAGGATCAGTCCGGCGCCGATTCGCCCGGCGGTGACCGGGCCGGACCGCGTGGCATCGACACCTGCCGACGCGCCGGGCGCTGAGCGGAGGGCGGCGGGGGAGCTGGCCATCGTGGAGCCTTTCGGATTTTGGTGGAGATTCGCGGCATCCTGGTGTGGGACAGGCAGCGCTGCACCGCGGCATGGTCTTTATCGGTGCTCATGATTCTGACGCAGTGCCCGGGACGTCGTTGCCCGCGGACGGCAGTGACGGGGCGTACTGCCTCGCCATTGGTGCCAACCCCTGACCGCAGGCGGCCATTCCCGATCGGTGGCGGCGGTTCGGGCCTTCCTGCGGGCGTAGATCACGGTCCCCACCCGGACTACCCCACGTCCTGGGCGCGCCGCAGGATCTCCTGGGCGACGACCGTCGGGCTGGTCTCCGGCAACCAGTGTCCGTCGGGAACGGCGACGAACCGGTAGTCGCCGGTGACGTGCTGTTCGGTGGCCACAGCGGCGTAGCGGCCAAGGGCGAAGTCGTGTTCGCCCCAGAGATAGGTCGTCGGGACCGTCACGGCCGGAACGGGCTTGCCGTAGTTCCACGGCATGGCTCTGTACCAGTTGAGCGCACCGGTCAGGGCACCCCGATCGGTCATTGCGCTCGAGTATCTGTTGGCGGCGGCAGCGGGTAATCCGCTGTCCCGCAGGCCAGCCGCCAACCGGCGGGGCAGCACCAGCTCGGGCACCCGCGGCAGCTGGAAGAAGCCCATGTACCACGACTTGGCGGCCTGGGAGCTGCGGACCAGGGACGCGGTCAGCGCGGCCGGGTGCGGGGTGGACAGCACGGTCAACGACCGCAACCGATCCGGGTACCAACCTGCCATGGCCCAGGCCACCGCCCCACCCCAGTCGTGACCGACCAGATGGACCCGTTCGGCGCGCGTCCCGTCACTGCCGGCGGTGTCCAGCAGCCCGAGCACGTCGGCCACCAGTTCGGTCATCCGGTAATCCCGACGGCGAGCCGGCCGGGCGGTCCCGGCATACCCGCGCTGGGTGGGGACCAGGATTCGGAAACCGGCGCCGGTCAGCGCCGGCAGGACGGCGTCGAAGCTGCCGGCGTCCTGCGGAAAGCCATGCAGCGCAACGATGATCTCGCCGTCCGCGGGACCCTGCTCGATAACCGGGAACCTCAGGCCGGAGCGTTCGAAATGGTCCATCGCGCAATGCTATTCGGGGCCGAGGGCGCCGGCCTGCGCCGGTCCGCCTGCGCCCTCCTTCAACTCGACGAAAGATGGCGTGCGAGCCGGTGTCGCCGATGTTCTCCCCGTAGTGCTGCTGCGAGCCCAACCACCGGGGCGCCCGGCCACCGAGTCCCGGAACTCCAGCACTCGCACCGCCGGCGCCCCCAAGGTGGCAGGCGGAACGAACGCCGCCTACCGTCGCGCAGGTGACGTCATCCACCCAGCCGGCTCCCCGGCACCCCACCGCAAGCACCATCACCCTGTCTGTCAACGGGCAGCCGGTCCGGTGGGCGGCAGACCACCGGGTGAGCCTGCTCGACGCCGTGCGCGATCAAGCCGGTTTGACGGGCACCAAGAAGGGTTGCGACCACGGTCAGTGCGGAGCCTGCACGGTGCTCGTCGACGGGCGTCGGGTCAATAGTTGCCTGATCCTCGCCGTGGCCGCGCAGGGGCGGGAGATCACCACCATCGAAGGCATCACCAAGTCCCCCGACGGCGAGCTGCATCCGGTGCAACGTGCCTTCCTCGACCGCGACGGGTATCAGTGCGGATATTGCACCCCGGGTCAGATCTGTTCGGCGATAGGGGTTCTCGATGAGGCTGCCGCCGGCTGGCCGAGCGCGGTGACCGCGCTGGACGCTGAACCGGGCCCGGTCACGCTCGATGGTGCCGAGGTGCGGGAACGGATGGCGGGCAACCTCTGCCGGTGCGGGGCGTACGTGAACATTGTGGCGGCCGTCCTGGATGCAGCCGCTGAGAATGCTGTCGAGAATGCAGCTATCGAGAATGCCGTCGGGACTGTTCGATGAAGCCGTTCGGGTATGTCCGGCCGGGGTCGGTGGGCGAAGCGGTCAGGTCGGTCAGCAGCGATCCGGACGCCATGTTCCTCGGCGGGGGGACCAACCTGGTCGATCACCTGCGGCTCGGGATTGCCGAGCCGGGAATCCTGGTCGACGTCACCGGTCTGTCGACCGGCATCACCCGGGACGCGGCGGGCGGGGTGATCATCGGCGGTGGGGTTCGCAACAGCGATCTGGCCGCGGACCACGTTGTCCGAGGTGCGTATCCGGCGCTTTCCCAGGCGCTGCTGGCCGGTGCGTCCGGACAACTACGCAATATGGCCACGGTTGCCGGGAACCTGCTGCAGCGCACCAGGTGTCCGTATTTCCAGGACGCGGCAACGCCGTGCAACAAGCGGCTCCTCGGGTCGGGCTGCCCGGCGCGATCGGGCAGTCATCGCGACCTCGGCCTCATCGGGGTCAGCCAGGCGTGCATCGCCACCCATCCCTCCGATATGGCGGTCGCGTTGGCGGCGCTGGGGGCCACGGTCGAGGTCACCGGGCCCGACGGGATCCGGCGGCTGGAACTGGACGAGTTCTACCGGCTACCCGGAGATGACCCGACCCGGGACACCACACTGACGCACGGGGACCTCATCACCGCGGTTGCACTGCCGCCCCCGTCACCGCTGCTGCGGCGCTCGGCGTACCGCAAGGCCAGGGACAGGGCCTCGTATGCGTTCGCGGTGGGCTCGGTTGCGGCCGCCATCATCGTCCAGGATGAGCGGGTGCAGGATGTTCGACTCGCGTTCGGTGCGGTTGCCCCCCGGCCATGGCGCGCCCGCGTTGCCGAGCAGGCGCTGCTCGGTGGCCCGGCCACCGCAACCGCCTTCGCCAGGGCCGTCGGGGACGCCGTGGACGCCGAATTCGCGACCGCGGAACCGTTGCCGGACAACGCATTCAAGATCGTGCTGGCCCGGAACCTGGCGGTGTCGACACTGTCCGCGATGGCCGGGCTCGGTGAGGCACCGCAGCCTGATTCGACCGAAAGGGCCCGAACATGACCGCACCGGCGATCGGGATTCCACTGCACCGGGTAGAGGGCCGGGAGAAGGTCTCCGGAGCCGCGCGTTACGCCGCGGAATATCCCGCCGACCGCCTCGCGTACGGGTGGCCGGTGCTGTCCACCATTTCCGCCGGCCGGGTGACCGACGTGGACATCGCGGCCGCTGAATCGGTGCCCGGGGTGCTGCGGGTGTGGTGGCACGGCAACGCCCCCACCCTCGCCGACGTCGGCATGCCGATGCTGGCGGTCCTGCAGTCGGACGAAGTGCACTTTCACGGCGAGGTGATGGCGCTGGTCGTCGCGACCACGGCGGAGGTGGCCCGGCAGGTTGCCGACGGCCTGCAGATCACCTACGTGGAACGGGAGCACGACGTCGTGCTGCGAGCCGATGACCCGGCGCTGCGCACTCCGGACACCGTCAACGCCGGCTACCCGGGGACGAGCCTGGTCGGCGACCCGGCGGCGGCGTTCGACGCCAGCCCGGTGCAGATCGACCAGACCTACCGCACCCCGGCCGAGCACAACAATCCGATGGAGCCGCACGCCACGACGGCGATGTTCACTGGCGGCGAGCTCACGCTCTACGACTCCAACCAGGGTGGCCACCCGGTGCGGCAGGCAGTCGCCGGCGCCCTGGGCCTGCCCGTCGAGCGGGTCAGGGTGATCAGCACACACGTCGGCGGTGGCTTTGGCTCCAAGGGGCTACCCCGGCCCAATGTCATCCTGGCGGCGCTGGCCGCCCGCGAGTTGGCGCGGCCGGTGCGGGTGGTGCTGACCCGGCGACACCTGTTCTCCCTGGTGGGTTTTCGCACCCCGACCATTCAGCGGGTCCGGCTCGGGGCGGACCTAGACGGGCGCCTGCACTCGATCGAGCATGACGCGGTGGTGCAGACCTCGCGTCACGTGGAGTTCGTGGAACAGGTCACCGTAGCCACCCGGATGATGTACGCCGCCGAGCACCGGCTGACCACCCATCGGGTGGCCGCCCTGGATGTGCCGATCCCATCCTGGATGCGCGCCCCCGGTGAATGCCCGGGCATGTTCGCCCTCGAATCGGCGATGGACGAGTTGGCGATCGCCGGCGGGATCGACCCGATCGAACTGCGGATCCGGAACGAGCCGGCCGTCGATCCCGAGAAGGGGCTGGAGTTCAGCAGCCGCAACCTGGTGGGCTGCCTGCGCCGCGGTGCGGAGCTGTTCGGCTGGGCCGACCGTGATCCGACGCCGCGAAGTCGGCGAGAAGGCAGGTGGCTCATAGGGTCCGGCGTCGCCGCGGCGACCTACCCCGGGTACGCCTCGCCCGCCGCCGCGTCGGCGACCGCCACCAGCGGTGGTGGTTTCGTCGTCGCGATCAACGCCACCGACATCGGCACCGGAGCCAGGACGGCACTGCTGATTCTGGCCGCGGAGGCCCTGGGCGTCGAGAACGACCGGGTGGAGATCCGAATCGGCGACTCCGACCTACCCAAGGCGGGGGTGGCCGGGGGATCGGCCGGGACCACCTCCTGGGGGTGGGCGGTGCACAAGGCCTGCAGGGAACTTCGTGGCCGGCTGCCCGGAAGTACGCCGCCCGGGCAGGACCTCACCGTCACCGCCGACACCGCCTCGGACATCAAGGCGATGGCCAAGCTCAGCCGGCACGCCTACGGCGCGCAGTTCGTGCAGGTCGCGGTCGATGCCAGCACCGGCGAGGTGCGGGTCCGCCGGATGGTCGGGGTGTTCGCGGCCGGCCGGATCGTCAACCCGCGCACTGCCCGATCGCAATTGATCGGCGGAATGACAATGGGCCTGTCGATGGCGCTGCACGAAGAGGGTGTCCGGGACGCGTCGTTGGGGCTGACGGTGAACCGGGACCTCGCCGGGTATCACATCGCCACCGCGGCCGACGTCCCGGACATCGAGGTGGAATGGCTGGACGAGCAGGACAGCCGGATCAATCCGTTGGGCACCAAGGGAATCGGCGAGATCGGCATCGTCGGGGCAGCCGCCGCGGTGGCCAACGCCGTGCACCACGCCACCGGGATCAGGGTGCGTCAGCTGCCGATCCACCTGGAGGATCTGCTGGGTCGGCGCTGACAGTCGAAGCCGGCCCTGATGACCCGGTCGGCCGCCGACCTGGCCGCAGAGCCCGCGCCGGTGCCGGCGGTACCAACCGGGCGGCGACCACCCGGGTCAGGTCCACCTGCACATCGCCGCGGCGGGTGCCGATCACGCAGCCGCCAACGTCGCAGGCCCGGAGGTCGCCGAGCGCGTCGGTGAACAGCGGCGACTCGAGCCGCCCGTCACCGCCACCATCGCGATCACCGCCACCACCGGCCGGTAACCGGTAGCGAACGACAACCCTGGTACCCAGCGGTGTTCCGAGCAGCAAGGCCGCCGGCCCACTTGCGGTCGCAGGATCCGGCACTAGCCGGACCACCAGGGCCGCAACGGAACCGCGGCGTCCCCCTTGGCTCCGGGTTTGACCGCCAGCACCTGGTGCAGCTGAATCTCGTTGCGCTCGAAGCTCAGTCGCGAGCCGGCCATGTACAGGCCCCATACCCGGGCTTTGCCCTCGCCCACCTCACGGACGCAGCTGTCCCAATTGCGGGTCAGCTTCGCTCCCCATTCCCGCAGGGTGAGAGCGTAGTGTTCGCGCAGGTTCTCGCTGTGCCGGACGTCAAAACCGATGTCTTGCATGGCCGTGATGATGCGGCCGGAACCGGTGATCTCGCCGTCGGGGAACACGTACCGGTCGATGAAGGCCGCGGTCTTGACCGCGGTCGAGTTGGACGGGCGGGTGATGCAGTGGTTGAGTAGCCGGCCGCCGGGTCGGAGCCTGTCGGACAGCGACCGGAAGTACGACGAATAATTGTCCACCCCAATGTGTTCGGTCAAACCGATCGAGGAGATCGCGTCGAAACCGGACTCCTGGACATCCCGGTAGTCCAGATGTCGGATCTCCGCGAGATGCTGCAGACCAGCATCCACGATGGCCTTCTGCCCCCACTCGGCCTGCTGGCGGGACAGCGTGACCCCCAGCGCGTTGACCCCGCGGCGCGCGGCCAGACGCACCATCGCACCCCACCCGCACCCGACGTCCAGCAGACGTTGCCCTTCCTGCAATCCCAGCTTGTCGAAGATCAATGCGTGCTTGGCCTCCTGCGCCTGCTCCAGTGTGGTGGTCGGGCTGTCGAACACCGCGCAGGTGTAAGTCATCGACGGGCCGAGAACGTATTCGTAGAACATGTTCGAGACGTCGTAGTGGTGACTGATCGCCGCGGAGTCGCGGCGGTGCGAATGACCCACGCCCTGCGCGATGCGTCGCCAGCGGGGAGCGGCCTCCTCCGGTGGGGGGGCGACCGGCACAAAGCTGCGAACACCGAGAACATTCAGTATGTGCTTGAGCTCGCCCGGCGTCGGGCGGCGCAGGTGCAGATCGTCGTCCATCAACCGGAGCAGGTCATAGGGATCGCCGCCCGGCACCCCGATCACGTCCAGGTCGCCGCTGACGTACGCCCTGACCAGACCGAGGTCGCCGGGTGCGGTGAGCAGATAGGTCAGGGCCCGCGGGCGCCGGATCGAAAGGCCCGGCGCACCGGCCGGCCCGGCGGCGCTGCCGTCGTACGCCTCCAGCCGTAGCGGCATCGGACCCTCGGTGACCGCGGTCACCAGGTCAGCGATCCGCGTTGTCGTTCCGGGGTCGATGCGCCGCCGACCGCCCGAGGACGTCGAGGCAGGCGAGGCAGGCGACGAAGGAGTAGGTGGCCCGGAGAAGGTGGTCATCGGCGTTTCACCGCCTTGTCGTAGAGGGTCAGCAGTCGGGAGTCGGGGTCGTACTTGGATTTGAGGGCGTGGTAGGTGACACCGCCGTAGCGCTCGGCGAATTCCGGTTCGGAGTAGTAGGCGTCGCTGTACAACGACTTATGACCGCCCAGTTCTGCGACGCGCTGTTCGATCAGCCGGTTGGTCGCCCCGTCGGGGGCGCCCGCCACCTGCGGCACGGTCGACCAGAAACCGACGTTGACGAACGTCTGTTCCGGTGGCATCGGGTAGAGCGGCCAGGTGGGAGCGTCGGTCCCGTTCGGGTTGGCGGGCAACCGGACCGGGCACACCCAGACGGGTTCGATCGGCGTTGCTCCCAGGAACCAGTCCACGAAGTCGGCGGTACGTTCCACCGGCACCTCGATGTCCTGGACCACCCGCTCCAACGGCGGCCGGCCGTGCCAGCGTTCGTTCCGGTCGGCGATGCCGAACCGCCGGTCGAGGGCGACCAGCTTCCAGTAGAACGAACTGCGCCGCAGCCGCCGCGGCCACCACCGGCGGATGAGCGGCCGCTGTGCACCGAAAGCCCTGGAGCACCAGAACCAATCGGTATCCCAGCGCCACAGGTAGTCGTGCACGGTCAGCAAGTCGGTTCGGCGCTGCTGGATGGATCGGTAGTAGATCGCCTGGCCGGTGTAATCGCTGGTAGGGCCGGCCTCATCGGTGAAAGTGCCCAGCGTCAGGTAACTCTCGGACTTGCTGAACACGACACCGTCGAGATGGTCCACCCGGACCCCGTCGTGGCTGCGGGTCGCCACGATCCGGGCCAGTTCGTCCTGCAGCTCGGTGACCGTGCTGAACCTCAGGTGCCGGAGGGCCACGTACGGGGTAACCGGTTCCAACCGCACCCGGAGCCGGACCGCATACCCGAGAGTGCCGTAGGAATTCGGGAAACCGTAGTAGAGATCAGCATTCTCGGTCGTGGACGCGGTGAGGACAGTGCCGGCGCCGGTGAGGATGTCGAGCTCGGCGATCGCGTCGTGGGCCAGCCCGTTGCGGAACGACGTCGACTCGATGCCACCACCGGTGACGGCCCCCCCGACGGTGATTGTCTTGAGCTGGGGGACCACCAGTGGTGCAAGCCCATGCGGCAGGGTGGCCGCGACGAGGGTCTGGTAACTGCACATTCCCCCGACATCGGCTGTGCGGGCGGTGGTGTCGACGCTGATCACCCGGTCCAGGCCGGTGACGGTCAATCCCGGTGTGCGGAGCCGTTGCCGGGATCGGAAGAGGTTGGACGTGGTCTTTTCCAGCCGCACCGGGGCCTGCGGCGGGATCGCACGGTAGCTGGCGAGAGCCGCCTGGACCGCGGTCCGATGCCAGGCCCAGGCAAGTCGACCGGACGGACCGTCAGCCACGTCCGCCGCTGCCGGTGGGATCACGGATGGTACCCCCATGGCTTAACCGTAGCGCGCTCTGGCGCAGCGTCGGCGCCGGTGCCGACAGGTGCGGAGCCAGGCCGGCCCGGGCTCAGCCGGCCGGCGAGAGCTGGTCCAGGAGCTGGGCGGTCGCCGGCAGCAGACCGACCATCAGATCGCCGGCAACGTCGGTCGGGACGTCGTGCACCGCGTATCGCTGCGCCCCGGCGGCCGTCGTCGCGATCACTGTCACCAGGCCGGCCCTGCGCTGAAAGACCGACTGCCGAACGGTGAGGCCGATGACCCCCCGCACCGCCAGTACCCGCCGGTGGCGCACCAGGGAACCTTGGGTGGTGATCAGCTGGCCGTCGGACAACCGATGGCCCAGATTTCGCGCTCGATCCCGGGCCAGCAGGCACGCGGCAAGCAACACCGGCACGGCCGCCGGCAGCGCCACCCCGGGCCATCCCGGCCAGCCCGCCCGCCACCCCAGGCCTGCCACGGCGGCCAGCAGCAGTAGCGCCGCGCCGAGCGCACGCGCGTAGCGTCGCCTACGCGCCGCCGGCCCGTGGCCCACAACGGTGACGCTCCCGGCCGCGGGCCCCGCCACGGCGTCCTCGACGGCCATCACCGTGCGCAGTGGGGCCGGCGGCACCAGCAGGCTGCCGCCGCGGTCCTGCTCCCGGTGCCGCACCCCGGTGGCGATGATCTGCGACCGAGCGCCGCCGACCCACCGCAACAGCAACGGTTCGGCCCGGTCGACGCCCTGCAGTCGCCGTCCTTCGACGGCCGTCGTTCTGGTGGTGAGCAGGCCGCGGCTGATCTGCAGGGTGCCACCCGGCTGGCGGGTTACCCGGTAGCCCCAGAACGAGATCAGGTACCCGGCAAGGGAGAGGACGCTGACCGCCACCGCGAGGCCGGCCACGCCGATCAGCACGTCGATCCACCATGGATTCTCGCGCACCGAGCGCAGCACCCGGGGGATCAGGCTGATCCGGCCCGGGTCGACATTGGCCTCGTTGGCCAGCCGCCAGCCCAGCCCGATCAAGAATGCTCCGGTCACCACCCCGGACAGGGTTGCCGGCGCGTACCAGATCCACCGCCGGTCCAGTTCGACCACCGTCTGCGCGGCCGGCTCGTCGGGCTGCCCCACCTGTTCCTGCATGGTCGGGCTGGCTCGGCGCAGCAACTCGACCCTCATTGCATCGACCGTGTTTGCCCGCACCCCGTCCAGCTCGAGGTGGTGTGCCCCGTGGTGGGAGCTTGCGGTGCCGATGGTGAGCTTGACCAGCCCCAGCACCCGTTGCAGTGGGTGCGCACTGACCTCGACGGTGCGCACCCGGTCCCGCGGAACGGTGAGGTGACGGCGCTGCAGGAGTCCGGTGCGCACCTCGACCAGGGCCGGGCCGATGCGGTACCGGGTGGTCAGCCACCGGGTGACCCCGAGGGCGATGACCGCCGCGGCCCCGATCAGGCCCCATGGTGGCCCAGAATCCCCGGCCCGCCCGGCGAACACGAGGACGAGCAGCAGCGGGATGAACCGCAGCAGTTCCCGGATCGGCTCGACCAACAGCATCCCTGGGGCGAGGCGCGCCCAGGACGCGCCGTCGACGGGGGTCGGCAGGGAACTCGACGGGCCTTCTCGCACAGAGCCGGTCATGTCGCGTCGTCGGCGCCCGCCGCAGCAGTCAGATCCCGCGCCATCCGGGCGGCCACGGCGGCGGCCAGCCCATTGATCTGCAGGGGACCGGCAGCGGACGCGGTGGTCACCGTGAGTTTGGCCAGTCCAAAGAGCCGGCTGACCGGGCCGTGCTCTATGTCGACGGTCTGGATGCGTGACATCGGGGCGACCCGCCACTCCTGGGTCCACCATCCGGACTGGGTGCACACCGCGTCGGAAGTGAGTTCGTACCGATGCACCCGGTACCGCCAGCGGGGCATCACCCAGAGGTGCCCGGCGGCGAGCACCACGACCGCGGGAATGACCGCGGGGGAGCCGACCAGCGGCCAGTCCAGGATCCGGGTCGTGATCGCCACGGCCAGTATCACCACCCAGCCGGCCAGGGCGCGGGCCGTCCAGTACCAGATGGCACGGGTGGCGACCTGGTGGGCCGGCGGCCGCAGGCCGGGCGCGCGGGGATCGTGGGGTCGGGGACCGTCCGGTCGGGGATCGGGGGGTCGGGGATCGGGGGCGGGCGGGAAGGTCATCTGCTGTGGTGCCGCCGTTGGCGGCGGTATCCGGTCACCGCTGCGGGGTGCGCCGGCTCCGCAGTGCCGCCAGGGCGAGCACCGCTCCGACGATGATCATGATCGGACCGATGACGGCCCACGTCCGGTTGCCGCTCATCGCGCTGCCGCCCACCAGGCCGATGCCCTGCAGCGTGAACAGGGCGCCGAGCACCACGAGCACGGCGGCCGCGATCAGTGCGGGGGTGATCCAGCGGGGTGAGGTCATTACCTGCTCCTTGGCGACTCGGGTAGCTGCACCAGCGCGACTGCACACACCGGCATTCTTCGATGGTGGCACGGCGGCACAAAACTCCGCGCCACACCGGCGCGCCTGCCGAAACGGGAGGAAGCCTCGACCTACTTTCAATTCCAGCAGTACCTGACATAACTATAACCTTTCGGTTGAGGTTGAGAGTTCGACACACCGAAGGGTTCGCACCCACCCGCTCTACCCGCTCTACCCGCACTCCCCAGTCATCCCCAGCACCAGTTCAAGCAGAAAGGCACAGGCGAATGACGCCACCGCACAACTACCTGGCCGTCATCAAGGTCGTCGGCATCGGCGGTGGTGGTGTGAACGCCATCAACCGGATGATCGAGGTCGGCCTGCGTGGGGTCGAGTTCATCGCCATCAACACCGATGCCCAGGCCCTGCTGATGAGCGATGCCGACGTCAAGCTCGACGTCGGCCGTGAGATGACCCGTGGGCTCGGCGCCGGAGCAAACCCCGACGTCGGACGCAAGGCCGCCGAGGATCACCGCGAGGAGATAGAGGAGGTGCTCAAGGGTGCCGACATGGTGTTCGTCACCGCCGGGGAAGGCGGTGGCACCGGCACCGGGGGCGCCCCCGTGGTCGCCTCGATCTCCCGTCGACTCGGCGCGCTGACCATCGGCGTCGTCACCCGGCCGTTCGCCTTCGAGGGCCGGCGTCGCGGCGGCCAGGCCGAAACCGGCATCAAGGACCTCCGCAACGAGTGCGACACCCTGATCGTCATCCCCAACGACCGGCTGCTGCAGCTGGGCGACAGCGGGGTGTCGCTGATGGATGCGTTCCGGTCGGCAGATGAGGTGCTGCTCAACGGCGTCCAGGGCATCACCGACCTGATCACCACCCCCGGTCTGATCAACGTCGACTTCGCCGATGTCAAGTCGGTGATGGCCGGCGCCGGGACCGCGTTGATGGGCATTGGTTCCGCTCGTGGTGAGGGCCGGGCGATTCAGGCCGCTCAGAAGGCGGTCAATTCGCCGTTGCTGGAGGCTTCGATGGACGGCGCGCACGGCGTGCTGCTGTCGATCGCGGGTGGATCGGATCTGGGACTGTTCGAGATCAACGAGGCCGCCTCGCTCGTGCAGGAGGCCGCCCACGAGGACGCGAACATCATCTTCGGCACCGTCATCGACGACTCGCTCGGCGATGAGGTGCGGGTGACGGTGATCGCCGCCGGCTTCGACTCCACCCCGTCCGTGTTGCCGCCGAGCATCGACCAGCGGGTCCGGGCCGCGGTAGGAGCGGCCGGTAACGGCTCCTCCCCGCAAGCATCCCCGCAGGCGTTCCCGCAGCAGCCGGCCCGGCCGCCGGCCCCCCAGTACGCCCCGGCCCAGCAGTCCGCTCGGCCGGCGCAGCCCGCGTACCAGCAGCCTGCCTACCAGCAGCAGCCGAGTTCGACGCCGTACCAGCAACACGGCACCGGACAGGGCGCGACCCCCGCGTACCAGGCCCCGTCCCAGCGCTCGCGCCAGGTCGAGGTGGACGACGACGACGTCGACGTGCCCTCGTTCATGAAGCGCTGACCGGGTCCGGGTTGTTCGAGCCGCACCGGTCGGGTTCGGAACAGTTGGGCGGGGAATCCGTCCGTTACCTGTTCAGCACCCGGCACGGTGGCGTCTCGGCGCCCCCGTTCGGCGCCCTGAATCTCGGTGCGGCCGTCGGCGATGACCCGGCTCGGGTCACCGCGAATCGGGCAGGGGTCGCCGCGTCGGCGGGCATTGCCGGCGACCGCGTTGTGTGGATGCATCAGGTGCATGGCACCGTCGTCCGGCGAGTCGATGGGGCCACCGATCATCCGGTTGGTGCGGACGGGATCGTCACGGCGGCCAAGGGTCTCGCGTTGGCGGTGCTTGTCGCCGACTGTGTCCCGGTGCTGCTGGCCGATCCCGTGACAGGCGTGATCGGCGCGGCACATGCCGGTCGCCGCGGCGCCGCGGCCGGCATCGGAGTGCGGGTGGTGCACGAGATGACCGCGCTGGGCGCCGGGGTGGGGTCCATCGAGGTGCTGCTCGGTCCGGCCATCTGCGGGCCGTGCTACGAGGTCCCCGCCGGGTTGCAGGCGGAGGTCGAGGCGGAGTTGCCCGGCTCGGCCAGTACCACCTTGGCCGCCACTCCTGCGCTGGATCTCAGGGCCGGGCTGGCCCGTCAGTTCCGGGGACTGGGGGTGCGGTCGGTGACAGTGGATCCTCGGTGCACGCGGACTGATCCGGACCTGTTCAGTCACCGGGCCGGCACGCCGACCGGTCGGTTCGCCGGCCTGATCTGGCGACGTCAGTGACGCCTCCGCCGGCCGCTTCTGCCGGCCGCATTCGCCGGCCCTGGGGCACCGGCGGTCATCGGCGAAGTTGCTGTCGCGTGCGGTGTGTCGCGCCCGTCGCGATGTTCGCCCGGGCATAGCCTGACCGGCAGGAACAGCAGGGAATCCGGGTACATCGGGCCGATGACCGTGCAGGACGAATCGCATGCAGGGTGAATGACGTGACGGACCAGAGTGACAACGGAAGGATCGGGACGGCAATGGGATCATGGCGCAAGATGGGGGCCTTCCTCGGACTCGTCCCGGAGGAAGACGGGCGTCGTGATGAGTACGGTGACGAATACGGCGAGCCGGACGGCTACCACCCGGACAGCTACCGCGACGACTACCCGCCGCACCAGGGTGATGCCGACTTCGCCGAGGACGAACCCGCCCGCGGGCACGGCTCGTACCCGAGCCCGTCGACCCAGGGCTCGTTGGCCGTCCAGTCCCGGCGCGACGAGTCGGTCGGCGCCATCCGGCCGGTCACGGTCAAGCTCACCGGATTCAGCGAGGCCCGGGTGATCGGCGAGAAGTTCCGTGACGGCAAGCCAGTGATCCTGGACATGACCGAGATGGACGACGCCGGCGCGCGTCGGCTGGTGGATTTCGCCGCCGGCCTGGCTTTTGCCCTACGCGGCTCGATAGACAAGGTCACCACCAAGGTGTTCATGCTGCTGCCACCGGACACCGATGTCGCCGACATCCCCAGCTATGAACCGGCTCCCACTGCCTTCACCGGTGGGTTCGCCGATGTCACCGGCCGGGAGCGCGGGGTCGCCGCCGGGATGCGCGCCCACCGCTGAACCTGCCCGCCTGGTTCCCGGCGGGCCTGCCGTCAGGTAGAAGTGAGGGTGTGAACATTCTCTGGCAGGTGCTGTACCTGCTGCTCTGGCTATTCCGGCTGGCTCTGCTGGGCCGGATAGTCATCGAGTTCGTCCGGGTTTTCGCCAAGACCTGGCGTCCGGCCGGACCGCCCGCGGTGGCGATGGAGGTCCTCTACGCCAGCACCGATCCGCCGGTCAAGCTTTTCCGGAAGATCATTCCAACGGTCAAACTCGGCGGCGTAGGGTTCGACCTCAGCATCGTGGTGCTGCTGATTCTGGTGTACGTCCTGATGGAGATCGTGGCCAGACTAGCTTTCGCGGCCCTCTAGAATCGTCGCGAGCCACCGGTCCGCCGAAGCACCAGCATCCCCAGAACTGCGCTTGGCCCCGTCATTAGCGCCCGGTTATCCCGCACCCGCACGGATCGATCAAGGAGTTGTCATGCCGCTCACCCCCGCCGATGTCCACAACGTCGCGTTCAAGAAGCCGTCGATCGGCAAGCGTGGCTACGACGAGGACGAGGTGGACGCTTTCCTCGACGTCGTCGAGGCGGAGCTGAGCCGGCTGATCGAGGAGAACGCCGAACTCACCGCCCACGCGTCCGAGCTCGACGGCGCCAGCGGTCAGGCCCGCCGCACCACCAGTGAACCGCGGCCCGCTGAGCCCGACCAGGTTCAGGAAGCCCCCGTGCCGGTGGCCACCGGCAACGGTCATGTCCAGGCCGCACGGTTGCTGGGATTGGCGCAGGAGACAGCCGACAAATTGACCGCCGAGGCCAAGACCGAGGCCGACCGGTTGTTGGCGGACGCCACCAGCAGGGCCGACGCGGCCGAGCGGGACAGCCGGGCCAAGGCCGAAGCGTTGGACTCCGAGGCCAAGGCCCGGTATGACGAGGTGCTCGGCAAACTGTCCGACGATCGGGTCGGGCTGGAGAAGAAGATCGCGGACCTGCGTTCCTACGAGCGCGATTACCGCAGCCGGTTGAAGTCCTGGATTTCCGACCAGCTGGCGCAACTCGACGGCGAGGGCAAGACCGCGGAGCAGGTACCCGCCGTCGTGGCCGGTCCGGGCGAGTAAATTCTGATCGGGGGCGCGCAACGACGCGATACCCTTTCGGTGCCCCGGCCAGCCGGTCGGGAGCAGCACCTGGCGACGACCCGGCCATCACCGGCGAGCCATTCGGAAGAACAGGCTTCGTCTCGTCGTCGACGTAACAGTCATTCGGTGAGCCCGCCCTACTAGAACCGAACGGGTCCGGCCCGTCATTGCCGGGCAACGAGTGGCCCGCCCGCCGGCAATGCGGTGGTCGGGCAAGCGGGGTGGTACCGCGGGTACCGGCCGGTCGGCCGTGACTCGTCCCTGCAGGTAGGTGACTGCAGCGACGAGGGAGCACGGGCAATGACACAAGCTCGACAGACCTACCCGAGGGCCGGGTCGGCCGACGTGGCCGCCCACCCCGATTTTCCTTCCCTGGAACGCGAGGTGCTGGCGTACTGGGCGGCCGACCACACCTTCCGCGCGTCGGTGGAGCAGCGCCCGGCCGGGGATGTCGGTGGGAACGAGTTCGTCTTCTACGACGGTCCGCCGTTCGCCAACGGCCTGCCGCATTACGGGCACCTGCTCACCGGGTACGTCAAGGACGTCGTGCCGCGGTACCGGACCATGCTCGGTCAGCGGGTGGAGCGCCGGTTCGGCTGGGACACCCACGGCTTGCCCGCCGAAGTCGAGGCGGAACGGCAGCTCGGGATCAAGCACAAGTCCGAGATCGTGGAGATGGGCGTCGAGCTGTTCAACGATGCCTGCCGTGAATCGGTACTGCGCTACACCCACGAATGGCAGGAATACGTCACCAGGCAGGCCCGCTGGGTCGACTTCGACAACGACTACAAGACCCTTGACCTGGACTACATGGAATCGGTCATGTGGGCGTTCAAGACGTTGTGGGACAAGGGTTTGGTGTACGAGGGCTACCGCGTGCTGTGGTACTGCACGCGCTGCGAGACCCCGCTGTCGGCGACCGAGACCAAGATGGACGACACCTACCGGAACCGACACGACCCCGCCGTCACCGTGTCGTTGCGACTCACCTCGGCCGATCCGGTGCTGGACGGGGTCAATGCCCTGGTCTGGACGACCACCCCATGGACGCTGCCGTCCAACCTGGCAGCCGCGGTCAACCCGAACGTCGAATACGTGGTGGTGGAATCCTCCGGGCCGTCGGCCGGTCGGTATCTGCTCGCCGCGGCGCGGGTCGGTGCCTACGCCCGCGAACTCGGCGACGACCCGCAGGTTCTCGCCACCTACACCGGCTCCCAGCTCGCCGGCACCCGGTACGCGCCGCCGTTCGACTTCTTCGCCGGCCGGCCCCACGCGCACCAGGTGCTCACCGCCGACTACGTCACCACCGAGGACGGCACCGGCGTGGTGCACCTCGCCCCGGCTTTCGGTGAGGAGGACAAGGCCGTCACCGACGCCGCCGGCATCGAGGTGGTCAACCCGGTCGACGGGCAGGGCAAATTCACCTCCTTGGTGCCGCAGTACGAGGGCTTCCACGTCTTCGACGCGAACGTGCCGATCATGGCCGACCTGCGGGAGGCGGGCCTGCTGCTGCGCCGGGAGACTTATGAGCACCCGTACCCGCACTGCTGGCGCTGCGACACCCCGCTGATTCAGCGCGCCGTGTCGTCCTGGTTCGTGGCGGTGACCCGGTTCCGGGACCGGATGGTGGAACTGAACCAGGACATCACCTGGGTGCCGTCGCACATCAAGGACGGGCAGTTCGGCAAGTGGCTGGAGGGGGCCCGGGACTGGTCGATCTCGCGGAACCGGTTCTGGGGATCGCCGATCCCGGTTTGGACCTCCGACGACCCGACCTACCCAAGGGTCGACGTCTACGGCTCGCTGGACGAGCTGCAACGGGACTTCGGCGTCCGCCCGGACGACCTGCACCGCCCGTACATCGACGAGCTGACCCGACCCAATCCGGACGACCCGTCCGGACGGTCGACGATGCGGCGGGTCCCGGAGGTGCTGGACTGCTGGTTCGAATCGGGGTCGATGCCGTTCGCCCAGGTGCACTACCCGTTCGAGAACCGGGCGTGGTTCGACGGTTCCGGGCCGACGGGTACCGCGAGCGAGGCGACAACCCCACCCACCGGCCATTTCCCGGGCGATTTCATCGTCGAGTACAACGGCCAGACCCGCGGCTGGTTCTACACGATGCACGTGCTGGCGACCGCGTTGTTCGATCGGCGGGCGTTCAACACCTGCATGGCCCACGGCATCGTGCTCGGTGACGACGGGCAGAAGATGTCCAAGTCCCGCCGCAACTATCCCGACGTCGGGCAGGTGTTCGACCGGGACGGTTCGGATGCGATGCGTTGGTTCCTGATGTCGTCGCCGATCCTGCGTGGCGCCGATCTGGTGGTCACCGAGGCCGGTATCCGGGAGAGCGTTCGACAGGCGCTGCTGCCGCTGTGGAGCACCTGGTACTTCCTGTCCTTGTACGCGAAGGCCTCGGACCGGGCGGGCAGCTGGCGGACCGATTCCACCGATCTGCTGGACCGCTACGCCCTGGCCAAGACTGCCGATCTGGTTTCCGAGGTGACCCGCGCGCTCGACAGTTACGACGTCGCAGGCGCTTGCGCGTCCGTGCGGACGTACCTGGAGGGTCTGACCAACTGGTACATCCGGCGTTCCCGGCAACGGTTCTGGAACGGGGACGCCGACGCCATCGACACCCTGCACACGGTGCTGGAGGTGCTGTGCCGGGTGGTGGCCCCGCTGCTGCCGCTCACCTCTGAGGTCATCTGGCGCGGACTGACCGGTGAGCGGTCGGTCCACCTGACCGACTGGCCCAGGACCGCGCAGGACGGGTTTGCCGGTGAGCTGACCCCGGACCTGGAGCTGGTCGCTGGAATGGACGAAATCCGGGAGATCGCGTCGGTGGCGTTGTCGGTCCGCAAGTCCGCCGGGTTGCGCGTCCGCCAGCCGCTGGCCACCCTGACGATCGCGACCCGGGACGCAGAACGCCTGCGGCCTTTGGTGTCCCTCGTCGCCGATGAGGTGAAAGTGCGGGCCGTCGAGTTGACCGAGTTAGCCGATCAGGACGAGCGGGTGTCCCGCCGGTTGACCGTCAACGCGCGGGCGGCCGGGCCTCGGTTGGGCCGGGAGGTGCAGCAGATGATCAAGGCCGCGAAGGCACAGGACTGGACAGTGGGCGACGACGGCGGCGTGGTCTGCGGCGGGGTCGCTCTGGAGCCAGGCGAGTTCACGCTGGAACTGGTGGCGGCCGGGTCGTCGTCGGACGCGGTGGGACTGTTGCGCTCGGGCGGGTTTGTCGCTCTTGACACTCAGCTCGATGACGACCTTCTCGCCGAGGGCTCAGTCAACGATCTGCTCCGGTTGGTGCAGCAGGCGCGCAAGGAGGCCGGTCTGCAGGTGTCGGACCGGATCGCGCTGACCCTGGACGTCGACGACGAGCTCTGGGCGGCGGTGCGGGCCCGGGTGGACGTGGTGCGAGCCGAGACGTTGGCGCTGACCGTCGATCGTGGGGTGGTCGAACCTGGCGGACCCGGCGTGGTTGCGGGCACGGTCGGCGCGGGCGGCGGGGATGCTGGCCCGGGAGCGGCGGTGCGGGTCGCGGTGGCCCGGGCGGCGGGGCGATAGCGCACAAGGCCGATCAGCTGAGAATCGCCCGGAACGCCTGCAGCGTCTGTGAGCACCCGGCGTCCACCCGGTAGGCGGCCAGTGGGTCGCCCCGGGTGACGCCGCGGTTGACGATCACGATCGTCATCCCGCGGCGGGCGGCATGCCGGACGAATCGCAAACCGGACATCACCGTCAACGACGACCCTGCGACGAGCAGAGCCTGCGCGGAATCGACTGCGCGATAGGCGATCTCGACCCGTTCCCGGGGGACGTTCTCGCCGAAGAACACCACGTCGGGCTTCAGTGGACCGCTACATCGCAGGCACGGGGCTACCACGAAATCCGCGGTGTCGGCGAAGTCGACGTCACCATCGGGTGCCGTGGCGACCGCGGCTCCACTGCCGTAACCAGGGTTCATCTCGCTCAGCCGACGATGCAGGGCCGACCGGGCCGACACGTCAGCGCACGACAAGCAGACCACCCGGTCGATCCGACCATGCAGATCGATGACGGCCGGGCTTCCCGCCTCACCGTGCAGCCCGTCCACGTTCTGGGTGATGACGGTTCCGATCACCCCTGCCTGCTGCAGGTCGGCGACCGCCAGATGTCCCGGGTTGGGACGGGCCTGATGCATCCGCTGCCAGCCGAGGTGACTGCGGGCCCAGTACCGCTGCTGCGCAACGGGACCAGAGACGAACTCGCCGTACGTCATCGGGGTCCGGGGCGGGCTGTCCGGACCGCGGTAGTCCGGGATCCCAGAATCCGTGCTGAGGCCGGCGCCGGTCAGCGCGACGACCCGCCGCCGGTGGAGCAGGCCAGCCGCCTCGTCCGGCCCGGCCAATGGCGCGCTGACCAACCCGACACGGGGGGTGTCGGCGATGGGGGCCGCCCCGGGCGCTACCGCAGTCACGGGCACCAGGGTACGGAACCGACCCGTCAACCTTCGTCATCGATCCGGGGATCGGTGTCCGGCGGCCGGCTGACACCGTGAGCTGCCCGGCGATGCAGGCTCAGGGCCACCGCCGGGAAGATCAGCACCGACAGCATCCCGGCCCCGACGAGCGCCGCGGCGGTACCGCTGGGCAGGTCGCCGGAGGCGACCCCGATCCCGGTGACGGCCACGATGACCGGGAGCCCGGTGGCGGCGAACAGGGCCATCGCGGCGCGCTCGGCGCCCGCGGCCCCGGCCGGTGAACTGATCAGCCCAGGGAGGCCCCGGACCAGCACGAACAGCACCAGGCCCGCCGGCAGCAGGATGAGGGTGGACGGGCTCGCCACCAGAGCCGCTAGGTCGAACGTCACGCCGGTGTTGATGAAGAACACCGGCACCAGAAAACCAAAACCCACCGCTTCCAGTTTGGCCTCGACCATCTCGGCGTCGGCCGGGGTGGCATCGGACAGCAAAAGCCTGGTGATCACTCCGGCGGTGAAGGCGCCGAGCAGCATGTCCAGGTCAAGCAGCACACTCAGGGCGACCAGGCCCAGCAGGATCAACAGCACCAGCCGGACGGCGAACTGGCCGCTGGTGTGCAGGGTGGCGGTGATGAGACCGTGCAACCGTGGATGGGTCCGGCCGGCCAGCAGGATCGCTACGGTGGCCAGGACGACGAAACCCAGCAGCACCGCCGTGGCCAGGCCGGGTTGCCGTCCGGACAAAAAGATTGAGATCGCGATCAGCGGCCCAAATTCCCCCGCGGCTCCCACGGCGATGACGGCGGTGCCGAACGGGGTCCGTAGTTCGCCGGCGTCGCGCAGAACCGGCATCAAGGTGCCGAGGGCGGTGCTGGTCAACGCGATCCCGACGAAGACGCCGGTCGTCGTCGATCCGGTCAGCACAATCCCGATGACCACTCCGGCGAGTAGTGAAATCAGCCACCCGATGACCGAACGGTTCAAGGGCCGGCCACGGATGCGGGCCACGTCAATCTCGTTGCCGGCGAGGAAGAACAACATCGCCACACCGAGGCTGCTCAACCCGGCGGTGAATTCGCTCGGTCGCACCACGCCCAGTACTGAAGGACCGATCACCACACCGAGGACGATCTCGAACACCACCAGCGGAATCCGGACGAATCGGGCCAGCCCGGCCGACAGCAGCGGGGCGAGGACGGCTGCCAGCGGCAGCGCGATCAGCGTGGCGATGCTGACACCGGTCATGTTGGCCCCCTCGGTCAGCCTGTTTTGCCAAGCCGGCGGCTGATCGCGCCGACAGTCTGACCGATCAACTGGGCCAGCTGGTCCAGCTGTGGGCGTTCGTGCCGCGGATAGGTGAGGGCGAGCGCAGCCTGCGGATATCCCTGGTGGTCCAGGATGACGCAGCCGACCGAGGCGCTGTCTTCGGTGATGCGCCCGTCCTCCGTGGCGTACCCGACTCGACGAACCTCCCGGAGTTCTTGCTGCAGGACGGCCAACGTCGTGGGGCCGGTGGCGTGCCGCCGGGTCAGCAGGTCCCTGCCCGGGTAGAGCGCCTTGACCTGCTGCCGGGGGAGTGCGGCAAGCATGGCCTGACCGCTGGCGGTGAGATGGGCGGGTAAACGCACGCCTTCTTCGGTGATCAACAGGGGGCGGCCAGCGGCCCGCTGCTCGATCAGATACAGCACGTCTCGGCCCTGCAGGATGGCCAGGTGCCCGGTGTAACCGGTGCGGTCGACCAGCCGCGCCAGGTACGGGCCGGCCAATCGCTGCAACGGAGCCCGGCGGAGATAGGCAGACCCAAGTTCGTAGACGGCGATACCCAGCGCATACCGTCGCTCCTTCTCAAGGTGGACGACGAAACCCTCGTCCCGCAACAACGCCAGTAGGTGGTAGGCCGTCGATCGCGGGATGCCCAGCGACCGCGCGATCGCCGCCGCGGGTTGCGGCTCGGCGTGGGCGGCGAGCAACCGGAGCAGAGCCAGGCAGGCGGCCGCCGCCGGCACGTTCGCCATCTGCCCTCGTTTCACCGGATGGTCGGGCGCCGGTTGCACCCGTGCCGCAGAACTGTATGGGAGCCATGCCGCCTGCGCGGGGGCGCGCCATTCCGGGCGGCGTCGATGGCGCTAGGTGTGTCGCGATGCCCACCTCGCCTGCGCAACGGGCCTCGAGACTGTCGGAACGTAGCAAGCACGGTGCAGAAGGAGCAGCCCTCTGCCAGTCGGGCCTCGATCGGTCGACGGGGTGCGGTGTCACGGCGATGCTGCGATCCCGACGACGGGACCTACCAGTCGTCTTTCGTGGGTACGTCCTCATTGCGGTGACCTCCTGCCGGGGGAAATTTGTCTCTTGTGCTAGCCAGTTCACTGTGCTAACATCGAACACATGTTGCAAGCGCTCGCCACCAGCCTCGAGTCTGGGACCGGCCCTGACACCGGGCTGGGCGCTGGGACCGGCGCGCCGGACACCACCGAACTCACTGGTCCCGGTACCGCGGAGCTCACTGCTCCCGGTACCGCGGAGCTCTCCGGGTGGCTGACCCGGCTCGCCGCGGTGGATGGGGACGCCCCGGATGGGGTGTTGATCGATCAGATCGGGGTGCTGGAACGGATGAAGTCCGCGTGCGCCGCCGCGCAGGCGGTGCTGACCGCGGCGTTCGTGACGTCCCGGACAGCGGGTGTCACCGGGACCACCAGGAAAGAGGAACGGGTCCGGGCGAGTGTCACCGCCCAGGTCGCGTTGGCTAGGCGGGTGTCCCCGACCCGTGGTGGTCAGCACGTCGGGTTGGCCACCGCCCTGGTGATGGAGATGCCGCACACCATGGCCGCGTTACGGTCCGGGGACATCACCGAGTGGCGGGCCACCCTGATCACCCGGGCCACCGCGTGTTTGACCACCGAACACCGGCAGGTGGTTGACGGTGAACTCGCCGGCCGGTTGACCGGGATGGGGGACCGGCGGATCGCAGAGGCCGCTACCGGGATCGCGCAACGCTTGGACCCGGCGGCGTGGGTGGCGCGGAACCGGAAGGCGGTCGGTGGGCGTCGGGTCAGCATCCGCCCCGCCCCCGACACCATGTCCTACCTCACCGCGGTCCTGCCCGTCGCCCAGGGTGTCGCCGTGTACGCGGCGTTGAACGCGCACGCCGGCACCGCGAGAGCCGGTGGGGACCACCGCAGCCGGGGGCAACTGATGGCCGACGAACTTGTCCACCGGATCACCACCCCCCACCTCGCCACCAGCACAACGGACACACCCGACTGCACAAGCGGTTCCGCTGCACCTGACCCCGCTGCACCAGACCCGGCTGCACCAGACCCGGCTGCTCCTGACCCGGCTGCACCTGACCCGGCGACGGCCGAGGCCGTGGCGCTCGGCACCGCAGCGCCGGACCCAAGCGCCACCGGTGGTGCTCCCGCCGCTGCCGCACCACCGAACCCGGACCCGGATGGGATCCCACCCGGGGTGAACGTGGAAATCCAGTTGGTGATGACCGACCGGACCCTGCTCGACGGAGACGAAGAACCAGCGATCCTCACCGGGTACGGGCCCATCCCCGCCGCCCTCGCCCGCCGGCTGATCCGCGGCGCGGACCCGGGCACCACCACCTGGGTGCGGCGGTTGTTCACCGACCCCGTCACCGGGCACCTGGCCACCGCCGACACCCGCCGCCGGATCTTCACCCCCGCCGCCCGGCACTATTTGATCGCCCGGGACCAGTACTGCCGCACCCCGTACTGCGGGGCGCCGATCCGGCACGCCGACCACACCACCCCGCACGCCCGGGGCGGGCCCACCAGCATCAGCAACGGGCAAGGCTTATGCGAGAACTGCAACTACACCAAACAAGCCCCCGGCTGGAACCACCAAGCCACCGGTGACGGTGTCGGCATCCTGATCACCACCCCCACCGGGCACACCACCCGCAGCGACCCACCACCCCCACCCCGCTCCGCACCCTGGGTGGCGGCCACCGAACGATCCGGCTACCCGACGCGACCCGACCTTTCCCAGAGCGCGTGATGCCAAGCCACGTGGGAGTTCGGCGTCAGGCGGCGGGCCGAACGTGGATCCCGTGCGCGATGTCGGGCGGCAGTTCCGTGGTGCTGGCCCCGTCCACGGCCAGCAGTATTCCGCCGGACTGGGAAAACTCAAGCACCGCACCGGGAACGACCCCGCCGGCCTGCAGGTTGCCCATCACCCCGGGCTGGTTCTGCACCACCTCAATGATCCGGCGCACCTCGTACCGGCCACCCCTACCGGCCGCGACGTCCGCGCCGATCAGGTCCAGATGGGTTTCGGTGACTGGTTCGGCGATCTCCCCGAGGTGATCGAGCCCCGGAATGGGGTTGCCGTAGGGCGAGGTCTGCGGATGCCCGAGCAGGGCGATTAGGCGTTGCTCCACCTGGTCACTCATCACGTGTTCCCACCGGCAGGCTTCGACGTGCACGTCCTGCCAGTCCAACCCGATGACGTCCAGCAACAGCCGCTCCGCCAGGCGATGCTTGCGCATCACGGACACCGCCCGGTCCCGCCCGGCGTCGGTCAGTTCCAGATGACGGTCGTCGGAGACCACCAGCAGTCCGTCCCGTTGCATCCGGGCGACCGTCTGGCTCACGGTGGGCCCGCTCTGGTTCAACCGCTCGGCGATCCGGGCGCGCAGCGGGACGATGCCTTCTTCCTCGAGTTCGAAGATGGTGCGCAGGTACATCTCGGTCGTGTCGATCAGGTCGTTCACGCAGGCGTCCCCTTCTTGGCACCGTGATGGTACCGGCAGGGGCGAATCGGCCCCGGTCGAGCGAGCCGGTGCCGCACACTGGCGCCATGACAGGTCACCCCGTCACCCCGCTCATCTCGGTCGCCGAGCTTGCCGCCACGGCACCGTCGGCCGCGCTCGTGCTGCTCGACGTGCGATGGACGCTGGCCGGCAGCGACCCGCATTCCTACCGCGTCGGGCACATCCCCGGCGCGGTCTTCGTCGACCTGGACCGGGACCTGGCCGCGCGGCCGGGCTCGAACGGCCGGCACCCATTGCCCGAAGCGCTTGCCCTGCAACGATTGTGGCGAGAATGCGGGATCGACGACGATTCCACGGTGGTGGTCTACGACGGCGGCAACGCCCTCGCGGCGGCCAGAGCATGGTGGCTGCTGCGGTGGAGCGGGGTCCGCAAGGTGCAGGTGCTCGACGGCGGGCTCCACGCGTGGACCAGCGATCCGGCCCGGCCGGTGGCCTCCGGTGTGCAGCGACCGGCCCGGACCGGCACGGTGACCGTCGTACCCGGGTCCATGCCGGTGGTCGACATCGACGGGGCGGCGGCGCTGGCCTCCTCGCCCGACGGCGTGCTCCTCGATGCAAGGGCGCCGGAACGGTTCCGCGGGGCAGTCGAACCCGTGGACCCGGTCGCCGGGCACATTCCGGGGGCGGTCAACCTGCCCGCAACCGATCTGCTGACCGCGGCCGGCACGTACCGACCCGCAACGGAACTGACTGCCATCCTGAGCACGGCCGGTAGGGCCGGCCCGGTCCCGTCGGCGGCCTCCTGCGGGTCCGGGGTGACCGCCTGCCAGCTGATCCTCGCGGCGGAGATCACCGGCCACCGACTGGCCCTATTCCCCGGTTCCTACTCACAGTGGTGCGCCGAGGGCCGCCCGGTGGCCACCGGGGAGTGCGGAACGGCAGGGCGTGAGCAACAGCGGGGTTGACTACGCTGAGCCGATGACGGCGCCGATGGTGGTGTGGGACCCCCGCATGCTGGGGTACGACCTCGGTGGCCAGCATCCGTTGCATCCCGTGCGGTGGGAGCTCACCTGGGCGCTGGCCGGGGAACTCGGTGTGCTGGAGCGCTACCGGGTGGTCGCACCGGACCCGGCCGACGATCAGCAGCTCGGCCAAGTGCATACCGCCGGGTACATCGCGGCCGTGCAGGAGGCCTCCGGCGACGGCGCCACCGGATCGGCGCGGTTCGGCCTCGGCACGTCGGACAACCCGGTGTTCCCGGGAATGCACGACAACGCGGCCCTGATTGCGGGTGGTTCGATCGCCGCTGCCAGGGCCGTCGCCACCGGCGACGTCGACCGGGCCGTCAATTTCTGCGGCGGGCTGCATCATGCGATGCCCGACCACGCGTCAGGGTTCTGCGTCTACAACGACGCCGCGCTGGCGATCACCACCCTGCTGGCCTCCGGGGTCCGCCGGGTGGCGTACGTCGACGTCGACGCGCATCACGGCGACGGGGTGCAGGCGGCGTTCTATGACGACCCCCGGGTGTTGACCATCTCGATCCACCAGAGCCCGCTGTCGCTGTTCCCGGGCACCGGATACCCCGCCGAGGTTGGTCGCGGGGCCGCACAAGGCACGGCGGTTAACGTCGCGCTGCCCGCGGGCACGGCAGACGCCCAGTGGCTCAGGGCATTTCATGCCGTGGTACCAGGGTTGCTCGCCGCGTTCGGCCCAGAGGTGCTGGTCAGCCAGCATGGCACGGACAGCCACCGGGAGGACCCGTTGGCCGACCTGAGCCTGACCATCGACGGCCAGCGCACCTCCTATCTGGCACTACGTGACCTGGCGCGGTCGCTGACCGGCGGCCGGTGGGTCGCCCTCGGCGGGGGCGGCTACTCACCGGTCCGGGTGGTGCCCCGCTCCTGGACCCACCTGCTGGCCATCGTCGCCGACGCCGACCTGGACCCGGCCATCCCGGTGCCGGCCGACTGGATCGCGCTCGCCGCCCGCCGGCGGCCCGGCGTCGAACTTCCCAACGACATGACGGAGGGCACAACGGGTCTGGTCCAATTTCAGCGCTGGGACGGCACGGTCGAGCTGCCCGTCGACCGCGCGATCATGGACACCCGGGGCGCCCTGTACCCGCTGCACGGCCTCGACCCCCACGATCCGCGTGACTGACCCACAGGTGGGCGCACCGGCGGCCGGCGGGGCGACCGTCCGCTCGGCCGGATACCCCGAGCACTGGGAGGCCGACGTACTGCTGGCCGACGGCGGGGTGGTGCATCTGCGGCCGAGCGGGCCGTCGGATGCCGACGAAATCCGGGCCATGCACGGCCGGATGAGCAGCAGAACCCTTTACCTGCGGTACTTCTCGGCGGTGTCGGAGGTGTCGGCGCAACAGGTGGCGCTGTACACCGGAGTAGATCACGTCGACGCGGTCGGTCTGGTCGCGGTGCTCGGCGGGCAGATCATCGCGGCGGGCACGTTTCACCGCAACCCCACCGGTGACACGTCGGCGGCGGAGGTCGCGTTCATCGTCGAGGACGCCCATCAGCGCCGGGGTCTGGGATCGATCTTGTTGGAACACTTGACATTCGCGGCGCAGGAGCGGGGGATCTTGCGCTTCACCGCCGAGGTGCTCAGCGAGAACAACCAGATGGTGCGGGTCTTCCTGGACGCCGGGTATGCGGTCACCAGGGAGTACGACAGCGGCGTGGTCGACCTGGTTTTCGATATCGCTCCGACCGAAAAATCGCGCGCGGTGGTGATCTCGCGGGAGCATCGGGCCGAGGCCAGATCCATCGCCCGGTTGCTGTCGCCCCGCTCCATCGCGGTGATCGGGGCGTCCGCCGAGCCGACCAAGCTGGGTCACGCGGTACTGATGAACCTGTTGCGCGGCAACTTCTCCGGGCCGGTCTTCCCGGTGCATCCCGACCTTCCGTCGATCCAGGGCGTCCGGGCCTACCGGTCGGTCACCGACATTCCTGACCCGGTCGACCTCGCGGTGGTCACCGTACCGGCGGCCACGGTGGCCGAGGTGGTGCAGTCCTGCCGGACCAAGAACGTGCACGCACTGGTGGTGATGACCGCCGGTTTCGCCGACGCCGGGAGCGGGGGATTGGGGGCCCAACGTCACCTGGTGTCCGTCGCCAGGGCCGCCGGGATGCGGGTGATCGGACCGAACTGCCTCGGACTGGTGAACACCGACCCCGCCGTGCGGATGAACGCGACCCTCGCCCCGGTGGTCCCGCCGCCCGGACGGGTCGGGTTCTTCTGCCAGTCCGGTGCGCTGGGGATCGCGATCCTGGCCGACGCGGCGGCCCGCGGCCTCGGGCTGTCCACATTCGTGTCGGCCGGCAACCGGGCCGACGTCTCCGGCAACGATCTGCTGCAGTTCTGGCACGGTGACGACCGCACGGAAGTCGTTCTGCTGTACCTGGAATCGTTCGGCAATCCACGAAAGTTTGCCCGTCTGGCCCGGGTGCTTGCCCGCACCAAACCGGTGATTGCAGTGAAGTCCGGCCGGCACGCGCTGGTCGCCCCCGGGCTCGCGGAAAGCTCCGCGGCCATCTCCGATGCGGCCGTCGGCAGCCTCTTTGCGCAGTCCGGCGTCATCCGGACCGACACTCTGTCGGCGGCTTTCGACGTCGCCCAGATCCTGTCCACCCAACCGGTGCCGACCGGGGACCGAATCACCATCGTCGGAAACTCCAGCGCCCTGGGCATTCTCGCCGTGGACGCCGCCATCGACGCCGGTCTGACCGTCGCCGATGGCGCGCCGGTCGATCTCGGCGTCGGGGTCGGACCGGACGAGCTGGCGCAGGCGGTGCGCGAAACGGCGTCGCGGGGGGACGTCGATGCACTGGTCGTGGTGTACCTGCCGCCGGTCGCCACGGCCGGTCTGGCGCATGCCGCTGCCCTGCGTGATGCCGCCGGGTCGGCCGACATCCCTGTCCTGACAAGCTTTCTGGCTGTCGACGGGTTGATGGAGCACCTGACGGTGGTGGCTTCCGACGGCAGCGCCGGCCGTGGGTCGGTGCCGTCCTTCCGGACCCCGGAACGCGCCGTCGCGGCACTGGCCCACGCCGTCCGTTACGGGCAGTGGCTGGCCCGGCCGCCGGGCGGCGAGCCGGCGGTCGGCGGGATCGATCGGGCGCGGGCGAGGGCGGTGATGGACCGGATCCGACCGTCCGACGGCCCCGTCCGCGCGACCACCGACGCCGAACTCGTCGAGCTGCTGGATTGTTTCGGGATCGGGATCGCCGAGTTCAAGGCCGTTGGCTCCGCCGACGAGGCTGCCGCGGTGGCCGATGCGATCGGCTTTCCGGTGGCGTTGAAGTCGTTCGACGACACGCTGCGACACCGGCTGGATCAGTCCGGTATCCGGCTGGGCCTGGGAGATACGGACCAGGTCCGGCGCGCGTACGCGGACCTGAGCGCGGTGGCCGGCCCGTGGCTGTACGTGCAGATCGAGGTTCCGGGGGACCAGAGCGAGGTGCCGACGGTCTTCGGGATCCATGCCGACCCGTCGTTCGGCGCGCTGATCTCGTTCGGTATCGGCGGCGTCGCCACCGATCTGTTGGACGACCGGTCCTACCGGGCGGTGCCGCTGACCGATGCGGACGCCGCCGACCTGATCGATGCGCCCAGAGCCGCCCCGTTGCTCGACGGCTACCGCGGCTCACACGTAGTGCCCCGGCAACCGTTGATCGACCTGGCACTCCGGTTGTCTCTAATGGCCGACGAACTGCCCGAGGTGGCCGAGCTGCACCTTCGCCCCGTGCTGGCAGGCCCGGCCGGTACGGCCGTCACCGGCGCTACTGCGACGATCGGTCCGCCGGCCGCTCAACCCGACACCCGCCGCCGGCTGGTGTGAGGCGCTCAGCCGAACGGCCGGCCAAGACGAAGGACCGGGCCCGCCCGTGGCAGACCCGGTCCCTCCGGCGACGGTTCGCAATCCCAGGAGCAGCGACTAGCTGGAGTAGGACCGCAGCACTTCGGAACGGTCGCCCACCCGGAGCTTTGCCATCGAATCGCGCTCGATCTGCCGTACCCGCTCGCGGGAGATGCCGAACACCCGGCCGATCTCGTCCAACGTCCGCGGCCGGCCGTCGTCGAGGCCGTACCGCATTCGCACCACGCCCTGCTCCCGTTCCTCGAGCGTCCGCAGCACCCGGTTGATGTCCTCATGCATGAACCCGGCGACCACGGTCGCCTCGGCGGAGGTGGACTCGCTGTCCTCGATGAAGTCGCCCAGCGGGGCTTCCTCGTCCGTGCCGACCGGCATGTCCAGGCTCACCGGATCACGGGCGTGGTCGAGCAGGTCACCGATCTTCTCCTCCGGGATCCCGGCCTCGGCGGCCAGCTCGGCCATGGTCGCGTCCCGGCCCAGCTGTTGGTGTAGCTCCCGCTTGAGCCGGGACAGCTTGTTGACCTGTTCGACCAGGTGAACGGGTAACCGAATGGTCCGGCCCTGGTCGGCCATACCCCGCGAGATGGCCTGCCGAATCCACCACGTCGCATACGTGGAAAACTTGAAACCCTTGGTGTAGTCGAACTTCTCAACCGCTCGGATCAACCCGAGGTTTCCCTCCTGGATCAGGTCGAGCAGCGGCATGCCGCGGCCGGTGTATCGCTTGGCCAGCGAAACCACCAAGCGCAGGTTCGCCACGAGCAGGTGATTGCGGGCCCGGCCGCCGTCGCGGACGATCATCTTCAAATCGATCCGCCGCTGCGGGCTGATCCTCTTGCCCGACTCGAGCATGTGGCCGGCGAACACCCCGGCCTCGATCCGCTTGGCCAGGTCCACTTCCTGCTCCGCGGTCAGCAGCGGGGTCTTGCCGATGCCGTTCAGGTACACCCGAACCAGATCGGCGGACGGGCTCTGCGCGTCGAGGTCTTCCTCGCGAGCTGCCCGGGCCCTGGCGGCTGCGGTGGCCAGCCGGGTCGAGGCGACCTTGGTGGGCGCGGAATCGGGCCCGGCGGTGGTGATTCCGGTGGTGATCACCACCTTCGAAGGAGCACCTGCAGCAGAATTTGCAACGAGGGTCGAAGCGGCCATGTCGAACTCCCTATCATCACGTCCATCGAGCCGATCAGTGTCGGCCCGGCATCTTTTCGAACGCTTGTCAGCCGCCATTTAGTTCCGAAACCGCTGATCTGACGCCGCCCAGGGTGGCCACTGGGTGGCGTTTCGTGGTACCGGATGAGCAAATCGCGCCCGACCGTGATCTGTCGTGTGCCGTCAATGAGAAGTCCGTGTGAATGCGTTCACAAGGGGGTGATCCGGGTCTCGTCCGGACCGATGGTGGAACATCAGCGGCATGCGAGCCGTCGCCTCCCGGGTCACCACCGCCAGCGTCACCGTTGCCGGGGAGGTTGTCGGACGGATCGACGAACCGGGCCTGCTGGTACTGGTGGGCGTCACGTCGACGGACTCCACAGCGACCGCTCAGGCGCTGGCGGGTAAACTCTACGAACTGCGGATTCTGCGGGGCGACGAGTCGTGTTCGTCCGCGTCGGCGCCGTTGCTGGTGGTCAGCCAGTTCACCCTGTACGCGCGGACCGACAAGGGCCGGCGCCCGTCGTGGAGCGCCGCGGCGTCGGCCGACCAGGCCGAGCCGTTGGTGCAGCAGGTCATCGACGAGCTACGACGTCTTGGCGCCCGGGTGGAAACCGGGGTGTTCGGGGCCACCATGGCGGTAAGCAGTGTCAATGACGGGCCGTTCACGCTCCTGGTGGAGATGTGAGCTGGGGGCCCGACGGATCACCCGTTTCGGGCGAGGACCACTCACCCGGCGCCGGGAGATGGTGTGTGCAGCACCACCGCACCGGACGGACCGGCGCGTTCCCCCCGCCCCGAGAGGCCCATCGATGCTTACACCAGCACTTCTGACTCCGGAGACGACGGCGGTCCTGATCCTCGATTACCAGAAGCACGTCATGGACGGAATCCACTCGACCGACCTCGGGCTCACCGAGCTCAACGGTCGCGCCTTGGCCAGGGCCACCAAGATTTTTGAGGTGCCCGTCGTGCTGAGCACGATCGGGGTCACGTTGCGCGGAGACCACCCCACCATCGACTCGGTGCGCCTGGAACTACCCGACGAGCCCGAACACGACCGGAACACCATGAATGCCTGGGAGGACGACGGAGTCCGTGAGGCCATCGCCAAGACCGGGCGGCGCCGGCTGGTCTTCGCCGGGCTGTGGACGGAGGTCTGCCTGCTGTACCCGGTCCTGCAGGCGCAGCGGGAAGGTTTCGAGACCTACTTCGTGGTCGACGCGGTCGGCGGCAGCAGCGTTCTCGCCCACGACACGGCGATCCAACGGATGATCCAGGCCGGCAGCCAACCGGTGACCCTGAACTCTTTGCAGACGGAGTGGATCCGCGACTGGGGGACCACGCCCTACGGTGAGAAGTTCGCCGAGTACCTGGCCTGGTACGACCCGGAGATCACGAAGGTGCGCGACCGCATGCGATCCGGGGCCGAACTGGTGACCGCGCTGTGACCGGTAGCATTCCCGCATCGATCGGGTGTCGCCGGCGGGAGGCGGGTACCGCATGGCATCGCCGTACGCCGCTAGCGAGCCGGCCCTCCCGGTGCCGCCACCGGCGCGGGCTGACCGGCCCGGGACGGTGTGGCGAACGGCACTGATCGGACAGCTGGAGCGGGGAGCCGCGGCGGCCGTCTGTCTCGTCGCCGCGCCGGCCGGCAGTGGCAAGAGCTTTCTGGTCCGATCCTGGTTGGACCAAGGCGGCTCGGGTCCGCTGTCGGCATGGGTGTCGGTGGAGCGCGGGGAACGGGACGAGCAGCGGTTCTGGCGGATGGTCATCGGGGCACTGGGCGCCGCCACGGTCTCGACAACCGTGACCATCGACGTGCCGGAACCGACGCCGACGTTCGACGGCGACGCGATCGTTCGGAGGCTGGTCACGCAGCTGATGCCCCTGACGGAACAGCTCGTCATCGTGCTCGACGACTTCCACGAGCTCGTCGCGACCGAGATCGTGCAGCAATTCATACCTGCTCGATCACCTCCCGGCCGCCGTTCACATCGTGCTGATCACCCGGCGCGACGTCGAGCTCGGCCTGCACCGTCGCCGGGTCGCCGGGGAGCTCACCGAACTCCGCAGCGTCGACCTGCGATTCACCCTCGCCGAGACCCGCGAACTGCTCGAGCGGTCCGGCATCGGCCTGTCCGACCAGGCACTCACCAGGTTGCATGAGCGCGCCGAGGGTTGGGTGGCGGGGTTACGGCTGGCGGCGCTCGCCCTCCAGGGACACCCGGACCCGGAACGGTTCGTCGCCGAGTTCTCCGGTAGCGAGCGAACGGTGGCCGACTATCTCATCGCCGAGGTGCTGGACGCGCAGCCGGCCCACATCCGGCGGCTGCTGGAACGCGCATCCCTGCTCGAATGGGTGAACGGCGAGCTGGGTGACCTGCTGACCGGGGGCTCAGGGGCCGAACGCGATCTGCGGACGCTGGCCGACGCCGGTGGTTTCGTGGTCCCCCTGGACTTCGACGGATCGACGTTTCGGTTCCACCACCTTTTCGCCGATCTGCTCGCCGTGCGGTTGCGGCACACGGAGCCCGAGAAAATCCCGGGGCTGCACCTGTGTGCGGCGACGTGGTACGCCGAGCACGGCCATGTCGTCGAGGCCATCACCCATGCCGAGGCGGCCGGCGAACGTGAACACGCTGCCGGCCTATTGATCAAGCACTACTTCAGCCTGACGTTCGACGGCCGCGGTGCGACCGCGCGGGCGCTGCTCAGGAGGTTCGCCGCGGACCCGGCGCTGGTCGAGTCCCCGGAGATTCTCGTCGCGATCGCCGCGGAGGAGCTGACGGATGGTTCCCTGGATCAGGCGGACGCCTACCTCAACGTCGCCGAGCTGCACGCCGGATCCGTGCCCCCGGACCGTCGGCATCGTTTCGACCTGGCGTTGCTGGTCACCCGGCTGTCGCTGACCCGGCGGCGAGGCGACTTCCGCTCGGTCGCGGCCGGCGCGGCGTCCACCCTTCAGGAGCCGGTCAGCAGCGACGAGGTCGTCATGCACGCCGACGTCCGGGCGCTGACCCTGATGAACCTCGGGATCGTCCAGACGTGGTCGGGTCAGGTGGACGAGGGGGCCCGTCACCTGGAACAGGCAGGCCGCCTTGCGCAGGAGATTCACCGGCCGTATCTGCAGGTGGCCTGCCTGGCGCACTGGGGACAGGCGCTCTCGTGGCATTCGTTCACCCGCGCCCGGGCGGTGTGCCGGGACGCCGTCGAACTGGCCGAGAGCCGGGGCTGGGGTGCCGATCCGGTGATCGGCCCGGCCGTCGTGACCCTGGGGGTGGCCCTCGTCCACGCCGGGAGACTCGACGAGGCCGAGCAGTGCCTTGCCAGGGCGGACCAGGTACTGCAGTCCAATCTCGAGCCTGCCGTGGGTGTGCTGCTGCAGATGGCGCGCAGCGGTGTGCACTGGGCGCAGGGTCGCTACCTGGAGGCGCTGGCCGGCTTCCGAGTCGCGGAACGCCTTGCCCTCCTGCTCAGCACCGACTTGCCGCTGGCTGCGCAATTGCGCTGCTCGATCCTCGTCCTGATGCTCCGATCCGGCGATGCGGCCGCCGTCCACGAGTCGCTGGCACAGATCACCCAGACCGAACGAGACTCCGCGGAGGTGCGGGAGGTGATCGCCGCCCTCGCTCTTGCCGAAGGAGACGCCGCAGCTGCCGTTGACGTGCTGGCGCCGACGCTCGACGGGACGGCCCCGGCGCATCACGAGGTGGTCGTCGTCCGCTCACTGCTGCTCGAAGCGCTGGCGCGGGAGGCTCTCGGTGCGCCGACGGCCGCTGAGGAAGCCGTCGAGCGGGCGCTGGGTGTGGCCGAGCGGGACGCGCTGATCTCGCCGTTCCTAATGGTCCAGGCCGGGGCGCTGCTGGACCGCCATCCGCGTCACCGGACGGCGCACGCGGCATTCCACGCCGAGATCCTCGACGGGCTGTCCGGCCACGTCACGAGCTCTGCGGGTGCGCGGCTGGGCGAGCCCCTCACCGAACTCAGCGGTGCCGAGCGGAGGGTGCTGCGCTTCCTGCCCACCAACCTGTCGGCCGCCGCCATCGCAGACCAGACGTTCGTTTCCGTCAACACGGTGAAATCCATGCGGCATATCTACGCCAAGCTCGACGCGCACAGCAGGGTCGAGGCAGTGCAACGCGCCCGGGAGCTCGGGCTGCTGGGACGGTCCGGTCGCGGCGAGGGCGCCGAGCCGCCGGCAGGTCGGCGGCGCGGCCGGTGACGTGCGGTTACCTCACCCGGCGCACCGCGACCAGTTCAAGGCGGAGTGACTCGATCTGGGTGAGCACACCGTGCAGCGCGGACTGGTCGGGCAGGTACCCGGACAGGACGGTGCCGCCGCCGGTGGTGCGTCCGGTCAGCGCCGGGAAGGCGCCCATGACGGCCTCGCTCAGCGCGCCGCTGACCTCGATCTCGTACACCGCCATCTCGTACACCGCCGCCGTTGTCTCGTCCACAGTTCCAGTGTTGCCCCGGCCGGGGTGACCAGGCACCCTACGGTTCGGGTGACCCGCCGGTGGATCCCGGTCGGCTGGTCACCCGATCGGTGTGATGCCGGATCACCCGCAGCGCGCTGACGCTGGGCTCATGACATCGGGTAGCGGTCGCACAGTGGAAACCCAGGCGCCAAGCGCAGACCGACGGCGGATCCTGCTGATCTTCGCGGGCCTGCTCGTTACCATGCTGCTGGCCTCGCTGGACCAGACCATCTTCAGCACCGCCCTGCCCACCATCGTCGGCGAGTTGAACAGTGTCGACCACATGCTGTGGGTCACCACCGCCTACATCCTGGCGTCGACGATCATGCTGCCGATCTACGGCAAGCTGGGCGACCAGATCGGCCGCAAGGGTCTGCTGGTGTTCGCCATTTCGCTGTTCATGGCCGGTTCGATTGTTGGCGGCTTGGCGCAGGACATGACCTGGCTCATCATCGGCCGCTCGGTGCAGGGCCTCGGTGGCGGCGGCCTGCTGATCCTGGCCCAGGCGATCATCGCCGACGTCGTCCCCGCCCGTCAGCGGGGCCGGTACATGGGCATCATGGGCGGCGTTTTCGCCCTGTCCTCGGTGGCCGGCCCGCTCCTGGGCGGCTTCTACACCGAAGGCATCGGCTGGCGGTGGGCGTTCTGGATGAACCTCCCGCTCGGGGCCCTGTCCATCGCGTCGGCCCTGTTGTTCCTGAAACTCCCGGCCCACCCTCGGGGCCGGCCCGCGCTCGACGTCACCGGGATGGGCCTGCTGGCCCTGGCGTCCACCGGCCTCGTCCTGACCACCACCTGGGGCGGGACGACCTATGCCTGGGGATCGGCCGTGATCGTCTCGCTCGTCGTGGTGACCATCGCCGCCGCCGTCCTGTTCGTCAGGGTCGAGAGGTCCGCGGCGGAACCCATCATGCCGCTGCACCTGTTCCGTGACCGCAACTTCAACCTCACCACGACCGCCGGCCTGATCATGGGTGTCGCCATGTTCGGAGCGCTCGCCTACCTTCCGACGCATCTGCAGATGGTCACCGGAGCAAACGCGACCGGGGCCGGCTTCCTGATGATCCCGATGATGGGCGGCCTGCTGGTCGCCTCCGTTCTCGCCGGCCAGATCGTCAGCAAGACGGGTCGCTACAAGCTGCTGCCCATCGCCGGGTCCGTGGTCGTCGCCGTGGCCCTGCTCCTGCTGTCGACGATGACCGCAGCGACCTCGGTCGTGCTGACCTGCACCTACCTGGGCGGTCATGGGCATCGGCCTTGGCATGAGCATGCAGATCCTCATCCTGGTCGTCCAGAACTCGTTCCCGATCAGCGAGGTCGGTACCGCCACCGCCGCCAACAACTACTTCCGGCAGATCGGCGCCTCCCTCGGCGCCGCCGTCGTCGGGTCGCTGTTCGTGTCCCGGCTGACCGGCCTGCTCGCGAACTCGGCCGCCGGGACGGCCGGCAGTGGAACAAACCTCAACTCGCTGACGCCGGAACTCGTCCGCGCGCTGCCGGCCGGTTCGCGCGAGGTGATCATCAACGCGTACAGCGACGCGTTGACCCCGGTGCTGTTGTACCTCGTGCCGCTGATGGCGGTAGCCGCCGTCCTGTTGCTCTTCGTCGACGAGAAACCGCTGGCCACCACCATCGAGCGGGACATCCCCGCCACCACGGTCACCATCAACGGCGGCAACCACCAGCACCTCGATGACCACCGCGTCGACGATCACAGCGTCGACGATCACAGCGCCGACGATCACAGCGCCGACGACGAGACCACCACCACTGTTCTAAGACCACGACCACTGTCCGAGACCACCACTGGTACTGCAAGGAGCTGATCGGCATGACCGCCGAGGGCTACTGGGTCGCCAACAACACCATCCATGACATGGACGGGCTCTACCGCTATCGGGCCGCGAACCGCGAGACGATGACCCGCTACGGGGCGAAGTTCCTGATGATGCAGGGACAGCAGGAGATCCCGGAGGGAACAGCCATGCCCAACTGGACGGTCGTCGAGTTCCCCAGCTATCAGGCGGCGCTGGACTGCTACAACGACCCGCAATACCAGGTCGCGGCCAAGATCAGGCACTCCGTCGCCGAGGGCAATCAGTCCATCGTCGAGGGCTACGACGGCCCCCAGGACTTCTGACCTGACCTGACGGGCAGCGGGGCCGGCGTCAGCAGGCCCCGCAGCACCGCGACCCGGATGGCGGGGAGCACGGCATCGGTCAGCGCACCAGGGGACAGGGCGTGGGCGGCGGCGAGCAGGTCGATCTGCACCGCCAGCGGCACCGCTCCGGTGCACCCGCCCAGCAGGGCCTGTCCCCATTCGTCGAGTTGGATCGACGCGCCCGGCCCGCCCTGACGGCGCAGCAACCGCAGGACGGTGCTCCACCCCTGATGACCGGCCAGTGCACGCTGCTCCAGGACGACCTGCGGGGACAACACCAAGCGAGCCGCGAGCAGGTCGGTGTCGGTGGCGCCTTCCACCCACCTGCGACGGGTGAAGAACCCGTCGATCTCGTCCCCGGTGACCTCCTCGTCCGGTCCGGAGATCTCGTCCAGGGTGACCGAGGGGTGATGAGCATCGTTGCGGCGCAACGAGATCAGCCCCATCCCGATGCCCTCGATGCGTTCGGCCACGAAGTAGTCCAACCACTGCTGGGCCAGGTGCAGGGCCGCCGTTCTTCCCGCGCCGGCGGCCTTGGCGTCCTCGCCGGCGTCGGCGAGCCAGAGCCCGACGTACTCGGCCGGGTCGGCCATTTCGCGTTGGATCACCCAGGCGTCACACCCGGAGGCGTCGACCCAGCCCGCCACCCGGTCCCGCCACCGGGTGCCTTCCGGCACCATCCAATTCGCCAGGAACTGGGCGGTCCCGCCGGGGCGCAGGTGAGTGGCGACGTGCTCAATCAGCGTGCGGCACAGCTGATCCCCGGCCAGACCGGAGTCCCGGTAGCTGTACCGCTGCTGTCCGTCGCCGATGACGAACGGCGGGTTGCAGACGATCAGATCAAATTGCTCCCCGGCCACCGGTTCGTACAGCGAGCCACGGCGCAGGTCCCACTCCACCCCGTTCAGTTGGGCGGTCGCCCTGGCTAAAGCCAGTGCACGATCGTTGGTGTCGGTGGCGACGACGGTGCCGGCGTGGGCGGACAGCTGCAGGGCCTGGATCCCGCACCCGGTGCCGAGGTCGAGGGCCCGCTCGACCGGTTGCCGGATGGTGGCCCTGGCCAGGGTGAGGGACGCGGCACCGAGCCCTAGGACGTGATCTGGTCGGACCGGCCCCGGCCGGACGTCGGAGTCCAGGTCGGACACCAGCAGGTACTCCCGTTCGTCGACCGCGTACGGCCGGACGTCCACCGCCGCCCTGACCGCCGACCCGTCGTCACCCGCCCGGTCGGATTCGGCCGGCTCCAGGATCTGCTCGGCCAGGGCCGCCGGCACGCCGGTGGCGGGCAGGGCGCGGGCCACCGCCGCAGCCGGCTCGGCCGATCCCAGCAGGAACAATCGGGTCAACGTTTCCCGCGGTGAGCCACCGGTGGTCGCCCGCAGTGCCGGGGCGAACTCGCCACGGCCCAGCGCCCGGTGGGCGCTGGACCCCAGCAGTTCGGTGACCCCGGTGCTGGTGAATCCGGCCGCCCGCAGGTCATCGCCGAACCGGCTCACCGTCCCGGGGTCACCGAGTGGCCCCCGGGGGCTTCCGGCCTGGCCGGTTGGGTGGCTGGGGCCTTGCTTGCTGGCGGTCACCGGGCAACGCTAGCGGGACCTGGCTATGCCAGGCTTTGACCCATGACCGCCGCACCTGATCACACCGCACCTGATCACACCGCACCTGATCACACCGCACCTGATCGCCGGCCCACCCTGCACATCACCGGCATCCGGGCTGCCGACGACCTGCTGTCCACCGACCCCAACGCGCTACTGATCGGGATGGTGCTGGACCAGCAGGTAACCATGGAGAAGGCGTTCGCCGGCCCCGCGGTGATCGCCGAAAGAATGGGCGGCCGGCTCGACGTGCAGGCGATCGCCGACGCCGATCCCGAGGAGTTCGGGGCGTTGTGCGCCCAGCGTCCGGCCATTCACCGGTTCCCGGGGGCGATGGCGAAACGGGTGCAGGGCGTCTGCCGGGTGCTGGTGGCCGAGTACGGCGGCGACGCGAGCCGGTTGTGGGACGGCGCCGGCTCCGGTGCCGAGCTCAGGGACGCGCTGGCCGCGTTACCTGGTTTCGGCGCCCAGAAAGCTGCGATCTTCACCGCGCTGCTCGGCAAGCAGTACGGCGTAGCGCCCACCGGCTGGCGGGAGGCGGCCGGACAGTACGGCCAGGACGGAAGTTTCCGCTCCGTTGCCGACGTTGTCGACACCGTGTCCCTGGACCGGGTGCGGACCGCGAAGCGGGCGGCGAAGGCGGCAGCAAAGACGGCGGCAGCAAAGACGGATTCCTCGTGATCGCACGTCACCAACGTCACCCCGGCCGGGTGGCCGTGACCCTGGGGGACCGGGCCCTGCTGGGCGTAGCGTGGCCAGTGGTGCGTAGCTAGGTGGCCGGCTTCGTCCGCTCTCGATGTCGACGACTGCCGTGCGCGCAACGTGCCGGCGCAGAAGCGGGGTAGGTAGATGTCATCGATTCCCATGCAACCACCGATTGACGCGGTGGGGTCCTCGCCCGCGTCCGCCCGCAAGGCGAACGCCACGGTGATCACGGCTGCGGAACCGTCCTATGACGAGCAGCTGAAATCTCGGCGCAAGCGATACATCATCACGATGAGCCTGCGTATTCCATGCCTGATCCTCGCGGTCCTGCTGGCGCAGACCCCGTGGTTGGCCATCCTGGCCGTGGCGATCTCCATTCCGCTGCCGTGGATGGCGGTGCTGATCGCCAACGACCGTCCGGCCCGTAAAGCGATCAAGGTCATCCCGGGCACGATCAACTACGAGCGGGCCCTGCCCCCGGGGGGGCACCAGATCGTGGATGCGCGCGACGAGCCGACCCCGGCGGGGGCCGGCGACACGGCCCATCCCAGCTCGCACTGACCTGGCTGACCAGTTCGAATTCAGCCGCCGGGCCGGGCGCCGATCCGCGCCGCGGCGGCGGTGCCGGCCCCGACTCCCGCGCGCAGTGCGGCGACCGGATCCGCTCCGTCCAGCCAGGACGCGAGCAGGCCCGCGTTGAACGCGTCCCCGGCGCCGGTCGAATCGGTGTCGCAGGTCTGCGGCGCCGGCACGTTGACCCGGTGCGTCCCGGAATACCAGGAGGCGCCGAGTCTGCCGTGGGTCACCACCACGGCACCGACCGCGGCCATCGCCGGTTCCAGCCCGCCCAGCGCCGCGAGTTCGGAGTCGTTGGGCAGCAACAGGTCAGTCCCGTGCACCCAGGAGAGGAACTGTTCCGCGCCAACACTGCCGACGTGTTCGGCGGCCTGCGGGTCGACCGAGGTGGTCCAGCCCGCTTTCTTGGCCAGGGCGAGCGCGGCGAGCCCGGCCGGCCGCGAACTCTCGTCCAGTACGACATACCCGGACAGGTGCAGGTGGGCCCGCCCACTCACCGCCGGCAGCCGGACGTCGGCCACGGCGAACGCCGCGTTGGCCCCGCGGTCGGCGAGCATGGTTCGGTCGCCGTCGGTCCCGACGAGAACGACCACACAGCAGGTCGGCCGGACCTGATCCACCGCGAACAGGCAATCGATCCCGGCGGCGGCCAGTTCCGCTGCGGCGGTCCGACCGGCCTCGTCGTCGCCGACCCGCGCGATCAGCGACACGTCGACGTCGTGACGCGCCAGCCAGGCCGCGGTGTTGCCGCCCGCCCCGCCGGGGGCGACGGTCACCGACGCCCTGGTGTCCTGGCCGAAGACCACCGCGCCGGCCAGCTTGGCCACCACGTCCAGTCCCACGTCGCCGACCACCGTGACATGAGGCCGGCCGCTATCGCCCATCAGCTGGCCGCTGAGTCGGCGCTGGCCAGCGCCACCGCGACCTGGCCGGCCAGCTCCGCGTTGGCCAGCACCAACTCCACGTTCGCCCGCAGGCTCTCACCGTGCGTGCTGGCGTGGAAGAACTCCAGCAACCGGGGTGTGACGTCCTTTCCGGTCACCCCCTGCGCTGCCAGCATCGCCAACCCGTCCGCGAGAGTGCGGTCATGGAGGTCGGGGTCGAGCTGCCGGTTCGGCGGCAGCGGGTTGGCTAAGACCACACCGGCACGGTCGTCCGCCACGATCCGTCTGGCCCGGACCACCTCGGCCGCCTGGGCCGGGGTGTCGACCTGCCAGGTCAACCGGCTGCCGGAATCGGTGAGATAGAAACCGGGGAAGGCGGTGGTCCGGTAGCCGATGACGGGAACCGACGCGGTCTCCAGGTACTCCAGGGTGCTCGGCACGTCTAGCACGGATTTCACCCCGGCGCACACCACGAGGACCGGTGTCCGGGCCAGCACACCGAGATCAGCCGAGATGTCGAACGTCTCCGACGCACCGCGGTGCACACCGCCGAGCCCGCCGGTGGCGAACACGGCGATCCCGGCCTGGTGGGCCAGCGCCGCGGTGGCGGCCACCGTGGTCGCACCGGAGCGGCCCAGGGCGACCGCTGTTCCCACGTCACGCAGCGAGAGCTTGACGACGGTGTGCGCCGCCGGATCCGCGGTGGTCCCGGCCGGCTCACACAACAGGTCCAGCTCGGCCGGGGTCAGGCCGATCCGCACCACCCCGTTCAGCACCGCGATGGTCGCGGGCACCGCTCCGGCCGACCTCACCCGCGCCTCGATCTCGTCGGCGATCCGGCGGTTGTCCGGGTGCGGCAGGCCGTGCGCCAGGATCGTCGACTCGAGCGCGACGACCGGCCCGCCCGAGCGCAGCGCGTCGGCGACCTCCCCCCTGATCGACCCGCCCCTGATCGACCCGCCCCTGATCGACCCGCCCCTGATCGACCCTGCGTTCATCTCGAACATGCCTCTCCCCAGTGTTTTCGGCCGACTGGCATCATGAGCGAAAGACCCCCACCGTCGCGAATCGCAGCGGGTCCGACCACCTGAACAGGAGCCCGAGGATGACGACCTCCACCCAGACCCTCGACAAACCGCTGGAAGACACCACCACGGGTGATGACACCCCGAAGATGTTCCACTACGTCCGGAAGAACAAGATCACCGAGTCAGCGGTGCTCGGCAATTACGTGGTGGCCCTCTGCGGGGAAACGTTCCCGGTCACCAAGTCGCCCAAGCCCGACTCCCCCGTCTGCCCGGACTGCAAGAAGATCTACGAATCCATGAAGAAGGCCTAGGCGGACAGCCTGATCAGGCGTCCCGGCCGGGGTCGTAGCGACGCCATTTGCGCAGTTCCCGACGGGGGGTTCGGGGCGGGTAGAACTCCAGCAGCGCGTTGTTGAACTGCGCGCCGATGATGATGGCCATCGAGACGAAGTAGTAGAACAGCAGGAACGTGATCGGGGTGGCCAGCGCCCCGTAGGTCAGACCGTGCGAGTAGACGTACGCCAGGTACAGGCGGAGCCCGAAGCTGGCGACGATGAACACGGCCGCCGCCAGGATCGCGCCGGGCACCCCGCGGTACCAGGGGTGCTTGTGCTTGGGGGCGACCTTGTACAGGATCGTCAACATCAGCAGCAGGCCCAGGCCAAGGGCCGGGTAGTAGACGAGGTTGACGATGTCGGCGACCCGCGGCTGCCAGGACAGCGGGAACAGCCGGGGCAGGTACTCCGGGCCGATCGCCAACAGCGGCAGCATGATGATCCCGGCCAGCAGTGCGATCAGGTACAGGCCAAGCGCAAAGAACCGTTCAGCCACCGGGTGCCTGACCTCGTGCTGGTTGTAGGCGATGGTGATGGACTCGACGAACGCCGACATCGCCGACGACCCGGCCCACAGGCTGATCAGCAGACCCACCGAGATCAGGTCCGCCTGCCCGTTGTTGAGGATTGTCTCGACCGTGTTGCCGACCAGGTTGTTCGCGACCTCCTCGTTGAAGATCGCATTCAAGAAGATCAGAATCTGGTCCCTGACCTGGTCGATCGTCCCGGCCGGAAAGTAGTGGGGGACGATGAATCCGATCATGCCCAGGAGCGCGAGCAGGAGCGGCGCGGTCGACAGCGCGCACCAGAATGCCGCCTGCGAGCTCATCCCGAACAGTGAGTCCGACCAGGCCTTGCTCAGCGTCCGCAGCACGATCTTCCGCCACCGGTGACGGACCCGGGGGGCCGGCAGGGCGACCGGCCCGGTCCCTTGCCGGTGCCACGGCACGGTGAGTGCATCCGCCGGTGACGAGGCACCGCGCTCCGTGACCGCCGTGTCCAGGTCGTCAGGGGTCGTTGTCGTGACCCGCTGGGTCCGTTCGCCGGCTGGCGGTGGCGCGCTCGTCACGTCATGAGCATGCCCTGATCGGTGGCGGCAACGTCGTTGCGACACCGCCGCGACCGGGCCGTGACGTTCCCCGGGCCGCCGTTGGCGGGTGTCCCTGGCCCGCAACGCTACGGTTCGGCGGTAGGGTCGGTGCCGGCTCTCGAGCCCCCAGGACGATGTGATCGCGCTGTCGCGAACCGTCCGGCGCCGAGGGTTTTTCCGCGAGTCGCCGGGGCCTTCCGCGAGTCACGGGAGGCCGTCATTCGATGATCTGGAGGGGATTCGACAGTGCCTGCGGTGGGTCCGGCCGACGGCAGTCTCCGGCCCTGGCAGCGCGCGGCGCTGACCGCGTACGACGAGCGGGTCGGCGGGGCCCTCCGCGACTTCCTGCTGACCGCGACCCCCGGTGCCGGCAAGACGACCTTTGCACTGGCCGTCGCCGGGCGGCTGCTGGCCAGGCGGGTGATCGACCGGGTGGTGGTGATCTGCCCGACCGACCACCTGCGGACCCAGTGGGCCGACGCCGCTGCCAGGGTCGGGATCGTCCTGGATCCGACGATGACCAACGCGCAGGGGCCGGTCCGGGACGGCGCGCATGGATATGTCGCCACCTACGCGCAGATCGCCGGTCGGCCGGCGATCCACGCCGCCCGGTCCAGCCGGGCCCGAACGCTGGTGGTGCTCGACGAGATCCACCACGCCGGTGACGGGTTGTCCTGGGGGGAGGCGACGGGGGAGGCATTCGGTGACGCCCACCGCCGGCTCAGCCTGACCGGCACACCGTTCCGGACCAGGGCGGGGGAGCGCATCCCGTTCGTGCAGTACGAGACGGACGGTGAGCTGCTGCGCTCCGTCGCGGATTTCAGCTACGGCTACCGGGAAGCGCTGGCCGACCGGGTGGTTCGACCGGTGGTCTTCGCCGCCTACACCGGGGTCTCCCGGTGGCGGAACAGTGCCGGCGAGGTGGTGGCGGCCTCGCTCACCGACGCCGGCACGAAGTCGGTGGAAGCGGCGGCGTGGAAGACCGCGCTCGATCCCACCGGCGGCTGGGTTCCGCACGTGATTGCCGCGATGGATGAACGGATCACCCACCTGCGCGCCGCCGGCGTGCGGGACGCCGCCGGCCTGGTGCTGGCCAGCGATCAGGACGCCGCGCGCGCCTACGCCGAGATCGTCCGGAAGATCACCGGCCGTCGGCCGGTGCTGATCCTGTCCGACGACCCGGCGGCGTCGAAGCGGATCGAGAAGTTTCGTACGTCGACCGACCGGATCGCGGTGTGCGTTCGGATGATCTCCGAGGGGGTGGACATTCCCAGGGCGGCGTGCCTGGCCTGGATGACGTCGTACCGGACGCCGTTGTTCTTTGCCCAGGCCGTCGGCCGGGTGGTCCGGGCGCGGGGGCCACAGGAGTCCGCGACGGTGTTTCTGCCCGCGGTGCGCCCGCTGCTGGCGTTGGCGGCGGAACTGGAGAACGACCGCAACTACGTGCTGATGCCGCCGCCGAGTGCGCAGGACGACCCGGACTCGCTGGACCTGCCGCTCGAGGACGGGTCGGCCGAGCCTGGTGAGCCCGGTGCGATCGAGGTGCTCGACTCGCAGGCCGAGTTCGCCCACCTGCTGCAGTCCGGCAGGGCCGTCGTCGCCGACCCGGTCGTGCCGGGCGATACCGCTTCACCCACTGCCGAGGACCAGGAGTTCCTGGGCCTGCCGGGGCTGCTGACGCCGGAGCAGACCGCGGCCCTGTTGGCGACGCGGGATTCGGACCTGCGGCGCCGGGTGCAGGCCGCCGCGGACACCCGGTTCGGCACGGGCCACGATGATCATGACGTCGAGGCCGCCGGTTGGCGGGCGGCGGCGGCGCTACGGCGCGAGGTGAATCAGTTGGTCAGCCGGGTGGCCGCCCGGACCGGGGCGGCCCACGCGAAGGTGCATTCCCAGCTCCGCCGGGACGTGCCCGGTCCCGCCTCCGCGGCCGCGAATCCCGAGGTGTTGACCGCCCGCCGGGACCACCTGCTCAGCCTGCTCTGATGGCGGCGTCGGCTCAACCGACCACCAGTTCAACCGGTCATCAGGGCCCGCCACGAACCGATCAGACCTATCACCCCGGTGCCGAGGAAGAGATACCAGCCGGGCTGGGCCTGGGTGAACAACCCGAACAGACCGACGGCGAAAATCGTCTGTGCATTGATCAGCACCCAGCCGGCGGCCGCGATGCACAGCAACGACAACAGCAGCCCGGCGGCGCCCAGCGGGCGATGCGTGACCGACATCAGCATCAGAAGTCCGAGTACCGCAAGAGCACCGGCAGCGACGGCAACGCCGAGCACGCTGTAGGTGGCTGCCCGCACATCACCGGTTGGGTCCGGCACGGCGCGGAGCGACCGGTACACCTGCCAGCCGGTGGTGAATACCTCGGCCCCGCCCGTGCCGGCAGCGTAGCTGCGCCACGGAAGGAGTAGCTGCCAGATTCCGATCACGCCTGCTGCGACAAGGACGAATGCGGCGAACGGATCGGCGCGGCCCGAACCTCGGCCTGAACCGCGGCCGGTCCCGGCCGCGGCCGACAGTGCCGCGGGCGTCGCGCCATAGGGCTGCATTAGTGGACCGCTGCGCACCCAGGGAGCAGAATCAGTCGGCGTCGCGGGAGCGGTGGATGACTGCGGCGAGTTGCTCCAACCGGGCGCTGTGCTCATTGGCGTGATGGCCGCAGAACAGCAGTTCCCCACCGGCCGGCAGAACTGCGCGGACCATCGCCGCGGCTCCGCAACGATCACAACGGTCGGCGGTGGTGAGCGCAGCTGGACTGGCCAGAATTCCGGTCATGAGTCGTCCTCCCATCGTCGGCCACCGCAGGCGGTGGCGGAACTTCACGCCGCTGACGTCGGGACTTCGGCGCTCACGGGTACCGCTTCGGGCATCCTTCCGAACCAACTCGATCGGCCAGGTGGACGTGCGAACCATCCGGAGGTTGTTCGTGGCCGACTCCGGTGTGGACCGGTGCAACCGCGACAACTCGAACTTCCTCATCGTGCCATCCCGGTGCCCGGCTTCGGGGTCAGTTCGCCCGTGGCGTACAACGTCGCTGTCGCAGACTGCAACCGGCGCCGCCACGCTCACCCGTTGTCGACAGGGAAACTGCTGGTCGGAGGCTCAGCGGACCAAGCCGGCGCGCATCGCTATCGCCACCATGTGCGCACGGTCACCAGTGCCCAACTTGCGGCTGATGCGGGCGAGGTGGCTCTTGACGGTCAGCGCGGACAGTGAAAGATGGTCGCCGATCCATTTGTTGCTCCGGCCGTCGGCGACGTCGGCGAGGACCTCGATCTCGCGCTCACTGAGTTCATGCACCAATGGCGGTAGTTCGGCGGTCGGTGCCTTGGGGTGCCCCCTGAGTACGCCGCAGGCTCCGGCCTGCAGGGCACTCAGCGCGCTGGTCGGGTCCCCGGTTGGTGCGAGAGCCAGGACGCGGTCCCAGTTCGCCGAGCGGAGTTGGCGGATCAATCGGCCCGCACCGTCACCGAAAGCAAGGCTGACCATTGCCAGGTGCCCGCTGAGGCCTTCGGAGAGGATCCCCTCGACGGCCCCGGTGCTCTCGGCCAGAATGACCCGGCCGATGCCACTGGCCGTCAACCCGGCCGCCAGGAGCTCTCTGGTGTCCCGGATCGGGTCGGCCAGCAGGACGACCACCGACGCTGTGGATGGGGGCCGGATCGGCGTCGCAGCCCACGGGGCCAGCAGGGTCAGGGGGCGACTCGGCGCCGCTTGCGCGGTAGCGGAAATGATCGTCGCGGTCGGTCCGGTTCCCGATTCGGCGCTCATCGGCCGGCCCCGATTGCGGTGACAGATACCCCATCGGTGGAACCATTGACCACATTCATGACCGCCCCGCCCGAGGATTTGTGCGCCGTTTGTTCACCCACCACCCACAGCACCTGCTACTAATACCCGCCCACCACTAACGCGTTACGACAAAATACCCGTAGTAATGGCGTTCCAAACACACACCACCCCGCCCTGCCGCGTAATTGTGTCATCGTCCCTCGGTCGGACCGCGCCGGGTCCGGTCAGTAGCTGCATCCGGTCAGTAGCCATGTCCGGTCAGGAGCAATTCCGCGCACCGACTGCTGCCGGGAGCTTCTACTCGCGGTAGAATCCCCAACGGCGGGCAGGCGCTCGCGCGAAGGAGTGGGCATGGCCGGTCGGGGCGAGCTGGAGCGGGCCGTCATCGAGGTGCTCTGGGATGCCGGATCGCCGGTCACCGCCCGTGCGGTCGTCGACGGATTACCCGGTCGGGAGCTCGCGGTGACCACGGTGCTCACCGTGCTGTCCCGCCTCGAGGCCAAAGGGCTGGTACGCCGCAGCCGGGACGGACGGGCGCATTCCTACGAGGCCGTTGCCAGCCGGGACGCCCATGCTGCAGCCCTGATGCAGCAGGTCCTGGACACCGCTGCTGACCGCGACGCAGCATTGGCCCGGTTCGTCGGGCAGGTCTCACCCGCCGACGTGGAAGCGCTCCGGCGCGCGCTGGATGGCCGGGCATTGTGATCGAGTCGCCATCAGCGGAATGCCGACCGCTGGAATGAGCACGGCCGGTATTCCGGTGCCCTGGTTCGCGACGATGCTGATCCTGACGGGCGTGGTGCTGACGGCGCCGGTCAGTACCGGCCTGGCGCAGGCACGGTGGACTCGTCGCGCACCGCGGCCCGCGCTGATGCTGTGGCAGGCGGTGTGCTTGGCAGCCGGGTTCTCGGTGGTGGCCGGCCTGGTCCTGCTGACGGTCGAGCCGTTCGGTACGGCGTTGCTGCCGGCCGCATGGAACTGGTTCGGCGCGTTGTTCACCGGCCGCCTGAGCGAACCGGTGTGGCGCGCGGGATGCGGTGTCCTGGCAGCGTCGTTGACGGCGCTGCTGCTGGGAGTACTGACCCGGACGGCGCTGGTGACCCGCCGCCGGCGGAACGCCCACCGGGAGGTTCTCGACCTGCTGACGACACCGGCCGGTGCCGCGGGCGCCGTGGCCGCCCGGACCGTGGGTCGGGCCGCGTTGCGAATCTTGGACCATCGGGCGGCGGTCGCGTACACCGTGCCCGGGTGGCGATCCAGGGTGGTGCTGTCCGCCGGCCTGATCGATCTGCTGTCCGAGCCGGAGCTGGCGGCCGTGATCGAGCACGAGCGAGCCCACCTGCGGGCCCGGCACGACGTGCTGGTGCTGCCGTTCCAGGCGTGGGCGGTCGCGCTGGGGTGGGTGCCCGGCGTTCGGCCGGCGGGCCGGTCGGTGGCGGAATTGACCGAGATGCTGGCCGACGACGTCGCGACGGCCAGGTCCTCTGCCGGGGCGTTGAGCGCGGCCCTGGTGAAAGTGGCCCTCTCCGGTGCCGGACCGAGGTCGCCCGAACTGGATCATGCCCCGGCGATCGCCGGGACGGCCGTGGCGGATCGGGTGAGCAGGCTGATCCAACCCCATCCGCTGGCCCGCTGGCAGATCGGCGTCGTGTACCTGGCCTGTGCGGCGCTCCTGGCCATTCCGGCCAGCGTGCTGTTGCTGCACTGGGCTTGAGGCCCGGCCCCGGATCCTGCCCGGTCGCCGCCCTCCCCGGACGCCGCTCTGCTCTGACCGTCGATGGAGTAGCCTTCCCGCTGCTGATGGTCCGCGACGGCCGCTGCATGCCGACCTTGAGGTTCGGACAGCGAAACGAGTGGGACAACAGGGAACCCGGTGCGAATCCGGGACTGCCCCGCAGCGGTGAACGGGAACGACCGCCATCACCCCGATCTGTTGGGGTACAGCACTGGACGCGTGCGTCCGGGAAGCGATGGCCAGTAGGAACCGGGCAGTCAGCGACTGTGTCGATGAGCCCGATCGCCCGTGAGTCCGAAGACCTGCCATCGGTGCGTGGGCTACCGGTCCACGGCGTTCGGGACCGCGAGGGACGGTCGCGCGCGATCGGGCCGTCACCGGCCCGTGCCGCTGGCTCCGAACCCGCCACCGCAGCGTCCCAGGAGCTCTCTGTGCAGCACCTCTCTGACCCCGTTCCGCACCCCGTTTCGCACCCCGTTCCGCACCCCGTTTGGTACCCCGTTTGGTACCGCCCCCGCCGGGCCGGCCGCCGCCGACTCGTCACCCTGCTCGCCGCGGCGACCGCCGCCGCCTTACTCGCCGGATGCGCCAGTTCCTCCACCGCGCCCTCATCGTCATCGACCGCGCCCACCCCCTCAGGCTCGGCCTCGCAGGCTTCCGGGTCGGGCTCGGCCTCGCAGGCTTCCGGGTCGGGCTCGGCCTTGCAGGCTTCCGGGTCGACGGCGTCCGGTTCGGCCGCGTCGGGCCAGGCTGATCCGCGCCTGGACGCAAAAGGCTGCATCACCTCGTTCGACCCGGCGGCCGACTACTTCACGGTCAAGTCCACGATCAGTCACGCCACCAACTTCAGCCTGGACTACCACGGCTCCTACCAGGTCCTGACGGTCAAGCAGCCGACCCAGGGGGGCACGCCCGAGTCGTACGTGCTGCTTCGGTGCGGGGCGCCGGCGCCCGCGCTGACCGGCGCGCTCGCCGGCGCGACCGTCGTCACCACCCCGGTGAGCTCGCTGTATTCGGGGTCCACCTCGCACCTGGGCGCCCTCGTTGCCCTGGATCAACTGGACGCGCTCACCGGCGTGGCTGCCAAGGCGTTCGTCTCGGAGAAGCAGGTGCTCGACCGGGTCGCCCAACCGGACGTGGTGGAGTACGCCGCCGCCGGCACGGTGGACGCGGAAGCGGTGGTCAAGGGCAAGCCCCAGGTGGTGATTACCGCCGGCACCGACGATCCTGCGTACGCCGTCATCAAGGCGGCGGGCGTCCCCGTACTCGCCGACGCCGAGTGGCTCGAGAACGACCCATTGGGCCGGGCCGAGTGGGTGAAGTACTTTGCCGCTCTGACCGGTACGGAAGCCGCCGCTGCGCGCTTTTTCGACGGTGTCAGCGCCGACTACACCGCGCTGGCGGGCACCATTAAAAGCCTGCCGCCGGTCGCGGTGGTGCCGGGGCAGCCCTACCAGGGCACCTGGTTCGTCCCGGGTGGTCAATCCTTCAACGCCCGCCTGATCGCCGACGCCGGCGGCAGGACCGCGTGGGCCGACGACCCGTCGACCGGGTCGGTCAGCACCGACGTCGAGACCGTGCTGTCCAAGGCCGGCAAGGCGCCGGCGTGGCTGGCCAGTACCACCTGGACGACCAAGGCGCAGGCCCTGGCCGAGGAACCCCGGTTCGCCCAGTTCGACGCCTTCACCGCTGGCAACATCTGGAACGCGGCCAAGGACGTGACCGCCGCCGGCGGGAACAACTACTACGAGCTCGGCGTGGTCCGGCCGGACCTGATCCTGGGTGACCTGGTCGCAATCCTGCACCCGGACCGTGAGCCGGGGCACGAGTTCGCGTTCTACCTGCAGCTGAGCTGACCGTGCGGACGCGCCCGGCACTGGTGTTGGCGGGGCTGGCTGTGCTGGCCCTGTTGACCGCGGTGCTGGCCGTCGGGGTCGGGTCGGTGTCCATCCCGCCGTCGGCGACCGTGCGGTACCTGGCGACCGGCGACGCCGGGGATCCGACCACCACGGTGCTGCTGGCCCAGGTACGGATGCCCAGGGTGATCACCGCGGTGCTGGCCGGGGCCGGGCTGGCGGTCGCCGGTTTGCTGATGCAAACGTTGTTCGCCAACCCGCTGGCCGACCCGTACATCCTCGGGGTGTCGTCCGGGGCCGGGTTGGGGGTGGCCCTGTCGGTGCTGGGTACCGGCACCGCCGCCGGCGCGTTCGCCACCGCAATCGGATCCGCCGGCCGGTTCCGGACGGTGGTTGCGGCGGCCATCGGGGCGCTGGCGGTACTGCTTCTGGTGTTGACGCTCGGTCGGTGGGTGCGATCAGTGGTGGCGCTGCTGATCATCGGTGTGATGATCGGCGCCGCGGCCGGCGCGGTGATCTCGCTGCTGCTGGCGTACTCGGACCCGGCGCGGATCCAGAAGTTCGTGCTGTGGGGCCTGGGTTCGGTGGGTGGGACGACACGCGACGACCTGGTGTTCCTCGCGGTCCCGGTGCTGATCGGAGTCGTCATCGCCGCGGTGCTGGCGCCGGCGTTGAACGCGGTGCTGCTCGGTGAGCTGTACGCGGCGTCGATGGGGGTCGCGGTGCGCCGGCTGCGTGCGTTGGCGATCGTGGCGACAGCGCTGGTGGCGGGCGCGGTGACCGCGTTCTGCGGGCCCATCGCGTTTCTGGGGATCGCCGTCCCGCACCTTGCCCGGGCCGCGGTCGGCCGGGCCGATCACCGGTTGCTGCTGCCCGCGTCGGTGCTGATGGGCGCCATCGTCTGCCAGGTCTGCGCGGTGATCGCGCTGCTGCCTGGGTCGGACGGGGTGTTGCCCTTGAACGTGGTGACGGCGGCTGTCGGGGCTCCGATCGTGGTGGCCGCGCTGCTGCGCAGCCGCACGCTGGCGGCGGGGGCGGCATGACCGGGGGCCCGACGCCCCAGGATGCCCAGGGAACAGGTGATGTGCTGCTGGACGACCTGACCGTGGGATACCCAGGTTCCGGGTTTCGTCGCACGCCGGTCCCGGTGCTGGCCGGCCTCAACCTGCGGGCCGTCGCCGGTCGGGTAACGGTGTTGTTGGGGCCCAACGGTTCAGGAAAGTCCACACTGCTTCGGACGGTGGCCGGACTGCAGCGACCGCTGGCCGGCCGGGTGCTGCTCGGCGGCCGGTCCATCACCGACCTGGACCCGCGACGGCGGGCCGTCACCGTCGCGGTGGTGCTCACCGAACGGTTCGATCCGGGGTTGCTCCGGGGGCAGGACGTCGTCGCGCTGGGCCGGTACCCGCACCGCAGTCCCGGAGCCGCTGGGACTGCTGCGGACCTGGCCGTCGTCGCCGCGGCGCTGGCTGCGGTACACGCGCAGGACCTTGCCGACCAGCCGCTGCGCCGGATGTCCGACGGGCAGCGGCAGCGGGTGATGATCGCCCGGGCACTGGCGCAGGAACCGGAACTGCTGCTGCTGGACGAGCCGAGCGCCTACCTGGACGCACCGGCCAAGATCGAACTGCTGGCGCTGCTGCGCCGGATCGCGTCCGAACGTGGAATCGCGGTCCTCACCTCGACCCATGACGTGGAGACCGCGGTGCGGCTCGGTCAGGACGGCTGGCTGATCGGCCCGGACGCTGCCGTCCTCTCCGCGACGGTGGGGGAACTGGCCGGCAGCGGGGCGATCGGGCGGGCGTTCGACACACCGGCGGTCCGATTCGAACCGGCGACCGGGCAGTTCACCCTGCTGTGAGCTGGCTGGTTACTCCAGGTAGTCCCGCAGCACCTGGGACCGGGACGGGTGCCTGAGCTTGGACATCGTCTTGGATTCGATCTGCCGAATCCGTTCTCGAGTGACGCCGTACACCTGGCCGATCTCGTCGAGGGTGCGTGGCTGGCCGTCGGTCAGTCCGAAGCGCAACCGGACGACGCCGGCTTCCCGCTCGGACAGGGTCTGCAGGACCGCCTGCAGCTGATCCTGCAGCAGCGTGAACGACACGGCGTCCACGGCCACCACGGCCTCGGAGTCCTCGATGAAATCGCCGAGCTGGCTGTCGCCCTCGTCGCCGATGGTCTGGTCCAGCGAGATCGGCTCCCGGGCGTACTGCTGGATCTCCAGCACCTTGTCCGGGGTGATGTCCATTTCCTTGGCGAGCTCTTCCGGGGTGGGCTCGCGGCCCAGGTCCTGCAGCAGCTCACGCTGGATCCGGCCGAGCTTGTTGATGACCTCGACCATGTGCACCGGGATCCGGATGGTGCGGGCCTGATCGGCCATGGCCCTGGTGATCGCCTGCCGGATCCACCAGGTGGCGTAGGTGGAGAACTTGTAACCCTTGGTGTAGTCGAACTTCTCGACCGCGCGGATCAGGCCGAGGTTGCCCTCCTGGATCAGGTCGAGGAAGGCCATGCCACGTCCGGTGTACCGCTTGGCCAGCGATACCACGAGCCGGAGGTTGGCTTCCAGGAGGTGATTCTTGGCCCGCTCGCCGTCCCGCTTGATCCACCGCAGGTCGCGGCGCATCTGGTTGGTCAGCCGTTCGCCGGCCTCCTCCTGCGCGCGCATGCGCTCGGTGGAGTACAGCCCGGCCTCGATCCGTTTCGCGAGGTCGACCTCTTCCTCCGCGTTCAGCAGCGCGACCTTGCCGATCTGCTTGAGGTAGGCCCGGACCGAATCGGCGGACGCGGTGAGCTCGGCATCCTTGCGGGCCTGCTTGAGCGCCTCGGACTCTTCCTCGTCGTCCCAGGTGAACTCGTCGGACTCCGCGGCGGCCGGCACGGTGGCCGCCCCGGCGGCGGCACCCACCGCCGGCACCGGGGTCCCGGTCTCGTCCTCGTCCTCGTCGTCGTCCTCGTCGGAGTCGACAGAGGCCGCGGCGACCACCGGCGGCGTGGCCTCGGCAGGAACCTGTCCGGCCCCCAGTAGGTCGACGGCTGAAACATCGGTACCCGCGACGTCGGTACCTGCGACGTCGGTACCTGCAATTTCATCGAGGGCGACGTCATCGATCACGCCGTCCCCGATCACGCCGTCATCGATCACGCCGTCATCGCCGGGGACACCCTCGACATCGGGGTTCAGCAGCGCCTCGTCCGGGCCGACCGCATCGCCTCCGGGAAGGTCGGCGGCCACCACCGCGGGTTCGTTGGGCGCCGGGACGGTCTTGGCGGCCGGACCCTTGGCGGGTGCCCGTCGGGAACGTGTCGAGCTGGGGGAGGTTGCTGCGCCTGCCACTGATGCCCTTTCGCTTCACTGAGCCGCCCGGACCGGCAGTCCGAACCTGCGCGCGGAGCAGACAACTTCTGGCTGCCCACGCGATTGATCCGAACCCGAGAACCGTGGTCCTGCCGGAAAGCGACTGCCCCAGTGTAACGGCGTGCCCTGCCGGGAACGAACGCTCGAGGCGCGCCGGTCGCCAGAAACCTGACACCGCAGGTTCGATCAGTCCAGAACCATGGCCTGGGTGGACTCCGCCGGTCGCTCGCCGTCCCCCGGCTCGGCGGCCGCCAACGCGGCCCCGACGATGCCCGCGTTGTTGATCAATTGGGCCACCACCAGCGGCGTGCGATTCTTCAGCAGTGGCACCCATTTCTCCGGCTTCTTTGAAATGCCGCCACCGAGGATGAAAAGCTCCGGCCAGAGCAGGTTCTCCACCGTCCGCAGGTATTTCGACGCCCGCTTGGCCCATTGCTCCCAGCTCAGTCCGTCCCGTTCCCGGGACGACGCCGCGGCCTTGACCTCGGCGTCCTGACCGTCGATCTCCAGGTGGCCGAGTTCGGCGTTCCGGATCAGCGCCCCGTTGTGCACCAGAGCGATCCCGATGCCGGTCCCGAAGGTGACGACGATGACCAGCCCCTTGACACCCCGTCCGGCGCCATACCTGGCTTCGGCGAGCCCGGCGGCGTCGGCATCGTTCAGCACGGTGACCGGGCCGGGCAGCTCGGGCTCCATGGCGTTCTTCAGCGAGGTGTCGATCCAGCCCTTGTCGACGTTCGCCGCAGTTTTGACGACGCCGTCCAGGATGACACCGGGAAAGGCCACGCCGAACGGGCCCTGGTAGTCGAAGTGGGCGGCGATCTTGCCGGCCGTTGTCGCAATCGCCTGCGGGGTCGAGGGTTGCGGGGTGTCGAGCCGATATCGTTCGCCGACGAGGACACCGCCGCGGAGGTCGACCACGCCGCCCTTGATGCCGGTGCCGCCGATATCGATACCGAACGCCGTTTCAGGCTGCGTCGTTGCCATGCCGTCTCCTCGCGGTTGTCGGCCCCGCCCATGATCCGAAGTGGTCGACCTGGCTGATCCTTCGGGCTGATCATTGCGGCTGATCATTCCGGGGTGGCGGCGGAGTGTCGAAATCCTACTGACCCCGGGTCGGGACGGCGCGACGGAGGGCCAAAAGAGCCACTCCGAGGGTTCAGCTCGCGCAGGCCGCCTGCGGCAGTGGCGGAATGGGCGGCAGCGGCTTCGCAGCGGCTGTCTGACCCTCGATCACGGCGGGCGGTGTCGAGGCATCCCGGATCGCCTTCAGTTGATCCTTCACGTCCTGGCTGACGGACTGGTAGATGTAGCGGCCGCCCAGGGCGATGTCGACGGAGTCGTCGACCCGGGTATCGACAACCAACTGGGCACACGGCGCGACCAGTAGTGCCGTTCGGGCCGCGGCCGCGCCGGCCGGCCCGAACCGGATCTGGGCGACGCACCGCAGGTCGGCGGCGGGGTAGAGCGGGTCGTTGGACCCGTCCTTGATGGACTCGAACCCGGCCGCCCGCAGTTCATCGGTGACGGCCTTGGCCTGACCGCGGACAGCGCTGGAATTGAACACCTGCAGCAGGATCGTCGACGGGTTGGCTGGGCGTACCGCGGTGATGCTGTCGCGACCGGCGTACGCCCCCAACGAGGTGATGACCTGGGGGGTCGGGGGCGGGGTGGAAGCCGGGGGGGCGGGGCTGGACGGCGTCGCACCAGCGGAATCCGTGACACCGGGGACTGCAGAGTCGGACGCCCCGGTCCGGGTGGTGGGGGCGGTGGTGGCTGGAGCCGGCCCGGGGGCGTTACAGGCTGAGCTGTTCTCCGGATTCGGTCGGAGGCTGGGGAACCAGACGACGGCCGCCGCGACCAGCAGCACCCCGATCATCGCCAGGGCAGGCCAGTACCGACGCCGTCGATAACGATCCTGGGCGGAGTCGGGACTCACCGCGGGGAACCTCCTGTCGGGTACGTCCGTCACGCTGTCACCGGTACTGAGTCACCGGTACTGCATATCGGTTCATCAGCACTGCCGGCACCACATCATCACGGGCAGTGGCGTTGACCAGGGTAGAGGCACGCCGACCAGGCCCGATCCACCTCGGCCGACCCGTCCTGGCGGCGTGCGTAGTCGGTCCCCGGGCGCACCGAGACGAACACCACACTCCAACACTGCGGCCACGCCGCCACCCCGGCGACCGCAGCCCCACTGGATCGGTTACTCTGCGCGCGCCGAAGTCACGACGCATCCGTGACCATCCCGTCTGAACCTGGCGGAACCGCCAGCGTCCGGTGCTGTCACGGCGTCCAGGGCACCGGAAATGAGCCGCCAGGAACGGGCACAAAAACCCGGTCCGCGACGTTACCTCCGGAGCACCGCCCGCCCCACGCCGCCGACATGCCGACAGGGCCGGCCGAGGTGGCCGTCGGGCAGTGATGTACGGCAACACCCGGGCCACACGGTCCGGACGGAACGAGTGCGAACTCGAAGTGAGGAAAAAGACATGGCTACCGATTACGACGCACCTCGCCGGAACGAATCGGAGGAACCGTCCGAGGACTCCCTGGAGGAACTGAAGGCGCGGCGCAACGAGGCGCAGTCGGCGGTCGTCGACATCGACGAAGGCGACACCGCCGAGAGTTTCGAGCTGCCCGGTGCCGATTTGTCCGGTGAGGAACTGACCGTCAAGGTCATGCCGAAGCAGGCCGACGAGTTCACCTGCTCGGTGTGCTTCCTGGTGCAGCACCGCAGCCGGCTCGCCTCCGACAACGGCGGCCGCCTGGTGTGCGTCGACTGTGCCTGATGGGACAGCACCGGCTCTGGATCCGGCCGATTCCGGTATCCGCCGGCAGGTCGGTGAGTTCCACCGGATCTACGGCCTGCCGGTCCGGGACACTCCGACCGTCGCGGTCGGCGAGGATCAGGCCGCTCTTCGGCTGGCGTTGATCCAGGAGGAGGTCGGGGAGCTGGCCGACGCGGTCCGGTCCGCGGACCTGGTGGGGATCGCCGACGCCCTGGCCGACATCGTGTACGTCGCCCACGGGACGGCGCACGTCTACGGCATCGACCTGGACGCGGTGCTCCGCGAGGTGCACGCCTCGAACCTGACCAAGCTGGGGTCCGACGGCCTACCGATCCGGCGGGCCGACGGCAAGGTGCTCAAGGGCCCGGCCTACCGGCCGCCGAACATCGCAGCCGTCCTCGACTGCCGTTGAAGGTTTACTCTCAGTAGTACCGCCTGACACTGGCAGGGATTCAGAGCCTGGTGCGGACGATTTCCAGCGAGTGGAAGTAGGACTGCGATGGTGGGCAAGGTTTACCGCTGGTTGAACCGGATGACCCGGGATGACGACGAGGTCGACGCCGACCGACTCAGCACCGAGGTCGACGCCTCCGGCGCGGTGCGCGCCCAGGTGTGTTGCCAGGGAGAGAAGGTCACCCTGCAGGGGCGGTTGCGGTACGTCGACCTGCGGCCGACCGATTCGCTGGCCACCCTGGTCGCCGAGCTCTTCGACGGCACCGAAGGGGTGCAACTGATCTGGCTGGGCCGGCGGTCGATCCCCGGCATCGAACCGGGGCGCACGGTGAAGGTGCGGGGCCGGGTGGCGATCAAGGACGGCCAGAAGGTGATCTATAACCCCGATTACGACCTGCTGCCGGCGCACGCGTGACCGCCGAGCAGGAACGCGGCCGAACCCAGGAACCACTCGAGCAAGCTGAGCACCAGATCGCCGTCCCCGACCGGTCGGGGCCCGCCGCTCCGTCGTCGAGCCCATCGAGCCCATCCAGCACGCCCTCTGCCTGGGAACAGATGGGCGGCCCCATGGGAATGGTGGACTCCGGCCTGCCGGTGGTCGTCTTCGTTATCGCGAACGCTCTTGGCGGGCTCGGTTGGGGGATCGGCACCGCGCTGGCCGCCGGGGTCTTGATCGCCGGTCTGCGGATCGCCCGGCGCAGACCGGTGACCCAGGCGCTGGCCGGGTTGTTCGGGGTGGGCATCGCAGCGTTCATCGCCTACCGGACCGGTTCGGCGAAGGGGTTCTTCCTCCTCGGCATCTGGAGCTACCTGCTGTACGGCGGGGTGCTGCTGCTGTCGATCCTGCTGCGGTGGCCCTTGGTTGGAGTGCTCTGGGAGGGCATCAACGGGCGGGGTACCAGGTGGCGGTCGGACCGGCGGCTGGTGCGCCGGTACGACCTCGCGACCCTGATCTGGGTAGCGGTGTTCGCCGCGCGGTACCTGGTGCAAAGTCGCCTGTACGACAACGATCAGGTGGGCTGGCTGGCCGCGGTGCGGCTGCTGATGGGGTACCCGGTGTTCATCGTTGCGATTGCGCTGTCTGTGTGGGTCGTCGCCGGATCGGGCGGGTTCCGGCACGCGAGCAGTCAGTTCAGGCGCGGCAAGGGCTGAGCCGGGCCTGCAGTCAGCGCAGCGCGTCTCGCACCTGGTCCTCGACCTCCGTGGACGCCACGAACAGCAGTTCATCGCCGGGTTCCAGCGGTTCGTCCGGCTGCGGCACGATCACCCGGCCGCCTCGCAGGATCGTCACCAACGCAGCGTCCCTGGGTAGTTGCAGGTCGCGGACCGGTCGGCCCGCGATGCTGGTCGTCGGCGGCAGGGTGACCTCGACCAGGTTGACCTGTCCCTGACGCAGTGTGAACAGCCGGACCAGATCGCCGACGGTGACGGCCTCTTCGACCAGGGCGGCCAGGATCCGCGGCGTCGACACCGCGACGTCGACCCCCCAGGCGTCGGTGAACAGCCACTCGTTGCGCGGGTCGTTGACCCGGCCGACCACCCGGCCGACCGCGAACTCGGTCTTGGCCAGCAGCGACACCACGAGGTTCACCTTGTCGTCGCCGGTGCAGGCGATCACCACGTCACACGTCTGCAGGCCGGCGTCCTCCAGCAGTGCCACCTCGCACGCGTCGGCGAGCACCCACTCCGCCGCCTCGATCCGCCCGGGCTTGATGGCGTCCGGGTCGCGGTCGATCAACATCACCTGGTGGCCGTTCTCGACGAGCTCGCCGGCGATCGACCGACCGACCGAGCCGGCTCCGGCAATGGCGATCCTCATGGGTGATTCCCCCTCGCACGTGCCAGGGGCGCCCTCATTGCAGGCCGTCCGCCGGGGAGATCGCGGCCTTGTCGGCCACGTCATGGATGTCCTTGGACAGTACCGAGGCGTAGATGAGATCGCCTTCCTGGACGACGGTCTCCGACGACGGCAGCAGGCCCCGGCCGAATCGGACGACGAACGCGGTGTGGATACCGGCCCCCGCCTCGAGCTCGGTCAGCGGCCGGCCGATCCAGTGCCGGTGGTAGGGCAGGTTGACGATGGTCACGGTGCCCGACGGGTCCCGCCACTCGCTGATCAATCCGTCCGGGATGATCGCCCGGAGCAACCGGTCGGTGGTCCACGGGACCGTCGCCACGGTCGGGATGCCCAGCCGCTCGTAGACCTGGGCGCGCTTGGCGTCGTAGATGCGGGCGACCACCGTCTCGACGTTGAACTGCTCGCGGGCCACCCGGGCGGCGATGATATTGGAGTTGTCGCCGGAGGACACCGCGGCGAATGCGTGCGCCTCGGTGATCCGGGCGGCGATCAGCACGTCACGGTCGAAGCCCATGCCGGTGATCTGCTCGCCGTGAAAGTCCGCACCGAGCCGGCGGAACGCGGCCGGATCGCGATCGATGACCGCCACCGAGTGCCCGGCCCGCCCGAGCTGGCGGGCCAGGGACGAGCCGACGCGCCCGCAACCCATGATCACGATGTGCACGTCGGGAGGCCCTTTCGCCGGGGTTGGGATGGCCAGGGCGTAACTCTACGGTCTGCGGCAGGGTGGCAGTGGACGCGACGGGTCTGCTGCCGCGATCGTGGGCGACGGGGATCCCGGGGCGTTGGGCCCTGGACGCGGCGCCAAGAGGTCCTGATGAACCGTAGGCTGCTCTTTCGTGTCCAAACTGACGACGGCGGCCAAGCGTTTGCTGGTCGGTCGGCCGTTCCGCAGCGACCGGTTGGCGCACACTCTGCTGCCCAAACGCATCGCGTTGCCCGTGTTCGCCTCGGACGCCTTGTCCAGCGTGGCGTACGCGCCGCAGGAGATTTTCGCGGTTCTCTCCGTCGCCGGTTTGGCCGCCTATTCCTATGCGCCCTGGCTGGCCGGGCTGGTGGCGTTGGTGATGATCGTCGTGGTGCTGTCCTACCGGCAGAATGTGCACGCCTACCCCAGCGGTGGGGGCGACTACGAGGTGGTCACCAACAACCTCGGCCCCACCTTCGGTCTGCTGGTGGCCAGCGCGCTGCTGGTGGACTACATCCTGACCGTCGCGGTGTCCACCGCAGCAGGCGTCGCCAATATCGGGTCGGCCATCAAAGTGGTCGGTGATCATCCGGTGTTGTTCTCGGTCGGCATCATCGTGCTGGTCTGCGCGGCAAACCTGCGGGGCATCCGGGAATCGGGTTCAGCATTCGCGATCCCCGTGTACGCCTTCATCGTCTCGATCTTCGCGATGATCATCACCGGCCTGGTGGAGTTCGTCATCGGAGCTGACGTCAGGGCCGAGAGCGCGGGCTTCCACCTGCAGGCCGAGGGCACGCTCGGCGGCTTGGCCCTGGTGTTCCTGCTCCTGCGCAGCTTCTCGTCCGGGTCGGCGGCGTTGACCGGGGTCGAAGCGATCTCCAACGGTGTTCCGGCGTTCAAGAAGCCGAAGTCGAAGAATGCGGCGACGACGTTGGCGTTGATGGCCGGGCTGTCCGTGACGATGATGCTCGGCCTGGTCGGGTTGACCCTCTTCACCGGGGTGCAGTTCGCCGACCAGCCCGCCACCCAGCTGGTCGGGGCCCCGGAGGGGTACTACCAGAAGACGTTGATCGCACAGATCGCCGAGACGGTGTTCTCCGGTTTTCCGATCGGTTTCTACGTGGTCTCGTTCGTCACCGGCCTGATCCTGGTGCTCGCCTGCAACACCGCCTTCAACGGGTTCCCGGTGTTGGGTTCGATCCTGGCTCAGGACCGATTCCTGCCCCGGCAGTTGCACACCCGGGGTGATCGGCTGGCCTTTTCCAACGGCATCATCTTCCTGGCAGCGATTGCGCTGGTTTTGGTGATCGCCTTCCAGGCGGACGTCACGGCCCTGATCCAGCTGTACATCGTCGGCGTGTTCGTCTCCTTCACGTTCTCTCAACTGGGGATGATCCGGCACTGGAATCGGCTGTTGCGGGTCGAGCAGGACGCGGGAGTTCGGAACCGGATGCGCCGCAGCCAGACCATCAATGCCATCGGGTTCTGCTTCACGGCCGTTGTGCTGGTCATCGTCCTGATCACAAAATTCCTGGCCGGAGCGTGGATCGCGATCCTCGCCATGGCAATCATTTTCGTGACGATGAAGGCGATCCGGAAACACTACGACCGGGTTTCGCTGGAGATTGCCGCCGACGAGGACGACATGGTGTTGCCCAGCCGGGTGCATTCGATAGTGCTGGTCTCCAAATTGCATCTGCCGACGATGCGGGCCCTGGCCTACGCCCGGGCCACCCGCCCCGACTCGCTGGAGGCGGTGACCGTCAACGTCGATCCGGAGGAAACCGCCGACCTCGCCCGGGAGTGGGAGGACCGGCAGATCCCGGTCGCGCTCAAGGTCATCGATTCGCCGTTCCGGGAAATCACCAAGCCCGTGTTGGACTACGTGCGCCGCGCCCGCAAGGACTCCCCGAGGGACATCGTCACGGTCTTCATTCCGGAGTACGTGGTCGGCCGGTGGTGGGAACATCTGCTGCACAACCAGTCCGCACTACGACTGAAGGGCCGGTTGCTGTTCACTCCGGGGGTGATGGTGACGTCGGTGCCCTGGCAGCTGTCGTCCTCCGATGCGCTGGAGGAGCGGATCCGGCAGCGCGCCGAACGGACACCTCTGGTCCGTGGGCGGGTTCCCGGGTCCGAGCTGGGCGGTGGCGATGGTGGCCTTGGCGGTACCAGACGTGCCGACGACGAACGTGACGACGAACGTGCCCGGGGCCCCGCGCGTGGACGGTTGGACGGCGAATGAGCGGGCGGAAGTCGGATCTGGTGACCGCTGACGAGCTCGCTCCCGGGGTCGAGGTGGAGGTCGACATCGGCGCGGTGGCCCACGGCGGACATTGTGTGGCCCGGTTCGACGGCCGGGTGATCTTCGTCCGGCTCGCCCTGCCCGGAGAGCGGGCCCGGGTGCGGATCACCGAGGCGAAACGGGGGTCGTTTTGCCGGGGTGAGGTGATCGAGGTGCTGCGGTCCGATCCGGGGCGGGTCGACGCCCCGTGTGTCCATTTCCACCCAGGAGGCTGCGGTGGCTGTGATTTCCAGCATGCCGACCTCGGGTTGCAGCGGGAACTCAAGGCGTCAGTGATCACCGAACAGCTCCGGCGGCTGGCTGGGATCGACCGGGAGGTCCGGGTCGAAGCGTTGCCGGGCGACGGGTTCGGATGGCGCAGCCGGGTCAGATGGGCGCTGGACCCGGAGGGCCGGATCGGGCCGCGCGGTGTTCGCTCGCACCGGGTCGAGGCCGTCAACACCACGGCACCGTGCCTGATCGCGGTTCCGGAGTTGACAGCGCTGGCCGGGGTTCTGGAGGTTCCGGACGGCGTGCGACCGCCGGTGACCGGTCGACGCACGCGGGGTACGCACGGCCGACCCGCCGGCGGGCGGGGCAGCAACCGCACCGAAGGCGCGCTGCCTGAGGTCGTGCTGACGAGGGACGGCTCAGGGCAGGGACATGCGACGTGGGTCGGGGTCGGGGGCGGTGCGGGTGCCGGTGCCGGTGCCGGTGCCGAGGGCGGTGGCGGTGCCGAGGGCGGTGGCAGTGCCGAGGGCGGTGGCAGTGCCGAGGGCGGTGGCAGTGCCGGTTCCGAGGGCGGTGGCGGTGCGGGGGTAGGTGCGGGTGCCGAGGGCGGTCGCGGTGCGGGGGTGGGTGGCGGTGCGCGTGCCGAGGGCGGTGGCAGTGCCGGGGGCGGTGGCAGTGCCGGTTCCGAGGGCGGTGGCGTTGCCGGGGTCGGCCCTGGCCCGGCCAGTGCAGACACGGTGACCGAACGCGCGCTTGATAGGGAATTCTCGGTCGCCGCCGATGGGTTCTGGCAGCCCCACCTGCATGCCGCCGACGCGTTGGCGGCGGCGGTCGGTGATGCCCTGGACGGCATTGACCTCATCGGCCGGACGGGATGGGATCTCTACGGCGGCGTCGGATTGTTCGCCGAGGTCCTCTGCCGGGCCGTCGGACCCAGCGGCGAAGTGATCTGCGTCGAGTCCGACGAACGCGCCGCGGAGCTGGCGTCAGACAACCTCGGGGGGCATCCGCAGGCGACGGTGCGGCGCGGAAAGGTGGAGTACGTGCTGGCCGAGCTCACCGGCTCGGTGGATGTCGTGGTGCTGGATCCGCCGAGGAGCGGGGCCGGTCAGGCTCTGTGCGACGCCATTGCGGCTAGGGCACCAAAGCTGGTCGTCTACGTGGCCTGTGACCCCGCCGCATTGGCCCGTGATACGGCGGTGCTGGTGGGCGCCGGCTACATCCTCGACACGCTCCGGGCGTTCGATGCCTTCCCCCAAACCCATCACGTCGAATGCGTGGCCAGGTTCGTCCCCTCCAACGCCTGAGGTCGGCCGCCGTCACCGCCGGCCGGAGACCGCGGGCGCCCGGGGAGCTCAGAACGGTGGGGGTTCGTCCTGGGGGTCGTACGGCTGATCGTCGTGCTGGGTCTGACCGGCACTTGCTGCTGGTGATGATGTTGGGTCTGTGTCGTATTCGATCGGCGGGGTGTTCAGGTGGTGGCGGAGCAGTGCGGCGGTGAGGAGTTCTTCGATGACACTGCTTGAGCTGTTTGGTGTCTCGGGTTCGTTGGTCGGGTCGGGTGGGGTTGGGCTGGCGGTGATGGTGTCGAGGTGTTCGGCGGTTGTTGTTGCGCGGTGGTGGATCCAGAGGTCGGGGGCGGCGATCTGCCGGCCGTTGGTGGTGTATTTGTGGCCGGTGGGGCTGGACCAGTGGACCCCGATTTGGGTGGGGTCGTGATGGATCCGCCATTCTGAGTGGTGTTTGTATAAATGGTGCCGGCGGCACAAAGGCCCGGTGTTGTCGGTGGTGGTGGTTCCGCCGCGGTTGGGGTGGTGGTGGTCGAATGGTTTTTCGTGGTCGATGTCGCAGCGCCAGGCTGGTTGCCGGCAGGACGGGAACCGGCAGGTGGGGTGGAGGGCGGCGGTGGTGTCGCGGAGGTCTTGGTGGGGCCGGTAGGTGAGGGCACCGGCGGTGGTGACGGTCCCGGCGGGGTCGGTGAGCAGGGCGGTGATGGTGGCGGCGGAGGCGGCGATGGCGCGGGCGAGGCCGGCGGGGATGGCGCCGAATCCTTGGAGCCGGCCGGGGAGGTCGTCCTGGCCGGTGAGGGTGCTCAGCGCGATGGTGACCGAGAGGTGGGGGCGGCGACCTTGCCTGGTCAGTACCCGGCGCCGGTTCGGCGTTCCTGGGGTTCCGGTGGTGGTCATCGGGTGGCCGGGGGGCGGATCGGCGTCGGGCTCGCTGCCGCTGCCGCTGCCGCTGCCGTGGTCATGGTCGGGCTCGCTGCCGGTGCCGTGGTCACGGTCAGGCTCGCTGCTGCTGCTGCTGCTGCTGCTGCTGCCGCCGTCACGGTCGGGCTCGCTGGTGGCGCTGGTGCTGTTGGCGCTGGTGGGGTTTCGGCCTAGGTAGTCGGTGAGGTCGAGGTGGCCGTGGGTGAGGAGGTGTTCGGCGATGTCGACGAGGGCGTCGACCCGTCTGGCGCCGATGCCGCGGGGGTCGTTGGGTGTGCCGGCGGTGGTGGTGGCCAGCAGGTCGCTGATCTGGAAGATTTTCACGGGCCCCGTCGGCGGGTAGGAACGCTTTGAGGGTGGCCATGGCGTCGGGGAGGGCGGTGAGGGTGAGTTCCCGGCGGGCGGTGGCGGCGTGGTGCCGGTCCAGTGCACCGTCGGGGTCGACGGTGATGACGGCTTGCCCGGTGATCTCGCGGAGTTCGCTGGTGGTCAGGTTGCCGGCGCGGGGGAGGACGAGGTGTTGCACGGCGATGGTGTGTTCGGGGGTCAGGGGTTGGCAGTGGTCGGTGATGACCCTGGTTTTGGCCCGGTCCAGGGTTCCGTGTTCGAGGGCGTGCAGGGTGGGGGTCAGGTCACCGGTCATGGTTTGGGCGTCCCGGACCCGGATACCGGCGGTGACGGGGGAGATCCGTAGGGCGGCGGCGACTTCGGCGGCGGCCAGGGATACCGCGGCATCGGGGAGGTAGGCGGTGACCTGGTCGGGGTCGTCGTCCCGGGTGGAGCAGTTTCTCCGGGCGAGCCGCCCGGCCAATCTTGTCGGGTCGCCGGCGGTGAACGGGACCGCGAACGCCGCCAGCAACCGTAGTTGCACCCCGGTCAGCAGGGACAGGGCTTTCTCGGTGGCCACGATCGCGTCCACCAGGTCCGGCCCGGACAGGGCGGCAGGGTCAACGCCCGCCAACGCGGTCAGCGACGAGGCATCGGCGGGATGAGCGGCGACATCGGACCAGGCGGCAGGCGTGGTCATCGGCGTGGTCATCGGCGTTGTCATCGGATGGGTGCCCGTCCGGTCCGTGTCCATCGTGTGCTCCCCGCCTCCTGTACCGAACGTATGTACGAACTATAGTAGACTTCCTCCAGGCTTGCAAGTGATGCTCTGCGGGTGTGTGCCAGTCCCGCTGCGGTGCTGATCGACGAGAAGATGCAGGAGAAGCAATGGTGATGAGTCGGCGGGCCATCTTGACCGCAGGCAGTGGCCTGTCCCTCTCCGCACTCCCGGCGGCCTGCTCGGCTAGTAACCCGAGGTCTGCCGGGTCGAGTTCTGCCGGGTCGAGTTCGGAAACGCTGAATACCTCGGCGGCGGCATCATCTCGTGCCGGATCGGTGTCCAGCCAGCCCGTTGCCGGCACAGGTGCATCGGGAGCATCGGGAATTTCGCCAGTGATGGACGAGGCCACCATCGCGACCGTGGACCGCATCGTCACCGAGCAATTCACGGCGTCCGGGCTAGCCGGGCCTAGCCTCGCGCTTTCACGCGGGTATTGTTTGAGGCTGTGTTGATCATGAGGAAAGGTGCCCTGAACTGGGAGGATAGGTCTTGCTAAGGGACCATCCGCACCAAATCCAGGAGCACCTTTCTGATGTTGAAGTCTACCGGTTCGTACCCGTCGCTGATCGTCGACACCACCGCCCAGCGGGCGGTGTCTCACGCGGGTGCGGTGCTGCTCGCCGCCACCGCGAGCCGGATCGGCCTGGACGCTGAACTGTCCACCGTGCTGACCCCGTGGATGCGGCCGTTGGCGGTGCACGACCCGGGGAAGGTCCTGCTGGACCTGGCGATCTCGGTCGCGATCGGCGGTGACTGCCTGGCCGACATCGCCCAGGTCCGGTCCGAACCCGGTGTCTTCGGGCACGTCGCATCCGATCCGACGGTGTCCCGGCTGATCGACACCCTCGCTGCCGATGCACCCGCAGCGTTGGCTGCGATCAACACCGCCAGGGCCGCGGTGCGGGCCAGGGTCTGGGACCTCGCGGACAGCGATGCACCGGATCACCAGTCCACAGCCAGTGACCCGTTGATCATCGATCTGGACGCTACCCTGATCACCGCGCACAGTGAGAAGGAGCTGGCGGCAGCGACTTTCAAACGCGGTTTCGGTCACCACCCGATCGGGGCGTGGGTCGACCACGGCGCCGGTGGCACCGGCGAACCCGTCGCGATGCTGCTCCGAAAAGGCAACGCCGGCTCGAATACCGCTGTCGATCACATCGAGGTCACCAAGACCGCGCTGCGGCAACTGCCGTCCACTGGTCCCGATCGGAGACGGGGACGGAAGGTGCTGATCCGCACCGACGGTGCCGGCGGCACCCACGAATTCCTGAACTGGCTGACCACCCGACGCCTTGCCTACTCGGTGGGGTTCACCCTCAGCCTGGACATGGTCGCCAAGCTGGAAACCATCCCGGCGTCGGCGTGGACCCCGGCCTACGATGCCGACCGCAGACCACGGGACGGGGCGCGGGTCACCGAACTGACCGGGCTGCTCGACCTGTCCGGATGGCCCGAAGGGATGCGGGTCATCGTCCGCGCGGAACGACCACACCCCGGCGCGCAACTGCGGTTCACCGATATCGACGGCAACCGACTCACCGCGTTCATCACCAACACCACCCGCGGGCAACTCCCGGACCTGGAACTGCGGCACCGCAGGCGAGCCCGGTGCGAGGACCGGATCCGGAACATGAAAGACACCGGGCTGAGAAACCTTCCGCTGCATGACGTCTCACAAAACCAGATCTGGATAGCGGTCGTCATGCTGGCCACCGAACTGACCGCGTGGATGCAGATGCTCGCGCTCACCGGCGAAGACGCCAGGGTGTGGGAACCCAAACGACTCCGCCTGCGATTGTTCTCCATCGCCGGCAGCATCGCCCGTCACTCCCGCCGGACCTGGCTGCACCTGTCCGCGCACGCACCACACGTCGACCTCATCACCACCGGCCTGACCCGGCTGCAAGGACTGCCTCAGGTGGCCTGACCAGGCCAAACACCCTCGCCCAGCAGTAAACCCACCCCCGGGGCAGTGGAACCCGGCGCCAACCGGCGACACCGGTATCATCGGTCTACCCAACACCAGAAAGCACGGCAGAAGATGATCTTCCCGGGCTACCGAAGGGGAACCCGGGTTTGGCGCGAAAGATCGAGGCTAGGCGCTGCGCGCCTAGAAAACAAATTAACGAACCGCTAGAGCGGCGCGAAACTGCCTGCTAGACAACTACTCTCAAGTCCTAATGAGTCGCAAATGTGTTCTGCGCAACCTATCCGGAAACGGTAAAATGAACCATTCAATGCGGCCGGTTCAACATTAATTATGCACAACTGCTTTAGTACAAACAGTTCTCATCCAAAACGAGCCTTCGATCTGACGATCCGGTCTACAACTGTTGTGGTCCCAATATTCACAGATGATCTCCGCAGGTCAGAAAGCTTTTCCCACACATGCACTGCCTCCTAGTCCTCCAGAACACTAGAACACTACAACACGACGCATAGCCGCTCCCTCACTTACCGACCCCATACGGCCCGACCATAGCCCCGCGGCCCGGCCGGCCCCCTCGAGCACACCGGCCCGGGCATGCTGGTGCCTCCAGGGGCGCGGCGATGATCAGCTCACTCAAGCGGCCGAACCGGCGTCGGTGGGCTGCCGGGTGCGATAGGCGCTGGCGGCGTTGATCACGTACGTGAGGTGATCCCGGGTGGTGGCCAGATCCTGGATCTGCTGGGTGAGCCGGTCCCGCTCCCGGTGCATGACCGCGATGGTCGCATCGGTGACCTCGGTCGACGGGGCGTCTACACACGGCAGCAGCGTCGCGATGGTGGCGCTGTTCAAACCGGCGTTGTACAGCTGACGCAGCAGGCGTACCCGGCCGACCGCATCCGGCTCGTACGCGCGCTGCCCTGAAGTTGTGCGCTGCACGGTCAGCAGAGCCCGCTCTTCGTAGTAGCGCAACGATCGAACACTCGCACCGGTCTGGATTGCTAGTTCCCCGATCCGCATGGTGACCTCTATCTCCTACAGTTGCCTCTGACGTCAGTGTGAGGTTCTAGCGTTCGACTGTAGCGCCGAACGGCGGCGCCGAAGGTCAGGAGAAAGTCATGGACATCGAAGGATCGGTCGCTCTGGTCACCGGAGCCAACCGGGGCCTGGGTCGGCAATTCGCGGCGCAACTGCTCGAACGCGGCGCGGCCAAGGTGTACGCCACCGCACGCACCCCGGAGAAGATCACCACGCCAGGGGTGGAGGTGCTCGCCCTGGACCTGCTCGATCAGGTCAGCATTGACCGGGCCGCGGCGGCGGCCGGCGACGTGACGCTGCTGATCAACAACGCCGGGATCGCGACGAACCAAAACCTGATCCGCGGCGACCTCAACGAGGTCCGCCGGGAAATGGAGACGCTGTTCTTCGGCACCCTGGGCGTGACGCGTGCCTTCGCCGACATCCTGGGCCGCAACGGCGGCGGCGGGATCATCAACGTGCTGTCGGCGCTGTCGTGGTTCTCCTGGAAAGGTGTCACCTCCTATTCCGCCGCGAAGGCCGCCGAATGGAGCCTGACCGCCGGCACCCGAGTCGAACTGAGCACGCAGGGCACGCAGGTCCTCGGGGTGCATCTGGGCGCGGCCGACACGGACATGATGGGCGGCTATGACGGTCCCCTGCTCGATCCGGCCGATGTGGTGCGCGCTGCACTCGACGGGCTGGCCGCCGGCGAGGTCGAGGTCCTGGTCGACGACTGGAGCCGCACCGCCAAAGCCGGCCTCGTGCAGGACCCCGCCGCGTTCTACGCCCAAATGGTCGCGGTCACCGGCTGAACCGGCCGGGAGCCGCCCAACACAGGCGGGCAACTCGGCTGTCAATTGGCAATATGGAACTATGACCACCGGCCGGAGTGGTCCGGATCAAGGACCGGATGTGGACCGGTGTGCGAGGTGTGGCCGACCTGAGCTCGAATCCGCCGTTCCGCGCTGACGACGTTGTTGGCATCGCGAGCATCACCAAGTCCTACCGGGACGGCGGTGCTAGGCCTGATCGATCAGGGTGCGCTGGCGCTGGATGACGTCGTGGAAAGGTTTGTCCCCGGGGTGATCAACGGCAGCACCGCGACGGTGGCTGATCTCCTCGGAATGTCCTCTGGTGCAGCCATTGCGCCTGGGTTTCGGGGGTGAGCAGCGTCCCCGTGACCGACTCGGTCCCCACGTCTGCAGATCGGCCAGACTCGAGAGCATCGCGCCTGCTGTTGATGGCACGGCCGAATTGACCTCATCGACGATCCGGGGAGGTGAGGCTGTGTTGTCGAAGGCGCCGCTCGGGTCTGTCGCTGCGGGAACGTACGACGTCGGGTGCGGCTCGGGAATCGAGGGCGAGGTCGGGTAGGAGGTCGCTGGCAAGGTGAGCCGCTGGATCACCTCCAGACCAGGAAGTTCGATGGCCAGAAAATCAACGCAGGCTATGGCCTCGGGATCTTCAACATCAATGAGTTCCTGGGCCACGACGGTGCAATATTCGGCTACAGCTCCGTCATCCTGACCCGACCGCAGACAGACACCCAGCTAGCCTTTATCGCCAATGAGTCCACGAACTCCACCACGCCGACTCTGACCGTTGCCCTGTCGGTCATCAAGGAGCTGTATCCCGATCAACTGCGCTAATGCCAACAGAGTCCATGCGGTGATGACTCGATGCGGTGATGAGTCCATGCGGTGATGAGTCCATGCGGTGATGAGTCCATGGGGTGATGCTTGCGCGGAATGTATCCGAAGCTTGGCGGGTGGCTCTTGTCGGCACCTACCCGCCTGCCCCCCGGTCAGTTCAGGAGTTCCCCATGACGGTTGTACCCGCTATATCAAAGTCTGCCGCGGCGCAGTCTGCCGTGGCAAAGTCTGACGTGGCAAAGTCTGACGTGGCAAAGTCTGCTGCATCGACGGCCGCTGTCCCACTGTCTCTATCCTCGACATCCCCTGATGTGACGTTCCAGGTCACCTCGACGGACACCCCGACGCGCCGAACACCCAGGCCACGACGCACGGTGAGGACGCAGTCGACACCGCCGCGGAGGGCCTCGCCAATTCCACTCCGGCTGAACTCAAGATCGAAGTGATGTTCCCGCTGATCGATGACGACCAGTGGCCGCCCTACCCGGCGGAGATCCTGGACGCGGTGCTGATCGCCCACGACCTGGCCGAGATTCGTGGCGTCCCCTGGTTCATCGCCAACATCAGCCGGGGTGACATTGTTCGGGTCTCGTTCGACGGCATTGGGTATGTCGGTGGGGTGGTGGTGAGTCGTGGCGGCCATTCCACCGTGCACGTCCTTGCCACCTCCGACGAGGAGCTGACCCCGCTGATCGATCGGTTGGCGGAACTCGGAACCCGAACATCCACCGGCCTGGTGCCGCCGATGCTGACGGTCGATGTTCCGCCGGAGTGCCCGTTGGACGCCGTCGTGGCCGCGCTGGCGGCCGCCGAAACAACGACCTGCGCGTTCACGGTGGCCTGCGGTCAGCACCGCCCTGGATCTGACGACCAAAGCTGAGCCGCTCGCCCCTGCGTTGCTGCCACCGGGCCACCCGGGACGGTAGCGTCGCTGACAGGACCGGGCCGGTCCGGGCCGCCGCGGAGTGCTACGCGGTCGTGTTCACCGAACCGGCCGGTGAGGATGAGTCAGCAGGAGGCAGCACGTGGGTCAGGGCACACCAAAGGCCGACCTTCTGGATCGCATCACTGGCCCGTCCGACCTCAAGGCCCTCGCCGCGGACGAGCTGGCATCGCTGGCCCAGCAGATTCGGGACAGACTGGTCGAGCAGACGTCCAAGCGTGGCGGGCACCTGGGTCCGAACCTGGGCATCGTCGAACTGACGATGGCGGTGCACCTGGTTTTCGATTCTCCTTCGGACCCCATTCTTTTCGACACCGGACACCAGGCCTATGTGCACAAGATGCTGACCGGGCGGGCCGCCGATTTCGACCGGCTCCGCACCCGCGGTGGCCTGTCGGGCTACCCGAGCCGGCTGGAATCGGAGCACGACTGGATCGAGAACTCGCACGCATCGACATCCCTTTCCTACGCCGACGGTTTGGCCAAGGCGTTCGCGTTGCGGGACGAGAAAGAAAGGACCGTCGTCGCGGTCATCGGCGACGGGGCGTTGACCGGCGGGATGGCCTTCGAGGCGCTGAACAACATTGCCGCCGCTCAGCACCGCCCGCTGGTGATCGTGCTCAACGACAACGGGCGGTCGTACGCGCCGACCATTGGCGGCCTGGCCCAGCGGATGGCTGCGCTGCGATTACGGCCCGGGTACGAGCAGCTCCTTGGCCGGGTCAAGAAGACGCTCCCGCAAGCCCCGCTGGTCGGCCGTCCGCTGTATTCGGCGCTACATGCCGCCAAGTCGGCGGTGAAAGACTGGTTGATGCCGCAAACGATGTTCGCCGATCTCGGGCTCAAGTACGTCGGCCCGATCGACGGCCATGACCTCGGTGCACTGCGGCTGGCGCTGGCCGGTGCGCGAGCGTTCCGCGGGCCGGTGGTGGTGCACTGCGTCACCCGCAAGGGCGAGGGGTACCCGCCGGCAGAATCCGACGATGCCGAGCAGATGCACTCCCCGCCAGCTTTCGATCCCGCGACCGGCCGGCCCAAGGCAGCCGGCCCGACGACCTGGACGCAGGTGTTCGCCCGCGAAATGGTCGTCGCCGGTGCGGAGCGGGAGAACGTCGTCGCGATCACGGCGGCAATGGGCGGCCCGACGGGGCTGGTGCCGTTTGCGACGGCGTTCCCGGACCGGGTGTTCGACGTCGGTATCGCGGAGCAACACGCGATGACGTCGGCCGCGGGCCTGGCCATGGGCGGCATGCACCCGGTGGTTGCGGTGTACGCGACGTTCCTCAATCGCGCCTTCGACCAGCTGTTGATGGATTGCGCGCTGCACCGGCTGGGTGTGACGGTGGTGCTGGACCGGGCCGGGGTGACCGGCGAGGACGGGCCCAGCCATCACGGTATGTGGGACATGTCCCTGGCCGCGCTGGTGCCCGGGCTGCGGTTGGCGGCCCCCCGGGATGCGGTGACGCTGGCCGCTGAACTGTCCGAGGCGCTGGACGTGACCGACGGTCCCACGATGCTGCGGTACCCCAAAGGCGCGGTGCCCTCCCTTGTTGCTGCGGTTCGCCGATTTCGCGTTCCAGTCGGCACCAGCGCCGACCAACCGGAGAACCTCCGCGCGCAGATCACCGCTTCGGACGGCGTGGACGTCTTGGCCGAACCCGAAGCGGGCGCTGACCGGGATGTGTTGCTGGTGGCCATTGGCGCATTCGGTGAACTCGCGGTCGATGCGGCCCGGTTGCTCTCGGCGCAGGGCATCGGCGTCACGGTGGTCGACCCGAGATGGGTGCTGCCCGTCCCGCCCGAGATCGAGTCGCTGGCCCGCGACCACCGGTGGGTGGTCACCGTCGAGGACGGCGGGCGATCTGGTGGGGTCGGCGCCGCCGTCGCGGACCGGTTGGGCGACAGCGGGATTCCGGTGCGCGTGCTGGGCATTCCGCAGGCCTTCCTGGAGCCGGGTCCGAGGGCGGAACTGCACGCCGATCTAGGGCTCACCGCCCAAGCGGTCGCGCGCGGGATCACCGAGGACATAGCAAGGGCCAGCCAGGAGCCGGCCGACAGTACCGGTCCCGACCCGGCGGCCCGGTCGCGCCGGCCGACCGGCTGACCTCGCGCACCTGGAAGCCGATGCCTACCTGGGCGTTCGGTGAAGGACCAGCCGGCTGGCGACGTCGACGAGGGGCTCTCCGCTGCGCCGCGCGTCATCGCGCATGATCGCGAAGGCCTCGGTCAACGACACGCCCCGGGTCTGGGCAATCACCCCTTTCGCCTGCTGCACAACGACTCTGGCGGCGAGCGCGCGCCGTAGTTGGTCCGCCGGCACGGGGCGTTCCTTTTGCCCACCCAGCTGCATCAGACCGATGGCGGCCATGTCTGCCAGCGCCTGCCCGAGTGCGACGCCATCCGGGGAGAACGGGCTCCGATCCAGGCAGAGAAGGTTCAGTGCGCCCAGGGTCCGCCCCCGGTAGCGCACGGGAAACGCGTGCAGGTAGCTGTACCCATGGGAAACGGCCAGCGGGCCGAACCGAGACCAGCGCTGCAGCATGCCCTCTGGGTCGACGTTCAGGATCGCCTCGCCAGAGCGGAAGCACTCCAAACAGGGGCCGTCCGAGATCTGCACGACGAACAATCGGGACAGCGATTCATCCTCTGACGAGAGCGCCATCAGATCCAAGCCCCCCGTACCGGGTGCCCTCGTACCGAAGACTCCCGTACCGGGCGCGGCCGTCCCGGGCGTTGCGGGATCGGGTGTTCCGGGACTGGGCACCGTTGTATCAGTGGCCAGCATGAGACCGCCGTCCTCCGCTGCCAGCAGGTCCACTGCCCGTTCGAGCAGCACCTGGAGGAATTCCGTGATGTCGAAGTCGAGAGCCAGCAGATCGGCCAACTGGAGAAAGGTGGACGTCAGCCGTTGCTGCCAACTCAGCGGTAGGACGAGCGGCACTGTCGGCGAGGTGGTCATCACAGCCCTTCTGTTGCGGATGTATCCCTGGCGTACCCACCGACGACAGTAGGCGCCAACAGCTTCGCCACGTCATAGTGCCTCGGCGCAAGGGTGAGTTCGAGTCGCTGTGCTGACCCATCCGGGTGTAGCCACTCCACAGGACCCGGGAAATCAATCCTGGCTCACAAAATCCTGGTGGTAGCGGGACCTTCGGCCCGGGACGGGCGGGAGCGAAATCACTAGATTTCGGGGCATATCGACAAGAGGGAACCGACATTTCGACAGGGAGAATCATGTCCACGACCACTACCTCCACGACCACTGTTCTGGACGGGGCTGCTCGGCCGACCGGTGACGACGGCATCTGGGAAACAGTGGGTTTGTCGGAGACTGCGCTCGACATCGACTTCCTGGTCGCGAACGCCAGCCGGGCGCTGGAGGAGTACCTCCAATTGGGCCAGGAGCAGATCGATGTCATCGTGAAGAAGGCTTCCGTTGCGGCGCTGGATCAGCACGGCCAACTTGCGCAGGCGGCCGTGGCGGAAACCGGCCGGGGGGTGTTCGAGGACAAGGCGGTGAAGAACATCTTTGTCTGCGAGCAGGTGACGCACTCGATGCAATATCTCAAGACGGTCGGCGTGATCAGCGACGACGAGATTTCCGGAATAATCGAGATCGCCGAGCCGGTGGGAGTGATCTGTGGTATCACACCTGTCACCAATCCCACCTCGACGGCGATCTTCAAGAGCCTGATTGCCCTGAAAACTCGCAACCCCATTGTCTTCGCGTTTCACCCAGCGGCACAGCAGTCTTCTGCCGCGGCGGCTCGGGTGGTCCGCGATGCCGCGATCGCGGCCGGGGCACCCGAGCACTGCATTCAATGGGTCGAACATCCTTCTATCGCAATGACCGACGCCTTGATGAACCATCCCGGTGTTGCGCTCATCCTGGCGACCGGGGGCAATGCCATGGTCAAAGCCGCGTATTCCTGCGGTAAGCCCGCCCTTGGTGTCGGCGCGGGAAATGTACCGGCCTTCATCGAACGCACAGCAAAGCTGAAGCGCGCCGTCAATGACGTGGTGGCGTCCAAGTCTTTTGACAACGGCATGGTGTGTGCATCCGAACAGGCCGTGATCCTGGACGAGCCGATCTACGAAGCCGCAATGGCGGAGTTCGCACGGTTACATGCATACCGATGCAATCCGAGTGAGAAGGCTGCGTTGGAACGACTGTTGTTCGGCGTGGAGAGCGCGGACGGGGTGGCCTGCTCCGGCGCAAAGCTCAACGCCGCCGTGGTGGGGCAAAGTCCGGTGTGGATCGCCGAGCAGGCGGGCTTCTCGGTACCGCGGGAAACCTCCATCATTCTGGTCGAGGTGCCTTCCGTCGGCCGGCACGAACCGTTGACTCGAGAGAAGTTGTGCCCTGTGCTTGCTGTGCTGAGGGCCGAGTCCTCGGATGCCGGAATAGACTTGGCCGCGCAGATGGTGGAACTGGACGGGCTGGGCCACAGCGCTGCGATTCACACCCAGAACGACTCACTGGCAGTCGATTTCGGGCGTAGGGTCAAAGCCGTACGTATTATCCGGGATTCCCCGACGTCGATGGGCGGGATCGGGGACGTCTACAACTCGTTTGTCCCATCGATGACGCTCTCCTGTGGTTCCTACGGCCACAACTCGGTGTCCGGCAACGTCTCGGCGATCAACTTGATCAATATCAAGAGGGTCGGGCGGCGGAACAACAACCTGCAGTGGTTCAAGGTGCCGAGCAAGATCTATTTCGAACCGAACGCCATCCGCTACCTGTCGAGCATGCGCGACGTCGCCAGGGTGACGATTGTGACCGACCCGTCGATGACCCGCCTGGGATTCGTCGACAAGATCCTCAACGTTCTGGGACGCCGACAACACGCGGTGGCCCTGCAGATCATCGATTCCGTCGAACCGGAACCGAGCACCACCACCGTGTACAAGGGCGCCGAATTGATGCGCTCGTTCAAGCCGGACACCATCATCGCCCTCGGTGGTGGGTCACCGATGGACGCGGCCAAGGTGATGTGGTTGTTGTACGAACATCCGGAAGTGAACTTCGCCGATCTCAAGGAGAAGTTCTTCGATATCCGCAAGCGTGCATTCCGCTTTCCGAAGCTTGGCGGGCTCGCCCGATTGGTGTGCATACCGACCACTTCCGGAACCGGTGCGGAGGTGACCCCGTTCGCGGTCATCACCGATCCGGAGTCCGGTATGAAATACCCGCTGGCGGACTATGCCCTCACCCCGTCGGTGGCCATCGTCGATCCGGTGTTGACCAGAAAGATGCCCGCCGCGCTGGCAGCCGACTCGGGTTTCGATGCACTGACCCATGCCACCGAGGCATTCGTCTCGGTCTATGCCAACGACTTCACCGACGGGTTGGCGTTGCAGGCCATCAGGTTGATTTTCGCCCACATCGAGATGTCGGTCAACGGCGATCCGGACTCGCCGGAGACCGATCTGGCGCGGGAGAAGATGCACAACGCCGGAACAATTGCCGGAATGGCGTTCGGCAGCGCGTTCCTGGGGATCGTCCATGCGATGGCGCACACTATCGGCGCAAGATTTCATCTGGTACATGGCCGCACGAACGCGATCCTCTTGCCGGCAGTGATTCGTTACAACGGGATGATTCCGACGAAGCTGACCAGTTGGCCGAAGTACGAGTACTACGTCGCCCCCGAGCGTTTCCAGCAGATCGCCGCGATGCTGGGCCTGCCGGCGAGCACCGCGGCGGAGGGCGTCGAATCCTACGCGCTGGCCGTGGAGAGCCTTCGCGAGAAGGTCGGTATCCCAGCGTCCTTTGCCGCTCAGGGGGTGGATGAGGGTGATTTCATCGCCACACTGGATGAACTCGCGATGGCGTCGTTCCGTGACCAGTGTGCCCCGGCAAACCCCCGGATGCCGATGGTGGCCGATATGAAGGATCTGATGGTGGCTGGGCTGTACGGCATTTCGATCGAAGAAGCCCGGCTCCGCCACAGCCAGCCGGCCCTAGCCGAACCAGCGATGGCGTAGTTATCTTCGGCGACACGACTCGACAGGCGATGCCGCGTACCGGCCGCCCTCGGGACCTTCGCCTCATCCGTCGTCGAAGCGTTCGCCATACGTTGTCAGTAGACCGGCTGCGCGTCGGCCGTCAACCAAGGAGCCGCACCATGACCGTTGCCGCGCATGCCGATCGAGCAGTCCCCACCGAGGTGACGGACCGATCGATCACCGCCTGGCATGGGTTTGCCTCCGGCCGCTGGCAGGACGACATTGACGTCCGGGACTTCATCCAGTGCAACTACACCCCCTATGAAGGGGATGCGTCGTTCCTTCAGCCGGCAACCGCGCGGACCGACGCCCTGTGGGCACGGTTGACCGCAATGTTCCCGGAGGAACGCGCGCGCGGCGTCTATGACGTCGACGCCGCGACGCCGTCGAGTATCACTGCGCACCGGCCGGGCTACATCGACCGACCCCATGAGCTGATCGTCGGGCTGCAGACCGACGCTCCGCTCAAGCGCGCGATCATGCCGAACGGCGGTTGGCGGATGGTCGAGGACGCGCTGCTGACGTACGGGTACCAGCCTGATCCGCAGGTGAAGGAGATCTTCACGAAGTACCGCAAGACGCACAACCAGGGCGTGTTCGACGTGTACCCGCCCGATGTGCGGGCCGCGCGCCGCTCCCACGTCATTACCGGGTTGCCCGATGCCTACGGACGAGGCCGGATCATCGGTGACTACCGGCGGGTGGCGCTCTACGGTGTCGACGCACTCATCGATGCCAAGAAGGCTGATCGGGCCGAATTGGACCGCGAGCGGTCGGTGGAGACTGTGATCCGCGACCGGGAGGAGACAACCGAGCAGATACGCGCTCTCGGCGAGTTGAAGGAAATGGCGTCAAGCTACGGATTCGACATTTCCGGCCCGGCGTCGACAGCGCAGGAGGCAGTGCAGTGGTTGTACTTCGCGTATCTGGCAGCGGTCAAGGAGCAGAACGGCGCGGCAATGTCGTTGGGCCGGACCTCGACGTTCCTTGACATCTACCTCCAGCGTGACCTCGCTGCCGGCCGGATCACCGAAGTTCGGGCTCAGGAACTCGTCGACGATCTCGTCATCAAACTCCGCATCGTCCGGTTTCTGCGCACCCCCGAATACGACAGCCTGTTCTCGGGAGATCCGACCTGGGTGACGGAATCGATCGGCGGGATGGGCGAGGACGGCCGCACCCTGGTGACCCGGATGTCCTTCCGAATGCTTCAGACCTTGTACAACTTGGGGCCTGCGCCGGAGCCGAACCTGACCGTGCTGTGGAGCGACCGGTTGCCGGAAGGTTTCAAGACCTTCTGTGCCCAGGTCTCCATTCACAGCTCGGCGATCCAGTACGAGTCCGACGATCTCATCCGTGCGGCCTGGGGTGACGATGCCGCCATTGCGTGCTGTGTCTCGGCCATGCGGGTGGGGAAACAGATGCAGTTCTTCGGCGCCCGGGTGAACCTGGCAAAGACCCTGCTGTATGCGATCAACGGTGGCCGCGACGAGAACACCGGCGAGCAGATCGGTCCGGTAGCGCCCCCGGTTGTCGGGGAGAGCCTGGTCTATGCCGACGTCGTCGCCAAGTTTGACGCGATCATGGACTGGCTTGCGCAGACCTACGTCGACGCGCTCAACTGCGTGCATTACATGCACGACAAGTACGCCTACGAGCGCCTCGAGATGGCCTTGCACGACAAGACAATCCTGCGGACCCTGGCGTGTGGGATTGCCGGCCTGAGTGTGGTGGCCGATTCCTTGTCGGCGATCAAGTACGCGACCGTGCATCCGGTACGCAACGATGACGGCCTGGTCGTCGACTACCTTGTCGACGGCGAATATCCCACCTACGGAAATGACGACGACCGGGCCGATGACATTGCCATCGGCATCGTTCGGGATTTCATGGAGAAGATCCGCCGGCAGCCGACATACCGCGGCGCGGTCCACATGCAATCCGTGCTGACCATCACCTCGAATGTCGTCTACGGGAAGGCCACCGGGAACACCCCGGACGGCCGGCGGTCGGGCGCGCCGTTCGCGCCGGGGGCCAACCCGATGAACGGCCGGGATACCCACGGCATGCTGGCCAGCGCGATGAGCGTCGCCAAGCTGCCGTACGACGAATCGCAGGACGGGATTTCGCTCACCGCGACAGTCATCCCGTCGGGCCTGGGTCGCACGCCGCAGGAGCGGGCAGGCAACCTCGTTGGCCTTCTCGATGCCTACGTGGTGTCCCATGGCTTCCATATGAATGTCAATGTCCTCACCAAAGAAACCCTCGAGGATGCGATGGAGCACCCGGAAAACTACCCACAGCTCACGATCCGAGTTTCCGGATATGCCGTCAACTTCGTCCGGCTGACCCGGGAACAGCAGCTGGATGTGCTGTCCAGGACATTCCACGCGGGCATGTAGCCGCCGGGTCATTTGTTCGGTGACCGCCATCGTCGTGCATCACCGCACTGTTGATCACCGCACTGTTGATCACCGCACTGTATCGGAGTAGGAGCGTATGGCAACCATCGAGTTGGAAACGCCGCCCATGGGTCATCAACAGCGAGATGCACGCCGAACGGAACGGCTGCGGGCGGTGCGGACCGGTGAACTCGGCAGTGTGCATTCCTGGGAGTTGGTCACCGCGGTCGACGGCCCCGGTACCCGGCTGACCTACTTCCTGTCCGGGTGCACACTACGCTGCTTGTATTGCCAGAACCCCGACACCTGGCGGCTCCCAGATGGTTTGCCCGTCCTGATCGGCGACGTCACCGATCGGATCGATCATTACGCAACGGTGCTGAAGACCACCCGCGGCGGGGTGACGCTGTCCGGTGGCGAGCCGCTCGTCCAACCGGCCTTTGCCGGCCGGATCTTTCGTCACTGCCGGTCAATTGGTGTGCACACCGCCTTGGACACATCGGGGTTCTTGGGCGCGCGGGTGGATGACGCCTTTCTCGACGATGTGGATCTGGTATTGCTGGACGTGAAATCCGGCCTGTCCGAGACCTATCGGAAGGTGACCGGGCGGGACCTCGCGCCCACGCTCGCTTTCGGTCGACGACTGGCCAACCGTGGTGCGCGCATCTGGATTCGGTATGTCCTGGTGCCGGGTTTGACCGATGCGGTGGATAACGTCGACGCAGTTGCGAAATACGTTCAGTCGCTGCAGTCACTGGGGGCGGGTGACTCGGTGGAACGCGTGGAGATCCTTCCGTTCCATCAAATGGGTGCGTCGAAGTGGAAGGCCCTGGGCGAGCCCTACTCCCTGGAAAACACCAAGCCCCCGAGCGTGGAAGTCCTCGAACGGGTGCGGGCTCAGTTTCGCGACCGGGGGTTGATCGTTTTCTGAGCATGAGGCTGTCCACCCGCTTGCAGTACCGCTGCGGGATTTCGGGGAAATTACGGTGCCAGGATTGGGCGGTCAGCCCGTGCGCCCCATCCGCGCGTCCAGTAACCCGCGGACGTAGGCCGCCTGCCCGGCATGCTGCAAACCGTCGGCGATGACGCTGATCAGCCGCACCCCGAGGGTGACCGGCGGATCCCAGTGGGTATCGACAACGCGCTCCAGGTCCGCGTCGGACACCTCGGTGATGTGCTGCGCGGTCCGCGTCATGGTCGCGTCCAGGTAACCCCCGAGGAGTTCGGGGTCGGCGCGCACCGCCGCTACTTCCTCCGAGCTCTGGCCGTAACCGATGGCTGATCGGTCGAACGGCAGGTCAAATCGCTCCGCCCACCCGTCGCTGATCCATACCTGCGGGGCGCCGAACGCCTTCGCCAGGTGATCGTCCTGGACCCGGGTGAGGTGCCAGATCAGCCAGGCGATGCTATTGGCATCCGGGCCGACCCGGGTGCTCAGCGCATCCTCGGGCAAGTCGGCCAGCACGGCGTGCGCGACCTCACTGATGCGCTCGAAAGCTGCGGTGAGTACCTCTGAGCTGTTCATGCCCCAAGCCTGGGTGACGCTGGTGAAGCGTGCAAGCCGCGAGCCAAACCGGTGGCAACGGTAGGGTAAGGCCGCTGGGCTGCGCGGGCAGGGCCGGTCGTCCATTGGGTAGGTCTGGTCGTCCACGGGAGGGACCGTGCTGGGAGACGGCTCGCCGGTCGGTGGGCGCGCGCGTCGCGCACCGGCACCTGATGCCGTCAATGATCCAGCTGGGCGGGTTCGTCGTGACGATCGCGACGACCGGGGGATCGACCCCGACGTCGACCTCAGCTCAGCAGCGCAGCGCGCCGAGTTCGCGCGGGGGCACACCGCGGTGCTCGCGGTCGTCGCCCTCGGCGGGGCGGTGGGCTCGTTGCTGCGCTACCAGGCGGGGTTGATCTGGCCCACCGGACCGGGCACGTTCCCGGTCACCACCGTTGTGATCAACGTGGTGGGGTGCCTGATCATCGGCGTGTTCATGGTCGTGGTCACGGAGGTCTGGAGCGCGCACCGGTTGGTTCGACCCTTCGTCGGGACGGGGCTGCTCGGCGGTTTCACCACGTTCTCGACGTTCACCCTGGACCTCGCGAGCCTGCTGCGGGCAGGTCAGCCGGGCCTGGCACTGCTGGCCCTGACGGTGACCGGCGTGGGTGCGGTCGCGGCCGTTGGCCTGGGGATATTGGCCGCCAGACGGGTGCTCGCCGGTCGGGGTAAGGCAGTCGGTCGGGGTAAAGCGGTTGATCGGGGAAAGACAATCGGTCGGGGAAAGACAATCGGTCGGGGAAAGACAATCGGTCGTGGAAAGACAATCGGTCCGGGAAAGACAGTCGGTCGGGGAAAGACAGTCAGGAGAGGGCGATGACCGAGGCAATCACCCAGCCGGAGCGATCCCACCACGATCGACGCCCCCTCGAGGAAGTCATCATCGTGAAATACGTTGGCAGGCAACCGTAGTGATCATTCCCAAGACGGCATCGTGAGCACCGCACTGAATTACCTGCTGGTGGCGGCGGGTGGGGCGGTCGGCGCTCCGCTGCGCTACCTGACCGACCGGTTCGTCCAGGCCCGCCATGACACGGCGTTCCCCTGGGGCACGTTCTGCGTCAACATCGTCGGCTCTCTGGTGCTGGGCACGGTGGCCGGAATCGGTCTGGGGTCACCGTCGTCGTCCCCGATGGGTCTCCTGATCGGGGTCGGTTTCTGTGGAGCACTGACCACCTGGTCCACCCTGTCCTACGAAACGGCCCGGCTGCTGGAGCAGCGGGCCAGGTTCTTCGCCCTGGCGAACCTGTCGCTGAGCATCGCCGTGGGGCTGGGAGCGGTCACCATTGGCTACGCGGTGGGTACCGGCTAATCTGGCGGACCGCTGATAGAGACTGCGACGAGCGCCCGAAGGGCAGGCAGATGCATCCGAACGCTACCGCCGTCGCTGACGCACTTGTTAAGGCCGGTGCGCCGGGTCGGGTACGCGAGCTGACCGATTCCGCGAGGACCGCGGCGGCGGCGGCCGAGGCCCTCGGCTGCGCTGTCGGGGCGATCGCCAACAGCCTTATTTTCCTGGCCGACGACGAACCGGTGCTGATCCTGACCAGCGGGGCCCACCGGGTCGACACCGATCATGTGGCCGACGTGATCGGGGCCGGCAAGCTCCGCCGCGCGAGCCCGGACCAGGTCCGGGCCGCCACCGGCCAGCCAATCGGCGGCGTCGCCCCGGTCGGGCACCCACGGCCGGTGCGGACCCTCGTCGACCAGGCACTGGCCGAGCATCCGGTCGTCTGGGCAGCGGCGGGGACGCCACACACGGTTTTCCCCACGACGTATGCAGAGTTGCTGCGGATCTGTGCTGGGGCGCCGCTGGCGGTGACTCGGTAGCGCCCGCGATGTACCGGTTGCGACCCCGCGCCCACCTCAGTCCGGGAGGGTGGCGACCCCTGGCGGTGCGAACCGCCGGCCGGTCACCTTCTCCGACACCCCGGACCGGTCCAGGTACGGGGTGATGCCGCCGAGCCAGAACGGCCAGCCGGCTCCGGTGATGACGGCCAGGTCGAGGTCGGCCGGATCGGCGACGACACGCTCGTCGAGCATCAGCCGGGCCTCCTGGGCAAGAGCGGCGAGCACCCGGTCCAGGACCTCCGCCGACGTCGACGGCCGGTCGCCCTGGACCAGCAGGGCGGCGATCTCCGGGTCGAGAGTCTGCTGGCCGTCGGCGTCCCAGGTCAGCAGGGTCCGTGCACCGCTGTCCACGATCCGGCGCAGATTGACCGAGACCGGGAAGCGGTCGCCGAATACGGCGTGCAGGGTTTCCTGGACGTGGAGTGCGACCGCCGGGCCAGTCAACTGGGTCAACATCAGCGGGCTCATCGGCATGCCGAGCGGTGCGAGGGCCTCGTCGGCGACCTGAACGTCGGTGCCCTCGTCGATGGCGGCGAGCACCTCGCCCATACTGCGCAGCAGAAGCCGGTTCACCACGAAACCAGTGGCGTCGGCCACCAGGATGGGACTCTTCTTCAGCGGCTTGGCGATCGCGAAAGCCGTTGCCAGCGTTGCGTCGTCGGTCTGCTCGCCGCGGACGATCTCGACCAGAGGCATCACGGCGACCGGGTTGAACACATGGAATCCGACCACCCGTTCCGGGTGCTGCAGGTGCTCGGCCATCTGCGAGATCGATAGCGACGAGGTGTTCGATGCCAGTATGGTCTCCGGGCGTACGTGACTCTCGAGCTCAGCGAAAACCCTTTGCTTGACCTCGATCTCCTCGAATACCGCTTCGATGACGAGATCGGCGTCGGCGAATGCGGCGTAATCCAGGGTGCCGGTCACCGCGGCGGTGAACCGGTTGGCGTCGTCGGCGGTGATCCGCTTCTTGGCCGCCAGGGTCGCAATCTCGCGGTGGACCGCGGCAACCCCCTTGTCCAGCCGGTCCTGGTCGACATCGGTCAAGACCACCGGCACCTTGAGGTTTCTGGCGAACAGCAACGCCAGTTGGCCGGCCATCAATCCGGCGCCGATGACGCCGACCTTGCCGACCGGCCTGGCCAACGCAGGGTCCGGGGCTCCCGCTGGTTTGCGGGCCCGCCGTTGTACCAGATCGAACGCATACGCACCGGCGCGGAACTGTCCGGTCATGATCAGATCAACCAACGCGTCCCGTTCGGCAGCGAAACCCGTTGCCAGATCCGTGGTCCGCGATAACGCAATCATTTCCAGGGCCCGGTACGGGGCGAGCGCGGCTCCATGGGTCCGCAGGTCGGCGACCGTGCGGCCGCGGTCGAGCGCCGCCGACCAGTCAGCGTCGGAGGCTCCGCCGAAATCTTCACGCGGCACCGTGACCGACCCGTCCAGCACTCCCGCCAGCCAGGCCAGCGATCGTTCGAGGTAATCGGCCGCGTCCAACACCACGTCGACGAGGCCCAGCCGCAGCGCATCCGCCGGTTTGAGCTGGCGGTTCTGATTCAGTGCGTTCTCGACGATCACGGTCACCGCGTTCGCCGGGCCGGCTATCCGGGGCAGCAAATGGGTACCACCCCACCCCGGCAGCAGGCCGAGAAAGACCTCCGGCAGGGCAATGGCCGCGGCATTCGAGGCGACCGTGCGGTAATCGCAATGCAGGGCGAGTTCGACGCCACCGCCGAACGCGGCACCGTTGACGAAGGCGAACGTAGGAATGCCGCTCGTGCCCAGCCGGCGGAACACCCGGTGGCCCAATGCGACGACGTCCTGCGCGACCTGCCGGTCGGCCACCTTCCCCAGCTGCGACAGGTCCGCACCAGCGGCGAAGATGTACGGCTTCCCGGTGACGGCAATCGCGTCCGGCTTCGCCTGGATCGCCGCGGTGATTGCCGCGTCGAGTTCGACCATGCCCAGCGGACCGAGGGTCGACGGCCGGCTGTGGTCGCGGCCGTTGTCCAAGGTGATCAGGGCCACCTGGATCGGATGGCCCTGTCCCTCATGGGCGACCGGCCCGGTGCCGGATCGGACCGTGACGAACCGGGTCAGCGCGTGGGTGACCACCTCGCCCCGGTCCGACCGGACGGGTGCACCGGGCTGCACCGAACTGGGGTGGTTCATCAGTGGGTCCTCTCGTCGTCGCCGGTCGACTCGTTGAAGTGCGGGTTCTCCCAGATGACGGTTCCACCCATGCCCAACCCGACGCACATCGTCGTCAATCCGTACCTGACCTCCGGGTGCTCGGCGAACTGACGCGCCAGCTGCGTCATCAACCGCACGCCAGAGGATGCCAGGGGATGACCGACCGCGATGGCGCCGCCGTACTGGTTGACCCGCTCGTCGTCGTCGGCGATACCGAAATGGTCGGTGAAGGCCAGGACCTGGACCGCGAAAGCCTCGTTGATCTCGATCAGACCTATGTCCTGCATCGACAAACCTGCTTTGCGCAAAGCCTTTTCGGTCGCGGGGATCGGCCCGGTGCCCATGGTCTCGGGCTCGACGCCGGCAAATGCGAACGCCACCATGCGCATTCGCACCGGCAGGCCGTATTCCTGGGCGAGATCGGCTGCCATCAGAAGACATCCGGTCGCACCGTCGGTGAGTCCCGATGCATTGCCAGCGGTGACCCGGCCGTGCGGCCGGAATGGGGTCCGCAACGTCTTCAGACCATCGAGAGTGGTCTGCGGCCGGGGCATCTCGTCCGATGTGGCCAGGCCCCAACCGATCTCGGCCGAGCGGGTGGCGACGGGCACCAGATCGGGCTCGATCTGGCCGTTCGCAAGCGCTTTAACGTACTTCTCCTGGCTGGACCGGGCGAAGGTATCTGCCCGGTCCTTGGTCAGCGTCGGGTAGCGGTCGTGCAGGTTCTCCGCTGTCATCCCCATGTTCAACGCCGAAGGGTCGACTAGCCGGTCGGCGACGAACCGCGGGTTGGGGTCGGCTCCCTCACCCATCGGGTGGTGACCCATGTGTTCGACCCCGCCGGCGATCGCCGCGTCGTAGGCACCGACAGCGATCCCAGACGCGACGGTGGTCACGGCGGTCATCGCCCCCGCGCACATCCGGTCGATGGCGAACCCGGGCACCGAACGGGGCAGCCCCGCCAGGATCGCCGCGCTCCGGCCGATCGTCAGCCCTTGATCCCCGGTCTGGGTGGCGGCGGCAATCGCGACCTCATCGATCCGCTCGGGCGGTAGTTCGGGGTGCCGCCGGAGCAGTTCACGGATCACCCTGACCACGAGATCGTCTGCCCGGGTCTGCGCGTACTGGCCCTTGTCCCCGGCCTTGCCGAACGGGGTGCGGACACCCTCGACGAAGACGACGTCTCGCAACGTTCGGGGGGTCGGTACCACCCCCGGCACCCCGCTGCCGGGACCAGGGGTGGTTGCCGCGATGCTGGACTGTGTTGCCGCGCTTGCTGTTTCCGCTGAGACCACGAGCTGCTCCCTGTCGGGCGATGCGTGCTGTACGGATGGTGGCGACCACTCTACCCCGGTAAGTTACTGGCCAGTAACCTGCCCGGCGATACCGCCGCTACCGGCGATACCGGCGATACCGGCGATACCGGCGCTACCGGTGATCCCGGCGTCGAGCGCGGCGTGCAGCACGGGTGCGGTCAGCCCGACCTGCCACGGCCGGGCGCCGCGTTCGGCCAGGGCGGCCGCCACGCCGGCCACCCCGACGGTCTCGGGTGGGTTCCACAAAATCCGCCGGACCACGTCGGGTGACAGCAGATTTTCCACCGGCGTGTCGACCCGTTCCGACAACTGAGCCAAACCCTGCCGCGCGGCCTGCAGGCGGGCGCCGGCGACCGGGTCACGGGAGGCCCATTTGGCGGCCGCGGGCGGACCGTCCCCGGCCGGGCGCACCGGCGGCAACTCGTCCGCCGGCAGGGCGGACGCCCTGGCGATAGCGGCGAGCCACAGGTCGGCGTTGCGGCGCTGCATACGGCCGGAGAACACCGGCAACGCGGTCAGCGTCTCAACCGTCGCCGGCCTGGCGGCCGCGGCCGCGATGATCGCCGGGTCGGGCAGGATCCGGTGCGGCGCGATGTCCCGCCGCCGGGCGGTGGTGTCCCGGGTCGTCCACAACTCCCTGATGACCGCCAGCGCTCGCCGGTCACTGATCCGGTGCATGCCAGAGGTCCGCCGCCACGGATCGACCCGGGCTGGTGCCGGCGGCGCGTCGACGATGGCCGCGAACTCCTGCCGGGCCCAGTCCAATTTGCCCTGACGTTCCAGCAGCGCCTGCATTTCATCACGTAGTTCGACGAGCACCTCGACGTCTAGGGCGGCGTAGACCAGCCAGTCATGCGGGAGCGGGCGGGTGGACCAGTCGGCGGCGCCGTGGCCCTTGCGCAGGTGCAGGCCGAGCATCTGCTCGACCAGGGGACCCAGACCGACCCGAGGTAACCCCGCCAGGCGCCCGGCAAGTTCGGTATCGAACAAACTGCGCGGTCTGATACCGATCTCGGCCAGGCAGGGCAGGTCCTGGGTTGCGGCGTGCAACACCCATTCCGAACCGGCCAGCGGAGCGTCCAGGACGGCGAGGTCGCCCAGCGGGATCGGGTCGAGCAGCACCGTCCCCAGGTCGGGTCGGCGAAGTTGGACCAGGTACGCCCGGGAGCCGTACCGGAAGCCAGACGCCCGTTCGGCATCGATGGCTACCGGGCCACCTGCACTGGAAAATCGGTTCGCCCAGTCTGTCAGTTCGGCGAGCTCCGTGACCGGGCCGGCGACGTCGCCGCGCGGAGCAAGCAGCGGAACCGGCTCGGGAGCGTCGCTGGGCTCGTCTGCATCGCTCGGCACGGCGGTGCCGACCGCGGGGCTCATACCGGGGGGTGTTGTCGTCTCGATCTCGTCCGCGCCGAGGTCACCGGCGGCGACATCGCTGTCACGGGAGGCTTGCACCCGCGGAACCTATCGCGTCCGAAGCGTCCTTCGCACCGAGCTCGGCCGACTCCCACCGCCGCCTACCGCGTCCTACCGCCTCCCAACCGCCCCCTACCGCGTGCTACCGCCTCCCAACCGCCCACCAACCGCCCCCCAACCGCCAAGAACCGGGTCGCAAGGGCGTCGGACGCGCATCGGCGAGCTCTCTCGGTGGTCCCGGTCAGCCGATGACGCCGGCCCGCATCGCCAGCGCAACCATGTGTGCCCGGTCCCCGGTGCCAAGTTTGCGGCCGATTCGGGCCAGATGGCTCTTGACCGTCAGGGCCGAGAGTGACAGCTGATCACCGATCCACTTGTTGGACCGGCCGTCGGCCACCAGTCGGATGACCTCGATCTCCCGGCTGGACAGTTCGTGGATGCTGGTCGGCACCGACGCGATGGACGGCATCACCCGCCGTCCGATCAGCACCCCGCTGACCCCCGCCCCGACCGCGTCGATGACGGGGCCGATCTCGGCAGTCGGCGACAGCGCAATGATCCTTGACCAACCCGCCTCGCGCAGTGCATGGACCAACCGCCCGGCCTCTGCGCCCATCTGCAGGCTGATCAGCGCCAGGTCACCACCGACCCGGCGGGCGACCAGATCCTCGACGGCGGCCACCGACGACGCCTCCAGGATCCGGCCGACACCGATCTCCAGCAGGCTGCCCCGTAGCGCGTCCCGGCTGGTCCGGTCAGGATCGACCACCAGGATCGTGGCCATCCGCAGGGGAACCGCCACGACGTCGCGGAGCGGGGACCGTTGAGCAGGCAACAGGATGCCCCGATCCTCGTCGCCACGGCGCGGTGCGTTCGTTCCGAAAAGTGGGCTGCTCACCCCTGGGCTACTCATCCCTAGCGCCGAATTGCTCATCGACGTCCTCCCACCCAGCCGGCATGCGCTCGGCGTCTCATTGTCCGGTTGTTCCGGCCCCTGCGTCGAGTTCGCGACCCGTCCCCGCTGCGCTCTGTGACGCCTCACACAGGACAAGTCGGTCCGTTGGCATCCTTAGTGTCTGCCCTTCCGCCGTCCGTGGTCAAGCACCCGAAGCGAGTAACGCGTCACCGCCATCTGAGCTACTGAACGTCCATCAACCTCAGCGTTGTAGCAGCGTCACACCTTCCGGAGGTAACCCGGCTGCCGCAGCAAGAAATTCGGCGAACGCCTGCAGATGCAGATCCGTTCGGTCGTCGTCCGCGGTCCATGACGCTCGCAGTTCCAGGTCATCGGCGCGCTGCGGCCCGGCGATGTCGCCGAATCGGGTGGACGAGGTAGCGGTGACAGTCCCGCCCAGGGCGCTGTGCTGCGCACCGCAGGCGTCGAGGGACTCGGTCAGCCAGCTCCAGGCAACGTCGGGGAGCAAAGGGTCCTGAGCGATCTCGCTGTCCAGCTCGCAGGTGGCGAACACCACTATTCGAAGCGATCCGCCCCAGGCGTCGACCCCATCCGGATCGAACAGCAGAATCATCCGGCCGGACGCGCTTTCCTCGTCATGTCCTGCCGGGTACAGCGTTGCGGTGACCGCGTGGCTCCACGGGGCCAATCGAGCAGGGGCAGGAAGTGGACCGATTTCCACCTCCTGCCGCAAATGGGCGACGTCCAGCCGGGCCACGGCCTGCTGGAACTCGGCAGGCCCGGCGACTGCCGTCGGCGCGGTCATTCCGCGACCCTACGGCGGGGCACCGACACCGCCCCTTCACCACGCCGCCCCTTCACCACGCCGCCCCTTCACCACGCAGCACGGTCAGGGCAGGCCGGTCAGGGCGGGCACAGCGTGCCCACCGCCGGCGGCGGCTGCTGTCCGACGAGGTAGGTCTCGACCGCCGTGGTGACGCAGACGCTCGCCGGGTAGCTACCGTGCTGGGTCGCCTGCCAGCTCAACAGGGTGGCCGAGCTGAGCTGCGCGGTCAGTGACCTGACCGCTGAGTACGGGGCCTGCGGGTCGCCGGTGGCGCCAAGGACCAGCAGTGGCGGGGCGCCCTGCGCGCGCAACCCGCCCAGGGCCGTCTCCGGAGCGGGCCAGGACGCGCAGATGCCGACGAGTCCGACCGTGAACGGGCCGAACAGCGGTGCCAGGGCGGCTGCCGCCTCAGCCGACTGGGTCAGCTGGTCGGGCAGGATGCGCAGGGCAGTGTCATTGCAGCCGTAGACGATGGCCGCGGCGAGCCAGCCGGCGGTGTCCAGGCCCAGCGACTGCCGGAGCAGGCTGGCAACGGGGGTCGGGTGACCGGTGGCGGCGGCTGCCAGCGCGGTCGCCAGCGCGGGCCACCCGCCGGGTTCGCCCAACCGCAGCAGCAGGGTCAGCAGAACGCTTCCGCCGGTGGTTTCTCCTGAGCCCGGTCTGGCACCGCCCGCGGCGTCGAGCGTGTTCACCGCTTTTGCGACCTGATTTCGCGGGTCCGCACCCAACGGGCAACCGCCGGCGAAGCCGGCGCAGGCTGCGGCGAAAGCGTCCAGGGCCTTCTCGGCTGCGACGGCGGTATCGGTCGCTCGGGCCACAGGGTCTTGGCGGGGGTCGGCCGGAGCGTCCAATACCCCCGCACTGACATGTCCGGGGTAGCGGTCGGCGTAGACGGCGGCCAGGGTGGCCCCGAAACCGCGCCCGATCAGGGTCAGCGCCGAGCTACCCAGTGCGGATCGCAGCGCGTCCAGGTCGTCGGCCGCGAGCGTGCTGTTCACTCGCGTCAGATCGGGACCGACCAGGTCCCCGCACTCGAACGTGACCGACCGCGACAGCCCGGCCAACGCCGCCGCGACTGCCGGTTTCCTGGGGTCTGAACCGAGGCTGACCAGGGTGCCGGTGTCGTATCCGGACAGGCAGTCGATCAATCCGGATCCACCGGTGCCCATCAGGTCGACGGTGATGATCGCGAAGTGCTCGCGAATGCCTGCCGAGACTCCGGCCGCCGCGGCAGCGACCCGGCTCCGCCCGTATTCTCCTGGCTGACCCCGCAGGACGACGACTGCTGGCGCGTCGTCGGGCAGGCCACTGACCCTGGCCCGTGCTACCTGGGTGACCTGCCGCCCGGAATTGTTGGACGAGTTTCCAACGGGGATGACGGTGGCGCAATCCACGGTGAAGGTCAGCCCGCTGTCCGGGTCGATGGTGTCGACATCCCCGCAGGGCCCCCACCGCAGGGGCTCGGCCTGCTGACCGACGCCCCCCGGTCCGGTGGGTGGGCTGTCCGACGGTCGGGCGGTGGCCGGCGCCGGACCTGTGCCGTCCGTCGCCAGGGGTGGCCGCTGGGACGGACCGAGCGTGCAGCCGGCCACCAACGACATCAGCGCCACGAGCATCACCGCGACCCGGATGGAGGTCCGCCCGAGAGCCGCCACCGGCAGCGATGGCCTCACCCGGGCCTGCCGGCAGCCACCCGCGGACGGCGACGGTATCGGGTGAACAGGTGGTCCCCGTCCACCCTGGCCGACTCCAGGTGCCATCTGATGGGGCTGGCCAAGGGCACCGGCAGCGGGGGCAATGCGCCCGCACCGACCATCATGGGCGCCAGGGTGAGGCAGTACTCGTCGATCAGGCCCAACGCGGTCAACGATCCGAGCAGCCCGGGACCGCCCTCACAGGAAATCCGACGCAGACCCCGGCCCGCCAGGTCGGCGAGAGCGGCTGGCAGGTCGACGGTGTCGTCCCCGGTGACGATCACCGGCACGCCGGCCGGAACCGTGACAGCGGCCTCGGCCGTAGTAACGACAATGGGCGGTACCACGGTGTCGGTAAACAGCGGCAGGCGCGGGTCCAGGCCCCGGTTGGTCACCACGGCCAGGGGCGGCGGGGTGGCCGGCAGTCCCCACCGCCGCCGCCTGTTCGCCCGTTCGGAGTCGTAGCGGATACCGCCGTACCTCTCGGCCTTGACCGTCCCCGACCCGACCAGGATCACCTCCGCCAGATCGCGGAGCAGGGCGAACAGATGGACATCCGCCGCATTGCCCAACGCAGCGGTGCGACCGTCGACGGTGCTGCCGCCGTCCAGCGACATGATCATGTTCGCGCGCACCTGGTAGTCCGCACTGGTTGACGGCCACTGGTACAGCGCTGCGAGTTCGTCGTCCCGATCCGGTCCTGTCGGCAACCCTGTCGGCAACCCTGTGGGCAGCGCAGCGATCCCGTCCGGGCCGGGGCGAATGTCGATCCGCCCGGACGCCGTCGACGGGGAACCGGCGGGTGACCGTTCGGGCTCGTCAGGGGAGAGCGCAGTCTGTGGTGGCACCCGTCATCCGTACCACGTGCGGCCGACAGCGCGACTCCTGCACGCTCGCACCGGCTGCGCAGCGGCGACCCGCCGCGATCTACTCTCATGCCTCGTGTCCGTGATCACGATGGTCGACCGCAATCCGGTGATCGGTGCCGACGAACTGATCAGCGGTCTGGTGCCGCCGCCACGATTCGACGGGGTCCGGTTCGACACCTACCGGCCGGCCGCTGACCAGCCAACCCAGCGGGCCGCCGTGCAGACCTTGACCGGATTCGCCGTGCGGATCACCGACCCGCCCCGGCGTGGGCTGTTCCGTCGCTCCAACCCCACCGGAGCCGGCTACTACCTGGACGGCGGATTCGGGGTCGGCAAGACCCACCTGCTGGCCTCCGTCTGGCACGCCGTTCCGGGGCCGAAGGCCTACGGAACGTTCGTCGAATACACCCATCTGGTCGGCGCGCTGGGCTTCACCGAGACCGTGCGCCGATTGTCCGGGCATCGGTTGATGGCCGTCGACGAGTTCGAGTTGGACGACCCGGGCGACACGATGCTGATGACCCGATTGCTCGGCGAGCTGTCCGAGGCGGGGGTGAACCTGGCCGCAACGTCCAACACGTTGCCGGACAAGCTAGGCGAGGGACGGTTCGCGGCCGAGGACTTCCGCCGCGAGATCCACGCTCTGTCAGAGCGTTTCGACACGGTCCGGGTGGACGGTCCGGACTACCGGCACGCCGGCCTGGCGCAGGCACCGCCGCCGATGTCCGACGACGACCTTGCCGCCGCGGCAGCTGCGGGCTCCGGAATCAACAGCCTCGATGCTTTTGACGCGGTGACCACCCGGATCTCCGAGCTGCACCCCTCCCGGTACGGGCCGCTGGTCGACGGGATCGACCTGGTCCATTTGAGCGGGGTACACCCGCTGCCGGATCAGGGCGCGGCGTTGCGGTGGGTGGTGCTGATCGATCGGATCTATGACCGGTCGATCCCGGTCCGGGCCTCCGGTGCACCCTTGGATCAGATCTTCACCCCGGAGATGCTGCGGGGTGGCTACCGGAAGAAGTACCTGCGCGCGACGTCCCGACTACTTGCCCTGGCTCGGGACGCCCAGCGCTGACGCGCGCCGCGCCGCGTGCCCAGACACCGGAGTTGATCATGGCAATCTCTGCTCGACAATCGGCGTGTCGTCGGCGTGTTGCGCAGAGATTGCCATGATCAACATCAGGGGGTTCTCAGCGGTCGGCGATGACGGCGGCCAGCGTGTCGACGGCGAAGTCGATCTCGTCGGCGGTGATCACCAGCGGCGGGGCGAACCGCAACGTGGTGTCGTGGGTTTCCTTGACCAGGACGCCGCGCCGGGCCATTTCCTCGCTGATCGGCCGGCCCAACCCCAGCCGCGGGGCCAGTTCGGCGCCGGCCCATAGCCCCCGGCCACGGACCTCCGCCAGCCCATTGCCCACCAGCTCACCCAGCCGGGCGTGCAGGTGCTGACCGAGATCGGTTGACCTGGCTTGCATCTCGCCGGTCTGCAGCAGCTTGATGACGGCCCGCCCGATCGCGCAGGCCAGCGGATTGCCGCCGAACGTCGAGCCGTGCTGACCTGGCTGGAGCACCCCGAGCACGTCCCGCCGACCCACCACCGCCGATACCGGCATGATGCCTGCACCCAGTGCCTTGCCCAACGTGTAGAGGTCAGCCCGAACCCCTTCCTGGTCCAGGGCCAGGGTGGCCCCGGTCCGCCCCAGGCCGGACTGGATCTCGTCGGCGATGAACAGCACGTTGTTCTCGTCACACAGCCGCCGGACGCCCGCCAGGTAGCCCGAAGGCGGGACCAGGATCCCGGCCTCGCCCTGAATGGGTTCGAGCAGGATCGCCGCGGTATCCGGGGTGATCGCGGCCTCCATCGCCTGCAGATCGCCGTATTTCACGGTCAGGAAACCCGGGGTGTAGGGCCCGTAGTCGTCGTGCGCCACGGAATCGTCGGAGAACGAGACGATGGTCAGTGTCCGGCCGTGGAAGTTTCCGCCGGCGGTGATGATCTGGGCCCGGTTCTCCGGAACCCCCTTTACCCGGTAGGACCACTTGCGGGCCACCTTGATCGCCGATTCGACGGCCTCGGCGCCGGAGTTCATCGGCAGCACCATCTCGGTCCCGGTCAGCTCGGCGAGTTCCGCGCAGAACGGGCCGAACTGGTCGTGATGGAACGCCCGTGATGTAAGGGTGACCGTGTGTAGCTGACGCTCCGCTGCCGCCGTGAGGTCGGGGTGCAGATGTCCGAAGTTCAACGCCGAATAACCTGCCAGCATGTCCAGGTAGCGTTCGCCGGCGACATCGGTGATCCAGGCGCCCTCGGCGCTGGCGACGACTACCGGCAACGGGTGGTAGTTGTGCGCGCACCATTGTTCGTCCAGGTCCAGGTACGTTCCTGGGTCCCGCTCGGCAGCTGTCCGGCCGGGGAGATCGATGGTCGCTGGTCGGGTGATCGTCACTGGTCGCCTTTCCGAGGAGTCCGGCGGGCGAGGATCCAGGCCGGAACAGCCAGCCTACGGGGGTCAGGAGACCGCCGGGATGCTGGCGAACGTCCGGACACCGCACCCACCAACAACGCACGCCGGGTCGCGACGTGTCACCCTGTGTCATGGCCAAGAACACATCGGCGTCCGAGAAGAAGTCGGCACAGGAATCAACACAGAAGTCGGCCCAGAAGTCGGCCCAGAAGTCGGCACAGAAGTCAGGACAGGAATCGGTCCAGAATTCGGGACGGAAGTCGGCACAGAATCCAGTACAGGAAGCGGCACAGAATTCAGTGAGGGACTTGCCGGACCGTCACGACGCCGTCGACCTGAGCGCTGCACTCGCCGCCCCGTCGTCCTCGGTCGACGTCGCCACCCTGCCCACCGACCGCGCCGCGGTCGGCCCCGCCTCGAAATCGGAGGCGCAGGACGCGATGGCCGACATCGGCACCCGGTTGGCCGGTTTGCAGGAACGGCTGTTCGCCCAGAGCACCGCAGGAGGCGCGCACAGCGTGCTGCTGGTGCTGCAGGGCATGGACACCGCCGGCAAGGACGGGGTGATCAAGAACGTGGTGGGGCTGGTTGACCCCGGCGGCCTCAAACTCGCCTCCTTCAAGAAACCGACCGCGGAAGAATTGGCCCACGATTTCCTATGGCGGATTGAAAAGCAGGTCCCACCTCCTGGTTATGTCGGCGTGTTCAACCGGTCGCACTACGAGGACGTGCTGGTTGTCCGGGTGCACGACATCGTGCCAAAAGCTGTGTGGTCCAAACGGTATGCGGCGATCAACGCCTTCGAACGGCGGCTCACCGCGAACAAGGTCAGCGTGGTGAAGTGCTTTCTACATGTGTCCAAAGAGGTGCAGGCGGAACGCCTCCTGGCCCGCCTTGACGACCCGACCAAATACTGGAAGTACAACCCAGGCGACGTCGACGAGCGCGGACACTGGGACGACTACGCGCAGGCGTATTCCGAGGCCCTGCGGCGGTGCAACACGGTGGCCGCGCCGTGGCACGTCATCCCGTCCGACCACAAGTGGTACCGGAACTGGGCCGTTGCTGCCCTGCTGACCCAGGCGTTGGAACGGATCGACCCGGCGTACCCGCCCGCCGACTTCGACGTCGAGGTGGAAAGGCGGCGGGTGAAGGAGAGCTGATCACCGGGTGGGTCGGTGGGCTGCTGATCGGGCGGGGTCAACCGCGGGCTCGACCGCGGGAACAATGATCAGGTGCAGCCCTCTCCTTCGCGCCCCGGTCGCCCTGACCCGGCGGCCGCCCGGTGGACCGTCATCGTTCCGCTGAAGTCCAGTGTGCGCGGCAAGAGCCGGTTGGAGCTCGACCCCACGTTGCGGCAGCGGCTGGCGCTTGCGATGGCGTTGGACACGGTGACCGCCGCTGTCGGCGCGGACGGGGTCGGCCGGGTGCTGGCGGTGGTCGAGGACCTGGCGGACGGCGAGCGGTTGGCCCGGGTGCCCGGGGTCGGGATCCACCTCACCCGTAGGACCGGGCTGAATGCGGCGATCGGCGACGGACTGACGGTCGCCACAGTGACCTTCGGTGGGTCGGTGGCGGTGTTGCCGGGGGACCTTCCATCGCTCACGAAGGACGAGCTGGGGGCGGCGCTGACCCGGGCGGCCCAGTACACGTCGTCAGTGGTGGCCGATCGGCAGGGAACCGGGACCACCCTGGTGACCGCCACCATGGAGACGGGAGGGGATCGGCTCCGTCCGCACTACGGGCCCGGGTCGTTCGACCGGCACGTCGCCGATGGTGCTGTCGCCCTGGATCTGCCGGTGACGTCCGGGTTGCGCCGGGACGTCGACCGGGTGGAGGACCTGACCGGGGTCAGTGGGCCGCGGACCCTGGAGGTTCTGGTTGCGGCCGGTTTCCCAGCTCCCATCCTGGCGCGTCCGGGTGCCTGAGTCCCGTGGGACGACGTCGGTTCCGGTGCCGCCGGGCCGGCGGTACCGTCAGGGGGTGGATCGCCGCTTCCTTCGGCCCGGCTGGGTGGCCGGCCACCTACTGGTGGTGGCCGCCGTCCTGACCTGCCTGCGGCTGGGCTGGTGGCAGTGGCAACGAACCCACGAGACCACCGGGACCGCACAGAACTTCGGGTATGCCTTGCTGTGGCCGGCGTTCGGGGCTGCGTTCATCTATATGTGGATGCGCTTCCTTCATCTCGAGGTCCTGAAGGACGTAGAGGATGAAGAAGAGACCGACCGTGCGTTGCGGGAGTTGCTGGCAGCAGAAGGGTCCGAGAGCGGCGAACGGCCGGCCGGCGTCATCCAGGTCGCCGGGACCATCAGCAGCATCAACCCTGACGCGCACGCTCCGGTGAAAAACGGGGACCGCGCGGATGAGCGTGACACCATTGCCTCAGTACCGATCACTGACAACAACACCCTGGACGAACCCCTTGACTCCGGCCCGGACCGGGTAGTCGGGGTGCGTTCCGACCAACGACGAAGTTCTGATCGGCAAGGTTCTGATCGGCAACGCCCCAGCCAGGGCATCGTGTTGTCGGTGGCCACCGTCGGCGCCGACGAGGACGATCCAGAATTGACCGCGTACAACCAAGCGTTGGCCGCCCTGGCCGAGGAGGACCGCCGCCGTGCCCGTTGACCCGTCGCAGGACACCGCCTCATCGTCGCCACCTCGCCCGGCCGGTGATCCCGCCGCGCGCCGGGCCGGCCCAGTGCCGCCCAAGATCATGGCGGCGTTCAAGCGCTACCGGATAGCGGCGTTCATCGTGGGCGTCGGCCTGTTGGTGTTGTGCGTCGCGGTGGTCCTCAAGTACGGATTCGGCCTGAACGCGGCGGTCGCCGTCTGGGGACCCATCCATGGGGCGTTGTTCGTGGTGTACGTGATCATCGCGTTCGACCTGGCCTACAAGGACCGATGGTCGCCGCTGGGCACCGTGTGGGTTCTGCTGGCGGGAACGATTCCGTTCGTGTCGTTCATCGCCGAGCGTCAGGTGGAGCGCAAAGTGCTTGCCCGGCAACGGATGTAGTGCCCAGCCGGCCGCCCAGCCAGCCGCCGGGCTACGGGATCAGCCAGGTCGCCGGTGCCTGGTAGCCGGGGGGGTATTCGGCGGTCAGCGGGCCGACCAGTGCGTCGATGACGATCAGCCCACGGGCCTTGGACCCGGCCGCCGCCAGCACACCCGAGGACAGCAGCGGATCGAAGCCGGAGTAGCTCGCATCCTGATACTGACGGCCGTCGGCGTCCCGCAAAGACCAGTCGAACGGGTTGTAGCTGGACGTGCCTTCTGTCGCCTCGTAGCTGACCTCCAGCAGCACGTCATTACCGAGTTTCGGCGGATCGGCGAACTCGCTGCCGGCGACGGTGTTCGGTTCCGCCTTGACCAGCGTGACTGTCGCTTTGCCGTCGGTCCCGGACACCGTGACCGGCTCGCCGACCGCGAGACCCCGGGAGTCTGACAGTGGGCGGAGATCCTGCAATGGGCTGAGATCCTGCGGTGGGCTGAGATCCTGCGGTGGGCTGAGATCCTGCGGTGGGCTGAGATCCTGCGGTGGGCTGAGATGTGGTGGGCGATACTGGGATTGAACCAGTGACCTCTTCCGTGTCAGGGAAGCGCTCTCCCGCTGAGCTAATCGCCCTTCACCGTTCGCACCGGGTATGCGATCGGACATGTGCTGCGAGGTGGGAACGGGATTCGAACCCGTGTACACGGCTTTGCAGGCCGTTGCCTCGCCTCTCGGCCATCCCACCGCGGAGGCCGCTCCAGGTGACGACCTGGACCTCTCCCGAGCGGACGACGGGATTCGAACCCGCGACCCTCACCTTGGCAAGGTGATGCGCTACCAACTGCGCTACGTCCGCTGTGCCAGGCACCCCTCACGGCTGCACGGCCCGGCAACTGTATCCGACCCGATCGTCCCAGGCCAAACCGGTGAATCGGCAACGCTTTCCTTGCGGTACCCGTCAGCGACCGCCGTGCGGCACCGCCTGCGCCGGGCCTTTCGGCCACCCAACCCCTCGATGGGCCCGACCATCCGCGTGGTGATGACGCGGTGGCCGGCGGGCGCAGGCGGATCGCTGGCGAGCTTCGCGGTGGCGGTCCCCCCCGGGATGCCACCGCGAAGCAGCTAGGAGTCTGAGGAATCCCGCACGGCGAACCGGTCTCGCGGTGCCGGGTGGGCGGTCAGGTCCGGCCCTTGCAGGTCGACGCCCGCGTGGACGCCGGGTCCATACGCACCGCGGAATTGACCGGCGTAGGACTCGCCCGCGAATGAAGTACCGAACGCAGGAGAGCCGGCGGTCTCGTCCGACGCGGTGAACGGGTCCAGCTCCAGGCCCAGCGGCACCATTCGGAGCGTTTCGTCAGCGAAGTCCTGAAGGTCCGGGGTGTAGGCAAGCAACTTGGCCGTGACTCCACCGGACCGCAACTCGATGATCACACCGTCGTGGGTGGGATAGACCTGGACGTCGCCGATGCCGGTGGGCATCGAGATGCCGGTGATCAGCAGTTCGCGGCCGAAGACCCAACTGATCGGCGGGTTCTGGTCGATCGACAGCAGCAGCTGGACGGCGTACGGGTCGTCGCCGCGGTAGCGAAGTTCCGCGTTGACCGGTGGCAGCAGGGGGTCTGAAATCAGGAGCATCTCGGTGACGGCGGTCGTCAACTGATGACCGACCTCGATCTTTTGTGCCATGGTCTTCTCCGCCGTCCGGCGGCCTGGTGCGAGGTACTGGATACCTCGCGGCTGGTGTCAGGCCGCTCCTCTCACAGGGGGGACGGCAGTCGGCGTCCGCCGTCACGCGGCCTCGTCAAATTCACTCTTTCGGGTGAGCGGACCTGGTCTGGGTGGTCCGATTTCAGTGTCGTCGGGCAAACCGGCGCTGGCCAAAAGGCCGCGCGGATCGGGTATTGTCTGCTCTGCTCGGTCGGGTCGAACCCCACCCGGGCGATTAGCTCAGCGGGAGAGCGCTTCGTTCACACCGAAGAGGTCACTGGTTCGATCCCAGTATCGCCCACCAGTATTACCGCAGGTCAGAGGCTCATCCGGGTTAGCGGGACCAGGTGCCGCAGATGCGGGCGAAATGTGACCGTCCTTTACGACAGCGGCGGCGCGAACGAATTTCGCTCGGGGCCGGCCAGCAGGAGCACGCCGCCCCATCCGGCCCCTCGTCCAAGACGTGGCTGGCGGCGGACGACCGTTCCAGTGAGCGTCTCCGTTGGGGTTACGTTTCGGGTCCACCTGGCGATCCGGCGGGCGCCAGTCTGCCGCAGACCGCGGCGGCACGCGAAAGCGGTGCTCGAGCGGTGCAATGGGCGCTTTGCGGGTGAAGTAGTCGGGGTTGAGCGTGAGGTAAACCGCTAGAGCGGGTCGAATGGGTGCGGGTGCTGGCCCCGTTTGACGCCATCGGTCCCTAGCGCGACCTCGGCAGGGGTTGGGGTGTGGCGCGCCCACTACCATCGGACGGTCGGCGTGCGAGCCAGGCCGACCCAACCACCTCACCCTTTTCACCGTCCGGCTCACATCACCCGAGGAGAACCTGTGCCCAGCCCGTCCGTCGTCGCCGCCGCCCCACCGATCGTGCTGATCGCGGCGGGCACGACGGCCGGTGCGGCCATCCGGGACGCCGGGCTGCCCACCACCGGACCGCAGGCCATCGTGGTCGTTCGGGACAGCAACGATCAGCTGCGCGATCTGAGTTGGACCCCGGCCGAGGACACCCAGGCCGCGCCGGTCGCGGCCGACACCGAGGACGGCCGGTCGGTCATCCGACATTCCGCGGCGCACGTGCTGGCTCAGGCGGTACAGCAGGCGTTCCCGGAAGCCAAACTCGGGATCGGGCCGCCGATCAAAGACGGCTTCTATTACGACTTCGACGTCGCCCGGCCGTTCACCCCGGAAGACCTGGCCGACCTCGACAAGCGGATGCGCAAGATCATCAAGTCCGGCCAGCGATTCTCCCGCCGGGTCGTCGACTCCGTCGCGGACGCCAGGGCCGAACTCGCCGGCGAGCCGTACAAGCTCGAGCTCATCGACCTCAAGTCCGATCCCGGCACCGATCCCGGCCCTGCGAACGGCCCAGCGACCGCGACTGACGCGGAAGAAGCCGTCGAGGTCGGCGCCGGCGAGTTGACCATCTACGACAACCTGCACGCGCACACCGGCGACCGGGTCTGGGGCGACCTGTGCCGGGGGCCGCACGTCCCGACCACCCGGTACATCCCGGCATTCACCCTTACCCGCAGCGCCGCCGCGTACTGGCGGGGCAACCAGGCCAACCCGCAACTGCAACGCATCTACGGCACCGCCTGGGAGTCCATCGAGGCGCTGGACGCTCACCTGACCTGGCTCGCGGAGGCCGAACGCCGCGACCACCGGCGGATCGGCAGCGAGCTGGACCTGTTCTCCTTCCCGGACGAGATCGGTTCCGGGCTGGCGGTTTTCCACCCGCGGGGCGGCATCATCCGCAAGGAGATGGAGGACTACTCGCGGCAGCGGCACACCGAGGCGGGGTACTCGTTCGTCAACTCCCCGCACATCACCAAGGCCGAGCTGTTCCAGACCTCGGGGCACCTGGACTGGTACGCCGACGGCATGTTCCCGCCGATGCACCTGGACGCCGAACTCGGTCCGGACGGGAAGGTCCGCAAACCCGGCCAGGACTACTACCTCAAGCCGATGAATTGCCCGTTCCACTCCCTGATCTTCCGGGCCCGCGGCCGGTCCTACCGCGAACTGCCATTGCGGTTCTTTGAATTCGGCACCGTCTACCGGTACGAGAAGTCGGGCGTCATCCACGGTCTCACCCGGGTCCGCGGGATGACGCAGGACGACGCGCACATCTTCTGCACCCGCGAGCAGATGCGTGACGAGCTGGCCAGCCTGTTGCGGTTCGTGCTAGATCTGCTCGCCGATTACGGACTCACCGATTTCTACCTGGAGCTGTCCACCCGCAACGAGGAAAAGTATGTCGGGTCCGACGAATTGTGGGCCGAGGCCACCGCGACCCTGGAAGAGGTGGCCATCGGGTCCGGGTTGCACCTGGAGCCCGACCCCGGCGGGGCCGCGTTCTACGGACCCAAGATCTCCGTGCAGGCACGGGACGCGCTCGGCCGGACCTGGCAGATGTCCACCATCCAGCTCGACTTCAACACCCCGGCCCGGTTCGACCTCGGCTACACCGGACCGGACGGCGCCCGGACCACCCCGGTGATGATCCACCGGGCGCTATTCGGCTCCATCGAACGGTTCTTCGCGGTACTCACCGAGCACTACGCCGGCGCGTTCCCGGCCTGGCTGTCCCCGGTCCAGGTCGTCGGCATTCCGGTCGCCGATGCGTTCGGTGACCATCTGGAGCAGGTGATCCGCGAGCTGCGGACGCGCGGGATCAGGGCCGAGGTCGACCATTCCGACGACCGAATGCAAAAGAAGATCCGCACCCACACCACCGGCAAGGTGCCGTTCCTGCTGCTCGCGGGACGGAAGGACGTCACCGCCGGTGCGGTGTCCTTCCGATTCCGGGACGGCACCCAGGTCAACGGGGTGCCGGTCGCTCAGGCGGTGCGAGCGATCGACGACTGGGTTCGCGGCCGGTCGAACGCCTCACCGACGGCCGAGGCCTTTGCGGGCGTGGCGCAACCGCCGGCGACGGGGGGCAGCGGTGCCTGACGGGCCGGTGTCTGACACCTGGGCGGCCGCCGGTCCGGAACTCGTGGCACAGGACGGGATCGGCGTGCCGGACCACCTGCAACGGCTGTGGACCCCGCACCGGATGGCCTACGTCACCGGTGGGTCAGCGGCTGATCGCGGGCGCACGGCCGCTGACGGGTCGGCTGACGGGTCGGTTGACGGGTCGGCGAGTGGCGCGAGGAGCCGGGGCGACTTGTCGAGCGGGGACAGCAGCAACTGCCCGTTCTGCCGGATTCCGACCCTTCCCGACGAGGACGGCCTGATCGTGGCCCGCGGCGCCCTCGTCTACGCGGTGCTGAATCTGTTCCCCTACAACCCGGGCCATCTGATGGTGCTGCCGTTCCGGCACCTGCCCGATTACACCGATCTGGATGCCGCCGAACTCGTCGAGTTCAGCGAGTTCACCCGTCACGCGCTCCGGGCGATCCGCTCGGTCAGCGCCCCGCACGGGTTCAATCTGGGCATCAACGCGGGGTCCGCGGCCGGCGCGGGGATCGCCGAACACCTGCATCAGCACGTGGTTCCCCGCTGGGGAGGGGATTCCAATTTCATGCCGGTGATCGGTCAGACCAAGGTGCTGCCGCAGTTGCTGGCCGACACCCGAACCCTGCTGGCCGCCGCCTGGTGACCGGTCCGGCCAACAGTGACCGGAATCCGGCCCGGCCGCGGCTATCGTTGACTACTCTTCCCTGACCGCCGACCGGACGGATTTCGATGCTCAACTCCCTGGCCCGGTCGACGGTGTCCAAGGTCACCGATCCGATCGGTCGTGGGCTGCTCAAGGCCGGTTTGAGCCCGGATCTGGTGACGGTGATCGGCACCGTGGGGGTGGTCGCCGGCGCGGTGTTGTTGCTCGCGCCCGGATACCTGTTCGCCGGGTGCATGGTGGTCACCGTGTTCGTCCTCGCCGACCTGGTGGACGGGGCGATGGCCAGGGCCCGGGGCTACGGCACGGATTTCGGCGTGGTGCTGGACGCGTCCTGCGACCGGATTGCCGACGGTGCCCTGTTCGGCGCGCTGGCGTTCTACGCGTTCTCCTCCGGCCAACGGGTGCTGGGCGCCGGGGCGTTGATCTGCCTGGTCACCGGTCAGGTCATCTCCTACGTCAAGGCCAGGGCCGATTCCGTCGGGCTGATCATCGGCGGCGCGCTGGCCGAACGCGCCGAACGCAACGTGCTCGGACTGCTCGGCGCCGGGCTGGCCGGTCTCGGAGTGCCGTACGCGCTGGACGTCTGCCTGTGGTTGCTGGCCGCAGCCGGAATGGCGACCGTGGTGCAGCGGCTCGTGCAGGTCCGGCGGGCCGCGGTGAAAGCCGCAGCCGACACCACCGCCAACCGTGGAACGGGCCGGCCCGCCCTGTGACCGGCGCCCCCGACGACCGGCCCGTGCCGACCGGCGACCGATGAGTACCGCCGATCGGCTCACCGACCTGGGTTTCGGGGCCGGCTGGTCGATGGTCAAGGCGCTCCCGGAGCCCGCCGCCGATCGGTTGTTCCGGCTCGCTGCCGACGCCGCCTACCGCCGCCGGGGGCCGGCCGTCCGCCAGTTGGCCATCAACCTGCACCGGGTGCTCGGCGAGCAGTCCACCCCGGAGTCACTGGCCGCCGTCGTCAAGGCGGGCATGCGCTCCTACGCCCGGTACTGGAAGGAAACGTTCCGCCTGCCGGCGATGGACCACGACGAGGTGTTCGCCCACCTGGAGGCGGGCGTCGTCGGCGCCGAGCATGTCGATCGGGCGGTCGCCGAAGGGCGGGGCATCATGATGCCGATCACGCACTCCGGGAACTGGGATGCGGCCGGCCTGTGGGTGACCCGCCGGTGGGGGTCGCTGACCACCGTCGCCGAAAGGCTCAAACCCGAGTCCCTGTACGAAAAGTTCGTGGCGTACCGGCAGTCGCTGGGGATGGAGATCCTGCCGCTCACGGGCGGCCCCAACCCGTCCCAGGTGCTGCGGGAACGGCTGCGGGCGGGGGCGATCGTGCCGCTCGTCGGCGACCGTGACCTGTCGGCCAGCGGGGTGCCGGTGACCTTCTTCGGCGAACGGGCGACCATGCCACCCGGGCCGGCGATGCTGGCCGCCCTGACCGACAGCTACCTGTGCCCGACCAACCTGAGCTTCACCGACCGCGGCTGGTCGATCGAGATCCACCCGCCGGTGACGTTGCTCGGGACCCGGCTCTCCCAGCAGGTCCGCGGCGGCACCCAACTGATCGCCGACATCTTCGAGCGGGGGATCGCCGAGCACCCCGCCGACTGGCATATGTTGCAGCCCTTGTGGTCTGCCGACCTCGCCGCACGGACTGCCGCCGTCGGCAGCGGCAAGGACCCGATCGCCCGCCCGGACGCCGCGTCATGAGGGTCGGCTCGTCGTGAGGGTCGGGTCGTCGTGAGGGTCGGGTCGTCGTGAGGGTCGGGTTGGTCTGTCCGTACTCGTTCGACATCCCCGGTGGGGTGCAGGCGCACGTCGCCGACCTGGCCAGGACCCTGATCGGCCTCGGTCACCACGTCTCTGTGCTCGCCCCGGGCGACGACAGCGACGGGACCGTCGAGTTCCCGGACTTCCTGGTGCCATCCGGTCGGAGCATGCCGATCCCGTACAACGGATCCGTCGCCCGGCTCTCGTTCGGCCCGGTGTCGTACACCAAGGTTCGAAAGTGGATCAGGGCCGGCCGGTTCGACGTGCTGCACGTGCACGAACCGGTCGCTCCCAGCCTGTCGATGATCGCGTTGATGGTCGCGGACGGGCCGATCGTCGCGACCTTCCACACCGCCAACCCGCGGTCCCGCATGCTGGCCGCGTTCCAGGGTGTGCTGCAGCCGTTCCTGGAGAAGATCACCGGCCGGATCGCGGTCAGCGAGCTTGCTCGGCAGGTTCAGGTCGAGCACCTGGGCGGCGACGCGGTGATCATCCCCAATGGCGTGGACGTGCCGTTCTTCGCCGCCGCGTCGCCGTTGGACGGGTACCCGCGCGCGGGTGGCACCATCGGGTTCATCGGCCGGTTCGACGAATCGCGCAAGGGGATGTCGGTGCTGCTGGACGCCTTGAGATTGCTGGCGCCGTCCCGCCCGGAGCTGCAGCTGCTGGTCGCCGGGAGCGGCGACGAGAAGGATCTGCGGGCGCTGGCCGGCCCGGAACTGCGTGGCGTCCTTCGGTTTCTGGGTCGGGTCAGTGAGGCGGACAAGGCGGCGATGCTGCGCTCGCTGGACGTCTACTGCGCCCCGAACACCGGCGGCGAGAGTTTCGGGATCATCCTCACCGAGGCGATGAGCGCGGCAACGCCGGTGGTGGCCAGCGACCTCGACGCCTTCCGCCGGGTGCTGGACGGCGGGAATGCCGGGGTGCTCACGCCGGTCGGTGACCCGGCGGCGCTGGCCGGTTCACTGTCCGCCGTGCTGGACGACCCCGGCCGCCGGGCGGTGTTGGCGGCGCAGGGCCGGCGGGTGGTCGCCGCCTACGACTGGCCGGTCGTGGCCGCGACGGTGGTCAAGGTCTACGAAACCGTGATGGCGGCCGATCCCAGGGCCGTGGTGGAGGCCGACTGAACCCGGTGGCTGCGACCGGGGTCGCCGGCGTGGGACCCTTGACCGTCCCGGATTCACCGGGAACGGCCCGAGTGGACACCCCGAGTGGACACCCCGAGTGCACACCCCGAGTGCACACCCCGAGTGAACAAGGAGAGCGACATGACCACCGTCATCGTGGTCATCGCCGTCGCACTCCTGCTCTTTGCCTCGCTCCGCCTGTGGATCACCGCGAACCGGTTGGACCGGTTGCACGTGCGCACAGAGGCGGCCTGGTCCGCGCTGGAAGTGGCCCTGGCCCGCCGGATCGTCGCCAGCCGGGCGATCGCGGCGGCCGGCGGTCTCGAGCCCGACCGGGCCGAGGAACTGCGGCGTCTGGCCGATGCTGCCGACCACGCCGACCGGGCGCACCGGGCCGACGCCGAGAACGATCTGTCCCGGGTGCTGGGCACCGTGGCCCATTCCGCGGCCCCGGAGCTGGTGAGCGAACTCGCCGACGCCGGAGAACGGGTGGCGCTGGCCAGGCGCTTCCACAACGATGCCGTCCGTGACACCCGGGCACTGCGGGCGGTCCTGTTCACCCGAATCTTCGGGTTGGCGGGGCACGCCGCCATGCCTGGGTACTTCGAGATCGTCGAGCCGCCGCACCCGGTGGTGACCCCGCGGCAGCAGCGGACGGCGGCCCGAGTGGTCTTGCTGGACGCCGCGGACCGGATCCTGCTGCTGTCCGGGACGGACCCGGCGGTGGCCTCCCGGTGGTGGCACACGCCCGGCGGCGGCGTCGACCCGGGCGAGGACCTGCCGACAACGGCACTGCGAGAACTGGCTGAGGAGACCGGCTTTCGGCTGAATCCGGACGAGCTGGTCGGGCCGATCTGGCGACGGGTCGCGCAGTTCACCTTCGTCGGCGTCGACTACGAGCAGACGGAATTCTTCTTCGCCGCCCGGGTGCCAGCGCCCGCCCCGGATCGGCAGCGGGGCACCGGCCCGGTCAGTGGCGCTGGCGGCGCCACCCTGCTTGCTGACCCGCCGCTCGAGGCCCCTGACGGGTTCCTCCAGCCGGCCCTTGACGTCTCGGGGCACACCGCGATGGAGCGGTTGACCCTGACCGGGCACCGCTGGTGGCGGGCCGGGGAGCTTGCCGAGACCGACGAGGAGGTCTACCCGGTGGAGCTGGCCGCCCGGCTCCCGGAGGCGCTCGGCGCCCTGCTGGACCGCCCGGTTCATCCGCTCGCCCAGAGCAAGTCTGTTCCGAGCATCACCTGACGTTCGCGCCGTTAGCGAGTCGGCGGAATCTGTCACCCATCTGCCATTACGGTGACCGGAGCGACGGTTGGAATGCGCGATTTCGCCGGGGATGGTGTCACGACCAATAAGTCCTGATGCCCTCTGCAGGATCAACGGTATGACGGGGGTTTCGTGAAGCACTGGTGGCGGCGCCTCGGGGTGCTGATGGCGCCGATTGCGCTGAGCCCGATCGTGCTGTTGGCCGGGTGTTCCTCCGATGGCGCCCTGACCGCCGCAGAATCAGCGACGTCGTCGTCGGTGGCCGCAAGCTCCTTACCGTTCCCGCCGCCGTCCGCGCCGCCTTCCCCGCCGCCGGTTGCGTCACCGACCCCGGAGCCACCGCCGCCGACAGTGGAACCGCCGGCCCCACCACCACCCCCGCCCCCGCCCCCGCTACAGGTAGATCCACTGATCGGTGGTGATCCGAACCCCGCCCCGGTGGTGGCCGTCAAGATCGACAACACCTCGGCCGGGCTGCCCCAGTACGGCCTGTCCGACGCGGATGTCGTCTACATCGAGCAGGTGGAGGGGGGTTTGACCCGGCTGCTGGCCGTCTTCCACAGCACGCTGCCCAAAGAGGTCGGCGCGGTTCGGAGCGTGCGCAGCACCGACGCCGAGCTGCTGCCCGCCTACGGCACTCCGGCCCTGGTTTATTCCGGCGGCGCCGGAGGACCGAAGGGCGCCCTGCGGGCGTCGTCGGCGATCCCGGTGGAGTCCGAGGCCGGCGCGTCTGGATTCTGGCGGTCGGGTGCCACCCGCGCTCCGTACAACCTGCATGCGAACCTGCAATCCATCGCGGCCGCGACCGCCGGGTTGACCGCGCCGAGAGACATCGGCTTCGTCTTCGCCGGCTCTGATCCCCGCGTCGACGGCGCCCCCGCGGCCATCGGGGTCACCGTCACCTTTCAGGCCGCGGCCAACGGGTTCACCTTCGCCGACGGCCGGTACCGCTTGCAGCGCAAGGGCGATGATCAGTCCGATGCGGCGGGCACGGCGATCGCCGCCGACAACGTGCTGATCCAGAACGTCGACCTGCAACCGGACGGCACCACCGACTCTGTCGGCTCCCCGTCCTACATCTCGCACACCGTCGGGTCCGGCACCTTCACCCTGTGCCGCGACGGGCACGCGATCACCGGCACCTGGAGCCGTCCCGCCCCCGACCAACCCACCTCCTACCTGGACGCCGCCGGGCAGCCGGTGCCGTTCAAACCGGGTAAGACGTGGGTGGCACTGGCCCCGCCGTCGGCGTCGGTCGCGATCTCGTAGGAGAAGGTCTCCCGCCCACGTCCCGGGGGGCGACCGTTCGGGATCGCCGGATGCGCGCGGGTAGGATTCGGTACGTCGGATGCGGCCGGTGGTTCTGCCTATTCACCGGCCTCCGCCCGGCGTTCCCGCCCGCCGACGCCTTCCGTCCTGAGGAGATCCTGTCGTGTCCGCCGCCTCCAGCCCTGAGCCGTCAACACTGCCGTCAACACTGCCGTCAGCACTGCCGTCAGCACTGCCGTTGGCTGATCCCAGCCCGCCCGAATCGTTGACGGTGAAGGGGACCGCCAGGGTCAAACGCGGCATGGCGGAGATGCTCAAGGGCGGCGTGATCATGGACGTGGTCACCGCCGACCAGGCCAAGATCGCCGAGGACGCGGGCGCGGTCGCGGTGATGGCGTTGGAGCGGGTACCGGCCGACATCCGCGCCCAGGGCGGGGTGTCCCGGATGAGCGACCCGGACATGATCGACGGCATCATCGCCGCGGTGTCCATTCCGGTGATGGCGAAGGCCAGGATCGGCCACTTCGTCGAGGCCCAGGTGCTGCAGTCGCTCGGCGTCGACTACATCGACGAATCCGAGGTGCTGACCCCCGCGGATTACGCGCACCACATCGACAAGTGGACGTTCACCGTGCCGTTCGTCTGTGGCGCGACGAACCTGGGCGAGGCGCTCCGCCGGATCAGCGAGGGCGCGGCGATGATCCGGTCCAAGGGCGAGGCGGGCACGGGTGACGTGTCCAACGCGGTCACCCACATGCGGACCATCGGCGGTGAGATCCGCCGGCTCAGCTCCCTGTCGCCGGATGAGTTGTACGCCGCCGCAAAGGACCTGCAGGCGTCGTACGACCTGGTCGCCGAGGTGGCGTCCGCCGGCCGGTTGCCGGTGGTGATGTTCACCGCGGGCGGTATCGCCACCCCCGCGGACGCCGCGATGATGATGCAATTGGGGGCGCAGGGCGTGTTCGTCGGGTCCGGGATTTTCAAGTCCGGCAACCCCGCGGCCCGGGCCGAGGCCATCGTCAAGGCCACCACGTTCTATGACGACCCGGACGTGATCGCCAAGGTCTCCCGTGGGCTCGGTGAGGCCATGGTCGGCATCAACGTCGATGAGATTCCCCAGCCGCACCGATTGGCCGAACGCGGCTGGTAGCAAGGGTTTTCAGCTGGCCGGGCTCCCGGTGGCGGTGCTGTTCCGGGCGGCCGCGCGTTCCACGGTCAGCAGGCTCTCGGCGTGATGTTCCCGGTGGTAGGCAGCGCCGCCGCCGCGCAGGCCGAACAACCGCTTCGACCACAGCAGCCAGACCACCGCCGCGATGTTGACCAGCAGCAGGACGACCCGCAGAACGGTAACCTTGTCGATCAACTCGTAGATCTCCCACGGCAGGAACAGGCTGGTCGCGACGACCGTCAGGTACTCACCCCAGCGCCGGACGTGCCATAGGCCGTACGACTCGGCGAGCTGCAGTGACCCGTACGCGAGGATCGCCACCGTCACCCAGGTCAGGGTGGTCGGGGAGAACTCGAACACCCGGTTGATGCCCCGGACCACCTTGGAGTCGTCCAGGTTCCAGCCGAGCTGGTTGGCGGCCGGCCCCAGGATGCTCAGGTCCTTGCGGAAGGTGTCCTGTAGGGCCTGCCGGTCCCCGCGGAATCTCACGATCAGCGCTGCGAACGCGAACAGCAGAACTGCGCGGATCAGCCGTTCTGCGGCCAGCAATCGCATGATGGTCCGGTCCCGCAGGAGCCGGCCTCGCGGCACTTCGGGAGCATCGTCGGCGGGCCCGGAGCGTTTCGGCTCGCCGACCACGAACGTTCCGCACCGCAGGCAGCGCCAGGCCTGACCGGCGACGGTGGCCACCTGCAGACGCTCGGCTAGCTCGGGTTCGTCCGGCGCGTACGTCTCGTGCCCGTGCCGGCTGCACGCTCGCAGGCTCCAATCCATTCGCCAAGGGTAACGATGTCGCCGCAGTCATCGCGGCGAGCGGTCACCGCGGCGAGCAGTCATCGCCGGGAACGGCACCGGCTCAGGCGAACCAGCCGGGCAACGCCGACCGGGCACCGGCCGCCGCCTGGTCAACGATCGCCGACAGCCGGGTGACGGCGGTGATCAGCCGGTCGGGCGGCTGGGTGAACGGCAACCGCAGATAGGACGCCATGCTCCCGTCCGGCCCGAACCTGGTGCCGGGAACGATCCGCACCCCGACCGACGGCGCGAGCAGCGCGAGATCGGTGGCGAACGGGCCGGGCAACCGAACCCACAAGAAGGTCCCGCCGTCGGGGCGGGTCGGGCGCCAGTCCGGAAGCTGCCCGGCCAGGGCCGCGTGCAAGGCCGCCGCTCCGGTCGCCAGCCGCCCGCGTTGTTCGGCCAGCGCGGGTTCGGGATCGGCCAGCAGTGCGGTGGCGACGAGCTGATCGAGCACCGGTCCTGCCATGTCGCCCAGCGCCCTGGCCTGCGCGAACCGTTGGATCAAGGCCGGGGCCGCCCGGATCCAGCCCACCCGCAGACCGCCCCAGAGTGATTTCGACACCGATCCCAAGGACACCACCCTGGTGCCGTCGTCGAAGGCGGCCATCGGCGGCGGGAGTGACGTGGTGTCGGGGAACGGCACGTCCCGGAATGACTCGTCGGCCAGCAGCAGGGTGCGGGCGCCGCGGGCTGCGGCAACCAGCGACGCCCGGGTGTCGGCGTCCATCAGCGCCCCGGTTGGGTTCTGGAAATCCGGGATGAGGTACCCGAGACGGGGCGCCGTTTGCCGCAGGGTGGCGGCGAAAAGCTCGACATCCCATGCATTTTCAGAGCCGGGATCGGCCAGTCCGACCGGCGCCGGGACCAGCCGCCTGGCCCGCAGCGCGTCCAGCACGACCGGATAGGTCGGGCATTCGATCAGCACCCGGTCGCCGGGCGCGGACAGTTCACCGGCCGCTAGCGAGAACGCGTGTTGCGCGCCCGAGGTGATCAGGATCTGCTCCACCGTCGTCGGCACCCCCTGGGCGGTGTACCGGGCGGCGATCACCTCCCGGAGCGCGGGCAATCCAAACGGCAGATACCCGTCCCCGCGCAGGAACCCCGGCAGCTGGTCGACCGCGGTCTGGGTCGCCGCCAGGAGCGGTTCCGCGGGCGCGGGCAGGCAGGCGGTGGTCAGGTCGATGACGCCGGTGACGCCGTTCGCTCCGTTCGGTCCGTTCTCTCCGTACGCCCCGTTCGCACCGTTCGCTCCGGACTGTTCGGGGCCGGCAGGCGCACCCGGCCACTCGCCGTGCCAACCGAAAATTCCGCCCGCGCCGAACGAACCTGCTGCCCCGGTCCTGGCGGCCTGGCCCGATCCGCCGGGTCCGCCGGGGAGGTGATCGGTGTCGGGCAATCGCAGCCGGCTGCCGGAGCCGCGCCGGGAATCCAGCCAGCCCTGTTCCCGGAGCAGGCTGTAGGCGGCACCCACGGTGGTCCGGGACAGCGACAGTTGGGTGGCAAGTTCCCGTTCGCTGGGTAGGCCGGTGGCGGTCGTGAGCCGGCCGTCCAACACTGCGCCCCGGATCCGGTCGGCCAGCACCCGGTAGGCGGGGCGGCCGTGGTCGTCCGGCGCAGGACCGAGCCGACGAGCCAGAGTGGGCGCGGACAGTCGAGTGGTAGCGCTCATACAGTCCACTTTCTCGCAAGTGGACCTGGATGTACAGACCAGTTCGTCGCAGGATGGACGAATGCGCCTGCTGACCCCCATGCCACCCGACCGCCGCCTTCGTCGTTTCACCCAACTGTTCGTCGGCCTGGCGTTGTACGGCGCGACGATGGCGATGATGGTCCGGGCGGTGCTCGGCCTCGACCCGTGGGACGTCTTCCATCAGGGCCTGACCGCGCTGGTCAACCGGTGGATCCCGCTGTCCTACGGCGGCGTGATCACCGTGGTGTCGGTGTTCGTGTTGCTGCTGTGGATCCCGCTGCGGCAGCGTCCGGGGGTCGGCACCGTCGCGAACGCAGCCACCATCGGACTGTTCACTGACGTCACGCTACGGCTACTGCCGGAGTTCACCAGCATGACCGCCCGGGTAATCGTGCTGGTCCTGGCCATCGTCGGCAACGCGCTGGCCGGGGCGCTGTACCTCGGGGCCGGCCTCGGGCCGGGGCCGCGGGACGGACTGATGACGGGTCTGGTCGCCCGCGGAGTCGGCTCGGTCCGGGTGGTCCGGACCAGCATCGAGGTGACCGTGCTGGGGGTCGGCTGGCTGCTCGGCGGGATCGTCGGTATCGGCACCGTTGCCTACGCGCTGTCCATCGGCCCGCTGCTGCACCTGCTGCTGCCGCGGGTGCAGGTGCGTTCCCCGGCACCAGCGCAGCCGGAGCACACCCCCAGTGGCCCGCCTCTCACCGAAGCCGAGGGTCGCTAAGTCAGCCCCTCGCGGTCCGCTGGACGGCTCGGGCACCCCGGCTCGATAGGGTCATCGCATGGAAGCCCTGTTGGCAATGCTGCACGTGGTGGGGGCGGTGTTCGTCATCGGACCGATGGCGATCCTGCCAATGACCGCGATGCGGGCCATCCGCGCGGGCCAGGGGGCGCAGGTCGCGGTGCTCGCGCGGTCCACCTTCGTGTTCGGTCTTGCCTCGCTGGCGGTGGCGGTCCTGGGCTTCGGTGTGCTCGGGGTGTCCAGCCAGGAGGAGAAGCACGCGACGATCAGCACGCCGTGGGTGCTGGTCTCGATCGTCCTGTACGCCGTGGCTCTTGCCCTGACCCTGCTCGCCGTGGTCCCGTCCCTGCGCAGCGCCGCCGAGCACCTGCAGGACTCGGCCGCCCAGAACCTCAAGCCGAACGACTACCAGCGGATCGCGATCGGCTCCGGGGTGGCCACCCTGATGCTGGTGGTCATCGTGGTGCTGATGACCTGGAAGCCGGGCGGATGACCTGCACCGCGCAGCTCCGCCGGTGAGCACCACCGATCCGGTGATCGGCGTGCTCGCGCTGCAGGGCGACGTGCGGGAGCACCTGCTGGCGCTGGCCGGTCTGGGGGTGACGGCCCGCCCGGTCCGTCGCGCGTCCGAGCTGGGCGACCTGGACGGCATCGTCATCCCCGGCGGTGAGTCCACCACGATCTGCCGATTGCTGGACGTGTTCGAGCTGCGGGACGCCCTCACGCAACGGTTGGCCGCCGGGCTCCCGGCCTTCGGGTCCTGCGCCGGAATGATCGTACTGGCCACCGAGATCCTGGACGGCCGGCCCGACCAGCTCCCCCTGGCGGCGATCGATATCACGGTGCGGCGCAACGCCTTTGGCCGTCAAACCGATTCCTTCGAGACCGGCATCGAGGTGACCGGGGTATCCGGCGGCCCGGTGCCTGCGGTGTTCATCCGGGCTCCCTGGGTCGACCGTGCGGGCCCGGCCGTGGAGGTCCTGGCCACCGTGGATGATCACCCGGTTGCGGTCCGCCAGAGCGGGGTGCTGGCGACGTCGTTCCACCCCGAAGTCGCCGGTGACGACCGGCTGCACTCCCTCTTCCTGACGATCGTGGCGCAGTCCTGACGGGTCCTCGGGCTCGCGCCGCCCCGTAAGATCGCCTGTCGGACGGAAGCACCGGGCAACGAGGGATTCACCGAAGTAGAGGGGTTCGCACCGATGAGTGGCCACTCCAAGTGGGCGACGACCAAGCACCAGAAGGCCGCCAAGGACGCCAAGCGCGGCAAGCTGTTCGCCAAGTTGATCAAGAACATCGAGGTGGCGGCCCGTACCGGCGGCGGTGACCCGGACGGTAACCCGACCCTGTTCGACGCCATCCAGAAGGCGAAGAAGTCCTCGGTGCCGAACGAGAACATCGATCGGGCGACCAAGCGGGGCTCCGGCGCCGAGGCGGGCGGTGTCGACTACCAGGCCATCACCTATGAGGGGTACGGGCCCAACGGGGTCGCCATCATGATCGAATGCCTGACCGACAACCGGAACCGGGCCGCGTCCGAGGTCAGGGTGGCGGTGACCCGCAATGGCGGGTCGATGGCCGACCCCGGCAGCGTTTCCTACCTCTTCAGTCGCAAGGGCGTCGTGATCGTGCCGAAATCCCCGTCGGGGGATCCGACCGAAGAGGATCTGATGCTGGCCGTGCTGGACGCCGGCGCCGACGAGATCAACGACGTCGGCGACGCGTTCGAGGTCGTCTCGGAGGCCGCTGACCTGGTGCCCGTGCGGACCGCGGTGACCGGCGCAGGCCTGGAGTACGACTCCGCCGATCCGACGTTCATCGCGTCGGTGACGGTGCCGCTGGACGTTGACGGGGCCCGCAAGGTGGTCAAGCTGGTGGACGTGATCGAGGACCTCGACGACGTGCAGAACGTCTACACCAACGCCGACATCTCCGATGAGATCGCCGAGCAGCTCGACAACGAATGACCCGGCGTGGCGGTCCGTCCCGGAGCAGCCGTCGCCGGTAGCGTTGTCCGACGTACAGGTGTTCGGCTGACGGTCGTGGTCAACAGCCGGGCCGGTCCGTGAGACGGGTGGAGGTTTCGACGTGCGGGTTCTCGGCGTCGATCCCGGACTGACCCGCTGCGGGATCGGCGTCATCGACGGCGGCCCGGGACTGCCGCCCCGGATGGTCGAGGTCATCGTGGTCCGCACCCCGCCCGGCATGGAACTGCCGATGCGCCTGCTGACCATCGCCGAACAGGTCGAGTCCATGCTCGACCGGTTGCGCCCGGACACGGTGGCCATCGAGCGGATGTTCAGCCAGCACAACGTCGGCACGGTGATGGGCACCGCCCAGGCGTCCGGCGTCGTGGCCCTGGCCGCCGCCCGGCGGTCGATCCCGGTGGCCTGGCACACCCCGAGCGAGGTCAAGGCCGCCGTCTCCGGCCACGGCAGGGCCGACAAGGCGCAGGTCACGGCCATGATCACCAGATTGCTCCGGCTCTCCGAGTCGCCGCGGCCGGCCGACGCAGCGGACGCCCTCGCCCTGGCGCTGTGCCACCTCTGGCGCGCCCCGCTGCAGGACAGGTTGCAGGCGGCCGCAGCCAAGGCGAGGCTCGGCCGATGATCAGCTCCGTTCGCGGCAAGGTCACCGCCGTTCATCTGGATCACGCCGTGGTCGAGGTCGGCGGGGTGGGGCTGGCGGTCCGGTGTACCCCCACCACCCTGGCCGGGCTGCGCCGCGGTGACCAGGCCCGGCTGTCCACCACCTTGGTGGTGCGCGAGGATTCGCTGACCCTGTTCGGCTTCGGCTCCGACGAGGCCAAGGAACTGTTCGAGCTGGTCCAGTCCGTGTCCGGGGTCGGGCCGAAGATCGCATTGGCGTTGCTCGCCGTGCTCGATCCGGATCAGCTACGACGGGCGTTGTCAGCGGGCGACACGGCCACGCTGACCAGGGCCCCGGGTATCGGCAAGAAGGGCGCGGAACGGCTGGTCCTCGAACTGCGGGACAAGGTCGGCGCACTCGGTCCGTTCAGCGCCGGGGTACCCCTGCCGGGTGCCGGGGCGGCGGCCGGTCCGGTGTGGCGGGACAAGCTCGCCGACGCCCTGATCGGGCTGGGCTTCACGACCAAACAGGCCGACGACGCGATCGACGCAGTCGCCAGGGACGCCGCCGATCCTGCCGTCGCCGACGGGGACGTCGGGGTGCTGCTCCGCCGGGCGCTGGGGTTGCTGGGGCGGAACCGGTGAGGGGGCCACTGCCGGGCGGATCGGAGCATCCGGATTATCAGCCAGAGGATGCCGGCGATCATCCGCGCGACCAGAGCCAGGGAGGCGGGCTTGGCGAGGAGCCCGACCCGACGTTCGAGGGGGTGGTGCTGCCTACCGAACTGGCCGGCGACGGCGACCTGGAAGCGTCCCTGCGGCCGCGGTCCCTGCAGGAATTCGTCGGTCAGGTCCGGGTCCGGGAACAACTGGAACTGGTGTTGTTGGGGGCGAAGATGCGGGGCTCGCCGCCGGATCACGTCCTGTTGGCCGGGCCGCCGGGGCTCGGCAAGACGTCACTGTCGATGATCATCGCCGCCGAACTGGGGGCGGCGCTCCGGCTGACGTCCGGGCCGGCGCTGGAACGGGCCGGCGACCTGGCTGCGATCCTGTCCAACCTGGTCGAGGGTGACGTGCTGTTCATCGACGAGATCCACCGGATCGCCCGGCCGGCCGAGGAGATGCTGTACCTGGCGATGGAGGACTTCCGGGTCGACGTCATGGTCGGCAAGGGCCCCGGCGCAACCTCGATTCCGCTGGAGATCGCCCCGTTCACGCTGGTCGGGGCAACCACCAGGTCTGGGCAGCTGACCAGCCCGCTGCGGGACCGGTTCGGGTTCACCGCCCACATGGAGTTTTACACGGCCGAGGAGCTGACCACGGTCATCACCCGCAGCGCCAAGATCCTGGGGATCGATCTGCGTCCGGACGGTGCGACGGAGATCGCCGGCCGGTCCCGCGGCACCCCCCGGGTGGCCAATCGGCTGCTGCGCCGGGTTCGGGATTATGCCCAGGTCAGAGGGGACGGATCGGTCACCCTGGAGGTCGCCCGGGCGGCGCTGGCGGTGTACGACGTGGACGAACTGGGCCTGGACCGGCTGGACCGGTCCGTGTTGTCGGCGTTGTGCCGGTCGTTCGGTGGCGGCCCGGTCGGCTTGACCACACTGGCCGTGGCTGTCGGTGAGGAACCCACGACGGTCGAGGAGGTGTGCGAGCCGTTTCTGGTCCGGGTAGGGATGCTGGCCCGGACACCCCGCGGCCGGATAGCCACCCCGGCCGCCTGGGCCCACCTCGGTCTGGACCCCGCCCGGCAGCCCGGGCGGGCGGTAGAGCAGGAGGCGGCCACCCTGTTCGACGCCAGTTGACCCCTGTTGTGCGGTGTTGTGCCTTGCTGGCGGCGGTGTTGTGCCTTGCTGGCGGCGGTGTTGTGCCTCGCCGGCGGCGGTGGTCGATACCGGTCATCGGGAACTCCTGGTGTCAACCGACCGATGATCATGGGACGGTCCCGTATCCTGACCCTCTGCGCACCGAGCCACGGTGAGCGTCTGGGGCACTCTTTGCGCCTCCCATAGGTTCACGGTAGGTGTCGAGCCTGTCGACGTCCCGCGAGCAGTCGCGAGGCCGCAGGCACCGGCCACGCGTTCGACCACCAGAGCCTGATCGTGCATCACCACCAGACACACCACCAGCAACACCGCCGGATACACCACTGGATTCTGAGGAGATCACCACATGGAACAGTTCCTGTTGCCAGTTCTGCTGATTGCGGGCATGGGTGGGCTGATGTACTTCAGCACCAAGAAGCAGAAGCGACTGGCCGCCGCGACCAGGCACATGCAGGACTCCCTGGTGCCCGGCGCCCGGGTGATGACGACCTCCGGCCTGCACGCGACGGTCACCGCCGTTGCAGACGACACCATCGAGCTCGAAGTGTCGCCAGGCGTCCGCACCACGTGGGTTCGCGCTGCCGTGCGCGAGGTTGTCGTGCCCGGTCCGGTCAACCTGACGAAGCGGGAGACCGATGTGGTCGACGCGGAGCTCGATGACCGGATGGACGGTCCGGCGGACCCACGGGAGGTGGGCCGCGCTGACGGCTCGATTACCGACCGTCCGTCGAAGGACCTCAACTAGGCTGTTTCGATCGCCCCGGCCCGAGCAGGGTCGGGGCATCATCATGTGGGGGGCGTGACGATCGCCCCCGTCGCAGACGATCGGCCGGCGGCGCCGGAGTAGTAGGCGCCGTCAAGGACTCCGGGCGTCTGCCCCAACAGATAGGCGCGACGTGGCGACACCAGCTGGGCAGTTCAGGCCCTGGCGATTGATCTGGACGTTCATCGGCATCACCGCGGTGCTGTACGGCTTGGTGTTCCTCACCCCGGGGTCCAACACGCCCAAACTCGGCATCGACCTGCAGGGCGGTACCAGGATCACCCTGACGGCCCGCACCCTGGATGGCTCAGATCCGTCACGGGTGCAGATGGCTCAGGCCAGATCGATCATGGAGAGCCGGGTCAACGGCTCCGGCGTGGCCGGCGCCGAGATTCAAATCGACGGGGCCCGCCAACTGGTCATCACCGTGCCGGGCAACCAGGATTTGAACAGCCTGACCCGCAGCGCTCAGATGAACATCCGGCCGGTGCTCACCGATCCCAGCGGCAACCCGGTGATCAGCTACCCCGCCGGTTTTGTCCCGCCGGCGGCCAGTACGACCGCCGCGACGCCCAGCTCCGCGACTCCCAGCGGCAGCGGCTCTGCGGCCCCGAGCGGGTCCGGTTCGGCGGCCGAGACCACGATTCCGGCGATCGGTGACACCACCCCCGCGTCGGTGCCCGGCGGGGGCGAGACCGCTGCACCCGGAACCGGTGCGGCGCCGACCGGGGCCGCGCCCACCGGGGCATCCGGGGCCACCGAGCCGGCGGCAACGCCCGTACCAGCGACCGACACCGCCGTGTCGCCGGCCGGGTTGCGGGGGCCCGGTCAGGCATTGGCCGCGGCCGCTCCCGGTGATACCAGCACGCCAGCCGCGCCGTCGAGCGAACCGGCCGCGTCGGCCGCCGCCGGCGTGCCGGTCACGCCTCCAGCAACCGCGGCCGCTCCCTCCGGCGCGGCTCCCTCCGGCGCTGCGTCTTCCGGTGCTGCGTCTTCCGGTGCTGCGTCTTCCGGTGCTGCGTCTTCCGGTGCTGCGTCCTCCGGTGCAGCAGGGACGGATTCGCCTGCGACCGCCCCCGCTTGGCCCGCCGGTAGCGATCCGAAGCTGCCCACCCAGCCGTTGGGCACCGACGACGCCGCGCTGACGGCCTGGAAGACCGCGGCCACGACCGCCCTGCCCACGCTGAGTTGCGCGGACCTTGCTCCCTTCCGCGGACTGGACGACCCGAACAAGCCGTTGATCGCCTGCGGTGATGACGGCAGGGCGATCTACCTGCTGGACAAGACCTTGATCCCCGGTACCGAGATCGACACCGCCACCTCGGGTCAGAGCACCCAGGGAGCCGGCTGGGTGGTCAATATGTCGTTCAAGGCGTCCGGATATTCCACCTGGTCGTCCTACACCGCCTCGCACACCGGCACCCTGACCGCGATGACTCTGGATGGGCAGGTCATTTCCGCTCCCCGGATCAGCGGTCCGATCACCACGGCGAGTACCGAGATCTCCGGGTCGTTCACTCAGGAATCCTCCTCCGGTCTAGCAAATTCATTGAAGTTCGGCGCCCTTCCGCTGGCCTTCGATCGGGCCGAATCGGTCAGTGTCAGCGCGCAGTTAGGCCTGGAATATCTCAAGGCAGGATTGATCGCCGGCGGTATCGGATTGTTGCTGGTCGTCGTTTACTGCTTGCTGTACTACCGGCTGCTGGGCGTGATCACGATTCTGTCGCTGGTGCTGTCGTTCGGCCTGGTCTACGCGATCCTGGTGCTCCTTGGCCGCTGGATGAATTTCAGCGTCGATATGGCCGGCGTCGCGGGTCTGATCATCGCCATCGGTATTACCGCCGATTCGTTTGTGATCTATTTCGAACGGATCAAGGACGAGGTTCGGGAGGGCCGGACGTTCCGATCCGCGGTGCCCCGCGGCTGGCAACGCGCCAAACGGACCATCCTGTCCGCGGACGCGGTGTCGTTCCTGTCCGCCTTCATCCTGTATGTGTTCGCAATCGGCCAGGTGAAGGGCTTCGCATTCACCCTGGGGCTTTCGACGATTCTCGACCTCGTGGTGGTGTTCCTGGTGACGCACCCCCTGGTGCACCTGGCGTCCGGCTCGCCGATCTTCGCGTCCGCGCGGTGGTCGGGGCTCGGCGGAGTGGCCAGGGCGGGTGCCCGGCTGCGGGCGACCAATGCCAGGGTCGGCGCCACGGAAGCGATGGCCACCCAGTCCGGCGTCAAGGGGTCCGGCGCCAAGGGGTCCGGCGCCAAAGGATCTAAGGAGGTGTCGGTATGACAACCGACGGCAGCGCGGCGGGGCTGGGCGCGGGCGGCGCTGCGGATTCGGCGGCCGGGGTTGCCGTGGTCACCGCAGGGTCGAGCCCGCTGGCGGTCCCCGCGGTTCCCGCGGAGAAGCAGGCCACCAGCCGGGCGGGGATTTTCTCCCGGCTCTCGACCGGAACCGGAGCTTTCAACATCCTGGGCCGTCGCAAGGTCTATTACGCAGTGTCCGGCGCGTTGGTGGTGGCGTCGTTGCTGCTGATCCTGTTCCGGGGTTTCCATTTCGGTATCGACTTCTCCGGTGGCACGACCCTGCAGTTCCAGCCCAACGCCGGCCAGAGCGTGTCCACCACCGACGTCGCAAGAACGGTGACGACGGCGACCGGGGTGGAACCGTCGGCGGTGCAGACCGTCGGCGCGCAAATCCAGATCAGCTCCAGCACGTTGACCGGTGATCAGGTCACCGCGGCAAAGAGTGCGATTGCTGCCGCCTATGCGCCCGGCGGCGGGGTATCCGATTCCGCGGTGTCGGAGACCTGGGGTTCACAGATCTCGCAGCGCGCGCTGCTGGCAGTGCTGGTCTTCCTGGTGGCCGTGGCGGCATTCCTGTGGATCCGTTACGAACGGAGAATGGCCGTCGGTGCGGTCGTCTCGGTGCTGCACGACGTGATCATCACCGCCGGTGTGTACTCGCTGGTCGGTTTCGAGGTCACCCCGGCGACCGTCATCGGGTTGCTCACCATCCTGGGTTTCTCGTTGTACGACACCGTTGTCGTCTACGACAAGGTGCAGGAGAACACCAAGGGTCTGACGTCGTTGAATCGCCGCACCTATCCGGAAGCGGCCAACCTGGCGGTCAACCAGACCCTGATGCGATCGATCAATACCTCGCTTATTGCGCTGCTCCCGGTGGCCGGGCTGCTGGTTGCGGGTGTGGTGATCCTCGGTTCGGGAACGCTGAAGGACCTGTCGCTGGTCATGTTGATCGGAATGTTGATCGGCGCCTATTCATCGGTGTTCATCGCGGTTCCGATCGCGGTCGACCTCAAACTGCGTGACCCGGGGATCATCGCCCACATCGGCAGGGTCACCGCCAAGCGACGCGCCGAGGGGCTCGTGGTGGACGCCGACGGCGACCCGCTGCGTCGGGTGGCGCCGGCGGCAGCTGCCGGTGGTCGCGGGAAGTCGCGCACGCCCGGCGCGCGCGGCAGTAGTCCGGCCTTCGTCAGCGGTAAGCCGAACCCCCCGGCCGGGCCCGCCACGTCAGCATCTGCAGAGCCGGCAACCGCGGCCGCGGCGTCAGCAGGGCCCGCCCGGCCGCTTCCGCCACAGTCCGGGGTGGCGCCCAGGCCGGGTGCGGCACCCAAACCCGGCGTCAAACCCGTCCGACCCATGGGGAAGTCCACCCCCGCCAGCGGTGGTCGGCCGAGCGGGAAGGGTGGCCGGCCCACCGGCAAGCGCGCGCGATGACCGGACGCCAGAGTTCGACCGGCGCGCCGGCTGCGGATTCTTCCGTGAGCGCGGCTGCCGGGTCGGCGATCGAGCGCCTGATGCGCACGCAGGCCGACTTCCCGGCGCCCGGGGTGGTGTTCCGCGACCTCACCCCGGTGCTCGCCGACGGGGCGGCGCTCGGGCTGATCGCCCGCGCGATCGCCGCCGCCGAGCCTGACGTGGCGCTCATTGCCGGACTGGAGTCCCGGGGCTTCCTGCTCGCCGCCGCGGCCGCTGCCGTCGCCGGCACCGGAGTGCTGGCCGTCCGCAAACCAGGCAAGCTTCCCGGCGACATCCTTTACGAGGAATACGATCTCGAGTACGGCACGGCTAGGCTGGAATTGCACCCGGACGACGTTTCCACCGGCGCCAGAGTTCTCGTCGTGGACGACGTCCTGGCCACCGGCGGTACCGCCGCGGCGGCCTGCCGATTGTTGCGCCGCGCCGGAGCCGAGTTGGCAGGGGTGGTCGTTGCCGTCGAACTCGTTGCACTGCAGGGCCGCTCGGCCCTGCCGGACATTCCCGTCACGGCGCTCGTGTCATGCTGACCATCTGCTGACGACGATCTGCTGATGACGATCAGCTGACCCGGCCTGCTGTGGAGGTTGCACATGAGTCCGCTGGTCCTGCCGGGAACCTGGAATGTGCGCGACCTGGGCGGAATTGTGACGCAAGCCGGGCCGGTGCGTCCAGGAGTCGTCTTCCGCACCGCCACGTTGTCCGGACTGGATCATGATGGCCGCGACACCCTGCAGCAGTGGGGCGTTCTCGATGTGATCGATCTTCGAGGTCAGCGGGAGATCGAACGCGAGGGCGCCGACTCCCTGCCGGCGACCATCACCAGCACCGTCGCCCCGTTCCATCCGGAAACGGACGAACCCCCGGTGCACGAGTTCGACCAGAATGGCGCCCGACTGAACCCGATCGACCGGATCACCGCGTATTACGCGGCGATGCCGGTGCTGAGGCCGGCCCAGCAGGCAGTCGCCGGCCTGCTGCGCATGGTCGCCGAGGGGCGGGGCGCCGTGGTGGTGCACTGCGCCGCCGGCAAGGACCGCACTGGCTGGGCGATCGCCAGCCTGCTGGCCGCGGCCGGCGCCGACCGGGATGCCATCCTGACCGACTATCTGGAAAGTAACGCGGGCATCGCCGGGTTACGGGCGTGGATGCTCGAGCAGTACGGCGAGGCTCCCGACGACGACGCGGTGCTCGGCGTCGCCCCGGCTTACCTGTACGCGGCCTGGGCGGCAATGGAGCAGGCGTTCGGGTCGTTCAACGGTTACCTGGCCGAGGTCGGGGTGACCGCGGACGTTCTCGCCGGGGTCCGCCGCCGTCTGGTCGGCTGACGGCCGGTGACTCAGGCGTCCATTCGGAAGCCGACCTTCATGCTCACCTGGTAGTGCGCCACCCGGCCGTCGTCGATGTGCCCGCGGATCTCCGTGACCTCGAACCAGTCAAGGCCGCGCAAGGTGCTCGAGGCCCTGGCGATGCCAACCCCGATCGCCGCGTCCAGGCCGTCCGGGGAAGTCCCGACGACCTCGGTCACGCCGTACACATTTGCAGTCATGGATCCTCCGGTGGTCGACGGCTCAGGTGAGTGGACCTATCGTCCGCCTAAGCCGGCGTGACCGCTCGAGAGGTCGGACCCGACCCAACGGCCGCGAGGGGCTGGGACCGACGCGTTGGGGGGTACCCGCGAGCGACGTTATGCTCGAACGACCAACCGGGCGGCGGCACGCTCTCAGGGTGTGCCCGGAAAAGGGGGTGGCATGAGCTCGGACGTCGGTGGACGGCTGGCGCACGCACGCCCGCCGGGAGAACTGGTTCCCGACCTGTTGGTGCCCTTCGATGGTCCGGGCCCCGATCCCAAGCACCTCGCCGGGCCGTCCAATGACGCCCCGGTTGCCGGACCTGAGGCACCCGCCGAGCCGGTGATCACTGCGCCGCTGCCATCGGCCAGCCGCCGGGTGCGCGCTCGGCTGACCCGGAGGATGAGCGGGCAGCGCACCGGTCCCGCCCCGACCCGGTCGGTGCTGGAACCGCTGTTCGCAGTCCATCGCGGGTTGCATCCGAAAGCGGACGTCAAGTTACTGCTGCGGGCCTACGAGGTTGCGGAAACGGCGCACGACGGACAGTTCCGCAAATCCGGAGACCCGTACATCACCCACCCGCTGGCCGTCGCCACCATCCTGGCGGATCTGGGGATGGACACCACCACCCTGGTCGCGGCATTGCTGCACGACACCGTCGAAGACACGCCTTACACGTTGGCCGACGTCACCACCGACTTCGGCGAGGAGGTCGCCCATCTGGTGGACGGGGTCACCAAGCTGGACAAGGTGCGGTTCGGCGACGCCACCGAAGCCGAGACCATTCGCAAGATGATCATCGCGATGGCCCAGGACCCGCGGGTACTGGTCATCAAACTCGCTGACCGGCTGCACAACATGCGGACAATGCGTTTCCTGCCGCCGGACAAACAGGCCCGCAAGGCCCGGGAGACCCTCGAGGTGCTGGCGCCGCTGGCCCACCGGCTCGGGATGGCGACGGTGAAATGGGAATTGGAGGACCTGGCATTCTCGATCCTGCATTCCAAGAGGTACGACGAGATCGTGCGGTTGGTGGCCGATCGGGCGCCGTCCCGGGACACCTATCTGGCCGCCGTCACCGGGCAGCTGGAGACCGAGCTTTCGGCCGCCAAGATCGCCTGCCAGGTGGTCGGCCGGGGGAAGCACTATTACTCGATTTACCAGAAAATGCAGGCCAGGGGCCGGGAATTCGACGAGATCCATGATCTGGTTGCGGTCCGGATCCTGGTCGGCGACGTCCGGGAGTGTTACGCCGCCATGGGTGTCGTGCACGCGCTGTGGGCTCCGATGCCGGGCCGGTTCAAGGATTACATCGCTCAACCCCGGTACGGGGTCTACCAGTCGTTGCACACCACGGTGATCGGTCCGGAGGGTAAACCGCTGGAGGTGCAGATTCGTACCTACGACATGCACCACACCGCCGAGTACGGTATCGCCTCGCACTGGCGGTACAAGGAAAGTCGAGGAACGCATTCGGGTATCGCCACCTCGGTAGACGAGATGGCCTGGATGCGGCAGCTTCTCGACTGGCAGCGGGAAGCCGGTGACGCGGGGGAGTTCCTGGACAACCTGCGGTACGAGATGGCACACAGCGAGATCTTCGTGTTCACGCCGAAGGGCGACATCCACACGCTGCCAGCAGGTTCCACGCCGGTCGACTTCGCCTACGCGGTGCACACAGAGGTCGGGCACAAATGCATCGGCGCCAAGGTCGACGGACGGCTGGTCCCGCTGGAACGTCACCTGTCCAACGGGCAGTTCGTGGAGATCTTCACCTCCAAGGCGCCGACCCAGGGCCCGAGTCGGGACTGGCTGGGCTTTGTCGCCTCGTCCCGGGCGAAAACCAAGATCCGCCAGTACTTCGCGAAATCCCGCCGCGAGGAAGCCGTCGAACTCGGCAAGGAGGCCATCGCCAAGGCGGCCCGGCGCGCCGGACTGCCCGTGCAGCGGTTGATTTCGCACGAAGCGCTGGCCGCGATCGGTCACGACCTGGGGTACCGGGACATCGCCGCGCTGTACGCGGCCGTCGGCGAGAACCACATCGCGGCAGCGACTCTGGTCAGCCGAGTGGTGTCCTACCTGGGCGGGGAGGAGGAGGCGGGGGATCAGATCGCCGAGCGATCGGCCCCGGCGGTCACCCGGCGGCGGGCCCGGACCGGCGGTGACGCCGGCGTTCTGGTCAAGGGGATCAGCGACATCCAGGTCAAGCTGGCCCGATGTTGCACGCCGGTGCCTGGCGACCTGATCCTGGGCTTCATCACCAAGGGCGGCGCCGTCTCGGTGCACCGGGTGGACTGCACGAACGCCGCCTCCCTGCAGCAGGAGGAGGCCAGGCTGGTCGAGGTCACCTGGGACCCGACGTCGGCGTCAGTGTTCCTGGTGACGATCCAGGTCGAGGCGCTCGACCGGGCCCGGCTGTTGTCGGACATCACCAAGACGCTGGCCGACGTGAAGGTGAACATCCTGTCCGCCAACCTGTCCATGTCCAAGGACGGGATGGCGATCTCCCGGTTCTCCTTCGAGATGGCCGACCCCAAACACCTTGGCCACCTGCTGCGCACGGTGCGCGGCGTGGAGGGCGTGTACGACGTCTACCGGGTGACCAGCGCCTGATTCGTGTTCTAGCCTGACCCATGCCCGGAAGACCCTTTTCGACCTCGATTGCCGCCGCCCTGCTGACCACGGGCCTGGTCCTGCTCGGTGGGTGTTCCGGCGGTAGTTCCGGGCCGGCCGGGGGGTCGTCTGGATCGTCGGGGTCGTCCGGATCGTCGGGGTCGGACACTGCGTCATCCGCCGCGCCGGCCGCCCCGGTGACCGTGGCGGGGAGCGTGATCAGCACCGCCGGGTCGTCGAACGAGACCGAGATCGTCGTTCCGGCGCCGATCAAGGACAGCTGGACGCCGCTCGGCGGCGGCGGGTCCGGGGTGGAGTGGGTGGCGGTGGCCGGTGACGGCACCACCAGGACCACCCCGGTCGGGCTCACCGGGGATAGCGGCACTGCCATCACCGCCTTCACCACGACCATGAACGGACTGCAGGCCACCGCGCCCGGCCGGAACGCGTTGGCGGGGTTGGCCGCCGTCGCGTCGCCGCCGGGGTCACCGGTCTGGGTGTTCTCGCCGCTGCTGGACACCACGGGTGCCGTCGACTTCAACCAACTCGCCTTCGACCAGTCCCCGCCCACCGTGGTGAAAGCGGTCACCGACGCCGGAAAGCTGCCGGCGCTGACCGGCCGGGAGGTCACCTTCGTGGTGACTCCGGTGGCCGGTCAGCAGAAGAAACTCTCTGATCTGCAGGTGGGGTATCTGCACGCCATCTGGGAGGGACTTGCCACGGCGGCCGGTGCCTCCAAGGTGACCTTCTTCGACGGAACCGGCAGCACGCCGGGGACCGGGGCCATCCCCGCTGTTCCGGTCCCGGATCCGAACGACAAGATCAACTCGGTGCAGCAGGGTCCGACCCGCACCTGCACCCTGCCGTCCCCGGCGTTGTTCATCCCCGACGAGCCGGCGCTGATCGACAAGGCCGCCACCCTAATGGCTTTGAAGGACTGCGTCGGCACGCTCGACCCGTCGACCAAGATCACCGTCGAGGGCCACACCGCTGGTGACCCCGGCGATGACAATGCCGTCGCCGTCGATCTATCCACCCGCCGGGCGACGGAAGTAGCTGCGCTGCTGCGGGAACTACAGGTTCCGGCGGAGAACATCACCAACGTGGTCGGTTTCGGGTACTCGCAGCCGCTCGTTCAGCCTGCGTCGGACCCGGCCAACCGGGCGGTCGTGGTCACCTTCTCGACCGCCGGATGACAGTGGTCGGGGCGACTCATCGGGTGATCGTGGTTGCCCGCCCTCTGGTCAGCAGGACGATCACCGCGGCTATCAGCACCAGCAGCAACGACAAGGCAACGGCGGCGTCGGGATCGCTTTCGCGTTCCAGGTAGATCTCCAATGGCAGTGTTCGGGTGACGCCCTGCAGGCTTCCAGCAAAGGTCAGGGTTGCGCCGAACTCGCCGAGCGCCCGCGCGAATGCCAGGACGGCGCCAGCCAGCAGGCCAGGCAGGACCAGGGGAAGGGTGACCCGGCGCAGCACCGTGCCCGGTCCGGCTCCGAGCGTTGCCGCCACGGCTTCGTACTGCACGCCGGCGGTCCGCAGCGAGCCCTCGAGGCTGAGCACCAGGAACGGGAGGGCGACGAAGGTCTGGGCCAGCACGACGGCGGTGGTACTGAAGGCGATCCGGACGCCCACCACGTCCAAGGTGTGCCCGAGCAATCCCTGCCGACCGAACGTGTACAGCAGGGCGATACCGCCGACCACCGGCGGCAACACCAGCGGCAGCAGGATCAAGGCTCGAGCCGCGGCCAGTCCGGGGAATCGACCGCGGGCCAGCACGACTGCCATCGGGGTGCCGATCAGGACGCACAGCACCGCGCTCGCCGATGATGTCCGCAGGCTCAAACCGAGTGCAGCCAGCGAGGGCTCGGACGTGATCAGAGCCCAGAACGCAGACCACCGGACCCGCAGGATCAGGGCCAGCAGCGGGAGCAGAATCAGCGCACCGCCGATTGCGGCGGGAAGGTACAGCCAGCCGGGCAGCGACGTGCTGCCGGTGGGTGTGCTGCGCCAAAAGGATTGCTGTGTGTATAGCTGGGTGGATTGCTGGGTGGATTGCTGGGTGGATTGCGCGGTGGCTGGACCGTCCGGTTCGGTCACGCCCCTGGGCCGAATCCCGCCGCCGCCAGTTCTTGTTGGCCCTGCGGCCCGGTGACCAGTGCGGCGAACGTCGCGGCCAATTCAGGGTCGATCGCCTCGGTCAAAGTGGCGATCCGGTACTTGTTCACCACCGACCCGGACTCGGCGAACGGAACTGCCGCCACCTTGTCACCCGCGGCTTTGGCGTCTGTGACGTACACCAGGCCGGCATCGGCCTCACCGGCTTCCACTTTGTTCAGCACGTCAGCGACCGAGGATTCCTCGCTGACCGGGGTGAGGGTCACGCCCGCCGCGGCCTGAAGTTTCTTGGTCGCCGCGCCGCACGGGACCTGCGGTGCGCAGACCACGATGTTTCGACCCGACCCGGCCAAATCCGCGAAACGGGTGATGCCACGGGGGTTTCCGGGCGGCGTGACGATTGTCAGGGTGTTGGTCGCGAACGTCGTCGCCGGTCCGGCAGCACCACCAGCATCGCTGACCTTGCCCATGGTGGCTTCATCCGCGGAGGCGAAGACGTCGGCCGGGGCGCCGGCAATGATCTGCGCTGCGAGGTCGGAAGAACCGGCGAAGCTGAAGGTCACCGTCGATCCGGGGTTCTGTTGCGCGAAGGTGTCGCCCAGCGCAGTGAAGGCCATCTTCAGCGACGCCGCCGCGAACACCGTGATCGAGGTAGGTGCCTTGGTGCTGGAACCGGCGGTTGCCGTAGCGGTTGGGGCGGCGCTCCCAGAACCGCATCCGGCCAGGATGACAAGCCCACTCGCTAGGACGGAGATGGTGGCTGACACCCGCCGGCGCGCGGTCACGAACCGCCGCCCGGGGTCTCGACGATAACGCTGGTGGCCTTGACCACGGCGACGGCGAGCACCCCGGGGGTCAGCCCGAGCTCTCGAACGGCTTCGCTGCTCATCAACGACACCACCGTGTGCGGGCCGCATTGGATTTCGACCTGCGCCATCACGGTGTCGGTGACCACCTTGGTCACCAGGCCGACGAACCGGTTGCGGGCCGAACGACCGATGCCGGACGGGTCCGGCGTACCGGCGGCGGCGTGCGCCCGGGAGAACTCGGCGAGGGTGACGCCGTCGATGACCTTACGTCCGGCGTCGTCAGGCTCGGCCGGGAGCGCACCGGTCTCGACCATCCGGCGGACGGTGTCGTCACTGACTCCGAGGAGCGAAGCGGCGTCGCGGATCCGAAATTGCGGCATGAACAGGAGCGTAGAGCCGCAGTTGCGTATTCCGCAACTTCCCGTTCAGGGCTCGATGGTGACCTTGATGGCCTCGCCCTTGGCGACGATGTCAAACGCCTCCAGGGCTTTGTCCAGGGGCAGTCGGACGGTGATCAGGTCTTTTACCGGAACCTCCCCGCTGGCGATGTACTCCAGGGCGCGCTTGTTGTGCGACGGAGCAGAGCCGTTGGCTCCCATGATCATCAGTTCCCGGTAATGCACCAGGTTCGAGTCGCAGGAGATGAAGGGGTTTGTCTTCGGCAGGCCGCCGAAGAATGAGATTCGACCCCGCCGGGCGGCCATCCGGATCGCTTGTTCCTGGGCAACGTTCGCCGCGGTGGCAGTGATAACGACGTCTGCACCGCGACCACCCGTCAGCTCCATCACGCGCTCGACGACATCGACCTCGGAGCCGTCGATCACTTCGTCAGGCTTGACGGCGTCCGCCGACATCTTCAGCCGTTCGTTGTTGACATCGATGAGGTAGACCTTGCTCGCCCCGTTCGCGCGGGCCAGTCGGATGTGCAGGCAGCCTATGGGTCCGGCGCCGAACACCACCACGGTGTCCCCATCGCCGACCTTCACCAGTTCCTGGGCGTTGATGGCGCAAGCGAAAGGCTCCGCGACGGAGGCCTCGTCGAAACCGATGTTCTCCGGGATCCGGTTCAGCCCATCGACTTTGAGGACCTGGCGCGGCACGATCAGGTACTCCGCAAATCCGCCGTCATACTGGTACCCGACCGAGGTCTGGTTCTGGCAAACAGCCATCCAGCCCTTCTTGCACTCGTAGCATTCGCCGCAGGGAACCGCGGCGATCACCTGCGCCCGGTCGCCCACCGCCCAGCCGGCGACGTTGGCGCCGACATCGACCACCTCACCGGCGATCTCGTGTCCCATGGTTCGCGGCGGGCTGATGTTCTGATGTCCGTTGTTGAAGATCTTGACGTCGGTACCGCAGGTCGAACAATTGCGGACCCGGAGCTTCACCTCATCGGGGCCGCAGTCCGGTTCGGGGACATCTTCCAGTCGAACGTCCTTGGGGGCATAGAAGCGTAACGCCTTCATCAATGTCTTCTCTCGGGGATGTGGTGAACTTGGGGGTCGGGTCGGCCAGCAGAGCTTTCGTCAGTCCTCGTTCACGGCGTTCAGCAGGTCGTAGACCTCCTGCGCCGAACCTGCGGCGATCATCTTGTCCACCTCGTCGGTGTCGGAGAAGATCACCGCGATCTTGCCCAGGATTTCCAGGTGCCCGTTATTCACCCCGGCAATGCCGACGGCGAAGCGCACCTCGTTGCCGTCCCAGTCGATGGGGCTGTCGTACCGGACAACGGACAGGGCGGACGTCCGAATGGCATCTTTAGCCTCGTTGGTGCCGTGCGGGATCGCCAGGAAATTGCCCATGTAGGTCGACACCGATTTTTCTCGCTCGAACATCGCGTCGATGTAGGCCGGAGTGACTGCGCCGGCCTCGACCAGGATCTGACCGGCCTCGCGGATGGCGTCATCTTTCGAGGTGGCTGTTCCGGGAACCTTGACTTGGGACACGGTAAGGATGTCGCTCACAGGTGGAAGTCCTTCGACGTCGTTGCGGAAAGGGAGACAGAGTTCGAAGCGTCAGGCGTTGCTGTCCTGGCTGTTGGTCCGTTTGAGTTCCTCGACGATGGCGTCGTACTTCGGGCTGTTCATGAAGTTGTCGACCGACACGTGCTGAGCACTGGGCGACATACCCTTCGCTCTGGCGGTCAGGTCCTGATGAGTGACGATGAGATCCACGTCATCGGTCAAGTTCGCGATGGCTAGGTTCACGACGCTCACGTCAGTGAAACCGGCTTTCTTGATCTTGTTGCGGAGGACGGAGGCACCCATCGCGCTCGACCCCATTCCGGCATCACAGGCGAAAACGATGTGGTGAATCGGCCCGCCCGGCTCGTCGACCGTTTCCTGCCCACCCGCGGGTACCGCCTGACCATTGGCGACCGGTCCGGTCAGCATCCCGGATACCGAACTCTTCTTTCCCTTCATCGCCTCCATGGACGCAGTGGCCGCTGCCAACGCGTCACCCTCGGCCATGCTGGCCCGGCTCGCCCGCAAGATCACCGAGGCGATCAGGAACGATGTCGTTGCCGCCAGCAGCACCGAAAGGGTCACTCCGACGAGACTGTCGCCTGGCGTCTGTGCGTACACCGCCAGGATCGACCCCGGCGCCGCCGGCGCCCGAAGCCCGGCGCCAAAGATCGTCAGGGTGAAAATCCCCACCATGCCGCCGGCAATGGTGGCCAGCAGCAGAATCGGCTTCATCAGCACGTACGGGAAGTAGATCTCGTGAATACCGCCGAAGAACTGGATGATCGCTGCCGCCGGAGCTGTGCTCCGCGCCATGCCGGTGCCGAAGACGCAGTAGGCCAGGAGGAGACCAAGGCCCGGGCCGGGGTTGGCCTCCAGCAGGAACAGGATCGATTTGCCCTTTTCCGCGACCTGCGCGACGCCAAGCGGGGTGAGGACACCGTGGTTGATCGCGTTGTTGAGGAACAGCACCTTCGCGGGTTCGATGATCAGGCTGGCCAGCGGAAGCAGACTGTGGTTGACCAACCAGTCGACACCGTTGCCCAGGACCTTGGAAATGTTCTCCACGATCGGCCCGAAGACGAAATATCCGATGACGGCGAGGCCGGCGCCGAGGATGCCCGCCGAGAAATTGTTGACCAGCATCTCGAAACCGGGCTTGATCTTGCCGTCCCAGAGCCTGTCCAGCTGCTTCATCACCCAGGCGGCGAACGGGCCCATGATCATCGCGCCGAGGAACATCGGCTGGCCGGTGCTGACGATTACGCCCATGGTGGCCACGGCGGCGACGACCGCGCCGCGCGGCCCGTGCACCATCCGGCCGCCCTGGATGGCGATCAGCAGAGGGAGCATGTAGCGGATCATTGGGCCGACCAGGCCAAGATTCGGGGCACCAGCAGAGTCGGTCCCGAATCCGCCCAGGCCGGCGACCGGTGTCCAGCCGGTCTCGATGAAAAATGCCGTGATGATGCCCCAGGCGATGAACGCGGCGATATTCGGCATGATCATCCCTGACAGGAATGTGCCGAATTTCTGAACCGCGACCCGCGCCCCGCCGGTCGACTTCGTTGTCGGTGCTGACACTTTTTGTCCCCTCTCGAGGGTGATGGGCGTTCTGGCCCGGGTTTACCCCGCACCGGGGGCGCTGGTCCACGGCTAACCCGTTGCCCGGCAGCGTGTCCCCAGTGGGGTAACCATAAACCCGTTGGTTGATGCCGCAACAGGGCATGCTGCGATCATCAGAAAAGGTCTTCGCGGATCTGATCAATTCCCTGGCGGGGACCTCCGGCGGGGTCGACCGGCCGGGCATCACGCGCTCCGTGGGATGTCGGTGGGCTGGGGTCTGGTGCGGCCGTGGTCGGGTTCGGTGTCGGTCGCCGCCACCCAGGGTGTTGAGCGGGGTGGTGGTGGTGGGTCGCTGCGGGTGGTGTGCCCGGTGGGGGTGGTGGTCAGGATGCCGACACCGTCACCGGTGGCTTGGTGGTTCCAGCCGGGGGCTTGTTTGGTGTAGTTGCAGTTCTCGCATAAGCCTTGCCCGTTGCTGATGCTGGTGGGCCCGCCCCGGGCATGCGGGGTGGTGTGGTCGGCGTGCCGGATCGGTGCCCCGCAGTACGGGGTGCGGCAGTACTGGTCCCTGGCGATCAAATAGTGCCGGGCGGTGGGGGTGAAGATCCGCCGGCGGGTGTCGGCGGTGCTCAGGTGCCCGGTGACGGGGTCGGTGAACAACCGCCGCACCCAGGTGGTGGTGCCCGGGTCCGCGCCGCGGATGAGCCGCCGGGCGAGGGCTGCGGGGATGGGCCCGTATCCGGTGAGGATCGCTGGTTCTTCGTCCCCGTCGAGCAGGGTCCGGTCGGTCATCACCAACTGGATTTCCACGTTCACCCCGGGTGGGATCCGATCCGGATCGGGGGGGGTCTGCGGGCCGCGGCGAACCCGTCTCCGGCGCGGCGGTTTCGGGCGCGGCGGTTTCGGGGGCTGCGGTTTCGGGCGCGGCGGTGCCGTCCGTTGGGGTGCCGTTGGCTGGGGTGCTGTTCGTTGGGGTGCTGGGCGTGGCTGCGGTTTCGGTGCTGGCCAGGGGGGTGGTGATCCGGTGGACGAGTTCGTCGGCCATCAGTTGTCCCCGGCTGCGGTGGTCACCGGTGGCCTTCGTGGTTGCGGCGTGCGCGTTCAGCGCTGCGTACACGGCGACACCCTGGGCGACGGGTAGGACCGCGGTCAGGTAGGTCATGGTGTCCGGGGCGGGTCGGATGCTGACCCGCCGTTCCCCGACGGCTTTCCGGTTCCGCGCCACCCATGCTGCGGGGTCCAGTCGTTGGGCGATCCCGGCCGCGGCGGCGGCGGTGGCCTTGTCACCCAGCCCGGCCAACCGGCCGGCGAGTTCGGCGTCCACCACCGCCCGGTCCTGCCTCGATAGGCACCCGGTTTCCCGGGCCATCAGCATGGCCCGCCACTCACTGATCTCCCCGGCCCGTAACGCGGCGAAGGTGTGCGGCATCTCGGAGATGAGGACCTTCGCCACCCCGACGTGCTGACCGCCGCGGGTCGGGGATTCCCGGCGGGCCAACCCCACCTGCCCCCTGATGCTCGCCGCCACCCGTTGCTGTCTCACCGCCCGGGTAGTGACGGCCCCAATCGTAGCCCCCGCCATTTGCGAGGTGGCGAACGCCGCCGTCAACGTGGCCTGCGCGGCGGCGCACGCCGATTTCACCCGTTCCAACACCCCGATCTGATCGATCAGCACCGCATCGGGCGCGGTCCCGTCCACGGCGGCCAGCCGGGTCACCCACCCGGTGAGCTCACCGGTGGACGGCGGGTCGGTGTCCACCGGTCTCTCGAACACATCTTGCAACATGTGTTCGATTCTAGTACAGTGGACTGCAGGATCGCAAGAGCAAATCTAGGAATTGTCGGGAGGCGGTGATGGAATGGGTCCCTGGCTCCGTCACCAGGTTTTCACAGTGGGGGTCTCCGATCGCGGTGCTGGGCTCGCCCACGGGCAGTGCGAAGTCGTCGCCCAATCAACCGCTCGTGGGTTGAGTCCGTCTATGTCCGAGAAGAGGAATCATCGGAAGAGAAGCAGAGCGGTTCCCCGATCCTCCGATAGCCCGGTACCAGGAGCCAGCGCGGCCGGAACAGATGGAACCATGGTCCGGTGACTGCCCCGTCCAACTCCGAGCCGACCGACCCCGCCGACCCCGCCGATCCGACCGCAGGTTCGGTCGCCCGACCGCCCGGGCCCGGGATTGGGATTGGGCTGCCGAGTGCCGAGCCGATCGAGCCCGCTGTTCCCAACGGACAGGCGTCCGCGCCTGCGCGGCCTGGCTCCGGGCCGTCGCACGTCGACCAGCTCCGGTTCGACGGCGAATTGGTCGGCCGCTGGTTCCGCCGGGTGCTGACCCCCGGGGACCGGGCGATGCCGGCCTGGACCATCGTGCCCACACCGGAAGAACGGGCGGCGTTGGATTTTGGCGGCCGCCAGGTGGCCGCCGCCGTCCGGGCGACCGAGCGCCGTGCTTCGGCGAAGCTCCACGCTCAGACGTTCGATAATGAGCCGTGGTCAAAAGACCCGACGCGAGAATCGCTGGCCCAGGAGTCTCAGCGCCAAGAATCGCCGCCTGAAGAATCGCTGCGGGAGACACTGCCCACGCAAGCGTCTGCCACGGAAGCGTCTGCCACGGAAGCCTCTGCCACTGAAGCCTCTGCCACGGAAGCCTCTGCCACGGGGGCCTTTCCAGCGGCAGCATTGCCAACGGAAGTACCTGCGCGGATGGTGCGCGCCTACCTGTCGGCATTTGCCGCCGCCGTCGCGTCGGCCCGTCACGCACTGGCGCTCGACGATCAGCCCACCACAACAGTCAACCGCGACAGTTCTACGTCAGGAGAGGAAGGTGCGCTGGAGCTGGTCACCGGACTCAATGCGGCAGCCGCGGCCCTGCATGGCGAGATCGCGCAGATAGCCGAGATAGCCGAGATAGCTCAGTCCGGCCGCCAACTCGGTGCTCCCGCCGGCCGGCCGGTCGAGCACTGGTCGCCGACCGACCCAAGTGCGGCGGAATCGGCCCGGCTCGCCGGGTTTGCCGCCGCGGAACTCGTGGTCAACGGGGCTGCCCTGCACGAGATCGTTGCCGCCGCGGCCGCGGCCGCGGCGGGTGGGTGGCGGGTGGGTGTGCCCCGACATCACGTCGAACGCTCCGAGTACCGGGCCCGGGCGTTGGTCGCGGCACTCCTCGCCGCCCTCGAGATCGAGACCAGGGGGCAGGCATCGGCCGGGGAACCAGCCAGCTGCGGGGCGGGTCCGGGGGAGAGCTCCGGCCGCCGGTTCGATGCCGAGATCACCTTCACCATGAGTCTGGATCGCGCTGAGATTCATTCCCTGCTCGATGATCTCGACGCTGTGTCGATGGAGGTCGCGGTGTGGCCCGGGCAGGGGTGGCCGTTGTTCCACGTGCACACGGATCAGCCGGCCGATGTCATTGCGCAGGTGTATGCGCGGGGCACCCCGTTCGACCTGGAGATCTCCGCTCTCGACTGAGGCCGGAGTGTGAGGCCTGGTTAAAGGAAGCCGGGACGGACCGCCAGAACACCCACACATGACCACGTCCGGAGGGGAAGGCAGTGCAGCAGATCGACCTGACCACCGCGCTGCGGACCGTCGTGGGAACAAGATCGGCGAACAAGCTGGCGGACAAGCTGGAGCTGGGCACCGTCGGCGATCTGCTGCGCTACTATCCCCGCAAATACGATCAGCGGGGCAAGCTGACAGACCTGGCATCGCTCATCGTCGGGGAGCGGGCCACGGTCTGGGCCACCGTGCTCAAGGTCACCGAGCGCGAACTCGGCGGACCCCGCCTGGCCAAACCCGGTGCGCGGCGCAGTGTTCGGCACCTGACCAACGTCGTCATCGGGGACAACCGCCTGCAGCTGACCTGCACGTTCTTCAACCAGTACCACTGGACGAAGACCCTGCGGCCGGGTACCGACGCGATGTTCTCCGGCAAGGTCAGCATGTTCAACGGGGCGTTGCAGATGAGTTCGCCCTCGGTGGCCGTGGTGGCCGACGCCGCCGGAGCCAGTGACGAGGCCATCGACGTCATCGAGTCGTTCCCTGGCGGGGTGATTCCGGTTTACCCGCTGGTCGAAGGGGTGACCCAGACGGTGCTGCAGCACTGCGTCCGGGCCACCCTCGACCTGCTGCCGGGGGTGGATGACCCGATCCCTGAGGTGTTGCTGGCCCGGCACGGGCTGGTCGACCTGGAGACCGCCCTGCGCGACATTCATCGTCCACGAACGCAGGAACATCTGGACGCGGCGCAGCGCCGATTGCGATACGACGAGGCGCTGTCCGTGCAACTGGTACTGGCGCGGCGGCGGGCGCTGGCCCGCCTTTTCCCGGCTGAACCGTGCCCGCGGATCGAGACCGGTCTGCTGGCGGCGTTCGATGCGAACCTGCCGTTCATCTTGACCGCCGGTCAGCAATCGGTCGGCGAGACAATCGCCACCGACTTGGCGACGATCCACCCCATGAATCGCTTGCTGCAGGGAGAAGTGGGCTCCGGAAAGACGGTGGTGGCCCTGCGGGCGATGCTGCAGGTGATCGATTCCGGACGGCAGGCGGTGCTCTTGGCACCCACCGAGGTGCTTGCTGCCCAGCACGCCCGATCCTTACGAGACGTGTTGGGGCCGTTGGGTCGAGGCGGGGAACTGGGGGCTTCACCGGAGGCGACGGCGATCACCCTGCTGACTGGTTCGCTGCCGGCGAAGGCGCGCAAAACCGCACTGCTGACCATTGCGTCCGGCCAGGCGGGAATCGTGGTGGGCACCCATGCGCTGCTGTCCGAAGGAGTGTTCTTCGACAATCTCGGGCTGATTGTGATCGACGAACAGCACCGATTCGGCGTCGAGCAGCGGCACGCTCTGCGCACCCAGCATCCCGACGGGAATCCGCCGCACGTCCTGGTCATGACCGCAACGCCGATTCCGCGGACCGTTGCGATGACCGTGTTCGGCGACCTGGACACCTCGACACTGTCCGAGCTGCCGGGGGGCCGGTCGCCGATCGGAACCACCGTGGTGCCGGTCGCGGAGCGGCCGGGTTGGTTGGAGCGGGCATGGGAGCGGATCCGAGAAGAGGTCGGCAAAGGGCATCAGGTGTACGTCGTCTGCCCCAAGATCGGCGACGACGACCCGAGCGAGCTGTTCGAGGACGGCGGGGTCGACCAGGAGTTGGATGCCGGTCCGGAACCCGGCGGTTCGAAGGGTAGGGAAGCGGGTCAGGGCACCGGGCCGGCGGCCACGGCTCGGCGGCCGCCCCTGTCGGTGAACCAGGTTGCGTCGATGCTGCGGGACGGCCCGTTGGCGGGCCTTCGGCTGGGCGTGTTGCACGGCCGGTTGCCGCCAGGGGACAAGGACGAGGTGATGACCGGGTTCGCCGCCGGTGATCTCGACGTGCTGGTGGCCACCACTGTCATCGAAGTCGGCGTTGACGTCCCGAACGCCACCATGATGGTGATCATGGACGCCGAACGCTTCGGGATGTCGCAGCTGCATCAGCTGCGGGGTCGGGTCGGCCGGGGGAGTGCGCCAGGCATCTGCCTGCTGGTCAGCGAGGCGCCGCCCGGGTCGGCCGGCCGGATCCGGCTCGACGCGGTGGCCGCGACCACAGACGGGTTCGCGCTGGCCGAGGCCGACCTCGAACTCCGGCGAGAGGGCAACGTTCTGGGCACCGATCAGTCGGGCCGCTCGACGTCCCTGCGCCTGCTGTCCCTGCAACGGGATCGGGAGCTGATCGAGCAGGCCCGGGCGGACGCGCAGGGTCTGGTCGGCGACGACTCGGAGATGACGCAATGGCCCGGTCTGGCGCAGATGGTGTCGCTGGTCATCGCCGCGGAGAATCAGGAGTACCTGGACAAGGGATGACGACGGACCGCTTCGACCCCTACTGCGGCCCCGAGCCGTCAGCCCCGAGCCGTCAGCCCCGAGCCGTCAGCCCCGAGCCGTCAGCCCTGAGCGCACACGAGCCGGCGAATTTTGCCTTTACGGCGCTTCGTCGTCGGGTTCCAGCGGCGGTATCTCGATCTCGTCCGATTCCTGTTCCACAGCGCCGGACGGTGCCGCCCAGATCGCCGGGCCGATCCTGCTCCGCCCCGCATACCAGGCGACGATGTCCAGCGCCCGCAGCGGGGTGATCACAGGACCCTGTGCCAGCGTGGCGATCTCGGTGAAGAAGTCACGTTCGGCAATGAGGTCGTCGGTGATCGCCCGGCCGAGCATCGGCACGAACTCCCGCCATCCCCGGCTGCGATCAGGCCGGATAGGCGCGTCGACGTCGCCGCGGTAGCAGTAGTCCACGAACCGGTCATACAGCGGAATGAACGCTGGACGCTTGCGGTGCATCACCTTGGCCAGGATCGCTCCGCGCGCCGCCACCGGGAGCTTCTCATCGTCCAGCGGGGCGAACAGTTGGCCGAGCAGGTCTAGCTCGGCGGGGCCGGCCTCCACCAGTCGGGCATCCAGAGGCACAGCGGTCAGCCAGCTCTCCAAGTGGCCCCGGAGCCCCTCCAAGGCGTAGAACGTCCGCGAATTCATCTGTGCGTTCAGCAGCACCGGCGCAACCAGGTCCGCGTCGCTGATCCGCCACGGGCCGCCCTCGGACCCGAACGAATCGTAGGCGGGGTACCCGAACCGGTCCCGCCGGCTGAGGTAGTCGCGGGCCGAGACCAGGGCGCTCTCGCGATCGACCTCGATTCCGCCGACCCGGACCGGTGACAAGGGTTCGCTCATGGCACCGATGATCTCCTGAGCGATCCTGGAAGATGTCGCCGCCCCCGCCGGCGGGACGGTCCCTGCCCGGACTCGCCGACGATCCGGCGGACGTCAGCGATGGGACTCCCCGCTGCCCAGACCGAAACGCCTAAGGTCGGTGTCGGCGCGATGGTCAGGGTCGGCTTCGGGCTCGGTATCAAGGTCTTCGGGACCCAGTCCGTAGCGTCCGACCGTGCTGTTCGCGTCGTGTCCGGGGTCAGTCTCGGGTTCGGTGTCCAGGTCCTCCGGACCGAGCCCGAACCGTTCGACGTGGCTGTCGGCAAGATGCCGTGGATCGTGCGGCCCCTTGGTGTCCTGGTCTTCCGGCCCCAGTCCGTAGCGGGTCAGCTGGCCGGCGTCATCCGGCGGCGCGGTCCCGTCGTCCTCCGGTGCGCCGGTCGGCGGCTGTGGCTTCATCAGTGGGCCCTTCCCCTGCGGCGAACGGAGCAGCCGAACCTGTGCCCGACAGTCTCCGCGCATTACCAGGCTAGTCGCCGGCTGTCGGCCTGTGCAGAGTCAAAGGTCCTCCATGCTCGGAGCAGGATCCGCAGGTCCGGGCCTGAACCAGCCGACCGGCGAGCACGCGGGACCTTTGCCTCTGGTCCTTTCGACCCAACCTGGCACCGTCGGGGGTACCCACTCAGGCGTCAAACGTTGGAGAGTCCCCATGAACATCCAGATCCTGTCCCTGACGATTGCCGTTGTCCTGCTGTTCGTTGCGGTTCTGTCGGTCAAAGTCGTCAAGCAATACGAGTTGGGGGTGTTGTTCCGGTTGGGCCGGGTTCAAGGTGTCCGCGAAAATATCAATGCCGCCATACCAGATCGCCCAGACCACGCTGCGCAAGGTGGTCGGTCAGCACACCCTGGACGAGACCCTCTCCGAGACAGATCGCATCAACCTGGATATCCGCGAGATTCTCGACGTCAGCACCGGTGACTGGGGGGTCGAAGTGACTCTCGTCGAATTGAAGGACATCCAACTGCCGGACACCATGAAGCGAGCGATGGCACGTCAGGCCGAGGCCGAGCGGGAGAAGCGAGCCAAGATCATCAACGCCGAGGGCGAATCGCTGGCAGCCGCAGCGCTGGGGCAGGCGTCAGACATCATGATGGAGCATCCGCTGGCCCTACAGTTGCGCAACCTGCAGAGCCTGGTCGAGATTGGCGTGGACAAGAACACCACCGTCGTATTCCCGGCACCCTTGATGAGCACGATCGGCGAACTCGGTTCATTCCTGGCTCGGGAAACGTCGGCGGCGGCGAATCTGCCGGCCTCCTCAAACGGAAAGACCCTGCAGGTCAACGGATCTGTCCCGGCACCCAACTGAAAAACCCTACCCGGGAGGAAATACTGCCTGACCGAAGTGCGCTACCTGCCCGGCGCAGCGTTATGCCGTCCGGAAATTCGACAAATTGTTTGACCCGACAACAGTGTGTGATTCGACTACAGGGTGGAAGGACAACACAACAATGAGCAGCCAGGTCCTGAACGGGATGACATCGTCGGACACAGCGACGTCGGACACAGCGACGTCGGACACAGCGACGTCGGACACAGCGACGTCGGACACAGCGAAGTCGGACACAGCGAAGTCGGACACAGCGAGGTCAGACACAGCGTTATCAGGTGACGAGCACTCGCAGCAAGGCCAGGTCGACGCGATTCCCACTGTGCTGTCGCGAGCCGAGCGTGAGGACATCCACGCGTGGTGGCGGGCGGCCAACTACCTGGCTGTTGGCCAGATCTACCTGCTGGGCAATGCCCTGCTCACGCAAGACCTTGTTCCGGAGGACGTCAAGCCCCGATTGCTCGGGCACTGGGGAACCACCCCAGGGCTGAATTTCGTGTACGCGCACCTCAACCGGGTCATTCGCAACGATGACGTGAACATGGTGTTCATGGCTGGTCCCGGTCACGGCGGGCCGGCAGCGGTTGCCAGCGCGTACCTGGACGGTACGTATTCCGAGGTGTACCCACACGTCACCCGCGACGAGCCGGGGATCAACGCGCTCTTTCGGCAATTCTCGTTCCCGGGTGGCATCCCCAGCCACGTCGCCCCTGAGACACCCGGGTCGATTCACGAGGGCGGTGAACTGGGCTACGTGCTGTCCCATGCGTACGGCGCAGCGTTCGACAACCCGGATCTGGTGGTCGCCGCGGTGGTCGGCGACGGCGAATTCGAGACCGGCCCGCTGGCGGCATCCTGGCATGGAAACAAGTTCCTCGACCCGGTCAACGACGGAGCGGTGCTGCCGATCCTGCACCTCAATGGCTGGAAGATTGCCAACCCCACGATCCCCGCGCGGATTCACCGGTGGGAACTCGAGGCCCTGCTGACCGGCTACGGGCACGAAGTTTTCACCGTAGAAGGGGACGATCCCGATGTCCTGCACGAAACGATGGCGGCCACCATGGACACCGTGGTCGGCCGGATACGTGAGATCCAACGCGCGGCCAGAGATGACGGCGATCGGGAACGTCGCCCGTGGCCGATGATTTTGCTGGTGACCCCCAAGGGGTGGACCGGCCCAAAGGTGATCGACGGCCTGCAGTACGAGGGCACCTGGAGATCGCATCAGGTGCCGCTCACCGGGACTCGCGAGAATCCGGAGCACCGGAAAATGCTGCAGGAATGGATGGCCTCCTACCATCCCGAGGAGTTGTTCGACGACGCTGGCCGGGTCGTCGATCGCATCGCGGCGCTCGCCCCGAAGGGCGACCGTCGAATGAGCGCCAACCCACACGCCAACGGTGGCCTGTTGCTGAAACCACTGGTGCTCAGAGACTTTCGGGAGCGAGGGGTAGCCGTCAGCGCGCCAGGTGCGTCGGTTCACGAGCCGACCCGGGTGATGGGCCAGTACCTGCTCGACGTCATGATCGACAACCTCGACAACTTCCGGATCGTCGGCCCCGACGAGACCGCGTCGAATCGCCTGGACGCGGTGTATGCCGTGACCGACAAGGTGTGGCAGGGGGAGATCCGAGCGGTCGATGAACATCTCGCGACGTCGGGGCGGGTGGTGGAGATTCTCTCGGAGCACACGTGCCAGGGTTTCCTCGAGGGGTACCTGCTGACCGGCCGGCACGGGGTGTTCTCGTGCTACGAGGCCTTTATCCATCTCGTCGACTCGATGTTCAACCAGCACGCCAAGTGGTTGAAGGTGACCCGCGGAATCGGCTGGCGGCGGCCCATCGCGTCGTTGAATTACCTGCTCACCTCGCACGTGTGGCGTCAGGACCACAACGGATTCTCCCACCAGGATCCGGGTTTCGTCGATCACGTGGTGAACAAACGGGCGGAGGTGGTGCGGGTCTATTTCCCGCCGGACACCAACACCCTGCTGTCCACCATTGCGCATTGCCTGGCTTCGAAAAACTATGTGAACGTTATCGTGGCAGGCAAGACGCCGTCCTTCGACTGGCTGACCCCTGACCAGGCCGGCGATCACTGCGCCCGCGGGCTCGGCATCTGGGACTGGGCCTCCAATGACGACGGCCGGCCCGATGTGGTGATTGGCTGCGCCGGCGACGTGCCGACCCTGGAAGCACTCGCGGCGACCGCGATTCTGCGCGAGCACCTGCCGGAGCTCAAGGTGCGCTTCGTCAACGTCGTCGATCTGATGCGCCTGCAGGACGACACCGAACATCCACACGGCCTGTCGCACCGTGATTTCGACACGCTGTTCACCGTTGATACCCCGGTGGTTTTCGCCTACCACGGTTATCCGGCACTCATCCACCGGTTGACCTACCGACGCACCAATCACCGGAACATCCATGTCCGCGGGTACAAGGAGGAAGGCACCACCTCGACCCCGTTCGACATGGTGATGATGAACGACATGGACCGATTCCATCTGGTGATGGACGTCATCGACCACGTGCCAACGTTGAAATCCAGGGCCGCCCTGCTTCGTCAGCAAATGGTCGATGCGCGCGCTGCCGCCAAGAAATGGACTCGTGACTACGGGGACGATATTCCCTCCGTGCGGGACTGGAACTGGGCGGCCGCCACCGGCACAGGTGGCCCGACTGCGGTGGCGGCGTTGTCGGACACCGGCGCCGACTTCACTTCGGCTGACGCCGTCCCGCAGAACTGACCAGCAACGCCAATGCCCTCGATCCCGACCGTGGATGCAGTGCTGGTCGACGAGCAGAGCCCGCTGGCGGAAATTGTTCCGGGATCTGCGGTCCTCCCCCGCGGGCCTCGGCAGTCGGGAAGCGGCAACGCGACTACTGATCTACGGTCCCAACGAGCTGACCAGGCATAGCGCTCGGCGGTGGCCGGGTGAACTGCTTGCCCAGTTCACCCAGCCGCTGGCGTTGCTGCTCGCTATTGCGGCCGCGCTGGCCTGGGTAGGTGGCACTCCCGCCCTATCGGTGGCCGTCGTCGCGGTCATCGTGCTCAACGCCGCCTTCGCCTTCGTCCAGGAGATGCAGGCCGAGCGGGCGGTCGAGGCATTCGCCGCCTTCCTGCTGACCTCCGCCCGGGCGCTGCGGGACGGGGTCCGGACGCAGGTCGCCACCCGTGACTGGTTCCCGGTGATGTCCTTGTCATCGCCGAGGGCGACCGGGTGTCCGCTGACGCCAGGGTCCTGGACGGCAGTATTCAGCTGGACCTGTCGGCGTTGACCGGTGAGTCGATGCCGGCAATCCGGTCGTTGGACCCGGCGGTGGCCATAGGTTCGCTCTTGGAGGCAACGGATCTCGTCTTCAGTGGAACCAGCTGCACCGGCGTTACCGCTGACGTCGTCGTGGTGCGAACGGGTATGAACACCGAACTGGGCCGCATCGCGGCCTTGTCACAGCGGGGCAAGAGCGAACCGAGCCCGTTGGAGCGTTCGGTCCGGCGGGCGACGTGGGTCATCGCGATCGTCGCCGTGGTGGTCGGGGCGGCGGTCCTGCCTGCCGGCCCGGCCGCGGGACTCGGCTGGGCCGCCGCCATCAGCTTCTCCGTCGGACTGATGGTGGCCAACGTCCCAGAGGGTCTGCTGCCCACCATCACCCTCGCGCTGGCGGTGGGCGTGCGGGAGTTCGACTGTGGTCCAACCGGCCGTTGCTGTGGGGAATTGCCTTCGAACTGGTTTTTACCGCCGCCGTAATTTACCTGCCGCCGTTGCAGGCGCTGTTCGGAACGGCGGCACTGGGCCTACAGCAAGTGGTGATCATCGCGCCGTTCCCGTTGATCGTCTGGGGCGCCGATGAACTGGTCCGTTGGGCCCGCCGCCGGCGTTAGCCCTGGGTGGTGCGCACCATCAGTGACGACCCAACGCAGGGTTGGGCAGGATGGGCCGACCGAACGTCGTCGCTGCGACGGCGGCCAGGCACAAATACCAGGCAAGCCCGGCCGCGACGATCCCCATAACACCGCCGGCGGTGGTCAGGCCCGCATGTGCACTCAGTGCGTCAAGAGCAAGGAGCACGAACACCACTGCCACCACCGCGAAGAGCGCGGCGAGGACGGCCGTGGTTCGCAGTGCGGCAACCAACATCAGCGTGGTGAATACGGCCCAGGCCATCAGGTACCAACCGGCCGCCGCCCCGTGATGCTCGGCGGGGATCTTCTCGGCGAAGAAGGTGAGATACGCCCAGAAGGAGAGCCAGAAGGCACCGTAGGAGCTGAAGACAGTGGCGCCGAAGACATTGCCCTTCCGGAACTCCCACATTCCCGCCAGAAGTTGGGCGATCCCGCCGTACGCAAGCGCAACGCCCAGCACGACCGGCTCGGTGTCCTTGGGCAGTATTCCGGCGTTGACCAGACTGAGCAGAAACGTGGTGAGAGCGAAGGCGCCAAGGCCGAGCGGCGCCGGGTCGGCGATCATTCGAACCTGCTCGGATGCCAGTTCCCTGGACAACGCGACGGGCCCGACGGTCGGGTCGCCCACGTCCGGCGCGATCTCCCTGGCGATTGGTGGGGGCGCCAGGGGTAGTTCAGCGGCGATACTCATGCGTGTGCTCCTTCGGCTGCATGCAACTCTGGGTAAATTCCGCGATCATCCCTGAATTCCGCTCTTGTGACCGGCCCACTCGGCCTGTCGCAGCAGGTCCTTTCGCACCTTGCCGGTCGATGTTCGGGGCAGCTCGACCAGGAAATCGACTGTTTTGGGCGCCTTGAATTTTGCGATGTGCTTCTTCACATGGCCGATGAGTTCGTCCTGCCCGGCGCTCCGGCCGGCGGTCAGGACGACGAATGCCTTGGGCCGTTCACCCATCGTTCGTCCGGTATTGCAATGACCGCCACATCGGCGACCGCGGGATGCGAGGCCAGCGCATGCTCCACCTCAACGGTGGAGATATTCTCTCCCCCGGAGATGACGATGTCCTTGGCTCGATCCAGCAGCCGGATGTACCCGTCCGGATAGCGCACGCCGAGGTCGCCGGAATGGAACCAGCCACCACGGAAGGCTTCAGCGGTTGCCTCCGGGTCGCGGAAGTATTTCTTCATCACGGTGTTGCCCCGCATGACGATCTCGCCCATCGTGACCCCGTCGGCGGGGACATCCACCAGAACATCGGAATGCCCGTAGGTCGCGACGACCCGGGCCTCGTCCGCGGTCAGCATCCCGACACCCTGACGCGCCATCAGCCGGGCCCGCTCCGGCCCGGCAAGCTCGCTCCACGAGTCTTGGCTTTCGCAGACCGTATACGGCCCATAGGTTTCGGTCAGCCCATACACGTGAACCACCGTGATGTTCAGCTCGGTCAGAGCCTCGATGATCGACGGGCTCGGCGGCGCTCCCGCTGTGGTGACGGTCAGCGGTTGCCGCAGCGGGTGGGCGAGTGAGGATTCCCGCATCATCAACAAAACCGTGGGTGCCCCGGCCATGTGGGTCACCCCCGCCCGGTCGATCGACCGCCAGATATCGTCCGCCCGGGTTGCCCGAAGGCACACATGGGTTCCGGCGACAGCAGTGAGCGCCCAGGTGGTGCACCACCCGTTGCAGTGGAACATCGGCAACGTCCACAGGTAGCTGGAACCGTCGACGAAACCCTGGTGAACCATTTCGCCGATGGCATTGAGGTAGGCGCCCCGATGCGTGTAGACCACTCCCTTGGGTTGACCAGTGGTCCCCGATGTGTAATTCACGCTGATGGCGTCATTTTCGTCCGGCACGGTGAATTCCAGGGCTTCATCGCTGCCGGTGGCCAGCACGTCGTCATAGGCAGTGGTGCCGGGGACCGCTGCTGCCGATCCGTTCTCGGCGGGAAGGGTGATGACGGTTTTCAGAGCCGCGACCGAAGCCAGCTCGTCCATGGACAATTCCAGAAGCGGTGCATCACCGAACAGGATGGCCGCACCAGAATGCTCGACAATGACCGCGACCTCCTCAGCGGCAAGCCGGGTGTTGATGGTGACAAGCACCCCTCCGGCCAGCGGAACCGCAAAATGCGCGATCAGCAACTCGGCGCAATTTGGTGCGAGATAGGCGACCCGATCGCCGGGCCCGAGTCCACCGGCTCGCAGCGCCTGCGCCAGCCGGTTGACGTGCGCCGCGGTCGCCGCGTAGGTGAAGGTCCTGGGCCCGTCCACGATCGCGGTTCGATCCGGGTGTACGGACGAGGCGCGTTCCAGAAAGTGCAGAGGGGTGAGTGGGATCAACATGACGGAACCACCTTGGATGGTCGATGTGCTGGCACCGGGTAGCGGAGCGTCCAGACGTTCATGATCGACGGTGGAACTGCGTAGTGACAGGGCCGAAAGGCCTTGCCCGACAGTGATCGCGCCGACCCAGGCCCGAACCGCCGCTGGAACCGGCAGCCGATCGGCATCCCGAGCCTGAGCCGCGCCCGGTTCGTCCCCTGCTGCACCGGGCACGCTAGATTTCTCGGGCGGGCGCCGGCCCGCCCGACGCGGACGAGAGTGGGCGATGTTCTCCAAGATCCTGGTGGCCAACCGCGGGGAGATCGCGATCCGCGCCTTCCGCGCGGCCTACGAACTCGGCATCTCCTCGGTCGCGGTCTTCCCGTACGAGGATCGGAACTCGGTCCACCGGCAGAAAGCCGACGAGGCCTACCAGATCGGGGAGCGCGGCCACCCGGTACGCGCCTACCTCGACGTCGAGGAGATCATCAGGGCCGCACTGGCTTCCGGAGCCGACGCGGTCTACCCGGGGTACGGCTTTCTGTCGGAGAACCCTGGGCTCGCACAGGCCTGCGTCGACGCCGGCATCACGTTCATCGGGCCGTCGGCCACCGTCCTGGAAATGGCCGGTAACAAGGCGACCGCGGTGGCTGCCGCGAGGGCGGCCGGAGTCCCGGTGCTCGAATCGTCCGAACCGTCCAGGGACGTCGCCGTGCTGACGGCGGCCGCCGAGACAGTCGGGTATCCGTTGTTCGTCAAGGCCGTCGCCGGTGGTGGTGGTCGGGGGATGCGCCGGGTCGATGCACCTGCCGGATTGGCCGAGGCGCTCGCGACCGCGATGCGGGAGGCCGAGTCCGCGTTCGGCGACCCGACCGTGTTCCTGGAACGCGCGGTCATCGAGCCCAGGCACATCGAGGTCCAGATTCTGGCCGATCACACTGCGGCGCAAGGGAACCAGGCCGGCACCATCCACCTGTTCGAACGCGATTGCTCGGTCCAGCGACGGCACCAGAAGGTCATTGAGGTAGCACCCGCCGTTGGCCTGGACCCACAACTGCGAGCCGCGATCTGTGCGGACGCGGTGGCCTTCGCTCGGCACATCGGCTACGTCAACGCGGGCACGGTCGAATTCCTGCTGGACGCGACGGGCCGGTATGTCTTCATCGAGATGAACCCGCGGATCCAGGTCGAACACACGGTCACCGAAGAGATCACCGACGTCGACCTGGTCGCGTCGCAGATCAGGATCGCGGCCGGTGAAACGCTGGACGACCTGGGCCTGCGGCAGGACGAGATTGCCATCCATGGGGCCGCGTTGCAGTGCCGGATCACCACCGAGGACCCGGCCAACGGCTTCCGCCCGGACACCGGGAAGATCATTACCTACCGCTCGCCCGGTGGCGGCGGGGTCCGAGTTGACGGCGGGACTGCCCACTCCGGCGCCGACGTGAACGCACATTTCGACTCGCTGCTGGTCAAGCTGACCTGCCGCGGCCGGGACTGGAACCAGGCGGTCGCCCGGGCGAGGCGGGCGCTGGCAGAGTTCCGGATCCGCGGGGTTTCCACCAACATCGCGTTCCTGCAGGCGGTGCTGGACGACCCGGATTTCGCCGCCGGCGGGGTCACCACGAGCTTCATCGAGACCCACCCCCAGTTGCTCACCGCGCGTCATTCGGCCGATCGAGGTACCCGGCTGCTGAGCTACCTGGCCGACGTCACCATCAACCGGCCCTACGGCCCGAGGCCAACCACCCTGATCGACCCGCAGACAAAACTCCCGCCGCTCGACCTGGGCACACCGGCACCGGCCGGTACGCGGCAGCTGTTGGCCGAGCGCGGACCCGAGGGATTCGCCCGGTGGCTCCGTGAGCAGACCGACCTGAAGGTCACCGACACCACGTTCCGGGATGCCCACCAGTCGCTGCTGGCCACCCGGGTCCGCACCAGGGACCTGGTGCTGGTGGCGCCGGCGGTCGCCCGGCTGACCCCGCAGTTGCTGTCCATCGAGGGGTGGGGAGGTGCGACCTACGACGTCGCGCTGCGGTTCCTCGCCGAGGACCCGTGGGAGCGGCTGGCGGCGATGCGGGAGGCCGTGCCGAACGTCGCCTTGCAGATGCTGCTCCGTGGCCGGAACACCGTCGGCTACACCCCATATCCAAAGGCAGTCACCGACGTCTTCGTGGCCCAGGCGGCCTCGACCGGGATCGACATCTTCCGGATCTTTGACGCGCTCAACGATGTGGGCCAGATGCGGCCGGCCATCGACGCCGTCCGGGAGACCGGCTCCGCCGTCGCCGAGGTAGCCCTGTGTTACACCGGTGACCTGTCGGACCCGGCGGAGAAGCTGTACACGCTCGACTACTACCTGCATTTGGCGCAGGAGATCGTCGACGCCGGCGCACATGTGCTGGCAATCAAGGACATGGCCGGGTTGCTGCGGGCACCGGCCGCCGCGACGCTGGTCGCGGCGTTGCGGCAGCGGTTCGAGCTGCCACTGCATCTGCACACCCACGACACCGCTGGTGGGCAACTGGCGACCTACCTGGCCGCGTCGGCCGCCGGGGTCGACGCCGTGGACGCGGCGTCGGCGCCGATGGCCGGCACCACCTCGCAACCGCCGCTGTCGGCACTGGTCGCCGCGACCGATTTCACCGCCCGGCCAACGGGTCTGAACCTGCAGGCGGTGGCCGATCTGGAGCCCTACTGGGAGGCGGTGCGGGCGTTGTACGCGCCGTTCGAATCCGGCCTGCGGTCGCCGACCGGCCGGGTCTACCGGCATGAGATCCCCGGGGGGCAGCTGTCGAACCTGCGGCAGCAGGCGATGGCGTTGGGGCTCGGCGGCCGCTTCGAGGCAGTGGAATCGATGTACGCGGCGGCCGACCGGATGCTGGGGCATCTGGTGAAGGTCACCCCGTCATCGAAGGTGGTCGGCGACCTGGCGCTGCACCTGGTCGGCGCGCGGGTCGACCCGAAGGAGTTCGAGGCCAATCCGGGCCGGTTCGACATTCCCGACTCGGTGATCGGATTCCTGTCCGGTGAACTGGGCGACCCGCCCGGCGGCTGGCCGGAACCGTTCCGTAGCAAGGCTTTGGCCGGTCGGACGTATACCCCGGTCGCCGGAAACCTCAGCGAGCAGGACGCGGCCGACCTCGCCGAAGCGCCGCAGGCGACGCTGAACCGGTTGCTGTTCCCCGGCCCCACCAAGGAGTTCATCGCGTCCCGGCAGCAGTACGGCGACCTGACCGTGCTGCCCACCGCCGACTACCTGTACGGACTGCAACGCGGTGCCGAGCACGTCGTCGAGCTGCAGTCCGGGGTGCAGCTGTACGTCGGGCTGGAGGCTACGGGGGAGGTGGACGAACGCGGCCTGCGCACCGTTGTCACCACCATGAACGGGCAGCTTCGTCCCCTTCAGGTGCGCGACCGGAGTGTGCAGGTGGACGTTCCGGTGGCCGAGCGGGCCGACCCGGCAAACCCAGCGCACGTCGGGTCCCCCTTTGCCGGCGTGGTGACGTTGACCGTCGCCGAAGGCGATCAGGTCGCGGCCGGGGCCACCGTCGCGACCATCGAGGCGATGAAGATGGAGGCGTCCATCACCGCACCCCGGGCCGGCCAGGTACAGCGCACCGCGATCAACGCGGTGCAACAGGTAGAGGGCGGCGACCTGGTGCTGGTGCTCGCCGCCGGGACCTAACCCCACGTGACCCGGATCGTCGGCGGTCGTTGGGGTGGCCGCCGCCTGATCACCCCCGCCGGGGCGGTCACCCGGCCCACTGCGGAGAAGGTGCGAGCCGCGCTGGCCAGTTCGCTGACCGCGGCCGGGGGGCTCGTCGGCGCGCGGGTGCTGGATCTGTATGCCGGTTCCGGAGCGCTCGGCTTGGAACTGGTGTCACGAGGAGCGGCGGCCGCGGTTTTCGTGGAACGCGACCGGGCAGCACTGGCGGCGTTGCGTGCCAACCTCGCCGCTCTAGCGGATGGACAGGGTGCTCAACCCGACGTCGGCCCGGAGTTGCTCGTCGTCCCCGGTGACGTTGCCGCCTTCGCCGGGCGAGCCCCGGCCGGGTCGTTCGACGTCGTGGTCGCCGATCCGCCGTACGACCTCGCCGAGTCAGCGGTGTTCGACGTCCTCGCCGATCTGCACCGGGCGGGTCTGCTGATCGGCCAGGCAGACCTGGTGGTGGAGCGGTCGGCGAGAACCGGCGAACCGAACTGGCCGGCGCCACTGGAGGGGGTCCGTGCGCGCCGGTACGGCGACTCGCTGCTCTGCTACGGTCGCGCCCCATGACCGTCGCCGTCTGCCCTGGATCTTTCGATCCGCCGACATTGGGGCACCTGGACGTGATCGGCCGGGCCGCCGGCCTGTTCGACCGGCTCACCGTCGCCGTGCTGGTCAACCCGGACAAGCAAGGCCTGTTCACGGTCCATGAGCGGCTCGACCTGCTCCGGCAGACGACCGCGTCCTGGCCAACGGTCGGAGTCGACAGTTTCGAGGGTCTCCTGGTGGACTACTGCACCGCGCGCGGTATCAGCGCGATCGTCAAGGGGATCAGGGCGGTCGCGGACGTCGACTACGAGCTCCAGATGGCCCAGATGAACCGGGGCCTGACCGGAGTAGAGACATTGTTCGTGCCGACGACGCCGGCGTTCTCGTTCGTGTCGTCCTCGCTGGTCAAACAGGTGGCACGGCTCGGGGGCGACGTCAGCGCGCTGCTACCGGACGTGGTTTCTACTGCGCTGAGGAAAAAGCTCGCCGGCAACTGAGACGTGTGACGGCCGCCGCCCCTGGGCGTGTTGGTGGCGCTGCTGGTCCGACGCTTGCCAGACTGGTCCCGGGTCGCCCCCCGGCGTGCCCGTGCGCCGGCCCGAACCGGCGTGTCACCAAGGAGGTCCCATTCATGTATCGGGTTTTCGAGGCCCTTGACGAGCTCGTCACCATCGTCGAAGAGGCCCGGGGAGTCCCGATGACGGCCTCCTGCATGGTTCCGCGCGGGGACGTGCTGGAGTTGCTGGACGACGTTCGGGACGCGTTGCCCGGGGAGGTGGACGACGCCCAGGACGTCCTGGACCACCGGGAGCAGATGCTCGGTGACGCTGCGAGCAGCGCAGAAGCGACCGTCTCCGGGGCGCAGGCCGACGCCGCCCGGCTTGTCTCGGAGGCCAGTGCGGAGGCCGACGAGACGGTGGCTGCCGGCCGGGCCGAGGCGGACCGGTTGGTCCGGGAGGCGACAGCGCACGCCGACGGTCTCGTGGCGCAGGCGCAGGACGAGGCGGCCAGGATCGGCCACACCGCTCAGGAGCAGCACGACGCGCTGGTCGGTCGCGCGCACACGGAGGCCGAGCGGGCAGTGGCCGCCGGCCGCGCCAGCTACGAGGCCTCGGTCTCCGATGGCCGCGGCGAGCAGGCCCGATTGGTGTCGCAGACCGAGGTGGTCCAGGCCGCCTACGCCGAGTCGGCCCGCATCCTGGACGGCGCGCACGTCGACGCGGACCGGCTGCGAGCCGAATGCGACAGCTACGTCGACGGCACGCTCGGCTCGCTGGAGGAAACCCTCACCTCCACTCTCCGCACGGTCGGGCGGGGCCGGACCGTGCTGCGCAGCGGCGGGGTGGCCGACTTTCGTCCCTGACGAGCGGGCCGCCGCTGGTTCGTCTCCGGACGATTCGTCAACTACCATGGAAGGGTTGCCTTGTCCCCGCCAGGGCGTGCAGCGTGCCCGCACCGCCCAGCGAGTCATCGACACCCGTCACCGTCACCCACCTGTGAGAGAAAACAATCATGTCCGGCCGTGCCCGCCCACAGCACAACTCACCCTGGGTCATCGACACCAGGGCGTTGGGTCGACGGCCGGGGACGCTCCGGGAGATGCGGCTCGCCGCTCCCATCGTTGAGCCGATGGGCCTGGACGTCGTCGCTGTGCCGCCGGGTGCGGACGTCGACCTCGACCTGCGGCTGGAAGCTGTCGTCGAGGGTGTGCTGGTTTCCGGTACGGCCGCCGCGGTCGCGGTTGGCCAGTGCTCCCGCTGCCTGATCGATGTGACCGAACCGGTGATCGCCCGGATCCGCGAGCTGTACGCGTACCCGGAGTCGACCACCGCGGCCACCACCGGCGACGACGAGGTCGCCCGTCTGGTCGACGACCTGGTGGACCTGGAGCCACTGGTGCGGGACGAGGTCGTGCTCGCGCTGCCGATGGCCCCGCTCTGCCGTCCCGATTGCCCGGGGCTCTGTGTGGAGTGCGGCGAGCGGTTAGACGATCTCGAGCCTGGTCATTCACATGAGAGACTGGACCCTCGGTGGGCGGCGCTCCAGGAGAAATCCGCACCCTCACCACCAGATCAGCAGGCAGCTGACCAGCGGTCCCCGCAGGGGCGGCCTGCGAAGGGAACGCCTCGACCGGGACCTCAATCGCCCCGGTCGCCCGGCCAACCGGGTGCCGGCACCGACTGACTGTCCGCAACTCACCGACAAGTTTCACCTGTTCATCAAGAATCGAAAGAGGAGATCCCCGTGGCCGTCCCGAAGCGGAAGATGTCGCGCAGCAACACCCGTTCCCGCCGATCGCAGTGGAAGGCCACCGTGCCGACCCTGGTGATCTGCCCGAATCGCGCGTGCGGCGCGTTGACCACACCTCACCAGGCGTGCACGACCTGCGGGCAGTACCGGGGTCGCCAAATCGTCGGGGTCTGACCCCGCGTGGCCGGATCGGTGCCGTCGGCGAACACCCCTGACGCTGCTGCGATCAACGCCGCCCTGGGCGTGCAGTTGTCGCCGGAGCTCGTGGTGCATGCGCTGACGCACCGATCTTTTGCGTACGAGAACGGCAACCTGCCGACCAACGAGCGGTTGGAGTTCCTCGGTGATTCGGTGCTCGGCGTGATCATCACCGACACCCTGTACACGACTCATCCCGACCTGCCCGAGGGTCGGCTGGCAAAGCTCCGCGCGTCGATCGTCAACATGCATGCGCTGGCCGGGGTCGGCCGGCAGATCGGCCTCGGCGAACAGCTCCGGCTGGGCCGGGGCGAGGAACTCACAGGTGGGCGGGACAAGTCCTCCATCGTCGCCGACGCGGTCGAGGCGATCATCGGTGCGGTATACCTCCAGCACGGGCTGGATGTCACGCGCGGCGTCGTAAATCGGCTGTTCAGCCAGTTGCTGACCGCCGCGCCTCAGCTTGGTGCCGGCCTTGATTGGAAGACGTCCTTACAGGAGCTGTCCGCCTCCCGCGCACTGGGTGTCCCGGAGTACCGGGTCAGCGAGGAAGGCCCGGATCATGCCAAGGAATTCGCCGCGCGGGTATTGCTCGGCGGCGTGACCTACGGGACCGGATCGGGACGGACGAAGAAGGAGGCGGAGCAGCACGCCGCCGCCGCCGCCTACGAGAGCCTGCAGCAGGGGAAGGTCGCCGTCGAACCCGTCGAACCCGTCGAACCGACATTGCACCCCCCCATCATCGACGTGCCTGGGTCCGGTGCCTGAACTACCCGAAGTCGAGGTCGTCCGACGAGGTCTGACCACCCACCTGGTTGGCCGCCGAATCGTTGGGGCCCAAGTATTCTCCGATCGAGCTGTGCGTCGGCATCAGGGTGGCGCCGCTGACTTTGCCGGCATCGTCGCCGGGCACCGGGTTACCGCCGTCCGACGTCGAGGCAAGTACCTGTGGTGGGCGCTGGACGACGGGGACGCCATCCTGGCTCACCTGGGCATGAGCGGACAGTTCCGGCTGACCGGTCCTGCCGACCCGGTGTTGCATCCCCATCTGCGGATCCGGTTTTCTTTCGACGACGACCAGCAGGATGTCGACTTCCTCGATCAACGCACATTCGGCGGGATGTCCTTCGTTCCTGGCGGGGCGGAACTGCCCGACCCGGTCGCGCACATCGCCCGTGATCCGCTGGACCCGCAGTTCTCGCCGGCCCAGGCCGTGGCCGCGTTGCGGGCGAAACGAACCGGGATCAAACGGGCCCTGCTGGACCAGACCGTGGTCTCCGGGATCGGCAACATCTATGCCGACGAGGCACTCTGGCGGGCGAAGGTGCACTACGCGCGGCCGACCGCCGGCCTGACCCGGGCCGCTGCCTCAGGCGTGCTCGCGGCTGCTACCGAGGTGATGACCGAAGCGCTGGCGGTGGGTGGAACCTCGTTCGATGCGTTGTACGTCAACGTGAATGGCGAGTCAGGGTATTTTGACCGGTCCCTGGATGCCTACGGGCAGCAGGACCGGCCGTGCCGGCGGTGCGGAACGCAGATTCGCCGGGAGGCGTTCATGAACCGCTCGTCCTTCTTCTGCCCGAGGTGCCAGCGACCGCCGCGGCGTTCCTCCGCCGCACCCCGCGAGGGCACCGGCACGTAACGTGCTGCGGGTGCGAACCACCGATGTGCCGCCCGATCCGCAGACCGTCCCGGCGATGACGCCGATGCCCCGGCCGGTGGATCACGCGCTGCGCCTGCTGACCGTGAGCGCCAACCACGGCAAGGTATGGATGGCAATAGCGGCCGTCGGTGTGCTGGCTGGCAAACGATCCCGGCGGGCAGCGTTCCGCGGCCTGGCCAGTCTGTCGGCGGCCAGCTTCGTCTCGAACACCCTGGTGAAGCCGGTCGTCGGTCGGCGCCGACCCGACCCGCATCGGACGTCCGTGGCCCGCCGGATCGGCAGCCGGCCGTGGACGTCGTCGTTCCCGAGCGGCCACGCCGCCTCCGCCGCGGCGTTCGCCACCGGGGCGACGATGGAGGTTCCCGCAGCCGGGGTGGTGCTGGTCCCGCTGGCCGCCGCGGTCGCCTACTCGCGGGTGCACGTCGGGGTGCACTACGCCTCGGACGTGTGGGCAGGCGCAGCCATTGGAGCGGGACTGGCGGTGCTGGGCAAGACCCTGTGGCCGGTGAAACCGTGGGGACCGGCCCTGATGGCGGCCGGGACAGCACCGAAACTGCCCGGGGGCAGGGGACTGACGGTCGTCGTCAACCAGGGGTCCGGCAGCAGCAAATCGACGCCGGCGGACGCCATCAGCTCCGCGTTGCCGCAGGCCCGAGTGGTCACCTGGGACCTGACGAGCGATCTTGCCGACCTCATCGACGGTGACCCGGAGGCACTGGGCGTCGCCGGCGGCGATGGCACCGTGGCCGCGGTGGCCCAGATCGCGCATCAACGGGGCCTGCCGTTGGCCGTGTTCCCGGCCGGGACGTTCAACCACTTCGCCAAGGCGGTGGGCCTGGACACCGACGCCCACACGGTCGCCGCGGTGGAAGGTGGGGTGGTCGGCATGGTCGACCTGGCCTTCATCAACGGCGCCGCATTCCTGAACACCGCCAGCATCGGTCAGTACCCGGAAATGGTGCAGACCCGGGATGAGTACTCGCACCGATTCGGGAAATGGCCCGCGACCGCCTACGCGATTTTGCGCACGCTGCGCCACGAGCAGCCGGCGGACCTGGTGATCAACGGGCAGCGGATGCCGGTGTGGCTGCTGTTCGTCGGGAACGGTCGGTACATCCCCCGTGGACTTGCGCCCGCTTGGCGGGAGCAATTGGCCGGCGGGGTGCTCGACGTGCAATATCTTCGGGCCGATCGGTGGTTGTCCAGGACCCGCGCGGTGCTGTTCTCCCTCGCCGGTATCGCTGATCGGACCCATGTGTTCGGATCCATGGAAAGTTCCCTGATCCGGGTGGAGTCGATGTCCGGGCCGCGACCGGTCGCCCACGATGGTGAGATCACCGAACCAACAGCACATGTCGAGATGGGGATCGCCGAGAAGCGGCTGACGGTGTACCGCGCGACCTACTGACGCAGGCCCGACCTTCGAGGGCCCGTCGACCGCGGCTGCTGGCTTGACCTTCGAGGGCCGTCGAGATGACAGTTGCGCACCCTCCGCTGGCTCTGAACGATGTCAAACCGTCATCTCGACGCCTACCCGGGCCACCCGGCCGCCAGCAGCGCCTGCGCGACCCGCTCGACGACGCCGTTGCGGTCGCCGAAGAAGGAGCGGCCGGTCACCCGGAGCACCCGCCACCCGTACGAGGTGAGGTCTTCCAGCCGTCGCACGTCTCGGTCGAACTGGGCGGTCGAGGTCCGGTGCTGGTCCCCGTCGTACTCCACGACCAGCCGCCAGTCCCGATAGACCAGGTCGCCGCGGGCGATGAAGCGCCCGGCAGGATCTGTGATGACCACGTTCACCTCCGGCTCGGGCAGTCCACCGTCCACCAGGGCCAGCCGCAGCAGGGTCTCTGGGCGGGACTCCGCGCCCACCCGGACCAGTTCCGCCGCCGCCGCCGCCACCCGCCGGCCGCGGCCTGCGAACACCGCGACCCGCTCGGTCAGCGCACCCAGAGGCACCCACGGCCGGTCTGACCAGGGTTCGTCAAAGACAGGTCGCCGCACCAGCGCGTCCCCGACGGCCACGAGATCGGCCAGTGCCAAATGGCTAGCGAGCTGACAGAACAGGGTGGCCGGATCGACCACCGCCAACCCGCCCCGCAGGACCACCCGCGCGTGTGGGTCGGTCAGGTGGTGCCCCGCCAGGCCGGCGCGCCGCGGTTGCCGGACTGCCCGAGGCACCGTCACATGCACAGGCTCACCGGGCACCGGCCGGGGCAGCTGCAGCGGCCACACCCTGGCCGCGGTGAGGTGGCTGAGGAAGGAACCTTCGGGCAGCAGGAGCAGGGCCGCGGTGCAGCGAGTCGGCAGCGGAATCTCGCCCACTAGGCCCGGCGTTGCGTCGGACTGCCCGGGGATCACCACCCTTACCCCCCGCAGTGGCCGGCCGAGGTCCGCCCTACTGAGCCGGCCTCGACCCAGACCCGCGGACCGACCATCCGCCACCGTGAACGGGGCCGCCGTCAGGGCCGGGGGAATCGGGATGCGGGGACCGGAGGGCATGGGGCGACATGCTGACCCGTCCGCGATCCGGGTGACCGGGTTGTCCCCAATTCCGGCCGGTTTCGGGTCGCGGACTTAGTGAAGTGTCAGTTGCGCACCCTTTGGGGCGGCGCGCAGGTGCGTGAGTGACACCTCGATCGGGTGCGTCCAGCGCCACCGGGGCAGGATGTGCGCCATGAGATGGGGACGTGAGCGCGCCGACGACCCGGCCCCCACCCCCGGACCCGACGACGTCCGGCTGACAGCCTGGGTGCACGGCTCCGTGCAGGGCGTCGGGTTCCGCTGGTGGACCCGATCGAAGGCGCTGGAACTCGGTGTCGTCGGCAGCGCCAGCAACCTCGCCGATGGCCGGGTGGAGGTGGTGGCCGAAGGGAGCCGGGAGGCGTGTGAGGCCTTACTGGAGCAGTTGCGCGAAGCCCGTACACCTGGCGTCGTCGAGCAGGTGGTCGCCCGCTTCAGCGAACCCCGCGGTGGGCTTAGGGGTTTTACGGAGCGGTGACATGCGTTTAGTCGCAGGCGATTCCGTCATTCTGAATCGTCACGGGCGGGACAGTCGGCTCGAACCCGGCGGCCCTGGCTACCGGGCTGTCGACGCGGCTCGCAGGGGGCCGGTGAGCCATTCGGCGGCCTCGCGGTGGGACCTCAGCTGGACGACGGGCAGGTTCGGCCGCTGAGTGCACAGAGCCCGGACCCGGTCGGCATTCTCGGCGTGCGTCTTCCACGCCCACCGCACAATGTGATCTCTGTCCGTCAAAAAGGTCCGCAGTGGTTGTTCGGTGTTGCCGTTCCACAAGACCTCCCTGCGCAGCCGCCGCCGGAGGGTGCGCGCCGTTACTTGGCGTAGGACCATGAGTCGGCTCAGGTCGAGCCAGACCATGAGGTCCGCCCGTTGCGCGAGCAGCGGCCGGGCCTGGCTGTACTGCCACTCGGTCACCCAGTTCGGACCTGAACTGAATCTGTCGACCTCCGCATCGAAGGAGGCCTTCGGGGTCCATCCCGGCCCGTGGAACAAGCCGTCGATCTCGACGTATGGGATAGCGATGGCCGCGGCGATCCGTGCTGCCAAGGTGCTCTTGCCTGACCCCGACGTGCCGGCCACCAGGACTCGGTGGGGACGGGATGCCAACGGGTCCCGACAGGTCAGCACCGGCATTTTGTCACCGTAGAGGCACAGAGTCAGCAACGACCTGACACGCTGGACACGTGAGCCACGAGACAACGCCCACCAGGTCGCCCGGCTGGGCCGACCGGGCGGCCGGGGTGCTGCTGGCCAGTGCGGCGGGTGACGCCCTGGGCGCCGGGTACGAGTTCAGCTACCCGACCGCCGACACCCCGATCCCGATGATCGGCGGCGGCCCGTTCGGGTTCGCGCCGGGGGGAGTGGACGGACGACACATCGATGACGATCGCCGTGGCCCGGGTCACCGCCACCGGTGCCGACCTGCGGACCACGGCCGGGCTCGATGCGGTGGCAGCCGGGTTCGGCGAGTGGTTCTCATCCGGGCCCAAGGACGTCGGCAACCAGACGAGGGCGGTGCTCTCCGCGCGTGACAACTCCGCGGCGGCAATGCAGGAAACGGCCCGCCGGGTCCCTGGTCGCAAGGGTGGGAACGGTTCCCTGATGCGAACCGCGGCGGTCGGGATCGCCTACCTGGACGACGAATCGGCGTGCGCGCAGGCCGCATGGCTGGTGAGTTCGCTGACCCATGACGACGTCCGCGCGCACCAGGCCTGCCAGCTGTGGTCGTCGGCGATCCGGCATGCCGTGCTGACCGGCACCTTCGACGGAGTGCGGGGCTACCTGGCGACCGCCGACCCGGCCGTCGGCGAGTTCTGGGGTCCACTGCTGGACCAGGCGGAAACTGCTGGCCCGCATGACTTCCCGAACAACGGCTGGGTCGTCCATGCGCTGCAGACGGCGTGGTGGGCCATCACCCATGCGCCGAGCGCCGACCCAAGTCATCTCCCGGCGGCCCTGGAACTCGCGGTCCGGGCCGGCCACGACACCGACACCACCGCGGCGATCGCCGGCGCCCTGCTCGGCGCCAGATGGGGAGCGTCGGCGGTGCCACCGGCATGGCGGGCGGTGCTGCACGGCTGGCCGGGAATCAGCGCCGACGACCTGGTCACGCTTGCCGTGCAGACCGCCGATCCCGCTCCGGACCGGCCCGTGCCAGCTGATCGTCGGTCGCGTCGGCATCGGCCCGTCGACCGGCGTGGCAACCGCTTCACGGCGCCCCGGTGGCGGACGATACGGGCGACACCGAAGGGAGGTTCGCCATGCGACGAGTCATTGCCATCGCCAACGGCAAGGGTGGGGTCGGCAAAACTACCCTCACCGCCGGCCTGGCCGGGCAGGCCGCCGCCTCAGGGCTTCGGGTATTGGTGGTGGACACCGACCCGCAGGGCAACCTCGGCCGGGACCTGGGCTACGGGGCCGCGGACGGGGCCAGTTTGGCCCTGTCCATCACCCACGGTCTGCCGCTGGACGTCATCCGCGATGTTCGCGAGCGACTGGACGTGGTGTCCGGCGGATCGTCGCTCTGGGACGTCGGAGCTGCCTTCACCGCCCGGGGCGCCCGGGGTCAGACCCTGCCCGGGCTGCGACCAGCGCTGGATCGGGTTCGCCCGCAGGGCCGGAAGGCCGATTACGACCTGGTACTGATCGACACCCCGCCTGGTGAACCAATTCTGCAGGACCTGGTATTCGCGTCGGCTGACTTCCTGATCATCCCGACGCGATCGGACGAAGCGAGCCTGGACGGTCTGGTGGTGATCGCGCAACGGTTCGCCGCTGCCCGGGCGGTCAATCCGGGCCTGACCCTGCTCGGAGTTGCACTGTTCGGAGTCCGGCGGGGGAGTACCCGGCTGTTGACCTCCGTCCGGGCTGCCTTGCAGGAAACGCTCGGTGGTGCGGCGCCGGTGTTCGGCTCGGCCATCCGGCATCTGGAGAGCGCCGCCGTCGACATGCGGAGCAATGGCCTGCTGCCGTACGAGCTGGTGGACGCGCATCGGGGAGGGCATCGGGGCGGGTTGCTGAGCGGTCATTCCTCAGCGGCGGGATTGGCCGGTGACTACGCGGCGCTCGCCGACGAAGTTATTGCAGCGGTGCATGAACGGCATCACCGGAGCAGGGTCGAGGTAGCGGTATGACCTCCGGCAGCAGGCCCAACCTGGCTGGTTTGTTCGATGGCAGTGTGCCGCCGGCCACGGCCAGCAGCGTGGCCGGGAAACTCGGCCCGACCCTGGTCGCGGTCCCAGACGACGCCGGCGGCCCAGCCGATCCCCACCCCGAGACCATCACTCGCGCGCCGGACCCAGTACCGGTCGCCGCGCCCCGCAAGCCTGGACTGGCCGGTCCGCCCCGACTGGGATGGTTCGACCCGGTCCGAGTGGTTGAGCTGTACTTTGGTTGGCTGCAAACGGTTCTCGACGCCAACCGGAACCTGGCAGTCGGAGTGGCCGCAGCGGTGAAGACCCTGCCGGGTCGGATCACCCGCCGGTAGCCACGCCCTGCGCGCCGACGCCGGCGCCCACCACCGCGCCTGTCCAGATGGGTGCGGACCCATGATTCCGACGCCGGGGGAGGACAACACAGCGTGCATCTGAAGACGCTCACCTTGAAGGGTTTCAAGTCCTTCGCGTCCGCGACGACGCTGAGATTCGAACCAGGGATCACCGCGGTGGTCGGGCCCAACGGTTCCGGAAAGTCCAACGTGGTGGATGCGATTGCCTGGGTGCTCGGCGAGCAGGGCGCCAAGGCCCTCCGCGGGGGGAAGATGGACGATGTCATCTTCGCCGGTACGGCGGACCGGCCGCCGCTGGGACGTGCCGAGGTCACGCTGACCATCGACAACTCTGACGGTGCATTGCCGATCGACTATTCCGAGGTGTCCATCACCCGACGGATGTTCCGCGACGGGGTCGGGGAGTACGAGATCAACGGGTCGTCCTGCCGGCTGCTGGATATCCAGGAACTGCTGTCCGACTCCGGAATTGGCCGGGAAATGCATGTCATCGTCGGCCAGGGTCAATTGGACGCGGTGCTGCAGGCCCGCCCCGAGGATCGCCGGGCCTTCGTCGAGGAAGCTGCTGGCGTCCTCAAGCACCGCAAGCGGCGGGAGAAGACCGTCCGCAAACTTGATGCGATGCAGGCGAACCTGAACCGGTTAACGGACCTGACCGGGGAGATCCGCCGGCAGTTGGGCCCGTTGGGGCGCCAGGCGGCCGTTGCCCGGCGGGCCGCAGGGGTGCAGGCCGACCTGCGGGATTCCCGGATGCGGTTGCTGGCCGATGATCTCGCGCAGATCACCGTCAAGATCGCCCGTGATGCGCTCGACGAGCAGGCCGCGATCGACCACCGCCGAGCGATTCAGCGTGACCTCGCCGAAGCGATAGCCGACCAGGAACGCGCCGCTGAGGCATTGCACGCCGCAACTCCAGCGCTGCAGCAGGCCCAGGACGGCTGGTTCGCCCTGTCCGCGCTCGCCGAACGCCTGCGGGGGACCATCGCGCTGGCGGGCGAACGTGCCCGCAACCTGTCCGCGACACCGCCGGCCACCCGGACCGGCCGGGACCCGCAAGAGCTGGAGGCCTCCGCCGAGCGGGCTGAGCGTGACCAGATCGGGTTGCAGGCCGCGGTGGATCACGCCGCCGCCGAGCTCACGGCGTTGACCGCCGACCGGGTCGAGTGCGAGCGCGACCTGCGCGCCGCCGAGAGCGAACTCGTTGCGGCACATCGGTTGATTGCCGACCGGCGGGAGGGCCTGGCCCGGCTGACCGGGACGGTGAACGCGGCTCGGTCCCGCCTGTCGGCCGGTGACGACGAGGTGTCCAGGCTGAGCCGGGCGGTGACCGAGGCCCGAGAGCGGGCCGCCGCCGCGTCCGCCGCGTTCGTCGTGGCCCAGGATTCCGTGGGTGACCTGGACTCCAGCGAGGTTGGCCTGGACGAGTCCTATGAGCAGGCCGCCACGGCCACCACCACCGCCGCTGCCCGGGTCGCCGAGCTGACCGATGCGTTGCGCACAGCGCGTTCTGAGGCGTCGACCCTGACTGCCAGGGTGGACGCCCTCGCGTTGGGTCTGGATCGCCGGGACGGTACCCAGGCCCTGCTGGCTGCGGGTCATCAGCTGCCGGGAGTGTGCGGCGCCGTTGCCGATGGGTTGGTCATTACCCCCGGGTATGAGACCGCCATCGCCTCCGCTCTCGGGGCCGTCGCGGACGCCGTCGCGGTCGGTACCGCCGCCGACGCCGTCCGGGCGCTGGAGTACCTGCGGAACAACGCGGCTGGCCGTGCTGGCGTGCTGGTCCAGGGACCCAGGCAACGACCCGACCGCCGAGGCTGGCCGGACCTGCCGCCCGATGCGTGCTGGGCGGTCGACATGCTGACCGCTTCCGAAACGTTGCTGCCCGCGCTGGCCCGGGTGCTGGACCGGGTCGCGGTCGTCACCGACCTGGCCTCGGCGCTGGACGTCGTCGACTGCACCCCGGACGTCCGCGCGGTCACCGCCGCCGGGGACCTGCTCGGCCCGGAGTGGGCGGTCGGCGGCGTGGCCGGCGGCGAATCGATGCTGGAGATCCAGGCCGCGCGGGAGCGGGCGGCCGCCGAGCTCGCAGCCACCACGGGCCGGGCCGGCGAACTCGATGCGGCGTTGGCCGGCGCCACCGCCGCCCTGGCGCAGCGGACCCAGGCGGAGGCGGAAGCGCTTGCCGCACTGCATCATTCGGACGCCCGGATGTCGGCGGTCGCGGAGGAACTGGCCCGCAGTGGGGCTGCCGCCCGGGCCGCGGGTGCCGAGGCCGAGCGGCTCGACCGGCAACGTCAGGCAGCCGAAACCGCCCGGGATCACCACCGCGTTGCGTTGGCCGATCTCGAAAGTCGTTTGTACGCTGCGGAAGTCGAGGATGACCCGGGCGAGGTCGACCCCGGCGCCCGGGACCACCTGGCCGAGCGGACGGCGGTAGCACGGCAACGCGAGGTCGAGGCCCGGCTGATCCACCGCACAGCGGAGGAGCGGGCCAGGGCTACCGCGGGGACCGCGGATTCACTGCGCCGGACCGCTCGTCAGGAACGCCAGCATCGGGCGGCCGCCACTGCCGCCGAGGAACGTCGCGCCGCGAGAGCTGCTGTTGCGAGCAAGGTGGTCGCCATCGGCCGCGCCGTCGCGCAGCGGCTCGAGGCGTCGTTGGCGGAGGCCGCGGCCGCCCGGGAACGGGCTGCCGCCGCCCGGACCTCCGCCGAAGAATCGCTCACTGTCACCAGGGCCACGGCGGCCGAGCTGCAACAACAGTGGGACCGGCTGACCAGCGCGGTACATACCGGCGAGGTGCTCCGTGCCCAACAGACCCAATTGTTGGAGCAACTTTCGGAGCGTTCGCTCGAAGAGTTCGCGGTTCTCCGCGACGAATTGATCGCCGGGTACGGGCCGCAGACCCTGGTCCCGCCGACCCCGGAGGAGACGGCGGAGTACCTGGCCGCCAAGGAACGCGGCGAGGACGTGCGCGAGCCACCGGCGATGCCGTACGACCGGCCGTCACAGGAACGGCGTCGCAAGCGGGCCGAACGCGACCTGAGTGCGCTTGGAAAAGTGAATCCCCTTGCGCTGGAGGAGTTTTCCGCGCTGGAGGAACGGCACAAGTTTCTGGCCACCCAGCTGGAGGACCTCAAGGCCACCCGCAAGGATCTGCACTCGGTGATCAAGGAGGTCGATCAGAAGATCCTGGAGTTGTTCACCTCCGCCTACCACGATGTTGCCCGCGAGTTCGGCGCGGTCTTCGCCACGGTGTTCCCCGGCGGCGAGGGTGAGCTGGTTCTGACCGACCCGTCCGACATGCTGTCCACCGGTATCGAGGTAAACGCGCGGCCGCCCGGCAAGAAGGTCAAGCGGCTGTCCCTGCTGTCCGGTGGTGAGCGATCGCTGACCGCAGTTGCCCTGCTGGTAGCCATTTTCCGCGCCCGGCCCAGCCCGTTCTACATCATGGACGAGGTCGAGGCGGCGCTGGACGAGGTGAACCTGACAAGGCTGGTGGGGCTGATGACTGAATTGCGGGAATCGTCGCAGCTTATCGTTATCACCCACCAGAAATTCACCATGGAATCGGCTGATGCGCTGTACGGCGTCTCCATGCGGGGGGATGGCATCAGCCAGGTGATCAGCCAGCGGATCCGGGACCGGATGGCCCCGGCCGCACCTGCCCACGTTCCTGAACTGCAAACGGTATCGGTCACCGGGTAGCGTTCAAACGTCGATTCTGGAACCCATGATCACGGTCTGATCCCGGGGTAGACCGAAGTACTCGGCGGCGTCGGCGGTAATCCGGGAGGTGGCCAGGAACAACCGCTTGCGCCACCTGGTCATTCCCGGACTGTCACCTACCCGGAGTTCGATCGTGGACAGGAAATACGACGCCTGATTGATCGGCACGGGGCAGCGCAGGCCGGCGCTGACCGCAGCCTCGAGCACATCGGGGACGACAGGCTCGTCCATGTACCCGAACCGGGCGTTGACATGGGTGATGCCGTCGTCGGCGTATCCCAGATCGTCCAGGGTCACCCGGTCCGCAACCGCTACGTACGGCACCAGCCAGGTCTCGATCGAGACGATGATGACGTTCTGGTGCAGGATGTGATTGTGTTCGACGTTGGCCCGCATCGCCAGCGGGGTGGTGGAATTTCCCCTGTTGAGAAACACGGCCAGGCCCGGAACACGTTGCAGGGGTGGGCGATTGTCGTGTAGCTCCTCGATGAATGTCCGCAGCGAACCCTCGTCGTGAACCCGGCGAGCAGTGACCAGCGCTCGGCCGCGCTGCCAAGTTGTCAGGATGGTGAAGACCGTGATTCCGATCAGCAGGGGCAACCAGGCACCGTGGGTGAACTTGGCAGGTTGGCAGCGAAGAACAGACCATCGACGACGAGAAACGCCGTAGCACCACTGAGTACGAGCCACAACGGTTGCCGCCACTGGTACCGCACGACATAGAAAAACAAGATGGTGGTGATCGTGATCGTGCCGGTGACCGCCATACCGAAGGCGAAAGCGAGCGCTGCCGAGGTTTCGAAGGCGAAGACCAAGGCAAGTACGGACACCATCAGCGTCCAGTTGATCCACGGAACGTAGATCTGCCCGATGGTTTCCTCGGACGTGTGGTTGATCCTCAGCCGGGGCAGGTAGCCCAATTGGACTGCCTGATGTGAAACCGAGAACGCCCCGGTGATGACCGCTTGGGAGGCGATCACGGTGGCCGCCGTCGCTAACAGCACCATCGGGAGCCGCCCCCATGCGGGCACCAGCAGGAAGAGCGGGCTACTGATCGAACCGGCAGGGTCGGCGAGCACCAACGCCCCCTGCCCGAGGTAGCTCAGGACGCAGGCCGGAAAGACCAGGACCAGCCATGCCCTGGTGATCGGGGCCCGACCGAAGTGGCCCATGTCCGCGTACAAGGCTTCCGCCCCCGTCACCGCGAGGACCACGGCGGCGAGGGAAAAGAACGCGATGGAAAAATGGCCGAGCAGAAAGCCGACGGCATAGGTCGGGGACAGCGCACGCAGGATCTCCGGGTGCGCGGTGATTCCGCTGATCCCGCAGGCTCCGATGGCAACGAACCAGACGATCATCACCGGGCCGAACAATCGGCCGACCTTCGCGCTGCCGATGCGTTGCGAGGCGAACAGCACCAAGATGACCACAGCGGTGATCGGCACGATGAGCGGCTCCAACGACGGCTGGATGACCTTCACCCCCTCGACCGCGGAAAGCACCGAGATGGCCGGCGTGATGATGCTGTCACCGAAAAACAACGACGCCCCGAAGATGCCGAGCGCTGCGAGCACCGCCTTGGTCCGCCGGCCGCCAGGGATCCCGCGGCGGCTGATCAGCGTGATCAGCGCCAGAATGCCGCCCTCGCCGTCATTGTCGGCCCGCATGACCAGGAGCACATATTTCACGGTGACGATGATGGTGACGGACCAGAAGATCAACAAAATAATTCCGTAGACGCTGTCGGTGCTGGCCGGGACCGGGTGCGGGTCGTCGGGGTTGAACACTGTTTGGATCGTGTACAGCGGGCTGGTGCCGATATCGCCGAAAACGACGCCCAAGGCCCCCACCGTGAGCGCGGTCCGCGGCCCGCCATGCTGCCGACCTGGCCCACCGGAATGACCCGGGTCAGAGGTAGCTCGACCGACCGTAGGTGTTCCAGGCACGCTCATCGTTCGGATCAAACCAGATTGATCCAGCGGATCGGCACCGGATGGGAAAGTCTTGACGCATTCCTGACGCGTCCCCCACCGCTGTACGCAGGGGTGTGATTGGGCTCACATCGCTGACGGAGCGGTCCTGTTGATGAAGTCGATTGCTCTTGATCGCCGTCGTCCTTGTTGATGCTTGTTGACTGCTTGTTGACTGCTTGTTGAGCCGCCGTTGGCCCGGAAGATCCGAGGCCACTCGTGTTGAGCGGCTGTAGAGAGTGCCCGTTCATGATGCGTCTTCAGGCAGCAGATGCTTCCCGGCCACCAGCCCACGAGCGCCGCCTGCGGAACGCGATCTCCCCACATCCACTGGAACAACCGGAGGACCCCATGCCCACGCCCCCAGTCGTGACCTATGTCTACGCCAGCGATCCGATCTCCCAGGCCGGGGTGATCAGCCAGCTCCGGCAGCGACCCGAGATTCAGGTCGTCGGTGCCGAACAACTGGGCGACGCCGTCGTCGCCGTGGTGGTCGCCGATGTGCTCACCGACGAGGTGCTCCGGGTGTTGCGGGGTCTGCAACGTGGGTCCGTCCCACGCACCGTGCTGATCGCCAGGGTGATCGACGACGCGACTTTGGTCGCCGCCGCCGAGGTGGGGGTGGGCGGGTTGTTACGGCGTGGGGACACCACCCCGGACACCCTGGTCCGGGCACTGCTGCGGGTTGCGGCCGGCGAGGGTGAGGTACCGCCGGATCTACTCGGCCGGTTACTCGGCCAGGTCGGCCGGCTGCAGCGTCAGGTGCTCTCGCCGAGAGGGCTTGCCTTCTCTGGGTTGTCCGATCGCGAGGCGCAGGTGCTGACACTCGTGGCCAGTGGGCACGACACCGCGGAAATTGCCGGGCGGCTGTCCTACAGCCAGCGCACGGTGAAGAACATCCTGCATGACGTCACCACCCGGCTGCAGTTGCGGAACCGCTCGCATGCAGTCGCGTACGCCGTCCGGGAGGGTCTGATCTGAGTGCCCCGGAGAGGACGGGCGGCTGCCGTTGCCCGTTCGGGCAGCAAGCTGTGCCCTGCTGTCTGACCCTCGCCGGGTGCCCCTGCCGGCGCCCTCCCGGCACAGTGATGACCGTGATCCATGAGGTCGATATCGCGCTGCGCGCTCTAATTGAGCGGGACGCCACCGACGGCACCGAAGTCGAGGTGGTGTTCGAGGCCCCCACCAAGGACTGGGCCAGTCGCCGAAACGTGCCGACCATCGACGTCTACCTCTACGACATTCGAGAGGACCTGCGGAGACGGGAACGCGGCTTGATCAACGAGTACGACAACCGGGACCGGGTGACCACCAGGCATCTGCCGCCGCGGCATTTCAAGCTGTCGTACCTGGTGACCGCCTGGACCCAGCGACCGGAGGACGAGCACCGGCTGCTCGCCGCACTGTTGTCCTGCTTCCTGCGGCACGATGCGATGCCGCAGGATTTGATCACCGGCCCGCTGGCCGAGATGGGGTTGCCGGTCCCGATGACGGTGGCGTTGCCGCCTCCGGAGGACCGCTCGTTCGCAGACGTGTGGTCGGCGTTGGGCGGGGAGCTCAAACCGTCGCTGGACGTGGTGGTCAGCGCGCCCACCGGCACCGGTCAGCGGTACGCAGCCGGGCCACCGGTGATCGACCCGGGGCGCCTGCTGATGAGCGGGCTGGGCGACTGGCCACCGGCCGAGACCAGGACACAGCGACCGGTTCTGGCTCCGGCGTCGGCATCCGCGAGCTCCGGCCGGACCCCGGCAACCACGTCGGAACGGTCCGGGGGCGCCGGGTCCGGCTCGGCGGGCGTGGTTCGCGGGTTGTCCTGGGCCCAGTTGGCGGGAACAGGGCACCCCGTTGTCCAGCAGCTGTCGTCCGATTCGGCAACGGTCGGCGAGGAACGACCGGGCGCCGGGAAGAAATCCCCGTCGCCAACACGACGACGACGTCAGGGCGGGATCAACCAGAAGTGACGGACCCCAGCCTTGAGCACTTGCTGCGCCGGCTCGGTCTGGTCGAGGACCGGATCCGGGCCCTCGTGCTGCACCGCCGGGCCGACGACCCCGCGCCCGACGACCCATTCCGAGGGCTGTACCTGACCGACGAGGTGGTCAGCCAGCTGCTCAGCCCCGGCTGTGCCACCCCGGCGGTGGACTGGGCGGCCCGGCAGTCTGTCGACAACGACGCCGACATCGCCCATCACAGTGCCGATGACGGTGTTAATGATGGTGTCGATCACAGTGCCGATGACGGTGTCGCTCACGGTGCCGATCATGGAGTCGATCACCGCACCGCCGACACCACCGCTGATATCGTCGCTGGCCCGGAGGGGCCCCGGTCCCCGGCCCGGTTGCGCAGCCTGACGGTGTCCGCGGGTCTGTCCGACCTCGACGTCGAAATCTTGCTCATTGCGCTGATCCCCGATCTGGACAGCCGGTTCGAGCGCCTGTATGGGTATCTTAACGATGACGTCACCCGGCGCCGGGCAACCATCGGGCTCGCGCTGGACCTGGCCGACGTGCCGTCGGCGTCGGCCGACGCGCGCAGCCGGCTGCTGCCCGGTTCACCGTTGATCGACCGGGCCCTGATCGGAGTCGAGGACACCGATCGGCCGTTCCTGACCAGGGCCTTGCGGGTGCCGGATCGGGTCACTGCGCACCTGCTCGGCGATGACGCTCCAGACCCTGCACTGGTCGGCCTGGTGACTCAGCCTGCGAAATTCGCTGGGGCACAGTCATTACGGCTCGCGGGCGCGCTCCGGGCCGGGCAGCGGCTGACCTACTTCCGGGAGGCCGGGGAGGGGATCGGTCCGTCGGTGGCGGCGGCGGCGATGGCCGAGCTCGGCCGGCCGGTGCTGGGTATCGATCTACTCCGGGTGGCGGCGGGTCGCGATCCCCGCGAGGCGATCGCGATCCTTGGCCGGGAAGCGGTGTTGCGGGACGCCGGTGTGGTGGCCGGCCCGGTCGAGGCGCTGACCCAGGAGCGGGCGGTGACCCCGGACGGCGCCGGGAACGGCGGCGCGGAGGCGTTGCGGTTGCTGGCGGGGCTGCCGTTGCCGGTGACGATCGTCGGTTCGGTCACCTGGGACCCGAACTGGACCGATCAGGTGCCGCTGCTGATCACCGCGCCGACCCTGACCCCGGCAGAGCGGATGGTGCTGTGGGCGGACGCGTTGCGGCCGGCTCAAGGCTCAGGGTTGGCAGAGGTGGATCACGCGATCATTCCGGCGCATTTCGTTCTCGGTCCCAGGCAGGTCGATCGCGCTGTCCGAGCCGCCACCGCGGCCGCCCTGCTGGGCAACGGCGGGCTCACCGCCGATGACCTGCGACGCGGCGCCAGGGCGCAGAACGCCGCTGGGCTGGAACGATTGGCCCGCCGGATCGAGCCGGCCGTCGGATGGGACGACATCGTGCTTCCCGGATCGTCCCGCGGCCAGCTGCTGGACCTGGCCTCCCGGGCCCGGCACCGCGACCGGGTGCTGGTGGAATGGCAGATGCGGAAGGGCGGCGGCCGGGGCCGCGGGGTGACGGCCCTGTTCGCCGGGGATTCCGGGACCGGTAAAACGATGGCCGCCGAGGTCATCGCGGGCGAACTCGGGCTGGATCTGTACACGGTCAACCTGGCGACCGTGGTGGACAAATACGTCGGCGAGACCGAGAAGAATCTCGAGCGGATTTTCAGCGAGGCCGGCGGGGTGAACGCGGTGCTGCTCTTCGATGAGGCCGACGCCATCTTCGGCAAACGCAGCGAGGTGCGCGACGCGCACGACCGGTACGCCAACATCGAAAGCGCCTACCTGCTCCAACGAATGGAAACCTTCGACGGCCTGGCCGTTCTCGCCACCAACCTTCGCTCGAACATCGACGAGGCATTCACCCGGCGGCTGGACATGATCATCGACTTCCCCGCCCCGGACGACGCCTCCCGGCTGGCGATCTGGCGGCAGTGCCTGCGGTCGCCGGCGCCGTGCGAACCGGACCTCGACCTGGAGTTCTGCGCAAGGGCCTTCACCCTTTCGGGCGGGAATATCCGATCGGCCGCGACCACGGCCGGCTACCTCGCCGCCGGCCGAGACGGAGCCATCGGTATGGCGGAATTGATTTCCGCCGTGCAGCAAGAGTATCGAAAGCTCGGTCGGCTGGTCCTGGAACGGGAGTTCGGGCCATATTTCAGCAAGCCGGTGAGCAACGGAGCCCGCCGATGACACCGGCCGGTGCGGTGCGAGCGGGAGGGAGCGGTTCAATGAGCGAGAACATCTGCGAACAGTGCGGCACCCGCAACGAGGCGGACGCGCAGTTCTGCGTGCAGTGCCAGGCGTACCTGCCCTGGTCTGATGAGACTGCAGAATCTGCGGCCGATCACGGCGCCCCGGGCCCGGCCACCGTCCCCGAGACGGCCTTCGTTCCAGGTCCGCCCACGCCACCGGCTCTACCTGCGGTGCCGGATCGAACGACAGGCCCGGCTCCCGCCGACCGGGACAGCACCCCTGACCAGGCCGATCCAGTGCGGGTGAGCGTCGAACCGACCTCGATCGAGGTGGCTCCCGGGGGCGAACGGTCCGGGATCGAGGTCGTCGTCTACAACATGTCGCAGATCGTCGACGCCTACCAGATCATTGCGGTCGACCCGCCGGACTGGCTCCAGGCCGAATCCGCCGAGGTCCGACTGCTACCCGGAACGTCCGAGAGCACCATGGTTGATGTCGGCGTCGCCCCCGGGGTGCTGGCACCCGCTGGCAGCTACCCGCTACGGGTCAGGGTGCAGTCGGTCGCGCATCCCGAGATCGTCGTCGAGTACGTGGTCACCGTCGGCGTCCTGCAGACCACCCGGCCGTTGACCCTGCGGCTGGAACCGACCGTCATCCGGGCGGTCGATGCCGCCGCCGCGCGGATACAGGTGACCGTGGACAACACCGCCGGCAACCGGCCCCGACAGGTGAGGCTGGCCGGTCGCGACCCGGAAAGCCTGCTGCGGTTCAGCTTTTCACCGGCGAGCGTCGAGGTCCCAGCGGGCGGGGTGGCGGTGGTGGCGGTATCGGTCGTCGGTCCGGCGCCGGCGCCCGGCGAGAGCACCACCAGGCAGCTCACGATCGCCGCCACCGACGACCCGCAGGTTCAGGCGACCGCCAGCTTCATCCAGACCGGCTCGGTGGAAGCGCCGTTGACCGTCCGGCTCGAACCGACCCTGCTTCGAGTGACGGACGGTGAGAGCGGTGTGCTCGACATCAGCGTGGACAACCGTCAGGGGACGCGGACCCGGAGAGTTTTCTTTGCCGGCCGTGATCCCGAACGCTTTCTGCACTTCACCTTTTCCCCCCCGTCGATCGACGTGTTGCCGGATGAGATCGGACATGCTCGGGTTCGGGTGGTGGGTCCGGCGCCGCCACCAGGGCAGGAGGCCGCTCGCGGGTTGACCATCATTGCCTCCGCCGACGACGTCGCAGACCTGGAATCTCCGGCGACGTTCGTGCAGTCCACCTCCGCGATCGTCCCCGACCCCCCGCTGACGGTGCGGTTGGATCCGAGCGTCGTCCGGGTCCGCGACACCGCGGTTGGCCAGTTGGAGGTCGTCGTCGACAACCGCTCGGGCAAGCGGACTCGCCGGGCCACCCTCTCGGGGCGAGACCCGGAACGCCTGGTGCGTTTCGGATTCTCACCGCCCTGGGTTGAGGTTCCGCCCGGGCAGAACGTGCGGGTGATGGTGCGGTTGGAGGCGCCGTTGCCCGCGCCCGGTGAGGCTGCTACCCGCCAGGTGGCGGTGATCGCCGCCGACGAAACAACCGAGGCGGAGGCCGGCGGGACCTTCGTCCAGGAGACCTCAGCGGCACCGGTGGAGACGCCGGTGGCACTCAAGCTCGATCCGAGCCTGATCAGGTTGCGGGACAGCACGTCCGCCCGGTTCGGGGTGACCGTGGACAACCGGCAGGGCATTCGGGTGCGTCGGGTGACGCTGGCCGGACTCGACCCGGAGCGGGCCATGGGGTTCACCTTCAACCCCCCGGTGGTGCAGGTCGGTCAGGGCCAGATTGCGCACGCGGAGGGCCGGCTGGATGTGGCGCTGCCGGAGCCGGGAAGCGAAGTGACGCGACAGTTCTCGGTCTCGGCGTCCGATGGCATCAAGGAGGTCGAGACCGCCGGTACCGTGGTGCAATCCGCCTCGCCGCCGCTGCCGGACCAGCCGGTCGCCGTCCGGTTGGATCCTCACCTGCTGCGAGTTCGTGACAGCTCGGGCGGACGGACGCTGGTGGTCGTGGACAACCGCCGCGGGTCCCGTGCCCGGTACCTTCAATTCTCCGGAAACGACCCGGAACGGGCGGTGCGCTTCGTGTTCAACCCGCCGGTCGTCGAAGTGGGCCCCGGAGGGACGGCCACCTCGCAGGTGTCCGTGCAGGCGCCTCGACCCGACGGCGGCGACGAGATCAGCAGGCCATACACCGTTGTAGTGTCCGACGGCGTCGCAGAGGTCGAGGCGTCCGGGACGCTGGTCCAGGAGTCGACCGACCGACGCCCACTCTGGCGGGTGCTGCTGACCCTGCTCGGAGCCGGGATGATGATCACTGGTTCATTCCTGGTGTGGGACGGCCGGATCCGGTTGACCGGCATCGATTGGGGTTTGCCTGAATTGGACGATGTGTCGGAGAAGGTGCTGCCGGGGCAGCTGTTTCCGGATCTGCCGAACAGGCTCGACCCGTTCGTGTCCGCGGGCGCCGTGATCATCCTGTTGGCCGTTGTGGCGATGGTGGGCCTGATCGGTAGGAAAGGCCGGCTGACCCGGTTTGCGGCGCTGCTGGCTGCGGTAGCGCTGGTGGTGTTCATGATCGCGGTACGCACCCAGGTTGACGCCGGTGCACCAGGCCCGGGTGCGTTCCTGGTGATCGGTGGCTGCGTGGTCGCCTTCGTCGGTGGGTTGTTCGCCAGGCCCAGGAAATCATGATGTCGTTGCCCGAAAAGGCAGGCAGACCAGCCCGTCCGGTCGGCCGCCACCCTCTGGCATTGATCTCGAGCCGGTGACAGCATCGAGGCACCGGGAGAAAGGATCCGCCGTGCATTCCCACGACCACGATTTCGAGGAACCATCGCTACGGCCGAAGTCGGCCAGGCTCCACAATTCTCCGGCCGCTCACGTGCTGCGGGCAGCAGCCGCCGGGCGGCCCGACGTGCTGGACGGCGAAGGCATCCTTGGGTTGCAGCGCGCCGTTGGCAACAGTGGCGTCGGATCGCTGCTTGACTCTTCGGGCGACTCTGCAGGGGCCGAGCCCGAGGAGGCAGCAACGCGGTCGCCGGTGCACGACGTCGTGGGCTCCGGTGGCGGTAGCCCGTTGCCCACCGACGTCAGGCAGGAAATGCAGGCACGTCTTGGACACGATTTCTCCGACGTCCGCGTCCACAACGACTCTCGGGCCCACGAGTCGGCCGAATCGGTGAATGCGCACGCCTACACCGTTGGCTCGAACGTGGTCTTCCAGCGGGACAAGTACGACCCGTCCTCCGTCGAGGGAAAGACGATGCTGGCGCATGAACTCACCCATGTCGTCCAGCAACGCCACGGGCCGGTCGACGGTTCCGCGGCCGGCGGCGGGATCTCGGTGAGCGACCCGTCGGACCGGTTCGAACGGGAGGCCTCGGCGAATGCCGACCGGGTGATGGCGGCTGCGGTTCCGGCCTCGGCACCGGCAAGCAGTGCCGCCCCAGCAGCGGCCCACAAAGAATCGGTTCAGCGTGAGGCCGCCCCGGAAGAGGAAGACGAGAGCCTGCAGGGGGCTTTCGTGCAGCGGGAGGCGGCCCCGGAAGGGGATCTGCCCGAGGATGAGCTTGCGGAGTAGATCCATTCCGGAGTAGCGGCGGGCATGACGCCGGTGTCACCATCATCGTGGTGGCTGCGGGCATGGTGCTGACGACGCCGACCGCCGCGGTCGAAGCACCGAGCGCAGAACGTGAGACCTGCCGGGTCATCACCCTGCCACGTGACCCGGTGGACCAGGTGGGTCGAAGTTTGGGTCATTGGCTTGAACGCGCGTCGCAGACGATCGACGTCAGCGAAGCGACCGGTGGCCGGATCAGCCGCGGAAACTCTTGTGGTGATGGCGAACAGGGCACCCCGCTCCACCTGATTCGCAACTTCCCACGCAAGCTCACCACCGTCCGGCTGCGCGACCAGTGGATCTATGCCGTGGACAAATCGACGAGGCATCGGCACCCCGGCGTACCAGGTCGTCATCGTGCGGTTGCGCGGAATTTCCTGCCTGATCGGGCAACCAAGGCTGCCCCCGGTTGCGACCGTCCGCACATCGTCAACCCGGCTCAAAAAGGCGACGCTGGAGTCAATCTCAGGTGGTCTACCAAGGAGGCAGCATGCCGACCTACCTCTCTCCCGGCGTCTACGTCGAAGAGGTCGATTCCGGGTCACGTCCGATAGAAGGGGTCGGGACCGCGGTCGCCGCCTTCGTCGGCTTGGCTGAGGACGGTCCGTTCAACGAACCCACCCTGGTACCGAACTGGACCGAGTTCGTCCGGAACTTCGGCGGTTTCGTCGAAGGTTCCTATCTCGCCCAGTCGGTGTACGCCTATTTCCAGAACGGCGGCGGCAATTGCTACGTCGTGCGAATCGGGCAGGAGACCGGCAGCAACGGAGGCAGTCGACAATCACAACGTGCCATCGCCTCCGGGCCGCAGGGAATGCTCGGCAGCTACCGGGTGGTGGCCGTCGATCCTGGCGCGCCGAACGGGTCCATCTCCGTCGACGTGCATCCCGTCGAGGGTGATGCGACGGACGGGTTGTTCAAACTTGCCGTGCGGCAGGGCGATCTCGTCATCGAGGAATTCGACCGGCTGAACACCGGGCGCGGGAAGGCCAACGTCGCAACGGCGGTCAATGCGGCGTCCAAGGTGATTCGGATCGAGGAGACGGCCACAGGTGCGGCTGTCGAGGCACCGAGCCTGGGGTCGAGTGTCTCCCTGTACCCACCGCCACCGCCTGCCGCGACCCCGTCGCCCCGGCTGTCCACGGACGACTACGTCGGAGATGTGGCTGAGCGGACCGGTTTCTCCGGTCTGGAGGCGATCGACGAGATCACCATGGTCTGCGTACCTGACCTGATGAGCGCCTACCAGCAGGGGGCGATCGACCAGGAAACGGTGAAGGCAGTGCAACTGTCGATGATCGCGCACTGTGAGTTGATGGGTGACAGAATGGCCATTCTTGACCCGCCACCCGGTCTGAACGCCCAGCAAGTCAAGGAATGGCGGGTGGATCGGGCAGGTTACGACTCGAAATACGCCGCCCTGTACTGGCCGTGGGTGAAGGCCGCCGACCCGTCCACCGGCAAGAACATCCACATGCCGCCATCAGGATTCGTTGCCGGCATCTGGGGTCGCAACGACGATACCCGTGGCGTGCACAAGGCTCCGGCGAACGAGGTTGTACGGGGGGCGATCTCGCTGGAGGTGCAGATCACCAAGAACGAGCATGACCTGCTGAACCCAGTCGGCATCAACTGCCTCCGGACGTTCCCGGGCCGCGGTATCCGGGTGTGGGGTGCGCGGACCCTGTCGTCAGACCCGGCATGGCGGTATCTGAACGTGCGGCGGTTGTTCAACTACCTGGAGGAGTCCATCCTCAACGGGACCAACTGGGTGGTGTTCGAACCGAACGATGACGCCCTGTGGGCCAAGGTGCGTCGCACCATCAGTGCCTTTCTGGTCAATGAGTGGCGCAAGGGGGCGCTGTTCGGGGTCACTCCGGATGAGGCGTTCTACGTCAAGTGCGACCGGGAAACGAATCCGGCCGAGGCGATCGACGCCGGTCAGGTTCTGTGCCAGATCGGCGTTGCACCGGTCAAACCGGCAGAGTTCGTGGTGTTCCAGCTTTCCCAATTCTCCGGCGGCACGAGTCTGGTTGCCGAGTAAGCGGTTCGTTCCAGCGCGCCCGCTCACCCTGAGCTGAAGCCCTCGTCCTTCACCTTCATCACAGAAAGGGAGCCCCATGGCTCTGCCAGAACTCGATAGCACGGTCGGCCATTCCTTTGGACTGGAAATCGACGGGGTGCAGATCAAGTCCATCACCGAGGTGTCCGGCCTCAAGATGGAACAGGACGTCATCGAACTGAAGCAGAACGGCCCAGACGGCAAGTACGTCGTCAAAAAACTGCCCGGATGCTGGAAGGCGGGCGAGGTCACCCTGACCCGCCCGTTGACCAGCGACCAGAGCTTCGAGAAGTGGATCAAGGACTCGCAGTTCGGGAAGATGGGCGATGTTCGAAAGGGCGGGGCGATCGTGGTCTACGACTATGAGGGTCAGGCCGTCAAGCGGTACAAGCTGACCAACGCCTGGCCGAAGAGCCTGGAAATCAGCTCGCTCAAGGCGGGCGACACCAGCGTGCTGACCGAGAAGATCGTGGTCACCTACGAGCGGCTCGAGGTCGAGTGATGCGCCGAAGTTCGGCGGTGGTGTCAGCTCTGCAGTCGATCCAGGACGCTCCGGGATCGGCATCCCCGCCGGGCGCTGCGGCCGTCGGGACCGTGCCCGAACAGGGCCTGCGGACGGAGTTCTCGTTCACCCTGCCCCGCGGATACGTGGACGGCGCCGGCACGGTTCATCGAGATGGCGTGATGCGGTTGGCCACTGCCAGGGACGAATTGGTCCCGCTGCGCGACGACCGAGTCCGGGAGAACCCGGCGTACCTCACCGTGGTGTTGCTGGGTCGGGTGGTGACCCGGATCGGGACAGTGGACGACGTCCACGCCGGCACCATCGAGAACCTTTTCGCCTCAGACCTGGCGTTCCTGCAGGACTTGTACCGCCGGGTGAACCAGGAGGGTCACACCCGCGCTGCGGTGACCTGCCCGAACTGCAGCCAGGAGTTCACGATCGACGTCGCCGGGGGCCGCCTGGGGGAATAGCGATGTACGCACCCGATCGTATTTACGAGGAGGTGGCGTACATCGCCTTCCATTTCCACTGGTCGATGGACGCCCTGCTGGATTTGGAACACCGGGAGCGTCAACGGTTCGTGCAGGAGATAGGTCAGATCAACCGTCGAATCGAACGTGGGAGGTGAGCAGGTGGCACGCTGGTGGGGGCGGGATCAGGAACGCACAGCGCCCTCCACCATCCAGCGAACGGAAACCCCTGATGCCCGGCGCCCGGCTTGGCGGGACGCCGCGCCGGTTCGGGGCACATTCACTCCGATCAGCCCGATTGCGCCGTTGGATGCCTTTACCGGTTCGTTGGCCACGACACACAATCCGAGTTTTCTCGGCCCACTGGGGCATGTCATCGATCCGGCCGGCCCGAGCGGATTGGTCGCAGGACTGGCGGTCCCGGTGGTCAGCAATCCGCCCATGGTCAGCCGGGTCATCGAGGAAGGTGCCGACCTGCCGGTGCTCGGTCGTCGAGGGGCAGTCACGGCGGCGGTTCAACGGGTCCTGGGCCCGTGGATCCGATCAGTGGAGCCCCCGGACCCCGCACCTGACGCGAGACCGGCTCGGGGTCCGGTGATGCAGGACGCGGCCGTCCCGGCCACCGTCCCTAGCTCCCTTGGACCGCCACCCGCGGTGCAGCGGGTTCCTTCGGTCGGGGCACCACATCCGGGGACAAGTGCGAGACAGGTGTTGTCACCCCAGAGTGAGCCACCGTCCTATCAGTCACCGTCCTTTCACACGCCGTCCTTTCACACGCCGTCCTTTCACACGCCGTCCTTTCACACGCCGTCCTTTCACACGCCGTCCTTTCACACGCGGCCCTTTCAGCCACCGTCTCCTGCCGCCGGAACGATCGAGAACTCGGCCACCGGATTCTCCGAACCCGGGGGCGTGGTCAATGCGGCTGTGCCACAGGCCCTGCCACGGGTGTTGCCACGGGTCTTGCCTGAGCCTGCCGCCTCCGTGTCCGAACCGGCTGCCGGAGGTGCGTTGACTCCGGAGCCACCCCTGATGTTCGGGCCAGCATCACCGGGTGTGCCGCAGCCCTTGAGTGCAGCGAATGAGTCAGCGGACCATCGCGGGACGCCGCAGGTGCAACGGGCGCCGGTGGCCCGGCCCGCACCGACCGCCCCCGGTGATCACAGCACCGGTGATCACAGCACCGGTGATCACAGCACCGGTGATCCCAGCACCGGTCATCCCAGCACCGGTGATCCCAGCGCCGGTGACCCCACCGGCGCCGTCGGCAACCGGTCAATCCAGCGGCAGCTGCGGGAGGGCTCATCGAGTCGGCCGGTCGGGCTTGGCACGCCCGTCGGGGCGGAAGTGCATCCGGGGTCGATCCCGGGCGCATCGGCGCAGGTGGCGCCGTTGACCGTGGCTCGCAGCGCCGAAGCGCGCCTGCCGGCCACCCAGGCTCCGAGGTTTTCGGTTCCCTTGCTCGAAGAGTCGCCAGCACCGCCGGGGCCACCTGTCCGGTCGGCAGGCCCGCTGCCGTCGGCCGCGCCAACCCCACCCGCTGTGTCCCAGGCCCCTTCGGATGCGTCCCCCGTGGTGTCGGTTCCTTTGGTTTCAGCCCCCGTGAGTGCGGCCCCCGTGAGTGCGGCCCCGTTGACTGTGGCCCGCCTGGAATCGGTGGACGCTCCTAGGTCAACGACTGCTCCCTTGTCACCGCCCTCCGTGGCCGACATTGTCTCGCTACCAACACCTTTGGCATCCCCACCGCTGACACCTGCTTCTGCGTCCAGCGCGTCCTTGCCACGCCGGCCTGTGACGCCCGCGCCCCAGACGCCCGCGCGCCAGACACCTGAGCCACTGACACCACTGACACCGCTGACACCGCTGACACCGCTGACAGCACAGACCATGTCGGACCCGACCAGGTCGATCTCGCCGCTCACCCGGTCCAGTGAAACACCTGTCAGCGCCGACACCGGCACACCGCCAGCCCCGCAACGACACGGCGCCGAGGAACTCGGGACCCAATCTCCGGCCGCGCCTCCGCGCGTCGACGATCTCGGCAGCGTGGCGGCGGCAGCGTCCTCGTCGCAGTCGCCGGAACCGTTGCCGCTGGCGGTTTCTTCCGTGGTCCAGCGCTTCGCCGCCCCGCAGCCGCCCGGGCCCAGCGCTACTCTGACGTCGAGTAGTGACGTTGCCCCGTCGACGGAGCGGGACCGTTCGGTCGGCCTGGGCCGACCCCAGCCGTCGTCGAGCCGAGCATCATTGTTCGACCTGGTCCCGCCCGATCCGCTTCCCGGCCCGACTGCAACGGCCGGCCTCGCGGTGCCAACTCACCCTGGGAGAGAGTCACTTCCGCCCGTGCAGAGACTCTCGGCGCCCAGCCCAGTACCAACTGCATCACCGGTGCCGGTTGCCGACGGCGTCGAAGCTACCGGCGAGAGGGTCACCGTCCGGGAAATGTCATTGCAGCGGATGTTCGAGCCGGCAGCGGCCGCACTGGCAAGCGGAGCCGCGGTCGCGGACGGCGCCGGTTCGGTGGTCTTCCGTTCGCCGACCCTCGGCCCCGTACCGGCCAACACCCTCCACTCGGGCCTCCACCAGGTCGACCCGACTCCGCTGGCACTCGCCCCCCTGCTGCAGCCCCTTCGACCGACAGACCCACCGCCGGTCGGCGCAACGAACCGGAGCAGTGCCGCCGTTGGAACCAACCCGGCGGGCCCCGGCCCCGTTGTCCACGGTTCCTGGGCCGGCACCGACCAGGCCGGGCCGACCCCTGGCGGCCCGCTCACCGTTCAGCGCTCGATACCTGACCCTTCCTCGTCCGGTGGCCGCGGTAGTTCCGAGACCGCCGACACACCAGGTGCGGCAGCACCTTTCCCGGCAATGTCGCCACCAGGTCAGACACCCGTCGTCGCTGCGTCGGCGGCTGCGTCGATCGCTGCGTCGGTGGCTCCGGCACCGGACGGGTCTGCGGCCTTGCCGACCGATCTGGACGAACTCGCCCGGCGACTGTTCGATCCGCTGAGCGCGCGCTTCAAGTCCGAGCTGTGGCTGGACCGGGAACGAGCGGGGATGATCACCGACCTCCGCCGGTGATTGGGCCCCGCCGGTGATCGGCCCCGCCTTTGATCGGCCCCGCCTTTGATCGGGTTGTGCTGCAGGGAGTTTGGAGAACGCGATCGCACCGAGAAGGGAAGGAGGAGATTTTCATGGACGACAAGGACCCCGCGGTCAGTGTCTGTTTCAAGGTCAAGATCGACGAGTTCCCGCTTGGCCTGTTCAGCAGCTGCGAGGGGTTGGGCTGCGAGATCGTCATGGAGCAACGTGAGGAGGGCGGCAACAACGCGATGGTGTGGCAGTTGCCGACCAGGATGAAATTCAGCAACGTCAAGTTGACCCGGCCGATCGGTGAGGACAGCGCCAAGCTCACCCGGTGGTTCGCGGGAATGATGAACGGTGTCACCCCCACCACGATGGTGATCTCAGCGATGACCGTGGACAAGCGGGTCGTTGCTGAGTGGTCACTGAACGGTGTCATCCCGGTGAGGTGGAGCGGTCCCTCCCTGAACCTGGATTCGCCCAAGGTGGCCACCGAGACGCTGGAGGTCGCCCACCACGGCATCCTGCCCGGGGGTTCGGCGTGAGCGCCCCGATGCTCGGTGGCGGCAGCGGCACCATCAGCCCACCGTCGCCAACCGGGGACGGTGGCCGGCAGCAGGTCGAACGTGCCGAACTGATCATGTACGACTCCTCACCGGCCACCGGCGGACGCAAGCTCGACGGAAAAGTCGGCTCCGTCAAATTCCAGTTCAATCCCAAAGAGGTGACGATCGCCAAAACGGCGACCTGGGAGAGTAAACCCTCGACCGGATCGAAGCAGGCCGGGCCACCGCAGTTCAAGGGCCCCGAACCGGGAAAACTGACCCTGGAAATGTTCTTCGACGCAACCGCCAAGCATGACGGAAGCGTGGTGGCCGCCGTGGAAAAGCTGTTTTCCTGTTGCGTCGCAACGGGAAAGACCCACGCAAACGACAAACCCATGCCGCCGCTGGTGGTCTTCAGTTGGGGTGCCATCACCAGCTTCCCGGCCTATGTGACATCGGTCAGCGCAAAATACACACTGTTCTCCAGTGCCGGGGTACCGATTCGCGCTACCTGCACGGTGTCGCTACAGGAGATGCCGGGGGAGAAGAAGAAGCAGAATCCGACCTCCGGTTCACTGGCTGCCCGGAGTATTCACCGGATCGTGGTCGGTGACACCCTCGCCTCGGTGGCGTTCGGCGAATACGGTGACCCCACCTTGTGGCGACAGTTGGCCGCTTTCAACGGTATTGACGACCCGCAACGTCTACCGCTTGGCAGCGTGGTGCTGCTGCCCAGCGCGGCCGAATTGGCCGGGGCGGTGATGTAGTGGCACCGACGAGTTCGTCGTTCCTCGTCGAGATCGACGGCTCTCCGCTGGCCGCCGACGCCAAGGCCCTGCTGCTCTCTGCGCAGGTCGCCGACAGCCTCCGGTTGCCGGACTCGTTCGTGCTCCGGTTTCGCGACACCGAACACATCGTCATCCCGAAGTCCGGCGCCAAGATCGGTTCCAAGGTCACGGTATCGGTCGCAAGTGACGGCAGCAGTAGTCCGGCGCGGCTGATCCAGGGGGAGGTCACCGCGCTGGAAGCGGAATTCGACAGCACCGGAACGTTCACCGTCATCCGCGGGTACGACCCGGCGCACCGGCTGTTCCGTGGTCGCCGGACCGAAACCTACACTCAGAGCACTGCGTCCGATGTGGCTGCGAAGGTCGCCAAACGTGCCGGCCTGACGATCGGAACCGTCGAGTCGACCAGCACGGTGTTCGATCATCTCAGTCAGGGTGGGGTTACGGATTGGGAGTTCCTCGAGTCGCTGGCCAACCAGATCGGGTACGAGATTGCCGTCAAGGACGGCACGTTCGACTTCCGCACCCCGAAGAGGGCCGAATCGGCCCCGGACGGGGGACAGACGGCCGCACCCAATCCACTGGTGTTGCGGCTGGGCACGGACCTGCTGCGGTTCCGATCAGTGGTGACCGCGGCCGAGCAGGTCAAGGAAATTCAGGTGCGGGGATGGGATCTGGCTCAAAAGAAAGCGTTCGTCGCGACCTCGCCGGCGCGGACGACCAGTGCGGTGCTGCCCACGATCACCCCCGCCGACATTGCCAAGACGTTCGGCGACCCCGTCTACGTTGCCAGCGATTGCGCGTACCGCTCCCAGGCCGAGGTCGACGGCGCCGCCGCCGCGATCGCCGAGCAGATCGCCGGGGCGTTCGCCGAATTCGAGGGGCTGGCCCGCGGAAACCCCGTCCTGCAGGCTGGAACTGCCATTGCCGTGGACAATGTCGGCGTGCCGTTCGACGGGAAGTACACCGTCACCACTTCCCACCATCGCTACGAGCCCGCAACCGGTTACACCACAAGTTTTTCCGCCACCGGACGGCAGGAACGCAGCCTGTACGGACTCACCTCCGGCGGAGCAGCAGCCCGCCCGGCGCAGGGCCCGGTGATCGCGCAGGTCAGCGACGCCAACGATCCGTTGCACCAGGCCAGGGTCAAACTCACCTACCCCTGGCTGTCGGACACCTACGTCAGCGACTGGGCCCGCACGGTCCAGCCGGGCGCGGGCAAGGACCGGGGTGCGATGGTGCTGCCCGAGGTGGGCGATGAGGTGCTGGTGATCTTCGAGCAGGGCGATATCCGACGGCCCTATGTGCTGGGTGGTTTGTACAACGGCATCGATACCCCCCCGGCCGGAAGTCCGGCGTTGATCGACGGCAGTTCGGGCGCGATCAACCGGCGCTCGATGGTGTCCCGGCGGGGTCACCGGATCGATCTGATCGACGAGGACGGCCGGACCGAAGGAATCACGTTGGCGTCGACCGGGGACAAGCTGACGCTGAAGCTGGACTCGGTGGACACCAAGATCACCGTTCACAGCGACGGCAAGATCCTGATCGAGGGCAAGGGCGGCGTGCTGATCGACTCTGCCAGCGCCAAGCTGGAACTCAAGGGCGGGGAGGTCTCGATCGCGGCGACCAGCGGGGTCAAGATCGACGGTGGAAGCGGTCCGGTCGATGTGCTCACCAGTGGCCCTCTTGGCCTCAAGGGCAGCACCGCCAAGCTGGAGGGCACCGCGACCACCGACGTCAAGGCCAGCGGTGTGCTCACCATCCAGGGCGCCCTGGTGAAGATCAATTGACCCGGGGAGGCGATCCGCGATGCCGCCTGCAGCCAGGGTGGGCGACCCGACCGGCCACCCGGGGGTGATCGGGCCACCCGGCGTGCCGACCGTGCTGATCGCCGGGATGCCGGCCGCAACCGTCGGCACCCCGCATATCTGCTCGTTCCCGCCACCGGCCGTGCACCCGCCCACCGCAATCGCACCGCCGGGCTGCCCGACGGTGCTGATCGGCGGCCTGCCGGCCGCCCGGATGGGCGATCTGTCGATGTGTGGGGCCCCGGTCATCCTCGGCGCGCCCACGGTCTTGATCGGATAGCGGGACCGGGTGGCCGTCAGGTGATTTCGTGGTCGAACGGGTGCGGGAACGAAAGTAACGGGAGTAGAGGAGGAAGCAGATGGCTGGAGTTGATTTCGTCGGAGCGGGTTGGGCATTCCCGCTGGCCACCGACGCGACCGGCGGGATCGCCCTGGTTGCCCGTGGCCGGGAGATCGAGGAGGCGATCCGGCTGATCCTGGCCACCGCCCCGGGCGAACGACCAATGCGTCCAGAGTTCGGCTGCCGGGTCCACGATCATGTTTTCGCCCCGGTCAACGCGGCGACGGCCGGCGCGATCGCCCACGACGTCCGGTCGGCGTTGGAGCAGTGGGAGCCGCGGATCGACCTGCAGGACGTGCTGGTCAGCTTCGACCGTGCCGAGGCCGGCACCTTGTACATCGATATCCGTTACACCATCAGCGGTATCAACGATCCCAGGAACCTTGTTTTCCCGTTCTATGTGATCCCGCAGGAACCAACGGACAGCCCATCCACCTCCGGTGAAGTGATGGTCACTGCACCCGACCTGCTGTCCGATCGGAGTCGTTGATCATGGTGCTACCCGCCCCCAATCTGGATGACCGCCATTTCCAGAACCTGGTCGACGATGCCAAAAGACTTGTCCAGCAACGGTGTCCGGAATGGACCGATCATAATGTGTCCGATCCGGGCGTCACCCTGATCGAAGCGTTCGCCCAGATGGTGGACCAACTGATCTACCGGCTCAACCGGGTACCGGACCGGAATTACATCAAATTCCTGGAGCTGATCGGCGTCGAACTGCGGCCGCCGGCCGCAGCACGTGGCCGGGTGACATTTTGGCTGTCCGCCCCGCAACCGCAGACGGTGCTGGTCCGGGCGGAGAGTGAAGTGGCGACGCCGCGCACCGATGTCGAAGACCCGGTGGTGTTCTCGACGGTTTCGGACCTGAACATCGTGCCCTGCTCGTTCGAACGGGCGGGTGCAATGGCCACGGGTGGTGAGCTGGTCGATCACAGCATTGCGCTGCGGGCCGGTGGTGAGTTCGAATGCTTCCAGACCTCGCCGCAACCCGGTGACGCGCTGCTGATCGGATTGTCGAATGCGGTCCCGTCATGCGCCGTGGTGGTCCGGATGAATTGCCGGGTCCGGGGTGTGGGGGTACGGCCTGATTGGCCGCCGTTGATCTGGGAGGCCTGGACCGGCTCCGGTTGGACCCCGTGCGACCTGGAAAAGGATGACACCGGGGGGCTGAACAAAGCAGGGGACGTCATCCTGCACGTTCCCGACAGGCATGAGACCTCCATCCTGGCGCGCAACCGGGCCGGCTGGCTTCGCTGCCGGCTGCTGGTGCCGGAGGAGGGTCAGCCCACCTACACCGCATCACCGCGAATCCTGTCGGTCTCGGCGTTCACCATCGGCGGTACGGCCCGGACCGTGCACGCGGAGGTGGTCCGGTTCGAGGACCTCGGAATCTCTGACGGCACGCCGGCCCAGCGGTTCGGTCTGCAACGCCGGCCGGTGGTGCCGTGGGAGGAAGCAGGGGTGCTGCAGGTGATCGACACGACCGGCGCCACCGAATGGAGCGCCATCGAGCACTTCGCCGAGAGTGGACCGCAGGACACCGTTTTCCACATCGACGCCTTCGCCGGAGAGGTCGTGTTCGGGCCGGCGGTGCGGCAGGGCGACGGCACGGTGCGACAGTACGGGGCGGTGCCGGCCAAGGGTGCGCACCTGCTGCTGTCTGTCTACCGAACCGGGGGCGGGGTGCGGGGAAACGTCGCCACCGGCCAGGTCCGGGTGCTCAAGACCAGCGTCCCGTACGTGGCCCGGGTGGAGAACCGCAGCCCCGCGATCGGCGGTGCGCGGGCCGAGGACATCGAGGACGCGAAACTTCGAGGCCCGTTGGTGCTGCGGTCCAGGGGCCGGGCGGTCACCGCCGAGGACTTCGTCGAACTCACCAAGCAGGTGGCGCCGGAGATCGCCCGGGTGCACTGCGTCGGTGTCGGCGTTGGCGATGCAGACGGGGGCGGGGGCGGAGGCGGAGGCGGAGTGAAGGTGCTGCTGGTGCCGTTCGTCGACGGTGATGAGGTGGGACGGATCAGGCGGGACGACCTGGTCCCGCTGGCCGAGTCGCTGGACCGGATCGGGGCCTACCTCGAGGAACGGAGGTTGGTCGGCACCCGGATGGTCATCGAACCGCCCGAGTACCAATGGATCACCGCAGTGATCAGCGTCCGGGCCAGGGCCAGGTACCGGCCCGAGGACGTCCGCCGGGAGGTGCTGACCGCGGTGTACCGGCTGTTCGATCCATTGCGCGGCGGCCCGGAAGGTATGGGCTGGCCGCTGGGCAGGTCCGTCCAGGCGCACGAGGTGAACGCAACGCTGGCCCGTATCCCGGGAGTGGACATGGCCGAGGAAATCAGCGTTCAGCTGTTCCCGGCCGACCCGGCGACGGGCCGGCGGGGGTCCGCCGTGCAACGACTGCCCCTGTCGCCGACGGCGCTGGTGTTCTCCTACGAGCACCAGGTCAGGGTGCGGTAGCGATGACGGCGGGGATGCGGGACGTGTCGAGAACCGCTGTGGTGCCAGGACGTTTGGTACGTCGGGGTTCGTTTGCGGGGGGTGCCCGGCGATGAGGGGACTGGTCCCCGGGCTCGCCACCCCGCACCCGCTTGGCAACCTGCTGCCGTCCGTGTACCGAGAAGACCTGTTCGCGCAACGGTTGTGCGACGGCTTGGACGAGGTGGTGGCACCGGTGATCGCAACCCTGGACTCGCTGCCGGCCTACCTCGACCCGGCGACAGCCCCGGAGGACATGCTGGGTTGGCTGGCCGGCTGGATGGGCATCGTTCTTGACGGCCACCAGGGCCCGGGCCGGCAGCGCGAACTGGTGCAGGCCGGGGTGGAACTCCTGCAGTGGCGCGGCACCGTCCGGGGGATCAGGTCCGCGGTCCGCGCGCTGTTCGACACCGAGCCGCAGATCGTGGAATCCGGTGGGGTCGCGGTGTCGGAAACCGCCGGGTCCGACCTGCCTGGTTCCGCCCAGACGTCCCTGGTGGTGCGGTTGCAGGTCGCCGACCTGGACAGCTTCGACGTTCGCCGGCTGGAGGCGCTGGTCGAGATGACCACACCGGCACACGTGCCGCACCGGGTGGAGGTGGTCGCCACCAGCTGACGGGGACCAGGCACTGGTGCGGCAGCCGTGCGACCCTGGTGCGGTACCCGTCTATCCGGGTGTCCGACCTGTCGGTCGCATCAGTAGGTGGCATTCAGCGGGCCGCATCCAGTCGCATTCAGTAGGTGGCGTTCAGTGGGTGGCGTTCAGTGGGTGGCGTTCAGTGGGTGGCATTCAGGACCCGCGGCGCCGGGTGGTCGAACGATAGGGCACGGGCAGGCAAAATGATCCGATGGTCGAGCCCACCCTGTTCGAGATGGACGTCGCCCCGGCGTTACTGGTGCCGCACCCGCCGGCCGGGGCGGTGCTGCTGGCGACCGACGGCTCATGCCTGCGCAACCCCGGTGGCCCGACCGGGTGGGCGTACGTCCGGGACGACGGCAGATGGGCATCCGGCGGGCGCCCCGACGGCACCAACCAGATCGGCGAGCTGATGGCAGTGGTGCTGGCGCTGACCGATCATCGCGACCTCCCGGTGCACATCCAGTGCGACTCTGCGTACGCGATCGGCTGTGCGACGACGTGGAAAGCCGGCTGGCAACGCAACAATTACCGCAACAGCCAGCGCAAGGAGGTGTCGAACCTCGGGATCGTTCGAGAATTGCATGCGCTGATCGATGCCAGAACGGCGCCACTGGTGATGATCAAGGTGAAGGGCCATGACGCGGCCAATCGCTGGCCATTGAACACTGCGGTCGATATCGTCTGCGGCGAAGCCGCTCTCGCGACCAAGGAGTCCGGACGGCCGGTGAGCAGGTCCGGGGTGATGGAGATACAACGCTGACCGGTAGCCGGTCGACAGGTCGGGAAAATGGCTCAACGGACGGCCAGATCCAGGTCTGCCCTGGCCCTGGCATGGTCCCGACGGGCCAGGGCGGCGGCGCTCCGGTCACCGGACTCCTCGTGCAACGTCACCAGGAGCGTCCAGCCGAGGTCCTGAAAGCGATCCAGCTGCACCGATTGCCGGGCCGCTGCCAGTGCCTGTCGCGGATGTCCCCACCGCCGGCTGTCCTGCGCCAGAGCGGTGGCGGCGGTGGCCGCTGACAGTCGCAGCCGATCCCGTTCGGCGACCACGTACTCAGCGGGGCCGTCCTCGGGCAACAGGTCGCCCCGGTATAACGTCAGGGCGGCCTGCCGGGCAGCCATCGCGCCCGGGTGATCACCTGCGGCTGCAGCGCGGGCCGCGTCCCGAAGCCGGTTCTGGAAATCCCGGACATCGATCATGCTGCCTGGCGGCGGAGAAAACCGGTACGCGTCAGCATGTCTGGCCAGCACTTCGGTGCCGGTCAATCCCGCGTGCTCCAGGACCTGTCGGATGCTGGACACCGCTACCTGCAAGCGGCGGGTGGCCACAACGACCTCGACCCCGGGCCACATCGCGTCCATCAAAACCTCGCGGTGCCGATCCTGGTCTGGGGTCAGCGCCAGCAGCCGCAGCAGGGCCCGTGCCCTGGGCCGTAGCACATCGAGATCGACGGCCAGCCCGCCGACGTCGATCCGGAAACCGCCCAGGCACCGGATCCGCAGCGGTCCGGCGGCGGCAGCTGTCGCGAGCTGGCCCCCCTGGGTACCCGAAACAACCTCTCTGGCAGGAGCTGTCGACGGCCGGCCGGCCACTGCTGGTTGGACGAGGGCAAGAATCGCCCGGATCGCAGGACCAGCCGCCGTTGTCGCGGGGAGGCGTCCGGGCATCGGTGATGCTGACGGATTCCGGGTGGTCAGGTCCAGCGCCATCCCGGCCAGCACGGCGGCGCCATCGACCTGGAGTGCCCTGGCCTGGGCGAGCACCCGGCGGGCTGTCTCCGCCGCATCACCGGTACCCGCCGCGCCCATCAGACAGACCTGCAGCGCACGCGCCCACAGCGCTGGCACCGGAGCATCCAGGGAATCGAAACGCGTTGCAACATCGGCGAAGTCGGCTGGGTCTGCGGCCGGGTCAACCAGGTGGGCGGCAACTGCCATCGCCGCTGCGAGCACGGCTGCGCCCCAGTCGTCGCCGGCCCGCTCACAGTCGACAATGATCTGGGCGCCGGCCCGCAACCGCCAGGTCGATGTTTCGGCAGAATCCGGTTGCGCTGCCGCCGCCGATTCTCCCGGCGAACCGGCAGGCCCCGAGACGGCCAGCACCGCCTCTCCCAACCCCCGGGAGATGCGGGCCAACCAGGGCAGCCCTGCCAATTCGGCGTCCAGGGCCAGTTGGCCCCAGCGGGCTGCGGGATCCTCACACCCCACGGTGATCTGCTCCGCCACCATCGACGCGACCTGCGCGACCATCCGGCGGGGGGTATCGGCCGCCGCGCTCTGCGTGACCAGGGACAGCACAGCCCTGGCCGCCGTCAGTTCGCCGGCCAGCACCAGGGCCAGGCCACGGCTCAACGCCTCATCGGTATCGGTTGCGGCGGAGACGGTCTGGGCGACCGAGCCGACATCGACGCCCGCCGGTGAGCAGTCGGCGGGCAACAGGTCACGGCGTCCGCGCTGGGTGGCCAGCCGGACCGCGGCCGACCAGTGCTTCGCCCCCGCCCAACCCGGCCCCAGAATCCCGCTGCTGCTCCACAACCACGTCACCAGGCGTTCCCGGCGGCAGCTGTCCCGGAAATCCGGTTCGTCAAGAAGATCCTCCGCTTGGCGGAAGGCATCGGAGGCCGCCGCCAGCGCGCCATCCCGGACCAACCGACGGCCCTGCGCCAGGGACAGCCACGGGTCATGCCGGACCACGGATGGGGGGAGAAGCAGGTCCGGGGAGGCAGCACCGTCGGCGGCCGCACCACTGGTCTGCAACAGCCGCGCGACCGCACCCCAATCTTCGGCCCTCGCGTACGCCCTGGCCGCGGCGCGCTCATCACCTGTTGACTCCAGCAGCGCAGCACTGCGGGAATACCACCGCCGCGCGCCGACGGCGCCTTCCTGCTGGACCAGGGTCCACTCCAGATGACTGCGCAGAACTTCGTGATAGCTGAAGGTTTCACCGTCGTCGGCGGAAAAGGTGAACAGCTGCTGCTGTTCCAGGTCATCCAACACCGCCCGGCTGCCAGAGGTCTCCAGCAGCGCATCGCACAAAGCACCGGTGAACGAGCCGAGAGTGCAGGTGTGCAGAAGGAATTGCCGTCGCTCGACCGGCAGTTCGGCCAGCACGTTGCGCGTCAGGTACGACCGGACCAGTTTCGACCTGCCACCGAGATCGGCGACGGCGCGCTGCCGGTCCACCGCGGTGCGGCCAGCGGTCGACAGGTGAAACAGCTGCAAACCTGCTGCCCAACCGCCGGTCCGGCGGGTCAGGGCGGCTGCGGATTCCGGCGAGAGGGGTTCGCGAAAGATCTCCACGAACAGTTCCTCGACCTCCCAGGACCGGAAGCGGAGGTCGTCCCCGGTGATCTCGTGCAACATTCCGGAGACCCGAAGCCGCGGGATGTTCATTTCCGGCAACCGGCGTGACCCAACCAGGACCCGCATGGTTCGCGGGCGCAGCTCGATGAATTGCTCCAAGGATCGTTCCGCGGCGGACCCGGCGATCTCGTGCAGGTCGTCCAGGATCACCATGGCGTCCGATGCCGGCGAGCCTTCGAGCGATCCGAGTAAAGCTGCCATGGTGCCCCCCGTGGGCCTGAGCTGAACGCACTGCCGAAGAGCCCGTTCCAGGTGGGCCACCAGGGTGGATTCGGCGGTGTCGTCGGCGGTGATTCGGTACCAGGCAACCGCGGATCCGGATGCTGCGGCGCGGGCCGCCACCCGCGCCAGCAAAGTTGTCTTCCCGGACCCGGGGGGAGCGACCACCAGATCGAGTCGGCCGGCCTGCTCGTCGAGCAGTCGGTTTTCCAGTCGGCTTCGGGACAGACCGGTCACCTCGGGTCGCCGGAGCTTTTCGGTCAGGATCACCGGCGTGCGGATGGACTCCATCAGTGCAACTCACAACCCGGGTCGGCCGCCAGAGCATCCGTTGCCGGCAGGTGAGCCGGATCGGCTACTGGATTGAACGGTGAACCCAACGGCTGGGCCGGCTGACCCAGCGCCGCACCGGCGCCCGGCGTGTTGGTGCCGAGGACGACAGTCAGGTTGTCCTCGAGACCATCGAGGTCGATCTGGCCTGCGGTCGGCGATGCACTCTGGTCGATTTCGATGTTCCCGTTCGGCGGGGTCAGAACGGCAATGCCGGTGTGCGCGTTGGCGTTCCGCGCCTGGTTGGTTGCGCTCGACGGGATCACGGGAGAGGGCGCGGTCACCGCATGCACCACTCGCGCACGGCTGCACGCAGCCGGAACGGGTCTGCAGCGATCACGTCGGGTCCGATCAACGGGGCCGTCACCACCAGGGTGAGGCGCAACCAGGGTACAACCACGGAGCGCGAATTTTCGTGGGTGATACGACCCGGTTGTCTATCAGGGACGGAGCGTTCGGGTGTTGGTGACCCCGGTTACTGCCGAGAGCAATGCGCGGAACCTCCGCCGGCCCGGGAACCGCCGGCCCGCTGCTCAGCCGGCCCAGGGGCCGATCACCGGTTCCCAAGCCCGCACCTCGGACTTCGTCACGAGGCCCTCTTGCTGGAAGGGGTCGTCGGCCAGCAGCAGGTCGACGTCGCGCGCCGAATCCGCCCGAACGATCAGCAAGGCACCGGCGGGCTTGTCCTGATAGGCAGCCGCCGCCATGAGTTGGCCCCGGTCGGCCAGAGCGCGCAGGAAGTCGCGGTGCGCCGGTCGATGGCTGGTCAGTTGGTCTGGATCGTCGATATAGCTGTAATGCACGGCAAACACGGACATCGAGCGCCTCTTCTCCAGCGGTGCAGACCCCTGTTGATGAGTTCGCACGATACGGCTGCTTGGTTCTCACTACCGGCGCGGTAGGTCTCCGAGTCGATCTCGGCAGGCAGTGACGTGACCAGGGCAGCGCCGCGCCGGCCAGTCGCCGGGAGTCGAGGCGACCTCGACTGTCAGGCGATCCTTGTTCATCCGTACGCCCGAAGCAGCACCACAGCGCCGCAATCCGCAGCTGACCTTGAGCTGACCTTGCGAAACGGCGGCTGAGCCCGAAGGTCAGGGCCAGCCGCCGTTGTCGCGCACTTCGCCGCGGGCCAGAACCCGCGAGATTTTCGCTCGGGTCAGATCAGATGTCGTAGTACAGGTCGAACTCGTACGGGTGCGGCCGCAACCGGAGCGCGTCGATCTCGTCCCGCTTCAGCTTGATCCACATGTCGATCAGGTCGGGGGTGAAGACGCCACCTTCGAGCAGGTAGTCGTGGTCCTGCTCCAACCGGTCGATCACCGCGGCCAGCGAACCTGGGACCTGGGGGATGTTGGCGGCTTCATCCGGGGGTAGCTCGTAGAGGTCCTTGTCGACCGGTGCCGGCGGCTCGATCTTGTTCTTGATGCCGTCCAAACCGGCCATCATCATCGCCGCGAACGCCAGATACGGGTTGGCGGACGGGTCGGGGCAGCGGAATTCGAGTCGCTTGGCCTTGGCGTTGGTGCCGGTCAGCGGGATCCGGATGCAGGCGGAGCGGTTACGCGCGGAGTACACCAGGTTGACCGGCGCCTCGTATCCGGGAACGAGCCGGTGGTAGGAGTTGATCGTCGGGTTGGTGAACGCCAGCAGCGAGGGCGCGTGGTGCAGCAGACCGCCGATGTAGTAGCGGGCCATGTCCGACAGGCCGCCGTACCCGGCCTCGTCGTAGAACAGCGGCTTGCCGCCTTCCCACAGCGACTGGTGCGCATGCATACCGGACCCGTTGTCACCGAAGACCGGCTTCGGCATGAAGGTCACCGACTTGCCCTGCTGCCATGCCGTGTTTTTGATGATGTACTTGAACAGCATCACCTCGTCGGCCGAGGCCAGCAGGGTGTTGAACTTGTAGTTGATCTCCGCCTGGCCGCCGCCGACCTCGTGATGACCCCGCTCGATGTCGAAACCGGAGCTGATCAGGTTCGCGGTCATGTCCTCGCGGAGGTCGGCGTGGTGGTCGTACGGCGGAACGGGGAAGTAGCCGCCCTTGGTGCGCACCTTGTAGCCGAGGTTCGGCTGCTCGTCCCGGCCGGTGTTCCACCAGCCCTCGTCGGAGTCGATCTTGTAGAACGCACCGGTCATGCTGGTCTGGAACTGAACGTTGTCGAAGATGTAGAACTCGGCCTCGGCCCCGAAGTAACAGGTGTCCGCGATGCCGGTGCTGGCCAGGTACTCCTCAGCCTTGCGGGCGACGTTGCGCGGGTCCCGGGAGTACGGCTGCAGCGTCAGCGGGTCGTGAACGAAGAAGTTGCAGGTCAACGTCTTTCGCTGGCGGAAGGGGTCCACCCGGGCGGTCGCAATGTCCGGTAGCAGGGTCATGTCCGACTCGTGGATGGACTGGAAGCCCTTGATCGAGGACCCGTCGAACGCCATGCCACCGGCCAGGGAATCGACCGTCACGCTGGCTGCCGGCACGGTCAGGTGGTTCATGACGCCCAGCAGATCGCAGAATCGGATGTCGAACACCTCGACATCATTATCGGCGATGTAGGCAACAAGCTCTTCGGAAGTGGAGAACACGCACGCGCTCCTTGTCGGTGGACAGCACTTCGTTGGCCAAATACTGGTACGGCGGGTCGTCGTCGAGACCGCCGACGACGTGTGGCAGGACGCTACAAGGGCACGCGGTGGCACCGTGCACGGGTACCCGACGAGTCCTGCAACCTGCTGACAGCTCACCGGTTTGCCATCTGACCGGGTGATACATGCCCCGGTTGCCCGCCGCACGCCTGGGAGGCTACGAAGGGGGTATTGCCCTGCCGTCTCGCCCGTGTTTCGCAGCGGTTAATCGGCGCCGATCAACTCTCCCCGGTCATCCGGCCTACCGACCAGACGCGCCCGCGATCGGCAAGCGTCTCCTCCGTCGAACATCCTCCTCGAGCGCCGCTCGCACACCACAGGCAACCCGGCCGGACGAAACACGGCTCTACCCTTGGTGCATGGCAGTTTCCCGCAGCACCGCATCCGAGGACCCGACCGCCGGCACGGGCCGGGACTATCCCGGACGGTCGTTCGGGCTGCCGGCCGCCGGCGTGGGGTCGGTGGCATCGACGAGCCGCCGGATCGCTGCCTTCGCCATCGACATTGTGCTGTCTGCGCTGGCGGCGTGGGCCTTCACCGCGCCGGACCCGCCACAGAACACCAGCCTGATCCTCTGGTCGGTGCTGACGGTGGTCACCGTCGGGTTGTTCGGCATCACGCCGGGCCAGGCCGCACTCGGGATCAGAGTGGTGCCCGTGGGCGGCGGGTCGTTCGTCGGCGCGTGGGCCATTCCGCGAACCGTGCTGGTGTTCCTGATCGTTCCGCCGCTGCTGCTCAACGCCGACGGCAGGGGTTTGCACGATCGGTTGTGCCGCACCATCGTCCTGCGGGTGCGTTAACCGTCCTACGCAGACCCGGCGACGGCGTCGGCTACCGGCGGCGCATCGCCCGCTGCATGTTGCGCTGCTTGACGCCCGCAGGCATCGGACCCTTCGGCAATCCGGCCTGAGCCGTCCTGGCCGATAACGCGGTCAGCCGGTTGTCCAGATCCACCACGGCGGTTGCGGAGATGTTGCGCGGCAGCTTGATCAGGTGCTGATTCAGCTTGCGCAGAGGGGTCTGGCCCTCTTCGTTGCCGACAATGACGTCGTAGATGGGGGTGTCGCCGACGACCCGGGCGATCTTTTTCTTCTCCTGCGCCAGCAGCGGCTTCACCCGATGCGGTGCACCCTCACCGATGAGCACGATGCCGGGCCGGCCAACCACCCGGTGCACGGCGTCCATGTGCGAGGTGCCGGCGACACCGGGGGTGATCCGCCACTTACCCTTCAGGTTGTTCTGCAGCGACCATGCCGCCGCACCCGGCGTGCCCTCGGCTTGCTGATACACGTTCTTCTGGACCCGCCGGGAGAACACGATCATCGCCACCAGCACACCCAGGAGCAGTCCGAAAGACAGCACCATCCACCACGGCAGGAACCAGATCAACAGCAGCGTTACGACCGCCAGCGTGCCGAGGAGAGCTCCGGCCATGTACGGCAGCAGCAGCTTGTCCTGCTTGCGTTGCATCTGGAACGCCTGCCAGATCTGACTACGGCGTTCTTTCGACTCGGCCCGCTTCGCCTGCTTGGCGGCTTTCTTGGCGCCCTTGTCGAGCTTGGGGTCGAGCTTGGTGTCGACCTTGGCAGGGGAGGAGCCAGCGTTGGCGGGATTCTTGGCCATGGGTCGAGGATAGTGCCCGCCGGCAGTCCCGGCCGACGCCCGGCGAGCCGTCCCGGAGTCCGGTTGCTGGGCGTCGATGCCCCCGAGATCAGGTCAGTGGAAATCACCCGATGGAAATCAGCCGGTGGAAACCGGCCTGTGGAACTAGGCGGTGGCCAGCCGACCCTGCTGCACCTGGCCACGCGCCGCCCTGGCCTCCGCTCCCTGCCGGTACAGCGTGCCGGCCCGGTAGGACGAACGGACCAACGGCCCGGACATCACGCCGGCGAACCCGATAGCGGTGGCTTCCGCCGCGAGTTCGACGAACTCCTGTGGTTTGACCCACCGTTCGATGGGGTGGTGCCGCGGCGTGGGGCGGAGGTACTGAGTGATCGTTACCAAATCGCACCCGGCGGCGTGCATGTCGGTGAGGGCCTGGCTGATCTCGGCCCTGGTCTCACCCATGCCCAGAATCAGGTTGGACTTGGTGACCATCCCTGCGGCCCGGCCCTGCGCGATAACGTCCAGCGAGCGCTCGTAGGTGAACGCCGGCCGGATACGCCGGAAGATTCGCGGGACCGTTTCCAGATTGTGGGCGAAGACCTCGGGAGCGGCGTCAAAGACCTGGCCAAGCAATTCCGGATGCCCGGAGAAGTCAGGGGTCAAGATTTCCACTCCGGTGGACGGCGCCAACGCGTGCACCTGGCGGATCGTCTCCGCATACAGCCACGCACCTTCGTCGGGCAGGTCGTCGCGGGTGACCCCGGTGATGGTTGCGTACCGCAGGTCCATGGTGCGGATCGATTCCGCCACTCGGCGCGGTTCGTCCCGATCGAGCTCACCGGGCTTGCCGGTGTCAATGAGACAGAAGTCGCACCGCCTGGTGCACTGGTCGCCGCCGATCAGGAAGGTGGCCTCGCGGTCCTCCCAGCATTCATAGATGTTCGGACAACCCGCTTCCTGGCAGACCGTGTGCAGCCCTTCGGTTTTGACCAGGTTCTGCAGCTTCTGGAACTCCGGGCCAGTGCGCAGCTTGGTTTTTATCCAGTCGGGCTTCTTCTCGATCGGGACCTCGGCGTTGCGGACCTCCAGCCGGAGGAGTTTGCGTCCCTCGGGGGCCATTGTCATCAGAGCTCCCCGGCCTGCTTGCGGGTTGCCTCGCCGGCCTTGACGGCAGCATCACCCAGGTCGTCCGCAGCGTCCGCGGCCTTGTGCTTCGCGGCCGAGGCGCTGCTCTTGGCAGAGTCGGCGGCCTTGTCGACGGCGTGTGAGGCCTTGTTGGTGGCGTCCGCGGTCTTGTCCTTGGCGGTGTCGACGGCGTCGGCTGCTTTGTCCCTGGCGGTGTCGACGGCGTCGGCCGCCTTGTCCTTGGCGGTGTCGACGGCGTCCGCAGTCTTGTCCTTGGCGGTGTCGACGGCGTCGGCTGCTTTGTCCTTGGCGGTGTCGACGGTGTCCGAGGTCTTGTCCTTGGCGTCGTCGATCAGGTCCTTGGCTTTGTCGGCGACCTCGCCGGCTTTGTCCTTGGCGGTGTCCACCGCGTCCGCGACCTTGTCCTTGGCGGTGTCGACGGCATCCGCGACCTTGTCCTTTGCGGCGGCGAGGCCGTCACTGCCCGGTGCTGCCGGCCGGCCCTGCGGCGAGTACGTCGGCGCGGGTGAATTGTCCGGAATCGGGGTCCCGCCGGACCGCAACTTGTTGACCAGGAACGCAATACCGGCGACCAGCACGGCGAAGACGAACACCTTGCGCACCGGGTGCCGCTTGTTCCTGCCCGCCCGGGCAGCCGCCTGCTCGGCCGCCTTGTCGGCGGAGTCGCTCGCCCGATGTGCCGCACCTGCGGCCTGGGCGGCAACGGAGGCAACGCCGGCGGCCAGCGAGTGCTGGGCCTTGCCAACGAGGCTATCGGCCTTCTGCTGGCCCACCTTGGCGCTCTTGGCGGCCTGAGCCGAGGCATTGTCTGCGGCCTTGCGGGCGCGCCGGCCCAGCGACTTCGCCGAGTCCTCCAGGGTGTCTCCTGCCTTCTCGACCAGCGGAGCGGCGGCATGGGCTACCTCACCGGCGAGCGCAGCGGCCCGGGTGGCGGCATCGCTGGTGACGTCGGTGACCCGATCGACGACTTTCTCGGCCATCTCGCCGGCTCGTACCGCAAGGTCATGGGCGGTGGAACGGGCGCCGCTCGTCGTGTTCATCGGTTGCTCCTCATCAGTTGCCGTACTGGTCGGTGCGGTCTCGCGAGGTGCTGGCTCGCTAGTTGCGGTCACGGGTGTCGCCGGACGCGGTGTGATCGCGGGGGGTGCCGTCGCGGAATCAGGCTGCACCGCGACCACCCCTGGGTTCGGAGAGGTCATTGTTCCATCCTTACGGTTGCTGCGCGCACGTGAGCACCCGGGTTGTCCGGTGGGGCAGCACCGGCGCTCAGGCCCGACCGGACAACGCAGGGTGCAGGCGCCAGTCGACGCCGCCCGCACCGTGCGGCTCGGCCGGCCGAGCGATCGCCGGAATGCCTCGACGCGGGATGACGGCGTCAAGCCCGTGACGGAGTCGTGCGGTCACGGCGTCGAGGGCATCGGTCACGGTGACGGCCCGTCCAAGTTCGACGGTCAACGACGTCACACCTGCGTCACTGATCCCACACGGCACGATCCGATCGAAGGCGGTCAGATCGGGACTGCAGTTCAGGGCGAACCCGTGCATGGTCACCCCCTTGGCCACCCGGACCCCGATGGCCGCGATCTTGCGCGCGGGTCGGGAGCCGTCGGTCGGCAACCAGACCCCGCTGCGACCGGCGACGGTGCTTGTGGTGAGCCCCAGATCGGTGCACGCATCGATCAACACCTGCTCGAGTACCCGGACGTAGCCGACGACGTCGAACGGCGCCGCTAGTTTCACGATCGGGTAGCCGACCAGCTGACCGGGCCCGTGCCAGGTGATTCGACCTCCCCGGTCCACGTCGACCACCGGGGTGCCGTCGGTCGGCCGGTCCCCGGGTTGGGTTCGTTTGCCCGCGGTGTAGACGGCAGGGTGTTCCAGCAGTAGGACGATGTCCGGTATGTCGCCGGCCGCGCGGGCGGCGGACAATTCGCGTTGCCGGTCCCAGGCGGTCAGGTAGTCCACCTGGCCGGCCCAGCTGAACTGCACCGGATCGGTCGCCTCTCGTACGGCCCTGTCTGCACGCATGCGAAAACCGTACGCTCCGGTCCCGGGTTGATCAGACGGCTGGTTGGTGATCTCGGGTCGACCGTCAGGACGTCAGGGGTCGGGGTGTGGACAACTCGTGGGCCGCCCACGGCGGGCGACCTATCGTGCGGCCATGTCGTTCGTCATCGGGCCCTATTGGGCTGTCGAGCACCCCGGCGGGAACCACCGAAGCACTCCGGTGGCCCAGTGGCGGGGTGAGCGAATCGCGCCCGACGACGACCTCGCCGGTGGCGCCGTAGCCGCCGCCGGGGTCGGGGTCGGGGTCTCGATCGTGACGGTCGGCATTGGCCTCCTGGACACCGTGACAACCGCGGTCGACGCCGTCGAGCACATTCGGCATCCGCATCTGCTGTCCGTCGACGACGTGGCCGTGGACTCCGAGCGCGCCGCGCTGGTGAGCCGCTGGCCACCAGGCGGGCGGCTCAGCGAACTGGTCGGTAACAGGGGTCCGTTGACCCCGGCTGAAACGGTGACCGTGCTGATCCCGGTGGCGTCCGCGCTGGCCGCCCTGCACGCGGCCGGTGTCCGCCACGGCGGGGTCAGCCCGGAGTCGGTCTGGTTCGAGGCGAACGGCCGCCCACTGCTGGGTCCGGTTGCGGTCAGTCACGTCAGCAGCGCGGTGAACCATGGCATGCCCGACCCGTGCCGGGATGTGGCACCGGAAGTAGTCCGCGGCGAACGGTTGCACCGTGGCCCTGCGACGTCGGCGGCCGACATCTTTTCGCTGGGGTCGCTGGCGTTGTTCTGCCTGACCGGCCGGTCCGCGTGGCCGGCCGACGAACCGGCGGATGTGCTCGTCCAATCCGCGGCGGGTCTGTGGCCCGACCTGCCAGAGGGCACCGCGCCGGACGACCTGGTCGCACTGGTCCGGGCAATGATCGATCGTGATCCGGCCCGGCGCCCGGATGCGGTCAGCGTGCTCGAGGACCTGGATGACTCGGTCGAACCGGCACCGGTGGCATTCACCCCGTCCCGGGTCGAGATCGATCCCACACCTGACCGTGGGGTCGCTGAATCCGATGCCGGCGGCGGGGTAGCAGCTCAGGTCGCCGCGTCCGATTCCCGGCCACGTCGGCGTCCCACCCCGGCCACCACCAGCACCGACCGCTGGCGCGGCTGGTCCGAGCAGGACCGGAGTGCCACCCGGGACACCGACCCACGGCCGTCGGTGGTGACCCCTGGTCCGGGGTCGAGGCGACTGAGCGCCGGCCGGCGGGCCGGAATCGTGATCGTGTGCGGCGTGCTGGTGGCCCTGGTCTTGACCCGGGTGGCATCGGGTGGCTCCGTGACCACCTCGCCGGGGTCGGCCGGGGGGTCGGCCGCTTCGCCAGCCGACGTCACCCCGCCAACCGACGTCCCACCGTCAGCAACCGGGGTGACCGGGTCAATGGCCCAAGCAGCGAACGCGGGGAGATCACCCGGGCAGGTCGCGACCGGGTGGGCAGAGGTCGTCGACCAACTTGACGCGGCCAGGGCCAGGGCGCTGGCCATCCCCGACGCCGGCGCGCTGGCCGAGGTGTACACCCCGGAGTCGGCGGCCATGGCGGCGGACCGGCTGGTGGTGGATCAGCTGGTGACCCGGGGCTGGCACGTCGTTGACGCCCGACACCAGATCGCGTCTGTCCACCAGCTCGCTTCTACCACCGAACAATCGGCCCCCGCTCCGGTGGACGTCGGGGCGCAACCGGCTCCTGCCGAGGCTGTGCCCGCCGATCCCGGCGGGGCCGGTGTCCCGATCGGGGGGGAGGTTCGGCTGGTGGTGCTCGACGCGCTGCCCGGTTACTCCGTCGCCGACGCCGCCGGACAGGCGGTCGGTCAGACCCAGGCCCGCGCCCAGCAACAGCGCGTTCTGGTGCTTCGTCGGACCGACGTCGGCTACCGGATCAGTGCGATCGAATCTGGCTGACCGACCTGGGCATTCGGGGTTGCCGGTGGTCGGTCGCGCGTTGCTACCGGCGACTGTCGGACCCTGCTCCTACCGTGTTCCCATGCGCCTGCTGCACACCTCGGACTGGCACCTCGGCCGGACCTTCCACGGCCACAGCCTGCTGGCCGACCAGGAGGCCGTCCTGGGTGCGCTGGCCGATCTGGTGGTGGAGCACTCCGTCGACGCGGTGCTGGTCTCCGGGGACCTGTACGACCGCGCGGTGCCTGCACCCGAGGCTGTGCAATGCGCGACCCGGATCCTGCGCAGAATCCGGGCGGCGGGCAGCGAGATCATCGTGATCTCGGGGAACCACGACTCGGCCCCCCGGCTGGGCGCGTTCGCCGATTTCCTGGCTGCGGGTGGCCTGCACCTACGGACGGCGGCCGCGATGGTCGCCGAGCCGGTCCTGCTGGCCGACGAGCACGGGCCGGTGGCGTTCTACCCGGTGCCCTACCTCGAACCGGACCTGGTGCGCAGCGGCTGGGATCTGCCGTCGCCGACGTCCCATCAGCAGGTCCTCACCGCCGCGATGGCGCAGGCGCGAGCTGACCTGACAACGCGGCCGGCGGGTTGTCGTTCAGTGGTGCTGGCCCACGCGTTCGTCGTCGGCGGGACGGCCGGTGGGTCGGAGCGATCGATCGCCGTCGGCGGGGTGGAATCAGTCACCGCCGACGTGTTCGACGGGTTCGACTACGTCGCCCTGGGTCATCTGCACGGCGCTCAGGTGGTCAACGAGCGAGTGCGGTACTCCGGGTCGCCATTGCCGTACGCGTTCTCCGAGGCAGGACACCGCAAGAGCGTCTGGCTGGTCGATCTTGGCGGCGGCGGTGCGGTGGGCGTCAACAGGCTGGAGCTACCGGTGATCCGCCCGCTCGCGGTGGTTCGTGGCCGGCTCGAGGACATTCTCTGCGGGAACGCGGATCTGGTTGATGCCTATCTTTCGGTCGAGCTGACCGATCCGGTCCGGCCGGTCGAGCCGATGCGCCGGCTGCGGCAGCGATTCCCGCACACAATGCTCGCCCAATGGGTGCCGCAGGGGGTCCAGGTTGCGGCCGGGGCGCGAGCGGTGAACGGCGGTCGCCGGGAGGACGGGGCGCTGCTGACCGCCTTTGTCACCGACGTCAGGGGAAGCCGCCCGAGCGCTGCGGAACTGTCGCTGCTCCGGGACGCACTGGCGGCGGACCGCGCGCTGGAGCGTGCCGGATGAGGTTGCACCGGCTGGAACTGACGGCGTTCGGCCCGTTCGCGGGAACCGAGGTCGTCGATCTGGATGCGGTGGGGGCGGACGGACTGTTCTTGGTGCAGGGCGACACCGGTGCGGGCAAGACCACCCTGCTCGACGCGGTCGCGTTCGCTCTGTTCGGGCGGGTTCCAGGCGCCCGCAACGAGGCCAGGCGGTTGCGCTGTGATCGCGCCGCGCGAGACGTGCACACACAGGTCCGATTGGACGCGACGCTCGGCGGGTTCCGGGTCCAGATCACTCGCAGCCCTGAGTACGAACGCCCCAAGGCGAGGGGGACAGGAACCACCCTGCAACGGGGGAAAGTGGTGTTGCGCTGGGTGGGGACCGCGCCGCCCGGTCGGGCTGACGAAGGGTTGACCAGGGCAGATGATGTCGGGGAGGCGGTGATCGACCTGCTCGGCATGTCCGCCGACCAGTTCTTCCAGGTGGTATTGCTGCCACAGGGTGACTTCGCTCGCTTCCTGAGGTCCGACACGGCGGCTCGGGAGGAACTGCTCGAGCGACTGTTCGATACGGGGCGGTTCGGCCGGGTGGAGGACTGGTTCGCCGATCGGCGCCGGGAGACTGGCGTCCGGTTCCGGGACAGCGAGGCGCGGCTCCGGGACTGCGAAGTCAGGTTCGCCGAGGCCGCCGGAGTCGAGTTGCCCGGGGTCCTTTCCCCCGGCGGTGAGCCACCCCCGAAGGCCGATTCCGCTCGCCAGGACTGGATCGCCGACGTGCAGGACGTGCTCGCCGAGCGGTCGAGCGTTGCCAATGCTGGCGCCGCCGCGGCGCGGGAACGCGCCGCGGTCGCGGCGACCGCCCTCGCATGGTCCAGGGACCTCGAGTACCGACGGGATCGGTGGCGGAGGCTTCGGCACCACATGCAGGTGATCGATGACGCCCGCCCTGAGGTCGAACGGGATCGGCTGCGGGTGGACCGGCATGGGCGGACCGCCACCCCACTGGCGGCGGCGGCAGCCGCCCAGCGAGCCGCCGCGGCGGTGACCGCGGCCCGGCAACGGCTGGACGCAGCCAGCCGGCAGTTGGACCTGCTGACCGATGCCGGGGGCCGCACCGGCCACGCCGACGCCCTGGAGCTGGGCATGCTGGGCGACGACCCGGTCGCCGTGACCGTCGCCGCCGCTGCCGATCGGCACCAGGTCGGCGTCCTGACGGCAGTCGTCGCGGACGCGGCCGATCATGACCGAGATGTCCTCCTGCTGGCGACCGAGCGGCGGCGGCACCATCGTGAGGAGGCGTTACTGGCCGATACCGAACAGCGCCTTGCGGCGTTGCCGGCGCGGATCACCGAACTGGAACGCCGCGTCGAAAGCGCGCGCACGGCTCGTGATCTCCTGCCGGGCGCCGAACGAGCCGCGGCCGCCGCCCAGGATGTCCTGGTTGCCGCCCAGTCCGTGGACGATCGACGAGCGGTCGCAGAAGCAGCAACCGCCGCTGCTGCCGCCGCGGTCGACCAGCATCAGCTGGCTGTGGACCGCCGGCAGGAGCTGATGGAGGCCAGGATCGCCGGCATGGCCGCTGAACTGGCCGAAGAACTCCCGAACGGGGTGGCCTGCCCGGTCTGCGGCTCAGTGGAGCACCCGGCACCTGCCCGGTCGGCGCAGCTGGTGTCCGCGGATCAGCTGGAATCTGCACAGCACGCGGAAGCGGTCGCGGCGGCGGAACGGGACCGGGCCGTGCACCATCGCTGGATCGCGGAATCGGAGATGGCGACGGCGATCTCGAGGTCCGCCGGCCAGTCGGTTGCGCTGGCGGCGAGTGCCGCGGAGAAGGCAAGCGCCGAGCACGCCAGGTGCGCGGCGTTAGCCAGGAACCTCGACCCATTACTGGGGTTGCGCGAGGCCGCTGCCAAGGCCCTGTTCGAGCACGGATTGCGGCGCAGTGACCTGAGCACCGTGCTTGCCGCCAGCCGCGCCCGGATCACCGAACTGGTCGGCCGCGTCGACAAGCGTGCGGCGGGGTTGCGGAGGGCGAGCGCCGGTCATCGCAGCGTCGAAGCCCGCCGGAGGTTTCTACTGACCCGGGCCGCCGCGCTGGAGGCAGTCGCCGCATCGTCCATGGCGGTGATCACGGCGGAATCGGCGGCCGAGCGGTGCGAGGCCGACCTCACACACGCCATCGCCCGGTCGGGTTTCACCACGATCGAGCAGGTGCGAGACGCGGCGGTCATCGATGTCGAGGAAGTGCTGCGCCGGGTGCGCCAGGCCGATGACGACCACGCGGCAGTGAGGGCTCAGTTGGTCGACCCGATGTTTTCCGGGATTCACGATGCCGGTCCGGTCGATCTCGTGAGGGCGGCCGAGGCTGCGCATGGGGCCTCGGCAGCGGCCGAGTCCGCGATCAGCGTGGCGCACGAACTCGCTACCCGGTGCGCGCGTGCCAGCGCGGCGGCACGGCGGTTGCGGGCGGCGTGGCAAGACTGGGAGCCGATCCAACAGGCCGATGCCGAGATCACCGCGCTGGCCGATGTGATTGCGGGCCGGGGCCAGAATGCCTGGGGGATGTCGCTGCGCACGTATGTGCTGGCGGAACGGCTCAAACAGGTCGCGTCCAGTGCGGGCGACCGGCTGACCCGGATGTCCGCCGGCAGGTATTCCTTCGTGCACTCCACCCGGCGGGAGGCGCGGGGCAAGGCGGGCGGCCTCGGCCTGGACATCTTGGATGGCTGGTCAGGACTGGTCCGGCCCGCGAAAACACTGTCCGGCGGTGAATCCTTCCTGGCCTCGCTCGCCCTCGCACTGGGTCTCGCGGATGTGGTGGCCGCAGAGGCAGGCGGCCGGGTGCTGGACACGTTGTTCGTGGACGAGGGATTCGGCAGCCTCGACCCCGACACCCTGGACCTGGTGATGGCCACCCTGGACGAACTGCGCGAGGGCGGGCGGGTCGTCGGCGTTGTCTCCCACGTCGACGAATTGCGGCAACGGATTCCCAGTCAGGTCATGGTGACCCGCACCCCCCAGGGTTCGACGGTGCAGGTCAGCACCGGATGATGGTCGTAACCGGATGCGCCGGATGATGCAGGACACGGCTGCTTCGCGCCGCAGGGTGCTGACGGGTGCCCCGCACGCCACGGGAGGGTTCGATGTTCCTGCTTGTCGCGCATTTCGTGGTGCCACCCGACTCGACCCCCGAGCAGATACTGGCGGCGGCAGCCGAGCCGGTGCGGTTGCTGGCGGCCCAACCGGACACTCGATGGCTGCGTTTCGGGCGGTCAACTGAGGACACCCGGCTGGTCCTAGTGGCCGAGTTCGAGACCGCGGCCGGTTACCGGCGGGCCCAGTCACCACTGGAGGTGAGAGCCGCGCTGATTCCGTGGCTGTCCACCGCGGAGACCGATACATCCGGGGCGTTCGAGGTGCTCACCGCCGCGGACGCCGGCTTGCTGCGGCCGGTCGAGGTGACCGTTCCGGACCCGGGTCGGTGACGTCGACGACGGCCTTTCCCAAGAGCGGGCGCCGTTCGGGGTGGTGGCGGCGACCGCGCGCGGACGTTGCCGTCCGTGGTCAAAGGGCCGCACCCGGAGCGGACGTGACCCGTCCGGGCGTCACGGTTGAGCGAGGGTGGCTCTGGCGGCCGCCGGAGTTGTCTACGCTCGATCATCGTTGACCGACCCCGCGGAATCCACCGCCGGGGTAACTCGCTCGGCTGCCAGGAACGGCGGCCCGGCCCGTACGCCTGGAGTTCGCTGTGGCCGCCACCCGTCTGGACGCCGTCGTTTCACTTGCCAAGCGCCGGGGGTTCGTCTATCCCAGTGGCGAGATCTACGGCGGCACCCGGTCGGCGTGGGACTACGGCCCACTCGGGGTCGAACTGAAGGACAACATCAAGCGGCAGTGGTGGAACGCCATGGTGCGCTCCCGTGAGGACATCGTCGGGCTGGATTCTTCGGTCATCCTGCCGCGGCAGGTGTGGGTTGCGTCCGGCCATGTTGCCGCTTTCGTCGATCCGCTTGTCGAGTGCACGTCCTGCCACAAGAGGTTCCGGGCGGATCACCTGGAGGAGGAGTACGCGGAGAAGAAAGGCCGGCCGGCGGAGCACGGACTGGCCGACATCGCGTGCCCGAATTGCGGCACCCGTGGTGCGTGGACCGAACCGAAGGAGTTCAACGGCCTGCTCAAGACCCACCTCGGCCCGGTGGAGGACGAGTCGGGGCTGCACTATCTGCGCCCGGAGACTGCGCAGGGCATTTTCATCAATTACAACAATGTGGCGGCATCGTCGCGGAAGAAGCCGCCGTTCGGCATCGGGCAGATCGGTAAATCGTTCCGCAACGAGATAACTCCGGGAAACTTCATCTTTCGCACGCGGGAATTCGAGCAGATGGAGATGGAATTCTTCGTCAAGCCCGGGACCGACGAGGAGTGGCATCAGTACTGGATCGACACCCGCATGGCCTGGTATGTCGATCTTGGCCTGTCGCCCGACAACCTTCGCCAGTACGAGCATCCCCAGGAAAAGCTGTCCCACTACTCGAAGCGGACCGTCGACATCGAATACCGTTTCCATTTCGGCAGCGAATGGGGGGAGCTGGAGGGAATCGCCAATCGCACCGACTTCGACCTCCGCACCCATTCCGAGCATTCCGGTGTCGATCTTTCTTATTTCGACCAGGAAACCGGGGAACGCTGGACCCCCTTCGTCGTGGAACCAGCGGCCGGGGTCAACCGGGCGATGATCGCATTCCTGTTGGAGGCCTACGCCGAGGACGAGGCCCCGAACACCAAGGGCGGCGTGGACAAGCGGACCGTGCTGCGACTGGACCCGCGATTGGCCCCGGTCAAGGCTGCGGTGCTGCCGCTGTCGCGACATGCGGACCTCTCGCCGATTGCCCGTGACCTGGCGACCACGTTGCGCACGTCGTGGAACGTCGAGTTCGACGACGCCGGGCAGATCGGCCGGCGCTACCGCCGGCAGGACGAGATCGGCACCCCGTTCTGCCTCACCGTCGACTTCGACACGGCGGCGGACCAGGCGGTGACGATCCGCGACCGGGACACCATGACTCAGCAGCGAGTCGGGCTGGATCAGGTCACCGCGTATCTGGCGGGCCGGCTGGTCGGGAGCTGATCGGCGGGAGCTGATCGGCGGGAGTTGATCGACGGGGTCGCGCGAACGCAGAACAACAGTTGTCCGGCGTCACTCGCGCCACATTTCGCGGGCGGCACCAAGCTGAAAAGGACCGCCGGGGGTTACCCGGCTCTTCGCAGTTGAGGGTGTAGATCGGTAGCGCGTCGCTGGCTGGGTAGGTGTCGAGGTCCTCCGAGGATGGAGGTTCCTACGCCGCCCATCTGGAAGACCTCGACATGGCTGATTCTACTTTTGCTGACCCTGATGTGACCACCTTCGCCCGCTTGGACGGTCTCGGTTTGCAGGTGGTCGGGCAGTTCCTGGAGCCGGACCGGGCGATCCTTCGGTGCCGGGTCGTCGATGCTGATCGGCGGTGCCGACGGTGCGGTGAAGCAGGCCGTGCGCGGGACAGCACAACACGTCGGTTGGCGCACGAGCCGCTGGGGTGGCGGCCGACGTTGCTGCTGGTCACCGTCCGCAGGTACCGGTGCCCCGGGTGCGGGCATGTGTGGCGGCAGGACACCAGCCGGGCGGCGCAACCCCGAGCGAGGCTCTCTCGTGGGGCACTGCGGTGGGCGTTGGAAGGGGTCGTCTGTCAGCACCTCACCGTCGCCAGAGTCGCTGAAGCGCTGGGTGTTTCGTGGAACACAGCGAACAGTGCAGTGCTGGCCGAGGGGCATCGGGTGTTGATCGCGGACCCGCACCGTTTCGACGGGGTGAAGGTCATCGGGGTTGATGAGCATGTCTGGCGCCACACCCGCCGCGGCGACAAGTTCGTCACCGTGATCATCGATCTCACCCCGGTGAGGGACCGTACCGGCCCGGCCCGGCTGCTGGATATGGTCGAGGGCCGATCGAAGCAGGTGTTCAAGACGTGGCTGGCCGCGCGGGACGAAACATGGCGCACCGCGGTCGATGTGGTGGCGATGGACGGGTTCACAGGGTTCAAGACCGCCGCGGTCGAGGAACTGGGCGACGACGTCGTGGTGGTCATGGACCCCTTCCACGTGGTCAGGTTGGCCGGGCACGGCCTTGAGCTGTGCCAGCGCCGGGTCCAGCTCGCCACCCTGGGTCACCGGGGCCGAGCGGGGGACCCGTTGTACTCGGCTCGTCGCACCTTGAGCACCGGCGCGGATCTGCTCACCGACAAGCAGCGGCAACGGATCACCACGCTGTTCGCCGATGACGGGCACGTGGAGGTCGAGGCAACCTGGGGTGTCTACCAAGCGATGGTCGGCGCCTACCGCGACCCCGACCGGACCAACGGAAAGAGCAGGATGAAGCACCTGATCGACCGCCTCAGTGGCGGTGTCCCCGCAGCTCTGGTCGAGATGCGAACGCTCGGCAGAACACTGAAGAAACGGGCCGGCGACATCCTGGCCTACTTCGACCGGCCCGGCACCAGCAACGGACCCACCGAAGCAATCAACGGCCGGCTAGAACACCTCCGCGGGTCCGCCCTCGGCTTCCGCAACCTCACCAACTACATCGCCCGATCACTCCTAGAAACCGGCGGATTCAGACCCGTCCTACACCGTCAATTGCGATGAGCCGGTTACCCGCCCAGATTTCCCGGGTACCGGAACTCCTTGGCGGGCACGGTCCTGCCACGGAACCAGGCGTCCATGAACGGGCCCATGTCGTGCCCGGCCAACTGCGACACCATGGTCTCGAGGTCGGCGAAGGACGCGTTCTTGCCGCCGTAGGTGGCCGGCCACTGCTTGAGCAGGGTGAAGAACGCGTCATCGCCGATGGCATTTCGTAGTGCGTGCAAGGCCAACGGTCCCCGGTCGTACACGCGGGTGAACTCGTTGCCGGCGCCCATGTCCACCAGCGGTGACGACCAGAAATCCGGCTGGTTCACCAGGCTTCGCATCTGCTGCTTCCACGTCGCGTCCAGGTCGGCGTGGTCGACCTCTGCGTGGTAGAGCCACGGACCGTAGGAGGCGAAGCACTCGTTCAGGCAGATATCCGACCACCGCTGCACCGTGACGTCGTCCCCGTACCACTGGTGCGACAGCTCGTGGACGACCGTATCGAAACTGGCGATCGGGCCGCCCCCGTAGACCGGCCTGGTCGCCGTTTCCAGCGCGTACCCCGAGGCCAGTCCGGTGAACACGCCACCGGCGGCCTCGAACGGGTACGGGCCGAAATACTGCGACAGCACATCGATGATCTTGGGCGTGCTCGACGCGAGGTCGGTCGCATCACTGCCGGCGTCAGGGGCGATCGCTGACACCACCGGTTTGCCGTCGGCGAGCGTGCCCTGCACCACGGTGAAGTCGTCGATGTAGATGAAGGTGAGATAGCTGGCCACCGGCTGGTGGATGGCCCAGCGGACCACCGTCTTGCCTGGACCCGGATCGGGCAGGACCGCGGTCTCCTGGACGCCGTTGGAGATCACTTTCCACTGTTGCGGCACCGTGGCGGTGACGGCGAAGGTCGCGGTGTCGGCGGGGTGTTCGTTCACCGGGTACCAGGCCGACGCGCTGCCCGGCTCGCCGATCGCGGCGGCCCCGCCGGACCCGGTCCGGTACCAGCCGCCGTCTGAGATCCCCGCTGTAGCACCGGGTATGAGTGCCGGGGTGCCGCTGTAGGTGACGGTAACGGCCAGCGCGGATCCGGGGGCGAGCAACGCCGGTGGGTTGATCACCAGTTCGGCGTCCTGTTGCGCGTACGCCGCCGGCGCGCCGTTGACCGTTACTGCGGCGACCTTCATCGTGGGCTGCAGGTCCAGGTTGAACTGCGTCAGACCACCCGCTGCCGTGACCGAACCCGTGATCTGCGCCATCCCGGACAGGCCGTTGGAGGCCGGGTCGTAGGTCACCGCGATGTCGTACCCGTCAACCTGGTACCCCCCGTTGCCGGCGTCGGGGTAGTAGGGGTCGCCGATTCCAGCGTTGCCGATGGTGCCGTTGGTCCCGCCGGGCCCGCTGGTGGCGGGCGCCGCCCCCGGTGCCGATGGCTCGGCCGGGGATGTCGGTGTGGTCGGACCGCCGGGAGATGACGGCCCGGCGGACGGGCCTGTGGTGGGTGACCCGGTCGTCGTACTGGTCGACGCTGTGCTGGTCGACGCTGAATTGGTTGACGCTGATTTGGTCGTCGCTGAACTGGTCGACGCGGGCGCCGACTCCGCCGTGGCTCTGCTCGGCGTCCCGCCCGGGCGGCCGGAACCGGCGACGGTCGACGAGCAGGCGGTGACCGCGAGGACGGTCAGCAGGACCGCAAGGGACCTGCGGCGGGGCGAGACGGCCATAGCGGCACCGTACAAGCCCACCCCGTCAACACGGGCCGCATCGCACCGACGATCACGCGGGGGAGGACGTTGCGGGCCCCTGGGCGCGGTGGTGCTGCCCGCGGCAGGCAAGGGTCAGGGCAACGGGTCCTGGGCAGGCATGGGCCGGGGCAGGACGAGGGAACCGGGGCAGGCATGGGTCATGGCCGACGACTCGCCGTTCCGGCCGGGATGCCTGGCATGATCGGGTCCGGGTGACGGGCTGGGCCGGCCGCCAGTGCCTGTGAGAGCCAACCAGACGGGGGCGACGTGCGAACCGTGCTCCGCTACCTGGCCGGGGTCGCGTTGGTGTCGGTGTTGATCATCGGCGGGGTCGCGCTGCGGATCGTAGGGGTGGCCGCAGTTGACCAACGCGAGAGCGCTGACGCCATCATCGTTCTCGGAGCAGCACAGTACGACGGCGATCCGTCCCCGGTGTTCCGGGCCAGGCTCGATCACGCCGCCGCGCTCTACCGGGCCGGCGTCGCGCAACAAGTGGTGACGGTCGGTGGTGGGCAGCCGGGCGACCGGACCACCGAAGGGGCCGCTGGGGCCGCGTACCTGACGTCGGCCGGGATCCCGACGGCCGCGTTGACCATCGTCGGCACGGGCGCGGACACGCTGGAGAGCCTGCGTGCGGCAACGCCGGAGCTGGCCGGACACGGTTGGCGGTCGGTCGTCCTGGTCACCGATCCCTGGCACGCGGCGCGGGCTGCCCTAATGGCGACAGATCTGGGTCTGATGGTGCAAGTCTCCCCGGTGACCGAGGGGCCGGCGGTGGCAGCCGGGGTGGCCGCGAGGTACGTCACGCGGGAAAGTCTTGGGGTGCTGTTCTACCGGTTGACCGGCGGGTCGTCGGGCGCCGGGACCCCGGTGCTCTGAGATGCGCAGCGACGACCGTCCCAGCAGTGACCTGAACGGCCGGGACAGCGGTGACCTGAGCAGCTGGCACGGCAGTGACCTGAACGGCCGTGACGGCGGTGACCTGAGCAGCCGCGACGGCAGCGGCCAGCACAGCATCGACGCGGAGCGCCTGCCGCCCGGATACACCTTGGAGGACGTCGAGCGACTCATCGTGGAGCCCGCGAAGACCGCCGCCCTCCCCGGGTCAGCGGCCGCCGGAGGCCGGAGCCCGTTCTCCCGGGACCGTGCGCGGGTACTGCATTCCGCGTCGTTTCGACGGTTGGCGGGCAAGACCCAGGTGGTGGCGCCGGATGAGGATGCTGTCCCGAGGACCAGGCTGACCCACTCGTTGGAGGTGGCACAGATCGCCAGGGAGATCGGTCAGCAGCTCGGCTGCGACCCGGACCTGGTCGACCTGGCGGGGTTGGCCCACGACATCGGGCATCCCCCGTTCGGGCACAACGGGGAGTCGGCGCTGGATGCGGTGGGGGCGGCTGCCGGCGGCTTCGAGGCCAATGCGCAGAATCTTCGGCTACTCGGGCGACTGGAACCGAAGGTCATAGCGCCGGACGGGACGCCGGCGGGGCTGAACCTGACCAGGGCGTCCCTGGACGCGGTGATCAAATACCCGTGGCCACGACCCGCGGCGGGCGGGAAGTTCGGCGTCTACGCAGACGACGACAGGGCTTTCCAGTGGGTCCGTTCGGAGAACCCGAACGACCGGCGCAGGTCGCTGGAGGCCCAGGTGATGGACTGGGCCGACGATGTTGCGTACTCCGTGCACGACGTCGAGGACGGGGTCAGCGCCGGCCGCATCGACCTGGACCGGCTGTCCACTCCTGCCGAGCGGGAGGCGATCGTGGATGCCGCGCAGGCGTTCTCGACGGAGACAACTGCCGACCTGGCCGGGGTTTTGGACGATCTGCTCGCACTTCCGGAGGTTCGGGCGGCCACCGGTCACCCGCCTGGACCCGTCGCGGACGCCGCGGTGAAGAGGCTGACCAGCGAGCTGACCGGCCGGCTGGCGACGGGCGCGATCGCCGCCACGCGGGCGGCGGCTGGGGACGGCCGGCTGGTCCGGTACGCCGCTGACCTGCGGGTGCCGCGGGTGTTACGAGCCGAAGTCGCTGTGCTGAAAGCGATTTCGACCCGGTATGTGATGGCCGACCCGTTGCGGATCGCGATCCAGCACCGGGAACAGGAACTGCTCACCGAACTGGTACTCGGGTTGGCTGATCGCGGGGCGGTGGCCCTGGACCCGATGTTCGCGGGTTCGTACGTGGCCGCTCACGGGGACGCCGGCCGGCTGCGGGTGGTGTTGGACCAGGTATCGCTGTTCACCGACGCTCAGGCGATCGCCCGGCACCGCCGGCTTATCAGCACCGCCGGCTGACCCACCGGAGCCGGCCCGACTCGACAGGCCCGACCCGACGGTTCACCTGTGCGCGAAAGCCCTGGCCGGCAGGCGCGGTGCGCAGGAGGCTGGAAGGACAGCTCACTCACGCTGCGAGGGGACTTTCCATGGCTGGCACCCCAGGTACGTCGTCAAAGGTCTCTGTCGCAACGAGATTGGCCCGGTTCGCCGCCGCCGGGGCCGCGCTGGTGGGGCTGGGGATCTTCGCCCGCCGCAGAGCGGCCGGGCCGGCCAGTAGGCGCCCGGATGACGACGGCGGGCTGGCCGGGGTCCGCGAGCCCCGCCGGCCGATACCGCCGACCCTGGTCGACGCCGGTGCTGCGGTACCGGATAACTGACCGCTCCAGCGGGGTACCGCGAACCGGCCAGGCGACTGGTCGGTGGACAACCGACAAATGGGGGGACCGCGCGGACATACACTCGCCTGCGTGCCAGGGCGGATTGCAGACGCGGACCGGGAGCGCGTTCGTGACGCCAACCCGATCCACCAGGTCGTCGGCGAGTATGTCGCCCTGCGCAACGCCGGCGGCGGCAACCTCAAGGGTCTGTGCCCGTTCCACGACGAGAAGACGCCGTCGTTCCAGGTCAGTCCGGCCCGCGGGTTCTTCCACTGCTTCGGCTGCGGGCAGGGCGGTGACGTCTTCGCCTTCCTCAAGGAGGTCGAGCACCTGACCTACCCGGAGGCGGTGCAGCGGCTCGCCGATCGGGCCAACATCACTTTGACCTACATTGAGGGCGGCACCTCGACGCGCGCCGAGCGCGGCACCCGCGCCAGGTTGCTCGCCGCCAACAAGGCCGCCGCGGAGTTTTACGCGGCCTCGCTGACCACCGACGGTGCGCGGGCCGCGCACGACTTCCTGGCCGAGCGCGGTTTCGATCTGTCCGCAGCGGCTCATTTCGGCTGCGGCTACGCCGCCGACGGCTGGGACCAATTGGTCAAAGCGCTCACTGCGCAGGGCTTCTCGCTCGACGAGCTGTACCGGGCGGGGCTGGCCAAGCAGGGTCAGCGGGGGCCGATCGACCAGTTCCACCGCAGGCTCTTGTGGGCGATCCGCGACAACGCCGGTGACGTGGTCGGTTTCGGTGCCAGAAGGTTGTTCGACGACGACCGCTTGCAGGCGAAATACGTCAACACCGCGGAAACCCCGCTGTACAAGAAGTCCCAGGTGCTGTTCGGCCTGGACCTCGCCAAGCGCGACATCTCTCGGCAACGCAAGGTTGTCGTCGTGGAGGGATACACCGACGTGATGGCGATGCACCTGGCCGGGGTGACCACTGCGGTCGCGTCCTGCGGGACCGCGTTCGGCGAGGAACACATCAGTGTGCTGCGGCGCTACCTGCTGGATTCCGAGGTCATTCGGGGCGAGGTGATCTACACCTTCGACGGCGACGCGGCGGGGCAGAAGGCGGCGTTGAAGGCGTTCGACTCCGATCAGCGGTTCGCCGCGAACACCTTCGTCGCGATCGCGCCGGCGGGGATGGATCCGTGTGAACTCCGGCAGGCCAACGGCGATCAGGCGGTCCGCACGCTGGTCGAGTCGCGCCGCCCCCTGTTCGCGTTCGCAATTACCAGCACCCTGGCGCAGTACGACCTGAACACGGCGGAGGGCCGGGTGGCCGCGACCGCGGCGGCGATTCCCCTGGTCGCCAGGATCAAGGAGGCGACGCTCCGCGATGAATACGTCCGGCAGCTCGCCGGCTGGTTGGGGTCGGACCTGACGCCCATCCAGCAGCGGGTGAAGGAGTTCGACGCGGCGGCGGCCCGGGCGGCCAAGCAGCAGCAGCGTCGGCCGGTCACCCGGGAGTCCCAGCCGCAGTCCCAGCCGCAGTCCCAGCCGCAGCCGCAGTCGCAGTCGCGACCGGAGGTCGGCGGCACGCCTTCGCAGCCTGACATGGCCCAAGCCGAACCACCGGTGATCGTGCATCGCCCCAACCCGGCGGAGCAGGCCACGTTCGTCGAGCGGGAGACACTGAAAATCGTTCTACAGCAACCGGATCTGGTTTCGGGTGGGTATCAGCAGGTGCGCGCCGAGGCATTCACCAACCCCGCGTACATGGCGGTCCACGCCGCGGTGGAGCGTGCCGGAGGGCCGCCCCCGGACGGATCCAAGGCGGCCTGGCTGGACGCGGTGTCCGCGGTGCTGCCCGCTGGCGGACTGCGCTCCCTGGTGCACGAACTCGCCGTCGAGCCGCTGCGGCACCGGGCCGACACCATTGATTCGGAGTACGCCGGAGCCATTCTCGCCCGGATGGCCGAGCGGGTCGCCGCGGCGGACGAGCGGGACCTGCGGTCGGCGTTGCAACGCGCGGAGGCGGCCGGTGATCACGAACTTGTGCTGCGTCTGCACGGGGATCTGATGGCCGTGGCCAACTACCGGCGAGCGCTCGCCGAGCGGGCCCGGGGAGCGGCGTGATGGCCGGGCGATGGCCGTGGCGCCGGCGGATGCTGCCGCCCGAGCTGGCGGCGGTACTGGGCCCGGACGAGCACATCGAGGTGCTGGCCGACCTGGTGGGGGGACAGCAACTCGCCGCCAGCCGGTTCGGGTTGTGGCTGATCGACGGGGACATGCCAGCGCGCCTCGGCTGGGAGCTGATCGCCAGGGCGCGGCTCGCCGCCAGGGTGCTGGTGGTCCAGCCGACCCAGGTGGTCGGTGAACTCGCGGACGGCATTCAGGTACTCGTCGATGATCCACTCCGGGAGTACACCCTGGCCGGCCGCAGCGGGCTCACCGATGTGGTGCACCACCGGGTGCGGCGGTCGGTGGCGGCCAGCCGCCACCTCCCGTTCCCCGGGGGTGGCGGATGGGTGGTGCTCCGCCGGGTCCCCGGTCAGGACGGGTTGACGCGCCAGATTCGGTTGGACCCGGGAGCCGATCCGGCGGCACCAGGCTTCGCCGCTGCGGTCGCCTCCCTCGCCGACAGCCTCCTGGCGCCCGCACAGCTGGCCTGACCCAGCGCTGGCGCACGCTGCGACGGGCGCTCGCCCGCCAGATCTCCTGCCGCACAAAGACATCGGAAGTCACGGACATCGGAGTCACGATCAGAATGGCAACTGCACCGCACCGGTCCCTGAAGGATGCCCGCCCGATGGCGGTATGGCTGGACACGGCAGACCGGCCAGCGCCTCGGCCCGCTCTCGAAGGATCGCGGGCGACCGACCTGCTGGTCGTCGGCGGTGGGTTCACCGGGTTGTGGACGGCCCTGCTGGCCAAAGAGCGCGACCCCGGCCGTGACGTCGTGCTGATCGAGGGCGAACGCATCGGGTGGGCCGCGTCCGGGCGCAACGGCGGTTTTTGCGATGCGAGCCTCACCCATGGGGAAGCTAACGGCCGCAAGAGGTTTGCGGCAGAATTTGACACCTTGCACCGGTTGGGTCTGGAGAATCTGAACGAGATCGCCGACTCCGTTGTCAGGTACGGGATCGACTGCGGGTGGGAACGAACCGGTGAACTCGCCGTCGCCACCGAGCAGTACCAGGTGGCCGAGATGAGCGAAGGCCGGGAGGACTTCCTTGACGCGGAATCGACCAGGGCACAGCTGAACTCGCCGACCTACCTCGCCGGCACCTGGGAGCGCGATGGCGTTGCGCTGCTCGATCCGGCCCGTCTCTGCTGGGGTCTGGCTCGGGCGTGCGAGAGCCTGGGCGTGCGGATTTTCGAGCACACCCACGCCATGGGGATCGAGCGGATCGCCTCCGGGGCGCAGGTCCAGACGTCCGCCGGGACGATCACGGCACGCCGCATCGCGTTGGGCACGAACGCGTTTCCCAGCCTGCTGCGGCGGCTGAGATTGTTCACCGTGCCGGTCTACGATTATGTCCTGGCGACCGAACCCCTGTCTGCAGAACAACTGTCGTCAATCGGATGGCGCAACCGGCAAGGTGTCACCGACCGCGCCAATCAATTCCACTACTACCGGCTCACCGCTGACAACCGCATCCTCTGGGGCGGGTACGACGCGATCTATCACTTCGGCCGGGCCCTTCGGCCGGACCTCGACCAGCGTGCCGCGACCTTCGAGCTCCTTGCCGCGCAGTTCTTCCAGACTTTCCCGCAATTGGAGGGATTGTCCTTCGGCCACCGCTGGGGAGGGGCCATCGACACCTGCACCAGGTTCAGCGCGTTCTACGGGACGGCGCTGCGCGATTCGGTCGCGTACGCGCTCGGGTACACCGGGTTGGGGGTGGGGGCGAGCCGGTTCGGCGCCCAGGTGATGCTGGACCTGCTCGATGGTCGGCCGACCGAGCGGACCGAGCTCGATATGGTCAGGACGAAACCGCTGCCGTTCCCACCGGAGCCGTTGGCCTACGCGGGCATCGAGCTCACCCGACGGTCGCTGGCCAAGGCCGACCGGCAGCAGGGGAAGCGGGACCTGTTCCTGCGCGCTCTGGACCGGATGGGGTTGGGGTTCGACTCGTAGCCGCAGCGCGATGAGCGGCGGGCCGACAGCTGGCAGGGATCCGGCTGCGCGCCCGGCCTTGGCTTCGTTAGTTTGGGTGCCATGAGCCAGTCAGCCGACGAACCGTTCGACCCGATGCTGCTCCGCGCGTCCGACGCCGACCGTGCGGCGGTCGCCCAGGTGCTCCAGACGGCGATGGCGGAGGGCCGGCTCTCCGTCGGCGAGCTGCAGGAGCGGTTGGACGAGGTGTACGCGTCAAAGACCCTGGCCGAATTGGAACCGCTCACCGAGGACCTCCCGGGTCACGCCGAACTGGTTCCGCGATTGGCCATCCCACCCGCCAGGCCGGTGGCGGCCGATCGCGCCCAGGGGATGAATCGGATCGGCGGCGCCGCGTCATCCGCGTTCGCCATCGGCATCATGTCCGGGGCCACCCGGAAGGGCGAATGGGTGGTGCCGCGACAGTTCACCGCTGTGGCCCTGATGGGTGGCGTGGAGATCGACCTCACCCATGCGACGTTCGCCCAAGCGGACGTCACCATCACCGCCGTCGCGCTGATGGGCGCCGTGGATATCATCGTCGCCGAGGGTATCACTGTGGTGGTCAGCGGTATCGGGCTAATGGGGGCGTTCGAGGACGAATCTCACCTGCCGGCGGCGCCTGACGGTCCGGTGGTCCGGATCAATGGCCTCGCGCTGATGGGCGCGGTTGACGTCCACCGGCCCAAGACACCCGGCGAGCTTCCCCATTGAGCGCACCTAACCCGGTCACCGCTAGCGGAGCTGGTCCTTGGAGAACAGGCCCGACACCTTTGCCTGGACAAAGCCTGCCGCTCCTTGGACCGCGGGATGATCGGCGGCGGCCGAGCTCCACCGCTTGATCTGCTCGTACCGCTCCCGGCCCGCACGCGAGCCCAGCACGTACCCGATACCGATGCCCAACACCAGACGAACCATCCGCGTGACCTCCTTCGCGATGCCCGGCCACCCCGACATCTCCCGCCACAGTGTTCCCTACCGCCGTTCCCTACCGCCGTTCCCTACCGCCGTTCCCTCCGCCGCTGGGGAGAAACCACCCCTCGACGACGGTGGGCGCCTGCTGGCTGCGGTGCTGCGGTGCTGCGGTGGGCGGGGCTGTGGTGGCGGGGGCCCAGCGGTTTCGGCCCACCCCAGGTTGTGGGTTATCCTTCTCGGGCGTTGTCGCACGCTGGCAGCGCCGGTCCTCCGTAGCTCAATTGGCAGAGCATCCGACTGTTAATCGGACGGTTACTGGTTCGAGTCCAGTCGGGGGAGCCACGTTTTCACAGGTCATAGCCTCAGCCGATGACCAAATCGCCGCTCGTTACGAAAATGGGGGCCTCAAGGGCACCCGAACTTGGGCGATTCCGAGTTCAGTACTGCGGGTCGGCGGGCACCAGGTCGCACCTGGTTGTCGAACTGTGCGAGTGCGGGGACGGCACAGGATGCCAGGGAGCATGGAGCCATCCTTCGTACGACGGCGGCCGGTTCACCCGGCACGAACCCGTCGGCACGCAGCGGAGCAGATGCGTGGGATTTGAAACCGCAGGCCTCAAGAAAGGGATCTCACTCGGTAGGTATGCAGCGCCAGTAACCGGCACCGCAGGCCGGACCGAGAAGTCCCAGGTCGCGGCCTACCTCGCCTACGCCGCACCCACCGGGCACGCCCTGACCGGCCTTGCCCTGTACCTGCCGCAGTCCTGGACCGAACAGCCCGACCGAGGCGCCGATGCCGCATCCCACCGGGCACTCAGTTCGCCACCAAAACAACGCTGGCCAGCCCCAAGTTCACATCCTGGCCCGCTCGTACCCGGCGAGGTACGACGTCCATGAACCGTCAGGTCCGCGGTGATCGAGGCAAGTCCGACCCGATCGATGCCGAGCTCGCCGGCCGTTACGTGCTCGGGGGCCAGGTCCAAGGCGCACCCGGGGCGGGGACAGGTGCCATCAAGGCGTTGCGGCAGCTGCAAGGGACTCGTCGATCGGCGATGAAGGCACGCACCCAGGCGGCGAACCTGCTGCACGCGTTGCTGTTAACCGCGCCGCTGTTAACCGCGCCGCTGTTAACCGCTCCGCTGATCTCCGGGCCGAGCTCGACCAGGGCTCGGTGAAGGACATCGTGCAGCGTTGCGCCCGGCTGCGGCCTGGGCGAGTGAATCAGGGACGGGTAGCAGGGAAATTCACGCTCCGCTCCGCATCCCGCCGCTGGCGGCACCTCGCCCAGAGATCGCCGAACTGGACACCCCGGTCGCCGAGCTCACCGCACCAACCGCGCCCGCGCTGCTCGACCAATTCGGAGTCGGCCCCGACGTGGCCGCGGCCCTGCTCATCGCTGCCGGAGGGAACCCTGAACGATTCCGCCATCAGGCCAGCTTCGCTGCTGTGGGGGCCCGTCCGATGCCCGCATCCTCGGGCAAGACGCACCGGCACCGGCTGAGTAAGGCAGGCCTCCAGCCGTGCGAAAGGATGGTCCCATGAAAAATTCGCATCTCACCGGACTGAGCGTCTACGCCTCTGGCCTGTACCCAGTCGAACTCTCAGTCGGAAAGCGCATCAACGGGAATCACCGGGTATCGGTGCGGGCGTCCGTCGAGGTCTCCACCGGCGAGGTTCGCTTCTACGTCGATCCGGAGGCTATCGAGATCCTGCGCCGCGACACCGATGGTCACTGACCGTTCTGGCTTCATCGCGCCCCACGCCCGCGGGGGGTCCGCTTTGCAGTATCGCGTCCCGAGGTTGATGGCCACTGGCGCGACGACCGGGAGAACCGAAAGCCGTTAGGTCGATACCATTCTTTTCGGCCGTTCCATCACCCGTCGAGGCTGCGTAGACATGCAGGGAATGAATTGCCGTCAAACGTTCTCAACTGCCGCAGATGGGGCCCTGGAATTCGGAAGCGGCATGGTCGGTCAGCCGGCCGGCCAGCTGCGGAGGGTGGGCCGGTAGACCATCTCCTGGGTGCGGCTATCGAGGGTGCGGGGTCTCCAGCAGGTCGAGGTCGAAGTCGCCGGCACCCGCGAAGACCGGCTCCTCTCCCGTCTGGGCGGCGATCACCGGGAAGGCGGTGGTCTGGATCCGGTGGGCGAGGCCGGCCGTGTGGTGCCGGTGGCGATGCAGCTCCCGATGGTGGAACGCTGAACGACATGAAGATTTCCGACGCCACCCAGGACTGGCGGGCCGGGTGGGAGCCGACCGGCTGGCTAAATGCGCCGCCCGCCGTGTCCCGCGAAGGGGACGACCTGCTGGTCACTGCCGCGGAAGGCAGTGATTTGTGGCGGACGACCTCTTACGGTTTCGTTCACGACTCGGGGCACGCCCTGCTCGCTGACTTCCCAGACCGGGCGGCGGCCGAAGTCTCATTCGTCGCGGATTTCACCGGCCAGTTCGACCAGGCAGGGGTTCTGGTACGCGCTGACGCGCAACATTGGGTCAAGGGAGGCGTCGAGCTCAGCGACGGTGTCGAACAGCTGGGAGCGGTCGTGACGAACGAGATGTCTGATTGGTCGGTCGCCCCGGTACCGCAGTGGGCCGGCCGGGCCGTCACCGTGCGTGCCAGTCGCTCCGGGGACGCCCTTACCATCCGCGCACGAGCAGAGGATGAGCCTTGGCTGTTGATCCGCGTCGCACCGCTTCCGCCCGGGCGGCTGCAGGTGGGGCTGTTCTGCTGTGCTCCGACCCGCCGGGGTCTCGTGGTGAGGTTTCAGGACTTAAGGTTCACGGAACCTGATGCGGCTCTGCACTCATGACGTTATGTCCGGGTAGTCGATTGTTGCCCCTGCTACGACGTGGTCGGTGTTCCCTGTCCAGCCATCCGGCTGACGGCGAGCTACCACCCGGGGCCCTGACTATCACCCTGAACCATTTCGTCGATCAGCGGGTCGACCGTAGCGAGGTGTCCAACATTGTCACCAATTACGCGACGCGACCCTTTCCAACGGGCGCAGGAGGGTACCTGCACAAGACGTCGATGAGGATCGGCCCCGCGCGCTGATGGACCTTCTCCACGAAATCGGTACCGACGGTCGAGTCGACACCGACGCTTAGTTCCGCGGCTCGCGCCGCGTTGGCAGCGGCGCGCAAGATGTGGCCGACCTGGGTAGCTTTCGCCAGAGGATGAAGGTATGCGGGCTCATCGCAATTGACGGTGTAGGACGGGTCTGAATCCGCCGGTTTCTAGGAGTGATCGGGCGATGTAGTTGGTGAGGTTGCGGAAGCCGAGGGCGGACCCGCGGAGGTGTTCTAGCCGGCCGTTGATTGCTTCGGTGGGTCCGTTGCTGGTGCCGGGCCGGTCGAAGTAGGCCAGGATGTCGCCGGCCCGTTTCTTCAGTGTTCTGCCGAGCGTTCGCATCTCGACCAGAGCTGCGGGGACACCGCCACTGAGGCGGTCGATCAGGTGCTTCATCCTGCTCTTTCCGTTGGTCCGGTCGGGGTCGCGGTAGGCGCCGACCATCGCTTGGTAGACACCCCAGGTTGCCTCGACCTCCACGTGCCCGTCATCGGCGAACAGCGTGGTGATCCGTTGCCGCTGCTTGTCGGTGAGCAGATCCGCGCCGGTGCTCAAGGTGCGACGAGCCGAGTACAACGGGTCCCCCGCTCGGCCCCGGTGACCCAGGGTGGCGAGCTGGACCCGGCGCCGGCACAGCTCAAGGCCGTGCCCGGCCAACCTGACCACGTGGAAGGGGTCCATGACCACCACGACGTCGTCGCCCAGTTCCTCGACCGCGGCGGTCTTGAACCCTGTGAACCCGTCCATCGCCACCACATCGACCGCGGTGCGCCATGTTTCGTCCCGCGCGGCCAGCCACGTCTTGAACACCTGCTTCGACCGGCCCTCGACCATATCCAGCAGCCGGGCCGGGCCGGTACGGTCCCTCACCGGGGTGAGATCGATGATCACGGTGACGAACTTGTCGCCGCGGCGGGTGTGGCGCCAGACATGCTCATCAACCCCGATGACCTTCACCCCGTCGAAACGGTGCGGGTCCGCGATCAACACCCGATGCCCCTCGGCCAGCACTGCACTGTTCGCTGTGTTCCACGAAACACCCAGCGCTTCAGCGACTCTGGCGACGGTGAGGTGCTGACAGACGACCCCTTCCAACGCCCACCGCAGTGCCCCACGAGAGAGCCTCGCTCGGGGTTGCGCCGCCCGGCTGGTGTCCTGCCGCCACACATGCCCGCACCCGGGGCACCGGTACCTGCGGACGGTGACCAGCAGCAACGTCGGCCGCCACCCCAGCGGCTCGTGCGCCAACCGACGTGTTGTGCTGTCCCGCGCACGGCCTGCTTCACCGCACCGTCGGCACCGCCGATCAGCATCGACGACCCGGCACCGAAGGATCGCCCGGTCCGGCTCCAGGAACTGCCCGACCACCTGCAAACCGAGACCGTCCAAGCGGGCGAAGGTGGTCACATCAGGGTCAGCAAAAGTAGAATCAGCCATGTCGAGGTCTTCCAGATGGGCGGCGTAGGAACCTCCATCCTCGGAGGACCTCGACACCTACCCAGCCAGCGACGCGCTACCGATCTACACCCTCAACTGCGAAGAGCCGGTATGCGGCTGCGGCGGCGTCACCGGCAGCGCGCGCGAAATGTTGCGCTGCTTGCTCTGCAACGGTCTTGGCCGCCCGGTGCGCGTCCAACGCGGTAACCCGCTGGAAGTTTGTCCGGGCGCCGCCGTTGGCGAATAACCAGGCTGCTCCAACGGCCACCCGTGGGCGAGGATCCGCGGGTGCGGCGAGCTGGAAAAGTGGGAGGACTTCCTCCGCGCTTTCCGCGGCGAAACGTGCCACGACTCACAGCTCGTCCAGGGTCAACTGAAAGTCACCCGGTCCAGCCGGCCTGCTGTCCACTCCCGCTACTGTTGCAGGTCCGAACCGTGTCATTCAACGGTCGCCAATGTATGGGGCGGCGGCCCAGGCGGTCCCGGCCCAGCGGTCGGGTGGCGGCGGGTGGCTCTAGTCCCCGATGCCGAAGGCCTCCCTGAGAAATGTCCTCATGGGCTGTGGGGGCCCGATCGGGTGATGACCTCGATGATCGAGCGCGAGTGCTGCGGCGGGGTCGCCTCCCCGAACAGAGCATGGGCGAGGTCGGCACGAGCGGCCGGCCGGCCGGGTAGCCGCCTCGTCGCGACCTGGTAGTCGATGGTGGGCTCGGCTGCGTCGAACAGCCCCCCCGGGCGCAAGATTGTCCAATCAAGGTTGCTGCCCTGGACGATCTTCTCCATGCGCTCCATGTCGTCGTAGAGCGTGCGGCCGAGAACGTTGCGCAGCAGCGGATTGACCGCCTGACGACGTGGTGACCAGCAGCCAGAGCCTGGCGGACGACCTGACGGCCGGTGGGGCCGTTGGACCGCTTCGAGCGTGCTGGACACGTGAGCCGGGTGCGCGACAACACCGACCGGCGGAAGGTCTGCTGCACTATTCTCCGAGCGGTCCGGCATTGGCAGACGAATTCTTCGCTCCCCTGGGGCGGCACAGCCACGCTGCGATTGACCAATTCACCTCTGATGAGCTCGAGGTAGCCCGGCCTCGTGACGATCGAGGTTGACACTTGTGAAAGCAGATGCTTGGTTAGCGCGGTGGCCACCAATGTCAAGAACCAGCAGCTGGATGCAGTATTCGCCGCGCTCAGCGACCCCACCAGGCGGGACATCGTGGCCCGGTTGAGCGCGGGTGAGTCGACGATCAAAGAGCTGGCGGAGCCGTACGCGATGAGCGTGCAGGCCGTATCGCAGCACGTCCGGGTGCTCGAGCGCTCCGGTCTGATCAGTCGCGGGCGGCTTCGTCAAAGCCGGCCTTGCCGGTTTGAGCCGGCAGCGTTTGAGGCCGCATTCTCCTGGTTCAGCGAGGCCGTTTCCAGGCCCTGATGCGGCCGCGGTAGAGCTGCCAAAGTTTCCGGTGCGGGCGATTTGTTGGCTTTTTATCACCCGGTCGCCCGTTGTGACCGCCACGAATCCGGGTTTGAGATGCGCATAGAACGCGTCGCGGCCGAGACCGCTCACCGGGCGCGTTCGGCCTCCGGGCTAAGGGGCGATAGGAAGATCCGGGTCCGGGCGGCCGCGAGCCGGTCGGGGGACCCAGGCCAACCCGTGCCGAATGCGGCGGCGCTCCACAGCGTCATACCGGCGGAGCTGCCCGGCGATGACCGATTGAGCGTGTTCTTCGAAGCCGTTCGGCCAGCGATTGCGCCAGCCCAGGATGGACTGGGCGAGGCCGATCTCGGCAGCTTTCTCGAGTTCTTCGGGGTTCGGGTGGTTCGGAATATGGAAAGCGGCCATTGACCGGGCCATCGGCTGGTAATACCGAAACAAGCCATCTTCGACACGCGCCAGGGTTCGCTGCTGCTGTGCATTACGGGCCTGGTGCAATGCGGCCCATAGATCGTCCGTAGTTGCCCCGTCCGCTGTGAGCGCGGTCGCGGTTTCCCCGTCCCGGGCTGCCCCGGTCGTCTTGTTCTCGGCTGTCATCTCAGTGCCTGGTCGGGCCGATAGGCGAGACGGCCGATTGGCGAATACCCGGGACTGCTTGCCGGGCTGGTGGCGATTGCATGGCGATGGTGTCCTCCGCGTCAGGCGGGGCGCGCATGGGCCGTGCCGTGCAGCATGCAGGAGTCGACTACCTCAGTGGTGTGCGTGCGCACCCGAATCTCAAGGGGCGGCTGCGATTCCAACCAAAGCTAACAATACCCCCGGCATCACCTGACCCAACGCTGTAAACACCTCTGTGACACATCCGTCATTCCGTCGCGTCAGTGGACTGGGCGGCGGCCCGACGCGGCCCGTTTCCGGGATGCGCTCCTGAGGGACTGACATGGATGGTGGCGGACCCCATGCGTCGAATGCCGTCGATCAGTGACTGTTCGGCGTGGTGGGCAATCTCGTGTGCCTGGGGGAGGGTCAAATCGGGCTTAACCTCAACGTCGGCCTCCGCCCGCAGGGTGTGCCCGAGCCAGCGCAACCGCAGGTCGCGGACGGACAGCACACCCGGTGTCTCGATCAGGATCCGTTCAGTGGTGTCGACCAGACCGGGATCCACCCCATCGAGGAGTCTGCGGAACACGTCGCGGGTCGCAGTTCGCAGCACTCCCAGGATTGCGATCGTGATAACTAGGCCGATGATGGGGTCGGCGGATTGCCATCCGAGGGCGACGCCACCGGCTCCGATCACGACGGCGAGGGAGGTCAGACCGTCGGTCCGGGCATGGAGACCGTCCGCGACCAGTGCGGCCGAACCGATCCGGTTGCCCACCCGGATCCGGTACAGCGCAACGAGTTCATTGCCCGCGAACCCGATGACGCCGGCGGCCGCTACCCACCCCAGGTTGCTCACGGGCGCGGGGTGGAGCAGCCGGTCGATCGCATCCCAGCCCGCAAGTACTGCGGACAACGCGATCATTGCCACGACGAACACACCGGCCAGGTCTTCCAGCCGCCCGTACCCGTAGGTGTAGCGGCGGGATGATGTCCGCCGGGAGAGCGCGAAAGCGATCCACAGCGGCAGTGCCGTCAGGGCGTCGGAAAAGTTGTGGATCGTGTCGGCCAGCAACGCCACCGACCCACTGACGAGCACCACCATCACCTGCAGCACCGCGGTGAGGCCCAGTACAACAAGGCTGATCTTGACCGCCCGGATGCCCTGCGCGCTGCCTTCGAGTTCGGAGTCCACCGAGTCGGCGCTGTCGTGGCTGTGGGGAGCGAACACCGATGCGACGACCCCACGCCAACCGGTCCGATGGTCGTGGTCGTGATCGTGGTGGTCGTGGTGGTCGTGGTCGAGCACATGACCGCTGGGGTGGTCGTGGGGGTGGAGGTGATCACCCTGGGAGTCGTGACCGTCGTGGTGATGATGATCGATGGTCAAGTTAACCTCCGGCGGCAGCGTTGGCGTCCGCGCCTGGTGGGGAAATGGTGGCGAGGTCGCCGCCAACCAGGTGATGGGCGGGGACCGCCGGACCGGCGTGCTCGGCGTTGTGCACGGCATCGAGGATGAGTCGGCGGACGTGGTCGTTCTCCAGCGCGTAGAAGATCTGGATCCCGTCCCGCCGGGTCCGGACGAGCCGAGCCATCCGCAACTTGGCCAGGTGCTGGGACACCGACGGACCTGGTTTCCCGATCGCTGCGGCGAGTTTGTTGACCGGCATTTCCCGGTCGATCAGTGCCCACAGGATCCGGACGCGGGTGCCGTCGGCGAGCATGCGGAAGATTTCCACCGCCAGTGCCATCTGGTCGGCAGGAAGGCCCTGACCCGCCCTCTCGTTACTTGCATTCATGCGCAGATAGTAGCTGACGAGTAGGGAGGCTCAGTCGTAATGCCACCAGGTCACACGCTGGACCTCGCTGCGGCGAGGAGCACCTTTCCTGCCTCACGTCACCTCTATCACGCCCATCATGCCGTTGTTCTCGTGATCGAGGATGTGGCAGTGGTACACGGTGCGGCCCGGGAGCCGTCGAAGGCGATGCGGACGGTGCTGCTGCCGTGGGCCGGCACATTGACCACGTTCTGCCAGGTGGGCGGGTCGATCACGATGCCGCCGACGGTGACAACCTGCATCGGCCAGACATGCAGATGGAAGGGGTTATCCAGCTGGCTGCTGTTGGTGATCGTCCACTCCTCGACCGCACCCGCGGTGACGTGCTGGTCGATCCGGGCGGGGTCGAAGGCGCGCCCGTCGATGGTGAAGGCCGACTTCCCGAGCCCATGCCCATCTGCATGGCAAGGGCGACGGTTCGCCGGGTCGAGACCGTCCCCCTCGACGGTCGCGAGCGGACGGGTGGAGGAGAAGGTCGGCGACGGGTGCGGCCGGACTTCCGCCGACGGTCATCGTTGCCACATCGATCACCGAGTCACCCACCTGTCGTCGCGCCCGACGAACCAGAACCACCGCCATGCCGGCTAGGCCAAGCCCGCCGAGTTGCAACGCCCGCCGCTGGCTCAGTGGCCGCATCGTCACAGTCCCAAGGTGTGCAGGCGTTCGGTGTAGTCGTGGGTGGTCATTTCGCCCGGGCGTACCGCTCGCCCAGCAACACTGCCTGGTCCGGTCGCGTGCGCCAGCATCCCCGGGGTTCAGCGCGCCGGGGCTGACCGGGGAATGCTGCGGACGGTTGATCGCCTTGACGACCACCCACGCCGCGAGCCCGATCAGGACCAGCAAACCCGGCATCATCAGGCCACCAAATCCCCATATCCAGCCGCTACCACTGTCATTGCCGTAACCCATCATGCCTGTTCGCCTCGGTCTCCGGTTCTGCGGAGCGCCCGATAACGGCGACAACATCAAGGCCGTCGGGCATCGCAGTGTCAACGGTGCAACTGGTTCGGAAGAGCTCAACAGGGCCGAACGCCCTTATTCGCAGGCTATTTCGCGCCGGACGGGTCATCGGATCAGCGACGTGAGACCGAACCGATTTGCGTCAAATACCCTAGGGGGGTACCGTTACTTATCAGACACCTTCCCGCCGATATTGGACGCCATGGGATTTCTGCAGAGGGGATTGCTATGAACGACGGGACCGAACACGATCAGTACGGATATATCCAGCGCAAGGACGACTATCTCAAGCGGCTGCGTCGAATCGAAGGCCAGGCCCGGGGACTGCAGAAAATGGTCGAAGACGAGAAGTACTGCATCGACATCCTGACCCAGGTCTCGGCGATGACGAAGGCACTGCAGTCGGTGGCGTTGGGGTTGCTGGATGAGCACCTGAGTCACTGCGTCGTTCAGGCCGCGCAAACCGGGGGGCGCGAGGCCGACGAGAAGATCCGCGAGGCGTCCGAAGCGATCGCCCGTCTGGTTCGTTCGTGATCACTGTCACCGAGTCGGCGCTGAAATCCACGACCGCCAAGCTGAGGGAGAACGTCAGATGACAACCACCGCAACCTATGCGGTCACGGGGATGACCTGCGCTCACTGCGTTGCGGCGGTCACCGAGGAATTGGGCCTACTCGACGCGGTGACCGCCGTCGATGTCGATCTGAACGCCGGCGCGACGTCGACGGTCACGGTGACCAGCGCCGCCCCGCTGCCGGCGGAAACGGTCAGGGCCGCGATCGACGAGGCCGGGTACGTGCTCGTCTCCTAATCAGTTCCTGTGCGCTCTACCCACCCACATTCGCGAGGAGGTTCCTGGCATGACACAGCAAGCGGTCGACCTGCAGATCGGTGGCATGACCTGCGCCTCCTGTGCGGCGCGGATCGAGAAGAAGCTGAACCGAATGCCGGGAGTCCAGGCGTCGGTGAATTACGCCACCGAGAAAGCGCATGTGCTACTGCCCGAAGGCACCGCCGTCGACGCGGCGATCGCTACGGTGGAGGCCACTGGGTACACGGCCGCCCTGCCCGAGTCGCCGCGCGCACCGGTTGCGCCGTCCGGCCACCAGGGTCTGAGCCAATCGGTGGACGACCCAGAAGCCGCGTCACTGCGGCACCGCCTGGTCATCTCGACGGTGCTGACGGTTCCGGTACTGCTGCTGGCGATGATCGCCCCGTTGCAGTTCGACAACTGGCAATGGCTGAGCCTGACACTGGCAGCGCCCGTAGTCATCTGGGGCGCCTGGCCGTTCCACGTCGCAGCGTGGACCAATCTGCGTCACGGCGCCGCGACCATGGACACCCTGATCAGCGTCGGCGTGCTCGCGGCGTTTGGCTGGTCGCTGTATGCGTTGTTCTTCGGTGACGCCGGTATGCCCGGTATGCGGATGACGTTCCGGCTGCTGCCCGAGCCCGGCTCGGGGCTGAACGAGATCTACCTGGAGGTCGCGGCCGCGGTCACGGTGTTCATTCTGGCCGGCCGGTATTTCGAGGCCCGGGCGAAGAAGAACTCGAGCGCCGCGCTGCGGGCACTGCTGGAGATGGGTGCAAAGGAGGTCGCGATCCTGCGGGACGGTCGCGAGATGCTCATTCCCATCGAACGTCTGGCCGTTGACGATGTTTTCCTGGTGCGCCCAGGGGAGAAGATCGCCACCGACGGCGTCGTCGTCGAGGGCTCGTCAGCCATCGATGCCAGCCTGCTCACCGGTGAGCCGGTGCCGGTCGAGGTGGCCCCTGGTGATCCTGTCACCGGTGCGACGGTGAACGCCGGCGGGCGGTTGATCGTCCGTGCTACCCGGGTCGGTGCGGACACCCAGCTGGCCCAAATGGCCCGCCTGGTGGAGCAGGCCCAGACGGGGAAGGCCCCGGTGCAGCGGCTCGCGGACCGGGTATCCGCGGTTTTCGTCCCGGTGGTGATCGGGCTGTCGCTGGCAACCCTGGCTTTCTGGTTGTTCACCGGCGCCGGACCTGAGACCGCTTTCACCGCAGCGGTTGCGGTGCTGATCATTGCCTGCCCCTGCGCGCTCGGGTTGGCCACACCGACCGCTTTGCTCGTTGGCACCGGCCGCGGCGCGCAACTGGGAATCCTGATCAATGGACCGCAGGTACTGGAGTCGACCCGTCGGGTCGACACCATTGTGTTGGACAAGACCGGCACGGTCACCACTGGACGGATGACGCTGGTCGAGGTCATTGCGGCCGACGGGATCTCCGAGAACGACCTGTTGCGGTTGGCCGGTGGGTTGGAGGACGCCTCCGAGCACCCGGTCGCCGCCGCTGTCGCGGCCGGAGCCCGGGAGCGGGTCGGTGTACTGCCCCCGGTGGAGTCGTTCGTCTCGACCCAGGGGCTAGGAGTGCACGGCCTCGTGGACGGTCATACCGTGGCCGCGGGCAGGGCGTCCTGGCTGGCGCAGGAGTGGGCCCAGCCGCTGGGCCGCGAATTGGAACAGGCGCGGCGGGTCGCCGAGTCCGTAGGGCGGACCGTCGTCGCCGTTGGTTGGGACGGTGCCGCCCGGGGTTTGCTTTTCGTTGCGGACACTGTGAAACCGACCAGCGCGCAGGCGATATCGGAACTCCGCGGATTGGGCTTGCGACCGATCCTGCTCACCGGGGACAACGCCCACGCCGCGGCGGCGGTGGCCTCCGAGGTCGGGATCGACCCCGCCGACGTCATCGCCGAGGTGCTCCCAGCGGAGAAAGCAGCCAGGGTGGTCGAGCTGCAGGACCAGGGGCGGGTCGTCGCCATGGTCGGCGACGGCGTGAACGACGCACCCGCGCTGGCTCAAGCCGACCTGGGCATCGCCATGGGCACCGGCACCGACGTGGCCATCGAGGCCTCTGACCTGACCCTGGTCCGGGGTGATCTGCGGGTTGCGGTCGACGCGATCCGGTTGTCCCGGCGGACCCTTGGCACCATCAGGGGAAACCTGTTCTGGGCGTTCGCGTACAACGTCGCCGCCCTCCCGTTGGCCATGGCCGGATTGTTGAACCCACTGATCGCCGGGGCGGCGATGGCCCTCTCGTCCGTGTTCGTGGTGAGCAACAGCCTGCGGCTGCGGCGCTTTCGGGCGGTCTCTGTGCAGCCCGACAGAGCTGGGACAGCGCCTGGCAGGTCGACGCCAACACCGGTCGGGGTCTGAACCGATCTACCACCTTGTCCACCTTCCCAGGCGTTGCCATTGACCGAGGGACTCGCCCATGAGCAGGACCGCTACCACCGCGGTGATCGAAGTAGCCGGCGTGCAATGGGCGTCCTCCAAGGTGGTCGCCGAGGCCGTTCTCAGCCGCCGGCCCGGGGTCATCTCCGTCGATGCGAACCCGGTCTCGCAGACCGCGACTGTCACCTACGACCCGGCTCGCACCAACATCGCCGCCCTCACCGGGTGGGTGCGGGACTGCGGGTACCACTGCGCCGGACAATCCGTCCCGGACCACGTTTGCGACCCCCTCGAGGAACCCCCGGGCCGCCATGAGCACGTAGGCAGCGGTATTTCCGACCTCGACGTAGCAGAAACCGCCCAAGTCGACGGCCAGCAGCCGGCGGACGGCCAGCACGCCGACCATGGAACTGGTGGCGGCGGGCCCGTTCAGCGCACCTCCCAGGACGCGATGGGGCACGGCGGCAATCACGGCGGGATGTCGATGGACGGCATGGTCCGCGACATGCGGAACCGGTTCTTCGTCGCGGCGGTGCTCTCGGTGCCGGTTCTGTTGTGGTCGCCGATCGGCCGAGAAGTATTGGGCTTTACCGTGCCGGCGCCGTTCGGCCTGCGGGATGACGTGTTCTCGCTACTGATGTCGCTGCCGGTGATCTTCTACTCGGCGTGGATCTTTTTCGACGGCGCCTACCGGGCATTGAAGGCTCGGACGTTGGACATGATGGTGCTGGTCGCCGTCGGGGTCGGCGCCGGCTGGTTGTACGGCGTCGGGGTGACGCTGACCGGCGGTGGCGACGTTTTCTATGAGGCTGCAACGGTTCTCACCGCGTTCGTCCTGCTCGGGCACTGGTTCGAAATGCGGGCCCGCGGCGGCGCCAATGACGCGATCCGGTCCCTGCTGGAACTCGCCCCACCCAAGGCCGTAGTGCTCCGCGGTGACCAGGAGGTGGAGATCCCCACTGCCGACGTCGTTGTCGGTGACCTGCTGCTGGTCCGTCCCGGGTCGAAAATCCCCGTCGACGGCACTGTCGAATCCGGTGACTCCGAAGTCGACGAGTCGATGGTCACCGGGGAAAGCCTCCCGGTCGCGAAATCCCCCGGGGTGCAGGTGATCGGGGCGTCGGTCAACATTTCCGGCAGCCTGCGGGTCCGGGCCACCAAGGTCGGCGCGGACACCGCCCTGGCGCAGATCGTCGCCCTCGTGCAGGAGGCGCAGAACTCCAAGGCCCCCGGGCAGCGGTTAGCCGACCGGGCCGCGTTCTGGTTGGTGCTCGTGGCGCTTATCGGCGGCACCCTGACGTTCGCAGTCTGGCTCGCCGTGGGTGCCGGGGTGCAGACCGCGCTGTTGTTCGCGATCACCGTGGTGGTGATCACCTGCCCGGACGCGTTGGGGCTGGCCACTCCGACGGCGATCATGGTCGGCACCGGGCTTGGCGCCAAGCGCGGGGTGCTGTTCAAGAACGCCACTGCACTGGAAACCTCGGCCCGGATCGACACCGTGGTGATGGACAAGACCGGCACCCTCACCAAGGGCGAGCCTGCGGTCACCGACGTCATCGCGGACGGTATCGATGACCGCGAACTGTTGGCATTGACGGCCGCGGTGGAACGCGAATCCGAGCACCCACTTGCCGCTGCAGTCGTCCGCTACGCAGACGAACGCGGGATAAATCGGTTGACGGCCAAGGGCTTTGGGAATGTCGCCGGTCACGGCGCCGCCGCTGAGGTAGACGGACATCGGGTGGTTGTGGGCAACCGGACGCTGATGTCCGACGAAAACATCGAGCTCGGCACTCTGGCCGCTCGGCGAGACGAACTGGCCGCGACCGGCCGCACCGCGGTGTTCGTCGCGGTTGACGGCCGGGCCGCCGCGGTGATTGCGATGGCCGACGCCGCCCGGGAGACCGCCGCCGCCGCCGTCTCAGCATTGCACGAGACGGGGGTGCGGGTGGTGATGCTGACCGGCGACAACGAGGCCACCGCCCGACGGATCGCCGATCAACTCGGCATCGACGAGGTCATCGCCGAGGTGCTGCCAGGCGACAAAGCAGCTCAGGTGAGAGCCCTCCAGACCGCGGGGCGGCGGGTGGCGATGGTCGGGGACGGGGTGAACGACGCCCCAGCGCTGGCACAAGCTGATGTCGGGATCGCGATCGGCGCCGGCACCGACGTCGCTATCGAGACCGCCGACATCGTGCTGATGCGCTCCGATCCGTTGGATGTGCCGGTCGCGTTGCTGATCGGCAGGGGAACCCTGCGGAAGATGCGGCAGAACCTGGGCTGGGCGACCGGTTACAACGCTATCGCGTTGCCAATCGCCGCCGGGGTCTTCGAGCCCGCATTCGGCCTTGTGCTCCGTCCGGAGATCGCCGCCCTGACGATGTCCGGGTCCAGCCTGATCGTCGCAGTGAACGCATTGCTGCTGAAAAGGCTGCGGCTGCCGGCCCCTCCGGAACCAGGCCCGACGTCGGCCGCCGTCCAGAAAGCCGAGCCTGCACATGGATAGCGGCAGCAACCACGCTTCAGCCCGGGGTTCCGGCGGTGCGGGATGGGGCACTGGAGAAATGGGTACGGCCGGGCGGAAAAATCACGCGCACGCAAGACTTCTGGGCCGCGGCCTGCTGCTCGGATTGGTGCTCGTCGGGATATTCGGTATGCATGTCCTGACCCCCGACGATGGTCTCGGTGCCCACGGTGCGCTGCCCATGACAGGTGCGACCGGCAACCACGGTGCCATGGCGGATCAGAGCGTCGCGGCGCCGGGTCCGGGGCCGATGATGCCGGCACCGGAGATGAGCGCCCCCGCAGCGTCAATGGTCATCAGCGCGTCGGCCGAAGCCGACTCAGGTTCCGGCATGAACCACGCAGCGATGGCCAGCTGCATCCTGTTTCTTGCCGCCGGCGTTGCCGCCCTCGTTCTGGCCCTGCTCCGGTACCGACGGACAACCTGGTCCGTCGGTACCGGACGAGTGGGCAACGGAAAGACTGATGTGCGACGGCGCGGGCCGCCCGGCCGGTTCCGACCCCGCGTTGCCTTATGCGTGATACGGGTGTGAGGGACCTCTCGCGTCGTTGATCGCGAGCGTGTTCGGCGGAAGCGGCCCACACGATCTCGTTCCTGATGAGCGCCGGACAAGTTCGTTGTCGGTGATCAGGGACGGCGCCAGAGGCATTCCCCCATCCGTGCAGCAAACCTGCTCAAGGAGCACCCGCACATGACCATGCACTCCCTAGCCCGGCGGACCGCTGTCGGCGCTGCCATCTTCACCCTTGCAGCCTGCAGCAGCGGCACGACCGCATCCAGCGGCGCCACCACTTCATCAACCACGTCGACAATGACGGCCACGACCTCCGCGGCAAACTCCGCCGGCCCTACCGGCGGAGCGCCGGGAATTTCGCCAACAAGAATGCCCGCCGGTGAAACGCCTTCGGCGGGAGTGTCCGCCGGTGGGGTGTCCGCCAGTGGGATGTCGTCCGGCATGGACGCAGGCCACAACGATGCAGATATTGCTTTCGCCCAGCAGATGATTCCGCACCACCTCGGCGCCGTCCAGATGGCCGACCTTGCTCCGACCCGCGCTACCAGCCAGGGGGTCAAGGATCTGGCTATCAAGATCAAGGCGGCGCAAGCCCCGGAGATCGACCAGATGACAAGCTGGCTAAAGGTTTGGGGTGCTGATGTTGGTACTGACATGAACGGCATGCCGAACAGCACCGCCACCCCCTCTTCCACTGCAACGGGTGACATGGGCGGCATGAATCACGGGGGCATGAATGGCAGCGACTCCTCCAGCACGACGGCTATGGGATCACAAATGCCGGGAATGATGACCGCCGACGAGATGTCGCAGCTCACCGCCGCTAACGGTGCCACCTTCGACAAGCTATTTCTGCAGTTGATGATCACCCACCATCAGGGTGCCGTGCAGATGGCGGACACCGAGCTTGCGCAGGGCAACAACCGGGACGCCCTGGCCCTGGCCACGTCGATCAAGACCAGCCAGACCGCCGAGATTGCGCAGATGCAGCAACTTCTGCAGACCCTCTAGACCGCGCCGACCTGGGTGGCCGATCTCAGTGATGATCGGCCACCCCGGGCGCGACCGGGCTATTCCAGCGCGACCGGGCTATTCGCTGGATTCGCGGCTCCAGTTGAATTCCGGCACCGACGGTCTGCCCACCACCGACGACCTGGGCTATGACTCTGCAGCCCCCTTGGCCCTCCGGTTGTCGAATTCGGGAATCCTTGCTCACTCGGCACCTTGGTCGGTGGCCGATTAGGGGGTTCGACACGTTTCCCACGGGTGTATCAACATGCCACTGGAGGCGGCGCAATGGTTCTACGACGCGTTCAGCTTCGGCGACATTGTCGACGTCAAGGGCACCGGTATCACCCTCGCGCCTGGCGACGGGTACGGCGACTGGAACCTCGGGTGGGACCAGTGGCTGCAAGGCAGCGCCCTCCGTTGACCGCGGAAGCACTTGCCGGCAGCATTGCGGAATAATCTGACCGCAGGCTTAGCGACCTCGCACTCCTATACGGGTTCGACGGTCCGGGTGACCACCCAGCGGTGCGGGGCAATCTGCCGCGTGCGACTGAACCCGTGGTTCTCGAATGCAGCCATCGGGCCGGTGTGCAGGAACGAGCCCGACAGCGTCCGATCGTCTGTCTCCTCGGGATAGCCCTCCACCACACCACCGCCCCCGGCGGCAATCTCGGTGAGTGCCCCGCCGAGAGCGACGTTGGCGATTCCGCGGCGGCGCAGGCCTTTTCCGGTGAAGAAGCACGTGATCCGCCAGTCCGGCAAGGCGGTCAGGGTCTTCTCGTACCGGCGGCGGCTCTTGATCTGAGGCACCTCTGCTGGGCTGCCGAACTGGCACCAACCCAGACAGTCCTCGCCGTTGAAGACGAGGGCGGCATGGGTGGAACCGTTCCGGACCCGCTCCTGCTTTTCGGAGCGGTTCTGGGCGGGGGTGCGCCCCTTGCCAACGGCGACGTGGAAGCCCATGCACCAGCAGCCGCCCCAGACACCGTTGTTCGCCTCCACCAGCCGGGCGAACGCGGGCCAGGTGTCGTCGTCGAGGGGCCGGACGACGGGGCAGAAGGTCGAATGCAGGTCGTCGACGGGCACGCCTGCAGTATGCGCCCGCACCGCGGTGGGAGCGCCATCCTCGGCTGGACGGTGCCTGCGAGATTGCCCATCGAACCGGATAACGGCTGGGTGTCAGAGTTGCGCCGAGAGCATTGCTCAGGGAGGTTGGGCCCATGGCCAGCCACCGCAGCGCCCAGTGGTACCAGGGGACCGACCGCAACGCGTACATCCATCGGGCCTGGATGCGGCGGGGTGTTCCGGCGCACGCCTTCGACGGCCGCCCACAGATAGCGATCGCGAACACGGCGTCTGACCTGACCCCGTGCAACGCACATTTCAACGAGGTGGCCGAGAGCGTCAAACACGGCGTGTATGAGGCGGGCGGAATTCCGTTGAATCTGCCGGTGGTGTCACTGGGTGAGACCCAGGTACGGCCGACGTCGATGTTGTGGCGGAACATGGCCGCGATGGCCACCGAGGAGATGTTGCGGGCGAACCCGATCGACGGCGTGGTGTTGCTCGGTGGGTGCGACAAGACCATTCCCGCGCTGTTGATGGCGGCGGCCTCGGTGGATCTGCCGGCGGTGGTGGTTCCTGGTGGCCCGATGCTCACTGGGACGTTCCGTGGCACCCCGTTGGCCTGCGGTACGGACGTCTGGAAGCTGTCGGAGGAGGTGCGGGCCGGAACCCTGTCGCAGCAACAGTTCCTGACCTCGGAATCGTCAATGATCCGCAGCAGGGGACATTGCAACACCATGGGTACCGCATCGACGATGGCCCTGGTGGCCGAGTCGCTGGGCATGGTGATTCCCGGGCTGGCAGGAACGCCGGCGCCCGACAGTCGGCTGTTTGAGGGTGCCCATGACACCGGCCGCCTGGCCGTGGAAATGGTGGAATCCAGTCGACGGCCCAGCTCGCTTCTGACCCGTGGGTCGTTCCTGAACGCCATTGTTGCCCTCGCGGCCATCGGCGGGTCGACGAACGCGGTAGTCCACCTGCTGGCGATCGCCGGCCGGCTCGGCATCGACCTGACACAGGACGATTTCGACGCCACCGGCGCGGAGGTCCCGTTGCTGGTAAACCTGCAACCCGCCGGGCGGTTCCTGATGGACGACCTGTACCGGGCCGGTGGCCTGCTCGCGGTGCTCGGACAGGTTCGCGACCTGCTCGATCCCACGGCCATCACCGTCACCGGTCGGCCCCTGGTCGACTACCTCGACGACGCGCGGATCTGGGATCCCGAGGTCATCCGGGAACGCGCCACCCCACTGCAGCCGCGCGCTGGAATCGCCGTTCTGTACGGCAATCTGGCGCCCACGGGTGCGGTGATCAAACCCGCGGCAGCGTCGGCGCACCTGCTCCGGCACCGGGGCCGCGCGGTGGTGTTCGACTCCGTCGAAGATCTGCATGCCAGGATCGACGATCAGGATCTGGATGTCGATGCCGACTCGGTCCTGGTGCTTCGCGGCTGCGGTCCCCGGGGGTATCCGGGAATGCCGGAGGTCGCGAACATGCCGCTGCCCACCAAACTGCTGCAGCTGGGCATCCGGGACATGGTCCGGGTGTGTGACGGAAGGATGAGTGGAACCGCCTACGGCACCATCGTTTTGCACGTCTCACCGGAGGCGGCCGCCGGGGGTCCGTTGAATCTGGTTCACACCGGTGACTACATCGTGCTCGACGTCGACGCCCGGCGGCTGGACATCGATATCAGCGACGATGAGCTCGCTGCCCGGGTGCCGGCGGCCTCGGCGGTCGCCGCTTTCGCTGCCCCGACCCGTGGCTGGGAGAGTCTTTACGTCAGGACCGTCCAACAGGCCGATACCGGGGCGGACCTCGACTTCCTGATCGGATCCAGCGGCGATGAGGTGGCTCGTGAGTCGCATTAGGGATCGACCGGATGACGTCATTAAGTTCACCGCCACGCCCGCCACCGAGGAGTCGTTCCGGCTCGGTGAGGGGCCGGTGTGGGATGGGCCGCGGGAACGTCTGCTCTGGGTGGACATCGCAGCCGGTTCGGTCTACGAGGGCAGGCTGACAGTTTGGGGTGTCGTCACCACCGCCCGGCATGACTTCGACGGCACGGTCGGGGCGGTGGTCTGCGCCGAGGACGGCCGGCTCCTGGTGGCGGCAACGACAGAATTGGTGTTGCTGAGCGGGGATCGCCTTGGCACTGTCGGCCCGACATTGATCGGCGCGGGAAGGAACAGCAGGCTGAACGACGGCGGGTGTGACCCGGCCGGCCGGTTCCTGGTGGGCAGCCTGGGGTTGGACCAGCGAGCGGGTAGCGAGGGGTTGTACCGGCTGGAGATGGATGGAACGGTGACCTGTCTCGATGACGACCTGTATCTGTCGAACGGGCTGGCCTGGTCACCGGACGGCACCACGTTCTACAGTATCGACACCACCCCCGGCATCGTCTGGGCCCGCTCCTACGACCCCACGACCGGGCTCATCGGACATCGAGAACAATTGCTGCACATCGCCGACGGTTGGCCGGACGGCCTGTGCATCGACGCGGACGGCAACCTGTGGATTGCGATCTACGGGGCAGGGGAGGTGCGCTGCTTTTCCCCGCACGGCGAGCTGCTGGCTACTGTGACGGTGGCCGCCCCGAAGACCACGAGCGCGGCGTTCGTCGGCCGCGACCTTGATACCTTGCTCATCACCACCGCCACCGAGGAGATGACCGAGCAGGAAAGAACGATGTTTCCGCATTCCGGCCGGCCCTTCACAGCGAAGGTGAAGGCCCGGGGCCTGCCGACAACGCCGTGGCGCCCGCTCGGTGAGTGATCCCCACTCGCTGCTGGGAGAAAGGAAAGACGTTGCAGCTCATGCGTATCGGGCCGGCCGGATCCGAAAGGCCGGTCGTCCGTGTCCCCAACAACTCCGGCCTCAACACCGGCCGCGGGGACACCGTCGGCGGGGACCAATATGTGGACATCTCCGATATCATCCCCGATTTCGACGAACAATTCTTCGGCAGCGGCGGCATTGAAAGGCTGCGTCCCCTGGTCGACCGCAGGATCCGTGAGGGCGCCACTACCAGGTTTGCCGGGGAACGGATCGGCGCCCCGATCGCCCGCCCGCATCAGATCTTGTGCATCGGATTGAACTACAGCGACCACCCCGCAGAGACGGGCCAGGACGTCCCCGTTGAACCGATCCTGTTCACCAAGCCTCCGAACACACTTGTCGGGCCGAACGACGATGTCCGTCAGCCGCGTGGTTCCACCAAACTCGACTGGGAGGTCGAGTTGGGGATCGTCATCGGCACCCGGAGCAGCTACCTCGAGACCGACGCGCAGGCCAACGCCGTGATCGCCGGGTATGTACTGGTCAATGATGTGAGTGAGCGGGCTTTCCAGATCGAGCGCAGCGGTCAGTGGTCGAAAGGGAAATCCGCTGAGACCTTCAACCCGGCCGGCCCATGGCTGGTCACCCCCGACGAGATCCCTGACGTGGCCGACCTCGCCATCTGGCTGAATGTGAATGGTGCGCGCAGGCAGTCCGGATCGACCTCAACGATGGTTTTCGGTCCGGCGTTCATCGTGCGATACCTCAGCCAATTCCTGGTGCTGGAGCCCGGCGACCTGATCAACACCGGCACCCCACCCGGTGTCGCATTGGGAATGAAACCGCCGGTGTGGTTGCAACCGGGTGACGTCATGGAACTGGGCATCGACGGACTCGGCACGCAACGCCAACTCGTTGTCGCTCCCCGCTGAGGGCAGGGGTTCTCGGATGCGTGCGTTCGTGGTGACCGGCCCCGGCCAATCGTCGGTGCAGGAAGTCGAGCCGCCCGTGGCCGCCGTGGGCCAGGTGGTGGTCGACGTCGTGCGGGTGGGACTCTGCGGAACCGATGTCGAATTCTTCACCGGTGACATGGCGTACTTGCATCAGGGACATGCCCAGTACCCGATGCGGTTGGGCCATGAATGGTGCGGCACGGTCACCGCCGTCGGCGACGGGGTCCGCACCGGCTGGATCGGGCAGCGGGTCACAGGGGACACCATGCTCGGCTGCGGCCACTGCAACCGCTGTGTTCAAGGGCGACAACACCTCTGCGTCAACAGGTTCGAGATCGGGATTCGCGGTGGCTTCGCCGGCGCACTCGCCGAGCAGCTCGCCGTCCCGGCGTCGGCGCTGCATGCGCTGCCCGATGACATCGACGACACCGCCGGGGCAATGGTCGAACCCGGTGGAAGTGCACTGCGTTCGGTTCAGGCCGCCGCCCTGCAGCCGGAGGACCAGCTGCTGATCCTCGGACCGGGCACCATCGGACTTCTCGCAGCGTTGTTCGCGGCGGCGCGGGGGGTGCACGTCCACCTCGTCGGTGAGACCCGGCGGTCCATGGGGTACGCGGCCACTCTGGGATTCGCCGGGGTGTGGAAGGCCGGCGAACTGCCGGCAATGGCCTGGGACGCCGTCATCGATGCGTCCACCGCGCCGGGTCTGCCTGCTTTGGCGCTCGATCTGGTCGAACCGGGCAAACGCATCGTGTACGTCGGGCTGGCCGGAACGCCCAGCCTGATCGACACCAGAGCGCTTGTCCTCAAAGACGTCACGGCGGTCGGGATTCTCAGTGCTTCACCAGGTCTGGCGGGAACCATCGAACACTTCGGGTCGGGGGCCGTCGATCCTCGGCCGTTGGTCGCCGGAACGGTCGGGCTGGACGATGTCGGCGCAGTGCTGGGCGGGTGGCGGCCCCAAGGGGCGGGCCCGGGACCGAAGATCCAGGTCGACCCCCGCCGGTGAGCCGGCCCGGGCCAGACCGTCAACCCACCTCGAGAGAAAGACAGCGATGACGGACTCCACGGAATTCACCGGTCTGGTGGCGGTGATCACCGGGGCGGCCAGCGGAATCGGCGCGGCGACCGCCGATCTTCTTCACCGCCGCGGCGCGAGGGTTGCCGTCCTCGATCGGGGCGTGACGACCGTCGACGCGACGCGGTTCCTCCCACTGCGATGTGACGTCACCGACGCGGGCGGGGTGCGGACCGCGATCGACGCGGTGGCCAAGGAGTACAGGGGTGTTGACATCGTGGTCAACAACGCCGGCATTGGGGCGGTCGGGGACATCGCAGCGAACAACGACGAGGAATGGCACCGGGTCCTGGATGTCAACGTCGTCGGAATCGCCAGGGTGTGCCGCGCGGCGCTGCCCTACCTGAGGCGGTCGGCGAACCCGGCCATCGTCAACACCTGCTCGGTCGTCGCCACCATCGGTGTTCCGCAGCGCGCTCTGTACGCGGCGAGCAAGGGCGCGGTCGCATCCTTGACGTTGGCGATGGCGGCCGATCATGTCCGGGAGGGCATCCGGGTCAACGCGGTCAATCCCGGGACGGCGGACACACCGTGGGTGGCTCGTCTGTTGGCGCAGGCCGATGACGCGGACGCGGCGGCCGCGGCCCTACGGGCCAGGCAACCGATGGGCAGGTTGGTCAGCGCGGACGAGGTGGCCAGCGCCATCGCCTATCTCGCCGGGCCGCTGTCCGGGTCGACGACAGGAACCCTGCTCGCGGTGGACGGCGGGATGGCCGGCATTCGTCTCGGCTGAGACCGTTTTCGCTTGAGCCGGCACTGCGGCGGCCCCCGACGGGCTACCGCAGTACCGGGTGAGGTCAGGAAGCGGCGGCGAGATCGTCGAAGTAGTACGTCCGGTCACCGGGCATGGGCGCGTAACCACCGGCGCCGACGAAGTAGTCGAAGAACACCGATACCTTGGTGTAGGTATTGGCCACGTTCAGCGCGGCAGTCGGTTTGGTCTGGTCGTAGGTGGTCGGGCCGTCGGGGATGAAATGCGTTGACGGGTCACCGAAATCAAAGGTGAGTGTCTCCCAGGCACCGGCGGCGCTGGTGAACGCGTCGGTTTCGCAGTTGATCCCGGCATTGCCGGCGTTCTCCACCTTGATCCGGACTCGGACACCGGCGGCCGGGCTGTACACCCGCATCGTCATCTTCGTTGCCGCGGCGGAGAAGGGAATCGTGTCAAGGGAGAAATTGATCCCGGTCGACACCGTGGTGCCGGCCGTTGCCGGGGCAAGTGCCCCCTTGGTCACCTGCGCCACCTTGTTCGTCCCGCCGGCGGGGTCGGCCACCACCGCGCTGCCGGTGGGTCCGAAATCGGTGAGGGCGTAGGTTTTCGCCGGGTTGTCGAAGGTGACTGCCCAGGCTCCCGGTGGTGGCGGTGGTGACGTACCCGGGAAGGTGAAGTCGAGATCGTCGAGGTAGTAGGTCTTTCCACTCCCGACCGTGCCGAAGTCGAAGAAGATGGACACCTTGTTGTACGTGGCTGTGAGGTCAAGGGCCGCTGTCCCCGTCGCCGGACTGGCGAAGTCGAAGCTAAGGCTCTCCCACCCGCCGGCCAGCGTGGTGGTCGCCTCGGTCTCCACCGACTGCCCGGGATTGCCGGCGTTCTCCACCTTCAGCCGGACCGGTATCCCGGCGTCGGGCGACCATACCCGTGCCGCCAGAATCGTCTGGGTCGAGGTGAAGTTGATCCGCGGAATTGCCTGGTTGGGCAGGGTCGACACCGTGGTCCCGGCCCAGACCTGGGAGTTCACGCCCTTGACGACCTTGGCCACCTTGTTCGCCGGATTGCCCGGGTCAGTCGCGATGGTCGCATCTTCCGCACCGCCAAAACCGGTCAGCGCGGGAGCTGTCGGTTCGTCGAACGTGATGATGATTCCGGCCGGTGGTGGCGGTGGTGGTGGCGCGTCCGGGAGGAACGTGAGGTCATCGAAGAAGTAGCTGCGGTCACCGGGCATCGCGGCGTAACCGCCGGCACCGACAAAATAGTCGAAGAACACGGAAACCTTGTTGTAGGTGTTGGCGACATTGAGGCCGGCGGTCGGTTTCGTCAGGTCGTAGCTCGTCGGCCCGTCCGGGATGAAATGCGTGGACGGGTCACCGAAGTCGAAGGTGAGGGTTTCCCAGGCGCCGGCGGTGCTGGTGAAAGCGTCCGTCTCGCAGTTGATCCCGGCATTGCCGGCATTCTCCACCTTGATCCGGACCCGGACACCGGCGGCGGGGCTGTACACCCGCATCGTCATCCTGGTTTTGGTGAGCGTGAACGGAATGGTGTCCACAGAGAGGTTGGCGCCGGTGGAGACCGTGGTGCCGGCCGTTGCCGGGGCCAGCGCGCCCTTGTTGATCTGGGCAACCTTGTTGGTCCCCCCTGCCGGATCGGCCACCACCGCGCTGCCGGTCGCGCCGAAGTCGGTCAGGGTGTACGTCTTCGCGGGGTCGTCGAAGGTGATGATCCAGGACGGCGGCGGCGGGGGACCGGTGCCCGTCAGGTCGTAGGCCTGTTGCGCGGCGGCGCCGGTGACGTTCGCCGCCCCGCCGACATCGGTGAACGTGCCGGCGGCCACGCTGACCGAGATCGTTCCCACGCTGTTGGCGGTCGGACTGACCACCAGCGTGGCGTGCCGGCCGTCGACGGCGGTGAAAAGGCCCTTGGTGCCGCCGGTCACCACGACGTCCTCGGCGGCGAAGCTGCTGCCGATGTCCTCGCTGAAGGTAAAGGTGAAGGTGACGTCACCGGTCGCGGTGGTGGCCGCAACGTTGTCGGTGATGGCCACCGTCGGCGGCGCCGTGGTATCGAAGGCCTGGGTGGCGCTCGCCGCGGCCGTGTTGGCATTGCCCGCGTAGTCGGTGAAGGTGGCCGCGGCCAGGCTGACGGAGACGGTACCGGTTGCATTCTCGGTGGGCGGTACCACCAGGGTCGCTGTCTTGCCGTCGATCCGGGTGAACGACCCCCTGGAACCCCCGCTGACCACAATGTCGTCGGCGGTGAAGCTGCAGACGTTCTCGCTGAACGTGATAGTGAAAGTGATCTTGCCGGTCGCGGTGGTGGCCGCGGTGTCATCGGTGATGACGGCCGTTGGCGGTGTGGCGTCCGGGGACGGGTACAGCACGACACAACTGGGCTGACCGATTCCGGCGGAGGTCACGGCCAATCCCTTGTCGTTGACGACATGGTCGAGGGTTCCGGCGCCGAGCTGGACGGTCAACAGGTCATGCAGGACCACGCCCGGCGTGCGCGGCACCTCAAAGCCTCGGCTGGCATGGATCGTCGGGTCGACGTTGGTGAAGATGTAGCTGCCACCACCCCAGAGCTCGTGGGTCTTGACCTTGTCGGAAACCTTGTATCCGGCCCAGCCGAGGACGCCATTGTGTTGCCAGGCCGCCTGATTCGGCGGGTCGTACGGCAGTTCGTTCTGAAAGAAAACGGTTCGGCCGTTCTCGCCGTTCCAGATGACGTTGTACTGCTGGTAGTGCTCGACAAAGAGCCCGGTGGCGGTGACGCTGTTGCCGTTGATGATCACGCCGTTCTTGGCGGTGTTGATGTCCCAGCCGAACGTCCCCGGATTGCCGTGGTCGGCCCGCCAGGCCCAGATGTCATCCAGGATGACGTTGTCACTATTGACTTCCAGGCTCAGGGACGCCTTGCCGATGTGCGGACCGCCGATGCGGAAAAAAACATCCTGCAGGGCGGTCGGGTCGGCCGGATCGCTCTTCGAACGGTTCCCTCTGCTGTTTCGTTCCCCGACCCGCAGCAGCACCGGGGAATTGGTGGCGCCGGCGTCAATGGCGATACCGGCGATGTCAACGCCCTTGACGTCGTCCACCTGCATCACGACCGCACCGTTGACCGCGGTCAGGGTGGCCAGGCCCATTCCCAGCACCACAGTGTTTGCACGCTCGATCTCGATGGTCCTGGCGATGTCATACACGCCCGGGGTGAGAAGGAGATTCATCCCGCGATCGAGCTGCTTGTTGATGGATTTCACCGAATCGGATGGTTTCGCCACGAAGAACTTGGACAACGGGACGCTCCGGCCGGGGGTCTGTCCACCGGACCAGCTGGTTCCCGACGAATTGGTCCTGGCGGCAGGCACGAACACGGTGTACTTCCCGTAGCCGTCGACGTAGAGGTAGGGCTTCTCCCGGCTTGCCGGATTCTTGGCCAAGGTGGTGTAGGGCGGGTCGGGGTAGGACTGGGCCGGGGCACCGTCCACCCCGGCGAAGACCTGATTCCACACGCCGTTCGACCAGCCGCTGATGGTGCTATCCCGCACCAGGTATTGCTGTTGGGAACCGTTCGTCACGTCGCCGGTCCTGGAATCGGCGATGAAGCCGCCGCTGGCAAATTGCGGGCCGTCGGTGCAGTAGTCCATCAGTGACAGCTTGCCGCCGGTGATGTTCACCCGCCGTAACGGCGAGGCCTGCGACGCCGCCCAGAACATTGCGGTTTTGCGGCAATCGGTTCCAGTCGGGACGAAATTGACCGTCAGGTTCGACAACGAACGCCAGAAACTATCCAGAGCAAAGCATCCCGTTGCCGGACGGCACCGGTTGTAGACGTCGATGCTGCCGTTGATGGTCACATCGGTCGGGTTGAGCCCCAAGCCCGCGACCTCTGTGTAGTAACCGACCTGAAATTTCAGGGGAGCGTCGACGGTGCCGTAGGTACCGGGTTTGAACAACAGGGCGTACCTCGACGTGCCCATTTCATTACTGAGCTGCTCGGCGGAGACAGCATCGACCGTAGCCTGAATGACACTGGTCGGCATGCTCGGATCAAAGATTTTCACGTTCGGGCCGAAATCCGGTTGGCCGGCGGCAGGGGCCGCGTCCAGCCGCGGCGGCGCGGCGCTGGCGACAGAGGATCCGTTGTAGCTCAGTGCAATCGCGACCGCGGTCGCCGTCAGCATTGAGATGAAGCGCCGACGCCCGCCGTTGCCCGCAGGAGATCGATGACCGGAAGGTGGCGCGGAAAAGTGGGCATGCAGCAGCGACATGGCGCCTACCTTCAGGGGATGATTGAGAGTGCGCTCTCTAGTGATGAATCTCTCACCTGCTGCGGTTTTTCGCAAGGGTGAGACAAGTGCCGTTTTCGACCGAAATTGCCGTAGTGAGCGTTCCAATTGACCGAACGGTTTCTCGGGGGCCTTTGGCACAGCGGGTCACCGGAAATGGGCCGTTCCGGCCCGTGACCCCGCCCAGGTCTTGGCCGAGTTCGCCGACCGTCAGCACTTCCGCAATACAGCGCATCACAGTGATGTCTCACCGTGACGATGCTGCAAAAACGGGTCACCAAAAGGCGAACGGCGACTCGGGAATGACGGGCAGGAGAATGTCGACGAGTTGCTCACCTCGCCCACCCAGCGCTGCCGCGGGTGGAATCCCAGAGGGGCGATAGATCCGAGACCGGCCTCGCATCGCCGATCTACCGTCGATGCACCTTCCACGGCGCGCGACGCCGTCGCCCGGGACACTCTGGGGTGAGTGACTAGCTGCTCGAGGCTTGGACGACCGGGCTTGACCTTCGGGTACTAGGACTGTCTCCTATTGACGCTGCGAAAACGGCAAGAGCTCGGCGTTGATGCTAGCCCTCATCGTCATCATCCGGGAGGTTGCTTTTTGCACTTGGTCGGAAGATGACCTGGCCAGGGCACGAGTGGTGAATCCACGGGCAGCAGTGGGCCGGTAGGGTCTCCCGCGGGGCGGTAGCTCAGCCGGTCAGAGCAGCGGACTCATAATCCGTCAGGTCGTGGGTTCGAACCCCACTCGCCCCACAACTACCACCCTCATCTGGTCCCTCACGCTGCTGTCTCCGGTGGGTGGCCGGGGTTGCGCTACCCCGATCGGGCGTCGTAGTAGGTCGTGTCGGACAGCAACGAGTCGAACAGGTCTGCGTGGAAGGATCGCTGAGCTCCGCCGGCTCCTGCCTCCACCGCCGCGGGTGCGACGACACCGGCCTGCGGAGCGGCGAGAGCGGGCCGGACGACCGCCCGCTGATCCGGTATCACCAGGTCCTGCAGACTGAGCTGCTGCATCGATGCTGCCCCTCGGCGGTACCACTTCAGGTAGCCCAATCCGTACGCCCCTTCGGTGACTCCGCCGACGACGGTCGCTTCGGCCAGACCTACCCAGTTGATGCTCGCCTGCGCGCCGACACCGACGTCGTACCCCTGGGTGACCACGTTTCCGGCTGCGGCAGCGCCCGCGCCGACGCCGGCATTGATGGCAACAAATCCGGCGGAGGCGCCAATTGTCTCCGCCTCCGCAAGACCGATTGCCAACCCGTCGGTGGCGGCGGTCAGAAGCGTGTAGACCACAATCGTGGCCGCCAGTCCCAGGATCCACCCGACAGTGGTCCCGTCATCGGTGCCCCGGGGGTCGGAGCGGTTCAGCGGGTCCTGACCGGCGTAGTCGTAGGGGTTGGGACCGCCCCCAAGTTTCGGGTCGGGTTGGGTGAAGCGGCCGAGCTGGGGCAGGTACACCCTGGCCCCCATCAGCAGGAACGGAACGGACAGTGCTGTGCTGTCGATGCTTTCCGCCAACTTCCAGGCCGGCGTGCGTCCGGTCGGGTTGACTGCAACTGACCCGGTCAACGGCGTTCCGAACGGGTCGTACAGGTGTGTTGGCGTGTTCGTCGGGGCACCGCTGTCGTCGGTGTCGAACCATCGACGACCACCCAGGTCAGAATGGGACCACACCATGGCTGCAGGGGTACCTGTTGTAGCACCGCCGTTGTCGCCGCCGAGATCATCTCGCACCAGTGGACTAGGTGCCGCCCCCGCTCGCGCGGGAGACGCGCTGGACGGAGCCGTCGTCGATGACGACGAGCCCACTGTCGTCACCGCTGACGGAGCTGCGCCGACCGGGCCAAGGGTCAGGACCGGCGCAACCCGGGCGGGGTTCGAAATCCGCGGAGCAACCGCCGCTGTCGTTGACGGTGCTGTCGTTGACGGTGCTGTCGCCGGCGACGCGGTCGTCACGGAACGGGCCGGGCTCGCTGGCAGTGAGGTTGCAGACGTGGCCGCCGGGTTTGGCGTTGCGGGACTCGGTGTCGGTGCTGTGCGGGTTGGCGCGGTTTCCGTGGTTGATGGTGTCGGCGTAGGCACAAAGGTAGGAGCCGGAACCCGATCCGACGGAGCAGCCTGGGCGCTCGTTGGCATCGCGGGCGCTGATGTTGGCGCCGGGCCGGACGGTGCAGGGGACACCGCAGTTGGTCCTGTCGGTCCTGTTGGTCCTGTCGGCCCTGTCGGGGTCGGAGATTCCGCCGTGGATGTGACCGGCGTTGTTGGATAGGTCATCTCGACCGAGACGCCGCCCGGCAGGCTGACCAACCGTGAGAGCACCCGGTTGTTCGGGTCCATTACCAGGCCGCCCACGCTGAAGTGCACGGTCACCGTGGGCGCACCGGAGACGGTGGTGCTGCGGGCGTCGACCTCACCAGCGCCGTTGCGGTGGTAGTCAATGGTCGTGGTCGCATCGGCAGCCTTGATCAGGTTGCCAGTCTGGTCGTAACCGAAGGTCACTGCACCAACCGAGGTCAGGTCGGTGCCGGTGGCCTGGTCGTAGGCGAGAACCCCAACCGCAGGATCGGTGGTGCTGAGCAACCGACGGTCGAGAGGGTCGTAGGTGTACTGGAACGACTGCCCGTCAACGGTCTGGCTCGTCCGGTTACTGTCGGCGTCGTAGGTGTATGACCAGTTCCGGTGGGTCACCTTCTTGCTGGTGTCCAGCGCCGCGGACACCAGCCGGTCGGTGCGGTCGTAGGAATAGGAGGTCGTCGCGGTGCCATCGGGGGCTGACATTCGGTCGACCAGCACACGCCCGGTTGGCCCGACCTGGCGGCGTTGGGTGTATATCGACCCGTTCCTGGCGCTGAGATCCAAGCCCGTCATCTGCAGGTTGTCGTCGTACGACGCGGTGGCCACAGTGCCCGAGCCGTAACGGATGTGATCGAGTCGGCCGTCGTCTGCATAGCTCAAGGTCGCGAGCACCCGGCCGTCGACGGCGGTCGACTCCTGTTGATCGTCGCCGGTCCAGGTGTAGGTGGTGGTCGTGGTCAGGGCCGCGCTGGTTGACCCGGCGCCGCCCGGCGGGGCGGTCGTTGTTGTCTCTGACGTCTTCTGTCCGGTCACGGGGTCGTAGGTCATCGCCTGAATCGTCCCCCAGGTGTCGATCACCGTGGTCGTGCGGCCAAGCGCGTCGGTCACCGACGCGTCGGTGGAGGTCGTTCCGTCCGCGGCGATCATGCTGCGCCGGACTTGCAGCGGGTTGCCCTGATAGGAGTATTCGATGTCCTCGCTGCCCTGTTCGGCACCGGCAGCAACCGTGCGGTGGGTCAACCGGCCCGCCTCGTCGTACCGGCTGCAGCTGGTGCGCCGGCCATCGGTGATGGCAACGATGCGGCCGCTTCCGTCGTGGTAGCTCGTGCTGGTTCGGGTGCCGCCGGTCGCCGATGACGGCTGAGTCAGCGAGCGGGCCAACCCGGTCTGATTCAGCGGACGGGCATCCGGACAGGGGGCGGTTGCCTGCTCCGTCGGCCCCCAATACGACATGGTGCTCGTGAGGCCGGCCGCGCTGGTCGTGCTGACAGGTCGTCCCCACGCCCGGGCGCCCTGCTGGGTGGCTGCCGGCTCTGCGCCGGTGATGGGCTCGTAGGCCTGCTTGACGGTCAGACCGTCGTCGTTGCTGCGGCTGGTCACCTGGCCGGTGGACGGGTCGTCGAACACGGAGTGGGTCGTCACGGTGAATGGGGTCGACGCGTCCAGGGCATCGTTCAGCCGGCGCGAGGTGGTGAGGCCATATCCCGGTGACAAGTGGTCCACCGGAATGGGGACGGGGCTTGCGCCATCCTGTCCCGCCGTCACGACCAGCGCCCCACCCGCACCGGGAGTCGGTGCTGGAACGGTGATGTCAATCCGGATGCGGTGGGGTCCGGCTTCCAGCGGCAGGGCCGTGCAGCCGGTGGCGCAGTCGACGCCGTCGATCCAGAGCCGGCTGCCAGCTTGCGGTGTGGCAGCGAGGGCGTAGATCCCCTTCGCGTCCACGGTCCAGGTTCCGCTGAACCGGGCACTCCATGGCTGGGCAGTGCCGCCGACCGGACTGTCGGGCCAGTTCAGGGCCAGGTCGGTGACAAGTTGGCCGCCGATGGAGGGTCCGGTCTCGGTCTTTGCAGGTGCTCCGCTGTACTCGGGATCGGCGAAGTAGGCCGCAGCGAGGCCGTGGATCGGGGTTCCCCCCACGGGGTCGCGGCCGAATTCCTGGTCCAGGCCGGTGACGACCGAGGGCGACTCCGACCCGGTCCCGCCAACGGTGGGCCCGATCACTCCGGTCTGGACGGCACCGGTGTACTGGTAGTCGGTGCGGGCGCCGGTCGGGGCGAGTACGGATGACTCCTGTTCGGTCACCGCATTCCACGTTTGTTCGGTCCGCCGGCCCGCAGCGTCCTCCCACAGGGTGGGCCACAAATAGACCGGGTCAAAGGTCATCCTGCTGGTGAACCCCGCAGGGGCGTCCTTGCCGACAATCTGCACGGTGGTGCTGATGGTGTCGTAATGATAGGAGCGAGTCATTCGAGGGGAACCGGCGGCCGGGGTGGGCGTGCTGATCGAGGCCACGCGACCCTGGTCGTCGTACCCGACGACGGTGGTGAGGTCGTCAGCCGCGAACCCTGGAAGTTTGGCCGCAAGGACCGCTGCGGCGAGCGGCTGCCGCAGCGCCGCCAGCCGACCGGCTGCGTCGTAGGCGAAGTCGGTGATCTGCGCGACCGGAGTGCCGGAGAAATCAACGGCCCGGCCGAGTTGCACCGCAGCACCCGCCTGAACGTAGGAGAACCGACTCTGGCTGCCGTCCCAGAACTCAATGAAGCAGAGCATTCTCGCTGGAACTGCGACAAAACCGGGCGGTACGTCAGGTGCGCATTCTGGGTCACCGCCGTAATGCACTGTCGCACTCTGCCCGGACACCGGATCCGTGACGGTGGTCAGCAGGCCCTCCTTCCACCCCTGCTGGATGGCGGGAAGTCCGGCTGTGACCACGGTTGTCACCGTCGCCTGAACATCCTCAGCGGGAACGGCGACGGGTGTCGACGAGAACGTCGTGGTGATCCGATCCTGCCCGGTGGTGGCCCAGGTGCCGTCGGCGTTGTGGGCCAGCCAGGTGAAATTGCCGGTCGGCTGATCCTGTCCGGTACCCGACACCGGGGCATAGAAACCGGGACTGGTCTCGGTGTAGCTGACCGACGTTCCGTCCCGCCCGGTGAGATTCACCGAGCCGTCCGCCCTGGCGATCAGACCGACCCAGGGTGACCCGTCCGGCACGCTGATCTGCCAGCCAGCGGTGATTCCGGCCTGGGCTCGATGGGAAGGTGCGTAGCCTAGGTTGACCGAGACCTTTCCGCCGCCACCGGTCACGGAGTGCGACGTCCAGGATGTCGTGACCTCACCCGTCGCCAGACCCAGCGACAATCCGCTGAACGAATCAATGGCCTGGTACTGCCGCCGTTGGGTGTCCACCCGGAAGTAGTACGGCCCGGCTGTTGACCCGTCCGGCGCGGTGACCGTCCATTGATAGGCGAAGCCGTTCTGCAGCCGTCCAGGCGGGAAGCGAAGAGCCGCAGCATTAATCGTGTCCTGCCAGGCGTCGCCGGCACCATCGGAACTCAGCCCGCGAACGGAAAACGTGTACTGCCCGGATGCGGTCTGTGGCGCTGTCAGGGTCGGCGTGGTCGAACTGGCCACACCGATGGTCGCGGACACAGCGGCGCCGGCGTAGTCCGGGGCGAACGCCTCCCCACTCCCGGAGGTGACACCAGGCAGACCCGGGAGGGCCGCTGGATCCCCGCCGTTCCCGGCGGTCAGCGGGCCGACGCTCACCGGCCCGGAGATGTCACCCCGGACGGGGGTGGCCGATGACGGCGCCACCCTGGGGCTGCCTGTGCATCCGGCGACCATCGCCAGCACCAGCACGCCGCCCACTAGCCGACGATGGATCAAGGTAAGTCTCCTCGGACGAGCGGAACGGGTGCGGGTCAACCTGCCTGGTATCTGGACAGCACGGAGACCCAGGATTCATGGGCCTCGGCGAAATCGGCGGCGCAGTACGGTTGATCGACATAGGGGGGGACCGTGGAGGCTGCGACATCCCCTGGGTTGTTGCCGTAGACCAGGCATCGCAGCCGGTCCGCCCGCACGCTCGCCGGTAAGTGGTCGTCGAACAGGTCGACCCGGGTGCCCTGCTGATCACCCACGCCAGCGAGAAAGTCCGCATAGGACAGAACGGCGGCGGGCAGATCACCCGCGAGATCATCGCCGACCAGGCGGATGCTGGCGGCGGCAAAGGTGTCGGCCACCACCTCCTCCCCGCCGAGGACCGGGAGTTGGTAGTCGTGCACGAGCACGTGGCCGATCTCGTGGAGCAGGACGCCGCCTGCCGCCTGCTGCACTCGCTGATCGAGCTCGGTAGCGGTTGATTCGGGGTGAGCCACCTTCAATCCGCCACGGATCGTCGCCACGAAGCCGTAGGGGAATCGAAGCGTCGCGGCACCGGGGTCGAATGCAGCGGAGGCGTCCCCGGCGACAAATGCAATAGTGAGATTTTGTGGCAACTGTAATCTCTGCTGCAGGACCGGTGGAATTCTAGCGATCAACTCCGATGCCTGCAGGAGGGATTCGTCCTGGGACCGGCCGCTGTCGGCCGGATCCCAACGAAGGGTGACGGTGCCCGCCGTCGGTCGTGTGAGGCGGGGGATCATCGCTACTGCAATGGCCGCGACGGCGAGCAATACCAGCGCCGCCAGCCCCAGGTACCGGAACCTGCGCGATCGAGGACTCTTCACCGTCAATTCTTGAATATCTCTACGGCGGCCAGCGACTGGCCGTCGTTCGAGCCGGTGACGCTGACCTTGCACTGCAGCCGGACCGTGGCTTTCTGCCCGGAAACCGTGCAGCCGGTTGCCTTGTCGGCGGTGTTCGGGTTGTCACGGTTCACGATCACCTGAATCGCGAAGGTGGTCCCGGCGTAGTCCGGGCTCACTGAACTGTCAGCCTCGTACTGCACCGCGAAGGCGGTGTCGGTGCGGGCCGAGCGGTAACCGCCAAAATAGCCACGGCCGTTTCCACCACCCTCCCCGTCCGGTGTCAATGCGGCGTTTGTCGCGGTCTGGTTTGTCGCGGCTGGTTCGACGAGCAGTCCATTGACCTGCTCCGGGCCCTGTTTGACGACCGTCAGGCCGGGAACATTGTTGTGAATCGAGACCACCAGTGGCCGGTTGAAGAATGTCGCGCGGTAGGTTGCCTGCCAATCCTTTCCGCCCGGTAGATCCAATCGGCACATCACGAATTCGCTGTCGGTGCAGTTTCCGCCATTGGTGCCGACGTCCGGCATGTCCAGGTACCAGCCCACTTCGTCCGCGGTGCTGTAGGGATCTTCCTGTACGTGATACTTCACATGAGCCTCGATGCCGGCGCCGTTCGATTCGTAGGACGCCCAGACGGACTGATCACCCGCAAGCGGCGACGGCGGGCCGTGGTTGTCGAAGATGCGGCCGTGGTCCTCGTACTGGTCGAACGAGACGAGCGTGAAAAACCCCGTCGCGCTGCTGCCGGCCGTGATGAAGCGGTGGACGGCCGACTGGTAGTACACGCATGCCGAGTACTTGCTGTCGGATCGGTTGCACGACGTGCCGACCATGAGGTTCTGCGGTGCCACTGCGGCGGCTGCCACCGCGCCCCTGGTCACGGCATCGACATTGGACGTCGATGCGGGTGAGCCCGCCGCGCAACTGGCCAGCATGAACCAGACCCCAACACTGAGCGCCCAGGTTCTTGCACGTACGCGCTGGGTCGTGATGCGCGGGCGTCGTTTCCCGAGCGGCCGCGGATCGGCTTTGGAAGTCACTTGCCCCCCTGTGACGCCGCATCGCCGATCCGCTGCCGCGAAGAGGGATGCCGTTTTCCACAGAGTAACCGACCAAGCACGCACGGTGAGGTTTCAGTGTGGCGTCAGGAGAGTGGTACGGCGGGCCACTCAATGGCGCTCCGTTCTATTTCTTGACCGCGGTCCCGACCAGAACCTTCTTGCCAGACGAGTCCTGCGCCCCGTCCGCAGACTCCTGGGTGATCGTCAGGGTGGAGAAGTCGGCCGGCGACACCCCGGACCAGAGCGTCACGTCCGCACCCTCGTTGAACGATCCCACCGGCACCAGCAGGCCAGACCCGTCGCGCAGCCATGCCTGGTAGTACCGGCCGCTGTCCAGCCTGGGTAGACCGGTCGCGTCGAGGTTGATCCGCCATCCGGAATCGGTCTTGACCATGGTGGCCGTTCCGGTCGCTCCCGGCGCGAGATCGGTCGCGGCGAGGGCGACGTCGTACTGGGGGGGACCGGCCCGCAGGAGCAGCACCGCCGACAGGGCGACGGCCGCCACCGCCGCCGCGGCGGCCAGCAACCAGGTCGGTCGCAACCGGCGAGAAGGTCGCTGACGCTCCCGGCGATCGGTGAGATCGGTCACGGATCTGGGCCCCTCCAGCGCAGACGATCCCGTGCTCGACACGGTCGGCCGTCGGCGGGGACCGGGCGGCGAAACGGTGGACAGGGGAGTGGGTGAGTTGGCCTGGGTCGATGCGCGGGCGGCGACCTCGGCACTGATCGCCGCGACGACGGCGTCCTCGAGTCGGGCCGGCGGCTCGACCCACAGGTCGGCATCGGCCAGTAGCGCCTGCAGGTCGGCATCTGGCTCCTGCGCTGACCAGTCGGCAGTACCGGGTTCGCCGGGGACGTGTCCAGGTCCCTGGCCTTGGTCAGGCTGCCGATCATCGTCATTCATCGTCACGTCACCTCCCGCACGCAGCGTAGTTTGGTCAGCTCTGGCGTAGGTGCGCCAGCGCGGCGGCCAATTTCTTGTGGGCCCGGAAAGATCGGGATTTGACGGTGCCCACCGGTAGGCGCAGTCGTTCGGCGACCGCGGCCTGGGTCATTCCTTCCAGGTGCTGGAGTTGCACGATCACTCGCTCGTCCTCGGGTAGGTCGTCCAACGCCTGCCTGACCTGCCAGACGTCGTAGGTCTGCTCGATGGCAACCGGCTGCTCGACCAGGGAGGGATGGCCCTCGGCCACATCCTCCAGGGTGGACGCCGACTGACGGGACTCCCGGCGGTACAGGTCGATCGCGGTCCGACGGGCAATGGTCGCCAGCCAGGGCGCGAGGTCCCTGCCGGGCTGGACGGTGTCGGCGGAACGCCAGGCCTTGACGAAGGTCTGCTGCGCCGCCTCCTCGGCCAACTCCGGGGAACTGAGCTGCCGGCGGCAGACGGCGTACACCAGCCGGGCATACTCGCGATAGACGACCCGCACCGCGTCGGGGTCGCCGGCCCGGAAGCGTCGCAGCTCGTCCTCGGTGACCACCCGGCCAACCGTAGTGCCCAGCACAACCCGCCCCGGTCGGTCGGGTCGTTCCGGTTTCGTCGGCACCCGGTCGGCCAGGCCGCCCTGTCATACCCCCCAGTACGACCCACCGACGCAAACGGTTCGTTTCGGCGATGTCAATGGGTTTTTCGCCGACTGGGTTTTTCGCCGACTGGGTTTTCCGCCGACTGGACTGCTGTCCGGGCCGGGCGCCGCGAACCGTCCTACCGGCGGGGCCGTACTGGTCAATGCCGGCGGTCAGCGCTGGCCGACCACCTCCGGTCACCGAAACGTGCTGTCACAGAAAGGTTTCCATCATGAGGCGCAACCCGATGACGTCGCCCGCCGCTACGCCGAGGTGGCGGCAGCCGCGTTGGCTGGTCACCGTCCCCGCGGCTCTCGCGGCCGCCGGTTTGCTGTTGTCCGCTTGCGGACAGGCCAGCCAGGTGGGCGGGACGGCTCAGATCTCTGCCGCTGCCGCCGCGGTTTCCGCCCCCAGGTCCGCGACGACCGCCACCCCGTCGTCGGTGCCCTCGCCCGCGCCTGCTGCCGCGAGGGTGACGGCACCAATCGCGGTGGCTACCGCCGGGGAGCTTGGCACCGTCCTGGTCGCAGCCAACGGTCACACCCTCTACGCATTCACCAAGGACGTCGACGGGGTCAGCACCTGCTTCGACGCGTGTGCGACGACGTGGCCCGCAGTGACGGTGCCCAAGGGGTACACCGTCCCGGCCGGAATCGACACCGGTGCGATTGACCCTTCCCTGATCAGCACGGTCGACCGGCCCGACGGCAGCAGGCAGCTCAAGGTCGGCAAATGGCCGGTCTACACCTATTCCGGCGACGGAGCGCCCGCCGAGACGAACGGTCAGGGTGTTGGCGGAGTCTGGTTCGCTGAGGGTGCCGACGGCAAGCTGGTCAAGAACCCGCCGCCGAGCGACGCGGCCAAGTCCGCGGCCGCTGCACCGGCTCCCGCGCCCGCCGCGGCTCCCGCGCCGGCACCCGCCTCCGCCCCGGCACCGGACCCGTACGCCCAGGCGGCGCCCGCCGCCGACGCACCTGCGGCGCCCAGCGGCCCAGTGGTCTCACTGGCCCAGGTGGGCAACCTGGGGGAGGTCATGGTCGGTCAGAACGGTCACACGCTGTACGCGTTCACCGACGACCCGGAGAAGCAATCCAGCTGCTTCGACGCGTGCGCCACAGCGTGGCCGCCGTTGATCGTGCAGGACGGGTTCACCATCTCCGACGCGCTGCAGGCGTCCGGCGCTTCGGTGATCGACCGGCCCGACGGCACCCACCAGTTGGTGATGGGGAAGTGGGCGTTGTACTACTTCGCCGGTGACGCCGCGCCCGGTGACGCGAACGGTCAGGGCAGCAAGGACAAGTGGTACGCCATCAACGGAGCGTGCAAGCTGGTCAAGGCTGCGGCCTGACCGCGCGGCCTGTCGGTAGTCTCGGGCAGGTGCCGTTCAACCGACATCCGCTGGCCGATCCGACGCATCCCGGACGCCGCCAGGCCGCGCCCGCACCACCACCCGATCCCTATCCCGATCCCTATCCCGAGCCCGATCCCGACCCCGATCCTGTTGTCGACTCCCCGACGGCCGATCCAGCCACCCCGCGTCCGGCGACCCCGGGCACGACGGGCGATGGGAAGTCCGACCGCGAGCAGGTGGTGCTGGTGGACGCGAGCGGCGCACCGATCGGGATCGCGGACAAGAGAACCGTGCACGGCCGGCGCACGCCGCGCCACCTGGCCTTTTCCTGCTACGCCTTCGACGATTCCGGCCGATTGCTGGTCACCCAACGGGCCGAGGACAAGCTGACGTTTCCCGGGGTGTGGACGAACACCTGCTGCGGGCATCCGGCGCCGGGGGAGGGGTTGGTGGAGGCCGCGAGTCGTCGGCTCCGGTTCGAATTGGGTGTAGTCGCCACCGGGATCCGGGTTGTGCTACCCGATTTCAGTTACCGCGCATCGGACGGCCGAGTGGAGGAGAACGAGTTCTGCCCGGTGCTGGTCTGCCAGCTCCACACGCAGCCGGTCGTGCGCCCGGACGAGGTCAAGGCCACGGACTGGTGGACCTGGGACCGGTTCATGGCGGCTGCGGCCGATCCGGCCAGCGGTTTCGCGCCGTGGGCCCGCAAGCAGGCCCCGCTGCTGGATGCGGTTCTCTACCCGGTCGACTGAACTCAGCGCCGACGCGCGGTAGCACCGGGGCCGCATCAGGGCGCTATCCGGCCATTCCCGTCAGCTTCGAGACGGTGTTCCAATTTCGCATTGTCACCGGAGTGCCCAGTCGCTTGGCCCAGTCCAGCCGGGCGAAGGTGGATTTGGACAGACCGTTCGGGCACCACAGATACAGGTACTGACCCACCAGCCGAGCGACATCCGGTGCGGTCGTGCTCTTCTGGGAAAGTTCGGGCACGTCGGCCACTCGCGCCGACGCTGGCTTGCCGGCCAGGAATCCCAGAAAGTGCCGTGACCCGTTCGGGGCGGTATCTCCCAGGGGGTCGCTGGCCATCGCAGCGGCGAGTTGGTCGGGGGTACGCACGATGACGTCAGCGGGGACGGCAAGGCCGTCGCGGAGAACGCGCCGCACCACCGTGACCAGGTCGGCGGCCGGGCCCGGTGCGTCGAGAATGACGTTGCCACTGTTGAGATGGGTGCGTACGCCGTGATAACCGTTGTTTGTCAGCAGCTGTCGTAGCTCGGCCATCGCAACACGTTTGCTGGTGCCGACATTGATGCCCCGAATCAGCACGATGTATCTGGTGAGCGGATCGGCGCTGCTCTCGGCGGGGGTCACGGCGTTGCCAGGACCGCTGAGGCGACTGATTCCGCCGCGATCGGCCGGGGCCGGGGGGAACGGTCGGTGGCCAATCCGGTGGGGATTGCCGCGCAGACCCGGCGCAGCGAGGCCAATGTCGGTGCGATGTGCGGCTGAGTGGCTGTGCCGGAACGGATTTGCGCTCCGATCCGGCGGATGGGGGCGAAACCCGCCACCGGGCGAACAACAATCGGCTCGGCCGCAACATCGGGCTGGGCCAAGCGGGGCAACAGGCCGACGCCCTGGCCGGCGGCCACCAGACCGACCACCCCGATGAACTCATCGGCGTGATGGCGTTCCCGCGGAATGAAACCGGCTCTCTCGCATGCCTCCCGGGCCAGCCTCCAGCACGGGACCCCGGGCCTGGCCAGAATCCAATCGGCGGTGGCGAGATCTGCAAGATTGATCTCGCGCTGGCCGGCAAGTGGATGGTCGTACGGCAACGCCACATCCATCACGTCGTCGAGCAGATGCTCGGTCTGCAACCGGGCGTCGTCCTCACCGGGCAGTCGGGCGGACCCGGACAGGGTCAGGGTGATGTCGACCGTCCGACCCAGCAGGGCGTCGAGGGCTTCCTCCGGTTCGACCTCGCGGATCTCCACTCGCAATTTCGTCCTGGTCGCCAGGTCTGTGACGACCGGGACGGCGATCGCGCGGAGCGCGGAACTGAATGTGCCCAGGCGGAGGGTTCCAGCGTCGCCCCGCCGGAATGACGCCAGATCCGATTCGGCGTGTTCCAGGTGGGTGAAGATCTCGTGGGCGTGGCTGAGCAGCAATTCCGCCGCCGCCGTCAGCCGCACCCGGCGGCCGTCCGGTTCGAGCATAGGAGTCCCGGCCTCCCGGGACAGCGCCGCCAATTGCTGTGACACGGCGGACGGAGTGAGGTGGACGGCGGAGGCGGTGGCGGCGATGGTTCCGCACCGGTCCAGCTCGCGGAGAATTTCGAGGCGGCGTACATCGATCATGCAGCAGAGCTTACGCATCGGGGCAAGATAAAACAGCTGGACCGGAGGTGTCGTGCGGTTCAGGCTGATCTCATGACAGCCATCGTGATCCTGACACTCCTGCTGCTGATCGCCCTTGCCGGCCCGCTGTACGGTGTCGACACCCGGTCGTCAAGTGGGTGGAACCCCGTCGACGGCGAGCTCGGCCTGTGGCCCGGTGCCGGGCAGCGATCCACTCGCTGACCCGCTCGTTTTGACCGGAGCCCCACACTTACTCCGCTGGCCGGCAAAATATGCCCGCGGGCTGGTCAACACGGCGGCCCACGGTGCACAATGATCCGGTAAGCCCCATGAGTACCAGAGTCATCACGCGTTACCATGCGTAACATCAGTTTCGTGCCATCGCCGGCCGCATCCACGTTGGGGAAGAACGTTGGAACGCGAGCGGAGGTGGACGGCAGTGACACGTGGTGTGATTTTTGTGCACTCGGCACCGGCGGCGATCTGCCCGCACGTCGAGTGGGCGATTTCCGGCGTGACTGGAAATCGGGTGAGCCTGTCCTGGACGGCGCAGCCGGCCGCCCCTGGCTCGTTGCGCGCCGACGCGAGTTGGGTCGGTAGGCCCGGCACCGGCGGGCGCTTGGCAAAAGCACTCAAGGCGTGGCCGATGCTGCGCTTCGAGGTGACCGAGGAAGCCAGCCCCGGGGTCGACGGGGAACGTATCTGTCATGTGCCGGGCTCGGGTGTCTGGCGGTCGGGTATCTCCGCCAACGGCGACGTCGTTCTCGGTGAGGACCAGTTGCGGTCGCTGCTCACATCGGCTACCAGCCTGGACGTCGTCAGGCACCAGTTGGCCGAGCTGCTGGGCGCGCATGTCGACGCGGAACTCGAACCGTTCCGGCGGGCGGGCGAGGGTACCGCCGTCACCTGGCTGCACCAGGTCGGCTGACCGCGCTTCCTGTCTACCGGGCTTCCTGTCGACCGCGCTTCCGGTCGATGGTGCCTCTGGCGACACTGCGTTTCGTCTACCTGGGCCTGATCTCTGCGTGATCCGGCTATCTCCGCGTCGCCCGTACGCAACCCGAAGACCGTCAAGGCGTCGAAGCCTCGGGGAACGACGAAGGGCAGTAGCAATGCGTCACGGCCGCGGGATGACGCTGGCCTTGTCGACGCTGCTGGCGGTTGTCCTGGTCGGTGGCGCCGGCGCGGCCTGGGCCTTCGGTCGCCAGCACGATCGGACGCCGGCGGCCGTCGTCGAGCACCAGCCCGGACCAACCGCGGACAGCACCGTTCGGCTGTCCACCGACGCGGCCCACCACCCACGCTCGGCGGACGTCCGTAGCTTGTTGCAGGGTTACTTCGACGCCATCAATACCCGGATCTACGGGGGGTGGTCCAGGGCGGTGAGTGCCGCGCAGTCCGCGCCGCAAGCCGAACCGCAGTGGGCCCGGGACTACAGCACTACAGTCGACTCGAACCTCACCGTGGTGATGGTCGGCGACGACCCGCTGCGGGCCAGGATGATGTTCAGTTCACAGCAGGCACCCGGATTGGCCCCGCCGGCCTTGCCGGTGGCGTGCATCGATTGGGACCTCACCTACTTGCTCGAGGAAGAGAACGGACGCCTGGTGATCAACGGTCTTGATCCATCGGCGCAGTCCATGCGGGCCTGCGGATGATCGTGCCGCGACGGCTGAGCCGGGGCCCGGCCCACCCGGCTCGATTCGCCGTGCTCAGTGCCCTGATGCTGTCCGGCTCGCTCGTCGGCTGCGGGACTGTCGACCAGGCCGCGACGCCGAGCAGGGCAGCATCATCGGTGGTGCCCACGACCAGTCCCGCGAGTCCCGCGACCAGTCCCACAGTCAGCGCCGCCGTCACCTCGAGTTCTGGTGCAACGGCCGGTCCGCAGCCTGCGTCCGCACCGTCAGGACCACCGGCAGCACCGTCAGCGGCCCCGTCAGCGGCACCGCCACCCGAACCGGCGCCCGCAAGCTCGCCATCCGCCGGTTCGGTGACCGCCGTCCCGGCGCAGCCGGCTCCAGCGCCAACCCCTGCCGTGCCGGGTGCGTTGGTGACCCCCGCCGACGTTGCCCAGGCGGCCGCGGCCGTGGCCGCGATGAGCGCAGCCGACCAGGCCGGCGCTGTCGTCATGGCAAGCTCCGCCGACGCCGTCGGCACCGACCTGGTGGCCCGGTTGCACCTCGGCGGGGTGATCCTGATGGGATCGAAGGGCGCCGTCGACGGCACGTCCGGCGGCACCCCGGCGCAGGTGGCTTCGGTAACGGCGGAACTGCAGGCCCAGGTCCCGGCGACCGCGGCAGGCGCGCCGTTGCTGGTGGGCACGGACCAGGAGTACGGCCTGGTCACCCGCTTGGTCAACGGGTTCACCGACTTTCCCGGCGCCGCCGAGCTGTCCGCGATCCCGGACGCCGGCACAGCTGCAGCCGCTACCTCCTCGGTGACGGCCGCGGCCGGTGCAGAACTGCTGGCGGTGGGCATCAATGTCGATTTCGCTCCGGACGCGGACGTCCTACCCGAATCGGGTCCGTCCGGGGTCGATGACCGGTCATTCGGATCCGACCCCGATCGGACCGGAACCCTGGTTGCGGCCGCAGTCCGGGGGTATCAGAGCGCGGGTGTCGCGGCAACGATCAAACACTTCCCGGGTATCGGACGGCTGGCCACCGACACACATACTGCGCTGCCCTCGCTGGACGTCAGCTGTCCGGAATGGAACGCGGTCGAAGCGGTCCCGATGCGCGCCGGGGTGGACGCCGGGGTGTCGTTGGTGATGACCGGGCATGTGCTGATGCCCGCTGTCGGCGCGGCCGACCGGTCGTCCGCGTTGAGTAGCGAGGTGGTGACGGACCTGCTGCGCGGCCCGGGTCGCGCCGGGTGCGCCGGGTTGAACTTTCACGGCGTTACCGTCTCGGACTCGTTCCAGATGGCACCGGTGGTGGACAGTTTCGGCCCGGCCGAAGCAGCCTGGCGGGGGCTTGCGGCAGGGCAGGACCTGATCCTGATGCCGGTGGACCCGGCCGCCGCTGTCAGTGGCATCACCGAGGCGGTCACCGCCGGGACGCTCCAACCGACGCGACTGAAAGAGGCAGCGACCGCGGTGTACGCATTGCGTATCGCGCTGGGACGGTCGCCACGTCCCGGCCTGGACGTGGTCGGGTCGGCCGAGCACGCTGCCATTGCCGCGAACGCCCGGGCGCAGGGCTGAGCGCGCCCCCTGCCACAGCCCCCCTGCTACGGCGCCCGGTTGCCTCGCCCCGGTCACAGCGCCCCTGTCACAGCGCTCTGGTTGTCTCACCCCGGTCACAGCCCGGTCAGAGCGGGATGTTGCCGTGACTGCCGCGACCGGCTGGTGCCGACGCCAGCGCTTCGGCCACCCGGCGACGGGTATGGGCCGGGGTGATGACCTCGTCGACCACTCCCAGCTCGATCGCCCAGTTGACCCCGCCGGCCACCTTCTCGTGTTCGGCGGCCAGGTTGGCGTGCAGCGCGTCCCGCTCGTCGTCGGGGGCGGCGGCCAACCGGCGCCGGTGCAGGATGCCGACCGCGGCCTTCGCGCCCATCACGGCGATCTCGGCGTCGGGCCAGGCAAACACCGCCGTGGCGCCCAGCGACTTGGAATTCATCGCGATATAGGCGCCGCCATAGGCCTTCCGGGTCACCAATGTCACCCGGGGGACGACGGCCTCGGCGAACGCATGCAGAAGTTTCGCGCCGCGCCGCACCACCCCGTCCCACTCCTGACCGACACCGGGCAGGTACCCGGGGACGTCGACGACCACCAGCAGCGGGATGCCGAAGGCGTCACACATTCGGACGAACCGGGACGCCTTCTCCGCGGACGTGGAGTCAAGGCATCCACCGAGCCGCAGCGGGTTGTTGGCCACCACGCCCACCGACCGGCCGCCGAGCCGGCCGAGCCCGACCACGATGTTCGGTGCCCACTTTGCCTGCAGCTCCTCCATCGGTTCGTCAAGGATCCCGTCGATCAACGGCCTGACGTTGTATGCGCGATTGCGCTGCTCCGGCAGTCGAGTCTCGAGCTCCGGATCGTCGGCCATGTCCGCGAACCGGGCAATTCCAGGCCGGGAGAACAGCGAGGCGACCTTCCGCGCCCGTAGCATCGCGTCGGCCTCGGATTCGGCAATGATGTGCACGACGCCCGACTTCCGACCGTGCGCGGACGGCCCGCCAAGGGCTTCCATGTCGACCTGCTCGCCGGTCACGGACTTCACGACGTCCGGTCCGGTGACGAAGACCCGGCCCTCCGGCGCCATGATCACGATGTCGGTCAGGGCCGGACCGTAGGCCGCTCCACCGGCAGCGGCGCCCAGCACCACGGAGATCTGGGGAACCCGGCCGGAGGCTCTGACCATGGCGGCGAACACCTGGCCGACCCCATCCAGGGCTTCCACACCCTCGGCCAGCCGGGCGCCGCCGGAATGCCACAGCCCGATCACCGGGGTGCGGTCGCGGACCGCGGTCTCGATGGCGTCGACGATGTGCCGGCAACCCTCATGGCCCATCGCACCGCCCATCCGGGTGCCGTCCGTGCAGAAGGCAACGACCTTGGCCCCGTCGATGCGCCCGCGGACCGCGGACACTCCTGAGGTGTCGGTGGGGTGCAGGCTGACAACGGTGCCCGGGTCGAGCAACGCTGCCAGCCGAACCTCCGGCTCGCGCGGGTCGATGACCCGCGGTCCTGTTCGTGGATGAGGCAGCGTCGGGCTGGTCGCGTCCGATGATTGCTGGGTGGGCACGGCGTGCTCAGCCGCACGGTCGACGACCTCGGCCGCCGCGGGATGGTGGATGACAGCTGTCACGGTCCGTACTCCTGACGCGCCGCAACGGGCGCTGCCTGCGGGCGCACTCCCTGAAAGTGAGAGCACGGAACACCCATCGAAGGACCCATGGCCCCCCGGTGGCACCGATCAGGCGCCGGTGAAAACCAGCGCGACGTTATGGCCGCCGAAACCGAATGAGTCGTTCAGGGCGGCGGTAAGGGTGACCTTGCGGTTATCGGCCGTGACGTCGACCTCGATCTGCGGGTCGAGCTTGTTCAGGTTCCGGGTGCCGGGCACGATCCCCTCCTTGATCGCCATGACCGTCGCGATGCCTTCGACGGCGCCGGCCGCTCCGAGCATGTGCCCGGTCATGGACTTGGTAGCGGTGACGATGGGATGCGAACCGATCGCCCGGATGATGGTGTTCGACTCGGCCAGGTCGCCGACCGGCGTCGAGGTGGCGTGCGCGTTCACGTGGCCGATGTCGGAGGCAGCCAGGTCCGCGGACTTCAGTGCTTTTCCGATGGCCCGGGCGGACCCTTCGCCATCGGGTTCCGGAGCGGTGATGTGGTAGGCGTCGTTCGACATGCCGATGCCCGCCAACCGGCCATAGATTTTGGCGCCACGGGCTTTTGCGTGATCGGCGCGCTCGAGGACCATGATCCCGGCGCCCTCACCCAGGACGAATCCGTCGCGCTCGATGTCGAACGGTCGGGAGGCACCGAGCGGGTCGTGGTTTCGCGTGCTCATGGCGCGCATCTGCGCGAAGCCGGCCATTGGCAGCGGGTGCACGCAGGCCTCCGCGCCACCGGCGATCGCGATGTCCAGCTCCCCTGACTTGATCATCCGGAACGCCCAGGCGAGGGCCTCGGCGCCGGAGGCGCAGGCTGAGACGGGCGCGTGAACCCCGCCTCTGGCCTTGGCCCAGAGCCCCACCGCCGCGGCCGGGCCGTTCGGCATCAACATCGGGACCGTCAGCACGGCCACCTTGCGGACACCGTCGCGCTCGAGGATGTCGTCCTGTCCGAGCAGGGTGAGCGCTCCACCGATGCCGGTGCCCACCACCACACCGAGCCGTTCGGGGTCGAGCTCGGGTGCCCCGGCGTCCGCCCAGGCTTCCCTGGCGGCCACCAGAGCCACCTGCTGGCACCGATCGAGCCGCCGCGCCTCCACCCGGGACAGCACGTCACCCGGCTCCACTGCCAACGGGGCGTAGATCCGGACCGGCAACTCGTACTTCTCGGCCCACGGCTCGAGCAGCGCCTCAACGCCGATGGTTCCGTCCAGCATGGCCTGCCAGGTCTCGGGGGCGGTGCCGCCGATGGGGGTGGTCGCGCCGATCCCCGTGACGAGGACGTCGTGGTCCGAGCTCACCGGTGCACGCCCTGGGATCGACGCTCAACCTGATCGTTCATTCTCGACCGTCCAATCTCGTCACCAAGGTGCTGCACGCAGTCCGGATGTCCTGCGATGGTGTGCTGCCTCGGGATTCGTGCTGTGTGTGTTCGTGCTGGGTGGATGCGTACTGCGTGCATTCGTGCTGCGTGTGGGATTCAGGTGCCGGGGGGAATGCCGTCCGGGGGAATGGCAGGCCCGTTGGGGCCGGCCATCCCGCACGGCCGGATCGGCACGGACACGGCTCAGGCCTTGTTGGCCGCGATGTAGTTGACGGCATCGCCGACAGTCTTGAGATTGGCCAGTTCGTCGTCCGGAATCTTGACGCCGAACTTGTCCTCGGCCTGCACCGCGATCTCGACCATCGAGAGCGAATCGATGTCCAGGTCGTCGGTGAACGACTTCTCGGCGGTGACGTCGGCGGCGCTGACGCCGGCGACCTCTTCGACGATCTCGCCCAACCCGGCGATGATGTCCTCGTTGCTCACGGTGGTTCCTTTCGGGGGTGAATGGCCGTCTTCCGGTACGGAGATGGCTCGGGTGTCCGCGCGAATTGTGCCGTACTGGACGTGCCGGTCAGGGCAAGACCAGCGGTCACACGCGGGTGGGTTCGTCTGGCGATGCCCGGCACTGGCCGGTTCCGCGCTCAGACCTCACAGTCGACGGCGAAACTGTTGCGGCAGAACCGTTTCTCGTCAGGGGCATACGAACACCTGACTGGCGTAGGTGAGCCCGGCGCCGAAGGCGACCGAGAGCACCAGATCACCGGAGGCCACCTCGCCGGTAGCCCGCATCCGGTCGAGGGCTATCGGGATCGACGCGGACGAAGTATTCCCGGTGGTCACGATGTCCCGGCCGACCGCGAGGTCAGCCGGTGCGCCGGCGGCGATGACCTTCTTGGCAATCGCGTCGATAATCCGCAGGTTGGCCTGGTGGGTGACCAGGACGTGGATGTCGGCGAGGTCAACACCCGCGGCTTGAGCTGCGCGGACGGCGACCGGTCCGATCGCCGTGGTCGCCCAGCGGAAGACGGTCTGGCCCTCCTGGATGAAGTGGCCGTTGCGGCCCTCGATCCGGATGGCGTCGATATGGTGTTCATCGCTGCCCCAGACCACCGGGCCGATACCGGGTTCGTCGGAGGCGCTGACGACGGCCGCGCCCGCTCCGTCGGCGAAGATGATCGCGGTGGTGCGATCGGTCGGGTCGGTCCAGTCGGTGAGCTTCTCCGAGCCGACCACCAGCACGTTGCGGGACGCGCCCACCCGGACCGCCTGATCGGCGGCGGCGATGCCGTAGCAGAAACCCGCGCAGGCCGCGTTGATGTCGTACGAGCCCGGGGCATGGATTCCCAGGGCACCGGCGATCTGGGTGGCAGCGTGCGGCACCGGCGAGTCCAGGCTGCAGGTCGCGACGATCACCGTGTCGATGTCTTCGGGCTGCAGGCCCGCCTCGGCCAGGGCCTTCGCGCTGGCTCTGGCGCCCATGGAGACGACAGTGTCGTCGGGGCCGGCGAAGCGCCGTTCGGCGATGCCGACCCGGGAGCGTATCCATTCGTCGTTCGTGTCCATGATCTGTGACAGTTCGTCGTTGCCGACCACCCGGTCGGGGCGGAAGTGGCCCAGACCGCTGATCCGCGAGCCGGCGCTGCCGGGCCGAACACTGATGGCGGGACGGGCGGGGCTCACAACCGGACCCCCGCATGCTCGTCCGCGAAGGCCAGCGCCGCGTCCAGATCGGCCGGAGACTTCAAAGCCATGGTGGCTACGCCCTTCAGGTCCCGTTTGGCCAGTCCGACCAGGGTTCCGGCCGGCGGCAGTTCGAGCATTCCGGTGACGCCCATCGTGCGCATCGTCTGCGTGCACAGATCCCAGCGAACCGGCCTGGTCACCTGGACGCCCAGCAGATCCAGGTAGCCGGCCCCGGAAGCGACGACCGTGCCGTCGGAGTTGGTCAGCAGCGGGTGCACCGGGTCGGCGGGGACCAACTCGGCCAGGTGCGCCCGCAGGGCGTCCTGCGCGGAGCCCATGAACGAGGTGTGGAACGCACCGGCCACCGGCAGCGGGATGACCCGTGCGCCGGCTGGCGGCTCCGCGGCAAGCCGGGCGAGGGCGTCCAAGCCGCCGGCCGCGACGATCTGCCCACCGCCGTTGACGTTGGCGCCCACCAGGTCAAGCTCCGCCAAGGCGGCGAGGACGGCCGCGGTGTCACCGCCCATCACGGCGGACATTCCGGTGGGTGTGAGCGCGCAGGCGGCGCTCATTGCGGTGCCGCGGACGGCGGCCAGCTCAACCGCGTCCAGTGCGGTGAGAACACCGGCCAGTGCTGCGGCTGCGAGTTCGCCGACGGAATGGCCGGCGACCAGGGAGCCGGCCGGAAGCGCCCGCCCGGGATCACCGGCCACAATGTCGGTGGACAGGTGCCGGGCGGCCAGCAGGGCGGTAGCGACCACCAGGGGCTGGGTGACCGCGGTGTCCTTGATCTCGTCGGCGCTCGCTGTCGTGCCCAGCCGAATGAGGTCGAGGTGAGCCCGATCTGACATGGCCGCCGCCGTCCCGGAGACGCCGTCGAGCACGAGCCAGTCGGCGAGCATTCCTGGCTTCTGCGCTCCCTGTCCGGGGGCGACGATGGCTAGCACTCGACTAGCCAAACACGATCCGGAGGCCGTGGTCGGTGTCGGACGGCACCAAGTCGGCGGAAAGGATTTGGAGGATCCCTCTAGTCAGGTGAGCGGAAGGCACCAAACGAGCTCGCGGTACTCCCAGCGCAGAGCGGTTGAGCCGCCGTCGATTAGGGGTGCTGGGCAAGTCGACCGAGGATGACGGCCGTCTGCAGCACCAGCAGATCGCGCGGCTCCCACGGGTCGCGGCCGGTGAGGTCGGCAATCCGGTGCAGCCGGTAACGCACCGTGTTGGGGTGCACGAACAGGGTGCGGGCCGTCGGTTCCAGAGCGCCGCCGGACGCCAGGTAGGCCTCGATCGTGCTCAGCAGCGGAGCCGGCGCAGCGGCGAGCGGGGCGTACACCGCGGCCCGAAGCCGGGCGGCCGCCCGCTGGTCGCCGCCGAGCACCCGCTCGGTCAACAGATCGTCGGCATCGATGGTGCGCGGTGCGCCCGGCCAGGCCGCCGCGACGTCCAGGCCGGCGAGCGCGTCGGCGGCGGACACGGTGGCGTCCCGCAGACCGCCGGCGGGTCGGCCGCGGACGACGGGGCCGTCTCCGAACAGGCTCTCCACCTCAGGACCCGGCGGTTGGCCGCCCGCCAGCACCAGTACCAGCCGGTCACCATGCACGCCCGCCATGGCGGCCCGGCCGGTGGACTTGGCCCATTCGGCAACGGCGGCCACGGCTTCCGCCCGGTCGCCGGCGGGAGCGGTCCCGGCAATGACCAGCGTGTCGGCGGTCGCGTCCCAGTCCAGCGCGGCCGCCCGGGACGACAGCGATCCAAAGTCCTCGCCGCGGACCACCCCGTCCACCACCGCCGCCTCCACCCGCGCGTCCCAGGCGCCCCTGGTCTCGGCGGCCGCGGCGTACACGGACGCGGCGGCGAACGCGATCTCCCGGCTGTAGCGCAACAGCGAGTCGCGTAGCGCGATGGTTTCGGCCTCGTCGGCGGCCAGCGCCGGTAGGTCCTCCTCGGCGACGATGATGGCGATCCGGACCAGTTCGACGGTTCGTCGCAGCGAGACGGCGCGGACCAGTTCGCGCGGTGCATTGCCGAAAACCTCGCCGGTGATCCGGTATTCCGAGCCGGGGGAGCGTGCCCAAACCACGTAACCGGAGATGCCGGCTTGGGCCACCAGGGTCACCCAGGACCGCTGCTCCGCCGGCAGCGAGCGGAACCAGGGCAATCGTTCGTCCATCAACGCGACGGACCGGGTGGCCAGCGCGCTACCGGCCCGTTCGACTCGATCCAGCGTGTCGGCACTGACCCCCCGCGCCCAGGACAGGTTGCCCGCAAGCGAGGCGCGCGCTGCCCGCACCATGGACGACGGGGTCGGACCGGCGAACCGGGCTGGATCGACGGGCAACGCATTGCCAGCGACGGTCTCGGGCGGTGGGGATTCTGCAGCCGCCGACATGACCACAGCCTGCCACTCCTGCCTGCCAGCACAGCCTGCCAGCACTGCCTGCCGGCACTGCCTGCCAGCATTGCTTGCCAGCATTGCTTGCCACCACTGACGTGCGGATACTGCGCACTGCCAGGGCCGGCCGCTCGGCAGGGGGCGAAAGAGCTTCAAACGCCGTAGGGCCGACACCACAGGAGTGGCATCGGCCCTACGGGTACCTCAGGGGTGGGTCAGGCTGCGCTGACTCCGGTGGCCTGCGGTCCCTTCGGGGATTGCTCGACCTCGAAGTTGACCCGTTGACCTTCTTCGAGCGACTTGTACCCGGTCCCGCCGATCGCGGAATAGTGCACGAAAACATCGCCCGAACCGTCATCCGGGGAGATGAAGCCGTAGCCCTTCTCCGCGTTGAACCACTTCACAGTTCCCTGCGCCATGCTGCTCTCCTCGAGCCTTGTCCACGGACGACACCGCGGGGTGGAACACCCCGGCCGATTGCCTGACCGGGGGGATGCGCTTTATCCCGTTGCGTGCCGTGCGGACACCAGGAGACGAGCAACAACGTGCGCGACCCTACCGCCTCACCTCGGCGTCTCGCCAGCAGGCTGGCATATCAAAATACGGACATATGCCCGGTGCCATGGTGTTTCGGGGTGTTGCTCCGGGTATTAGCGGGGCATTTGTCACGATTCACCACCGGCATTGCCTGATGAACCTGCCCGCACATCGTGCAATTGGTACTTCTCGGCCGCTTCCGCAGCGGCGCCCTCCCGATACTCGCCGCGTCGTTCCAATGCTGACAGCGCGGCGACCACCATTGACGGACCGTCGATCAGGAAGTGCCGGCGGGCCGCCGCCCGGGTGTCGGAGAATCCGAAACCGTCGGCACCAAGGGCCACGTAATCGGTCGGAACCCACGGGGCGATCATGTTCTGCACAGCCCGCTGCGAGTCGCTGGAGGCGATCACCGGGCCCGACGTCCCGGTCAGCACCTTCGTGATGTACGGGGTGCCGGCGTCCGTTGCCGGGTCCAGCAGGCGTGCCCGCTCGATCAATTCGGCGTCCCGACGCAGTTCGCTCCAACTGGTCACCGACCACACGTCCGCCGCAACACCCCAGTCCTTGGCCAGCAGGTCCTGCGCCTCCAGGGCCCAGCGCACTCCGACACCCGAGGCGAGCAGTTGCGCGCCCGCTTTCGTTGCGTCCGGTCCCTCAGCGCTGGGGGCCTTGGACAGCAGGTAAATCCCCTTCAACAGGCCGTCGACGTCCAGGTCCTCCGGCCGGGCCGGCTGCTGGTAAGGCTCGTTGTAGAGGGTGATGTAGTACAGGATGTTTTCCCCGTGCGGCCAGTCGTCGCTGCCGCCGTACATCCGGCGAAGTCCGTCCTTGACGATGTGCGCGATCTCGTACCCGTAGGCCGGGTCGTAGGCGATGACATGCGGCATCGTGGCGGCCAGCAGGTGCGAATGACCGTCGGCGTGCTGGAGCCCCTCCCCGGTCAGCGTCGTGCGGCCCGCGGTGGCGCCCAGTACGAAGCCGCGACCCATCTGGTCGCCGATCGCCCACAGCCCGTCGCCGGTCCGCTGGAAACCGAACATCGAATAGAAGATGTACATCGGGATCATCGGCTCGCCGTGGGTGGCGTATGCCGTCGAGACTGCCGTCAGGGTGGCGACCGAACCAGCCTCGTCGATACCCTCGTGCAGGATCACCCCCTGCTCGGATTCCTTGTACGCCAACATCAGATTGGCGTCGACCGCGGTGTAGAGCTGCCCGGCCGGGTTGTAGATCTTCTGCGTCGGGAAGAACGAATCCATACCGAAGGTGCGGGCCTCGTCGGGAATGATCGGCACGACTCGCTTCCCGATCTCCGGATCCTTGAACAGGTCCCGGACCAGCCGGACGAACGCCATCGTGGTGGCGATCTCCTGTTTCCCGGAGCCGCGGTGCATCACGTCATACACCTTGTCGCCGGGCAGCACCAATGGCTTTGCCACCACCCGGCGCTCCGGGACAAATCCGCCGAGACGGCTGCGGCGTTCCTTGAGGTACTGGATTTCCGGCGTTTCCGGGCCGGGGTTGTAGTACGGCGGCTGATAGACGTCGGCGTCCAGCGCGGCGTCACTGATCGGCAGATGCAGGCCGTCCCGAAATTCCTTCAGATTGGTCAGCGTCATCTTCTTCATCTGGTGAGTCGCGTTGCGGCCCTGGAACGACGGTCCCAGGCCGAACCCCTTGATCGTCTTCACCAGGATTACCGTCGGCTGACCCTTGTGCTTCGTAGCGGCGTCATAGGCGGCGTAGACCTTGCGGTAATCGTGCCCACCGCGCCGCAGCCGCCAGATGTCCTCGTCGGACATATTGGCCACCAGTTGCTTGGTGCGGGGATCGCGCCCGAAGAAATGGTCCCGGATGTAGTCGCCGCCGTTGGCCCGGTAGGTCTGGTAATCACCGTCGGCGGTGGTGTTCATCAGGTTGACCAGGGCACCGTCCTTGTCGGCGTGCAGGAGTTTGTCCCACTCCCTGCCCCAGACCACCTTGATGACGTTCCAGCCGGCGCCCCGGAAGAACGATTCCAATTCCTGGATGATCTTGCCGTTGCCCCGGACCGGGCCGTCCAGGCGCTGCAGATTGCAGTTGATGACGAAATTCAGGTTGTCCAGATGGTCGATGGCGGCGACGTGGATCAGGCCGCGGGACTCGACCTCGTCGAGTTCACCGTCGCCCAGGAAGGCCCAGACGTTCTGATCGGAGGTGTCCTTGATCCCGCGGTGCTGCAGGTAGCGGTTGACCCTCGCCTGCTGGATCGCGTTCATCGGGCCGAGGCCCATCGAGACCGTCGGGAACTCCCAGAAGGTCTGCATCAACCGGGGGTGCGGGTAGGACGGGATGCCGCCGCCCGGATGCGATTTCTCCTGACGGAACCCGTCCAGGTCGCTTTCGTCGAGCCGGCCCTCCAGGAAGGCACGGGCGTACATGCCGGGGGAGGCGTGACCCTGGAAGAAGACCTGGTCGCCGCCGCCGGGGTGGTCCTTTCCGCGCCAGAAGTGGTTGAACCCGACCTCGTACAGCGTCGCCGACGATGCGTATGTCGAGATGTGGCCGCCCACACCGATTCCCGGCCGCTGCGCCCGGTGCACCATGATCGCCGCGTTCCACCGGATCCAACCGCGGTAGCGGCGTTCGATCTCCTCGTCGCCCGGGAAGAACGGCTCGGATTCGGTCGGGATGGTGTTGATGTAGTCGGTGGTGGTCAGCGGGGGCAGGGCGATGTGCTGTTCCTTGGCCCTGGCTAGCAGGCGCAGCATCAGGTAACGCGCCCGTTGACGGCCGCCGGCGTCGAGCATCGCATCGAAGGAGGCCAACCACTCGTCGGTCTCCTCCGGATCCAGATCGTGCAGTTGCGCGGCGAAGCCGTCCTTGATCAGGCTCATCCGCGGTGCTGCTGGCTGCTCGTTCACTGACGTTGACAAGGCAACTCCTTGTGACGGTTCGACGGGTGGTCCCGCGGGTCCGGCGTGCATCCGGCAGGTCAAGGGTTCCCTGCGCCCACCGGGTCAAGCCCGGCCATCCTCTCGCATCCGGTGACAGGATCGCGCGCTGGGCGTAGTGCGCGCTCAGCCGGTCGGGCGAAGCCAATCCCGTGGCCCCGATGTCCCCGCCCGGCGGTGCGTCCGGTGGAGCCGATGTACACGAGCCGGGTCGGCCCGAATAGGGTAAGCGGCCAAGGACGATGAGGCGGCCCAGTGGTCAGTCCGTCACCTTCTTCGAAGGGGAGCGATACAGGTGAGTGAGCCCGCAGGGCAGTCGACGACAACCGCTGCCCGGCTCGGCCTCGCCGCCGGTGACCTGGTGGGCGAGTCGGGATACGACGACGACGTGGACCACGACCTTCGGGACGCCGTTGCCGACCTTGTTGGCACGGACCTGCTCGACGAGGACGCTGACGAGGTCCTCGATGCAGTGCTGCTGTGGTGGCGGGACGGGGACGGCGACCTGACCGATGCGCTTGTCGATGCCATCCCGTTGCTCGCCGACGACGGCGTGATCTGGTTGCTGACCCCGAAGACAGGCCGCGACGGGTACGTCGAACCCAGCGAAATTGCCGAGGCGACCCGAACCGCCGGGCTCGCACAAACAACGAGCGTCGCGGGTGGACCGCGATGGATGATGGCCCGGCTGGCCCGGCCGAAATCTGGAAAGGTGCGCCGCTGATGGCTCTGACCGTGGGAACGACAGCTCCTGATTTCACGTTGCCCGATGCCAACAAGGTGCCGGTGTCGCTGGCGTCATTCCGGGGAAAGCGGGCGGTGTTGCTGGTGTTCTACCCGTTTGCCTTCTCTGGCACCTGCACCACGGAGTTGTGTCAGATCCGTGACGACCTCGGGTCTTTCGAGAATGAGGACGTCCAGGTGTTGGCTATCTCCACGGACACCGCGCAATCGCTCAAGGCATGGTCGACCGAACAGGGATACACCTTCCCGTTGCTGAGCGACTTCTGGCCGCACGGTGAAGTGGCCAAGGCCTATGACGTGTTTTTCGACAAGGCCGGGATGGCGATCCGAGGCACCTTCCTGGTCGACGTGGACGGGGTGATCCAGTTCGCCGAGGCCAACGGGCCCGGGGAGGCGCGGGACCAGTCGGCGTGGAAGCGTGCGGTCGCGGCGCTCCCGGCAACTGCTGCCAGGTGACATACTCGCCTGCGGCACCCCGGCGGGGGAGCCGGTAGGGCGCGTAGCTCAGCGGGAGAGCACCCGGTTTACACCCGGGCGGTCGGCGGTTCGAAACCGTCCGCGCCCACAGGTTTCCGACGTGGTATGTCGTTGACGCGATCGGTACCCGCGCTGAGGCGCACGCAGTCAGCACGGGCGCTGGGTTTGGTGTTCCACGTGCGCGCGGTCGTCCGGGTTCAGGACGCTGGTGCCCTCGGTGATGGCGGTGGCGCGGGCGCGGGCGATCCGCCCGTCGTGTAGGGCCTGCCAGGTCGCGGGGAGCCCGGTGGGCAGGTCGATTGCGGCGTCGATTGCGGTGTCGATGCGGTGCCGGGCGGTGATCGGGGACAGGCGCAGGGCGGCCGCGGTTTCGGCGGCGGCCATCCCCCGGGCGTGGTCGGTGACGACGGCGTCAAGGACCTCCACATCGACTTGGCCGCCGCGGACCGCGGTGCTGCCGCGGGTGGTGAGAGAGGTGAGAAGTTCGCTGATGTCGCCGGCCCGGCCGGGTCGGGCGAATTCGGTGAGCAACCGGGTTTGCAGGGCGTGTGCGTGGGACAGCAACCGGTCGGAGCACACGATCGCGTCGAGCAGGTCTGACGGTGCCAGGGCGGCAGGTCCTTCCACCCGGACCAACCGCTGCGATGGTGTCGCCTGGATCCAGTGGCGCCACGACCCAGTTCCTTCTGACCGACGCGAACACGTGTTCTAAAGATAGCAGTCAAGCAGCAGATATGCAAGGCCTCCGCGAGCCGTGTGGTGACAGGCCGCTGCGCCGTCGTCTATTGACAGGCGCGCCCGTGAACGATGACCGGCCCCAGGGCCGACAAAGGTCGGCGACACATCGCGGCTCGTCGAAGGCACAACAAAACAACGGAAGGGAGTGGAATTTTCGGTGGCTGGACGGGCCTTGAACGGCACCGCAACACGGTGTCACCCGATCTTGCAACCACCTCTGACCTGCGCCTATGGGCAGTGCCCCCGGCAGGATTCGAACCTGCGCACCCGCCTCCGGAGGGCGGTGCTCTATCCCCTGAGCTACGGGGGCGCGATGCAAAACTCTACCGCACCAAGTGGAGTGGTTCGGCCATCCGTGGGGGGCCACAGCGTCGTTCTCGACGGCTTTGGGATCGACCGAGCGCAGTCGAACAGAGACGGTGATGCTGAACCAGCGAGCAACCGTCCGGACGAGGTAAGGAGCGGTATGCAACCCGCATTCCCGATCTGCAGGGCCTGCGGCGTTCAGTTCCCGCCCGACCACGACCTGACGCAATGCCCGATCTGTGACGACGAGCGCCAGTACGTGCCCGAGACGGGTCAGCAATGGACCAATCTGGGCGAGATCCACGCCGACGGGCATCGCGTCCAGTTGCGTCAAGAGGTTCATGGGCTGTGGGGGCTGGGTACCGAACCCCGGTTCGCCATCGGCCAACGGGCGTTGTTGGTGCCGGGTGAAGGCGGAAACCTGTTGTGGGACTGCATTACTGCTATCGATGACGACGCCGTATCGGCCATCCGAGAAAAAGGCGGTATCAACGCCATCGCGATTTCCCACCCGCATTACTACGGCACCATGGTGGAGTGGAGCGATGCCTTCGATGGCGCCCCGATCTTCATCCATGCCCGCGACCGGGAATGGGTACAGCGTTCCGGGAATGTGCGGTTCTGGGAGGGCGACCAAACCGAAGCGCTGCCCGGACGCACCCTGCTCGCCGCCGGAATTCACTTCGCGGGCGGAACGATCCTGCACTGGCCGGCCGGCGCGGCCGGCGGCGGCGCACTGCTGACCGGTGACATCTTTCAGGTGGCAGAGGATCGCCGGTGGCTCAGCTTCATGTACAGCTACCCGAATTTCATACCGGAGCACCCCGACACCATTCGACGCGCGGTACACCTAGTGGACCCTCTCGCATTCCGAGCGATCTACGGCGCATGGTGGGGCAAGGTTGTCACCGAGGATGCGAAAGGGTCGGTGACACGATCGGCGCAACGGTATTTGGAACACCTCGGACTTTCGTTGTGACAGCGTGATCGCCGGTCCTGCGCGGCATTGCCACCCGGCCGCGAACCTCGACAGCGCCGTTGTTTTCGCCTTCCAGCCGGCTCAGCGATTGACCCTATCTGACTGGGAAAGTTTGGTCGCCGCTCGCCGGCGTCGACGCGCCGGCGGCGGCCCGACGGAATCCCGCTCGCGCATGGGCATGGGTATGCGATCAACGATTGGCTGGCGATTCGGGCTGAGCAGGGTCTCGACGGCCCGACGCCCCATTTCGAAATGGGGTATTGCGATACTGGTCAGTTGTGGCCGTAGCCAGCGCGCCAGGTCGGAGTCGTCGAATGAGATCACCGAAACGTCCTCCGGCACCCTCATGCCCCAATCCGAAATGGCTTGGTAGGTGCCCATGGCGAGGCGGTCATTGAAGCAGATGAAGGCGGTTGGCCGGTGACCCGCCGCCAGGAATTCGCCGACCGCCGTATGCGCGTACTCCGGCCACCACAGGGCGTCGATGGAATTCATCAGCTCCATGCCCTGTTCGCGCAGGACACCTTCAACTCCGGCCAGCCGTTCGGCCGCGGCGAGAACGTTGTGCACCTTCTCACCAACCACAACAATCTGATCTCGGTGCCCGTGCCGTAACAGCTCCCGCGCTGCCGCCTTGCCGGCCTCAAGGTCGTCCGGGATGATCGATGGGAGTGTCTTGCCCCTGGCCAAGGAGTTCAGGAGCACCAGCGGCTGCTCTCGCAATGACTTCGACAGCCGTACCGTCCGGGTATACATCGACGCGTACACGAATCCGCCGACACCCCGGTCGAGCATGCTTTGCATCAGCCGCTTCTCGACTTCCGGATCGCCCTCGGTCTCCCCGATGAACAGCAGATGGTCGTGCAGTAGTGCGGTGGTCATCGCACCCCGCACCACCTCCCCGGCAAAGACCTCTGATGCGATGGTGTCGGACAGCAGACCGATGGTCTGGGAAAGGTTGGTGCGCAGACTCCGGGCCAGCAGACTGGGCCGGTAGTTGAGCTCACGAGCTGCTGTCAGCACCCTCTGCTCAGCGTCGGTCGAGATGCGCATGTCCCGTCGCCCTGTCATCACGAACGATGCAGTGGTGCGAGAGACGCCGGCTCGTTGCGCGACGTCCATCAGGGTGACCCGGGGCGTGGTCATAATGGGAGCCTGGCCATTGGCGTCCTCCGGGGTATCGGTGCGACCTGAGCTCTGGTGCCCAACTGATGGGTCGCCATGGTCCCATCGGAGTCGCCAGGTCACAATACGATTAAGTCTCGGCCCGCGTCGGCGGCCCTGCCAATCGACCGTGACCATTCTTCGGACGGCACACTCCACCGGCCCGCAGGGGTCCCTCGGTAAGGCTGGCCGCGGCGCGGTACCTGCTGCTGGGGTGATTGTCCGATTCGTATCGTCGAGCAGTTGCGCAGCGCTGCGAGATGCGTTGTGATTTCGACTGTGTTCGGGTCTTGACATTAGGTCTCTCGAAAGGAACCCTCTGGCTAACCCGCTTCAGCGCCCCATTGCTCCTCGCCCGCGCGCCAGGTGTGATGTGCGCCGTCGCTCGGACGCCCATCCCTATGACAGTGTTGAGGAGTCAGCACCATGCAGCTGAGAAAGACGCGATTCGCGGCCGTTGCCGGAGTTGTCGCGCTGGCCGTCGCCGCCTGTGGCGGTGGATCGAGCACAACCAGTAGTTCCTCCAGCGCCGCCGGGAGCAGCGCGGCGGGCGGCGGTGCGGCCAGCAGCGGTGCGGCGGGGAGCGGCGCGGCCGGGAGCGAAAGCCCGGCAGCGACTTCCGCAGCCGATACGGCCGCCGGTGGGGGTGCCGCTGGGGGTGCCACCGAGGGCACGTTGACCATCTGGGCCGACGACCTCTACGGGCCGGCCATCAAAGCGGCCAGCGCCTCGTTCGCGACGGACAACGGCGTCGCCGTCAACGTCGAGACGGTCTCGAAGGACCTGCAGGCGCAATTCGTCACGGCATCGCAGGCCGGGACCGGGCCTGATCTGGTGATGGGCGCACATGACTGGATCGGGAACCTGGTTCAGAACGGCGCCATTGATCCTATTCCGATGACCGATGCCACAAAGGCGCTGTTCCAGAAGCCCGCTGTCCAGGCAGTGACCTTCAACAGCCAGATCTACGGCGTCCCCTACGCCCTGGAGAACATTGCGCTGTACCGCAATACCGACCTGGCGCCGACGGCGCCGGCGACGTGGGAGGAGTTGCAGGCCACGGCAACTCAGTTGCAGCAGGCCGGGAAGGTCAGTGAACTGTTGGCCCTGCCGATCGGCACCGACGGTGGGCCGGCCCCCTACCACGCGCAGCCGATCTTCACTGCTGGTGGCGGTGTGCTGTTTGCACAGAATGCGGACGGCAGTTACGACACCAAAAAGATGGAAATGGGCAGCCAGGGCAGCATCGACGCGATGACCAAGATCGGCCAACTGGGCGCTGCCGGCCTGCTCAAGACGTCCATCGGTGCGGACAACGTCGCTACCCTGTTCACCGATAAGAAGGCCGCGTTCATGGTTTCGGGTCCGTGGAACCTGCCGGCGGTGGTGAAGTCAGGTGTGAAGTACGAAATCTCCGATCTGCCCAAGTTCGCCGACGGCACTGACGCACAACCGTTCATTGGGGCGCAGAGCCTGTATGTCGCGGCGAAGGGCAAGAACAAGGCGCTGGCACAGGAGTTTGCGACCAACTTCTTCATCCAGCCGGAAGTGGCAAAGGCCCTGTACGGCGCTCAGCCCCGGCCCCCGGCACTGAAGTCGGTCTATGACGAGGTGAGCGCCACCGACAAGGACGTCAAGGCCTTCGGGGAGGCAGGCGCGAAGGGACAACCGCTGCCGTCGATTCCCCAGATGGCCGGCATTTTCGACCCTTGGGGTAAGGCACTGGTGAGCATCGTCGGTGGTGCGGATCCGACATCGACCACTCAGAAACTGGCCACCACGATCAACGGAATCCTCGGCAATAGCTGATGCGGGTCCCTCGGAGCGGCGCCCGTCGTCGCTCCGAGGGTCTCCCCGACTCACTGGGTCCCCACCCTGCTGGGGCCCAACGCCCTAGCAATCACTGCGCGGCAAGGAGACCGGCGTGGCCCAACAGGCTCAGAACGTTCGAGATGTGGTTGATTCACCGCCACCGGAATCCCAGGGCGGCGGGCTCATGCGCCTGGCCCCCCGGAGCGGCACCACCCTAGGCTTGATCGTCAAGCTGATCATGCTCGGCTTGGCGGTTGCCATTGCGATCTGGGGCGCAATCCCGTTGATCAATGCAAAAAATTGGATCGCCCTGGCAATCCTGATCCTGGCCACCCTCGCGATGCTCTACATCTACCTCACGCCAAAGATCATCCCGGCCAAGTATCTGTTCTTCGGCACCCTGTTCCTGTTGGCCCTGCAGGTGACGCCGGTGATCTACACGGTCAGCACCGCGTTCACGAACTTCGGCGATGGTCACCGGGGAAGTAAGGAAGACTCCATCTCGGCGATCGAGTCCGCATCCATTACCCAGGCGCCTGGGTCAGAGGTCTACCAACTTGCGATCGCCACGGATTCCGGCGGCGCTCTGGTCTTCCTGCTGACCGACACCTCCGGAGCGGCGTTCCTGGGAACCAAGGACGGTCTTACCCCGCTGGCGGCCGGGACTTTCAAAGCCGGTGCAACGGGCAAGATCACCACAGCCGACGGGTACACCGTGCTCAAGGCCGGTGCCGCAGCCAACCGAAGCGCCGAGATCACCACGTTCTCCGTGCCAACCGCGAACGGCGCCATCCGGAGCCAGGGCCTGTCAACAGCCTTCGAGGGCATCGCGGGTCAAAATTACGACGCCGGCTGTGACTGCGTGACGGACAAGGCCACCGGCGTCGTCTATAAGGCGGACAACGGAACCGGGGAGTTCGTCGACCCGAACGGCAACAGGCTGGCTCAGGGCTGGAAGGTCGGCGTCGGATTCAAGAATTTTGCCGACATCTTCACCAACCCCGTCATCACCGGGTCCTTCTTCAAAATTCTGGCATGGAACTTCGCCTTCGCACTGCTGGTGCCGGCCATCACCTTTGCCATGGGCCTGCTGCTGGCCCTGGTGTTCAACAGTGACTTGCTCCGGGGTCAGCGCTTCTACCGATCGCTGATGATCCTGCCGTACGCGATGCCGGCATTCGCCATGCTGTTGGTGTGGCGGGACATGTTCAACCGCGACTTCGGCCTGATCAACAGCGCGCTCGGTTTACACGTCGACTGGTTCGGCCAACCATGGTCGGCCCGAGCGGCGGTGCTCGTCATCCAGCTATGGATGGGCTTCCCGTACATGTTCCTGGTCTGCACCGGTGCTCTCCAGTCCATCCCGACCGACCTGGTGGAGGCGGCGGGGGTGGACGGCGCCAAACCTGCCAAGGCGTTCCGAACCATCACGTTCCCGTTGCTGCTGGTGGCGACCGGACCGTTGTTGATCACCACTTTTGCCTTCAACTTCAACAACTTCAACGCCATCTACCTGACCAGTGGCGGTGGACCGTTCCCGGTGGACAACCCGTCTGCCGGAGCGACCGACCTGCTCATCAGCTACACCTATCGGCTCGCGTTCGGTGGTGCCGGGGCGAACTACGGTTTTGCCGCGGCGGTGTCGATCCTGATCTTCCTGATCGTTGCGGTCATCTCGATCATCGGATTCAAGCGGACCAAGGTCCTGGAGGAGATCAACTGATGAGCGAAGCATCCGTCACCGCGGCTGAAATGCGGGACACCCCGCACACCACCGGCACCCAGCCTCAGGTGGTCAAGCTCGGCAGCGCGAGAGGAAACTGGTTCCAGCAGACCGGGTGGCGTCACCTGGTTGGCGTCGTCGCTCTGGCCTTTGCCCTCTTCCCGGTGTTGTTCGTGGTGTCAGCGGCGTTCAATCCGCTGGGCACCTTGAGTTCCTCATCGTTGATTCCCAAGGCGTTCAGTTTCGCTAACTTCACGAAGTTGTTCCAGACCACGAGTTTCTGGACGTGGTTCTACAACTCGATGGTGATCTCGCTGCTGTCAGCGGGGCTCTCGATGTTCATCTCCGCGTGCGCCGCGTTCGCGTTCTCCAGGTACCGCTTCAAGGGTCGACGGTCCGGGATGCTGTTCATCCTGCTGGTGCAGATGTTCCCGCAGACCCTGGCCATCGTCGCGATCTACCTGATCTTCGTCCAGGTCTCCGATCTCTACCCGGCAATCGGCTTCAATACCTCCGCGGCGCTGATCCTGCTGTTCCTCGGCGGCGCCCTCGGGGTGAACACCTGGTTGATGAAGGGGTTCTTCGACACCATCCCCAAGGACCTCGACGAATCTGCCAAGGTCGACGGCGCGACGCATGCACAGGTGTACTTCGGCATCATCCTGCCGCTGGTGACGCCCATCCTGGCCATTACCGGGTTGCTGTCGTTCATCTCGACCATCAGCGAATTCATCATCTCGAGCGTGTTCCTGACCCAGGACGGCTCGAAAACGGCGGCGGTCGGTCTGTACGGTCTGATCGCCGACGGCCAGCAACGCAACAACAATTTCGGCATCTTTGCGGCCGGCGCGCTCATTGTGGCGATCCCCACCGTCGCACTGTTCCAGTTCCTGCAGCGCTACATCGTCGGCGGCATCACCGCAGGCGCCGTCAAGGGCTGATCTCTCACTCCACGACAAGAAGGGTTCTCAGCTATGGCCTCGGTAACGCTGGATAAGGTCAACAAACTGTACGAGAACGGGTTTCACGCCGTTCACGATCTGGATCTGGAAGTAGCCGATGGCGAGTTCCTTGTTCTGGTAGGCCCGTCCGGGTGCGGTAAATCGACGGCGCTGCGGATGGTGGCAGGCCTGGAGGACATCTCGACCGGGGTGATGAAGATTGGTGATCGCGTGGTGAATACGCTATCGCCCCGGGATCGGGACATTGCCATGGTGTTCCAGTCGTACGCCCTTTACCCGCACATGACGGTGGGCGACAACATCGCCTACGGATTGAAGATCCGAAAGATGGACAAGGCGGAGATCGCCCGCCGGGTCCAGAAGGCGGCGGACATGCTGGAGCTCGGACCGATGCTGGAGCGCAAGCCCAAGCAGTTGTCCGGCGGTCAGCGGCAGCGGGTGGCAATGGGCCGCGCGATCGTCCGTGAACCGCAGGTCTTCCTGATGGACGAACCATTGTCGAACCTCGACGCCAAGCTGCGGGTCCAGATGCGAGCCGAGATCGCCCAGGTGCAGCACGATTTGAATGTGACGACGCTGTACGTCACCCACGATCAGATCGAGGCCATGACGATGGGGGACCGCGTCGCGGTCCTCAAGGGCGGGCTGCTGCAGCAGGTCGGCCCACCCCAATTCCTGTACGACAACCCGGCCAACATTTTCGTCGCCGGCTTCATCGGCTCGCCGCCGATGAACCTGGGCATGGGAACGATCCTGCAACGCGGTGACGGGCTCGGCCTGCAGTTCGGCGCAACCACTCTGGCTCTGCACCCAGGCGTCGTCGCCGACCATCCGGCGCTGGCAAATTGGGTGGGCCGGCCCATTGCGGTCGGCATCCGCAGTGAGGACATGGATGATGCCAACCTGGTCAGGGGTGGCGCCGCCGAGGACTCGACCATCGACGCCACCGTGGGAATGACCGAGGCCCTGGGGTCGGAGATCATGGTGCATTTCGACCTCGACGTCCCGAAGGTAGTCACCGAGGACACCAAGCTGCTGGAAAAAGACTCCGGTGCAGCCGATACCGTGCTTGCCGCGGATGTGACCCGCTTCGTTGCCTCCTTCGCACCGAGGTCCCGGGTCAGGTTCGGGGAGAAGATCCGGGTCGCCGTCGACACCGAACGACTGCATTTCTTCGATCCAGAATCCGGTATCGCTGTTCGCGACTGAGCGCGTATCACTGACCATTTCACCGAGGCAGGCATGAGCGACGCCAACCCCAACAGGTCGGTCCCGAACGTGCGGATCATCCACCCTGAATGGTCGCGAAATGCGACCATCTACCAGATCAACACCAGACAGTTCACCGACGAGGGCACCTTCAAGGCCGCCAAATTTCACCTGTCCCGGGTTGCGGGAGCTGGGTGTGGTCATTCTGTGGTTGATGCCGGTGCAGGTCATCGGTGAGAAGAACCGGAAGGGCACCCTCGGCAGTCCCTATGCCGTCAAGGACTACTACGCCGTCGAGCCGGGACTGGGGAACCTGGATGACCTCAAGCATTTCGTTCAGGCCGCCCACGATGAGGGTCTGTACGTCATTCTGGACTGGGTAGCCGACCACACTGCGTGGGACAGCAATCTGGTGACCGAACACCCGGACTGGTATCTGTGCGACTGGAAGGGTGACTTTCGGCCGACGCCCCGGTGGGACTGGGTTGACATCATCGACCTGGATTACGACAACCCGACCTCCGTCGGTACATGACCGACGCCATGACGTACTGGGTGCAGGAGGCCGATCTGGACGGGTTCCGTTGCGACGTCGCAGGATCGTCCCTACTGACTTCTGGGAGACCGTTCGCCGGAACTCGACGAGATCAAGCCCGTGTTCATGCTTGCCGAATGGGAGTCGCGGGATTTGCACGCGGCGGCCTTTGACATGACCTATGCCTGGAGCTGGAACGAGACCCTGCACCGCATCGCGATGGGCAAGGCTGATCTGGAACAACTCCGGGTGTACTACGCCTGGAACGAGAAGGCCTTCCCCGCAGACGGGATGCGGATGACGTTCGTCAGCAACCATGACAAGAATGCCTGGGAGGGAACCGAGTTCGAACAATTCGGGGATGCGCTCGGGGCGGCGATCGCGCTCTCCGTCGTGGGCGAGGGGATGCCGCTCATCTACAGCGGGCAGGAGGCCGGCAACGACAAACGGCTCGAATTCTTCGAGCGTGACCCGATCATCTGGCGACCACATCCGCAGGGGGAGCTGTGCCGGAGGTTGTTCGCACTGAAGCGTCGGAACACCGCCCTGTGGAACGCTCCGTGGGGTGCGCGGAAGATTGATGTTCCCAATAGTTCGAGCACCGAGGTGTTCAATTTCGTCCGTCGCAACGACCGGGACAAGGTGTTCGCCGTGTTCAATTTCTCTGCAGGGCATCACGCGGTGTCTTTCCGTGAGTCCCTGTGCCATGGATCGTATGTCGATTTCCCCGCAGGCCTGGCGATCGACATCGAAGCGACGACCTCGTTCGAGCTCGGCCCGTGGGAGTACCGGATCTGTGTCGCCGATTGACTTCTGCAGAGCTCATGTTCAGCTGGGTCAGGACCAGCCCCGCCTTGGGTGTGCCCGAGGTTCGCCAACTGTGGGCGAGGGCGCGTGATGTTTGAAGACTGGCGGTCTCCTCATCATGACGGGTCGGCGTGGTACGTCTCCGATCTCTACCCGAGCCTTGGCGACGAGGTTCGGGTCTATCTCCGCATGCCCCGATCGTCGGAGATCGCCAAGGTGTTGCTGCGCACGTATGTCGACGGCGAGCAGGCTCTGAATCTTGTGGAGGTGGACCGGCAAGATACCCGGGACCGTTGGTACGTAGGTCTGGTGACGATGCACAACCCGGTGGTCAACTACCGGTGGTTGCTCATCGGCGGGTCGGACCGGTATCAATGGCTCAACGGCACTGGCCTGCACGGGCACGACGTGACCGATGCAGCCGACTTCCGGCTCGCCACCCATCCCGGTCCGCCGGCCTGGGCTTCGGACGCCGTCGTGTATCAGATATTTCCTGACCGATTCGCCAGATCCGCAGGGTCGGCCGGGCGTAAACGCCGCAATGGGCACTACCGCAATCGTGGGACGATCCGGTGGTCGGACGGGGCCCACAGACGCCCTACCAGCTCTACGGAGGGGATCTCGACGGGATCATCGACCACCTGGACCACGTCGCTTCGGTGGGCGCCGACACGATCTATCTGACCCCGGTCTTTCCGGCGCAGTCCAATCACCGTTACGACTCCACCAGTTTCGATCACGTCGATCCGCTGCTGGGCGGTGATGACGCGTTCGCCCGACTGACAGCCGCCGCTCACGCGAGGGGCATGCGGGTACTGGGCGACCTCACCACCAACCACTGCGGCAGTGCCCACGAATGGTTTACGGCGGCCGTCGATGATGCGACCTCACCGGAGGCTGGTTACTTCCTGTTTCGTCGCCATCCCACGGACTACGTGTCCTGGTTCGACTACCCCTCGCTACCCAAGTTCGACCATCAGAACGCCGATCTCCGCCGCCGACTGTACGAAGGGCCGGACTCGGTGGTGGCCCGCTGGCTGACCCCGCCGACCGCCCTGGACGGATGGCGGATCGACGTGGCCAATATGTCCGGCCGGCACGGCGCCGTCGACGTCAATCGTTTCGTGGCGCAGAGTATTCGGCAGACGATGGCCGCCGTACAGCCGGAGTCGCTGTTGATCGCCGAACACAGCCATGACGCATCTGCCGATCTGCTGGGCGACGGCTGGCACGGGGTGATGAACTACGCCGGTTTCACCCGCCCGGTGTGGCAATGGCTCACGCCGGACAGCCCGCTGACATTCGAACCGGGCCCGTACACCGCGGTCCGCGACTGACCGGGGCCAACGTGGTGGCCACCTTTCGCGAGTTTGCCGCGGCCAGCCCGTGGCGGTCGACGGCGACCGCACTTAATCTTGTCGGGTCACACGACACCGCCAGGATCATGACCACCCTCGGCGACGTGAACCTGGTCAAGGTCGCGTTCGGCTTGCTGGCGGCGATGCCCGGGATACCCATGATCTACGCCGGCGATGAGATCGGCCAGGAAGGTGACAACGGGGAAGACGGCCGGCGACCGTTTCCCTGGCGGGATCAGCCGCAGCAGGATGAAACACACTGGAACGTGACCATTCTGGACTGGGTTCGAGCAGTCCTCGGCGAACGCAGAAATATTCCCGCGCTGCGGGACGGTGGCCGGCGCTGGGTCAGCGCCACCGATGACTCGCTCACGTTTCTCCGTGAGGCGGCCAGCGGATCCGTGTTGGTGCACGCAACACGAGGCCGGAGCACGTCGGTGCAACTACCCGTCAACTACTTCGGTCGCCACCTCCACGGCCTGACCGAATACGAGGTGGTCACCATCGGCTGTAAGATCGGGGCTTCCCGAGCGGGGGTCCGGCATTTTCGTGGTGGCGGTTGGAGAAATGAATGCCGGCGGGCGACCGGAGTGTGGGTCAGCCGGCCGGCGCGGGCAGCGGCGCAACGCCACGTGCGGTCAGCATCTGCGTCATGACCGCTATTTCTGATTCCTGTGCCTGCGCCATTTTGTCGGCGAAATTGCGGACCACCGGATTGGTCGCGTGCGCGGCGGCGTACTGCATCATCGGCAGCCCGCCCTGATGGTGCCGGACCATCAACTGCAGGAAAAGCCTGTCGGACGCCGGGCCGGTGAGCTTCTTCAGCGAATCGACCTCCGCGGTTGTCGCCATTCCCGGCATCAGGGCCGACGCAGCTGAGGCACCCGATGGACCGGCCATTGTCATACCGGCGTGCCCGGCGTCATCTGCCATCCAGCCCATATGCGTGCCGTCGCCGGATTCCGGCAGGTCCCACAACGACAGCCAGCCTTGCATCTGGCCGATCTGATCGGTCTGGGTGTACTGCAGGTCGTAGGCCATCACGGAGATCTCGTTGTCGCTGGTGTTGCGCTCGGCGTAATGCGCCATCAACACGCCCTGGTCGTGGTGCACGATCATGTCCCGGGCGAAACCCGCGTCCACAGAAGCACTGTCAGGGGATTGCGACGCCGCCATCGACGAACCCAACCGTCCGCTGAGCGCCAGACCGATCGACGCGCCGACCAGCAGCACCGCAACGACAGCGGCGGCGAACAGGGAGATCACCGTGGCCCTTGAATATCGACGTCCGGGCCCGGCGGCAGTGCTGGCAACAGATTCGGCAGAGCCCGTGTCCCCTCCCGACCCGTCCGCCATCACGGTCCGCTGGTCGCGGCTGTGGGTGCTCCCGAACCGGCTGCCGCCGGCCCTGATTCGGCTGCCGCCGACCCTGATTCGGCTGCCGCCGGAGGAGCCGCAGATGCGGGCGCCCCGGTGTCGCCGACCGCCCCCGAGGCCGCGGCCGAACCCGACACACCTGCGGACGGGTCGGTCACGGCACCTGGGGCCTCGGACGTCGCAGTGGTTCCGCCGGTCCCCGACATGGGGATGGCGTCCGGTCCCGGGGCCGTTGGATCGAAGGCGGGCGGGTTCGTCACGTCGAAACTGGGTTGCTGGCAGGTGGCACCGGTTTCCGGATACACATATCTGTTCTGTCGCAGCGCGGTGATGAACTGCTGCACCCGAGGGTCGGTGGCCGAATCCAGCTTGAGCTGGTGCGCCCAGGCCTGCAGCGAAATGGTGCTGTCCAACCCCGGGTACGGGGCCAGCGTGGTGAACGGTTGATTGTCGACCAATCCCTTCAACACGGTGAGGTCGTCCGGCTTGATCGTGTCCGGGTTGTAGGCGATCCACACCGCACCGTGTTCCAGGGTGTGCACCATGTTCTCGTTCCGGACCGGCGTGGTGTAAACGATCCCGCTGCAATTGGCCCAGGTCCCGTCGTGCGGGCCGCCGACCGGCGGGAATCGGTTATAGGCCACCCGCTGATCGGCGGTGATGTGGATAGCGGCCTTGTAGTCCACGTACGTCGCCGGCTTGTCCGGCCCCGGCGCTGTGCTTGCGCCGACGTAGATGCCGGGAATCGTGGTCGACGGATCCGGATTCTGAGCCGTCGGGGCAAAGGGCGCCAGCGCATCCTTCGCGGCATTCTTTTCATTGGTCTTGCTCAGCACGACGAAGAAAATGCCGGCCGCCAGTGCGAGCACGACCACCACGGCCCCGATGGTCAACCAGGGCGGACCGCCCCCGCGGGTGACGACGGGGGCCGGCGTGCGGCGCTTCTTGGCGGTCTTGCCACTGGCCATCATGAGGAAAGTTCCCTATTCGCGTCATCAGTTGGGTCGATTTCCGCCCGCACCGTTCCGGTTGGCGGCGGAGTAGGACGTGCCGGAGTGTACGGGCCGTAGCGGTGGCCCCGGTGTGAAAGAGCCAGACGGCCACGCCGGATCATCGGCATTCTCGGGGCAGTCCGCCGCTGGTCACCGCCGGCTCCCCGGCCTTCCTAGAATGGCCGGGTGAATCCCGCGCAACTGGTCGCCGCCATCCGGCACGCCCTTACCTCTGCCGTCGAGGCTGGTGAACTGACCGTCAACGTCCCGACGGACATCACGCTGGATCGGCCGCGGTCCCGCGAGCATGGTGACTACGCCACCCCGGTGGCCCTGAAACTGGCGAAGACCGCCGGTCGGTCGCCGCGCGACATCGCCGCCGTGATCGCTGCCCGGTTGGCCATGGCCAGCGGCATCGCCGACGTTCAGGTCGCCGGCCCCGGGTTCCTGAACATCACGGTGCAGACCGCGGCGGCCGGAGCACTGGCCGGCCAGATCGTCGCGGCCGGGCCGGCTTACGGCGCCGGGGACAGCCTTGCCGGTAAGCGCGTCAACCTGGAATTCGTTTCCGCCAACCCGACCGGCCCGATCCATATCGGGGGGGCCAGGTGGGCCGCTGTTGGCGACGCGCTGGGACGGGTGCTGACCACCCAGGGCGCGGCCGTGACCAGGGAGTACTACTTCAACGACGCGGGCGCGCAGATCGAGCGGTTCGCCCGGTCGCTGCTGGCCGCCGCCCGCGGCCGGAGCGCCCCGCAGGACGGGTACGGCGGCGCGTACATCGCCGAGATCGCCGAGCGGGTCGTGGTTGCGCACCCTGAGACCTCGACGATGCCCGACGACGATGCCGTGACGGTGTTCCAGCGGGCGGGCGTCGAGCTGATGTTCGATGAGATCAAGGCCACCCTGCACCTGTTCCGGACCGACTTCGATGTGTACTTCCACGAGAACTCGCTGCACGAGAGCGGCGCGGTGACGGCGGCGGTGCAACGCCTCAAGGATTCCGGGCACCTGACCTTCGCCGACGGCGCGTGGTGGCTGGGCTCGACCGCCTACGGCGACGACAAGGACCGCGTCGTCATCAAGTCCGACGGCGAACCCGCCTATATCGCAGGTGATCTCGCTTATTTCCTGGACAAGCGGGCCCGGGGTTTCGACCTGTGCATCTACATGCTGGGCGCCGACCATCACGGATATGTGGCCCGGCTGCGGGCGGCGGCGGCGGCCTTCGGCGACAATCCGGACGTGGTCGAGGTGCTGATCGGCCAGATGGTGAACCTGGTCCGTGACGGGCAGCCGCTGCGGATGAGCAAGCGGGCCGGCACCGTCATCACCCTGGACGACCTGATCGAGGCGCTGGGCGTCGACGCGGCGCGGTTCGCGCTGATCCGGTACTCCGTAGACACCACGCTCGACCTGGACCTCGACCTGTGGACTCGGCAGACCAGCGACAACCCGGTGTTCTACGTCCAGTACGCGCATGCGCGCCTGGCCTCGCTCGCCCGCAACGCCGCCGATCTCGGCATCGAGTTGGGCAGCGGGTACGACCCAGCCCTGCTGGATACCGCCCGGGAGTCCGAGCTGCTTGCTCAGCTGGCCGCCTATCCGGGCCTGCTGGCGACCGCCGCCGAGCTCCGGGAGCCGCATCGGGTGGCCCGCTACCTGGAGGACCTCGCGTCCGGGTATCACAAGTTCTACGACTCGATCCGGGTGCTCCCGATGGGGCCAGAAAAGCCAGGACCAGCGACCATTTCGCGGCTGTGGCTCTGTGCGGCCACCCGGCAGGTGCTCGCCAACGGACTGGCAGTGCTCGGTGTCGACGCTCCGGAGCGGATGTGAGAGCGCATCCGGCCGGGCCGCGCTCCGGCGAGCTGCACACCGACCGGCCCGCCGAGGGTGCGCCGGCCAACCTGAACCGGCTTGACCCGGCGGTCTGGCCGCGGGGCGCCGACCGGAACCCCGACGGAGTACTGACTATTGCCGGTGCCGATGTGCGAGATCTGGCGGAGCACTACGGCACCCCGATGATGGTCATCGACGAGGCCGATTTCCGCAGCCGTTGCCAGGACTTCGCGAACGCGTTCGGCGGCCCGACCGGCGTGCACTATGCCGGCAAGGCCTTCCTGTGCACCGAGATCGTCCGTTGGCTGCAGGACGAGGGTCTGGCCCTTGACGTGTGCAGCGCCGGTGAGTTGGCACTGGCGCTGCGGGCCGGCTTCCCGCCGGAGCGGATCGCACTGCACGGCTCGAACAAGTCCCTTGGCGAGCTGTCCTCGGCGGTGCAGGCCCGGATCGGCGCTATCGTCATCGATTCGTTCGACGAGATCGCCCGGCTGGCAGGGCTTGTCGAGCACCTGCCGACGACAGAGCCGGTACCGGTGATGATCCGGGTGACGGTCGGGGTCGAGGCGCACACCCATGAATTCATCGCGACTGCCCACGAGGACCAGAAGTTCGGCTTCTCGTTGGCCGGCGGCGACGCGGCCGAGGCGGCTCGCCGGGTGGTGGCCGTCAGCGGGCTCCGCTTGATCGGCCTGCATTCGCACATCGGCTCACAGATCTTCGACCCGTCCGGATTCGAGGTGGCCGCGCACCGGGTGGTCGCGCTGCTCCGGCAGATCGTCAAGGATTACCCGCAGTTGGCGGAGTCCATCGTGGCGCTGGACCTGGGCGGCGGATTGGGCATCGCCTACACCTCGGCCGACGACCCACCCGCCCCGGACGTGATGGCGAAGTCATTGCTGGAAATCGTCACCAGCGAATGCCAGTTCGCCGGGCTGGCCGTGCCGCAGGTGGTGGTCGAACCCGGCCGGGCGATCGCCGGTCCGGGCACGGTGACCGTCTACGAGGTGGGGACGATCAAGGACGTCGCGCTGGATGGCGGCCTGATTCGCCGGTACGTCTCGGTCGACGGCGGAATGAGTGACAACATCCGGACCGCGCTGTACGACGCGGATTACACGGCGGCGCTGGCCTCCCGTTCGTCGACGGCGCATGCGGTGCTCTGCCGGGTTGTCGGCAAACACTGCGAGAGTGGTGACATCGTGGTGCGGGACTGCTACCTGCCGGCCGACCTGGCCGTCGGCGACCTGGTTGCCGTCGCCGCGACGGGGGCGTATTGCTACGCGATGGCCAGCAATTACAACCGGATGCCCCGGCCGCCGGTCATCGCGGTCACCGATGCGGTGTCCAGGGTGCTGTTGCGCCGCGAGACCGATGACGACCTGATGCTGCTGGAGACCCGGTGATGACTGCGACCCCCCCGCCCGATGATTCCAGGGCACCGGCGCGGCAGCCATCTCTGGTGCCGGGCGTCGCGCTCCTGCTGCTGGCCGGGGTGCTGATCGTGATCACCCTGCTCAAACCGGACTTCCCGCGCTGGCTCACGGTGTCCATCGCGGTGGCGGCCGTGGTGGTGGTGGTCGCCCTGCTGGCCTACGCGTTCCGGGTGTTCCGTGACGTGACCCGGCCCGGTGGTCCCCGATGATCAACGAGATGGCGAGCAGGTCCGCACCGCGGGCCGCGCACACCCCGCCGCCGGTGCGGGTGGGCGTGCTGGGTGCCGGGGTCGTCGGGTCGCAGGTGGTCCGGCTGCTGACCGAGCACGCGGATGACCTGGCGGCCCGGGTGGGTGCCAAGCTCGACCTGGTGGCCGTCGCGGTGCGCCGACCCGCCAGGCACCCCGAGATTCCCGCGGCGCTGCTCACCACTGACGCCGCCTCCGTGGTGGCCAGGGAAGACATCGACGTCATCATCGAGGTGATCGGGGGCATCGAGCCGACGAAGGATTTGCTGCTGGCCGCCTTGCGGCGGGGCTGCGGTGTTGTCACCGCGAACAAGGCGCTGCTGGCCGAGCACGGGCCGGAGCTGTATCAGGCGGCCGATGACGCCGGCGCTGATCTCTACTTCGAGGCAGCCGTCGCCGGTGCCATTCCGTTGATTCGACCGCTTCGGGAATCCCTTGCCGGGGACCGTATCTCGCGCATCATGGGGATCGTCAACGGCACCACCAACTTCATCCTGTCGGCGATGGCGGGTACCGGGATGGGGTACGCCGAGGCGCTGGCCGAAGCCACCAGGCTGGGCTATGCCGAAGCCGATCCCACCGCCGACGTGGACGGCTTCGACGCCGCGGCGAAGGCCGCGATCCTGGCCTCGATCGGGTTTCACACCAGGGTCGGCGCGGCCGACGTGCACCGGGAGGGCATCGCCGCCGTCTCGGCCGCCGACATCGCGGCCGCCCGGGACATCGACTGCACCATCAAATTGCTGGCGATCTGCGAACGGGCCGAAATGGTGCCGGGCCATCAGGTACCGGGCGGCCAGCAGGTGACAGGCCATCAGGTACCGGGCGGCCAGCAGGTGACAGGAGAAGCGGTGTCGGCCCGGGTGCACCCGGTGATGATCCCGTTGAGCCACCCGCTGGCCGGGGTTGGCGGTGCCTACAACGCGGTCTACGTCGAGGCCGAAGCCGCCGGGCAGTTGATGTTCCGCGGGCCGGGGGCGGGCGGGGCGCCGACGGCGTCAGCGGTGTTGGGCGACCTGGTCGCGGTGGCCCGCAACCGGATTGCCGGGGGCCGCGGGCCACGGGAGTCGGCATACGCAGCGCTGCCGATCCTGCCGATGGGCCAGGTCGCCAGCAGGTATCACATCAGCCTCGACGTCGACGATCGGGCGGGGGTGCTGGCCGCGGTGGCCACGGCGTTCGCGCAGGCCGGGGTGTCGATCTCGACGGTCCGGCAGGAGGGTCGCGGGGACGACGCCACTCTCGTCGTGGTGACCCACAGCGCGCCCGATGCTGCCCTGGCCGGCACCGTCGCCCGACTGGCCGAGCTGGATGCGGTTCGCCGGGTCACCTCGGTGATGCGGGTGATGGGAGACTTGCGGTGATGACACGGCGCCCGCCGGGGCCGGCGGCCGCCATTGGCCGCCGGATCCGCGTGGGCCGGACAGCCCAGATTGGACCATCGCAGTGACCACCACAGCCGCCCAGTTGGGTTGGCCCGGCCTGATCGCCGCGTACTCCGCCCGGGTCGCCATTCCCGCCGGTGCCAAGGTGGTCACCCTGCTCGAGGGCGGGACGCCGCTGATCCACGCCGAGACGTTGTCCGAGCGGCTCGGGCTACAGGTCTTCCTCAAGGTCGAGGGGACGAACCCGACCGGCTCGTTCAAGGACCGCGGCATGACCGTGGCGGTCACCCATGCCCTGGCCGGTGGTGCGGAGGCGGTGATCTGCGCGTCCACCGGGAACACCTCGGCGTCTGCCGCGGCGTACGCGGCCAAGGCCGGGATGACTAGTGCCGTGCTGGTGCCGCAGGGCCGGATCGCCGCCGGGAAACTGGCCCAGGCGGTCGCCTACGGCGCGCAGATCCTGCAGATCGACGGTAATTTCGACGATTGTCTGGAGCTCGCCCGAAAGACTGCCGCCTCTCACGAGCACATTGTTCTGGTCAATTCGGTGAACCCGGCGCGGATCGAAGGCCAGAAGACGGCCGCCTTCGAAATTTGCGACACCCTGGGCCGGGCGCCGGACGTGCACTGCCTGCCAGTCGGTAACGCCGGCAATATCACGGCCTACTGGATGGGGTACCGGGAGTACTTCGCCGATGGCATCGTGAACGCGCTGCCCCGGATGTTCGGCTTCCAGGCCGCGGGTGCGGCACCGCTGGTGCTCGGACACCCGGTGCGGCACCCTGACACCATCGCCACCGCAATCCGAATCGGCGCACCGGCCTCCTGGGCCGGCGCGGTGGAGGCCCGGGATGCCTCTCATGGGCTGATCGACGCGGTCACCGACCAGCAGATCCTGCTGGCCTACCGGTTGCTCGCTGCCACCGAAGGTGTATTCGTCGAGCCGGCGTCGGCGGCGTCGGTCGCCGGACTGCTGATGACGGTGGCCGATGGCCGGCTGCCCAGGGACTCCGTGGTGGTGTGCACGGTGACCGGCAACGGGCTCAAGGACCCGGACACTGCGATGACGTTCATGACCACCCCGGTTGTGCTGCCGGTCGCCGCCGAAGCCGTCACCGAGGCGTTGGGGCTCAGCCGATGATCGGCGCCGTGGGACGGGCGAGCCGCGGGTGATGGGCGAATCCGCGCTGATGCCGGACGGAGGGTCGGTGCGAGTGCCGGGCTTCACCGTCCGGGTGCCGGCGACGTCGGCAAACCTCGGCCCCGGATTCGACAGCTTCGGGCTGGCCCTGCAGCGGTACGACGAGGTGACGATCACGCGTACCGACGCCGACCTGGTCATCGAGGTCACCGGGGTGGGTGCCGGTGAAGTGCCGCTGACTCACGAGCATCTCGTGGTGCGGGCGATCGCTCGGGTGTTTGCCGAGGCAGGCGAGCTGCTGCCCGGATTGCATGTGCGCTGCCGGAACTGCATCCCGCACGGTGGCGGGCTGGGCTCGTCCGCCGCGGCCATCGTGGCCGGTCTGCTGCTCGGGCGTGAACTGCTCGCGGACAGCGGCTACGGCGGTCCGCCGCCGGACCTGCTTGCCCTGGGAACGGCGATGGAGGGCCATCCCGACAACGTCGCGCCAGCACTGCTCGGCGGTTTCACCATGGCATTTCTAGGTGACGGCGGCCGTCCCGTCGCCGTTCGTCAGGACGTGCACAAGGACATCCAGATCGTGGTGTTCTGCGCCGCCCAGGCCAGCTCGACGCACCACGCGCGGTCGTTGCTGCCGGCCATGGTGCCGCACGCCGACGCGAGCGCCAATGCCGCCGCGGCGGCCCTGTTGGTACACGCCTTGACAGTTGATCCGGCGTATCTGCTGCTGGCCACTCGGGACCGGTTGCACCAGCAGTACCGCGCACCGGTCATGCCCGAGTCGGCGCGACTGGTCGCGGAATTGCGGGCCGCCAAGATCGCCGCGGTGGTATCCGGGGCTGGTCCGTCGGTGATCGCCCTGGTCACCGGCCCGTTCGAGCTGGACCGATGGCGCCGTACGGGTTTTCACGCCGCGGTGGAGCAGGTCTGCGTCGACGGTGCGACGATTCTTCGGGCCTGACCGGGCGACACGCATGGGCATAGTTGCTCAGGTCGCTGCGCAGCGGTTACTGTTGATATCGATCACCGGCCGCGCCCGCTACGAAGCATGACGTGCGAGCTGGAAAATCAATGGTCTGGAAACTAACGGTGGGGGACCGAACGATTCCTCGCCGCTCCCATCCTGAAGATCCTCCACCGGAGAGCATCCGGATGCGCGAACCCAAGCCCGTCTCGTCGAGACGCGGCATGGCTTCAGGACCCAGGTGATCACAGACTCCGCTGTACCCATCCTGGGTGCGCAACGGCAGCCGTCGCCCTGAGCGGCGTGCTCATAACTCCGGTCGAGGATATCCCGATCGGGCAGGAAGGATCTTCGTGACTGAAACCACGGAGTCGCTCGACAGCCCCAGCAACGCCACGTCCGCCGATAGGTCGGCGACCGACGGGCCGTCCACCAAGGGACGGACCCGCCGCGGTGAAGGCCTGTCGGGGATGGTGTTACCCGATCTGAAAGCACTCGCTGGTCAGCTCGGTATCCGCGGGACGTCGGCGATGCGCAAGGGCGACCTGGTCGCCGCGATCACCGCTCGACAGAACGGGCCTGCGCCCACCGGATCGGCGCCCGCCACGGCCGGCACCGCCGGCGCAGAGCGGGGTCGGTCAGGCCGCGGCCGCAGCAGCCGCGCAAGCACTGAACCCGTCCTGCCACTGGGCGAGCCGGCCGGCGCTGGGCAGAACGCCGCCGCTGACAGCAATGGTTCCCGGAACGAGGTGCCGGAAGCTCCTGCCCAGAGCGGTGCTGCCCAGAGCAGTGCTGCCCAGAGCGGGGCTGCCCAGAACGGTGCTGCTCAGAACGGTGCAGACCTGAACGGTGCTGGCGGAAGCACTTCCGCGCCGCCGACCGGGTCGGATACCCGTTCCGCCGACAGCGGGTCAACGCCGAGCGACGACCGGCCGCAGGGCCAGGACGACTCCACCGATCCCGACGATGGTCAGCGGGGCAATCGCCGTGGCCGCCGTGGCCGTCGGGACGGCCGTGAGCAAGCCGAATCCGGCCAGGGCTCGCAGCCGCGGGACAATCAGAACCGGGACAACGCACAAAACCGGGACAACGCACAGAGCACGAACCGGGACAGCCAGAACCGGGACAACACACAGAATCGGGACAACGCACAGAGCCCGAACCGGGACAACCAGAACCGGGAGAATGGCCAGAGCCGCGATAACGTCCAGAGCCGGGACAACCAGAACCGGGAGAATGGCCAGAGCCGCGATAACGGCCAGAGCCGGGACAACCAGAACCGGGATCAGCGGCAGGGCAGCCGGCAGAGCGCAGATGTCAACAACCGGCGCGATGACGACGATGAGGGCGACGGCCGCGGTCGTCGCGGACGTCGGTACCGGGACCGCAACCGGCGCACCACCACCCGCGATCGGTTCGCCCCCGACGGCCCGGCCGATCCGGAAGTGCGCGACGACGACGTCCTGGTCCCGGTCGCCGGCATCCTCGATGTCCTCGACTCCTACGCGTTCATCCGCACCTCCGGGTACCTGACCGGCCCGAACGACGTCTACGTGTCGCTGTCCCAGGTGCGCAAGAACGGGCTGCGGCGCGGCGACGCCGTGACCGGTGCGGTCCGCGCGCAGCGGGACGGCGAGGCGCAGCGGCAGAAGTTCAACGCACTGGTCCGGCTGGACTCGGTCAACGGGCTGGACCCGGAGCAGGCCAAGAACCGGCCGGAGTTTACCAAGCTGACGCCGCTGTACCCGAACGACCGGTTGCGGCTGGAAACCGAATCGCATCTGCTGACCACCCGCGTCATCGATCTGGTGATGCCGGTCGGCAAGGGGCAGCGGGCGTTGATCGTGTCGCCGCCGAAGGCCGGCAAGACAATGGTCATGCAGGCCATCGCCAATGCGATCACCACCAACAACCCCGAATGTCACCTGATGGTCGTGCTGGTCGACGAGCGTCCGGAGGAAGTCACCGACATGCAGCGCTCGGTGAAGGGTGAGGTCATCGCCTCCACCTTCGACCGGCCGCCGTCGGACCACACCCTGGTCGCCGAACTGGCCATCGAGCGGGCGAAGCGGCTGGTCGAGATGGGCCGCGACGTCGTGGTGCTGCTCGACTCGATCACCCGGCTGGGTCGCGCCTACAACCTGGCGGCTCCGGCCTCCGGCCGCATCCTGTCCGGCGGTGTCGACTCCACTGCGCTGTTCCCGCCCAAGCGATTCCTGGGCGCCGCCAGGAACATCGAGAACGGTGGCTCACTCACGATTTTCGCCTCCGCACTGGTGGAGACCGGCTCGGCCGGCGACACGGTGATCTTCGAGGAGTTCAAGGGCACCGGTAACGCCGAGCTCAAACTCGACCGGCGGCTCGCGGACAAGCGGATCTTCCCCGCCATCGACGTCGATCAGTCGTCCACCCGCAAGGAGGACCTGCTGCTGTCCCCGGACGAACTGGCGATCGTGGTCAAGCTCCGCCGCGTGCTGTCCGCATTGGATACCCAGCAGGCGCTGGAACTGGTGCTGGATCGACTCCGCAAGACGCGGAACAACGTGGAGTTCCTGATGCAGGTGGCCAAGACCACCCCCGGCAACGACTGACTGGCCAGTGCACCGTCGGCCCTCGTCGCAACGGTCAGGGGCCGACGGTGATAGCGATGGCCGCCCGGGGGCTGCCGTCGCGGCGCGCGCGCAGTGTCAACAGCCGTCCGAGGAGCCCGTACTTGGTCCGGAGTCCGTCGACCACGGCGGGCACGTCGGCGTCCGGCAGCATCCTGGCGTGACCGGAAATGCTGGCGCCGCTGGGCTTCCCGCGTACCGAACATGGTGCCAGCAGGACCGAGCCGTTACGCCGAATCCGCTTGACCTTGCCCGCGTCCGGCGCGGTCCAGACCCGCAGGTCCCCGTCGCCCGGAACGACCCACACCGGGGTCGGCACCGGGGTTCCGTCCTTGCGGAAGGTGGTCAGCAGCACGTACGGCGAGGAGGCCAGGACCTCCTGGGGCGTCTTCATCGGGCTGACGTTACCTGCGGGGGAGCCGTTAGTCCGTTGCTCCTGCGGAGCAGCGTTGCGGAGCAGGGTTGGAATACCTCACCCACTGTCGGCGTTTGGCTCTTTGACCGACCCATCTGGCACACTGGTCGGTCGAGCCCGGCTCCGGTTCACGCCCGCACGCACCGTTGCGGACGACCCGGCGGCCATCGTCCCGGCTCTACCGAAAGAGGAACACCCATGAAGACCGGCATCCACCCCGCGTACGTCGAGACCGAGGTCAGCTGCGGTTGCGGCAACACCTTCACCACGCACAGCACCGAGACGAGCGGCAAGATCCACGTCGAGGTCTGCTCGAACTGTCACCCCTTCTACACCGGCAAGCAGAAGATCCTGGACACCGGTGGCCGGGTCGCCCGGTTCGAGGCCAGGTACGGCAAGCGCAGCCGCTAGCTCGCGCCACGGCGCCCGCAGGACCGCAGAGGTCCGCGGGCGCCGTTTGCTGTTCCGAGGAGAAAGGACGCTTCGATGACGGTTCCCCCGTCCAGGACTGCGCGTGCCTCGGTCGAGCACATCCTGGAAGAGCATCAGGACTTGCAGGACCGGCTGGCCGACCCCGCCGTGCACGCCGATCAGGCGGCCGCCCGACGGTTGGGCCGCCGATACGCCGAACTGACCCCCGTCGTCACCACCTCCACCCAGCTGGACGAGGCCAGGGGCGACCTGGAGGCGGCGCGGGAGCTGACCGCCGAGGACGCCAGTTTCGCGGACGAGGCGCAGGCCGTCGCCCAGCGGGTGACCGACCTGGAGAACCGGCTCTCCGAGCTGCTGATACCCCGCGACCCGGATGACAGCAAGGACGTGCTGGTCGAGGTCAAGGCGGGGGAGGGCGGCGAGGAGTCGGCGCTGTTCGCCGGTGACCTGCTCCGGATGTACCTGCGGTACGCCGAGCGTCGTGGCTGGAAGACCGAGGTGCTCTCGGCGAATGAGTCCGACCTGGGTGGGTACAAGGACGCGACCGTCGCGATCAAGTCGTCGGTCGCGTCCGCGGACGGGGTGTGGGCCAGGCTGAAGTTCGAGGGCGGCGTGCACCGGGTTCAGCGAGTTCCGGTGACCGAGTCCCAGGGCCGCATCCACACCTCCGCGGCCGGCGTGCTGGTCGCCCCGGAGGCCGAGGACGTCGAGGTGGAGGTGGTCGACTCCGACCTGCGGATCGACGTGTTCCGCTCGTCCGGCCCTGGTGGGCAGTCCGTCAACACCACCGATTCGGCCGTGCGGATCACCCACCTGCCCACCGGCATTGTGGTGTCGTGTCAGAACGAGAAGTCACAGCTGCAGAACAAGGAACAGGCGATGCGGATCTTGCGGGCCCGGTTGCTGGCCGCGGCCCGGGCCACCGCCGAGGCCGCAGCGTCCGACGCGCGCCGGTCTCAGGTGCGCACCGTCGATCGGTCGGAACGAGTGCGTACCTACAACTTCCCGGAGAACCGAATCGCCGATCATCGGGTCGGGTACAAGGCCTACAACCTGGACGCGGTGCTGGACGGAGACCTGGACGCGGTGCTGGACGCGCTGGCCCAGGCCGATCGTGCGGAGCGGCTGGGCGCCGGGATGGCTGGACACGAATGACCGTCAGCGTCGTGCCGGTGACCTCAGGACCGGGATGAGCAGACAATCGCTGCGATTGGCGATCATCGCCGCGGCGGCGACGCTGGACCAGGCGGGAGTGGCCAGTCCGCGGGTGGACGCCGAGGAACTCGCCGCCCACCTGCTGGGCGTTTCCAGGACCCGGCTGGGCATGACGCCGCTGGTGGAGTCGACCTGGCTGGCCGGGTATGACGCGCTGGTGCAGCAGCGCGCCCAGCGAATTCCCTTGCAACATCTGCTGGGCACCGTTCAGTTCGGGCGGGCCGAACTGGCGGTGGGACCCGGAGTCTTCATTCCCCGCCCGGAGACCGAGTCACTGCTGGCATGGGCCCTGGAGGCGATCCGGAACCGGCCGGTGCCGGTGGTAGTCGACCTGTGCGCGGGCAGCGGGGCGATCGCCCTGGCGATCAGCGCGGCCCGATCCGACGCCAGGGTGGTCGCGGTCGAGCGATCACCCGCGGCACTGGCGTACGCGCGTCGGAACATCACTGCTCACCTCGCCCGGGGCGGCACTTCCGTCGAGCTGCGGGGCGGCGATGTCACCGATCAGCGGCTCCTCACCGACCTCGACGGAACCGTCGACCTGGTCACCGCAAATCCGCCGTACGTTCCGGCCGGTACGCCGGTGGAACCCGAAGTCTCCCAGCATGATCCGGCGGAAGCGGTGTTCGGCGGCGCCGACGGCCTCGAGCTGATCCGGCCGCTGATCTCGGTGGCTGCCGGTCTCCTGCGGCCCGGCGGAGTGCTGGCGATGGAGCACGACGACAGCCATGGTGAGACGGTGCCGGCGCTGCTGCGGGCCCGGCGGGTGCTGACCGAGGTGCAGGATCACCAGGACCTGACCGGACGTCCCCGGTTCGTCACGGCCACCCGCGCGGCGCCGGCACCGCGCTCGAACTCGGGTTCGCCGCCCGGATGGAGTTGATCATGGCGAACTCTGCTGGTTTTTCGGCGTGGCGTCGGCGTGTCGGGCAGACTTTGCCATGATCAACTACGGCTGCGGGTGGGTTGGTCCGGCGGCGGACGAGTTGGTGCGGGTGATTGGAGGGTGGTAGCGGCGTGACGACATTCGACTGCGCTGATCCGGTGACCCGGCGGGCCGGGCTGGAGGCCGCGGCGCACGCGGCGCGGACCGGCAACCTGGTGGTGATGCCGACCGACACCGTGTACGGGATCGGGGCGGACGCGTTCAACGCGGCGGCGGTCCGGGCGCTGCTGGCGGCGAAGGGTCGCGGTCCCGACATGCCGGTGCCGGTGCTGGTGGGGTCGTGGACCACGATCGACGGGCTGGTCCTGACCGTCAGCCCGACCGCCCGCACGCTGATCGAGGCGTTCTGGCCGGGTGGGTTGTCCCTGGTGGTCGAGCACGCCCCGTCGCTGAGCTGGGATCTCGGCGACGCCAAGGGCACGGTGATGGTGCGGATGCCGCTTCATCCGGTGGCCCTTGACCTGCTGCGGCTCGTCGGTCCGATGGCGGTGTCGAGCGCCAACCGCAGCGGCAGCCCGCCGGCCACCACCGCCGCGGCGGCGCAGGAGCAGCTCGGGGCGGACGTCTCGGTGTACCTGGACGGCGGCTCTGCGCCGATCGGGGTCGCGTCGACCGTCATCGACCTGACCGGTGAGGTGCCGACGGTCCTGCGGGAGGGCGCGGTGAGCATCGACCGGGTCCGGGAGGTGATCGGCGATGTGCTGGTGGCCGGTAGGGGTGCCCCGATCCCGGCACCGACAAGCTCAGCCGGGTAGAACGGCCCAGGACAAGCCGAAGGCCCGATCCGACGGCATGTCGTGATCGGGCCTGCGGCAGCTCCCGGCGTGGGGCCTGTGGGTCTGATTCGGTGCTCATCCGGAAGGACTGATGACCCTGGCGTCAGGCCGTTCCTGCCGGCTGCGAATCGGAGCTACATAAGGGGGACGGGCCGACCACCCGGCGGTTGCGCGATTGTGTGCCGGTTTCTCCGGTGTCACCCATTCGGGTGATGCTTAGGGCAGGACGCGGCCGTGGTCGGATCGGGCAGTCTGGCCCCACCACCGGACTACCCTGACCGGGTGGCGGACTACACGATCCCGGTGCGGGAGTACGCCCTGGTGTTCGGTGCCGCCGTGGTCGTCACCTTTCTGCTGACCGGCGTGGTCCGGGTGTTCGCCGGCAGCGTCGGCGCGGTTACCCCCATCCGGGATCGGGACGTGCATTCGCTGCCCATTCCACGGCTCGGCGGGATGGCGGTGTACGCAGGTTTCGCGGCCGCTGTGTTGATGGCGTTGCAGTTGCCCGCGCTCGGGAGTGCGTTCGTGTCCTCGTCCGAAGTCGTCGGGGTGCTGGCGGCAGGTGGCGTGGTCTGCCTGGTCGGTGTGCTGGACGACCGGTTCGACCTGGACGCGATCGCCAAGCTGGCCGGGCAGATCCTGGCAGCCGGCGTGCTGGTGCTCTTCGGCGTGCAGTGGCAGGTGTTGTGGATACCGGGAAACGGGCCGACCGGCGGGACCCTGGTTAGCCTGGACCAGACCCAGGGCATCGTGCTGACCGTGCTGCTCACAGTTGTACTGACCAATGCAATGAACTTCATCGACGGGTTGGACGGCCTACTCGCCGGTGTCGCGGCCATTTCGGCGTTCGCGGTGTTCGTGTTCTCCGTCCGGCAACTGTTCCTCTCCGGGGATGACAGCTCGGTGTCCCAGCCGCCGTTGATAGCGGCGGCCCTGGTGGGCGCCTGCATCGGGTTCCTGCCGCACAACTTCTCCCCGGCCCGGATTTTCATGGGCGACTCGGGCGCGATGTTCATCGGGCTGGCGATGGCCGGCGCGACGATCAGCGCCGGTGGCAAGCTCGACCCGTCGACGTTCGGCCCACGGTCGACCATCGCGCTGTTGGCTCCGCTGATCGTTGCCCTGGCCGTGGTCTTCATCCCGGTGCTCGACTTCCTGCTGGCGGTGATCAGGCGCACCAAGGAAGGGCGGCACCCGTTCAGCGCCGACAAGCAGCACCTGCATCACCGGATGCTGGCCATCGGGCACACCCACCGGCAGGCGGTGCTGATCTTCTACTACTGGGCGTTCGTGCTCGCCGGCGGCGCGGTGTCGCTGGTGTTCGTCGAGTGGCAGGTCGCGGTGCTGCCGTTCAGCCTCCTGGTGGTGGTCGGCCTGGCCTTCTCGGTGTGGCCGAGACTGCGGGATCGCCGCTGGGGCCGGCGTCCAGTTGCCGTGGCGGCGGTGGGTGAACAGTGATTCCGCCCGAGCGTGAGCGGCCTGAGCGTGACTCGCCCGGGCGTCAGGCCTCTGAGGGCCACCAGCAAACCGGTCCGGTGGACCTGTCGGCACAAGCAGGCGCGGTGCAGCGAATCGCTGACCGCAGCCGCTCCGCGGGAGCGTGGTCGCTGGCCCATTTGCGTCCCTGCTGGCTGGTACTGCTCGGCCTCGGTCTGGTGCTGGGTGCGGTCGGCGGGATCGTCACCGGGCCGGGGGCGGTGCTGGGGGTTCTGGTCGGGACCGGGATCGTGGGCGCGTTCTTCAGCTTCTCTGCAGTAGTGATCGCCTGGGTGGGCCGGACCAACCCGGAGGCGGTGATGGTGGCCGCGCTGTTCGCGTACGTGATCAAGATCCTGGTGCTGGCCGTGGTGCTGATGACCATGCCGGTCGACGGTCTGCTGAACGTCAGGTGGATGGCAGCGGCGATCGGGCTGGGTGTGTTCGGCTGGCTGGCCGGACACATGCGATACGTGTGGACCCTGAAGATCTTCTACGTCGATCCGGGGTGAGGTTGACTCCGTGCATCGGCCGACGCCGGCCGCAGACCCAAACGTGCTGGCAGCAGCCCTGTTCGTGGGCTCGGACGGACCCGTCTGGACACTCGCGGGCGGGTTCGGCGGTCACCGGGACCAACTGATAGTGTCCGACACGCCATGAAGACGCGCGCCGCAGCCCGGCAATCCTCCCGGGGAGCCGACGAGGGCTGGGCCGTTCTGAGCACCTTGATGTCCGGTTTCGTCGTGTTCGGCGGCGTCGGTTGGTTGCTGGATCACTGGTGGGGCACTCGCCTGATCACGCCGATCGGCCTCATTGTGGGGATGGGCCTTGGTATCTACGCCGTGGTGATGCAGTTCGGGCGTCCACCGGCCCCGGGCGCTGCTTCTGCGTCGGCGGCCTCGACGGGTGTTTCGTCAGCAGTTCTGCCAGTTGATCCGTCCGATGGGCCACCTCCGGCCGACACCCGAAGGGAGACCGAGCGCCCGTGAGTCTGCTCGCACAGGCCCTGCAGGCCGCACAGGACGGTGGTGCCTTCGAGGCGCCCACCGTCGAGCATTCGTTCTTCTTCGACCGCATCGGCAATGGCACCATCATCGCCTCCGTGAAGGCCATGGTGCTGCTCGTCCTGGGCACGCTGCTCATCTTCACGTTCTTCGTGCTGGCCTCCCGCAAAGCTGCGATGCTTCCGGGCAAGCTGCAATTCGTCGGCGAGAGCATTTACAGTTTTGTCCGCAACGGCGTGGCGATCGAGATTCTAGGCGGCAGGAACGGCAGGAAGTGGGCGGGTTTCCTGACCACCTTGTTCGTCTTCATTCTGATCCAGAACCTGTGGGGCATCGTTCCTATCGCCCAGCTACCGGTGACGTCGCATTTCGCGATCCCGGTGTTCCTCGCGGTGCTGGTGTGGTTCATCTACATGGTCGTCGGCATCACGAAGCACGGTTTGTTCGGTTTCTTCAAACTGATGTGTTATATCCCCGGCATTCCCTGGTACATGCACATCCTGCTGATACCGATCGAATTCCTGTCCAACATCATCCTGCGGCCATTCACACTGGCCATCCGTTTGTTCGCCAATATGTTCGCCGGTCACATGCTGATCACCATTGCTGCTGTCGGCACCCTCTACCTTTGGGGGAGTGGGTCGCCGCTCAATTTGGCGTTGGGCGTGCTGCCGTTCCTCGGCAGCCTCGGGCTGGTGTTCTTCGAGTTGCTGATCTGTTCCCTGCAGGCCTACGTGTTCGTCCTGTTGACCGCGATCTATCTGGAATCATCGTTGGCCGACTCGCACTGAGTCCGGCGGTGCGGAACGCCCACGACTCGACAAACCACGACCACCCCGCGACGACCACCCCGCAACGACCACCACCCGAGGACCACCACCGAGTTCCGCCGTTTCACCTGGCCCGCACCGGCGCGGCCAGTGATAGACCACCAGGATCCGCGCGCCGGATCTCGTGAAAGGGAGAAGCACCCCTATGTCAGCAGCACTCGCAGCGGTCGATCAGATCGCCGAAGTCACCGGTAACGTCGGCACCCTCGGGTACGGCCTGTCCGCGATCGGCCCCGGTATCGGCGTCGGCATCGTGTGGGCCGCCTACATCAGTTCGACCGCTCGGCAGCCGGAATCGGCCGGGCTGACCCGGACCTACGCGTTCCTCGGCTTCGCGGTCTCCGAGGCGTTGGCCCTGCTGGGCTTCGTGGTTCCGTTCATCCTGACCTGATCTGCCGCCCCCGCTAGCGAGCCGCCCCCCGCCAGCTCAGCGTCCCCCGCCAGCTCAGAGTCGAGGACCGAATGATCAACCAGAGTGTCGTGGCCGCCGCCGCGGCGGAAGCCACCAACCCGATCGGGCTGCCGATCGGTGAGGTGATCATCGCCGCCATCGCTTTCGTGGTGCTGTTTGTCGTGCTGGGTAAGTTCGTCTGGCCCCAGTTCGAAAAGGCCTACGCGGCGCGCACCAAGGCCATCGAAGGCGGTATCGCGAAGGCGGAAGAGGCCCAGAACGACGCCAAGGCCGCGCTGGATCGTTACAACCAGCAGCTCGCCGGCGCGCGTGAGGAAGCGGCCAAGATCCGCGAGGATGCTCGCGCGCAAGCCCAGTCGATCCGGGACGACATGCTGACCCAGGCGCACGCCGAGACCGAGCGGATCGCCGCCGCGGGCCGGGCCCAGCTGGACGCCCAGCGGGCGCAGATCGTGGCCGAGCTACGGTCCGATCTGGGCCGCGTGTCGGTCGATCTGGCCAGCAAGGTGGTCGGTGAGTCGCTGCACGACGAGGCCAGGCAGAGCAGGACGGTCGAACGCTTCCTGGCCGAGTTGGATCGCTGATGCAACACCTTGCCAGCCGGGACTCGCTCACGGCCACCACCGAACACCTGCTGTCTGTCGCCGCCGATCTGGACGAGGCCGCGCTGACCGCCTTGGGCAGCCAACTGGACGCGGTGTCCGACCTGTTCCTCACCGAGGTGCCGCTGCGGCGCAAGCTTTCCGAGGGCACGTTGACCCAGGACGACCGGTCCGGAATCGCCGGGCAGCTGCTGTCCGGAAAGATCGACGAACCTGCCCTGGACGTGGTCCGGTTCGCCGTCCGCCAGTCCTGGTCGTCATCCCGCGACCTGCAGGAAGCGATGCGGCGGGTGAGCCGGACCGCGATGTTCCTCAAGGCCGAGCGGACCGGGGACCTGGACGAGGTCGAGGATCAGCTGTTCCGGTTCTCCCGGATCGTCGATGGCTCGCCCGAGTTGTCGGTGATCCTGGACGATCCGACGGCCGACCCCGACCACCGATCCCGGCTGGTCGACCGTCTGCTCGCCGGCCGGTCCCATCCGCTGGTCACCGAACTCGTCGACGCCCTGGCCAGGGACACCGCCGGCCGCTCCTTCACCCACGGCGTACGCGAGCTGGTCGACCAGGCCGCCGGCCGCCGCGAGAAGGTGGTAGCCACTGTGAAGTCGGCCGTGCCGTTGACGGCAGATCAGACCAGCCGGTTGGTCCGGTCGTTGACCCGGATCTACGGCCGTGAGGTCTCCGCCCACATCGAGGTCGATCCCTTCCTGGTCGGCGGGATCCGGGTTCAGGTGGGCGACGAGGTCATCGACGGCACCGTGGCGGGCCGGTTGGCTGCCCTGCACCGGCGGATGGCGGGCGAGCAGTCGAACCACGGGTGACGACGTTGTCAGCGATAGGTATTTTCACCAGGGCCAAAACAGTTGTTCCACAGGCAGTTTCACCAGCAACACGACACATTCACCAGAGATGGATTCACCAGAGACACGACAGTTTCACCAGAGACACGACAGTTTCACCAGAGACACGACAGTTTCACCAGAGACAGTTTCACCAGAGACAAAACAGGCAGTACCAGCGCTTTGCTGACACAGAACGGGAACCCGATGACCGAGTTGACGATCTCCTCCGACGAGATCCGCTCCGCGATCGAGAGCTACGTCTCCGAATACTCGCCCGAGGTGAGCCGGGAGGAGGTCGGCATCGTCGCCGAGTGCGGTGACGGCATCGCCACCGTCGAGGGCCTGCCGTCGGCGATGGCCAACGAGCTCCTCCAGTTCCCCGGCGGCGTGCTGGGCGTGGCGTTGAACCTGGACGTCCGGTCGATCGGCGCCGTCATCCTGGGTGACGCCAACACGATCGAGGAGGGCCAGGAGGTCACCCGGACCGGCGAGGTCCTGTCGGTGCCGGTGGGCGATGCGTTCCTCGGCCGGGTGGTCAATCCGTTGGCGCAGCCGATCGACGGTCTGGGTGAGATCGTTGCCGAGACCAACCGGCCGCTCGAGCTGCAGGCCGCCTCGGTGGTCGAGCGGCAGGGCGTCAGCGAGCCGCTGCAGACCGGCATCAAGGCAATCGACGCGATGACGCCCATCGGCCGCGGCCAGCGTCAGCTGATCATCGGTGACCGCAAGACCGGCAAGACCGCGGTCTGCGTTGACACCATCATCAACCAGAAGGAGAACTGGGCGACCGGCGACGAGAAGCAGCAGGTCCGCTGCATCTACGTCGCCATCGGCCAGAAGGGCACCACCATCGCCGGGGTCCGGCAGTCCCTGGAGGACGCCGGAGCGCTGGAGTACACCACCATCGTCGCGGCGCCGGCCTCGGACTCGGCCGGCTTCAAATGGCTGGCCCCGTACACCGGATCGGCGCTCGGCCAGCACTGGATGTACCAGGGCAAGCACGTCCTGATCATTTTCGACGACCTGTCCAAGCAGGCCGAGGCGTACCGGGCGATCTCGCTGCTGCTGCGCCGTCCGCCGGGCCGCGAGGCCTACCCCGGTGACGTCTTCTACCTGCACTCCCGGCTGCTCGAACGATGCGCGAAGCTCTCCGACGAGCTGGGCGCCGGGTCGATGACCGGGCTGCCGATCATCGAGACCAAGGCCGGTGACGTGTCGGCCTACATCCCGACCAACGTCATCTCCATCACCGACGGGCAGTGCTTCCTCGAGGGCGACCTGTTCAACTCCGGTGTCCGGCCGGCCGTCAACGTCGGCATCTCGGTGTCCCGGGTCGGCGGCGCGGCACAGGTCAAGGCGATGCGGACGGTGTCCGGCACACTGCGTCTGGACCTGTCGGCCTACCGCGAACTGGAAGCGTTCGCGGCGTTCGGGTCGGACCTGGACGACGTCTCCAAGCGGGCGCTGGCCCGCGGGTCGCGACTGGTCGAGTTGCTCAAGCAGCCGCAGTTCAGCCCGTACCCGGTGCAGGAACAGGTAGTGGCCATCTGGGCCGGCACCCGCGGTCACATGGACCGGGTCCCGGTGCCGGACATCCGCCGGTTCGAGGGGGAGTTCCTGCAGTACCTGCGGCACGCCCCCGGCAGCCCGCTGGAGACCATCAAGAACGAACGTGTGTTGTCCGGAGACACCGAAAAGGCACTCGTCGAGGCGCTGGCCGAATTCTCCGACACGTTCACCACCTCCGAGGGCAACATCCTGGGTCGGCAGGCCGAGGCCAAGCCGATGGACGCCGACGAGGTCGGGCAGGAAAAACTCCAGGTCAAGAGTCGGCGCCCGCCGGCCAAGAAGTGATGGACGGGTCCCTCATGGCCGAACACGTGCTGGCCGAACACGCGCTGGCCGAACAAGTGCTGGCCGCATACCCGCCGATGGTGGCGGTCTCCCCGATCATCGTCGGAGGTCGCTGATGGCTGCCCAGGTGCGGGTGCTCCGCCAGCGGGTGAAGTCGGTCAAGAGCACCCAGAAGATCACCAAGGCGCAGGAGATGATTGCCACCTCGCGGATCGCGAAGGCGCAGGCCAAGGTGGCGGCGGCTGCTCCCTACTCGCACCAGATCACCGACGTGCTGACCGCGTTGGCGTCGGCGTCGACCCTGGACCATCCGTTGCTGACCGAGCGGGAGCAGCCGCGGCGAGCGGGGGTCCTGTTGATCACCGCCGATCGGGGTCTGTGTGGCGGCTACAACTCGGCGGCGATCAAGGCCGCCGAGGAGCTGGCGGCCCTACTGAAGTCGCAGGGCAAGGAATCGGTGATGTACGTCATCGGCCGGAAAGGCCTCGGCTACTTCAACTTCCGGCAGCGCGCCGTGGCGCAGTCATGGACCGGGTTCTCCGAGCGGCCGACCTATGCCGACGCCGAGCGGGCCACCGATGCCCTGCTGCCGGCGTTCGCCGCCGGGTCCGCGGGCACCACTCCGGACGGTGATCCAGGGATCGACGAGGTGCACCTGGTCTCCACCCACTTCGTGTCGATGATCACCCAGCGGCCGCAGGCCAGGCGGATGGCTCCGATGGAGATCGAGTATGTCGAGAACGACAGCCCCGACACTTTGCTGCCGTCCTACGAGTTCGAACCGTCCGCGGAATCCCTGCTGGACGAGATGCTGCCCAAGTACCTCAAGACCCGGATCTATGCGGCGCTGCTGGACGCGGCCGCGAGCGAGTCGGCCGCCAGGCGGGCCGCCTGCAAGGCCGCGACGGACAACGCGAACGACATCATCAAGAATCTCAGCCGGCAGGCCAACCAGGCCCGGCAGGCCCAGATCACCCAGGAACTCACCGAGATCGTCGGCGGCGCCGATGCTCTCGCCGCATCCGGAAACGAAGAGGACTGATATGACGATTACTGAGTCCGCCCATCACGCCGCGGCCCCGCCCGCCACCGGCCGCGTCGTCCGGGTGATCGGGCCCGTCGTCGACATTGAATTCCCGCGTGGCGGGGTGCCGGCGCTGTTCAACGCGCTGCACGTGGAGGTCACCGGCGCCGGTGACGCGCACACCCTCACCCTGGAGGTCGCGCTGCACCTGGGCGACGACATCGTCCGCAGCATCTCCATGCAGCCGACCGACGGTCTGGTCCGCGGCGCTCCGGTGGAGGACACCGGGGCCCCGATCTCGGTGCCCGTCGGCGACGCGGTCAAGGGGCACGTGTTCAACGCGCTCGGCAAGTGCCTGGACGTTCCGGGCACCGCCGAGGACTCCGAGCACTGGCCGATCTACCGCAAGCCCCCGCCCTTCGACCAGCTGGAGGGCCGGACCACCCAGCTGGTCACCGGGATCAAGGTGATCGACCTGCTGACGCCCTACGTCCAGGGCGGCAAGATCGGGCTGTTCGGCGGCGCCGGTGTCGGAAAGACCGTGCTGATCCAGGAAATGATCACCCGGGTGGCCAAGAACTTCGGTGGCACCTCGGTGTTCGCCGGGGTGGGGGAGCGGACCCGCGAGGGCAACGACCTCTTCACCGAGATGACCGAGTCGGGCGTCATCAATGACACCGCGCTGGTCTTCGGCCAGATGGACGAGCCGCCTGGCACCCGGATGCGGGTGGCGCTGTCCGCGCTGACCATGGCCGAGTACTTCCGGGACGTGCAGAACCAGGACGTGCTGCTGTTCATCGACAACATCTTCCGATTCACCCAGGCCGGTTCCGAGGTTTCGACGCTGCTCGGCCGGATGCCGTCCGCGGTGGGGTACCAGCCCACGCTGGCCGACGAGATGGGTGAGCTGCAGGAGCGGATCACCTCCACCAAGGGCCGGTCCATCACGTCGCTGCAGGCCATCTACGTCCCGGCCGACGACTACACCGACCCGGCACCGGCGACCACCTTCGCTCACCTGGATGCCACCACCGAACTCGACCGGGGGATCACCGAGAAGGGCATCTACCCGGCGGTGAACCCGCTGTCCTCGACCTCGCGGATCCTGGACCCGCAGTACGTCGGGGACGAGCACTACCGGGTCGCCCAGGAAGTGATCCGGATCCTGCAGAAGTACAAGGAGCTCCAGGACATCATCGCCATTCTGGGTATGGACGAACTCGGCGAGGAGGACAAGCTGCTGGTCGGGCGGGCCCGCCGGATGGAGCGCTACCTCGGGCAGAACTTCTTCGTCGCCAAGCAGTTCACCGGCATGGACGGCTCCTACGTCGAGATGGACCACACCATCGAGTCGTTCGACGCGATCGCCAAGGGCGAGTACGACAACATCCCCGAACAGGCGTTCCTGAACGTCGGCGGGATCGAGGACGTCCTGGCGAAGGCCAAGACGCTCTAGCCGGCGGGTTAGGATCTGCCCTGTCGGCGATGGCTGCCGGCAGTCTCGAACGTCCCCTGACGTTCCCGGTACCTGCCGGGTGGTCGTCGTCGCAACTACCTCACAGAGGCGGAGCATCCCGCGTGGCCGAGATCGAAGTCAGCCTGGTCGCCGTCGAGCGAGAGCTGTGGTCCGGCCAGGCCCAGATGGTGGTGGCGCGGACCGTTGACGGCGACATCGGCGTGATGGCCGGTCATTCGCCTCTGCTCGCCCAGCTTCGCGAAGGTTTCGCGGCCCGGATCATCGAGCCCGATGGGAACGTCCTGGGGGTGGCTGTGCACGGCGGGTTCCTGTCGGTCACCAAGCAGGGCGTGTCCATCCTTGCGGAAGACGCTGAGCTCTCCGACGAGATCGACGTGACCCGGGCACGGTCGGCGTACGAAGAGGCGAAGTCCCGTGGCGGCGACTCCGCCGAGGCCGAGGCCGATCTGCGCCGGGCGCAGGCACAGTTGCTGGCCACCGGGAACGACATCTGACCCCGCGGACGGAGCCGTGTCGTAGCTGATGGACACCGTCGTACTGGCCGAGTCTGCCGGAGCGGCGCTGCTGGTTGCCCTCGTGGTGGCGATCGTCGTGGTCGGTTTCCGGCGCTCGGCACTCGCCCGGTCCGGCGCGATCGATATCTGCTGGCGACGTGATCTCGCTCTCGGCGGGCGGGGTTGGGTATTGGGGCAGGGTCGGTTCCGGGAGAACGAGTTCCTGCTGTACCGGTCCTTCTCGCCGTTTCCCGGAGCCGCCCGCCGCCTCCGGCGTGACCACCTGGTGCTCGGCGACCGTCGCGGCCCGACCGGAACCGAGCCGGACCTGCTGCCCCCGGACGCGGTGATCATCCGATGTACCCACGGCGGCACCCCCATCGAGCTGGCGCTAGGCGAGGAAGCGCTGACCGGACTGCGGTCCTGGCTCGAGTCGATGCCGCCGGCAACCCGCTCCGTGCGGACCTTTCACCGGGGCGGTGGCAAGAACTGAACAGGCCTCCTTGTGGCCCCCCCTTGCGCACTGCCCGTCAGCGGGGGGGCTCAGCTGGGGCTGGGGCTGGTGCGGTCGCCGCCCGGCACCCAGAGCACGTCACCGGCCGGATTGGCCACCCTGGCCAGGATGAACAGCAGGTCCGAGAGTCGGTTGAGGTAGGTCGCGGCGAGGGGATTGCTACGGTCAGGGTCGGCCTCCCGTAGTGCCCAGGCACTACGCTCCGCCCGCCGGGCCACGGTGCGGGCCAGGTGCAGCAGCGCCGCGGCAGGCGTGCCACCGGGAAGGATGAAGGATTTCAGCTCGGTCAGACCGGCGTTGAGTTCGTCACAGTCGTTTTCCAACCGGTCGATGTAGTCCTGGGTGACCCGCAGCGTGTAGGCCGGTTCCGGGGCGCTGACCGGGATCGGCGTGGCCAGGTCCGCCCCGAGATCGAACAGTTCGTTCTGGATCCGGCGAATGATTCCGGCCAGCTGTTCCGGCGGGGCCCCGATGGCCATCACCATTCCCAGCGTGGCGTTGGTTTCGTCGCAGTCGGCGTAGGCGACCAGGCGCGGGTCGTTCTTGGAGACCCGGGAGAAGTCGGCGAGCCCGGTGGTGCCGTCGTCGCCGGTCCGTGTGTATATGCGGGTCAGGTGTACGGCCATGCTCGTCACCCTACGGTCAACCGCGAGGGTCTCCGGGCCGCAGGGTCTCCGGGCCACAGGGTCGCCGGGCCGCAGGGTCGCAGGGTCGTCGGGCCGCAGGGTCGTCGGGTCGCCAGGTCCAGGCCGGTCCAGGCCGGTCCGGCCGAGGCCGAGCGCCGATGGTCGCGTCATCGGGGCGTTGGGCCGATACAGTTCCCCCGTGGAAAGCTTCCTGGTCACCGGCGGCGCACGGCTGGCCGGGACCGTCCGGGTAGCGGGTGCGAAGAACAGCGTGCTGAAGTTGATGGCCGCCGCACTCCTGGCCGAAGGCACTACCACCATCTCCAACTGTCCCGAGATCCTGGACGTCCCGCTGATGGCCGACGTGCTGCGTGGACTAGGTGCGACGGTCGATCTCGAGGCGGACGAGGTACGAATCACCACCCCGGCTGAGCTCTCCTGTCACGCCGATTTTCCGGCGGTGGGCCGGTTGCGGGCGTCGGTATGCGTGCTCGGACCGCTGATGGGCCGGTGCAAGCAGGCGTACGTCGCGCTGCCCGGTGGTGACGCGATCGGCTCCCGTCCCTTGGACATGCACCAGTCCGGGCTGCGGGCGATGGGCGCCACCATGGATATCGAGCACGGCAGCGTCGTCGGGCGGGCGAGCCACCTGCACGGCGCGTCGATCGGGCTCGATTTTCCCAGTGTCGGTGCTACCGAGAACATTCTGATGGCCGCAGTGCTGGCCGACGGCGTGACGGTCATCGACAACGCCGCCCGTGAGCCGGAGATCATCGACCTGGCGGTGCTGCTCCGGCAGATGGGGGCGCGCATCGAGGGAGCCGGGACCGCCACCATCACCATCGACGGTGTCGACCGGCTCCATCCGACCACGCACCGCACGGTGGGCGACCGGGTGGTGGCCGGGACCTGGGCCTACGCCGCCGCCATTACCCGCGGCTCGGTGCGGGTCGAAGGAGTGGACCCAGGTTTCCTCACCGCGCCGCTGGAGCGGCTCAACGGGGCCGGAGCGCAGATCGAACTGGACGCCGACGCCGTCACCGTCACCATGCCCGGACGACCCAAGGCCGTGGATTTCATCACGATGCCCTACCCGGGGTTTCCGACCGACCTGCAGCCCATGGCGCTGGCCCTGGCGGCGGTGGCCGACGGACATTCGCTGATCACCGAGAACGTCTTCGAAGCGCGATTCCGGTTTGTGGACGAGTTGATTCGGATGGGGGCCGATGCCCGCACCGATGGGCATCACGCATCGCTGCGAGGACGTGAGCAACTCTCCAGTGCGCCGGTGTGGTCGACGGACATCCGGGCGGGCGCTGGCCTGGTGCTGGCAGGTCTGGTCGCCGAGGGCGTGACCGAGGTCCATGAGGTGATGCACATCGACCGCGGGTACCCACATTTCGTGGAGGACCTGCAGCTTCTGGGCGGGAAGATCGAGCGGGTAGGGGATGCCCCATCCGGCCAGCCGGGCGCTTGAGCCGGTCGGTTGCGGATTGTGCTCACCATGGGTGGGTTGCGTTTAGGGTGATCCGGTGCGCTTCGTGGTGGCCCGGTGTTCGGTCGACTATGTCGGCCGGCTGACGGCGCACCTGGCCGCGGCGACCCGGGTCGTCATGGTCAAGGCCGACGGATCGGTCCTGGTGCACGCGGACGGCGGCTCCTACAAACCGCTGAACTGGATGTCGCCGCCCTGCTGGATCGTCGAGGAGCCCGCGCGCTGGGTGGTGCAGAACAAGGCCGGGGAGCAGCTCGCAATTACCTTCGAGGAGATCATTCACGACTCCCGGCACGAGTTGGGGGCCGATCCAGGGCTGGTCAAGGACGGCGTGGAGGCGCACCTGCAGGCACTGCTGGCCCAGCACGTCAGGACCCTGGGTGAGGGATGGTTGCTGGTACGCAGGGAGTACCCCACACCGATCGGCCCGGTCGACCTGATGTGCCGGGATGCGGCGGGTCGAAGTGTCGCGGTCGAGATCAAGCGCCGGGGCGACATCGACGGGGTCGAACAGCTCACCCGCTATCTCGAGCTGCTCAACCGCGATCCGCTGCTGGCTCCGGTGACCGGTGTCTTTGCCGCGCAGCAGATCCGGCCCCAGGCGCGAACGCTCGCCGTGGATCGGGGAATCAGATGCGTGGTCCTGGACTACGAGGAGCTTCGAGGGCTTACCTCCGATGAGTTCACTTTGTTCTGAGTGGGCCATCACGGATGCAACCTCGTGTTCCGGCACCCCCGGCCCCCGGACTCCCGCGGCGCGGTCAGGGGTGTTCACCCTCGGCGCACCCCGGTTCGCAGGTCAGGTACACCGTCTCCACTAGCCTGAAGGTGATCGGATGGAGTAGCTGCCAGCGATCCGAGTAGCAGCAGGCAAGAAATACGTACGAGTGCAACAGCACTCCGGAAATTATCCCTCAATGGAGGCTGGCGTGGACGTCAAGATCGGTGTCACTGATACCGGGCGCGAACTGGTAGTCAGTTCGACATCGAACCCCGACGAGATCGAGGCGCAGATCGCCGAGTCCCTCAAGAACCCGTTGGGCACGCTGGTGCTGGTTGACGAGAAGGGCCGCCGGGTGATCGTTCCGTCTGCCCGGATCGGGTACGTCGAGATCGCCCCCGCCGACGGCCGACGGGTGGGGTTCAGCTACTCCCCGTGATCGAATCTCCGTGATCGAGCGCCGAGGTGCCCTGGTCTGACGTAAGGTGTGGCGCGGGATCCTGCCGGGGAAACCGGGAGATGCCGCGCCACATCAGTCGGGACAACAAATCGATCGCCTCCGCCCGGGAGACGTGCGGTGACTGTTGCATCCAGTAGCGGGCGCTGACCTGGGACAGACCCACCATCCCCGACGCCAGCAATCGGGCTCGTTCGACGTCAACGCCGGTGTCGGTGGTGATCGTGTCGGTGATGGCGGAGATGCAGGCGTCGGTCGCTCGTTCGACGATGCGCTCGACCTCCACTTGACCGCGCAGGTCTGATTCAAAGATCAGCCGATAGGCCTGGTCGTTGTCGGCGACGAAGGTGAAATAGGCCGCAACGGCGTTGTCCACCCGCTCCCGGTTGTCGGTGGTGGCCGCCAACGCTGCCCTGACCAGGCGGACCATTTCCGCGGCCGACTCTCCCAGCAAAGCAAGGTACAGCTCCAGTTTCGACGGAAAGTGTTGATAGACAACAGGTTTACTCACGCCCGCCCGGACGGCGATGTCGTCCATCGCAGTTGCGTGGTAGCCCTGGGTGACGAACACGGTCTTGGCCGCGACCAGCAGCTGGGTCCGTCGCTCCGACCTGGACAGTCGCGCGGTCCGGGTGCTCGCATCGGTCATCGGGGCGGGGGTCCTTTCCGGCGGTCCGCGGGGCCCACCCACCCTACGCGGGTGCCGCCACCGCGACTACTCAGTGATCATCGGCCGGCCGTGAGCGGGACGTCGGTGTAGTGCCCGACGACGACCGCGGTCACCGCTTGCAGGGATGCGCCGGAGAGGTAGTTGCTCTGCAAATGATGGCTTTCCAGGTTGGCGAAGGTGTTCGCAATCTGCGCCCCCAGCCAGCCGCCGGGTCCCCCGGCCGGACAAGGTATCTCGACGTCGAGGTCCAGGTTGTTGCTGTGAGCGTCGATGCGCTGCGCACCGAAATCTCGGGACGCAGGATCCGGCCCGAAGGAGCTCAGTCTGGCCCCGCTGGTGGCCGCCTGGGCCAACGATCCGACCCAATCAGAGATCGGCTGAGTGACCGGATCGTGATCGAACGAGGTCACGAAGGTGTGCCCTGGCGGGACGGCGGGGTAGTCCGCCGCGCTGTTGACGTCGGTGCCCGCACCGGGAGACCCCAGCAGTACCAGGTCGTCCAACGGCGCGCCCTGTGCGGCGGCCTCCGACACGGTGGTCGAACCCATCGAGAATCCGATGGCCACAAAGCGGGCATCAGGGGGCGCGAGCTCCCGGAATTTCTGCAGGTCGTCGACCAGCTGGCCACCGCCGGCCTTGGCGTTGTCGTCATTGGTGGAAGCGGCCAGATTGCTTACTGTCGCAAACGAATTGACCGGCACGCCGACCGCCGCGGACCCGGGGATGTCGTACCCGTACCAGCTGATCACGGAGGTTCGTTGGCCCGGCGCTTGCCGGCGGGCCTCGTTCTGGACCGAGACGGCATCGTCGATCCCCTCGCTGATTTTGACGGGGGCATTGAGCAGGCCCGGGGCGATCGAGACCACGGTATCGGCCGAGGCGATGTCGCCGATGCCGATGGCGGCCCGACCCTGACTGGTGAATGAGGCCGACTGGTAGACCAGCAGCTGAGCGGTACCAGTCGCCGCCCGGGCCTTGTCCAATGCCTGCTGGACACCGCGCGCCATCTGCACCGTCGACCAATCGGAGGACTGCAGGTCACTCTGCAGGTGATCCAGGTTTATCTGGTCCACCGGGGCGCTCCCCGGCGGGCACGGTCCGGGTGGGGGCCCGGTCGGCTCAAGCCCGGCCACCCGCTCTACCGCATCCCGCGGGTCATCACGCAAGGCGACGGCGAGCGTCCGCAGCGCCGAGACGTTGTCCGTCTGCAGCGACGCCAAATCGATGTCAAGCCGCTGGAGGATGGCGACAACGGCAGGGTATGTGCCAGCGAAGTCGGCCCACCGCAACAGTTCCTGTCCAGGGGGCCACCCCGTGGAACAGACCTCCCGGTCCGCGCGATCCAGAGCGTCAGCAGCCAGTGCGCGGTTCCGCCGGAGGGTGACCTCCGCGAGTGCAACGGCATCCACCTGGCGGGAGATGACGTCATGGCTGGTGATTCCGGCAGTTCGCTGGTTGACGACGCGCAGTTGCGGCGTCGGACTTGACCAACCGGCGGCGAGCAGCGGGACCGCGTCCGACAGTTGGGCTGCACCCTTGGACAACGACCATCGAATATCCGAGGCCACCTCGAACCAGGTCCGCAGTCCGTCGACGTCGATGATCAGGTCCCGCGCGACCTCCGCCGGATCGGGCAGGCCGAGCTGGCAGGCAGCGACAGCGATCTCCGCCCGGACGCCTGTCACCTGGCTCATCGTGGGGGGGCCACTTCAGACTCGGCGGCATCGAACGCAACAGCTGTGCTGCGAAGCAGGCCGGCCGTCTCGACGGACAGGTCGGCCATCCGATCGGCGACCTCGAGTGCATCGACGACCCGGTGGGCCGCGGCCGCCGTCACCTCCCGGGCTTCGGCTGACCGGCCGAGGCTGTCACCCTGCAACGGGCAACTGTGCACGGACCGATTTCGGTGGCTGCGGAAGATGGCTGCCGCCTGATCGATCTGTTCCGCGGCCTGCCGAATCAGCGTCGTCTCGACGATCAGATTGCTCATCTCCCCGCCCTTCTCCTGGTGTGATCCCTGCGTTCCCGGTCTGGTCGATGCGGTGATTAACCGGTGTCTCCACCGATGATCAACCGATGTTCACCACCGATGACCAACCGATGTTCACCACCGACGATCACCACTGTGGTTGATCGGATGCGAAGGGTCGAACCCGTAGCCCCGGATGTGGATAGCTCGACCGGGTGGGGACAAACCCGCCGGGTCTGTCCGACCGGGGGGGTAGTGGGGCGCGCGCCGCCTGCCCAGCGCCCGGTGCACCCGGTGTCAGGTTCGGCGATCAGATTCCATTGGCCGACCGCTGCCGGTGTCAGGGCGTGCCGTTTCCTCCGAACCCCGAGGCTGTGGCAACCTCGTAGGGTGACTTCGCCCCCGGCCGAGCCGCGTCGACCTGGGTCGGCGGGCAGGCGTGACTCCGACGGCTCCGGGGCGGCCCGTCCCGCTTGGCCGGAGCGTGGTCCGGCGGGGGAGACGCCTCCCAGAGGGCAGGAGCGGGTGCGGCGAGCCACTGATGGGGTTGTCCGCGGGTACCGGCCCGTCGGACCGTCTGCGTTGTGGGACGGCGCGGGGTCACCGTCCATCCACGCCGACCGGCGAACGACTGCCACGCCGCGGCCAAGCACCGCGCTCCGTCCGAGCACCGCGCCCCGTCCGAGCACCGCGCCATCACCCAGCGAACGACCGGACCCTGACCGGCGCCGTCAGGGTCCTCAGTCCCGGCAGCGATGGAGCGAACCGGATCCCCCCGGCGGCTGGACACCGTCGTCGGAGGGGCGGTCGCGTCCCTACTCCAGCGACCGTTCCCGCACTGGTGCCGGCGCTGGCGCCGGCCGCGATCGGCCGCGGGCGGGTGATACGACCGGTATTACGCGGACAAATAGCACGAGGACCAGTGGCACGAGGATCAGTGGTACCGGAACCAGTGGGTCTGGGACCAGTTGGTCACGGACAGGCGGTGATCGGACGGGCGGTGATCGGACAGGCGGCGGCTCCGCCGCCGGGGACCGTGCGGCCCGGCGGCAAGGTGGGAAGGCGGACCCGTCCCGCCCGGCCCGCCCAGCTGGTACCCGGCGCGACACCGGTTCTTCGGCGGTGGGTCCTTTTTCAGTCGACACCCCTGAGTCCGGCTCGTCAACGGTCATTAGGCGTCGGCCCGGCCGCGGAGCGCGGCACCGCGAAATCGACCGCTTGAGGCGGCGTTGGGGCCGTCGCTGGCGAGCCGTGATAATCCCAGTGCTGGTCGTCCTCACCATCGTGGTGATCTTCCAGGTCGCGCATCAGCCTGGGCCTACGACCGGAACGGCGTCCCCCGGCGACAGTTCGACGGCAGCAACGGTGACCGCGGCATCGCGTGCGTCGCTGCCGACGAGCGCCGCGGCGAACCCGATCAACTCTGCCGCCGATCCGCCGGCGACGGTGGCGACCGAGACCCCGGCGGCCGGCGCCCCGGTGGAGGCTCGCGCTCCCGCAGCCGCTGCCCCAGGCAGCCTGCCCGACGGTCCGGCCTTCGTCCCGGCGGGCGCCGGAACCTGGCACGTGGTCGCCGGCGCGACCCCCACGGTGGGGACCGGCGAGCGGCATGTGACCTACACGGTCGAGGTGGAAGACGGCTTGGAGCCGCCCGAAGCCGATCAAGAATTTGCCGCAGCCGTTGATGCGACGTTGGCAGACCCCCGGTCATGGATCGGCGGCGGTCAGGTGAGCATGACCCGGGTCGACTCCGGAGAACCCGACTTCAGGGTGTCGCTCACCAGCCAGATGACGATCCGGGCCCCGGACAAGTGCGGCTGGGAGGTTCAGCAAGAGGCCTCTTGCTACAACGGCTGGGCCGGCCGGGTCATGATCAACGATGCCCGATGGGTGCGTGGTGCGGTCGCGTACAACGGTGACCTGAACTCCTACCGGGCCTACGCCGTCAACCACGAAGTGGGGCATGCCCTCGGGAATCGGCACGAACCATGCCCGGAGAACGGTGCGCCGGCGCCGGTCATGATGCAGCAGTCATGGGGAGTAGCCAACGATGATCTCAACGTCCTTGACCCCCAGTTGATCCCACGCGACGGCAAGGTGTGCCTGCCTAATCCCTATCCGTTCCCAGCGGCTGCCGTTCCGGCGGCTCCCGCCGTGGCGGCATCGGCGGTGGCAGGCTGATCTGCTCGCTTCGGTGTCGGGCGGAGGTCGGTCGACCTCGTCCCAGGCCGACCGACGGGAAGAACCAACCCCCTGGTGCGGTTGCTGCTGGTGAAGACTGAGTCCGTGCCCAAGGAGAATCCCGTGACAACATCGCCTGTGACAAACCCGCGCGTGAAGACACCGCCTGTGGAAACACCGCCTGTGGAAACACCGCCTGTGGGAACACCGCCTGTGACAATTTTGCCTGTGGCCTCGCCCGTACCGACCACCGCGCCAGCGAAGGCGCCAATCGTCGCCCGGCCACCAGCTCCTGTCCCCGTTGTATTACCGCCGCTGGTCGAGCCTGCTGAGTCGCTGACCAAGGCGGAGGTCGAGCGGTACTCACGGCACCTGATCATTCCGGACGTCGGGATGACCGGGCAGAAGCGCCTGAAGAACGCCAAGGTCCTGGTGGTGGGTGCCGGTGGGCTCGGCTCTCCGGCGCTGCTGTACCTGGCCGCGGCGGGCGTCGGGACCCTTGGAATCCTGGATTTCGACACCGTCGACGAGTCGAACCTGCAGCGTCAGGTGATCCACGGGCAATCCGACGTCGGGAAATCCAAGGCAGTGTCCGCCGCGGAATCGGTCGCCGAGATCAACCCCTTCGTCACGGTCAACCTGCACACCGAGCGACTGGACTCGGGGAACGCGTTGGAGCTGTTCGAGCCCTACGACCTGATCTTGGACGGTACCGACAACTTTGCCACCCGGTACCTGGTCAACGACGCGTGCGTCCTGTTGGGCAAGCCGTACGTGTGGGGGTCGATCTACCGATTCGAGGGACAGGCGAGCCTGTTCTGGGCCGAGTATGGGCCGCAGTACCGCGATCTCTACCCGGAGCCGCCGCCGCCCGGGATGGTGCCCTCGTGCGCCGAGGGGGGCGTGCTCGGCGTGTTGTGCGCGTCGATCGGGTCGATCATGGTGACCGAGGCCATCAAGCTGATCACTGGCATCGGCCAAACCCTGCTGGGCCGGCTGATGGTCTACGACGCGCTGGAGATGACCTACCGGACGGTCAGGATCAGGCGGGATCCGGCGGGTGAACCGATCACCGCTCTGATCGACTACGAGGCGTTCTGCGGCAGCATCTCGGACGAGGCTGCTGCAGCCGTGACCGGGCACACGATCTCGGCGCGTGACCTGAAGGCAAAGATGGACGCCGGCGATGATTTTCTGCTGGTCGACGTTCGCGAGCAGAACGAGTACGAGATCGTCTCGATTCCGGGGTCGGTGCTCATCCCCAAGGGGGACATCTTGTCGGGCGAGGCCCTTTCGTCGTTGCCCATGGACCGTCCTCTGGTGCTGCACTGCAAATCGGGGGCCCGCTCTGCCGAGGCGCTGTCGGTGTTGCACAAGGCGGGCTTCGCCGATGCGGTGCATGTCGGTGGCGGTGTGCTGGCCTGGGTGAAGCAGGTGGATCCGAGCCTCCCGTCGTACTGAGGGTCGGCGCGTTGCCAGCGCGGGTCGGGGACGGGACGGCCGGGGGTCGCGGTAGCGTCGCCGGGTGACGCGTGGACATGCGCCGGAGCCGCCGCCGGATCACGTGCTGACCGCGTTCGGAGCCGCGTCCGATACCGGTGAGTTGTTGCCCGGGGCGCGGCGGCGCAGTTGGCGGTACGGCAATGTCGTCGTTCGGGCCGTCGACGATCCTGCCGAGGCGTCCTGGGTGGCGACCGGCACCGAGCAGTTGCACGTGCGCGGTGTCAGGCTGGCCAGGCCGGTGCGGTCGTCGGACGGTCGTTGGGTGGTGTCCGGGTGGACAGCGCATCGATTCGTGTCGGGTAGCCCCGCTGCCCGACACGAGGAGACCCTGGCCGCGGCCGTTGCCCTGCACGAAGCCCTGGCCCCTTTCGCCGAGCCCCGATTCCTGCGCGGCCGCACCGACCTGAATAGTTGGGCTGATCGCGTTGCCTGGGGAGAGGCCGAGGATGAAGGTCGCCTCGGTACCGGGTACGGCGCCGGGGTGTTCGCCACCTTGGCCTCCGGTCGGCTGCCGGTGCAGGTGCCCCAGCAGATTGTCGACGGCCACTTGTATGGGCGGGTCCTGTTCGCCGGTTCCGCGCCCCCGGCAATCGTCGGCATCCGGCCGTACTGGCGTCCCGTCGGCTGGGCCTCCGCTCTGGTCGCGATTGACTGCATTACTCGGGGCGGCGGGCCGATCGAGATCCTCGCCGAGGGGGAACCTTGGCCGCAGTGGCCGCAGATGGTCCGCCGTGCGCTCCTGTTCCGGTTGGCAGCGAGCCTGGCGCACCCATTGACGCCGCCGGCCGGCCTGGTCACTCTGCTGTCCACCGCGGAGCGCATCGCACCGTTGCTGAACTGAACCGCAGTCGAGTAGCCGGGGGAAACCCGCCATCGGCGCCGGCCCTCATCGGGGTCGATCACCATGACCCCGTTCGGTCCCGCTCCTGGCCTGATGGGGCCGCTGATTCGGCGGCTTGAGGAGTGATCAAGACGTCCAGTTGCTGCGGCGAAATGCCGGCACCCATGACCGAGATAATCAGCTGGGCCAGTGGATGACCAGGCTCGACCAGCAGGCATCGGTCGACCGCGACCTGAGCCAGGGCCCCGTCGCCGTGGCGGTAGGCGACCACAGCCAAGACCGCGCACAGTGGTGGGCACACCGAGTCCGGCGCCCATCCGGCGCAGCTGATCAACAGTGGCAGCCACGGACTGTCCAACTCGCGGATCGCCCGGAGCAGCAGGTCGTCGCGGGAGCGGGAATCGGTCATCACCACAGCCACCGCCGCTGCCACGTCGCAGGAGACCGCTCCGCCTGCTGCCTGGGCCAGGGCCACATCGGCGAGGTCATCGAGCACTTCCATCGCGTCGAGTGCGCCAACCGCCGCCTGGTCGACCGCGAGCTCAGCGCGACGTAGGTGCTCTCCGCGGGGTCCGGCGATGGAGCGCCGCAACTGTTCGCGATCGGCCAGGACGGATCGTCCGGCCAGTGCGCCGGCCGCCGCCAGGGCCTGAACGGTTCTATCGTCGGCACCGGGCACCGGGATGCCGGGGTGCGCCCGTTCCACCTGCCTGGTCAGGGCCGGCCGGACCCGGCCGCCTCGCACCACGAGTGCGTCCATGACCGGTACGCGGCTGCGTCGGAGTTCGGTCAGGACGTCGTCCAGCAGCGGCGGCCGTCGCCGGGTGCGCTGATAGCAGATGACGACCACTTCGTCGGCATGCTGCAGGGCGTGGCCGGTGAGCTGAGCGGCCAGGTGCGGGTCATGTCCGACCGGCAGATCGACCCGCACCGCGGGGCCGACCCGCCTTCGCTCGCCGGCCAGGCACAGCAGGACCAGGCTGTCGGCCGGATGGAAGCCCAGCAGTGCGGGGACCACTGCCAGCAAACCAATCGGTCCGCTGATCCGGATGGGTACCACGTCGTCGTTGTGCGTCATGCGGCCCACCGTCGATCAGCTGGTGACGATCGTCCATCGGGCTGGGTGTTTGTGGATTGCTCAGGGGTATGACAACTAAACCGGCGGGAGAGTCAGACCCCGGTGATAACTGCGCTGCCCATCACCGCTGGCGTATCACTGGAGCCGATCACCCGGGAGTCGCGCGACGTTGTTCGGTCCACCGGAATCGGCGGAGGTTGACCCGGCCGTCGACCACCTCGACCCCCTCCCCCCGTAACCGGCGACCTTGTTCATCGGCAAGGTGCGCCGCAGGCGTCCCGTCGGCCCGGATCACCCGATGCCAGGGGGTCTGCTCATCGGACAGGTGGGCCAGGACGTAACCGGCCAGCCGCGACGACCGCGATCCGGCGCGGGCCGCGACATCGCCGTAGGTCGCCACTCGCCCACGCGGGATCGCGCCGACCACCTCGAGCATCCGCTCAGCCATAGCCATGTCCATACCCGACGGTAAGTCACCCGGCCGTCACGCGACCACCTCCCCTGGGTGCACGTCGTAGTGCGGGTGCCCGCGGGGTGCGGGTGCCCGCCGGCGGCGGTTGTCGGTGCGACGTGATGGGATCCCGGGCATGACCAACTCAGCGCGCGGGCCGGGCCGGTTCCGGCTGCGCCTGCCGACCGTGACGCGGGAGATCGTCGATCCCACGCCGGAGCAACGGGCGGTGATCGAGCACGATCGAGGACGCCTGCGGGTACTTGCCGGGCCAGGGACCGGAAAGACCGCGACCCTGGTCGAAGCGGTGGCCGAACGCCTGCAGGCCCGCACGGTTCCGGTGGAGCAGATGCTGGTCCTCACCTTCTCCCGCCGCGCGGCGGGAGAGTTGACCGACCGCATCACCCAGCGGCTCGGGATCACGACCCGGGAGCCGATTGTCCGGACCCTGCACGGCTACGCCTACTCGCTGGTCCGGGGGAACGCCATCCGAACGGGTGAACCGGCGCCGAGACTGCTGGCGGCTGGGGAGTCCGACCAGATGGTGCGGGAACTGCTGGCCGGCCAGCTGGCGAGTGGTCGCGGCGGCTGGCCGGAGGCAGTCGGTGCCGCGCTCACCTCCCCGGCGTTCGCCGCTGAACTCCGAGATCTCATGCTGCGCAGCGCCGAACGTGGCATCACCCCGGGCAGGTTGGCCGAGATCGGGCGCCGCCGGCGTCGTCCGGAATGGCAGGCAGCAGCCCTGTTCGCGCGGGAGTACCAGGATGTGTCGGATCTACGTCAGGGCAGCACGGGCTTGGGCGCCGCACTGGACCAGGCCGAGCTGACTCGAGCCGCCCTCGGTGTGCTGGCTGACGACACGGTGCTGGCCGCCGAGCAGGCCAGGGTTCGCCGGGTTTTCATCGATGAGTATCAGGATGTCGATCCCGCCCAGGCCAGGTTGATCGACAAGCTGGCCTCCGGGGCCGACGAGCTGGTGGTCTTCGGTGATCCCGATCAGTCGATCTACGCCTTTCGTGGATCCGACCCGGGCGCGCTGCGCGATATCGACGTGGCCGCCACCGTGTCGTTGACCATGTCGCGGCGCCTTCCCCGCGAACTCCTGGTCGCGACCAGGCGAATCGCGGCCGCCCTACCGGGCACCGGACAGCACCGGCTGTTGACGCTGCCGGCCCTCGAGTGCCCGCACGATCCGGCGTCCGGCGGCCATCACGGCTGCGACGGGTCCCGTCGGCCTGCTGTCGATCCGGGCGGGCTCGTGGTCCGGACCCTGCCGACAGCCGCGGTCGAAGCCGCGTTCGTCGCCGACGAGCTTCGCCGGGCGCACCTGCAGTCGCGCATTCCCTGGTCGGGGATGGCGGTGCTGGTGCGCTCGCCCGCCGCCGCTCTGCCTGCGTTGCGCCGGGCGTTCGCCACTGCTGGAGTCCCCATGGCGGTCTCCGCCAACGACAGTGTCCTGTCCGCCGACCCGCTGGTCGGACTACTGATCACGGTGCTGCAGTGTGGCTGGAACAAGGCGATGCTGACCGGCCAGGTTGCGCTGGATCTGCTGGCCTCGCCGATGGTGGGGATGGACGGTGACGGCATTCGCCGACTCCGCAGACGGCTGCGCGCCGACGCCCCGGACGGCGGCTCCACCCCGGATCTGGCGGCGGCGGTACTGTCCGGCGGTCCGGTACCGGACGACCTGCCGCAGGATCTCGCGGAGCCGGTGCTGCGGGTCAGAAGGATGCTGGACGCCGCCCGTGCCGGAGCAGGTGACCCGGCCGCGGAAACCTGCCTGTGGCAAGTGTGGGACCGCTCCGGTCTGGCTGATCCGCTGGTGGCCGCGTCGCTGCGCGGCGGGCGGGCGGGACAACGTGCAGACGCAACCCTCGATGCCGTGATCGGGTTGTTCGGCGTCGCTGCTGACCTAGCCGGCCGGACGCCGATGGCGGGGGTGGGCGCTCTCCTGGACGTCATCGAAGGCCAACGCATTGCCGCCGACCCGGCAGCCGGTCCGGCCCGCTCCAGTGAGGCAGTTCCGGTGCTGTCCGCGCACGCCGCGAAAGGGCTCGAATGGGACGTGGTCTGCATCGCCGGGGTCGCCGAGGGTCGATGGCCGGTGCTGCGCGGCCGGCCGAGCCTGCTCGGCGCCGATGAACTGTGGGACGCGGTCGCGGGTGTACCGGCCGCGCCGGTCGACGTCGCGTCCATCATCCAGGAGGAGCGCCGGCTCTTCTACGTCGCCGCAACCAGGGCGCGACGACGGCTGGTCGCCACGTCGGTCGCCGACCAGGACACCGTGCCCTCCCGGTTCTTGTCCGAGCTCGCCGGAACGGAGTCCGAGGTGGAGAGCGGGTGGCCGGGGGAAACCGACGGATCACCCCGCCGCCCTCTGACCTTGACCCACCTGATGGCCGAACTCCGTCGTGCGGTCAGCGACCCGGACGAGGCCGCCGGCTCCAGGCGGCTCGCTGCGGCCCACCTTGCCCGGCTGGTCGCCGCAGGGATTTCCGGGGCCCACCCTCGCGACTGGTACGGGTTGCCTGCGATATCGACGTCCGCGCCCCCCATCGCTGATGGTTCAGCAGTCCGGGTCTCACCCTCGGCGGTCGAGGCGCTGACCGAGTGCCCGCTGCGCGCAGTGCTGGAACGTCGAGGGGCGCGAGGCCCGATGACCCAACAGCAGATCGAGGGGATCGTCGTTCACGCCCTGGTCGACGGACTTTCGAAAGGGGTTGCCCGAGAAGAACTGTTGGCGGAAATGGCGGGGTTCCTCCAGCTGCAGACCCAACTCCCGCCGTGGTTGCTCGCCCGTAGCCGGCGCGCGCTGGAGGGCATGCTCGAGAACGCTGAGCAGTGGATTGCCGATTGCGAGCCGGGTCGGACGCTGGTCGGTTCCGAAGTCCCCCTATCGGCGGTCGTCCCCCCCGACGAGACCGGGACGACTCCGGAGGGAGGTGGTGACGCCGGCCAGGGCACCGGACCGGCCCCCGGGTCCCCAGCCCGTGAGGTTCGGCTGGAGGGCAGAGCTGATCGGTTGGATCGCGCCGCCGACGGGTCGTTGGTGGTGGTCGACTTCAAGACCGGTGCCACCCCGGCATCCAAAGCGGCGACCGCACAGAACGCGCAACTGGCGGTCTACCAGCTGGCGATCGCGCTCGGTGGTGCGCCAGGAAACCCTGGCCGATCCGGCGGGGCAGAACTGGTCTTCCTGCGCAAGAACGCAGTGCGCCGACAGGAGCCGCTGACCCCCGAAGCGATGCAGGAATGGGGGGTCAGGGTACGAACGGCCGCGGAAGGTCTGGCCTCGGCCGTTGTCCTGGCCAAGCAGAACCCGCACTGCGAACGGTGCGTGGTCCGGACCAGTTGCCCCCTGCAGCCCGAGGGCCGGCAGGTGACCAGGTGATGGATGCCACCACGCTCGCCGATGCCCTTGGTCTGGCGCCACCGACGGCCGAACAGGCCGCTATCATCCAGGCCCCGTTGGAACCGTGCCTGGTCATCGCCGGTGCAGGTTCGGGCAAGACCGAAACCATGGCCGCCAGGGTTGTCTACCTGGTGGCGACCGGCCAGGTGCGGCCAGAACAGGTACTCGGACTGACCTTCACCCGAAAGGCGGCAGCAGCTCTCGGCCAGCGGGTTCGGCGACGGTTGCGGATGCTGGAGGTTTCGACCATCGCCGGCCCTGCGGTCAGGGATGTCCTACAGGGCGAACCCGAGATAGGTACCTACCACTCGTTCGGCGGCCGGTTGATCGCCGATTTCGGTCCATTGGCGGGGATCGAGCCGGCGTCGACGGTGCTCACCCCCACTGGATCCTGGCAGCTCGCCCGCCGGGTCGTCGGGCGTTGGGACGCCGACTTGGAGACCGATCTCGGTCCCGACCAGGTGACCGAGAGGTTGCTGTCGATCTCCGGGGCGCTCGCCGATCACCTGTCGAACGCCGACGAACTGGCTGGGCTACTGAACGGGCTGCTGCAGCGGTTGCGGTGGGCGTCGCCCGCACCCCGCCAACGCGGTGAGGTGCACAGCGGTCTGGTCGACCACATCAGGCGCTTGCAGGACCGGCTCTCGATCGTGGCGCTGGTCAGCGCCTTCGCCGAGGCGAAACGGGAGCGCTCGGTGATCGACTTCGCCGATCAGATGCAGATCGCCGCGTCCCTGGTGCAGGCCCATCCGCGGATCGGGACAGCGCTGCGCGAGCGGTACCGGGTGGTCCTGCTGGACGAGTATCAGGACACCGGACACGCCCAGCGGGTCGTCCTGCGAACCCTGTTCGGTACCGGATCACCGGGTGTCAACCCCGGTCACCCGGTGACCGCAGTCGGCGATCCGGTGCAGTCGATCTACTCCTGGCGCGGAGCGTCGGCATCGAACCTGCCGCGGTTCGTGACCGACTTCCCGACCTCCCGGGGTCCTGCTCCGATCCGCCCGCTGCAGACCAGTTTTCGTAACCCGCCCGCCGTCCTCGCGTTGGCGAACGAAATCTCGGTACCCATCAGGTCGGGTCCGGACGCCCTGGTGGCGGTTGGTGAATTGCGTCCGCTGGCGGGGATCGCGGCCGGCGGGGTCGGGTACGGCCTGTTCGCCACCGTTGCGCACGAGGATCGGTGGCTCGCGGAGATCATCGCGCAGCGCTGGGCAGCGCCGCGGCCGGATCCCGATCCCGGACCCCCGACCACGGCGGTCCTGCTGCGACGGCGCAGCGACATGGCGGGCACCGCCCAGGCGCTCCGAGCCGCGGGGTTGCCCGTGGACGTGGTCGGCCTGGGTGGCCTGCTGGACGAACCCGAAATCGCAGACCTGGTCGCGACCCTGCGGATGCTGGTCGATCCCACCGCAGGAGCGGCGGTGATCCGGGTGCTCAGCGGCGGGAGGTGGCGGCTGGGCGCTTCGGATCTGAGGGCGCTCGCCCAGCGGGCCCGAACCCTGGCCGGAGGCGGCGAGGCGCTGCCGGCCGAGTCCGGATCCAGCCAGGAGCAGGTTCGGCTGGCCGTGTCGAACGCCGTGGGCGGGGAGGACATCGATGCGCTGAGCCTGGTCGATGCGCTCGGTGACCCCGGTCCTCCCAGTGCCTATTCGATCGCCGGTTACGAGCGGCTCATCAGGTTCGCCCACCAGCTCCGGCGGTTGCGGGGACGGCTGGGCCAGCCCCTGACCGACCTGATGGCCGATATGGAACGGCTGACCGGCCTGGACATCGAAGTCAACCTCCACTCGCCGGCGGGCCGCGCTCACCTGGATGCCTTTGCCGACGTGGTCGCAGACGTGGCAGCGACGGGGGCCGGGCCGGCCGATCTGTTGAGCTACCTCGATACCGCCGTGGACCGCGAGGACGGGCTGACACCCGGCGAGGTGCCCGCATCGGCCGGTCGGGTCCAAGTGCTGACCGTGCACGCAGCCAAGGGCCTCGAGTGGGACATCGTGGCCGTGCCGCACCTGAGCGCGGGGGTGTTCCCGATCGTCCGGGGGAGCACCTGGTTGGGCGACCCGGGGCAGCTTCCGCCGGACCTGCGGGGGGACCGCGCCGACCTGCCGGCGCTCTCGCTCCCGGCCGAGGGCAACCAGAAAGAGCTCGCGGATGCGTTGGCTGAGCATGCGGAGGCTTTTGCCCGGCTTCGGCTCGCTGAGGAGCGACGACTGCTGTACGTGGCCCTCACCCGGGCCCACCACGAGCTGTTGGTATCTGCTCACCACTGGGGGGCGACCGGGAGCAAACCCGCCGGGCCCAGCAAATTCTTCATGGAATGTGCGCAGGTGCTTTCCACAGATGGCGCCGAGCCGGCGGAATGGGCTTGCCCTCCGGACGACGGCGAACCCAACCCGATCCTCTCCGCACCCGGCAGCGCCAGCTGGCCGATCGATCCGCTCGGCAACCGACGACCCGACCTCGAGACCGGTGCTCGGATGGTGTTCGACGCGATCAATGCGGGTGCAGCCGATGTAGCCGGCGACCGGCCCGGCACCGTCGATGAAGATGTCGGAGGGGACGCCGGTGCGGACCCCCGGGGCTGGGGGGCGGACGTCGCGACTCTGCTGGCGGAGCGCCGGAGCGGACAGGTCGAACAGGTGGAGGTCGAGTTACCGGGGACCGTGTCCGTCTCGACCATGGTCGAGCTCGCCGACGATCCTCAACAGCTGGCCCGCCGGTTGGTGCGGCCGGTACCGGCCGAACCGGCGCCTCAGCTGCGCCGGGGGACCGCCTTCCACCAGTGGCTGGAGCGTTTCTTTCGGGGTGAAGCATTGGTCGACGTGCAGGACCTGCCGGGGGCCGGTGACGGCGGTGCCGGCCTCGATCCGCAGCTCGACGACCTCCGGCGACAGTTTCTGGCGTCGGACTGGGCACTGCGGGTGCCGGTCGAGATCGAGGTCCCCTTCGCCACCCGAGTGGCCGGCATCGGTGTGCGGGGACGCATCGATGCAGTGTTCGCCGACCCTGATGGGGGGCTGACCGTCGTCGACTGGAAGACCGGCCGGCCACCGTCGCCGGATCGGCAGGCTGTTGTCGCGGTGCAGCTCGCCTGTTACCGCCTTGCGATGTGTGAGCTCACCGGTCGACCGCTGGCCGACGTGCGGGCGGCTTTTCACTACGTCCCGGACGGCGTCACCATCGCTCCGGTCGACCTGCTTGACGCTGACGGCATCGGCCGGCTGCTGACGGTGCACAGTGCCGAGGTCAGCGAGGTCGACCCGGTCTGACCTGTCCGTTGCTCGCCAGCGGCCGAAGCCGTCCGACCGCGGCAGGGACGACGGAGACGCTGGTGACCGACGCGCTGGCCGTGACCACGGCCAGTCACCGGATACGTCGCCGGCCCTGTCGCCGGCCGCGCGGTACTGCCGGCCGCGTCGGCGGACGTCGAAGGCCAGGCTCACCCAGCGCGAGGGGGGCGCCGCCGGTGTGACGGTTGGCAATGATGCGCCGCCAGAACCATCTCGGGCCGGCCGGCGTTGGTTCTAGTACCAAGGGTCCACTGCTGTCGCACCGTTCCCCGGTCACGATCAATTTCTGACCACCACAACACGTAGAGGTGACCACGTGATCAGTGTTCTCGTCGTCGACGATCACCCGTTCGTTCGGGCGCAGGTGAAGGGCGTGCTGGGCCGGGCCGACGGGATCGAGGTGGTCGGGGAATGCGCTGACGGCGCCGACGTGGCCGGCCTGGCCGCAACTGTCGACCCGGATGTGGTGTTGATGGATGTCCGGATGCCGGTGACATCGGGCACGGCGGCCACCCGCCTGCTGATGGCTGACCGGCCCGGTAGCCGGGTCCTGATGCTGACCGGGTCGATGACCTCGAAGATCGTCGCGGAGTCCGAGAGTGCCGGTGCGAAAGGCTTTTTGCTCAAGGGTGGCGACCCGGACGTGCTGATCAGCGCCGTCCGCACGGTGGCTGCCGGTGGTACCGCCTGGCCGTCGTGACCTGGTAATGATGGCGATCCGGATCCCAACGATCCAGATCCCAACGATCTAGATCCAACCGATCCGATCTGGGCCGACCTGCCCTGTGACGACACCGTGAGCTGATCGGGGTGAGCTGATCGGGGTGAGCTGATCGGGGCGAACTGATCGGGGCGAACTGATCGGGGTGGGCTGATCAGACCCCCCTGCTGCCCGTGGCGGCCAAGGTTGTGCATTGCGGGTCGAAGGGGTCCCGCGCCTGCACGGCGGGGGCGAGAATTGGTGGCTGCCGCAGTCCGGGTGCGGCCGCCACCGGTGCTGAAGAAAATGGCCCGACTTTGTAGGGTGGGTTCGATGACGCACAGCCCGGTCACGCCGCCGGTGGTGCTTCGGGGCCGGCCGCTGCCGACCGACCGGGCCGCCGTCATGGCCATCATCAATCGCACCCCCGATTCATTCTTCGACGCCGGGGCCACCTACGACGAGCAGGCTGCGCTGGCCGCCGTGGAACTCGCGGTCCGGGATGGCGCCGACATCGTGGACGTAGGCGGGGTGAAGGCCGGCCGGGGGAGCGCGGTCGGCATCGGCGAAGAGATCCGCCGGGTGGTTCCGTTCATCGAACGGGTACGGGGGCTGTATCCCGATCTGGTGATCAGCGTCGACACCTGGCGCTCTGCGGTGGGGGCGGCGGCCTGCGAGGCAGGGGCCGACCTGATCAATGACACCTGGGCCGGCGCGGATCCGGGCCTGGCCGAGGTTGCGGCCAGATTCGGCGCCGGGATGGTGTGCTCGCACACCGGGGGCGCCGCCCCTCGCACCGATCCGCATCGGGTCAGCTACCCGGACGTGGTTCGGGCTGTCATCGACCAGACCACAGCAGAGGCGACGCGGATGGTGGCCGCGGGGGTACCGGCAGCCGGCATCCTGATCGATCCGACGCACGACTTCGGCAAGAACACCTGGCACGGGTTGGAGCTGCTGCATAGGTGTGGCGAACTGGTCGGGACCGGCTGGCCGGTGCTGATGGCGTTGTCGAACAAGGATTTCGTAGGGGAGACGTTGGACCTGCCCACCGATCAACGACTGGAGGGCACCTTGGCGGCGACCGCCATCGCGGCCTGGCAGGGGGTGGCCGTGTTCCGGGCTCACCAGGTGCGTCCGACCCGCCGCACGGTGGACATGGCGGCAGCCATCCGGGGGACCAGGGCGCCGTTGGCCACCCGTCGTGGCCTGCTGTGATCGGACCCGGCGTGGCGGCTCACCGGCGGGCCGGGAGAGTTGACGAGGGGGCTGTGTCGGTGCCGCATGGCACGATCGAGCGGTGACCACAGTCCTGCAGTACCTGGTGATCGCGGGCGTGATCGGGTTGGTGGTGTTCGGCCTCGCCGTGGTGGTGTTCGGCCGCGGCGAACAACTGGCCCCGCTGTCCCCGCGGACGTCGCCGACCGAGTTGCCCGACCGCGGGATGACGGCCCAGGACATCCGATCCGTCCGGTTCGCCATGGCAGTACGCGGCTACCGGATGAACGACGTCGACTGGGCGCTGGAGCGACTCTCCGATGAGGTGGATCGACTTCGGGCCGAGATAGCCGGACTGAGATCCGCCGGGGTAACCCCCGCTGATGGCGACCAACCTGAATCCGAGCCCGACGGGGCCGGGTTGCACCCGCCTGCATCTGCAAGCAGCGAGCAGGACAGCGTTCCCGAGGAAGGTCCACCGCCAGTGAACAGAATCGACCAGCCCACGGACACGCCACCGCCCGGTGGTGCGTCGACCGGAGCCAGGGCGCAGGCCGACCGAGCGTGGGGTTCGAGCAATCAGTACACCGGGCAGGCCCGGCGATGACCGTCCGGGTGGCCGCCGCGGTCGACTTGGCCGTCGACCCGGAGACGGCGTTCGCGGTGATCGCCGACCTTCCGTCCCAGGAGCGCTGGGTGATCGCAACCCGGCTGTACGCCATCGACGGACCGTCCTCGATACCGCGGGTCGGGTCCCGGATGGCCGCCTTCACCGGGTTCGCCGGCGTGGGTTTTCTGGACACCATGGTGGTGACCGAGTACGACCCGCCACACCGGTGGGTGACCCGGCACGAGGGGGACTTCGTCCGCGGAATCGGCATTTTCCAGGTGGACCCGACCCCGGCGGGCTGCCGGTTCACCTGGGCGGAGGAGTTGGATCTGCCGTTCGGTGTCCTGGGACGGGTGGGCTGGGTGGTGGTCAAACCGCTGGCCAGGCTGGGGCTCGCCGCGTCGCTGCGCCGGATGTCCCGGCAGATCAAGCGGGGCACCCTGCGTCCCCCGTCCGGACCGTCGCCGGACCCCCCGGAGATCCTGCCGGCCGGCGATCCGCACCGTCCATGACGGCCGCGGACACATCGGGTGTTCGCCACGCCCTCGGCCAGGCGGTGCGTCCCACCCCGGTGGTGCGCCGCGACGCCGACGGAGTCGGACGGTGCTGGTGGAGCACCGCGTCCCCGGACTACATCCGGTACCACGACCAGGAATGGGGACGGCCGCTGCACGGCGATGACGCCCTGTACGAACGGCTCTGTCTGGAAGGATTCCAATCCGGTTTGAGCTGGCTCACGATCTTGCGGAAGCGACCAGCGTTCCGGGCGGCGTTCGGTGATTTCGTGATCGAGCGGGTAGCAACATTCTCCGACGCGGACGTGGAGCGGCTGATGGCCGACTCGTCGATCGTCCGTAACCGGGCGAAGATCACCGCGGCAATTGCCAACGCGAGAGTCGCCGTTGATCTGGACAACGGGCTCGACAGCCTGCTGTGGTCGTTCGCTCCGGCTACTCCGGCGCCGCGCCCGGCGGGACCGGCCGACCTGCCGGCGATCACCGCGGAGTCGACGGCGATGGCAAAAGATCTGAAGCGACGCGGGTTTCGGTTCTTTGGGCCAACGACGGCCTATGCCCTGATGCAGGCAACCGGGATGGTGGACGATCACGTCGAAGGGTGTTGGCTTGCTGGTCAGCGCTCCGGCGACCGGTGAGCGGCGGCCGCTGGGCGACACGGGGCTGGGCGACACAGGGCTGAGCGACACAGGGCTGGGCGACACAGGGCTGAGTGACACAGGGCTGAGCGACACTGAGCTGAGCGACACTGAGCCGGGCGGGCGCGACGCGTGAAAAAGCGGAGCGTGAGAAGGACGGTCAGCGGGGGGAGGGGGACAGCCCGCGCTTGCCCCGGGGCTTGATCACGACCGGGTGGGGCTGCGTGTGTTCCGGGGCATCCTCGGCGAGAAGCGGTGCCGACGCCTGGTCAGAATCAGAACGAGTCGCGGTATCAGAACGAGTCGCGGTATCAGAACGAGTCGCAGTATCAGAACGAGATTCAGAATCAGCGGGGCCGGCGTCAGGTGTCGCGGTGGGTTGCGCGCTGCCGGGGGCGCTGATTACCGCGACGCCGGAGTCCAGATCGATGCGGAGGTCGCCATCCTTGGCGTTGCCCTCTTCCTCGCGCCTGGCCGCTCGGGCCTGCCGTTCCTCCAGCTCGTGGCGCATGCCGGGGTTGAACAATGCCCCCAGCTCACCCATTGGACCCACCCGGCAAGGCTACGGCACCACCGCACACCTGGCCGCAAGGAACAACGTCCGCCCGAACCACTGCAGCGAAGGCGCCCGGGGTGCCACCCCGCCAGACCCGGCCCCGCTACCTGCCGACGAACCTTGCGGGTCGTTTGTCGGCGAACGCTCGGATCGCTTCTTGATGGTCGGCGCTGGCGAAACACTCAGCCTGGGCTCGGTCCTCGAAATCCAGCGCGGACCTCATTCCAGCGCCGGCGGCGTGGTGCAGGCTGGCCTTGATCCAGCCGAAGGCTCGGGTGGGCCCGGCGGCCAGGCGCGCCGCGACCGCGGCCACGGTCGGTAGCAGATCGACGTCATCGGTCACGGCGTCCACCAGCCCGATTCGTTCCGCTTCGTCGGCGGTGACCTTCTCGCCCAGCAGCATCATCTTCGACGCCCGGCCCTGGCCGATCAACCGTGGCAGCAGGAACGACGCGCCGGTGTCCGCGGACAGGCCAACTCCGGCGAAGGCCATCGAGAACGACGCCGACCGGGCGGCGTAGCGCAGGTCGCAGGCGAACGCGAGACCGGCGCCCGCCCCGGCAGCGGGACCGTTGACGGCCGCGATCACCGGCTTGCTCATTCCGGTGATTGCCAGCACCAACGGGTTGTAGAAATCGCGGACGGTCCCGGCCACCCGTTGATCCTGCGCGGCGACCAGGGCGAGGTGCTCCTTGAGGTCCTGCCCTGCGCAGAACGCCCGCCCGTTCCCGGTGATCACCACCGCCCGTACCACCGGGTCGGCGGCGGCGTCGGCGATCGCGGCCAGCAGTTCGTCCTTCATCGCCAGGGTGAACGAGTTGAACGCGGCCGGGCGGTTCAGCGTCACGGTGCGGACGGCCGCCCCGTCCGCGACGAGCGTCGTGTCGGTCAGCACGGTCTGCGGGGGAGCGGCCTGGGTGGCAGGGGCGGTGGGCGGAATGTCGGGCATGGGCACTCACTTCCAGCTGGACGCATCGCGCGACCCGGCCGCGCACCACCACCCTGGTACCCCCGCCCGCCAGCGGCAAGCCAACGACCGGTACCACGGCCGGCGGTGACCCTGACCGCAGCCGACGGCACCACCGGGTCGCCGCGGCAGACCCGGGTTTCGGCCGCTCGATGGATGGTCCCCGCGACCTGATTTCGGGAGCAGGGCTCCCATGAGGGAGAATGGACCGTCCGCGCCGATCGCGCCGACAACCGCCGGACGGGCACCGCCGTTCGGCCGATGCAGTTCGTGAGTTCTGGAGGGAGTCGCACATGGCGGCCATGAAGCCTCGTACCGGGGATGGTCCTCTCGAAGTGACAAAGGAGGGTCGGGGGATCGTGATGCGGGTTCCGCTGGAAGGCGGCGGCCGGCTGGTGGTCGAGATTTCCGCAGATGAGGCGTCGGCCCTCGGTGATGCGCTCAAAGCCGTCGTCCCCAAGTGAGCCCAGTCAAGTGAGCCCAGTCAAGTGAGCCCAGTCAAGTGAGCCCAGTCAAGTGAGCCCAGTCAAGTGAGCCCAGTCAAGTGAGCCCAGTCGAATAAGCCCAGTCCAATGAGCCTGGGCAAATGAGCCCGATGGGCTGGCAGTAGTCCCGCCGGCGGCACGCCGCCGACCAGATATGCCGCACACCGCCCGGGCCCGACCTCATCAGAGGAACGGGACCCGGGCGGTTCGCGTCGCCGCACCTGGTGACTCGGCGGCGAGGGCGCCGCAGGCGAGGGCGCCGCAGGACTGGTCTTAGCTCAATACGGATTGGTACAGCTCGACGGTCTGCTCGGCGATTGCGGTCCACGAGAACTCGGCAACGGCCCGAGCGCGGCCCGCGGTTCCGAAACCGGCGGCTTTCGCGGGATCGGCGACCAGCTCGTTCACCGCTTCGGCGATCGCCCGTTCGAAGCCCGGTCCGTCGGTGCTGTTGTAGTGCACCAAGGTTCCGGTTTCGCCGTCGTTCACGACCTCCGGGATTCCGCCGACATCGCTGGCAACAACGGCCGCGCCGCAGGCCATTGCCTCCAGGTTGACGATGCCGAGCGGCTCGTACACCGAAGGGCAGACGAATACCGTCGAGGCCGACAGCACCTGCTTGACCTCGGGCAGGGTCAGCATCCCGTCGAACCAGAACACCCCGTCCCGCTGCGCCTGCAGCTCGGCGATGGCCGCGGCGGTCTCGGCGGCGATCTCCGGGGTGTCCGGCGCGCCGGCGCACAACACGAGCTGCACCCCGGGGTCGAAGTGGTGGGTGGCGGCGACCAGGTGCCCGACTCCCTTTTGCCGGGTGATCCGCCCGACGAACGAGGCGATGGGCAAGTCGAGGTCAACGCCCTTGTCGGTCAGCACGTTGCGTTCCGCGGTGGGCTGGTAGATCTCGGTGTCGATGCCGTTGCGGATGACGTGGACCTTGGCCTCATCCAGGGCTGGGTAGCTCTCCATGATCCCGGCCCGCATCCCGGTCGACACCGAGATAATGGCGTCAGCGCTCTCGTACGCCGTTTTTTCCGCCCATGACGACAACCGGTAGCCGCCACCGAGCTGCTCTGCCTTCCACGGCCGGTGCGGTTCGAGGGAGTGCGCGGTGATCACGTGCGGGATGCCGTGCAGCAGCTTGCCGATGTGCCCGGCCATGTTCGCGTACCAGGTGTGCGAATGAAGCAGTTCCACATTCCCGGTGGCGGCCACCATCGACAGGTCGACCGACAGTGTGGTCAGCGCGGGATTGGCCCCGGCCAGATCGGGTGCCGGCCGATGCCCGATGGCACCGGGCCGGTCGTCACCGAAACAGTGGACGTCGACGTCGACGAGTTTGCGCAGTTCGCGGACCAGGTACTCGACGTGGACGCCGGCGCCGCCGTAGACGTCAGGCGGGAACTCACGGGTCAGGATGGCGGTATGCACGTCGGCAATCTATCCAGCCCCGCCGACTGCCGCGATGTGAAAACGCCAGCAGCGGCAGAAACCTCGCTGCGGCGATGGAGTCACCATACGGGTGATCCCCCCGCGCGCGCCTGCGGCGACCGGCCGCTATGGTCAGCGCCATGGCCAAGCCCAAGGTGCTCGGAATCGTGCTGGCAGGCGGCGAAGGGAAGCGGCTCTGGCCACTGACCGCGGATAGAGCCAAGCCTGCAGTCCCGTTCGGCGGCAACTTCAGATTGATCGACTTCGTGTTGTCCAACCTGGTCAACGCGGGCTACCTGAAGATTTGCGTGCTGACCCAGTACAAGTCGCATTCGCTGGACAGACACATCACCACCACCTGGCGGATGAGCCAGATGATCGGTAACTACGTCACGCCGGTGCCTGCACAGCAGCGCCTCGGACCGCGGTGGTACACCGGCAGCGCCGACGCCATTCTGCAGTCCCTGAACCTCGTCTATGACGAGAAGCCCGACTATCTGGTAGTTTTCGGTGCCGACCACGTCTACCGGATGGACCCGGCGCAGATGGTCGCCGACCACATCGCGACCGGGGCCGAGGCCACGGTGGCCGGCATCCGGGTGCCCCGCCGGGAGGCAACGGCGTTCGGCGTGATCAAGGCCGATGACGACGGCAGCAAGATCGCCGAGTTCATGGAGAAGCCAGCCGACCCGCCGTCGGTGCCGGACGATCCGGACGTGGCCTATGCCTCGATGGGCAATTACGTCTTCAGTACCCAGGCGTTGATCGAGTCGCTCAAGATCGACGCGGCGGACGAATCCTCCATTCACGACATGGGCGGCAACATCATCCCGTATTTCGTGAATCGCGGGACCGCGCATGTGTACGACTTCGCCCGCAACAACGTCCCGGGAGCGACCGATCGCGACCGCGGGTACTGGCGCGACGTCGGCACCCTGGACGCGTACATGGACGCGCACATGGATCTGGTCTCGTTGGAGCCGATCTTCAATCTGTACAACCGGGAGTGGCCGATCCTGAGTTTTCCGGCCACCCTCCCGCCGGCGAAGTTCGTCGAGAACGGCACCGCCCGGGATTCGATGATCGGCACCGGAACGATCATTTCCGGCGCCACGGTCACCGGGTCGGTGGTCTCCGATGACGTGCGGATCGGCACCGGCAGCCGGATCGAGGGCTCGGTGATCCTGCCGGGGGTGCGGATCGGCCGTAATGCCGTGGTCCGGCACAGCATTCTGGACAAGAACGTGGTGGTGCCGGACGGCGCCAAGGTGGGCGTCGACGTCGCTCTGGACAGCGACCTCTACACGGTCAGCCCGGGCGGCATCACCGTGGTCGGCAAGGGAGTCACCATCGGCAAGTGACCTGCGGCCGGGTCGTTATCAGGCTCCTCCCGCCTCCGAGCGGTGCAGCGGTCAGCCGCCGGGGTGCGGCCGGCGCGCGGGGCATCCGCCGGTGACGAAGCCAGGGTCGTACTCGAAATGCCAGACCTCGTTGTCGTAGGTTCGGCAGAGGCCGAAAATGCCGTTAGTGCCCTCGAGCCAGGTGTAGGCGGCATAAGGTTGGACGTCCACTGCGGTGCCCTGGACGTGCGCCGATTTCTCTGGCGGTAGGACGTATTGGGCCGCCATCGCGGCGCCGTACTGGGCCACGTACTCATCGAAGGTCTGCTGCTGTTGGACCTGGCTGCGCTTGCCGTCGGCCAGACACATTGTCACTCCGGCGGTGGCGGCGGCCGCATCGGCCGCCTGCCACACGGCGGCCGCGTCGGGACGCATACCGGTCGGCTGCTCATCGGCGTACTGCTCGTTGCCCTTGCACCGGGGGCCACCCTCGTCGCCGGGGATGGCCGGGTCGACCGGGTTGGATCCGGCAGCGGCGGCCGCCTGGGCGGCGGCCCGGGCGGCGTCGGCCAGCCGGGACTGCTCCGCGCCTGCTGCGGCCGTACCAGGAGCCGCACCCGCCGACGGGGTCTGGCCGGGCGGTTGCGCCGAGACCGTCAGCGCCGCAGTGGTTGCCGACTGACGCGCTGCACTGGCGGCGGCGGCCGCGGCGGCCGATCTGGAAGCGCCCGCGGCGACCTGCGCGGCGGATCCGGCCGCGTCCACGACGACGGAGCTGCTCGCGTCCGGGATCGGATTTGCCGGCGAATGTGCCGACGACGTCCCGGTCTGCGTCGAGGCCGGTGCGACGGACGCGACCGGCTCCACGCCGGCCCCGGCGGGCGACGCCGATTCGCCGGTACCGCCGCAGCCGGCGATCGTTCCGGCGGCTATCAGGGCCGCAGCGGCGGACATCAGCCGGCCCCGGCAGCGGCCGGCATGTCCGCTCATCAACCGCGCTTGACCGCAGCCAGCAGCCCATCGCCCAACGGAATCATCACCGCCGCGAGGGTCTCGTCGTCGCGGATCAGCCGGCCGGCCTCCCGGACCGCCACCGTCTCGCCGTCCCGCTGGGTGGGATCGGCGACCTTGTCAGCGGCCAGCGCCCCGTCGACCGCGACGATGCCGCCGGTCCGCAGTAACCGCAGGGCCTGGGCCACGTACTGCGGGTACTCGGTGCGCGCGCCGTCGACGAACACCAGGTCGTACGCCCCATCGGTCAACCGCGGCAGGACGTCCAGCGCGCGGCCGTTGATCAGCCGGGTACGGGTGGGCCCCACCCCGGCCTCGGCGAACGCCTTCTTCGCGGCGCGGTGGTGCTCCGCTTCGATGTCGATGGAGGTCAGAATTCCATCGGGAGCCATTCCCGCCAGCAGGTGCAGGCCGCTGACGCCGGCTCCGGTGCCGACCTCCACCACCGAACGCGCGCCGACGGCCGCGGCCAGGAAGGTGAGCGCAGCAGCGCCGCCGGACCCGATCGGTACGCACCCCAGATCAGCGGCCCGGCCCCGGGCGGCGAGTACGACATCACTTTCCGGGACGAAGAACTCGGCATAGGACCGGCTCGTGGTCACCGGGGACCTCCTTGGATCGGCAGGGCTTGCGGTTGGTGGCGCTTGCAGCTGGCAGGGCGTGTGCTGGCAGGGCGTGTGCTGGCAGGGCGTGTCATTGAGATCGATGAGCTGACCAGGAAGGTGGGGGTGGGACGCCCCGGCCGGTCCGATCCGGGTGGCCAGGCGGCGGTGACCCAGGTGGCACCGGTCCGAGCGGTACGGTCCCGTCCCGCGGCAGAACCTACCGTGTCCCGGGGCGGACCAGGAAAGCGGCGCTCCGGACAGCTCGCCGCGTCATTGCCCGATCGGTCCCCTTCACACCCGGCTCACACTCGGACAAGGGACACTGTGGGCCGCTGCCGGTCACAATGCCGGCACCAGTCCGGAGGTGGTTTCGCTGTCCAGCCTGCCTGTTGCGAACGGCCCGATGCCGATCGATGGCACGTCGATAGCCCGGTCCGGGTCTCCCGGCGACGTGGCGACCGAAGGTCGACCGATTCAGGGTGAGCACGGCGACACACCCACCTCACCGTGGACGCCGCCGGCCTGGGACGACATCGTCCGTGATCACGGCGACCGGGTGTACCGCCTGGCGTACCGGTTGTCGGGTAATTCTCACGACGCCGAGGACATCACCCAGGAGACCTTCATCCGGGTCTTCCGCTCCTTGTCCACCTTCCGCCCGGGGTCGTTCGAGGGCTGGCTGCACCGCATTGCCACCAATGTGTTTCTCGACCTGGTCCGACGCCGCGCCCGGATCAGGATGGAAGCACTGCCGGAGGAAACCGATCGGATCGCTGGTCGGGAACCGTCCCCGGAGCAGGCGTTCACCGACGCCAACCTGGACCCGGATCTGCAGGCGGCGCTGGATGACCTCCTCCCGGAATTTCGTGCCGCCGTGGTCTTGTGCGACGTCGAGGGCCTGACATATGAAGAGATCGGCGCGACGCTCGGGGTGAAACTGGGCACCGTCCGTTCTCGGATCCATCGCGGGCGGCTCGCTCTTCGGGCCGGACTGGAACGGCGCCGCGCCAGCAGCAGTGGCGAAGGGATCGGTCCGGAGGCGGGTCGATGACGGACGCGACGAGAGGCGGTGCGATGGCCGGCGGTCCGCAACCGGGAGGCTTTGCCGACCACCTCAACCTGGACGCCATCGTCGCGTTCGCGGACGGTGAGATGCCGCTGGTCGGCTACCAGCGGGCAGCTACCCACCTCGCCCGGTGTCCCCAGTGCGCGGGCGAGGTCGATCAGCAGCTTGCGGCGCGATCATTTCTTCGGTCCGCGCAAAGCCCCGCGATGCCGGCCGGGTTGCTGGACAGCTTGCGGTCCATCCCGGTCGCCGTGCCACGACCGTCGACGCAAGCCGGACAGGCACCCCGCCCCGCACCGCCGGCTCCACCATTGCAACACCCGTCCCGCGGTCGACGAATCAGATTCCTGGGCACCAGTGCCGTCGTGGCAGGTCTTGCGGTCGGCGCCCTGGGGGCGGCGGAAATCAGTGTCGTGAGCCATCGTCCGGCCGAGAGCCATGTGGTCAGTGGGGTCAGCACGCCGTTCGCCCTCCCGGTCAGCCTGGGACGCCCGTAGCCGAAGCCGGTGTGCTCGACCGGTCCGGATGCAGGTGTGACGTAGCCTGGCGACACCGGACCCGCGGCCGCGCGCGGTTGGACGCTGAGGGGTGCCGGACGGTGCGCGGGACTGTCGGCCAGCATCAGCAAGGGGGGCTTGACAGGCGATGAGCGAGACCGGCACCCGCGACGGCGAATATCATCCCCCAGCTGACCAGCACCTTGTCGTCCCACAAGCAGCCACTCCGCACGCCCCCACTCCGCACGCTGGTACTCCGCCCGCCCCCACGCAGGCTGGCCCCACTGCACCTGGCCCCCACCGGGAGCTGGGCCGAAACGACTCTGTCCGGCTCGCCCCGAAGCCGCTGGTCAAACCCCACGTCGATGCGCACCAGGCGAGCATGTTCGGCCGGCCCGGCGGGGTCGGTGGCTCGTTCTCACCGCGAAGTGTCCACGGCGTGGTCCGGTGGGTCGCCCCGCCGGTGGCGGACAACCTGCAGGACGCGTTCGGCCGCCCCCCGGGGGTGGCGGACAGCCTGCCACGGCCCCCGGCGCTCACCGCTGCCGTCGACGAACCCCAGCCCCCGGGCGATCCTTGGCGTGACCCGGCGTCCAGTGCGATGCTCGGCCCGCCGGCGCTCAGTGCACCGGTGCGGGAGATTGCCGAACCCGTTGCAGCGGAACGGTTCAGCCTGCGGCAGGCGTTGTTCGACCGGCGGATTCGGCCGTCCGGGTTGATCGCGCTGCTGGTGACCGCCTTGGTGATCGGCGCGCTCGGCGCAGCCATCGGCGTCGTTGCGGCCAACCGGCTGCCGGCCACCGTCACCAACCCCGACTTCCAGCTGGCCACCGTCGCCCCATCGGTGACCCGGGAACCCGGGTCGATCGCGGACACTGCGTCCAGGGTTCTGCCGTCGGTGGTGTCGCTGGAGATCCGCACCGGTGACGTCGGGGAGACCGGTTCGGGGGTCGTCATCGACGGCGCCGGCTACATCCTTACCAACAACCACGTGGTGTCGACGGCCGCCACCGACCCGTCGGCGCAGCTGACGGTGATCTTCGACGACGCGGCCCGCAGCCGGGTGCCCGGCATCATCGTCGGCCGTGACCCGCTGACCGACCTGGCCGTGCTCAAGGTGGACATCTCCGGGGCCACCGTCGCCCAGATCGGCGATTCGGCCGCTCTCGCCGTCGGCGATCCGGTCATCGCCATCGGGTCGCCGCTGGGTCTGGCCGGCACGGTAACGACGGGCATCGTGTCCGCCAAGGACCGGCCGGTGCGGCTGCAGGGCGGCGGCTCGGACACCGACGCCGTCATCGACGCGATCCAGACCGACGCCGCGGTGAACCCCGGGAACTCCGGCGGCCCACTGGTGGATTCCAGTGGTGCGGTCGTCGGTATCAATACCGCCATCAGGACCCTCGGCGGGGACGCCAGCGGATCGATCGGCCTGGGGTTCGCGATCCCGATCACCACCGCGAAAAGCGTTGCCGAGCAAATCATCCGCTCCGGCTCGGTGCAGCACTCCACGATGGGGCTGAACGCCCGGTCGGCCACTGACGGCGCCACCGACGGGGCGCAGGTGCAGAACGTGCAGGACGGCGGACCGGCCGCCGCCGCCGGGATCGCCGAGGGTGACGTGATCGTGAAGGTAGGGGACCGGGCCGTCGGCAACGCTGACGAGCTGGTGGTTGCGATCCGGCGGAACCCGGTTGGTTCCGCGGTACCGGTGGTGCTGATGCGCGGGGGCAGGGAGCTGACCGTCACCGTCACGCTGGCCGCGCAGTAGAACCGGTGGGTGATCGCCCGCCGCCGCTCAAGCCTGCCCCCGGGCAGCCGGGGATGCACGCTTCTCGGGCTATCCTGACCGAGGTCGAGACCGACCCGGAAAGGGGGCCGTCACATGTTCGGCCTGTCCTGGGGTCAGATCATCATCATCGTGCTGGTCGGCGTCTTCGTCCTCGGCCCCGAGCGGATCCCGACCGCCGTCACCTGGGTGCTCGGCTCACTGCGCAAGGTCCGGACGATGGCCGCCGGCGCGCAGGCCGAACTGCGCCGGGAGATCGGCCCGGAAATCGAGGAACTCCGGCGGCAGGTCGCCGATCTGCAGTCGCTCAAGGAGATTCAGGAATTGCGCGACCTGCGGGACCTGAACCCGCGACGGCTGATCGGCAAGAACATTCTGGGCGACGAATTCTCCGGTGGCCTGACCGGTTTCCTCGGCCTGGATCAGCCCGCCGCCGGAAGCCCGACTGCGTCCAACGGTGCGGCCAACGGTGCGGCCCCCGACAGCGCCGGCGCAGTGGGCGGGGGCGCCGGTGGATCGGTCTCAACGCCTGTCCAGGAGCGGCCTGTCCAGGAGCCGCCTGTCCAGGAGCCGCCGTTGATTTGCCCGCCGCCGAGCACTGCGTCTGTGCCGGTCGCGCCCCCCGCGGAGGCCGTTGTCTCGCTGGCGAAAGGTTCGACCCCCGCCGCACCGACATCACCGGAACGGGCGTCCGGCCCCGCTCCGTTCGACCTCGACGGCACCTGACGCGCCCCTGGATCGCACCGGACCGGGCTGGGCCAGGACCGGACCGAGGCCGCAGCCAGCCGGACCAGGACCGGACGGGGCGGCTCAGCGGCGGGCGGGGGCGATCCCCAGGGAGACCCCGGCCAGCGGTCGCTGCCGGGCCGCCAGTGCGTCGGCCACGCCACGCAGGGCCTCGGTGGCCGGGCTCGACCCGGCAGCGAGCACCAGGGGTACCCCGGCATCGCCGGCGGTCCGCAGTTCGACCTCCAGCGGGATCCGGCCGAGCAGCGGCACGGTTGCACCCGTCAGCCGGCTTAGCGAAGCGGCCACCGTCTCCCCGCCACCGGCCCCGAACACCTCGAGCACCGTGCCATCCGGCAGGGTCATCGCCGACATGTTCTCCACCACGCCGGCGATCCGCTGCCGAGTCTGGGTGACGATGGCGCCGGCCCGCTCGGCGACCTCGGCGGCGGCGGTCTGCGGGGTGGTCACCACCAGGATCTCCGCGGTGGGGATGAGCTGAGCGGTCGAGATGGCGATGTCGCCCGTTCCCGGCGGCAGATCGAGCAGCAGCACGTCCAGGTCGCCCCAGAACACGTCGGCCAGGAACTGCTGCAACGCCCGGTGCAGCATCGGCCCACGCCAGACCACCGGCACGTTACCGTCCACGAACATCCCAACGCTGATCACCTTGATGCCGTGCGCAATGGGCGGCAGGATCATCTCGCCGACCCTGGTCGGCCGGCCGGTCACCCCCAGCATCCGGGGAATGGAGAAGCCGTACACATCGGCGTCCAGGACGCCGACCGCCAGGCCCCGGGCGGCCAGCGCGGCCGCGAGGTTGACCGTCACCGTCGACTTGCCGACGCCGCCCTTGCCGGACGCAATGGCGTACACCCTGGTTCTGGAATCCGCGCGGGCGAACGGGATGTCCTTGGTGGCGCCGCCGCGCAGGTTGTCCCGCAGCGCGGTCCGCTGCTCGTCGGTCATCACCCCGAGTTGCAGCCGCAGGTCGGTCACCCCCGGCACCCCGCGAACGGCCGCGGTCACGTCATTGGTCAGCGTTTCCCGCAACGGACAGGCGGCAATCGTCAGCAGCACTGTCAGGTCGACCACCCCGTCAGGGGTGACCGCGAGATCGGCGACCATGCCCAGATCGGTGATCGGACGCCGGATCTCCGGGTCCTTGACAGTGGCCAGTGCGGCCCGGACGTCCTCGACGGTGACAGCCATAGGTCCTTCTGCTAACGATGGATTTCGGACGGGTGGGACCAGACAGCACATCAGTGGTCACCCGATCGGCGACGCTCATGATCCGCCCCATCAGGCTACGGGCTGGGCGGCCGGTCGCCCAGCCGCCGGCTCGGCCGAAACCCCAGCCCCAGTCCTGTGCTTAGGGTCCTCAGATATCGTCAGCGGCCGTCAGCGGCCGTCAGAGGCTGGTCAGGGGCTGGTCAGGGGCTGTCAGCTGCTCCCATGGCTTGCACACCTGGATGTGCGAGCATGAAGGAACCAAAGGAGGTGGTCTGTCGTGACCTCACCCATCGGTTTTCGCGGGACGCCGACCGTCCCCAATCTGCCGACCCCGCCAACGGGCTTCGCCGTCGCCGCCTACCCCACCTATGCCAGTGCGCAGGCCGCGGTGGAGCATCTGATCAAGAACGACTTCTCCATCCAGGACGTCACCATCGTTGGTTCCGACCTGCAACTGGTCGAGCGGGTGACCGGTCGGCTGACCGCCAAGAAGCTCGCCGCGGCGGGCGCCGCGTCCGGGGCGTGGATGGGCCTGTTCGTCGGGCTGCTGCTCTTCGTCTTCTCGCCGGTCCAGGGTGGCGTGTTGCTGCTCATCCTCGCCGCCGTGTTGATCGGCGCGGTATTCGGTGCGGTCATGGGTTACCTGGGGTACTCGGTGGCCAAGGGCAGACGCGATTTCACCTCGGCGTCGCAGGTGGTGGCGCGGCGGTACGACGTGCTGTGCCAGCCACGGACGGCCGAGCAGGCCCGTGACCTGCTGTCCAGGATGGAACTCGGTCAGCGGGGCTGACCGACGCGCCGCGTCCCCCTCGGTCGCGCGGGGCTCCGCACTTGCTACAGCCAGCCCCGGCGTCGGAGCAGCATGAACAGCGTGGTGCACAACCCCACGATGAGCAGCAGGGCCATCGGATAGCCGAAGGTCCAGCTCAGTTCGGGCATGTTGTCGAAGTTCATCCCGTAGATCCCGGCGATGGCGGTCGGCACGAGGGCGATGGCGGCCCACGCGGAGATCTTGCGCATGTCCTCGTTCTGCCGCGTCGTCACCTCGGCGAGTGCGGCGCTGACCAGGGTGGTCAGCATTTCGTCAAAGTTGGCGACCCGTTCCGTGACCACCGACAGGTGGTCCTCGACGTCGCGAAAGTACTCCCGAATCTGCGCCGGGACCAGCGGATGCGGTGAGTTGGTAAGCGCCCGCAGGGCCGGGGTCAACGGGGAGACCGCCCGGCGCAGCCCCAGGATCTCCCGCTTGAGCAGGTAGATCTGCTCGATGTCCACCGGCTTCTCGGTGGTGAACACCGAGTTCTCCATCTCATCGATGTCGTCCTCGACCTGCTCGACGACGGTCAGGTACTCATCGACCACCCGGTCGGCGATGGCGTGCATGACGGCGGCCGGGCCGATGGCCAACTGTTCCGGGTCGCCCTCCAGTCCCGCGCGTACCCCGGCCAGCTGGGAATGCGTCCCGTGCCGGACGGTGACGACGAAATCGGCACCAAGAAACATCATGATCTCGCCGTTCTGCACGATCTCCACTGCCGAGCCGGTGTGGTGTTCGACGTAGCAGACGGTCTTGAGCACCATGAACAACGACGTGTCGTACCGATCGAGCTTGGGTCGTTGATAGGCGTGCACCGCGTCCTCGACCGCCAGCTCGTGCAGCCCGAAAAGCTCTGCGACGACAGTCATTTCGTCGGTGTCGGGTTCGTGCAGGCCAATCCAGACGAAGCCGCGGCCCTGCTTGCGGACATGCTCGATCGCCAGGATCGGGTCGTTGCAGTCGGCCACCCGTTTGCCGTCGACGTAGGCGGCGCAGTCGACGATGGCGTCGGGCCGGCTCGACCTGGTCGGTTCCGGTGGTCGTCGGCGCAGGACCGGGGTGAAGGCCGGCAACGACGGCAGGGAGGGCAGTACTGGCATCGTCGACCTCCTGAGCTGGCCCACCGCTGGACCGGACTGACCGTGGTGCGAATCTCCTTCAGGCCCACCCGCGTGGACTCATCTGCACCGGTGAGCGTACTCGCGAGGACATCTTCGGCGGCGCGATCGGCGGGGCGGCTCGAGGCGGTGTCCGGACCAGGCAGGATGGTCACGATGCTGATCGACCTGCACGCCCACTCCGCCGCCTCGGACGGCACTGACAGCCCGGCGGAGTTGGTGGCCGCGGCCGCCGCCGCCGGTCTGGACGCGGTGGCCATCACCGACCACGACACCAGCGCCGGCTGGGCCGCCGCCAGCTCGGCCCGGCCCGATCACCTGTGGCTGATCCCGGGAGCGGAGTTCTCCACGGTCGCGCAGGCCGGCGGCCGCCAGGTCAGCGTGCACCTGCTGGGCTACCTGTACGACCCGGCGCACCCGGCCGTCGCCCGGGAGCAGGCCAGGCTGCGGCAGGAGCGGCTGGACCGCGGGATGCGGATCGTGGACCGGATGGTCGCCGCGGGCCTGCCCATTTCCGCCGATCAGGTCCTGGCCATTGCTGACGGCGCCACCATCGGTCGCCCACACATCGGCCGGGCGCTGATGCAGTCCGGTGTGGTCGAGTCGGTGGACGAGGCATTCGCGTCCTACCTCGCCGGCCACGGTCCGTACTACGTGCCGAAGGCGGACACGGATCTGCCGAGCGCCATCGAGATGATCGCGGCCGCCGGCGGGGTGAGCGTGATCGCGCATCCGCGGGCCCGCGGCGAGCGCCGGGCGTTGACCGTCGAGTACCTGACCGGCCTGGTCGACCGGGGGCTCAACGGGCTGGAGGTGGATCATCCCGATCACGCCGAAACCGACCGCGCCGAGCTCCGATCGATCGCGTCCCGACTGGGGCTGCTGACCACCGGGTCCTCGGACTACCACGGCCAGAACAAGGTCCTCAAGCTCGGCCAGGAAACGACCCACCCCGAGACCCTGGCCGCACTGATCGGGGCCAGCAGCGGAATAACCGTGCCGGTCGGCCCTGCGGGTCGGGCTTGGTGACGGGTGCAGCGTCCGGGTCGCCGGACCCTGGTTCACCGCCGGATGCAGGGCGCCCCGATCCTGACGGGCGGCCGCGTCCTGACGGGCGGCCGCTCCTGGCCGCCCGGTTGCTGCACGGGGTGACCGGCCTGCTGTCGGCCGGGCTGTTGGTGCTGGGGGTGGTGCTGGTGGTTGCCGAGGTGATCGCCCCGTCCGCGCTGGGCCCGGTGGGGGTGGCCGCCGCGACCGGGCCCGGGTGGCCCCGGCCGGCGGCCCACCTGCTGGTCGGGGCGGCCGGGGAGTTGCTCTGGCACGGGTGGCGGCCAAGGCGCCGGCCGCCTGGGCCGGTGGGCGCGGGCGCCGGGAAGTCCGTTCGGTGGCGACCGGTCGCGGAGGGCGTGTTCCTGGTCGCCGCCCTGGGCGTGTTGTGGTGGTCCTGGTTGCCGTGACCGGCCGACTCCCTACGACCGGCTGACTCCCTACGACCGGCTGACCCCCGACGAGGGGTGGGCGGCGGACGATGTCAGGAGTCCGCCGGGCACCAGCGGTGAAGCAGCGGCAGCAGCACGTCAAGCACGGCTGCCGGATTCTCGATCGCCGGCGAATGGGCCGCGTCCTCGATGATCACCAGGCTGGTGCCGAGCCTCGTTGCCATGTCGTCCTGCTCGTCCAGCGACCAGGCGTCGTCGGCCCGGCCGGTGACCACCGCTACCCCGGCTCCTTCCGCGGTCAATGCAGCGGCCAGATCGGCCACCCGGTCCGGCTCGGTGCGCAGCGCCGCACCCATCCCGAGCAACCCGGCGGGGGAGGACGCAAGGAACCGGCGGCGGAGCCAGCGAGCCAGCTCGGCCGGTACCGCCCCCCGCCGGGCTTCGTCCCGGGCCGCCGTGGCGTCATACACCGCAGCCGGCCCATGCTGTCGCAGCAGCGGATCCCCAGCGACCAGGGCGTCGAACCGGTCGCCCTGCCGGAACTTTCCCGGCCCGGAGGCCAGCAGGATCAGTCCGGCAATCGGGGCGCCCTGCAGGACCGCGGCCCGGGCTACCAGTCCACCGTAGGAATGACCGAGCAGCACGACCGGCCCGTCAGCGGCGAGATCCCGGGCCAGGTCCGCGCAGACGGCGCCGAGCGTCATCGGGTCGTACGCGCCTTCATCGGCCGGTCCAGGTGATTCGAACTGCCCCGGTTGATCGTAGGCAACGGCCCGAAAACCGCTGTCCGACAACGGATCCAGCAACGGGACGAAGTCCTCCTTGGATCCGGTGTAGCCAGGGACGAGCAGCACCGTTCCCAGCGGGTCCGGCGTGGCGGTGTCCAACGCGGCAAGTGGGCCCGCGGTGCTGGGCAGGGCGATCCGGATGGCTGCCGTCCGGGTCAGTTGGGTGGTGGGTTGAGCGTCCATCCGCCGATCATGACCTACCGGCTCCGGGGGATTGACGAGCGCACGGCAGCTGGGCACTCGCCGTAGGGATGGTCAGCCGGACGGGGTGAGGCCCACGACGCTGTCGCCACGAACCTCGACGACCATGGAGCCGACCGCCGTCGCGTCGACCCGCCCGGCGTACCCGCCCCGATCGACGCCGATGGTCACCGGCACGATGCCCGGGTCGCCGTTGGCCTCACTGAACACCTCGAGACCGCCGGCGGCGGGCATCAGCAGCTGCCGGCCGATGATCGCCGGCAGGCCAAGGGCGCCCTGCCGAGTCCACCGCACGGCCAGGTCCTTGACCTGGATCGTCGGCGGCTCCGCGGGGGTGGTCGCGGCCGTGCTGGCGCTCGTGCCCGCCAGGAAGCCGACTGTCGGCGGGACGGTCTCGGCCGGTGTCGAGGATGACGCCGAAGCGGAGGCGGGGGCCGGCGCCTGGATCGATTGGCTGGAGACCCCGATCAACCGGTCGCCGATGAGTGACACCCGATCGGTGCTGCTCCGGACGGCCGGCGTCGGTTGGGTGTGGCCCTGCGGGCTGAGACGATCGGCCGCAACCACGGCATCGACCGGGATGTCGACCGGGGTGCGGGAGGTCTCGGCGCCAGCTGCGTCGTACACGACCACCGCCGGTTGCGGCGCCGCGACGAGTACCGCCACCCGGTCCGCGGTGATACCCACAATCCGGGCTGCCGGGGACCCGGTGTCGATGTCCGCGCGGGGAGCGTGCTTGAACACGTCCTGGTCGTCGGGCTTGTTCGGCGCCGAGTCCGGGGTGGCCCAGTTGAGCACCACCCGGGCGGTGGTGCCCAGGGCGGGGCAGTGCTCCACCGTCGTGAACTGCTCGTCGGCAATCGCCATGTCGGTGAAGGTGCACCCGCCGTGCGCGGCGTTGGGTTTCGGCGGGGCGGGCAGGTCGCCGTACTGGATGGTGCGCACCAGGTCGTCCCGCCACAGCTCCAGCAACGACGGTCCCATCCAGCCCGCGTACGGACCGCCGAAGGTGAGTGCGCCGTCGGGTTGGTTCGGGCTGGTCCGGTAGTAGTGACGGTCACCGGTCAGCGGGTCGAGCAACATCAGTTGCGAGCAGTAGCCATTCTTTTCCGACACGACCATTACGCCGCGCACCCTGCCGCGGGTCTGCACGCCGGGTGCGTCGATGTCGCCGGAGCCGACCGCGCACAGGGTCCCTGCGGTGTCGCCGTAGGACCAGCGGACGTCGCCGGTCACCGCGTCATGGCCGGTCACCGTGGTGCCGTCGGTGGTCACCACGACCCCGTACGGCGAGGCGACCGCGCCCAGGGTGGGATCGGTGGGCAGTGACCAGGCCTGGCTCAGGGCGGTCGGCACCGCGTCCACGGTCGAGGGAGCAGACCCCGCCGGCCCGGGCGCGGAGGTGGTCGCCCGCGCGTCACTCCTGAGGTACACAACAACGGCGGTACTGATCGCCGCGATAGCGATCAGCGCGGCCACCAGCCGGTCGATCCGGCGGCGTCGGGCGGGGCTCAGACTCACCGCGCGAGCCTACGCAACCCGGACCTGCGGGCGTTCCCATGCTGGACAGCGGGTTGCGGGCGGCCCGGGGCGCCACACGGTCACTGATCAGCCTGCGGCCGGAGTGGTGGCTGCCTCACTGGGGGAACTGTCGGCCGGGGTGCCGCCGCGGGTGCGCCGCCGGGACCGCCGACGGCGGGACGATCCGGCCGGTCCGTTCTCCTGAACCGCGTCGGACCCGCCCGATCCGCCCGATCCGCCCGATCCGTCTGGACCGGTGTCGGGCGCGTCGCTGGACTGCGTCGTCAGGGCCGTGGCCACCGCGATCGATGCGGCGGGGGATCCGTTGGCGGACACCCCGTCCGGCCCACCGCGCGTGCGACGACCCCCGTTCGCGCTACCACCGGCGGGGCCGCTGGCGGTCCGGCCACCGGCCGTCCGGTCGCTGTCACCCTTGCCGCCCCGCCCACCGGCCTTCCGGTCGCCGTCACCCTTGCCGCCCCGTCCACCGGAACCGGCACTGGCCTTGTCGCGGCGGCGTTTCCCGCCGGTCTCACCCAGATCCTCGACGTTCTCCGCATCCAGACCGGCCCGGGTGCGCTGCGCCGACGGTAACCGGCCGGTGACGTTCTCCGGGATGTCCAGGTCGTCGAACAGGTGCTTGGAGGTGGAGTAGGTCTCGGCCGGGTCGGCGAAGTCCAGGCCGAGGGAGTCGTTGATCAGCTTCCAGCGGGGCAGGTCGTCCCAGTCGATGAAGGACACCGCGATCCCGGTCTTGCCCGCCCGGCCGGTACGGCCGATGCGGTGGATGTAGGTCTTGTCCTCTTCCGGGCACTGGTAGTTGATGACGTGCGTGACGTCCTCGACGTCGATCCCCCGGGCAGCGACGTCGGTGGCCACCAGCACGTCGACCTTGCCGGACCGGAACGCCCGCAGCGCCTGCTCCCTGGCCCCCTGACCCAGGTCACCGTGCACGGCGGCGGCGGCAAACCCGCGTTCGGTCAGCTCGTCGGCGACCTTGGCGGCGGTCCGCTTGGTCCGGGTGAACACCATCGTCAGGCCCCGGTCCCGGGCCTGCAGCACCCGGGCCAGCATCTCCACCTTGTCCATGGCATGCGCCCGATAGACGTACTGCTTGGTGAGGGTGTGGGTGGCGCCCTCGGCGGCCAGTTCCGCCCGGATGTGGGTGGGCTGGGTCATGAAGGTGCGGGCCAACGTCAGGATCGGGCCAGGCATGGTCGCGGAGAACAACATCGTCTGCTTGACGTCCGGCACCATCGCCAGCACCCGCTCCATGTCCGGCAGGAAGCCCAGGTCCAGCATCTCGTCGGCCTCGTCCAGCACCAGCACCTTGATCCCGCCGAGGACCAGGTGGCCGCCGTTGGCCAGGTCCAGCAGCCGGCCGGGGGTGCCCACCACCAGGTCGACCCCAGCGTGCAGCGCAGAGATCTGCGGTTCGTAGGCGCGGCCGCCGTACACCGACGTCACGGCCAGTCCGAGGTACTTGCCGACCTGGTGCAGGTCACGGGTCACCTGGACACACAGTTCACGGGTCGGCACCATCACTAGCGCACGCGGTGCCCGCCCGACCGGCAGCCTGCCGTTGTCGTCGGCCACGACGGCCTGGTCGAGGGCGAGACGCTGCAGCAGCGGGACGCCGAAACCGAGGGTCTTGCCCATCCCGGTCCTGGCCTGGCCGATCAGGTCGTGACCGCCGAGGGCGATCGGCAGGGTGAGCGCCTGGATGGCGAAGGTCCGCTCGATCCCCACCGCGGCCAGCGCGGTGACGATGCGCGGGTCGGTGCCGAGCTCGGTGAAGGTCGGTGCCTCGGGCTCGACCGGGGCGTCGGCGGCCAGCGGGTGCGACAGTGCTGCGTCTTCGGGATCGATCGCGGCATCGGCGATGACGCCGTCCGGGTCGTCCGGGTTGGTAGATACAAGTGTCATTCGGGGTGGAGCCTTCCTCGAGTCCGCGCGCGTTCACGGAGAGGAAAGGTGTGATTCACCCGGCCAAACGGGCCCCGGATGGCGGCCATTTCGGTCCGGCCAGCTGCGGGGCGACGCGCGCACAGTGCGGCGGCACAGTTGTCGCACCGCCTATCAGCGCTGATTCTACCTGCCGGCCATCGCTGCCCCGTGCACGTCCGCGGTGGCGATCCGACCGTGGTGATCCGACCGTGCCATCCACCGTCCCGCCACCGTGCCACCCACCGTGCCGTCGATCCGGGGCCCGCAGTGGACCGGTTGTGGGCCCACAATGGGCCCACAATGAGGCTCACGGTCAGGCGGGCGGCCCTCGACTGGCACAGTGTGCGAACCACAGCGACAGGGCGAGCGGGTGTCATCGGGCGGGCCGGTGTCGTTGGGAGCGCCGGTGTCGTTGGGAGCGCCGGTGGCATTGGGAGCGCCGGTGGCAGCAGCGCAGCGGCGGCAGAGCAGCCAGGACGGAGATCCAGTGACGGAACTGCAGGGTGCGGTGAATCCTTCACCGTCGGCTTCCCCAACCGCTCAGCCGCCTGACCAGCCAGTTGTCGAACCAGGTCAGCACCCGGGGCCGCGGCACTCCGCGACCGTCACCCGGCCCGACCCTCCCGAATCGGCCGTCATCGACCTGCTCGGGGTGCTTGCCTACGGCGAGTTGTCGGCGTTCGACCGGATGGCGGCCGACGCGCGATGGGCGCCCACCCTGGCCGGTCGGGTCGCCCTGTCCCAGATGGCGACCGCCGAGATGGGTCACTTCCGGGCGCTGGCCAAACATCTCGACGCCAGGTCGGTGGCCGTCGAGGACGCGATGACCCCATTCATCGCCCCGTTCAACGCATTTCACGACTCCACCGCTCCGCACTCGTGGCTCGAGTCTTTGGTCAAGGCACACGTCGGGGACGGGTTGGCGGCCGATTTCTACCGCGAGATCGCCGAGTGGCTCGACCCGGTGACCAGGGACCTGGTGTTCGAGGTGCTCGGCGACTCGGGGCATTCGGCGTTCGCGGTCCGCGAGGTGCGAAAGGCCTGTCAGGCCGACCCGCGACTCACCGGGCCGTTGGCTCTGTGGGGACGCCGGTTGCTCGGCGAGGCGATCACCCAGGCCCAGTACGTGGTGGCCGACCGGGACACCCTGGCCGAATTGATCGTCACCGGCTCCGGTGACCTGGCCGGGATCGGGGCGCTGTTTCGCCGCCTGCAGCAGGGTCACACCGAGCGAATGAAGTCCCTCGGCCTGGCCTGACCCGCCCCACCCGCCCCCTCCCGCTCCGCCCCGCCCCGATTCCGATTCCAAGTTGATCATGGCAATCTCTGCTCACTTTTCGGCGTGTCGTCGGCGTGTCGAGCAGAGAACGCCATGATCAACATCGAAGGGGGGGCGGCGGCCGGTTACCGTCTGCCGGTGCCGGACGCCCACGCCGAAGAGTTCGTCAAACGCAGAACCGACGCGCCGGCGGATTTCTTCGCATGGGAGGCAGCGGGTCTGCGCTGGCTGGCAGAGCCTCAGAGCGGTGCGACGGTCGTCGACGTCCACGCTGTCACCACGACATCCATTGCGCTGCAACGACTTCGACCGGCTCGGGCCAGCGCGGCGGGCGCCGAGCGGTTCGGGCGCCAGCTGGCGATGACCCATGACGCGGGTGCGCCGGCCTTCGGGGTCGGGCCGCCGGGCTGGACCGGTGACGGCTACATCGGCCGGCAAAGGCTGATGATGCGCGAGTTTGATCGGTGGGGGGAGTTCTACGCGAGCACCAGGGTGCTGCCCTACGCGCGGGCGGCGGTGCGGGTCGGCACGCTGAACGACCGTGGGCTGGCTGCCATCGAACGGGTCTGCGAGCGGCTGGCCGCCGGGGATTTCGACGACGGTCAGCCGCCCGCCCGGATCCACGGCGACATGTGGGGCGGCAACGTCATGTACACCGAGGACGGGGCGGTGCTGATCGACCCGGCCGCGCATGGCGGGCACCGGCTGACCGACCTCGCGATGCTGGCGCTGTTCGGCACCGAACACCTGGACCGGGTCCTGACGGCCTACGCCGACACCGCGCTCCTGCCGGCCGGGTGGCCGGACCTGATCGGATTGCATCAGCTGCATCCTGTTGCGGTGCATGCGGTCTCGCACGGACCGTCCTACGGCCGGCAGGCTGCAGCACTGGCCGCCCGCTATCTCTGAGACCGACCGGGCCACCGATTGGCCGCCCGTCAGAGCCGTTCACCGGGGTTGGGGGAGCGGGCCGAACGGGTACACGCGAGGATGTGACTGCCATCGGCAGCCGCCCGGCCCCGCGGGGCCAGGATCAAGGCAGCCGGCAGCGACTTCGGGCACGGCCGCCCGCCCGTCCGGGGGCGGCAGTAGGACAGCAGCAACATCGACGTAGATGGAGGAGTCAGCGAATGTTCTCGCGTATCGCGGTGATCAACAGGGGCGAGCCGGCAGTCCGACTGATCCGGGCAGTCCGAGAACTCAACTCCGAGTTCGGGTACGGCATCAAGGTCATCGCCCTGCATACCGAGATCGAACGCAATTCCCTGTTCGTCCGGCTGGCCGACGAAGCCGTCCGGCTGCGGGACAAGGGCGATCTGGGCAGTCCCTACCTGGACCACGCCGAGCTGGAACGGGCGATGAAGGCCGGACGTGCCGACGCGGCGTGGGTCGGCTGGGGGTTCGTCGCTGAGGATCCGGGATTCGCCGAGGTGTGCGCGCGTATCGGTGTCACCTTCATCGGGCCGCCGCCGGACGCGATGCGCAAGCTGGGTGACAAGGTGCAGGCCAAGTACCTGGCCGAAGCGACCGGCGTCCCGGTGGCGCCGTGGAGCAAGGGTCCGGTGGAGGACATGGCCGCCGCCGAGAAGCACGCCGAGGCGATCGGCTACCCGATGATTCTCAAGGCCCGCAGCGGCGGCGGCGGCCGGGGCATCCGCATCGTGCGCGAGCCGGGCGAGCTGGCGGAGGCACTGGAGCGCACCCAGTCCGAGGCGCAGAAGGCGTTCAACGACCCGGTCGTCTTCATGGAGAAGCTGGTCCAGGGTGGCCGGCACATCGAGGTCCAGATCATCGCCGACAACTACGGCAACGCCTGGGCACCAGGGGTCCGCGACTGCTCGATCCAGCGGCGCAATCAGAAGCTCATCGAAGAATCAGCCTCCCCCGTGCTGACCGACGAGCAGGACGCCGAGCTCCGCCGCGGCGCGATCGCCCTGGTGAAGGAAGCCGGCTACCAGGGCGCCGGCACCGTCGAATTCCTCTACCAACCCGATGAGAAACTGTTCGCCTTCCTGGAGGTCAATACCCGGCTACAGGTGGAGCACCCGATCACCGAGGCCTCCACCGGGCTTGACCTGGTGAAACTGCAGATCATGGTGGCCGACGGCCACCGCTTGGAGGGTGGCCCGCCGCCGAAGTTCGGCCACGCCATCGAGGCCAGGTTGAACGCCGAGGACGCGGACAACGGTTTCGCCCCGTCGCCCGGCAAGGTCGAATTGCTCACCCTGCCGACCGGTCCGGGGATCCGGGTGGACACCGGCATCGCCACCGGCGACGCGATCTCCCCGGACTACGACTCGATGGTCGCCAAGATCATCGCGTGGGGCCGGGACCGGGAGGAGGCGATGGCCCGGCTGCGGGTCGCGTTGCGGGAGACGACCGTCGTCGTCAGGGGCGGAACGACGACCAAGTCGTTCCTGCTGGAACTACTCGACCGGCCCGAGGTCATCGACGGCACCGCCGACACCGGCTGGCTGGACCGCGCCGGGTTGACCGACCAGGCCAGGGTCGCGCCGTTCGCCGACGCCGCGCTGCTGTACGTCGGCGTCGACGTGTACGAAGCAGAGGAGGCACTGGAACGGGAGGCGTTCTTCCGGTCGGCCAGGGGCGGCCGGCCGCGGGCGGGCCACACCGTCGAGCGGGAGGTGGAACTGGGCTACCAGGGCCAGACCTACACGCTCACGGTGGCCCAGATCAGCCCGCGCCGGTACCGCATCGAAGTGGACGGATCGGTGTCGGTAGAGGTTGAGCTGCAACGGATGTCGGCCTTCGAAAGCCGGTTGTCCGTCGGCGATCGCAATCATCACGTCGTCGCCTCGACGACCGCCGCCGGCCACCTGGTCGAGGTGGACAGCGTCAGCCACCGGGTCAGCCGGGACGAAGGCGGTGTGGTCCGTTCGCCGGCCCCGGCGGTGGTGGTCGCGGTCCGCGCGTCCGCCGGCACCGATGTCGAGGCCGGTGACACGGTGATGATCCTGGAAAGCATGAAGATGGAGACCGCGGTCAAGGCGCCCTACGCCGGCCGGGTTCGGGAGATCCTGGTAGGGGTCAACTCCCAGGTCGACGGGAGCGGTGCGCTGCTGCGCATCGACCGGATCGACGACGGCGCCGCGGTCAGCACCACCCCGACGGTGGAGTTCGGTGCGGACGCAGAAGCCCCGGCGAAGGACCTGACGCCGCGGGCGCTGGTCGATCTGGACGGGATCCGGGCGCTGATCATGGGGTACGACGTCAGTCTGGCCCGGGCTCGGGAACTGGCCGCCGACTACCACCGCACGCGTGATGAGACACCGGTTGACGACCACGAGTTGCTGACCGCCTCGCTGGGGGTGCTCGCCACGTTCGCCGACGTCTGTGAACTGTCCCGCAACCGGCCGGCCGGTGAGGAGGAGGCCGGGGACGAGCGGGTGCACTCGCCGCGGGAGTACTTCCACTCCTACCTGCACTCATTGGACATCGAACGCGAAGGTCTGCCGGAGGGTTTCCGAACCCGGCTGGCGGCCGTGCTGCGGCACTACGGGGTGACCGATCTCGAACCGTCGCCCGAGCTGCAGGACGCGGTCTACCGGGTGTTCCTGTCGCAGGAGCGGGCGGGCGACCAGGTCTCGATCGTCACCGGATTGTTGGAGCGGTGGCGCAGTGCGGTGCCCAGCGTGTCCCCGGACATGCAGCAGGCGGTCGGCGAGGTCGTCGAACGGCTGGTGGTCGCGACCAGGTTGCGCTTCCCGGTGATCGGTGATCTGGCGCGAAGCATCCGGTACGAGGCGTTCGAACGGCCGATGATCGACAAGTCGCGGGAGCAGGTCTACGACGATGTCCGGGACCAACTGGCCCGGCTGTCGGACAGGCCGTCCGACCAGGAATATGCCGCCGGAATCGCCGCCCTGGTCGACAGCCGGGAACCGCTCATCCGGCTGCTGGCCGAGGAGGTCAGCTCGGGCGGCAAGGGGCAGGCGGCCCTTCTGGAGGCGATGACCCGGCGGTACTACAAGGTGCGTCAGCTGGAGTCGGTCCAGACCTTCCAGCAGGACGGCAAGCCCGGCATCGCCGGCAGTTTCGAGTTGAGCGGGCAACGGCTGCAACTCCAGGCGTCGGTCGTCGGGTACCCGGATCTGCCTGCCACGTTGCAGGCCTTGCAAACCCGCGCGGCGGCCCTGCCCGAGCCAGGCAACGTCGTCACCGATCTGTATCTGTCCTGGCCGGATGCCCCGTCGGACGGTGACGAGGTTTCCGCGGCCCTGCGGGAGACGTTGTCGGCGTACCCGGCGCTGGTCGGCGGGCGCCGGATCACCGTGACCGTCTGCCGCGGCGGCGAACCGCCGGTCCATCAGTACACCTTCCGGCCTGCCCCGGGCGGTCTGGCGGAGGAGTTGGTGATCCGCGACATGCACCCGCTGACCGGTCAGCGGCTGGATCTGTGGCGGCTGAAGAACTTCACCGGCACCCGGCTACCTGCGGCCGAGGGCACCTACCTGTTCCACCTGGTGGCACCGGACAACTCGGCGGACGAACGGCTTGTCGCGCTGGCCGAGGTCCGTGATGTCACCGCGGCCCGGGACGCCGATGGGCACGTCGTCGGCTTCCCGGCTGCGGAGCGGGTCCTCGCGGCCTGCCTGGAGAGCATCCGCCGGGCCCAAGCCGAGCGCAGTACCGCGCAGCGGCTCGACAACAACCGGGTGTTCCTGCACGTCTGGCCCACCATCGAGGTCCCGCTCTCCGACCTGGCCGCCTTTGCCCAGGTCAGTGCGCCACTGACGCTCGGAACCGGGCTCAGCGAGATCACCGTGCTCGCGAAGCTGCGCGAAAAGGACGGCGCGTCGCTGCGGGATGTGGCGTTGCGGTTCAGTTTCCATGCCGGTGCCGGGGTGACGGTGACGGTCAGCGAGCCGCCGACAGAGCCACTCGCGCCGCTGGACGAATACACCCAGAAGGTCGGTCGAGCGGCGGCCAGGGGCAGCGCCTATCCCTACGAGATCGTGCCGATGCTCACCGGGCCGGACGGAACGTTCGTCGAGTACGACCTGAATTCCGCCGGCGAGTTCTCAACGGTCGACCGGGCGCCGGGGCAGAACAAGGCCGGCGTCGTGGCCGGCCTCGTGACCACGCCCACCCCCCGGTACCCCGAGGGCGTCACCCGGGTGGTGCTGATGGGCGACCCGACCAAGGCTCTCGGCACGGTGGCCGTGCTGGAGTGCGAGATCGTCGTCGCAGCAATTGATCTCGCCGAGAAGATGGGGGTACCGGTCGAATGGTTCACCCTCTCGTCCGGGGCGAAGATCTCCATGGACAGCGGCACCGAGAACATGGACGGGGTGGCCAGGGCACTGCGCCGGTTGATCACCTTCACCCAGGACGGGGGTGAGGTGAACATTGTGGTCGCCGGGATCAATGTCGGCGCCCAGCCCTACTGGAACGCCGAGGCCACGATGCTGCAGCACACCAAGGGCATTCTGGTGATGACCCCGGACAGCGCCATGGTGCTCACCGGCAAGATGTCGCTGGACTACTCCGGCGGCGTCTCGGCGGAGGACAACTTCGGTCTCGGCGGTTACGACCGGGTGATGGGACCGAACGGCGAGGCGCAGTACTGGGCGCCGAACCTCACCGCGGCGACCGAGATCCTGTTCGCCCATTACGACCACGCTTACGTCGCTCCCGGCGAGCGGTACCCGCGCCGGGCCGACACCACCGACCCGCTGGACCGGGATGTCCGAACATTCCCGCACGTGCACCCGGACAGCCCGTTCACCACCGTCGGCGACATCTTCTCCGCGGAGACCAACAAGGACCGCAAAAAGCCGTTCGACATCCGCACGGTGATCAACGCGGTGGCCGACCAGGATCACGCCACGTTGGAACGGTGGGCGGGGATGGCCGACGCCGATACCTCCGTGGTCGTGGACGCGCACCTGGGCGGTTACCCCGTGGTGATCGTCGGGATCGAGTCCCGCAACGTGCCGCGCCGCGGGTTCCTGCCGGCCGATGGTCCGGACCAGTTCACCTCCGGGACGCTGTTCCCCAGGTCGTCGAAGAAGACGGCACGGGCGATCAACGCGGCCAGCGGCAGCCGGCCGCTGGTGGTGCTGGCGAACCTCTCCGGGTTCGACGGTTCGCCGGAGTCGTTGCGCAACATCCAGTTGGAGTACGGCGCCGAGATCGGTCGGGCCATCGTCAACTTCGACGGTCCGATCGTGTTCTGCGTCGTGTCCCGTTACCACGGCGGAGCCTTTGTCGTGTTCTCCGGGGCCCTGAACGACAACATGGAGGTGATCGCCGTCGAGGGTTCCTTCGCGTCGGTGATCGGCGGCGCGCCCGCGGCCGCGGTGGTCTTCACCCGCGATGTGAACACCAGGACCGACAACGACCAGCGGATGAAAGAGATCCAGTCCAAGCTGAGGGACGCCGACGACGAGCAGCGCGGCCAATTGCGGATCGAACTGGCCGAGGTCCGATCTCAGGTCCGGTCGGAGAAGCTGGGTGAGGTGGCCGCCGAATTCGAGCAGATCCACAACATCGAGCGAGCCCGCGAGGTGGGCTCGGTGCACACCATCATTCCGGCGGAGCAGCTGCGGCCCTACCTGATCGACGCGGTGGAGCGGGGGATGGCCAGGGCCGCTGGGAGCTGAGAGAGGACCTGGGTCCAGGTACGAGAGGCGACCTGAACCTACAGACACCCGGCCCGGAGCCCGCGACACTGGACGCATGGGAAACCAGGGGTGCGAGCGCCGTTTCATCCGTGCAGGTCGGCGAGCATCCGTAGGGGCCGCGGCGCTCGCCATGCTGACGTTGGCCGCGGGTTGCAGCTCGGGACCGTCGCCGTCGGGGGACACGACGCAGGCGGCTGCGGTCTTGAGCGCGGGCACATCGACCTTACCGGGGAAAACCACTCAGTCGGCGGGGATTTCGAGCGCCGACACCCCGGCCCCCGGGAAGGCTTGTGTGCCCGACCCGGAAGCCGTCGCGACGAAGAAGCCGTCCGCGACCATGACCGGCACGCTACCGGCCGAGGTGGCCAACAAGCTTGACAGCGCGGCGCAGGCCGCGTTCAAGGAGGCCGCGGCCCCGGGGGCGATCGTCGGGGTTCGGACCCCGCAGGGCACCTGGATCCAGGCCTACGGGGTGGCGGACCCGACGACCGGAGAACCGATGACGGTGGAGATGCACACCCGGATCGGATCGCTGTCCAAGATGTACACCGGGACCATGATCATGCAGCAGGTCGAGGCCGGCAAGGTCTCGCTGGACGACCCGATCTCCCGGTACGTGCCGGGGGTTCCGAATGGCGACCAGGTCACCATCAAGCTGCTGGGCCTCATGCAAAGTGGCGTGGCCAGCTACACACAGAACCAGGCATTCACCGACGTCCTGTTCGCCCAGCCCGACTCCGTCTTCACGGTCGACCAGCTGATCGCCGTCGGCGTCGGCGACTCCCCGATCTTTCCGCCGGGCGAGCGATTCGACTATTCCAACACCAACACGCTGCTGCTAGGCAAGGTTCTGGAGAAGGTCACCGGAACACCAATCGAGACGCTCTACCGCGACCTGCTGTTCACCCCGCTCGGCCTGACGAACACCTCGGCTCCCGGCAGCTCCGCGGAGATACCGGCGCCCTATCCACGGGGGTACACCCTGCAGGGAAATCCGGCACCGAAGACTCCCGTCGACGCGACCGCCTGGAATCCGTCCTGGGCCGGGGCGGCTGGTGAGCTCATCGCGAGCGTCCCCGACATGCTCACCTTCGGGCGCGCGGTCGGTACCGGCCAGGGTCTGCTGTCTGCGCCGGCGCAGGTGACCCGGCTGAACCTGGTTGCCGGGCCGGCGGGGTACGGCTTTCAGATGGGCTGCGTCGACGGGTGGGTCGGTCACACCGGCACATTGCCCGGGTACAACACGACGCTGTACTACGACACGACGACCGACTCGACCGTGGCGGTCGCCGTCAACAGCGATATCAATTCCGGCAACTGCCCGGAGTCGCCGACGCTGACGGACGACCCGCGGACCGCGGTGTGCTCGTCGCCGGCAACCAGGGTCTTCGCCGCCGTGTCGACGGCAATGGGCCACCCGTTCACCCCGAACCCCACGAAGTAGCGGGGTTCGCCTACCGAAGAGGTAGCCGTATCAGCAGTGTCGTTCCCTGGCCGGTAGGGCTGGTCAGGTGCAGACTGCCGCCCAGCACGTCCGCCCGATCGAGCAGGCCCCGAATGCCGGTACCGCGCTCTACGGCCGCGCCACCCACACCGTTGTCGACTACTTCGATATTCAATTCTCCCGCGATTTTTTCCAATCGAATAGCCACCTTTGTTGCGCTAGCGTGCTTAACGACATTCGCGACTGCCTCCGCCACCACAAAGTAGGCGGTGCTTTCGACCGACTCGGGCAATGGCCCAAAATTCCCGATGTACAAGGTCGACGGCAGGGGCAACCGGTCAACCAGATCCTCGGTCGCCATCGCCAGACCGCGCTCCACCAGGGAGGACGGCATCACCGCATGCACCAAAGTACGAAGTTCGGCTGCCGCCGCATCGACGCCTCGTCGAAGGTCGGTGGCGCGCGCTCGGGTGGTGGCCGATGAATCCAGGTCGTTGGCCAGTTGCTGGGCGTCCAGCGCCAACAGCACCAACTGAACCTGCAACCCGTCGTGCAGGTCCTGAGCGATCCGCCGGCGCTCGCGATCGGCGGTCTCGACGATCCGTTCCCGGGAACGTCGTAGTGATTGTTCGGTCACCCGGAGCGCCGCGGTGAGTCGTTCGCGATCGACACCCAGGGCGATCACCCGGCCCGCCGTGCGGACCAATTCGGGATCGACGATCAGTTCGCAGTCATAGATGATGGCGCCGATCGGTTCACCGGACAGGTCGATTGCCACGGACGCCCGCCCGCCCCCCGGGGCCGGGAGCGCAGCGTCAATTCCGTCGGAATTGACGTAGCGGCGGCGCTCGGGTACCCAGAACACCAACTCCAGGGAGCGGTCACCCAACACCGATGTCAGCGCTACCGACAGATCGGACCGGTGGCTGTCGGGCTCGCCGAGCCAGGTCGCCAGCTCCTGCAGTTCGCCGGTGCGGGCGAACCCGCCACGAAAGACGGCGAGGAGGAAAGCGATCGGGATCCCGGCAATGACCACGATTTGACCGACGGCCAGCGCCAGGGGATCAAGCTCGAGCCATTGCGTCAACACGCTCGATGAAAGCGGGATGAATAGCACAGCGAAGACGCCATAACCGAACAACGGGATCATCACCCGCCGTTGGAAGCCCTTGGCACGACGGAGCCGGCCCGCAAGGATGATCGTCGTAGCGATCATGACCAACGAACCGACTAACGCCTGGATTTGCCGGCCGGCGGCGACCAGGACAGGCTGGTCGGAGATAAAAACCGGCAGTGCCGAGGCGTCCTTGTTGAACGCGTAGAGCGGGAATTGCAGGCCGATGGCGACGACATAGCCTGCCACCACCGTGATACGAGATGCGCGGCCGCGAATCCTGCCGGCTGGGAAGGCATGCAGCAAGTGCACTGTCACCGCCAGGATGACGGTTGCAAACACCACCCCGACAGCCGCCACCGGGGCAATCGCGCTGCTGTTCGCCTCACCCAGGTTCAAAGCAATGGCGCCCAGGACCAGCAGCGCTCCAAGGCCATTGCTGGGCCTGCGCCACCAGGCGAAAATCCCGGCCAAGGCCCAGACAACGCAGGTGGCGGTGTAAATGGCGAAGGCCCAGGTCGGGCCCGTCTGTCCGTCGACCAAGATCGCCAGGAGCAACCCACTGGCAATCAGCAACCCGGCGGCCCCGAACAGTAGCGATCGTCGCAACGACCGGGCCAGTTCCGACTGCTTCACCGCCAGTTCAGGCATGGTTGAGTCTAGGATGTTGCCGAATTGCGGGCGAGATACCGCAGCACCGCCATCACCCGGCGGTGACCGTCATCATCGATGTGCAGGCCCAGCGTGTCGTAAATGCGCGAGGTATGTTGTACCACTGCCTTTTCGGTGATGACCAGCTCGGCCGCGATGGCCCCGTTGCTCCGCCCCTGGGCCACCAGTTTGAGCACCTCGCTCTGCCTGCTTGTCAGCCGCCCGATGGCACTGTCGTCCAGGCTGGCCCGGGCCATCATGATGGTCACTACCTCTGGATCGATGATGGCAGCGCCGCCATTGATCCGGCGAAGATCTTCGCAGAACGTGTCGACGTCAGCGATTCGTTGCTTCAGCAGATACCCGATGCCTTCGCGCTTTTCCGCGAGCAATTCGACCGCGTAGCGACGTTGCACATGCTGGGAAAGGACAACGACCGAGATCGTGGGGTGGTGCCTCACGATCTGCAAGGCCGCCACCATGCCCTCGTCGGTGTGTGTCGGTGGCATCCGGACGTCGGTAACAACCATGTCCGGCTGATGCTTGTCGGTGAGCTCCAGCAATTGCACGGCATCAGCGGCTGCGGCGGCAACCACAAATCCGGCACTTTCCAGCACCAACGTCAGGCCACGGCGAAGCAGTGCCTCATCCTCGCCGATGACCACCTTCATCCGAACACACCTACCTCGCCTCGTGGTCTCGGGTGTCCGCCCTCGATCCCGCGCCGGCACGCTGAACAGTATCGCCGACCCCGGTAGCCGGGAATAGACCCAGGTCTATGTCGCCGGAGTGGCCGTTGCGGCAGCATGAATCTCACACAGGACCGATACATCGTGCGAGTCAGCATGCGAATGATGAGGGATTCGATGAGACGACGGTTGCTATTGGCCGCCACGGCGGTGGCCTCGGCCCTGCTGTTGACAGCATGCACCGGGGTCAACGCAGGCTCGACATCGGCCACGTCCACCTCAGTATCCACCGGTTTGCAGGCATCGTCGGATTCGATGCGGTCTTTACCGGCGGCATCCGGCTCGGTCGTCGAACCGCCGGGGAGCGCGTCTGAGGTCGAACCGGAGCAGGCAGCTCCACCGCGGCCCAACCAGATTCCCGGGGTGCCGACGAACGATGTTTTCGTGAGCAACGCCATCGACCAGGTCGACAGCCTCTCGCAAAAAATCTTCGACAAGTCCGGGATTCCCGGGATGGCCGTTGCCGTGGTCCACCAGGGTCAGGTCGTGTTCGCCAAGGGATACGGCGTCCGCGAGGTCGGCAAGCCCGAGACTGTCGACGCCAACACGGTTTTTCAGTTGGCATCGGTGTCCAAATCGTTTGCTGCCACGGTCGTCGCGGACGAGATCGGTAAAGGTACCGTCACCTGGGACACCCCGGTGGTGAAAAACCTACCGGGGTTTACCCTCGCCGACCCGTACGTCACGCAGAATGTGACCATCGCCGACATGTTCTCGCACCGTTCCGGACTCGAGGACCATGCCGGAGACCTCTTGGAAGACCTCGGTTATGACCAGCAGCAGGTGTTCGACCGGCTGAAGTACCTGCCGCTCAATCCGTTCCGCGCCGTGTACAACTACACCAATTTCGGCCTCACCGCAGGCGCCGAGTCGGTCGCCGCGGCCGCCGGCACCGACTGGTCGACACTGTCCCAGAAAGACCTGTACGGGCCGCTGGGGATGACGAACACCAGTTCCCGGTTCAGCGACTTCCAGGCGAGCCCCAATCATGCCGTCGGACATGTCCTGGTGGACGGCAGCTACCAGGCCAGATTCGTCCGCGACCCCGATCCGCAGACCCCGGCCGGTGGGGTCAGCTCATCGGTGACCGATGTGGCCACCTGGCTGGCGGCGGTCCTGGGCGGGGGGAAGGCCGCGGACGGCACTCAGATCGCGGATCCCGAGGCACTTCGGGCCGCGCTAACCCCGGTCATGCGTGCAGCGGACGGCAGCCCGACTCCTGACGTCATTGACGGCAGAGCCTCTTTCTACGGCAAAGGTTTCGTGGTCAACGCCGACAGCACCGGCCGGGTCAGGATCAGCCATTCCGGCGCGTTCGGTTTGGGCGCCGGGACGACCTTCCTGGCCATTCCCGGGCTCGACCTCGGCATCGTCGTCCTGACCAACGCGGCCGCGAACGGTGCAGCCGAGGGGGTGACCAATTCCTTCGCCGACGTTGCAGAATTCGGCAGCGAGCAGCTCGACTGGTTCGCGGGGTATCAGAGTCAACTCGCCGGACTGAGCACACCGTCCGGCGTGCTCGTCGGCCAGACCGCGCCCGTTAACCGGCTCATCGCAATTGACGGTGTAGGACGGGTCTGAATCCGCCGGTTTCTAGGAGTGATCGGGCGATGTAGTTGGTGAGGTTGCGGAAGCCGAGGGCGGACCCGCGGAGGTGTTCTAGCCGGCCGTTGATTGCTTCGGTGGGTCCGTTGCTGGTGCCGGGCCGGTCGAAGTAGGCCAGGATGTCGCCGGCCCGTTTCTTCAGTGTTCTGCCGAGCGTTCGCATCTCGACCCGAGCTGCGGGGACACCGCCACTGAGGCGGTCGATCAGGTGCTTCATCCTGCTCTTTCCGTTGGTCCGGTCGGGGTCGCGGTAGGCGCCGACCATCGCTTGGTAGACACCCCAGGTTGCCTCGACCTCCACGTGCCCGTCATCGGCGAACAGCGTGGTGATCCGTTGCCGCTGCTTGTCGGTGAGCAGATCCGCGCCGGTGCTCAAGGTGCGACGAGCCGAGTACAACGGGTCCCCCGCTCGGCCCCGGTGACCCAGGGTGGCGAGCTGGACCCGGCGCTGGCACAGCTCAAGGCCTTGCCCGGCCAACCTGACCACGTGGAAGGGGTCCATGACCACCACGACGTCGTCGCCCAGTTCCTCGACCGCGGCGGTCTTGAACCCTGTGAACCCGTCCATCGCCACCACATCGACCGCGGTGCGCCATGTTTCGTCCCGCGCGGCCAGCCACGTCTTGAACACCTGCTTCGATCGGCCCTCGACCATATCCAGCAGCCGGGCCGGGCCGGTACGGTCCCTCACCGGGGTGAGATCGATGATCACGGTGACGAACTTGTCGCCGCGGCGGGTGTGGCGCCAGACATGCTCATCAACCCCGATGACCTTCACCCCGTCGAAACGGTGCGGGTCCGCGATCAACACCCGATGCCCCTCGGCCAGCACTGCACTGTTCGCTGTGTTCCACGAAACACCCAGCGCTTCAGCGACTCTGGCGACGGTGAGGTGCTGACAGACGACCCCTTCCAACGCCCACCGCAGTGCCCCACGAGAGAGCCTCGCTCGGGGTTGCGCCGCCCGGCTGGTGTCCTGCCGCCACACATGCCCGCACCCGGGGCACCGGTACCTGCGGACGGTGACCAGCAGCAACGTCGGCCGCCACCCCAGCGGCTCGTGCGCCAACCGACGTGTTGTGCTGTCCCGCGCACGGCCTGCTTCACCGCACCGTCGGCACCGCCGATCAGCATCGACGACCCGGCACCGAAGGATCGCCCGGTCCGGCTCCAGGAACTGCCCGACCACCTGCAAACCGAGACCGTCCAAGCGGGCGAAGGTGGTCACATCAGGGTCAGCAAAAGTAGAATCAGCCATGTCGAGGTCTTCCAGATGGGCGGCGTAGGAACCTCCATCCTCGGAGGACCTCGACACCTACCCAGCCAGCGACGCGCTACCGATCTACACCCTCAACTGCGAAGAGCCCGTTAACCCCGGTCCGGCCGCGCCCAACACCGCGTTGGCGGGCACTTACCAGAATGACTACTGGGGCCCGATCACAGTCAACGAGTCAGGTGGCGGACTTGTCCTGACGGCCGGACCGAAAAATCAGCAATTCCCGCTGACGCATTGGGACGGGCAGACATTCACCATGATCCCGACCGGCGAAAACGCCAATTTGGGCTCCATTTCCACGGTGACCTTCGGCGTCACTGGCGACACCGCCTCCGCGGTCACCGTCGAGCATTGGGACGCGGACGGCATGGGCACCTTCCGGCGCTGATCAGCGATTCGAGGTGTGAAAGCACCCGCGCCACGGGCCGTGGTCGACCACCAGCGTCATCACTACAGTCCCCATGGACAGCGCCGGTTCGAAACAGCGGGTTTGATCGGAGTCACATCTCGTGGCCCACGGCCGCACAGGCAACGAACAGGCCCACAATCCACGGTGAACGGGCACGGAGAAGGCGAGCGACCCGGCGGGTGTGCGTCAACCGAGCCGACGAGAGAAGCGTGGATGAACGAGTCGAGTACCGGGCCAGGCTCCGCTCGCCCGGACCGTCGCGGGTGGCGGTTGACCGCCGGTACGGCCGCGTTGATGGCCGTCCTGGTCGTCGCCGGGTCGTCGGGGGCGAACACCCGCACGTCCAGCAGATCCGGCCGCCCCACCTCGACGGGCAACAGCGCGCCGCGCGGCGCGACGTCGAACACTGCGCTGCACGGCGCTTTCCCGGTGGTCAACGCCGATGGCAGTACCCAGGTCCGGCAATGGCAGGGCGGGGCCGTCATCGCGATCGACCCGCTGACGCTCACCGTGCGGAGCGCAGACGGGTTCACCAGCAGCTACCTGATCGGTTCCGGGGTCAGCGTTGCCGGTATCGGCCTTGGCGACGAGGTGACCATCGTGGGCACCGGCGCGGCCGTCGCCCGGGACGTCTGACCGGGCGCGCGGGTCGCGAAATTCCTGGCAGAGCAGAAGGGGCGTGCCGAGCAGTTACGTCCTCACGCTTTCGCGGCACTACAGCGCCAGCAGGACCTCCGGGTCCACCAGCTTCTCCACCGCTGCCCGGGCACCCGCCGCGTCCTGCGCGTCCCTGGCTGCCGCGGCCATCGCCTCGCACTGGGCAAGGTTGGTGCGGGACAACGCGAATCGGACGGCGGGCACCCCGGCCGGGGCCATCGACAGGCTACTGATGCCCAAGCCAACCAGGACCAGCGCGAGCAGCGGGTCGCGGGCCGCCTCGCCGCACACGCCGACCGGCTTGCTGGCATCCTTGCCGGCCGCCCCGGTCGCAGCGATCAGGTCCAGCACGGCGGGCTGCCACGGATCGAGCAGCTCGGCGAGTTCACCGGCCATCCGGTCGGTGGCCATGGCGTACTGCGTCAGGTCGTTGGTGCCGATGCTGGCAAAGTCGACCAGGGGCATCATGTACCGGGCGCGGAGCGCGGCCGCTGGCACCTCGACCATCATCCCGGCGACCGGCAGGCCATGGGCGCGGACCTTCTCGGTGAACGCCTTCGCCTCGTGCACGGTCGATACCATCGGCGCCATCACCCACACCTTGGCATCGGTGGCTTTGGTCGCCTGCGCGATGGCCTCCAGCTGGTCGTCCAGCAACTGTGGGAACCGCCGGTCCATCCGGTACCCGCGCACCCCGAGGGCAGGGTTTTCCTCCTCCTCGCTCGGCGCGAACGCCAGCGGCTTGTCGGCGCCTGCGTCCAGAGTCCGGATGACCACCTTACGGGTGCCGAACGCAGTGAACACCTTGGTGTACGCGGCGGCCTGATCGGCCACCGTCGGGGCGGTGGTCGCGTCCAGGAACAGCACCTCCGTGCGGAAGAGACCAACCCCTTCGATATCTTCCTTCGCGGCGCGCTCGGCGTCCTCGACGGCGCCGATGTTGGCCAGCAGCTGGACGGCGACACCGTCCTTGGTCTTCCCTGCGCCGCCGGTCGCGGTCTTCAGTGCGGCCCTGGCCTTGGCCCGCGCGATGATCGACTCCCGCAGGTTGTCGTCGGGGTCGACGACGACGCTGCCGGTGGACGCGTCAATGGCGATGGTGGCGTCGTCGGGCAGGTCCAACGCGCCCTTGACCCGGACCAGGCACGGCAGGTCCAACTGGGCGGCGATGATCGCCGTGTGGCTGGTCGGGCCACCGAGTTCGGTGACGATGCCGACCACATAATTGAGGTCCAGGGTCGCGGTGTCGGCAGGCGCCAGGTCGGCGGCGACGATCACGGTTGGCTTGTCGAGCGCCGGCAGCCCGGGTTCGGGCAGGCCCAGCACCCTCGCGACGATCCGGTCGCGGACATCCCGTAGGTCGGTGACCCGCTCCGCCATGTACGGACCACTGGCCTCCAGGATCTTGCAGAAGCCTTCGACCGCCTGGTCGACTGCGGTCGCCGGGCCGGTGCCGCCCTTGATCCGGCGTTCCACGTCGGCGACCAGACCAGGGTCCTGGGCCATCAGCGAGGTCGCTTCGAGCACGGCTGCGGTAGCGGCCTGCGCTGCGGCCGCGCGGCGGCGAAGACTGTTGGCGACGAACTCGAACGACTTGTGGATCAGAGCCTCCGCTGACGGCACATCCGTCGCGGCCGGCTCGTTGGCCGGCGGCCGGGCCGCGGCCGCGAGTTTGACCACCGAACCGACCGCGGAACCACGGCCGACGCCGATCCCGGTCAGGGTGGGCTCGCTCGGGGCCTTGGCACCGCCCGCGCCCTGGGACGGGCCACCGGCAGCGGCCGTGGTGGGGGAGGCAGAGGTGGTGGTCATGTCGGCTTCAACTCCTGTGTCGATCCGGGCTGCTGTCGATCTGGTCTGGTGTCGATCTGGTCTGGTGTCGATCCGGTCGGGTGTCGATCCGGTCTGGTGTCGATCCGGTCTGGCGTCGACACGGGACGGCTGAGCTGGTGCAGCGGCGCCCACCAGGGCAAGTTCCCGGTGGGCCACCGCTTCAGTCCATCCGGCGGGTGACCGCCGGGACCAAGCTGCGAATCAGGAGGCGTCGTGGTCGATCTCGAGGAGCTCGACCAGCTTGTCGAGGGCTTCGTCGGCGCCGTCACCCTCGGCGCTGAGCACCACCTCTTCGTTGTTGCCGACGGCCAGGCCCATGACCATCAGGATGCTGCGGGCGTCGACCGGGTCGCCGCCGGCCTTGGCAATGGTGACCGGAAGACCGGACGCGGTGACGGCCTGCACGAACAGGGACGCCGGACGGGCGTGCAGCCCCACACGGGAGGCGACGGTGACGGTGCGGGTGGGCATCGAGGAGCTCCTTGTTCTGCCGGTCGGGTCGGACCGAGCGGGACGGCGTTGCGGACGTGCACGACGAGGGATCACACGGATGTTGCAGGGTGCCCACCGTAGGCCCTGAAGGTGGTGGCGGCGGAACCGGGAGCCGTAGAGCTGCGTGCCGGGGCCGAACTGACGGCCCCGGCACGTCGCCGGCAAATCGGGCACAACAGTCAGGTCAGACGACCGCGCCCTGCGGGACCGTGTCCCGAGCGGCCAGCGATTCCTTCTTGTTCGCTTCCATCCCCATCAGCACAATGACCAGGCCGGCGGTGATCGCCATCCCGATCGCAATGGCCAGCAGGTACAGCACCGGCTTGGAGACCAGCGCGATGACGAAGATGCCACCGTGCGGGGCCCGCAGTTCGTTACCGAAGGCCATCACCAGGCCGCCGGTCACCGCTGAACCGACCATGCAGGACGGGATGACCCGGAGTGGGTGAGCAGCGGCGAACGGAATCGCGCCCTCGGTGATGAACGACAGGCCGAGCAGCCAGCAGGCCAGCCCGTTGTCGAGCTCCGCCTGAGTCCACAGCTTCCGCCGGACCGCGGTGGCCAGCGCCATGCCCAGCGGCGGCGTCATACCGGCGGCCATCACGGCCGCCATGATTGCCAGCGCCGGAGACGGGCCGTTGCTCTGCACTGCGATGGCTGTGGTCAGGCCGGCCGCGGCGAACGTGTACGCCACCTTGTTCACCGGTCCGCCAAGGTCGAAGCCCATCATCAGGCCCAGGATGATGCCGAGCACGACAGCGGTCGAACCGGAAAGGCCGGTCAGCCAGTCGGTCAGCCAGGTGGTTGCCGCAGCGATCGGCTTGCCGACGACGAAGATCATGAACAAACCGACCACGATCACCGACACCAGCGGGATGACGACCACCGGCATGACGCCCCGGACGCCCTTGGGGACCCGCAGCCGGGTCATGTAGTACGCGATACCGCCGGCGGCGAAACCGGAGACGAGTCCGCCGAGGAAACCGGCGCCCAGGACGCCGGCGAGCAGGCCGCCGACGATTCCGGGGACCAGGCCCGGCCGATCGGCGATGCCGAAGGCGATGAACCCGGACAGGATCGGCACCAGCATGAAGAACGAGATCTTGCCCAGGGCGAACAGGATCCCGGCGAAGCCGGCTTGCGAGAGGAGGGTGTCGAAGCTCTGGCCCTTCGGGAAGCCGAGGGGCAGGGATCCGGCGGTGTCCTGGTAGGTCACACCGTTCAGATCGCCGCCGTACAGCTTGGTGACGACATCGTCACCGCCGAACAGGAATCCCAGTGCGATCAGGATTCCGCCGGCCGCCACGAACGGGATCATGTACGACACACCCGTCATCAACCACTGCCGGATCCGGGTGCCGGTGCCGACGGTGCGGGTTGCCGAGCTTCCCGAGGATGCGGGCGACGCCGCGACCGGGGCCGCCCCGGCAGTGCCGGCACTCGCCTTCGGCGCGTTCTCGACCGCAGCAATCGCGGCGGCCAGCACGCCCGGGCCGTCGTGCACGGCCTTCTTGACGCCGACGTCGATGAAGGGCTTGCCGGCGAACCGTTCCTTGCCCTTGACTTCCAGGTCGGCTGCGTAGATGACCCCGTCGGCGGCGGCGATCACGTCATCGGACAACGGGACGGTGCCCGCGGAGCCCTGGGTTTCGACCTGGACGTCATGTCCAGCGTCCTTGCCGGCCTGCTCGAGATTCTCGGCGGCCATGTAGGTGTGCGCAATGCCCGTGGGGCACGACGTGACGGCGACGAACTTCACTGCCCTCCCACCTCTCCCTGCACATAGGACGCGACCGACGCGGCGTCGGGGGCGTCCAGGATGGTCTGGCGGAAAGCGGGCCGGACGAGCCGGCGGGCCAACGCGGCCAGGATGGTCAGGTGCTCGCTGCCGGCGCCGGCGGGGGCGGCAATCAGGAACACCAGGGTGGCCGGGCCGTCCGGGGCGCCGAAGTCGACACCGGCGGGGACCCTGGCCAGACCGAGCGACGGCTCGGTGACGTGCTCGGACCGGGCGTGCGGCAGACCGATTCCACCCGGCATCCCGGTGGCCATCTGGGCCTCCCGGGCTGCGACGTCGGCCAGGAAGCCTTCGAGATCGGTGACCCGGCCGGCCGCCTCCAGCTTCTCGGCGAGTTGCCTGGTGGCATCGACCTTGTCGGTGGCGACCAGGTCGAGAACCACCAGATCTTCGGTGATGAGGTCCGTCATGACGCGACATCCTTTACTGCTTGGAGGGGATCGGGATCGACGACGACGCGGACTGCGCCGACGCAGGCTTGGGTTTCTTCTGGGCCGGGGACGGTGCTGCCCGGGAGCAGGCAGGCCGCGCGGCCCCAGGCAACCGCCCCGGCAAGGCGCTGCGCGGGGGGGCCGGTGGTGTGCAGGTAACCGGACAGGGTGCAGTCCCCGGCCCCGACGGTGCTCCGCGGGACCAGCGGTGGGCCGCCGGCCCACCAGCTCCCGTCGGCGGTGATCAGCAGCGCGCCGTGGCTGCCGAGGCTGACCAGAAGGTCCCGGCAGCCACGTTCGCGCAGCTCGCCGGCGGCGTCGATGACGTCACCGACGGAGACGAGGCTGCGACCCAGGACCTCCTCGAGTTCTTCGAGGTTGGGCTTGACGACCGTGGCACCGGCGTCGATGGCCGCGGCCAACGCGGGTCCGGAGGTATCGATGGCCACCGGCACACCTGCCCGGACCGCGGCAGCGGTGACCCGGGCGTAGAGGTCGTCCGGCGCGCCGGCCGGAAGGCTCCCGGCGGCCACCAGCCAGCCCGGCCCGCTGGCCAGCTCCTTGTCCACGGCATCCAGCAAAGCGGTGACGTCGGCGGGGGACAGCCGGGCGCCCGGTTCGTTCAGCTTGGTGGTGGTGCCGTCCTTCTCGACCACGGCGATGTTCGTCCGGATGTTTCCGGCGATGGGTACCGCCACGGTCGACACCTGTTGCGGCGTCAGTAATCCGATCATCCGCTGGGCGTCGTCACCGGCCGGCAGGATCGCCGTCGCGCGGTGCCCGTGCTTGGCCAGGGCCCGGGCGACGTTGACGCCCTTGCCGCCGGCCTCCACCAGTGCCTGGCTGGTCCGTTGCACCTCACCGCGGAGCAGGACGTCAACCTCGACGGTGTGGTCCAGGCTCGGGTTCGGGGTGAGCGTGACCACCGCGGGTTCGGTGCCCTGCACAGTCCCGGTGGCGTGGGGTGCCGCGTCCGTCATGCGCGGATCACCTCGGGACCGGCATCTTCGATCTCTCTGACCATATCGGGGTCCACCTCGCTGTCGGTGATGATCGTGTCGACCTCGGCGAGGTCGGCGACCTGGGCAAATTCGTCCCGGCCGAACTTGCTGTGGTCGGCCAGCACCACGGTCCGGCGGGCCGAACGGATCAGCGCACGCTTTACCCCGGATTCGGCCAGGTCCGGGGTGGTCAGCCCGCGGGCGGGGGTAACACCGTTGGTGCCGATGAAGGCGACATCTGCGAACACGGTGGCCAGGTCCCGTTCCGCCCAGCTCCCGACCGCCGCCAGCGTTCCCGGCCTGACCTGCCCGCCGACCAGGTGCAACGTGATGTTCAGGCGTTCCGCGAGCAGGCCGGCGATCGGCAGCGCATGCGTGACGACCACGAAAGACCGGTCGGGCGGCAACATCTCGGCGAATCGCACAGTGGTGGTGCCGGCGTCGATGATGATCGAGCCGCCGTCGGGCAACTGGTCGAGAGCGGCCTTGGCGATCCGGTCCTTCTGTGCAGCGTTGATGCCGTGCCGCTGATCGACCGCCAGTTCCATGGTCAGCCGCTCGACCGGGATCGCTCCGCCGTGCACCCGCCGCAGCACCCCCCGCCGTTCCAGGCCGGTGAGGTCGCGCCGGATGGTCTCGGGGGTGACCTCGAAGTCGTCGGCCAGGGCGTTGACGTCGACCCGCCCGAGGGAACGCGCGCGGCCGAGGATGGCCTGCTGCCGTTCCGGTGCGAACATGTCGACTCCATGGTCCTTGCGCGTGGTCACTGGGTTTGTCAGTACTGGGTTGCGCTACCGGGGTTGCACATTCTGGGGGTGGAAACGGGTTGGGGTGGGCGCCGGCGGCCTGGCGGTTGTCCCGGGGTGAATATTGGCCCGCTCGCTCGGTTCCGGCGACTCGGGTGTGGGCCCGGACACATGTATATGGGGTCTGGGCGCCCGTGTCAACAGATACAGAAGCAAACAAACCTCCGCCACGCACAGTCACGTGTCTGTTTATGACGGTTTGCCCCCGGAGCAGCCGACGCAAGCTCCGATCGGAGGGTGGCGCATCCTGGTCGGGGCTGGTACCGGTGGGGCTCGTGTGAACTGGTGGGACACCGAGGCAGTTGTCGAGGCACCTCGAGTCAGAATGGCCGTGGGAGACTGGGCGGGCGATGACTCCCTCCCTTCCCCTGATTTTCACGGCACCCAGACGTGGTCGGCCGCCGGTCCACCTCGTCGATCTCGATGCCGACGCGCGCCGGACGGCGGTGCAGGACGCAGGGCAACCCGCTTTCAGGGCCGCCCAGCTGGCGCATCACTACTTCGCTGGGTTGACCCGTGACCCGGACGACATGACCGATTTGCCCGCGGCGGGCCGCGACGAGTTCGTCGGGGCCCTGCTCCCGGTACTGCTGACGGAAGTCCGGTCCATCTCCTGCGATGACGGCGACACCCGAAAGACCCTGTGGCGAGCGCACGACGGGACGCTGATCGAGTCCGTTCTGATGCGCTACCCCGGCCGGATCACGCTGTGTGTGTCCAGTCAGGCGGGGTGCGGCATGGCCTGCCCGTTCTGCGCCACCGGACAGGGCGGCCTGCAGCGGAACCTGTCCACCGCAGAGATCGTCGAGCAGGTCCGACTGGCAGCACGAGCGGCCCGGGACGGTGCCCTCGGTACCCCGGGCCGGCTGTCGAACGTGGTCTTCATGGGGATGGGCGAGCCACTAGCCAACTACCAGCGGGTACTGGCCGCCGTCAAGATCATCACCGCGCCGGCGCCGCACGGGCTGGGTATCTCGGCCAGGTCGGTCACCGTGTCCACCGTGGGCCTGGTACCGGCCATCGAGAAGCTGACCGCGGAGAACCTCCAGGTTCGGCTCGCCGTGTCGCTGCACACCCCCGATGACGAGCTCCGTGACACCCTGGTGCCCGTCAACGACCGGTGGAAGATCGATGAGGTGCTCCGGGCTGCGCGGGCGTACGCCGACACCACCGGCCGCCGGGTCTCCATCGAGTACGCACTGATTCGAGACATCAACGATCAACCCTGGCGCGCCGACCTGTTGGCTGACCTGCTGCAGCGTCATCTCGGGCAGCTGGTGCACGTGAACCTGATCCCGTTAAACCCGACCCCCGGCTCGCAGTGGGATGCCTCCCCCAAGCCCGTCCAGGACGAATTCGTCCGCCGGGTGCGTGCGAGGGGCGTGGCCTGCACGGTGCGGGACACCCGCGGGCAGGAGATTGCCGCAGCCTGCGGGCAGCTCGCGGCGGCCGAGCAGTAGTCATTATCCGGTGCCGGGCCGGACAGCTCAGGGGCGGCGGGCCTGTTCCTTCTTGAGGCTGGCCCGGCGGGCGAACAGCCACACCGCCGTCAGAATGGCGATGACGCCCAGCCAGTAGTCCTCGACCATCGACTCGTGGTTGCCGAAGATCAGCAGCAGCAGCCCGAGCACCCCAACCCCGAGCAGGATGGTGGACCCGCGCGGCGCGAATTCTCGCCACGAACCGTGCCAGCCCCACTCCTCGCTGGGTGCGTCCGGGTTGTACGACACCGGTGCGATGGCCCCGTGCGAATCCGCGGGTGCGATGGCCCCGTGCGAATCGGCCGGTGCGATGCCACCGTCGACGGGGTGCGACCCGCGCTGGATCCTGGCCAACTCGGTCCCCGGCCTGGCTGGTTCGTCGCCGCCGGCAAAGCGGTGCTCGGATGACGTGCCGGCCACGGGCCCTCCCGATGAGCTGACTGCCGTGGCTCACCCCCGATGGGGGTAGCACGCACGACAGGACTGAAGACCCATCTTGACACGGGCCGCCTGCCGCGGGCGCGCCGGGCACACGGGAGGCGGCTCGCGCGGTCCGCGGGTCAGGGGCCGGCCCGGCGGAGCAGTTCAACGGCGGCCACCACGGCCCGTTGCCCGTCGATGGTGCTGCCTGCGATGTCCAGGTGGGCCGCCGTGGTGCTCACCCAGCCGGTCATCGTGGACCCCGCCGCCATCGGCCGGGTTGCCCGCACGGCACCGGGGGACTCACAGGGCTGAAGATCGGTTTCGTTGTCGGTCAACAGGTTTGGTGGCAAGACCCCCCGGACCGGACGGTCGTCGATGAGCACCCCGGCGAGGGTGGTCCGGATGTCGCCCTCGGGTCCGGTCGCCGAGCCCAGGGTCAACCACCAGGTCCGGCGGACCGTACCGGCCGGATCGGTGACAGCGGAATAGAGCGACATCCCGGGGATGGCTGAGGAGGTGATGCCCAGCGTCATCGACAGCGGGTTCGGATCCTTGACGGTCCCGGTCCCGGTCCCGGGCGCCTGCAGCGCGAGGTCGGCGGCCCGGACGTAGGACGACGAACCGCCGGTCGTGGCGCACCGGCCGAGCACCGTGATCCGGACGTCCGCGGTGCCGGTCCAGGCGGCCGGTAACAGCAGCCCGGAGCCCGGCAGGACGGTCAGCGACCCGGTCGGCGGTGCGGCGGACGGTGCGGGACTCGCCGGTGACGTGCGTGACCCCGAAGTGCCGGACTGGGCGAGAGAACCGTCTGTGCCATCCCGGGTCGGGGTGGTCCCCGCCGTCCCATTCGCCGTCTGTGTCGTCGTCTGTGTCGCCGTCTGTGTTGCCGTCTGTGTTGCCGTCTGTGTCCCGTCGGCCGCACTCGACCCAGCCGTTGACGGCGGCCCTGCCTCCGCCTGCCGTCCGGTGACCTGGACAAGACTCCACACGACCGCGGCCGAGCACGCCATGGCGATGACCACGACCACCACCACCCACCGGGTGGCGATCATGCGACGGCGAGCCATCGGGCCAGTATGTCGATGCTCTGATGTCACCGCGTCCGTGGGACTGCACTGTCGGACCGGTGGGGGAGACTGTTCTGGTGAGTACTTCAGTGGCGCCGTCGGCGGCCGGCGAACGCTCGGAGCAGGTGCGGCGACGGGTGGTCATCCTGGGATCGACCGGATCGATCGGCACCCAGGCGTTGGCTGTCATCGCTGCGCACCCGGAGCGGTTCGAGGTGGTGGGGTTGGCGGCCGGCGGGACGAACCGGGACGCGCTGGCGGCGCAGTCGGCGCACCACCCCGGAGCGGTGCTGGCGGTGGCATCGCCCTCGTGGACCGCATTGGACTCTGCCGGCGGGCGTGCCGTGATCACCGGCCCCCGGGCGGCGACCGAACTGGTACAGAGCGTCGACGCCGACATCGTGCTGAACGGGATCACCGGGTCCGTCGGGCTCGAGCCCACGCTGGCGGCCCTGTCGACCGGTGCCTCGCTGGCCCTGGCCAACAAGGAATCGCTGGTCGCCGGTGGTTCCCTGGTCACCTCCGCGGCCGCGCCGGGGCAGATCGTGCCGGTGGATTCCGAGCACAGCGCGCTGGCCCAGTGCCTGCGCGGCGCGGCCCCGGGGGAGGTCGCCCGGCTGGTGGTGACCGCCTCCGGTGGCCCCTTCCGCGGCCGGTCGGCCGCCGAGTTGACCCAGGTGAGCGCCGCGGCGGCGTTGGCTCACCCGACCTGGTCGATGGGCCCGGTGGTGACCATCAACTCGGCCACGCTGGTGAACAAGGGCCTGGAGGTGATCGAGGCGCACCTGTTATTCGGCATCGCCTACGACCGGATCGACGTCGTGGTCCATCCGCAGTCGGTGATCCATTCGATGGTGACCTTCGTCGACGGGTCGACTCTGGCCCAGGCCAGTCCGCCGGACATGAAAATTCCCATCGCGCTCGCCCTGGCCTGGCCCGGCCGGCTGGACGCCGTCGCGCCCGCCTGCAGCTTCGGCAATCCGGCCACCTGGACCTTCGAGCCGGTGGACCGGGTCGCCTTCCCGGCGTTGGATCTTGCCATCGTGGCCGGAAAGGCCGGTGGCACCGTGCCCGCAGCCTTCAATGCCGCCAACGAGGAGGCGGTGGCCGCTTTCCTTGCCGGTCAGCTCCCTTTCACAGGGATTTCCCAGATTTTGTCGCGCATGGTGGATGAGGCCCACCGCGTCCGGGAGGAACCCCGGGATGTGCATGACGTGTGGGCGACCGAAAACTGGGCCAGGCGCCGGGCTCGCGAGATCATCACAAAGGCGGCCAGCACAGTGGGGTACAGCCCAACGACACGCGGCTTCGCGACAGGCCGCTCCCTCGCCCGACGCGCCACCGACCATGGCGGAGCGGCTCTGGCCTGGCATATGGAGGTGCCGCGCTGATGTGGACCGCTCTCGGGATCGTGGTGTTCGTGCTGGCGCTGCTGTTCTCCATCGCCTGGCACGAGTTGGGCCACTTGAGCTTTGCCAAGCTGTTCAACGTTCGGACCACGCAGTACATGGTCGGATTTGGGAAGACCGTATGGTCGCGTCAGGTGGGGGAGACCGAGTACGGCGTCAAGGCGATCCCGCTGGGCGGTTACATCCGGATGATCGGGATGGTGCCCCCAGGGCCGGACGGCCGGCAGAAGATCAGCACCACGGCCATGGGTGCCACCGGGATGGTCCGCAACATCGTCGAAGAGACGCGCAGCGGTGACCGCTCGCAGATCACCCCCACCGACGACGGCCGGCAGTTCTACCAGCTGCACCCGGCCAAGCGGATCGTCATCATGATGGCGGGCCCGGTGATGAACCTGATCCTGGCGGTCGGCATTTTCGGCATCCTGCTGGTTGGAATCGGCATACCGACCCAGAGCACCACCGTCGCCACCGTCAGCAAGTGCGTGATACCGGCCGTCGCTGCCGGGCAGCAACTACAAACGGATTGCACCGCAACGGATCCGGCTACGCCGGCGGCGGTTGCCGGGCTGCGTCCCGGTGATCGGATCGTCGGCTTCGACGGGACGCCGGTGTCCGACTGGACCCAGTTGACCGACCTGATCCGGGCCTCTGCCGGCCGCACCGTCCAACTGGACTACGTCCGGGACGGTCAGCCGGCGACCACCGCGGTGACCATCGTGCAGACCCAGCGGCCGGTGATCGACGGTCAGGGTAATCAGAGCGGCATCGCGCCGGCCGGGTTCCTGGGGATCTCGGCCACCGCGCCCTACGTGCAGCAGTCGGTCGGCGCGGCAATCGGGCGCACCGGAGACTTCATCGCCGCCGCCGCCAAGGCCGTCGTGGCCATCCCGGCCCGAATACCCGCCCTGTGGAACGCGATCTTCTCCGACGCGCCCCGTGACCTGAATTCTCCGGTCGGCATCGTCGGGGCCGGTCGGATCGGCGGTGAGATCCTGGATTCGGACAGCACCAGCACCACGGACAAGTGGGTGCTGTTCCTCAACCTCATTGCCGGGTTCAACATGAGCCTGTTCCTGCTGAACATGCTGCCGCTGCTGCCGCTGGACGGGGGTCACATTCTGGGCGCGGTCATCGAGTGGGTACGTAAGGGGTGGGCGACGATGCGCCGCAAGGCCGACCCCGGGCCGTTCGACGTCGCGAAACTCATGCCCATCGCGTACGTGGTGGCGTTGCTGTTCATCGGGCTGACTGCACTGACTCTGATCGCCGATCTCGTCAACCCGGTGAAGCTTTTCGGTTGATCCCACGCCCTTCCCACCTACCCCCCACTGTGTTGAGACCCTGCTTGTTGCAGAACCCCTGCCGCTCAACCCCCCGCCTCCAGAACCCCCGCCTCCAGACCCCCCGCCTCCCGAACCCCCGCCCCCAGGACCCCCGCCTCCAGAACCCCCGCCTTCAGAACTAAGAGAAAGCCGCCAGTGATGTCCGTTCCCGCCCCGTCCGCCGGAGCCGTTGCCATCGGCCTCGGGCTGCCGAGCATGCCCGCTGACCGGGTAGTGCCGGTCCTCGCGCCGCGCCGTAAGACCCGTCAGCTCGACGTCGGGGGGATAGGGGTGGGCAGCGACTCACCGGTGTCGGTCCAGTCGATGACCACCACCGTGACCGCCGACATCAACGCCACACTGCAGCAGATCGCCGAACTGACCGCGTCGGGCTGCCAGATCGTCCGGGTGGCGGTGCCCACCAATGACGACGCCGAGGCGCTCGCGGTGATCGCAAAGAAGTCCCAGTTGCCGGTGATCGCTGACATCCACTTTCAGCCCAAGTATGTTTTCGCCGCGATCGACGCGGGGTGCGCGGCCGTTCGGGTCAACCCGGGGAACATCAAGGCTTTCGACGACAAGGTGGGCGAGATCGCCCGGGCCGCGAAAGCCGCCGGAACTCCGATCCGGATCGGGGTGAACGCGGGTTCGCTGGACAAGCGATTGCTCGCCAAGTACGGAAAGGCAACGCCTGAAGCATTGGTCGAGTCGGCGCTCTGGGAGTGCTCGCTGTTCGAGGAGCACGACTTCACCGACATCAAGATCTCGGTCAAGCACAACGACCCGGTGATCATGGTGCGGGCCTACGAGTTGCTCGCCCAGCAATGCGACTATCCATTGCACCTCGGTGTGACCGAAGCGGGTCCGGCGTTCCAGGGCACCATCAAATCCGCGGTGGCGTTCGGTGCCCTGCTGTCCCAGGGAATCGGGGACACGATCAGGGTGTCGCTGTCAGCGCCACCGGTCGAAGAGGTCAAGGTCGGCCTCCAGATCCTGGAATCGCTCAATCTGCGGGAGCGTGGACTGGAGATCGTGTCCTGCCCGTCCTGCGGGCGGGCTCAGGTAGACGTCTACACGCTCGCCGAGCAGGTCACCGCCGGGTTGGAGGGAATGGACGTACCGCTGCGGGTAGCGGTGATGGGGTGCGTGGTGAACGGACCTGGTGAGGCCAGGGAGGCCGACCTCGGGGTCGCCTCCGGCAACGGCAAGGGACAGATCTTCGTCAAGGGCGAGGTGATCAAGACCGTCCCCGAGTCGCAGATCGTGGAGACGTTGATCGAGGAAGCCATGCGGCTGGCCGATGCCATGCGCGACGCCGGGGCGGTCAGCGGCGAGCCCTCGGTGACCCTGGGGTGAGCCTGACACGGCCGGTTCGCGGGGATCGGGGTCGTGGCAGGGTGTCAGGGTGTCCCCGCCCCCGTCCGAACCCGAGATCGCGGCAGTCCGATGTTGACGGCTAGTTTCGCCAGGGTGCTCGGCCCCGGGCAGACCTCGGCGGTGTCCAGGGTGCTCGCCGCCGAACCCGTTGCGTCCTGCATGGTCGCTGCCCGGTTCGAGCAGGTAGGGATGGACGAGGCCGCGATGGGCGGTCAGTTCTGGGGTGTCGCAGGCGGCCGGGACGGGTTGCTCTTTTCCGGCGCTTCGCTGGTGCCTCTCGCCGGTGACGCAGCGGCCATGCGGTCGTTCGCGCATGTATTGGGCCGCCGTGGTCGGCGATGCGCGACCATCCTGGGGATCGCCGACCGGGTACTGCCGCTATGGGACCGGTTGCAGCCGCGGTGGGGGGCACCGCGGGAACTGCGGCCCGACCAGCCGCTGATGGCGTGTTCCGGTGACCCCTGGGGTCCGTTCGACCCGTACGTGCGGACCGTACGCCCCGACGAGTTGGAGATCTACTACCCGGCCGCGGTGGCGATGTTCACCGAGGAGGTGGGCGTCGATCCCCGGGACGGCGACGGCGGCCGTGGCTACCACGCCCGGATCGCCGAGCTGATCGGGGCTCGCCGCGCCTATGCACGATTCGACGGGACGACCGTGATGTTCAAAGCCGAAGTCGGCTCACTGTCCCGGTCGGTGGCGCTCATCCAAGGTGTGTGGGTGCACCCGGAGCTGCGGGGGCGCGGCCTGGCCGCACCGGCGATGGCCTCGGTGGTTCGGGCAATTCACCATGACCTCGGCCGGACTCCCAGCCTGTACGTCAACCGGTACAACCAGGCGGCACGCCGGGTGTACGACCGGATCGGCTTCGAACAGATCGGCACCTTCGCGTCGGTGCTGTTCTAGGAAGCGCCCGAACGGTAGAGTGTGCCCGGGGTCACCGTGGGTTGATGTTTGGTGACTCCTTCCTCCGCGGGCGGGCTCAACCACTGGGTCACCCCGACGGAGGTCATCAGGGGGCGAGCAATGACGGCGACTGTTGTGACGGGGTCCGGGTACCCAGCGACCGGGTTGATAGCGACCGGGTTGATAGCGACTGGGTTGATAGCGACTGGGCGATGACGGCGACACTGAGCGTCCACGCCGGTAACTCCGACGATCACGGCGAGCGTGCCCAGGCGCACGAGGACCCGCGAGAGTCGGCCGGCGCGATCGGCGTAGCGAAGGCCCATCGCGGATACCGGCACGAGGCGTTGATCTACCGTGGCCTCGACGGTCTCATCGACGCCGTCGTACCGTTCGTCCTCGACGCCCTTGCGCTCGGGCAACCGGTCTTCCTGGCCCTCACCCCGGCGCGACTGGAATGGGTCACAACGGCCCTCGGTGACCGGTCCGATCAGATCCAGACCGGACTGATAGAGGTCGCGGACATCACGGCGCTGGCCGCGAATCCGGCCCGACTAATTCCGGCCCTCCAGGATTTCCTGGACCGGCGCAGCCGTGATGACCAGCCGGTGCGAATGGTGGTCGAGCCGACGTGGGGGGGCCGACGAGCCGCCGAGATCCAGGAGTCGCAGTTCCACGACGCCCTGCTCAATCTCGCCATCTCGCCGGATGTCCCGCTGTGGCTGCTGTGCCCCTTCGACGCCGACACGCTCGAACCCGCTGGCATCGAAGAGGCTTCGCGCAGTCACCCCACCATCGTCGAAGCCGCTGGCTACCGCGGCAGCACCAGCTATGGGGGCGCCTACCACGTCAGCGCGTTCTTCGGTACGCCCCTGCCCGTACCGGTGGGACCGGTCCGCAACCTGGTCGTCTCCGGCGACGACGGCCATCAGGTTGCCGACTGGGTTCGCCGGTGGGCGGAGGGGTCGGGGCTCAGTGTGCAACGGTCCGGCCGGCTCGCCGCGGCGGTCCGGGCCATCGCCGCGGCCAGTGTGCGCCCAGGTCGCAGCGAGGTGCTGCAAATGTGGCAGCAGGGATGCGCCTTGATCTGTCAACTCCGCGACTCCGGGCGAGTGCACGACCCGTTGATCGGTTGCCGACCGGCCGGCCAGGACAACTCCCGTGGTCACGCCGTCAAGCTGGCGAACGACCTGTGCGACCTGGTCCAGGTGCGATCCGGTCCCGACGGCACCACCGTTCGCGTGCACAGCTGGTTGTAGCCTGCGACACCCGGACCGGCCGAGGCAGACCTGGCCGCGACCGGCCCGAGCGCTGGGGATACTGAGCGGCATGATGTTTCGGGCTGCTGGCCGACGGAATGCTCGCCGGGGGCCGGGCGCCCTGATCCTGGTTCTCGCCACCTGCGCCGTTACCACCTGCGCCGTCACCTCCTGCACCAGTGACCCGGCGGTCGACCCGTCGAGCGGCCCGGCCGCCCGGATCGCGGCGTTCGTGGACGCATGGCAGCAGCACAAGGCCGATGCCGCGGCCGAATTGACCTCCGATCCGGCCGCCGCGGGGTTGTTGCTGGGGGAGGTGACCGGGAACCTGCGGCCGGACAAGCTGAGTATCAGTACCGGCGAGATCACCCAGAGCGGCCAGGACAGCGCGACCAGCACCGCCACCATCACCTGGTCGCTGCCGGACGCCGGCGACTGGTCCTACCCCACCACCTGGACCTGGCACCGAGCCTCGGCCGCCCGGGATTGGACACTCGACTGGTCGCCGACCGTGGTGCACCCGCAACTGGGTGAGCGGCAGACACTGGCCATCCAGACCGCTGATGCCCAGCCCGGAGTCATGGTCGACCGGAACAACGTGCAGATCGTCGCCCCGGTGCGAGTGTTCTCGGTTGTGCTGATGCCGGCGCAGGTTCCGGACGTGTCGGCCAGGGCAGCCGCCCTGGCGCCGATCCTGGCCCCGGTCGACCCGACCATCACTGCGGACGGCATCGTGGCCGGCGCTGTCGCGGCGGTTGCGGCGGCAACGACCCCGCCGGCGAGCGGATCGGCCGGCCCCGCACCATCCGGCGCCCCGACCGGTGCCTCCGACGTCGCCGAGTCCGGCCCCGAACCGGCGGCCGACCCGGCGAAGGTCGGCTACACGGTGATCAACCTCAGGGAGGGCGACTACCAGAAGCTGAAGCCGCAACTCGACTCTGTGCCAGGCCTCACCTTCCCATCGCAGATGCGAAACCTCCCGCCCAGCAGGGACTTTGCCAGGGCCGTGCTGGCCCAGGTGACACCTGTGGCCGCCCCGAAGATGACCGGCACAGCCGGCTGGAAGATCATTGTCGTGGACTCGACCGGTGGTGCGCTGGAAACGCTCGCCGATCACCCACCGGTCGCCGGCGCCCGGGTCACCCTGACTCTGGACACCGCCACCCAGCAGGCCGCGGAGGCAGCCCTCGGCGGCATCTCGCAGCCGGCGGTCCTGCTGGTCATGCAGCCTTCCACGGGCGAGCTGCTGGCGGTGGCCCAGGACGCCGCCGCCGACGCACAGGGCACTCCCGCGCTGACCGGCCAGTACCCGCCCGGGTCCACGTTCAAGGTGGTCACGGCGACCGCCGGGCTGGACCGCGGGCTTATCGTCCCGGGCCAACCCGTGGATTGCCCCGGCGTGTTCACCGTCGACGGTCGGCAGATCCACAACTCCCACGACTTCGCGCTCGGCACCGTCGACGCGACGCTGGCGTTCGCCAAGTCGTGCAACACGACGTTCGCCCAACTGTCCACCCAGATGCCGGCGGACGCGCTGCCCAGCGCCGCCAGCGAGTACGGCATCGGGCTGGACTTCGTGATGGAGGGGGCAACCACCCTCACCGGTTCGGTGCCGCCGGCGCCGGCCGCTGTGCAGCGGGCGGAGAACGGCTTCGGCCAGGGCCAGGTCCTGATCACGCCGTTCTCGGCGGTGCTGATGGCCGCCACCGCCGCACACGGTGCCATGCCCATGCCGGTGCTGATCCGCGGCAGTACCACCACCGTCGACAAGCCGGCGCCGGTGCGGTCCGCGCCCGTGCAGAAGGGGGTGCAGACCTTCATGCGTGCGGTGGTCGAAGAGGGAACGGGGCAGGGTCTGGAAGGGTTCGGTGACGTACACGCCAAGACCGGCACCGCGGAATTCGCCGCCGATGACGGCACCACCCACGCGCACGCCTGGACCGTCGGCTACGTCGGGGACCTGGCGTTCGCGGCGTTGGTCGTCGGCGGCGAGGATTCGATCGTGACCAACGCCGTGGTCGCCAAGTTCCTGGCCGCCGTCCCGCACTGACCTGCGGCCGGATCGGTTCGCCGCCCGCGGGGCGCTGTCGCACGCTAGGTGGCGGAACTGCGGCTACCGGGAACTGCGGCTACCGGGACTGCACTGCGGCTACCGGGAACTGCGGCTACCGGGAACTGCAGCGGGCCGGGTCCAGGTGCCGCCGGTGGGCATGGTGCCAGCACCCGGTCAACTGCTGTTCGCGGGCGATATCGGCGGCGCGGGTGACGGCCTCGGCTCGATGATCGGGCTGGTGATCGGCGCGGCCGTATCGGACCGCGTCATCGGATCCGGGGTGGCTCGGCGTTGCTGCGACGCCGCGGTGACCGGTGCCGATCGCACCGGCCAACCCGATTCGCTCGCCAACGGCCAGGGTGGTCAGGACCAGGAGGGCGACGATCAACCACCGGGTCATCCGCCGAACACCCGCCCGGCGCCGCGCGGGCAGCGCTGCGGCATGCTCTCTGCTGGGGGGCGAGGTGGTCATTGGCGAACACTCCTTAGGACTGGCACTCCCGGGAGCGTTCGGCCGGGCCGGTGATACGTCTGTGCCCGTGCGGTGGCGCGGGGGTGGCAGACGGTCATCGTCAGTGATTTCCGCCGTAGGCTCGCGAGCATGTTGCGCACCGTTCTGCGGCCGGGCCGGCCGACCCCGGCCCGGGCCGTTCCCGCGTCCATTCCCCGTCCGGAGTACGTGGGCCGGGCCGGTCCCGCCCCCAGCACAGACCCCTGGGTGCAGTCGCCGGAGATCATCGAGAAGATGCGGGTGGCCGGCCGGATCGCGGCCGGCGCCCTCGCCGCGGGCGCCGCGGCCATCGCCCCCGGGGTCACCACCGACCACATCGACGGGGTCGTCCACGAGTACCTCTGCGACCACCGCGCGTACCCATCGACGTTGGGCTACAAGCACTTTCCGAAGTCGTGCTGCGTGTCGCTGAACGAGGTGATCTGCCACGGCATCCCGGACACCACCGTCATCGAGGACGGCGACATCGTCAACATCGACGTCACGGCGTTCATCGACGGGGTGCACGGGGACACCAACGCGACCTACCCGGCGGGGTCCGTGTCGCAGGAAAACCTGCTGCTGATCGAGCGCACGCAGGAGGCGCTGCGCCGGGCCATCAAGGCGGTCGCCCCGGGGCGGCAGCTGAACGTGATCGGCCGGGTGATCGAGTCCTACGCCAAGCGGTTCGGGTACGGAGTGGTCCGGGACTATACGGGGCACGGCATCGGCCGGACCTTCCACTCCGGGCTGGTGATCCTGCACTACGACCAGCCAAGTGTCAGCACCGTGCTGGAAACCGGGATGACGTTCACCATCGAGCCGATGATCACCCTGGGCGGCACCGACTGGGACCAGTGGGACGACGGCTGGACCGTCACCACCAGGGACACATCATGGACGGCGCAGTTCGAGCACACCATGGTGGTCACCGACACCGGGGTCGAGGTGCTGACCCTGGCATGACGGGAAGGGAACGGCCCCTGGTGGATTTTCGGCTGCTCGGCCCGTTGGAGTGGCGGATCGATGAGATCCCTCAGCCGCTGCCGGGTGCGAAGCCGAGGGCCCTGTTGGCTGCCCTGCTCATCAACCGGAACCGGGTGGTGTCCTCGGAGGGACTGGCGGACGCGGTGTGGAACGACGACCCGCCGACCGGCTACCCCGGGACCCTGCAGGTGTACGTCTCCACGCTGCGCAAAATGCTGCGCACCTCTGGGGCGGCCGATCTCGCACTGATCAGCACCCAGGCCCCCGGGTACAAGCTCTCCGTCGACGAGGATCTGCTCGATCTCGGCCGGTTCAACCGAGCGGTGGCCACCGGCAACGACCTGCTCCGGGGCCGGCGGTTCGCCGAGGCGGTCCGCCGGTTGAGCATCGGACTGGATCAGTGGTCCGGACCGGCACTGGCGGACCTGCGGGGGTCACGGTTCGCCGACGAGTTCGCCACCGCCGTCCAGGAGGACCGCCTCACCGCACTGTCCGCGCGGATCGAGGCAGACCTTGCCTTGGGCAACGACTCCGCAGTGATCGCCGAATTGACGGCGCTGACCTCGGCGCACCCGCTGCGGGAACCGTTCTGGGCACAGTTGATCACCGCGTTGTACCGGCTGGGACGGCAGGCGGACGCGTTGGCGGCGGCTCGACGGATCCGCGCGCTGCTGGCCGACGAGCTGGGGATCGACCCGGGACCGGCGTTACAGAACCTGGAACGCCGGATCCTGCAGCAGGAGTCGCTGAACGACGACGACGACGACGGGCGGGCGGCCGGGTCGGTTCCGACGGTGAGCGAGACGGCGGTGGTTCTCAGCACGGCCCGCGTGGTGCTGCCGAGTGGCGAATCGGTGCGGGTGCCAACCCGCGGTCTGCGGATCGGCCGGATGGAGGACAACGACGTGGTGATCGACAGTGTCAAGGCGAGTCGCTACCACGCGGTGATCGCCGAAACGGCCGGCGGGTTCGCAGTGAACGATCTGCGCTCCACCAACGGCACCCTGGTCGGCGGGCAACGGGTGCACGGCAGCCACCTGGTCCGGGACGGGGACACCATCACCGTGGGCGGCTCCGCCCTGACCTTCCACCTGATATCCGGTGTGGAAGGCGAGTAGGACCGCGGGAGCCGGCGCCCCTCGGCCCGCACCGCCCATCGGCCCGCACCGCCCGGCGGGTTGCCGGGTCGCTGGGTGTGGTCGTTGCGATCAGGCCACCCGGCCCGCGGGCTCCATAGGGTAGGCGAGAGCGGGTCCGGACACCGAGATGGCAACCGCGGTCCCGGGTGTCACCTCTTCACCGCCGAGCAGACGGCAGGTGACGCTGGTGCCGGGCAGCGTCGCGTCACCGGGCAGCTTCGCGTCACCGGGCAGCAGGGCGGTCACCACGCAGTCGTGACCGAAGTATTCGACCGAGGAGACCACCGCCCTGACCCCGTCGCCCCCGTCAACCCGGTCAGTCACGTCAGCCCGGTCAGCACGGTCAGCCCCGTCAGCCCCGTCAGCAGGGTCCGGGCGGCGCCGCCGGATCAGCAACTGCTCGGGCCGGAGCATCAGCATCGCGGGGCCATCGAACGCGGTCGAACCGGCCGGGTACCGGACCGCGATGTCACCGAGCGGTCCGTACGCCCGATCACCGGCCACAACCCCGGCCACCGTGCAGGTGTCGCCGATGAATTCGGCGGTGGACAGATCGACCGGCTCGTCGTACACCTGGCGCGGTTCCCCGACCTGGGCCAGCATCCCAGCCCGCATGATGGCGATCTGGTCGGCGAAGGACAGCGCCTCGGCCTGGTCGTGCGTCACCAACAAGGCCGTAACACCGGTCTTCGCCAGCGCCGCAGCCACCAAGGACCGGGTCTCCGCCCGCAGTGACGCGTCCAGGGCCGAGAACGGTTCGTCAAGCAGCACCAGCCGAGGCTCCGGTGCGAGCGTGCGGGCCAGCGCTACCCGTTGCTGCTGACCGCCGGAGAGTTCATGCGGGTACCGGTCGACCAGGGCCGGGTCCAGGCTCACCAGTTCCAGCAGTTCGCGGACCCGTCCGGCGTCCCGCCTGGCCCGCCGCGGCAAGCCGAACGCCACGTTCTGGGCGACCGTCAGATGCGGGAACAGCGCACCCTCCTGGGCCAGGTACCCCAACCGCCGCCGCTCGGGCGGCACCTGACGGCCCGGTCCGCTGACTGGTTCGCCGTCGATCTCGATGATCCCGCCGTCCGGCCGCAGGAATCCGGCAATCAGGCGCAGCAGCGTGGTCTTTCCGCACCCGGATGGGCCCAGAATGGCGGTGATACCGCCGCTGGGCACGGTCAACGTCACCCCGCGCAGCACCCGGGCGGTCCCGAACGACTTGGTGACGCCGACAACCTCCAACGCGCTCATCGACCACGCACCCGACGGGACTGGGCCAGTAGCAGGTACGCAACGGGAGCGGAGATGACGATCATCATCGCCGCGTAAGGGGCTGCCTGCACGTAGTCGATACTGCCCGTCGAACTCCAGAACCTGGTAGCCAGGGTGGTGGTGCCGATCGGCGAAAGCAGCAGGGTCGCCGTCAACTCGGTGGCCCCCGCGATGAACACCAGTGCGGCGGCCGAGAAGATGCCCGGCGCGGCCAACGGCAGCACCACCCGCACCAGGCGGGCGGCCGGCCGGACTCCGAGTGCCTTCGCAGCGTCCTCCAATTCCGGCGGCGCCTGCAGCAGGGCTGCTCGTAGGGTCACCATCGCCCGTGGCAGGAAGAACAACACGTATGCCGCCACCAGGGTCAGCACGCTCTGATAGATCGGCCGCGCGTATCGGATGGTGACCGTGATCAGGGCCAGCGCCACCACCATTGCCGGGAGCGCGCCGGCGACGTAGGTCAGCCGCTCCATGGCCACCGTCGACCGGCTGCGGTACCGCACGGCCAGATAGGCGACGGGGAAACCCAGCAGCACCGTGACGAGGGCGGCGGCCCCCGCCAACCCGATGGTGGTCAACGATGTGGACAATGCCTGCGCCCAGGAGGCGGTGCCCCGGCTGAGCCAGTAGGCAACGCTGGACAGCGGAACTCCGAGCGCCGCCAGCACCAGTACCACCAGGGCGGCAACGGCTGGAATCTGCGCCAGGCCGATCGAGCGCCGCTCCGGCGCGCGGGCGGCGCCGCCGCCGACCCGGGACACCCTGGCCCGCCCGGCCAGCCCGGCCTCCCCGGCCACCAGTAGCAGGCAGCACAGCACCAGCACGACGGCCAGCATGTTCGCGGCAGCGCTGGCGAAGCTGGAGGAGTACTGGTCGTAGATGGCAGTGGTGAACGTCGCGAACCGCAGCATGCTGAACGCACCGAACTCGGACAGGCAGTGCAGGCCGACCAGCAGCGCGCCGCCGAGGATCGCCGGCCGCAAATGGGGGAGCACCACCCGGGTGAACACCGCCGCCGGCCGCAGGCCGAGGGTGCGGGCTTGTTCCTCCCACGCCGGGTCTAGGCCGCGCAGCGCCGCCGAGACCGGCAGGAAGACGAACGGGAAGTACGCCAACGTCATGATCAGGGTGGCGCCGAACAGGCCGTCGATGCCCGGAAACACCGACACCCAGCCGTAGCTGGTGACGAATGCCGGGATGGCCAGCGGCGCCACCAGCAACGGAGCCCAGAGCCGGGAACCGACCAGCCGGACCCGCTCCACCAAGTAGGCGGCGGCAGTGCCGATCACCGCGGTGGCGGTGCAGGACAGCAGCACCAGCAACCCGGTGTTGACCAGAAGAGTGCCCACTCGGGCCCGGAAGATCAACCGCCGCACGGTGTCCCAGCCGGTCGTCACGGTCGAGACGGCGACGAAACCGAGCGGGATCAGGCACAGGGCGGTGACCGCGAGAGCAATGGCCAGCATCACGGCGGGCGGCCGGGCCTGCCGTCCCGGGTGGCGAACCCGCCGTGGGGCGCGCGAGTGCTGGCGCAGGTCACCGGCGTTCTCCGGTCCGAACCCGGCGGGCCCGGAGACGCCGACCACCCGGCCGGCCGGTGTGATACCGGCGCTGACCGGGTCGCCCCGCAGCGTCTCGCTCAGATCAGTCCTGCCTGGGTCATCAGGTCGGCGACGTCGGGACCGTTCAGGGTGGCCGGGTCGATCGACGGGGGTTGCAGCGTAGCGATCGGGGTGAGGGCGGTATTGCCGGGCACGTCACTGCCGATCGGGTACTCGAACACGGTGTTAGCCACCACCTGCTGTCCGGCCTTGCCGGTGATGAACTTGAGGAACTGCTGGGCCTGGGCCGGTTTGGTGCTGGACGCCAGCACGCCGCCGCCGGAGACGCTGATGAACGCGCCCGGGTCCTGGTTGCCCCAATACAGCAGCTTGGTCTTGCTGCTGTTCTCCCCGGTCTTGGCCTGGTCTCCGTACCAGTAGTAGTGGTAGATCACCCCGGCCGGAATCTCGCCCGAGTTCACCGCCTTCATCACCGTGCCGTTGCCCTTGTAGATCTTGGCGTTGGTGACCATCGCGCCCAGCCAGGACGCGGTCGCGTCCTTGCCCTTCACGTCCAGCATGGCGCTGACGATGGCTTGGAAATCTGGTCCTCCCGGCGCTGCGCCCCAGCGGCCCTGCCACGCCGGGTCCTGCAGGTCCATGATCGATTTCGGCAGCTGATCGGCCGGCAGCAAATCCGGGTTATAGACAAAAACCGTTGACCTGGCAGCGATCCCCACCCAACTGCCGGTGGACGGGTTGTACTGGGACGGGACCTGGGCGGTGGTCGCCGGGTCGACCGTGGCGAACAGGCCGGCCTTCTCGACGATGTTCATGCCCGGAGAATTCTCGGTCAGGAACACATCCGCCGGTGAGCCGGCTCCCTCGGCGACCAACTGGTTCGCCAACTCATTGTCCCCGCCGTTCCGCAGCTGGACGGCGATGCCGGTTTCTTTGGTGAACTCCTCGGCCCAGGCCTGGGTCAGGTCCTCGTGCTGGGCGTTGTAGACCACGATGCCGCCGGACCCGGTGCCGACCATCGCACTTTTCTCCTCGGCTTCGGCTTCGGTGGACCCGGCTGTGCCGCTCGCCGACCCGCTGGCCGCAGCGGAGGTGCCAACGGACGACCCGGCGACCGGCGACGAGCCCGCAGCGGCCGACGTCGACGTTGACGAACCGGTGGTGGCCGTCGACCCGCATGCGGTCAGCACCGTCAGGGCCGCGGCCGTGTAGGCGGCCAGACGCCAGGGTCGGTAAGAACGAGTCACAAAGTCCTCCGTGGAGCGCATGCGGAGACCCCTTCGACGGGGGCCAGGCGAGGTAAGGCTTACCTATTGAAGCATGCCCTCACACGACCTTCGCCATCGTGTGACGCAGACCGCCGCACCGTGTCCCCACCTGGTGCGCCGAGCGGCTACCCGGTGGGCGCGGGCAGATCCAGCAGAGCGTTCTCCACCACCTCCGGCAGGGCCGGGTGGATCCAGTACTGGCCGCGGGCGACATCCCGGGCCCGCTGCCCGAACGACATCGCCTGGATCAGCGGCTGGATGACCGTGGCGGCCTCCGGGCCGATGATGTGGGCGCCGATCAACAACCCCGTCACCGGGTCGGCCAGCACCTTGACGAACCCGGTGCTGTCCTCGCGTGCCCAGCCGGCCGCGGTGCCGCCGTAGTCCCGCCGACCCACCACGTAGTCAATGCCACATTCCCGGGCCCGCTCCTCGGTCAACCCCACCGTGGCGATCTGCGGTTCGGTGAACACAGCGGCAGGGACGAAGCGGTGGTCGGTGGCGATCCGGTCGTCGGGATGCATCAGGTTGTGCCGAACCACCCGGGCCTCATGGTTGGCGACGTGCTTGAGCGCGTACGGCGAGCTCAGGTCGCCCAGTGCGTAAATCCCCGGAACCACGGTCTCCTGGTACTCATCCACGATCACCCGGTGCTCGCCGTTGACCGTGACCCCGGTGGCGGTCAGGTTCAACAGGTCGGAATTGGGCCGGCGGCCGGTCGCCAGGAGCACGACGTCAGCATCCACCGATGATTCGCCGTAGGGACCCTCCAGAAACACCGTCGCACCGTTGCCGCCGGACGCCTGGGGTGAAATGCCACAGATCTCCGTACTCCGGCGGAGGTCGAACCGGCCCTGGGCATGCGTTGTGTAGGTCCGGGAGATGTCGCCGTCGTGCTGGCGCAGCAACCGGTCGCCGCGGACCACCTGAGTCACCCTCGTGCCGAAGGAGGCGAAGACGTGGGCGAATTCGGCGGCGATGTACCCGCCGCCGACGATCACCAGGCTTGCGGGCAACGAGTCGATGCGCATCACGGTGTCCGAAGTGTGGAGCGGGCCGTGTCCGATCTCCTCCTCGTCCAAACCAGGCACGTCAGGGAGCACTGGACGGCCGCCGGCGGCTAGCACCCACCGGTCCGCGGTGATCTGCGCCGTACCGCCGGCGTCCAGATCGACTGTCATCGCCTTCGGCCCGGTGAACCGGCCCAGACCCGAGAACACCGTCAGATCAGGCCATTTCGGGCCCTGCCGGTAGTGCAGGCCACTGCTGGAGATCTCGTCGACCCGACCGAACACCCGGTCGCGGATGGCCGGCCAATCGATCTTCTCGACCGTGGCGTGCACGCCCAGCGGGCCGGCGCCGCGCGCCGCGTCCGCCACATCCGCCGGATACACGTACATCTTGGTGGGGATGCAGCCGTAGTTCAGGCACGTGCCGCCGAACGGGCCCGAGGCAATCAGGGCAATGCGAAGTCCCAGAAACTCCTTGCCCAGGATGGTGTTCCCGGAACCGGTCCCGACAACGGCCAGGTCGAAATGAGGCATTGGCACAGGTTAACCATCGGTTCGTCGACGACCGGTCAGAATGGGGCTGCCGGCTGCACCCGACGGTGGTGCGGTCCGAGGTGCGGGGTGCCGCCGCGGTGACGACACTGGGTGGTGCGGGTGCCACGGTGGCTCCCCAGGTGCGGGGAGGGAGTCCGGTGGCGTACTACCGGCGCGTGGGAAGCATCCCGCCGAAGCGGCACACCCAACACCGTCGGCCCGACGGTGGCCTGTACAGCGAGGAGTTGATGGGGGAGGAGGGTTTCACCTCCGACTCGTCGCTGCTCTACCACCGGGGCATCCCGTCGGCGCTGGTCGACGTCCGGAGTTGGGACCTGCCGGACCAGTCGCTGACGCCGAACTCACCGCTGTTGCCGCGACACCTGCGGTTGCACGAGTTGTTCACCGGTGATGATCACCTGACCGCCGACCCGGTCACCGGCCGGCGGCTGGTAATGGGTAACGCCGACGTCCGGATCAGTTATGCGGTCTCGACCCTCACCAGCCCCTACTACCGCAACGCCGTCGGGGACGAATGTGTCTTCCTGGAAGCCGGGACTGCCACCCTGGAAACAGTTTTCGGCCGACTGGAACTCGGACCGGGTGACTACGCGGTCATTCCGCGGGCGACCACCCACCGTTGGTTGCCCCGCGGAGCGGAACCGTTGCGCACCTACGTCATCGAGGCAGCCGGGCACATCGCGCCGCCCGCCCGGTACCTGTCCCGGTACGGCCAGTTGCGGGAGAACGCGCCATTTTGTGAGCGGGACCTGCGGGCGCCGGCCGAGCCGTTGGTCGTCGAGGACGCCGCTGACGTCGAGGTTCTCGTCAAGCACCGGGGCGACGGGACCGGCGGCCTGGCCGGTTCGGTGCACGTCCTGCCGGGCCACCCGTTCGACGTGGTGGGCTGGGACGGCTGCCTGTACCCGTACGCCTTCAACGTCGCCGACTACGAACCGATCACCGGCCGGGTGCACCAGCCGCCGCCCGTGCACCAGGTGTTCGAGGGCCCGAGCTTCGTGATCTGCAATTTCGTTCCGCGCAAGGTGGATTACCACCCGCTGGCGATTCCCGTCCCGTACTACCATTCCAACGTCGATTCCGACGAGGTGATGTTCTACGTCGCCGGCGACTACGAGGCCCGAAAGGGCTCTGGCATCGGTCGCGGTTCGATCAGCCTGCACCCGGGTGGGCATTCGCACGGCCCGCAGCCGGGGGCGGTCGAAAATTCACTGGGCGCCGAATATTTCGACGAGTTGGCGGTGATGGTCGACACGTTCAGGCCGTTGTGGCTTGGCGAGGGCGGGCGGGCGGCCGACGACGGCCGGTACGCGTGGTCATGGTCGGGTCGGGGACCGGCCGGGTGAGCGCAGCCTTCCAGGGGGCGGGCCGGCTGCCGACCGATTCACTGTTCGGGATCGACAACCTTCCCTACGGCGTGTTCTCGGTGGCCGGTGGTGCGCGTCGGGTGTGCACCCGGCTGGGAGATCGGGTGCTCGACCTTTCAGTGCTGCTCGGCGACATCGAGTTTGCCGGTGTGTTCGCGCAGCCGTCGCTGAACCCCTTGATGGCACTGGGTTTTCAGGCCTGGGCAATGGTGCGGGACCGGTTGACCGAGCGGCTGGCCGATGCCATCTCCGGTGATGTGCTGCCCGCCGCGGCGGCTCACCCACTAGACCGGGTCACCCTGCACCTGCCATGGCAGGTGGCCGATTACGTCGACTTCTACGCCTCCGAGCGCCATGCCAGGAACCTTGGCCGCCTGCTCCGCCCCGATTCCGATCCATTGCCCCGCAATTGGAAACACCTTCCGGCCGGGTATCACGGCCGGGCCGGGACGGTCGTGGTGTCCGGCACGCCGATCATCCGGCCCGCCGGCCAGCTCGGTCTGACCGGTTCTGGCCCGCGGGTTTTCGGCCCGACCCACCGGCTGGACGTAGAAGCCGAGATCGGGTTCGTCGTCGGAACCCCGTCCGCGCAAGGGTTTCCGGTGCCGATCGACGCCTTCGATGGGCATGTGTTCGGTGCGGTGGTGGTCAATGACTGGTCGGCAAGGGACATCCAGGCCGTCGAATATGTTCCGCTCGGACCGTTCCTGGGCAAGAGTTTCGCCACCTCGGTCTCCCCGTGGGTGGTCCCGCTCGCGGCGCTGCGCTCGGCCCGGGTCAACCCGCCCCCGCAGATCCCGGCGCCGCTGCCGTACCTGTCGGCGGCCGACCCGTGGGCACTGGACATCGAGCTCGAGGTGACCTGGAACGGTCAGCTGGTGTCCAGGCCGCCGTACCGGCAGATGTACTGGACGCCCGCGCAGCTGTTCGCGCACCTGACGTCCAACGGGGCGTCGCTGCGCACCGGTGACCTGTTCGCATCCGGAACGGTGTCCGGCCCCGGGGATGACCAACTGGGGTCGTTCATGGAGCTCAGCCGTGGCGGTGCGGAACCGCTGCGGGTGGCGGGGTCACTGCGAACCTTTCTGCAGGACGGGGACGAGGTGACGATCTCCGCCACCGCGCCGGGATCGTCCGGCGGCCGGATCGGGTTCGGCGAGGTCGCCGGGCGGGTGCTGCCGGCTGCGGGTGCTGCCGGCTGCGGTGCTGCCGGCTGGGGTGCTGCCCGGTGAGGTACCGCCCGTCGCCCGCAGCGACCGGCGCTGATCCGGCCACCTGGTCAGACCTCGGTGATGCGGCCATCATCCACGCTGATGCGCCTGGTCAACCGAACGGTGTCGAGCATCCGCCGGTCGTGGGTGACCAGCAGCAGCGTGCCGGTGTACTCGGCCAGCGCGACTTCCAGTTGCTCGATGGCCGGCAGGTCGAGATGGTTGGTTGGCTCGTCCAGGACCAGCAGGTTGACGCCGCGGGCCTGCAGCAGGGCAAGCGCCGCCCGGGTGCGCTCGCCGGGGGACAGCGAGAGCGGTGGGCGGGTCACATGGTCACCGGTGAGGCCGAATTTGGCCAGCAGGGTGCGGACGTCGGCCTCCGCCCAGTCGGGGACCTGATCGGCGAACCGGCGGAGCAGAGAGACACTGGGGGCCTGCTGCCCGTCGCTGGACAGGGTCTGCCGGGCCTGGTCCACCTCGCCGACGGCGACCGACGGGCCAACCGAGACGGCGCCCGCCGCCAGCGGTACCCGGTCGAGCAGCACCCGCAACAGGGTGCTCTTGCCGGACCCGTTCGGCCCGGTGATCCCGACCCGGTCGCCGGCGTCGATCTGCAGGTCGACCGGGCCCAGGGTGAACGAGCCCAGCCTGGCGACCGCGCCGCGGGCCACGGTGACCACCGCGGACGACCGGGGCGCGGCCTGAATGCGGTACCGCAGCTCCCATTCCTTGCGCGGTTCGACCACCTCGGGCAGCCGTTCGATCGCGCGCTCTGTCTGACTGACCTTGGCGGCCTGCTTCTCAGTCTGCTCGACCCGCTTGTTCCGGCCGATCTTGTCGTTGTCCCTGGCCTTGATGACGGCCTTGCGGACCCCGCCGTCCAGCCACCCCCGCTGCATCCTGGCCCGTTCCTGCAGTCCGGCAACGGTTCCCGCGTATTCGTCGTAGGCCTCGCGGGCGTGCCGACGGGCCACCTCCCGCTCGGCCAGGTAGGCGGCATACCCGCCGCCGTAGACCCCGACCCGTTGCTGCGCCAGGTCCAGCTCGACGACCCCGGACACCGTGCGCGCCAGGAACTCCCGATCGTGGGACACCAGCACCACCGCCGCCCCACGGGCCGCGGTCTCGATGACGAACCGCTCCAACCGGGCCAGCCCGTCCAGGTCCAGATCATTGGTCGGTTCGTCGAGCAGCAGGACGTCGAATCGGGACAGTAGCAACGCGGCCAGACCCACCCGCGCTGCCTGGCCGCCGGACAGGGCGGTCATCGGCAACGTCAGGTCGATGTCGAGACCGAGGTCCGCGACGACCTGGCCCGTACGTTTCGGTAGATCGGCAGCTCCCAGCGCGAGATAGCGCTCCAGGGCGTGGGCGTACCGGTCGTCGGAGCCGGCCACTGCCGCTGTCAACGCTTCCGTGGCCGCGGTCAGTTCGCTCTCGGCCGCCGCCACCCGGGTCCGCCGGGCCAGGTGCCCTGTCACATCCTCGCCGGGCCGTCGTTCCACCTCCTGGGCGAGGAAACCGACAGTCGCCTCGGGTGGGGTGAGCAGCACACTGCCCTGCTCGGGGCTCTCCACCCCGGCGAGCAACCGCAGCAACGTCGACTTGCCGGCGCCGTTGACCCCGACCAGGCCGATCACCTCACCCGGCGCGACCACCAGGTTCACCCCGGAGAACAGCACCCTGGCGCCGTGCCCGGCCGACACATCCCTGGCCTGGACCGTTGCGCTCACGCACGTCATCATGCCGCAGGCGACAGCGGGGCCCGGCCGGCCGAACGGCGGCAAGGTTTCGCCGGCTCCGTCGGCTCGCTCGTCGTCCGCCCGCCCGCCGCCGCCACCGGGCGACCGGCGTTCATGTTTCGGTCCGATGACGCGGATCCGGGCAGATCTCACCCGACCGAAACGTGCTGGTGCGGTGGCTGTAACACCGGCGGGGTCTGCTGTTGCGGACCCGCCGTTCACCGGTGGGGCGCGTCTAGGGTTCCGCCGATCCGCGTCACCGATCGGGCTGGTCCAAGAGATGCAGGCGGGGCGCCACCGTGCCGTGGCGCCGCGCTCCACGGCGGGATAAAAGCCCGGGAGGCCATCTTCGTGGCCCCGACGGCGCCGTCGCGGCAGCTCACCGACCGTCCGGAGTTCACGATGACCAGTCTCGCCATCGACCCGCACCATTCGTCCGCGCGGGACCTCGCTGCGTTCGGCTACGAACAACGGCTGCACCGGTCCATCGGCACCTACGCGTCGTTCGCCGCGGGGTTCTCCTTCGTCTCGATCATGACGACGATCTTCCAGCTGTTCGGTTTCGGTTTCGGCTTCGCCGGGCCGGTGTTCTTCTGGACCTGGCCGGCGGTGTTCGCCGGACAATTGATGGTCGCCCTGTGTTTCGCCGAACTGGCCGCGCGATACCCGTTGTCCGGGGCCATCTATCAATGGGCCAGGCGGCTCGGCGGCCACGTCGTCGGCTGGTTCGCCGGCTGGACGATGGTGCTCGCGCAGGTGGTGACGGTAGCGGTGGCCGCCATTGCCATGCAGGCCGTGCTGCCGGCCATCTGGTCAGGATTCCAACTGGTTGGCGGCGACCCCGCGATCAGCACCGCGACCGGAGCAACCAACGCCATCCTGCTCGGCGTCATCGTGCTCACCCTCACCACCGTGATCAACTCCGTCGCGGTCCGGGTGATGGCGGTGATCAACGCCATCGGGGTGACCGCGGAGATCATCGGAGTGTGCCTGCTGGTCATCGCGCTGTTCTCCCGGGCCGAACGCGGGCCCGGGATCGTGCTGGACACCAGCGGGCTTGCCGGGAATCCGTTACTGCCCGCACTGCTGGTGTCCTCGCTGATGGCGGCGTACGTGATGGTCGGCTTCGACTCCGCCGGCGAGCTGTCCGAGGAGACCCACCAGCCCCGGAAGACCGCACCGCGCACCATCATTCGCGCGTTGGTGGTCTCCGGGATCGGTGGCGCGCTGCTGCTGATTTCCGCCTTGATGGCGGCGCCGAACCTGGACGACGGTGAGGTCGCCACCGGTGGTCTGGCGTACATCGTCACCAGCCGGCTCGGGGACACCCTCGGCCGGGTGTTCCTGGCAGACGTGGTGCTGGCCGCGTTCGTTTGCACCCTGGCCATCCAGACCGCCACCACCCGGATGATCTTCTCGATGAGCCGGGACGAGGTGCTGCCGTTCTCCCGGCAGCTGGGCCGGACGACCAGCCGGGGCGCCACCGCGATCGCGGCCGTCGTGGTCGGGGTGCTCGCGGCCGGGTTATTGCTGATCAACTTAGGACACGCCGGGGTATTCACCGCGCTGACCAGCGTTTGCATCGTGTTGCTCTACCTGGCCTATCTGATGGTGACGGTTCCGCTGCTGGTGCGGCGGCTCCGTGGCTGGCCCGGCAACCTGGGTTCGCACCTGGACGAAACCGGCCGCCCTGCGTTCTCGCTGGGCCGGTGGGGGGTGCCGGTCAACGTCCTGGCGGTGGCATTCGGGGTCGCGATGATGATCAACCTGGCCTGGCCCCGTCCGGAGGTGTACGACCCGGCGGGGGACAGTCCGCTACTGCAGTACTTCGCGCTCCTGGTACTGGCCGTGGTAGCCATCGTCGGGGTGGCCGTGTACTCGGTGCAGCGCCGGGCCTACCGGGCGGCCATCGACCGGCGGCCCGGCACCACGCGGGCGGCAGCTGCGACGGACCAGGCGACGGTTGCGGCCGATGCCTGACCCAACGACCCGGCCGCCGGCCATCGAGTCGCTGTACGTGCACGACATTCCCGGCAATGCGGCCTGGTCGGTCACCCTGCGGGCCGGCCGGACGCTGACCCTGGTCGCCTCGGACGACGACATCTGTGTCAGTACACTGATTTTCGCGGCGGACCGGGTGGACCGGATGAACGTCCCGGACACCGTCAAGGCGCAGATGACGGCCAGGATTATGGCCCCGGTGGTACTGATGAGTGACCGCGGGCTGGCCCTGGCGTCGGTGGTCGAATCGTCGCTGGATTGGCACGACGCATTGTGCGGCTTCACCTCCCCGGCCGACCTGGTCGCGCTGCCGCCCACCGATTACCAGCATGATCGCAACGATTGGCGGCGCAGCGCCAGGGAGCTGCTTGTCCTCGAACTGGCCAAGTACGGCCTGGCCGAGTCGGACCTGCACGGCAGCGTCAACTTCTTCACCAAGGTGGTGACTGCGGACGACGCGCGGTGCTCGCTGCGGTTCGTCACCGGGCATGCGCGGGCCGGTGACCAGGTGACGCTCCGCGCGGAGCAGGACCTGCTGGTCGTGCTGGCCACCGCACCGCATCCGCTGGATCCGCACCTGGATCAGATCCCTGGTGGGGTACGAGCCGTGGTCGGCAGGGCGGCACCGGCCGGTCCCGACGATCCCAGTGCCCTGTTCCGTCCGGAGGCCGCACGTGCCCTGGACCAGACGCGAAAGGCATTCCTATGACGGGCTTGTCGACCGAACTGCCGGCCAACGACCAGCTGGCTGCCGGGGGAGCGGCGGGCGACCTCGACCCGGCTCGGGCGGTACTGGATCTGGTGGTCGGCGCCGGTGACGGGTTCCTGGGCGGGTGCCAGCCGGCGGCCGGTTCCGGATCGTTGACCTGGCCGGTAATCAGGCCGCCGACACCCTGGTCTATGACGCCGACGACATCGACAACCGTTACAGCGCTTTCGATACCATCGCCCGTCAGCGTGCGGTGTATCTGACCACCGGATCAGCCCTGGTCTCCGGGCGGGGAGACGTGCTGGCCACCATCGACGCCGACACCTGCGGCCGGCACGACACCGTCGGCGGAGCCTGTAGCCAGGAATCCAACGTCGTCCGGTACGGCGAACACGTCCGGCATCAACACGCCTGCCGGCAGACGTTCCTGCGCTACGGAGCGGCGGCCGGTATCGGCCAACGACACCTCGGGCACAACATCAACTTCTTCATGAACGTGCCGGTCACCCCGGACGGCGGGCTGACCTTTGCGGACGGGCTCTCCGGCCCCGGCAAGTACGTCCAGATGCGGGCGGAACGGGACATCCTGGTATTGATCTCGAACTGCCCGCAGCTGAACAACCCGTGCAACGGGTGGGATCCGACGCCGATCCGGCTGCTCGGCTGGTGGGACAAGTGACGGTCCTGCACAGTCCCGCCGTCAGTGACCGCAGCGGTCCGATCCCGGGCCGGATCGAGGTGGTCCGCCCGGGCGTGCAGACCACCGTGCAGGACGGGGTCGGCCGGACCGGCCTGTGGGACGTCGGGGTACCGCCATCGGGCCCGTTCGACGGTCTGTCGTTCGCGCTGGCCGCCGCGGCGGTCGGCAACGATCAGGCCGCAGCCGGCCTGGAGTGCGTTCTGCGCGGGCCGGTGCTGGAGTTTCAGGCTCCGGCCACCGTCTGCGTGACGGGGGCCGCGACCGCCGCGACGGTGGACGGCCAGCCGGTTCCCGTGGGCGTGCCGGTCCCGGTGAGCGCCGGTGCCGTCCTGGATCTGGGCAAGATCGCCGGTCCGGGGATGCGCGGCTACCTGGCCGTGGCCGGCGGCCTGCAGGTGCCGCAAATCCTGGGCAGCCGAAGCACTTTCATCCTCGGCAAGTTCGGCGGAATCGAGGGACGCCCGCTGCGGCAGGGTGACTCGCTGACGGTCGGCGCACCACCGGCAGTCGGCAACAGTCGGGACGTCAGTTCGCTCCTGCCGCGGTCGACCGGGGCCTGGACGTTGCGGGTGCGGCTGGGCCCGCACGGCGCCCCGGATTACCTCACCGCCGACGGCGTGTCGGCGCTCCTGGCGACGCGGTGGACGGTGGACCACCGCAGCGACCGCACCGGCATCAGGCTTACCGGGCCGGCTCCGCTGTGGGCGCGGCACGATGGCGGTGAGGCCGGTCTGCACCCGTCGAATGTGCACGATTCGGCGTACCCGGTGGGCGGGATCATGCTCAGCGGGGACACCCCGGTGATCGTGGGCCCAGACGGGCCGAGCCTCGGCGGGTTCGTGGTGCCCTGCGTGGTGATCGGCGCCGACCTATGGCAGCTCGGTCAACTGCGGCCGGGCGATCAGGTGAACCTGGTCGCGGTCACCGCCGACCAGGCAACGGCGGCCGCTGTTCGGCAACGGTCGGACGTGGCTCGCGCCAACGGTTCTGCATCACCACCCGTAGTTCCGGTTCCGCAGGCACCACCCGCCGTTGCACCCCTCGTCAGTCCGACGGGCCGCAGTCTGACGGGCCGCAGTTTGACGGGCCGCAGTTTGACGGCCGACGCCCACCGTCCCGCGGTGGTGATCAGCCCGGCCGGCGACCGGCACCTGCTGGTGGAGGCCGGGCCGGGGGTGTTCGACCTGACCGTCCGGGTCTGGATCCACCTGCTGGCCCATGCACTCCGGTCGCACCGGCCCGCCGGGGTCAGCGAGCTGGTCGAGGGCGTCCGCTCGCTGCTCGTCAAGTACGACGACACCCTGCTGACCCATGCCTGGTTGGCGGCGTACCTGCTCGACCTGGCCGTCGCCGTCCCGGACCCACAGGAGGTGACCCTGTCAGTCCGGGAGGTGACGCTGCCGATCGCGTTCGATCACCCCGAGGTGCACGAGGCGATGAACCGGTACCGGTCGGTCAACCCGACCGCGCCGTGGAACCCGGACAACGTCGAATTCATCCGGCGGGTCAACGACCTGGACGACCGCAATCAGGTTTTCGACATCGTTCAGGAGGCAACGTATCTCGTCGTCGGATTGGGAGATGTGTATCTGGGCGCGCCGGTTGCCGTGCCGTTGGACCCGAGGCATCGGCTGGTCACCACGAAGTACAGCCCGGCCCGCACCTGGACGCCGCAGAACGCGGTCGGGATCGGCGGCATCTACCTGTGCGTGTACGGCATGGAAGGCCCCGGCGGCTATCAACTGGTCGGACGCACCGTTCCGGTCTGGCGAACGGGGATTTCCCGCGACGAGCAACCGTGGTTGCTCCGGCAGTTCGACCGGATCCGGTTCACCCCGGTCAGCGGGGACGAACTGGCCGAGCGCCGCCGCGAGATCCATTCCGGGGCAGCTGATCTGGTCACCCGGCCGGCCGTCTTCTCACTGGCGGAGGTGACCGGCGTGCAGGAGCAGCATGCTGACGAGATCATGACGCTGCGGGCCCGGCGGCAGCAGGCATTCCAGGCCGAACGCGCCCGATGGGCGGCGGACCGGTGACCCTTATCGGCGGCGGCGGCGGCGGAGCTGATTGCGGTGCCGCCGGCGTCGGTGCCAGGCTGCCCGGGTGGTCCATCCCACTCGATCTCCCACCGGTGGAACGGGTCGGCCGGGCGTACCGGCGCATTGCCGAGGTGGACCGGCCGGAGGTGTGGATCACCCTACGGCCGGAGCCGGACGTTCTCGCCGACGCCATGGCCCTGCAACGCCGACTGGACGAGGGCGAGACCCTCACGCTGGCCGGTCTTCTCGTTGCCGTCAAGGACAATATCGACGTCGCCGGGTTACCCACCACGGCGGCGTGCCCGGAGTTCGCCAGGATCCCGGACCGGACGGCCACCGCCGTCACGAGGCTGGTGGACGCAGGCGCGGTGGTGCTGGGAAAGACCAACCTCGACCAGTTCGCGACCGGTCTGGTCGGCACCCGCAGCCCGTACGGCGCCGTTCGCTGCTCCTGGGATCCGGCACTGATCTCCGGTGGCTCCAGTTCGGGCTCCGCGGTCGCGGTCGCGCTGGGGGTGGCGGACCTCGGCATCGGCACCGACACCGCGGGGTCCGGGCGGGTGCCGGCGGCGTTCAACGGGCTGGTCGGGATCAAGGCCAGCCTCGGGCTGGTGCCGACCACCGGGGTGGTCCCGGCGTGCGTCGACTACGACTGCGTGACCGTGCTTGCCCGGGAGCTCCCGCTGGCCCGCCGGGGGATGCGGACCATGATCGGCCCGGATCCGGACGACCCCCGGCGGCGCGGCTGGCCGGCCGATGTGCTCTTGAGCGGGCCGGAGCACCCGGCGGTGGCCGTGCCCCGTGACGCCAACCTGCTCGAGCTGGACCCGTCGTACCGGACGGCATTGGCGGCCACAGTGCAACGGTTGGCCGGGGCGGGCGTCCGGATCGGCACCGTGGACATTTCCGGGATGCTCGACGCCGCCCGGCTGCTCTACGATGGGGCCATCGTCGCCGAGCGGTACGTCGCCGTCGGCGGGTTCCTGGAGGGCCGACCCAGCGGTGCCGATCCCACCGTGGCCGCCATCGTGGCCGGGGCGAAAGCCGTTCCCGCACATGCCTTTGTCAACGAGCGGCAGCAACTGCTGGCCGCCCGCGATGCGGCGGAGCGCACCCTCTCCGGTTACGACGCGTTGTTGCTACCGACCACCACCGAGCACCCGACCCTGGCTGCGGTCGCGGCGGACCCGGTGGGGATCAACCGCCGGCTGGGCACGTACACCAATTTCTGCAACCTGCTGGACATGGCCGCGGTCGCCGTCCCGGGCGTGCCGACGCAGTCGGGCGCGCCGTTCGGGGTGATGGTCGTGGTGCCGGCCCTGCATGACCAGGTCGCACTGGACGTGGCCGCACTGGTGACCGGTGACGCCCGTCCCGAGCAACCGTGGGCCGAACCGGTGGTGACCGGCGGCGTCCCACTTGCCGTCTTCGGTGCCCATCTGCGGGGCGAGCCCCTGCACCACCAGCTCACCGGGGTCGGGTCGAGATTCGTCGGCGACGTCGCCACCAGTGACGCGTACCGCCTGCTGGCGCTCGACACCACACCGGCGAAACCGGGTGTGGTGCGGTCGGGGACCGGCAGCGGCGCAGAGATTCGCGGTGAGCTGTACCTGGTGCCACCCGCGGGCCTTGGTCGGTTACTGGCGGAACTGCCCGCTCCGATGAGCTTGACCTCGGTGGAGCTGACCGGCGGTGACTGGGTGGTCGGCTTCGGCTGCTCCCAGGAAGCCGCCGACGCCGGTGTCGACATCACCGACACCGGCGGCTGGCGGACCCATCTCGGTCGACTCCAGCGCTGACCTCAGGCGTCCGGCTCTGCAGATCTCAGGGCCGACGGCGGAAGGTCAGGTAGGTGGCAACGCTAGTAAGAGAACACCGGCGCCAACAGTGCCCGGGCCAGGGTATGGAAAGCCAGGTTGAAGGACACCACCGCCGGGCTGACCTCAGGTGTCACCCCTAGGCTCTCCACGTCGACGGCGTGCACCACGAAGTAATACCGGTGCACCTGGTCGCCCTGGGGCGGCGACGGCCCGTCGTACCCGGCGGTGCCGACATCGTTGGCGACATGGAAGGCGCCCGCCGGCAGGGCCGCTCCGGAGTTGCCGGCACCCGTTGCCAGTTCGGTGGCGCTGCCTGGGATGTCGACCATCACCCAGTGCCAGAAGCCGCTGGGTGTGGGGGCATCCGGGTCGAAGCAGGTAACCACAAAAGACTTCGTATCGTCGGGGAACCCGCTCCAGGTCAGCGCGGGTGAGCGGTTGTCACCGCCCGGTGCGTCCAGCCCGGCGACAAACTGTCGGTCGATCTGTTGGCCGTCGGAGACGTCGGAGCTGGTGACGGTGAACGACGCGACAGGTGGAAGGAGATCGTAGGGGTCGGGGGCGACGGGGCGTTCCAGGCTCACGGAGGATCCTCTGGTCGGTATCGGTCGGTATCGGTCGTGTCGGTCGGTCTCGGGCGTTTCCCGGTCGGAGTGAGGTGCCGGACGGCGACGACGGTACCCGCCTCACCATCTGGGCCGGACGCCGAGATGCACGACAGCACCCAGTGCAGTGCCGAGCCGGTCACCGGATCCAAAGCTCGCGCCGGTCGTGCACGTACTCCGGGATCGTCCCTGACGGGCGACCGAGAAGCTCGGCCAGGGTGGGCGTCACTGTGTCCGCCAGCCCGAGGCGGGCCACGATGTTGATCAGCAGCTGCACCCTGACGTATGCCCGCGGCAGACCGGCGGCGGTCAGTTCGCGACGCGCGGTGCGCAGCGAGATGGGCTCGTAGTTGATCGGCCGGCCGAGCTCGGCGGATAGCACGGAGGCCACCGCGTTCCAATCGAGGGCCTGCGGGCCGGTGAGGGTGTAGGCGCGACCGATGTGCGCATCCGGATCGGCGAAGCACAGCGCGGCAACAGCCGCGATGTCTCGGGTGTCGATGAACGATGTCGCACCGCGTCCGGCAGGCAGGCGTATCCGGTCGAAATCTCGAATGTCCTCCAGGTAGGCCGTTTCCAGGTTCTGCATGAAGAACGCCGGCCGAAGCATCGTCCACCCCAGGCGGGAGGCCACAACATCGCGTTCCAGCCGCCAATGGGGCATCGCCGGGTTGACCCCCATGAGCGACAGCACGACCACCTGACGGACGTTGCGGCGAACCAGCTCGGCGACGAAGGGCCGGATGACCCCGGTGATATCGGAAATAGCCGGGGGTCGCATCAAAAACACCCGGTCGACCCCATCAAGCGCGGCGGGCCAACTCTGCCGATCCTCGAATCGGAAGCGACATGCGGTGGAGTCGTTGGTGCCCAGGAGTTCTGCGCGGCCGACCGCGCGCCGGACGGCTATTTCACGGTTGACCAGATCGGCCGCCACGAAGTGGCCGACCTGCCCGGAGGCACCCGTCACCAGGACTGTTCCATCGGTGTTCACCCGCCCAGCCTACGAAGCGGTGCCGCTTGTACGTTCACCACCGCACCATGGCGCCCAGGTGCAGCTCGAGAGTGTCGGCGTCAGCTGCCAACACCCCCCGGCGCTCGAAGAAACCGGCGATGGTGCGGCAATCGCGCCGAAGGAATTCCGGGCCCTGCGGATTCGCCACCAGATCGACGACCTGCGGCAGATCAATGACGACACAACGACTTCCGGCGACCAGGACGTTGTAGGCAGAAAGGTCGCCGTGGGTCAGGCCTGCCTGGGCCAGGATCTCCAGACTGCCGACCAGGTCGTGCCACAGTTCGGTGAAATCCGAGGGTGACCCGGCAATGGACGCGAGCCGGGGCGCTGCCGTCCCGTCCGGGTCTCCGATGAACTCCATCATCAGTTCAGACCCGATGAGCTGCACCGGGTACGGGACGTTGGCGCCGGCCGTCCACATGGCCGCGAGGGCAGAAAACTCGGCGCTCGCCCACTGTCCGGACAGCAGATCACGGCCGAACGCAGTCCGCGCAGCCATTGCTCTGGACTCCCGGGAACGCCTGATCCGGCGACCCTCCTGATAACCGGCGTCCCGGTGGAACATCCGGTGCTCCGCACCCCGAAAGGTCTTGACCGCCAGCAAGCAACCCGGCCCGTCGGGAACCGCTCGTTCCAGCAGCGAGACGTCTGCCTCCTTGCCGGACTTGATGACCCCGAGGCGGGTGTCCCGCGCCGACAGTGACGTCACCAGCCAGTCGGGTCGAGGTTCCGGGCCGTGGGCGGCCACGTCATAGCTGGACAGCGGGTCGCCACCGGCGAAATCCGACCCGTCGTCGACGTCGACCACGTGACGACCGGACTTGCCTTCCAGCACCACCCGGGGAGCGGCATCGCGGGCCGGCCGCGGCCGCCGGCGCGGGGGGTCGTCGTCGTCCTCGTCGAAAGCGTCATCGGGGTCATCGTCGTCCTCGCCGTCCTCGACGACAGCGTCGTCGGGATGGTCGGCGGTGTCGACATCTGCTTTGTCGTCGTCTTCGAGATCGTTGGCGGTGTCGTCATGTTCCGGATGGTCAGGTTCGGGGTCAACAGATCGCGAACCGTCAGTGTGGGGCGCATCGAGAAAGGAACGATGGGCAGGCAAGCGCGAGCGGTGGGTCACCGGGACTCCACTTGGGGGAGGCACCCGCCGCAAGGGCTGTCGAACATTGTCAGGGTCAGGCCTTGCGCGGGTGTGGGGGATGGGTGATGACGCGATAACGACAACGACGGCAGTCATTGCTCATCCCTCCTCACGGGTGTTCGAGCCGGTCCGATCCGGCGGACTCCAGATGGAACCAGGGCGGACGCAGCCTGCGCGACTGCGGTCCCCGCCCGCAACCTGTTTTCGTGCCGCGCTGTCGTTAACGTAACCACACCTGTCACAACCCCGGAGGGATGAATTCGGCCGGGCGAGGTTGGTGGCCGGTCAGACCGGACGCTACCGTTCCTAGGCGCGAACAGAGGTTTCGTGGGGCGCAGGTCCTGGGGGGGCTGATGGCGATGCATGGTGGTAACGCGCGGCACCGTTCCTTGATCGTCGTCGTCGGCCTCGTCGCCACCATGACGGTGGCCGCCTGCGGCGGGTCGGACTCTCAGTCGCAACGCGCCGGCGAGGGTAACCAGGTGCGGTCATCGGCGACGGCCGGTTCCCGGGAGACGTCAACCCGGCCCCGCAGCACCGTGACGAGCCCAGGCCCGACCACCGCCAGTTCCCTTGACGTCAGTTCCGCCGCGGCGACGTCGGTCAGCTACCCGGTCACTGCCATCGTCGACGGCGACACCATCCACGTCACCGTCGACGGCCATGACGAGAAGGTCCGGATCATCGGTATCGATGCGCCCGAGATCAGTGGCACAGCACAGTGCTTCGGCAGGGAAGCGACCGACTTCGCGACCGGTCTGCTCTCCGGTCAACGGGTTGCCCTGCTGCGCGACCCCACCCAGGACGACCGGGACCGATTCGGCCGACTGCTGCGGGAGGTGATCCTTCCCGATCACAGCAATGTCGGCGAGAGGATGATCGCCGGCGGCTACGCCGTTGAATACACCTTTGACGCCCCCTACCGGACCCAGAAGGCGTTCCTGGCCGCGCAGCAGTCCGCCCGATCATCGGCCGCCGGCCTCTGGGCGTCCAGTACCTGCGGCGGTCAGCGAACGCCTGCACCCGCACCGCCTGCCGCACCCGTTGCAACACCAACACCAACGCCCGCACCCGCACCCGCACCTGCACCTGCGCCTGCACCGACCTTGGCACCTGCGCCCGCCCCGGCTGCACCTGCCCCGGCACCGCCCGCCCCGGCTGCACCTGCCCCGGCACCGCCTGCCCCGGCACCGCCTGCCGCTGCGCCCGTCCCTGCACCGGACCCCGGCGTCGGCTGCGACATCAAAGGCAACATCAACAGCAAGGGCGAGAAGATCTACCACGTCCGCGGCAAGAGTGAGCACTACGAGGAGACTAGGATCGATGAGTCCAAGGGGGAGCGATGGTTCTGCTCCACCGCGGAAGCCGAGGCGGCCGGCTGGCGGGCCTCCCGCAGTTAAGGACCGGCGGTGCATCGAGGCGGTGCATCGAGGAGGTGCAACGAGGCAGGCGGTCCCACCCCTTGTTACAGCGGGTTTAGCCTGACCGAATGCCGCCTCGGGTCACCAACGGCCTGATCCGTTCCGGGACGGACCCGCGACACGTCGAGGTGCTGATCGTCGGCAGCGGATTCGCCGGGCTCGGCGCCGCCATTGCCCTGCAGCGGACCGGCCGGACCGATTTCCTGGTGATCGAGCGGGCGGGCGAGGTCGGCGGCACCTGGCGGGACAACACCTACCCTGGAGCGGCGTGCGACGTGCCGTCCCAGCTGTACTCGTTCTCGTTCGCCCCGCTCCCTGGATGGACCCGAACCTACGCGCGGCAACCGGAGATCCAGGCGTACCTCCGACGCACCGCGGAGCGCTCCGGCACCTTGGATCGGCACCTGTTCGGCTGCGAGTTGCTGGCCGCCCGTTGGGAGGCCACCGCCGGCCGTTGGGAGGTACGAACGAGCCGGGGTGATATCACCTGCACCATTTTGGTCACGGCCTTCGGCGGGTTGTGTGAACCGCGACTCCCCGATATCCCCGGTATCGACACCTTTGCCGGCAGAATCTTTCACTCGGCGCGGTGGGACCACGACGCCGACCTTGCCGGCGCGAGAATCGCGGTCATCGGCACTGGCGCGTCCGGCGTCCAGGTGGTCCCCGAGATCGCCCCGTTGGCAGCGCATCTCGACGTCTATCAACGCACTGCGCCGTGGATCCTGCCGCGATCGACAAGGGTGCACCGGCCGGCCGTTTCGGCGATGCTGCGCCGGGTGCCGGTCAGCAGGCGAGTGCTGCGTGCGGCGAGTTACCTCCGCCTGGAGGTCACCGGACTTGGCTTCTCCTATTTCCCATCCCTGCTGCACATTGCCGCCCGGCAGTCCCTCCGGCATTTGCACAGTCAGGTTACCGACCCGGAACTACGGACCGCGCTGACCCCGGATTTCCACATCGGCTGCAAGCGAATCCTGTTCTCCAGTACGTACTTTCCGGCGCTGACCAGCAGTACGGTCGACCTGGTCAGCACCCCCATTTCGCGGATCACCGCGACGTCAGTCGTCACGGTCGACGGCACCGCTCGGGACACCGACATCCTTGTCGTGGCAACGGGATTTCATGCCACCGACAGCCCAGCCGCAAATTTGATCACCGGCACGGACGGCCGCACGCTCGGGCAGCGGTGGCGGACTGCCGGCCCGCAGGGCTACAAAGGCTCGACAGTCAGCGGTTTCCCGAATATGTTCACGCTCATCGGGCCGAACACCGGAACCGGCAACATGTCGATGGTCTACATGATCGAGTCGCAACTGAACTACCTCATCGACGCGCTTCGAGTGATGGACCGCCGGGGGCTGTCCAGCGTCGAGGTCAGACCCGAAGCGCAGCAACGCTTCAACGTCGAACTCCAACGGCGGCTACGCCGGACCGTCTGGGCCACCGGGTGTTCCAGCTGGTACCTGGACCGGCACGGCCGGAACACCACTCTCTGGCCCGGGTTTGCACTCGCGTTCCGGCGAATCACCCGCCGGTTCGACCTCGACGCCTACCGCATCACTGTGCGCAAACCGGGAGACCCTCCGAACCGGGGCACGTCGTAGCTGCCGCGTCGACCCGGGCCCGTCAGCGCTGCCCAGGCCCGTCTGCGCTCGCCAGGACCGTTAGCGCTGACCAGGCCTGTTAGCGCTGCGCGGGCCCGTTAGCGCTGCGCGGGCACCGTCAGCAGCAGGGCGTCACCCTGTCCACCGCCGCCGCACAGCGTCGCGACCCCGGTACCGCCACCGCGCCGTTGCAGTTCCAAGGCCAGGTGAAGAACGATCCGGGCGCCGGACATTCCGATCGGGTGACCCAGGGCAATCGCACCGCCGTTGACGTTGACGATCTCCTCATCGATTCCGAGCGACCGGGTGGAGGCGATACCGACCGCCGCGAACGCCTCGTTGATCTCCACCAGGTCGAGGTCGGATGGCTCGATGCCGGCCTTCGCGCAGGCGGCCCGGATCGCCCGGGCCGGCTTGTCCTGCAGGCTCGAGTCCGGCCCCGCGATCATGCCGTGCGCACCGATCTCGGCGATCCAGTCCAGGCCGCGGCGCTCCGCCTCCGTCCTGGACATCACGATCACCGCGGCAGCTCCGTCGGAGATCTGCGAGGAGGTGCCCGCGGTGATGGTGCCGTCCTTGCGGAACGCTGGCCGCAGCGCCCCGAGGCTCTCCACGGTGGTGTCGGGGCGGATGCCCTCGTCGGTATCGACGACGACATCGCCATGTCGACCCGGGATCACCACCGGTTCTATCTCCGCCTTGAACACCCCTGCCGCGGTGGCCGCCGCAGCTCGCTGATGCGAGCGGGCCGCGAACGTGTCCTGGTCCAGCCGGGAGACCGGGGACACATCGTTCGTGGTTTCGGTCAACTGGCCCATCGGGACGTCGGTGAAGACGTCATGCAGACCGTCGTGCGCGAGGTGATCGACCATGGTGACGTCGCCGTACTTGAAGCCGGCGCGCGATCCGGGCAGCAGGTGCGGCGCGCGGGTCATGGATTCCATGCCGCCGGCGACGACGACGTCGAACTCGCCGGCGCGGATCAGCTGGTCGGCCAGGGCAATGGCGTCCAGTCCGGACAGGCACACCTTGTTGATGGTGACGGCCGGCACGTCCATCGGAATGCCGCCGGCGACCGCTGCCTGCCGGGCGGGGATCTGGCCCACGCCGGCCTGCAATACCTGGCCCATGATGACGTACTGAACGTCGCTCGCGGGAACGCCGGCCCGGTCCAGGGCGCCGCGAATGGCGACCCCGCCCAGATCGGTCGCGCTGACGGAGGCCAACGCCCCGTTGAAACGACCCATCGGCGTGCGTGCGCCGGCGACGATCACCGTTGATGTCATGGGATGTGCCTCCAGGATTGGGGGCGGCCGGTCCTGCTGCCGCCGCGCAGGCGGTCATCTGGTGACCGCCCACGGCTGATCTGCCGAGGTTAGCTGGCATCCAGCTAACGGCGTCCGTCTGCTAACTGTGACGGTCGTCACGCTGGGGGCTGGGCCGAGCCCGTGGGCACGCTCATCCGTCCCACGTGCAGGGTCAAATCCCTCGATCAGCGTCGTCGACGCGGTTACTCTGCGCTTCATGTCCGACACGCTCGTTCACCGCGCGCTGCGGCTCACGGACGCCCCCGCGGTCACCGAGCTGCTGGGCGCCATCGAGGCCGCTGACCCTGTGGACGAGAACTTCAACGAACAGGAAATCACGGAGGAGCTTACCTCGCCGGGCGTCGACCTCGCCGACGCCAGCGTCGCGGTCCTGGACGGGGAGCGATTGGTCGGCTTCGGGCTCCTGCGAATCTCCTGGTCGGAGCCGGTTCAGGCAGCACCGGATCGGACCGTGGAGCAAGCCTGGAAGGCCTATCAGTGGGCGGGGGTGCATCCGGCGTACAACGGCAGGGGCATCGGTCGTGACCTGGTGGCCGACCTCGAGCGGGCGGCGGTGACCGTCCGGAACCGGGATGCCGCCGGTCATCCCGGCGAGCTCAAGGTCTGGGTGGAGCAGGACCGACCGCGCACCCTGGCCCTGCTGACGACCGCCGGCTATCAGACCTGGCGGTACTTCTTCCGGATGCAGCGCAACCTCCGCGACGGCACCGGCGCCGACTCCACCACCGCAACCGAGCCGACCCAGGCAGCTTCGGACCGCTTAAACCCGCTGAGCACCAACAGTTTTCAGGTCCGGCCCTACCGGCCGGCGGATGATGACGAGGTCCGCCGGGTGTCGAACGAGTCGTTCGCCGACCACTGGGGATCCAGCCCGCTGGACCCGCAGCGGTGGCGGGCGGCGTTCGCCGAGTCCGTGTCGTTCCGTCCGGAGCAGTCGGTCGTCGCCGTGATCGAGGGACGGATCGTCGGATTCGTGTTGACCGCCGAGTTCGAGGCCGACTCGGCCGGACGCGGATTTCGCACCGGGTACCTCTCCATGGTGGGCACCCTGCGGGAGGCGCGAGGTCGAGGGATCGCGGGCGCGATGATGGAGGCGACCGTCCGCAGCCTGACCATGGCCGGCTTCCGTGTCGCCGAGCTGGAGGTGGATGCGGAGTCTCCGACTGGTGCCGGCCGGCTCTACGAACGAGCCGGTTTCACCACAGTCGGGCGGAACCTGGTCGTCGGCAAGACGTTCTGACCCCGGCCGTTCCGGCATCGCGCTGACCGGCCGATCCGGCGATTAGGCTGACCGGCGGCATCAGCGACCGACCTGCCGCCATCGCGCACCACCGGTTCCGAGGAGTCCCGTGATCACCCGCCTGTCCACCCTGTTCCTGCGCACCCTGCGGCAGGACCCCTCCGACGCCGAGGTGCCCAGCCACCGACTGCTGGTCCGGGCCGGGTACATCCGCCGCGCCGCGCCGGGGATCTACAGCTGGCTGCCGTTGGGGTATCGGGTCCTGCGCAACGTGGAACGGATCGTCCGGGAGGAAATGGACGCGATCGGCGCGCAGGAGGTGCACTTTCCAGCGCTGCTCCCGCGCGAGCCCTATGAGAGCACGGGGCGGTGGACCGAGTACGGGAAGAACCTGTTCCGGCTCAAGGATCGCAAGGGCGCGGATTACCTTCTCGGGCCCACCCACGAGGAAATGTTCACCTTGCTGGTCAAGGACATCTATTCCTCCTACAAGGGTCTGCCGCTGGCCCTCTATCAGATTCAGACCAAATACCGGGACGAGGCACGACCGCGGGCGGGAATCCTCCGCGGGCGCGAGTTCGTCATGAAGGACAGCTATTCGTTCGATATCGACGACGCCGGGTTGGACGCGTCCTATCAGCGGCATCGGGAGGCCTATGTGCGAATCTTCGATCGGCTCGGGTTGAACTACGTCATCGTGGCAGCGATGTCCGGCGCCATGGGCGGGTCGGCCTCCGAGGAATTCCTGGCCGCCGCCGAGGTCGGCGAGGACACCTACGTCCGCTGCACGAACTGCGACTACGCGGCCAACGTCGAAGCCGTGCAGGTGCCGGTGCCGCCGGCCTTGGATGCCGCCGGGCTTCCCCCCGCGGAGGTCCATGACACCCCGGACACCCCCACCATCAACTCCCTGGTCGCGGTGCTCAACGACCGGTTCCCGCGCACCGACCGGCCGTGGGCTGCCGGCGACACGCTGAAGAATGTGTTGGTCTTGCTGCGATTCCCGGACGGGCATACCGAGCCGCTCGCCGTCGGCGTCCCCGGCGACCGGGAGGTGGACCCGAAACGCCTTGAGGCGCAGGTTCTCCCGGCCGAAATCGAGCCGTTCACCGAAGAACACTTTGCGGCCAACCCCGCGCTGGTGAAGGGCTACATCGGGCCCGGAGCCCTCGGCGAAGGCCAGGCCAGCGGAATCCGGTACCTCACCGACCCGCGGGTGATCGCCGGGTCGGCCTGGGTCACCGGCGCCGACCAGGCCGGCCGGCACGTGATCGGGCTGGTCGCCGGCCGCGACTTCGTCGCCGACGGCACCATCCAGGCGGCGGAGATCAGGGACGGCGACGACTGCCCGATCTGCGGGAACCCACTACGCACCGCCCGCGGCATCGAGATGGGGCACATCTTCCAGTTGGGCCGCAAATACGCCGACGCGCTCGACCTTCGGGTGCTCGACGTCAACGGCAAGTTGGTCACGGTGACCATGGGTTCCTACGGCATCGGGGTGTCCCGCGCCGTCGCTGCCATCGCCGAGAACTCCCACGACGACCGGGGTCTCATCTGGCCGCGGGAGGTCTCGCCGGCCGACGTGCACGTGGTGATCGCCGGCAAGGGCACGGAGATGGCCGACGCGGGGGAGGATCTCGCCCGGGCCCTGGACGCCGTCGGTATCGACGTGATGCTCGATGACCGGAACGCCTCCGTCGGGGTAAAGCTGACCGACGCGGAGCTGATCGGGGTGCCGACCGTGGTCGTGGTCGGCCGCGGCGTCGCCGACGGGATGGTGGAACTGCGGGACAGGTTGACCGGGGACCGCCGCGATGTCTCCATGTCGGAGATCGCCGGCGAAGTGGTGACCATCGTCCGCACCGGCCACCTGCGGGACACGGCCGCGCCGGGTGGGGCCGACCAGTCCGAGTAGCCGCCGCGATTTCCGATGGCTGACTGGCCAACCCGGGAGAACTCGCTCAGCCCTGCCCGGGGAACGCGATGGTGGTCGGGTTGGCGCCGGCGGCCTTCTTCCACATCGCGAGCCGGACCGCCGCCTCGGACAGCCCGGACAGCGCGAAGCCACGCAGCTCGGCGTCGTCGGTGGATCCAATGACCAGCCGCCAGGCCCCCGCTGCGTCCGTCTCGACGTCCTGGGCCAGCGTCAAGCCGGCTGCTGCATCGGTCAGCGTAACCGACACCTGGTACGCCGCAGCAGGTTCCGGTGCGGCGGCACCCCCCTGGACCAGCCTGGCGGTGGTCGCGTCGCGTCGCAGGAGGTGCCCGGAGCGGGCCTCGGCGACCATCGGTCCCTGATCCGGGGCGTAGGCGGCGACCAGTCCATAGGCCCACACTGCGGCCTGCTCTGCGGCCAGCGCCGCCTGCAGGGCGGCCAGCGAATCGGGTGACAGCGGGCCGGGGCCGGGGGGGGCGGCGACCGAGAGCGCGGCCGATCCGCTCACCGCGGATCCCGCCGGCCCTGCCGACCCCGCAGGCGCGGCGTCGGTGGACCCGGACGTCGAGGCGGTGCCGGGTGCGTCGGTGGTGGATGGGTCGGTGGTGGATGGGTCGGGGGGCCCCGGGGTCGGTGACGTCACGCCAGGACCGCCCGGTGGCTGGCCAGTGCGGCGGCGATGGAGCCGAACATGGCGGCGCGATAACGGGATGCGGCGGACACGGCGTCGGTGAACTGGACCTGCGCAGTCGCCGCGTCCCCACGGATCGCCGAGATGATGGCCTCGGGGGACCCGGGCATGGCCACGGTGCCGGTAGCAGGAGCCACCGGCACACTCGTCGCCGACCCGGAGGCACCCGAAGCTGGCGGATTGACCCGGGCGAACTCGGCTTCCAAGGCGGTCAGTTGCTCCTGCCGGTTGTCCCGCAATGGGGTCAACCGGGGCGCGTCAGTGGCGTCCGCGGCGATGGCAGCGTCCAACCTCAGCACGTGCAGGCGGGTGGTGGCGATCAAGCCGCTGATCGGGTCGAGCACACCGGGGAGCTGAGTCACCGTCGGGGGTGGGGGGTCGTTTCTGCCGAAGTAGCTGCATCCGCCGACGGTGAACAGCGCGGTCGCCCCGAGCGAACCGGCGCCCATCAGCAGACTGCGCCGGGAGATCGGCGCACCAGGAACTGTTGCCACCCGCTCATCATGACAGCCCGTCTGGCCCGTTCCCGCCTGCGGCGCACGGGGAAGGCGCCAGGCGATCACAGCCACCGAACGGGCTGGTCACCGCGGGTGGAGGTTGGGGGTGGCGGAGCCGGATAGGCTTTGTCCCTGCTGGCCAGGACCATCCGGCGAACCGTGGGTACGGACAACTGCACACCGCCTCGCCGTGACCGGTCCGGCTGCACACAAGGAGGCAGCAATGGAAACCGGCGACGAACGTCGGCTTCAGGAGGTCGTCGCAGCGGTGGCGGCCGAGGCAGGTTATGACCTGGAGGAGCTGGTGGTTCGCACCGCCGGTCGCCGCCGGGTGATCCGGGTGGTGGTCGACGGCGACGCTGGGGTGACCCTGGATGCGGCCGCCGAGGTCAGTCGGGCCATCTCCGAGCGCCTTGACTCCGCGGGTGCCGACGACCCGACCGGCACGCTTGCGTACACGCTGGAAGTGACCAGCCCGGGCATCGGACGTCCGCTCATCGAGCCGCGGCATTACCGGCGCGCCCGGACCAGGTTGATCGTGCTCACCACCGCCGACGGCCGGACTCTCACCGGTCACGTGTTGGTGGCGTCGGAAACCTCAGTGACACTTCTGATCTCCGAACGCAAGGGCGTCAGCAAGGTGGAGGTGCCGCTGGCCGGCATCGTCCGCGCAAGGGTCGAGGTGGAGTTCAGCCCGCCGCCGGCTGCGGTACTCACGCTGCTGGGCGTCGAAGCCGCTGCCGAACCGATCGAACTCGATGACGACCCAGCCGATGACGACCCAGCCGATGACGAGGACGCGGGCGACGAAGCGGCGGACGAAGCCGCCGGCCGTTCGACTCACCCGGATCGGAGCATCCGATGAACGTCGATATCGCAGCACTGCGAGCGGTCGAGAAGGAAAAGGGCATCGAGTTCGGCTCGCTCCTTGACACCCTGGAGACCGCCCTGCTGTCCGCCTACCGCCACACCCGCGGCCACGCCGGCCACGCCCGGGTCGAGATCGACCGGAAAACCGGCGCGATCCGGGTCTGGGCTCAGGACGAGACGGACCAGAATGCGGCCCGGGAGGAGGGAGCACCCGAGGGTGACCCCGTTCGCGAGTGGGACGACACCCCCGACGACTTCGGCCGGATCGCCGCCACCACCGCGCGACAGGTCATCCTGCAGCGGCTGCGGGACGTCGACAACGAGCGAACGTTCGGCGACTTCGCCGGCCGTGAACACGACCTGATCACCGGCACCGTGTCGGCGGACGCGAAGGTCAACGCCCGGGGTGTCGTGGTGGTCAGCCTGGGCGACGTCGAGGGCATCATTCCCGCCGCCGAGCAGGCGCCGGGGGAGACCTACACCCACGGCCAGCGCCTGCGCTGCTATGTCGTCTCGGTCTCGCGCGGTCCGCGGGGCCCACAGATCACCCTGTCCAGAACCCACCCCAACCTGGTCCGCAAACTATTCGCTCTCGAGGTGCCCGAAATCGCCGACGGATCGGTCGAGATCACTGCCGTCGCCCGCGAGGCGGGACATCGATCGAAAATCTCGGTGCGTCCCACCGTGCCCGGGGTCAACGCCAAGGGCGCCTGCATCGGTCCGATGGGTCAGCGGGTGCGCGCGGTGATGAGCGAACTGGGCGGGGAGAAGATCGACATCATCGACTACGACGACGACCCGGCGACCTTTGTCGGCAATGCACTGTCGCCCGCCAGGGCGCTGTCGGTCACCGTCGTCGACCAGGTGGCCCGGGCCGCCCGGGTGGTCGTCCCGGATTTCCAGCTGTCATTGGCCATCGGCAAGGAGGGCCAGAACGCCCGCCTGGCGGCCAGGCTGACCGGTTGGCGAATCGACATCCGCAGCGATGCCGCTCCCGTGGCACCCGTCGGCCCGGGCGACGACGCGCCGGGACGGTAGGCCGGCCGTTGGTCCGGCGGGGGACCGCTGCAGTCGTTTCCTGGGTTGTGCTCGATCTGGTGAGGGAGGCGGTAGACTCTCATGTCGGCCCGCTTCACACCTGCTTCCTCCGCTGTCGGTCTCGACGGACCTACCGGTCCGGTCCGGACCTGCATCGGTTGCCGGGTGAGGGAACGGTCCGCCGTACTACTACGCGTCGTGACTGTGGGCGGGGTGATCATCCCCGATCCGCGGCATCGCCTCCCCGGTCGGGGAGCGTGGTTGCATCCCAGCACTGGATGTCTTGACGTGGCAGAACGCCGCCGAGCGTTCGGCCGAGCGCTCCGCTCGACCGAACACCTCGACACCAGCGGGCTCCGGTCGTTCCTGGATACTCAGGATGGATCTGGTCCCGCCGATCGGATCGTCACCGGGCCACCGGTCACCGAGCCGCTGAACGAGAAGAAAGCAGGTCGACCTCCAACGTGAGCACGCCGTGAAGCAGCAATGAGCAGCACCCGGCACATCTAGAGGGCGCGCGGACAGTTCCGAACCGGCCGCCGCCCTCACCCTAAGGAGAGCAGTGGCAGGCAAGGCCCGCGTACACGAGCTTGCAAAAGAGCTCGGCAAGACCAGCAAAGAGGTCATGGCGAAACTCACCGACATGGGTGAGTTCGTCAAGTCCCCCTCGTCCACCATCGAAGCGCCCGTCGTCCGCAAGCTGCGGGATGCGTTCCCGGCAGCGAAAGCGCCGACGTCGTCAGCCCCGGCCGCCGCGTCACCGTCGACGGCTTCGACGGCTTCGACGGTGGCGGTGTCCGCCCCGACCAACGGATCGGCGGCTGGATCCGCGCCGACCAACGGGTCGGCTCGCCCCGGTGCTCCAGCCGGGCGTCCGTCCGCATCCCCCGGCCCGGCCCCACGGCCGGTCGCCGCTGCCGCCGCTGCCGCCGCTGCCGCCGCCAGTGCGGCTACCGCAGCCCCGGTCGCGTCTGCTCCCGCGTCGACCGGTGCAGTTCCGCCGACCTCCGGTGGGGGCGCTGTACCAGCCCCGTCACCTGCGGGCCAGCCGGACTCCCGGCCATCGACCGGTTCGGGTTCGCCCCGGGTCGCGCCTGCTCCGGCCGCCTCCGGGTCGGCCGGTCCCGGATTCCAGTCCGCCGGTGCCCCCGCCCGCCCGGCCACCCCCGGGCAGCCGTCAGCGCCGACCACCCCCGGGCAGCCGTCAGCGCCGATCAGCGCAGAGCCCGCACCGTCGGCGAATCAGCCGGCCGGCGGCCAGAGCGCTGCCGACCGTCCCGCTGCGGCGGCGGCCAGTACCGCGTCCGCCCCGGCGACCAGTGATGCCCCGGCTCCCCGTCCGGCCCGCCCGGCCGGCGGTGTCCCCGGAGCTCCCCGGCCGCCGCGGATGGGCAACAACCCGTTCGGCACCGCCCAGCCTCGGAACGCCCCGCCCCGCCCCGGTGGGGTACCCGGCGCACCTCGCCCACCGGCAGGCCGTCCGGGTGGAGCGCCAGGTGCCACCGCACCGGGCGCCCGGCCAGGTAGCGCCCGCCCCGGCGGGGCTCCCGGTAGTGCACCGCGTCCAGGAACGCCCGGCGGCCGGCCCGCTCCCGGCGGTGCTCGTCCCGGTGGCGCCCCCGGTGCCGGCGGTGGCTACCGCGGTCCCGGCGGCGCCGGAGCCGGCGCCCCCGGCGCTGGCGGTGGCGGGGGTTACCGTCCCGGCGGCACGACCGGTGGGCCCGGTGGTGGTGGCGGCGGTGCCCGTCCCGGCGGCGGTGGACGCGGTCGCGGCGGTGCGGCAGGTGCCTTCGGACGCCAGGGCGGCCCGGCTCGCAAGGGCCGGAAGTCCAAGAAGCAGCGTCGCCAGGAATTCGACAACATGCAGGCCCCGTCGATCGGCGGCGTGGCGTTGCCCCGTGGCAACGGGTCCGTCGTCCGGCTGGCCAGGGGTTCCTCGCTGGCCGATTTCGCCGACAAGATCGATGCCAACCCGGCTTCGATGGTGCAGGCGCTGTTCCATCTCGGCGAGATGGTCACCGCCACCCAGTCGGTGTCCGACGACATCCTCGAGCTGCTCGGCTCCGAGATGGGCTACCAGGTCGAGATCGTCTCCCCGGACGACGAGGACCGCGAGCTGCTGGACTCGTTCGACCTGAGCTACGGCGAGAACGAGGGCGACGAGGAGGATCTCGTCATCCGGCCGCCGGTCGTCACGGTCATGGGTCACGTCGACCACGGCAAGACCAAGCTGCTCGACGCGATCCGCAACACCCATGTGGTGGACCGGGAAGCCGGCGGGATCACCCAGCACATCGGTGCCTACCAGGTGGCGACGCACCTCAACGACCAGGAACGGTTGATCACCTTCATCGACACCCCGGGTCACGAGGCGTTCACCGCCATGCGGGCCCGTGGTTCGAAGTCCACGGACATCGTGGTGCTGGTGGTCGCGGCCGACGACGGTGTGATGCCGCAGACGGTCGAGGCGATCAACCACGCCAAGGCCGCGGATGTGCCGATCGTGGTGGCGATCAACAAGATCGACAAGGAGGGGGCAAACCCCGACAAGATCCGCCAGCAGCTCACCGAGTACGGGCTGGTCGCCGAGGAGTACGGCGGCGACACCATGTTCGTCGAGATCTCGGCGCGGGCCCGGACGAACATCGATGGTCTGCTCGAAGCCATCCTGCTGACCGCGGATGCGGCCCTCGATCTGCGGGCGAACCCGGACATGAACGCCGAGGGTGTCGCGATCGAGGCCCATCTGGACCGTGGTCGTGGCGCTGTGGCGACCGTGCTGGTGCAGCGCGGCACGCTGCACGTCGGTGATTCGATCGTGGCCGGCAACGCCTACGGGCGGGTCCGGGCAATGCTCGGAGATCACGGCGAGAACGTTGCGGAGGCAACGCCTTCGCGTCCGGTTCAGGTACTCGGGTTCACCTCCGTGCCCGGTGCCGGCGACTCGTTCATGGTCGTCGAGGAGGACCGGGTCGCGCGGCAGATCGCCGAGCGGCGGCAGGCCCGCGCCCGCAAGGCGCAGATCGGCAACCGTCGGCGGATCTCGCTGGAGGACCTGGGCGCCGCCCTGGCCGAGCGCAAGATCGAGCAGCTCACCCTGATCATCAAGGGGGACAACTCCGGCACCGTCGAGGCGCTGGAGGACTCGCTGCTCAAGCTGGACGTGGGCGCAGAGGTTGACCTGCGGGTGGTCCACCGCGGCGTCGGCGGCATCACCCAGGACGACATCAACCTGGCGGCCACCACGCAGGCGATCGTCATCGGCTTCAACGTCAAGCCGGTTCGTGGCGTTCAGGAACTGGCGGACCGCGAGGGCGTCGACATCCGGTACTACACGGTGATCTACCAGGCGATCGACGAGGTCGAGGCGGCGCTGAAGGGTCTGCTCAAGCCGGAGTTCGAGGAGGTGCAGACCGGTTCGGCCGAGATTCGGGAGATCTTCCGCTCCTCCAAGTTCGGCAACATCGCCGGGTGCATCGTCCGGTCCGGCGAGATCCGGCGGAACGCAAGGGCCCGGCTGCTGCGGAACGGGGTGGTCGTCAACGACAACCTGCAGATCGATTCGCTGCGCCGGTTCAAGGATGACGCGACCGAGGTCCGTGAGGGCTTCGAATGCGGTATCGGGCTCGGTTCCTGGAACAACATCGAGATCGAGGACACCATCGAGACCTACGAGACGCGGGAGAAGCCGCGTTCGTGATTTCTCAGCGGCGCCCCCCGTCGCTGTTGATCATGGCGAACTCTGTTGACAAGTCGGCGTGTCGTCGGCGTGTTGCGCAGAGTTCGCCATGATCAACACGGGAGTGGGGCCCGGCGGCATGGGGCCCAGCGAGTTCCGGTCGGGCGGGTCGGGCGGATCGGGGGACGCCGGCGACAGCTACGTCGGTGTTCTGGAGTGCGACGTACTGCTCGGGGCGGTCTCGTCGCTCAAGCACAAGCGGGCAGTGATCCGGCCGGTGCTGGCAAGGCTTCGGCGGTTGGACGTCGCGGTCGCCGAGGCCGGAGATCCGGACCGGTTGCGTCGCGCGCTGGTGGTGGTCGCAACGGTGTCCGGCGAAGCGGCCCAGGTCCATCGGGTACTGGACACCTGCGAACGCCAGGTGGCCGGCGAGCTGGAGATCGAGCTGGTGGCGGCGCGACGACGCGTGATCGGCGTTCACGACGAGTAGCGTCGACGGTCGGCATCCCGTCTCCGCCTCCGCGGATGACGTGCCGGGTTGACCGGAGAAGGCAGGTTCGGGCTTTACCCCGAGCGGCACAGAGAGGACTGACATGGCAGATTCTGCCCGCGCCCGCCGGTTGGCCAAGCGCATCGCGGCGATCGTCGCCACCGAACTGCAGCACCAGGTGAAGGACCCACGGTTGGCGATGGTCACCATCACCGCTGCGACCGTCACTCCGGACCTGCGGGAGGCCACCATTTTCTACACCGTCTACGGCGACGACACCGAAGTGACCGGCACAGCCATCGCCCTCGCCAGTGCCACCGGAGTCCTGCGGTCCGCGGTCGGCGCGCAGACCGGCATCAAGTTCACTCCGACGCTGGCCTTCACGTTGGACACCGTCCCGGAGAATGCCTACCGGATCAACGAGTTGCTGGCCGCCGCTCGATCGGCCGACGCCGAGGTGGCCGAGCGGGCCGCCGGAGCCAGCTACGCCGGGGACGCAGATCCGTACCGGGTGCCGCGCGATCCGGACGCCGCCGAGGTCCCGACCGTCGACGAGCTAGCCGCCGGTGCCGATGAGGACCATGCCGATGAGGACCATGCCGACGAGGACCATGCCGACGAGGACCATGCCGATGAGGACCATGCCGATGAGGACTATGCCGATGAGGACCACGATGCCGACGTCCCGGGCGTTCGGTCGGCGGCCGATCCGGCGGCCCTTCGCCAGTGAGGTGCGGCAACGAGGTAACGAACGGGCCGCGCTGTCGGGCAGCGGCGATGTCGCCGTCGTGATCAGACCGTGACATCATCATGCGCAGCGTTGGACCTGCACAGCCCGGGCACGCCGGGAAAGCGTGAGCCGGAGGCAGCATGACAGAGACCCGCGCGGTGCATACCCGTGGTCGAACCGCCAGGACGCGACGCCCGTTGCCGGTCGTTCCCGAGGTCATTCGTGACGGCTCACCGGCCGCTGCGTCCGCGGCCGGTGAGCTGGCGGCTGCGGCCGAACTGCTGGCAGGAGCCGATGAGCTCGTGCTGGTTGCTCACATCCAGCCGGACGCGGACGCATTGGGCAGCGCACTCGCCCTGGGGCTCGCCCTGGAACGACGCGGCGCCCGGGTGGCCGTGTCGTTCGCCGAGCCGGACTCCGTTCCGCAGTCCTTGCGCGGTCTGCCGGGCAGCCACCTGATTGTGCCGCCCGCGCTGCTACCGGAATTTCCCGAGCTCTTCGTCAGCCTGGACGTGGGATCGGCGGAGCGGCTCGGCTCCCTGGCCCGGTTGCTCGTGACGGCACAGCGGAGCCTGGTGATCGATCATCACACCTCCAACACCCGGTTCGGGCAGCACCATCTGATCGATCCGGCCGCGAAAGCCACCGTGGTGCTGGTCACCCGCCTGTTGGACCGGTTGGGAGTGACCATCGACGGGGACATCGCGGAGAACCTCTACGCCGGCCTCGTCACCGACACCAACCATTTCCGGTTCGCCGACGCCGACTCGCACCGCCTGGCCGCTCGGTTGCTGGAGGTCGGGGTCGACCCACCCAGGGTGCTGAACCCGATCACCGATTCCCATCCGTTCGGCTGGTTCGGCATGCTGGCCTCGGTGCTGGGCAAGGCTGTGCTGGATCGCGACGCGGCCCGCGGCGGCGGACTGGTCTACACCGTCATCGACAACGCCACCCGGGCTGGGCTGCGTGCCGAAGAGCTCGACTCGGTGATCGACATCCTGCGGACGGCCCAGGAATCGGGTGTGGCAGCGGTCGTGAAACAGAACGACGAGAACAGCTGGCAAGTCTCGCTCCGGTCCCGCGGCGATGTCGATGTGGCTGCGGTGGCCCAGCTATTGGGCGGCGGCGGGCATCGCGGTGCTGCGGGCTTCACCCATCATGGCGCCCCACAGGGGGCCATCGAGAACTTGCATCGCGCGCTCGCCGAGCCACAGTCGCACCGGTAGATTCCACCGAGACGAGTCCTCGGCAGGTGTCGCGGCCACCGCTATGGTTGTGCCGGTGGGTCCGTTTCAAGCCACGGGCACCCGTCCGGACCGCTACAGAGTTCGACCCCGCTGTCGCCCGGCCGAATCCAGGCCAACCGACCGGATCGTAACCATGGCCGCACATCGGCCGCGGTCTGCGGACCGGCGGCCGGCGCGGCGACCCACCGGTGCCTCCCTCCGTTTCGGACCCGGACCATCCGGGTTCCCCATTCCCTGATCGGGGTCATGTCCGGTGACCCGGGGCGGGCGTAGTAGGCGACCAGGTCGCAGCGCCGGTCGCCGACCCAGGAGGCCGAGAGCACGGCACGCACCTCCGGACGGTCGGCCAACTCCGGGTACAGCGGGACCGTCACAGGCCGAGTCGAGGTGTCGCGAACCGTCCCGGCGAGACCGAGAAACGTACCCGGCAGCTCGTCGTCCAACGGTCGCAGGGGATGTGCCGGATCCCAGAACGGACCGTCGAGATCCCAGGCGTCAACGGCCATCCGAAGCACGTCGCCGGTGAACGGGCAGCGGGACAACCACACCCGGGGGAGCCGGGTCAAAAACTCCTGGTCCAGCCGGACAACTGCGTCCTGTTGACCCGTGCTGAGAGCCGCGGATCTGGCCCCCACCAGTGCATTCCGCCACGCCCGATCACCAGGTTCGCCGAAATCTGTTTCTAGGACGACCATCCCGGGCGCGAGATTCCGGTCGACCAGCTGGTCCAGCCTCGGGTCGCCCATTCCGGCCAGCAGCCGCTGGGTGTCGGTCACGGCGGCCGCGTCACTGCCCTCCACCCGAACGCGTTGATCACCGGTGTCCACCAGCCGGGCGACCACCTCTGTCCGGGTGTAGTCCTCCGGCCGTGGCCAGCGGATCTCGGCGACCCGGACGCCGGTCAGGGCAGCAGGCGGGTCGGGGTAGGGGACCGTGGCCGGAACGTGTCGTTCGGTGGGTGTTCGCAGGGTAGTGGCCGGGTTCCGTGCGTCGCGGTCGGGAACGTCGACAATCGGTGTCACCCAGCGGAAATCGGTCGACCGGGCCCAGCGAAGGGTCTTCAGGTAGTCCGCCCCATCGGTACTGGTGACGGTGCGACCGAAAGGGTCCATCAGCGGCTCGGTCAGCATGTCGGCGGCCAGCGCGGCACCGAGCGGCCCCAGCTCCAGCACGTCGATGCTGTTGTCCGGTCGCACCAGGAATCGGGCCAGGGGTTGGGTCTGGAAGGTGTCGTCCAGTTCGCGGAGTTCGGCGACGACCGTCACGGGACCACCGTGATCTGCCCATTGTCCAGCCGCGTGACAATTTTCTTGAGCCGGACCCGGGCCCCGTCGACCTCAGGTTTGGTCAGCCACTGCCGGAACTCGGCCTCTGGCCAGTTCGCCTCCAGTGCCCGCATCTTGTCGGCCAAGGCCTTGCTCATGGTGCTCGCCAGCGGCCGTTGGTAATAACCGCGGCGGTAGGTGGGATCGTCGTGTGGGTCGAACCGCGCCGACGAAGTCGGGAAGGCCGCGTCCTGGTCGATGGCCATCATGTCGAACCCTGCCCCGCCTTTGTCCTTGAGCATGACATTGCCCATATGCCGGTCCTGCTGGGCGATGACGTAGTCGAAGGCGTCCAAATCCTTGCGCTGCTGCGAGTTCCAGAACTCCATGAACCGGGCAGTGTTACTGACCTTGAGTTTCCCGGCGTCCACGTATCCTGGCCGCCATTCCTGCAGCGATCCGGGTTGTCCGTTCCAGGTGGCGAGTTTGACTCCCGGTGTGTCCACGCCCAGCTTGTCGGCGACGGACGCGGCCGCGGCGGCCCGCCGCCATCTTTGCCCGGTCGTGATTCCCATAGCGGGCCCGTAGAGCATTCCCGCCTCCCTGTTGGCCGGCTTGAACAGCCACTGCTTGCCCTGCGGGTCGCGGAGTAGGTACTTGACGTTGATGCCGCCGGAGCCGCTGCTGCCGCCGCCAATGGTCATGATCTCGTGGTAACCGGTCAGCGTCTGCGTGCTCGGCGCTCGTTGATTGGCGACCTTGGCTGCCGGGTGTGCGACGAACTCCTCAGGTTTGCCGCCGACCCGCGGCGCGGCGGCCGGGGTCTGAGCAGCAGGCACCGAGCCCGGCTTGCGCGCGCTGGTTCCCCCAGGCGCACCAATCATGTCGTGAGTTCCGTCGGGAGATTGCTTCACCGTCGGGGCGCCGGTGTGGTCGGCGGTGGTTCCACCTGACGGTTTCACGGTTTCGGCCGCCGACGGGCGGACTGGCTCGGTGCCTGCGGGTTTGACGGTTTCGGCCGCCGACGGGCGGACTGGCTCGGTGCCTGCGAATTTGACGGTCTCGTCCGCCGGGCGGACTGGCTCGGTGCCCGCAGGTTTGACGGTCTCGGCCGCCGACGGTCGAACGGTGGTCGTGCCGGATGGCGCCGGGGTGCCTGTTCCGGACGACCGGCCGCCGCCGCCTGCCCCGCCACCCGCCCCGCCACCCGCCCCGCCACCCGCCCCGCCTCCTCCTGCGGTACTGCCCCCGGCCTTCGTCCGGGAGGACGTCTGGGTGGGAGCTGTCGGGGTGGGTTCGGGTTCGGTGCGGGAACCCGCACCGGATCCGGGTTGACCAGGACCCTTCTCCTGACCCCACTGCGATCCGGTCTGCACAGCACCCTGCAACCGGTCCGCCAACTCGTCCATTGTCTTCGGCGCCGGCTTGAGCATCTCGGCGAACAGGGTCAGGGCCTTGCCCCAGGGGCCAGGGATCATCCGCGCGATCGTCTCGCCGATGAGAGTCGAGACGGCCGACACCTTTTCGGTCACCCGCATAGCGGTGTCGATGTTCGAGATGCCCTGGCGCACGGCGGCGCTGACCTGGTCGTTGGCTTGCCACAGCGCCGCGTCGATCCGCGTGAGTTTCGCCCTGGCGCCACCGGGATACCGGTTGTCCAGGTCGCGGGCGGCCTCGAAGAGTTCCTTACGGATGTCGTTGTAGTGCATCGGCGACGGCAGCTTCGTCATCATCTGCAGGACCATCCCGATGTCGTACAGATCCATCAGGTACTTGTCCGCGATGTCGGTGGCGCCCGACAGTCGGCCGTACTCCTTGCGGAGTTCCGCCAGCTGGCGGTTGTCGTCGAGGTCCCGCGCCCGACGGTCGGCCCGGGCGTGCTGGTCGGCGCTCTTTTCCTGCTTGGTCTGGTCCCGTCGCTGTTGCATCGGGCCGAGCCCGATGCCGGGCCACACCTGCAGTTCGTCCTTGCCGTAGGGCGGTGACCGCTCGGCCTGGGTGGCGGTGACGGCGCCGACACCCAGCGACTTCTTCGTTGTGACGAGCCCGGCGCGGACCGGTTCAACGGTGACCACCCAGCCCGGGGGGTGGACGATGTCCAGATCGACGGCCTCGATCCGGCGCCCGCCGTTCCGGGCTCCCGTCCGGTCGCGGACCTGGATGCCGTCGACGGTCGCTCCCTTGCCGGTCACCTGGATCACGGCGACCACCTCTGAGCCGTACCAGCAGGCCAGCCGGCTCGACCCGCTGCCCGGCTCGATCCGCACCCGCGGCAGCACCTGGGTGGTGTCGACGCTGATGTCCCGCTGGATCTGCGGAGCTGACCCGGGGCGCCGTTGGCCCGCGGGAGTGTGACGAGCTCGTGCGGCCAGCGCCCGCACGGTCGCGGCGTTCCCGGCGTTCCGCTGCATCATCAGCACCTGCCGACCCGACAGGCCGCCACCTGCCTGCCGGTGCGGCGGGACGCGCTCGAGGTTCGGGGACGGGTCAGACACCCCCGGCGCCTGTTCAGGGGGCTTGCCCGCGACGGCAGGTGACCGAAGAGGCTGTGCCCAGGGAGGCTGTGCCCAGGGAGGCTGGGCCCAGGGAGATTGGGCGCGAGAAGGTTGTGCCCGGGGAGGTTGGGCGCCAGAGCGCATGGCCGACGCCCGCTCGTCAGCCCCCGTCCGCGCCCGCATGCCTGCCATCGTGGCACGCCCGGACCTTCCCGTTCGTGCACATTTCGGGGTCCGTCGGGCCGGCCGGAGGCCTGTTGGCCGCTTCGCCCGGTGACCTCAGCCACGTTCTCGACGCTGAGGTTGGCCGGCTGTCCCACGTCCTCCAAGATAGATACGTGATAGATGCATTAAACCCACCCTCAGCAGCGGAGCGGGTATACCGCCATGTTCACGAAGGCATCTTGAAGCGCCGGTACTCCGACAACGACCTCCTCGCCGAGGGGGCCATCGCCCAGGAGGTCGGGGTTTCCCGCACCCCGGTTCGAGAAGCCCTCCTTCGCCTGGAAGCGCAGGGCATGGTGCACTTGCTGCCCAAGCGGGGCGCTCTGGTGCTGCCGGTCGGCGCGCAGGAATGGCGGGATGTGCTGGCCACCCGGGTGCTCCTTGAGTGCAATGGAGCCCGATCGGCGATCGTCGCCGGGGGTGGTCCCAAACTCGCCGCAGCCCTTCAACGGCCACTCGCCGCGCTGCGCGACGCGGCGGCATCCGGTGATGTCGCCGGGTACGCCGCCGCCGATCGCGACTTCCACGCAACGATCGTGGCCGCCGACGGCAACCAGATCCTGACCCGCCTGTACGCCTCGTTGCGGGACCGGCAGTTGCGGATGGGCGCGGCAAATCTGCTGGCTGCCGACGGGCAGGTCGATACCGACCGGATGGCCCGGACCGTCCAGGAGCACCAAGCCATCGCCCGGGCGATCGGGGATGCGGACGCCGACCTTGCCGAGCAACTGACGATCGACCACTTGGCGACCGCCGATCGCCTGCTACGGGGTATAAGCGCATGACGGGGGACACCAGCGCAGCCACGGCTGCCGTCACGGAGCCTCGTGGGCTGTTGACCCGGGTGCGCAGCGCGTCCTGGCCGATCTGGGCGGTCGGCGCCGGCGTGTACGTGCTGGCAGTCTTCCACCGCAGTTCACTGGGTGTGGCCGGACCCCAAGCTGCCGAACGGCTGGACCTGTCGGCCGCTCAACTCAGCACCTTCGTGATGCTTCAACTCGGCGTGTACGCCGCCATGCAGGTACCGACCGGGATCATGGTCGACCGGTTCGGTCCGCGCCGGATGCTGCTTGCTGCGACGGTCACCATGGGTGTGGCGCAGCTGTTGTTCTCCCAGGTCGACACCTTTGCGCTGGCGTTGCTCGCCCGGGGAATGCTGGGCTGCGGTGACGCCATGACCTACGTCTCGGTGCTCCGGCTCGTTGCCGGCTGGTTCCCGCCCAGGCGCTACCCGATGATGGTGGTGTTCTCCGGCCTCGCCGGAATGCTCGGCGGGGTGGCGGCTACCGTCCCCCTGACCCTGATGCTGACAAACCTGGGCTGGGGCACTACCTTCGCCCTCGCCGGCTCACTCTCGCTGGGGTACGCGCTGTTGCTGTTGCGCCGCGGCGTCTACCCGGCCCCGTTCGCCCCGAAGGAAGCCACCGCCGCACCAGGTGACGCACTCGAATCGTCCGCAGCTGAATCGTCCGGAGCTAAATCGTCCGACCCGGCCGGCCGGCTTCCGGCTACCGCGCCCGTGCACCGGCCTGTGCTGCGGGAGGTCAAGGGCGCGTGGCGCCTGCCGGCCGGACGGCTCGCATTCTGGGTGCACCTTTCGACAATGGCCGGGCCAACGGCATTCGGGGCCCTCTGGGGCTACCCTTACCTCACCCAGGGCCTGGGGTACGCGCCGGCACAGGCGTCGTCACTGCTGTTGCTGCTGGTGGTGGGCAGTCTCGCGGCCAACGTGGTGATCGCCCCGCTACTGACCCGGCGACCCGCCATCCGCGGGCCGCTGGCGGTCCTGGTCGCAGTCGGCTGTCTGACGGGTTGGCTTGCACTCATCTGCTGGGCCCGTGGGCAGCCGCCGGTCGCGGTCGTCGTCACCGTGATCGCCATGCTGTCGGTGGGTGGACCCGCGTCCTCCGTGGGGTTCATGCTGGCTCGCGACTACAACCCGCACCACCGGATCTCCACGGCAACCGGCCTGGTCAACGTAGGTGGGTTCTGTGGTGCCGTGCTGATGGTGTTCGGAGTCGGCCAGATCCTCGACCGGTTGGAGCCTGGGGCCGGGGTGCACTCGCTGGCCGCGTTCCGTTGGGCGTTGCTGGCGATCGCCGCGATCACCGCGTTCGGCATCGTTCGGATGGTCGTCTGGCTGCTCCGAACCAGGGTGTTGGTGCTACGTGCCGATGCCCGCGGTGAACACGTGCCGGTCCACCTGGTCGCCCATCGGTGGGACCGGACGGGTGATCTGGAAGCCTTGCGGGAGCACTCCATCGCTGGCAATCCTGCAGCTGGCAACCCTGCAGATGGCAACCTTGCAGGTGGCAATTCCGCAGGTGGCAATTCCGCAGGTGGCAATTCTGCAGGTGGCAAATTTGCGGAGAGTGACGATCGGATCATCGCCTCGTCGGCCGGGGCGACCCGGGTTGCCGACCGTGCCTGAGCGCCCCCGCCCTGCCGCGCCGTCGCAGCCGGCGGCGCCCGTCATGCTCCCCGGCGGCGGATTGCTGTTGGTCGACAAGCCCACCGGCTGCACCTCCCATGACGTGGTCGGCCGGCTTCGGCACATCCTGCGTACCCGGCGGATTGGGCACGCCGGCACGCTGGACCCGATGGCCACCGGCTTGCTGGTGTTGGCCGTCGACCGGTCGACGAAACTGCTCGGCCACCTGGCGCTGACGGACAAGACCTACCTGGCCACCATTCGGCTCGGTCAGCGAACCGACACCGACGACGCGGACGGCACGGTGATCGACGTCGCTGCCGCCAGCGCCATCAGTACCGTCAGCGAGGCCGACATCCGGATTGGCATTGCCGCCCTGACTGGCGACCTGATGCAGGTACCGAGCTCGGTCTCGGCGATCAAGGTCGACGGTCGCCGGGCCTACGACCGGGTACGCGCCGGCGAAAATGTCGAGTTGGCCGCCAGGCCGGTCACCGTCTCGCGCTTCATCACGGACGGCCCGCCGCGGCGTGCCCAGATTGATGATGGCGTGATGGCAATCGACGTCGACGTCGAGGTTGATTGCACCACCGGGACATATATCCGTTCCCTGGCAAGGGATCTCGGTGCCGGGCTGGGGATTGGCGGCCACCTCACGCGGCTTCGGCGCACCCGGGTCGGACCGTTCGACATCGCTGATGCTGTCGATGTTTTCGGTCCGGGCGGGGCTGGCAGGGATCGGTCCACGGTGACCGCGTCGTTCGCGCAGACGATCGCTGACGCGGTGATCCCGGCCGCGGATGCGGTACGGGCTGCGTTCCCGACCCGGGTGATCAACCACGATCAGGCCGTGCATCTGCGGCACGGCCGCCTCATCGAGCCGGCCGGAATGACGGGAACGGCGGGGGCGTTCGATGCCGACGGAACCCTGGTGGCGCTCGTCGCCGAGCGCGACGGCATGACCCGTTCCGTGCTCGGCTGGCAGAGCGCTGGCTGAACCCGGCCCAGTGGCTGAACCGAGCCCGTTGGCTCAAGCCAGCTCCTCCGCCATGGCACCCTGTCCGTGCCGGCCACGCCGGCCGTGCCGACGAGTGACCAGGGCACGCAGTGGCCCGCGCCGCGGGCATCGGAGCAGGAGGACGGCGTGCAGCGGTGGCGCGGCATCGACGAGATCCCCGCGAGTTGGGGCCGGTGCGTGGTGACGATCGGGGTCTTCGACGGCGTCCACCGCGGACATCAGTCGTTGATTCGGCAGGCCGTCGAGGTGGCCGCGGAGGCCGGCCTGCCGACCGTGTTGATGACCTTCGATCCGCACCCCGCTGAGGTCGTTCGGCCCGGAAGCCACCCCGCCCAACTGACCACCTTGCGCCGTCGTGCAGAACTCGTCGCGGCCCTCGGGGTGGACGCGTTGCTGGTGCTGCCGTTCACCGTCGCGCTGTCCCAGGTCGGGGCCCCCGAGTTCGTGCACGACGTGATCGTCGACCGGTTGCATGCTGCCGGGATCGTCGTCGGCGCCAACTTCCGGTTCGGGCACCGCGGAGCCGGGTCGGTCGACCTGCTGCGCGAACTCGGTCCGAGGTTCGGCTTCGCCGTGCACGGAGTCGAACTCGTCACCGAGCCGGACTCGGTCACCGTCACTTCCACCTACGCGCGCTCCTGCGTCGCAGCCGGAGACGTGACGGCGGCGACCGAGGCTCTGGGCCGTCCGCACCGGGTGGAAGGTTTCGTCGTCCACGGCGAGGGGCGCGGCGGCACGGAACTGGGGTACCCCACCGCGAATCTGGACACGGTGCCGTACGCGGCGATCCCGGCCGACGGGATCTACGCCGGCTGGTTCGTGCTCGGGACCCGGCGGTCGCCGACAGCGATCTCGATCGGCACCAACCCGACCTTCTCCGGCCGGGTCCGCACCGTCGAAGCGTTCGTCATCGACGAGGGGGGTAACTTCTACGGCCGCCGGGTCGCGTTGGACTTCGTGGAACGGCTCCGCGACACCGAGAAGTTCGATTCGGTGGAGGCGTTGATCGCGCAGATTGACGTTGACGTCGCTCGCACGAAACAGGCGCTCGCCCTGGGCTGAGGTCCGCCCGATTGTCACCCTGCCTGGTCATTCCGTGACGGCGACCGCTTCGGCATGGTGCTGGGCCCCGGCCCCGGCCCCGGCCACGGCATCGGCATCGGCCACGGCAGCGGCATCGTGCTGGGCCACGGGTCGGCCACCCACGGAGTGGTCCGGCACGGGCCGCGATGCCGCAGGATCGACCCCGTCGCGAAATGCGGGAGCAAGTGGCACGGTGCGCTCGGCAGCGGCCAGATCCAGCTCGGGCTCACCGTGCAGGGCATACCGTTGCTCGGCGCACAGCTCGGCCAGAGCCTGGATGATGCTGCCGCGGATGACCTTGGGGAAGCTGAAGTAGCCATGGGGCATACCGACGTACTCGGTCAACCGAACCGGTACCCCGGCGGCCTGCAAGGCCCGGGCGTACCTGATGCCGTCGTCGCGAAGTGGGTCGTATTCAGCAACCTGGATCAACGCAGGTGGAAGCCCGGCCAGGTTTTCGGCCAGGATGGGGGAGGCCATCGGATCATTGGCGTCGCCGTCCGGGCCGAGGTAGTGATCGCGGAAGCCGACCATGCTGGCCGAGGACAGAATCGGCCAGTCAGTTCGCGCCGGGTTCCGATGATCGAAATCTTCCGGCGTCCGAAGGTCGGTGGCCGGGTACATCAACGCCTGGTGCGCCACCGGTGGCCCGCCCCGCGCTCGCAGGATCTGGCTGACCACGGTGGCCAGGTTGCCGCCGGCGCTGTCTCCCATCAGTCCAATTCGTCCGACGTCGACTCCAAGGTCATCCGCGTGCTCAGCAGCCCAGCTCACCGCGGCGAGACTGTCAAGGACTGCGGTGGGGAAGCGATGGGTGGGGGCCAGCCGGTAGTCGACTGAGACGACCACAGCCCCGACCCCGGCGCTGACCTCGCTGCAAAGCCAGTCCGACTGGTCCAACGCGCCGAGTGTCCAGCCGCCGCCGTGGAAATGCACGATGACGGGCCCACCGTCACGCTGCCGTTCGCTGCGGTAGATCCGGACCGGGATCTTCGTGTCGTCATCGCGGCTGACCCGGTTCTCGACGGACTCGTTATCGATCAACCGGTTCTCGGTGACAATGCCCTTGGCGACCCCACCGGTGACACCCACCGCGAGCCGGCTGTGATTCTCCAGGCGCTGTTGCGCCCGGAGCACCTGGTCATGGCTCATTCCGGCCACCGACCCGCCGGGTGCATGGGCGAGGATCCACGCCAACGACCGGACCCGCCAGCCCAGCTTGGCCATTGAAGGCTCCCTACTAATCGGTAACTTCTCCAGGGCGCATCCTGTCTACCGTCGCAGATCGACGGCCCGGCACCGACCACACTCAACACGTGGCTGACAATTGCGGTATGCGTTGGCGCCGGCAAGGCAATGCTGCTGCTCTGATTGTGACCCCCTGCCGCGCGCCGCGGCAGATTGGTGCTCGGGTGGGTGACGCGCGTGCGGTCCATCGGCTTGACCGCGAGGGTCGTCGATGACTCCCCGGTCGGCCAAAGTCCTTCCGCCGGCTGTCCTTTCCCACACCAAACGCTGGCGCTGGACTTTTGGTGCGCTGGTGTGTGTGGCTGCCTATGCGTTGCTGTTGGTGACCTATTTCATCGACGGCCGAACGGGAGCCTTCGACGGCGTCACCGACAACGATGTGCCGTCGGGTGGCGTTCTGGTCACGGTGGACTTCAACAGCATTGACCCGGGTACCCGCCTGATGACAGCAACTGTGGAGGTCGCTGTCGATCAGGCCTTGACTGATCCCAACGGGCCCATCGGCGAACTCGATGTCCCGCGGCAGCCACTGACCGTGTTGGTACTGCCCACCGCAGACGGTGTGCCGCTGACGTTCCCGGCCGGCCAACCGATAACCCTTAAGCAGATCCGAATTCCCACCGAGCCAGGGAGTGGTTACATCCGGGACTGGCCCCTTGACCGGTACCGGTCGTCGCTCGTGGTCTTCGCTGAGCAGGGTTCCGTTGCGCTCCCCATCGCGGTGTCGTTCAGCGGGGTGGTTCAGGGCTGGCACGTGTCGGCCCAGAACGCTGATCCGGCACCGCCGGCTGCCCCGCTTGGCCTGGTGTACCAGGTGGAGATGCGCAGGTCAGTAGGGGTACTGCTCTTCGGTATCGCTATTGTGCTGGTGCTGGTCGCGCTACCGTTCCTGGCGCTGTGGGTGGTGATCAACGTCTACCGCGGACGGCGGAAGTTCGAGCCGGCATTTCTTTCCTGGATCGCCGCCCTGCTGTTCGCCACGATCCCGATCCGGAACTTCCTGCCCGGTTCGCCGCCAGCCGGTTCATGGGTGGACGTCACCGTCGTGATCTGGGTGATCATTGCGCTGATTCTCGCGTTGTTCGTCGGCGTGGGATCGTGGTGGCGATTCGGAAGGCCGGCGGACGGCGAATCAGCGCTGCTCCCGGAACCGGTCGCGGATCACGGTGAGCCAGCGGCGGCGGAGGAGCCGCCACCGCTGGTAGGCTCATGAGTTGGGTCCGGCTGCAGTCCGTGGCGGCCGGTACCGTCATCCCCCCGGCGAAGGTAGTCCGGAGCGGGCAAAGCACGGCACAGAATCCCAAGGAGCACCGATCGTGGCGTTGACCGCCGAGCAGAAGAAGGAAATCCTCACCGAGTACGGCTTGCACGAAACCGACACAGGGTCGGCCGAGGCGCAGGTCGCAATGCTGACCAAGCGGATCTCGGATCTCACCGAGCACCTCAAGCAGCACAAGCATGATCACCACACCCGTCGTGGGCTGCTGGGACTTGTTGGTAAGCGTCGCCGGTTGCTGCGGTACCTGCAGACCGTCGACATCAACCGTTACCGCTCGCTGATCGAGCGGCTTGGACTGCGCCGCTAGCGCGGGCCGGCGCCGGGGAAGATTGCGGCCCACCCTTCCCCGGCGCACCCCTGACCACAACTGAACATCCACCCAGTGCCACCACGTGCCCTACGACGTCGACCTTCCGCGGCGATGATCATCGCCGGTCCTCGGTAGTGGCCACCGGAACGCCTGCGGCGCCTCGGCGCCGACGCTCCGACGGCTTCGATCGAAGGCCGGCTCGCCTCGACGAGTCGACGCTGCCGGCACCCGTGCGTGGCCTCCCACCAGCTGATTCCGGCTGGGCAGACAAGGAGACCCATGTCCGATCCCACAATCACTACAGCGTCCGCCGTCATCGACAACGGGACATTCGGTACCCGCACCATCCGCTTCGAGACCGGCCGGCTCGCCCAGCAGGCCGCCGGGGCCGTCGCGGCCTACCTCGACGAAGAAACCATGCTGCTGAGCGCCACTACAGCCGGCAAGCACCCCAAGGAGCAGTTCGATTTCTTCCCGCTGACGATCGACGTCGAGGAGAGGATGTACGCCGCGGGGCGGATCCCCGGGTCGTTCTTCCGCCGCGAGGGCCGGCCGTCCGAGGATGCAATTCTCACCTGCCGGCTGATCGACCGCCCGCTGCGGCCGACGTTCAAGGCCGGGCTGCGCAACGAGGTCCAGGTCGTCATCACCGTGATGGCGCTGAACCCGGACGAGCTTTACGACGTGATCGCCATCAACGCCGCGTCGGCGTCCACCCAGATTTCCGGCCTGCCGTTCTCCGGCCCCGTCGCCGGAGTCCGGGTGGCGCTCATCGCCAAGGAGTCGGGTGGCGGCCAATGGGTGGCCTTCCCGACCCACTCCCAGCTCGAGAAGGCCGTCTTCGACATGGTTGTCGCCGGCCGGATCGCGGGCGACGACGTCGCGATCATGATGGTCGAGGCCGAGGCGACGTCCAACACCATCGAACTGATCGCCGGCGGCGCCACGGCGCCGACCGAGGAGGTCGTCGCCGAGGGCCTCGAGGCCGCGAAGCCGTTCCTGCGGCAACTCTGCGAGGCGCAGTCCGAGTTGGCCACCAAGGCCGCCAAGCCGGTCGCCGAGTTCCCAGTGTTCCCGGCCTACCAGGACGACGCCTTCACCGCTGTCGAGTCCGCAGCCACCGAGGCCGGCCTGGCCCAGGCGCTGACCATCCCGGGTAAGCAGGATCGCGACGATCGCACCGACGAGATCAAAGCCGCCGTCTACGAGCAGCTTTCGGGGCAGTTCGAGGGCCGCACCTCCGAAATCGGCAACGCCTTCCGGTCGGTCACGAAAAAGCTGGTCCGCCAGCGGGTTCTTACCGACAAGGTCCGCATCGACGGCCGGGGGCTGACCGACATCCGCACCCTGGGTGCCGAGGTCGGCTACCTGCCACGGGTGCACGGCAGCGCGTTGTTCGAGCGGGGCGAGACCCAGATCCTGGGTGTCACCACGCTGAACATGCTGCGGATGGAACAGCAGCTGGACACGCTGTCGCCGGAGAACCGCAAGCGTTACATGCACAACTACAACTTCCCGCCGTACTCCACCGGTGAGACGGGCCGGGTCGGCTCGCCCAAGCGCCGCGAGATCGGTCACGGCGCACTCGCCGAGCGGGCTTTGCTGCCCGTGCTGCCCAGCCGCGAGGATTTCCCGTACGCGATCCGCCAGGTGTCTGAAGCGTTGGGCTCCAACGGTTCCACCTCGATGGGCTCGGTCTGCGCGTCCACCCTGAGCCTGTTGAACGCCGGCGTACCGTTGAAGGCGCCGGTGGCCGGCATTGCGATGGGCCTGGTCTCCGACACGGTGACCGGCGACGACGGGTCGTCCTCGGTGCAGTACGTCGCGCTGACCGACATCCTCGGCGCCGAGGACGCTTTCGGCGATATGGACTTCAAGGTGGCCGGCACCAAGACGTTCGTGACGGCGTTGCAGCTGGACACCAAGCTGGACGGAATCCCGTCCGAGGTGTTGCGCGGCGCGCTGGTGCAGGCCCGGGATGCCCGGTTCACCATCCTCGAGGTGATGAACGAGGCGATTGACGAGCCGGATCCGATGAGCCAGTACGCCCCCCGGATCACCACCATCAAGGTGCCGGTCGACAAGATCGGCGAGGTGATCGGGCCGAAGGGCAAGATGATCAACTCGATCACCGAGCAGACCGGCTCGGACATCGCCATCGAGGACGACGGTACGATCTTCGTGTCCGGGCCGGACGGTATCGCCGTCCAGGCCGCGATCGACATCATCAACTCGATCGCCAACCCGCAGCTGCCCAAGGTCGGGGAGCGCTTCCTGGGCACCGTCGTCAAGACCACTGCGTTCGGTGCTTTCGTGTCGTTGCTGCCGGGCCGCGACGGCTTGGTGCACATCTCGAAGCTGGGCAACGGTCGGCGGATCGCGAAGGTCGAGGACGTCGTCAACGTCGGCGACAAGCTGCAGGTCGAGATCGCCGAGATCGACGCCCGGGGCAAGATCAGCCTGGTTCCGGTGCAGACACCCGCTGACGGTGCCGTCTCCGAGCAGCCCGCCGAATCAGTCGGCGCCGAGGCCTGATTCAGTGGCGCGGGCGCGTGTGCTGGAACGCGGGGTCGACGGGTCGACGGTAACCGCATCGGAACTTCCCGGCGGTCTGCGGGTGGTCACCGAGAGCGTTCCGGGTGCGCGCAGCGCATCGGTCGGAGTGTGGGTCGGGGTGGGCTCGGTGGACGAGACACCCCGCCTCGCCGGGGCTTCGCACTACCTGGAACACCTGCTGTTCAAGGGCACCCGCTACCGCTCGGGATATGAAATCGCCGACGCCATCGACGCTGTCGGCGGTGAGCTGAACGCATTCACATCGCACGAATACACCTGCTACTACGCCCGATTGCTTGCCGAACAGGCCGAACTCGGGGTTGGGCTGGTATGCGAGGTGGTGCTGGACGCGATCATCGCGGCCGGCGACGTCGACGTCGAGCGCACGGTGATCCTGGAAGAAATCGCCATGCGCGAGGACGACCCAGAGGACACCCTGGCCGACGTCTTCGCCGCCGCCGTCTTTGCCGGGCACCCGGTGGCGGCGCCCGTCATCGGGTCCGTCGAGACCATCACCGACATGACCAGGACCCAGGTGGCCGGGTACTACCGCCGCCGGTACACACCGGACAAGATGGTGGTCTCCGTCGCCGGCGGCGTCGACCATGCCGATGTTTTGAAGTGGGTGCGGGCCGCGTTCCGGGACCGGTTGGCCCCGGCCGCCGACATTGGCCCGGCGGGTCTGCGCGGCCCGAGGGGCCGGGTCCGCCCGCTGCGCGAAACCGTTGTGGTGGAACGGGATACCGAGCAGGCCCACCTGTGCGTAGGGGTTCCGGCCTTCGACCGGAACCACCCCGACCGCACGGTGCTTTCCGTGCTGTCGGCAGCGCTTGGCGGCGGCATGAGTTCCCGGCTGTTCCGCAGCATCCGGGAGGAACGTGGCCTGGCCTACTCCTGCTACTCGGCGTCGTCGGGCTATGCAGACGTCGGGTCGTTCTCGGTCTACGCCGGGTGCCAGCCCGACCATCTCGGCGAGGTCGCGAAGCTGGTCGGCCAGGAACTCGAAGTGGTGGCGGAATCTGGCCTGCGCGACGACGAGCTGGCCCGAGTTCAGGGTCAACTGACCGGATCGCTCATCCTGGCGTTGGAGGACACCGAGTCCCGGATGAGCCGGATCGGCAAAGCCCTGTTGGTACGCAAGGAATTTCGGTCCATCGACCAGGAGCTGGCGGCGATCCGTGGGGTGACCCACGGGCAGGTCACCGCGCTGGCCAGGCGGTTGCTGAGCAGCCCGCTGTCCGCCGCCGTGGTCGGCCCGTACGCTTCCCCCGATGATCTTCCGGCCGAGCTGGCCGAACTCGTCGGCCGGTGAACAGGTGGGAGCGTCGATGACGGACGAGTTGCTGCGGGTCGGCGTCATCGGTGCCGCCGGCCGGATGGGTGCCGAGACCTGCAAGGCCGTCGTTGACGCCGACGACATGGATCTGGTGGCTGCTGTTGGTGGCCGGGAGTGGCTGTTCTCGCTGTCGGACGCCGACAGCCAGGTGGTCGTCGAGTTCACCCACCCGGACGTCGTCATGGACCACATCCGGTTCTGCCTCGACCAGAACATCCACATCATCACCGGCACTTCGGGTTTCACCGACGAACGGTTGGAGACACTCCGCCAGTGGTCGGCTGCCAAACCCGAGGTCGGGGTGATGGTGGTGCCGAACTTCGCCATCGGCGCGGTGCTGACCAGCCGGTTCGCGCGGGAGGCGGCCCGGTTCTTCGAATCGGTCGAGATCATTGAGTTGCACCACGCCGGCAAGGTCGACGCCCCGTCCGGAACCGCGGTCGCCACGGCCCGTGCGGTGTCCCTGGCCCGTCAGCAAGCCGGTTTCGGGGCGGTCCCGGATGCCACCACCCACGCTGCCGACGGCGCCCGCGGCGCCACCGTCGACGGCATCCAGGTGCACTCGGTGCGCCTGCCGGGTCTGATTGCGCATCAGGAGGTCATCCTGGGCAGCGCCGGGGAAACCCTGACCATCAGGCACGATTCGCTGCACCGCTCGTCGTTCATGCCCGGCGTCCTCGCCGCGGTCCGCGGGATCATGCACCGGCCGGGCCTGACCGTAGGCCTGGAACAGTTGCTCGGCCTGGAATGACCTGCCGGTGCTGAACAAGGGCGTCCGCGTCCGGCTGGTCGTCGCCGTCCTGGTGGCCGTCCTGTTGGTGTACTTCGTGCTACTCACCAGCCGGTCGATTGACATGCTGCGCACCGGGTCGGCGGCCGGCATTCTGCTGGGCATCGGCGTGCTGCTCTTACCCATCATCGGGGTCATCCTGGTCGGGTACGAGCTGCGGTTCGGCGTGCAGACCCAACGGCTGGCCCGCCGGTTGGCGGACGACGGGTTGCTACCCGATGATTCGGCGTTGCCCCGCCGGGCATCCGGCCGGGTGGAACGGGACGCCGCCGACGCCCACTTCGAGGTGATCAGGGCCGAGGTCGAGGCCGCCCCGGACGACTGGCGCGGGTGGTACCGGTTGGCGCACGCCTACGACCTGGCCGCGGACCGGAAACGGGCCAGATCCGCGATGCGCCGGGCGATCGACCTGGCCGGCGGAACGTCCGGGGGTCCCGATGCCACGCCATGAGGTCCGCCGGGCGACCGCACTGGATGCCGCGACGATCGCCACGCTGCAGATCCAGGTGTGGCAGCAGTCGTACGCCGAGGTGCTGCCGGCCCGGGTGCTGTTCACCGATCCGGCGGCGCACACCGAGACCTGGGATGCGCGACTCCGGGCCGGGGGGCCGGTGCTGCTCGCCGTCGATGGCACGGAAAGCGTTGGCTTCGTTGCCGTTTCCAGCGGCTTGGACGACCGGAACCTGCTGGCACCGGTGGGCGAGGTCGAGGTCCTGCATGTCTTGCCGCGGTGGGGAAGACGGGGGCACGGCGGTCGGTTGCTCGCCGGCGCCGCGGCGGAGCTCCGCCGGCTGGGGGCGACATCGGGACGATGGTGGATCCCGGAGAGCGATCGCGCGTCAGCGGCGTTCCTGCACCGGGCCGGCTGGACTGCCGACGGCGTCCGCCGGGAACTGGACACCGGGGATCAGCCCCTGTTCGAGGTGCGGTACTCCGGCGGGGTCGACCTGACGGTGGTCTGAGACCCCCGCGGCCCGGTTCCTCGGAGGTCGAGAGCACGGTGTGCAGGGCCCGCGGACCGGATGTCCCTGCTGGCCGTACCCTCGCCGGCCGAGTCCACCGGCAGCGCCGCCCCGCTCAGGGTGTCGGCACGTCACGGCCCAGGAACGCGACCAACCTGACGATCGCTGGGGCGGCGTCGTCGACGGGCCGTGGCGGGCCGAAACACCCACCCCCACCGGGACGTACTGCCCGCCCATCGGCGCGGGCGAATGCGAGTGACTCCTCGGCGGCGTCCGCGGGCAGATCCGCCGGTCGTCCGAGCGCCTGGGCGAGGTCCCAGCCGTGGGCCACCAGGTCGTACAGGCGGATCTTCAGCCTCTCCCCGCCGGTCGCAGCTCCCAGCGGGCCCTGGTAGGAGCGCTCGAGAACACCCGGCTGCGCAAACCCCTCCAGCAACTCGGCCGCTGATTCGCGATACGCGCGGGCGAGTTGGTCGCTGGGCATCCCGTCACCCCGTTGCGGAAGCGGTTGCTCCTCGAGCACAGCGGAGAAGATCAGGTTCTTGCCGACCAAATGCTCGACCAAGCGGTGCACGGTCCAGTCCAGGCACTGCGTCCGGTTGGACCACTGGTCGGGCTGGATCGCGTCGATCAGCTTGCCCACCGCGGCGAATAAAGGAGCGAGTCGGTCGAGCTGGATGTCTTCGTCAACGGCCATGTGGCCACCTTCCATCGGAGGCGCCGCCTGGCAAGCTGAACGAAGTCAGCACCCTCCAGGAGGCGCGGATACGGTCACGGACACCGAGGTCGCACCTCCTTCCGGGTTTTGCTAATCACACTCAGTGGTCGAGGGTGAGTGTGCCACATCGCCAGCTCGGCGGCCGTGTTGTTCTGATCCTGATTCCGTTGACGGGAGCGCGGCAGTCGCTGCCCATGGTGAGGCCCTGGTCGGGGCCGGTTGTCGGGGTCACGTGACACGATCCGCGCATGAAGACTCAGCCGGCCGCCACCGACGAGCCCGGCCGCACCAGGGAACTGAGCCTGGCCCAGGCCCGCCGGATTGCGATCTCAGCGCAGCGGCTCGCCAGGCCGCTGCCGCCCCCTCAGGGCACGCCCCCTCAGGGCACACCCCCTCAGGCCACCCCCGGGACGGTGAACCGCGGGCACCTCACCCGGCTGGTCAAGGACATCGGGCTGCTGCAGATCGACTCGGTGAACGTGCTGGCCAGGGCGCATCTGATGCCGGTGTTCAGCCGGCTCGGCCCGTACCCGGTGAGTGTGCTGGAGGGCGCTGCGTGGCCGGCCCGGAGCGCCGACCGGTTGCTGGTCGAGGCGTGGGCGCACGAGGCGTCGCTGATTCCGGTCGGGACCGAGCCGCTGCTGCGCTGGCGCCAACAGTGGTACGCCCGGCGACCGTGGAGCCGGTTGGATGCGGTGCGTCAGACCCACCCAGGTTTCCTGGACACGGTCTTGGCCGTGATCGCCGATCAGGGACCCCTGTCGGCAGGGGAGATCGAACGTGCCCTCGAGGCTCCCGGGCGCGGAACGTCAGGCTGGTGGGAGTGGTCGGTCACCAAGATCGCCTGCGAGTACCTGTTCGCGAGCGGTGCAATCGGTGTCGCCCATCGGCGCGGCTTCGAGCGGCGCTACGACCTGATCGACCGCGTGCTACCGGCCGCTGTGCGTGCCGTGCCCACCCCCGCGGAGCCGGACGCGGTCCGGGAGCTCACCGCCCTGGCTGCACGGTCCCACGGGGTGGGCACGGTGAAGGACCTGGCCGATTACTACCGGTTGCCGGTCGCCGGCACTGCGGCGGCGCTGGCGGAGTTGATGGAGGACGGTGCCGTGATCCCGGTCCGGGTGGAAGGGTCAACGGTGCCGTGGTACCTGCACGGGTCGGCGACAATCCCGCGCTCCGTCGGCGGCGCGGCCCTGCTCGCGCCGTTCGACCCCTTGGTCTGGGAACGGGCCCGCACCGAGCGGCTGTTCGGGTTCCACTACCGCATCGAGATCTACACCCCGGCGCACCGGCGGCAGTTCGGCTACTACGTCTTCCCATTGCTGGTCGGCGACCAGCTGGTGGGGCGGTTCGATCTGAAGGCCGACCGGGCCCGGTCGACGCTGATAGTGCAGGCGTCATGGGTGGAAGACGGGTCCGACCCGGATCTGACCGCCGACGCGGCCGCCGTCGAGTTGACCCGGATGGCCGGTTGGCTGGACCTCTCCGAGGTCGAAATCGCCGCCCGGGGAACCCTTTTCCAGGCCCTCGCGACCCGTCCGGGGATGACCCGCGGCCGGCCGGCGGGACAGTGAGTAGGCTACGCGAGCGTGATTCTCCCCAAGGATCGTGACGCCCGCTTCATCACCGTCCGCCGCGGGGGAACGCTGACGGATCCCGATCACCAGCTGTTGGCCCTGTGGGCAGCCGCGTGCGCGGAGCACGTCCTGCACTTGTTCGAACAGGCCCAGCCGTCGGATCCCAGGCCCCGGAACGCCATTGATCGGATCCGGGGCTGGGCGCGATCGGAGATCAAGATGTCCGAGTCCCGGGCGGCGGGCGGTCATGCGATGGCCGCGGCCCGCGTCCTGGACGGGCCCGCGCGTCACGCCGCCTTCGCGGCCGGCCAGGCTGCGGTGGTGGCCCACGTCGCCGCCCACGAGCTGGGCGCCGCGGCCTACGCGATCAAGGCCGTCCAAGCTGCGGCCCCATCGGGTGCGGGTTCCAGGGCCGGTCGGCTCGAGTGCCGCTGGCAGCGTGACCAGTTACCGGACGGTATTCGCGGCCTCGTTCTCGACGACCAACGGCTCCGCAACGAGATCTGCTGGTCAGTGTTCGACTGCTGACGGATCGCCCGGTAGCCTCCCCGGGTGACATTCCTGCCGGCGTCGGTCGCTGCCGGTCATCCCAGTACTGCGACGATCGGCCGTGACGTGCTGGCCCGGGGCGGCTCGGCTGCCGACTCGGTCGCGGCGATGATCCTGGCCGCCTGTGTCGCCGAGACGCTGTTCACCGGTCTTGCCGGGGGAGGGTTCGCCACCCATTTCGACGCAGCTAGCGGACGGGTCACCTGCCTGGATTTCTTCGTCGCGGTACCCGGTCTCGACGGGACGGTCGCCGCGCCCGCCGTCGCCATCGAGGTGGCTTTCGGTGACGTCCAGGTGCCCTACGCCGTCGGCGGCCCGAGCGTCGCCGTGCCTGGTACCCCACGTGGGGTGGCCGCCCTGCATGAGAGGTTCGGCCGCCTGCCCTGGTCGCAGATTGTTGGCCCGGCAAGGGATTTGGCAGAAGCAGGAACGCCGTTTCCGTTGCAGCATGCGCAGTTGCTGCCCGACGTCGCGGCCGCCATGGTGCTCGGCGACGGTGTTGCGGCGTACTCCCGACCCGACGGCGAGGGTGGCCGGCGCACGCTGGCCCATGGCGAACTACTGCACCACCAGGGCCTGGCGGACACCCTCGACGCCTACCTCGATGGGGGACCCGACGCGCTGACCATCGGGCGAAGGGGGAGGGAGTTCGTCGCGGCGGTGCGGGCCGACGGGGGAGCGCTGTCCGCGGACGACATCGCGGCCTACCGGGTGCAGGAGCTGCCCGTGCACCGGGTGCCCTTCGGGCCGGGGGTGATCTGCGTGCGCGGCAACGACCTTGACCGGTTCGGGGACACCGCCACAGCTCTGCAGGCGGCGCTGACCGCGGTCGAACCCGCCGACCAAGGGCCGGTGAGCCGGGCCCGGACCCTGGTACGGGCGTTGCGGGCGCCCGCCAGGCGGTCCGAGACGACCACCGCGGTTGCCGTCGACAGTGACGGGAATGCCTGCGCAGCAACACATTCACTGGGCCTGGGGTCCGGGATCTGGACCGGCGGGGTGCACGGCAACTCGATGCTGGGGGAGGGCGAGCTGCTCCGCGGGGAGATGCGCCCTGGCTCACGAATGCCGTCGATGATGGTGCCGTTGATGGTGACGGACGGGTCGTCGGGACTGCTGCTGGCCGGCGGGGCGGCGGGTGGCAGCCGAATTCGGCCGGCGCTGCTGCAGGTCATCACCAAGGTGCTGATCGACGGTCAAAGTGCCGCCGAAGCCGTTGCCGCCCCACGGATGTCAGCTACCCCGCGGCAGATTCACCTGGAACCCGGGTTCCCGCCGGAGGTGCTCACCGCCTTACGCGATGACGACGAGGAACTCATCGAGTGGCCGGAGATCCGGCCGTTCTTCGGGGGCGTAGCCGTGGTGGCAGGCGACGGTCCGGCGGCCGACCCGAGGCGTGGTGGCCTGGCCCTCCGGGTGGCCCCGTGACCCCTCACTGAATAGGTGTACCGTGCCATTCGGGCATCGTGAAAAGCCTGTCACGAAGGGTATTCTCGTGACAGGCCCGTCAACGGGAGAACGGCTACGCCAGGGATGCCCGGCGAATCCGGATGTCTCCTGATGTCGTCCGAACCCGCAGATCCAGGGTCTGCTCGGGCGCGGCGTCCGCCTGGTCGGCGCCGGATCCGGGGTCCGATCCCGGTGCAGCTGAAGCGGAATCACCAGTGGCGGCGGAATCACCGGTGGCGCCGTCGGGGTCGCTGACCGGCACCGACTCCGTCGCGCGGGTGGCGTCGCCGGCGGCCTTCTCCCAGGGCGCGTCCTGGCTCACCGTGAAATCGGAATGGGTGTCGCCAGCGACCGAGTGCAGGTCGACGGCCACCAGGGCCCCGGCATGGATCCCGACCTCGACATCGCCCGACACCGATGCCAGCTCCGACGAACCCACCGCGACGTCCCGCACCAGGATGTCGCCTGACACCGTGCGGGCGCTGAGATCCGCTGCGGCTACGTCGATCCGGACGTCACCGGACGTCGACTGGGCGGTGGCGTCGCCGGTGAGGTGGTGGAGCTGAATGTCCCCGGAGGTGGTGCGAACATCGCATTTCCCGCTGCCGCTGATGGTGACGTCACCACTGGCGGATTGCACGAGGCTCTGGCCGGTCACCTCGTCGACCCGGATGTCGCCGGACGCGGTGCGAACGTCCAACCGGGCGGCTACTCCGCCGACGGTGACCGACGCGGACTGGCTCTGCACCCGGATACCGGAGTTGGCAGGCGCGGTCACCTGCACGGTGAACGAGGTCTTCCACCCGTCCCGGGCCGGGTCGGTGTCGACGATGACCGTGTCGGCGCCCGCGCCGTCGCCGGTCCGGTGGTCGACCCGAACCCGGTCCAGCGGGTCGTCGGCGGCCGGGCTTCCCGCGTCGGACGGCGAACCGAAGAGACCGTCGAAAGGGCCGCCCTTTCCGGCGAACGTCTTACGGTCGCCGGCGAACTGGTTCTTCGCGGCGCGGATGATGTCATCCAGGAAGCCGAGCGGATGAGTGGCCGCCGGAATGATGTCCACCGTGGTGGTGGTGACATCCGCGAGTTCGACGCGGATCTCGCCGGCGGCGTTACGGATTTCCAGGGTGATGGGTGACGGTGTCAGGAAGGTCTGCATAACTGTTCGTCCTTACAGGTTTTTCGCGATTCAGGTGCTGGGCTGGTCGGTGGTGGGGGTACGGCAACGGAATCGGGTACTCACAGGCCGGCCGGGGCCGACCGGTCAGCCGCGGATGAAGCCGGTGACCGATCCACCGTCGGGCCCGCGATGGTCATGCCCACGAGATCCCTTGCCGGGCACCGCGGACCGAACGGAATCTGAGACAGCCCGGGAGATGTAGGTGTTGAGCGACACTCCCTGCTCGGAGGCGGCCCGCTCGGCCTGTGACTTGAGTTCGTTGAACAGCCGCACTGTTGTCCGGGACAATTCGCCGCCGGCGTCCTGCATGGCCCGCCGGAGCTCTTCCGCGGATTGGGAGTCATGGCCCTCGTCGGCGCCGTGGGCGGCACCGTCCGGTGTCGGGCCACTTGACGTTGCCTTGTCCCGCTGACCGGCGTCGCCGGAATCGGCGCGCTTGTCGAAACGCTGGCTGAAGAACTGATCAATGCCGAAGCCACGGCCGGCGCCGGAAGACCTGACGTCCGGTGGGGTGACCGACACCTTGACCTCGCGGCCGTCCAACCGGAGTTCGACGATGGTGTCGCCGAGGGCCTGGGTCACCTCGGTGGCCAGTTCGGACAGGGCGTCCATGATGGCCAGCCGGGCGGCGGGTTCGATCGCGGAGGCGAGCAGTGCGGCGGCCCGTCGGGTGTCCTCGTCGCCGATCGAGGCGGCGGTCAGGAGGTCGTCACGGAGCTTCTGGGTGTACGGGGTCAGATCCATGACGCCACTATGACACCACGCTGACGCCATTTCAAGGGCAAATGTGACGTCATGCTTCCGTCCAGCGACGTCGCTCTAAGCTTCCACCTCATGACCGACACCCAGGCCGCCCGGCCCGCCGGCTCGCTCCGGGTCCGGCTCATCGCCCGGACGGAGTTCCTGCCGCCCGAGGACGTTTCGTGGGAAACCGACGCGACGGGCGGCGAAGCGCTCGCCGAGTTCGCCGGCCGGGCCTGTTACCAGTCCTGGTCCAAACCGCTCCCGGCAACAGCCACCAACCGCGGCTACCTCGATCACATCCTCCAGGTCGGTCACCTGTCCGTGCTGGAGCACAGCACGGCGACGTTCTACCTCACCGGGATCGCCCGGTCGGTGACCCACGAACTGATCCGGCACCGGCACTTCTCCTACTCCCAATTGTCCCAGCGCTACCTGCCGCCCGGTGGTCCCGAGGTGGTCGAACCCGACGTCATCGCCGCCGACTCCGCGCTGCACGAGATCTTCGTGACGGCCACCGCCCAGTCCGCCACGGCGTACCAGGCTTTGCTGTCCGGACTCGAGGCAAACACGACCGCGGCCGATGGGACTCTCGCCCGCAAACAAGCCAGGCAGGCCGCCAGGTCGGTGCTGCCGAACTCCGTGGACACGGCTGTGGTGATCACCGGCAACTACCGCGCGTTCCGCCATTTCATCGGCATGCGGGCCACCGAGGCGGCGGACGTCGGCATCAGGACCTTGGCGGTTGCCCTCCTCGTCGAATTACAGGTGTTGGCGCCCAACGTGTTTGCGGACTTCCGCATCAGCGCATTGGCGGACGGGACTGCGGTCGCGGCCTCCCCGCTGGTGGGTGACGGCTGATCGAGCACCGGTCACCAGTTGTGGCAGGAGGGGCCCGTACCGTGGGCGCATGACGCTTGCTCAGACCGAACGCGCAGCCCTGGCCGACCTGTTCGGCACCCTTGGACCCGACGAACCGACCCTCTGCGAGGGCTGGCAGACCAAGGATCTGCTGATCCACCTGCTGATCCGGGAACGCAGCCCGCTCGCCGCGGTCGGGACCAAGGTGCCGATGCTGAAGAACATCACCGACAAGACCGAGGCGGAGTACGCCGACCGATCCTGGTCCGACCTGATCTCCGAGTACCGCTCGGGTCCGCCCGGCTGGAACCCGACCGGCTGGGGGAAGCTGGACGACGTCACCAATAGTGGGGAGATGTTCATCCACCACGAGGACGCTCGCCGGGGCCAAACCGGTTGGCGGCCAAGGACATTCGACAAGGACACGACGGCGGCCCTGACCTCCCTGGTGGACTCCACGTTGTCCAAGCTGGCAGTGCGGTCATCATCGGTGGGGGTGGTGGCGCAGGTGCCCGGTGCGCAGCCGATCGTGCTCAAGAAGGGCGAGCCGTCGGTGACCGTCACCGGGCAGCCCGGCGAGATCCTGCTGTGGCTCTCCGGCCGGGATGCCGGCGAGGTCGAGCTCACCGGTGACCCTGGTGCGGTGGCAACCCTCCGGCAGAGCAAGCGGGGGATGTAGCGCCGGGTCGTGGCCTGCCCTCGCGCCGCGGGCCGGTAGGTTCGACAGCTATGACAGCGCTCATTGCCGGGCCAGCCGGCCGGCCAGGCAAGCCGTTCGGCACAGTCCTGGCGGCCATGGTCACCCCGTTCACCGCGACCGGTGAGCTCGATGTCTCCGGTTGCGGCCTGTTGGCGGAGCGATTGATCGGCGAGGGCAACGACGGCCTGGTGGTGAACGGCACGACCGGGGAGTCACCGACCACCACGGACGCCGAAAAGGAACAAATCATCAAGGCGGTGGTGGAGGCCGTCGGTGACCGGGCCACCGTGGTCGCCGGGGTCGGCACCTACGACACCGCCCATTCGGTTCGGCTGGCCAAGGCAGCGGAGAAGGCCGGTGCGCATGGGGCGCTGGTGGTGACGCCCTACTACTCCCGGCCACAGCAGGAGGGCCTGCTGGCGCACTTCGCCGCTGTCGCCGACGCGTCGGACCTGCCGGTGATGCTGTACGACATCCCGCCCCGGTCGGTGGTGGCGATCGCGCCGGAGACGCTGCTCCGGCTGGCCGAGCACCCGCGCATCACCGCCGTCAAGGACGCCAAAGGTGATCTGCTGGCCGGGTCGGAGGTGATCGCCGGATCGGACCTGACCTACTACTCCGGTGACGATCCGCTCACCCTGCCCTGGATGAGTGTCGGAGCGGTCGGCATCGTCAGCATCATCTCGCATGTCGTCGGGACTCACGTCAGGGCGATGGTCGAGGCCGCGGGTGCAGGTGATTTCACCACCGCCCGCCGGATGCACGAAATGTTGCTGCCGGCGCACCGCGCGATGGGCCGGTGCGGCGGTGGAGCCGGGCTGGTGTTCGCCAAGGCCGCGCTGCGGCAGCGCGGCTTCGGAGTGGGCGATCCGCGACTCCCGCAGATCCCCGCCACGCACGATCAGACCGAGCAAATTGCTCGCGACCTCGACGAGATCGGCCCCCTGTTGTGACAGTCCCACCCAGCAATCAGTCCAGCGGCACGTCCGGCCGAAACCAGTCCGGCAGCAGTCAGCCCGGTAGCAGTCAGCCCGGCGGCGGCTCCCGGTCCGGTGGTGGGCGTGACGGCGGCGGGGGCCGCGACGGCGGTGCCGGGCGCGACGCCGCCACGGTCCCAGCCGCCCCGCAGCTTCAACCTCCACCCCCGTTGGCCAAGGGTGCGTTGCGGGTGGTCGCGCTCGGCGGGATCGGTGAGATCGGCCGCAACATGACGGTGTACGAGTTCGACGGGCGGCTGCTGATCGTCGATTGCGGCGTGCTCTTCCCCGAGGACGGTCAGCCCGGGGTCGATTTGATCCTGCCGGACCTGCGGCTGGTGGAGGACAGGATCGATGACGTCGAGGCCGTCGTCATCACCCACGGGCACGAGGACCACATCGGAGCCCTGCCGTGGTTACTGCGACTGCGCAACGACCTGCCCGTCATCGGGGCGCGGTTTTCGCTGGCCCTCATCGCCGCGAAGTGCCGCGAACATCGCATCACGCCCAAGCTCGAGGTGGTGCGCGAGGGTGACCGGCGCGTCGTGGGTCCCTTCGATCTGCAGTTCTTCGCGGTGAATCACTCCATTCCGGATGCGCTCGCCGTCGGAATTCGCACGCCCGCCGGCACCGTGCTGCACACCGGTGATATCAAACTCGACCAATTGCCGCTGGACGGCCGATTGACCGACCTTGGCGGTTTCTCGAAATTCGGTGACGAGGGCGTTGACCTGTTCCTAGTCGACTCGACCAACGCCGAAGTGCCGGGATTCGTTGCGCCGGAACGGGAAATCGGTCCGGTCCTGGACAACTACATCTCCAAGGCAACCCAGCGGGTCATTGTCGCGTCGTTCGCCTCGCATGTGCACCGGGTGCAGCAGATGATCGATTCGGCCTACCGGAACAACCGGAAGATTGCTTTTGTCGGCCGGTCGATGGTGCGCAACATGCAGATCGCCCAGGATCTAGGGTTGCTGACCGTACCCGACGGTCTGGTCCGGACGCTGGACAAGGTGCTCGACCTGCCGCCGGACCAGGTCATGCTGATCTCCACCGGCTCCCAGGGCGAACCGCTCTCGGCGTTGTCCCGGATGTCCCGGGGCGAGCACCGGCAGGTCAACCTCCGGTCCGGCGACACCGTCATCCTGGCGTCGTCGATGATCCCGGGCAACGAGACCAGCGTCTTCACCGTCATCAACGAACTGGCCCGCGTCGGCGTGTCCGTGGTGCATCAGGGGGTCGCGAAGGTGCACGTCTCCGGGCACGCGTCCGCCGGCGAACTGCTGTTCCTGTACAACGCGGTGCGTCCGCGCAACGTCATCCCGGTGCACGGCGAGTGGCGCCACCTGCGAGCCCAGGCGCGGCTGGCAATCTCCACCGGCGTCCCCGCCGAGCGGGTGGTCCAGGCCCCCGATGGGACCGTGGTCGACCTGATCAACGGCAAGGCCCGGATCACCGGGCACGTCGAGGTGGGAATGGTGTACGTCGACGGCAACGCCGTCGGTGACGTGGGCCAGGAAACCCTGTCCGACCGGTTGGTGCTCGGCGAAGGCGGCTTCATCTCGATCATCGTGGCGATCGATGCGCACACCGGGCGGGCGGTGGCGTCCCCCACGATCGCCGGGCGCGGCTTCTCCGCGGATCCGAAGGCGCTGGATGCGGTGGTTCCGCTGGTCGAGGCGGAATTGGCGCGAATGGAGGCCGACGGGATCTCGGACGCGCACCGGGTCGCCCAACAGGTGCGCCGGGTGGTGGGCCGTTGGGTCAACGACACCTACCGTCGCCGCCCGATGATCGTTCCCACCGTGCTGGCCGTTTGAGGCAAACCGTTGAGCGACAACATCTTTCACTGCGCGCTGGTCAGCGATTGGCTCGCCGCCCGCGACACCGGGCAGTACACCATGTCCTCGCGCGGCCGGACCCTGGATCAGGAAGGGTTCGTCCACGCCAGCTACGCGCACCAGATTCTTGGTGTGCTGCAACGGTTCTACCAGGCCGAGCACGCCGACCTGTGCCTGCTCACCATTGATCCCACCCTGGTGGGGGTGGAGGTGACCGCTGAGGGCACCAGCGGCGCCGACGAGCTATTCCCGCACATCTACGGGGCGGTTCCGGTCACGGCGGTTGTCGCGGTCACGGCGGTGTTGCGCGACGGTGAGGGTGAGTGGTGGGTGGGAGAGGCCTTCGACCCGGACGGGGAACCCACCGGGTGACCCGCAACTATGACGCGCCCAGGCGAACGGGAATCTAGCGCGCGTGGGGAACGTCACCGGACTGGTTCCGGTGCTTCAAACCGCATCGGGTAAGGTCCATAGACATGGGACGATCAGGCTGGCAGCGACGTCATGTCGACCTGCTCCGGGTCACCTCCATGGCGTGTCACTCCTCGATGGATCACTCGTGCTGATCATCGCGCCTTGACGTGGCGCACCCTTTGCCGGCCGCCGCCGACGTCACCGAGGAGAACCCATGACAATCACTGCGCCCCTTGCCTCCACGAATCATTCCCGTGATAAACATCCGACCCCGTCGCGGCCGTCCGGGCACCTCAGTGTGACCGATCTGACTGACCTCGTCGCGGCCGTCGCCGCCGATCCGGCCGCTTGGCGGCCGCACCTGCAGTTGCCCGAGCCGGAAGCCGGTCGCTGGTGGACGCGTCTGTCGACCAACCCCACCGTCGACGTGTGGCTGTTGTCCTGGTCACCCGGGCAAACCACCGAATTGCACGACCATGGGCCGTCAGTGGCGGCGTTCACCGTCGTCGAGGGCGAGTTGGTCGAGGCCCGGGCCACCCCCGGCACCCCGCGCACCGTGCACACCCGCAACCGGGGTTCGGTGACCGCCATCCCGCTCGGGGTGCTTCACGACGTCACCGGTGCTGGGACGGGTCCGGCCGTCAGCATTCACGCCTACTCTCCGCCGCTGACCGAGATGAACTACTACGATGCCGATCTCACGGTTACCCGGACCGTCCGGACGCATGAGCCGGAGGAGGAACTGGTCCGGTGACGGTGACGGGCCGGCGGTCCATTGCAGAGATTTTGGACGCAGCGCGGACTCGGTTCCGGCGACTCGACCCGGCCGAATCCGAGGCGGCGCAACGCGCCGGGGCTGTGCTGATCGACATCCGCCCCGCGTCCGATCGCGATCGAGAGGGGACAATTCCCGGCGCATTGATCGTCGAACGCAATGTCCTGGAGTGGCGGTTCGACCCGACTAGCGACTCCAGGTTGCCCATGGCGTCCTACGACCTGCAGGTCGTCGTGTTCTGCAACGAGAGCTACACCTCCAGCCTTGCAGCTGTTGCCCTCCAGGACCTCGGCATTGACCGGGCGACGGACATGATCGGTGGCTACCGCGCCTGGCGTGCGGCCGGACTCCCGACATCGCCCCCGCAATAAGGCAGCCCCGATATCTGACCGTGCGGCACCAGCGACAGCATGGACGAGCCGCCAGCACGCACCCAGGACCGGGCCACCCGGCTGGAGGCCGTGCTGGCCCGGGACGGTGAACGCTGCGTCTGGTGCGGGCGCCCGTTTACCCGGCTGATCCCGCCGACCACCGACCACTTGGTGCCGCGGCTCAAGGGTGGCCCGTCCTGGCTGGAGAACGAAGTTGCCGCCTGCCGACGGTGCAACGGACAACGTGGGCACGCCTCGCCGATCGACTGGTTCGACGAGTGCGAGCGGCGCGGGTGGTCACCCGAAGTCGCCACCATACGGGCCAGGATGAAGGACTTAGCCGAGGTGATCGACTCCGCCGGTGGGCAGCGGCGGGCGCGCGCGTACCTGGAGGCCCAGAGCCGCCGATGGGCGCGCCGCTAGCCGGGCGGACACGGCTGCAGACAGCGTCAGGTGAGCTGGATACGCTGCCCTAGTGGCAGCACCGAATAATCCCGCTCAGGTTGGCGATGTCCACGATCTGGCCGCCGGGATGCCGCACGTCACCGTCACGGCCGGCCCTTTGGACAATCCGGTGTACCAGGTCGGCGGGAAGTCGTTCGTCTTTTTCAGAAATCCGCGACCGGACGCCGTTGACCCGGTCACGGGCGAGCGGTATTCCGATGTGATCGTGTTCTGGGTGCCATCGGAGGACGACAAGCAGGCGCTGGTCAGGGATCCGGACTCGCCGTATTGCAGCACCCCGCATTTCAACGGCCACCCTTCGGTTCTGCTCCGCGCCAGCCGGCTCGGTGAAATCTCCCGACCGGAAATTGCCGAGGTCATCCAGGACGGGTGGATGTCGCGGGCGTCCGCGCGGCGGGCCGCGGACTGGTTGCGGAGCCGCGATGAGCGCGAGTGAGAATCCTCAGTGCCGCAGCAAGGCCGCCCACGCGGTACGGGCGATCCGGCGGCGAACGACGTTGACCGGCCCCGCCGTGTGGAGCGCTGCGGTCGCGGCATTCCACCCACAGGCGCCGTGTACCCCGCCGCCGGGGTGGGCCGAGGCGGAGGCGAGAAAGAGTCCGCGGATAGGGGTCTCGGGTCGGCCGAGGCCCCTGGTGGGCCGGAAGATCAACTGTTGGTGCGGGTAGGAGGTGCCCCCGTTGATCGCCCCGCCGACCAGGTTGGCGTCCGCGGCCTCCAGATCCGCGGGCAGCTGAACGGTTCGCGTGATGACACTGTTGGTGACCCCGGGGGCGACGTCCTCCAGGTGCTCCTCCACCCGTTCGACCTGCTCGGCCAGCAAGTCGGCCCGGTCCGCCAGGGAACGCGGGATATGAGTGTAGGCCCACACCGATTCAGTGCCGACCGGGGATCGGCTCGGGTCGGCGGTGGTCATCTGCCCGAACAACACGAACGGGTGGCGAGGCATCCGGCCGACGCTCAGGTCGGCGGCGAAGTCGACGAAGCCGTCGAGATCGACGCCGTAGTGGACGGTTCCGGCGCCGACGGCACCCGGTGAGCGCCAGGCGATCGGCCGGTTGAGGGCCCAGTTGATCTTGATGGTCGAGTTGTCCCACTGGAACCGGTCCAGTGGCCCACGAAGGTTCTCCGGGAGGTGTTCCAGGCCGACCAGGTCGTGGTAGAGCGAGGGGGCGCCCACATCGGCCAGTACTGCCCGCTTCGCCTTGATGGTCGTCCCGTCGGCAGTTCGGACACCGACCGCGCGCCCGCCGCTGACCACGACCGACGTGACGCGCGACCCGGTCCGGACCTGCCCACCGGCGGACTCGAAACGACGGCGGAGCGCCTCCGGCAGACGCGACGAGCCGCCCTCCGGGACCGGGAAGCCGACGTCCTGGCCAAGCATGGCCAGCAACCAGCCGAAGATGCCGCTGCCGGCGCCGTCGGGCGGGACGTCGGCGTGCATCGCGTTCCCGGTCAGCAGGAGGGAGGCGCCGGCACCGCGGAAGTGTTCCTGAGTGAGCCGCCGCACCGGGAGCACGGCCATCCGGGCCAGGTCGACGGTGCCGGCAATGGTTGCTTTCCGCAGCAACCGGACGGCGGACGTGATCGGCGGCAGCGGGGTGAACATGGCTTCCAGCAGCGGGTCTCGGATTTTTTGCCAGCCGGCGAACATGTCCAGCCAGGCCTGGCCGTCACCGTGGCCGAACTCCTCCACCCCGGCCGCAGTACGTTCCGGGTCACGGTGCAGCACCGCGCTCCGGCCGTCCGGTAGCGCGTGCGCGAGTACCTTCTCCGCTTGTACCCAGCTCAGGCCGTGACTCTCCAGGTCGAGGTTCTTGATGATCGGGGACGCCGCCGCGAGCGGGTAGAACGCGCTGAACAGGTCGGAGGTGAACCCCGGCGCGGTGATCTCGGCGCTGCGCACCGCTCCGCCCACGGTGTTGTTGGTTTCCAGCAGCAGGACGTCCCAGCCCGCGTCGGCGAGGGCGTTGGCGGCGACCAGACCGTTCGGGCCGGCGCCAATGACGACCGCGTCGACGGTTTCCCCGGCCATCAGCGGGTCACCGTTGTGGTCGCGGCTGGATCGGATGATTGAGGATCTATGGCGTCCTGCCCAGTGTCGGTGGGGTTGCCGCGCTGGCCGGCTGGTGCCGGATCCGAGCGGCGGCCGAGCCGACCCCAGCTGCCGTGCACCGCGTCCGCCGCCGGCCGGGGTTCAAGGGTGTTCCCGGGGTGAGCCGTGACCGGTCGCTTGGACAGTCCGGCGACCCGCATCAGCGGTCCGACGATTGCGTCGTAGATCCCGGGGAACAGACGAAACCCGATGACCACCAACGGGTTCGTCGGGCCGACCCCCCTGTCGCGGCGCGGTGAGTCCAGCGTCCGGGCGATAGCCCTGGCCACCTTCTCCGGCGGGTCGACCGGGGGCGGCGGGCGGCCCTCCCAGCCCGCGTAGTTGGCGGCCTGGCTGTACGCGGGGGTGTTGACGCTGCCGGGGGAGATCAGGCTGACCTCGACACCAGGGACCTCCCTGGCCTCGATCTGCAGCATCCGGGCCAACCCCTGCACGCCCCACTTGCCGGTGACGTAGGTGCTCATGTACGGCACGGCGATCTTCCCCAGTAACGAGCCGAGCAGGATCAGGTGGCCGCCGCCGCTCTCCCGGAAATGCCGCAGCGCGGTCCTGGCGACATTGGCGGTGCCGATCAGGTTGGTCTGGATGGCCCGGTCGAACACCTCGGCGGGAACGTTCTCGAACCGTCCGTACCCGACCGCCGCGGCGCAGTTGATGACCGCGTCGACCCGGCCGAACCGTCCGGCCGCGGCCCGGAAGGCCGCGTCGATGTCGTCCCTGTCGCCGACGTCGGCCATGACCGGGAGGGCCTTCGCACCCCTGGCCGCACATTCCCGTCTGACCTCTTCGAGCGATTCCGAGGCGCGGCCCAGCAACACCAGATCCCACCGTCGCCCCGCCATCTCGTGGGCGGTCGCCCGGCCAATGCCACTGGATGCGCCGGTGATCAGCGCGACCCTTCGTCGGTCTGCCTGAATGTCAGTCATGGCGTCATCCTGCCCTTTTCGCACATTTGCCAGTTGCCCACCGGTCGCCTGCGTCAAACCAGGCTGCAGTGTGCGCTACCGCGGTACATGCTGGGCAGGCATAGCTGTCCCAACTGGGGCAATCGGCGAAGGAGGAGCGACGGCGGTGTCCTCTTCGATGCAATCCGGTTCGCCGGAGGTACACCCGGCGCCAGAGATCGAATTCTGGCAACAGCACATGGGTCCGCCGGAGAACGAATTGCCCCGGAGCGTTCCGGCGACCCTCATCCTGGGCCGCGGCGTGGATGCGGTGGTTGCCGTCGCTGGCATCAGGGTCTACACGACGGGACTGTCGTTCGACCTCGTCGTCCGGCTTCGCCGCTACCCAGAAACCATCACCGCCGACCCTTATTTTTCCATCTTCGGGGGTCCTCATCCCGGTCACGGCGGCCAGACAAAGTCCACGCTGCTCCTGGGTGTGGAGTACGCGGATGGACGGTCAGCGATCAATGTCGGCGGACCAGTGTCACCGGCTGCGGTGATCGACAACACCGAACCCCGGCTCAGCGCCAATGGTGGCGGCGGGGGAGGGCTCAGCTTCGACCAGGCGTATTGGCTGTCGCCGGTGCCTCCGGACGGACCACTCACCTTTATCTGCAGGTGGCCTGCGTTCGGCATCGACGAGACGATCACCGTCGTTCCTGACCTTGAATTGACCACCGCCAGCTCCCAGGCCGTGGTGCTCTGGCCCTGGCAGCCGCCCCCCGAACCCCCACAGTTCGCCCTGGAACCTTTGCTACCCACCGATGGCTGGTTCGGCCGGGTCGCAGCCGGTCGGCGCGAAGAGAGACCGGGTGAACCGGTTCGGTGAAGCCCGGGTCATGTTTCCGGCCAGGCCCCAGGGGTACTGCGACCTATGCCTGAACCAGCACAGACAGGGAGCGGTCGATGAAGGCTTTGACATGGCACGGCAAGCGTGATGTCCGGGTAGAGGACGTCGCCGACCCGCAGATCTCCGAACCGACGGACGCGATCATCAAGGTCACCTCGACCGCGATCTGCGGCTCGGACCTGCACTTGTACGAGGTGCTCGGCCCGTACCTGTCGCCGGGGGACATCCTGGGTCACGAACCCATGGGCATCGTCGAGGAGGTCGGCAGCGCGGTCACCCAGATCAAGGCCGGCGATCGGGTGGTCATCCCGTTCAACATCTCCTGCGGTACCTGCGTCATGTGCTCGGAGGGTCTGCAGTCCCAGTGCGAGACAACGCAAGTGAAGGAACAGGGCAAGGGCGCGTCGCTGTTCGGCTACACCTCCCTGTACGGCTCGGTGCCCGGCGGTCAGGCCGAATATCTCCGGGTTCCGCAGGCGCAGTACGGCCCGATCAAGGTCAGCACGGAGGGGCCGGACGAGAATTACCTGTTCCTGTCCGACATCCTGCCGACCGCCTGGCAGGCCGTGCAGTACGCGGCGGTACCCGACGGCGGCACCCTCGCGGTCCTGGGGCTCGGTCCGGTCGGTCAGTTCGCGGCCCGCATCGGCAAACACCTGGGCAGTCGGGTGATCGGTGTCGACCCGGTTGCTGAGCGCCGGGTGATGGCGGAGCGCCACGGGATCCAGACGCTGGACCCGGCCGCGGTGAAGGACGTCCCCGCCGCTCTGATCGACGCCACCGGGGGGCGCGGCCCCCATGCGGTGATCGACGCGGTCGGCATGGAAGCGCACGGTTCCGTCGGTGGGTCTGTTGGAAAGTTCGCTCAGGCGGCGGTCGGCCTGCTGCCAGATGCCGCCGCCCGTAAGTTGATCGAGACCGTCGGGGTCGACCGGTTGACCGCGCTGCACAACGCGATCAGCGCCGTCCGCCGCGGCGGCACCGTATCGGTGAGCGGGGTGTACGGCGGGACTGCCGACCCGATGCCGATGATGGATTTGTTCGACAAGCAGATCCAGCTGCGGATGGGACAGTGCAACGTCAAGAAGTGGATCGGGGATCTGCTGCCCTTGGTGGAGGATCCGGCCGACCCACTGGGCGTCCTCGACCTGACCACGCACACGGTGCCGCTCGCCGAAGCGCCGCAGGCGTACAAGACGTTCCAGCAGAAGGCCGACGGTTGCATCAAGGTCGTCCTGAAGCCCTGATCGCCTCGGGCGGTGCCGGCGCCCCCGGGGTTGCGGACCCGGGGGCGCAGCGGCGTCCGATTGGCGGCACAATTTGCCGATGACCGAAGGTTTCGAGCGGGCCGTCCCAGACATCGACGGTGAACCGGCCATCGCTGACACCCTGTATGCAGCGACCGAGGAACTCGAACACGGAACGCCGGAACTGCGAGCCACTACGGATTCCATTGCCGCGGTCGTCGGGCCGCTGGTGCACCTGACCGACCCCGCTGCCCTCGAAGTCGACGACCCGGACCCGGCCGCGTTGCTGCCGGACGATCAGGCCGAGCGACTCGCGGGGCTATTGACCGAGGCCGCGCACCAGGCCGGAGGTCTGGCGGCCGTCCTGCAGGACGCAGCCGACCAGGCAGAGGGGTTGGCGGCGGTCCTGACGGACGACCGGCTGACCGACGACCGGCCGGACGACGGCGCCTGACGCGACGACGCCGAGCGGACCGCCGCGCGGACTACCTGCTCACCCCGCCATCCAGGGTGGAATCCGGCTCCGGCGGTGCGTGTACCAGCAGTGCCCTGCTCTGATATGGGGCCAGCGTCACCGAGAAACTGTGCAGGTTGTCGATGGCGCCGATTGTCTCGCCGTTCATCGCGTCGATCACCGTGCCCTCCGGCGGCAGTACCGTCGAGGACACTGAGCCGGTGATCTGCTGGTCCGAGAAGTTCAGCACGGTGAGCTGCAACTGCCCGTACGCGGTCTGATTTACCATGACCAGAATCGGCCGGTGCGAGACCTCGGGCACATCCAGCAAGGTGCCCGTCGCGATGCCGAATTGCTTTCGCACAGCGAGGATCTCACCGAGTTGACGGACGAACGAGCCCTCGTCTGCGAGCTGATCCGGCAGGGTCCCGTAGAGGCTCCGGGCCCGTGGCATTCCCGACGCCGAGACGTCGGCCCCGGGGTTCACCCCCATCAGGTCATGCGCCCCCCGGTGGATCCACCGCGTGTCGCCACCCGCGACCAAGGAACGGACCTCGTCCTGCGGGACCGTGATCATCCCGCACAGGTCCCACCCGGAGAGGGCGAAAACCCCGGGCTGCAACGCGTTATACGACGCCAGCAGGAGATGCACCCGGCGGATCTGGTCGATCTGTTCGTCGGTGACCTCGCTGGGCTCGCTGATCCCCAGTGCCGCGGTGATGACTGTCGCTGTGGTGCAGGCGATTCCGTTCTGGGTGAAGACCAGGTTGTAGGGCGGCGCACCGAGGGTGGTCAGCTTGTCCCGCAACGTCTGCCGGATCGTCTCGGCCAGATCGGCGCCGACCAACTGCTCACCCGCCAGGGTGAAAACCTCGTCCTTGTGCTTGGTCGCGAAATGCACCAGCTCGTAGGTCAATTCGTCGTGATTCTGCATGGCGTGGACCAAAGAGGCCTGGTCGATGCCGATACGCATCGATTCGCGCAGGGTCAGCCGCAAGAACTCGGTGTCCTGAGTGACCAACGCGTGCTGGTAACCGGGCCGGGTGATGAAGTCGTAGGAAAGGTCAGGTCCGACCTCGGAGGTCGCCTTGATATCGTCGACGGTCAGGTTGAGTTCCTGGAAAGTGAAACCGCCGACCTTGCGCACCATGCTGCCGATCAGCTGGTTCGCCGCCTCGGACAGCGGGTGACCCTCGGACCAGGCGGGCCGCTCCTCCGCACTCTTCTCCACCCCGAGGAAACCGTTGGCGTCCAACCGGAGTCCGCCGGAACCCAGGTCGACCAATGAATGCAGGGCGTCACCCATGACCAGGCGCATGCCCGAGAACGTGGGATCGAGCCAGTTGATCGACGGCTGTCCGGACTTGAAGTAGTGCAGGTACACCCAGCGACGGGTCTTGCCGCCGGTGTCGATCACCGGACCCGTTGCGCTCCAGTTGGTTTCCTTCACGCCGGGTTCGTAGAAGATGACCCGCTGCAGCTGGCCGATGATGTAACCAGCGTCCTGGAGCGCTTTTTCGGTCTGGGTGTCGATATTGACGGAGTCCTGGCCGGGCGGTACGTCCGGCAGCAGGTGCCAGTCGGCCTCCGGGATGTCGATCATGTGATAGATCCCCGGGTAGTCCCGGTGGTTCATCTCGGCCAACCGGAAATCAGGACCTTTCCCGGTGTGACCGGGCACGATGTCGTCGATGATGACGCCGCCGTGTTTGGCCGCGACCTCACACATTGCCCGGAACTGCTCCTCGGTGCCGAACAGCGGATCGATGGCCATGCTGATCCGGTCGAAGTGCCCGTCGACGCTGGGAGTGGGGTCCCAGCCGGTGATGCCGCCGGCCCGTTTTACCGGTCCGGTGTGCACCGCTTCGATGCCGATCTCCTGGAACGCCGCCCAGAGCCGGTCATCCCCGAGGGCGCCGAGGAAGGACTGACCCGGAGCGGTGATCAACGACAACGGGTAGGCGGTGAACCAGACGGAGGCCTTCTCCACCGCGGCGCGCGGATTCGGGTAGGCGTAAGGGTTCTGCCACATGCCGGCCTGGCCGGACAGTTGCCGGCCCAGGGTGTTCGCGTCGTGCAGCATGGAGAGGTCCTCCAGCCAGTCGACGTACGCCCGGTTGCGACCGTCCGCCGCGAACGGCGGCGTCGAGTTGGGCGGGGTGAGCGGACGAAGCCGCGCGTGCGGGCGCAGGGCCCGCGGCCGCGCCGGGTAACGCTGCTCGTCGTAGGTGATCTCGATCGCCTGGGTGTCAGACGAATCCGGCTTTGTCGGGTCCAGTTTGGCAGCAGCACCGGTCAAGCTGGCGGTGATGGCACTCACGGTGAGCGCGTCCACCGGGACGGCGTTCATGGGGACTGCGTTCACGGGGACTGCGTTGCCTCCGCTGCCGGCGCTCTCCTGCACGGTCACGGACCCACTCCCTCCGGCGGACTCTCGTCCGATCAACTCTTGTTCGATCAACTCTTGTTCGATCAACTCTTGTTCGATCAACTCTTGTTCGATCACCGCGGCGCGGTCTCCATCACGCGACCCCGGAACCGACCTGAGCGAGTCGACAGTAGCCTCCCGATCGGTACTCGTCGGACCGGCTACCGGCGGCCCTGAACCGAAGAATGAGCGAGGTTCGGAGGCGACCTGAGCCAGCTCCGTTTCGCGCGCCACCAGACAACCCGTCATGTGCTGTGGGTTACCGGAATGTGACGCAGAGCACGCGAATCCGGGCGGGACACAACGCGGTCGTAACACGCCCGGGTAGGTGGCGAAACAACACAAACGGAGGATGGCCGTCATGAACGCCACCCGGCCCGCCGGCACTCCCCAATAAAAGGGTGCCAACGACAACACACTGCCCGTACTGCTCGTTGCAGTGCGGTGTGGTGATGACGGCTGGGAAACGGCCGGCCACTGTCCGGCCGCAGGAAGACTTCCCGACCAACCGCGGTGGGCTGTGTTCGAAGGGGTGGACGGCCGCCGATCTGCTCGACCACCCGGACCGGTTGCTCACGCCCCTGGTCCGATCCCGGCCGGGCGACCGGACCAGCCCGTTCCGGACATCGTCCTGGGACGAGGCCGTCGGCCTGATCGCCGATGGCATCCGGCAGACCCAGGAGCGCTACGGCAACGATGCGGTCGGGGTGTTCGGCGGCGGCGGGCTGACCAACGAGAAGGCCTACACCCTGGGCAAGTTCGCCCGCGTCGCGCTGCGGACGTCGGCGATCGACTACAACGGTCGGTTCTGCATGTCGTCCGCGGCCACTGCCGGCAACCGCGCCTTCGGCGTCGATCGCGGGTTGCCCTTCCCGCTGGCCGATGTGGCGAAGGCGGCCGCCATCCTGCTGGTGGGCTCGAACCCGGCGGATACCATGCCGCCGGCAATGCAGTTCTTCGACGAGGGCCGGGCAGCGGGTGCCACCCACATCGTCGTCGACCCGCGGCACACCGCGACCGCGGCTGGTGCCGCCGTCCACTTGGCGCCCAATCCCGGTACCGATCTGGCGTTTGCCAATGGCTTGTTGCACATCGCCATTCGGGAGAAACTGGTCGACGAGGTTTACATCGAGGCCCGTACCACCGGGTTCGAGGCGGTCCGGACGGCGGTGTCGGCCTATTGGCCCGACTGGGTCGAGCGGATTACCGGCATCCCGGTGTCGCAGCTCCGGGAAACGGTCCGCACTCTGGCTGCCGCCCCGTCGGCGATGATCCTGACCGCGCGGGGCGCCGAACAGCACAGCAACGGCACGAACACCGCCCAGGCATTCATCAACCTGGCCCTGGCGCTCGGGCTGCCGGGACGGGCCGGGTCCGGGTACGGCACGATCACCGGGCAGGGAAACGGCCAGGGCGGCCGGGAGCACGGACAGAAGGCCGATCAGTTGCCGGGGTACCGGCGCCTGGACGATCCGCAGGCGCGTGCCCATGTCGCAGCGGTGTGGGGGATCGACCCGGCAGAACTTCCGAAGCCTGGTCTGTCCGCATTCGAGATGCTCGATCGCCTGGGATCCGACGGCGGGGTCCGTGCGTTGCTGGTGCTGGCGTCCAACATCGTGGTCTCGGCACCCGACGCCAATCGGGTCCGCAGCCGGCTGGCCGGGCTCGACCTGCTGGTGGTGTCCGACATCTTCCTGTCCGAGACGGCCGCGGTCGCTGACGTCGTGCTGCCGACCGCCCAGTGGGCGGAGGAGGACGGCACAATGACCAACCTGGAGGGACGGGTCGTGCGGCGGCGGATGGCCCTGCGGCCACCAGAGGGGGTGCTGGACGATCTGCAGATGCTGACCCGGCTTGCCCACGAACTCGGTTGGGGCCAGTACTTCTCGGACGATCCGCAGACTGTGTTCGAGGAATTGCGGCGGGCCAGCGCTGGTGGCATTGCTGACTACGCCGGGATCAGCTACGAGCGGATCGACCGCGAACAGGGTGTGTTCTGGCCCTGTCCCGCGGCCGATCATCCCGGCACCGCGCGGCTGTTCCAGGACAGCTTCCCGACCCCGGACGGCCGGGCCCGTTTTCACGCGGTCGCCCATCAGGCACCCGCCGAACGACCCGACGCGGCGTTCCCGTACCTGCTGACCACCGGTCGACTCCTCACGCAGTACCAGAGCGGCACCCAGACTCGCCGGCTCGGCCGAACAATGGTTCCGGATCCGCACGTGCAGGTGCACCCGGACCTGGCGCGCCGGATCGGTGTCGGTCCCAGCGATCTGGTCCAGTTGCGGACCCGTCGCGGGGCCGCCAATTTCCGGGCCGAGCTGACCGAGAACATCGGTGTCGAAGTGCTGTTCGTCCCGTTCCACTGGGGCGGCGCGTCCAGTGCGAATGCGCTGACCGGCCCAGCGCTGGACCCGTTGTCGAAGATGCCCGAGTTCAAGGTGTGCGCCGCCGATCTCGTCCGGATCGGCGGGCCTGACGACGAGCAGTTGCTCACCGAACTGCCGGCTCAACCGCCCGTCCTGCCCTACGGCCTTCCCGCACCGAGACCGGTACAAAGTCACCGGCGGGCCACATCCCGTTCCCGCACGACCAACCAAAAGGACACCGTCATGATCACCAGAAACCGTTTCCTGCAGGGGATCTACCACTTCTCCGGCACTGGTATCGACAAGCCGGGGCAGTTGGATCCCACCGTGCACTACCTGGTCCCGGACGGCTCATCCGCACAGGCCCTGTATTTCCGCGGCGGCAACACTGCTGACGAGTTGATCATCGTGGTGCTGGTGCGCGACGGCGTGGCCATGAGGTACTTCCCAATCGGCGCCAAGTCGGACGTGCACGTTCCGCTTCGAGTGGTGGAAGACCTCGAAGGAGGGACCGTGATCGAACTGCAACTGGCTGCGCCGCAGGGGTTGACCGGTTCGGTGGTGGTCGACCTGGGGCTGGTGGAAATCTGATGAGAGACGATCTGTTGCCCGACCGGACGGATGATCCTCGCCGCCGACTGGTGGTGATCGGGAACGGGATGGCCGGCGCCCGAGCCGTGGAGGAAATTCTGGCCCGGGGCGGCGCGCAGCAATTCAGTATCACGATGTTCGGCGACGAGCCGTACGGCAATTACAACCGGATCATGCTCTCGCACGTGCTCTCCGGCGACGAGACCGACGCGGAAATCTTTCTGAACAGCCTGCCGTGGTACGCCGAGAACGACATCGTTTTGCATGCCGGGGTCCGAGCCACTCGTATCGACCGTTTCGCGAAGGTCGTCACGGCCGTCTCGACCTCCGACGGTTCGACCATGCAGACGCCGTATGACGTGTTGATCATCGCCACCGGAAGCCGCTCCTTCATGCCGTCCATCGAGGGCTTGGAGAGCCCCGACGGCGGTTTGCTGCCAGGGGTTTTCGCCTTCCGGACCATCGACGACACCCGCGGCATGATCGACTACGCGCAACACGACCAGCATCGCCGGGCGGTGGTGATCGGGGGCGGGCTGCTGGGTCTGGAGGCCGCCCGCGGACTGCAGGCCTATGGCTTGCAGGTGGATGTGGTGCACGCCGGTCCGCATCTGATGAACGCCCAGATCGGTCCGGCCGGCGGAGACATCCTCCGTAAAAGCGTTGAGGCACTGGATATCGAGGTGCACACCAAGGCACGCACGACCGCGATCATGGGTGAGGACCGGGTGCGCGGGGTCTACCTGCTGGACCACCCGCTGCTGGACTGCGACATGGTCGTGGTGGCAGCAGGCATTCGGCCGAACGTCGACCTCGCGGTGACCAGTGGGTTCACCGTCGAGCGGGCCATCGTCGTTGACGACCAAATGCGGACAATGGACGACCCCGAGGTCTACGCGGTCGGTGAGTGCGTCCAACACCGCGGCGCCGTCTACGGGTTGGTGGCGCCCCTGTGGGAGCAGGCGGTTGTCCTGGCCGACCACATCACCGGGGCGGATCCGGCCGCGGCCTACCACGGTTCGCGGACCGCCACCAAACTCAAGGTGGCGGGCGTCGACGTGGCGTCGATGGGTGTGCAGGAGCCGGAACGAGACACCGACGAGCACATCGTTTTCTCCGAGCCGCGGCGCGGTGTCTACAAATCCCTGGTAATCCGCGACGAGAAGCTCATTGGCGCAACGATGCTCGGCGACACCTCAAAGGTGGCGTTCCTGATCCAGGCCTTCGATCGGGGATTGCCGCTGCCGCAGGAGCGGTTGGAGATGCTCTTCGATCTGGGCACACCGGCCGCCGATGTCGGCGTGGCCGAGCTCGCCGACGACGCCCAGGTGTGCAACTGCAACGGGGTTTCCAAGGGCGCGTTGGTGGCCTGCGTCAAGGGCGGGGTGAAGTCGGTGACCGGGGTGATGGATGCGACCCGGGCGGGCAAGGGGTGTGGCTCCTGCAAGAGTCTGGTCAAACAGGTGGTCGAGTGGGCCGCCGACGGTGCGGTCGAAGAGGACCCGTCGGCGTCCTGGTACGTGCCCGGAATTCCGATAGGCAAACCAGAGCTGATGCTGGCCATCCGAGAACAGGACCTCCGGTCCGTGTCGTCGGTGTTCAGCGCACTGGCTCCGGCGGGCGCGGAGGACGCCCGATCGAAAATGGGACTGGCCTCTCTGCTGAAGATGATGTGGACCGACGACTACGTCGAGGAGAAGGACGCCCGGTTCATCAACGATCGGGTACACGCCAACATCCAGAAGGACGGCACGTTCTCGGTGGTGCCGCAGATGAAGGGCGGGGTGACCTCGCCCGATCAACTTCGCCGGATCGCCGACGTCGCCGAGAAGTGGCGGGTCCCGATGGTGAAGCTGACCGGAGGTCAGCGGATCGATCTGCTGGGGATCCGCAAGGAGGATCTGCCGGGGGTGTGGGCGGATCTGGGTATGCCATCCGGATACGCCTACGGCAAGAGTTTTCGGACGGTGAAAACCTGTGTAGGAGCGGATTTCTGCCGTTTCGGCGTCGGTGATTCGACGTCACTGGGAATCGCTATCGAGTCCCGGTTCCAAGGTCTGGAATCACCAGCGAAGCTCAAGCTGGCGGTATCGGGTTGCCCGCGAAACTGCGCCGAATCGCTGTGCAAGGACGTTGGCGTCGTCGCGGTCGACGGTGGCCGCTGGGAGATTTACGTCGGGGGGGCGGCAGGGGCGCACATCCGGAAAGGCGATCTGCTGGCCACTGTCGACGACCGCGACCTGGTCGTCACCCTGACCGGCCGATTCATGCAGTACTACCGGGAAAACGCCAAATGGCTGGAACGCACGTACGCCTTTGTCCCACGGATGGGTATCGACTTTCTCCGGGAGGTGATCGTCGACGACAGCGTGGGCATCGCCGCGGACCTTGACGCAAGGATGCAGGAGTCGGTGGACGACTACCGCGATCCCTGGTCCGAGGGTGCTGCACCGGCAACACCGGGACAGTTTCGCACCGCCCTCCCGCTGGAGGTCCTGCCACGGGTGCCGGTCCGATGACACCCCCGGCGGACACCCGGCTGGACCTGCCCATCGATCAACGCGATGCCCCGGTCGCCGAGCAGGGGCCCGGGCAGATCCGGCCGCATCGGCTGGGACCGCTGTCGCAGATCCCGTTCGGCGAGGGCCGCGCCTTCGACGTCGACGGCCAGCAGATTGCCGTCTTCCGACTGAGAAACGGTGTGGTCCATGCGGTGTCGGCGGTCTGCCCGCATCGCGGTGGTCCCATCGCGGACGGTCAGGTCGACGGGTCGATCGTGGTCTGCCCGTTGCACCTCAATGCGTTTGACCTTTCGTCCGGGGCGTCCCGGTCGGGACAGGCCCCGTTGTCGGTGTGGCAGGTGCAGATCGACGGCGGGGAGATTCTGCTGTCCCCAGCGCGCACCGCAGTGACCGATACCGCAGTGACCGATACCGCAGTGACCGATACCGCAGTGACCGATACCGCAGTGACCGATACCGCAGTGACCGATACGCCGCTAAGCGAACCCGAGGAGCGATCATGAGCTCACCATCAGAAATGACGCCGGTACAGACCGTCAGCACCACGAGTTCGGATGCGGGCGTCGGTAACGCAGCGGAGACGGCACCTGCGGACGGCGGTCGACGCGGGAAATACTGGCTGCAGGAGTGGCGACCCGAGGATATCCGTTTCTGGGAGTCCGCCGGGAAGGGTATTGCCCAGAAAAACCTGCTGTTCTCCGTGATCTCGGAGCACGTCGGGTTCTCGGTATGGAGCCTGTGGTCGGTCATCGTGCTGTTCATGGGACCCGAATGGGGCATCGACCCGGCCGGGAAGTTCCTGCTGACTGCGTTGCCCACCCTCGCCGGGGCGGCCCTGCGACTGCCCTACACGCTGGCCGTCGCCACCTTCGGCGGGCGGAATTGGACCATCGTCAGTTCGTTGCTACTCCTGATCCCCACCGTGGCCATCGGCATTTTTCTTACCCCGGGCACGTCCTATTCCGCCCTGCTGGTGATGGCGACGTTGGCCGGCGTCGGAGGTGGAAACTTCGCGTCGTCGATGACGAACATCAATGCCTATTACCCGCAGCGACTCAAGGGATGGGCGTTGGGCATCAATGCCGGAGCCGGAAATCTGGGGGTCCCGGTGGTCCAATTGGTCGGTCTGCTGATCCTGGCGGCCGTTGGGGCCGGGTCACCGCGGCTGCTGGTGGTCATCTACATCCCGCTGATCGTGGCCGCCGCCATCGGTGCGGCGGTCGGGATGAACAACCTGGCCTCGATGAGCAACAGCAAGCGCGCGATCCGGGACGTGTGCCGCAGTCGGCACACCTGGATCATCTCCCTGCTCTACATTGGCACGTTCGGCTCGTTCATCGGGTTCGGATTCGCATTCGGGCAGGTACTGCAGGTGCAGTTTTCCGACACGTTCTCCAGCCCGGTCAAGGCCGCCTATCTGACCTTCATCGGGCCGCTGATCGGTTCGTTGATCAGGCCGGTGGGTGGTCAGCTGGCGGACCGGCTCGGTGGCGCCAGGGTCTCGTTCGTCAATTTTGTGGCCATGGCGCTGGGGGCATCGGTGGTGCTCGCGGCGTCGCTGATGCATTCATTGCCGCTGTATCTGATCGGTTTCGTTATGCTGTTCGCCTTCAGTGGCCTGGGTAACGGTTCGGTCTACAAGATGATTCCCGCGATCTTCCGGTCCAAGAGCGGGACCGAGATCATCGCCGGTGCCGACCCGACGATCTCATTGGCGCGCTCACAAAGACTCGCCGGCGCGTTGATCGGGATCGCCGGCGCCATTGGAGCTTTCGGTGGCGTGCTGGTGAATCTTGCCTTCCGGCAGTCCTTTTTGACCTACAAGACGGCCGACGCCGCCTACATCAGCTTCATTACGTTCTACGCGGTGTGCTGCGCGGTGACGTGGGTCGTCTATCTCCGTGAATCCTCGAACCGGCTCGAGGGCGTGTGACCGAACAGCACGCCACCGGGGGAGTGGACGTGGCCGAGACCTTCCCGCTACACCTGGCGCTTCGCGGCCGACGAGTGCTGGCCGTTGGAGGAGGACCTGTTGCGGCCCGGAAGGTCGAGGCGCTCCTGCGTGCGCAGGCCAACGTCGTGGTGGTGGCGCCGACGGTCTGCAAAGCGCTGCGGATGCACGTTCGGGCCGGCGACCTCCGCTGGCTCCGGCGGCCGTATGCGGCGGGGGATCAGGCCGGGTGTTGGTTGGTCTTCACCGCCACCGGGGACCGAAGGGTCGATACCGCCGTCCAGGTCGAGGCGTCCGCGGGGCAACGGTTCTGTGTCCGCGCCGACGACTCCGGGGCTGGGACCGCGCGGTCTCCAGCGGTGGTTCGCCGCGCCGATCTGGTGATCGGGGTCGGTACCACCATCGAACCGGACGGCGTTGCCAATCCCCGTCGGGTACAGGCGGTACGGGACGCGATCGGGGTCGCCCTCGACGCGAGTGCGGCATCCGGACTTGCGGCTGTTGGGGGCATACTTCGCCCAATGCCTGTCGAGGTCCTCCCACGAACGGATGGAAATCACTCGTAGTAGCGTCCTGATTACTCCGTGTGGGATAGATTGGTTCTTCTGACCGGTCGACGCTAATGCTCTCCGCCGAAGCCTGGGGGAGACAGCGACCCGTCAGCGGCGGCCCAACCCCGTCACAGCGCCAGTCAACGCCACCTTTCGGCACGGGAGACGCCATGGTCATGCAGGTCAGCAACCGGATCAGACCTACCGGCACCCGGACGGTGATCGTCACGGCCCTGGTCGTGGCTCTCGCGCTGCCGGCCGGTACCTCCGCGGCGGCGCAGCCGTCGTCTGCCTCGATCTCTCCCGTGCTGAGCGAGGCGGCCCTGGCGGCCGGCGGAGCCGCCGGTCACGAGTACGCGACCGATGTCTTCGCCGACCCTTGGGACTACTCGAATGGGGATGACCTGCTCCTCGACGGCGGACCGGCGATGAACGCCACCAATCCGCAGGTCGGCAACGGAACTGCCTCGATGCACTTCACCGACAACGGCTACATCTCACCGATCTGGGGTGGTTACGGCGGACCGTTGTTCACCGGCCGGGACGGCGGAAAACCCGGCCAGGAACTCAACACCGACAAATACCACTCCGTGTCGTTCCAGGCCTACTCCAACCGGGATGTCGGCGCCGGGTTGTTCTGGTTCAACTGCCCGCGCGCGGTGGTCGGTAGCGACTGCGGGGGCGGGATTCCCATCGGGCTCAAAGCCGGTTGGCATACCTACACCTTCACCCCGGGGGCCTCAGCATTCGGCGGCTGGCCGGTGGCCTGGGGCGGGACGGTCACCGGGTTGCGACTCGCCGTGTCGCCGGGCGGCGCCGGGAGCGACTTCGTCCTCGACTGGTTCCGTGCATACCAGCCCAATTCCGGAGCCGCCTACACGTACACCAATTCTGGCGGCGGAACCGGGGAGATCGTCTGGGATGCCGATTCCGACACGAACAACAACACGGACTCGCAGTCGAATTGGGGCGTCCTGGCAACGGTGAACAACGCCTCCGGCACTGTCGACCTGTCCGGCCTTCCCGCAGGAAACTACCGGGTCGGCGTCCGCCGGTCGGGGGTCGTCTCGTCGTGGAATCAGGTCACCCTTTCCTCACCGCTGCCCCGGTTCATCACGCCCAACGCCGTGGGGGACAAGGACTATGCGAGCACCGTGCTGAAGAACCCTTGGGACATGAATGCCGGTGATGACATCGCCGCCATCGGCAACGCCACCAACGTGTCCTATTCCGGGGGGCAACTCGCTGCCACCAATACCTCGAACGACCCCTATGCGGCATTGCGCCTCGGCGCCGGCGGAATCGACTCCCGGATCTACCACAACGTCTCTATCACCTCCGATTACGACGGATCATTCGACCTTCGCGATGCCCCCGGGGGTGGCACGATGGGCCGCGTCGTCTGGTCGCGCGGTGACGGGCAGGGTGGCCAGACGAGCCCGGTGCTCACCTACGCGGGTCCGCGGACGGTCACCTTCGACCTTGGTCTGCCGGACAACCAGATCCTCGAACCGGACAACCCTGGCGCGTCGTTCGTGTCGAACAACCCGATCACCGCGCTGCGATGGGATCCCAATGAGGACCCTGGGGTGCGGCGCTGGTACCTCAAAGACGTGCAACTGCGATCGGACTTCGCCACCACCGGCACCTTCCCCATCGTGTGGCAGGACGCATCCGGTGAACCGGGCGGTTCGGCCAGCCTGATCGCCGACACCGACCGGACCGGTTGCGACGGGCGAACAATCGCCTCCGGCCTACCGGTCAACGCCGGAGCCAACACCACCAACTGGAACACCGCCGGGGTTCCGAACGGGCGTTATTGGCTGTGCCTGACGATCACCAGGGGAAACGCGGTGACCAGCGGGTACGCCGGCGGAGTACTGGTCGTCGGGGCGAATCCGCCCACCGGTCCACAACCGGATCCGAACCCGGTCTCGTCGTGGGATGCCGGTTCCCTGTCCGGCCGGACCTACCAGGTCGGCGGCTGGGCGTTCGATCCGAACGCCCCGCAGCAATCGGTCAACGTCGACATGTACGACACCAGGCCGGACGGTTCGCAGCAGGGGGTCCGGCTGAGCACCGGCGGGTCACGCCCCGATGTGGCCTCCGCCTATCCGGGAACCGGTGGCAATACCGGGTTTTCGGGACAGCTGGCGATGACCGGTGCCGGCCGACACTCGGTTTGCCTATACGCGATCAATGTTGGCCCGGGGTCCAACACGCTGATGGGGTGCCGGAATGTCGACCTCCCCGGCCCGGCCGGATCCCTGGACGTGGTGACCTCCACCGCACAGGGCAGCCTCACCATTGCGGGCTGGGCCGCCGACCCGGACGCACCCAACGGGGCGGAGAATGTTCACCTCTATGTGACCGGGCCTGGTGGCACCGCCTTCGGCACCAGCAGGACCGGCGGCTACCGGCCCGACGTCCGATCGGCCATCCCCTGGGTCGGACCGAATTCGGGCTTTACCGGGAGCATTCCGGCGGCCAGCGCCGGTGACAATCAGGTCTGCGCGTACGCGATCAATGTCAACCCGCCCAACACGAATCCAATGATCGGTTGCCGCACCGTCACGGTTCGGGACGCGTTCGGGTCGTTGGATTCGGTCACCGGCGGTACGGGGCAGATTCGGGTGGCGGGGTGGGCGCTGAACCCGAACCAGCCCTCCGGCACGGTCGAACTCCACGTCTACGACTACGCGCCCTCGGGTGCCGTCCGTGGAACACCAGGCGTCATGGCCAATCAGAACCGGCCCGATGTCGCTGCTGCCTACGCCGGCTACGGCTCGGCACACGGGTTCTCGGGGACCGTGCCGTCCACTGAGAAGGGCAACCACCGGGTATGCGTTTATGCCATCACCACCGACGGCGGCTACGGCAATCCGCAACTGGGGTGCCGGGACGTCACCGTGTCCTGACCGCAGCTCAGCGTTGTCAGTGAAGCAGCGGGCTGTTTACCTGATGGCCGCCTTCGGTTTGCCCACGACTCCCTCCAGGGTCACCTGAAAGGGTGATGGTGCCTCGGTTACCCGACCCGAGTTGACAACCGATGGGGATGCCATGAACCAACACCTGACAGCTCGTTCCCGGCGGAGCCGGTGGGCGGCGGCGTTGATAGCGACGCTGACCTGCTCGGTCATCGCCACCGGAACCGCCAATGCCAGTGATGACAGCGGTTCTGACGCTTCGGGCGACCGCCACGGAAACGAGAAGACGTTCACCTTCGCGGTCATCGGCGACATCCCCTACGGGGACGCCCAGATCGCCGCGTTCCCGGGTCGGATCCAGCAGCTCAACGCGGACCCTCAGGTTCAGCTGGTGGACCATCTGGGCGATATCAAGAGCGGGTCGTCACAGTGCACCGACCAGTACTTCTCGATGATCCGGAGTGACTTCGACACCTTCACCGACCCATTGGTCTACACGCCGGGCGACAATGAGTGGACCGACTGCCACCGCCCGAACAACGGAGCGTTCAACCCACTGGAACGGCTGACCAAGGTCCGCCAGGTGTTCTTCCCGAATCCGGGTCGCACCCTCGGAGCACGCTCGACGGCGGTGACGTCCCAGGCTGCCCAGGGATACCCGGAGAACGTGAGCTACGAGCGAGCCAAGGTTGCTTTTGCTGCGGTTCACATCGTCGGCAGTAACAACAGTCTCGTGCCGTGGACGGGGAAGACGGCGCCGACACCGGAACAGACCGTTGAGGTGCTCAGCCGTACCGCCGCGGACATCGGACTAATCCGGGACACTTTCCGGGCGGCCAAGTCCAACAAAGATCGCGCAGTCGTCCTGTTGACCCAGGCCGACATGTTCGACCCCACGGTGCCGAACCCGACATTCGCCGAGTGGTACGGATTTGCCCCGATCGTCCAGGCCATTGCGCAGGAGTCCGCCGCGTTCAACGGCCCGGTCTACCTCTTCAACGGCGACAGCCATGTGTACAACCAGGACCAACCGCTCGCTGCCGGATCGCCGTGGTTGTCCTTCTACGGCGCCTCGGCAACGCCGAATCTCACCAGGGTGACGGTTGAGGGCTCGACCGCAGTCGACGAATGGTTGAAGGTGACCGTCGACCGCCGCGCCAAGGAGGTGCTGACCTTCCAGCGGGTGCCTTTCACCCCCTGACCGCACCCAACTCCCGGCCCCACAACGGTCGGCGTGTCGCCACTTCAACAAGCAGTGACACGCCGACCGTCGGGCGTGCGGCCAAGAGTCGGACCGGATTCGGACTTTGGCTTCCCGGGCAAACACGTCGGTTGGTCTACCGTGAGTAGACTCGCTACATGGTAGACACCACGACCGTCAAGGTGCAGACAACCACCCGCGACCGGCTTCTTCAGTTGGGCGCATCTCGGCACCAGAGTGCCGACCAGGTCATCCTGGCCGCTCTCGATGCAATGAGTCGCGACGAACGGCGTCGCGTTGCGGCGGAGGAGGCGCGCGCGATCAGCGAGGATCCCGTCGACCTCGCTGAAGTTCGTGCCATCCAGCTGGACATTGCTGCGCTGCAGGAGGGGGATCGTGCGAGGTGAGGTCTACCGTCTGCCGGCGCGAGGCAAAGGCCACGAACAGCGGGGCCGGCGATATGCCGTGGTGGTGCAGCCGGATTGGTTGACCTTGAGCACCTGGATTGTGGCGTTCACGAGCACCAGCGCTCGAGAGACCAGCTTTCGACCCGTGGTGCAGCTTGCCGACCAGCACACGATGGTGATGTGTGATCAGCTGGCCACGGTCGACCTTCAGCGACTCAACCAGCCCGTCGGCACGCTGACCCTCGACGAGATGCGTCGGGTCAGCGAGGCTCTGTCTCTCGTGCTCGACCTGTAGTTCGCTGCGGCCCGTTGGTCGACGGTCGCGAATATCCGCGGTATGGATGCAGCCTGAAACAACCTCTGTAGTCTCAAGTTCGCAGAGGGGGAATACTACACCAAGCATTCGGGAGAGAAATTTGTGCCAACAAGGCATATCAATGTTGTCACGAAGCCCGGATGACGGTTTTAACTCGTCCTGCTTTTCCGCGGCCGCGGAATTCTTTATCTCGATTTGGCGTTTTTGGATGCGGAGGCTAACCGGCAGAATTATGAAGCCGGGAAATGCTACGGTTTCCGCCCGACGTTTGGCACTGTTATCACCTTGAAAGAGGACTTTTGAGGTCCGGTTGTTGACATAGCGAGTTCGGACGGCTGAGCAGGATAGCTATGGAGAGGTCGTTGGCCTGGGCCCCCAACGCTAGTTTGACCATTCGACCGAACCGCCAATGGATGCCTGAGGTGCCTCGTGCGCTGGTGAAGCAAGCTGGCTCCTACGTCGACATTTCGTCCGGAACGCCCCTGGCCCCTCGGCTTCGCGCGCTGGGACTGGCAGCTGCTGCCATCCACGACCAGGGGGTGAGGAGCCTCAGTTGCCTTTGTTCTGACCTGGTTCGATGTTGCCCTCCTTTCGCGGCGCGTCGCGCCAGCTGCACCGGGGCCCAGGGAGCGATCATGGCGTGGCGACCGAGACATGGAGGTGCAGATGAATCTCGAGAAGGTGATCTTCGGCTTCTTCGTGCTGCTTGCCGCCACCCTGAACTTCGGCTTCTTCATCGGGGACATCACGATCCCCGCCCTGCACAACGAGTACGAACTGTTCGGTGCCCTGGTGGTCAGCCTCATTGCCACCGTGCTGAAGTTCGGCGACCGTACGCAGATCGGCGCGGTGCACCTGGCGACCAGCCTGGTCGCCGACCTGCAGCTGGTGTTCGCTGCACTGGTGTGGGGATACGCCGCACACATTTCGGCAACCGGAGTCACCGGTTCTGATATGGCCAGCGTGGTATCGCTGTCCGGTGGTGCCCTGCTGGCCAACCTGGTATCAGTAGTGCTGCTGGTCGTTGAAACAGTGTCGTTCCAGCGGCGGTGACGTCGTGAATCGGCGGGTGACCCGGTGAGGAACGTCCTTCGGGTGTTCTGGCACCAGATGTTCGGCAGGGACGAGACCGAGCGTCGGCGGCTCGGCTGGCGATCACGGGTCGGGTCCGGTGATCAGGCGTCGACCACCATTTTTGTGATCATGCGCCGGATGCGCGCGCCGCTGATCACCCTGATTGTCATTTTCGCGGTCGCAGTCGCCGGCCTGACCCTGATCCCGGGCCGGGACGGGGCCGGCCAACCTTTCCGTATGACATTCTTCGACGCGTTCTACGTCATGAGCTACACCGCCTCCACCATCGGATTCGGGGAGCTGCCGTTCCCCTTCACCGATGCGCAGCGGATGTGGGTGACGGTCTCCATCTACCTCACGGTCATCGGCTGGGCGTACGCAATCGGTTCGCTGCTGACCCTGATCCAGGACCGCGCATTTCGCAGTGCACTTGCGCTGCAACGGTTTACCCGAAAAGTGCGCCGGCTTCGTGAGCCATTTTTGTTGTTCGCCGGATACGGCCAGGCCGGGGAGCAATTGGGTAGATCCTTCGACGAACTGGGTCAGCAGTTCGTGGTGGTCGATCAATCTGCCGATCGCATCGACTCCCTCGACCTGGTGGCCTATCACGCCGACATCCCCGGCCTGGCCGGTGATGTGCGGGATCCGCATCACCTGGCCGCCGCCGGGCTGGACAGTCCCTACTGTTCGGGTGTGGTCGCGCTGACCGGTGACGACGAGGTCAATCTCGCCGTCACGATGACCGCTGCGTTGCTGCGGCCCGAGCTACCAGTGATCGCCAGGACCGTGTCACCGGCCGTCGAGGTTCGGATGCAGGCGTTCGGCACCCCCTCTGTCGTCAACCCGTTCAACAGATTCGGCGATCACCTCGGACTGGCGCTGCGGGCGCCCTCGTCCTACCAGCTGTTGACCTGGCTGGAAAGCGGACCGGGTGCGGAGCGGCCACCGCGGGCGAACCCGCCGGCCCAGGGGCGGTGGGTGCTCTGCGGGTACGGCCGGTTCGGTCACGAGATGGCTGCCGATCTCCGTGCCGAGGGGTTGGCGGTCTCCATCATTGAACCGGTGGCCGTCGCCGGCCAGGATTCTGCCGTCATCGTCGGCGATGCGGCTGACCCAGAAGTTCTGGCGCAGGCGGATCTTCGCGGAGCGGTGGGTCTGGTGGCCGGTACCGACAACGACATCACCAACCTGTCGGTGGTGGCCGCGGCCCGGCGGATCAATGCTGAGCTTTTCGTTGCCGCCCGCCAGAACGACAGAATGACCGCACCGTTGTTCGCCGCCGTGGATATCGACGCCTTGCTGGTGCCGACGGAAATCGTTGCGCACGAGGTGTATGCGCAATTGAGCACGCCATTGCTGTGGCGTTTCTTGCAGTTGCTGCCGACCAGAAGCGATCATTGGGCCGCCGGTGTGCTGGACGCGGTGACCGAACACTGCGGCGAACGGTTGCGGCAGCTGTGGAAACTGCAGCTGGCCGGGGCGAACGCGAGGGCGTTGACGGCGTGGTTGAGCACCGGGAGCGCCAGGTTGGGAGAGTTGCTCGGCAGTCCGGACGATCGGGCGCGCCGACTGCCGGTGGTGGTGCTGCTGGTCCAGCGGGGCGAGGACAGCGTCCTGACCCCGGACGATGACTTTGTCCTGGCGGCCGATGACGAGCTGCTGCTGGCCGGCGCGGACGAGGCCCGCCGGGCCCTGGCCGCAACCTGTTTCGACGACGGCACCAGCAGCTACGTGTTGTTCGACCGCGAACTTGCCGCAAGCTGGTTGTGGCGCAGGATCTCCGGTCAAACTCAGCCACCGTCACCGTCACCGCCACCGTCACCGTCACCGTCACCGTCACCGTCACCGTCACGGCCGCTCACGCAGGGACGGTAAAGCACCAGACACGTCGGCGACCGGGGATGGGACCGGCCGCAGTTCCGTCGGCAGGGGCGGTGGTGGGGCGGCCGCGAGCCCGGTACCGGTGTGGCGGGGGTGGCTGGTGGGTCCGCAGCCGATAGCGTGACGGGATGGCCGGAAAGACCTCTGCTACCTCCTCACGCGCCGCGGCTGGTTCCGCCCGCACCGGTTCCCGTTCGACCGGTTCAGGCTCGGCGGCCGCCGGAAAGAACACCGGGTCGCCCTCGCGCGCCCCACGAGCCACCGGCCCGAAAGGCGGCTCGCGGCCAGCCCGTTCCTCAACCGCCGGAGCTCGGTCGGGACGATCAGCCGGCAGCAGTCCCGCGAGGAAGGTCTCCGCCGCCGGTCATGAACCGTCGCCATTGATGACCGCGGGCCATGGTGTCGCCCGTGGTTTCCGCCGGTTGTGGATGCTCGCCGCCAGCGGTCTCGGCCGTCTCATTCGGGCGATCGGCCGTGGAGCGGCGGCCACCAGAACGATCGACCCGGTCCACCGCCGGGACGGCATCGCTCTGGGGCTGATCGGTCTCGCCGTCATTTGCGCGCTGGGAACCTGGCTGCACGCGGCCGGTCCGATTGGCAGTCTCGCCGACGACGCGGTCCGGGTATGGATCGGCGCCCTGGCCGTGCTGTTCCCGGTGGCGCTAGTGGTGGTTGCGGCAATCCTGATGCGGACCGAACCGCAACCGGAGCAACGGACCCGCCGTGCTGTCGGCGCCGGGGCCGTGGTTGCGTCCATCACCGGCATCCTGCAGGTCGGACACGCCAGCTCCCTGCCCGAGCAGATACCCGATTCGGTCGGTCAGCGAATGACGGCAGGCGGAACTGTCGGTTGGCTGGTCGGCCAACCCCTCTACGTCGGGGTCAGTGGGGTGACAGCGGTGCTGCTCCTGGTCCTGTTGGGCCTGTACGGGGTGTTGCTCGTCTCCGGGATACCGCTGTCGGAGGTGCCCAACCGCATGCGGGACGGGTGGCACTGGGCCCGGTCTCTCGGCAGGTCGGCCGGTGGCGGTGACAATCACAGCGACGGGGACGACGATGGAGACTCCGACGACTACCGCGGCGGCGCAAGCGTCGACCTGGACTCCGAGCCGGACCTGTCAGCCACCAGGCTGCGCCGACCTTCGCGTCGGCGCCAGGCCGCACTCAGCGCGGACGCAGCCCAAGCCGAACCCGATAACGACGAATCGCCAACGAGCCCGCTGGCGATCCCCACTCCGGACTCGGCGCCCACCGTTGCCCTGCCCGTGCAGGGCGGCCGCGGGGGGAGGGCCCGAGTGCGTCCGGCCGTCCCCGATCCGGACGCCGGTGTGTCCGTCACCGAACCCACCCAGCTCTCCCTCGATGGGTTGTCGGGCAACGGGTATCAGCTGCCGCCGGCCGCGTTGCTGAAACTCGGCGCCCCGCCCAAGATCAAATCCGCTGCCAACGATGAGATGATCGAACGCATCACCGGAGTACTCGAACAATTCAATGTCGACGCCGCGGTGACCGGGTTCACCCGGGGCCCGACGGTCACCAGGTACGAGGTCGAGCTCGGGCCCGGCGTCAAGGTCGAGAAGATTACCGCCCTGACCCGCAACATCGCCTACGCCGTCGCCACTGACAATGTCCGGCTGCTGGCGCCCATTCCCGGCAAGTCGGCGGTCGGGATCGAGGTCCCGAACACCGACCGGGAAATGGTTCGTCTCGGCGACGTGCTGGCCGCGCCGAGCGCCCGCACCGATCATCACCCGCTGGTCGTCGGTCTCGGCAAGGACGTCGAAGGCGCCTTCGTCACCGCCAATCTCGCCAAGACCCCGCACCTGCTGGTGGCCGGGGCCACCGGCTCCGGCAAGTCCAGTTTCGTCAATTCGATGCTGGTATCCCTGCTGCAGCGCGCGACGCCGGCCGAGGTCCGGATGATCCTGGTCGACCCCAAGATGGTGGAACTCACGCCCTACGAAGGCATCCCGCACCTGATCACGCCGATCATCACGCAGCCGAAGAAGGCGGCGGCGGCGCTGGCCTGGCTGGTCGAGGAAATGGAACAGCGCTACCAGGACATGCTGGCGCACGGCGTCCGGCACGTCGACGATTTCAACAAGAAGGTGATCAACGGGGAGATCGTCACCCCACCCGGATCAGAGCGGGTCTACCGGCCCTACCCGTACATCCTCGGGATCATCGACGAGCTGGCCGACCTGATGATGACCGCGCCCAGGGACGTCGAGGACGCCATCGTTCGGATCACCCAGAAGGCGCGGGCCGCCGGTATCCATTTGGTGCTGGCCACCCAGCGACCGTCGGTGGACGTGGTGACCGGGCTGATCAAGACCAACGTGCCGTCCCGGTTGGCGTTCGCGACATCGTCGCTGACCGATTCCCGGGTCATCCTGGATCAACCCGGCGCGGAGAAACTGATCGGGATGGGGGACGGGCTGTACCTGCCGATGGGACAGTCCCGGCCAATCCGGATTCAGGGTGCGTACGTCAGCGACGCCGAGATCGCCGCCGTCGTGGAGTACGCGAAATCCCAGGCCGCTCCCGATTACAACGAGGGTGTGACGGCTGCAAAGGCCGATGCCGCAAAGGATGTCGACCCGGACATCGGCAACGATCTCGATCTGCTGATCGAGGCGATCACCCTGGTGGTGACGTCGCAGCTGGGTTCGACGTCCATGCTGCAGCGCAAGCTCCGGGTCGGATTCGCCAAGGCAGGCAGATTGATGGACCTGATGGAGACCCGCGGCATCGTGGGCCCGTCCGAGGGCTCGAAGGCCCGGGAGGTGCTGATCCGGCCGGAGGAACTCGACGAGGTCCTGACGACGCTGACCGGGGCGAGTGTGCCGGTGCCCGACGAGATTTGATATCCCACTCATGCCTCGGCAATAGCACACTTGTTAGCATTGCATCATGTCGACGTGCTGATCCGGGACGTGCCCACCGAGGACCTCGAACAGATTCGGACCGCCGCAGCGGACGCTGGAACGTCGCTCCAGGGCTATCTTCGCGACACCGTCCACGCACAGGCGGTGTACCTGCGGCGGCGGGCAGCATTGGTTCGAGCGACGGATCTGCTGAGTGACCGCGATGCCGTGCCCGATAGGGAGCGGGGAGCCGTCCTGGCGGCCGTTCACGACGCCACCGAAGATCGTGCAGATCGGCTGAGCGGTCGACACGGGGCATGATCGTCGACGCGCCGGTGGTCATCGACGCCGTGTCTGACGCCGGCCCGCGGGGCGTGGCAGCACGTGCTGCGCTGGCCGATCTCGAACCAGCCGAGCCGCTCATCGCGCCCGGTCACTTCGCCGTCGAGATAATGTCCGGGTTAGGGGCCGCCGCCAAGAGTCCGGGTCACCCGCTGCAGCCGGAAGACCTGGCCCAGACGCTTGACTTAGCAGAGGCTTTCGGCGTCGTCATGGAGGCGACTCCGTGGTCGGATGTGCACCGGGCTTGGGCACTGGCACAGGGATCGCTTCGCTATGCCGATGCAATCTATGTCGCAGCCGCCGAACGGCACCGAACTGCCCTGCTGACTGCCGACGGACAGATCCAACGATCCGGCGCGGTAGTCACCTGCCCGATCATCACCGTGTGACGCGGATCGCCAGCATGTCCGCCAGTAGTGCACCTCACCGACCGGCCTGCAGGCTGACGGCGTCCTGAAACGCCGTCAGCCCGCCGCTCATTCCCAGCTCAGCCCGCCACCGGACTGGTACTCGATCACCCGGGTCTCGAAGAAGTTTTTCTCTTTCTTCAGGTCGACCATCTCGCTCATCCACGGGAACGGATTCTCGGTCGGGGGATAGAGCGGGGCCAGGCCGGTCTGGGCGCACCGCCGGTTGGTGATGAAATGCAGGTAGGTTTCGCACTGGGCAGCGGTCAGCCCGAGCATCCCGGTGGGCAAAGTGTCCCTGCCGTAGGCGATTTCGAGATCACAGGCCCGGCGCAGCATGTCCCGGGCCTCCTGCTGGAACTCAACCGACCACAGGTGCGGGTTCTCGATCTTGATTTGGTTGATCACGTCGATCCCGAAGTTCAGGTGGATGGACTCGTCCCGCAGGATGTACTGGTACTGCTCGGCGATGCCCACCATTTTGTTCCGCCGGCCGAGGGTCAGGATCTGCGCGAAACCGGTGTAGAACCACATGCCCTCGAAGATGACGTAGAAGGCGATCAGGTCCCGTAGGAAAGCCTGGTCGGTTTCCGGGGTGCCGGTGCGGAACGCCGGATCATCCAGGGTCTGGGTGAATTGCAAGGCCCACGCGTCCTTCTCGGTGATCGAGGGCACCTCGCGGTACATGTTGAACAGCTCGCCCTGATCAAGACCCAGAGACATGCAGATGTACTGGAACGTGTGGGTGTGCACAGCCTCCTCGAACGCCTGCCGCAGCAAGTACTGCCGGCACTCCGGATTGGTGAGCTGGCGGTAGACGGCCAGCACGATGTTGTTGGCCACCAACGACTCCGCGGTGGCGAAGAAGCCCAGATTCCGCTTGATCATGGTGCGTTCGGCCTCGGTCAGCCCGTCCCGGCTTTTCCACAACGCGATGTCCGCCTGCATGGAGACCTCGGTCGGCATCCAGTGGTTGTTGCAGCCGGCTAGGTATTTCTCCCAGGCCCACGTGTATTTCAGCGGCAGCAGCTGATTCACGTCGGCACGGGCGTTGATCATCTGCTTGTCACCGACCGAGACCCGGCCACCGGTACGGTCGATGTCGCCGAGCCCGCTGACTGCGGGGCCGTCTGCCTGCAGCACTGCGGTCGTGCCGGCGGGCGATGCCCAAAAGTCATCCATCACAGAACCTTTCGTCGTTGCGGTGTCGGGAGCGGGTGTCATTGGCAGGCTTCGCAGTCGGGATTCTCCACCGAACAGGAGGCGCTCTCGGCGTCACCAGCAGCAAGAGAGGGTTCGCGGGACGGTGCCAGCGGGCCGGGGACACCGGACGTCCGCAAGCCGACTGGCACCGCGTTCAGCTTCCCGTCGGTGCCGGCCAGCGTGGACTTCTCCACGTGGCTGGCCGAGGTGGACCGCAGGTAATAGGTGGTCTTGCAACCCGTCTGCCAGGCCAACTGGTATAGCTCGTCGAGCTTGCGGCCGTTCGGCGCGGCGACGTACAGGTTCAGCGACTGCGCCTGGTCGATCCATTTCTGCCGCCGGGATGCGCACTGGATGAGCCAGGAGCCGTCGATCTCGAAGGCCGTGGCGAACAACGCTTTCACGTCGGCGGGGATCCGATCGATGGGCGCGAGTGACCCATCGAAGTATTTCAGATCTGCGACCATTACCTCGTCCCACAGGCCCCGTTCCTTCAGCACTCGGACGAGGTGCTCGTTGACAACAGTGAAATCGCCACTCATGTTGGACTTGACGAACAGGTTGCGGTAGATCGGTTCGATGGACTGCGAGACGCCGACGATATTGGAAATGGTGGCCGTCGGCGCGATGGCCATGACGTTGGAATTGCGCATCCCGACGCTGACCACCCGGTGCCGCAGGGTCGCCCAGTCCAGCCGGGTGCCGGTGTCCTGATCGAGGTCACCGCCGCGGTGCTCGGCGAGGATCTGCACCGAGTCGATGGGCAGGATGCCGCGGCTCCACAGCGAACCGTCGAAGGACGGGTACCGACCGCGTTCGGCCGCCAGGTCGACGGACGCCGAGATCGCCCAGTAGGAAAGCTCTTCCATCGAGCGGTCAGCGAACTCGACCGCATCCTGAGTCGCATAGGGCAGGCCGAGAGTCGCCAGCGAGTCCGCGAAACCCATCAGGCCCAAGCCGACAGGGCGGTGCCGCAGGTTGGACCGCCGGGCCGAACCAATGGTGTACATGTTGATGTCGATGACGTTGTCGAGCATCCGGACCGCCACGGCGACAGTCCGTCGGAGACGCTCGACGTCGAGCCCGTTCTCGGTTACATGGGCGGCCAGGTTCACCGAACCCAGGTTGCAGACCGCGGTTTCGGCGGCGGAACCCGCCTTGGTGTTCAGGGTGATCTCGGTGCACAGGTTGGACGAGTGCACCACCCCGACGTGCTGCTGCGGCGACCGCAGGTTGCACGCATCCTTGAAGGTGATCCACGGGTGGCCGGTCTCGAACAGCGTCGTCAACATCCGCCGCCACAGGGCGACCGCCTCGACCCGCCGGAACACCTTCAGCTCGCCCCGGTCGGCGGCACTTTCGTACTCGGTATACCGACGGCTGAAAGCGGTGCCGTACAGGTCGTGCAGGTCGGGAACCTCGTCGGGGGAGAACAACGTCCAGGTGCCGCCGTCCCGGACCCGGCGCAGGAACTCGTCCGGCACCCAGTGCGCGGTGTTCATGTCGTGGGTGCGGCGGCGGTCGTCGCCGGTGTTCTTCCGCAGATCCAGGAATTCCTCGATGTCGGCGTGCCAGGTCTCCAGGTAGGCGCAGACCGCGCCCTTCCGCTTTCCGCCCTGGTTGACCGCGACCGCTGTGTCGTTCGCGATTTTCAGGAAAGGCACCACCCCCGACGACAATCCGTTGGTGCCCTTGATGTGGGCGCCGATGCCGCGGACCGGGGTCCAGTCGTTGCCGAGCCCACCGGAATACTTGGCCAGCAGCGCGTTGTCCTTGATGGAGGAGAAGATGCCGTCGAGGTCGTCATCGACCGTGGTCAGAAAGCACGACGATAACTGCGGACGGGTAGTGCCGGCGTTGAACAGGGTCGGCGTTGAACACATGAAGTCGAAACTCGAGAGCAGTCGGTAAAACTCGATGGCCCTTTCCTCCCGGTCGACCTCCCGCACAGCGAGACCCATCGCCACCCGCATGAAAAATGCTTGCGGCAGCTCGTATCTGGTGCCCCCGTCGTGCAGAAGGTAACGGTCGTAGAGGGTTTGCAGGCCGAGAAAGGTGAACTGGCCATCCCTGGAACCGTCGATGGCGGCGCCGATCCGGGCCAGGTCGAACTCCGCCAGCGCCGGGTCCAGCTGACCGAGTACGACTCCGGCCGCGACATACTGCTGAAAGTATCCGGCGTACCGTTCCCGCATCTGATCAGCCGTGGGTGCCTGCGGGTGACCGGTCAGGTACGTCAGCGCCTCCTGCCGCAGTGTGTCCGCCAGCAGCCGGGCAGCTACCTGGGAGTAGCGGGGTTCGGTTTCGACCAGCGCCCGGGCGGCCATGATCGGCGCGAGGCCCAGTTCGGAGGCCGAGATGCCGTCGTACAGGTTCTTCTCGGTCCCGGCGATAACCGCTCCGGCGTCGACGTCGGGCAGTTCCGAGCACGCCTCCCGGATCAGCAGGTCCAACCGGTTCCGGTCTAGCGGTGTTCGGGACCCGTCCCGGGCGACCACCGAAATCCGTGGAGAGAATGGCCCCTGGGGGGCCGCTGAGGTCCGCTCCGAACGGGCCTTGCGGTGTTCCTCCCGGTACAGGATGTAGGCGCGGGCCACCGCGGCGTGCCCGCCGCGCATCAGGGCCAGCTCGACCTGGTCCTGGACTTCTTCGAGGTCGATGGGGCGGTCGATGCCACCGTACCGGCGGGTCAACGTACCCGTGACGGCGTCGGTCATCTCGGTAACCTCGGACCGCAACCGGGACGAGCGGCCAGCCGAATCACCCTGCACCGCGAGGAATGCTTTGGTGACGGCGACCGCGACCCGGCCGGCATCGAAGTTCGCCACGCTGCCGTTGCGGCGGAGCACCCGCATGTCTGCGGTGCCGGGAGGCTTCGGTGGGTTAGCGATTGTGTCGTCCAGAACGGTGGACGGCAGGGTGTGGGTCATGCGCTCTCTCCTCGCGAGCCGATGGGGTCGGCGCCACCCAGAGGAGATACCGCAGGACGGGTGTCGGCGTCGATGCGCCCACAGCCCGACACCGCAGCGACCCTCCCACGGGGTGCACCGACGGCACGCGCCGTCGGCACGTGCATCGAAGGCAGGTCTTCGGACTCGCGGGCGCGACCGATTCCCGGCCACCTACCGGCCGTCGCTTCCCAGGCGCTCACGCACCCAGTGCTTGATGACGGCTTCCGTTCCCACTCACCGCTGCGGGGCAGCCCCGGATTCTCACCGGGTTCCCTGTTGCCTCCTCCCCGGCATGAACCGCGGAGGAACCTTCAACACCTAAGACCGTAGATGATGGGGTCGGCCAAAGTGCGCAACACAAGATGTTGGGTGTGTCGGAGAGTGGGCCGGAAAGCAGGGTTTTGAGGCTCCTCATAGTCGAGGGTGTAGTTGCGGTCTGAAGCCGCCTGTCTTGCACCTTCGGGACGCCGTGGCTGACCGAGTCGATGAGCTTGGCCATCAGCTCGCGTCCCCACTGGTCCGGTTCGACGACCCGACAGGCGAAAATCGCGCGGTCGGGTTCGAAGCGCTGCCCGACGGCTTCGAGGCCGAGCTCGTCGAGGCGGCAGAACAGCCGAGAGCGTCGATGTCGTGGACGTCGCGCAGATGCTGCTGGCCGCCGTCCGGCGCGGAACCCCCGCCTGACCCCGCCTCCCCTACCCCTTGCCTGCCGGAGTGCACTTTGCGTGCCGGAGTGGACTTTGCGTGCCGGAGTACTCGTTTCAGGGCCGCTAGAGTGCGCTTCAGCACGCAAAGCGGACTCCGGCACGCACGGCGGCGGCGGCGCCGGAAAAATCCCCAAGAAGATCCAGGCCTGGCTGTCGATCCGGCCGCAGAGTGTTCGTCGTCGCTAATGACGGAGCCGGACAGGCCGGCCCGCGACCCAGTGCAGGAGGCAGCTCCATGGCCAAGTACGCGATCCTCATCTACGAAGACCCGGCCTTCTACGCGAACATCTCGCCCGAGGCGTGGCCCGCGGTGGTCGACGCCCACAGCAAGTTCGTCGAGCAGGTCTTCGCGCTCGGTGGGTCCCTTGCGGGCGGGGAGGCGCTCGCGCCCCCGACGACGGCCACCACGATCAAGGGTGGCGGCACCGTGACGGACGGCCCGTTCGTCGAGACCAAGGAGGCCTTGAACGGCATCTACGTCGTCGAGGCGCGCGACCTCGACCACGCCGTCGAGATCGCCAAGCTGTGCCCGGCCCCCGCCCCCGGCGGCGGCGTCGAGATCCGCCCGGTCGTGGACCCGACGACGAACCCGTTCTGATCGCTCTCAGCGACGATACGACCGCGTCCGCCGTGCAGGCGGACGCGGTCGCTGCCGCGCTAACGCAGGCCCACCGCTCCGAGTGGGCCTTCGTGCTGTCCGCCACGGTGCGCGTCGCGGGCGACCTGGACGTCGCGGAGGAGTGCGCGCAGGAGGCGTACGTCAGCGCGCTGCAGGCCTGGACCCGGGACGGCGTCCCGGAGCGGCCCGGCGCGTGGCTGACCACGGCGGCGCGGAACAAGGCGCTGGACCGGTTGCGTCGCGAGGTCACCCTCCGGCGCAAGCTCCCGCTGCTCGTGGAGCCGGCGACCGTCGATCCGCATGACCCGGCCGACCTGGACTGGCCCGACGCCGCGGTGCCGGACGACCGGCTCCGGCTGGTGTTCACCTGCTGCCACCCCACCCTCGCCCCCGAGGCCCGCATCGCCCTCACCCTGCGCCTGGTCTGCGGCGTTCCCACGCCCGACGTCGCCCGGGCCTTCCTGGTGTCCGAGCCGACGATGGCGGCACGGATCACCCGTGCCAAGAAGAAGATCGCCGAAGCGCGGATCCCCTACCGGGTCCCGGGCCGGGCGGAGCTGCCCGAGCGCCTGGACAGCGTGCTCACCGCCGTCCACCTGCTCTTCAGCACCGGCCACACGGCCGGCGAGGGGGACGCGCTCGTCCGTGAGGAGCTCTGCGACCGGGCCCTGCACCTCGCGCGTACCCTCGCCGCGCTGCTCCCCCAGCAGGCCGAGACCCGCGGCCTGCTGGGCCTGCTGCTCCTGACCGACGCGCGCCGGGCCGCCCGGACCGCCGAGCAGGGCCGGCTGCTCCTGCTCGGCGACCAGGACCGGACGCGCTGGGACCAGCGCGCGATCCTGGAGGGGCTCACGGTGACGGCCGGGGCGCTCGCGTCCGGCCCACCGGGGCGGTTCACCCTCCAGGCGGCGATCGCCGGCGTGCACGCGATGGCGCCGTCCCTGGAGCACACCGACTGGCCGCGCGTCGTGCACCTCTACGACCGGCTGCTGGCGGTGTGGAACACCCCCGTGGTCGCGCTCAACCGGGCCGCCGCCGTGGCGTTCGCCGACGGTCCGGCCGCCGCCCTGCCGCTCCTCGACGAGCTGGCGGCCGATCCCCGGCTCGCCGACTACCCGTACCTTCCCGCCACCCGCGCCGACCTGCTGCGCCGCCTCGGCGACGCCGCCGGCGCGGCTCAGTCGTACCGGCGCGCGATGGAGCTCACGGCGAACGCCGCGGAGCGCGCCTTCCTGGAGCACCGCCTGGCCGAGGTCAGCCGCGCCACCGGCGCCGAGCCCGTGCCCGGTTGAGGACGGCGGGCTCGGCGGTCACCGCTCCGAGGCCTCGCCCGGGGCTCCCGCGTCGCGCCCCTGGCCCGGGTTCTCCCCCTGCGTTCCGGTCGTCGCCACCCGCCGATCACTTGCAGGAGCAGGGCTAGACCGCGAAGGAACACAGCGCAGAGGCTAGATCCGGTCTCGTGGAGCCTCCGCTGAGAGGTGCCGTTACCGCTCGGTGACGGCCTGCCCGGCCCGCCGGGCGCGGGCGTGGGCTCGCCGTGGCAATCACTAGCAGCGGTCATCCCGGTAGGCGGGTTGAGCGCCTGGGTCAGATCAACCCGAGTTCCTTGACCGTGTCCCGCTCCTCGGCGAGCTCGGTGACCGAAGCGTCGATCTTGCCGCGGGAGAAATCATCGATCTCCAGATCGGGAACGATCGTCCAGGCGCCGTCGGTGGACGTCACCGGGAATCCCGAGACCAGACCCTCCGGCACGCCGTAGGAACCATCGGAGACGATCGCCGCACTGACCCAGTCATCGGTGGGCGTGCCGAGCACCCAGGAGTTGACATGGTCGATGGCGGCATTGGCGGCCGAGGCCGCAGATGACGCACCTCTCGCCTCGATGATCGCGGCGCCGCGCTTGGCCACGGTCGGGATGAAGGTGTCCTTCAGCCATGCCTGATCGACCTGCTCGGCGACCGGCGACCCGCCGACGCTTGCGTGGAACAGGTCGGGGTACTGGCTGGCGGAATGGTTGCCCCAGATCGTCATGGTGCGCACATCGGACACCGGTACCGCCAACTTCTTCGCGACCTGGGTCAGGGCGCGGTTGTGATCGAGCCGCATCATCGCGCTGAACCGATCGGCAGGGACGTCCGGCGCATGGGTGCGGGCGATCAAGGCGTTGGTATTGGCCGGGTTTCCGACAACCAGCACCCGAATATCATCGGCGGCAACAGCGTTGATCGCCTCACCCTGCGGTTTGAAGATTCCGCCGTTGGCCTGCAGCAGGTCTGCGCGTTCCATCCCCGGCCCTCTCGGTCGGGCGCCCACCAGGAGGGCCACCGACGCGCCGTCGAACGCCTTGCGCGGATCGTCGGAAATGTCGACGCCGGCCAGCAACGGAAACGCGCAATCGTCCAGTTCCATCGCCGTACCCTCCGCGGCCTTGAGAGCGGGGGTGACCTCCAGCAAGCTCAACCGGACCGGGGTGTCCGGGCCCAACATGGCGCCGGAGGCGATTCGGAACAGCAGCGCGTAGCCGATCTGCCCCGCAGCTCCCGTGACGGTGACCGTGACCGGTGCCTTGCTCATCTGACATCTCCTTGCTGGTGACATTTCCCCCGGGTAACCGGGGCGCTGGTGCGAGCAGTTGGTCGCAATGGTTGGGGGACTGGTGATTCGGGGGCTGGTGATTCGGGGGCTGGTGATTCGGGGGTGTGGGCCGGTGGGTGGGGCTGGTGATTCGGGGGCTGGTGATTCGGGGGTGTGGGCCGGTGGGTGGGGCTGGTGATTCGGGGGTGTGGGCTGGTGGGTGTGGGTGGCTGGGGATAGCGGGACGGTGTCAGGACACCGGGGACCGGGAAATACCGGCCGGTAATGCGGACGCCGACTGACGATCGAGCAACCACAGGGTGCGTGACCTTCCGGTGGCCCCGGCGGCCGGGAGCGCCACCTCGCCGGCGCCACCGAGGGCCATGGATACCGCACCTGCTTTGCTGGCGCCGGCAGTGATCAACCAGACTTCCGACGCCGCACGGATTGTCGGCAAGGTCAGGGAGATGCGGGTGGGCGGCGGTTTGGGGCAGTTCCGGACGGCGACCACCTGCCGGGTGTCGTACACGGCGGGCGACTCGGGGAAGATCGACGCCACATGCCCCTCGTCGCCCATTCCCAGCATCACCAGGTCAAGACCGTCCCGGCCGTCGACGAGGTCGCCGTACGCGGCCGCTGCGGCGTCGACGTCGGTACCGAACTCACCGTCGGACGGCGCCATCGCGTGCACACGCGTGGGATCACACCTGACGTGGTCCAGCAGTGCCTGCCGGGCCTGCAGCTCGTTGCGTTGGTCGTCGGCGCCGGGCACGAAACGTTCATCCCCCCAAAATATCTCGACCCTGAGCCAGTCGATGGCATCGCGGGCCGGGGACGCATTGAGTTGACTGAGCATCGCGATGCCGACCCCACCACCGGTCAGCGCGATCGCCGGAACCCTTCCGGTGGACTGGATGTCGACGAGTTTGGTGACCAGGCGGGCGGCAGTGGTGGCCGCCAGCAGGTCGGCTGACGCGTGGATCACCACTTCCGGGGTCACGACAACGATCCCGCGGACGCGGTGCTACCTGCGTCGGTCGCCGGCGGGGGAGCAGCTGACTCTGTTGATGCTGACTCTGTTGATGCTGAATTGTCGGGTGCTGCCTTTTCGGGTGTTGCCTTTTCGGGTGCTGCCTTCCGGGGGGCCGCCTTGCGGGATGCCTTCGGCGACGACTCGGCTGCAGGCCCCTTTCGCCGGCTCGTCCGAGGGGAATCTGCCCCCGCCGCAGCCGGTTTCGCGGCTGTTGTGCTGGCGGTCCTTGCCGTTGCCATTTCAGCCGTGGCCTGCTTGGCCATCAACGCCATCCCCTTGGAAAGAACCTCCGCGTAGACGTCGTCGGCGTCAAGACGACGTAGCTCCTCGGCCAGGCAGTCGCGCAGGCTGCGCCGGGGGAGGGCGACGTGCCGTTCGGGTTGGCTGGCGACCTTGAGCTCCGCTGTCACGGTTTGGGGGCGCACCAGGCTGATCTCACCGGCCCGGCGGGTCAACACCACCGAATGCAGACCGCCGCCGGAGGCCGCTGGTGATTTGACCCGCCGAACCGGTACTCGCAGACTCAGCGCCAGCCACCCGGCCAGCAGATCAGTCGACGCGGAGTCGGCCGCACCGGAGACTGCTGCCGAGGTCACCTTGTCATGCGGCGGCTGATCGAGCGCCGACGCCAACAGACCCCGCCACCGGGTGAGCCGGGTCCAGGCCAGATCGGTATCGCCGGGATGGTAGGAGTCACGACGTTTGGCCAGTTGCGCGACCGGCCGCTTGGTCGCGGCGGCGTCGGTGATCCGTCGTTGGGCCAACATGCCGATCGGGTCCTCGGCGGAGATCTCCGGCGCCTCTCCCGGCCACCAGGCCACCACCGGGGCATCGGCGAGGAGCAGGGGCACGACGACGGAGGCCCCATGATCAACCAACGGACCGTAGAGCCGCAGCACCACCACTTCACTGGCTCCGGCGTCACCGCCCACCCGGATCTGCGCATCCAACCGGGCCGAGGTGCGTCGGGGACCCCGGGCCACCACGATCACCCGGCACGGATGCTCGAACGAGGCCGCGTTGGCCGCCGCGATCGGATCCTCGGACTCGGCCTCGTCGGTGACGATGACCAAGGTAAGGACCCGGCCGAGCGCGACCGAGCCACCTTTCTCGCGCACGTCCACCAGTGCTTTGTTGATCTTGGACGAGGTGGTCGACGGCAAATCGATGATCATCGGCTGATCCCCAGGGCTGTCCGGGCCGGTGACGGCGTGGTCCGGGGTACGGCCCGCGGCGCCGTCGGTGCGAATCGGGATGGTACCGATGGTCGTGCTCTAGGGACAGACCGCCGGGCGCAGGCCCGAATGCGGGTCACGGGCGCCGCCAGGTCCGGCCGTCCCGAGCCATCATCGCATCAGCGCTCGGCGGCCCCCAGGAGCCAGGGCCGTACTGCTCGGGCTGTGACGCCGTTCGGGCCCAGTGATTCTCGAGCGGGTCCAGGATCTTCCAGGACAGCTCGACCTCTTCATCCTGCGGGAACAGCGACGGCTCCCCCAGCAGCACGTCTAGGATCAACCGTTCATAGGCCTCCGGGGAGGCTTCGGTGAACGACTGGCCGTAGGAGAAATCCATCGACACATCCCGGACCTCCATCGCAGGCCCCGGCACCTTCGAGCCGAACCGGATTGTCACGCCCTCGTCGGGCTGCACCCTGATCACCAGCATGTTGGACCCGAGTTCTTCGGTGTCATTGTGCGAGAACGGAAGGTGTGGGGCACGTTTGAAGACCACCGCGATCTCCGACACCCGTTTGCCCAGGCGTTTGCCCGTTCGCAGGTAGAACGGAACCCCGGCCCACCGGCGGTTTTCCACCAGAAGTTTGACTGCGGCGTAGGTCTCGGTGCTCGACGACTTCGAGATGCCCTCTTCCTCCAGGTAACCGAGTACCTTGCTGCCGCCCTGCCACCCGCCGGCGTACTGACCGCGCGCGCTGCTCGAGGCCAGGTCTCTGGGCAACCTCACAGCAGAGAGAACCTTGACCTTTTCCTGCCGCAGTTCTTTCGGGTCGAACGCCACCGGCTCTTCCATGGCGGTCAGCGCCATCAGCTGTAATTCGTGGTTCTGGATGACGTCGCGGGCGGCGCCGATCCCGTCGTAATACCCGGCCCGGCCGCCGACGCCGATGTCCTCGGCCTGGGTGATCTGGACGTGGTCGACGAAATTGTTGTTCCAGATCGGTTCGTACAGCTGGTTGGCGAACCGTAGCGCCAACAGGTTCTGGACCGTTTCCTTGCCCAGGTAGTGGTCGATCCGGAACACGCTGTCCGACGGGAATACGTCGTTGACCAGGGCGTTGAGTTCGACCGCGGATTTCAGGTCGTGGCCGAATGGCTTCTCGATCACCACCCGACGCCATTCTTCGGCGTGTGGGTCGCACAATCCGGAACGTTTGAGTTGCTGCAGCACGACCGGGAATGCCCCCGGCGGAATGGAGAAGTAGAACGCATGGTTGCCGCCGGTGCCGCGGATCCGATCGAGATCGGCCAGCGTCGCGGCCAGCGTATCGAATGCTGCGTCGTCGTCGAACGCACCCTGGACAAACCGGAAACCCTGTGACAGGTGCCGCCAGACCTCTTCGGAGAACGGGGTTCTCGCGTACTGGCGGACGGCGTCGTGGACGACGGAGGAGAAGTCCTCGTTGGCCCAGTCCCGACGGGCGAAGCCGACGAGCGCGAAACCCGGCGGCAGCAGACCCCGGTTGGCCAGGTCGTAGATGGCCGGCATCAGTTTCTTGCGGGAGAGATCCCCGGTGACGCCGAATATCACGATCCCGGACGGGCCGGCAATGCGGGGTAGCCGCTTGTCGCGGGGATCACGCAGCGGGTTCGTGACCGAGGCAACCATCAGGATGAACCGACCCCTTCGGGGAGGAAATGTCGTCGCCGCCAGCACTGACCGGAACTCTCGACCCGCCGCCGTGCGGGCCGAGAGCTCCGGAAGTGCTCAGCCGGATGAAGAATGCTTGGAAAGCTCCTGTTGAACGGACTGCAGCAGCTCTGCCCAGGACTGCTCGAACTTCTGCACGCCCTCGGTCTCCAGCACCTCGAACACATCACCGAGGTCGACACCGACCGCCTCGAGGGCGCTGAAGGTCGACGACGCCGCACCGTAGGTCCCGGTGATGGTGTCGCCCCGGATCACCCCGTGATCGGCGACGGCGTCGATGGTCTTCTCGGGAGCGGTGTTGACCGTGCCGGGGGCAACCAGCTCGACGACGTACCGGGTGTCGTCGTACTGGGGATCTTTCACCCCGGTCGACGCCCACAGCGGCCGTTGCTTGTTGGCACCCTTGGCCGCCAATGCCTCCCACCGTTCCCCGGCAAAGGTCTGCTCGTACGCCTGGAATGCCAACCGGGCGTTGGCGATCGCCGCCTCGCCCAGCAGTGCTTCCGCCTCCGGGGTGCCGATGGCCTTGAGTCGCTTGTCGATCTCGGTGTCCACCCGGGACACGAAGAACGATGCCACGGAGTGGATCTGGGAAACGTCGTGGCCGTTGGAGGCGGCCTGCCCGAGCCCGGCCAGGTACGCGTCCATGACGGCGGCGTACCGCTCGAGAGAGAAGATCAAGGTGACGTTCACGCTGATTCCCTCGGCGATCACCGCCGTGATGGCCGGGAGCCCGGCCACCGTCGCCGGAATCTTGATCAGCACATTCGGCCGGTCGACGATCTTGGCCAGTTCCTGAGCTTGCGCGATGGTCGCCTCGGTGTCGTGCGCGAGCCTCGGGTCGACCTCGATGGACACCCGACCGTCGACGTGGCCGGTGCTCTCGAACAGCTTGGTGAACAGGTCGCAGGCGTCCCGGACGTCATCGGTGGTGACCTCCCGCACCGTGTCGTCGACATTCGCCCCGCGGGCGGCAAGCTCGTCCAACTGCTTCTGATAGGACGCGCCGTCCTTGAGGGCCGCCTGGAAGATCGATGGGTTGGTGGTCACCCCGACGATGTGCTTGTCGGCGATGAGTTCCTTGAGGTTACCCGAGTGCAGGCGCTGGCGGGACAGGTCGTCCAGCCACAACGACACGCCAGCTTCGGCGAGGTCGGCGAGGGGATTATTGGTGCTCTGCGGTGTGGTCATGCTGATCATTGTCCTTCCGACGGACATTCCGTGGGTGGTGCAGCGGTGGTGACGGCGGATGCCGTCGTCGAGCCCGGGCTGGTGTCACCAGTCGGGCGGCGGTTTCCGGTCCGGTTGCCATTGATCCGTACCCGTTGCCGGACCGCCAATCCCGGTCACGGCCGCGGGTTGTCCTCGCCCGCATGGTGCAGTTGATCGGGGCTGGATTCGGTGCTGGGGCCACTCCCTGCCTTCGCCGCAGCGAGCGATTCCTTGGCGTTCGCGACCGCAGCGGCGGCGGTGATGCCGAATTCCTTGTAGAGCGTCTTGAAATCGGCGGAGGCACCGAAGTGCTCCAGCGACACCGGACGGCCATGGGCGCCGAGCCAGCGCCACCAGGGCTGGGAGATCCCGGCCTCGATGGAGACCCGCGCCGTGACCGCCGACGGAAGGACGGATTCGATGTACGCACTGTCCTGGGACTCGAACCAGTCCAGGCACGGGACGGACACCACGCGGGTGCCGATCCCGGCCTCCTGCAGGGTCTTTCGCGCCTCGACGGCGATCTGCAGCTCGGAACCGGTGGCCAGCAGGATGACCTGCAGGTCGCCGTCGGCGTCGGCCAGCACGTAGGCGCCCTTCGCCACGCCCTCGGCACTGGTGCCTTCGACGGTGGGGATCGGTTGCCGGGTCAGGCACAGCCCGACCGGTCCGGAGAACCAGTCGTGCTGGCGTTCCAGGATGGCCCGCCAGGCAAACGCGGTCTCGTTGGCGTCACCAGGCCGGACGATCGACAGGCCGGGGATGGCGCGGAGTGCGGCCAAGTGCTCGACCGGCTGGTGGGTGGGACCGTCCTCCCCCAGGCCGATCGAGTCGTGCGTCCAGACGTAGGTGGCAGGCGCACCCATCACGGCCGCGAGCCGGACCGCACCGCGCATGTAGTCCGAGAACGTCAGGAACGTCCCGCCGTAGGGCCGGGTGGGACCGTGCATGACGATGCCGGTGAGGATTGCCCCCATGGCGTGTTCCCGGATGCCGAAATGCATCGTCCGGCCGTAGGGCTGGGCATCCCAGGCCTTGGTCTTGGCCGACGTCGGGCCGAATGACGGCTCGCCGGCCATCGTGGTGTTGTTCGACTCGGCAAGGTCGGCCGAGCCGCCCCACAGCTCGGGCAGGATCGGCGCCAACGCACCCAGCACCTTGCCGGAGGCGGCCCGGGTTGCGACGCCCTTGGGGTCCGGCTCCCAGGACGGCAGGGCGTCGGCCCAGCCGTCGGGCAGCTGGCGCGCCTGCAACCGGTCGAACAGGGTTTTGTTGTCCGGATTGGCCGTGGCCCACGCGTCGAAATCCTTCTGCCACGCGGCTTTTGCCGACTCACCTCGATCGAGCGCCTGCCGCGTGTGTTTGATCACGACGTCGTCGACCTCGAAGGTCTGATCCGGGTCGAAGCCCAGGATTTTCTTGACGGCTGCCACCTCGGCATCGCCGAGCGCGGCGCCGTGAGCCTTGCCGGTGTTCTGCAGGGTAGGCGCCGGGAAGCCGATGATCGTTCGCAATTGAATGAACGACGGCTTGTCGGTGGCGGCCTTGGCCGCCTCGATCGCCTCCAGGATGCCGACGACGTTCTCGCCGCCCTCGACGGTCTGCACATGCCAGCCGTAGGACTCGTACCGGGCGGGCACGTCCTCATCGAAGGCGATGTTGGTGTCGTCCTCGATGGAGATCTCGTTGTGGTCGTAGAACACGATCAGGTTGCCGAGCTCCTGCCGGCCCGCGATCGAGGAGGCTTCGGAGGTGACACCCTCTTCCATGTCGCCGTCAGAGGCCACCACGTAGATGAAATGATCGAACACCGACTCCCCGGGAGCTGCGTCCGGGTCGAACAAACCGCGTTCACGACGGGCGGCCATGGCCATTCCGACCGCGGAGGCAAGGCCCTGGCCCAGCGGGCCGGTGGTGATCTCGACGCCCTTGGTGTGGTGGTACTCCGGGTGTCCCGGGGTCAGCGAGCCCCAGGTGCGGAGCGCTTTCAGGTCGTCCAATTCAAGGCCGAAACCGGCCAGGTAGAGCTGGATGTACAGGGTCAGGCTGGAGTGGCCGCAGGACAGCACGAATCGGTCGCGGCCCACCCAGTGTGGGTCCGCCGGGTCATGCCGCATGACCCTTTGGAAGAGCGTGTAGGCCAAGGGGGCGAGGCTCATTGCCGTACCAGGGTGGCCGTTGCCCACTTTCTGCACGGCGTCCGCCGCCAGCACGCGCGCTGTGTCGACGGCCCGAGAGTCAACGTCGGCCCAGTCGTCCGGGTGGGTGGGAGCGGTGAGGGCGGCGATGTCTGCGGTCGCGGCGGATTGGGTGGGAGCCGGCTGACCTGGGGTGAGAGTTGTCACGAGCGGGCGACCTCCTGAGGCGGGCAATTGCCACGGAACACGCGCAGGCAATCGCGGAACGTGTCGGTAGGGATGACGGTGATTGGTCCGGCAGCACGGCAACAGTAGTACGGGCACAGTTCCCGGCCGAGGGCGGACCACACTCCGAACCGAGGGCGCACGCTTGTTTGCGTGCCGGTCCCCGCTCGGGGATGCGCGTGATCCCCGCGGGCCGCGCGGGTGTCCGGGCCGGCCGACCTTAAGATGGGGTCCGAACCACCGGGCCGGGGTCCGCTGGCCATCTCGAAGAGGGAGCTCTGTGGAGGTCGCAGCACGGTCGGACGTTCCGTCCCCGGAAGCTCGAGGTTCGACACCCTCAGCACGGGGTGCGGCTGCGTCCGTGCCCGAATCCACTCAGCGAGAGCTGATCTCGACGGTGCGGGCCCGGATCGGTGCGTTTGTCGCCTTGACCAAGCCGCGGATCATCGAACTGCTGCTGATCACGACCATCCCCGCGATGTTCGGGGCGCAGCGCTCGGTTCCGGCGCTGTCTCTGGTGCTGGCGACCATGGTCGGTGGGACCCTGGCCGCAGCCAGTGCCAACGCGTTGAACTGCGTGGTCGACGCCGATATCGACGCGCTGATGCGCCGTACCCGGGCCCGGCCGCTGGCCCGGCAAGCGGTCTCCACCCGGTCCGCGCTGGTGTTCGGGATCGTGCTCGGAGTGCTTGCCGCCGTGGAGTTGGCGTTGACCACCACCTGGCAAGCCGCCGCGCTGGCAGTCGTGGCAATTCTGTTCTACGTCTTCGTCTACTCACTGTGGCTCAAGCGCCGCACGTCACAAAACATCGTCTGGGGCGGCCTGGCCGGCTGCATGCCGGTGATCATTGGCTGGTCGGCGATCACCGGCGGCATCGGCTGGCCCGCCTGGGTGTTCTTCGGGGTGATCTTCTTCTGGACGCCGCCGCACACCTGGGCGCTGGCCATGCGCTACCGCGAGGACTACGCCGCGGCCGGGGTGCCGATGCTGCCCGTGGTGGCCCCCGAGCGTGAGGTCGTTCGGCAGATCGTGCTGTACAGCTGGGCGATGGTGGCGTGTTCGCTGGTGCTGGTTCCGGCGTCGTCGTGGATCTATGCGGCGGTGGCGGTACCGGCGGGGTTGGGCTTCCTGGCGATGGCGCACCTGCTGCACGTCCGGGTGCTGCGCGGCGAGGCGGCGAAACCGATGACGTTGTTCCACCTGTCCAACCTGTACCTCACCGCCGTCTCGGTTGCCTGGGCAGTGGATTCGGCGATCGGATTGACGGTACTGGGCTGGCCGTGGTGAGCACTTCCTCCCCGTCCGGTCAATCCTCAGACCTGCTGGGCCGCAATGACTCCGCACTGGTCGGCCGGCTCCGCTCGCTGGTCGGCGCCCACGGCGGATCCGGGGTGGCGGTGATCAACAACCTCGGCCGGGCTGGTGCCCGGATCGTGGTGGTCACAGGGGACGGTGTCTGGGGCGACGTCGTTGCCTCGAGCGCGGCGGCCGCTGCCGCGATCTGTGAACAGGCCGGCGTTCCCGTGGCAGAGGGTTGGGATCGGGAGATGTCCGGCCGGATGGTGGTCAGCCCGGCGGACCGGCGCCGGATGGCCGGAACCGGGCGCTGACGAGCCCGAGCCCGAACTCGAACCCGACGGCGGCTGCCGCGAGTCGCTTGTCACGGGTCCAGAGGTGGGCGCTGGGTGTCCGGTGCGCCGGTGGTCGATCCATATCGATGTGTCGACGAGCATCAGTGCTGCGGTTTAGCTGCCGAAAGGTACGCTTGCCTTACTGCGAGTAAGGAGTGAGCCGTGGCGTCTGCGACAGTCACCAGCAAGGGTCAGGTCACCATCCCGGTTGAGGTGCGCACCACCCTCGGCCTCCAGCCTGGATCCCGGCTTGCCTTCGTGCCCACCGGCACCGGTGGATACGAGATCCATCTCGAAGCCGCGTCGATCAGAGATCTCAAGGGCATCGTGCCTCGGCCAGGGCACCCGGTCAGTCTCGAGGACATGGACGAGGCGATTGCCGGGGCGGCAGCGAACGTCCGGTGATCGGGTTGGATACGAACGTGGTGGTTCGTTATCTCGTCCAGGACGATCCGGACCAGTCGACGGCGGCGTCCGCGCTGATCGACCACCTGACCGAAACCAACCCGGGGTACCTGAGCCTGGTGACCGTTGTCGAGTTGCACTGGGTCTTGCGTCGTGCATACAGAATCAGTGCTGGCCGGTGCGCCGACGTGGTGAAGGGACTGCTGGACGCGCGAGAACTTCGGGTCGACCGTGCTGAGATGGTGCGAGCGGCCCTTGCCGTCGGCCGCCGCGAGGGCGTTGATTTCGCGGACGCTGTCATCGTTGAACTAGGCCAGGCCGCCGGCTGTGATCACACAGTGACCTTCGACCAGCGAGCCGCCCGAGATGGCGGGATGCAGCTTCTGGGCCCTCGGTGACGGCTCTGCCGTTCGGGGAGGTATCGCGGAAGCGGATCTCTATGGTCCCAGGGTGAAACGGACGACCCGGCCGTTCACGAAGGACGCGGCGGCGGTGCCGTCGATGCGCTTTCCGGTGCTGTTCGACGTGGTCCGCACCCGCCAGGTGACCTGATCCCGGGCGAGCTGTTTGCGGCTGGAGTTGACGTCGATCCCCGCGCTCAGGCGTTTGGCGACCAGGGATTCGAGGGCGGCCCGGTCCGTCGTCGGAAGCAGTTCCAGGAACGGGAACGTCGAGCTCACCGCGCAATCGTCGGCGAAAAAATTGAGCATCGCGGCACTGTCGCCGTCCCGCCAGGCAGCCTCGAAGGACTGCGCGATCAGGAACTCCTCGGCCTGCCGTACTCCGAGATCGATCAGTTCCTCCAGGAATGCCGGATCGCGGTTGAGTTTGGAGCTGTACCCCCGTTTCGCCGAATCTGGCGGGCGGGCCATTTCGAGTACCCGGACCGTGATCGGCCGGTACCGATCGCTGGTGATGACCCCCTGCTCCAGCATCCGGTCGATGCGCTCGATGAATGCGAGCTCCTGATAAAGGGATAGATTGCCGGACAGCTCGTTGCGACGGTCGGCGATGGCCGCGATGGTCTGGGGCTCGTCCTGGATGGCCGTCGGATTGATCTGGATTACCCAGATCTCGTCGGGCACATCGTCCAGCAGGTCCCGCACCGGCGGGTTCTGGGAGAAAAGCCCGTCCCAGTAGAGGTTTCCGTCGACCTCGATAGACCGGAACAGGGTAGGAATGGCGGCCGAGGCGACCACCGCGTCCACGCTCAGTTCCCCGGACCTGCTGTCGAACGCCTTGAACGCACCACTGAGCACGTTCACCGCACCCAACAGGAGGCGCGGTAGGCCGTCTCCGGCCTCAGTGGCCCGGCGGGCGAGCCCGTCGACATCCACCGCCCGTCCCACCATCGCCCGTAATTGCGCGAGCGACATATCGGCTGCCGGGCTCTTGTACGGACTGACCTCGGGGAACGCCAGATATTGGCTCGCATCCCCGGCCCAGAGCACCAAAGAGTTCACCCACTGTTCCACCGGGGTGGAGGCGGAATTGTCCTTCCAAAATCCCCGGAGTCGCGATTCGGCAAGGGCCGGCTCCCCGTCCACCAGCGCAGACCACCCCAGAAGCGCGCAGATGGCGCCCCCCGAGGTGCCGCTCATCCCGGTGATCTCGTAGCGGCTCAGCACGTCCGGCCGCAGAAAGCGACTGAGAACGCCCGCGGTGAATGCGGTGTGGCTCCCGCCCCCCTGGCAGGCGATGGCGATGCGGCGAGGGGAGTCGGGGGACGTCATGGCCTTATCCTGACGTATCGCCGGCCTGGACTCGTCGGGCCGGTACCCGGTTGACTCACGGGTCGCCAGAATTTCCCCAGGAATATCCGCGGAATATCCTGTCGGCGACGGCGCTGCAGGACGGTAGCGCCAACCGGATGACCGACCCGATGATCCAGGGGCGAAGCATGCGCATTCCCGGTTTTGACATGGTGCTGGCCATGCCCGGCCAGCTGGTGACCGGCGCGCTCGTCGTGTCCGGGGTTGCGGTGGACACCACCCGAACTGCGGCCAGGCTGCCCGCCGACGCCGCGGAACTGCTGTCCAGGGCCGCCCAGCTGATCGACCGGGTCGAAACGGTGTTGGACCACGTCGAAGAACAGGTCACCGGGGCGTCGGTGGCCCTGCGGCGGGTCGACGACCTGGTGGAGCTGTTCGCGCCGGCGGTCGGTGCGCTGGCTCCGCTGGCCGGCGAGGTAGCCGACCGGGCGCGACCCCAACACGTGGCCGCGATCTTCCAGGGCCTGGACCTGCTGCCCGAGCTGACCGGGATGATCGTCCCGGCCGTCCGGAACCTGGTGGAACTGATCCCCGAGCTCGACCTGCTGATCGAGCGCCTGGACAATGTGGGCAAGATCGTCGAGGGGCTGCCTGGCGCCCGTCGGTTCAAGCGTCGTGGCGAGGCGAACCAGGGGGACTGACGACGCGGTCGTTACTCGTTGGCGTGCGTTACTCGTTGATGTCAATACTCGTCGATGATGACCGCCCGCAGCTGCGCGGCCTTCGCGGGGGTCCATCCCGGCGGCTGGATCACGGCGGCCCAGCCGTCCACGTATTGACCCTCGTACACATGGCCATGGCCTTGCGGAACCGGGACCGGTTCCAGCATGTCGGCGGTGACCTGCCAGAACGTAACCACCGGAATCCAGACCATCTCGTCCAGCACGTCGGCCCCGGGGGGCTCGGTCAGCCAGTCCGGGCGGCGCAGGATCAGGTCAGGGCTCCAGTAGATGATCGGGTCCGACGGATGCGCGAGGTACAGCACTCGCGTTCCATCCCACGGTGCGTCGACCGGTGAGATCGGCTGGTCCGGTGTGGCGGTGAAGCGCACCGTCCGGCCGTCGCGGAAGACTGGTTGCTCCTCCGGGCTCCCGGCGTCCCGGCCGTCGGTGAATTCGCGGAACAGCGTGTTGAAGTTCGGCGGCCCGGCGAACAACGCGCCCGATGTGCGGTTGCGCAGGTCGAACTCGCCGCTGAACGCCGTCTCGCCGGAGAAGGACCCAAGGCTGACCCCGAACACCAACAGCCGGGGACGGGCGTCTGGCGCCAGCTGGGACCACCGTTCGTAGACGGCGTCGAACAGGGCCCGGCCGGCCGCTCTGGCCCGCGACTGGTCCACGATGAACGACACCCACGACGGCAGGTAGGAATACTGGATGGCGACGGTGGCCACGTCCCCATCGGTGAGATATTCCAGGCTGTCCACGGCTCCGGGATCCACCCAGCCGGTTCCCGTGGTGCCTGCGACCAGCAGGTAACGCCTGCCGAAGCCACCGGCCCGGTCGAGGTCCGCCACTGCCATCGCAGCCCGTTGCTCCGGATCCTGCTCTGTCGCGATGCCGGCGTAGGCGCGGATCGGTTCCTGCGCGGCTGTTCCGGACAGGGCACTGATCTGGGCCGCGGTGGGGCCGGTGCCGATGAAGTTGCGACCCTGGAAGCCCAATGTGTTCCATGGCACCTCCGACTGCGGGCCACCGGACCGTAATGGCGTCGTCGGTTGCACAGCCGTGTCGCCGGTGGTGGTGTCGAGCGTGGCGAAACTCCGGTCGGCAATGCCGATCGCGCCGTCCACCAGCACCCCGCTGACGAGCAGTCCGGTGGCCGCCGCGACCAGTACCGCGCCAATCCCACGGGCGGCCCGACGGCCCATTCGCCGTGCCAGCAGGTTCGAGATGGCCCGGAACAGGGCACGCACACCGCGAGCGCAGGTCAGCAGCAGCAGGAACATCACCGCCGCGATGAGTGGCAGCAGTAATTGCGGGAAGAATCCCTCCGGGGGCACGCTCATCAATTCGCGGATCTGCAACTGCCATCGCAGGCCCAGCAGGTAGGAGGCAAGTGCGATCACCGGGGCCGCCACCAGGAAGGCCCGCCACGACCGGGGGCGGGCCGGCCGTGCCGGCCGATCCGCGAACTGCCGCCACAGCCACGCGCCGAGAACGCCGAAGCTGTAACCGATCACCCCGTTGACCCCACAGACGAAGCCCTGGAAGAAGGCGGGCCGGGGCAGCAGCGTCGGGGTGAACGACAGGCACACAAAGGCCAAGGCGACCCACGCGCCGGGCAGGGTCAACCTCGGCCACCGGGCACTGGTTCGCCGGCGCTCGGGGAGGCCGGCTCCGGCTGGGGTGACGACCGAGTTTGCCTCATCGATGTCGACCGCGGTGGCGCCAGCGGTAGCGGAAGGGGGGTCAACAGGGGTGTCGGCAGCGGTGTCGCCAGCGATGTCGCCAGCGATGTCGTCGGCCTCGGTGTCGGCAGCGTCGCCGGGTGTGCCGGGAGTCGTTGCGCCGCCGCGGTTGTCGGCCGACGAAAGGGGTGCGTCACTCACCGGATCGACCGGCACCGGGAATCGGACACATCCGCACAATACGGCCTCGGTTGCGCGTCGACCGACATGGTCGCATCGCAGTCCGCCCCTGGGGCCGGAGTAGCCCGTTCGAGACGCGGCCATCCACGACGCGCCAAGACAATCAAAATTGTCGTTGACAACCAGCATTGTCACGGTGCAAGCTGATCACCGTGGAACTCGGTGAGATGTATGACTACATCGCCACTGTGCTGGCGGACGGTGCGGCGGCGCCGCCGACCTCCGACAGTGAAACGGAGTTCGAGCTGACCAAAATTCGGCTCATCTCCCAAGCTCGGGTGGTCCTGGACATCATCGAGGCCCAGTCCGTGCACACCCTTCGATCCACCCTGCCCCAGTCCACCTATGACGACATCGGGCAGGCGCAGGGCATCAGCAAGCAGGCGTCCAGGATCCGGCACACCAAGCTGGAACAGGTACTTCGCGTGCACCAGATGGACGGCCGCCGGCACAGTTTCGCCAAGGCCGTGGTCAGCCGGAAGCACCGACGGGCAGCGGCCCCCGTTCGGCGAGCCCGCCGCCGGACGAGCGGACGCTGACCCCGGCCGGACCGTCGAGAAAACTTTCCATCCAGCAGGTCCCGCGTTCCCCGGTCCCCGTTCCGCGTTCCCCGTTCCGGAGGGTCCCCGCTCGAAAGTGTTGTCCGGGTCACCCTGGCTTCGAAGCACTCGCGTCCGCTCTTACTCAGCCAAACCCCCGTTTCTCATCAGAAAGGCTCAGCCATGTCCAATCCCAAGCTCGTCAACGATCACACCCCAGCGTTCTTCACCGCATCGATCGCGTTCCTGATGGTCACCGGCGCCTGGAACCTGGTCAACATCTGGCTTCTGAACGTCTCCGTCCAGGAGCGGTACACCATCGGCATGGGCATTCTCTGCTCCATGTTCGCCACCGTCGTGGTGTCCAAGGTGGTGCGTGACCGGGAAGAGTCGCGGTCACTGGTCAACGACATCCGCACCGCCCGATACGAAGAAGTGCTGGCGAATGCGCCGGCTCCAGGGCTCGGCCAGTTCTGATCCATCGAATCGTCACCCCGGCCCGGGGGGCTTCGTAGCGCTGCCCGGCGGGCGGGCCCGGTCAGCGTGCGGGCTGACGAACCCTGGTGGCGAGCGCGACGTTCGCGGCGGCGGCGGTGAGCAGTACCGCGCCAAGAACGTGGGACACCACCAACGCTTCCGGGACGCCGGTGGCATACTGCACCAGCCCGATCGTGCCCTGGGCGAGGGTGACGGCAATCAGGATCAGCACCCGGATCATCAGCCGACGCGGTGCCCGAACTGCCAGATAACCGACGGACATCGCCACCAGCAGTCCGAGGTAGCCGAACATCAGGTCGGCGTGTAGCTGGGCGAGTATGCGGACCGGCACCTCCAGTCGGGGGGTGGCGTCGTCGCCTGCGTGCGGCCCGGCCGCCGTCACCAGGGTCCCGGCGACACACAAAGCGAGAAGCACCCCGACCGTGCCGAACGTGAGCAGCCGCAGCGGTCGGGGGACGACCGGGACCGGCGGGTCGTCGGTCTCCCGGAGTCCGACCAGTACCACGATGGCGACGAACAGCAGGCCGAGGGACACCACCATGTGCGGGGCCACCGTCCACCACGCCAGGCCGGTGAGCACGGTGAGCCCGCCCCAGAGTGCCTGGAAGACCACCCCGGCGGGCAGCGCCGCTGCGAGTAACACCAACCGGCGCCGCCGGGGCCGGGCCAGCCAGAGGCATAGGAACGTCCCGAGGGACGCGATCAACACCAGGGAGGTCAGGGTCCGGTTGGAGAACTCGATCGCCTGGTGCACCGGCGACAGGTCGGCACGGCTGACCGGCACCACCGAACCGGCCTGGCACTCCGGCCAGGTCGGGCACCCCAGGCCGGAGCCGGTGACCCGCACGGTGGCGCCGGTGACCGCGATCAGCCCATTGGTGAGCACCGCGGCCCACGCGAAAACGCGCTGCAGACGGTCGGCCGGCCGCCAGCGCCGCCGTGACCCCCGGTCGCCCGCGGGATGCTCGGTGGAGGTGGTCAGAGCCATCGGAACCACCGGATGGCGGCCGCCCAGCCGACCACCAGCCACACCACGAGGACCAGCACGCTGGCCGGCGGAGGTGCCCCGCCGTGCTGCAACACGGCTCGAAGACCCTGCGACAAGGCGCCCGCCGGGGTCAGTTCTCCCACGACCCGCAGCCCAGCGGGGGAGCTGTCGAGCGGCACGGCGATCCCGCCCAGCCCGACGAACACCAGCCACAGCAGATTGGCCCCAGCCAGGACCGCCTCGGCCCGCGCCGTCCCACCCAACAGCAGTGCGAGTCCGAGGAAGGCCGCTGCTGCGAGTGCGACCAGAACGATCACCCAGGCCACGGCCGTCACGGGGTTCCCGCTCGGTCGCCAACCCAGTGCGAACCCGACCCCCGCAAGCAACAGCAGCTGACCAGCCACCACCGCCAGGGTGGCCAGCGCCTTGCCGGCGATCAGCTGGATCCGGCCGACTCCGGCGGCGGCAAGCCGCTTGAGCACCCCGTACCGGCGGTCGAAGGCGGTGGTGATGGCCTGCGAGGTGAACGCCGACGACACCACCGCCAGGGTGAAAACCCCTGGGACAACGGCGTTTACCCGGGGCTCGGGAAGATCGACGACCCGGATCAGCACCCCCGCGATCATCGCCAGCACTGGAATGACGACAGCCAGCAGCAGTTGCTCCCCGTTACGGACGAGGAGCCGCAAGTGGAGAGAGGCCATGCCCAGGATGGGTCGCAGAGCCGGCACCGGTGCTGGATCCGCCGAGAAGGTGCCTGGCAGGAAAGTCAACCCTGATTCGGCGCCCCGCCGGGTGGTCGCATCAACGGGACGCGCATCGGACGGGCTATTGGTCGTCATCGGATCTGCCGTCCGGTCAGGTCCAGGTAGACCTCGTCCAGGGATCGGCGACCGACCTGCAGGTCACTGGGCAGCACGCCTACCCGGGCGCAGAACGACGTCACGGTCGCCACCGTCGTCGGCTCGATCTGGCCTTCGACGAGGTACCGTCCGGGCGCGGTCTCGCTGGTCAGGTATCCGGCAGGCAGCGCAGATCGGAGCAGATCGACATCCAGGCCCGCCCTTGCGCTGAATCGCAGTTGCCCCGACGACCCGGCGGTGAGTTCGGCCGGTGTTCCCTGAGCGATGGCGCGCCCGTGGTCGATGATGACCACCCGATCGGCGAGCAGCTCCACCTCATCCAGCAGGTGGGTGGTCAGCAGCACGGCGACCCCGTCCGAGCGGACAGCACGAAGCAGATCCCAGACCAGGTGGCGGGCCTGCGGGTCAAGGCCGGCCGTCGGTTCGTCGAGGAACAACAGTTCCGGCCGTCCGATGAGCGCCATTGCCAGGCTGAGCCGCTGCGCCTGGCCCCCGGACAGCCGGCGCACCGGGGTGCGTGCCACCTCGGCCAGCCCGAGAGTCTCCAGCAGCCAACCCGGGTCGAGAGGGTTCGCAGTGCACCGGGCGATCAGGTTCAGCATCTCGCCGGTCCGGGCCGCCGCCTGGGCGCCGCCCGCCTGCAGCATGACGCCGATTCGGGGGCGGAGTGCGGCAGCCTGCCGCCAGGGGTCGAGACCGAGTACCCGGACCCGACCTGCGTCACCCCTGGTGAAGCCGGTACACACGTCCAGGGTGGTGGTCTTTCCGGCTCCGTTCGGACCGAGCAGGGCGACGAGTTCGGCGGACCGCACCGAGAAGGACAGGCCGTCCACCGCGCGCAATGACGAACCGCGCCCAGCGGGAAACGTGCGCACCAGGGCGTCGATGACGATGGCGGGGTCTGCGTCGGCGTTCGCCCCGGCAGGGGCACCAGGGTGGACGACACCTGGTCTGCCAGCGCGGGCGGTGGAGGTCACGATGACCCAGGGTAGGCGGCGGTTCTGGGAGTGCCGACCCGCTCGTCTGTGTTCTGGCCGACACCGGGCTCGTCCTCACCGGTGTCGGTGCCACCAGGCTCGTCGGTGTCGGTGTCGGTGTCGGTGTCGGTATTGGGGTTGGTCGCCGTCAGTGGAACCAGCGCCGCCGGCAACCCGCGGGACCGCAGCATCCAGAACACCGCCCCCACCACCACCGCGGCGACCACCACAGCCTGCACGATCACGTACGCCGGGATGGTCGCCCCGTTCGGCATGATCGTCACCGAGAACAGCACCGTCAGCACGATTGTCGCCGAGCGGTACCGCCAGTCCGAGGTCGCTGCGGCCAGTGGTAACGCGGCCCACAGCAGGTACCAGGGCTGAATGACGGGGGAGAGCATGACGAATGCCCCCATGGCGATCCCGAGGCCAAGGACCGGGTTCAGCCGACGCTGCCAGCATTGCCACATGATGGCCACGGCGATCACCGTTCCGATCACCGTGCCCACCGGCTGCATCACGTCAAGCGCAGCCTGGGTGTGATCGCCCAGGCCGAGGAGCAGTCCGGCCTGACCGGCGCCCACTCCGAGGGTGGTCGACACCGACAGGAAGGACCGCACCGATCCGGGCGCTGTCAATGCCGCCAACCAGCCGACTCCGACACCGGCCACCCAGGTGAAAGCGGCAAAGGTGACCACGGCGATCGCCCCGACGTGCGCGGCCCACCGGAACAGGTCACGCCACCGGCCGCCCGCCCGCAGCGCCAGCATGATCACCAGGAACGCCAGCGCCATCCCGGCCGTGGCCTTGATCCCCACCGCCAGGGCGATCAACACGACCCCACCGGTCAGCGAGTGTTCCCAGGCGATCACCAGACCCGCCAGCATCGCGCCCAGCATCAGAGCCTCGTTGTGCCCGCCGCCGATCAGGTGGAACAACACCAACGGGTTGAGGGCGCCCAGCCACAGGGCGGCCACCGGGTCGACCCCGCAGATCCGGGCCAGCCGGGGGAGGGCCCAGACGATCAGGGCGACACCCAGCAGTTCGACGAGCCGCTGAGCGAGGGTGCCGACGATGACGTTGTCCCCGGCAATCTTCACGACCCCCTGCGCAACCAGCAGGTAGACCGGTCCGTACGGGCTGGGGGTGTGCTGCCAGCGGACGTCGACCTGATGCGCGTACGGGTCCGCGTCGCCCAGCGTGTCGTAAGGACCGGAGTCGTACGGGTTGTGCCCGTGCTCCATCATCGAACCGATGGCCAGGTAGGAGTAGACGTCCCGGGAGAAGAGCGGGGCCGCCACCAGCAGCGGCACCGACCACATCGCCAGGGTGTGGCTCAGCTGGCTGCGGGACAGCCGACGCACCCGGCCCGGCGCCGCCAACCGGCCGATCAGCGCCCAGGCCAGCACCACCAGCCCGATCCCGGCGTACGAGCAGGCCAGGGCCGCCGGCCCGATCCGGGACAGCAGTCCGACGATCCGCAGACCGTCGACCGGGTTGGGGATGGGTGTCGCCGCGCCGTACGAGGATCCGGTGCCCAGCATCAGCAACAGCGCGCCGACCGTTCCCCACCGGCGCAACCGGCTGAGTTGGGATCGCTCCTGGGCATCCAGCGGCCGGACGGCCGTTTGCGCCGCGTGCGCGCCCACCGACCCCGCCGTCGTCATCGTGGCAGTGTATTGACCGGGCCCGACACCCCATCGCAACTCATTCAAGGTTGCCCACGACCACGGCAGGTCCGACACTATCGATGAGTATCGGTCGCTACTGTTGAGTGGTGGAGAGCAAAGCGAACTCGACGGCGAAACCCCTCCGCACGCGATCAGCGGTGGCCCCGTTGGATTCCGCCGCCGCTCCGGCGCGCGGTGCCCGGCGCGGTCTGGTTGAGGCGCAGATCATGGGAGAAGCGACACGCCTGTTTGCCGATCGGGGCTTCGCCGGGACCAGCTTGCAGGACATCGCGGAGGCGACCGGGCTCACGCGACCGGCCCTGTACCACTACTTCGGCAGCAAGGACGATCTCCTGTTCCGATTGGTCAGCGAACTGGCCGAGGGTCCTGCCGAGCTACTAGAACAGGTCGTTGACAAGACGGAGACCTCCGCTGCGGAGCGGCTGCGGGAGATGGCCTTCGCTGTGGCGTTCCAGCAGGCGTCCCATCCGGCCCGGTTTCGCTTGATGGTCCGATCTGAGAATGAGCTGCCGGAGAGGTTGTCGGCCGCGTACGCGCAGGCTCGCCGTCGTGTGTTGCAGGCCTTTTCGTCGGTTATCGACGAGGGTGTTCGTACGGGTGAGCTACGCCCGGTAGATCCTCGGACATCGGCGCTCGGGATCATCGGCCTGTGCAACTGGGTGGCCTGGTGGCACCACCCCGAAGGCGAGCGAGCGGAAACCGCTATCGCCGAGAGCTTGGCCGAGATGGCTGTCGCGTCGGTCATAGGGCAGGACAAACGTCCGGTTGAGGGTGACGGGGCAGCCCGTGCGCTGCAACTGCTCAAGCAGGATATTGCGATGTTGGAACGGGCTCTGACCGAATAGCTCTGGTCCCCAAGCCAATGTCGCCCCTCGGGCGCGCTGGAATCTCCGTCTCCACCATTCGACCTGCAGCAACGTCCAACCTCCTCCACCGTACTGGTGATGAGGGGCACACGGCCTTGACGAACCATCGCAAGTGTTGAATATTGGTCATGAACGTCAACGGAGATGAGGCGAGCATGATCACGCACCGGATCGGACTTGTGGTTCCTAGCTCGAACGTCACGGTCGAGACCGAGATCCCCGCACTGTTGAACCGGCACGGTGAGAGCCGTTTCTCGTTTCATTCCAGCCGTATGCGGATGCACACGGTGTCCGCGGCCCAGCTTCGCGCGATGAATGCGCAACGGGAGCGATGCATTCTCGAACTCGGTGACGCCGGGGTCGACGCGATTCTGTACGCGTGTCTGGTGGCCTTGGCGGTCGGCGGTCCGGGTGAGCACCAAAGGGTGGAATCGGCCGTCGCAGAGCAGTTGGCCACCGGCGGCTCGGATGCTGTGGTGCGGTCCAGCGCCGGGGCGCTGGTGGAGGGTCTGCGGGCGTTGGGCGCGGCCCGGATCGCGTTGGTCACTCCCTACCTGCGACCGCTGGCCCAGCAGGTCGTCGAGTATCTGGAGGCCGAGGGTTTCGAGGTCGCCGATTGGCGGGCGTTGGAGGTCGCGGACAACACCGAGGTGGGGTGCATTCCGGGCGACCGGGTGATGGAGGCGGCCCGATCCCTGGACCTGTCCGGGGTGGAAGCGCTGGTGATCTCCGCCTGTGTACAGATGCCATCGCTCGATCTGATCGAGACCGCCGAGAGTGAATTCCGTCTGCCCGTGCTGTCGGCCGCCACCGCAGGTGCCTACAGCCTGCTCACTGCCCTCGGAGTCCCGGCGGTCATTCCCGGGGCTGGTCGCCTGCTGAGACTTGGTATTCCGCAACTCGTCTGACGCCCGTCCCATTCGTCGACCAGGAGGTCATTCCCATGCCAAACCTTGAGCACCGCGTCCGCGGCGTCGATCACGTTGCCTACCCCACATTCGACCCCGCGGGCACGGTGGCGTTTTACCGTGATGTTCTGGGTTTCCCGGTCGTGCATTCGATCTGCGCCGCCGGGTGGGGCCCAGAGAAGCATCCCGACTTCATCCACTTCTTCTTCGATATCGGCAACGGCGACCGCCTGGCCTTCTTCTATTACTTTGGGCTGGAGCCGTTCGACGGTGGGCCGCAGGGGGACGCGTACTCACGGTTCGGTGCGGACGTCCCCGGGTTCTTCATCAAGTCCCGGCATCTGGCGATTCACGTCGACAACGAGCAGGACCTGCTGGAGTACCGCCGGCGGCTGGACGGCAGTGCGTGGCCGGTCGAGATGCAGATCCAGCACGAAACCATCGAGTCGATCTACACCCATGACCCGAACGGTTACATGATCGAAGTGACCCGCGCGCTGCGCCCCGTCACCCAGCAGGAGGACCTCGACGCCGAGCTGACGATCGACGCCCTGCTGGACGTCGTGGCCGGTCCCGATCCGAGTATGGCCGCGTTGCTCGTCCGCAAGGCCGAACTGATCATGGAACGTGCTCCTGCATGGGAAGACGCGCACGGCGCGGAGTTGAGCGCGGAGTTGAGCAAGGTATGACCACCCTCTTCGTGCTCGACGTCCCGGAGAACGTCCCCGTCGTGGACGTCGCGGCCACTGACCCGTCCGTCACCATCGGCAAGATCGGTCCGTACTTCGAGATCACTTCTGCCGGGCCGATTGTCATCGACCGGAGGGCGACCGGCTGCCGCCACGCCGTCTGGTACAGCAGCGTCGCCGGCCTCGGTCGGTCCCGCATCACCCAGCACGACAAGGACGCCCTGAAAGTGGAGGCACTGCACGGGGCACCACGGACGCCAGGACCGAGGTGACCCTCGCCCGGGAACGTCTCGGAGCGGGACGGTGGATCGAAGCAGCGGCTCAACCGGGCATCACGACGGAGACCCTGCACCAGCTGACGACGTCGGACGGCGCCACAGTGCACGGGGTTCTCCGTATAGTGCCGGGCGCCCGGACGGTGGTCTGCATCATGCATCCGCGCCAGGATGTGACCCACCACATGCTGGTCCCGGAACTACTGGCTCGTGGCTTCGCCGTGTGGACCCAGGGCACCCGCTCAGTCAACAATGACCTGTCCCTGCTGCATGAACAGGCACTGCTCGACGCCGCCGCGGGTCAAGTGTTCCTCCGGGAACGAGGTTTCGACGCGGTGGTTACGCTCGGCCATTCCGGCGGTGGCACACTATTTGGGTTCTACCATCAACAGGCCTCGCTGCCCGCTGCGCAGAGGATCTCGATCGGCCCCGGCGGCCGCCCGACCGGCCTGCCCGAGGCGGACATGCCGGTACCCGATGCGGTGGTTTTTATGGCACCGCATCCCGGTCAAGGTGCGTTGCTGGCCCGGCTCATCGACCCCTCGGTCTGCGACGAGGCCGACCCGCTGTCGGCGGACCGAGGCCTTAATCTGTACGACCCCGCCAACGGTTTCGTCGACGCCCCGGCGAGTTCGCAGTACACCCCAGAGTTCCTCGCGCGCTACCGGCAGGCCCAGATCGAGCGGATCGCCCGGCTGGATGTCATCGCCCGGGAGCGGGTCGCTGCGGTCGCCGCGGCCCGAAAGTCCTTTGCGGCCAACGGTGATCCCGCAGATCGCAGAGCCGCGCTGGCGCCACGGGTGCTGACCGTCTATCGGACCGACGCCGACCCCCACGGTGTCGACCTATCGATCGACCCCAACGACCGCCCCTACGGCTCGCTGTTCGGCCGGCGCCCCGACCTGACCAACTATGGCCTCGTAGGGTTCGGTCGCCTCTCGACCCCCGAGGCGTGGCTGTCGACCTGGTCCGCGCTGAGCACCAATGCCGACTTCCTGCGCTGCGCTCCTGGCGTCACCGCACCGACCTTGTTGATCGAGTTGACCGGTGACCAGGCGTGCTACCCCGCCGACATGGCAGCTATGGCAAGTGCTCTCGGAGCGCAGGATCTGACCAGCACCCGGGTGCCCGGGACGCATTTCGGTGGTCCGCTGACCAAGGGCGGGCCGACCGGAAGCAGTCTCGCCGCCGCGGAAATCGGCGCCTGGTTATCCGCCCGCTACCCGGTCGGCTCCGTCACCCGTTGACCCCCAGCAGGGGACCTGCTGCAGAACCCTTCGAGTCAACGCGCGCCATCCGCAGCCCAACGAGAAGGTTCGGCACAGCAGGTCCACCCTTCGACCAAGAAGCAGCTCATTTGGAGGGCGTTCCTGCACATCGCGGGTCGCGACGCTCAGCGAACCTCAGCCTTGATAATGGCGACGAAGGCACTGGTCACCGGTGGTTCAGCCGGCGTAGCGATCACCAGACGGGCGGCTGGCTCCACTTGCGAACGCACAGACCGAGAGCGGGAATGCAGATGACTTCATCGCGCCACCCCACGGCGAGGCTGAAACTCTGACTCCGCAACCATTGCCCCGCCTGGCAGGGGTCACTGCACAGGCGCAGGGGGTCGTGGTTGTGTGCCTCCGTCAGGCCGTGGCGCTTGAGGCCTTCGAGCTGGCGGGATTTTCCACCGACGGCGCGGTTTCCGTCGCAATCCATTGGCGAAGCGCCTTCTTGTCGATCTTGCCGATGTTGGATTGAGGGAGATGGGCGACCCACTCCAGTCGTTCTGGCCATTTGAATTTGGCGACGCCGAGGGCGGTCAGATGCTCGCGTATTTGCTCGAGCGTGACCGGCTCGTCACGGGCGACCATGATGGCGCAGGTGCGTTCCCCGAGCCGCGGGTCGGGCATCGCCACGACCGCGACCTGCAGGACGGCCGGGTGACGGATCAACAGGAGCTCGACTTCCTCTGCGTTGATTTTCTCCCCGCCCCGGTTGATGACGTCCTTGATCCGGCCGTCGATGCAGACGTACCGATCGCCGCCCAGCGTGTGCACGCTGGCCAGGTCGCCGGTGCGGAAGAAGCCGTCGGAGGTGAATGCGACGGCGTTGTGGTCCGCGGCGTCGAAGTAACCCGGCAACGTGTAGGGGCCGCGGCAGCAGAGTTCTCCGGTGGCGCCGTCCGGGAGTTCGGTCTCGCCGCCGGGTTCGAGGATGCGGAATTCGTCGAGGTCGGACATCGGGGTGCCGACGGTGGTCAGCCTGGCCTTGCTGGGGGCGTGGATGTCGGTGACCGCGAAGAAGCCCTCGGCCATGCCGAACAATTGACCGGTCCAAACCCCCAAGCCTTCGATCTCGCCGAACAAGTTCGGCGGCACTTTGGCGCCGGACAGCACGACCCGACGGACCGATTCGGATAGCGCGGTGATGCTGTCGCTGATTGCCCGGTAGTGGGCGTGCCCGATGAGCACATCTGTGATCTTCTCTTCGATCAGCAACGGCAAAGATGCTGCGGCGTCGGGGGTTCCGAGGATGAGGCAGGCACCGACGCTGTGCGGGGCATGTACTCCGCAGACGATGCCGGCGTTGTGGATGATCGGGATCAGGTGGGCGACCCGGCAGTTCTCGTCCCACCGCAGCCGCTGCGCGTAGGCAGTGGCGTTGTACCAGTACTCGTCGTGCCTGCGCGGGATGACCTTGGGGACGCCTGTCGTGCCTCCGGACAACTGGAACACGGCGATTTCACCGGGGTCGATACGGGCCTGCAGGGACGTCACGTGGTTGCGGGCCGTCACCGGGTCGGTGTCCCGGCCCAGGTCATCAAGGCGGACGACACCGCTGCGGGGGCGGGTGCCGCCGACCGTCAGGACGTGCCGCAGGGTCGCATGATCGCTGCGATGGTCCAGGGCGAAGCCGGTCAGGTCAAAGCCTGGGTTGTCCGCCTCGACGAGGTGTGCGACGGCTCCGGTGCGGGCGCTGATCTGGCTGATCTCATGGAGGCGGTGCGCCGCGAGCGTGGCGATCGGGACGAGCCCTGCCTTGAGTACCCCGTACCAGGCGATGATGGAGTGCAGCCGGTTGTTGACCTGGAACAGCACCGGGTCACCCGGTCGTAGTCCGATGTCGTGGAGTCCGACGGCAACCTGGTCGGTACGGTGATCGAGCTCGGCGTAGCTGAGGCGACCGTCCCCACTGACCACCGCATCCCGGTCGGGGAATCGTTCGGCGACGGCGTGGAATTCCTCGGAGATGGTGTGGTCGCGCCATATCCCGGCATCCCGGTACCGCCGGGCCAGGGGTGGGGGGTAGGCCGGAAGCCGGCCTCCCCAACTGTCTGTACTCACCCGGCGGTTCCTGCAGCGTGGAACCTGTCTGCGGTGTCGATCAGGTCGATCCGACCGGCGACGAGCCCGGCCGCCAGGTCCGGCAGGTACCGGGCGGGTGCCTGCAGGATCACCGTGGCAGCTAGTTCAAGGCGCAGCCGTTCGGCGAAGTCGAGCCGGTCGAGAACCGCGTTGCGGTCGCCGGGTCCGGTGACTCGCAGCGCATCTACACCAGCGGCCAGTCTCGAGGTCGCAGCGGTGACCACCGCGTCGGCCTTGACGCCCCACGGGTCGGGCTCGTCGAACTCGATGTCGCGAACGGTCAGGTGCGTTGTGTCGACACGGGTTGCGACCTGCACCCTCTCCGTGCAGAGGGGTTGTTCGATGGCCCAGCTGACGATGTCATCGGTATTCAGTTCGCCTTCCGGGATGCCAGGCACGAACGGGGTGTGCGCGTATTCCTCCAGTGCCCGGGCGACGACCTGCGGCGTGCTCTGCGCGAAATGCTCGAGCGGGACCTTACCGGCGCGGGTCATGTAGGACACCAGGACCTGGTTGATTGGTAGGTGCATTCGCCGCGGCAAGGAATCCCACCAGCGTTGGCTTCGGGTGGCGACCTCCTGCAGATGCTCGACGGCCGGCCGGCGCTGCGCTTCGTAATCCAGGAGAGCGGCTTCGAGGGTGTCGGCGCGGCGCACGCTGGCGACCAGTGCGATCGCGTCTTCCATGGCCAGTTTGGTGCCGGATCCGATCGAGTAGTGGGCGGTGTGGGCAGCATCGCCCAGCAGGACCACGTTGCCGCTGTACCAGCGCTCACACCGCACGGTCCGGAATCGCGACCACCGGGTGCGGTTGCCGATTAACTGGTGACCGTTCAGAGCCTCGGCGAACACCTCCTGCAGGTACGTGAGGGACTGTTCGTCGGATTGGTCGAATCCGGTGGCGTCTGTCGCGGCGTCCAAACCTGCGCACCGCCAGGTCTGTTCGTCGGTTTCGATGAGGAACGTGCTGCGGTCCGGTCCGTAGGGGTAGGCATGCGTGACGAATGTGCCGTGTTCGGTGGTGACGGGTTGGAACAGGGCGCTGTCCAGGGCGAAGTCGGTACCGCACCACAGGTACAGTCCCTCCCCGGTGTCGACCTGGGCCCCGAACTGGTCTTGGTGTTTTTCGCGGGTGGCGCTGCTCACCCCGTCGGCCGCGATCACCAGATCGGCGTCCAGGTCATCCACGGTGCTGCGGTCACCGAAATGCAACCGGGCGCCGGCCGCGGTGGCCTGCTGCTGCAGCACGGTGAGCAGGGTGTTCCGGCCGATCGCGCGGAGGTTGTCATTCGCCATCCGGGCGACCTGATCGCCCACCCGCAGCACCATGTCGTGCCGGTGACTGTGCCGGACGATGTCGTCGAGGGAGTCCGGGTCGGCGGCGTGCAGGTTGCGTTGGGTACCGGCGGCGAGTCCGACACCGAAGCCGAAGGTCGTGCCTGGTCGGCCCTGTTCGTAGACGTCGACAACGCAGTCGGGGTCGGCGAGCCGGAGGAGCCGGGCGGCATACAGACCGCCCGGGCCGCCGCCGAGGACGGCGACCCGGCGCAGTCTCATCAGGACCCCGCGAGCGCAGGCAGCAACCGGCCGAGCTCGGAGACGTGGTCGGGGTGGTCGGCCGGGACGACGCTGGAGTAGATCGCGCCGAGGCAGTTCGGGCAGCAGTACTGCCGGAATACCACTTCGTCGTCGACATACGCGGCGGGATCGGAGGTGACCTGCGGTCCCGCGTCGCTGGATGGTCCGTCGTAGCGAGCCAGTGACAGGGTGCCGGAGATCCGGGGGTCGCCGAGCCGCTGCCCGCAGTGCGCGCAGCCGACGATGGGATGCCCGGCCTCGGTGACCAGCACCAGGTTCTCGTCCAGCCGTCGACCGCTCGACAGGTCAAGCAGCTCACCGGGGATCGGAGAGTCGAGGGTAGTGCGCTCGCGGCGCGCGGTGCGGAGCCGGTCCCTGGCCTGCGTGGTGCCGGTAGTGTCGACCTGTCCAGCAGTGTCCAGGACGACGCCGTAGGTGTCGGTGGCGCCGGTAGTGGTGATCTTGCCTTCCCGGAGGTCAGCCGCGACGGCATCCGGGTCGCGGGTCAGCGGATCGCCGTACCCACCGCCACCCTGCCAATGCATGTACAGCACGTCACCGGGCGCCAGGTAGGTCTGCGAGTAGTTCTGGCCCAGCTCGTGCTGGCCCGCCAGACCGGCCAGGTCGGCCGGCATCACCCCGCCTGCGAGTAGTGCCTTGACGTTGGTGCCGCGGGCGAGGATTTCCTTGCCAGTGTTGCCGGGGTAGCCACCGGCGAGCCCGTTGTTCTGGGCGACGGCTTTGCCGGCCGAGGCGAGTACCAGGCCCATGGGCATGCTAGTTCCGTACGGGGTCATCGCCAGGGACGCGCTGACGCCGCCGCGGTGATGACCGGGGCCGCCGGAGTCGGCTTCCTCGCGCCGCCAGAGCACCAGCATTGGGTAAAGGAATTCGGACATCTCGGTGTCGGGAATACGTCCCATTGGGATGCAGAACAGCCCACCGGTGTCCAGGCCGTCCACGTGGGGCCGGGCGCCGTACCCGCCGGCCATGGGCTCCATCATGATGGACAGGAATGGTGCCGGGACCTCGCCGCGTTCGTCCAGACCAGCCAGGATCGCGGTGTCCCAGGTGCCGCAGCAGGAGGCCTGCACGCTCCTGCCCAAATCGACAGACCGATCCAACATTTGCGAAAGGCATTCCGCAACAAGTGTTCCGGTGAGCCAGGCCGGTCCGATCGGTCCTCTGCTGACGGCGGCCGGGTAGGTCGCGTTGTTGATGGTCCCTTCCTCGGCGATCAGGTCGAAGCATCGCATCAGCCCGCCTGCCGACCACGGGATGTCGCCGGCCAGGATGGGCAACAGGGCCAGCATCACCCCGCCCCGCATACCGGCGTAGGTGCAGTTGATGACCCCGGCCTGCCTGTCGGTGCCGGTGAAGTCGAAGACCAGGTGATCGTTCCGCTTGGTCATGGTCAGGGAGATCTTGTGCAGGCTGCGGTCGCCCTCGTGGGACTGATCCTGGTACCCGGTGGCCTTCCAGCTGCCGTCGGGCAGGCTCGTCAGCTTGCTGCGCAGCCGGTATTCGGCGTCATTCATCATCCGTTTCATCACGGCCTTGACGGTGTCAGCACCGTATTGCTCGATGACTGCAAGGAGTCGCTCCCGGCCGACATTGTTGGATCCGACCTGCGCCCGTAGATCAAGGCCGACCAGCATCGGCACCCGGGAGCGGCGGACCCAAAGGTCGGCGATATCGCGTTGCAGCTGGAAATCCCGCACGACCTTCACCGGCGGCGTAGGCAGCGATTCGGAGAACACGTCCTGCGCGGCGGGAGAGAACGAGCCCAGCCCGACCCCGCCGAGGTCCGGCTCATGACAGATCGCGCTGGTCCAGGCGAACAGTTTGCCGTCGTGGAAGATCGGCTGGTAGACGATCACGTCGCTCTGGTGCAGACCGCCGCCGACCCAAGGGTCGTTGCACAGGAACATGTCACCCCGGGTGATGCCCGGGTTGTCCGCCCGGTTCGCCAGTGTCCAGTAGATGGCCAGGTCGACCGCGCCAACAAGCATGGTGTTGTACAAGCCGACCTGGACCTCCTGACCCAGTTCATCACCGATGGTGAAATCGAAATCGTTCGCGTCGGTGACGATGGGGGACCCCGACATTCGTTTGAGGGCCTCACCCATTTCCTCGGTGACCGACCACAATCGGTGCCGGATCACCTCATAGGTCAGCGGGTCCAGGGCATCGATCTGCTCCTGGGTGACGGTGTGGATCTGCAGCGACGGCGGCAGCGACGCGGCCAGCTCGTCCGGGTCGACTGGTCGGCTCGCGAAGGCCTCGGAACCGGCAACGGGCATGGTCATCGAGCTGACTCCTCATGGGTGATGATCAAATTGCCGAGCTGGTCGACGACACCGGTGGTGCCGGCGGGGACGACCACCGTGGTGGTGGGTACCTCGACGATGGCCGGCCCCGAGATGACATGCCCGGCTTGCAGTTTGCTGTAGTCGTAGATATCGGTGGTGACGAAACCCTCGATGCCGAGCCGGATCTGCCGGGTGCCGATGTGCGCCGCAACGGGATCGGGCCCATCGGCATCGGGCACGGTCGGCAGGGAAGGTGTAAACGGCAGCACCCCGACGGCCCGAACCCGGTAGGTGATGGCCTGCATCCCGGCTTCCCGGAAACCGGACCCGGCGCCGAACATTTCGGCGTACCGATCTTCGAACCGGGCTGCGGTTGCGGCAATCTCGGCGTCGTCGATCGGGCCGTCGCCGACCGGCGCGGCCAGTTCGGCGAGCTGCATCGAGTACCGCATGTCGATTTCCCGGAACAGCTCGACCCGGGCGAACCGCACACCTTGGCGTTCGAGCGAGTCGCGGACCTGGGCCTCCAGTTGAGCGAAGTTCTTCTCCACCCGCACGGAGTCCATGGGGAAGGGCAGTGGGTCGGAAAGCTCTGCGGCCAGGGCGATGTCAGACGCGGCGAGACCGTAGGCAGAGAACGCGGACGCGACCTGCCCGAGCGGCACGACGACCTGGCGGACGCCGACCTCGGCGGCGTAGGCGGCGCAGTGCGCGGGGCCGGCGCCGCCGAAGGCGTAGACGATGAATTCCCGGGGATCGTGCCCGGCCTCGACGACGACCTTGCGGAGCAGGTCCCCGGTCTGCGCGTTCTGGATCGCGTAGATCGCGGCGGCTGCGTCCTCCACCGACAGTCCGAGTGGTTCGGCGATGCGGGTCCGGATGGCCTCCCGGCCGGCGGCGACGTCCAGGGCCTTCTTGCCGCCGAGCAGACCGCGTTCGGTCAGGATGCCCAGCACCAGGTTGGCGTCGGTGTTGGTGGGCTCGAGCCCGCCCTGGCCGTAACACGCCGGTCCGGGGACCGCCTGGGCGCTGTGCGGCCCGACCTGCAGGTTCCCGCCGGCGTCGATCCAGGCGATGGCCCCGCCGCCGGATCCGATCGCGTGGACCTGCAGGGTCGGGACGTTGATCGGGTGATGGTTGATGATGGTGCTGTTGGCGCGAACCGGTTCCCCGTCAACCACCAGGCCGGCCAGGAAGGTGGTGCCGCCGACGTCCGTGCTGATGATGTTCCGGTGGCCGAGTTGCCGTCCCAACGACACCGATCCGACGATGCCGCCGGTCAGCACGGAACCGACGGTGCTGATCGCGGTGGCCGGCGCCTCCGCGGCGGCGACGGCGCCTCCGTTGCTTTGCATCACCAGCAGCGGACCGGCCAGTCCCAGGCCCCGGAGCTTGCCCTCCAAGGTGGACAGGTAGTCACGAAGACCGGGTCCGATCTGGGTACTCATGATGGTGGTCGCGCTGCGGGCGAACTCCCGGATCCGCGGGCTCACTTCACACGACAGTGACACGAACAGGCCCGGGCTGATCTCCTGGACGAGTTCACGGATGCGGCGCTCGTGAACCGGGTTGCGGAACGACCACAACAGCGACACGGCGATCGCAGCGACACCGTCATCCACCAACGCCCGGATCGCGGCGCGCGCCTCGTCCTCGTTGAGTTCGACGACGATGGTGCCGTCACGGTCGAGCCGTTCGGTGACCTCGAACGCATGCCGTTTTGGGATCAGGCCGTGTGACTTGTTCTGCACCAGCACGTTTTGCAGCTCTTCGGGTGACCGCCCCAGGTAGCGGCCCTCCACGTTCATGATGTAGATCGAGTCGCGGTGACCTCGGGTGGTGATGAACCCGACCGGCGGGACGTTGCCCATCACGAGCGCGTTGAGCGAGGACGTGGTCCCGTGTGCAATGTGGTGGGTCTGGGCCAGGAGCTGCTCCACCGGCATGTCCATCTGCTGCGCCAGCAAGGTCAGCACTTCAAGGACGCCCATCGAGTAGTCGGGAGGTGTGGACGGCGATTTCGCCCCCAGGACGTTGCCGGTGTCGTCGGCGAGTACGGCGTCGGTGAACGTTCCTCCGACGTCGATCCCAATCACGTAAGCCACGAGCAACGCTCCTTTGCGTCAAGTAGAGCGACCCTATGGCCACCCCTTACAATAGTGTGGAGTATTCGACGGCGGCGTCGAATAGTCAAGGAAAACCTTGGTAGTCGTCGATCCCCTGAAGAGGACAACAGCTCTGGGGCGGCGGTCAGTCAGCAGGAACTCTGATCCCAGGCTGATTCCGGGAAGCTGCGCCACCACGGCCCAGGCTGATTCCGGGAAGCTGCGCCACCACGGTCATCTTCATGAACTGAGACGCAGATCCCCGTCCGAACACGATGTCAAACAATTGACGTCGGCGTAAACTACTGGCTGGCGTCTCGAGGCCAAACCCCGGCGCTGTCCAACTTCCACGCAACCCTCGTGACCAGAGAGGCCAATTCATCATGATCGACGCTGTCATCGTTGACGCAGTGCGTACTGCGAGCGGTCGGGGTAAGCCCGGGGGCGCCCTGTCGGGTGTGCACCCGGCCGACCTGCTCGCGGTGCCGTTGAGGGAGTTGTTGCGGCGAAGCGGTGTCGACCCGGGGACGGTTGATGACGTGATCGCCGGTTGTGTGGGTCAGTCTGGGGAGCAGACGGCAAACATCGCTCGCAACGCTGTGTTGGCCGCTGGTTTCCCGGTGTCGGTGCCGGCGACGACCGTGGATCGACAGTGTGGCTCGAGCCAGCAGGCAGCCCACTTCGCGGCGCAGGGGGTGATGGCCGGGGCGTATGACGTTGTCATTGCCTGCGGTGTGGAGTCGATGAGCCGAGTGCCCATCGGCAGCAGTAGTGCGGGGTTGGATCCGCTCGGCGCGGGGGTGCATGCGCGGTATCCGGATGGCCTGGTGAACCAGGGGGTATCCGCCGAGCTGATCGCAGCGAAGTGGAAGTTGGACCGCGATGTTCTTGATGCATACGCAGCCCGCTCACACGAATGCGCAGCCGCCACGGCTGCGGCGGGCGGGTTCGACGCCGAGGTCGTCGGCGTCGAAAACGCAGACGGGATAGTCCATGTCGTCGACGAGACGGTACGGCCCGGGACCACCGCGGCAAAGCTCGGCGCACTCAGTCCGGCCTTCTATCAGGAGCAGTTGGCCGAGCGCTTCCCGGAGATCGGGTGGCATATCACGCCCGGAAACTCCTCTCCGTTGACTGACGGTGCCTCAGCCGTGCTCATCATGAGCGCCGAGCGGGCCGCGCAGCTCGGGTTACGCCCGCGGGCCAGGTTCCACGCCTTCGCGGTCACCGGGGACGATCCACTGTTCATGCTGACCGGACCCATCCCCGCGACCCGCAAAATATTGCACCGCGCCGGGTTGAGCATCGACGACATCGACGCGTACGAGGTCAACGAGGCATTCGCGTCCGTGCCACTGGCCTGGGCCCGTGAATTCGGGGCCGACCCGGCACGGCTGAACCCCCGCGGTGGCGCGATCGCGCTGGGCCACCCGCTCGGCGGATCCGGCACCCGGCTGCTCACCACCCTGCTCGGTCAGCTGGAAGCCACCGATGGACGCTACGGACTCCAGACCATGTGCGAGGGCGGCGGCCTGGCCAACGCGACCATCATCGAACGCCTCTGACCCGGTCCGCCAGCCCTGCAGGCGCACCCGGGCGCTGCTCAGCGCCCTCGGTAGATCAATCCTCAAGCCTGGTGTCAGGCGCCATACGACGATCAACTCGGGCATCTTTGATCTTCGGCGGGAAAAAGGTCACACTGGTGTTGTGAAAACATCTGCGGTGGCCGAGCGGGCCCGCCCGGTCCCCGCCGGAAGCCACCGCGACCGACCTGCGGCGCTCGGGGGTCCGCTCGTCGGGGCATCCGGGGTGATCGACCGGACCGAGGGCCGGACCCGGCAGGCCGTCGTCGACCTGCTGCTGGCCGATGCCCCGCTGACCGCTGTCGACCTCGCGGCGCGGTTGGGTCTTTCCCCGGCCGCCGTCCGCCGGCACCTGGACCAGTTGATCGCCGAGGGCGCGGTGAGCACGCGGGAGGCGCCGGCCAGGGTTCATCGCGGGCGCGGCCGGCCGGCCAAGTCCTACCTGCTGACCGAGGTCGGCCGTAGCCGCCTACCCCACGCCTACGACCAGCTCGCGGTGGAGGCCCTCGACTACCTCGCCGAGTCGATCGGCCCGCACGCCGTCGACGAGTTCGCCCGCCGCCGCGCCGAAGCCGTGGTTGCGCCGTACCGCGACCGGCTCGATGCGGCAGCGGACGTCACCGATCGCGCGGTGGTCCTCACCGAGGCGCTCACCAGTTCCGGGTATTCGGCCTCCCTGCATCAGGTCGGCGTTGGCAGCCAGCTCTGCCAGCATCACTGCCCGGTCGCCCACGTGGCCGCCAAATACCCGCAGTTGTGCGATGAGGAAATGGCCGTTTTTACCCGCGAGCTCGGTACCTACGCTCAACGGCTGGCGACCATCGCCCGGGGCGACGCGGTCTGCACGACCTTCATCCCCACCAGTGCCGTCCCGTTGAGCCACTGTGAAAAATCCTTCTCGATGTCGTCCGACCAGCGGGTGTCAATCTGGCCGGGGGTATATTTCTGCTCCCGCAGGCGCAGATGCCCGAACATATCCCGCAGCCGGATTATCTCCGACGTTTTCACCACTTTTTCGGCTAAGTGGGGCGGAATGAACGCTACGCCCCCATCGCGGCCCAGAACCACATCGCCGGGCATAACGGTTACTTTTCCAATGCGCGTGGGGCGGTTGATGCCCATCAGCATGGTGTTCAGGTTGCCTTCGGGATTATGGTACGAGGGATGATAGCTACGGAAGTACGACGTAAAGCCGCCTATTTCTTTTAGCCCGGCAATGTCCCGAACGGCTCCTTCATACACGATGCCGTTGCCGGTTTTGGCGTAGATGGAGTTGCCGAGGTTGTCGCCAATAGTGGGGCCGTCTTCGTGCATATTAAATTGGTCAACTACATACACATCGCCCTTCACGAGCATATCGATGGGCCAGGCGTTCTGCCCTTTCACGCGGCCATCTTTGGTGTGCCCCTTTTCGTCGGTAACGCGGTGGATGTCGGGCCGGGCGGGCATGAAGGTGGCCGTTAGGGCGCGGCCCACCAGCACACTGTCGGGGTTGATGGTTTGCCAGCCCTCGGTGTACTGGTACTTATAATTTTCTCCTTTCATCACCGACCAGGCTTCTTCCTGCGTCACTAATTTCATCCGTTTCAGAATGGCATCCGGCACTTTCGGGCGGCCATCGGCAAAGCGTTCGCCTTTCCAGTCTGGGGTCAGAAAGATGAGTTCTTCCTTAGAAATCTGCTGGGCTAAAGAAGCCGTTGCGGAGCCGGTTAGCATCCCTATCGCCAGCCAAAGATATACGCGCTTCATACAGGTAAAGTAGGTCAGACAAGGTTTGCTGAAATAAGAAACACAGTTGTTTATTCTACCCGTAGCCACACAAACAAAGGATTTTGTCCCGCCCAAATAAGTATAGGACACCACGCAGCGGGTTTTGACAGAGAATTCTTTTTCTGATTCAAAATTAATACCCCTGATGCAAAAACACCTGACAACGTATCTATCTGCCCTGTTGCTTCTGACGCTGATTTCTGGTGGTATACAGGCCCAGGAACTGCGCCCGCCCGCTTACCCGCTCATTACCCACGACCCGTACTTCAGCATCTGGAGTATGACCGATAAGCTGACCGCGTCACCCACGCGCCACTGGACCGGCAAGCCGCAATCGCTGGAGGGCATTATCCGGGTAGATGGCAAAGCCTACCAGTTTCTGGGAGCCGTGCCTACCGCCTATGAACCCATCCTGCCCACTGGTGAAGCTCAGGCGTATAATGCTCACTATACGCTGACTAAACCAGCAACAGGCTGGGAGAAAACTAATTTTAACGACAGCGGCTGGAAAACCGGGCCGGGGCCGTTTGGCGATACACCCGATGCCAAAACAAAGTGGGTCAACAGCGATAAAGACAAAGACGGTATTTATATCCGGCGTGAGTTTTACTACGACGGCAAAGCTGACCCCAACAAACTATTGCTCAGCCTGAATCATGACGACGACCTGACGGTGTATCTGAACGGTACTAAACTATTGGACAAGCCCGGCTACATCAGCGAGTACATTTATAGGCCATTCCCAGCGGCTGGCCAGAAAGCCTTACAGAGAGGCAAAAACCTACTGGCCATTCACTGCGTGAGTCCACGTGGTGGTTCGTTTGTGGATGTGGGCATCGTGAATCCCATTCCCACCACTGCCATGGCTACTGCTGAGCAAACAGACGTGACGGTTTCGGCTACGCAAACGGACTATAGTTTTACGGCGGGGCCGGTGAAATTAGTCGTTAACTTTCTATCGCCCCTGCTGTTAGACGACCTCGAACTGACGGCCCGGCCCATTAGTTACGTTACGTTCGATGTGCAGTCAGCGGATGGCAAGCCGCACGACGTGCAGATGTATTTCAGCGAATCGGGTACGCTGGCGACTAACACCATTGGGCAGGAGGTGGGCGTAAAAGCCGGGCAGGCCAACGGGCTGAGCTACCAGACCATTGGCACCGTAGCGCAACCTGTTTTGGGCAAAAAAGGCGACAATGTTCGTATCGACTGGGGCTATGCGTACCTCGCCGTGCCCCAGCAAACCGGCAACCAAACGGCGGCTGGTATGGCCACCGCGCTTAAAAAATCGTTCCTGACGGATGGCACACTACCTGCCAACGTCCAAACCGCCCCCCGTGCCGCCATCGACCTCGCCCAGGCTGCCGTGCTCAACTTCGACAAGGTTAACAAGCCGGTTTCGCGGCACCTGATGCTGGCCTATGACGACCTGTATTCCGTGCAGTATTTTGGGGAAAACCTGCGTCCGTGGTGGAATCGGGAGGGCAACGTAACCATGCCTGTCCTGCTGCAAACCGCCGAAAAAGAGTACGAACAAATTCAGAAAAGAAGCAACGCGTTCGATACTAAACTCCGCAACGATGCCCGCAAAGCGGGTGGCACCCAATACGCCGACTTGTGTGTTTTGGCCTACCGTCAGGCTATTGCGGCTCATAAAATTGTGGCGAGTCCGAAAGGTGAGGTACTGTTTCTGTCCAAAGAAAATTTCTCCAACGGCTCCATCGGCACCGTGGACATTACCTACCCATCGGCCCCACTCTTCCTGCTCTATAACAATGAGTTAGCGAAAGGGCTGCTGCGGTTTATTTTCGAGTACAGCGAATCGGGACGCTGGAAAAAAGACTTTCCGGCGCACGACATCGGCACCTATCCGCTGGGCAACGGTCAAACCTACGGCGAGGATATGCCGGTAGAAGAAGCAGGTAACATGATGATTCTGACCGCTGCCTCGGTGAAGCGCGATGGCAAACCCGACTTTGCCAAACAGCACTGGCCCACGCTTACCAAGTGGGTAAACTTTCTGAAACGCAACGGCTTCGACCCTGCCAATCAGCTTTGCACCGACGATTTTGCCGGGCACTTGGCCCGCAATGCCAACCTCTCCGCCAAAGCCATTATGGGTATCGCCTGCTACGGCCAGATGGCGCAGATGATGGGCGACAAAAAAACCGCCGACGAAAACCTGACGCTGGCCCGCGAACTCGCCAAAAAGTGGATGCAGATGGATGCAGAAGGCAACCATTACGCCCTAACATTTGATAAGAAACCCGGTAGCTGGAGCCAGAAATACAACATCGTATGGGACAAACTACTCGGCCTGGACGTGTTTCCCAAAGAAGTTACCCAGCAGGAAATTGCGTTTTACCTGACCAAACAGCAACCCTACGGCCTTCCCCTGGACAGCCGCAAAACCTACACCAAATCGGACTGGATTATTTGGACGGCAACGATGGCCAAATCGGATAAGGATTTCGGGAAGTTCGTGGCTCCCGTCTGGAAGTATGCCAACGAAACGTCCAGCCGCGTTCCCCTCTCCGACTGGCACGAAACCACGGATGCCAAACAGGTTGGCTTTCAGGCCCGGTCTGTGGTGGGCGGGTATTTTATCAAGATGCTGGAAGGAAAATTGGATGGTAAGTAAACTGTTACTTCGCTCAACCCTTCTTACGGCAGGTATGGCCTTCGTTTGGCTGGGGCTAAACACGATTTTCGATGGGTCTGTCTGGGTACATATGGTCGTCAGTAAATCGGCCCTGACGGTGGAATACTGCGAGTTCAACCACACGAACCGGCTTTTTCATCAGCCGATGAATACGTATTCCAACCTGGCGTACTTCTTTTTCGGGGTATTCATTTTGCAAGTGGCCCGGAATGATTATCAGAACCGGGATTTGCAAAGCCAGAACCGGATGGCGCAGTTTCCGATGCTGTCGGCCCTGCTGGGTATTTGCTTCATTTACTTAGGCTTCGGCAGCGCATTTTTTCATGCGTCGCTTACTTACGCGGGGCAGCGAGTGGACATGAACGGCACGTATGGCATCACGCTTGTGCTGGTAAGCATTGGCTTGTATCATGTGTTTTACAAAATTGACTTTAGCCAAACCGCGAAAAAATGGTGGATATTGGGGTTAATATTGCTTATTCTCGCATTCCTGAAAATTGCGCTGCTCATTTCCAGTTCAGTCTTGTTGCCCAGCCTGATTCTGGCCATGCTGATGCTTATTGCCCTCAACTACGTCCAGTTCAGAAAGCAGCGGTCAGCTTTTCTGGCCATTGCCAGTTTTATGTTAATCGTGGTCGCCCTAAAAATCAGGACGATGGATGTTCAGAAAATCAACTGCGACCCTTTTTCTTTTATTCAGGGCCATTCAGTCTGGCATTTACTGACGGCCCTGAGCAGTTTTTGCAGTTATTTGTTTTTCCGACTGGCTAAATTTTCTGTCATTCCGAGCGGTCCGCCGATGCGGAGGGAGGAATCTCAAAGTTCCTTATAAGTCAAGCTTGAAATTCTTCCCTCCGCATCGGCGGACCGGGTGGCCGGAGCCATGACAAAAAACCAAAACTCATTCAACCCCAATCAAAAATATGCTCAGCAAACAACTCCTTCTCAGTTCTCTAATTACCACCCTGCTCAGTACGTCTACGCTAGTTTCGGCGCAGACAGCCGCTGTGAATCAGCCCCGTATTGCACCCATTATGAGCAAATGGGAAAAGCAGGTAACGCCCGAAAACGCCTGGCGCGAGTACCCCCGCCCGCAGTTGGTGCGGCAGCAATGGCAAAACCTCAACGGCCTGTGGGACTACGCCATTACACCTAAAACGGCAGCCGCGCCCACCAAATACGATGGTAAAATCTTAGTGCCCTTTGCGCTGGAATCGACGCTTTCCAAAGTAACCAAATCCCTCGCCGATAATCAGCGGCTGTGGTACCGCCGGGAGGTGAGTATTCCGAAAGAGTGGGCCGGACAGCGGGTGCTGATGCACTTTGGCGCGGTCGATTACGAGTGTACCCTCTGGGTAAATGGCGGTCTAACCGGGTCGCACATGGGCGGCTCCGATTCGTTTATGTTCGACATTACCGATTTTTTGAAAGACGGGAAAAATGAAGTCGTGCTGGGCGTACTGGACCCCACCTCCTCCGGCGAACAGCCGCGCGGCAAGCAGTTGATGAACCCCAACGGCATCTGGTACACGCCCGTATCAGGCATCTGGCAAACAGTTTGGCTCGAACCCGTTCCCAAAAGCTACATCGACGAAGTCAAAATTACGCCCGAAGTGGATTCGGGCCGGGTCCGGGTAGATGTGCTGCTGGACAAACCCGCCGACAATTACACCACCGGAATCCGGGTAACGGCGATGGATGGCAGTCAGACGGTAGCTTCTACGCTGGTAAGGGCAGGCCGGACGACGTATCTGCCCATTAAAAATCCTAAACTATGGTCGCCGGATAGCCCGTTTCTGTACAACTACAACGTGGAGTTAGTGACCGTAGCTGATCCCTTTGCCGATATAGCCCGCAACAAACGCCCGCGTCAGGACGAACCCCTGCGTGCGGCTTACGAAAAGGCGACCGTTACCGGCTCTTCGCTGGATGCCGTAACGGGGTACTTCGCCATGCGGAAGATTTCGGTAGGGCCGGGACCAGTCTCCAATCAGCCGGTGTTGCTGCTGAACAACAAATTTGTGTTTCAGAATGGGCCGCTGGACCAGGGCTGGTGGCCCGCCGGTCTGCTCACGCCCCCGTCTGACGAAGGCATGGCCTTTGAGATTGATTTCCTGAAAAAATCGGGGTTCAATATGCTCCGCAAACACATAAAAGTAGAACCCGAACGCTACTATTATCTCTGCGATAAACTGGGAATTCTGGTTTGGCAGGATATGCCGTCGGGTTTTCTGGAAGGCCAGAACGAAGCCCCCGGCGACCAAAGTGCCCCCCTGCGCCGGTCGAAGGCTAAAGAGCAGTACGAACTCGAGTTTCGCCGGATAATGAACCGCCTGCACAATCACCCCTGCATTACCACCTGGGTGGTACAAAACGAAGGCTGGGGGCAGTATGACAACGAGCGGCTGGCTAATTGGGTGAAAGCCATCGACCCCAGCCGGACCGTAAACGCCATTAGCGGCTGGAACGACCGGGGCGCGGGCGATTACTACGACATCCACACCTACGAACCCGAACCCCGCGCCCCCGAAGCCAAAACCAACCGCGTGGTGGTCATTGGCGAGTTTGGCGGTATTGGCTGGCCCATCGACGGGCATTTGTGGAATCCCAATATGCGAAACTGGGGCTACCAAACTTACCATTCAGCCGACGAGGTGCTGGCGGCTTACAAGAAGAAGTACGCTAAAATCATTGAGTACTACCAGAAAGACGCGCTCTCCGGGGCGGTCTATACCCAGACAACCGACGTGGAAGGCGAAGTAAACGGCCTGCTTACCTACGACCGCGAGGTGATTAAAATTCCGGTCGAGACGCTCCGGCAAATTCATGCGCCGTTGTTTAGGTAGTCCAGGTTGCCTGAAAGGTCTTTAACTTATGAACCGTTTTGGTTTTAAGCCATAATGCTTCTCGAACAGGCGGCTGAAATGACTCAGATTCGTGAAACCCAGCCGATAGCCCACTTCGGAAACCGAATAACCAGTTTGTTTCAATAAATGACCGGCTTCCTCCATCCTGACTTTCTGAAAGTAGTCGTAAATACTATCGCCAAATACCTGCTTGTAGAGATCCGTGAGTTTGGAGACACTCATTCCCGCCAGGGTGGCCAGTTCGGGCAGGCGGGGGGGGACGCTCAAATCGGCCACGACCGCTGCCCTGACCCGGCCCAATTGCTCGGCATCAGCCCGGTGAATGGGCCGGTGTTTTACAATGTCCCGCGTTAGCAATCGGGCGAACAGCCAGCAGAGTAACTCCTGCACCTGAATCCAGATACGGAGTTCGCCCAGTTCCCGTTGGGTGTCCTCAGCCGCCAGCGTCTTGAGCAGGCTTTGTGCGTCTGCGCTCATGGTTTCATAAAACAGAAACCCCTGACTGCTTACCAGAACCTGCTCGACTACGCGGTTCATTTTTTTGATGTTGAGCAGATTGGCCAGGGCGGGGCGGCTCATGCTGATGACGGCCAGAAAAATGGGGATGCCACCGGGGAAACGAATTTCGGAACTGATGTCGGGCGAGGTGATATGGACGATACACTCCGTTCGTCGTTCGGTGCGCGCAGCATCCTCAGAACTGGGCGGTTTCTCGATGCCGACATTGAACTGAAAGAGTACATTGACCTGATTTGCCGTATTGTCGGCTGCCGTTCGTCGCAGGATTAATTCTTCGGTCAGGGTGTACTGATGAATGAGCAGCGAAAAATCCGGTGTCAGTCGGATGGGCCTGATTGACCCCACTCCCAGCGAGGGGGGTAAGATGAGGGTGTTGCCTTGTAGGGACGTACCAATGCGCCGGGCAAAGGCGGTCAGAAAATTAAATTTTTCGCTGGGAGAGAACTCAAAAAGCATAATCGGCAATGGCTAATCAATTCACAAAAGTAGTTGCTTAGTATGGTTTACTTTGGCCGATTCGACTATTTTCGTGAGCATTCAGACTATTTTAATCGTATATATCGAAAGACCTTTGTCCTGTTCGATTAACACAGTGAAAGCCGCTGTGAAAACGAATAGCGCACATAACGTTTTAAGAAACAAATAACATCATGAAAAACGCAATTGTAGTTGTCGGGGCAACCGGCAATCTGGGTAGTCGAATCGTAACGGCTCTGTTGAAGAGAGGGGCAGACGTAATTGCCATCGTGCGTCCAACCAGCAACGCTACCAAAATTGACGAACTGACCCGGCAGGGCGTTACAGTCGTCCAGTCGGAGATGACCGACGCCCAGGAACTGAAACCCGCTCTGGAGGGCGCAGCCATCGTCGTATCGGCGGTGCAGGGTCTGCACGATGTGATTGTCGATACGCAGTCCATTGTACTGAATGCAGCCGTAGCCGCTGGTGTACCCCGCTTTATCCCGTCCGACTTTGCCAGTGACTTTACCAAACTCGTACCAGGCGAAAACCGCAACTTCGACCTGCGCCGGGCGTTCCAGGCGTACCTCGACAAAGCCCCCATTCAGGCCACATCCATTTTGAACGGTGCTTTTGCCGAGATACTGAGCTACGGCCCTCCGCTGATGGACACCAAAGAAAAGCAGGTGGGTTACTGGGAGGATGCCGACTGGAAAATCGACTTCACAACGATGGACGACACGGCGGCCTTTACCGCAGCCGCAGCCCTCGATGCCGATTCGCCCCGTTTCCTGCGCATCGCCAGTTTCCAGATTAGCCCTAACCAACTGGCTGCCGTAGCTGAACAGGTGAATGGAACCCCGTTTGATGTAGTTCGGCTGGGTAGCCGGGCCGACCTGCTGGCCCATAGTAAGCGTGAGCGGGCGGCTCACCCGGAGGGCGAACAGCAGCTTTATGCAAGGTGGCAGCAGAGCCAGTATATCTATAGCATGTTCAACGTGCAGAATGACCCACTGGACAACGACCGCTATCCGGGCCTGACCTGGACTTCGGCTTACGAGGTGCTGGCATCTCAACAAAAAGGCGGTTAACATTCACCCAAAAACAGGGCCAACGCCCGTCTCCAATCATGACAAACAAACCTTTTGAACTCAATTACCAGCAGGGAAAACCCTACTGGATGGTCGATATCCTCTGGGTAGTGCTGGCCGAACGCGCAACCACAAACGGCACGTTCTCGCTGATGTGGCAACTGTGCCCCAAAGGGTCTGGTCCCGGCCCCCATTATCACGACCAGGACGAAGGCTTCTTCGTAAATGAAGGCGAAATCACCTACATGGCCGATGGCGAACAATTGGTGGCCAAACAAGGCTCGTTCGTCTGGATTCCGCGCGGTACGGTACATAGCTTCCGGGTGGATAGTGAAACGGCCACGCTGCTGAATTTTTACACACCGGCTGGTTTCGAGCAGGTCATCATGGCGGGAGGACTCACTGCCGAAGCTCTCACGCTGCCCCCAAAGGGATTGGGTATGAACATAGACCAACAAAAAGTGAGGGCACTTTTCGACGAAATCGGTATGCATATCGTCCGGGAGCCGGATGTACTACGCGACGTTAATCCTTTTCTTGGCTAAGCAGACGGGATGGGGCTTCCACGCACGCAGACTGTCTGCTGGTAGGAAACCCCACCCGATTATTTGTTTACATTGTATCGGTTACGACTCACAACGTACCTGTTTCTTTATGAAAAACCTTCTTCGCATCCCCCTGCTTCTGGCCTTATCGGCTACCCTATCCACTGCCCAGCCTACGCTGCCCGCCATGCACTTCGGCGATACGTCGCACCGCAAAGTGGGCTATTCCAAAGACCCGTACGTTATCCAGTTCAAGGGCCGGTATCTGCTGTACTACTCCGTGCCACTCTACAAAGACTCCACCGGAACCGACCATTGGGGTATTGGCATTGCCCAAAGCAGTGACCTCACCAACTGGCAAAAAGTGGGCGAGATTCCGCGGTGACCGCGTACGAAAAAATGGCGTTTGCGCCCCCGGTGCGCTGGTGCGCGATGGCAAAGTAAACCTGTTTTACCAGACCTACGGCAACGGCCCAAAAGATGCCATTTGCCACGCCACATCGTCGGATGGTATTCATTTCGAGCGCAACCCAACCAATCCCATTTTTCGGCCTGCTATCAATGACTGGTCGTGTGGGCGGGCAATTGACGCGGAGGTTGTAAAGTTTAAGGACCAGTATTTTCTGTACTTCGCCACCCGCGACCCGGCCTTTAAAATTCAGCAGTTGGGCGTAGCCGTAGCCCCCGCCAATACCAACTTCAACCGCAACGACTGGAAGCAGATTGCTACCGACGGGCCAATTCTGAAACCCGAACTACCCTGGGAAGGCGAGTGCATTGAGGGGGCTTCGGTTATCGAGAAAAACGGCGGTTTGTACATGTTTTACGCCGGTGCCTACAACAACTGGCCGCAACAAATTGGCGTGGCCCGTAGTCAGGACGGTATTCACTGGACCCGCGTTCAGGATATGCCCTTTCTCAAAAACGGGGCAAACGGCACCTGGAATTCCAGCGAATCGGGCCATCCTGACATTTTCAGGGATAAATCCGGCGAAACATATTTGTTTTTTCAGGGTGACAACGACAACGGCAAAAGCTGGTTTCTATCCAATGTGCCGGTTGGCTGGAGCAAAGCCGGGCCAGTATTGGAGGCTGGATTTTAGAAAGCCGCTCCTCACATTCCTTTCCTTATTTCCTTCTTTCTGCTCTTCAAAGTAAAAACGTTATCGTCAACACGGCTCCAACGGCCTGACCTTTGTGGCAGTTTTATGGGGAGGATTTTGAAGCGGGCGGTGACGTAGGAGTAACAAAGAGATTGCGTAACTTTGAGAGTGACAACCAATACCGATTATGAAACCAGCTAAAGCCATTCGGACAAGAGAGACTGACAAAGCTACCGGACTCAAAAAAAAGCGCGATTTAGACAACTCGATGCTCAAACCCTTTTTGGTAAAAGCCCCGACAACATCTGGGAGAAAGACATTCGTACCGGCGAAGGAAATTTTAGCTTCCAATGGACGAAATTATCATCGACACCATCGTTCTGGACTATCTTACCCGTAACCAGCGGGCTTTATCGCCAACGGCCCGAAAACGAATCGAACAGGCCGATACCGTCTATGTTTGTATAGTCAGTATGTGGCAGTTGGCCAACCACATCCGGGAGGGGCTGATAGTACTCGACACCGACTTTGACAGTTTCTATCAGAAAGCACTACAAACACTGGGTATCACTCTGATGGATACCCAATGGTCAGCCCTTCGTTACCTCGCCACGTTCGATTATCAGATTAGTAGCAAAATCTGGCAGCGGACAATAGAGGGTGCCGTTACCCACCCTGACTACGCCCCAACAGTCAGTACCCGACCTCAGCAAATTTGCGCTGGCCTCCATTGCCGCTGCTGATGTCAATGCCATTGGTCTATCGACATATCTCGCCCCTTGTACGGTTGAAGCGCATGGATTCGACAATCCGGCACACGCTTACAGTTGGGGAATGGACGACGATATACTGCCCGCTTTACTGGCACAAAAGACAACAGTAATCCTCAAATAACTTTTTTATGGTTGGGATAGTCATTTGGCAACAACCCCCAGGAGCAACCGCTACGCGTCACATAGAGAATGGCATTGATGACCTCTCGCAAGTCGAGCGGAGTACGGCCTGGCCCATCAGCTTGTTTTTTGGGAGTCGGTAAGAGTTTCTTTAACTGCTTCCATGGTTGATTAGAGGGTTCAGAGGGATACTTTTTGCGGGCTTTCTGCTTATTTTTGTGCTGAGACATCTGAGGGGGGACCTTTTGCGGTTTGGTCACGACAAAAGTTCCTTTTTTATCGGATGCCTTTTTCTGGGTTCGAGGTATTTTCAGGCAGTTTCTAACCGAACGGCTTACACGGGTTTGTAAACCACAAAACAACGGGCTGTTGACGTTTAAACCCCGCTCAACTCCTTCACCGCATCCACAAAGCACCGGGCTTTGTCGGGGTCAACGTCGGGGTAGATGCCGTGACCGAGGTTGGCGATGTAGTGCTGATGACCGAAGCCGTCGAGCATCTGCTTCACCTCCGCCCGAATCTGGGCAAAATCAGCGTAAAGAGCGCAGGGGTCTAAGTTGCCCTGCAACACCTTGTTTGGTACCAACGCCCTCGATTCGGCTGGGTCCATGTTCCAATCCAGTCCCACTACGTTGCAGGCTAACTGTCCAATGTCGTGCCGGGCAAAAAATGCGCCCTTGGCAAAGATGGTTATCGGCGTGGATTCGCTCGGTACACTACTCTCCATATTGCTGATGGCCTCGCAGATTTGCTGAATATACGGCAATGAAAACGTGCGGTACTGCTCCGGCGAGAGAATGCCCGCCCACGAGTCGAAAAGCTGCACTAAGTCAGCCCCAGCGCGGATTTGCGCTTTCAGGTAATTGATGGTGCTGTCAGTAATTTGGCGGAGCAGCGTATGGGCAAAATGCGGGTCGGTGTAGAGCAGTTTTTTGGCGACCGAGAAGGTTTTAGAGCCTTTACCCTCGGTCATGTAGCAGAAAATAGTAAACGGCGCACCAGCAAAACCAATGAGCGGAACGCGGTTGTTCAGTTCTCTTTTAGTCAAACGAATGGCATCCAGCACATAACCCAAATCCGTTTCGGCATCGGCTACGTGCAGCCCCGTCAGGTCGGCAGAGGAGCGGATTGTTTTGGGGAAAACCGGTCCCTTTGCTTCAATCATTTCGTAGGGCAAGCCCATCGCTTCGGGAATCACCAGAATGTCGGAGAAGATAATGGCGGCATCCACCTCGAAGGCATCGACGGGCTGAATGGTCACTTCGGCGGCTAATTCGGGGTTTTGGCCAGCGTAATAAAACTACCGGCCCGCTCGCGCACGGCGCGGTATTGGGGCAGCACCCGTCCGGCCTGTCGCATCATCCAAACCGGCACCCGCTCGGTTAGTTCGCCCCGTGCCGTGCGGAGCAGCAAATCGTTCTGTAAAGTCATGCTGCAAAGATACGCCCGAACGCCGATAGGTTAGAAAGGATGCCCGGCTGGTATTATTCAGCATTCAGCCCGTAGATTGCGTTTCTATTTTCGGAACTTCCTATGCCGTCACTATTCATCGACACCGAACGCCTGCGCGACCTTAACAGCGGTTTGGGGCAGGTGTGTCTGCACCTCGGCCACGAACTGGTTCGGCAGCGGCCCAGTTCGTGGGAGATTACGTTTCTGATGCCAGCGGGACAACGGGGCATTTTTGGGGATGATGTTGAGTACGTGGAAGCATCGTGGCTGCGGAAAATCTGGGTGCCCGGCAAGTTCGATGTCTGGCATTGTCTGCATCAGGATTCCGCTTATTTACCGCGCGGGGCTGCCAAGCTGATACTGACTGTTCACGATCTTAATTTTCTGGAACGCGCTGACTATTCACCCGCTAAAAAGGCGCAGAAACTGGCCCGTTTGCAGCGCGTTGTCAACCGCACATCGGCAGTAACAGCCATCTCAAACTACACGGCATCGGTGCTGAACGAACACCTCAATCAGCCACCTGCCCGGCCCGTTCAGGTCATTCACAATGGCATAGCCATCAACCCTGCCGACGCACCCGCCGAACTACCACTTGATTCCGGTATTGGCGCATTTGACAACCAGCCTTTTTTTCTTTTTGTGGGCGTTATTCACCCCAAGAAGAACGTGCATACACTGCTGCCGTTGCTGGAGGCTTTCCCGGATTACAACCTGATTCTGGCCGGACCGGACGCCCATCACTACGCCCGTCATATTTGGGAGCAGGCCCAAAACCTCGGCGTAGCCGACCGGTTGCTAATGCCCGGCGCGGTCAGTGAACCCACGAAATTGTGGCTCTATGCCCATTGCGAAGCGTTTTTGTTTCCATCACTTTCTGAAGGCTTTGGCCTGCCCGTTGCCGAAGCAATGGCGTTTGGCAAGCCCGTGTTCTGCTCAAACCTGACCAGCCTACCCGAAGTGGGTGGCAAAGAAGCGTATTATTTTGAGAATTTCGAGCCGGAAAACATGGCCAAAACCATTCACGATGGTCTGCACGATTTCGAGCAGAATTCCCTCCGCGAAGAACGCGAAAAAAAGCGGGCCGCCGGGTTTAATTGGCCCGCTGTGGCACGAGAGTATTGGGACTTGTACCAAGAGTTTTCTACGGGAAAATAGCTACATTTGAGATACCAATCAAGAGCCAATCATGACAGCAACCGAAGACATCCGGCGCAACTTTCACGAGTTAATTGATGCCATTGACGACGAGCAGTCGCTTACCAACCTGTACGCTGCGGCTGCGTTGTACCTCGAACAACAACCCCTTCTGCTGGACACAACAGACCCTCGCCATCTCGACCGGATGCAAACCTCATTAGCACAGGCTAACCGGGGGGACGTTATTTCAAATGAAGCCATGAAACAACAGGTACAACAGTGGCTCGGGAAATAGTTTGGACGGCACAGGCACAGGAAGATTACCGGGACGTTGTTAGCTACTTGCTTGATACGTTTGGTAACGAGGTGCCGGAGAAATACACTGACCGACTTTTTGATGTCCTGAATAGCATAGCAGCAATGCCAGAAATGGGACGGCAGCATCCACAGCTTTCAGCCATTCGGCAGGTTATTATGAAGCCTTACACAGTTGTCTGCTATTTGATTATGCCCGACCAAATAACAGTTGTCAATCTACTTGACTCACGGAGCGAGTATGGTGCGATGAGATGAGACAATAGTAGCTATTGAGGGTAAATATTCCGAAGTCAGACAAACCGCTTCAACAACTCATTTCGGGGATACGACAATTCGGCAATACAGAAAAAGCACACGTAACTAATGGTAATGCCAACTGCCGAAAAAACGGGAAAACTGCTATCGAAAAGCCGGTTAAACGTGAACGGGAAAAAGAAGAGATACAGGAAGACAGGCAGGTTAAAAGCCACTATATACGCGATACGGATTATCCTGAAAATACCCACTCTGTTACCTACATAGGCTTGAATGGACACATTATTCCACTCGTATTTCCAGCGTTTGGGACGCCATTCAAACTCCGGCCAGCCAACAATAATATAAAGTGCCACATTGCCAATTAGCAGGGCGATGAACGCCTTTTGCCAAAACGAAATCAGCAGCCAATACGTACCAGCCAGCAGAGATACGGTGATCAACAAACGGGGGAATGTTAGGTAAGACCACATCACGGTTCGGAACGTTGCCCACCCCGCCCGGTTTTTGCTCTGGATATACTGTCTCTGCAAGTCACTTAACCCTGCTCTGCCCCCAAACGTCGCCTGCACCTCAACTAACGCGGTTTCAAACGTGAGGCCATGCGCCATCCGCTCATGGATAGCATCGGTGTAATGGTCAGCCAGTTCCTGAATCAGCTCCTCGTTGGTGAGTTGGTTTGTCTCGCGAAGATGGTTATCAAGGGCGGTTTGTTGGCCGGGTGTGAGCATCATTATAAGGCAATTTTATGGTAGAACTGGTACCGGTACAGTTGAATGAAACTGCTTGTGTAGAGCAGTACCAACAGGGCAAGCGCAATAGAAACGTTAGGATGCTGTGGTAGATAAGTGCGAGTCCAGTGTTGCGGACTGTCGTCGAAAAATAAACCACCGGAGTTCAAGGCAATCTGCAAAAAATTAACCGCTAAAAACCCTTTGTGCTGTAGGTACTTCCAGATAATTGGCCCCGTAGAAATTCGCCGGTCTGTATTTTTAAAATGCCCCCATATCAAGACCGTAGATGGCGCAAAACAAAAAGAATAAATGCTGATTATCAGAACTTTGTGAGACAACATCGGAACGATTAGATAAACAACTGCACTTACTAACGCCGTGGTTACCAGCATGGGCCAGCGGAAGTAGTTTTTGATGATAGCAAGGTGCTGTGTCCGTACCTGACGTTCAATACCTTTCTCATAATCATCCTGAATTTTTTGCAGTCCCGCGCCACTGCCCAAATCAGCCCAGGCCCATTTGCTGGCTTCGTCAAACGCCAGGCCGTTATCCATTTTCTGCTCGGTCAGGCTGGCGTAGTGGTCGAGAAGTTCGGCCATTACGTCGTCGTACTCAATGGTGGCTAAAGCTACAAGGTCGTGGCGCAGGGTATGTAATTGATGCGTCGTTAACGTCATGGTTACAGGGCAGGTTTCAGGTTCAGGACTGCGTTCAGGTTTTCCAGAAAAGCGGACAGTTCGGCGATGCGCCCGGCGGCTTCGGTGTGGCCTGTTTTGGTGAGCGAATAGTATTTGCGGGCGCGGCCATCCACAATCTGGGTTTCGGTGGTGAGCAGTCCTTCAGCTTCCAGCTTGTGCAGGGCCGGGTAGAGAGCACCCTCCGTAATGGCCATTTCGCCCGCTGTCAGGTCCTTCACCTTCTGCGTAATCTCGTAGCCGTACATCCGTTCGCGGTCTTCCAGGAGCCGCAAAATCATGACCGACAGGCTGCCTTTCAGCAAGGACGAATTATTGGATGTGTTCATGCAACAAACATACGAAAGAAAATTATATACCTACAAGTCTTAGGCATAAAGAATTTTACCTTTCTTGTGCCCTGCCCCTTTCTTCGTACTTTTGTTGTTTACAGCATAAAACCAACCGCACGTTGAAAGAATACGGCAGCAGTATCCAGAAATTGGTGGACAACATGGCCAACATCGAAGACCGGGAGAAGCGTACCCGTTACGCCCACATCCTGGTTGAGTTGATGCGCCAGATTCACCCCAATATGAAAGATGGGCAGGACTACTACAATAAATTGTGGGACGACCTCTACATCATGTCCGGCTTTACGCTGGACGTTGACAGCCCCTATCCACCGCCATCCGAAGAAGCCCTCGGCAAAAAACCCCAGCGCGTTCCCTACAATACGCACAACCTGAAATTCAAGCATTTTGGCCGTAATGTCGATTTGCTGGTAGCCAAGGCCGTTGCGCTGGAAGAAGCCGACGAACGGCGGGCCTTTGTGTCGTACCTTGTTCGGCTGATGCGGACGTTTTATCAGGCCTGGAACAAGGAGTCGGTAGAGGAGGAAACTATCTACCAAAGCCTGATTGAACTCTCGAACGGTAAACTTTCCGACGACATTAAGCTCATCAAGGCCGAGGGGCTGGTCGAATCGAACCCCCGCGAACGGGCCGGCGACCAGCCACAGCGTATCAACACAGGTAATAACAACCGTAACGACCGCAATAGTAATTCGGGACAGAGTCGGCAAAACCGCGATAGTGGACGAAATTTCAGCAACCGAAACCGCAACGACCGCGACGGTAATTCCGGCTCCGGTCAGGGTCGGCAAAACCGCGATGGCAGCTCCCGCAACCCTGGTGGCCGCAGCGGTGGCTCCAGCAGTACTGGCCGAACCAACGACCGGCGGAAACGGTGAAAATAAATGATGAATGATAAGCACGTTCGGGCTATGCCTTCCATTCATCATTTATAATTTATCATTCATCATTGAAAACCATGTCTTCTTTTCAAATTACCGGCGGGCGTAAGCTCAACGGAGAACTTATACCGCAGGGCGCGAAAAACGAAGCCCTCCAGATTCTTTGCGCCGTACTGCTCACCAAAGAACCCGTTGTGATTCACAATATTCCGGGCATTCGGGATGTGAACCAGCTCATCGACCTCCTTGGCGATTTGGGCGTTTGGGTCACAAAAATTGGCGAAGGCTCGTACCGATTTCAGGCCAGCGATGTTAATTTAGATTACCTCGGAACGGACACCTACAAGCGTAAAGCGGCTGCTCTGCGCGGGTCGGTGATGCTGCTCGGCCCTATGCTGGCCCGCTTCAAAAAAGGTCAAATTCCCCGGCCCGGTGGCGATAAAATTGGCCGTCGTCGTTTGGATACGCACTTTTTGGGTTTCGAGAAATTGGGTGCCCGGTTCAATTACGACCCTAACGATGGGTACTATCAGGTCGATGCCAGTAACCTGACGGGGGCGTACATGCTGCTGGATGAAGCTTCCGTAACCGGCACGGCCAATATTGTGATGGCCGCCGTAATGGCCGAGGGCACGACTACTATTTATAATGCCGCCTGTGAGCCGTATTTGCAGCAGCTCTGCAAAATGCTCAACCGCATGGGAGCCAAAATCACGGGCGTAGGCTCCAACCTGCTTACCATTGAGGGGGTATCGGAATTGCAGGGAACGGAGCATACTATGCTGCCCGACATGATTGAGATTGGCTCGTTTATAGGACTGGCGGCCATGACCCAATCGCGAAATTACCATCAAAAATTGCCAAATACCGGAATTGGGCATCATTCCTGACCAGTTCAAACGGCTGGGTATTCAGATGGAGTTTCGGGGCGACGATATTTTCATTCCGGCGCAGGAACACTACCAGATTGACAGTTTCCTGGATGGTGGCATGATGACCGTTTCGGACGCACCCTGGCCCGGCTTCACCCCCGATTTGCTGAGTATCGTGCTCGTTACGGCCATTCAGGCGCAGGGAACCTTGCTTATTCACCAGAAAATGTTTGAGAGCCGGTTGTTCTTTGTCGATAAACTCATCGACATGGGCGCGCAAATCATCCTCTGCGACCCGCACCGGGCTACGGTGGTGGGCCTGAACCGGCAGATGCCGCTGAAAGGCATTCGGATGTCGTCGCCGGATATTCGGGCGGGGGTGGCGTTGCTCATCGCGGCCATGTCGGCCAAAGGAACCAGTATTATCGACAACATCGAGCAGATTGACCGGGGCTACCAGTACATCGACACCCGCCTAAACGCCATTGGCGCCGAGATTGTGCGGCTTTGAGGGGCTGGGGGCTCAAGGGAATTAGCAATTTGTACCCGTTGACCAAGCCCCACGCCCTTCAATACGTCTTGGTCATGCCGCCTGGAATGGCGAGGATGACATCGGCTAAGTTTCGGTTTTCTGAATCGGGTTTGTTAGCGTCTGAGACTTCGACGGAGGAGATGGTTAGGATTTTCAGCGCGGGTTGCTGCCGGTGCAGATACCAGCTAATGCCCTCAAAGTTTTTGGAGTGATAATCGCCGTTGAGGTGCAGAAACGTCTGGCCGGGTTTCCAGTTCTGCAAAATAAAGTGGGCCATCGTCGCATCTTTAATAGCCTGGGCACGGGCAAAATTGGCCATCATGTCCGTATTGCCCGCGTGTGGGCTGGCTGTTGTGCCGCTGCCATGCGCCGGGTTGCTCATCATGTCCATCATACCCTTGTAGCCGGGCAGCGTTAAATCGACCGTTAGCGGTAACGGGGCCATCTGTTGTTTACCAGTTGCTGATACCGTATCGAGGGCAGCTAACCCCTGCCGGGATACCAGCCGGGCGTACTGACGCGGTACGTTGGTAGCAATGAACGGAATGTGCTGCTCGCGGGCAAAATCCGTAACGGGCCGGTAGTCGGTATCGTAGTTGGGCCAAAGTCGGGCCTGCACAGCTAATTCTTTGGCCGTTGTGTGGCCCTGCACGTACTCGCTAAGAGCGTTCTGATTATCGGCCTCAAACATTTCGGCACCCAGTACCAAATTTCCTTTCCTGCGTTCCTGCAAATCTTTAGTTAGCTCAAGTTCGAGCCAGTGGCAAATGGGGTTATTGTGCAACTCGCCAAACAGCACCACGTCGGCCTCCACAGCCTGCCGAAGCAATTTGGCGTAAGTTGCGGCTTTTAATGAGGACGTGTAGAGCCGATAGGCAGGCTTGTCGGATTGAAAAGCGAGGAGTAGAGAACAGAATAGGAGCAGGGTGTAGCGCATAGGTTTTTAACCAATAGAAGAGCGAATTCGTTGTGTAGATGCAGTGTAATCTCGCCCATAAATCATGCTATCTTTACTGACTGACAAAAGAGAAATCATGGCGAAAGACATTTTTCACGAAGCCGTTAAGGTTGCCTTGGAAAAAGACGGCTGGACTATTACCCATGACCCATATTCGTTGGAAGCCTTGGGTACGGCGATAAATATAAACCTGGGCGCGGAAAAACTTATCGGTGCTCAACGCGGTGTGGACTATATAGCTGTGGAAATAAAGAGTTTCATTGGCCCTTCATTAGTTTACGATTTCCACCTGGCTTTGGGCCAGTACATGAATTATTTAAGAGCATTGCGTAAATCAGACCCAGTACGGAAATTATTTTTAGCGTACCTACGAATGCGTATCAAAACTTTTTTTTGAAGGCCGATGTGCAGGATGCGGTAACTGAATTTGGATTACATCTGTTGGTTTATAGCGATAAAGATCAGGTGATAACGTACTGGTCAGCTTAATCAGCCATTTATGGAAACGAAGGCAGTGCAATACGCGAACGTTCTCCAGACTATCCTGGAAGAGTTTGCGGCCCATAAACCCGTCAATCTAAGCGAGGTTGACAATCAGATAATTATTGACCTAGTAAGGGGGCATTTTCAGTTACTCCGCGTAGGCTGGCAAGAGGACACGTTTGTCCGGACGACGGTGTTTCATTTTGATTTAAAACCAGATGGTAAAATATGGATACAGGCCAACTGGACAGATACTGATATTGCTGCTAAATTAGTGGAATACGGGGTCGAGAAAATGGATATCGTTATCGGTTTTCAGCCCCGGCGTTATCGACCTTACAGCGGCTATGCCGTAGCTTAATCGTATGAACCTCTTAGATACCATCCACCAGTTCCCCGCCTTAAAAGACGTACCCGACGCGCAACTTCAATGGCTGATTGAGCAGTCGGAGGAAGTTTCGTATCCGGCAAAAACGGCCATCAATAAACCCGGCTCATCCGCTGATTATTTGATTCTGCTACTGAAAGGTCGCATCCGAATTGATGATGCTACGAATGGCGTGGGTGATGAACTGCTCCTGTTTGAACCGCATTCCGTACTGGGGGTGCTGCCATTTTCACGCATGAAAACCAACGTAAACTGGGTCATCGCCGAGACTGACGTTCGGGTGCTGCAACTGCACCGCAGCCACCTGCCCGATTTGATTCATGCGTGTTATGAACTGACCGAAAATCTGGTGCATCACATGACCACCCGCGTTCGGGATTTTACTAAAATAACGCAGCAAAACGACAAATTAGCGTCGTTGGGACGGCTGTCGGCGGGGTTGGCGCATGAGCTGAACAACCCCGTGTCGGCGGTGGTGCGCTCGGCCGATACGCTCAACACGCACATGCGGGCCACGCCGGAAGCCTTCAAAGCCATCATGCACCTCAGCCTGACCGATGAGCAGGTGGATTCGGTCAACGAGATGTTTTTCAAAAAAGTAGATGGTCAGTTAACCGCCGATTCTGCCAAAAAACCAACGTTGCTGGAACGTAGCAGTCTTGAAGACGAACTGACCGACTGGTTGGATGACAACGGCGTTGACGACTCGGTCGATTTGGCCGGGCCGCTGGTTGAATACGGCTTTTCGGTTGATGACTTAGACTGGATTCTGGGGAAAATTGGCGATGAAAATCTGGCGGGCGTAGCTAATTGGCTGGTGAATAATTTGGTAACCGAAAAATTAGTCTTGGATATCAGCGAAGCCTCCAAACGCATTTCTACACTCGTCAACTCTATTAAAGATTATACGCACATGGACCGGGGTGGGGGCAAAGAAACGGTCAAATTAGCTGATGGTATCCAGAGTACGCTCACCCTGCTGGGGCATAAAATCAGGGGTAAACATATAGCTGTAACGGTTCGTTTTCCCGATGATGTACCCACCGTATGCGGCTGGCCCGGCGAACTGAATCAAGTCTGGACCAACCTCATCGACAACGCCATCGATGCCCTGCCCGATGGTGGCAAGCTCGACATCAGCAGTGAACCCAATGGTAAAGACTTTGTGCTGACCAAAATTACTGACAACGGCGCGGGTATTCCAGACGACATCAAAGACAAGATTTTCGACCCGTTTTTTACGACCAAAGAAATTGGTAAAGGAACGGGTTTAGGCTTAGATATTGTGCAGGGCATCGTCAAACACCATAACGGCTCTATAAAAGTCAATTCCAAACCCGGCCACACGGAATTCACTGTGTGCCTACCTGTACAATGAGTGAATTGTGAATGAGCGAATGAGTGAATAGTTGTCACGGCACTATGACCCTGTTCTATTATTCACTCATTCGCTCATTCACAATTCACTCATTAAAACTATGCGTCTTCCTATCATTTTTGCCATTGACGACGACCCGCAGGTGTTGCAGGCTATTCAGCACGATTTGCGGCAGCAGTATCGGAAAAGATATCGGATACTCTGCACCTCGTCGGGGCAGGAGGCTTTGGATGCACTGCCCGAACTGAAAAAGAAAGGGGAAGAAGCAGCCCTGTTTCTGTCCGACCAGCGGATGCCCGACATGACGGGTGTTGAGTTTCTAACGCAGGCCCGCAAAATTTTCCCCAACGCCAAACGAGCGTTGCTAACGGCTTACTCCGACATCGATGCTGCCGTGCGGGCTATCAATGAGGTGCAGCTTGATTACTACATCGCCAAGCCCTGGGACCCGCCCGAAGAAAAACTATATCCCATTCTGGACGACCTCCTCAGCGACTGGCAATCCAACTACCGCCCGGCGTTTGATGGATTGAAACTGATTGGTTACCAGTTTTCGCCCCTGTCGCACCAACTCAAAGATTTCCTGGCGGGTAATCTGTTTCCGTATCAATGGCTGGATGTTGAGCGTGACGAACAGGCTAAGGAGTTGATGGAGTTGCACGGCATTAAGCCGGAAGACCTGCCCGCTGTGGTGCTGGACGATGGTACGATACTAACCCAGCCCAGCCTGAGCGACGTGGGCGAAAAACTTGGTTTGCAGCCCAAAGCGACCCAAAGTCTGTACGATTTAGCCATCATTGGCGCGGGACCTGCCGGGCTGGCGGCTGCCGTATATGGCGGTTCGGAGGGACTGAAAACTATTTTGGTTGATAAACGCGCTCCTGGTGGGCAGGCCGGTACCAGTTCGCGCATCGAGAACTACCTCGGCTTTCCCAACGGCCTGAGTGGTGCCGACCTTACCCGGCGGGCCATTACGCAGGCGCAGCGGTTTGGAGTCGAGTTTCTGGCTCCCCAGGAGGTGGTTTCCATCAAATCGGAGGGACAGTATAAGCACATCAAAATGGCTGATGGCAGCGAAGTGGTGGCGCGGGCTATTGTCCTGAGCACGGGTGTCTGGTACCGCAAACTCGATAACGAAAGCCTCGACAAATACACCGGCGCGGGTGTGTACTACGGAGCCGCCACGACGGAAGCCATCGCCTTCAAAGGCAAGCCGGTTTACATTGTGGGCGGGGGCAATTCGGCCGGGCAGGGGGCCATGTACCTCTCCCGAATGGCCTCGGAGGTGTGCATCTGCGTCCGTCGGCCCGACCTGTCCGAAACGATGTCGCAGTACCTCATCGACCAGATTGCTAAAACGCCTAACATCACCGTTACCGGCTGTACCGAAGTAGTGCAGGGGTTAGGCGAGGAGCATCTGGAGTGTCTGGTACTGGAAAACATGGATACGCACGAGCAGAAAACCGTTCCGGCTGCCGGGCTGTTTATCTTCATCGGCACCAAACCCCTCACCGACTGGATGGAGTTAGACATCCTCAAAGACCCCAAAGGCTTCATTGCCACCGGGCGCGACCTGGCCAAATTCGCTGATTATAAATCGGTCTGGAAAGAGAAGCGCGAACCCTACCTGCTGGAAACGTGCAGCCCCGGCATTTTTGCCGCTGGCGATGTGCGGGCCGGTGCCATGAACCGCGTAGCCTCCGCCGTTGGTGAGGGAGCTATGGCCGTTAGCTTCGTACATAAGTATTTGGCGGATAGTTAGTTATACACTACTATTACGCTTAGTCTCCTTTCCTTAAAACCGGAAACTGAGAAATCCGCAGGGTAGTGCAGCCGTAAGGAATCAGCGTGATTTCTTCTTCTTCGCCCGTTTCCAGGCCGTTGGTAATGCTAAACGGAATGGGTCCCGTCATTTCGTTGTAGAGTTGCCAGGAAGGTATGCGCCTGGCTTTCAGCCGGATTTCGGTGGGCGCGTTGGCTACGTTCCAGGGATAAGTTACGTCAGTTTCTTTTTTAATTACGCTCACGTTTTGCTCCACCGCGTTGTTGGGCAGTTCAACAAGGCCATAATTCCAGGGGGTAGTTGGGCGCACTTCTACATAGTCGCTGCCATAATCAATCGGGTCTTTTTCGTTATTCACCGCCTTCCGTTCTTCACCCATTTTTAGCGCGTAGGTAAGCGGGCCGCGTTCCACCGAAACGGAGTTTTCGTACCACTGATTTTTGAAGACGTGCATGGGTAGGGTCAGTTCGACCATGTCGCCCGATTTCCAGGTGCGGTCAATAATGACAATCTGATTACCTGGTAATTCTTTGTAGGCCAGACCATTTACCAGCACCGTTGCCTTTTTGCACCAGTCGGGGATGCGCAGGTGCAACGGGAACGACACTGATTTTACGCTCTTTTCGGTAGTCAGCGTGAACTTGATGGTTTCGCCGAATGGATAGTTCGTTTCCTCCACAAAACGTACGTCTGTCCCGTCCGCTACTTTCGCTTTTACCTCGCTGGGCGAATACACCAAAGCTGCCAGGCCCTTGTCGGCGGTGGCGTACCACAGGTTCTGGGTGAATTTTGGCCAGCCCTGGTGCATGTTGGCCGTGCAGCAGGGGAAGCCTGTTAGTAACCCAAAACAGCCATCGGTGCCGCCGTGATTCTGGTCGAAATTACGAACGTGGCGCGTGAGCATTACCTGATTGGCCTGCTGAAAATACTGTCGGCTCATAAAATCATCGCTGACCTGCGTAGGCAGGGCGTTGAAGGCAATTTTCTCTAAGTGGTCGGCATAGGAAACCCGGCCCGTAATGGGCAGCATACTCTCTAAACTGAACATCATTTCAACGGCACTGCACAACTCCGACCCCTGCGTGGGGTTATTGCCGTGCAGGGCTTCGTCGCCCCCATACAGGCCGTGCGCCATGCCGTTGTACCGCCGAATATCGGCAAAGCCTTTATCGACTGCATTGGCGTATTTCGTTTCGGGGTATTGCTGGTAATAAATCAGCGGTTCTTTGATGCCCTGCGCCAGATTGACGCAGTGAATGCTGCCTTCCTGACTCAGCATGTTGGTGGTCAGAAAACCAGTGGTATAATCGAACGTTTGCCTGTGAATCAAATCGGCCAGGTCGAGCAGGAATTTATCGCCGGTTTGGTTATACAGCCAGTACACGACCATCAGGTTGTCGCCCCCCCGATACCGCGCCCAGAATGTCCAGTGGTCGAGCGGGTGTTTGGGTAACTCCTGCAACTGGTATTTGAAGTAGTTGGTCATCAGGTTGATAACCCGCTTATCATTTGTGGCCGAATAATACTGCTTCAGAATTTTGAGCATCACCATTTTGGGCCACCAGTCTTCGGAATTATCCCGCTGAACGCCTTTCTCGTAGGAGTAGTTGGTTTTAGGGCCGAAATAACCGTTTGGTTGCAGACTGTTGATTGTCCATTCTATCCAGGGTTTTGTTTTGGCAATCAGTTCTTTATCATCCAGAATGTAGGCAAGCGGCAGCAGCCCGTCAATCCAGTAGGGGCCTCGCTCCCACTGGTCGCCATTGCCGCCGAGCCAGCCATTACGTTCGCCCATCACTACTGGATACAGTTCGTCGAGTTTGCCCGACGCGCCGTTCTTTTGCCGAACCAGCATCTCGTTTAGCCAGCCTTGGGGTTTGATAGCCCCCAACGGCAATTCGACGTACGGATTAGGCCGTAGAGGAGCGCGGTTATTCACGTATCCGGCAAAGGGTGCGGCTGAGCCAGTGCGACCAGACTGCGCGAAAACGAGTATCGGCAGGTAAAGACAAAGCAGTGGTAGATAAAGCAGACGTATCATAAAGAGAAGTGGGGTTGTTTTGGGTCAAGGCAGTAAACTTAACGATTAAGAAGCTGTTTGAGTAATTAATTCGAGACCGAAAATAGTGGATTTTGGTCTTAGACAAGGCACTTTTAAGGGCCGTAGCAGCCGTTCCGGTGTGTATAGTCCTATTTACCGATAGCAGGCCCTGTTCACAACAATACCAGCAAACTGCCCGGCAGCACCCGTACTTCGGCCCGGCCCGTTGGCAGGGTCAGTGGCTCCCCGTCGGCATGAATCAGCAAAGGGCCATCGGTCTCAACGATAGCATTGGTAATGGAATGGCCCCGCCAGTAGGCCGATTGATTCAGCCGTTTGTTGAACAACTGCCACGTAAGCATACCTACTGCGGTTGCCGGAAAAGGCCGGATTTCGCACTGCTCTAATTTCCCGTCGGCAATATTGGCCTGCGGAGCCATCCAGGCATTATTGCCAAACTGTCCGGCATTGGCAAAAGTCATCGAAAACAGGTCGCGCTCCTGACCATCCAGCAAAAAACGCTGCGGTTTGTAGGCCCAAAACGCCCGGAACGCCGTGCGGACGTAAGTAGGCAACCCACGCACGGGCTGCCGGGCAAAGGCATGGGCCACGAAGGCTTCAAAACCCAGCCCGGCGGTGCAGAAAAACGGATGCTCGTTTATTTCGCCACTGTCAATCACTACGGGCCTTCCCGTCAACGCCCGTTCAATGGCTTTCATCGGGTTAAGCGGGATGCCCAAGTGCCGGGCCAGCCCATTCCCCGACCCAATGGGCACAATGCCCAACGCCGTTGCCGACCGCCGGAGAGCCTGCGCTGTTTCGTTGATGGTGCCGTCGCCCCCAATGGCCAAAACACGGTTTACACCCTGTTCTACGGCATGAGCCGCCAGTTCGGTAGCATGACCGGGGTGGGTAGTAACAACCAAGTCGGGCGAGAAACCAATTGCATCGGCCCGGCGCAGGAAGGCATCCTGAAGCACCTGTTTCTGAGCAGCAGAGGTTGTGCCGGAAAGCGGATTGATAATGGCCAGAACAGCCGAACGGGTAGTCACTTAGGAAAAGAAAACGAAGAGTAAACCGATAAAAATGACAATAAACACGTAATACCAGCCATCCGAAAAGATGTACGGCTTGTAGTCGTTGTAAAACCTGCGAATCCTGTTCATGGCTAAATAGCCTGTCCGCCGTTTACGGCTAATACGTGCCCGTTTACAAACGAGGCTTCGTCGGAGGCCAGAAATAAATAGGCGTTGGCAATATCTTGGGGCTGACCGATGCGCCGGACGGGAATGGTAGCAACGGCCTGATTGCGCACTTCGTCGGGCATGGCATCGGTCATGGCGGTCTGGATGAAGCCGGGCGCAACAGCGTTGACCGTGATGCCTTTGGGACCGAGTTCTTTCGCCCAGGTGCGTACCATGCCAATAATGCCCGCTTTGGCGGCTGCGTAGTTGGTTTGTCCAAACGCGCCGTGTACGCCGTTGATGGATGAAGTGCAGATAATACGCCCGCTTTTGTTTTCAACCAGGTATGGGGCCACAAGTTTGGTGCAGTTGAACACGCCCGTCAGGTTTACGTCGATAACCTGCTGCCACTCCTCAAACGACATTTTGAGAAGCGATTTATCCCGCGTGATGCCCGCATTGTTAATCAGAATATCAATCCGGCCATATTGCTCCTGAACAGCGCGGGCAACGGCTTCGATGCCTGGCACATCGGTAGTGCTTACGTGGTTAAATTCACATTGAAACCCCTGGTCGCGAAGCGATTGGGCGGTGGTTTCGCCCTCGTCCAATACGTCCCATATAATGACCGTTGCGCCTTCGCGGCAAAATACCTCGGCGGCTTTCTGGCCAATGCCCCGCGCGGCTCCGGTAATGATGGCTACTTTATTTTCTAATCGCATATGTTTTTCTTTCAACTCACTTCTAATCTTTCCAATACGCCTACGCAAACACTTCTGCCAGCGGAATACTTATTTTCAGGGTGTCGTCCAGCAGGGTGTCGGTATGCGTAAAGGTCGTGAACGTATCGAACGAACTGAATACGTAAATGGAACGCAAACCGGGCAACACTAGCCAGCAGGATTTTACGTCATGCTCGAAATAGGCTTTCGATTTATCAATCAGTTCCTGAAGGCTTTGCATGGGCGAAATGATTTCGATGGCACACAGCGGGGGCGTTGTTACCCGAATCTCATCCTGCCGGACATCGATGTCCATTTTTGGGTAGATAACCAGGTCCGGCACCGACCACCAGCCATCTAAATCAAGGCTGAGTTCAGACATGAACGTGAACCGGCTGTTATAGCGGGATTTGAGTTCAAAAATAACGTTGCTCTGAATATAAGCGTGTACTTTACTTGGCATGGGTTTACCGCGTTCCTGTTCGTAGGTGAGTTGTTCTGTTACCGCTTCCATAGTACGCTGACGGTTAAAAGTTTCTGTAAGTATAACCAAAATTACTCAGAACGTAAGGCTGAACGTGCTGCCCTCACCGGGGGTCGACTGCGCCGTAAGCTGCCCGTTGTGGAGTTGCATAATTTGCCGGGAAAGGCTCAAGCCAATCCCGGAACCGGTTTTTCGGGTGGTGTAGAACGGAATAAAAATCTGCTCTAAAGCTTCGGGTTCAATGCCCGGCCCGTTGTCGATGACCCGGATTACAACCTGTGACCCTCTTAGGGAGGCATCGAGTTGAATGAGTGGTTCGCTGGTTTCGGCAAGGCTCTCCACCGCATTTTTGATAAGGTTGAGCAGTACCATTTCAAGCTGCGATGCATCGGCCCGGACCGCTACTGTTTCCAAAACGGAAGCAATTGTTATCCCACAACGCGGGGCGTTGGCCTGCGCCAGTTTACTCACTTTTCGCAGGAGTTTTTCCACCGGCACATCGGCAAAAACCGGTTGAGGAATGGTGGTAAAATTCCGGTACGCATCCACAAACCGCATAATACCCGCCCCGCGCTGCTCAATCGTGGTGAGCGCGTCGCGCAGGTCGTTGAGTGCCGGTGCAATGGCTCCGGCAACATCCCCATTTTTAGCAGGCTGCTCCTCCCCTATCAAATCAATCTCGACAATGTCGCGCATGGTACCGGCTAAAGATACAATGGGCGTGATGGAGTTCATGATTTCGTGCCGGAGTACTTTGGTCAGGTTTTGCCAGGCTTCCAGTTCGCGTTGCTGGAGTTCGGTGCGGATGTTTTGCAGTGAAGCCACCGTCACCAACCGCCCCCGCAGCCGTACCGCCGTGCAGCGCACCGATAGCTCTCCCTCGGCTCCGGTCTGGTACGAAACCGGCGTAGCCGATGCTTTGGCCGATTGAAACAACGTGCTGAGTTCGGGGTGCGAGGTGGCGAGGTCATCGATGGTGCGGAGCCGGTAGATACCGAGCAACCGCAAAGCTGCCTGATTCGCCAACTCTACCTGCCCGGCAGCATCGAAGGTAATCAGCCCTACACTCACGTGTTGTACAATGGTGTTGACGTAATGCAGGTTAGCCTCCTTTTCGGCCCGTGCCTGTCGGAAAGCCGCCAGCACTTCGTTAAACTGCTCGTTCAGAGCCATAAATGACGGGCCGAGATTGCTGTCGGCGCGGAAGGCAACGGCAAAATCGGAATACCGCACCGACTCCAGAAACCGCGTTAGTTTACGGTTCAGGCTGGTAACGAACCGGTACAGGCTCACGATGACGGAAACCAGAACAACCGCCAGTACGAACAAAAAAAGGCCGTTCAGGTCACGCAGATAGCCGTAAGTTATGCCCCCCGACAGCCCTACAATACCGCCAATGCGCCAGCCGATGCCCCATGCGAACCGGTTCATAGCTTAGCCCGCTATCCAGCTAAACGGATACGCCAGCGTCGGAATTTTGGTACGGTCGGCAACCCGGCGCAGGCGGGCGGGCAGTGCCATCAGGTAATCACGGGCGCGCTGACCGGCATCATTTAGGTCGTTGACACTGCCAATGTTCCAGTCGTTGAGCAGCGATTCGGCAATGTCGATGTAGTCATGCGTGGTATAAACGCCAAGCCGCTGGGCGGCATCGGAAAAATGGCTGAACGTTTCGCCGATTTTAACGCCCGTTTCGCGCAAAAAATGGGCGGGCATCACAATTTTCTTCCGCATCATGTCTTCAAAAGCCAGCATCATTTCGGACGGGTCAACCTCCAGAATCTGGCTCACGAAGGCTTTGTACGCTTTGGCGTGGCGCATTTCGTCGGAGGCAATCACCCCGCATATTTTGGATAGCTGATTGCAACCTGCCTGCTTGGCCAGCGTAGCCGTTCGGCGGTGCGATACGTTGGTGGCCAGTTCCTGAAACGACGTATAAATAAAATTTCGGTACGGGTCTTTGCCGGTTCCAATGTCGAAGCCGTCGCTAATGAGGTACTGCGTGGATATTTCCATAGCCCGCATATTTACCCGCCCAGAGAGGTACAGAAACTTATTCAGCAGGTCGCCATGCCGGTTTTCTTCGGCAGTCCAGCTACGAATCCAGCGCGTCCAGCCGTTGGCGTTGCCCTGTTCGATACCTTCCATATCCATCAGCCACGATTCATAGGTAGGCAGAGCTTCTTCGGTAATGGTGTCACCCACCAGCACGGCCACGTAATCGTAAGACAGTTCGCGGGTGCTTTCGCGCAGGAGTTTGATCTCTTCCAAAAACGATTCGCTGGTCGTATCGGGCAAAAAATCCGTTGGTTGCCAGTTGGTTTCAACGGGTTTCAGGTATTCGTCCACTGATGCGTCGATTGTTTCGCCCACAAATCGCATCACTTCCACACGGTTGCCAGATAAATTCATATCGGGTACTAATCAATTCAAGAGTAAATAATAAAACAAACTTCATGTAAAGTTCGGGATTATAATTGAATTAGCCGGGTCTGCTTTTTTTTACCTGATAAAAATCATCCGGTTTGTATTTTTGGGGTGTCGTTAGCTGATTCGCTTTTGATTTGTATGAAAAAAGTGCTGGATTATATCCTGAGTTGCCTTTACCTGCCTTATTTTGGCTTAGTACTCTGCGTTTTTCACGTTGCGCAGGTGATGGCGTGGCACATTTTGGGCCGGGTGGCCCACAAAAAAACGGTCGATTATATGAACGCCTTCATTGGCTGGGGCTGGTACCTGACGGGTAGCACTATTCAGTTCAACGACCGCCCCGACCTACCCCTGAACCGCCCGATTATTTTCGTGGCCAACCACCAGAGCATGTTCGATATTTCGCCGATGATCTGGTATCTGCGTCGGCACACACCCATTTTCGTATCGAAAATTGAACTGGCATACGGTATTCCAGGCGTATCGTACAACCTCCGCAAAAGCGGGGCCGCCCTCATCGACCGTAAAGAACCCAAACAGGCCCTTGTGGAAATTGCCCGGTTAGGCAAACTGATTCAGGAGACCAACCGTTCGGCGGTGATTTTTCCAGAGGGAACGCGGTCGCAAGCCGTAGCGGGAACCTACAACATGCGTCCGTTTATGCCGGGTGGTCTGGCTACGCTCCTTAAACGCGCCCCCAGCGCATTAGTGGTTCCTATTGCCGTTCGGGGTACGGGGCATTTTAATCCCAAAGGACTATTTCCGCTTACGTCGTTTTCAAAAATGAGCTGGCAGGTACTGCCCGGTATCGAACCCACCGGGCGAACGCCGGACGAGGTAGCAAAGCTCGCGCAGGAAGCTATAGCGCAGGAATTGGGGCAGCTTATCTTGGCCTGATTTAGCTTGGAATCGTGCGAAATAGCCGGTATCTTTCATAAAAAATACTTGCCAGCTCATGACACGCCTGATAATTGATATTCTTGATGAAGGAGAAAAGCAATCTGTTCTGGATACATTGAACGAATTTCGTGGCAAACAATGGATTCGCTACAATCGGTTCAACGCGGCAGTTTTGCCCGGTTCTCCCCTGACAGTTAATGAAATCAATGAAAAGCCCATCGCTTACAGTTGATGAATTTAAAGCCCGTCTTGGTTTATGATTATTGCCGGACGCACCGTACATCTAAAGGAAAGTTTTACGGCTCAATTAGCTACACTTCAGGAATACGTTAGTCAGTACAGTGCGAAAAAAGGTCGCGAGTTAACTACCCGCATCGCTCATTACGCACTGGAAGTTATTGCCCTCAACCCGTTCATTTTCGCCGAATATAGCGCACGGGTTACTCCAGAAAAAATGTATCGCAGGGCGGTCTAAACGTAAATACATCATTATTTACAAGGCAACGGATACAGAAGTCATATTTCTGGCTATTTACCATACGAGCCAAAATCCTGATTTGGTTAGCCTTAGCGAATAGCCTTTTTACAGTTTAAGCATTTCTAACTTCCGATATAGCCTCTACTGGAAAAGTACAGTTTCTGTTTGTTCCACATCGGGTAAACAGTATTCTACGCACCAGCCCCGCATCGACACATTGATGCGGGGCTTTATTTTCAAATAAATCTACCGTTCAATAAAAGGCCAGCCGTTTGTAGCCTGCCGAATTGCTTTTTTGTCCGGTTATTCCCTACTTGTATCTGTTTCCGAAAGTCAGATAACAGTCTATCTGTCAATTACTTTTTCTGTTAGCTTATGCTTTTCTCTTTTTCTCCAAAACTCCTGTCATCATGCGCTTTACGTCCATTCCGGCCACCGAAAAAACGTTTCGGCAAACGGGCAATCAAAACGAATATTCCCTCCAGCCAGTCGATGTACTCATACCCGGCGAAACTCTGCATCTGAACGCGCAGTTTTGCAAACCCAAAAACCGCTCCGGCTATTTCCACGATGTAGCGTACCCCAAGCAGCGTATTGTCATGCACTTTACGGCGGGCAACCTCCGGGGCGACATGAGCACCCTGACCCGGCAGGATTTCCACGTTTCAGTCGCCTTTGTCATTGCCCGCGACGGGACTATTTACCAGTTGTTTCCGTCCAAATTCTGGTCGGGGCATTTGGGCAAAGGCGTGGGTAACGACGGTACGGGCAACGCCCAGGACAAAGCCACCATTGGCATCGAACTCTCTAACTACGGTTTCCTGACTGAGCATCAGGGCAATTTAGAAACCATTTACTCGCGGCAGGTTGACCCCGCAACTGGCAAAACCGGCCCCGCCGATGTCTATTGCTCCCTGAGCGACGAAGACGCTTACCAAAAACTCAATGTACCATTTCGGGGGCAGGTGTATTACCCTACGCACACCCAGGCGCAGTACGAAAGCCTGATTGTGCTGCTGCGCTACCTGACGGCGGCCTTCAACATTCCCCGTGCGTTTTTGCCCGAAGCCACCCGCTTCCAAACCACCAATGATGTCCTGAATTTTAAGGGTATCGTCTCGCACATCAACTACCGGCCCAGCGGCAAGTGGGACATTGGCCCGGCCTTTGACTGGCAGCAGGTCATAGCGGGCGTAACGGCCCCCGCCTTCACGCCCATACTTGCCCGCGATGTGCAGACAGCGTTTGAATCCGACACCCAGGCCGCCCTTACCGCCGAAGACGACCTGCTGCCGCTGCTGCCCCAGGCCCGCGCTGCTGCCTTCGAAGACGAGCCTTATGCCGATGCCGGACTGCCCACGTCGGCCCCACCCCCAAACCGCAAGCTCTACGCGCTGGTAGTGGGTATTAATGCCTATCACGAAGACATTATACTTGATAAGAGCGTCGTGTTTCCAACCCTGCATGGCTGCGTAGCCGATGCCGACAAAATGGTCGATTACCTAAAAAATCAGCCCGGTTTCGATGCCGACATCAAACGACTGACGGATAAGAAAGCCACCAAAGCCGGTATTGTTAAACAGATACGGGAACATCTGGGCAAAGCCGGGCCAGACGATACGGCTTTGCTCTACTTTTCGGGTCATGGTACGCAGGAGTACGCCGATGCGTCCTGGAATGAAGAAACCGATGGGAAATTAGAGTGCTTAGCCTGCTATTACGACAAAGAAACGGCTACCGATTTTCTGCTGGCCGACAAAGAGTTGCGCTACCTGATTCATGAACTCTATCAGGACAAAAAGCCGCACATCGTTACCCTGTTCGACTGCTGTCACTCCGGCGACAACACCCGCGCAGTGACAGTGGCGCAGACGGCTTTCCCCAAACAAAATCCCGTTGAAAAGCGAATTCCCTATACGTTCAGCCAGCGCGACTGGTCTAAATTCGTCTTTGCCAACAACCTTAGTTTAGACCAGCTCAGGACCGATAAAACCACCAAGTCACTGCCCGAAGGCGTGCACGTGAGTATGTCGGCCTGCGAAGCCGACGAGTCGGCGGTGGAAGTGGGGGGCGAGGGTGTGTTTACGAAAGTGCTGATTAATATTCTCCACAGCACGGGTGGCAACATCACCTACAACGATTTACAAAGCCGTGTACGGGCTTACCTCCGTTCCGTTTATGAGCAGCAGCCGCGTTTCCGGGTGGCCGGTGGCTCGTCGGGGATGCTCTACCGGACGTTTCTGGGCGGTTCTGAGCAGCAGGACGGTGGTTTGGTGGCCACTATTGTACACAACAACGCGGGCTGGACGCTCGATAAAGGAGCCATTCAGGGTATTGGCGAAGCCCACCAAACCATTACGGGCGTGGGCGAAGGGACAGATGGCGAAACCGTTACTTTCCGGGTGCGGGCCATCTTCCCCGATTATACCCGGCTGGAACCGGAAACCGACACGGCCAACGAAAATACGGTTTATAAAGCGCGTATCGACGGACTGATGGCCCGCAAACTCCGCATAGCGTTCGAACTCGAAGACATTAGCCGCGCCGACCGCGCTACGTTGCTTGGCGATGTAATGCAGCGCATGAACGACCAGCTAACCGTTGTCGAGAAGCTAAACGAACTACCGGCACAAGCCACCCGACAGCCTGACACCGACGCGCCCGCCAGTCCCGAAACAGGCGATGCCGATTATGTGGTGCGGGGCCGCAAAGGGCAGTATTACCTTACCTACCCCATTCTGGAAACCGATGCCGACGACAGCACGGCTTACCGACCGCTGGTAAAACCCATCGAAGCCAAATCCGACAACGCCCTCAACGTGCTGGCCTCCGACCTCCGGCACATTGCCCGCTGGGAGTACATCCGGCAGTTGGAAAACACAGATACAACCAACCGCCTGCAAGCCAGGCCGCTGCTAATAGAAATTTGGCGGCAAAACCCCGATGGCTCCGAAGAAAAACTACTCACCGATATCCCCGACCTGCTGCTGAATTTCTGGCAGGACGACGACGGCTGGACCTGCCCGCTGCGGGTCAACATCACCAATCAGTCGGAAGTCGATTTGTACGTCAGTGCGCTATATCTGTCGATGGCGTTTGAGTCGTACCTGTCGTTTTTGCCCGATGAGGTGTTCCGGTTAGAGAAGGGTAAATCTATTGAGTTGAGCTACAATAACGACCCCGTTATCGGGTTCCGCATGAGCGACGTAATTCCGCTGTATAACTGGCCGGAGCGGGTGGAGTATTTTAAATTTATTGCCAGCACGGTGCTGTTTAGTCCGCAGGAAATGGCTCTCGAACCATTGGCCTCACCGCCCACTTTAGACAAAGACAAAGGGTTGGATGAGCAAACCAGGGGGCCGGGGCAGATTGGCGGCAAGCCCAAACCCAAAGGCTGGGTAACGCAGTGCGTAAATCTGCACTGGCAAAACCCAACCCACAACCGGGTTGAGCAGAGCGCCATCGAAGCCATGCTCAACGATGAAGCCCTTGCTGATTTTGCCCTCGGCCTGTACTTTGAAAACAAACCCGGTGCTGAATTTCCTGATATTCAACTCAAAGCTATACTGCGCGACCTAACGGCCAATGTGCCGCTTCGGGAAAAAGGACTGCTGGGCGATATTGGCCTGAATGTAGCCAACAAAATTGCCCGTTTCCGGCGGAACCGACGATTTGATAAGGCCATCAAACAAAACCCGGATCACTTCCGCATCGTCTCGGAAGGCGACTCCTGGTTTCAGCACCCGCTCGTAACGGACACCATCGACCATTTGGCGGCCTATTACCCCGTCTATTGCGTGGCAGCCGCTGGCGATACGCTCCGCAACATCACGATGGCCTCCGAAGGCACGCCCCCCGTTGAGGAATACGTAGCCACCATTACGAAGCAAAACCCCGCCGTATTTGTGCTTAGTGGGGGAGGCAACGACATTTTGGGCGAGCAGTTTCGGCGGTACATCAAAGAAGGTATTCCTGACGGGTCGGCCCCGGCAGATTACCTCGAAGAACTGTTCACCACCGACCTCAACAGTTTACAGGCTATGTACCGGGCCGTGTTCGGAAAGATGCAAACTGCCCACCCGAACCTGAAAATTCTGGTGCATGGCTACGACTACATCATTCCGTTGAGCGTGACCAATAAAGGCTGGCTGGGCCGCTATATGATCGAGAAACACATCGACAGCCCGGATGTAAGAAAGGCGATTCTGCGGTACATCCTGACCGAGTTCAACATCCGAATGAAAGCTGTTGCCGCTGAGTTTCCGGCCACTGTTTCGTATATTCAAACGCCCGGTACGGTTGCCGACGATGAATGGTACGACGAAATCCACCCCAACGGCGTAGGCTTCGGCAAAGTAGCCGAGAAGTTTAAGATGCGGATTGATGAATTGATGGGAGTGGTATAGCAAATTCTCCCCCCAAATCCCATGAACGACCTACCTGTCATACTCGCTTACTTCGCGCAGAGTGAGAGCCAGCAACATCTCACGTTGCTGGCGCAGGAGGAGTCTGCCATCAAGGAAGCCTGGGAAACGGCTACCGAAAGCCCACAGAACCCAGTCAACGTTCGCTACCTCACCCGCGATGGGCAGGAAACTACCGTTGGGCGCATTGTTGAGGACATCAAAAAATACCGTGACCGAATCATCATGATTCACTTTAGCGGACACGCGGGCCACGACGAACTGCTACTCACCGACGGGGCCGGGAATCCTGATGGTATTGCCGGATTACTAAAGGCCTACGCCCCCAATCTGAAACTGATTGTGCTCAATGGCTGCTCCACCCGGCAGCAGGTCGAAACGTTTTTCGGGGAGGGCGTTCCGGCAGTGGTGGCTACGCAGTGCGCCGTTAAAGATACCCACGCCACACTGTTTGGCATAACGCTGCACCAATCGCTGGCGGCAGGAAAATCCATTCAGGTAGCCTATCAGGACGCTATTCTGGCCGTTAGAAGCCGGAAAGAACTGTCGGGTTTTGTGGCATCGGCAGCCACAACCCCCATTGAGGTGCGGGGTGGAATGCTCCCCGGCCTGGCGAGTCCGGCAGAAAAAATATGGGGACTGTTCACCAACCCCCAAACCTTCGGGGCGGGTATTGTGCAGGACGTCCGGTGGCTGGCTATCAAGTATCAGTCAACGGGCGGCAAACAAAAAATCAACCCCGAAAAAGCCTACATTTTCGGGCGCGACAAAGCCCCGTATTCCGATACGTTCAACGAGTATTTCGACCCGGCCCGCAACCCGGCCCGCTCCCGCGTTCAGCACTATTTGCTGGCCGGTGCGCGGACGGAGTCGCCCCTGGGACTGATTCGGAAGTTTTTTTACGAGAGCATCATGCAATCGCTCGACCGGCAGTTTTATTATTATTCGTTCAGCGATTTGTTCGACGGGGCCCGGGTAGTGAACCTGACCCAGAGTGACATCACCAAAGAGCATATTCTGCGTAAACTGCTGCTGGGTGTTACGGGGCCAATGCCCGCTTACACCAACGTTGGGCTGCAAACGGCGGATGATTTGTGTACTGGATTTTTCGGGCAGAACTATTTCAAGCAGCGCGAGTATGTACTAATTGCTTTTCGGATACCGCCCGAAGCCCTTACTGACCTGACCACCAACGCCATCATGGACGCAATGGCTCAGCTTAGCAACGGAGCCGCGCAACTACCGCCCGGTCGGTTGTCGTTTCTTTTTTTCTGGGCCATCGAGCAGGAGCAGTCTTTTTGGGATAAGTTTTCGGGCAGTCCGCTTAAAAAACTCATCAGCCGGTTCAATCCGCTGCTAATGGGACCGCTGCCACCCCGCTTGTGGGTTATCAACCGCGACCGTAAGTTTCTAAAAATACCGCAGCATGACGACCTCGAAGACTGGCTCAATGACCACTACCGGCCCGTTACCTCCTACGACCTGCCCGGCGGCTTACAGGCCGAAATTTTCGGGCAGAAAAACGTAGAAACGCTGGAAAACAAACTGCTCGACCTCATCGAAAAAGCCAATACCCAAACCGTTTGACCGCTATGCCTCTTTTAGACCATTTTTCGTTTACGGATGCCGATCTGAACCAGCCCCGCCAAAAGTCCGGCGCGTCGGACTACATCATCGAGTCGGGGCTGGACAATGCGGTGCGGGCGGCCATCCTGCTCAAATTGCCGCTGTTGCTGACCGGCGAACCCGGCACGGGCAAAACGCAGTTGGCCTACAAATTAGCCGACGACCTAAGTCGCCAAACCAATGGCGGTTTCCTGCCCACCCCCCTTCAGTTTTCGACCAAAACAACCTCCTCCGCCACCGACCTTTTCTATACCTACGATGCGCTGGGGCATTTTCAGGCGGCTCACCTGAATGGGCAAACAGTAGCACCCAAAGCCGCCGATTTTATTCAATTGCAGGCGATGGGGCAGGCCATTTTGCTGAGCCAAAGTCCCGTTCCGGGCCGATACCGGGCGTTGCCCGACGTGGATGGGCAAACGTCGAAAGGCTCGGTGGTGCTCATCGACGAGGTGGACAAAGCCCCCCGCGATTTCACCAACGACCTGCTCAACGAACTGGATCGCTACGAATTTACGATTCGGGAAGACGAAAGCCGCACTTACCGCAAAGGAGCCGACCACCCGATTGTGGTTATTCTGACCAGTAACTCCGAGAAAAACCTACCCGATGCATTCCTGCGCCGGTGCGTATTTTATAACATCGAATTTCCGGGGCCTGACCAACTCAAACGCATCGTTACGCGGCAGGTATTTGGCCAGGACACGCGCTACCAGCAGGACCCGGCTTTGCGCCAGCAGGTTGACGAGCGGCTCGATGAATACGTGGCGAAGTTTGTGGCCCTGCGGGGCATTAACCTCAAGAAAAAACCCGCCACCGCCGAGTTGATTAGCTGGCTGTTTTTGCTCAAAGACGACATTCTGAACAACTGCACCCTGGCCAACCTCCCCGAGCGAAGCCGGAATTCGGGCCTGAGCATCCTGGCCAAACACCCCGACGACCTGGCCCGAATGAAAGGTGAATTCCAGCGTAATGACTAATGACCAGATAATATACCCCGTGCCGGTAGGGCAGCTTCTCGAACAACTTCGAGCGCAGGGGTTTTCTGTGTCACCGGGTCAGTATGGGCGCGTGTTTGCGGTGGTCGAACGGGTATTCCCGGAGGGTATTCCGCCCGGTGATGTTGGCGAAGCAACGCAAACCCTGTGCCAACTGATTGGCCCGCTTGTATGCCGCACCGCTGCCGACCAGGAACGGTTTAAGGCCGTGTTCGATTCGGTGATGGCGGCTGATGATACTCTTCCACCTCTTCCACCTCCGCCACCACCTGAACCTAAACCTACCAACTGGTTGACCTATATTGGCCGGTTTTGTGCCGTTCTGGCCGTTTTTCTGATTGGTTTCCTGCTTTGGGCGTATTTCAACCCTGACTCAAAACCTGATATAGAAAAAGAGGTTAAAAAGACCTGGCCTGCTGCTAAACGCGACTGTTCCATCGACTTTGGAATTGAATCAATGCAGGGTGATTCAATCACGTTTGTAAACCGAAGTACTGGTTTGGTCAATCGCCAGGTATATATATGGAATTTTGGTGACGGTTCAGAGGAAGTACGCAGCCAACAGCGGTTTGTGGGCCATCGGTTTAAGGCCGGAACAGGTGAGCAATTGCTTAAACGAGTCACGCTGAAAGCCGATGGCTGTGACAATACGCCCGAACCATTGCCCACCACGAGCACTTACAACCCTACGCCCCTTTCATTTCTGCGCCTGCCCGAAACGAGCCGCTACACGCTGTCGGGCTGGTTTCCACTGTTGCTGATGGGCCTGGTGGGTTTGCTGGGGGGCGGCTGGTGGCTGAACCGGCGTGGTCGGCAGCAGCGGCAGGCGAACCAACGGCCAACGGGCGGGCCGTTTTTTCTGAGCTTTCCGCCCCAGGACGATGCCATCCAGCCCAGCCCGTCTCTGATTAACTGGGCGCATCAACTCCAGCAGCGCGAAGAAAGTCAGCGGCATGTGCTGGCCATTGGCCCCACCATCCGGCAAACCATCCGAAACGCCGGTATGCCCACTGTTCAGTACGAGTCCATCAAACGCCGTCCGCGCTATTTGATTCTGATTGACGACCGCTCGGCCTACGACCAGCAGGCGAAACTGTATGCCTATGTAATGAGCGTATTGGTGGACAGAAGTGTGGAGATGGACGTATTTTTCTTCCACTCCGATCCACGCTATCTCTGGAACGAAAACTATCCCAGTGGCCTGGCCATCAGCGACTTGTTTCGGCTGTATAGTACGCATTATTTAGTGCTGGTAACGGAAGGAATGCGGTTGCTGGATTACGACCGGGGCGAAGTGGCCGACTGGGCCGTTGACGCGCTGTCGGGCTGGACGAGCCGGGCGTTGCTCACGCCGGTTTATCCCGTCAACTGGCATTATTTAGAAGCCGCCCTGAGCCGGTTCTTCATTCTGTTGCCTGCCACGCCCGACGGTCAGTTTTTGCTGCGGGAGTACCTGGGTCAGCCTGACAACGTGCCTTCGTTTGAGGAGTTGCTCCGGCAGTTTAAGGTACTGCCCGGAACGCCTAACCGGGGTATGTTTGCCGCTACAATGCGGCAGACCACCGTTGAGGAAGTGCAGAATTTCCTCAATATGCCGGTTCAGTCCATCGACCAGCAGGCTGCCCTACAGCAATGGCTCTTTACGTGGGCGTGTGCTACGGCGGTTTTCCCCACGCCCGACTGGGCCATCACGATTGCCATTGGCCGGGCGTTGGAAAAGGCGTTTAAGTTAGAAGAGTTGGTTACGTCTACCAACATCCTGAAATTGACGGCTTTGCCCTGGCTTCGGCAGGATGCGATTCCTGAACCCCTCCGCACCGAATTGCTGGCCCAACTCCCGCCCGAAGCCGAAACCGTTGCCCGCCAAACGGTGGTACGCCTGCTCAACGAACTTGAACCGGGGCCAGGTAGCGTAGCCTACGAAGAGCAGCAACTCCGCCTGTGGGAACAGGAGTACCACCTCCGCAATCAGTCGATTGACAAATTTGCCCCCTATCGCGCCAATACCGACCTCATCATAGACCCGGTTATTCTGAAAAAAATAGGGCAGCAAAACAAGGTTGAAAACAAGTATCAGCCCGTTGGTTTGCTGCTACTGGCCCTACTGCCGCTGTTAATGTACCTGACCCCGCCCCAAACGCATGTAGCGGGTGCGCTGCTGCCCTTCTTCCGGGCCGATTCGGTGGCGACCGACAGCGCGGCTTTTTACAACAACCGGGCCGTAACCCGTTTCAACACCCAACAGGGTGACCGTATGCAACTATATGGCCGGGGGGTTATGGATTTGTTTAGTTCGGTGAAGCAACGGCTCACGTTTGAAGCGGTTTACAACCTGAACGCATCCCGCTATAATCTGGCCCTGCTCCGGCGCAACCAGCCATCCCCCGCTGACCGAACGGCTGATGACGAAAAAGCCGTTCAGAAACTGCTCAGTCCGTTTGAGGAGGTTCGTGTCCTGATGGCTCCGCTTGGGTTTTTCGATAAAAACTGGGTGACCGATAGTGCTACCACCCTTCACTATCTGCTATTACTGACTACGAAGGCCGATAATAACGCGGTGTATGATTTCCTCAGCCGGGTCAATCAGACATCGGTCAAGGGGGGAAACAATCGGGGCATTGGCATTGCTGCCCCCGTTGACCGGACAGCGTTCAATCAGTTGGCAGAAAAAGCGAAAGCCCGCTTTCAATCGCCGGGGACGCTGGAATTTGTTCAGGACTCGGTTGTGCCCCGTCCCAAAACACCGGATTATGCCCTATCGGCCTTTGCGCCTACCACCACCCAGCGCGATTCGCTTATCGGTCTCGAAGCGGCCCGCATTGTGCTGTATTTTGGTGGGCCAAAGCGGTCTGAAACAATACCGCTGGAGCCAGTTATTGAGTCAGTTAAGCCATCCTACGCTCAGGCGCAACAAGTACAACAGGCACAGCAAGTACAACAACAAAGGGCAGCAAAGCTCAGAAGACGACTAAACCGATTGCCAAAGGCTCCGGCAGGGGGGGCAGGGGGCAATGCGAAAATTAAAAACCCCATCCCGTCTGCCATTTCCAAAGACGATAAGAATCCCCGGAAGGGGAACGATTACAATCAGCCCGTTCAGCAAACCGAATTGCCGACTTCGGCTGGTAATGAGCCGCCCATTACCCAGCCGGTTCCAAAGGCTCAAGACCCGCCCGTTCAGCAACAGCAACAACAACAGCCGCCGACTCAACAGCAACAACAACAGCAGCAACAGCCGCCGGTGCCGGTTCAACAACAAAATCAGCAACAGCAGCAACAGGTTCAGCAACCGCCGATACCGGCTGATGAACTAAGCGAGGTGTCGCGGGAGCGAATGGAATGTGTTACCAGTGCACCCCTGCTATTTTCAATTCCGAAGGGCGACAAACAGCCTATTCAGTCCGGTGTTATCACCGCGCTCAGCACTGCTCCCAATCTCTATGAAATTACACTGTATTGCGATTCAACGCCACAGAATTTTTACAGCAAACGCGGGTTTTCGCACATCAAAGTTGAGCCACTCAGGGGTGGTTTTGAGTTGATTTTTTACCAAACCAGCCGCAAGAGCTATAAAAAATAGGTTGAAATAATGGCGAAGCCCCGATTTTCTGTGCGTTAATAAAAAATCTCACAACCCAAACTTCTCCAGCCGCCGGTACAACGCCTGCCTTGAAAGACCCAATTCCCGCGCTACGTCGGTAATGCTGCCCTGATACTTCTGCATGGCCTGCTGAATCAACTGCCGCTCCACATCCTCTAATTGCAGCGTTTCGCTCACCGGCGATGCCACCCCCACCCCATTTCTAAACACAAAATCGGCAGGTTCGAGCATTATTTTATTCTCCCCAGTTGGTTTCGCCAGAATAACGGCCCGCTCCATGGCATGCTGCAATTCCCGCACATTGCCCGGCCAGGTGTATTGCTTCATCTCGGCTAGCAAAGCCGGACTAACTCCCGACACCGAGCGGTTGTACTGCTTCGCGTATTTTTTCAGAAAATGGTCGGATAGCGGGCCAATATCACTAGGTCGGTTGCGCAGGGCGGGCAACTGCATTTCGATGGTGTTGATGCGATACAGTAAATCGGGCCGGAATCCGGGGGCGGTCAGGTTGATGTTGGTGGCGCAAATCAGGCGTACATCAATGGCTTTCGCCTTGTTTGACCCCACTCGCGTTACCTGCCGTTGCTGAAGTACGCTGAGGAGTTTGGCCTGCTGCGTAGGTGTAAGATTCCCGATTTCGTCTAAGAAAATAGTGCCGCCGTTGGCTTCTTCAAACCGCCCGGCACGGTCGTCGCGGGCATCGGTAAAGGCCCCTTTTACGTGACCAAAAAGTTCGCTCTCGAACAGGCTTTCGGTAAGTGCGCCCACATCGACGCTGACAAACGGTTTGTTGTGCCGGTTCGACTGCTCGTGGATAGCGTGGGCTACGAGGTCTTTGCCCGTACCGTTTTCGCCCAGAATCAACACGTTGGCATCCGTTGGGGCCACCTGCTCCACCAGGTCCAGAACGGGACGCATGGCAGGGCCAATTAGGTTGCTTGTCGCGGTCCGCCGATGCGGTTTGACTGTTTGTCGAGGTCCGCCGATGAGGTTTGCCTGTTGCGGGATTGATTGTTGTGGCGAAAGCGAGTTTCCACTCGCATTACGTACGGCACCCCGAATGGTATCGAGAAATTTATCGTTTTGCCAGGGTTTGAGCACAAAATCAACGGCTCCGGCTTTCATGGCCCGCACAGCCATTTCTACATCGCCGTAAGCCGTAAAGAGCACGACGCGGGCCGTGGGGTCGATGTCTAAAATACGGTCGAGCCAGGCAAATCCCTCACGGCCACTGCTCACGTCGCGCTGAAAATTCATGTCCAGCACAATGGCATCGTAGTGATTGTTATTGAGCAGAAACGGCAGTTTTTCAGGGTTTTTCTCGATTTCGACCGAGCTAACGTGTCGTTTCAGTAGCAGCCGGGCCGCCAGCAGCACATCAGGATCGTCGTCAACGAGTAAGATTTTGGCATCTTGCATAGTCCAAAGATACAGGTACGCGCCTGTTCGTTGCGTACTTTTGGGATTTAAGGTTGATACCAATGACTAATCGCCAGTTTTACGCCCTTGTTGCCATTGGAATAGTACTTAATGCGACCGGCCTGTTTCCGTTGATTATGGAAATTGACGGGGCATTATACGCCAGCATTGCCAAACAAATGGCCCAAACCGGCGATTTTGTGAACCTCTACGCCGTGGGCACCGACTGGCTAGACAAACCCCATTTCCCATTCTGGGTAGCGGCTCTCAGTTTCAAACTATTTGGCGTTAACACCTTCGCTTACAAGTTTCCGGCTCTGCTGTTTTTTCTGGGAAGCGTAATTTATACCTACCAGTTTGCCCGGCTGATGTACCCAAAACTCGTAGCACAAATAGCCGCGCTGGTGTTGCTAACGGCTTTTCATGGCATACTCTCCAACTCCGACGTTCGGGCCGAGCCGTATTTGATGCCCTTGATAATTGGGGCGGTATATCATTTTTGGCGGGTGTTTAGTAATGACCTTACAATCAAACCGGAACGCCGGACTGACCTCCTCCTCGGCTCCCTCCTCACGGCCTGTGCCCTAATGACAAAAGGTGTTTTTGTGCTCATTCCAATTGGCGCGGGATTGATACTGCACTGGCTCATTACGGGCAACTGGCGGGAGTTGCTCAAACCGCGCTGGTATGTGGCCGTTTTGCTTTCTTTTCTGTTCGCGCTACCCGAACTATACACGCTTTACCAGCAGTTCGATTTGCACCCGGAGAAGGTGGTATTTGGCATTACGGGGGTGTCGGGCGTTCGGTTCTTTTTCTGGGATAGTCAGTTTGGGCGGTTTTTCAACACGGGACCCATCAAAGGCGAGGGTGACAAATTTTTCTTTGTCCATACGCTGTTGTGGGCGTTTTTGCCCTGGTCGCTGCCGCTGTATGTCAGTGTGGGCAAATCGGTAATTGACCTAATCAAACGGCGGCTTAATAGCCCCGAATACGTGTCGCTGGGGTCGGGGCTGGCTACATTTGGGCTGTTCTCGTTTTCGGGGTTTCAGTTGCCGCATTACATGAACATCGTGTTTCCGTTTTTCGCTATCCTAACCGCTCGTTTCCTGGTTGGATTGAAGCCGGTAAACCGGCAACGGTGGGTAATTGGGCAAACGGCTATCGGACTGCTATTGGTGAGCCTGATGATTGCTCTTTTGTGGTTTGTGCAACCGGGCGGACTGGTGCTGGCCGTAAGCCTTGCGGTACTAATAGCAATAGCTTCACTGCTTATTTTCCGGCAGCAGACTTTACTAACTTTAACGGGCCGGATGGTGGCCGTTATGCTGGTGTTAGCCGTGTCGCTGAACCTGTTTTTGTACCCCACCTTTCTGCGGTATCAGGCGGGTAGTTCGGCGGCTTTGTACGCCAACGCCCAACCTACAGTGTCCGGGCAAACCACCATTCTCTACGAACCGGGTACGGGCGTGGGCGGGGGTAGTTTCTGGTCGTATGAGTTTTACGTCAACGCCCCCACGCAGTACGCCCGCTCGGATTCGGCCCTGCGCGTACAGGTGCGAAGTGGTCCCAAGCTTACTTTCACAACGGTCGAACTGGCCAATTCGCTAAGCCAGCGGGGTTTCGGTGTTCAGCGGCTGGCCACCTTCCCGTTCTTCCACGTCAGTCAATTAACCGCCGACTTCCTGAACCCCGTAACCCGCCCCCAAACGCTGTCGGCGTATGTGCTTGTGTCAATTAGTGACGGGCCGGCGTTCCAGTGAGCGAATAGGGTCTTGCTGAGCGAACAGAAACACTGAACTATAGTGAGTTTACTACCTGCTTACTATGTCCAGATTGCTCCGAAAACGGACACCTTATGTCCGCTTTCGGACATTATAGCTGACATTAATCAGAAAATATCGCTGATTATCAGCTAGTTAAATTTCTGGCACAGCATTGGCACGTATGGCTTTGTGCATGTGTATGGACCAGTACCATTCACGAATTCAATTATTTGCTCACCGGGACACCGGACCGTTACAATTAACCTTATGGATCGCGCCTTACCCAAACGTTTCTGGACCCAACAACGTATGCTGCTCTTCGGCGGTGGCACGTTGCTAATTGGCTTACTCGCTTATACTTTCTTCTTCGCCGACCGTCGCTCTAAACTCAACGTGGAGCGCGAGAAAATTACGGTCTCCACCGTAAAAACCGGCCCCTTCGATGATTTCATTGCCGTAACGGGGGTAGTTCAGCCGTTGAAAACTATCCGGCTCGATGCCATCGAAGGCGGCTACGTAACCCAGAAACTGGTAGAAGGCGGGGCTAAAGTAGCGCAGGGGCAGGTCTTGCTAAAACTCGAAAACCAGAGTCTCAAGCTCAGCTTCCTGCAATCCGAAACCGAAGCTAACCGACTCGTTAACGACCTGCAAAATACCCGGCAGCGGTTGCAAATAGAACAATTCACCCTCCGCAAAACCCTTGCCGACCTCGACGCGCAAATCGAACAGGCCAAAGATGCCTACGACCGGCAGTCGAAGATGTTCAAAGAAAAAGTGGCATCCGAAGATGAGTATCTGAAAGCCAAACGGACGTACGAACGCTTGCAGAAACAGCGCAGCATCGAAATCGAATCGCAGAAATACCAGGATACCAACGCCAAAATGCAAATCAAGCAATTGGAAGGCACCCTGCAACGCACCCAGCGAAACGTGGCTCTTTGGCAACAGACGCTCGATAACCTGGTGGTAAAAGCACCCGTGTCGGGGCAGTTGTCGAGTATCGACGTAGAAGTTGGTTCCAATATCAACCGGGGTCAGAACATCGGGCAGATTGATGACCTGAACGGCTTTAAAATGCGCGTCGGGGTCGATGAGCATTACATCAGCCGGGTGTTTGCGGGGCTGAACGGCTCGTTCGAGTTTGGCGGCAAAACCTACCCGCTCACCATCAGCCGGGTGTATCCCGAAGTGAAAAGTGGCCGCTTCGAGGTCGATATGATTTTTCCGAAGGGCGCACCGACGGGTATCAAGCGCGGGCAGTCGTCGCCGATACAATTGGAACTGGGCAAAGCGGCACAGGCCACGCTAATACCCGTCGGCGGTTTCTTCTCCGACACGGGTGGCAACTGGGTCTATATCGTGGACAAATCCGGCAAACGCGCCACCAAACGCACCATCACGCTGGGCCGCAAAAACCCGGAATACTACGAAGTGCTGGAAGGCTTACAGCCTAACGAACAGGTAATTACGAGTAGTTACGAGAATTTTGGCGATAATGAAGTATTGGAATTCTAAAGAAGAGAGAGCTATTACGCAGAGATGCCGGTGCGACGGCATCTCTGCGTAACAACTACACACGAGCAACTATGATACAAACAGTAAACCTACAGAAACTCTTCGCTACGGAAGAGGTAGAAACCACCGCCCTGAACGGGATTAACGTGGAAATCAAAGACGGCGAATTCGTCGCCATAATGGGGCCATCGGGCTGCGGCAAGTCAACGCTGCTCAACATCCTGGGTCTGCTCGATAACCCAAGTGAGGGCGAGTACAACTTCTACGGAACACCCGTGGCCAAGATGACCGAACGGCAGCGGGCGGGGCTTCGCAAAGGCAGCATCGGCTTCGTGTTTCAGAGCTTCAACCTGATTGACGAACTGACGGTCTATGAAAATGTGGAGCTACCCCTGCTGTACCTGAAAACGCCCGCTACGGAGCGCAAAGAGCGGGTAGAGGCCTCCCTGGAGCGGATGGGCATCATGCACCGGCGCAATCACTTTCCGCAGCAGCTATCGGGCGGGCAGCAGCAGCGCGTGGCCATTGCGCGGGCCGTTGTGGCCAAACCCAAGATGATTCTGGCCGACGAACCGACGGGTAACCTCGACTCGAAAAACGGGGAGGAAGTAATGAAAGTCCTGAGCGAACTCAACGACGAAGGCACCACCATCATCATGGTCACGCACTCGCCCTACGACGCCGGTTTCGCCCATCGGATTGTAAACCTGTTCGATGGTAAGGTGGTAACGGAGAATTTCCACGTGTAAAATACCCGATAGCTATGTTCCGCAACTACCTCAAAATCGCCGTTCGTAACCTGCTCAGGCAGAAGCTCTACGCCGGCATCAACATCTTCGGGCTGGCCCTTGGCATGGCCTGTGCGCTGCTCATCGGTCTGTGGGTCAAAGACGAACTGAGCTACGACCGCTTCCTGCCCGATGTAGACCATATTTATCAGGTGCGGGTCAATTCAGAATATCAGGGCGAAATCGGCACAAACTTTCTGACTCCCGGCCCGTTGCAACCCGCCATTGCCAAAGATGTACCGGAAGTAGCCGCCGTCACGAAAATGGGGTACGAACCTCAATCGCTGCTCATCAAAGTGGGCGATAGAGCCGATAAAGAAAGTGGCTATTTTGCTACTACCGATTTTTTTGGCGTCTTCGAGTTACCTGCCATTTACGGCGACCCGAAGACGGCCCTGGCCACCGCCGGGCAGGTTGTCATTACCCGAAAAGTAGCGGAGAAATACTTTCCAAATGGGCTGGCAATCGGCAAAACGCTTCAGTTGGACAACAATAAGTTTTATATCGTTGGGGCCGTCATTGAAAACCTGCCTACTAACGCGAGTGTGCCCTTCGACTGGCTGATTGATTTTAAAGACATCGAACAGCCCTGGATGCAAAAATGGGGTAATAACAATTACAAAGTCTTCGTGCGGCTTCGCCCCAATACCACCCCGGAGCAGACCGAAGCGACAATGGCCGGTATTTATCCCCGCTACGATAACAAGGATAACGAGGGGAATAGGCCCATTTTGCAACCCATCACCGACATCCATCTGTACGGCGATTATAAAAATGGCAAACCCGTTGGCGGGCGCATTGAGTACGTCCGTATTTTTTCCATTGTGGCCCTGTTTATCCTGCTCATCGCCTGCATCAACTTCATGAATTTAGCTACGGCACGGTCGGTGATGCGGGCAAAGGAGGTGGGCGTTCGGAAAGTGGTGGGTGCCATGCGGTCGTCGCTCATCGGGCAGTTTTTGAGCGAAGCCATGCTGACGAGTTTGCTGGCTGTTGGGCTGGCGTTATTTTTGGTTTGGTCGGTAGTACCCACATTCAATGCGGTGTTTGACAGGCAATCGACGCTGAACCTCGCCGAGCCAGTCCTTTGGGGTATCATTGGAGTTCTGGTACTAGTTACGGGCGTTGTTTCGGGCAGTTATCCGGCATTGTTTCTGTCATCGCTGCAACCCGTTAAGATTCTCAAAGGGCGGATGCAGTTCGGATTTGGCCCAACCCTGTTTCGACAGACGCTGGTGGTATTTCAGTTCATCCTGTCGATGTTTCTGATCGTCGGAATGCTCGTCGTTGGCAAACAGATGAACTATCTGCGCACCAAAAACCTCGGTCTCGACCGCGAAAACGTCATTTACGTACCGCTGGAAGGTGGCTTAAACGGTAAAGAACGAACCGAGATAGTCCGGCAGACAGCTATGCGGCTACCGTCGATTTCATCGGTAACGACAACGGCTGAGCTACCCGTCAATATTCGCAGCACGTCGGGCGATTTGGAGTGGACGGGAAAAACGCCCGGCATGGAAACCCAGGTCGCGCCCATGGAAGTGGGCGGTGATTTTGTCAAAACAATGAACATCAAATTACTCGCCGGACGTGATTTCAGGGCAGGCAGCTTAGTCGATTCAGTCAGTTACATCATCAACGAAGCCACTGCCAAATTAATCGGCATGACTTCACCAGTCGGAAAAGAAGTTAAGTTCTGGCGAGGGACCGGACGTATCGTGGGACTGGTGAAAGACTTCCACCTTAAATCGCTGCACGAACCCATCAGCCCGCTGGTATTGATGTTTAATCCGCAGGAGAACGGCTACCTGCTCGTCAAAACCCGCGCCGGGCAAACGCAGCAGGCTATCGCTGATTTGGAACGCATCGCCAAACAGTTTAACCCCAACTACCCCTTCGCGTACCATTTTCTGGACGAAGCCTACGAAAAACTCTATAACGCCGAGCAGCAGGTCAGTACGCTGGTCAACTATTTTGGACTGCTGGCCATCCTGATTTCGTGTCTGGGTTTGTTTGGCTTAGCCGCTTTCACGGCGGAGCAACGGACGAAGGAAATCGGGGTGCGGAAAGTACTGGGGGCCAGTGTGGCGAGTATCGTGACGCTGTTATCGACCAACTTCCTCAAGCTGGTGTTGATAGCCCTGGTGCTGGCTACGCCCCTGGCCTGGTGGGCGGTTAGTAAATGGCTTGGTACGTTCGCGTATAGTACACCGCTCAGTTGGTGGGTGTTTGCACTGGCGGGTTTGCTGGCAGTGGGCATTGCGCTGCTAACGGTGTCGTTTCAGAGTATCCGGGCCGCGCTGATGAATCCGGTGAAGTCATTACGTAGCGAATAGATTAGCGAAAAAGAACATTGAATGGCACCGTTATATCAGTAACCGAATCGTGAATGGTTCCCTCAGTGTAGGTAGTCTTCTGACCATCCGGTGTTTGAATAAACACTAATCGAAGTGGGGGAATAATTATCCAGACAGACTGAACACCCGCCGGAAAGTAGGTCGTATTCATCTTCGTGGTAATCTCAGTTGTAGCCTGCTTAGGCGACTGAATTTCGATAGCAATGATGGGTGGTTGCGTATAAAAAATGATGTCATTGTCCCAGTCTTCCAGGCGCTTAGGAAATACACTGATGTCAGGTTTACACTTACCCGTTGGCAGTTCGAGTTCCAGTTCCGGCAGAATGTCATACTGGTCTTCGTAGCGATCAAGGGCTACGCTCAAACGATGAATTAATTTGGAGTGATTGTAAGACATAATGTCTTCGGAATGAAATTCTTCGATTAAGTCGAATGATTGCGCTTCCATAAACTGAGGTTTTTTCTTAAAGATACCAAAAATCTAAAATTATGTTCCGCAACTACCTTAAAATCGCCGTTCGTAACCTCTGGAAGAACCGCACATACGCCCTCATCAATGTAACGGGGCTGGCTCTGGGCATGGGTGGTGCGCTGCTGATTTTCGCGCTCGTCCGCTATCATTTCGCCATCGACACCCACCACCGCAACTACGACCGGACGTACCGTATCGTCACCAAATTTATCCGGCCCGAAGGCGATGCACACACGCCCGGTGTGCCGTATCCGTTTGGTAAAGCCGTCCTGACCGACCACCCCGGCATCGAAGCACTCGCCATGATTGACCAGTGGGATGAGCCGATGGTGTCGGTACCGGTGGCAAACGGGCCGGATCAGAAATTTAAGGATACCGACAAGCCCGGCGCGTTTGTGGAACCATCGTATTTCCGCATCTTCGACTATGACTGGCTGGCTGGTGGCCCCGCCGAAATGAATCAGCCCAACACGGTGGTTATCAGTGCTGAATCAGCCCCGGAAATATTTCGGCACCACTGACAACGTGCTGGGTAAGGTGCTGAAGCTCAACGGCAAAGTGAATGCCCGCGTAGTGGGCGTTTTCCGCGATTACCGCGATAACACCGATTTCCCGTACCCGATTATGCCGTCATACAGTACGTTGCGCGAGTTTCAGGGCGAACCCCTCAGCGAAGACTTTGGCAATACCAACAGCAGTTCGCAGTGCTACGTGCTGCTCAACAACCGCTTTACGGCGGCAGACTGGACGCGGCTGATGCCTGCCTTTGTGAAGAAACACCGGCCCGACGAGGTCAAGATGGTGCGGTATCCGATTCAGCCGTTAGCCGATATTCACTTCTCGACCGATCACGGTGGGGTGAGCCGGAGCCTGATTCTGTCGCTGCTGCTGATTGGCGTATTCCTGATTATTACGGCCTGCATCAACTTCATCAACCTCGCCACGGCGCAGGCCATGACGCGGGCGCGGGAGGTGGGCGTGCGGAAGGTCATGGGCAGCACACAGGGCCAGTTGTTCGCGCAGTTTATGGGCGAAACGGCCCTGATTACGCTCACGGCTACAGCCCTCGCCATCGTCCTGTTTCGGGTGGGCCTGGGGTTGGTGCAGCAGAACCTGAACGGCGCGTTCCGGTTCACGTTTTATTTCGACCCGTCGGTCATTGGCTGGTTGGTGCTGCTGGTGCTGGCTGTCATTTTGCTGTCGGGCGTGTATCCGGCGTTGGTACTGGCGGGTTTTAAGCCGGTGATGGCGTTGGCGGGAAAAATCACGACGCGGCAGGTGGGGGGCTTTTCGGTGCGTCGGGGATTAGTGGTGGCGCAGTTTGCCATCTCGCAGATGCTCATTATCGGCATGGTGGTAGTGGCGAGTCAACTCCGGTTTATGCAGCAAAAAGACCTCGGTTTCCGAAAAAACGCTATTATGACGGTTGAACTGCCGTACATGGCGCAGCAGGACGTGAGCAAGTTGAGTACGTTTCGCGCCCTCGCCAAGAGTCTGCCCGGTGTGGAGAAATTCAGTTATTCGATGAGCGGTGCGCCCCAGACCGACTGGACCAGCGAAACCGATGTACGCTACGACAACCAGCCCGATACCGATCAGTTTACGTCATTTCGCAAAGGCATTGACACCCATTACCTTGATCTGTATGATATTAAACTCGTGGCCGGACGCAACCTGTATCCGTCCGATACGGTTCGGGAAGCCCTCGTTAACGAAGCGATGCTGAAGCGGCTGGGTATTACCAATCCCAATCAGGTGCTGGGTAAAATCCTGCATAATCACGGACGGAAGATGGAGATCGTGGGCGTTGTCCGTGATTTTAACCAGGTGACGCTTCAAAAAGCCATTGCCCCGCTCTTTATGACGACGCAGGCATCGAACTATTCCTTTGCCAATCTGCAACTACACAGCGGCAATTTTCAGCGCGTAATCGGGCAGTTGGAGAAGCAGTATAACCAGGTGTATCCCGATAATTTTTTCTCGCATCAGTTTGTGGACGCGCAGATCGAGCGCAGCTACCGGCAGGAGCAAACGATGGGTAAACTCGTCAATTTCTTTGCCGGTATTGCCGTCCTGATCGGCTGTCTGGGCTTGTATGGATTAGTGCTGTTCATGGCCCGGCAAAAGACCAAAGAGATCGGTGTCAGAAAAGTGCTGGGAGCCAGTGTGGGCAGCATTCTGTGGCTGTTCGGGCGGGAGTTTGCCCGGCTCATTATGGTGGCCTTTGTGCTGGCGGCTCCAGTAGCGTGGTGGGTAATGCGGGGCTGGTTGCAGGATTTCGAGTACCGCATCAGCATCGGCCCCGGCATTTTCGGCATTGCCCTCGGCGTAACGGTGCTGGTTGCCGCCCTGACGGTGAGTTTCCAAAGCATCCGGGCCGCGTTGATGAACCCGGTGAAGTCATTGAGAAGTGAATAAACCCTAAGAATTATGCTTTCGAACTACCTCAAAATCGCCCTCCGCCAACTGTGGCGCAACCGGCTGTTCAGTGCACTGAACATAATTGGACTAACGGTTGGGCTGACTGTTAGCACATTCATCGCGCTGTATGTTTGGCACGAGTTTCATTACGACCGCTTTCAGCCCGCGCCTGACCGCACCTACCGGATTATGGGCGTGACAAAAATTGGTGAGATGGACATGACCTTCCACGGTCTTCATGAATCATTCGGACGCGAAATAAGCCGACAAATTCCCGACGTAATGGCTGTTAGCCGATACTCGGATGGCCTGGGGGATGTTGTGTTAGAGTCGGATCGGGATCACCGTTTCAAGGAAGAAAACATTGGCTTTGCCGACGCTTCCATGCTCCTGGTGATGGGTATCGGTTGTTGTACGGCGATGCCAAAACCGCGCTGGCCGAACCGGGCCGGATTGTGCTGACCCGCCAATTAGCTGCGAAGTATTTTGGCGGCCAAAACCCGGTCGGAAAAACGCTTATTTACGGTAAACATTTTCCGCTCACGGTGTCGGCGGTACTGGCTGACCTGCCCACCAATTCAGTCGTCCAGTTTAACGGGCTGGTTTCGCTGGCCTCGATGCCCGCGTTGGATGCCAATA
>CBDFHS010000005.1:0-78114 GCA_965247715.1 Nakamurella sp. | reverse complement strand
GCCCAGCCGTCGAGCGCTGCCATGAAAGGTTCAAGGTGTCCGTGCCAGGCGATGTGGTCGGCTCCCGCGATAGATCGCACGCCTATCCCGAGGCGCTGCAGCTCCTCGACCGCCTCAGGCCGCACGTAACGGCTCGGCTCGGGCCGGATCATCAGGGACGGCACACCGGTGGGCGGCTGGTAAACCTTGCCAGCCGCGCTCGCCAGCAGACTCACCGCCGTGGGGACGTGGAAGAGTGCGGCCGCCCGCACCTCGGTCTGACGGTCCTGTTCGGACCACAGGGGTCGGGTGCGTTGCAAAGCTGCGGCCGTCTGGTCAGTCTTCGCCCGGGTGTACAGGGCGGTCACGGCAGCGGCGTCGAAGCCCCCGCGGCTGGGGCCGAACGGCGTGTCGATGTAGACGACCCGCTCGGGCTGTAGACGAGAAACCCCCTCCGCCAGGATGAAGGCCCCCATGGAATGGGCGACTGTCAAGGCGGGCCGCGACGGCACGGATTCGATGAGAGAGTCGACAAAGAATGCGATGTCCGCGGTGGCGCATCGTGGCGAATGACCATGACCGGGCAGGTCGACCGCGATGACTCGGTAACCGCGGTCTGCCAATGCCGGACCGACCTGCCACCAGCTGCGGGATTCCCCCATTATGCCGTGCACCAGAACGGCTACACGGTCACCGTCGCCCCATTCGCGGGTGTTTAGCAACATGGGCCATGACGATACGTCCCGCCGGCCGGCGGGGACAATGCAGCCGGTAACGCTCGCCGCCGCCCTTCTCCGGCACGTGGCATGTCTTTCCGGTCTTTCATTCGGGCACGTTTTCCCTGCTGAACGGCGATATCCAGCGTGGCCCCGATGACGTCTCGGGTCTCGTCGATAAGCGGAGCCACGCAATGCAAGAACCAACTATCATGTACGGCCCCCTGCCGGGTGTCCGCGGAGTTGAGCGGTGCGAGGCCCTCCCGTAAGATTGCCCGACGGTGATCTGCCGCGAACCAGATGGACGAATAATCAACGCGGCGCGCGCTGCTCGCCATTGAGGGGCACAGTGAGTTCACAGGTCGGAACGAAAGACGGCGTGGCCACTTTCTATGCCGAGACACGTGAGTCCTGGCGCGAATGGCTGGAGCACAATGGCCCGTCAGAGAAGTCCGTATGGCTGATCATCTACCACAAGAAGAGCCCGGTTCCCAGCGTCAGCTTCCATGACGCCATCGTGGACGCCCTGTGTTTCGGATGGGTCGACAGCAGGGCCGCGCCCCGCGACCACGAAAGCTTCTTCCTCATGTTCTCCCCTCGAAACCCGAAGAGCACGTGGGGCAGGGTAAACAGGGAACGCGCCGAGGAGATGATCCGCCAGGGTCTCATGCGGCCGCCTGGCCAAGCCGCCATCGACGTGGCCAAGGCGACCAACAACTGGGACTCGCTCGCGGATGCTCAAAACGGTGTCATACCGGATGACCTGCAGCAACTCTTCGACGATAACGAGACGGCCTTCCGCAACTTCCAGGCATTCCCGATGTCCTCGCGCCGGCTAATCCTGGAGTGGATCGAGAAGGCGAAGAAGCCGGAAACTCGCCAGCGTCGAATGACCCAGACCGTAGACCTGGCGGCGCACAACATCCGCGCCAACCACCCCCGCCCGGCAAAGAAGAAGTAGCCAGCGTGTGTCGACGGCGGCCTGAGACTGGATCTGACCGTATCTGTTCTGCAAAGGTCATCACGTCGCAGGCCGGTGCTGGGCAACGGAACCGGCGTACCAGCAGCCGTAGGCTCACCGAGCGGCCGGCCACCGTGGCGTCCTGCAGCGTCCGGTGATACCGGGAGTGCACCCGAGACGTGAGCTGGGAACACCCCGGGCAAACACACCGGGCGCCACCGTCTGGGACCAGATCCGCAACCCCTGCCCAGCCGTTCGACCCGCTCGACTGTCACGCCATTCAGATGAGGGAACAACACGTTGATGACACTGTCGATCACACCGCCAGATACCACATTAGCTTGAGTTTTAACCTGCTGCTTCCACGATCGGAGGGTCGTGGAGGCGGTTTTCGGTGTGTCGTAGGACATGGGTACGGCCACCCGTGATCCTTCGGAGTGTTGAAGCTTCGAGGGATGCGGGGTGGCCGTGAGGTCCACTATGTCAGCCAACGCGGACGCTGTCGTGACTGATCCGGCGGCGTGTCGTGCAGCGTTAGTGGAATTCCGGCAGAGGTTGTACGAGTGTTTCGGGCGGCGTGCGGACGCGTTGTTCGAGCTGGTCGATGCTGTACTGACCGCGGATGGTCCGGTGTCGTCGCTCGTGGAGCTCTCGCTGGAGAAGGCATTCCGGCGCGGTCACGGAGCGTTGTATGACGCGGTGGCGTCCGGCGAAGTGGACGTCGCCGCGTTAGCTGCGTTGATCACGCGGACGTGGGAGCCGGCCGACATGGGCCGGTGAAGATCGCGATGGACGTGTCGGCGTGGCCGCGTCCGGACGCGGTGACCTCCGAGGGGTTGTGTCACTGCTACACGGCGTGCCGCTGCGACGGTTCACGTAAGACGGTTCCGGGTTGGCCGTTCTCGTTCGCCGCGGGGCTGGAATGGGGGGCCTCGTCATGGACGGCCGTGCTGGACGCGACGCGGATCGGGCCGGACGACGACGCGACCGTGGTCACGGTCGCGCAGATCGGTGCGGTAATGGCCCGCCTCGCGCAAGCTGGCACCCTGGCGGGGCGTCCGGCCCCGGTGTTCGTGTTCGACTCCGGCTACGACCTGACCCGGATCACCCACCTTGCCGGCACCCACGGGGTGCAGGTTCTGGGGCGCGTCCGCAGCGACCGGGTGTTCTACACGCCCGCACCCAGACGGCTACGCGACGGCCGGCCGGGCCGGCCGAAGCTGCACGGCAACCGATTCGAGCTTTCTCACCCAGCGGGCCTGCCCCAGGCCGAGCAGACGTTGCTGGGTCACAACCCCCGCTACGGGGCGGTGACGGTCAGCGCGTGGCACGGGCTGCACCAGAAACTGAGCAGCCAGGGCGCTTGGAAAGGCCACCTGGGGGCGCTGCCCGTCGTGGCGGGTTCGGTGATCCGTATCCAGGTCGAACGTCTTACGGGTAACCGCGCGCCGCAGGATCTGTGGCTATGGCACACCGCTCCGCCCGGCACAGCCTTCGACCTAGACCTGTTATGGAAGACCTACCTGCGCCGCTTCGACGTGGAACATACCTTCCGATTCCTCAAGAGCATGCTCGGCTGGACCGCCCCACAGGTCCGCACTCCGGAACAGGGCCAGCGGTGGACCTGGCTGATCCTGGCCGCACACGCCCAGCTACGTCTCGCTCAGACTCTCACCGACGACTTGCGTCGCCGGTGGGAGAAGCCGCTACCCGCGCAACGGGCGATGACCCCGGGCCGGGTCCGTCGAGGTTTTTCCACGCTACGCCGCCATCTCGGGACTCCGGCTAGAACGGCAAAATTCACGATCGCCGGGCCTGGCCGTCCTAAAGGGACCACGAGGCCCGCACGCACCCGGCACGACGTCGGCAAAAAGCGCTCCACAGTCGACACCGCAAAGCCTGGCAAACAGGAGCCAAAGGGGTCGGGTGGCCCGGGGGAATTACACCCCCGGGCTCCCACAGAACGGAACGTGACAGTCTCCCGTCATTCCGCTCTTCTCATCAAACCCACACGAAATCGCGGACCCACGCCCAATGTTTAAACAGCCCGGGTTCTCGATCGATAAGCCCGGACCACCATGCCTTGAAGCGTTTATAGCCACGTAACCGTTTGTACTTCTTCCGAGCCCAACGCATCACGTAGGTGTTGATACGTCGCAGGAAGGGATAAAGCTGTGACCGGTAGAATCGACCATAAAACGTCATCCAGCCCGACACGATCGGATTAATCCAATCAGCGAGCTCGTCCAAATCGAGTCTGGTGCGCAAATGGATCCGCCATTCACGGACCTGTTGACCCATCGCCTTGAGTGCCTCCGGACTCACCGCGGGCAGGAACGACGTGAACGCCTTCCCATCCGGGTATCGTGCTTTCCGAGGGCCGAACGTGTACCCAAGGAACTTAAACGACGTCTCCGAGTACGAACCCCGACGTCTGCTGTCCTTGCAATACACCATCTTGGTTTTGTCGGGGTGTAACCGCAGCCCGACTTTGACCATTCTCTCAGCGAGCGCCGCCCATACCTGCCGGGCTTGACGCTCAGTCACACAGTGCACCACCGCATCGTCGGCGTAACGCTCAAACTCCACGGTTGGGAACTCCCTCACCAGGAACATATCAAACGCGTAATGCATGAAAATGTTCGCCAGCACGGGCGAAACCGCAGATCCCTGTGGGGTCCCCCGGTCTCGTTGTTGCAGGGTCCCGTCAGGTAGTTGCAACGGTGCTACCAGCCACCGCTGCACGTACAGCACCACCCACGGTTTGTCGGTATTCGCCTCCACGGCCTTGACCATGAGAGCGTGATCCACAGAGTCAAAGAATTTCTGGACGTCCAGATCCAACACCCAGTCTTTCTTCCAGCACCGTTGCCGGCACCGCTCGACCGCCTGCAACGCGGACCGCTTCGGCCGGTACCCGTAGGAATCGTCATGAAAGATCGCTTCCGTGCGGGATTCCAACGTCAACGCGACCACCGTCTGCGCAATGCGATCACCTACAGTCGGCACACCTAAAATTCTTGTCCCACCAGGCTTCGGGATCTCTACCGCCTTTACCGCCGGAGGGAAATAGGAACCCGACGACATCCGATTCCAGATCTTGTAAAGGTTCCCCTTGAGATCCTTCTCGAAGTCCTCCATCGAGCACCGGTCCACCCCAGCAGCACCCTTGTTCGCCTTGACTCGCTTGTACGCCTCCCACACCAAACTCTTCGGAACATCAAACGACTTATCCTGTGGACCTGACATGCTCACCCGTTTCATCCCAGACCTTCGCCCGGTTGTCCGCGTAAACAAATCTTGATGAGCCGACCCCTTCGCTCCCCTCCTATTACCGGAGGTTCGTCACTACTACGGGTCGGTCCGCCAGCGTGTGCCGCATCGGTACTCAACGCCTCACGGTTTCCGCCGCGCGACACACTCCCTCTCACCGCCTTACACCCCCGGTGCAGGACGGCAGTATCGGCACTCGCCTTCCCACGTTCCATGTAGAAGCCGCAGACCGGACTCGCGCCGCCTCCATGCCGGACACCACCTGGCCAATAAGCGGGAACCCGCCAGGCTCTTCTCGGCACCATTTAACCGCCCCGGTTTTGATGTCATCTACTTGTTTCGACACGTCATCAGCGGTTCGCTCACGCTCGCCTTCCCGATCCCCACCTGACGCGATCACGCCGCGCCTTCTCCCTCAACGCTCACCACGACGGTCTTCAACCAACGCAGCTTGAGGCGGTTTGACGCCTCCCCCCGCAGGGCGACGCCGAAGGGCCACAAAACCTTCATCATCTACACAGCACCGCATCAATGAGGCATTCCTACATCAACCTCACCTTCTGCGCTCGTGGCGCACTTAAAAGTCAAGCTTAGATACCGAGACTCTGTACTGGAACATGATCCTGGCCGGCGTCGGGACGGTCGAGGCGTGCCGAATCCTTGGCATCGGCCGTAAGACCCGGCTATCGGTGGCGAGCCGAGCACGGCGGTGTTGCGCCGACTCGAGTGGCCGAGACGGCCCGGTCTGGCCGTTATCTCTCGCTGCTCGAGCGGCAGCGCATCGCGACGCTGCGACGACAAGGGCGCGATCGCCGAACAACTCGGGCGAGATCCCTCGACGATCAAGCCGAGAGCTACGCCGCAACGTGCGCCCGCACGACGTCAGCTATGACGGCGACCTCGCGCACAGTCGCTCCCGGGAACGGGCTCGCCGTCCACGACGCGGCCGGCTGTTGGTGGACACCGACTTACGCGCACTGGTGCAGGCGAAGCTTGAGCTGGAGTGGAGCCCGGAGCAGATCGCCGCGTGGCTACGCCGAACCTATCCCGAGCAGCCCCCAGCATCCGTGCACGACGGCACCTGGAAAACATCCGAGACGCCCACCAAATCGTCCTCACCACTGCGTACCAAACACACCCCGAACGCTTCGCCCGCGGCAAGCCGACCGCACCCGAGCTACCCCAGCGGGCCTGGATCAACCGGCCCCCGTCCACGATCGAAAATCACTGAAACCTACCCACAAAATCTTCACTCTGATGTCTCAATTGACTTGACACGTTCGTGCGCCGCGGAAAGCGCTGTTCGACCGAGTGGAGGTGGAAGACCTCCACCGCGAGCCCCGTCGCAGCGGGCAGAGCGTAGCTGGCGGCAGCCTGATCCGGGAGGTGCCGGGCAGGGCAAGAGCAGCCGCGACAAAGCCGGGACGGTCCAGCATCGCCAGATGGATCGGGTTCGGCGAGCGAGATGCAGAGGTGTACGAGAGAAACCGATGTTTACGTCCCGTAATGGCCCTTCAGTTCTGCGGTGACACCGAACCGGTGGCCACAGAGTCACACGTGGCCGCGTGGAAGGAACAGACCAAGAACGCTTTCGCACTGCGTGTGTTTCCCGGTGGAGCCGGCCCGGTCACCGGATGACGGAACTTACCGTGCGGGTGGCGTGTCCATCGCCACCGTGCGGTCGTTGCGCGCAGTGCGACGTTTCACAGCTCGGAAGGAATGCGTCTTGCTACGAGGACTCTCCACTGTCAGCTTCTTTGCCGAAGACGTCCAGTCGGCCTCTGACTGGTACCAGGAATTGCTCGGTGTCGAGCCGTACTTCGTGCGGCCGGAGCAGGGACCTCCTGCCTACGTCGAGTTCCGGATCGGCGATATGCAGCACGAGCTGGGAATCATGGACCGCCGCTTCGCGACCAGCGGGGACCCCGGCAAGGCGACGGGCGCGGTGGTCTACTGGCACGTGGACGCCGTGCATGCGGCCTTCAACCGCCTGCTGTCGCTCGGGGCTACCAGGCACGGTGAGCCGGTGGAGCGCGGGCCCGGCTTCATCACCGCTTCCGTGATCGACCCGTTCGGCAACATCCTCGGCGTGATGTTCAATCGCCACTTCCTCGACATGGTCACCCGCTGATCCGGGTCCCGCCGCCGCCCTCCCCTAACCCGCGGCGAGCAGGGGAGGCGACGGGTACCCGGTCTCGGCCAACAGATCGCTAAACACCTCACCGAGCAGTTCCGCCCCGTGCCTGGTCAGCACAGACACCGGATGGAACTGCACCGACGCGAAGCCCGGGCCGCGCAGCGCGTACACCTCGCCGGTCGTCCGGTCGCGGCTGACCGTGACCGTCCCGGGCCGCAGCACGCTGGGCACCTCGTCGGTGTCGCAGCGGGCGGAGAAGGTGTTGTAGAAGCCCACCTGCTCGCGGCGGCCGAACACCTCGATCTCGCGCTGCACCCCCTGGCTGGGGGTGGCGTTGCGCACGATCGGCAACCTAAGCACCGTGCTGAGAACCTGGTGGCCGAGGCAGACCGAAAAAAAGGGGACACCGAGCTCGAGCAGGCGGCGGGTCTCGTTCTGCAACCACGCGATCTTGCGGTCGGCGCGGTCCGTCGGGTCCCCAGGACCCGGCCCCACAATCACCAGGTCGTAGGCCCGCAGATCGTACAGCTCGTCGAACCGGCGGACGTGCACCACGCAGCCGAGGGACGAGATCATGTGCCTGGCCATCAGGGTGAAGTTGTCCTCCGCGTCGATCACCAGGATCCGCCGGTGGAGCAGGTCGGCCACCCGGCGGTGCCGCGTCTGCGGGGCCTCCAGCCAGAACTCGCCGAGCGACTCGTTACGCCGCGCCAGCATGCGCCGGATCGCGGGGTGGGCCCCGAGCGAGGCCGTCGGCGCGGCCCGGTGCGACGCGGCCGGGGCGCCCCGCAGCGCGTCCAGCAGCCCGGAAGCCTTGGCCACAGTCTCGGCCGCCTCTGCGGCCGGGTCGGAGTCCCTCACGAGGGTCGCGCCGACCGCCAGGCGCAGCCGGCCGACGGCGTCGACCTCCGCGGTCCGGATCACGATCGCGGAGTCCAGCGCGCGCTCCCCGGCCCGATCGCGTCCGATGAGCGCGACCACACCGGCGTAGTAGCCGCGCCCCTCCGGCTCGAAGCGGCTGATCGCCCGGCAGGCGCTCTCCACCGGGCCACCGGTGACCGTGGGGGCGAACATAGTGTCACGCAGCACGTCCCGCACGTCCAGGTCGGTGCGTCCCTCGATGAAGTACTCCGTGTGCGCCACCTGGGCCATCGACTTGAGGTACGGGCCCACCGCGCGTCCGCCGAGCTCGCACACCCGGCCCATCATCTTGAGCTCCTCGTCCAGAACCATGTACAGCTCGTTGGCTTCCTTGTCGTCGGCCAGGAAGGACAGCACGTCCGGCAGGTTCGGGCCGTCCGCGGGATAGCGGTACGTGCCACTGATCGGGTTCATCACTGCGGTGCCCCCCGCGAGGCTGATGTGCCGCTCCGGGGAGGCCCCCACCAGCGTGCGGTCGCCGGTGTGCACCACGAACGTCCAGTGCGAGCCGTGATCGCGGCCGAGCAGCCTGCGGAAGCAGGCCAGGGCGGTACGGGCGGACCAGCCCTCCACGGTCGCGGTGAAGGTGCGCTTGAGGACAAAGTTAGCACCGGTGCCCCGACCGATCTCCTCGGCGACCACCTCCCGCACGGTGGCGGCGTACTGCTCGTCGTCGAGGTCAAAGCCGCCGCCAGTCAGCTCGACCGGGTCGTCCGGCAGCCGGCTCATCGCTTCGGCTCGGTCCAGGGTGGCCTGCTCCGTGATGGTCATGGCCAGCAACGGCGCCCCGTCGTCGACGCAGGCGAACCCCCGCTCCGCGATCTGCCGGTACGGCAGGACCGCGAGCACCTCGTGGCGGTCGCGGTCCCCGGGTCCAGGCAGGACGATATCGGCGATCTGGGCCGGCTCGGTGACCGTGCCGATGACGATGTCAAGCCGGTCGTCGCCGGTGGCGCCGCGGCGGTGCAGCAGCGCGAACGGCGGCGCTCCGGGCAGCAGGAGCCGATCAAGAAGCTGTGCTCCGGTCACGGCAGGGGTCCTTCCAGCATTCGCAGCGCCGCCGCGGTGGACACCGTGACCGCACACCGGGCGGAGGCGTAGGTGAGGGCCATCCGGTGGTACTCAGCGGTGAAGTCCGCGACCGCGTCGGCAACCACGAAGGTCTCGATGTCATTCGAGAAGCCCTCGTGTGCGGTCATCAGGATGCCGACGTGTGCGTAGACGCCGCAGATGACCAGCTGGTCACGGCCGTGCCGCTGCATCAGCGACAGCAGATCCGTGCGGCAGAACGCACTCGGCCGCCACTTGGTTAGCACCGTGTCCGCACCGGTCGGCTGGACCTCCGCTAGGATCCTCCGCTGATCCGGGTCGGTAGTCATGCCGACCCCCCAGAAGTCCTTGAGCAGGCCGCGCTGCTCGTCGCTCATGCCCCCGGGCTGCGCGGTGTACGAGATCGGGGCGCCGGCCGCGCTGAACCCCTTCCGCAGCGCGGAGACGTTGCGCACCAGCTCGGTGAGTGGCGCCCGGTCCGGCGCGAACGGTCCGAGGAAATAGTTCTGCATGTCGTGGACGAGCAGCATCGCTCGGTCCGGTCGGATCGCCCAGGGTGCGACGTTCACCGGTAGCTCGTCCTCGGTCGGCATCGGGTACGGCGCGATCGCCGGGATGGCCATGGGGGTGCCTCCGTTCACTTGGCGGAAGATCGGGGTAGGTGGTGCCGTGACCGGGTGGTCAGTGGCCCAGGGCTGCGCCGCCGTCGATGGTGAGGTCGTGCATGGTGATGTGCGTGGCCTGGTCGGAGAGCAGGAACAGCACCGCGTCCGCGACGTCCTCCGGCCGAGCCAGACGGCCCAACGGGATGCCGACGCGAAATGTATCCGGGGTGCCTTCGATGGAGGCGCGTCGGGCGTCGTCGCCGGTCCAGAGCGAGGTCAGCATCGGTGTGTCGGTGGAGCCAGGTGCGACCACGTTGCACCGGATGCCGTACTCGGCCAGCTCTAGGCCCAGGTTCTTGGTGAACGCCGTGGCCGCCGCCTTGGACGCCGAGTAGGCGGCCATGTGCCACCTCGGGGTACGTGACGCGTTCGAGGCAACCGTGACGATGACCCCCCGGCGGCGTGGGATCATCCGGGCCGACACTGCCCTGCTGACATGGAATACCCCCGTGGTGTTGACCGCGAAGGTGAGATCCCAGTCCTCGTCGGTGAACGACGCGGCCGCGCCGATCCGTAGCACGCCGGCCGCGTTGACCAGGCTGTCGAGGGGGCCGAGTTCGAGCTCGGCCCGCCCGACAGCCTCGTCGACCTCGGCGGTCGAGCGCACGTCCACCGGGTAGCCACGGACCCGATGGCCCGCCGCGGTGAGGTCCTTGACGAGCAGGTCCAGCAGGTCGGCGCGGGCGTCCAGGACGGCCACCGCGGTCCCCTGCGATGCCAGGGCCCGCGCGACGGCGTCGCCGATCCCCCCGGCGGCCCCGGTGACCAGGGCTACTCGCTGAGCCATCTCAGCTACCCCCGCCCGCACGCCGGCGCAGGTGTGTGGCGACCACGTCGGGGTCGACGCCCAGGCACCGCACCGAGAAGGTGCCTAACGCGCGCAGGTAGTCAGCTTCCAGGACCGACTCGTCCATGTTGGTGCATCGACCGCCCGACACCACCACCTTGCCGCCGACTAGCACCGTGTCGACGTCCGCGGATCCGCCCAGGGTCAGGAATCCCTCCAGCGGGCGCGGGTTGAGCAGGTACCGCCAGTCGTCGGCCGGTACTATGACGAGGTCGGCCTGCTTGCCCACCTCGATGCTGCCGATTTCGTCGTCCCAGTCGAGCCCGCGGGCCGCCACGGCGGTGGCCATGGCTAGGGCACCGGTGGGCAGCAGCTCCGTGGGGTCGGCGTACATTTCGGTGTAGGTATGCCAGGCTGCCCGCATCGCCTCCGCCATGCCACCCAGCGGCATGGCCGCGCCGTCGGTGGACAGGGAGACGTCCAGACCATCGCGACGCAGCTCCGGAATCGCCCGGGTCTCCGACAGGGTCGACTCCCCGGCCGGGCCGTACTTTGCCGGCGAGTGGCTGATGTGGACATTCGCGGCCAGCAGCAACTTGCGCTCGTCGGCGTCCGCGAACGCGCAGTGGACCGCCATGAAGCGCTTCGAGAGCAAACCCAGGTCTGCCAGGCGGCGCACCGGGGTGGTGCCGTAGTAGGCGCGGGACACCTCCGCCTCGTGGCGCAGAGCGCCGACATGGGTGGCGAACGGCACGTCGTACCGGTCGATCAGCTGCCGGAAGCCGGCGCCGAGTTCGTCGCTCATGTTGATCCCGTACACCGCGGTGGGGCGAGCCCGCACGGTTCCGCCGGGATCGGCCGCGCACGCGGCCAGCAGCGCCTCGATGGGCTGCAGGACCGCGTCCGCGTCCCGGGTGCGCCGGAAACGCGACTCCCCCGGCGCGCACACGGTGTCACCCGCCCAGGTGCTGAGCATCGCCCGCATGCCCAGGTCCCGGGCCGCGGCGGCCAGGGCCTCCGGCCGGTTGTACGAGCCGACGTCCCCGAGGGTCGTGACGCCCGACCGCAGCTGGGTCCACATCGAGTAGCGGGCGATCGCCAGCGCCTCGTCCGGGGCCAGCTGGGCGAGCCGGTTGGTGAACGAGTCGAAGACGGTGGAGATCTGGGTCAGGTCACCCCCCAGAGCCATGAACGCGGCCCGGTCCCCGCGGTCCACCGGCGGGCGCAGGGCACCCTTGAAGGGGAACCGCAGGGCGAACAGGTCGTGCCAGTGGGCGTTGACGAAGCCGGGCAAGATCAGCGACCCACGTGCGTCGATGGTGCGCAGGGTGGCCTGCCACTCGGCCGGGATGGCCGCCCGCACCTGCGCGTCCGGGCCGGCCGCGACGATCCGGTCGCCGTCGACCAGGACCGCGCCGTCGGGTACGACCGAGGCGGCGGCGTCGGCCGGGTAGAGGTGGCCACCGCTGACCAGCAACCGGCTCATGGCGTACCACCGACCCAGTTCGCGGCCAGCAGGGCGGCCCACCGGTCAAGGGTGGGTTCGGTGGCCAGTTCGGCGAAGGGCACTGTGTACCCCTCGCGGCGCCACCGGGTGGCCAGCCGCATCATCTCCAGCGAGCCGAGCCCCAGGAAGACCAGGTTGGCGTCCCCGGCGATCCCCTCCGGGTCCGCGCCGATCAGGTCCGCGACGACGCGGCGCAGGTCGTCCGCAGCCGGCGGGCCGGCGAATGGTCTGGTCATGTCGATCATCCCTTCTGGAGGGCGGCCGGTTCTGCGGCGGGCGCCCAGTCGCGTGGCACGGACGGATCCGCAGCGGCGGCCGCGAGAACCTTCTTATCGACCTTGCCGAGCGGAGTCAGCGGCAGCGCCCGGACGTGCTCGACCCGGTCCGGCAGCTTGAACTCCGCGAGGCCGCGCGCGTGCAGAGCGCGTTTGAGGTCCGGCAGCGTGGGCCGATCGCCAGGGCATACCAGGAAGGCGTAGGTGCGCTCGCCGAGGAAGTCGTCCGGCACCGCCACCACGGCAGCTCGGCTGATCTGCGGCTGGGCCAGCAGATGGCTCTCCACCTCGCCGGCGGCGATCTTGTCACCGCCGCGGATGACCACGTCCTTGAGCCGGCCCTCGATGACCAGGTCGCCGTGGGCCGTGATCCGGGCCAGGTCGCCGGTACGGTAGAAGCCGTCCGCGGTGAACGCCCGCCGGTTGTGCTCCGGCGCCCGGTAGTACCCGCGCAAGGTGTACGGGCCCCGGGTGAGCAGTTCACCGACCTGACCGTCCGGCACGGGGGCGTCGTGCTCGTCGACCACCCGGATCTCGTCGGCCGGTGAGATCGGCCGTCCCTGAGTCTCGAGCACCGAGCGCGGGTCGTCGTCGCGGCGCGTCATCGACAACAGCCCCTCGGCCATCCCGAACACTTGCTGCAACCGGCAGCCCAGTGCAGGCCCGACCCGGGCGGCCAGGTGGGACTGCAGCTTGGCGCCGCCGATCTGCACCAGGCGCAGCGTTGACAGGTCCCGCCCGGCCCACTCGGCCGCCTCGACCCAGAGCTGCGCGACCGTAGGGACCAGGGAGGTGACCGTGACCCGTTCCCGGGCGATCAGGTCGAAGCAGTGCTCCGGTGAGGGATCCGCGGCCAGCACGACCGTTCCCCCCCTCGACAGGGTGCCGAGCACCCCGGGGCAGCCCCAGGTGAAGTTGAACTCCACCGGCAGGGCGGCCAAGTAGACGTCGTCCGCGCCGAGCTCGCACAGCTGCGCCACGATGCGCAGCTGGTACGCATAGTCGTCATGGGTGCGCGGGATCAGTTTAGGCAGCGCTGTGGTCCCGCCGGAGAGCAGGAAGAACGCCACGTCGCAGGGGTCCGGGGTGGGACCCTGGACGGGATCCGCGTCGACCTCCTCCAGGGCCAGCAGGCCGTCGGCGCCGCCCAGCACGAAGGCCTGACGCAGGGTGGGCTGCTCGCGCAGCATCCGCCGGGCCAACTCCGGGTGGTCGAAGCCGCGGTGCACACCGGGCAGGACGTACCCCACCGCACCGGACAGCTCGATCAGGTGACCGATCTCGTTGGCACGGTGCGAGGCCAGCGAGAACACCGGCATGGCGCCGGCCCGAAAAAGGGCGAACGCGACGATGACGAATTCCGGTACGTTCGGCAGCTGCAATAGGATCCGGTCGCCGGGCCCGACCCCGTGCCGCAGCAGGCCCGCGGCCATCCGGTCGACCCGGGCGTCGAGGTCGCGGTAGGTGATCCGTTGCGATCCGCTGACCAGGGCGACCCGGTCACCGTAGGACAGTGCCCAGGACCGGAGCAGCTCATCGAGGGTGACGCCCCGCCACCATCCCGCGCTGCGGTAACGGTCGGCGAGCTCCGCCGGCCAGGGTGTGCATCCGTCAAGCATGTGCCGACCCTCCTTCGGGCTGGTAAGAAGCGATGATCTCGATGACCGCACAGCCGGCCTCCATGCCGGGTGTGGCGCCGATCAGCAGCAGGTGATCGCCCGGTGTCACCGAGCCGTCGGTCCACAGGCGCTCCAACGCGAGGAACGGGTCCGCGGCGCCGGCGTGGCCGATCTCCCGGGTGATGTCCCAAACGCCCTGCTCGGCGTCGATGCCGAGCGGGTCCAGCAGCATCGCCTGCAGCGGCCCACGGGCGTACCCGACGTGGCAAACCCGGGCGACCTTCTCGATGCCGGCCTCGTCCAGGGCCTGCTGCGCGGCATCGGCCACGCAGTCGCCGAAGTTGCCCATCGGCGGTGCGGCGCCCGTGGCCCACTGCCGCCGCCAGTACCCGGTACGCTCCTCGAAGTCCAGGCCGCGGCCGACGGTGACCCCGGGCGGGAACAGCGCCTCGCCGCCACGGTGCAGCTCCTCCATCCGCGGGTCGGACACGGCCGCGAACGACCGGACCCGGGCGAAGCCGGCACGCCGGGAGACCACCACGGCGGCCCCCGCGTCGGCGAGCACGAACAGACGTGAGGCCCGCCACCGGTCGACCAGCGGTGCACCGAAGTTGTCGCCGGCGGTCAGCAGGACAGCCTCGTGACCGCGGTCCGCGGTCACGAGGTGTGCCGCCATCTGTAGCCCGGCGATCATGCCGAGGCACCCCTGCCGCACCTCGACCGCGCTGATCGGCCGGTTCAGGGCGTGCCGCAGCACGTAGTGGGGGGCGGACCAGCCGTCAGGGCCCTGGTGGTACGTGCTGCTGTGCAGGACGGCGCCGAAGTCGTCCGCGTCGTGGCCGCTGCGCCGCACGGCGACCGCGGCGGCACGGACCGCCAGCTCGGGCGCCGGAACGTCGCCGGCCACCCGGACCGCGGTGATGCCGGACGCGGTGGCCGCGTCGTCGTCCCACCAGCCGTTGTCGACCGCCTGTACGACGGGCACCGCCGCCGGCAGGTAACTGCCGACACCGGCCAGATAGACGTCGTCGACGCGCATCACGCACTCCCGGAACGGGCCGGTACCAGGTACCGGGCGACGCTGTCTAGCTTTTCGCAGGTCTCCTCGTACTCGCGCTCCGGGGTGGACTGTCCGACGATGCCCGCACCGGCCCGCAACCAGGTACGGCCGTTCTTGCGATAGGCGCTGCGCAACACCAGGGCCGCATCCATCTCCCCGGCGTGGTCGATCGTCATCACCGCGCCGCTGTACAACCCGCGGCCCTCGGCCTCGTGCCGGCGGATCGAGGTGTACGCCGCGGCCTTGGGCACCCCGGAGGCGGTGACCGCGGGAAAGACCGCACCGAACGCATCCCACGCCTGCATCCCGGGGGCCAGCTGCCCGGCGACCTGCGAAGCTAGGTGCTGGACGCTGCCGCGCTCGCGGATGCCCATGAACTCCGGGACTTCGATCGAGCCGGACTCGCAGACGTCACCCAGCTCGTCCGTACCAACCTTCACCGAGATGGCATGCTCGTAAATCTCCTTGGCGGAGCCGAACAGGTCCGCCCGCAGGATCTTGTTGGCGTGCTCGTCCGTCGTCAGAGCACGGGTGCCGGCCAGTGGCTGGCTGATCACCCGGCCGCCCGGTGAGACGCTGACGACGATCTCCGGGCTGAACCCGACGGCCTCCTCACCGCCCAGCTTGAGAAGGAACGAGCGGGCCGGGTTGTTGCTGCGTCGGCCGGCGAGGTAGGTGCCCACCAGATCTATGTCCTCGTCGACGTCAACGACCCGGGACAGGATGACCTTGTGCAGCTCGCCGCGGTTGATTTCGTCGACCGCGCGCCGCACGGACTCGCGGTAGGTGACCTCCCCATGCCGGCGCACGTCGAAGGGGGTCGGCTCGGAGCCGGGGATGCGCGGCGGGTGGGAGAGGATGTCGAGCAGCCGAGTGAGGGTCTCCTGGGTGGCCGCGCGTAGGTCGGCGTAGCCATTCGCGATGCGCACCTCGGCCTCGGGGACGACCAGGTGCAGCAGGGTGCTTTCGCCGGCGTGGGTGAGGTCACCGGACTTGGCGTAAGACAGCTCAAAGGCGGCCCAGCCGTACGCCCGCCAGCTCGGCACCCGCACGATATCCAGCAATTCGGCGACGGAGTGCAAGGGTTCATCGGTCCAGGGGCGGACGACGTCGGCGCAACCGGTCTGCTGCAGCCTGGCGCCGGTGCGGTCCAAGGTCAGTTCAGCGCGGGCACCACCGGCGTAGGACCATTGGCCGCCGCTCTCGTAGACCACGTACGACTCGAACAGTCCGGCGCCCGCAAGGCCTGCGGCGACCTCGACCGGCTGGGCGGTCAGCGGGACTCGGGTCTCGAAGTAGTGAAGCCATGGTGTCGGAGCGGTCATCGACGTGATCCTTTCGGGTCGGCCGGCGTGTTGGTACCTACGTAAACGCTAGGTCGGTAACATCACGCCGAACAACAGGAAGATGATTAGCTATTCTTCTCGCCTAGCGCCGGCGCCGGAATCACCGGCGCCCAGGTCGTCCGGCACGGATCGGCCAGGTGCTCCAGGTAGCCCTGGACGTTGCGGCGGGTCTCGGCGACCGAGTCGCCGCCGAACTTCTCCGCCACCGCGTCCGCCAGCACCAGAGCCACCATGGCCTCGGCAACGATGCCTGCGGCCGGCACGGCACACACGTCGGAACGCTGGTGGTGGGCGCGCGCCGGCTTTCCTGTCGCCACGTCCACTGTGGCCAGCGCCCGCGGCACCGTGGCGATCGGCTTCATCGCCGCTCGGACCCGCAGCGGCTCGCCGGTGCTCAGGCCGCCCTCGATGCCACCGGCACGCGCGGAGGTACGCCGCAGCCCGTCGTCCCCCGCCACGATCTCGTCATGGGCGGCGGAGCCCGGCACCCGCGCGGAAGCAAACCCGTCCCCCACCTCGACGCCCTTGATCGCCTGGATGCCCATCAACGCCGCCGCCAGGCGGGCATCGAGGCGGCGGTCCCAGTGGACGTGGGAGCCCAGCCCCACCGGGACGCGGTACGCCAGCACCTCCACGACACCACCCAGGGTCTCCCCGCTCCGGTGCGCCTGGTCGATGCGGGCCACCATCGCGCTGCTCGCGGCCGCGTCGAGACACCGCACCGGGTCGGCGTCCAGAGCACCCTCGTCGTCCGGGGTGGGGTACCGGCCGGCCGGGGAGGTGACACCGCCGAGCTCGACGACGTGCGAGACGATCCACACCCCGACGGTCTCGCACAGATAGGCGCGCGCGACCGCGCCCAGCGCCACCCGGGCCGCCGTCTCCCGCGCGCTGGCGCGCTCGAGCACCGGCCGGGCGTCGCCGAACCCGTACTTCTGCATGCCGGCCAGGTCGGCGTGCCCGGGCCGCGGCCGGGTCAGCGGCGCGTTGCGGGCGAGCCCGTTGAGCATCGCGGCTGGGACCGGGTCGGCCGCCATCACCTGCTCCCACTTCGGCCACTCCGAGTTGGCGACCACGATGGCGACCGGCGAGCCGATCGTTTGCCCGTGTCTGACCCCGCCGACGATGGAGACCTCGTCACGCTCGAAGCTCATCCGGGCGCCACGGCCATGGCCCAGGCGGCGGCGGGCAAGCGCGGCGCCGACGTCCGCGGTGGTGACCGGCACCCCGGCCGGCAGTCCCTCCAGGGTCGCCACCAGCGCGGCTCCGTGCGACTCCCCGGCGGTGAGCCAGCGCAGAGTGCTCATCCCCGCCCCCCGACGCCGACCGAGACGGGGTGGCCACCCGGCACGGAGCCGATCGGCTCCGTGCCGGCGGGGTCGACGTCGATCGCCTCCGGGCCGTGCAGCCAGGCGACCGCGTCGAGCATGTCCGGCTCGGTCAGCCCCGTCAGCATGCTGTCGCGGTCGTCGGCCTCGGCGCCGCAGGCGTGGTAGAGCCGCTCACCCATGGCCCGGGCCAGCAGTTGGATCCGGGCGGTGCGGTGCCGCCGGTGCGCGGCGTACGCAAGCAGGCCTTGCGGCAGGCTGCCGGGGGCCAGGAAGCGTCCCAGAACGACGGCGTCCTCGAGGGCCGTGCACGCGCCCTGCGCCGCGTACTGCAGCATCGGGTGGGCGGCGTCGCCCAGCAGGGCCACCCGTCCGTCGACCCAGGCGTTACCGGGGTCACGGTCACAGAGCACCCAGGACCGCCATCCGTCGCCCAGCTCGAGCAGCCGGCGGGCGGTGCGCCCCAGACCCGGGAACTGGCCGAAGACGTGCGCCCGGTCGACCGGCACGCCGCTCACCTCGGCCTCCGCGCCGTCGTCGCGGGTGGCGGCCAGGTTGAGGAACTCCCCCCTGCCGATCGGGTAGTGCACGAAGTGCCAGCCCGGGCCGGCCCACAGCGTGACCGCGTTCCAGCGCAGCTCCGGCGGGACCTGGCTCATCGGGATGACGCACCGGTAGATGGTGTGGCCGGAGACCCGGGGGCGGCCATCGCCGACAAGCTGGGCACGCACCGCCGAGCGCAGACCGTCCGCGCCGATCAGGGCGGTGCCGGCAACCGGGTCGCCGGCCGCGGTCAGAGCGACGACCCGGTCCGGCCTCTGTCGGTACCCGGTGACCGCGGTGCCGGGCCGCAGCTCGATGCGCCGGTTGGCCCGGCACGCGTCAAGCAGCGCCAGGTAAAGGTCGCCGCGGTGCACAACCGCGTACGGGTTGCCGAACCGCCGCTGGTAGGCCTCGCCGAGTGGCAGGGCGGCCAGCTTGCGTCCGTTGCGACTGTCCATCAGCCGCAACTCGTCGATGAACACCGCGCGGCGGCGAACCAGCTGGCCCACCCCGAGCCGGTCGAGGGCATGGAACGCATTCGGCGCCAGCTGGATGCCGGCGCCGTACTCCGCGAAGGTGTCCTGCCGTTCCAGAACCGTGACGTGGTGTTGGCGCTCGGCGGCTGCCAGCGCAGCGGCCAGGCCGCCGATGCCGCCGCCGGCCACGAGTATGTGGGTCATAGCTCTCCCTTTACATTGTTACCAACGAAAACGCTACGTCGGACCCGCCGGGAGGGCAATGGAGGCGCGATAAGCAGCACTTGTCAGTCCTGTCCGGCACGCGATTCCACGACGGCGGACAGCCGGCGGTTCCACGAGAACCGCCCCGCACACGACAGATCGACCCAGCCTGACGGCGGGGCCGATCTGTCTCGGGGAGGGCAATGCCTATTCGGTGCCGGCTGCCGCCCGCTCCCGGGCCGGACGGGAAGACGCCGGGCCAACCGGGGAGACCGGGGAGACCGGGGCCGCGGCCGGCTTACGGCCCGGGATCAGCACCGCCGAGACGACGATGACCGCGGATAGGACTGCCGACAGAATGAAGGCGGTGCGGAAATGGGACACATCGCTGCCGCTGCCGCCGAAACCGGCCAGGGCGACCGCCACCGCGAGGCAGAGGCCGACCCCGAGCTGGCGTAGGGAGTTGTACAGGCCCGACGCCAGACCCATGTGCTGCGGCGACACCCCGCTGGTGGCGGCGAACGCCGTGGTGATCATCATGACGGTCACCCCGCAGCCGAGGAGCACACCACCGGGGAGCACGTGACTCAGATAGGTACCCGGGCCGTCGGCCAGGATCAGCCACGAGGAACCGGCCACCAGGAACAGCGCGCCACCGACCAGCACCGGACGCGGGCCGTACCGCGTCGTCATCTTGGCCACCGGGAGGCTGGCCAGGACGACCACCAATGCCTGCGGAAAGAACGCCAGCCCGGTACGGATCGACGAGTAGTGCAGGATCTGCTGCATGTAGAGGGTCAGGCAGAAGGTGGAGATCGACATGACTCCACCGGACAGGAAGGCGATCACGTTGCCGCCCGTGACACTACGGATCTTGAAGATGCTGAGCGTGACCAGTGGCTCCTTGACCCTGACCTCCAGGGCCAGGAAGGCGAGGAGTAGCACGCTACCACCCACGATCGGCCAGATGACCGTCGGCGCACCCCAGCCCCGGTCCGAGGCCGCGGTGAGGGCGTAGCTGAAGAGGCAGAACGCCGCGGTCACCAGCACCGCGCCGGGCACATCCACCCGGCGCGCCCGGTGGCCGAGGTGGTCCGGAACCAGCTTACGGATGGCCAGAGCCACCAGCAGGATGCCGACTGGCACGTTGACGTACATGACCGAGCGCCAGCCGAGGTACTCGGTGAGGATGCCACCGGCGAGCACTCCGCCGGCGAAACCGGCCGACGCAACCGCGCCGAAGACGCCCATGGCCTTGGCTCTGGCCGCCGGGTCTGTGTACCCGGCGGCGATCAGGGCGAGCACGGCCGGTGAGACCGCTGCCGCGGACAACCCCTGGGCCGCTCTAGCGACGATCAGGATGATCGGCGCGGTGGCGAGGCCACCGATCAGAGACGCGAGTGTGAAGATGACGAGCCCCACGACGAACATCCGCTTACGTCCGAACAGGTCGCCGGCCCGGCCGCCGAGCAGCAGGAAGCCGCCGAAGAAAAGGGCATAGGCGCCGATCACCCACTGCAGGCTGCCGCTGCTGAACTTCAGTCCATGGCTGATCTCGGGCAGCGCGACATTCACGATCGCGAAGTCGAGGGTCAACATGAACTGAGCACTGCAAAGCAGCGCCAATGGCGGGCGACCGCCATTTTGAGAAGCCATTTCCCTTCCTTCCACATTGTTCTGGGATCATTGAGGCGTCGGCATCCACAGCTGCGGTGAAAAAGGGCGCGAAGGTTGACATCGCACGGGTTGGAAAGGCTTGATCACGCTTTCGTGCCGACGCTTTCCCGACACCCCGACAGCGTAGTTCGGACAAGATTCGCACCCCTACAGATGACGTCATCAATCGGGTATGAACACTTCATGGTCGATCGTGAAAATCTCACGGCCGAGACACCGCACCGGATCGGAAGGCCGGCGTCATCAACGCAGGGCGGCTCCGACGGTCAGGGCCATCCGCTCGATGCTGGCCTCGTCGAACAGGTCGTCGATTGTGATGTCGACCCGGAAGAACGCCTGGATCTTCGCTGTCAGGGTCGCGGCCCGTAGCGAGTCGCCACCCAGTTCGAAGAAGTTGTCCAGCACCCCGATGCCCTCCAGGTCCAGGGTGGATGTCCACAACAGGTGCAGTTGCTCCTCGATCGGGTTGCGCGGCTCCTGATACGCGCTGCCCACATCCGGGCGCGAGCGCGGCGGCTCGGGCAGCGTCTTGCGGTCGATCTTGCCATTAGTGCTGGTCGGGAAGACGCCGACGATGTAGGCCACCGGAATCATGAAGGACGGCAGCCGGTCCCGCAGGGCGCTGCGGATCTCCCGGACGACGATCCGGGCGCCGCCCTCCGGCTCCAGATAGGCCACCAGTCGGGTGTCGCCGTCGTCGTCCTTCTTGGCTAGCACTGCCGCCTGGTGCACGCCCGGCTGGGCGGCCAGGGCCACTTCGATCTCGCCGAGGTGTACCCGATTGCCGCGGACCTTCACCTGGTTGTCAGCCCGCCCGACGATTTCGATGTTGCCGTCCGCCCAGTACCGGGCCATGTCCCCGGTGCGGTACAGGACGGGGTACCGGACCGGGTCCATCGGATTGGCAAGCCACTTCTCGGCAGTCGCGGCCGGCTGGTTGAGGTAGCCCTCCGACAGGCTGGCACCGGCCACAAAGATCTCCCCGACCACGCCCGGAGGCACGGGGCGCAGACGCTCGTCGAGGACGTACGTCTTGACGTTGTGCAGCGGCCGGCCGATGGGCGGCAGCTCCACCGCCCGCCCGTGTTCGCCGAGCTCCTGCCCGAGGCCGGTGATGTCGCAGGTCGCCACGACCGTGGCCTCAGCCGAGCCGTACAGGTTGAAGACCCGGAAGGGCAGTGCGGCCGGCGGCCACGACTGCACCCGCTCCCCGCAGATGCGGATGTTCTGCAACGCCGTGTCCGCCGGCCACGGCAGGGTCCACAGCCGCTCGGCCATCGCCTTCATCAGCAAGGTGTGGGTGATCCGCTCGGCCACCAGCCAGTCGCGCAACCAGACTGGCGAGGTCACCACGTGCGGCTCCGGGATCTGCACCGGGGCACCGGCCGCGAGCACGGAGAAGCACTCAACCTCGACCATGCCGTAGCCGGGCGCGGCGAGCCAGGTGCCGCGCGACTCGCTCGTTATGCCCAACACCTTGCGCATGCTGTAGATGAGGTTGCGGGCGGCACCGTGGCGGACCAGGACGGCTTTGGGCATTCCGGTGGAACCCGAGGTGTAGCAGACGTGGATGAGGTCGTCCGCGGTGACCGGCTCGTTGACCGGGGTCTCCGGCTCGGAGCGCCAGCCGTCGGTGTCCAGCGGCACGACCGGGCAGATTCCGTACAGCTTCGGCTCATGCTCGGCCATTGTCAGGGCGACCACCGAGCCGGCGTCCTCGATCATGTACCGGAGGCGGTCCACCGGGAAGTCCGGATCGAGCAGAACCGCGGCGGCTCCGGCCTTGAAGCAGGCCAGCTGGGCGATCAGGCTCTCCGGGCCGCGCGGGAAACAGGTCGCGATCCGGTCGTGCGGGTGGGCGCCCAACCCGGCGAGCCGGTGCGCCAACTGGTTGGCGCACCGGTCCAGCTCCCCGAACGTCAACGTGCCCCCGGGCGAGGCCACCGCCACGGTGTCCGGGGTGCGCGCCGCAATGTCGGCGATGATCTCGTGGAAGAAGGCCGGCGGCACGTCCTCGTCGGTGATGTTCCAGTCGACCAGGATCTTGTGGGTCTCCTCGTCGGTCAGCAGGGCGATGTCGCCCACCGAGATAGTCGGGTCGGCCGAGAGCGTCGCCATGACCCGGACGAGGTGGCGGGCGTACTGCCCGACCGCCCGGTCGTCAAACTCGTCACCGGGCATCAGCAGCTCCGCAGCGCCGTCACCGACGACGACCGTGAGTGGTGCCGGCAGCGGGCCGGCGGGTTCCACGCCGACCACCGCGGCGACGGCCCTACGGTTGTCCAGCGTGCCCGGGGGCACCGCGGCGATGGCGTTGAGCAGGGCGCAGGCCTTCGTCTCCGCGGTGAGGTGCACCGGCAGCACAGCGCCCAGCTCGTCGCTGGCGATGGTCAGGTCGGTCTCGCCGGTGTAGCGATGTACCAGCACCGCCAGGGCGGCCTCGGCATACTGTCGGCGGCGCCAGTCGCCACCACCCGGGACGGTGATCGCGACGCGGTGCGTTGTGCCGACCGGGGTCCCGGTGAGGTGGGCCAACGGTAGCGTCGACCTCGATGTCGTGGTTTCGTTCATGGACTGGGCTCCCTTCTGTTGAGTCCTAAGCGGCTGAGTCCTAAGCAGCCAGCGGGGCCCGCTGGGCCGAGCGGCGGAAGGAGGCTGTGGCGAGCTGCTCGACGAGCTGGGCCGTCTCGTCCCAGCCGATGCAGGCGTCCGTGACGCTCTGACCGAAAGTGAGCCGGTCGGCCCGGCCGAGGACGAGGTCCTGCCGGCCCGCGGTCAGGAAGCTCTCCAGCATTACCCCCGCGATGCCGTGCTGCCCGCCGCTGATCTGGGCCGCGACGTCCGCGACCACCTGCGGCTGTCGGCGGTGGTCCTTGCCGCAATTTCCGTGACTGGCGTCGATGAACAGCCGCGGGGGCAGACCGGCGGCGGCGAGCAGGTCCAGGGCCCGTCCGACGTGCTTGGGTCCGTAGTTGGGCCCGGTGCTGCCGCCGCGCAGGACCAGGTGACAATCCGGGTTGCCGGCCGTGGAGACGACAGCCGCCTGGCCGTCCTCGGTGATACCAGGGAAGACGTGTCCGTGAGCCGCAGTGAGAATCGCGTCGATCGCGTCCTCTACCTGGCCACTGGTGGCATTCTTGAGCCCCACAGGGGAGTGCAGGCCGCTGGCGAGCTGCCGGTGCACCGGGCTCTGCACCGTGCGTGCCCCGATCGAGCTCCAGGACACTGCATCGGACAGGTAGCGGTGCGGCACCGGGTCGAGGAACTCGCAGGCCACCGGCACGCCCCGGTCGGCGATATCGACCATCAGCTGCCGCGACATCCGCAGGCCACCGCCGAGGTCATCGGAGCCATCCAGCCTGGGGTCGCTGACCATCCCCTTCCAGCCAAGGCGGGTACGGGGCTTCTCGACGTACACGCGCATGACGATCAGTACGTCGTCGGCGAACCGGTCGGCTAGGCCGGCCAGCCGACCGGCGTAGGACAGTGCGGCGGCCGGGTCGTGCACGGAACAGGGACCGGCGACCACGACGAGGCGGTCATCCGCGCCACCGAGCACGTCGGTGATCCCCTCCCGGGCCTGGCGCACGGTATGCCGGGCGTTCTCGGTGAGGGCGATCTCCTGGCGCAGGCGCGCAGGGGTGGGCAACAGGCCGATCGAGGTGAGGCGCTGATCGGCGGTACCGACAAGAGGCATCGTGAGGTTCCTTCCCATGGGATTCAGCCGCCGTCGGCAGTGAGGACGGCCGCGGAGAAGGTGAAGCCCATGCCGGTACCGACCACCAGGACGATGTGACCGGGCCGCAGCAGGTTCTCCTTGACGAGGTGGTGCAGGGCGTAACATCCGTCCGCCGGTCCGAGGTGACCGATCCCGAGACCGAGGTCGGCGAGGGTGTGGCGCGGAGTGCCGCCGAGCGGACGCAGGAAGCTGTCGGCCAACAGCGCCTTGCCGACGAATGGGGTGCAGTACCAGTCGACCTGCTCGAGGTCGCGTCCCGCCTCGGCGAGCGCACGGTCGACCACGCTGCGGACCCCGACGGCCGAACGCTCGCGGACGTCGCGCAGGGACAGCTCGCCGCGAGCGAGGAACTCCCGCGACCGCCGCCGGGTGTCCGGCTGTGTCCGGGGCACGGTCGCGAACGGTTCGTCGCCCCGCGACAGTCCCTCCAGGTCGGTGTCGGTCTGCGAAACGCAGGACACCAGTCGCAGCGGACCACCGGACCGCGACAGCACGACTGCGGCCGCGCCGTCGCCGAAGACCATGCCGGGTGAGAGGTGGAAACGGTCCACCGGGGGGGCGAACCGGTCCGCGAGGGTAATCAGGGCGGCCGGCAACTGCGGCCGGGCGGTCATCAGGCCGGCCGCAACCTCGAGGCTGGCCAGGGAGCCGTTGGACGCCGCGTCGATCGTGAGCGGCATGCCTTCGAGCTGGGGTCCCAGCAGTCGGCCACCGATCCAGCACGCGGCCGGCCACAGGTCAATGCCTTGGAAGTAGCCGTGGCTGTGCAGGTAGAGGGTGTCCGTGCCGATGACGGTGCCGGCATTGGCCGCCCCCTTGGTGGCCTGCCGGCCGGCTGTGACCGCGAGCTCGGGTGGCGCCTGCCGGGAGACCCGGTACGAGGTCATGCCGGTGCTCGCCGCCGCCTCGACGGAGTATGAGCCCTCCGCGACGGCGCGTCCGATGGGAACCGGGTCACCGAGCGCACCGCCGGTTCCGGCGATCCAGATGTCATCGAATTGCATCGAATTCCCTTCTCGGGACGGGACAGCGCGCAAGGCCGCTGTTACCTGCAATAAAGCTAGGTTGGTAACAACCGAAGTACAACGGCCTGCCGATAAGCAGGTTTTCTCTCCCGGTAAGCGGGTTTTTGCGTACCATGCCTGGTCGGCTCCCTCCCACCGTCAGTCTGTCGCTAGTAAAGTGGCGGCCATGCAACGGCAACCGGGAGACAGAGAAGTGGCACCGGGCCGGCTCGCCCTGGTGCAGAGCTTCGTCAACAGCGTCAACGTCGAGTTCGGTCCGGACGAGTTCGCGGACACGGACCTGTTCGCCGGCTGGCTGCGCCGCCACGAGCTGATCCACGAACGCGTCCCGGTTGACGACCTGGACCGCCGTGATGCGATCGCCCTGCGCGAGGCGCTGCGGGCGATGCTGCGGGAGAACAACGGCAAACCGCCCGACCTCGCGGCTCGCCGCACCGTGGAGCACGTCGCCCGCGACTGCCCACTGGTCGTCAGCTTCGGCGGGGCGGACGACCGGCTGCGGCTGCGGCCGGCCCGCTCCGACGTGCGTGGGGCTTTCGGCACGGTGCTGGCGCACGTCGCCGACGCGGTCGTCGACGGGTCCTGGGAGCGCCTCAAAGCATGCAGCGAGCACCGATGCGAATGGGCCTTCTACGATCGGTCCCGCAACAGGCGGAGCCGATGGTGCTCAATGGTGGTGTGCGGCACCCGGGCCAAGATGCACACGTACCGGCACGGTGCCCGGACGCAGCACTGACCTCGCCGAGGTCCGGCGAGGTCAGTGCTGCGGCGCCAGGGCGCCGGTCTACGGTGCGTTGTCGCGGCCCAGCAATGCCCGTGCGACGACGAGCTTGGTGGCCGCCGCGGTGCCGTCGGCGAGCTGGAGCCCGATCACGTCGCGCAGCCGCTGGGCCACCGGGCCGTCCTCGGACCAGCCGGTCTGGCCCAGGGTGAGCACACACTGGTGCACCGCTTCCATGGCGGCCTTGGGTGCCCACAACTTCGCCATGTTCGCAGGAACCCGGGGGTCCTGGCCGGCGTCCGCGCGGCACAGAGCCTCGTAGGCCACCAGCCGGGCAGCGTGCAGCATGGTGGAGTGCTCGACCAAGGGGAAGGCCACGGACTGGAACTGGCCGATCCGCTTGCCGAACGCCTCGCGCTGTCCCGCGTAGGCGACCGCCTCGTCCAGGGCGGCGTTGCCGACCGCAATCGCCATCAGGGAGATCAGCGCCCGGGACACCCCGAAGCCTCGCATCACCTCGACGAAACCGGTGCCCTGGCTGCCGACGACGGACTCAGACCCGACCCGCAGCCCGTCCAGCACGATGCGGCCCCGCCCGCCGGCGCGGCAGCCCAGGTCGTCCTCGTGCCGGTACCGGCTGACCCGGGGGTCGTCGAGGTCGATGTAGAAGGCGGTGACGCCGCGCGCGCCGCTGGTCCCGGTGCGGGCGAAGATCAGGCTGTGGGTGGCGTACGCGGTGACCATGATGGACGACTTCTCGCCGGTCAGGACCCACCCATCACCGTCGGGCACGGCCTGCATCTCGATCGCGGCCGCGTCCGTGCCGTGGCCCGGCTCGGTGAGCGCGAGGGTGAGCACGGCACGGCCGGACGTGATCGGTGGCAGCCATCGCGCCAGCTGGTCCGACGTGCCGTTGGCGGCCAGCACCCCGCCGACCAGGGCGGCGTTCAGCACCGGATAGCACACCGAAAGGTCCGCCGCCGCGAGCTCCTCGAGAACGATCCCGGCGCTGACTGCGTCCAGGGCGGCACCGCCGTGCTCACGCGGCAACCGGATCCCGAACAACCCCTCGCCGGCCAGGTCGGCGAGCAGGCCTGGCCGGTACTGACCGCTGCGGTCCGAAGCGGCGCGGAACGGCGCCACTTGGTCGGCAGCGAAGGCGCGGACCCGCTTGGCGAGCAGGCGCTGCTCCGGCGTGAATTCGAAGTCCACAGCGTCCTCCTTAGGCCTTCAGCCAGTCGCGCAGCACAAATTTCTGGATCTTGCCTGATGGTGTGCGTGGCAGCGCCGCCACCACTTTGACCCGCTCCGGCCAGTACTGTTTGGCCATGCCGAGACCGGACAGGTGAGCCTGGATGTCGGCCAGGTCCAGCGGTCGGGTCCGCGTGACCAGGACGGCGCACGCGCGCTCGCCGAGGCGCTCGTCCGGATAGCCCACCACCGCGACATCACGGATCTCGTCGTGGCGCAGCAGGGCCGCCTCGACCTCGACCACTGGGATGTTCTCGGCCCCCCGGACGACCAGGTCCTTGACCCGGCCGCTGATTCGGATGCCGCCGTGGCCGTCCTCACGGGCGAGGTCACCGGTGTCGAACCAGCCGTCTGAGCTCAGCGACGCCGCATACAGCTCGGGGCGGCGGTAGTAGCCGAGGCACTGCGCGGACCCCTTGACCTGCAACAGGCCGGACTCCCCCGGTGGCACTGGTTGGCCGGTGCGTCCGACGATGCGCACCTGCATGCCCGGCACCACGGTGCCGTCGCTCTCCGCCGCGCGCAGGGGCGGGTCGGCTGGCCGGGTGATGGTCACGCAACCGTTCTCGCTCATCCCCCACAGCGCGTACACCCGGCAGCCGAGCACCGCGTCGGCCTGCTCGACCAGCGTCGGCGCGATCGGCGCGCTGCCGGTCGCGAACGAGTGCAGCGTGGACAGGTCGCGGGGTGCGGCGCGCTGGGCCTCGATCAGGTCGGACAGGAAGGTCGGGGCACCCATGAAGAAGGTCACCCGCTGCTCCTGCATGATCTGCAGCATCCGATCCGGGTGCCAAGCATCAATGTGCACCGCGGTCGCGCCGAGCAGCAACGGCATGAGGAAGTTCCAGGTGTACCCGGCCTGGTGGGTGGTCGGTGACCCCATCGCGGTCACCTCCTGCCCGGTCAGGCCCAGCACCTCTGCCTGGGCCTGATTCATCGAGAACAGGGTGTTGTGGCTGTGCACCACACCCTTTGGCTCTCCGGTGGTGCCGGAGGTGAAGACGATCTGTGCCGGATCGTCGGGGCCGGCCTCGTCCGCGCGCCGCAGACGCCCAGCTACCGGAGCCAGCAGCGCCGCGTCGAAGTCCGTGGCCCCGGAGCCGCCGGGGCCACGGCCGACCAGGATGCGGTGGCGCAGGGTCGGGACGGCGGCGGCTACCTCGGCGCTCATCTGCGCGTACGAGAAGTCCCCGATCGTCGCCTTGGCAATGTAGACCCGGCTCTCAGTCAGCCGGGTCATGAACTCCACCTCGCGGCGGCGCATGATCGGCACGACCGGGCCGGCGACCGCGCCGATCCAGGCACAAGCCAGGATAGTCGCGATCAGCTGCCACGAGTTCGGCAGCTGCACGGTGACCACGTCGCCGCGGGCCACCCCGAGCCGGCGCAGGTTGCCCGCGATCAGGTCGACACGGCGGGCCAGCTCGGCGTACGTGAGGGTCACCACCTCACCGTCCTGGTAGCAGATGAAGGCGGGCTTGGTCGGGTGGCGCCGAGCTGCCCGGCGCAGGTCGTCAAGCACCGTCTCGTCGCGCCACCAGCCCGCGGCCCGGTACGTGTCCGCGGCGGTCACCGCAGGTCTCCCCGCGTGCGGCCGAGGGCGGCGCGAGCCCGGGAGGCGACCGCCAGGGCGCTGATCCCGCCCCGTTCCAGCAGATACTGCTGACCGCCGGCCACCGGGACGAAGGCGTCCGGCATGGCGATGCGGTGCACGCGCACCGGCATGTGCGCGGTGAGGGTCTCGGCGATCGCGGACCCGAACCCGCCAGCCTGCCAGTGCTCCTCAACCGTGACGACCGTGCCGCCCGGCGGGATGACGGCCAGCAGCGACTCGGAGTCCAGCGGCTTGACGGTGTGCAGGTGCAGCACAGTGGCGTCGACGCCGTCCGCGGCGAGCAGAGTGGCAGCAGCCAGGGCAGCCCACACCGGGTACGGGCCACAGGCTGCCAGGGTCACGTCGGTGCCCCAGCGCAGCACCTGCGCCGCACCGATGCGCGGCGGGCGCGCGGCGGGCAGCTCCGGGGTCGCGTTGCGCCCCAGACGCAGGTAGACCGGACCAGGCAGGGCCATGGCCTGCCGGAACAGCTCCTGCGTGGAGGCTGCGTCGGCGGGCACCACCACTGTCATGTTCGGCAGTGCGCGCATCACCGCTAGGTCCTCGAGCGCGTGGTGGGTCGGCCCCAGGTGGCCTGCGGAGACACCGGCGTGGGTGGCGACGATCCGTACCGGAAGGTTGTTCAGCGCGATGTCGATCTTCACCGCTTCGACGGCTCGGGAGGCCGCGAAGGCGGCCATCGTGTTGACCACCGGGAGGTACCCGCAGCGAGCCAGCCCCGCCGCCGCGCCCATCAAAGTGTGCTCCGCGATGCCGACGTTAATGTAGCGGCTCTGGCCGGTGCCGAAGTCGGCACCGCCGAACAGGCCGGTGTCACTGTCCAGGCAGACCAGCCGCTCGTCCGCTGGCAGCACCTCGACGAGCAGGTCACGGTAGGCGTCACGCGCCGACCGGGTGTCCGGGGCCGAGACGGTCGCGGCGCTCATGACTCGTTACCGCAGGCAGCGGTGCGCAGTACGGCCAGGGCCCGGCGGTGCTGGCGCTCACCCAACCGGGCGTAGTGGCTGCGCGCCTGCCCTTCGATGAACGGCAGACCCTTGCCCTTGACGGTGTGGGCGATGACGACCGTGGGGCGATCCGGGTCGGCGACCCCGCCGAGGGCCGCGGTCAACTCCGCGGTGTCGTGCCCGTCCACCTCGAAGACCCGCCACCCGAACGCGCGCCACCGGTCAGCCAGGGGCTCCAGCGAGCAGACGCCCTCGGTGTCCCCGCTGATTTGTAGGCGGTTGCGGTCGACCACAGCGGTGAGGTTGCCCAGCCGGCGGTGGGCGGCGACCGAGGCGGCCTCCCAGACGGAGCCCTCCTGCAGCTCCCCGTCGCCCATCACCACGACGGTGCGGCGATCGTGGCCGGTCAGTCGGGCCCCGAGGGCGAAGCCGACCCCCAGAGCCAGGCCGTGGCCGAGGGAACCGGACGGCATCTCGACCCCGGGCACCTCCGGATGCGGGTGAGCCATCAGGGGGCTGCCTTCCTGGCCGTACCCGGACAGGTAGTACGGGGGGAAGAATCCGGCCTCGCACAACGTCGCGTACAACGCGATGCCGCCGTGTCCCTTGCTCAGCAACAGGATGTCTCGGGCGGGCCAGGCGGGCTGGGCCGGGTCGACCCGCAGCACCCGCAGGTACAACACGGACAGTATCTCGACCAGGGACATCGACCCGCCCAGATGACCACCCTCCGGTCCGGCGCACATGGTCACGATGTGCCGGCGGATGCGGTTGGCCGCGGCCCGCAGTTCCGCTGCGGGCTCCTCCAGAGCGGGGCAGGTCCCGATGACGTCGGCGGCGACCGCGTCGGCCAGCAGGGGATCGATCAGGGGTGGGTCGGTCCGCAGTCCGGCCGGCCCGCCGGGCAGGGTGGTTACGTTGCTCATGGTTCCTCCATGCTCAGTTAGGGTGAAGGCCGGTGAACTCGAGACCGGCCGTCTCGGGCAGCCCGAACCGGATGTTCAAGCACTGCACCGCGTTGCCGGCGCCGCCCTTGACGAGGTTGTCGAGCGCCGCGATCACGGTCACCGTCGGAGCGCCGGGGTCCAGGGCGAAGCCGACGTCGCAGAAGTTCGATCCGGAGAGGATCTTCGCGTCCGGGAACCGGTGCAGGCCCCGGCGATGAGCCACCACCCGGACGAACGGCTCGTTGCTGTACCGCGCGCGGTACGCCGCCCGAATCGCGTGCTCGTCCACGCCTTTGGACACCTGCGCCCGGCACAGCAGCTGGACACCGCGCACAGCTTCGACGCCGGTCGCGCTCATTCGCACCGTCAGGCCGCTGGCCTGGGTGATCTCTGCCTCGTGCCGGTGCCGGGTCGGCGCGAAGACCCGCAGCGCGCCGCTGCGTTCGGCGTGCAGGTTCTCCGAACCGGCCCTGGTGCCCGACCCGGACGAGCCGGTACGGGCGTCCACGGTGACCTCGCCCTCAATGAGCCCGGCCTCGGCAAGCGGAACCAGAGCCAGGATGCCGGCGTTCGCCATGCACCCGTGGATGCTGATCCGGTCCGCCGTGCGCAGCCGGTCGCGATGCAGCTCCGGCACTCCGGGCACGAACGTATCCAGCAGCTGCGGCTGGGTATGCGGCACCCCGTAGTACTGCTCGTAGGTGCTGTCGGACCGTAGCCGGAAATCCGCGGACAGGTCGATCACCGTGTCGGCGACCCCGAGGAACTCCGGCATCCGCTGCATGGTCTCGCGATGCGGGGTGGCCAGGAACAGCACGTCGTAGTGCTCGAGCTGGTCCACGGCACAGAAGGTGACCCGGGTCCGGCCGCGCAGGTTGGGATGGACCCCGTCGACCGGGCGCCCGTGCAGCTGGCGGGAGGTCGCCGCCGCCAGCTGCACGTCAGGGTGCCCGATCAGGATGCGGAGCAGTTCGCCACCGATGTATCCGGCGGCACCGACGACAGCTGCGCGAATCATCGTTCCGTCCTTGTCAGGAGCAGGTCCACGATGGCCTCGGCGACGTCGATCCGGCCGTCGTGGGCGGACTGGAAGCCGCAAAACTCGACCCGGTCGTTGACTTCCAACACGGTGGGTTGGCCGTCGGTGTCCTCAAGTAGATCCACGCCCGCGATGTCCGCGCCGACCGCACCGGCGGCCGCCACCGCCAGCTTGGCGATCTCCGGGTCGAGAGCGCAGTACTCGCTCACCGCGCCCCGAGCAACGTTGGTGCGCCACTGGGTGCCACGCCGGTAGGTTGCCCCGAGCGCCTGGCCGTCCACTACCACGACCCGCAGGTCCCGGTCCGCCTTGGCCACGAGCTCCTGCAGGTAGATCACGTGCGACTGCGGTGACGGCAGTGCGGCCACGTGTTCCAGCACTGCTTCGGCCGTGGCCGGGTCGGGCAGCCGGGTGACCAGCCGCCCCCACGAACCGACCAGAGGTTTGACCACGGCCGGGTAACCGATCTCGTCCAGGGCACTGAGGGCCGCCTCCGGTGTAATCGCTAGGGCGGTCCGCGGAGTGGGCAGGCCCTCCGCCGCCAGGGCCGCGGAGGTGTACCACTTGTCCCCGCTGAGGCGGGTGGCGGTGGCGCTGTTGACCACCGCCACCCCGGCCGACTCGAGCGCGCTGGCCGCGTAGAGAGCCCGAAAATGGCCCACTTCGCGGTTGACGACAAGTTCCGGCCCACTCCAGGTGCCGGCGATGAACAATGAGCGGGGGTCGAGCGGGACATAGGTGATCGCGCGCCGGTCCAGCGCTGCCATGATCTGCTTCTCCTCGAACCGTACCCGCGACGCGAGCACGCCTAGGCGTGGTCGTTCGACATTCATCGCCAATTCCTTCTCTCTACTCGCCCCAGTCCTGTTCGACCTCGGGGGCCAGTACCAGGCTCGGGGGATCGATGGATGCAATTTCCAGTTCTGTGCGACAGTCCAGACATTCGACGATCTCGCTGACCCGGGCGGCCGGGTCGACCGCCACCTCGGCGTTGCATTCAGGGCATTGCAGGGCGTCCAGCAGCTTCGGCATGCCGGTCCTCATTTCCCGTCGACGTTAGGTGACGCAAACGTAAACCGTAAAGCCACTCGAGCGCCAATAATGAGCGCTTACCAACCTGAATTCGGACGCTTATCCGAGGTCGCCATAACCACTGTTTCCGGGGAACATAAGCAATGCTTCTTGGCGGACGGGGTCAAGCGCCGGCGATTGATTCTAGGTTATCTCCTAACGATTCTTCACCATGCCGAAAGGAGCGGTTGCGTGCTCACGACTACGAAGGTGAAGGGCAACGGCACCGTACCCGTCCGATCCCGGGTCACGCTCGACGAGCGGACTCCGGGCGAGACCTTCGCCGCGGAACTGTCCGCCGCGGCGAATACGGACGACCTGACCGTGCCGTTCAGCCTGCACCTACCGGAGGCCTTTCCCCTGTTCGCGTCCCGCCCCCGCTACACGGTGCGGCACCTGCTCAAGACGATGAACGTGCCCGACCGCCCCGCGACCTACGTGTACGAGCCCCCGAGAGGCACCCTGACCACCTCCGGCACCACGTACGCCGCCACCCCGGAGGCCGCCTTTGCCCCGCGGCTGGCCGGCGCCGCCCTGACAGACCTGACCGTGTCGGTGCCCCTGCCCAACGGCATCACCGAGCACGCCGAACTGCTGGCCTCGTTCATCGACTTCCGGGTCCTGGTGCGGCTGTCGGTGCTGGAGAACCAGTCGCTGCTGCACGGCAGCCCGGACGGCGCCATCGAAGGGCTGCTCAAGCTGCCCGACACACGCCGCAGCCGCAGCACCGCCGACGACGACGACCTCGAGACGACCATCGTCGCGGCGGCGGCCGACGTGGAGGAGACCGGCGGCTCATGCGACGGTGTTGTGGCGCACCCTGTCGTGTACTGGGAACTCGTGCGCACCGGGGCGCTGAGCCGCCTGCAGGTTGCCGGCATCACCGTGTCCCGCACCCGGATGATGCCTCGGGACCGGCTGCTGCTCGGCGACTTCCGGGCCGCCCTGACGCTGCTGTTACCGGGCATCGCCAGCATCACGCTGCGCCGAGCCACCGAGCGGGGCCTGCCGGACACGGCCGAGGCCAGCACCCGGATCGGGCTGGCGGTGCACCTGCCGCAGCACCTGTTGACGGTGGCGTGGGGTTCCCATGACTAAGCCGCGCATCCTCTACCTGACCGGCTGGACCCGCAGCGGTACCACCCTGCTCGGCAACGTGCTGGGCGAACTGCCCGGCGTGCTGCACGTCGGCGAGCTGCACTATCTCTGGCGAAACGGCGTCCTTGGCACGGGCACCAATTCCATCTGCGGGTGCGGTAAGCGGGTTACTCAGTGTCCACTGTGGTTAGATGTACTGGCGGCCAGTGGCGTGGGCACGCCAGTGGAGGCGACCCAGATGGTGCGCCAGCAGCGTGCCCACCTCCGGACCAGACACCTGCGAGCCCGCCTGGCCGAGGCCACGGGCACCGCCGCACCCGTCGCCGCTGCGGTCGCCGCCGTCAACCGCAGCGCGGCGATCTACCGCTTGCTGTCCGAGCGCGGCGGTGACCGGCTGATCGTGGACGGCTCCAAGTACCCCGCCGAGGCGGCGGCACTGCTAGGCCGTACGGACCTGGACGTGCACGTCCTACACATGGTCCGCGACCCCCGGGCCACCGCGTTCTCGTACAAGCGGGCCAAGGCATACATCGCTCCGATGCACCCGGCGCGCAGCAGCGGATTCTGGACCGCCTTCAACCTCGCCTCGGAGCTGGTCGGCCGGGCCGCGGGAGAGCGGTACCTGAGGATCCGCCACGAGGATCTGTGCGCGCGGCCCCGGGAGATCGTCGGTCAGGTGATGCGGTTCGCCGGGCTGGGCGACGAGCCACCGGTGGACAAGCTCGGCCGGGTGTCGCTGGGCCGCAACCACACCGTCACCGGCAATCCGGACCGGCTCGGCTCCGGTGACACTGTGATCCGGGCCGACGAGCGCTGGCGCAAAGGGCTGTCCGTCCCTGAGGTGGCAGCCGCCACGGCGTTCGCTCTACCGGCCCTGACCCGCTATGGCTACCCGGCCCTGGCAGCTCGATGACGCAGCGCGTACGGGTGCCGTCCGCGACACCGGACGGCACCCGTACCCCACACGTCAACGAACGAGAAGGGAACACCATTCATGGACCTGGGACTCGCCGGCCGAGTGGCCCTGGTGTCCGCCTCGAGCAGTGGCCTCGGCCTGGCTGTGGCGAAGACGCTCGCTGCGGAGGGCGCGCACGTGTCGATCTGCGGCCGGGATCCCGAGCGGCTGGTCCGGGCCCACGCGGAGATCAGCGCGGTGGCCAAGGGGGACGTGCTCAGCGTCCCGGTCGACCTGCACGACGAGCGCGCGGTCGCCGCGTGGGTCCAGCAGACCGCGGACACCTTTGGTGCGCTGCACATCGTGGTCACCAACTCCGGCGGGGTGCCGTTCGGCCCGGTCGACAGTTTCCAGGTGGCCGACTACCGGGAAGCGATCGAGGGGAATCTGCTGCCCCACATCAGCCTCACCCTGGCTGCCCTCCCGCTGGTGCGGGCGGCCGGCTGGGGGCGGCTGCTGATGATCGCCTCGGAGGCGGTCCGGCAGCCGGACCCCGGTAGCGGGCTGTCCTCGGTGGCTCGGCTCGGTCTGCTCGGCTACATGAAGGGACTGGTGCACGCACTCGGTCCGAGCAACGTCACGGTCAACGTCCTGGCCCCCGGGTTTCACCGCACGCCGATCCTGGACGAGCAGTTCGGCGACGACGTGGAGATCGAAATCGCCCGGGTCGCCCAGCACATCCCGCTGCGCAGGATCGGCGACGTGGCGGAGTTCGGCGCGCTGGCCGCTTTTCTCGCCAGCGACCACGCCTCGTATGTCACCGGCACAGTCATGGTGATCGACGGTGGCAACACCCGCGGCATCGGCTGACAAGGAGATCGCACATGTCCGTACTCGGTGAGGTCGCCAACACCCACAAGGCGGCGTTGTACGTCGTCAAGGTGGGCAGCGCGAGTCTCAACCACGACATTGTCTTCGATGAGATAGCCGCGATCCGTCGGCGGGGAGCACGGGTGCTGCTCGTCGCGGGCGGGGCGGCCGGCATCACCCAGCACTACGCGGATCTCGGGCGCGCCGCTCGCACACTGCAGCTGGGCAACGGCGACGAGGTGCGGTACTGCCCGCCGGAGGAGATGCGGCACATCGTGTCTGCGTACCAGCATGTCACTCTGCCCCGGGTCCGCCTCGCCGCGGCGGCTCGCGGACTCACCGCGTTCGCCGCGGTCGCCGCGGACGGTGACCTGGTCCGAGCCCGGGTCAACGCGCCGCTGCGGGTGGTCCGGGACGGGCGGCCCGCGGTCGTGCGTGACCACCGCGCGGGCCGGGTCGCCGATGTCGCGGTTGACCGGCTGCGGCAGCTGATGCAGGCGTACGACCTCGTGTGCGTCAGTCCGCCGGCGGGCGACGTGGACGGCGGTGGTCCGCTCAACGTGGACGCCGACGTGCTCGCCGCCGAGCTGGCCAATGCGCTGGCGGCGGACCACCTGCGGCTGGTCACCGGCACCCCCGGGCTGCTGGCCGACCCGAAGGATCTGGGCAGCCGGGTCTCGGACGCCCTGCCCGGTGATGGCGGGCCGCTGGCCCGGGGCCGGATGCGGCAGAAGGTGCGGGCCGCGGAGATCGCGCTGGCTGGTCCCGCCGACGTGGCCGTTACCGGGCCACACATGCTGTCCCCGGCCTCAGGAACCCGATTCTGGCGCACCCGGCCGCCGGATGAGGACCTGACCGTGCTGTCACACGCGGTGGAGATCTCGTCGGTGTCGCGCGACGAGCGGGAGCTGGCCGACTACCTGGTGGACTGGTGCACCGGTCGGGGTGTGGACGCCCGGATCGATGACGCCGGCAACCTGGTCGCCACCCGCGGCGACGGCCCCCGACGGCTGCTGATGCTCGGTCACCTGGACACGGTGGCCCACCGCTGGCCGGCGGTTTGGCACGGTGACACCCTGCACGGGCGCGGCAGCGTCGATGCCAAGGGCAGTCTCGTTGCCTATTTGGAGACCCTGGCCGATCTCGACATCCTGGACGGGGTGCAGGTGCGCGTCGTCGGCGCGGTCGAGGAGGAGAACACTTCCGCGGGCGCCTTCTTCGCCCGCGACCACTACCCGGCGGACGCGGTGGTCGTCGGTGAGCCCAGCGGCACCGCGGCCCTGACCATCGGCTACTACGGCCTGCTCAAGGTTCGGCTCGACATCAGCCACCCGGTCGGGCACACCGCCGGGCAGGGCGTCACCACCGCAGCGGACCAACTCGTGGAGATCATAGACAAGCTCCGCGGACATGTCACCGAGGTGGCGCCGGACGCCCTGCTCGCCGTGCTCGGACTGCATGCGGTCAACGCCGGCGACCGCCAGGTCGGCGAGGTGGTGATCGACGTCCGGGTGCCGCCGGGGGTGAAGCCGCCGGCTCTGATCGCGGCCGTGAACCGGGCGGCTGGGGCCGCCACCGTGACCGTCCTGCGGGCGACACCGGGAGTGACCACCGCGCGCAGCAGCGGGCTAGTCCGGGCGTTCTCGCGGGCGTTCCGGGAGTCTGGGATCACGCCGCGGTTCCTCCTCAAGAAAGGCAGTAGCGACATGAACACCCTGGCCACCACATGGTCCGGGATCCCCATGGTCGCGTACGGCCCCGGCGAGGCCGCGCTCGATCACACACCAGACGAACGGATAGCGGCGGGCGAGTACCGCCTGGCCCGCACCGTACTGACCGAGGCCGTCACACAGTGGATCGACGACACGAACCGGGCCGCCGACGGGCGGCCACCGACAGTGCGGCACGAGAGGACAGCGCCATGACGACGGCCATGATCAGGAAGACGACCGGGCGGCCCCACCGGTTGACGCATCTGGAGGTGCTGGAGGCCGAGGCGGTCCACATTCTGCGGGAGGCCGCAGGACAGTTCACCCGCCCGGTCATCCTGTTCTCCGGGGGCAAGGACTCCGCGGTGATGCTGCATCTGGCGGTGAAGGCGTTCGCCCCGGCGCCGCTGCCGTTCGAGCTCCTGCACATCGACACCGGGCACAACTTCCCCGAAGTGCTGCGCTTTCGCGACGACGTCGTGGCCAAGGGACGCCTACGGCTGCGGGTTGCGCTGGTGCAGGAATTCATCGACTCCGGCCGACTCACCGAGCAGCCGGGCGGCTCCCGAAACGTCCTTCAGACCGTGCCACTGCTGGACGCGATCGAGTCGTACCGTTTCGACGCGGTGCTCGGCGGCGGCCGGCGTGACGAGGAGAAGGCCCGCGCCAAGGAGAGGGTGTTCTCCTTGCGGGACGAGTTCGGCGGCTGGGACCCCCGCCGGCAACGACCCGAACTGTGGAATCTCTACAACGGCCGGCACCTGCTCGGAGAGAACGTGCGGATCTTCCCGCTGTCGAACTGGACGGAGCTCGACGTGTGGCAGTACATCGCCCGCGAGCGCATCGAGCTGCCGGGGCTGTACTACGCCCACGAGCGTGAGGTGTTCCAGCGCGGCGGCATGTGGCTGGCCGCCGGGGCGTGGGGAGGCCCCAGGGACGGCGAGACGGTCAGGCGCCGGACAGTGCGGTACCGGACCGTCGGCGACATGTCGTGCACCGGCGCGGTCGATTCAGCGGCCGCCACGGTCGAGGAGGTCATCGGCGAGATCGCCACGTGCCGGGTCACGGAACGGGGCGCTACCCGCGCCGACGACCAGATGTCCGAGTCCGCCATGGAGGACCGCAAGCGAGAGGGCTACTTCTGATGTCTACGTCGTTATTGCGCGTCGCCACCGCCGGATCAGTGGACGACGGCAAGTCCACCCTCGTCGGTCGTCTGCTGTACGACTCCAAGTCCGTCCTGGCGGACCAGCTCGCGGCCGTGGAGGAGGCCTCCCGGCGCCGCCACGGTGGGGGGGCGGCCGACCTCGCGTTGCTGACCGACGGCCTGCGGGCCGAACGGGAGCAAGGCATCACGATCGACGTGGCGTACCGGTACTTCGCTACGGGCAGGCGCCGCTTCATCCTCGCCGACACCCCGGGACACGTGCAGTACACCCGGAACATGGTGACCGGCGCCTCCACCGCAGACCTGCTCGTCCTGCTCGTCGACGCACGCAACGGCATCGTCACACAGACCCGCCGGCATGCCGCAGTGACCGCCCTGCTGCGGGTGCCGCACGTGGTGCTGGCGGTCAACAAGATGGACCTGGTCCACTACAGTGAGCAGACGTTCGCGGCGATCGCGGACGACTTCGCCGTGGTGGCGCAGGAGCTGGGGATCAGCGGGGTCACTGCGATCCCTGTCGCCGCAGCCATCGGGGAGAACGTCGCCACGACCGCGGTCAACATGCCCTGGTACGGCGGCCCGACCGTCCTGGAGCTGCTGGAAACGGTGCCTGCCGGCGACGATACGGTCGACAAGCCCATGCGGATGCCGGTGCAGTACGTGATCAGCGCCGGCGACCACCGGGCGTACGCCGGTCAGATCACCAGCGGGGTACTGCGGATCGGCGAGCGGGTCACCGTGCTGCCGCAGCGCCGCAGCACCACGGTGACCGGCATCGACGTGCTCGGCGATGAAGTGGCGATGGCGTGGGCGCCGCAGTCCGTGTCGGTACGGCTCGCCGACGACCAGGGCATAACGCGCGGGGCGTTGCTGGCCCCGGCCACGAGCGCGCCAGAACCGTCGAACGAGGTGCGCGCCACCGTGTGCCAGCTGCACGACCAGCCTCTGCAGGTCGGCGAGAAGGTGCTGCTGCGCCACGGCACGCGTACGGTCGCCGCGGTAGTGCAGGACATCGAGCCGTGTGCAGGGCTGGCCGATCTGACCTGCGACCCGGCGGCGGACCGACTTGCGGTCAACGAGATCGGCAGTCTGCTGCTGCGTACGGCCGAGCCGGTCGCGGTCGACACGTACGCGACCTCGCGGTTGACCGGCTCATGCCTGCTCGTCGACATCGAGAGCGGGACTACCCGAGCGGCGGGAATCGTCACCGCCTGACAGAGATGATGTTCATGAGCACCCCCGCCGGGGTCTGACCCGCCTGACTGACTTTCAACGGGATTTGTCAGCCTCGGTCGGGAAGTGCTCGTGCACTCACTGGACGTGGCGTTGTGACTTCATAGGAGCATGACTAGCGGTATTTTGTCGCTTTCGTAACCTTCTCTGCTCAGCGGCGTTGCACCCCAGCAGGGTGCCGTCGAGTGGGTGGAGTGCTGGTGGTTCGTGCGGTGTGTCCGCCGGCTGCGGGTCCGTTGGAGGACTACGCAGCCGGTTTTGATAAGTTGTTTTCCCGGCTGGCGCAACGGCGAGGGTTTCGTGAATATCTGACCGGTTTGCTCGCGCCTCGCGACCGCAACAAGACGTTGACCGGTCTGGCTGGATCAGAGCCGGTCGAGGGTGCGCAACACGCTGCAGTACAACGGTTGCAGTACTTCCTGTCCCAATCCACATGGGACGCCGATGAGGTCAACAGTCGGCGTCTCGAGCTGCTGGTCAACGATCCGGCGACCGCGCCGCACGCGCGTGGTGTGCTCGCTATCGACGACTCTGGTGATCGTAAGGACGGCACCACGACGGCGCATGTCGGGCGGCAGTGGCTGGGCCGTTACGGCAAGACCGACAACGGCATCGTCACGGTGACCACCGTGTGGGCCGACGAGCGGGTCTACTATCCGCTGCACGCCGAGCCTTACACCCCGGCATCGCGCTTTCCCGAGAAGAAGGCCGATCCTCCAGTTCCGGACCAAGTTGCAGATCGCCGCCGACCTGATCGCTCAAGCAATTTCTGCAGGTGTGACATGTCGGGCGGTCGTAGCGGACAGCTTCTACGGCGATCACGACGCCCTGCGGGGGAAACTGAGCCAGAGCGGCCTGGGGCTTCGTCATGTCCCTCAAGCCGTCTCGTGGCACCTGGCAGTACGGCGCTGATGCCTACACCCCGAAAGACGCCGCCCGGACCGTGCCCGGGGGCGGGCCCGACGATCCCGGCGGCTGGAGCCCAGCCGTGCGCCAGTTCCGCGACGGGCATACCGAAACCTGGTGGGCCGTCGACGCCCAGCTCGGCTGGTGGGGACCCGACGGACACACCCGCCTCGTCATCGCCACCACCGACCCGGCCACCCTGCCGGACAACGCCACCTGGTACCTGGCCACCAACCTACCCCGCCCCGGCGGCGCCCATGACACCCCAACGCATCGCACGAGCCGGCCGACCTAACCGAGATCGTTCGCCTCTACGGAATCCGGCACTGGATCGAGCAAAGCTATAAGCAAGTCAAGGACGAGCTGGGCTGGGCCGACTTTCAAGTCCGCTCCGCGACTGCGATCCGCCGCCACCAAACCCTGGTGAACTGCGCGTTTCCCTTCTGCTGGGACGCCTGGTTCGACCAATCATCCACAAGAGACAAAACCGCTGCCGCCCCGGAACCCGTCGATGACGACTCCGGAGAGAGGGGGCACCGAATCCAGCCCCGGCACTGAGCAAACCAGCTGGCCGAAAGCACTACGCGCCGTCCGCGCCTGGCTCACCCCATGGCTGCTACTGCAACGCTGCTGGACAGCCTGGACTAACAAACCACCACCCCGCGAACTCCAACAACTTCTCAACGCCGTCGGAAGCGGCCACGCCCTCAACCTATATCTACCGCCATGAAGGCGACAAACTACCGCTAGGTCGTCGAGCCACGCCACGGGCCTTTGTTACGCACGAGTTCGGCTTTATACGGTCCTGGTGGCGCGGTGGGCAGTTGTCCAAGGCCCGCCGCGGTGAACTGCGCATGGGCCTGCCGGTCGGGTTGGTCTACGACCCGGCCGGCAATGTGGTGCTCGATCCGGATGCCGGTGTCCAGCAAGCACTCCGGCACCTGTTCGCCACCTTCGCCCGAACCGGCTCGGCCAGCGCCGTCGTGCACGAGTTCACCACCGGCGGCCTGCTGTTCCCAGTCCGGGTCCGCAAAGGCGAGCACAAAGGCGAACTGGCATGGACACCGCTGCGGCATCACAGCGTGCTGCGCGTGTTGCACAACCCTCGTTATGCCGGCGCGTTCGTCTACGGCCGCCACCGCGAGACGACCACGACCGGCGGCAAGAAGACCTCCCAACTGGTGCCGCGGGAGCAATGGACGGCGTTCTTCCCAGACAGCCACCCCGGCTACATCAGCCTGGACCAGTACGAACTGAACCAGAAACTACTGGCAGCCAACGCCCAAGCCCACGGCGAGGACCGCACGGCCGGCCCGGCCCGGGAAGGCACCGCGCTGCTGCAAGGCCTCGCGATCTGCGGTAAGTGCGGTAACCGGATGACTGTGCGTTACCACACCCGACGTGGTGTCGAGGTCCCCGACTACCAGTGCATGAGCGCCTGCATCCGCGATGCGGGCCGCCGCTGCCAAGGCATCCCCGGCGCCGGTGTCGATACCGCTATCGGGCAGCTGCTCCTGCAGGAAGTCACCCCCATGGCCCTCGAGGTCGCGCTCACCGTCGCCGCCGAGCTGACCCAACGCGCCGACGAAGCCGACACGCTGCGCCGTCAGCAGGTCCAACGCGCCCGGCAACGCGTCGACCTGGCCCGCCGCCGCTACCTGGCCGTCGACCCCGACAACCGGCTCGTCGCCGACACCTTGGAAGCCGACTGGAACGACGCCCTACGCGCCGCGCAAACCGCTCAGGACGACTACGACAAAGCAAGCGCCGAGAACAGCCAGCTCTCCGAACAACAGCAGGCACGGATCCGGGCTCTGGCCAACGACGAGCATGTCAGGTTCGTCGACGAGCGGGTGAAATCCGGTGCCGCGAACCCGACACCGCAAACTGACCTCGATCATCGCCGCAATGGCCGCCGGCGAGAACCACGACCGGCTCACCAGCGAGGCAGCGTTCGCCATGCGCTGCAGCGTCGCGCCGATCCCCGCGTCGTCCGGCAAGACCAACCGGTACCGCCTCAACCCGTGGCGGCAACCGACAAGCCAACAAAGCGCTCTACCGCGTCGTGCTCTGCCGCCTGCGCTGGGACCCCCGCACCCGCGAGCACATGCAACGACACACCAAAGACGGCCCGTCCAAGAAAGAAATCATCCGATGCCTCAAACGCTACGTCGCCCGCGAGCTCTACCAACTCATCATATCAAACGATCTTGAACTCGCCGCTTGACATCCATCAGGAGCATCCACGGCCAACGGGGCGATCCTCTGCGGAGGGTCGCCCCGTCGCCGTACATATGAACGGCGTCCAGGCATCGGCCGAATGGTCATGGAAAAGCCGTCCGTATGTACGTGTTTAGCTCGGGTCAGAGGGCTGGGTCTGGTGGGAGCCAGGGGCCGGTGGTGAAGAGGGCGGTGAGGACGTTGAGGAGGTCTTCGCCGTGTTTATTGGCGGTGGACAGGTAGGACCGTAGGGTCGCGAAGTCCGCGAGTCCTTGCAGGGACCGCCAGGTAGCGCTGATCTTCAGCTGCAGCTTCGTGGGTCTCAGGTCGCGTTCGCTTTGGTTGTTGGAGAACCAGATCGCGGAATCGGTGGTGAACCGCAGGATGTCGTCGGCGTCGCGGGTGAACCGTCTGACCAGCTTCGCGGCCTTCGATTGTGGATGTTTCGCGTTGGCCTCCCGCCCGGATGCCAGTGCCCCGGCGTAGGCGCAGCGGATGAGCCTGACCTGCTCGTCATCCAGGCTGCGGTGTTGCGCTGCGGCGGCGTCGGCCATCATCTTCTTCGCGATCAGCAGGGTGTTGCTCATCGCCTCGGCCCATTGCTGCCCGGCGGGGTCGCCGTCGTGGACACCCTTGAGCGCGCGGAGCAGGTGAGCACCACATTCGGCGTGGGTCGCGGTGCTGATGTGGTCGTAGCCGGCGTAACCATCGCGCACGAGGACCCCAGTGAAACCGGCGAGTACCCCACCGGCGTCGATGTCATTCTTGGAGCGGCTCCCGGCGTGCAGCAGGGTCAGCATGTCAGTACAGGCGACGTGGACGTATTTCCATCCGCCGTCGACCCACGCCGGGGTCTCGTCCGCGCCGATCACGGCCTGGGCGCGTAGTAACACCCGTACCCGGTCGACGAACGGACCCAACCGGTCCACAGCCTCACGCACCGCGGACAACACGGTGCCCGGGGCGACCCGCAGCCCACACAACACGTCCAACGCGTGCGCCACCCGACCGAACGGCAGGTACTGCGCACCGCGTAAATACACCATCCGGGCTTTCGCACCCGGCCCGTACTGCAACCGCCCGGCTACCCCGTCCGGAGCATCGCCGCAGGTGACCTCACCACACCCGGCGCACAGCAGCGATTCCACCAGGTATTCGGTGACGTACGGCTTCGGCGGGGGCGGCAGGTCGATCACCTGCCGGCGCTGCCGGGCGAACACCTTCGCCTCTGCCAGGTCACCCGCACAGTTACCGCAGGTATCCGGCCGACACGCAATTTTCTCGTCCGGGTCGTCGACGAGCATCTTCGTCGCCCCCGGCGCCCCGCGAGGCTTACCCCGTTTACCCGAGCCCGGCGCAGACCGCTTCGTGCGGTCAAGACCGTCCGACGACGGCGGCTTCGAGCTGTTCGACGAATCCATCCCCAACCGGCGACGTAACTCCGCGACCTCAGCCGTCAACCCTTTGATCGCTGCATCCTGCTCAGCGATCCGCGCGGCCTGTTGCATGACCAGAACGGCCAGATCGTCATACGACGGGCGCTGCGGGCCAGAACCGGACACCCGGGCACTATGCCACACCAACCCATCCGGGCTGATCAAAGGCCACCACACCCGACCGCCAGCGGGACCACCCGCAGCTCAAGCACACACCGCCAAGCTCACAAGATCCGTGACCCTAGCTAAATACGTACGATGGACCCAGCCATCCCGCCGATCCCACCGACCAGGTTCTCCGCGACATCGTCGTAGGAATCCTGCTGGAACAGGGCCAGCGCCAGCGTGAAATAGACCATGAACCCGACCGGCAACGCGCCTGGTCTGCTGTCTCGGCTACCGCAGGCGGCTGACACCTGCGTCACCAGTTCCGCAGACACGCACTGCGTGAGCACGCCCAACCGCACTTGCCCGGAAATGCCTATCCATGGATGCATGTCTCCAGCAACGACGACGCCACCAAAACGACGTGTCGCGGCCAAGGTCATCACCCCGCACCCGCGATAGTTCAGATTTCAAACAACGGCATTGGCCGGGGACCAGCAAGTGGAATCAGGTCGAGCATCGCCTGTTCAGCCAGATCTCGACGAACTGGCGAGGCCAGCCGCTGACCAGCCACGAAATCGCGGTCAACCTGATCGGTGCCACCACCACCCGCAAGGGACTCGCCGTGCACGCCGAACTCGACCCCGGCAGCTACCCGAAAGGCATCAAGGTCACCGACCAGGAACTCGCCGCCCTGCGAATACAACACCACAAGTTCCACGGCGAATGGAACTATACGATCCAACCAAAGAAGCAACCAACCAACCCTTAACTGTAAAGGTTATTTCGGGACGCCCCCTTAGTGGTCCTCGGCGTTAATTCTTCGGGGGTCAGATGGTGGCGGTTTCGTGGGCGTTGATCCGTTTGAGGGTGGTGGCGAGGTCGGCTTTGGTGTAACGCCAGTTGAAGGGCCGAGCGGCGAGGTTGTAGAGGTCTTCGAACGCGGCGAGGCGGTTGGTGACGTCGTTGAGGTCGTAGAAATCGTTGGGTGTGACGACTTTGCGCTGCACGATGGAAAAGTAGATTTCGACCTGGTTGACCCAGCTCGCGTGGATTGGTGTGTGGACCAGGGTGGCGTTCGGCCAGGTGTTTTCCAACCGGTCGATGGCTTTGTGACCGCGGTGTGACGAGCCGTTATCGGTGATCCAAAAGACTCGGCGGGCGCTGGAGTAGGGCTCACGGCCCATGACCTGCGCGACCAGGTTCGCGAACGGAACAATGCCGGTCGTGGGTTCGGTACGGCCGAACACCCTGGCCTGGTGGACGTCGTACGCGGCGAGGTAGGCCAGCGCCCCACCCCGGTCATATTCGTGGTTGACCCGCATGATCCGGGCCAGTCCGGGTGGCAGGCTCGGATGACACCGGCAGCGGGCCTGCACGGAGGTCTTCTCATCGGCGGAGATGACGTAGTCGTCGTCGCCGAGCACCTCGCCGTGCCAGGTGCGGGCGTACAGGTCGAGGACACGGCCTGCCTTAACGGCGAAGTCCGGGTCACGCGGGAAGATCCATGACTGGTGGCGCCACGGGCGGATCGCATCCCGGCGTAGCCACCGGCGCACGGTGGATGCCGAGATGTCCTCGACCACCCCGACGTCGACGGCTTCGGCAGCCAGATCGGCGTGGCTAAACCGCGACAACGGGATCCCCCGATCCGCGGGCAGTTCACAGGCGATCGCTTTGACCTGGGCCTGCTGCACATCGGTGAACCGACGCGGCCGCCCGGAGCGGCCCCGATCCCGCAGGCCGTCCTCGCCGTAGGCGCCGTAGCGGTCGCGCCAGGTCCGGGCGGTGTCCACACAGACCCCGACCCGCCGCGCGATCGCCGCGTTGCTCCAACCCTGGGCAGCGAGCAAGACGATCGTGGCGCGTAAGACGTGCCGGTGTTGCTCGGTCACGGTCCTGACCCGGCGTTCAAGACGCTGCTGCTCGGGCATAGACAAGACGATCGGGCAGGCCGATGGACCAGACATGACAAACCTCCGCCTACCCGAACATGGCAGACAGTCGATCTATTGCGGGTGGTCGGCCTTTCGCACCGGGTGGATTCGCCCCGGCCTGCGGGCCCATCGGCAGGCCGGCATGATGAATAGTGTGGCCGCGATTCCCGAATCGACGAAGGTGTCGTTGCAGCAACGCCTGACTGAGCACGCGAAGGCCCACTGGCCCGGGCTGCCCGGGATCGTGGTGCGGTACCGGGCAGGGTTCGCCTACATCGACGCGCAACTACCCGACGGTGAGACCATCCCACTGATGAGGCTGCGCTATCAACGCTCCGCACACCTGTGGGGCTTCGCGATCTACCTCGCCAGTCGTGACGGCTACCAAGACTCCGTCCTACCCGACGGCCAACCGATCGGCACCGCCCAAGACGCCCTCGACTGCGCCGGCGACCTCTACCTCACCAACCTGGAACCCCCTGAACCAACCCCCGAAGGATTAACGCCGAGGACCACTAAGGAAAGCCAAGACCCCGCCACCCAAACCTACGTACTAGGCCGCTCCGCATCCCGCGGCGTCTACGAAGGGATGAGCCGTGACGAAGTCACCCGGACCGCGCAGCAAGCACTAGCCGTCACCTCCCAACCCACCCTCGGGGCCCTAGAAGCACACAGCGCGCTCGTCGGGGTCGCCGCGATGACCGGTGATCTCACCGCCGGCCGCGAAGGGATCACCGCGATGCGTGAACTCGCCGAGCGCCTACCCGATGAGGGCCCTACCGGGGCGTATCCGCGGACCGCGAATTTCCACACCTTCGTTGAAGCCCGCGGTGGTGATCTTAAAAGTGCCACCCGGGCCCAACAAGAAGCTGAGACAGCCCTAGCGAAAACCCCACTGTGGCTGGCTGAGAGCCGTGTCTATCACGCCCTGGCCATGGCTAGGGCCGGTGATATCCGCGGCGGGGCCACGTTCGCACTCGACGCGATCAATACCGTGCCCTGGTCCGTGCACACCCTGACCATGGCAGCAGCCGACGTACTCACCGCCGTACCCGCCCACGACCACAGCGACGAAGTGATGCAACTTCGCCACCACGCCTCGCGCGCCACCCGCCCCTGGGAGACCCTATAACCACCATCGGGTACTACCGGGGAGGGCAAAAAGTTGAGCACCGAACACCCACGGGCGCACGACACAGCAACCCCAACCACGCCACCCATCCCCCGACAAAATCCCGACATCGACCAACACGACCAGGGGCCGGTCAAACGCCGAACCCACCACAGCACAGAACCCGACCAGCAACAAATCCCTGACCAGGTCTAACTCATACGCTGATCCTCACCCGTGGCGCTCCAGGCAACCGGGGCTGTGCTGGTGCGCCTGCACTGGTTGCAGGAACGCGGCCTGTCCCCGCATCACGTGCTCATCGCTGTGGGCAGCCTCGTAGCGGGCGATGACACCCGCGTAGTCCCCGGCATCGAACAACGCCCTGGTGGTGAGGTCGTCGATGCCGCACAACAGAGTCAGTTCAGCGCCGGCCAGCTCAGCGGCGGACCGGTCCGGATACACCCACACGTCGAGCCGGCCGCCGCCGCTGTAGCCGCGATGCGCCAGGGTCCACACCGCCGGCGCCCGGCAGATCGTCTCCAACTTCCCACCACCGACGAACCGTTCACAGGTCGGCTCCTGGTGGGTGAAGCCGGCTAACGGTGGGCGCCGAGACGGCATCGGTCAACTCCTGTCTTCTGCCAGCAGCGAGGGTTGTGCCGGCACTGTCAGTCGGTCATGGTCATCAGCTCGGCGAGGTTGCGGTGCAACGACGCGTCCGCGGCAGCCTGTTCCAACACGGTCATCGCCTTGGTCAGGGCCTGCGCGGCGTCACGGGCCTCCCCCGCCGGGCGCAGCGGATTGATCGCAGCGTGTTTAGCGGTAGCCGTCCCTGCCAGGGCCGCGGCGACCTGCCGGATCGTGCGGACCAGCACATCACCGGAACCGACCTGGCCCTCACGCGGGAACGGGCCGCCGAAGTCGAGCCCGGAGAGCACCATCGACAAACGCACCGCCCGCCACTGGATCAACGCCCACTCATCAACCTCACCCTGACAACCCGCACCGGCGAACGCCATCAACGCGACCTCGGCCAAATCCTGCGGTCCGGCCCCGGTACGCCGAGCGGCGTCCTCAACCTGGGAGGCGTGCGCCTCAACCACACCGACCAAGGCGTGGGCAAGCCGGGCGGTAACCAGCTCGGGGCTGACCCCGTCCGCGGCCGCACCCTCAAGGTCGACCTGGACCTTCATCCCGAACCGGTCGAGCAACTCCACCAGTTCGTCCGACGTGAGCACCCGCATCGGCTCTCCCTCACCCGAGTCAACCGCGCGGGAGCCGAGACGGCCACGACGCGTCCCGGCAAAGTAGCGACAATCGCCAGGGCGACCCGCACCAACCCCCAACCCACGCTTTCTGTCACACCGCGCCGGGTGACAGAAAGCGTGGGTTGGCACCGATCCCTGATCAGGTCTAATTCATGCGCTGATCCCCTCGTCGCTGCGGCGCTCGGTCACCGGAGCTTCTGTGTGCTGGCGGAGTGTCGTACCAGTAGGTGCCCATTACCCTGGCGTGGTGACTTCTGGTGATTACACCGCCACGCTTGCGCGTAAGCGGATGGGTGCCGGGGTGCTGCTGTCCGATCCGACTGGGCGCATCCTCATTGCCGAACCCACCTACAAACCGTACTGGGAGATCGTCGGCGGGTGCGTTGATGCCGACGAGTCGCCGCATGCGGCCGCTGTGCGGGAGCTCAAAGAAGAGCTGGGGCTGTCCGTGCTGGTGGGGCGGCTGCTGGTGACTGATTGGGTGCCGCCGCGCCCGGACCGAGGGGCTGATGCTGGTCTACGACGGCGGGGTTTTGACCAGCGAGCAGACCGACCAAATCCAGGTGCCGGCAGATGAGCTGCGGGGTTGGGCGTGGTGCACCCTCGCCGAGGCCGACCAGCGGCTATCGGCGTTGCTTGCGCGCAGGGCGCGGGCTGCGGTGCAGGCCCGTAACGAGGGAACGAGCCTCTACCTGGAAAACGGCTTCCTGGTCACCTGATCGCGTACGCATCGGCCCCGGCAACCTGCGTCAGGTGTCGGGGCCGCAGCGTGCGGGCCGTCAGGCAGCTAGACCGAGCGCGGGCACGCCAGTCGGTCGTGCGGGGATGGTCGCGGCGAGCAGCTGGGTGCCGCCGGCACGGTAGAGGCTGTCGTGGATGCCGTCGGCGTAGAGCAGTCCGGTGAGATCACTGCGGGCTGTGGCAATCGGATGATCCGCTTGAACCCGGCGTCGCTGGCGGTGGCGCGGGTGAGCAGCTCGTCGACGCCGGGCCGGTGCGACTCGTCGGGGCGGCTTCGGTCAGCCGGCAGACCCAAATGGCGGCTGTCGTACATGCGCTTCGCCTTGCCGATCAGGGCGGGGGTCATCTCGGGCTTATCTGCGATAGACCCCACCGGGTAGCGCTGACCTTCAGCACGTTCTCAGATACCTCAATATAACGTCTGGGCGCTTAATCCTATTCTGGACGCTAGAAGAAGGGCGTTTCGCTCATGTCGCCACCAGGAAGAGCTTTCGAGAGACCACAAAACGACGTCTCATCTGGCGATCTCGCGGGGGCGGAATCCCGCGAGCAGCTACGGGACTTCATCGCGAAAGTGCCAGCCATCACCGTCGCTTTCTGGGTGGTCAAGATCCTCGCCACCACCCTCGGCGAGACCGGCGGTGATTCACTGTCCATGTCCACAGGGTTGGGCTACCTGACCAGCACGTTCATCTTCACGGCCGTGTTCGTGGCCGCAGTGATCCTGCAAATCCGGGCAACGAAATTCAACCAGTGGACCTACTGGTTCACCATCGTGGCCACCACCACGCTGGGCACCACCATCGCGGACTACGTCGACCGAGACCTCGGCGTTGGGTACCCCGGCGGCACTACCATCCTGATCATCTGCCTTCTAGCCTCCTTCGCCCTGTGGTACCGGGCGACCGGCACCATCGCGGTAACCAGCGTGCAAACACCCCGCACCGAAGGGTTCTACTGGCTGACCATCTTGTTCTCTCAAACACTGGGCACAGCACTGGGCGACTGGACAGCCACCACCATCGGACTCGAATACACCGGTGGTGCCCTACTGTTCACAGCCTTGTTAGCAGTCATCGCCGCCGCATACCGCTGGACCCGGCTGTCGCACACCTTGTTGTTCTGGGCGGCGTTCGTCCTCACCCGACCACTCGGTGCGGTCGTCGGTGACTTCCTCGACAAACCCGTCGCTAAAGGCGGCCTCAACCTCGACCGCTACGCCGCCTCCGGTGTGCTACTCGCAGCCATCATCGCGATCCTCGCCATCCGCCGTCAGCACCCCGCCACCCGACCCCACTAACCAGACCCTGCCCCCAATTGATAACCAAAAGGTCCCTAATTGGGGGTTATGGGCTATTACGTTCACGGTGAGGAACCTGCGCACCATCGCGCTGGCTACCCTTCAAAGCAGGCTGATCACAGCAAATTTGCCTTACGAGCCAATAAAAAGGTGGTAGCTCCTCTCACAGTGATAGCCAGGGTTATGACAGCCCTGGCGAGGTGAGGGAGAGCAGGTCGCGGGCACCTTGCCGTAGTAGGGCGGCGCCCACGGATGTGCCGAGTGTGATCGGGTCTGTGGCCCATTCGTGGACGTCGAGCACGGTTTTACCGTCAAGGCTGATAACCCGTGCGCGCAGGCCGAGGCGCCCGTCCGGTTCTGTGCGCGCGAGTGCGGCGATAGGCGAATGGCAGTTGCCTTGCAAAATGTGCAGCATGGTCCGCTCAGCCACGGTTTCCTGCTCAGCGCGTGGGTCGTTCAGGCCAGTGGCCAGGTCACGGGTGCGGGTGTCGTCGTTACGGCATTGCAGGACCAGGGTTCCGGAGCCGACGGCTGGGACCATCACGTCGACATCAATGGGGTGAGTGATCCGGTCGGTCTGCTCGATCCGTTGCAGCCCGGAAACTGCCAGCAAGAGTGCGTCGTACGTGTTGCCGGTATCGAGTTTGGTCAGTCGGCTGTTCGCGTTGCCGCGGATGGCTACCGGGCTCAGGTGTGGCCAGTGCAGGGCCAGCTGCGCGATCCGCCGTACCGCTGAGGTACCGATCCGGGAACCGTGGGGTAGCTGCTCGATGCGTAACCCGCCGGGGTGTACCAAACAGTCTCGGACGTCATCACGGGTCAGGTAGGCCGCCATCACCGTCCCGGCCGGTGCCGGCCGGTCCCCGGGAACGTCTTTGACGCAATGCACCACCAAGTCAACGTCCCCGGCGACCAGCGCGGCGTCTACCTCTTTGGTGAACGCCCCTTTACCGCCCAACGCGGCGAGGTCCCCGTGCCACCGGTCCCCGCTGGTCGACATCGACATCACCTGCACAGCCAGCTCAGGGTGGCGGTCGGCGAGTAACCGGCGGACCCGCTGCACCTGGGCCAACGCCATCGGCGAATTTCTCGTTCCAATGCGCAACAGGTCGGACATACCGGCGAGGGTAGCCCTTTACACCCGGGCGCCGACGACGAGGCCGGACGCCCACCCCATGACCACCGGCCGGATCCGGTCCTCGTGCACGAGCCGGTCCAGGAACGCATCCACCCGCTGTTGATGATCATGTGGCCAGGTTGGTTGCGGTAGCAGGTCATCACCCAAATACAGGGCCCCCGGGGTCAACAGGTGCAGCAGCTCGTCGAACCGCTCGAACTTACCGGGCCGGCAATCCACATACGCAAGATCAAATGGTGGGCCGGTGTAGCCGGCCAGCCACTGCCCCGCGTCCTGTTCAACCAGGTTCAGCCGGGCATCATCACCCAAGCGTGCGACGGCGACCGCCTGCACCGCGGGGTCGAGTTCCACCGAGGTCAACGTGGCGTCTGGGCTCATCCCGTCGAGTAGCCACGCCGCACCCGCCCCAACCCCCGTTCCCAGCTCCAGGAGCCGCCCACCGGGTTTACTCGCAGCTAGCACGGCTAACAGCGCCCCGGTACGGTCCTCGCACGACATGGCAAAACCCAGCCGGGCCGCGTCGCCCAGGATCGCATCCAACTGTGGTGGGCGCCGCCACGGCTGATCAACCAACACACCCGCAGCCCTGCTCATGCCGGCCCCCGCAACGTCCGGGCCAACTGCTCCGCCGCGTAAGTCAGGACCAGATCAGCGCCAGCGCGTAGCAACGCCTCGTGGTACTCCATCAACCCCTCAGCACCAAGCATTTGCAAAGCCTGGTATTCACCCGAGGTTGAATAGGCGATCAGCGGTACCCGCACGTGGTCTCGTAACCGCACCAGCAGATCCATGCACGTCAGCACCGGTTGCACCGTCAACGCGTCCGCACCTTCGGCTAACCATTGGTCGGCTTGGGTGAGGATGTCCCGGTCGGCATGACCGGGTTCCAGTTGGAACCCGCGCCGGTGCCCCCGGGCTGGGTTCGTGCCCATCATCTTTTTGAACGGCCCGTACAAGGTGGTCACCATTGCCAAGTTCGGGCACACCCCAACATCTGACCAACCCGCCGCGGTCAACGCATCACGCACGGACCGGACCGACCCGTCGAGCATCGCCGTGGGTGAGACCACATCCGCGCCGTGCTCCGCATGCGCGACCGCCATCGCGGCCATCAACGCGTACGTGGCACCCCGGTCCACCCGGCCGGCATCATCCAGCAAGGCGCATTCGCCGTGATCAGTCCACGAACAACCACACACTTCAGTCGTGACGACCATGCTCGGCGCCGCGGCTTTGATGGCGGTGATCGCGCGCAGCATCCGATTACCCGCCGCCACCGCGCCCGTGGCTTGCGAGTCACGAGGATCTCCGTAGGTGAACACCTTCACCCCACGAATCCCCAGATCCGCCCAGCGGCGCACCGTTGCCGGGATCGCCGACACCGTGACCGCCCCCGGCAACATCACCCTGTCAAGATTTTCAGGAATCACCAACAACGGTGCGGTCACAACACGAACATGCAACCGGTCGACCTGCATCAACGCGCGAACCGTCTCCCGCGCCCGAGAAGGGCTAACCCCATCAGGGCCCGCAACCCGCGGCCGCAAGGGCGCAGCCACCACCGAATCCATCGTCATACATCACATTCTTGATCCCGAATGCGGTCACCGACACACACCGTGTGTGCCAACCAGCAGCAGGGTCTGAGGGTGCTACGGCAGCAGCTCGTCGCGGACGTCATATCTCGACGGGCGCGGCCAGCACGGGGCTGGGACCGCGGCGCCCAAGGTCACCAGATGCAGCACCGAGCGGCTGAGCCGATCCAGCCGGGTCACTTTTAACGTGTCGCCGGCCCTTGATGCTCACGAAAGTCCCAATAGGCAAGATCGATACTGCCCGGCAAAGGCGCGGTGTCAAGTTGAGGTCTGAGAGCCTGATGGGCTTGCGTCAAGAAACTATGTAAACGGCCCTATCTTGACGTGGTTGACCGGGAGCGACAGATGTGGTGTTGGGGTATACCGTAGATGGGCGTCTTTGGTTTTAGCACACGCGCGTTTGATCATTCTTCTGTTATCAAAGCCTAAAGTCGTATGCAGGTCGGCGGCGATCGATGGAGCAGCAGCGGCGACGATGCTGACGTCGAGCCAGTCCATGAAGGCAGCGACTAGGACAGCGCCCGGGGCCAGCCAGATAGTCCCGGTGCCTGCAGATGGGTCGGCTGGGGATGTGTCGGGGCCAGACGGCTTCCTGCTGGTAGTGGTCACGACAAGATCCCGTCTCGGCCTCGACGATCGGGGCCTCAGCCAAGGACGCTACGAGCAGTCATCTCGACTGTAAAGATGCATGACGGTCAAGGTACAGGGTCGTCGGTGCTGGTGTGGCGTAGGTGCTGCTCCTGCTCGTTCACGGCTGTGGTGATGAGGGTCAACGCCCGTCGCGCAGCGGCACGGTGCTGCTGCGACATCTGGGCGGTGGCCGCACCCACGGCCTGGCCACACGGGGCGTAGATGCGTGCGAGCGCTGCATAGGTGGCTGGCTCAAGCCCGACGAGCACCTTTCGGCGGTCCAGCGGCGCCTTGGCGCGTGACACGTACCCATGCTCAACAAGCCGGTCGATCAGGACTGTCACGGTCCCCGACGTGAGCCCCAGGCGCACTGCGAGCTCACCCGCAGTCACAGGCCCGTGCTCCATCAGGTTGAGTGCACGCAGGTCTGTCGGACCGACCCCGAACGCCGCGCAAGCGGCGTCGTCGAACTGGGCCAGGGCGTGCGCCATTGATCTCACCGCAGCCATCAGGTCGTGGGGCGCAGCTCCTGGCTCGTCCTTGGTTCCCTCGTCAGTCACGGTGCTCCTTGTTCATGCGGGTGCGGGGCCCCGATGCTCCCACCCGCGACCACTACCGTTGCTCGACGTGCTCCTTGAGGCCCTCGAGGTCCTTGACGTGCAGGCCTTTCACCCACGACGCCATCTGCTGCTGCGCCTCCTCCGGCATGCCGTCCGGCAGTCGGTTGGCGAAGCGCCAGAAGACGCGGGTGCGGTCGGGGTCAAGGCTGGCGAGATGGATCTCGACAACGGGGTGCAGCATCACGCCGCCGGGTCCGGGGTTGTGCAACTCGTAGCGAATGTAAGTCGGCGCGACGGTGGCAGCGAGCTGCTGTCGTCCGGCTGGGCTCCCCGAGCGGGGGTCAGTGAAGACGATGGTGGCGCCGAGAGCCCGCCCGTCTTGCTCATCCACAGCACAGGAGTAGCCGGTGGCTGCCGGCCACGCCGACCATGCCATCACCTGATGTTGGTCGACAGCTGCGTCGAAGACGCGCTCAACCGGGGCGTTCACGTCGATGTCGACCGTCCACGTCATGTCCATGCTTTATCTTGATTGACGAGATAGCGGAGCGTCAAGCGGAGCGTCAAGCGGAATCAGGGTGAGCGGCACGTGGAAAACCTGCGCCTACTCAAGGCCCCCGTCAAGGCGACAACGAGGCAGTCGGTATGACCTCGGCCAGAGACCCACACTCCGGGCCCGTGCCCGACAGCGCCTGGCACGCTGACGAGATCGCCCGGGCGCGCGGCCGGGTCGAAATCTTCAACGCTACCCGCCCCGGCGGGCTCGACGGCTGGACCATGGACCTGCAGCAGTACGAGCTGGTCCGGGCGCACATCCTTGAGGTACTGTCCCGACCCACCCGACCCGACGGCACAGTCCTGCTCAAGGATCTCGTGACCTCCACCCAGGACCACCTCGGCACCCACGGCGCCTTCCCTAAAGGAAGGCTGCGCAACTACTGCACCTACACCAAGGTAGACCTCGAAGCACGGGGCCTCGTCGAACGGGTGCACGGCAGCAGCCCTCAACGACTGCGTCTCGCCACTTCATCACGGCCGTGACCAGCCCCGCGTCCCAGCAGAGCGTCCTCCCTCGGCAACGTCCGCGAACGAACGTTCGCATTACACCAACCAGCCGTAGACGTTTGCCCAGGCAAGTGATGTAACACAACCCGTGTCCTCGTCTTCGTAACGCCCTCGGGGGTTTGCGATACAGTCCTGGTATGCGGATCGGCTACGGACGGGTCTCCACCCGCGACCAAAACCCCAACGCCCAACACGACGCCCTCACCGCAGCCGGCTGCGAACAGATCTTCATCGACAAAGCGTCCGGCAAACTCGCCCGCCGCCCCGAACTCGACAAGGCGCTGCTAGTCGCCCGCCGGCCCGGGGACCAGGTTGTGGTCACCAAGCTCGACCGGCTCGGCCGTTCCCTCGCCAACCTCATCGACCTGTCCGCCCAACTACAGCAGCGCGGCATCAACCTGGTCGTGCTCGACCAGAACATCGACACCTCCACCGCGATGGGCCGCATGTTCTTCCAGATTTTGGGCTCGATCGCAGAATTCGAACACGCCCTGATGTCCGAACGCACCCACGACGGGCTCGCCGCCGCCCGCGCCCGAGGCCGCACCGGCGGCCAAAAACCCAAACTCACCGCACGCCAAGCCAAGATCGCGCAGCAAATGTATGAGAAAACCGGGCCCGACGGGCGGCTGATGTACACCGTCGCCCAGATCGCCGCCGAATTCGGCGTCACCCGCCCCACCATCTACCGCCACCTCGCCGGCCTGGCAGTTTCCGATATCTCCCAGGCTACTCAGCACCAAGATCATCGTTAACGCGACTTCACCAGTAAAGCGCCAAATGTCACCACCGATGTGAGCCAGAGCAGTTTCCGTGACAGGGCCCCCATTGTGATCATCGTCAATGAGTACGCAGAATGTATGTCGTGAGTAGACGAACCATCTTCAGCGACCTGGCCGCAATCATGCACCCGATCCCGCGGCCGATCCCGACGCGGAAGAGCACGACTACTTCCTCTCAATGCGTGACTAGGCGGGCGCCGGACAGGAGCAGACGACCGAGCTGCTGCGCCCTCGCCGACGCCCGGCGGGCCAAGGAACAGGCCGAGGAGCTGATTCGCGAGCTGCTCGGCACCCTGGCTACGCCCTGACAAAGCTCCGTATCGACGCTCTTGATTCAGGTGATCGACACTCGATGACCTGAATCTCACCAGGAAGGTGGCACCATGCGTTCAGCTGTAAAACGGCTACAGGCACTCGCTCTGATCACGACCATGCTCGGCGCCGTACAAGTCGTCGGCTACGCATCGCCCGCACAGGCGGCTGAGGGAATCAAATTCCAGCAGCTCCTCAACCAAGAAGTTCTTCCGGACGGCGACATCGTCCAAGCGACCGTCGTTCCCGGAGGCGCGGCGCCTGATAAAATCTCCGTCGAACTCAGGCTGTACGGGGTCACCTGGTGGAAGGGTATCCAGACCGGACCCATCGTGCTCTGCCAAGCCCAGGACAACCAGCAGGAATCTAGTGCCCAGATCTCCGTCTCCGACTTCAACGCCAACGGACTGCAACTGTTCAAGGCCAAGACCTTCGGCGCGCACACGCAGATGTACAACGTCTCAGACGCCACCCAGAAGATGTCCGGCGGGAACGCCTACATCTTCACCTGGAAGAAGGACTAGCCCGTACCGCCCCATCCCGCTAAGCCGGCGGCGCAAAGCGCAACAACTCGTCAACACCAAGAGCGTCCCGGCCGCGGCATCCCCGGCTCACCGAGCCAATGCCACTTAACGTAATTTGATCATGGTGGTGGGCTGGGGTTTCCCGGGTGAGGTGTCACGCTGCGAGGGCCAGTGGTAGCGCGTTGGCCAGTTTGATGGTCGTGCCCAGCAGAGCAGTTTGATCTTGTGTCGGTAAAGGATCCTTAACCGACACAAGATCGATTAATACGATGGATGTTTTGTCCACAGCGTGTCCGGTTAAGCGGTGAGGGCTTTGACCGCTGCCGCTGCGATGGTGGCGTCGTTCGCAGGATCGGTGCTACCCCCGACCCCCACGGCGCCGACGACTGTTGCGCCGGCCCGAAGGAGCAGCCCGCCGGGAAATACTGCGACAGGCCACGCGACCCCGGCACTCAGGGCAGGAACGATGGGTGAGGTAGCGGGAATGCTCCCGGTGTCGGCGTGTAGCCAGACAGCTGTTTGGCTTTGGCTAGGGCGCTGTCAGCGGCAGCGACGGGGGCCTGAGGGTGCCGGGCGTGGAGCAGGACGTGACCACCGTCGTCGACGATGCAGATCCCCGACGGGCTGTTCAATTCCGCTGCGGTGCTCAGCCCTGCGTTAAGAGCTGTGATGAGCTGGTCGATGCTGTAAGGAGTCATGGGTAAACACTCAATCAGCCGGCTGATTGAGTGCCCCGCTCAGCCTGCTGCTTGGCGGAAACAGACGAGAACATCGGAGCCATCGCCGCGCGGCAATGGGGACGGCGGAAGCGGGCCACGATGCCTGACACCTCCGGGCGATCCCGTCGTACCGGAACTCGCCGCTACACCCGATTCCGGAACGGCGCGTTGCGGAACGAATTTCGGAACGCAGAGTCCAGAGCTTTGCCCCGCGCTACCGGTCGACGCCAGCTCACGTCCCGCTGCCATGGAAATGGAACGAAGCTGTCCGCCAGAGCCCCCTCAGTGATGAGCGCGCTGGCCGTAACGCTGGCGAGCAGCTTCTCCGGTGGTGCCAAGCCTACGGCCGATGGCGTCCCAGGAAACCTGGGACTCGCGTGCCTGTTCCACCGCAGCCGCAATCTCAGCTTCCACTTCTGCACGACGCAAAGCGGCCCGGTGCAGGGCGGCGAGCGCCTCAGCACCGTCGCTCACTGCAGGGTCGATCTCGAAGTTCTCGAACTTGGCGGCAAGCGTCTTAGCCTGCTCCATAATTTCCTTCACGCTTCTGGGCATGACTACCGCCTTCGATGAGGGTGCTTCGACTTCGTGGGAGGTAGATATTTCGATCTTGCAGGACGAAAGCCGTGAACGATCAGGGGTCCACCGTCGTCAGCGGCAACCACGCCAACCTCAATGAGTTCGCCGTCGCGAGCGGGGCCGACAAACATGTCGAGGTCATCACCGTCGACGTCCTCCCAGACCTTGGTCGGGTTCCAGTAGGCGTGCAACAGGTCCTCGTCGGGAACACCGTGCTTCCGTGCTTCGTCGATGATCTGCGGATGGTTAATCTGCGGCTGGCTCATGCGCCGCCATCCCAAGGTAACTTGGAATGGGCTTCATCGCAAGCTAACTTGTGATCACATAAAGTTCCCATATGGGACTAATACATCACGGGGATCCTTTAGCTGACGAGTTCGAGAGACTGAGGGGAAAGCGTTCCACTTCAAGGAAACGGAACGGAGGCACTGTCGTACACATGTTCTATCCACAGGCTGTGGAGAACCCTGGGTCAGTCAGCCGGCGGTTGCCACGGTGGCCGCTCGGCCTGCCGCTTGGCGTGGCGGGCCTGCTTGAGTGCCGAGCGCCATCGCTTCTCCTGCGCGGCCGGGTCCGGGGCATCAGCCGCGGTCGGCGAGGCAGCTAGGGCCGCCCGGATCTCCTCAACACTCCAGCCGCCAGAGAGGAGCCCGGCGACCTGATGCGCCAGGGACGAGACACGGCCCCGGGCACGTCGGCGCTCGGCATCGGTGTCGCCGAGTTTCCACGGCAGTGCGTCGACGATGCCGTCAGCCTCGGGTAGGTGAGCCTTGATGTCCGGGGCGGTGGCGTCGGCGGTCATGACGCTGATGTTCTCGCAGCCGCCGCCGTGGGTGGGCACCGGGCTGCGGTGTGGTGCCCGATTGGTCGTCAGTCGCTCATCTGCATCAGCTGACCGATGTTGCGGTGCAGCGGCACGTCTTTGGCCGCCTGCTCCAACACGTCCATCCCGCGCGACAACGCCAACCCGGCGTCTCGGGCGACCCCCTTATCCCGTAACGGGTTCGACCCGGCGTGCTTCGCGCTGGCCATCGCTGACAATGCGGCGGCGACCTGCCGGATCGTGCGGACCAGGGTGTCACCGGAGCCGATGCGCCCCTCACGCTTGAGCGGGCCGGCGAAGTCGAGCCCGGACAGCACCATCGCCAACCGGTTGGTCCGCCACTCGATCAGCGCCCACTCATCGGACTCCACGGCCGAGCCTGCGCCGGCGAACGCCATCAGCGCCACCTCGGCGATCTCCTCGACATCGGCACCGGCGCGGCGGGCGGCTTCCTCAGCCCGGGTCGCGTGTGCCTCGACCGCACCGACCAACGCGTGCGCGAGCCGGGCCCTCACCAGCTCGGGACTCACGCCATCAGCGGCGGCTTCCGCCAGGTCCACCTTGACCTTCATCCCGAACCGGTCCAACAACGCCACCAACTCGTCCAGGCTCAACACATCCGCCATCGGCCCTCCCACCGGCTCCGCATGGGGCGAACGCCACGTGCGCCACGCCACCGCCCCGGAAAGCTACACCCGCCGATACTCCAGACCCGGCCGGCGCTTCGATCAGGCGATGACGTCGATCGGCACGTCCGAGTCGATCCGGGTCAACCGGCCGGCGTCCGCGGTGAGTACCTCGTGGCCGCGCTGGCGGGCGGCGTACACCACGGCGCCGGCGGTGGCGTCCCACACGTTGCGGGCGATCATCATCTGTTCGACGGCTACGGCATCGGCCCGGCTCAGGGGCAGCGCCAGGATCTGCGGGTGCTCGTCCAGAAGGGCCAGGAGTGCGCCGTGGTGCGGGCGTAGCCCGGCGACTTCAGCGCGGACCAGGGCGGGAATGACCAGGGTGATGGCCTCGGTACGCGCGACCGTGAGCCACGACGACATGTAGATGTTGCCGTCGAGCAGTGCGGCCAGGGCGCCCGGATCGAGGATCCGGCCGCTGGTCACGAGCCGGGCCGAGCCGGGTGGCGTTCTGCGCTCACGTCATCGCCGGGGTACGGGCGGTCCAGACTGGCGTACACGCGGCGGATGCCCTCGGCCGTAGCAGTGCCGCCGGTAGCGGTGAGGAACGCCGCAGTGGTGTGTGCGGCGCGTTCGTCGTCGGCCTGGGCGGGCGGGACCACGTCCGCGACCGGGCGGCCGTCCGCGGCGACCAGACGCACGCGCTCTCCGGCTGCCGCGAGGCTGACGGCCTCGCTCATGGCGGCGGGATCGTCGGCGGGCAGCTCGTGCGCGTGGGCGCTGGTCATAGCCTTAGGGTACGCGCCGCAGCGCCGGCCGCCATCACGCTGCGCGGGCGCGATCGGGGTGTCAGTGCTGGTCATGTCAACGTCTCCGTGGTGGGGGCGGGGTAGGTGTGTTCCAGAGCTGTGGCGACCAGCTCGCTGCGCGAGGTGGCGCCGCAGCGGGTCACCAGGCTGTCAAGCACGGCCCGGTTGGCGGGGGTCACCTTGAAAGTCCAGGGAATGCGAGTGTCCTCAGCTTGGCTGTCGGTGGCCTGCCGGGCGAACAACCCACCCGGTGCCGGGGCGCTGAGGCGCGCGGTCAGCAGGCCGGGCAGTTGGGCTAGACAACCCTCGATCGCGTCGTAAACCACCGCGGCGTTGGTCCGCCCGCGTTTGGCGGTACGGATCGCCTCGGGCACGTGCGGAAGGACGTACACGCTGATCTGTTTAGTGCCATCACCGCTGGTAGAAGCGCCAGCTTGCCCGCTAGCTACTGTCATCGCTACTGCCCCAGCTATCGGAGTAGCTACTGGCGTAGCAGGTGGAGCCGCTACTGCCCCAGCTTTTGGAGCCGCTATTGGTGTAGTAGGTGGAGTCGCTACTGGTGCAGCAGGTGGAGCCGCTACTGGTGTAGCTACCGGGGTAGCTGCTGGGGTGGCTGCTGGGGTTGCTGGGGGGCGAGCAAGAGTGGGGTTAAGTCGGCCAGCCAAGGGCGGCGCCGGCGTTTCCTGCTTCTTGGCGGCTGCGGCGCGTCCGAAGACATCTCCCAGGAGCGGTTCTGACGGGTTCATTCGGGGTGCTCCTGAGCGTTGAGGGCGTCGAGTACTTCGGCGGCGACCTTCTGGAAGTCGGCGGAGACCGAAGCGGCGCGGGCGGCGGGCAGGTGCCGGCCAGGCTTGTCGCCGTCGCGTAGTGCCTGCCACCAAGCCGGCTGATTCTTGGCGTCGATCTCCAACTCGTGGGCTAGACGGCCGAGCTTGCGGCCCTCACGGGCGATGCGCTCGCTGTAGCGGATGCTCGCCTGCAACATCGGGTCGAACCCGAACGCGGCGGCGACGTCGGCGCGTACTTCCTCGTGGATGGCGGTGGCGTTACTCAAGGTGGCGAACAGGACCACGCCGAGCAGGCCCAATTCGGGGTTGATTTCGCGGGCCAGGGTGAACCGCTCGGCGACCAGTTTCATGCCGACCAGACCGCCGGTGTCCGAGCGGGTCGGCATGAGGACCCACCGGGAGGCTGCCAGGGCCAGGTCCACCAGCGTGACGTTCTCCGGCGGCGAGTCGATCAAGATGACGTCGAACTGGTCCGCGATCGGCAACAACGCTTGCGCCAGGGCAAGGAACGCGCCGCGGCCTCCGGACTGGAACCGCGACAGCATCAGCGGAGTCAGGTCGGTCAGCTTGGTGCCGCCCGGCACCACCCAGAGGTTCTCTCGCACTCCGGCGACAGGGGTGAGCTGGGTGCCCAGCATCAGCGCGGCGAGCAGGCCGGCGCCTTGGTCGTCGACGCCTGCCACGCCGCGGTAACCGAGGTCGTCACCGAGGTTGCCCTGCCGGTTGAGGTCGATGGCCAGGACGCGATAGCCGGCTGCGGCGAGTTGCCCGGCGAGGTTGGCTGTCAGGGTGGTCTTACCGACGCCACCCTTGTCGTTGATGAGCGCGATGACGCGCCGCATCGCGGCCGGCCATGCTGCTGGGCCCTCGAGGACGCTCAGTGTCATGCGGGCAGGCTGCCACGAAGGTAGGTGGCATCGCTAGGGGACTCGCCCGTACGCGTGCTGGCCTCTTAGCTAGGGCGCTCGCAGGCGCACCTGCTTATCCCTTAGCTATTGCAGTAGCAGAGGGTCTAGCTACAGCAGTAGCTATTGGCATAGCTACTGGTCAAGCTACCGGCATAGCTACTGGTAGCGGCCAGGTCGGTGCGCAGCTGGACAAGATCGGCTGCAGGCCCCCACCTCACCGCTTGGTCAGTCCGGGGAGGCCTGCAGCTACCCTCGCCGATTCCGAGCCGCGCGTCCTAGGTTGGTTGGGCCGTCACGCCGCCCCCACCAGCTATGCCGACCGCTCAGCCGCGCGCTATTGCATCAGCTATGGGTGTAGCTATCTCCACAGCTATGGATGCAGCTACTGGCCGTCGCCAGCTTCGGGGGTGGTGGCGAGGGCTGTTTGGGCGGCGGCCAGGTCGGCGCGTAGCTGGGACAGCTCGGCGGCTTGGTGGTGGTTCTGTTCACTGATGGTGTCGGCGCGGGCCTCGGCCCGGTCGGCGCGGCGGCGTTGGGTGTCGCGTTCGTGCTGGGCGTCGTCGCGGGCGCCGGTGAGTTCGGTCAGTTCGGTGCGGGCTTCGGTGAGTCGTTGGTTGGCGTGTTCGAGTGCGCCTGCCTGTTGGTCGCGGTTGCGTTCGGCGGTGCGCAGCTCGGCGTGCACTGCGTCGAGCTGGGTGTGCACGGTGTCGAGCTGGGTGTGTAGCCGATCGATGTCGGCGGCCGTAGCTGGGGACCGACCGGAATACGGCGGAAACCCGCCGTAGATCTTGGTAACCGCTGGTCAGCGGTCAGTTTGCAGGCTGAGGATGGCCTTCTCTCGGTCGGCTTGGGTGGGCAGGCTGTACCGGCGGGTCTGGTCGAGGCGTTTGTGGCCCATGAGTTCGGCGACGACGACGATGTCGTGGCCTTCGCGGATGAGCCTGGTGCCGAAGGTATGGCGTAGTACGTGGCTGGTGAACTCGCCGCCGAGGTTCGCCGCGTCGGCGATCGCATTGAGGATGTCGTCGGCGCCACGGGCGCCGAGTCTGCCGCCGCGCTGGTTGAGCAGCAGCGCGTTGTTGACGTCATTGCCCTTCCAGACGGGGCGTTCGTCGTTGATCCACAGTTGGAGGTCGAGGCGTAGCTGCGGGTGGACCGGGATCTCCCGGTACTTGCCGCCCTTGCCGGCCCGCACGATGACGACGCCCTTTCGCGCGGACAGTTGGATGTCGACGAGGTCCAGGGCGATGGCCTCGCCCAGGCGCAGCCCGGCGTAGAACGGCAGGAGCGCGAGGACCCGGTCGCGGGGATTGGTCCACCGTTCGACGGTGCGCAGCCAGCGGGTGATGTCACGCGAGTCGAGGGCGCGCGGTGCGGCTTGGGGCAGGTCGAGGCGGCGTACGTCGGGGGTGCCGAGGCCCCTGCGGAGGTAGAAGTCGCCGATCGCGGCAAGAATCGTGTTGATGGTGGACGGTTTGCGGTTGGCGACGGTTTGCAGCCAGACGCGGTAGTCGCGGGCCGCGCCGTCGCGGCCGGCAGCCTCCGTCAGCGGGTCGCCGTCGGCGTCGGTGGTGTCGAGCCAGATCAGGTAGCCGCGTACCCGAGAGGCGTAGGCACGCCGGGTGTCGTCATCGAGCATCGTCGCCTTCGCCAGTTCGGCGACGTAGGCGGCATGGACGCTGGCGTAGCGCGGCGGCAGGAGACCGGGTTGGCGTCCCCTGCGCGGCGGGCCGAGAAGCGGTTTCGTTTTATCTGAAGTTGATTCCGGGGGCTGACCCCCGTTCTGGAACGCGTTATCTGAAGTCACGTCGGGAGTCTACTTCAGATAATCGTTCTTATCTGAAGTAGAACCGGCGGCGGCGAGACCGCGGTAGAGCATCGAGACGTTCTGCACGGTGGCTACGGTATTGACGTCACCGCTGCAGGTGAGCGCAGTCACCCGCCTGCCGCGCCGCCGGGCGTAGCCGTGACAGCTGCCTGCTGAGCCGCGAAGGGGTACGTCCCGCCCGGCGGATCTGGTTTTGCTGCGACGGCCGATGCTGCAGCCGATCGCGTATCTGGGGCTTGGGGACTAATGCTCGCCAAAACGGCGTTAGCGATGATCTTCGGTAGTCAGCTGGCGGTGCCGGAGATTTCGCCTTCGAGTGCCCGGTAGAGGGTGGACCGGCCGACCTCCAGGTACTTGGCGATGGCGGTCACTGATTCGCCTTTGGCTTGCCGGGCTCGGGCGACGGCGAGGGTGTCCGCGTTCAGGGCGAAGGGCCGGCCGCCTTTGCGGCCTTGGGCTTCGGCGGTGCGTAGCCCGTCGAGGGTGCGTTCCTGGATCAGTTCGCGTTCCATCTCGGCGACCATCGCTGCGACCATGAACAGCATCTTGTCGGCGATGGTCTGCCCGTTGGGCTTGTGTAGGCCGGCGCAGATGCCGGTGAGGATGTGCAGGTTGATCTCGCGGCCGTGGAGTTGGTCTTCGAGCAGGATCAGGAGTTCTTTCATGGACCGGGCGACGCGGTCGGGTTTGTAGACGACCAGGGTGTCGCCGGGTTTGAGTAGGTCCAGGGTCCGTCGTAGTTGGGGGCGATCGCCGCGGGTGCTGGCCGTTTCAACGATCACCTCGCGGCAGTCGGCTTCGGCCAGAGCGTCCAGCTGCATCTGGTGGTCTTGCGTGCGGGTGCTGGTGCGGGCATATCCGATGCGCACGGTGTTGGTGTACTTCACGGCGGGCATAGCCGCATCGTCCCGTAAACCGTCATATACGGGACGGCCAAGATCGCGACATGTTCCCCCAGGACAATCGGTCCCGTAACCCGTCCCGCTACCGCCTCCCGGAGCTTGAGTGCCGGGACCGTTTCTGGGACGGTGATCGTCGGCTAAGTATATGCGTCAGGGGGGTGTGCTGCCGTATTCGTAGGCGCCGATGTCTGTGGCTCCGACGCGTGGGCCTGCTCGTTGGTCTGTGGTGGGTGCACTGGTGGTGGTGCCGGTGTTGATGGCGGGGCTGCCGGCGTTGAGTGCGATGGTGTTGGTGGGGCCGCCGTTGTTGGTCAGGGTGGCGAGGTTGGGGTTGGTGTTTCGCAGGTCGGTGCCGGCGCTGAACGAGCAGGTGTTCGCGCTGTCAAGGTTGTATCCGGCGGTCGTGATGGTGCCTGAGCAGTTACCGCCGGTGTTGTTGGCGATGATCGTGTTGCGGATCGTGACGGTACCGGCGCTGGCGTAGAGACCTCCCCCGGTGGAATTGGTCTGAGTGTTGGCCACGATCGTGGCGTTGGTCAGGGTGGACGTGGTGGCTGCCAGCCAAAGCCCACCGCCGCCATTGGTCGCGGTGTTGCCGGTTACGGTGAGGTTGGTTAGAGCAACTGACGAGACGCCGGTACTTGCCGCAATCCCACCACCAGAGGCGATGAATCCGCTACTGCCGCTGGTGTTGTTACTGATGGTGCTGTTGGTAACGGTCAGTGACCCGGCGTCTTGGTAGACGGCGCCTCCAGCGCCGGTGGAGGCGTTGCTGCCTAAGGTGCTGTTAGTGATGGTAAGTGCACCGCTGGAAGCGAAGTAGATCCCACCACCAGAGGCGACGACCCCGCTACTGCCGCTGGTGTTGTTGGTGACTGCCACCGAGTCTAAGGTCAGATTTCCGGCAAATACCAGGATGGCTCCTCCGCTGGCACCACTTACGTTGCCGTTGGTTACGGTGAGGGTTTTCAGCGTGACGTTAGTCCCGGAGCCCGAGGTGGTGAAAGGGCGGATCGATCCGCCACCGCTGATGATTGTGGTGGCTGTGGAAGCGCCCTGCAGGGTCAGGGAGGAACTGATGTTCAGCCCGCTGGGCCGTGTGAACGTTCCGGCGATCATGGTGAAGGTGTAGGGCCCGCTCGCGGCGGAGTTGTTAGCGGCGGTGACCGCTTCACGCAGGGATATTTTGCCGTCGGCGCCTTTGGCTGCGAGTAGGGCTGCTACTGAGGTGGTGGTCCCGTCGACCACATCTGTGGTGGTGTCCACGACGTTGGTACCGCCGAAGCTGGATGCGAACGAGAACGACGCGGTGGAGTTGGTTGTGCCTGTGAACGCCGCGTGGATAGCCGGAATCCATGCGGACGACGATAGTGACACCACCGCCAGGGCGATGATCATGGACCAGGCGAACCCACGCCGGGTCCGCCCCGCCCGTGCCCGCGCGTGTGCCCGTGTCGTCCTGGTTTCGGCCTTACGGGTCATGATTGGGCTTCCCACTGCATAGTGCAGGAGGTCACCGCGGACTGTTTCGAGGCGGGTGTGGCCGCGTTTAACGTGTACGTGATCTTATAAATTTTGCTGGCCGGTGATGATGGTGCCCAGGTGCCGACCCCGGTTGAGTATCCGGTTTTGGTGGTGGTGAAGGTGGCTAGTGTGCCGGTGTAGATCGTGGTTGCGGCCACGAACGCCCCGCATGAGCCGAACCCACCGCCGGTGCCTTCGATAATGTTGATGTCTAGGTATTGGGCGGCTGAGGACGCGTCCGCTGAGGCGGAGGCGTACACCTTGACTACGGTCGGCAGAGTGCCTGTGTAGGTGACGGTGATGCAGTTCGACCCGGTTGCGCCGGGGGTGAGCCCACTGGCGTTGAACATGGCTGTGCCGCTGTCATCATCGGCTAGGGCGACGCTACCTGCCTGCCACGAATTCGTCGGGTTCGCGGTGGTAGCGGAGAAAACGGCTGAGGTTTCCTGCCACAGCATCATGACACCACCCATCAGCACCACCACCGCGAACAGTGGCAAGGACGTTGCTCGTCGACCTGTCCTACCGCCGGCGAAACGATGCTTAGGCGTGTACTTCTTTTGCTGCGCACTGGGTACCCCCATAAACCCATCGGCAGGGGGTCTTGCGGACTTGAGCCGTCCCCGCCATTGAACTGGGGGGTAGCGGGCGGTGATACGCGAGTTACCATCTGACAGCATCGCCGCACCACCCCCCGGCCACGGTTCCTGAAGCACAAAAATTGTTGCGGTCAAGGTTCATTGACTTTCACCGGCTGTGCCCGCGTACCGCGGGGACAGCCCTGCCCGGGATGTCCGGTTTAGCTGCTGTGTGCTTCCCAGGTGAAGGTGGTCAGGAGTTGTTTGTTCTGCATGAGGTTGTCCGTTGCGGTGCTGCCGCTGCTGTTGTACGTGACGGTGAACCGGTAACTTTTCGTCGTGCTCGCACTGGTAGGGGTCCACCCGCAGGCAAAACTGTTCGCGTAGGTGGTGCGGTTCTGGGTCAAGTCCGCCATCGTGGCGATCGGTATCGCCGCCGTTGGGCTGCCCGTCTGTGCGTGGGTGCTGTCGAAGAGCGTGCTGGTGGAGGAGAAGCTGGTGCACGCGGTGTTGCTGGTAGAACCGGTGCCTTCTTCGATCTGCACCCCGAAATATGTGCCCAGGGTGTTGCCGCCAACAGCAGGGTCGGTGGTGGTCGTGGTGTAGAACCGCAGCGGGGTGACCGTGTCCACGGTGCCGCTGTAGATGACGTTGATGCATTTGGTCAGCACATCACCGGGTTTCATCGCACCGGTGGCGAAAATGGCTGTGCCTAGCATTGGGGTGGCACCACCGTCGTTGTCATTGAGGACCACGGTGCCGGTGCTCCAGGCGTTACCCGGGTTCGCGGTAGTCGCGGTGAACGCGGCGTTGGAGGCCTGCCACAACACGGTCGTACTGATCACCATGCCCACAGCCAAGATAATGATGCCGGCGGGGATCCGCCGCCAGCAACGGCGGTCACGCATGGCGCCTCCTGCAGTCGGTGAGATATCGAGGTGACCAATCGGGTCCACCCTCACCAACCTGAGGCATCACCACCTAGGAATCACCATTATCTACCCGCCCGGCCCGCCGAGCCGGGCGACGCAACCCCCGTCCGATAGCCTCTACGCCGCTCGCAGATTTTCAATCCTGCTCGTCGGGGTCGCTGTGGTCAGGCTCGCGTAGTTCGCGCCAGGCCCCGCCGAGATCAGGCAGGCGAAACGTGTAGTGCCCGACGACGTTGATGTGTTTGCGGATGTATGCCGAGAGTCGGGCCACGTCCTCATCGAGGACTGGGTAGCCCTGCTCACGTCACACCCCCAAGGCCCGACGCCTGGTGACCAAAGACCGACGCACCACGACCTGTCTGAGATCCCGCGAATCGACCTGCTACGTGCAGCGGACTTCGGACATCTGTGCACGCGACTTCGGAACTCGACACATCGCGCACACGCCCTCGGAAACTTGACGGTGCCCTCGTCTGGTTTGGGGTATACCCCAAACCAGACGAGGGCTGGCCCGCTGGCGGTCCTCCGACGAGGTAACCGTTAGTGATTAGACGCAAAGCTCCACACCACTGCCGCGAGGAGGCCCAGTCCGCCCAGGGCCAGGATGAGCAGCGAAAACCGGCTCGATCGCTGTCGCCATTGTGATGACCTGATGGGCTCGGTCTCAGCGCCCGATAGCACGTCACCGCTGCGAGCGACGCCATCAGCATCGTCATACAGTGGCGGATAGTCTTCGGGATCAGGATGGTAACTGCCAGCGGCGTCGGGGTTGTAGCCGAATAAGACACTGTTCTGGCCTTGCTGGCTGATCTGGCCGAGTTGCGGGGAGCAGCCGAGCTCTGATTGCCGTGGAGAGTAAGTCATGGCTGGGGTCGGCGGTGAGCTCGCGAACCTGATGCGATCCGCGCGTGACCGGTTGGTAGCTGGTCAACCATCATGAGGACCTTCCTCCTTGATCGGCATGGACACACAAGGTCCTGGCCACACAGCGGGACTGCGACTGCTTCCCTGGGGGGTGGTAGCAGGAACGAGACCATGTCATGGGCTACGGATTCAAACGCTGCCCGGATCACTAAAGATCCGACGATGTTGCCGACCTCACCTCAGGGTCCTCAGAGGGTCATAAGTTCGTTTTAGGGATATTTCATGTTTAGGTTGGGTTTGGGGTGCTGGTAGTGGCCTGTTCGGCTGGTGGTTGCCGGGTGGTGAGGGTGAATAGGCCAGGTTCGGGTTCGGTCAGGATCCGGCGTTTGACCATGCGTTTGAGTTTGGTGCGGATACGTTCGATGGTTTTGGGTTCGGTGTCGATGCCGAGGGTGTGGCAGACGTCTTTTGCGCGCATCGCGGCGTTGTTGCCGGTCGTGAACACGGTGAGGATCTGCTGGTAGATGGTGGTGTCGGGCGGGTTATCCGGTGGTGGGTGTTGGGTGGCGGCCAGTCGGGTCAGGTTTGTTTGGGTGGTCGCTAGGTCGTTGAGTTCGCTCTCGGCGGTGCGTAACTGGTCGGTGAGTTGCCTGATCTGTTCACGCAGTGTGGTGACGGCCGCGGCGACGACCGTTTCGCGTTCGGTGATCAGGTCCAAAATGGAATCCGTTATGTTCATAGTGTTGTTGGCGGGGTACGCCAGGAACGGGTGGCGGTACCTGGTCTGCCGGCGGGTCAGGTTCGCCGTGGACGCCCATAGGGTGTGCGACACGCTAGCGGGAGTTTCCACCCTTTCATGATCAACAGTCTTGGGTGGGGTGTCTGAGCTGGACTTCCAGTCCCGGTTCGTGTATTACCCATATATGCCGTCGATCGTGGGTAAGCGCCGGGGGGATCAGACGTATTACTACCTGGTCGAATCGGCCCGTGTCGACGGCAAACCGCGGGTCGTGTCGCAGCAGTATCTGGGCACCGCGGATGAGGTGATGGCCAAGCTGTCCGGCGGTGAGTCCGGGCAGCCGGTACGTAGCCAGCACAAGCGTTTCGGGGACGTGGCCGCAGTGTGGTCGGTCCTGACCGATCTGGATGTGATCGGCAACGTTGACGCGGTCGTGCCACGCTACGCCAACGCCGGCGCGTCGGTGGGTACCTATGTGGCCCTCGCGGTACTCAACCGGGTGGTCGACCCGTGTTCGAAGCGGTCCTTCGCTGACTGGTGGGTTACGACGTCGGGGCCGCGGTGGGTGAAGCTGGACACGGCGGCACTGGATCACCGACGGTTTTGGGACGCGATGGATCTGCTCAGCGATGCCGACCTCGCGACGATCGAGTCGCAGATCTACGGCGCCATGATCGAGCACCACAGCCTGGACCTGGCATCGCTGGCGTTGGATATGACCAATTTTCGCCACCTACATCGACTCCACGAACGAGCGGGCCCCGATCGCCCAGCGTGGGAAAGCTAAACAGAAACGCACCGACCTGCGCCTGGTCGGTCTGGCCCTGGTCGTTACCCGTGATGGTGGGATCCCGATCGTCTCGCACGCCTACCCCGGTGACCGGCCCGACCTCACCCAGTTCAGCGTTGTGCTGGATGAATTGGTCACCCGCTACCGGCAACTCGTAGATTCGGTTCAGTCACTGACCGTGGTCTATGATGCTGGGCAGAACTCGGCCACCAACCACGGCGACGTCGAAGCGTCCGGCATCGGGTTCGTCGGATCGCTACCGCCCAGCGACCACCCCGCCCTACTCGACATCAGCCGTGACGACTACCAGATCGTTGACGCCGAACGTTTCGACGGCCTGAGCGCATACGACACCACCGTCACCGCCCTCGGTGTGACCCGCCGCGCGGTACTGACCCACTCACCCACGCTGCACGACGGGCAATCCCGCGGCTTGGACCAGAGCCTGACCAAAGCCCGCACACGACTGAGCGAACTGCAGGCCCGCCTACACCGCGGCAACACCCGCCGCCCCCGGCACGCGGTCGAGGCCGACATCACCGCGATCTGCAAACCCCGATGGGTCAACCAGATCATCACCGTCACCCTCACCGGCGACGACCCGAGCACCTTGCGGCTGTCCTGGCGCACCAACACCCGAGCCCGGCAGAAACTGGAACAACGCCTATTCGGTAAACGGATCCTGTTCACCAACCGCGACCACTGGCCCATCGCCGAGGTCGTGAGCGCCTACCGCTCACAATCCGACGCGGAATTCGGATTCCGCCAGATGAAGGACCCCCACGTCGTGTCCTTCTCACCGATGCACCACTGGACCGACTCCAAAATCCGCGTCCACGTCTTCACCTGCGTACTCGCCCTGGCCACCGCACACCTAATGCGCCACCACGCTCACCAAGCCGGCCTACACATGTCCGTCCGCGAAATCCTCGACCACCTCGCCGGCATCGGCGAAACCGTCCTACTACACCACGACGGCGGCAAAGGCCGCCCCCGAGCCCAACGCATCCTCACCGACATGACCGAAACCCAACACAGCCTCTACGACCTGTTCGGTCTCGACCACTACGCCCCCACCCGCTAACCATCACCGGCCCGCAGTATGGGTAATACACCACACACCACGCGACACCCACCCTGAACAGCCCAAACACAAAAGTTGATCATGAAAGGGTGGAAACTCCCGCTAGGCCCCGTTTCCTGCCAGGCACCCGTTTAGCTGCATCTTTTCCCGTAGTAGCAGCCGGGACGTGGTTCGCGGCCCTCAGTGATTGGGTGTCCAGCACGACCGCGGTGGGGTCCTCAGCACGGCCGGCTTTCTCCCGCGCCTGGCAGCGCAGCAGATCATGAATCACCTGGTCGGTGCCGTCATCGCGCCACAACCGGAAGTAGTAGCCAACCGCTCACGGCCCCGGCGTTGTTGCGACTTGAGTGGTTCTGTCCGTGTTGAAGACCGGACAGGGCTGGAGTTGCGGGACGAGCGCGACTTCTGATGATCTTTCGGGTGCTTACGCCAGAAGACCGTCTCAGGAGCCGCGCTCGTGTCGTCATCTTCCCCGATCAACCCTGTTGTTGACCACCTCACCGATCTGGCTTTATGGGAAGCCGAACTCGCGGTAGACCCGAGCGGGGTGGACCCGTTGTCGGTGGCGTCGTCGCTGCTCGACCGGCTCGCTCAGGTACCCGACCCGCGGCGGTTACGGGGTCTTCGGCACCCGCTGCTGGTGATCCTGGTCCTAACCGCCTGCGCCACTTTGGTGGCGGGCAACGACAGCGTGTCCGCGATCCGGCAGTGGGCCGCGCGGACCCCGCAAGATGTCCTGCACCGCATCGGAGCCCGATTCAACCCGCTGCTCGGCCGGTACACGGTGCCCAGCGAACGCACGTTCCGCCGAGTTCTGGCCACCCTCGACGGTGACGCCCTGGACGCGGCTACCTGCGGATACGCCGCCGACGTCGTGCGCGGTGATACCCCGCTACCGGTCATCGCCGCCGGTGACGAACCCGCCGAACGTGAGCAACGACGCGACGCGACCCGGGCCGTGACTCATCCCGTCCCGGCCGGGCTGCTACCCGCCGCCGCGATCGACGGGAAACTGCTGCACGGCACCCGCACCGAGACCGGGCAGGTATTCCTCGTCGCCGCGATCACCCACCACAACGGGATCATCCTCGGCCAGCGCCAGGTGCCCGACAAACGCGGCGAGACCACGGTGATCGCCGACCTGCTCACCGGACTGCCGGTGGCCGGAATGCTGCTCACCCTGGACGCTCTGCACACCACGAAGAAAACCGCCCGCCTGATCACCGGCGACCTGAAAGCCCATTATCTGCTCATTCTAAAAGGCAATCAACCGCTCACCTACATGGCCGCGCAAGCCCTGCTGTCCGGTACCGACACTGAGTTCGCCGAGCACATGAGTATCGCCGAGGACCGGGGACACGGGCGGACTGAACGCCGGACCTTACGAGTCGCTGCCTGCGACGACACGTTATTCCCCGGCGCCCGGCAAGTGTTCCGGCTACGCCGCGACACCGGCGGCCTCGACGGTATTCGCACGAGTAAAGAAATCATCCACGGCATCGTCAGCCTCGGACCCGATCTGGCCGGCCCGCACCACCTCAACACCTACACCCGTGGACACTGGTGCGTGGAAAACCGTCTGCATTGGACCCGGGACGCGACCTTCCGAGAAGACAATTCCCAGCTCAGGACCGGTACTGCACCACGAGCCCTGGCCAGCTTCCGCAACCTGGCCCTCAACACCTTCCGCCTCGCCGGACGCGCGAACATCGCCCACGCCCGCCGCGACCTACACGACCGCACCGATACCTTCGCCGTCTACAACATATAACAAACCATGATTAAACCGGACACTCCCGAACAACGCCGGGGCCGTGGCCAACCGCTGACCCGTACTACAGGCCCAGATCTTGGGTCTGAAAGGATCTTGAAACTGGTTGCATGATCGATCGTTGTCCACGGCGTGGATGCGGTTACGGTGCAGGACATCGATGAGTGGGGTATGGATCTGTCCGCGTTGACGGATGGGTTGGGGTGGTTGTTCGCCCGGCCGGAGCCGAAGGAGACGTTCGGGCTGTTCGTGCGGGCGATGCTCGCGGACGTGGCGAAGAAGAATTGTTGGGCGATGGCGGAGTTCTCGGGTCTGGCGAATCCGAAGCGGTTCCAGCATCTGCTGAACAAGGCTTCGTGGGATGTCGACGTCTTACGTGACTGGGTGCGGGGTTACGTCTTGGCCGGGTTGGCCGACCCGGACGCGGCGTTGGTTTTGGATGACACGCAGGCGATCAAGAAGGGCACCAAGAGTGTGGGGGTGGCACCGCAGCACTGCGGGTTGACGGGGCAGACGGAGAACTGTCAGTGCATGGTGATGCTGACGTATGCTTCTGCGCTTGGGCACACGTTCATCGATCGGGAGTTGTACCTGCCGGCGTCGTGGACCAGTGACCGGGCCCGCTGTGACACCGCCGGGGTACCCGCCGATCGTGGTCTGGTCACTAAACCGCACCTGGGCGTTACCATGCTGAAACGGGCTCTCGCGGACCAGGCGTTGAGGTTCCGGTGGGTTGTTGCTGACTCAGGATACGGCCGTGACCCGGTCCTACGCGAGTTCTGCCACGACAACGTCTTGTCTTATGTGTTCGCGGTCGCGGTGGACCTGCCCCTTCTCGGGGTTCGCGGTGAGGCATTGCGTCCGGACGTGGTGCTGGCCGGCACCGCCGACCGGGTATGGCAACGCCGTTCGTGTGGCTACGGCAGTAAAGGTGAGCGGTACTGGGACTTCGCCGCCCATGCGGTGACGGTCAAGGGACAGCCACCCGCGCCGGGTTTCGCCCATACCCTGTTGATCCGTCGAGCGATCCGGCCGAAGGTCACGAAGAAGCATCCCGACGGGATCTACGAGGTGGAGTACTTCCTGGTCCACGCCCCGGCCCAGACACCGGTCCCCGCGATGATCCTCGCAGCGGGTCTACGGTGCAACATCGAAGACGACAACAAGGCCGGGAAAGACCAACTCGGTTTGGATCAGTACCAGGTTCGTGGATGGACCTCATGGCACCGACACGTGACCATCAGCATGCTCGCTCAGGCATTCCTCGCAGTCACCCGGTCCGGCCTGGGAAAAGACCACCCCCGGACGGGAAGCGAACACCCCGGCTGAACCCGACACCGCTGATCGGGCTGTCCCTGGCCGCCCTACGCGGCCTACTCACCGCGACGATCCTGCTCCGCGCCGTCGGCGACTACGCCGCGGCCATCGCCCGCGAGGCCTGGCGCCGCGCCCATCAGAGCACCGCGATGATCAGCCACTACGGACGCCGCGGTGATCGACTCCCACCACCGCTACGAATCTGAAACCACCCATACCGGAACATCTTCATGATCTGGGGCTGTAGTACCCGGGTGGCAGATCATGGAGGCTTATTCACGAGCCATTCTGTAGAAGTGGAGACCAATAACACAAGATATCGTTTCGGCGAAGGTCTCAAGGGGTCGCCGGTAATCGGTGTGCAGGATCCTCCAAGTTTTGAAGTTAGCGATGACTTGCTCGACTACCCACCGAATTTTGTTTACCTGCCCATTGAATTTTTTCTGCCAATCTTTCAGTTCACCTCCCTTCGGTTTTTTGTACGGGGTAAGCATGCCGTTGCCGACGTAGCCTTTGTCACCGATCCAGCTACCCGGGTCATGCGTGATCAACGCTTGTGACTCCTGTAGGCAGAATGAATCGTGTCGGTTCCCGTGAATGGGATCAGAAATCCACACGAGCCTCCCGTCAAGCGTGCAGACGACCTGTACTCCCAGCCCAGTCGTCTTGTGTTTGCCCGAGAGTAGAGTGCGGTCAGAACGCCATGACCAGCACGGAAGCAGTGTGCCGTCAACGATGTACTGACTCTTCGGGCTGAGCTCCTCGACGGTCGGAACGAACTCGTCTAGCACGAGGTTGATCAACGGGACGAGACCGGTAATCGCTCGGGAGATCGTTGCTTGAGACACACCAAAGGCCTCAGCGATCTCGGCCTGAACCCGATTACGCCGCATGTAGGTTAGAGCGACGACAACGGCCTGGAAAAGTCCAAGAATTGGTGGCCGGGGTTCCTTCTCACCACTAGTGAGTGTCGCTCGAACTCGGTCACTGAGATCGACGATCTCAGCTTTGATAAAGCCGGTGGTATGATACATTCTTGGCGGCTCGCCTTTACTAGATTTTGCTTGGTAACTCTATCTTAGACGAAGGCGAGTCGTCTTTTTCCTTTGGGTCTCTATTGTGGACTTTTCAGGTTCGCTGAATAAACCTCATGAGGCAGCAAATGCCACTGACAACCGGTCCGGTTCTGGTAGAAGATGGCATTGATGATCTCCCGCAGGTCATAGCAGCCGGTATAGCCCGACGGGGACACCCGTTTGGCTTTCCAGGCCTGCAGGAACGGCTCGATCAGCGCCCATTGCGCGTCGGTCAGATCAGTTGAATACGCAAGACGTGCCATGACTAAGCCGTACACGCCATCAAGGCGCCAGCACCGATCCCGGTCAGGACATCACAACATCGAGCGATAACAAAAACCTCGATAAGCCACGAAACCCCTTACAAGCTTTTATCTCCCATAACCGGACTTATGACCCTCTCACGCCCCCGATAGACCCCCGGCTATAAAGCGACGAGCAGCTCGGGCTGGATGGAGGCCCCTACTCGGGCGGCGGTGGTACGGATTTGGGGCACAGCGCAGAACTACTCAGTCGCCACGGGTGCCAGATCCGGTGCCATGCAATCGTTCTGATCGCCGGAACGACTGAGTAATTGAGCGGTGCGCCCTTGGCTGCCACGGCGCCCGCTCGGCCTGCCCGCTCGGCCCTGCCTGGTGAAGTCCGCATGCCCCGTGCCGTACGGCACGGGGTTCAACCCAGCCGAAAAAGCTGCCACTGGGTGAGTTGCTGCCGATAGACCCGGTCGAACGCAGCCGAGCAGGAGGAAATAATGCACAAAAAGCGAATCACTTTCGAGATCGTGGCGACCGTAGCCGCACTGGGTACGTTGTTCCCGTCTACTCCAGCTATGGCCGCCACTGACTGGACCTTCCCCACAAACGCCGCGACGCTCAAAGACGTCGCGCGGATTATTCGAGCCGACACTGCCTACAGCCAAGGCTGGACCGGCAAGGGCGTGGGTATCGCCTTGATCGATACCGGTGTGGCGCCGGTAGCAGGCCTGACCAGCGGTAACATCAAAAACGGTCCGGATCTGTCCCTGGAGAGCCAGGTGCCCTCTTTAGCTAACAAGGACGGCTACGGCCACGGCACTCACCTTGCCGGGATCATCGCCGGCCGCGACAACAACACCGCGGACAACTTCCGCGGTATCGCCCCCGACGCCAACGTGACCGTCATCAAGGTCGGCATGTCCAACGGGGCCGTTGATGTCACACAGGTGATCGCAGCCCTTGACTGGGTGGTCAAACACCGCAACGACGACCCAACAAACCCGATCAAAATCATCAACCTGTCATACGGCACTGACAGTTCACAGTTCTCCCTCGTCGACCCACTGGCATGCGCCGTGGGTAATGCCGTCAACGCCGGCATCAACGTGGTTGTCGCCGCGGGTAACACCGGCTCTAAGATCACTAATCCGGCCACCGCGGCCTTGCCGATCGTCGTAGGCGCCAGTAACCCGATGGGCACCACCGACCCCACCGACGACAAAGTCTCCAGCTTCTCCGCCGCCGACGGCCGGCCGATCTCGGTCGACGTGCTCGCTCCCGGACAATCGATCGTGTCGTTACGCGACCCCGGCGGATACGCCGACACCCTCTTCCCATCGGCCCGGGTCGGCTCCCGTTATTTCAAGGGAAGCGGCACGTCCCAGGCTGCCGCGGTAACCTCCGGGGCACTCGCCCTTTACCTGCAGAAATACCCGACCGCGACCCCCAACCAGGTACGTATCGCGATGTGGAATGACGGCCCGGGTTTCAACAAGCAATGGAAACTCGACGTATCTGCACTCCTGGCCCGCAGCCCGAACACCACTGCTGCGCTCAACATCTCCAACAGCGACGCCTCGGGCACCATCCAAAGCGCTCGTGGGACCAGCCAGCTCATGTCTAGCGACAACACCCCGCTGACTGGTGAACGCGACATCTTCGGCCCGATCAACCTCCGTGCATGGGCGGCCGCCAGCGCCCAACACACCTCCTGGAAC
>CBDFHS010000004.1:0-18613 GCA_965247715.1 Nakamurella sp. | reverse complement strand
GTGGACGCCGAGGCCGGCGTGCTCTACGCCGCCCAGGAGGATGTCGCGCTCTGGCGCATCCGGCTCGACGGCGACCGGTTCGCCGGCACCCCGCGCGTGGTGGAGTACGTGGCCGATTTCGGCGTCCCCTACGACGCCGACTGCGTCCCGGCGACCACCGGCGAGGCCGGCCGGATCCACGCCGACGTCGAGGGCGCGACGATCTACAAGACCGGGCGCCGCGACGGCTACCTGGTCGTCTCCAGCCAGGGCGACAGCCGCTTCTACGTCTACGACCGCCGGACCAACCGCCCGGTCAGCAGCTTCCAGGTCGTCGACGGCAGCCGCACCGACGGCGTGCAGCACTCGGACGGCGCCGCCGCGACGTCGGTCCCGCTGCCCGGCCACCCGTACGGTTTGCTGGTCCTGCACGACGGGGAGAACACACCGGACCGTGGCCGGGTGAGCACCGATTTCAAATATGTCGACTGGCGTGCCTTGAGTCTTTCCGCACGTGGTGCATGACGGGGCAATAGAGAGATCGACCACAGCTGCCCTCCAACATAAGCTGGCCGCTCGGCAAACGCCGGTTTACGGAAGGCGGACCGATGGCCAACTTTTCGGTCGACGTCCAGACCGACGTGGACGGCTGCCTGATCGTGCGCCCCCACGGCGACCTGGACGGTGATTGCGCCGTCCAATTCCGGCAGGTGCTGGTGCATTCGGTGCGCAAGGTGCGGCCGCTGCGCCTGGTCCTCGACCTCGGCGGCCTCCACCGGGTCGACCCGATCAACCTGGGCACCCTGGCCGCCCTCTGCGACCTGGCCGACGACCAGCAGGTGGTGGTCTTCCTCGACGACGCGCCGCCGGCCATCGCCGAGCGGCTGCGCGCGGCCGGCGTCCCGCCGCAGCGTTTCCGTCACCGCCGCGCCACCGCGTTGATGCCCTGAGGGCCCGTCCCGGCGTCTAGTCGTCGGTCAGCGTTCGAATACCGGCTACTGCTCGGACAGCGCGACGGACATCGACGGGCCCGATCGTGAGGGCATGCGGATCGCGCTGGTCACGGAGTCTTTCCTGCCGGACGTCAACGGCGTCGCCAACTCGGTGGTTCGGACCGCCGAGCACCTTATGCAGCAGGGCCACGAGCCCTTGGTCGTAGCGCCGCAACCACCCCCCGCGGTGCGCAGCGACCGGGTCAACGTGCCCTATCCGGTGGTGCGGATCCCGTCGGTACCGATGCCGGGGTACCCGCAGATCCGGCTCGGCCTGCCCACCCCCGCGATGACGGCCGCGCTGCGCATGCACGGCGCCGACCTGGTCCACCTGGCCAGCCCGTTCGTGCTCGGCGCGTGGGGTCTGGCCGCCGCCCGTTCGCTGCGGTTGCCGACGGTCGCGGTCTACCAGACCGACGTGGCGGCTTACGCTCGCGCCTACCGGGTGAGCATGACCGAGGGCACCGCCTGGCGGTGGATCCGTACGGTCCACAACCTGGCCTCACGCACCCTGGTGCCGTCCACCGAGTCGGCCGCGGCCCTCACCGCCCACGGCGTGCAGCGGGTCCACCTGTGGCGCCGCGGCATCGACGATGTCCGGTTCCATCCGCGGCACCGGACCGCTTCCGTACGGCACAGCCTGGCGCCCAACGGCGAGGTGGTGGTCGGGTTCGTCGGGCGGCTGGCCGTGGAGAAACAGATCGACCTGCTGGCCGAGACCAGCCGCCTGCCCGGCGTACGCCTGGTGATCGTGGGTGACGGCCCGGCGGCGGCCGCCCTGCGCAAGGCGCTCCCGGCGGCGACGTTCCTGGGCGTTCAGCACGGCGAGCAGCTGGCCCGGCTCTACGCGAGCTTCGACATCTTCGCCCACACCGGCCCGTACGAGACGTTCGGCCAAGCCGTGCAGGAGGCCATGGCCAGCGGGTTGCCGGTGGTCGCGCCCCGCGCCGGCGGCCCGGTCGACCTGGTCGCCGACGGCCGTACCGGCTACCTGGTGCCGCCGTTCGAGGCGGCCGGCTTCACCGCCGCGATCCGCGAGCTGGCCGCCGACCCGGAACGCCGCGCGCTGTTCGGCGCCGCCGGCCGCGAGGCGATCGCCGGCCGGACCTGGTCCGCCGTCGGCGACGAGCTGCTCGGGCATTACCGGGCCGCCCTGGAACTGCCGGCCGTCACCCGCCGCACGGCGGTGGCGGCATGAGGATCGTCCGGGTCGCGAACTTCGTCACGCCGCGCTCGGGCGGGCTGCGCACCGCGCTGCGCCGCCTCGGCGCCGGCTACCTGGCCGCCGGTCACGAACCGATCCTGGTCATCCCCGGCCCCGAACGCACCGACGAGCAGACCGCACAGGGCCGGGTGATCACTTTGCCCGGCCCTCGGCTCCCCGGCATGGGTGGCTACCGGGTGCTGCTCGACCGCACCCGCACCGCCGCCGCGCTGCGCTCGCTGCGCCCCGACCGGATCGAGGTCTCCGACCGGTCGACGCTGCGCTGGGTCGGCGGTTGGGCCCGCCGCCGCGACATCCCGTCCATGATGGTCTCGCACGAGAGCCTCGACGGGTTGCTGCGCCTGTTCGGCCCTACCCCAGCCCGGCACATCGCCAACCGGTTGAACGCGCGGACCGCCGCCGACCACGACCGGATCGTCTGCACCACCCAGTGGGCCGCGAACGAGTTCGAGCGGATCGGCGCCGGGAACATCCACCGGGTCCCGCTGGGCGTTGACCTGGACACCTTCTCGCCCGGCAACCGCAGCGACGCGATGCGGGCCCGCTGGGCCGCACCGACCGACGTCCTGCTGGTCCACTGCGGCCGGCTGTCCCCCGAGAAACGGCCCACCCGTTCCCTCGAGGCCCTGGCCGGCCTGCGCGCCGCCGGGGTACCCGCCGTCCTGGTGGTGGCCGGCGCCGGCCCCCTGCGTTCCCGGTTGCAATCCGAGGCGGCCGAACGCGGTCTGCCCGTCCGCTTCCTCGGTCACGTCGCCGACCAGGCCGAGCTCGCCGCCCTGCTGGCCACCGCGGACGTCGTGATCGCCCCCGGCCCGATCGAGACCTTCGGACTGGCCGCCCTGGAGGCCCTGGCCAGCGGCACGCCCGTGGTGGCCAGCGCGGAAAGCGCCCTGCCCGAGGTGCTGGGCCCGGCCGGCCGCTCCGCCCCGGGCAACGGCCCCGCCTACACCGCGGCCATCCGCTCCCTGCTGGCCGAGCCGGAGGACGTCCGCCGGCGCACCGCCCGCATCCAGGCCGAACGCTTCCCGTGGTCGGCCTCGGTGGCCGGCTTCCTGGCCGCCCACCAGGCCCCCGTCGCCATTGACAAGTAACCGTTTGCGCAAGCACTGATTTGCGTTACGGTGACGGTATGTCGTTGCCGGAGCTTGACGCTGCCTTCGCCGCCCTCGGAGATCCGGTTCGCCGGGCGCTGATCACCCGGCTCGCGGCCGGCGACGCCACCGTGGGTCAGCTCGCCGAGCCGTTCGGCCTGACCCCGCAGGCGATCTCCCACCATGTCGGCGTGCTGCGGCGGTGCGGCCTGGTGGAGCAGCGCCGCGAGGGCACCCGGCGACCGTGCCGGCTGCGGGTCGACCAGTTGGCCCTGCTCGGCGGCTGGATCGACGATCAGCGCCACGCCTGGTCGGACCGGATCGACGCGCTCGAGCAGCACCTCACCGAGGGCGGCGCGGCCCGGTGAGCGACGAACTGATCGTCCAGCGTTTCCTGGCGGCCGAGCCGGCCCGGGTGTGGAGCGCCTTCACCACGCCGGCGAGTGTCGCGGCCTTCTGGGGTGGGTCACACGCCACCGTGCCACCCGGTTCGGTGACCGTCGACCTGCGTCCCGGCGGCGAGTTCGCGCTCGACACCCGCGCGCCCGGCGGCCGGGTCCGCCGGCTCCGGTTCGTCTACGTCAGCATCGCCGAGCCGACCGACCTGGTCTTCGACGAGCTCACCACCGGCCTGCGCACGACCGTGACCATCCGGGCCGCCGACGGTGGCACCGACCTCACCGTCCACCAGCGCCGGCTGCCGCCCGAGCTCCGCACCGCCCAGGCGGCCGACGGCCTGTCCTCGATCATCGACGCCCTGGCCACCCTGCTGGCCACCACCGAAAGGAGCACACCATGACCCAGCGCGACCTGGTCGAGGACTATTTCGCGGGGTTCCGGACGAGCGACCACGCCCGCATCCTGGCCACCCTCGACGACGACGTCGAGTGGGTGATCCACGGCCACCGCACCACCCGCGGCAAGACCGAGTTCGACACCGAGATCGAGAACCCGGCGTTCGCCGGCCGGCCCGACCTCGACGTCCAGCGCGTCTACGAGGACGGCCCGGTGGTCATCACCGCCGGCGAGGGCCGCGGCACCCACGTCGATCACGGCCCGTTCCGTTTCGCCTTCAACGACCTTTTCACCTTCCGCGACGGCCGCATCGCCCGCGTCGACTCCTACGTGGTCCCGCTCCCCTAGAGCGTTAGGGTGCGGTGTGACGCCAGCACCGGTCGGCCGAGTCATTCTGCTGAATGGCGCATCGAGCTCGGGCAAGACAAGCATCGGGCGGGCCCTGCTGCCGCTGCTGGCCGACCCGTGGTTCTTCGTTTCCGCCGACGCGATCGGCGAGATGCGGTCCACCGTGCACACCCGGGTGCTCGACGACGGCGAGATCGCCGAGATGCTGACCAGGACCCGGCTCGGCTACCACCGAGCCGTGGCCGGCCTGGCCTCGGCCGGGAACGACGTCATCATGGACTACCCACTGAGCGAGCCGTGGCGACTGGCCGACCTGGTGAAGACGCTGGTGGGCGTGGACGTGACGCTTGTCGAGGTCCGCTGCTCCCCCGCCGAGCTGACCCGCCGCGAGCAAGCCCGCGGCGACCGGCCACCGGGTCTGGCCGTGTCCCAGACCACCGTCTACGCCCACGGCGACCCCGACATCGCCGTGGACACCACAAGCACCAGCCCGGAGGCCTGCGCCCGCGCGATCGTGAGCGCATGGGATTCGCTGCCGTCTCCAAAGGCATTCGATCGGCTCCGGCACCGCCAGTCCTGACCGTCACCGCCCATACACTGGCACCTATACAGCCGTGGCTGGGAGGCAAGCGTGCCGGTTTACCCTTCGCTCCCGCCGCAAGAGGACCCGGTCGACACACCGCCCTGGTATCTGCGACCACCGAACATGCGTCGCCGCCTGAGGATCGTCGCCATCGGATGGGTGCTCATCGGTGCCTTAGTGAGTGTTTGAGATGTGGATCAGGGCCAGGTGAAGGTGCGGCGGCGTTGACGGTGGGCAGGGTGTCCGCGGGTGATCCGGCGGAGCATGCCGTTGATCGCGGCCCAGCGGATGATCGCTTCGGAGACTTCGGGCTGGCGTTCGTAGTCGCGGGCCAGGCGGCGGTGCGCGGTGAGCCAGGCCAGGGTTCGTTCCACCACCCAGCGTCGGGGATGCACAGCGAAGCCGCGCTGCTCGGCGGGTTTGCGGACGATCTCGACGGTGGTCTTGAGCGTGGTGGCGGCCCAGTCGACGAACCGGCCGGCGAAGCCTTGATCGGCGAAGATGTGCCGGACAGGGGTGCTCAGATAGGCGCCGAGCAGGGCGGTCTTGCCGCCGTCGCGGTCTTGCCACGAAGCGGCCAGGACGGCGACAGTGATGAGCAGGCCGGCGGTATCGGTGACGATGAACCGCTTGCGTCCGTTAATTTTCTTGCCCGCGTCGTAGCCTCGCGAGTCACGGCCGACGGTGTCGGCACCCTTGACGCTCTGCGAATCGAGGACTCCCGCCGACGGCTCAGGCTCGCGGCCCTGCGCGACGCGGGCCTTGACCCGCAGCGCGGTGAGCAGTTTCTCCGTGACGCCGGCGTCTTCCCACCGAGTGAAGTACCAGTACACCGTCTGCCAGGGCGGCAGATCCGCCGGTAGATACCGCCACGGACAACCCGAGCGAACCAGGTACAGGATCGCGTTGACGATCTCACGCCGCGGATGCTTCTCGGGCCGGCCGTCGCCACTGGGCTCGGGAAGCAAGCCCTTGACCAGGTCCCATTGAGCGTCGGTCAGATCAGACGGATAGCCACGGCGCGATGACACCCGGACACCCTGCCCACCCGAAACAGAGCTGTCATGCCGCCACACCGTCTACATGAGAACTTCTCAAACACTCACTTAGGGACTTGCATCGCGAGTCTTACGCTGACACCTGACCTGCGCGCCGCGCTTGGCGACGGTGTCACCGGCCGGTTCACCCTCACCGAACTGAACGGTTGCGACGGTTCCCCGCCGCCACAGCAGCGTTGCGACTGGTTCGGCGACTTCATCAGCGACGACGGCAAGACCGTCGCCAACGACATGGAGCTAGCCGGCGAGCTACCACCCGGCGCCCAGGTGGGTGACACGCTCGCCGCCCGGGACACCGGCAGCCGAAGTCAGATCTACCAACTCGACGACACCCGATCGTGGCGGATGTCCGCAGGCTTCCTGGCGGCGTTCGCCGGTGCGTTCCTGGTCGGTCTCGTCGCGCTGCAACCGTGGACTTGGCGAGCTCGCCTTCAGGCGCGGTCCGACGACCACCGCGATTGACCCGGATACAGAAATGGCCCACCCCGAGGGTGGGCCATAAATGCAGTAAGCCCGCCCCATCACTGGGGCGGGCTTACTGTTCACGTTGAGTCCGGCGGCGTCCTACTCTCCCACACCCTCACGAGTGCAGTACCATCGGCGCTGGTGGGCTTAGCTTCCGGGTTCGGAATGAGACCGGGCGTTTCCCCACCGCTATGACCACCGAAACACTTACCAACAACACAAACATCCAGCAACCCCACCGTACGTGCATGGGGGTGGTTGTTCGTTTGCTGTGAATCACACAGTGGACGCGTAAGCATAAAATAGAGGGTGGTTAAGCCCTCGGCCTATTAGTACCGGTCAACTGAGCTAGTTACCTAGCTTACATTTCCGGCCTATCAACCCAGTCGTCTAGCTGGGGGCCTTACCCACTCAAGGTGGTGGGATACCTCATCTCGAAGCGAGCTTCCCGCTTAGATGCTTTCAGCGGTTATCCCTTCCGAACGTAGCCAACCAGCCGTGCCCCTGGCGGGACAACTGGCACACCAGAGGTTCGTCCGTCCCGGTCCTCTCGTACTAGGGACAGCCCTTCTCAAGTATCCAACGCGCACGGCGGATAGGGACCGAACTGTCTCACGACGTTCTAAACCCAGCTCGCGTACCGCTTTAATGGGCGAACAGCCCAACCCTTGGGACCTGCTACAGCCCCAGGATGCGACGAGCCGACATCGAGGTGCCAAACCATCCCGTCGATATGGACTCTTGGGGAAGATCAGCCTGTTATCCCCGGGGTACCTTTTATCCGTTGAGCGACACCGCTTCCACACGCAAGTGCCGGATCACTAGTCCCGACTTTCGTCCCTGCTCGACCCGTCAGTCTCACAGTCAAGCTCCCTTATGTACTTACACTCAACACCTGATTGCCAACCAGGCTGAGGGAACCTTTGGGCGCCTCCGTTACCCTTTAGGAGGCAACCGCCCCAGTTAAACTACCCACCAGACACTGTCCCTGAACCCGATAAGGGCCCGAAGTTAGATACCCAAATCCAACAGAGTGGTATTTCAAGATTGCCTCCACCCGAACTGGCGTCCAGGTTTCACCGGCTCCCACCTATCCTACACAATTACATTCGGATACCAATGTCAAGCTATAGTAAAGGTCCCGGGGTCTTTCCGTCCTGCCGCGCGTAACGAGCATCTTTACTCGTACTGCAATTTCGCCGGGCCTGTGGTTGAGACAGTGGGGAAGTCGTTACGCCATTCGTGCAGGTCGGAACTTACCCGACAAGGAATTTCGCTACCTTAGGATGGTTATAGTTACCACCGCCGTTTACTGGCGCTTAAGTTCTCCGCCTCGCTATTGCTAGCTAACAGGTCCCCTTAACGTTCCAGCACCGGGCAGGCGTCAGTCCATATACATCGTCTTACGACTTGGCATGGACCTGTGTTTTTAGTAAACAGTCGCTTCCCCCTGCTCTCTGCGGCCATACCACGCTCCACCAGCAAGTGACTTCACGTGTCCGGCCCCCCTTCTCCCTAAGTTACGGGGGCAATTTGCCGAGTTCCTTAACCACAGTTCGCCCGTCGCCTTGGTATTCTCTACCTGACCACCTGTGTCGGTTTAGGGTACGGGCCGCTCGGAACATCGCTAGAGGCTTTTCTCGGCAGCATAGGATCAATGACTTCACCTGAAACGGCTCGGCATCACGTCTCAACCTCAATGTGTCACGGATTTGCCTATGACACGGTCTACACGCTTACCCCGGCACAACCACCGGCCGGGATCATCTACCTTCCTGCGTCACCCCATCGCTAAACTACTACCACCCGAGATCCCAGACTCCACACTGCATCTGACTCCGAAGAGATCCGCCGGCGTTTTGCGCAGTTAGTACAGGTACGGGTTCGTCTTGGGCGCTCCTACGCGGGTACGGGAATATCAACCCGTTATCCATCGACTACGCCTCTCGGCCTCGCCTTAGGCCCCGACTCACCCAGGGCGGATTAGCCTGGCCCTGGAACCCTTGGTCATCCGGCGGAAGGGTTTCTCACCCTTCATTCGCTACTCATGCCTGCATTCTCACTCGTATGGCGTCCACGGCTGGGTCACCCCGCCGCTTCACCCGCCATACGACGCTCCCCTACCGATCCACACACCTGCACAACCAGACCAAGTCCGGAAGCAAAGTAAAAGTGTGAATCCCACAGCTTCGGCGGTGTGCTTGAGCCCCGCTACATTGTCGGCGCGGAACCACTTGACCAGTGAGCTATTACGCACTCTTTAAAGGATGGCTGCTTCTAAGCCAACCTCCTGGTTGTCTAAGCGATCCCACATCCTTTTCCACTTAGCACACGCTTAGGGGCCTTAGCTGGTGATCTGGGCTGTTTCCCTCTCGACTACGAAGCTTATCCCCCGCAGTCTCACTGCCGCGCTCTCACTTACCGGCATTCGGAGTTTGGCTGATTTCGGTAAGCTTGTAGGCCCCCTAGACCATCCAGTGCTCTACCTCCGGCAAGAAACACGCAACGCTGCACCTAAATGCATTTCGGGGAGAACCAGCTATCACGGAGTTTGATTGGCCTTTCACCCCTAACCACAGGTCATCCCCCAACTTTTCAACGTTGGTGGGTTCGGTCCTCCACGCAGTCTTACCCACGCTTCAACCTGCCCATGGCTAGATCACCCCGCTTCGGGTCTAGAACATGCGACTCAAGACGCCCTATTCAGACTCGCTTTCGCTACGGCTACCCCACACGGGTTAACCTCGCCACATGCCACTAACTCGCAGGCTCATTCTTCAAAAGGCACGCCATCACCCCAGCAAAGGAGGCTCTGACGGATTGTAGGCGAACGGTTTCAGGTACTATTTCACTCCCCTCCCGGGGTACTTTTCACCATTCCCTCACGGTACTCGTCCGCTATCGGTCACCAGGAAGTATTCAGCCTTACCAGGTGGTCCTGGCAGATTCACGGCAGATTCTAGGAGTCCGCCGCTACTCGGGAACACCAAAAGAAGATCTGGAATTTTCGTTTACGGGACTCTCACCCTCTACGGTCGGCTTTCCCACGCCGTTCAACTAACCCCAAATTTTGTAACTTCTTACCGCGGTGTCAGCCACAGAGATTGGGTCCCACAACCCCCAGTACGCAACCCCTGACAGGTATCACGCATACCAGGTTTAGGCTAGATCCGCTTTCGCTCGCCACTACTCACGGAATCACATGTTGTTTTCTCTTCCTACGGGTACTGAGATGTTTCACTTCCCCGCGTTCCCCCCACACACCCTATGAATTCAGATGCGGGTAACACGACATGACTCGTGCTAGGTTTCCCCATTCGGACACCCTGGGATCACAGCTTGGTTGACAGCTCCCCCAGGCCTATCGTGGCCTCCCACGTCCTTCATCGGCTCCTGGTGCCAAGGCATCCACCGTTCGCCCTTGACAACTTAACCACAAAAAACAAGATGCTCGCGTCCACTGTGCAATTCTCAACCAACGACCAACCCACAACCCACCGTCCCCCACCAAACCCCAAGGAACTCGGCTTACGCCGGCTCACTCGAACGGTATAGGGAACCAGATCATGCCTGGCACTGAAGGAAACAACCTCACGGTTGTTCTTTCAGGACCCAACAGGGTGCTAATCATTTGTCATCAGCCGCACCACCACACCCATTCCATCAAAGATCGCTCTTTGCGTACTAAGGGTTGTGGCCGTTGCCGACGTCAAACTGGCCAGTGTCTCCGCCTGCGAGCACCCCACCACCACAGACGGGCGGTGCGGGCTACTGGGGTCTTTCGACCCGAGTTGCTCCTTAGAAAGGAGGTGATCCAGCCGCACCTTCCGGTACGGCTACCTTGTTACGACTTCGTCCCAATCGCCAGCCCCACCTTCGACGGCTCCCTCCCTTACGGGTTAGGCCACCGGCTTCGGGTGTTGCCGACTTTCGTGACGTGACGGGCGGTGTGTACAAGGCCCGGGAACGTATTCACCGCAGCGTTGCTGATCTGCGATTACTAGCGACTCCGACTTCACGGGGTCGAGTTGCAGACCCCGATCCGAACTGAGACCGGCTTTTTGGGATTCGCTCCACCTCACGGCATCGCAACCCTTTGTACCGGCCATTGTAGCATGCGTGAAGCCCTGGACATAAGGGGCATGATGACTTGACGTCATCCCCACCTTCCTCCGAGTTGACCCCGGCAGTCTTCGATGAGTCCCCGCCATAACGCGCTGGCAACATCGAACGAGGGTTGCGCTCGTTGCGGGACTTAACCCAACATCTCACGACACGAGCTGACGACAGCCATGCACCACCTGTCACCGGCCCCGAAGGACCCCACATCTCTGCGAGTTTTCCGGCGATGTCAAACCCAGGTAAGGTTCTTCGCGTTGCATCGAATTAATCCGCATGCTCCGCCGCTTGTGCGGGCCCCCGTCAATTCCTTTGAGTTTTAGCCTTGCGGCCGTACTCCCCAGGCGGGGCGCTTAATGCGTTAGCTGCGGCACAGAGAACCGGAGAGGTCCCCCACACCTAGCGCCCAACGTTTACAGCGTGGACTACCAGGGTATCTAATCCTGTTCGCTCCCCACGCTTTCGCTCCTCAGCGTCAGTATCGGCCCAGAGACCTGCCTTCGCCATCGGTGTTCCTCCTGATATCTGCGCATTTCACCGCTACACCAGGAATTCCAGTCTCCCCTACCGAACTCTAGCCTGCCCGTATCGACTGCAGACCCGCAGTTGAGCCGCGGGATTTCACAGTCGACGCGACAAGCCGCCTACGAGCTCTTTACGCCCAATAAATCCGGACAACGCTCGCGCCCTACGTCTTACCGCGGCTGCTGGCACGTAGTTGGCCGGCGCTTCTTCTGCAGGTACCGTCACTTGCGCTTCGTCCCTGCTGAAAGAGGTTTACAACCCGAAGGCCGTCATCCCTCACGCGGCGTCGCTGCATCAGGCTTCCGCCCATTGTGCAATATTCCCCACTGCTGCCTCCCGTAGGAGTCTGGGCCGTGTCTCAGTCCCAGTGTGGCCGGTCGCCCTCTCAGGCCGGCTACCCGTCGTCGCCTTGGTAGGCCATCACCCCACCAACAAGCTGATAGGCCGCGAGCCCATCCCAGACCGAAAAACTTTCCACCAAACAACCATGCAGTGTCAGAAGTCGTATCCGGTATTAGCCCCCGTTTCCGAGGGTTATCCCAAAGTCCAGGGCAGGTTACTCACGTGTTACTCACCCGTTCGCCGCTCGAGTACCCCGAAGGGCCTTTCCGCTCGACTTGCATGTGTTAAGCACGCCGCCAGCGTTCGTCCTGAGCCAGGATCAAACTCTCCAATAAAAACCTTTGAAAAGAAGTCCCGGCAACAAACAAAATGTTGCCAAAGGAATCTCCCTGCAAGCCTTCCGAAGAAGACAAGCCGGGGTATGTACCATTTTTGGCACTGGCTTATCTAGCACCCTGTTGAGTTCTCAAAGAACAACCACACACCGGAAAATCGCCGCCTTGCTTGGCGCCGCGCCCCCGGGGCACTCGTTCAACATTACTAGGTCTTCCTGGCCGTGTCAACCGGTTTCTCCCGGTTGATGCCGCTTGGTCCTAGTACCTCCCTCGACCTAAGCGCGCAGCATCGCTGCGATCCGAGGTCTTAGGATTTGGTAGGACGGCCGCTGTGCAGCTCCTCGAAAGGTTCCGCTCGCTCGCCCGTTTCCCTACCGGCTCGCAAAACATTACAGCCCCGTGTCCCCGTGCTCCAAACCGGGTACCACTCTGCGCCATAACCCCAGGTCAGCGCAGGCAAACGATCAAGGCTGGGCGACTTCGACCGATCCTTGGCGCACCCGGACCCGCAGCATCGGCTGCTTGTTGGCCGCCGGTCCGTGCACCACCGCGCCGTCGGTGAGGCGGAACGTGCTCCCGTGCCACGGGCAGACGACGCAAGCGTCCAGGCCGGAACCCAGCACCTCGCCCTCACCGAGCGGACCGGTCTCGTGCGAACAGCGCTCGATCATCGCGGTCACCCGGCCACCCACCCGGTACAGCAGGACCGGGATGTCGCCGACCTTGCGCACCGCCGGCTTGCCGTCGGGCAACGAGGACAGCGACCCGACAACCGTCCACTCCTCGGGGATCTGCGCGATCTCGGGCGCGGCCTGGTTCATCCCGCCGCCCTGGGCGTACGCGAGGTGACCGCCCAGGTACGCGCCCACCCCGGCCACCGACAGGCCGGTGTACGCCAGCGCCTTGCCCTGCGCCGTACGCCCACGCAGCCGGGCCACCAGCGAGGCCGCGTACAGGCTGACCGCGACCGCGTTGGCGCTCGCGTGCACCAGACCCACCCGCCGCCGGTCCTTGGTCATCTGCGACCAGTCGACCCAGCCGGACAGGATCGCCGGCGCCACCCCCGCGGTTCCCACCGCGATCAGGGCCGTCGCCGACCGGCGCCCGCCCGGGAGCAGGTCGAGAATCCCGGCCGAGACGAACGCGCCCACCGGCAGCTGGACCGCCACCGGGTGCAGCGGATGCCCGAGCCACGTTCCGTGCAGCAGGTCACGCAGACGCTGTGGCTTGATCGCGGCGAAGACGGCCGACTGGATTCCGTCACTGACGCCGTCGAGCGCGCGGGCTTGCTCAAGCCGGCCGATGAGGCGGGTAAGCATCTGCATGACGATGCGTTTCCCCGGAAAGACCACGGCAAACGCTTGGCCGGAGCCCGGCCCGGGTATACCGCCGACCATGGCGATCATCCCGGTGGACCGGCTCGAGCCGGGCGATCACGCCTGCCTTACCTTCTCCGACCCGGATGAGCGGCTGGACCTGCTCACCGCCTTCGTCGAGGCCGGGCTCGCCCGCGGCGACAAGGTCATCTGTTTCACCGATGAGACCGACGAGACGGACGAGGCAAAACCTCCGAAGACCTTCGTACCGGTGCAGCGGATGCGCTGGTGGGCCGAGGGCGAGCAACCCGACGCCAAGGCCATGGTGCGCCGGCTCGCCGACGAGGTCGCCCGGGCCGAGGACGAGGGCCGGACCGGGCTGCGGATCACCACCGACATGTGCTGGGCCACCCGCCCGCAGGCCGGCGCCGAGCAGCTCCTGGCGTTCGAGAACGAGGTGGCCGCCCTGTTCGCCGACGGCCGGCTCACCGCCGTCTGCCAGTACGACCGGGAAAGCTTCGACCCGGTCACCCTGGCCTACGCCGCCCGGGTCCATCCCCGGACCGTGGCCGCGACGGTCTACCACCACGACGCCGTCCTGCGGATCTGCCGGCAGCACGTCCCACCGGGCGTACGGGTGACCGGCGAACTCGACTACGCCCGGGCCGGCGCGCTGCGGGACGCCCTGGCCGAGGCCGTACGACTCGACCCCGACGTCCACCTCAACCTGAACCAGCTGCGCTTCGTCGACGCCGGCGCGGCCGGGGTCATCCTGCGCGCGGCCGCCGGCCTCCCCGCTGGGCGGCGGATGTTCGTCGTCTGCCCCGCGCCGATCCGCCGCACCCTCGACCTGGCCGGTGCTCGCGCCGTACCCCAGCTCAAGATGGTGTCGCGAGATGCGTGACCGGGCCCGGACCGAGCAACCGACGCGACGGCCGAACGGTCCGCCGCAGGCGGCCGGAGGTCGGCGTCGCGGGACCGCGCCGCCGATGCTGGACCAGACGTTCGACGGCGACGGGCTGGTGGCGGTGCGTTCCGCGGTGGCCGCCGTGGCCCGGCAGCTCGGCGCCGACGAGCGCCGCGTGGAGGATCTCGTGTTGGTGGCGCACGAGTTGTCGAGCAACGCCGTCCGGCACGGCGGCGGGCACGGCCGGCTGCGGATGTGGCGCGACGACCAGGCAATTGTCTGCCAGATCAGCGACCTGGGGCCGGGGCTGGCCGACGCCGATCACCGGGGCGCCGAGTTGCCGCCCGCGAAGGTCCCCGGCGGCCGCGGGTTGTGGATCGCGCGGCGGCTGGCGGCCGTCCGGATCGAGACCGGCCCGGACGGCACCACCATCACCGCGACGGTAGGGCTTTGAGCGCGTCGCCGATGCCGCGGTGGAAGGTCGGGTACGCCCAGATCGTGCTGAGCATGGTCGACAGCGGCACAGCCGCGTGCACGGCGACGGACAACGCGCCGATCATCTCGCCGCCGGACGGGCCGGCCGTGGTCGCGCCGACGATGACACCGCGCCCGTAGTCGGCGATCACCTTGATGAAGCCCTCGTTGCCGGGGCCGTGGACGAAGCCGCGCGAGGTCGACGGCAGCTCGACGTGACCGACCCGCACGTCGAGGCCGGCCTCGCGGGCCTGCTTCTCGGTCATCCCGACCGCGCCGATCTCGGGGTCGATGAACGTCACCCGGGGCTTGGCGCGGTAGTCGGCGTCCGGGCCGCCCTGGCCGAGGATGTCGCGCACGGCGACGTCCGCCTCGTACATCGCCATGTGGGTGAAGGCGCCGTTGCCGGTGACGTCGCCGACCGCCCAGACCCGGTCGCCGGCCCGCATCCGCGCGTCGGTCTCGAGGAAACGCGCGGCCGGGTCGAGGCCGATCAGGTCCAGGCCGAGGTCGCCCAGCCGGGCGGCCCGGCCCGTGGCGACCAGCAGTTTCTCGCCGGTGACGGTGCTGCCGTCGGAGAGCGTGACGGTGAACTCGGTGTCGTGGGCGACGTGCGACGCGCGGACCCCGGTCCGGATCCGCACCCCGTCGGCCTCGAGCGCGGTCGCGGCCACCGCCGACGACTCCGGCTCCTCCATCGCGAGCAGGCGTTCGCTGCCCTCGATGATCGTGACCTGGACCCCGAACCGGGCGAACACCTGGGCCAGCTCGCACCCGATGGCGCCGCCGCCGAGCACCAGCATCGACGCCGGCAGCGTCTCGGCCTCCACCGCGTTCCGGTTCGTCCAGTACGGCGTGCCGGCCAGCCCGTCCACCGGCGGGACCACCGCGGTGGTGCCGGTGGCGATCACCAGTCCGCGCGTCGCCGCGTACGTTTGGTTGTCGATTTTGATCTGACCGGGACCGACGATCCGGGCCGTGCCCCGCACGAAGTGCCCGCCCTTGCCGACGAACCGGTCCACCGCGACCTTGTCGTTCCAGCTGTCGGTGGCCTCGGCGCGGATCCGTTTGGCGACCGGCGCCCAGTCCGGCGTCACCGTCGACGAGCCGGCCAGGCCCGGGATGCGCCGCGCCTCGGCCAGCGCCGAACCGGCCCGCACCATCATCTTGGTGGGAATGCATCCCCAATACGGGCACTCGCCGCCGACCAGCGTGTTCTCCACCCCGACCACGTTCAGTCCGGCTTGGGCGAGTCGCCCGGCGACCTCTTCGCCACCCACGCCGAGACCGACGACCACCACATCGACTTGCTGCAGATCACCCATGGGGCCAGCTAATCATCTGATCGCGCTACGGTGCGCCGATGGAGGGAATGATCGCACCGGGTTTCGCCGCCGTCGCCGACGCGTTCGCGACGGATCCGCGGGGTGGTTCCGCGTTGACCGTGCTGCGCCACGGCGAGCCGGTGATCGACGTGCGCGAGGGCTGGGCGGACACCGCCCGAACCCGGCCCTGGCAGGCCGACACGCTGGTGAACGTCTACTCGGTCGGCAAGCCGATCATCGCCGCGGCGGTGCTCCAGCTGGTGCGGCGCGGCCTCGTCGACCTCGACGCTCCGACCGCGACCTACTGGCCGTCCTTCCAGACCCCGGCTTCCGTACGGAATCTGCTGTGTCACACAGCCGCATTGCCGGCGTTCCCGATCGCGCGCCCGGCGCCGGCGTGGACTGACTGGGACCTGCTCTGTGCCGATCTGGCCGCGGCGACCCCGGAATGGGAGCCCGGCACGGTGGCGGCCGAACACGCGCTTACCTACGGCCACCTGCTCGGCGAGGTGATCCGCCGGGTCGACGGCCGGTCACCGGCAGCCGCGGTCGCCGCGCTGGGCTTCGACTTCGGGTTCGCACTGTCCGATACGGACATCGCCCGCTGCGCCGACCTCGAGTACGACACCCCCGACTGGCCGGCCCGGATGCTCGGCGAGCCCGACTCGGTGCACGCCCGGGCGGTGTCGAACCCGGCCGGCGCCCGCGACCTGGCCGTGGTCAACAGCCCGAGCTGGCGCCGCGCGGCCGTACCCGCCGTCAACCTGCACGCCACGTCGATGGGCATCGCCCAGTTCTACGCCGCGCTGTTGGACGGCCGCCTGCCACCGATGGCCGACCCGCAATACACCGGCATGGACCTGTTCCTGGAACACGAGACGACTTGGGGCCTCGGCGTCCAGATCGAGGCAGACGGCACCTGGGGCATGGGCGGCCTGGGCGGCAACGCCGGCTGGGCCGACCCAGCATCCGGCCTGGCCATCGCCTACGTAACCCGCCGCCTGAGCGACTTCACCACCGTGGACCTCATCGAGACAGCCCTGAAATCCCTCGACGCGGGCTGAGCAACTGGTACCGGACGCCGGTAGGGGCTTCACCCACTCACAGGCTGTTTACGGAGGCAACAAGGCGGACCTTTGGCTCCCGCGGAGCGCGACCTGGAACCGGGTCGATTACGCCTCATCCGCCGGAAATGTGTCGAGGAGGTTAGCAGCCACCGCGGGAGGCAGGACGGTGGACCAGATGACCTCACCCGGATCGGGTTGCAGGCCGGCAACGCCATCTGGTTCCGGCAACCAACTCTCGTGATCTATACCCGGTACGGCGTTGATGATGACTGCGAAAACCCTGGGGTCCGCGACATTCTCAGTTCCGACGATCAAATAGGTCTCTTCGCCACGCGCCCGCACGAGCGCCGTCACGTGATAGTGATGGAACTCGGCCTGGTAGGCGTGCCCATCCCGTAGGGATCGAACGATCAGATCGAGGACGATGCCGCGAATTCGCGCCTCCCACGCATAAGCGTGTTCCAGCTCCAGTCGTTTCCAATCCCAATCGCCCGGCATCCACTTGTCGGAACTCGCACCGTCTCTGTTCCAAGCCGCAGTCAGCGCAGCGTAGAAGTCGCCGGGATCACCGGCCCGACGAAAGCCCGCGCGGCCGAGCCACCACGGCGCTCGGCGGACCTGCGAGTTCGCGTCGGCTCGGTCGGCCTCGGGCAGACGCGTAGCCGCTCCACGCCAGCGGCCCGTTTTGACCTTGAACCAGACGTGATCCTTCAGTGCGAGAATTCTCTCGACGCTCCCCGCGGCATAGGTCTCCGGGAGCCGTTGAGCCTCGCGGATCAGCGCATGATCGATTTCGCAAAGTGGCTTGTCGAGTGAAGGTGTCGGCAATCCGAGATCTGCCAGGCATCGGCGCGTCGGTTGGACCGGCTCGGCTTCACCAATCATCAGGCGAGCCTAGAACTCAGGGACGTCACGTTCCAGAGCCGCAGTCAGTCGGCGTCGGGCATTCCACCATATTCCTGAAGCTGATCAACCGGCACGTCGGTGAGCAAAGAAACGGCCGAGGCAGACGAACCGTCGAGCCGGCTCAGCGCCGCACGGACACCGCTATTGATCTCGGCACGGTGCGCGTCGATGTACTCACGGACGGCGGCGTCGACGACGTCCTTCTTGGACTTGCCCAGGAAGTGGGCGGCATGAGAGATGAGTTCATCGGTGCCGACATCAACCTTGATCGGCGCAGACGCAGTAGCCATGAGACCCCCAGGTCGCCGCAGTACCTGGGTACCAAAGTACCCCACGACGATGCAGCGCGTCGCCTGTAGCGAAATTTGGCCCGGACAGCAGAACGCCCACCGTGCATTTCTGCAGGTGGGCGACGCTCAAAGCCCGGCGAGAGGCTTGGTGGCCAGGGGCGGGGTCGAACCGCCGACCTTCCGATTTTCAGTCGGACGCTCGTACCAACTGAGCTACCTGGCCGTCGAGAACCCGTTGCCAGTCCTGACCGGAGACGTGAACGGGCGACGCTCCCGTGCCTTGACAGGGCTGCGCTGACTGGCTCACTGACGCGAACTGCGGTCCCGACGGGACCTTGAACCCGCGACCTCCACCGTTCCGACAGGGTGGCGAGCACTCCAAACTTAGCAACCACGGAACCTTGCGGAGTTGCCTTACCGTGAGGTGCCCCCAACGGGATTCGAACCCGTGCTACCGCCTTGAAAGGGCGG
>CBDFHS010000003.1:0-10713 GCA_965247715.1 Nakamurella sp. | reverse complement strand
TGAAGACGACTGCGTCGCTGCCTGCCCGTTCTAGATCTGCAGTGATAACCCTTCGCAATCGCTGACGCTGTCCCACTTCCTTGTAGTCGGTCACCTCTTGCGTTTGTTTGTCCTTGATCGCCCTGCTCTCTCGCCGTTCAAATCCGAAGAGGACTACGCCCAAGATATCGATGTCTTCGTTTACCCAGCCAACCTCGCTAAACAGGTCTCCGATCTGTTCAAGGCCATACCGGGAATACAGGTCAAAGGTAGTCGGCACGATCACGTACATGCCCAGCGCGACAGCCAGGCGCTGAAGTTCTTTGTCACCCGGCGAGCAATCCACCAAGATCCACTCTTTGTCGCCTGCGAGCTCAGCGACCGCTTCCATGAACGTAACCCAGTATTCAATGCGGTCGTGGTCGCTGGCCGAGGCGAGCAGTTTCGCTGCTCTCTCCAACTCTGGGCCACTGGGGACCAAATCTAGGTTGGGGCGTACATCGCGTATGACGTTGAGCTTTCCCGTCCCAGCGATGGCGTGTGCGATGCTCCGACCGTTGTCGTCTCCGCCCTTGCCTTTTTGTCCAAACTCAGATTTCAAGTTTCCCTGGATATCGAGTTCGAATGCGAGCACGCGCTGCTTCGATCCGGCGCTGGCGAGCATGGCCGCCAGGTTTGCAGCACAGTTAGCGCACGTGCTGGTCTTGCCGGTACCGCCCTTGCCATTCACAAAGATGACAACGCGGCGGAGGAGGTGCCTGATCGCCAGTATTCGTGGCAGCACCCTCTCCCGGAACTCCTGGTCCTTGTCCCGCCTGATGACCACTGAGTCTCCTCACGCTCCAATTTTTCTGTTGCCCGTGTTGGTATCAGATAACACGTGATGAGTGCAACGTGCGCGGGCCGTGTCGCATTACGGCTTGTAGGCCCACGAGCTGCGAAAACACTGGATGTACGAGGTTCAGTCATCCCGCGATGTCGGTCGTTCATCAAGCCGGCCTACCTATCACCCTACCTATCACGTAAGACGCTTGTTTTCCCAGCTCAGGATGGGTGTGGGGCCTGTCCCTCGGTGTTTGTCCCATTGATGGCGCATCACCCGCCGCACGCCGTGGACACCTCGACCGTAGGCGGCGTCCGACTGGGGCGAACTAAATCCCGTTACGAAGAGTGCGAACCACAAGGAGAAGCCTGGAACAGCCCTAAAGGGGGTCCGATCGGGACGCAGGTTTCGATGGAGCTAAACCAGTGATCTCGGCGCGCCCGAAGTGCGACGTCACTGTGTGAGTCGTGGAGGGACCCTCGAAGCCACGTCTGGCACCGTCGTACTGTGCTCGGCAGAGAGGTTATCCGGCGAGTGCATGCGTCGCACGACGTCGCGGAGAGTCGGTTCTGGTGGATCAGTTGCTGACGATCCTGGTGCAGGCGGGTCGGCCGATGCGGTGCCGGGATGTGGTCACCGCGCTGGGTGAGGACTCTGCGGTGCCCCGGCGGGTGGAGCAGGTTCGGAAAACAGTTGAAGAAGCTGACCGTGGCGGGCCGGGTGGTCGAGCCCGGGCGGGGCTATTCACCCTCGCAGATGATTGTGGTCCCTCGCCTGGGTGAACGGTCCGGAGTGGTACCAGCATGTTTGAGGGTTCTTCCTGGGTGGTCTGGGCCTGTTGAAAACCGACCCATCCGAGGAAGACCCGATGGCACCTTATCCCTGCCGCACGCCCGGCACCGATGATTTCGCTGCTTCCCGCGCCTCGTTCGCCGCTTTGATCACCCGATGGGTGGGCCGCAGATGCTCGATCGGCCGGAACACACGGTGGAGGAGTTCATCATCAACACCAGCCGTGACGTGCTGCAGCAGGTACTACAGAACCATCTCGACGCCCGAGCCGCCGCTGAGCCGCGACTGGCCGAGGTCCCCGCGCCGATCAGGTGGTACGGCGGCGGGCCGAGCCGGGACATACCCGGCTGCTGGGCACCACCCTCGGCGAGGTCGAGGTCACCCGGATCGCCTACCGGGCACCCGCGGTGTCCAGTCTGCACCCCGCCGACGCCAGACTCGCCCTGCCAGGCAGCCGGTACTCCTATCCGCTGCAAAGGCAGTAGTCCAGGAAAGCGTGACCGGTGCCCTGCGCGAGGCCCCGTGATGCACTCGTCCGATGACCGGCCAGCAGGTGGGCACCCAGCAGTTGATGCAGATCTGGTCCTGACCCATCTGGTCGCCGACGGCGCCGCTCTACTCGCGGTGGTCGATGACACCGCGCCTCGCCGCCGAGAAAAGAAAGTCCACGGTGCCGGGTGGATCCACGATGGTTGCGCCCCGAGCCGAAACAAGCTGGCGTTCGGGCATCGCTGGGTCGTCGTCGGCATCATCGTCCGGCTCCCGTTTCTTTCCCGGCCGGTGTGCCTACCGGTGCTGTGCCGCCCGCTGGCAGGGCAAAGGCACCGGTTCCACGGTGGAACTGGCCGGCCCCGACTGGTGAGCGGGGCCGGCCACGGTTGAAAGGCGATCGGATCGGCACCCCCGCCCAGGCCGCCGCCACCGCCGGGTGGCGCACGGTGTCCGTGGCCCGCTACGGGCGCTGCGACCTCGTGTCCCACCCAGAGTCGCGTTCGTCGATAAATCCGGATCTTGTCCGATCCCCAACCTAGACAGAACATCCCAAGCTGGAACAACGCCAGGGCCGTGGGGAGAGCTCTGCGTGACAACTGGACGACAGGGCAGTGATGATGGTCCACATAGATTGGACCATCATCGGTAGGCTTCGAGTATGAATCGGGGCGAGATGACCGTGCCGGGAAGCGTTTGCGCAGTAGCGTCTCCCCACCGAGGGCGCGGAAACTGCCGATTCCGGCGTGATCCGACGTATAGGCGGGTTGCTCGCTGTGGGGGCCGAAGGCCGTCTGCATCGGCATGTCGGCTGCGAGTACGTCGACCCGTCGGCAGGTGGCCGTGCGCAGGAGCGGGGGTGCTGCTCGCTGACTCTGCCGCCGTTTCGAGCCGACTCCGGGCACTTTGGTCGCACGGACCTTTACCGCCTACGGAAGCCAATTCCAGGTCGAGGGAACATCGCACGATCGCCGACGTGATCATGAGCAGGCAATTGAAGATCAACAACCGAATCGTCCATGCCGGCACACCACATTGACATGCCGCGTCGTCGCCGTGAGCCTGCACGGTCTCGTCTCGGGCGGCGTCCGGTGGTTCTCGGGGGTGTGGGGGCGACGGTGAACGCAGAGCTCACTCGCGGACGGTCGGGCGGCAACGATTCCGCGACGACGTCACAAACCCGCCCGTCCGCACGCGACAGTTACCGCAAGCGGATGAATTCGGCAGCCCTGCGCATGGCACGGGTGGTCATCACCGCCGTTCTCGTCGGGTACGTCATCAATGCGCTGATCTTCGTCTGGCGAGACGGCGCCCGCGGCGTCCCGTTTCTCGGGTTCGTCGCCTGCCTGCTGGTGGGCCTGATGCTGCAGCTCGTGCATTCGACCTTCGACACGGTCGCATGGCCAGTCCCGCTGCGGGTCTGGACCCTGACCGTCCAGGCGGTAGTGACCTTCTCGCCGTTCGTGTGGATCGGGCCGCAGGCGGGCTCCACCGCCGGTTTCCTGGCCGGTTCGATGTTGCTGATCGTCCCGGGACGCTGGCGTTGGGCGCTGTTCGGTGCGGTGGGCGTGGCCGTGCTCGTCGTCTCGTCGCGGCGCCTCAACGCGGAGGACAGCGCCTACAGCGTGTACGTCACCATTCTGACCGGCCTGATGGTGTTCGGGGTCAGCTCGCTGGCCCTACTGGTGGAGCTCATGATCGAGGCGCGTGGTGAACTGGCGCTGATGGCGGTAGCCCGGGAGCGGCTGCGCGTGGCCCGTGATCTGCACGACCTGCTGGGACTGCACTTCTCGGCCATCGTGCTCAAGAGCGAGCTGGCGTACCGTCTGCTGCCGGCCGCCGTCCCGCAGGCCCGCGAACAGCTCCTCGAGGTGTCCGACCTGGCGCGTCGCGCGCTGGCCGAGGTGCAGGTCGTGGCAGGTGGCCACCGGCCTATGTCCCTTGCCGCGGAACTCGCGTCAGCGCGCTCGATCCTGTCCGCGGCCGGCATCGAGGTCCACGGGGACCCGCCACCGGCGGAGGTGCCGGAGACGGTCGACGCCGTGCTGGCGATTGTGATGCGGGAGGCCGTGACGAACGTGCTACGCCACAGCAAGGCGGTCAACTGCCGGATCGAGGCTTGGGTGGACGCCGGTTGGGCCCGGCTGCGGGTGGACAACGACGGGGTCGACGAGGCGTTGCTGGCCCGGCCTGGCCACAATGGATCCGGCCTGCTCAACCTGTCCAGCCGGCTCGCCGATATCGGCGGCGACCTGTTCAGCGAGGTGAAAGGCGACACCTACAGCCTTATCGCGCAGACACCGTTGCCGGACGCGCCGGCCCAGCGTCCCCGGTTCGCCTCCAGGCGCACCGTGCCGGCCCATCCCGCCACTCGGGAGCCCGCCGACGTCGTTGTCCAGCCGTGGCACCTACGCCGGGCCCGGCTCATCACGGTGCTGGTTCTTGTCGGGTACGCACTGCTGATCATGGTCAACTCGTTGTCCGTGGCCAAGAACGGCTGGGGCATGCTGGTACTCGCCGGGTCCGTCCTGCTCCAGGCCACCATGCTCGTCGTCCACTCGGTCCGGCTCCCGCACCCGCCGGTCCAGTGGGCTCGGGGGGTGGTTCTCACCGCGCATGTCGCCGCGACCGTCCTGCCGTTGTTATGGATGGCTCGGCCGTGGGGGTCGATGGGTGGTTTCCTGGCCGGGGCACTATTGCTGAGGCTCTCCGGCCGGCCACGCTGGATCTCCTACGGAGCGGTCGGCGCCGGACAGCTCGCGATCGCCCTGCTGTATCGCGCATCGGCGCAGCAGACCGCGTACCTGACGATCTCCACCCTGCTCACCGGCCTGGTGGTCTACGGCATCAGCTCGCTGTCCCTATTGGTCACCGAGCTCGACCGGGCGCGTGCCGAGCTGGCCCGGCTCGCGGTCACCAAGGAGCGGCTCCGCGTCGCCCAGGAGTTGCACGACTCCCTCGGCGAGGAACTCAGCGCGATGACCGCCAAGACGGACCTGGCGTACCGGTCGCTGTCGAACGACGGCGTCGGGGCAAAGGAAGAGGTGGCCGAGGTGCGCGAGATCGGCCGCCGTGCGGTCGCCCACGTCCGGGTGGTGGCCAACGGGTACCGGCACATGTCGCTCGCCGCCGAGCTCGGCTCCACGACGTCGACCCTGTCCGCGGCCTACGTCAACGTGCGGCTCACGGGCACGGCGGACGAGATTCCTGGCCCGGTCGACGCGGTTCTGGCCCTGGTGCTTCGCGAGTCGGTGACGAACGTGCTGCGGCACAGCGATGCGTCGTACTGCGTTATTGAGCTGGCCCAGGCCACCCTCGCCGATGCCACCGCAGTGCGCCTTTTGGTGCGCAACGACGGAGTACGTGACCCCACGACCCCGCAGTTGCGGGGTGCCACCGGACTCGTCGACCTCGTCCAGCGGCTGTCAGCGATCGGTGGCAGGCTGACCGTTGAGACCCGTGACTGCAGCTTCACGCTCGAGGCAATCGTGCCCGTTACGCCTGCCGGCGCCGGTAGGCGAGGTGTGGAGATGCGACTGACGCGCCCCATCTCCGGCATTCCTACGAACCGGCACGAGTCAGTCAATAGCCAGCCAAGCCGCCCGCAGAAGGAGAACCCGCCGTGCTGAAGATCCTCCTCGCCGAAGATGTGCACATGGTCCGTGGCGCGCTGGCCGCTCTGCTGGACATGGAGCACGATCTGACCGTCGTCGCTCAAGTGAGCAGCGGTGATCGCATCGTGCCGACTGCTCTCGACACCCAGCCCGACGTTGCCATCATCGATGTGGACCTGCCCGTCGTCGACGGCCTGACCGCCGCGGCCGAGCTTCACGAGAAGCTGCCACGATGCCGGACCCTGATCCTTACCGGGATGGGGCGCCCGGGCACTCTGCGCCGGGCCATGTCGGTGTCGGTCTCCGGTTTCTTGATCAAGGACTCGCCGCCGGAACGGCTGGCTCATGCCGTGCGTGAGTTGGCCGCCGGCCGGCGCGTCGTGGACCCCCAGCTCGCGCTGACCGCCTGGGACGTCGGTGAGATTCCGCTGTCCGGCCGCGAGCTGCAGGTGCTGCGCTTCGCGGCCGGGGGTGCGGAGCCCCCGGAGATCGCCGCCGCCATGCAGGTATCCGTGGGCACGGTGCGCAATTACCTCACCCGTATTGTCACCAAGCTCAACGCCCGCAACCGGGTGGACGCCATCCGGATCGCTTCCGAGGTGGGGTGGATCTGAGCCCCTCACCGCAGTCCGACCCGCGCCCGGGCTGGCCACTCCGCGTCGTTGACCGGCTCCCCCGCGCGGTAGTCCTCTGGCTCGTGCCCCGGGTGGCCGACCACGATGCCGCCCACGTTGGACTCGACCCGCCAGTCCAGTCCGAACAACCGTGGCGAAATCTCCACGTCGCCGCTGTCCAGCCGGCACGAGCCCAGCCCCATCGAGGTGCTGACCAGCGACAGGGTCTGGGTCAGAGCACCGACGTTCTTGAGCACCAGGGCGTAGCTGAGCCCGTCGAACTTCCACGACAGCCGGCGGAAGCGCGCCGTGATCGTCAGCAGGGCCGGCGGCCGGCCGGTCAGGTTGGCCGCGACCCGGGCGATCTCCAGCAGCTCGTCGACCCCGCCCGGGTACACCTCGATTGGCTCCAGGGTGTGGTTGAGCGGGTCATAGTGGTAGACGCCCCGGGCCAGGTCCGCCGACTGGCCGATGGTGGCGTACACCTCGAGCTCGTACGAGTCGCCACTTGACTGGTACGGCCGGTCGCTGGCCGCCGGTTCCTCCGGGGAGCCACCCACGGCCCGGACCCGGATGGTCCGGTAGAGCAGTTCCCCGAGCTGGTCGACGGTCACCGGCTCGTCACCGTAGTGCCGGTCCGGCCGGGTGCCCTCCAGGGCGACCGTCAGCGGGGTATCCTTGGCCAGCAGGTTCTCCCAGTTCGGGCGTGGTAGCGCGATCGGATGCTCGGTTTGGGGCGCTTTGACGGCTGGCTCCATCGCCCCTCGCTCTCCCAGGGGGTACGTGGCGCCGAAGTCGTGGTCGTGCCGACCCAGCGTCGAGCGGGTGTGGAACATCAGGTCCAGTGATCGCCACGTGATCAGGGCCGGATCATTGTCCTCGGCAAACTCTGCTGGCTGGAACGGTGCGGTGGCCGATGCCTGCACCACCATGCCCGCGCCCATGAGGTACCGGATGATGACCAGGGTCGAGGCCGTGACCGTGACCGGCTCCACCGCTCGGATCAGCGGGCCGATGTCAGCCAGCGCCTCCGGCCGGTGCAGGATTACCCGGAACAGCGAAAGCGGTGACTCGATGACGTAATTTGCGCCGTCGGTGCGGACCTGGGCGAAGCGCGACAGCCGCACGGGGTGAACCAGTACGTCCTCGGGCGCCTCGAAATGGGCCTGCGGTGTCAGCGGAACGACCGAGACCATCGGCTGCCCCGCGTCCACCCCGAACGAGCGCACCACCAGGTGGTGCAGCCCCTCCAGGACCCGGTCCAGCTGGTGGCGGTCGGCCTCTTCGTGGATCACGTTGTGCAACGAGATGGGCCCCAGGCTCATCCGCCGCATGGCCTCCAGCACCGCCGGGCGAAGTCCGGACACGGTGGTGTCGTCCCACCTACTGTGCACGACGACGGAGTCCCCGGGCCTGTCTCCAATCTCGATGTAGACATCGTCGCGAAAGGACCAAAGCAGGAAGCGTGGTCCGGTCACGTCGTCGTGCGACGGACCGTCGATCATGTCGCTCCTCCGGTTCCGGATCGGCGGGTCACAGAAAGAGGGGGATGGGGTTCAGATCCTGGTACGCGATCGGCGCCTCGCGGCGCCCTAGCCGGACCGGTACGTCGTACAGGCGGCCCGGCGCGAATCGCGCCCAGAAGTGTCGTAGCCCCGGAATGACCACCTTGGCCACCGGCATTCCGATGTCCGGACGGGTCTGGTCCAGGACCAGCATCTCCATCCCGTGATCGGCGGCTGCTGACACGAGATGCTCGACATCGGCCCGCAGGTCGACGCGCGGGACGTAGCCGTAGCTCGCCCGGTCCCGCTGTGGCCGGGCCGGATCCGGCCGCAGGTACGGCTGGTTGGCCACGGTGGCTTGCTGCCACCACTGCATGATCTGCGGGGCGGTGTCGCTGTAGCCGGAACCGTCCGGTCGCACCCCGGCCAGCGAGGGGAGCAGCTGGCCGAGCTCGGTCAGGGCACGGTGCACCGCTACGTGCGGGTCGAAGTGCGCTCCGAAACCCAGCATGATGTCCTCGGCCGGCTTGTCCGTACGCCGCGAGATTGCCGCCATGACTGGGATGCCGAAGTCCGAGGTTACGTCCATCACCCAGAACTCACGTCCGAGGCGGGCGTACTCATCGCGCAGGCCGAGCAGCCAAGGGTCGGAGAAGGAGTCGAGGTCCACCCCGGCCTGCTGGGTGCGGTTATACCACCACAGGGCGACAGCATCGCGCTCGACCAGCTCCAGACCGCCCTGGGTGATCGCGTCCTCCAGACTGGAGCCCGCGGCGTTGCCGTTGGAGGTGGCCCGCATGGCCCGGTGGGCGTTGCTGGAGAAGTAAAGCAGGTCGGTCGGGAGCAGCCGGTGGCGTCCTTCGGTGAGCGACCAGGCCGAGGTCCAGTCGATCACCTCGTCATTGTCGAACGACTCCGGGACGTGCTGGAAGTGCATCGAGCGGGCGTTCCAGCCGGTCCGGTCACGGTACTGCCGGGGGTCGTAGAGCTGGCACGTGTCCGGGTGCACCGCCCATGCGCCCAGCTCCCGAAAGCTGGCGCGTACAGTCGGCTCATCGCCGAGGCGGGAGCCGCAGTACCGTTCGACCGCCTCGCACAGCGCACCCACCCGGGCTTCCCCGGCGGTGCTGCCCTTGCCCCCCGCCTGCTGCCGCAACCCGGCGAGAGTGGCGGACATGTTCCCCGCACCGATTGCCCGGTTCGGGCCGGCCAGGTACGAATGCGCGAATGCTGGGCCGCGGGTGTCGCGACGGATCGGGTCGATGATGCCGGTGAGCGAGTCCGCGAGGTGCCGGTAGCGTTCCCACACCTCCTCGGCGGGCAGAGCCAGGTGCCCGTTGCCGGACATGCTCGCCTTGGGCCGGGAGGTGAGCTCCACCGGGCGCTGCGCCCGGACCGCGGCGATCGCTGGATCGCCGCACGAGCCGCACTGCGGTCGGCGTCGCACTGGGTGGCTAACCCCCGCCAGGGTGAGGGTGTCCCAGCTCCACAGGCTGTTCTGGCGGTCGTCGCGCCAGCCGGCCAACCATTTGGCCGTCTCCAGCGCGACCAGCTGCAGGCCGATGGCCCGCGTGACAGGCAGCGACACCTCCGGTACGCGGTCGTCGGTGCCGCCAGTGCTGCGTAACCATTCCGTGCCGCGGCCACGCCCGAACAGCCGGCTGGCCAGGCAGTTCCAGCATGCGCCGCCGCGTGGCTGGAAGACTGGGCCGAGCCACACGTCCGGACCGGTCGGCTTGGCCAGCATCCAGGGTCGCCCGCTGACGAGATGCGCGTGGTTGAGTCGCGCCAGCGCCGGGTCCAGGTAGTCGTCGCACAGCACGACGGTGAAGGCAGCCTGGAGGTCGTCGCTGGTCGTCACCGTGAATCCGAGGTCGTCGAGAGCCTCGGCCGCCGGCCCGGCGTCGACGCCGCCGAGGGTGACCAGCCGGACCGGCGTCGCGGTGATCGCCTGTCCGGCGTCCAAACCGGCCAGGTCCCAGTACGCCTCCGCAGCCCCGTCAGTTTCCGGGGTCACCGGGCGGCGTCGACCGATCAGATTCGCGGCCGCCAGCTTACTGAGTAGCTGTCCGAGCTGGGGCGCCGGGATGGCCGGACCGGCGGCTTCCCGGACCTCGGCCAGGCTCCGGCTGCCGTCCAGAAGCGGGGCCAGCACTTCGATCTGGGGTCCGGAGACCGCGACGGTGCCCCGGGCGGACGTGAGGTAGACGGCTTCCCCGGGGACCTCGGCGGCCCGCAGGTGACGCTTGAAACCGATCGGTGCAGACGTATCGCTATCCATGGTCGGCGGCTCAGATGCAGAAAGTCCAGGCGGCGCACACGGCCGCCGGCTGGTCCAGGTCCTGGATCATCAGATCTAGACTGCCGAGGGAGCCGAGTCCGGCCAGCTCCCCGCACAGTCCGCTGGCCGAGCCGGTGAAGTCGGACATTATGCGGTCCTGGTCGATAACGCTGGCGACGATGTGGTCAGTGGCGATAGTCATCAGAAGCCCTCCGTCTGCAATTGATGTGATGATTCTGATCGACCGTCGCGGATAGCCGAAAGTGTGCGTCACACCAATCGTATATGAAAGTTTCACATAGGTCTTGTGGTCCGGTGTGTATGGCTGCCGCTATTGCCGCGGCTACGATCGGCGCGGTTGATACTCACGTATCGGTCCGCGCGGATGCCCGAGGGGCACACGCAATCAAATTCCCGACGTTGGGCGCTGTCGTCCGGCGCTATTTGGCTTCAATGGCGGATCGATCGCGCCCAACGGGGGCAATTCAGGCCGGATAGAGGACGCTATGTATCATGATTTGCAGGTTAATCGTCTTAGAGCCCTCGTGACCGTCGTCGATCTCGGCGGTTTCCGCCGGGCCGCCGAGGCGCTGCACATCACTCAGCCCGCCGTCAG
>CBDFHS010000002.1:0-13563 GCA_965247715.1 Nakamurella sp. | reverse complement strand
CCGGCCATCGCAGGGTTGCTGGAGGGACCATTCGCCGCGGTCGGGATACCCGAAGCCCTGGTGCACCCCACCGCCTTCGCGATCGCCCTGGCGATCATCACCTTCTTGCATGTGGTGATCGGCGAAATGGTGCCGAAGAACATTTCCCCTGGCCCGACCGGACTCGGCCGCGCTGGTCCTGGGTCCACCTTTGGCGTTGCTGGTCAAGGTGTTGTACCCGGTGATCTGGGTGTTGAACGGCATCACCACCGTTGTCCTGAAGGCGTTCCGGGTGGAACCCAAGAACGAGGTCACCAGTGCCTTCACCCGGGACGAGGTGGCGAACCTGGTCACCGAGTCCCGCGGCGGCGGCCACCTCGACATCAACGAGGAGCGGCTGCTGTTGGGGGCATTGACCTTCGAGGAACGGGACGTCTCGGCCGTGGTGTTGCCCGTGAGCGCCCTGACCACCCTGCCCGACGATGTCACCGTCGAGGAAGCGGAAAACACCGCTGCCAGCGGATTCTCCCGGTTCCCGATCACCGAGTCCGGTCCGGCTCGGCTCACCGGGTACGTACACGCCAAGGACCTGCTGGAAACCGACCCGGTCGTGCGGTGCCGCAGGATCGCCCCGGAGCTGATCAGGGCCCTGCCGACGGTTAGGACCACCGACGGGCTCCGCCCGGTGCTGGAAATGATGAGGAACACCGGCGCCCACTTTGCCGCCGCCACCGATCAGCACCAACAGGTCGTCGGCGTGATCGCCCTGGAGGACCTGCTGGAAGAACTCGTCGGCCAAATCCGCAACGACCCGCACCGCCGTTGACCCGGCGCCTAGACCCTGGACACCAGTTGCCGAACCCGACCCGAAGTGGTGAACCTGTCACTGTCACGCCTGTCGGCGTGCTCCTCCTGGCCGCGCCGGCGGGGTTCGGATCAGTGCTCTGGACCCGCCCGGCCCCCGCGGGGCCGACCGGTCAGCAGTCGCAGGTGGCCGGCAATGCTGGCTCGGGCGAACCGGTCGAAGTCGGCGCTGTCCCGTTGCTGCCAGGCCAGGATGGCGTGCGAGAGACCCAATTCCGCGGCACTGAGCATTGCGGCCGGATCCCGGTTCGTGGCCGGGTAATCCGCGGCGGCGGAGCGCGCCATGGGCAGGTAGAACCGGAAGATCTCGTCCTCAACGGCGACCTGCCCGGTCAGTGTTTCTCCTGCCCTGGCGCTGTTGAGCGCATCCCACATCAACTGTGCTGCAGCAGGATCGCAGCATGCCCCGGCCCGCAGGAATCCATCACCGGAACCTTTCTGGTCGGCCTTCACGTCCGGCGGATCATGCTCGGCGGGCGGGTCCTGTTCGGGGTGCACGTGCGTGGCACCTCCTGGGCTGGCTGTCCTGCTGAGCTGCGGCGGGGTGATCATCCGGCGCGGCCGCGCCGGCATTCGACACGGTCATCGGTGCCTGACAGCGACCTCCCGCGGACGCTGTCATCACCCCGCGCCCAACAATCCGTTTGACTGCCCGGACCACAGGACACCTTACAGGGTAAGACAGTTGTTGGTTTTTGTAGCTTCCTTTCGGCCCGGAAGGCACCCATGATTGGTCGCATTGTCGGCGCCCGGGAATCCCGGGTGCCGCGGTCGTGCTGTTCCGCCGGCACCGTTCCTGGGCACTGTCGGCCCGGTCCCGATCCACCGCCCCGGCTCGGGGGTCGGGCGCGGCCACCGTTTCGTGCCGCACTGATGGCCTGCTGCCGCGAATCCAAGCTTCGGGTCAACCGTGACCACCCGCAGTGCCGACCGAGTACAACGACGAAAGGGTGACATTCCTTGTCCAGCACCATTGTCGAGCGCACCGCCGATATTTCCTCGCTCACCACCCCGCACGTTCCCGATGACTGGTCGGCGGTGGACACCAGGGCGGTGGACACCGTTCGGGTGCTGGCCGCCGATGCGGTGCAGAAGGTCGGTAACGGCCACCCGGGAACGGCGATGAGCCTGGCTCCGTTGGCGTACACGCTGTTCCAGCGGGTGATGCGGCACGACCCGGCGGATCCGCATTGGGTGGGCCGGGACCGGTTCGTGCTGTCCTGTGGGCATTCGTCGTTGACCCTGTACATCCAGCTGTACCTGGCCGGCTTCGGCCTGGAGCTGACCGATCTGCAGGCGTTGCGGACCTGGGGGTCGTTGACCCCGGGCCACCCGGAGTACCACCACACCAAGGGTGTGGAGATCACCACCGGGCCGCTGGGTCAGGGCCTGGCCTCAGCGGTCGGGATGGCGATGGCGGCCCGCCGCGAACGCGGGCTGTTCGACCCGGACCCCGCACCGGGGGAGTCCCCGTTCGACCATTACATCTACGTGGTTTGTTCCGACGGTGACATGCAGGAGGGTGTCACCTCGGAGGCCTCCTCCATCGCCGGCCGGCAGGACCTGGGCAACCTGATCGTCTTTTACGACCACAACGAGATCTCCATCGAGGACGACACCAACATCGCGTTCGCCGAGGATGTACCGGCGCGGTACGAGTCCTACGGCTGGCACGTACAGACCGTGCAGGGCGGGGAGAACGTCACCGGCATCCTGCAGGCCATCGACAAGGCCAAGGCGGTCACCGACAAGCCGTCCTTCATCCAGCTGCGGACCATCATCGGCTACCCGGCTCCGACCCTGCAGAACACCGGCAAGGCGCACGGCGCCGCGCTGGCCGACGCGGAGGTCGCGGCGGTGAAAACGATCCTCGGCTTCGACCCGGAGCGCTCGTTCCAGGTCGACGACGCGGTGATCACCCACACCCGGCGGGCCCTGCACCGCGGGGAGCAGATCAAAGCCGCCTGGCAGCCGGGGTTCGACACCTGGGCCGCGGCCAACCCGGAACGGAAGGAACTGTTTGACCGGATCAGCGCCAGGGACCTGCCCGACGGCTGGGTCGATGCACTGCCGTCATGGCCGGTCGACCCCAAGGGGTTAGCCACCCGGGCGGCGTCCGGGAAGGTTCTCAGCGCCCTGGCCGACGTGCTGCCCGAGCTCTGGGGTGGTTCGGCGGACCTCGCCGAGTCGAACAACACCACCATGGCCGGGGCCGACTCGTTCGGCCCGGCCGCCGCCGCGACCGCACACTGGACCGCGCAACCCTTTGGGCGAACCCTGCACTTCGGGATCCGCGAACACGCGATGGGCTCGATCCTGACCGGGATCGTCATGCACGGGCCGACCCGCCCCTACGGCGGGACGTTCCTGACGTTTTCTGACTACATGCGCGGCGCGGTACGGTTGGCCGCGGTGATGGGCGCCCCGGCGGTTTATGTGTGGACCCACGATTCCATCGGTCTGGGCGAGGACGGCCCCACTCACCAACCGGTCGAGCACCTCGCGGCGCTGCGGGCAATCCCCGGGTTGTCGATCATCCGGCCGGGGGATGCGAACGAGACGGCGTTCGCCTGGCAAGCGGTACTCGAGCGGCAGCACGACTGGTTCTGCGGCCCGGCCGGGATCTGCCTGACCCGTCAACCCATTCCCACTCTGGCGGGCACCTCCGCTGACGGCGTGGCCAGGGGTGCCTATGTGCTGGCCGATTTCGATGACTCTGTCGGCGATCGGCAGGTCATCCTGATGGCCTCCGGGTCGGAACTGCAGATCGCGGTCGCCGCCCGGGAAGCGTTGCAAGCAGAGGGGATCGGGACCCGGGTGGTGTCGGTGCCGTGCCTGGACTGGTTCGAGGTCCAGGACTCCGCCTACATCGAATCGGTGCTGCCCTCCGCGGTGACCGCCCGGGTATCGATCGAGGCCGGCATCGCCCAGCCGTGGTGGCGGTGGCTCGGTTCCTACGGTAAGCCGGTGTCCCTGGAGCACTACGGCGCCTCCGCCGACGCGGGGACCCTGTTCCGGGAATTCGGTATCACCACCACCCACGCGGTCGCGAATGCGAAGGACTCCCTGGCGGCCGCGGAAGCTGCCGGCGGGGTCAGCACCGAACCCAACCCGGAGCAGCTGCATCACGCCGGGCAGGACGACCCCACGGACCTGGCCCGCTCAGCGCCCAACTAAAAGCACCCGTACAGGAACCGTCGGCCGGGCTGTTCCGCGCCGATCTAACGCGTGCGGTCGTACGGCGACCGAATCGGAAGACCCCTTATGAAGGATGTTGATGTGTGATGACCACTCCGAAGAGCACCAACAACCCGCTGGCCGACCTCGCCGAAGAGGGGGTGTCACTGTGGCTAGATGACCTGTCGCGGCAGCGTCTGCACTCGGGGAACCTGCGGGACCTGATCGCAACCAAACACATCGTCGGGGTGACCACCAACCCGTCGATCTTCCAGGTCGCGATGAAGGACGGGGCGTCCTACCAGCAGCAACTGGCCGAACTCGCCGCCCGCGGCGCCACCGCCCAGGATGCGGTCAGGGAGGTCACCACCGACGACGTGCGGGACGCGTGCGACCTGTTCGCCGCCGTGTTCGACGCGTCCGGGCATGCCGATGGCCGGGTGTCCATCGAGGTTGATCCCCGTTTGGCGCACGACACCCAGGCCACCATCGCGCAGGCCCGGGAACTGGTCAAAATTGTGGATAGACCGAACCTGCTGATCAAGATCCCGGCGACCGAGGCCGGGTTGCCGGCCATCACCGCCGTGATCGCGGAGGGGATCAGTGTCAACGTGACCCTGATCTTTTCCCTGGACCGGTACAAGGCCGTGATGGACGCCTACCTGACCGGGCTCGAGCAGGCTGGGGCGGCCGGCCTGGATCTGTCCGACATCCATTCCGTGGCCTCATTCTTCGTGTCCCGGGTGGACACCGAAATCGACAAGAGATTGACGGCCATTGGCACCCCGGAAGCCGAGGCCATGCTCGGGCAGGCCGCCATCGCCAACGCCTGGCTCGCGTATCGGGCCAATCAGCAGGTTTTCGACGGTGCCCGCTGGGACACCCTGGAATCGGCCGGCGCGAATGTGCAGCGCCCGTTGTGGGCATCCACCGGCGTCAAGGACCCCAAGTACGACGACACCCGGTACGTGGTGGAACTCATCGCCCCGAACACCGTGAACACCGCCCCGGAAAAGACCATCGACGCCGTCGCCGACCACGGCGTCATCCGTGGCATCCCGCTCACCGGCGCCTATACCCAGGCGTCCGCGGTGTTCTCCGCCCTGCAGGCCCTGGGGATCGACCTGGATGATGTGTATGCGGTCCTGGAAACCGAAGGCGTGCAGAAATTCGAACAGGCCTGGACCGAACTATTGAAATCCACTGCCACAGAACTGGCCAAAAAGGAATAGACCTGCAAACGACGTTCACGGGCAGGAATTTCACCATATTCACCAAGTGGGTGCGTGTTCTGCTCCGGCGATGGCTTGCGTTCCTTGCTCGAATGGGCCCTGCGGTTGCAGGGTAAGGGGGGGTCAGTGAAGGACGACCAGCTGCTGCGGCAACCGATTTCCGGGTGCTGGGAGTGGCAGCAGGCGGCTGCCGGGGTGCGCTGACCGGGACGGGATAACCCGGGTGCTCCCGCCGGGCGGCGGGCTGAGGTGGCGGGCCGGGTGGCCGACGGCCGGTGTCCAGCGGTCGGCGGCGGCCCGCCAGTCTCATCGGGCGACTTGTTGGACGGTGTCTTTGGCGTCCGCGGCATGGTCTTTGACGTCCGCAGCGGCGGTGGTGGCGTCCTCCCGGACGGTGTCGACCGCGTCGGTGGTGGTGGACTTGACCTCTTGCATCGCCTGCTGCGCTGGTTCTTTCAGGTTTCCGGTGACCTCTTTGGCAGTGTCGGTCAGATCATCAACCAGTGGTTGTGCGGTGTCCTTGACTGCTTCCGCTGCCTTCTGTTCGACCCGGCTGGCCGGCAGCAGCGAGGACACCAGCAGGCCGGCGCCGAAGGCGATCAGGCCGGCGGCGATGGGTGATCCCTGTGCCTTACGGGCAACTGCGTTGGGTGCGTCGGCCACCGCGCCGCTCACGGACCCGGCGGTGTCCGCGGCGTCGGAGGCGCTGCCCAGGACGGCGTCCTTGACCGAGGTCGCGGCGCCGCGGACGCGGCTGACTTGCCGTTTGGCGATGCTGCCGGGGTTGACCTTGTCGCCGAGCGCGTTGACGTTGTCGCTCAGTTCGCTTCGGGTCCGTTCGATTTCCCGTCGGATCTGTTCTGGATCATTACTCATCAGTCGTCCTTCATTCATCAAAAGGGGTTTGTCGGAGCAGAATGGTGAAGTGTGGTGGGTTATTCGTTGCCTTTGAGGGCGTCCGGGATTTTTTTCACGGTGGCCGCGGTTTTCGGCAGGCCGCGAACCGACCGCAGAGACTTGCGGCCCATGGCGGCCAGGACGGGGCCGATGATGGCCCAGATGACCGCGACGATGACGGCGGACCACCCGAGGCCGGTGGCGGAGCCGATGGCCCACCACAGTGCGACGGACACGAAGAGCAACATGAAGTACCCGGCGACGGCGGCGCCGCCGAGCATCCCGGTGCCCTTCCCGGCGCGGGTCGCTGTTTGTTGCAGTTCGGCCTTGGCGAGTTCCAGTTCCTGCCGCATCAGGGTGGATAGGTCGGTGGTGACTTCGGAGATCAGGTCACCGAGCGACCGGTCACCCACCGATTCCTGGGCGGGGGGTCGTACATCTGCTGGGCTGCTCATGGGGCCAGGTCACCACGCCCGTTGGCCAGCCCACTCAACCCGGCCGGTGGGGAAACGGTCAGTACCGGGTCGGTGACCGGCGTGGGGCGAGTGACCGGCCGGGGTGCTGGGGATGTTGCTGTCAGCGGGGGCGGTGAGACCGCGAGTGAGCCGGCCGGCGATGGCACCGGCGCCCAGAGCGAGGGCGAGGTAGGTGCCGGGCTTTTTCCGGGCGAAGGTGCGGACCTCGTCGAGCAGGCTGCCCGGGTCCCGGTCGGCGAGCCACCCGGCGGCCGTGCGCGCCCTGTCCGCTGCCTGCCGGGTAAGGTCGGTCGCCACGCCGTCCTGTTCGGAGTTTCTGGCCATCCCGGACAGTTCGTCGGCCAGTGCGTGCAGGCCCTCGGAGACCCGTTGCTGGGTGCCGGCCGCCTGCTCGGATAGTTCTGATTGGGCCTGAGAGAGAAGCTGTTTGGCCTGATTCTTGGCTTCGGCGGTGACCTGGCCGGCCTGTTCCTTGACCGTGTCGGCGACCTGGGCACCGGCCTGCTTGGCGGTGTCCGCGACCTCACCGGCCTGTTGTTTCGCGACCTCGGTGGTGGGGCTGTCCCCGTTCTGAGAGGTGTGGGATGGGCTGGGCGGTACCGGGGTGGTGGGGTAATGCCCTGGCCCATGACCCGTTGCACGGTGTCCTGCACTTCCTGCCGATGGGCGGCGGCGGCGCCGGGGTAACCCACCGGCCCGGCGGCGCCGGGGTAACCCACCGGCCCGGCGGGGGTGGGGGCGGGCGGAATCCTTCGGTCATGATCGGCCTTTCTTCGCTGGCGCCGTCGGTGCGGCTGTGGTGGTGTGGTTCCCCCTTTCAGGGATTGCCACGCGCATCGAGACCATTGGCAACGACATGTTTCCGGCCGGGTGCCGGTGATGTTCGAGGAGATCGATGCACGATAAGCAGGGTTCTGCGCTTATCGAGTTCACCGGTCGAATGATGTTCTGCTCCAGGCCTTATGGGCAGATGCTCACTGCGGCCGTTGATTGGTTCGCCGTCAGCCTGTCCGAGGGGGTATCGGCGCCCCGGCAACGGACACCTCGAAGTCGGTACTGCGCCGGAGATGTTTATCCGGCCGGGTGGCCGGGCATACACCTGCGACGGCGTGAATCACCGACCTGGCCGGCCTGGCCCGCCTGCCCGCGATGCTCATGCCTATTTGAGCCGTCGTGGGTGTACTGAGGAGAGTGCGCTGGTGACTGATTCGATCGGAACGTTGCTGGTGTTGGGGGCCAGTGGTGATCTGGCCGGGCGGTTGTTGCTGCCCGCGGTGGGGCAGTTGCTGAGCAGCCCGCAGGGCCCGGCATCGTTGACCTTGGTCGGGGCAGGTGCCGAGCAGTGGGGCCAGGCGACCTGGCGGGAACGGGTCGCGGCGTCCTTCGCGACCGTGTCAGCCACGGGTACTCGGATCGAGGAGATCGTTTCCGGCTCAACGTATCTGTCTGCGGACGTGACCCACCCGGAGGACTTGCAACGGCTGCTGGACGCCTGTCCCGGCGCGCCGGCTATCTACTTCGCGTTGCCGCCGGCGGTGACCGCGCGGGCCTGCGCCGCACTCGGCCAACTCGCGTTGCCGGCGGGCACGGCGTTGGTGATGGAGAAACCGTTCGGTGTTGACGAGTCCAGCGCGGCCGATTTGAACGCCATCGTCGCCCGCTTGGTGCCGGAGGATCAGATTCATCGGGTCGACCATTTCCTGGGTAAGTCCACGGTGCTGAACCTTTTGGGGTTGCGGTTCACGAACCGGTTGTTCGAGCCGTTATGGAGCGCGGATCACATCGAGCGGGTCGACATCGTGTTCGACGAGCCGTTGGGGTTGGAGAACCGGGCCCGGTATTACGACGGGGCCGGTGCTTTCGTGGACATGGTCCAGTCTCACCTGTTGCAAGTCTTGGCGTTGATCGCGATGGACCCGCCGGCGAGCCTGCATGCCCGGGACTTGCGGGACCGGAAGGCGGAAGCGTTGCGGGCCTGCCGGGTTTGGGCCGGCGACCCGGCCACGGCGAGCCTGCGGGCCCGGTACACCGCCGGGACCATCGACGGCCGCGAGCTGCCCGGGTACGCGGACGAACCCGGCGTCGACCCGGCCCGACATACCGAAACCCTGGCCGAGGTGGTGCTGGAGGTCGATACCTGGCGGTGGGCCGGAGTCCCGTTCCGGCTCCGCTCCGGAAAGGCACTGGCCCAGGGGCGCAAGGAAATTGTGGTCACATTCAAGCCGGTGCCCCGACTGCTACCCGGGTTCTCGGGTGCGGCCGAGCCGACCCGGTTACGGATCTCGATGGGACCGGACCGGTTGGCGCTGGACCTGAATATCAACGGACCGGACGACCCCTTCGGGATCGACCGGATCTCGCTGGACGCGGACTTCAACCCCGGCCGACTGCCAGCCTACGGAGAGGTACTGGCCGGGGTGTTCAACTCCGATCCCACCCTGTCCGTCCGCGGGGACACCGCCGAGGAATGCTGGCGGATCGTCGACCCCGTCCTGCAGGCGTGGCGGAAAAACGCGGTGCCGCTGGCGGAATACCCGGCCGGATCAACCGGCCCATCCGCCTGGAACCTGTCATCTCCATGACCTGGTAACGGGCGAACCGGTGTGCCAAGTTCCTCAGGGAGGTAACACATGTCAACAGATCCCACCAGTACCAGCACCGCTCGGTCGCCGCAGAACGGTAGCCGCGAACACGAACACGATCCGGAGGATCCAAGGAAACCGGATTCACCGGTGAAGCTGACGAAGCCGTCGTGGAAATATATCGCCCGCAAAACGGTGCGGGAATTCTCTGACGACCAATGCACCGACCTCGCGGCCGCGTTGACCTACTACGCGGTGTTGGCGTTGTTCCCGGCGCTGCTGGCCCTGGTGTCCCTGCTGGGCCTGTTCGGTCAGCAGGGCAAGACCGGGGAACTCGTCGGGGTGTTGTCCGAGATGGGCGCCGGGTCGGTCGCCGACACCATCAAGGAACCACTGCAGCAACTCACCGAGAACTCCTCCGCTGGTCTGGCCCTGATCATCGGCATCGGCGGGGCGTTGTGGTCCGCATCAGGGTATGTGGGGGCGTTCGGCCGGGCGATGAACAGGATCTACGAGATCCGGGAGGGCCGCCCGTTCTGGAAACTGCGGCCGTTGATGATCGTGATCACCCTCGCCGCGGTGATCCTGGCCGGGTTGGTGGCGATCGGGCTGGTGGTGTCCGGGCCGTTGGCCCGGGCCATCGGCGACGCGATCGGGTTGGGCCAGACCGCGGTCACCGTATGGAACATCGCAAAATGGCCGGTGCTGCTGGGGCTGGCCAGCTTGGTAGTCGCGATCCTGTATTACGCCACCCCGAACGTCAAACAGCCGAAATTCCGGTGGATCAGCGTCGGCGCCGCCGTTGCGATCATCACCTGGGTACTCGCATCGGCGTTGTTCGGGTTGTACGTGTCGCAGTTCTCCAACTACAACAAAACCTACGGGTCCCTGGCCGGGGTGATCATCTTCCTGCTCTGGCTGTGGATCACCAACCTGGCGTTGCTGTTCGGCGCGGAACTGGACGCCGAAATGGAACGCGGCCGGCAATTGCAGGCAGGTATCCCCGCCGAACACGAACTGCAACTCCCGGCCCGGGACACCCGGGTCATCGACAAGACCGACGCCAAAGACGCCCGCGACATCGAACAGGGCGAACAACTGCGACGCAGCCGCGGCAACACCGCAACCACTAGCGATAAAGACTGAAACGCGGAAGCTGGCCTAACTTGTCGTCGGGCCGGTGCAGCCGGGTACGTCGTTTCACGCCCATTTGAAGCCATGCCAAGGCTGGCCCCGCCGCACCCGGCGGCCCGCTCCAGGGTTCCGGAAGCTTCCGGGGTCGGATCGGGTTGGTGCAGCAGATGCCCACTTCGGCCGCCGGGCACCGAGCACGACCCGATGGGGTGAGTGCCCGAGTCCGGTGTAGTGACGCCGCAGAACTCCCCGGCCACTGAGATGACAGCAGCAGTGGATGGCAGGACAGGATCGGCCAACGGTCCCGGTCCGAGGGATGAAACGCGGGGTGTTCCAGTTCACCCAGCGGGTCTTGAACCTCACCACGTCTGTCGTCCATTTCCGGTGAGTAGTCGTTGGCGGACCAGTCGTTCCACTTGCTCCGGTCTGGCCTGCTGAGGGATGGCGTCGAGTTGATCGCGGCAGTGCCGGACCACCGCAAGGATCGCCGATCGGGCGGCGGGTGCCCCGAATTCGTTGTGCAAACGTTCGACGAAGTCAGACATCGAGTTCATCCGCGACCCGCTGTGGGGCTGTTGGGCATGCTCGAGAGTGCGCTGCATGACGGTGTGGGTGGCCGGCTGTGGTCGCCGGACTGCGGTGGTGCTCACCGTGCGGGTGTCCCGATCAGGGCCCGCCGGCGCAGGGTGCCGTGCACGGCCAGGGTCAGGGTGATCGCGGCAATAATCCCGATGAATAGCAGGGCGCTGTGGTGGGGGATGGCGGCGGCCCCGCCGGCGACGGGTACGGCGGCCAGTGGCCATGGCCACAGGGCCCGCCAGTTCCGGCTGGTACCGCCCACGATGAGGGCGGTACCGGTGATGAACAGGGCGAACCCGCCGGCGAGTACCCAGCCGGCGGCCGATGGCAGCGCCGCGTCGGTGTGCAGGACGAGGTCCTCGACGCCGACTCCGGTCATCACCACTCCGAGGGCGAGGGGGAGGTGCCCGTAGATGAAGGCGTCGTGCCGGTCGTCGGTGGTGGCCCCGCCGGCGATCCCATCAGGTCCGGCAGAGTCGGTGTCGTCCTCGTTTTCCAGGCCTTCGGTGCTGCTGGTGGCGGTGATGTCGAAGTAGATCCACCACATCGCGGCGGCGATGGTGAACCCGGCGATCCCGACGGCGATGGATGGGCCGGCCCAGTGCGCGTCGTAGACCCCGGTGGCGGCGCCACCGACGGCCTCACCGAGTACGAGAATGACCAACAGCCCGAACCGTTCCGGGAGGTGCTCGATGTGCAGGGGGACGGTGTTGTTGCGTAGGGAGGCCATGATCGGTCCGGCCGCGGCGATCGTCACGGCGGCACCCCAGAGCACGAACCGGGCGGTCCCGGCGGCGGGTAGGGATGCCGCCCAGAGCACGGCGCCGGTGCTGGTGGTGGCCAGGTACACGGTGATGGTGGGGCGGGCGTCGGGGATGTGCCGCCATGCCCGCACATAGAGCAGGACCAGGATGATGGCCCCGGTGAGGTAGCTGGCGGCGAAGGGGACCGCGAGGTCACCGGTGCCGTCCGCGGCGCTGGCGGCGCAGCCGGCGATGGCCAGGGTGGCCAGGAGTTTGCCGATCCGGAAGATGACGTCGTCGGTGTCGAACCTGTTCGCGTACAACGTGAATCCGACCCAGGAGAACCAGATCGCGGTGAACAGGCCAGCGAAAACACCGGCCCCGTGCCAGGTCAGGTCGTGCAGAAAGGTGGACGCAAGTTCCAGCACGACCAGGACGTAGGCCAGGTCGAAAAACAGTTCCAGCCGGCTGGCGGTGGCCTGTTCGTCGCCCGAGCGGAGCCGTGGTGGCCGGATGAGCGCCTGCACGACCTCGCCGGGACCGGTCACCGGGTCGGCGGGGGCATCGGTGCTGGGTGGGGCCTTGGTCGCAGGTGTGGGACTGGACACGGGGGTGCTCCTAAGGCGGTGGGCTGGGGATGAGGGACCCCCGGGTGCCGGGGAATGAGCACCGCCGCGCCCCCAAGGAAGGGTGGCGCGGCGGTGAGGAGAAGCAGCGGCCCGACGCGGCGGGTTCGCCCGGGCGGGCGTTAGTTGCCGAAGACGTCCTTGGCGGTGTCCTTGGCCTTTTCGCCGGTTTGCTTGACGTTCGCTTCGGCCTGCTGGGCCTGGCCCTTGGCTTCCAGGTCCTCGTTCCCGGTGACCTTGCCGGTGGTCTCCTTGATGTTGCCGACAGCTTCCTCGGCGGCGTTCTTGATCTTGTCGATCATGCTCATGATTTCCTCCAGTGGGTGGGTGATGCGGGCCGGTGACACCCGTTGGTGTTACCGGGTAATGGTGGTGCTGGTCAGCGGCTGACCTTGCGGCGTCCGGTGACGGCCCGGTAGATCGCGAGGACGATGACCGCGCCGACCAGGGCGAGTAGCCAGGTCCGGATGTCCCAGAAGGTGCCCAGGTCGGTGTTGAACAGCACCCGGCCGATGAACCCGCCCAGGATGCCACCGACCACGCCCAGCGCCATGGTGATGAAGATGCCGCCCCTTGTCTGCGCCGGGCATGACCAGTTTGGCCAGTGCGCCGATGATCAGGCCCAGAACGATCCAGCCGATGATTCCCATGTCATTTCCTTTGTGTGCGTTCTGATGTGAGTGAAACGGTGGTGCTGTTGGAGCGCCGCGGAGATAGGCCGGGGGCCTGTTGCCGCGGGTCAGATTTCGTTGCGTTTGGGCTTGGTCCGCCGCCCGACGGTCAGCCGCAGCTGGGTCGGGAGGTGGTCGGTGTCCAGCGCGGTCCTGGCGTGGGCCAGGGCTTCGGTGGTGATCCGGCTGCGGACCCGGGCCAGGTCTGCGTCGGGGTCGATGGTGACCTTGAGTCGCAGCTCGGGCTGGTCGGGCTGACCAACCAGGGCGGCATGCACCTTGCTGACCCCGGGGTAGGAGTCGATTTCCTCACCGACCGCGGAGGTGAACGCACCCGCCGGCAGGGCGGAGCGGCCGGACCCACGATCAGTGGTGCTGTCGGTGTCCAGGGCGATCCGGTTCAGGCTGTCGGACCGGAACTGCACCAGCAGCCACCGGATGGCCAGCACCGCGAGGAGGACGGCCAGCACGGCGAGGACGATCCAGAACCAGGGTCGCTGGTCATGGATCCAGCCCGCGGTGCTGTCGGGGTAGATCGGGTCCTGCGCCTGGCCGGACCCGAAAGCACCGAGGGACCGGGCCATCAGGTACCCGCCGCCGAGC
>CBDFHS010000001.1:0-260628 GCA_965247715.1 Nakamurella sp. | reverse complement strand
TCCCTGACGAGCGGAGGTTGGATGCGTCAACCAGATGACGGCGCCGGCGTCGGTGCCCTACACTTGGTGGTGCCTGTTGCGTTGAGCTTCAGGAAGTGAGCCCGGTAGCCGTCCGGACGGTCGGTGAGCCGGGCTTCGCGCTGTTTGGAGGTCAGATCAGGCGGACCTCGGTCACGAGCGGTTGCACGCGATCGCGCCAGTGACCGCCCTTGGCCCAGCACCATGCGATTGCGTCGGGTACGGCCAGAAGTAGCTCGTGCTCGGCGCGGCGGTGCTCGTACCGGAGGGTGTCGCGGCATCCGACCTCGCGGGTGATCTCGATCAGGTGCTGCTGGTCCCACCACAGCAGCGAGTCGTCCTGCTCGAGGACGAGCATCTGACGCCCGGCGGCGGAGACATCGACGACCAGGGCACGCAGGCAAATTTCCCGCGCGTCGAGTTCGTGACGACCTGGCCGGCCGGCGTTGTAGATAGTCGCGGTCGCGCCGATCGATGCGATGGCATCGACGATCGCGCTGCGGCGGGCGTCGCGTTCCTTCTTCATGTGCAGGCGCCGCTGGCCCGGCATCACAAGTGCCCGGAGCTCTCTGCGCGCACCAGCGAGGTCGCCTGGCATCACCGCGGCTGCAACGAGGAGGTAGTCCCTCTGCTTTGACTCATCGACGAAGACGTGACCGCTCACGCGCGACGAGTCCGCGCCGGCTTCGGCTCGCCGGCTCGTTGCACGGCGCGGTACACCGTGGAGCGGGCCACCGAGAACAGCTCGGCCAGTTCAGCGCTCGTGTGCTTGCCAGCGCGCCACAGCTCGACCAGGTGCGCCTCCTGCGCGGGCTTGAGCTTGGGCTGCTTCCCGCGCAGCCGGCCCTTGGCCTTGGCGACCTTCATCCCCTCCCGAGTCCGCATCCTAATCAAGTCCGACTCAAACTCTGCGATCATCCCGAGGACGTTGAACAGCAACCGCCCGACCGGGTCGGTGGGGTCGTGCACCGAGCCGCCGATGTTCAGCTTGACCCCCGCTTCAGTCAGTTCCTCGACGATGTTGCGGGCGTCGGTCAACGACCTAGCAAGCCGGTCGAGCTTGGTGACGACGAGGGTGTCGCCGGACCGGCACGCGGCCAGCGCCTCGCGCAGCCCCGGCCGGGCGCGGTTCGTGCCAGTGAGACCGTGGTCGACGTACACCCGGTTGGGCTTCACCCCGAGCGCGGCCAGCGCGTCGCGCTGCGCGGTGAGGTCTTGCGCGTCGGTCGAGCAGCGGGCGTACCCGACGAGCATTCTGGCCACCCGATGACTGTAGCGGTTAGGATACCTTCACCGGGCATTATCGCGGGCGGGTCTCCTGGGAATCGCCGATGCCCGAGATCGCGTGCGGTTTATCGGTCCGCGGATCACCTCGGCGGTGTCCCGTAGATCGTTCGCCTTACGGCACTCTTAATTCACCCTCCGCCTGGGTGTCGCGATGTCGCTGAGAGCATGGTCGGGGATCCCGTCTGGTTTTCGGAGGGCAGCGTTGGCGTCGATGCGGTCGGTCCGGCGGCTCTGAACGTTTGGCTGAGGTGGTACTCGAGGACTTCGAGCGCGGCTTTGGGGGTCCGTTGTCCACCGATGACACTTGCGCCGAGTCCGTTGGTCAGGGCGATGAGACCGGCCGCACAAAGGCGCGGGTTGAGCTCAGGTCGGCTCGTGATTTCGTGCGCGTCTTGAATCGCGGTCGCGATGAAAAGTTCCAGTGCATCGGTGTCTGGAGCGCCATTGCGAGCGGCGAGGTCCGGTTGGTCGAGGGCTACGGCGTAGAAGGCGTCGTAAGTGCGTCTGATCCAGCGACTCTCATCGTCGGTAGGCAGGATGGCGCGCAAGGTGATTTCCACAATTTCGCGCGGCGGCGGCGGCCGGGTACTGGTTTGGGTGCGAATGGCGGCGGTAACCCGGGCAGTGAGCCGTTCAGCGAGATAGGGAAGCGAACCGAGGTAGAGCCCGTCTCTGGTGGAAAAGTAGTACTGCACCAGGCGCAGCGACACACCTGCTTCGGCGGCAACGTCACGCATGGTCGTTGCCGTCAATCCGCGGGCGCTGGCCAGCCGCAGCAGCGCTTCGGCGATCTGGCGCCGGCGGGCCTCGTGGTCGACAACCCGTGGCATCGACAGCAACCTCCAATTTGATACGGTGTATCACAACGCCTAGTTCGGAGGTCATCATGGCTGATCGGTCACGGCTGTCGGCATTCACCAGTCGCCCGGGTGAGCAGAAGTTCCTCTCCGTCTATGACGAGGCGATGGCACGGCTGTTACCGCCGGATATGGAACAAACGGACGTCGCGACCTCGTTCGGGACCGTCCGGACATATTGCGTCGGTCCGGTCGGCGGCGGCATCGTCGTGCTGCTTGCCGGTGCAGGAGGATCCGCGGTCAGCTGGTATTCCTATGTCCGCCCGCTCAGCACCAGCCACCGCGTGCTCCTGGTCGATCCAATCGGTGAGCCCGGCCGGTCTCATCAAACCCGCGCCGTCGACGACGGAGCGGACGCCGGTCAGTGGCTGGGCGAGTTGTTGACCGAGACCCATCTGACCGACGTTCACCTGGTCGGAGCTTCCTACGGCGGGTGGACGGCACTACATGCCGCGATTGCAGCGCCCGAGCGAGTGGCAAGGCTAACCCTCGTCGATGCGGCCGGGATCCTGCCGCTTGACCGGCGGTTCTACACGTGGGTCATCCTCTCAGGACTGGCCGGAATGCTTCCGGCGACTCTGCGGCGACGAGCCGCCCGTCGGCTGGTCAACGGCACATTGTTGGACGCCGACCTGATGCGACTCGTGGCGGTCTCGACGCGCTTTCGCCGCCGGCTCCCCCCTGCGAACCCCCTGACCGACTACGAATTACGAAAGATCGCTGCCCCAGTACATGGACTGTTCGGGGAGCGCAGCACGCTCCACAAAGCTGACGCGGCCGCGCAGCGACTGAGCGCGGTGATGCCCTCCGCCACCGCCGAGGTCGTGCCTGGCACCGGTCATGCCCTGCAAATAGAACGATCGGACCTCGTCCTGAAAGCGATCACCCGACCAGCAGCGCACGTTAGACCGGGGGATCGACCTGGACCACCCTGAGGCGGCAGCTCCCCGTTGTCTGAGTCGCCCGCCCATCTTGGTGGCGGTCATCCTGGCTCCGTCAGTCACTGCGCCGCAAAGCGCGCAAGCCCGACCCGCCGTTCGTCGCTGGTGTCCCACTGAGGGTTCACGGTGTTGAGCACGTCAATCAAGGAGCGGCCAAGGCGGTCGATCCGCCAGACGACGACGGTGTCGCCGGTCTCGGCGTAGTCGAGCAGTCGCCTCATCCCGGGCCGGGTCGCGGCGGTCTTGCTGCCGGAGGTGACGTCGGAGAAAATGTCCCGCTTTTGGACACCGTCGGCGACGAGAGCATCTCGTTGCAGTTGGGCGTCCTGGGCTGCAGTACTGACCCGGGTGTATCCGAGAAGTCTCACCCGAACAGAATGCCTCAAAACCCCCCGGCTCGGTGAGTAAGACACACAGTGCGGTGAGACGACTTTCCAAGACGGTTCGTCGAGTCAATTTGCGCGGCGCCAGACCAGCGTCGGGTGTCGACCCCTGGTGTCTCGATAATCAAAAGGTTTTCGAGACGCGAAGATGAAGTCCCTAGCCCAAAGCGACTGTCAACTAATTGAGATGGACTGTATACGACTACAATGAGTTCACCGTCTGTGGTGCTGACCATTCTGACGGCCGCATCAATGCGCTAGTCCGCGGCCTTTAGATGACCCCGGGGCCTCACGGATGTCTCACTCAAGCCTGGCAGGTAGGGGGCCGCAGCCAAAGGATCAAAATCCAAAAGATAGGACTTCACAACCGGTGCCCACTAAAGCGCCCACCACTATTCCGACAGCGCTATTGATCAGTTCCTCCTACCGCATCTTCCGAGATCTTTCGACGGGGAGTGACGCAATTTGGAATGTAACTAACAGAAACAGACCAATCGAGAAGAGGAGATAAAAGTTTGAGTCTTGGTCCGCCAGCTTGAACCCGAACCCAACGAAGATTAAAAGTATTCCGACGATGCGAACAATTTGGACCCATCGACGCTTGTGGGGGCGCTGCTGAGATGAACCCTCGTGTACGGTGCTCAAAATTTGCCGCCTCCGCCTGACACGGAGTATCCGCTAGGCGTGTACCCGGGATCATCTACGTAGGTGATGCATTGGTCCATGTTGTCCATGTAGCAGAAAGTTCCACCTGAGTTCGGATCGTGGCGTTCTTGTACGATATAAGTGGAGAGCGAATAGGCCGCGCACGTCACACCAACTCCAATAAGCCCCGGCCCACCCGCGAATGCCCCCGCAGCTAGACCGGCAAGACCACATATCAAATCGACGGGGGTTAATCCGCTCGGGTCGTTGTAACTGATCGGGTTGTTGTTGGTGTAGGTGTAGTTGTTGGTTTCCTGCCCGGATGGTTCGGGTTGGGTGAATCGGCCTGTTACGGGGTTGTAGTAGCGGGCGCCCATTTTGGTGAGCCCGGTGGGGTCGGTGTAGCCGGTGGCGTACCGGTAATGGTTGGTGCCGGCTTGGGGTCCGGTTGATGTGAGGGGGTTGCCGTAGGGGTCGTATGTGTAGCTGGCGGCGGTGGCCTGGGTCGCGTCCGTCAATAGCAGTACGGAGCCGACGTTGTCGTTGGTGGCGTAGTAGGTGTTCACCCCGCCGCCGCTGCTGGTGGTTTGCATCCCGATGAGGGTGCCTTTGTTGTCCCGCACGTATTTGGTGGTCAGGGCGGTGGTTTTCTCCCCGGTGACCTGGCCGAGGGTGTTGGTGGTGAATTGGGTGCCGGTGGAGCTGAACCGTTCGTTGTTGCTGGTCCCGGCGTAGGTGTGGGTCAGTGCCCCGCCGGTGGTGGTGGCGCCGAGTTGGTTGAACCCGGTCCAGGTGTTCCCGCCGCTGGTTTGGTTCCCGGCCCCGTCGTAGGTGTAGGTGGTGGCCCCACCGGGCGGCGTGCACGTACCGGATGCGCCGGGAGCGGACCAGCACAGTTGGTCGGCGGCGTTGTACGCGTAATTGGTGGTACCGGCGGCGCCGAGGGCGGTGCCGGTCGTTGCCTGCTGGGTGCGGTTCCCGTTCAGGTCGAACGTCCACGCCTGGGTGCCGGTGGTGGTGCCACCGCTGTTTTTGGCGGTGGCGGCGGTGAGCCGGTTCGCCGGGTCGTAGCCGTAGGTGGTGATGTTCCCGGCCTGGTCGGTGACCGTCCCGATCAGCGCGGTGTCCGCCGCGGGCCCGGTGGTCGCCGTGTACGTGTACGCCCGGGACACCAGCACCGCTGATGAGGTGTTCCGGGTGGTGATCGAGGTCGGCCGGCTGGACCCGTCGTAGCTGGTGCTGGTGGTGACCCCGTTCGGGTTGTACGTCTGGGTGCGCCGGTTCGCCGCGTCGTAGGAGAACGCCAGGCACCCGGTGGCGTTCGGGGTGACCGGCACCGCGGGAGAGGCGGGGCAGGACCCGCCGGGCACGGCGAGGGCGATCAGGTTGTTCGCCGCGTCGTACCGGTAGGTGGTGGTGTTCCCCGCCCCGGTGCCGCCATCGACCGCGGTCAACACGTTGCTGGCCCGGTCGTAGGTCACGGTGGAACTGTAAACCGCCCCGGCGGTCTCGGTTTTGCTGGTCGCCCGGTTCTGCGCGTCGAACACCCACGTCGCGGTGCTGGTCGCGTTCTTCCTGGTCGTGGTGTTCCCCGCCTGGTCGTAGGTGAACGTCACCCCCGACGCGACGGAACAGTTGCTGCTGGTGGTAGAGACCTGGGTGATCCGGTCGTTCTTGTCGTAACACGTGGAGGTGGTGGTGCCCTTCCCATCAACCTGACTGGTGACCCGGCCGGCGGCGTCATAGGCGAACGTCGACGCACCGATCCCCGCCGGCGGGGTCAACGTGGCCAGGTTCCCGGCCGCGTTGTACGAGTAGTTGGTGGTGTTGCCTTTCCCGTCGATCTTCTGGCACAGCTGACCGGGTTTCCCACCACACGTGGCGGCGGTGGTCCCGGACCCGCCCTGGTACTTGTAGGACCACGTCCCACCGGCGGGGGTGCCGGTCCCACCGGCCCTCCCGACCGCGGACGTAGCGGTCTGGCCCCACGTGTTGTACGTGAGGTCGGTGGTGTTGCCCTGCGCGTCCTTGGCGGACTGGGGCCGGTAATCGGCGGTGGCCCCGTTACCGAGGGCGGTGGGGTAGGTGAACTCACCGGTCCGGCCGGTGGCGCCGGTACCGCCGCCACCACCGGTGGGTGATGTCACCTTGGTCAGGTTGAACGTCGACGCGGCCACCGTGTACTGGGTGACGTCCAGGGCCCCGTTGCTGGCGCTGGTCACGTCGCCGTGCGCGTTGAACTGGGAGGCGTTCGAGTTCCCCAGGCCGTCCAGGACCCGGGCGATGACCTTGGTGGTGTCGTTGAACTGGTAGGTGCCGGTGTGACCGTTCGGATCGGTGACCACGGTTTGCGCGGCGGCGCCCGCAGTGTACGCGTAGGTGTACGTCCCGGACACCGCGGCGTTGTTCGCCCCGACCACCATCGACGCCAGCTTCAAATCAGCACCGGAGTAGGTGAAGTCGGTGCGGGACCCGCGGCCGTCGGTGATCGAGTAGACCTTCCCGTTCCCGTCGTACGCCCAGGTGGTGACCGACCCGGTCGCGTCGGTCACCGAGCTCAACGCCCCCGATGGGCCGTTGTAGGCCAGGGTGATTGTCCGGTTCAGGGAGGTGTCGGTGATCGTCGTCGGTTGGGTCGGGTTCGGCGATGCCGTGTACCCGAAGTTCACCACCCGGCCCTGGGTGTCGGTGATCGACGTCATCTTCCCGCCCGCGTAGGCGTAGCTGATTTTGTTGGACCCGGTGATGTCCTCGGACCGGACCAGTTGCAGGTTGTTCCCGTCGGAGACGTACACGTTCTTCACCTGCGACGGGTGGAACACCAACTCATACGTCGCGCCCGCGGAGACCGCCGCGTTCGGGGCTCCGTCGACGGTGCGGGTCAGGTGGGCGTTGATGTTCTTCGGCACCGAGTAGGTGCCGTTCCCGACCGGGGAGAAACTGTAGGTGGTGTCCTTCGGGTCGGTGTAGGTGATCGTGTTGTTCGCGTTGCGGAACAACTGGGATTCGAACAACCCGGCCGTCAGGGCGGGGCGGAGGTCGTTGCCCTCGTTGTACCGGACCCCGACGTTCACGCCCTGCCCGATCCCGGTCAGCGACAACAGGGATCGGGTGATCAGCAGATTCCCCGTCGTCGGGTTCACCTCCGTGTTCACCCGGTCCGTCAACGCCCGACCGATCATCCCGGCGTCGCCGCGGGACCCGGACCGCCAGATTTGCGTCCCGACGGCGGGGGCCAGGTTCTGCGTGTTGGTGAAGTACCCCTGGGCGTCGATGACGACCCGCACCCACCCGGATGCGGCGGTGTTCTTCACTTTCACTTTGCCGTCGGCGCCGGGCCGGACGATCGTCATGTTCGACTGCTGGCTGCCGCCGCCGTCCATTTCCACCGTGGACACCCCTGGTTCGGACGAGTCCGACGGCCAGATCACCACCCCACCCGGGACGGGGGTGCCCTGGGTGGCGACGTTCATCGCGATCCCGGAGATTGACGGGGAGTAGGCGGGCATCCCGGCCACCCCGGTGACCGCGACGTCGACGGTCGAGCCGGCCGGTAGGTCCACTCCCGGCGCGGCGGTCGAGGAGTCGTACAGCCGGGTGCCCAGCGGGGTGAACCCGGCGTTGGAGGGTTCCCCGTCGAAGTACCCGATCACGTCGACCCGGATGCTGACCGGGGCGGCGTTCGGCGCGAACTTGATCGACAACTGGCCCTGCGCGTTCAGATCGATCGTGGTGCCGAGCGCGGTCTTGGACGCGGCGTCGTAATTCAGGGACACGGTCGGCGGGTTCGTCCCCGCCGCGAACGGGGTCACGTACGAGCCGATCGACCCGGCGGCGGTGTTGTCCACCACCAGGTTCGCGTACACCGCGGTCGCGGTCGATGGGACACCGGCCACCCCGGTCACCTGCACCGTCGAGGTTGACGCCGCGACCGGGGCGGTGATGGTGGTGACCGTCGCCGCGGGCAACCCCACGAAACCACCCGGCGCCGGGGCACCGTTCCCGACCGTCAGGTAGCCCTGGATGTCGACAACGACGTCCACCGCTTTCTGGGAGATCAAGTGGATCTTCCCGTCGGTGCCGTTCTCGATGATCACCGTGTTGGAGGCCACGTCGTTCGCCTCGTACAGCACGGTGGTCACGGTGCCGGTGGTCCCACCGGTGTTCGCCGCCGAGGACAACAACCCCGCGTCTGGGGTGTCGTTGATGACGGTCACCGACGCCACCACCGCGGCGATCCCGGTCGACGGCAACCCGGCCTGCCCGTTCACCGTGAATGTGGCATACGTGTTCGGAGTCAGCGTCCCGGTCAACCCGCCGGTGCCGATTCGGGTGTCCACCAGCCGGGTCTGCAACGGCACGAACTGCCCACCCGTGCCCGTCGGAGCGGCCGCCGCCGGACTACGAGCCCGAGACAGGTTGCTGTGGAACCGGTTTCGGGCAGGGGACAGCGACGATACGGGGCACCTGGATTGTCCTTCCACACCGACCCGGCCGGGCCACCAACACGGTGGACCACTAGCAACCGAGGCAAGTACCGGAAGCATCAACCCGTCGCACAGGACACGCACAGTGAAACCAGGTGAACAATCAGGAACTAACCGGACGGGCGAATCACACCCCCGTAACTCCTTACCACCGCTCAGGACGAACCGGGCAAACCGCCTTTAACGTCGTCGCGAACGGGTGATGAATCCCCCGAAATGGGTAGGAGAGAAAGACAGGTACTGAGGGTCCAAAGCTGCTTCAGTCACGCCATCGGGAGTGTGCCTGGTTCGATCAGCATCCCAAGACAAGCCCCTAGGACCGTCCTCTTTGCGATGTTCGAAGATCGATCGGTTGCTTGCCGCTGATAGCAACCACTGCCGAAAACCACTACGGCCATGAGTGTCGACCGCGTTAATGTGTCTAACACCGGGCGAAGTCGCACTAACGGCTTTTCAGCCAGGACGCGAGTCGGGTAGTTACTCCGGCTGGCGGGCACATGGCCCGTTGGTGAGGGTTCCGGTGGTGGTGTCCAGGACCGCTGTGGCGCCCAACGCGACGGCGTGCTGGTCGGGTCCACCGTTCGCGCCCACACCGCCGTGACCGATGTCCAGACCCCCGAGAACGGCCACACCGAGAGATTCAAGCCCGGTCACGCAGGACGTCCAGTACGTCCCACCCCCGGTCGGTGTAGCCGTCGAAACCGGTAAACAAGCCCAGCGCGATACCAGCCACGCCGTCCAGCGCGCCGGATCGGATGAGGTGGGTCAACTGCCGGTCCACCCGGCCCAGACCCATGGTCCGGAAGTCCTCCGGCAGCAGGATGGCGCCGCGCAAGGACGGTAGCCCGGCGCCGATGAACCCGTTGACGGCGGACAGGCTGCCGCCGATCAGCGGACCGACGGCCCGCCCCGGGACCCCGATCGCGGCCGACAACGCGTCCGGATCTTGCGTCACGATGACCGGGTCGGTCGTCATCAGCAATTGCCGTACAGTCGTTGTCGCGCGCTGACCGGCCAGGCAACCATGGATCGTGGCTAGGCCGCACTCCGCCCAGAGGGCGAGGTGCAGGTTGGTGATGTCGCTGAACCCGACCAGTGGTTTCGGGTCCGCCCGGACGGCGGGGAAATCGACGCCGTCCACGATGCGGTAGGCACCAGCACCGCCGGTCGTGGTGATGACCGCGCGTACCACGTGGTCCCGGAAGGCGTCGTTCAGGTCGTCGAGACGGTCCTGATCGCGGCCGGCCATGTAACCCCACCGATCTACGGCGTGGTCACCGACCTCGACGACCAGCCCCCAGCCCTGCAGGACCGAGATGCTGTGCTCGAGCCACTCGCGGTCCGGATACCTCGCCGGCGATACCAGCCGGACCATGTCCCCAGGGCGTAGAACCGGTGACAGCAAAGCGGTATCCGGGCGCTGCCCCTGCTGCCGCACGCAGGGGATGATGCCAGGTGAATACGGTACGAAGCGGTTGGCGCCGCCGGCCGGCATCGACGTCAGTTTGATTCGCCGGAGGTGGGCAATTGGGTGGCTGTGACCGACGCCGATGACGATGCCAGGTACATCAACCACACCGCGGTTACCCGACCCGGCTCCTACGTCGAGGCCTTGTGCCGGTTGCCCGGCACCGCTAAGGAGCTCGTGCCGGTGGTGCAGGCTCTGCTTGTTCACCACAGCCGGGTGCCGCACTTCGCAGCGGGCAGCGGTCGACCGGACGACGGGACCGAGCTCCGTCCGTTGCGAGCGGTGCTCGACGCCGTCACTGCCTTGGACCCTGCGGCTTTGACGATGGAGCACCCTCCCACCGGGCGGCTGGTTGTCGACTGCCGTAGCTCCGCTGTTCTGCTGTGCGGCATCTTGCGGGAGCACGGCGTGCCGGCGCGAGTTCGGTTCGGGTTCGCTGCGTACCTGACGCCTGAGCACTGGCAGTCTCACGTCATCTGCGAGCACCACGGCCCGGACGGCCGTTGGACACGCACCGATCCCGACCTCGGACGCTTCGATCTCGGTCCGGACGAATTCGTCGACGCCACCCAAGCCTGGTGCTCGATTCCCACTGAACAGGACACCCCCCGCTACGGGTACGCCCCGGACCTGCGCGGCCGATGGGCCGTTCGCTGGGAGCTGGTCCGCGATCTTGCCGCGCTGACCGGGTTCGAGCCGCTCACCAGCGACGTGTGGGGCATGAACGCCACCGCAGACGGCGGTTCCGCCGACGGTGGGTTCGCAGACCTGCTCAACCGCGTCGCCGCTGCAACAAAGCGGACGCAGCGCGATCAGCTAGCAGCGCACCCAGCACTGGCCGTCCCCCAGGTGATCACGGCCGCTCCCTACCTCACCGGCCGCCGCTACCAGGTCGACCTGGTAGCAGACGGCAGCCTGGACCCCGGCTGGCGGAATCACCGGCCAGGCGTCGGGAGATCCTTGAAATCGATGCCCCATGGCAGACCGAGCGGACCTGATCGGCTTTTTGACCACCAACCGTTTCCCGTTCCGTGTCGTGGAACAGGTGACCGAAGCTGATGCGGTCACCCGCATCGACCGCGGTGGATTCACGCCCCCCGACCACGTTGGGTACTGGGTCGCATCGGCCGCAGATCGCCGAGTGGGGTATGTCGTGTTCGCGGAACCCCGACGACGGCACACCTATGATCGATCTCAGGCTCGCCGACTCCTGGCGCGGCCGGAAAATCGGCACGGATGCGTTGATGGAGGCTACAGGCCGAATCTTCCGTTCGTACTCCGGCATCAACCGCCGAGGGAAATACCCGCGAGGACAACCGGGCAACGCGCGAGTATTCGAAAAGTTCGGGTATGCCTGGGAAGCTCATTTACAGGCAGGGTTGGACCGTGCAAGGCGGCTCCCCGGTCGCCTCGGTTGCCTATGCGATCCTTCGCACCGATTGGATGAACGGCACCGTCACGCCCGTACGGTGGGACGACTGACCGGTCGACCTGTCGGCCACCAGGAGTCTCACTCGGTACAGGTAACGCCGATCCCGGGGGAAGGAGCGACTGCTGATCTCGAACACGCGAATTAATCTGTCCGAAGGGATCTCAGGGCTGCCCCACCTGTCGGCAGCTGTTAGTCAGGCACCGGGGGACGACCGGGCTGGCCCGAGCCAGGGAGGTAGCCGTGGTGGCCCATGAGGATCGGGAGCGGGTGCACCCGGAATCCATCGAACAGTGGCGCGCCTGGCTCGCCGATCACCACGAGAGCAGTGGTGGGGTGTGGTTGGTGGGTTGGCGGACCAGCGACGGCGGACCACGGCTGCGCTACGAGGACACCGTCGTCGAGGCTGTCGCGGTCGGCTGGGTGGACAGCATCAAACGGGTCATCGACGACGACCGCAGCATGCTGTGGTTCGCGCCGCGTCGCCCGGCCAGCGGTTGGGCGAGGCCCAACAAGGAGCGGGTGGCGTTGCTCGAGGAACAGGGCCGGATGTTGCCCGCAGGACGGCGGGCAGTCGAGGTGGCCAAGACCAACGGCGCTTGGTCGAAGCTGGACGATGTGGAAAACCTCGTCGTGCCAGCAGACCTCGCGGCAGCACTGGCGGCGCGGCCGGGTGCGGCCGAGCAGTGGGAGGCGTTCCCGAGGTCGGTGAAACGGGGCATTTTGGAGTGGATTGTGCAGGCCCGGACCGAGCCGACCCGGGTCAAGCGGGTGACCGAGACCGCCGACAAAGCCGAACGCGGGGAACGGGCCCACCAGTGGCAGCGCACCTGACGAGCGAACGGCCCGCCAAGACCCACCGGGTATACACCGGGCGGCCTGGTCACGCCACCCTGAACCTGCTGTCCGCCGCTGCTGACGGTGTGATGCCGTTGATCACCGGTGACCGTCGCACCGGAACGGTCATCGGGTCGTCCACCGCCGCGCTACTCATCGGAGTCGCGTTAGCGCCAGGCGCCCTGCGGGTTGTCTCGTTGCTCGGCCGTGGCGGCGTCGGTGTGCCCAACGGAGTGCGGATCACGGGCGACGCTGACGTCACGGCCGTGGCTGACGTCAGGCCCCTCGCTGACGTCACCCTCGCTGACGTCAGGGTTCTTGCTGACCTCGGGGCCGTCGACGTGGGCTCACCGGCCGTGCTGGGTGGGGGAGTCCTGCAGGTGGGTGACCTGTCGGTCAGGGTCGTCCGGAGCTGGCGGTCCGGCGTTCCGCGGATCGACCCGGCGCCGGACGGCGTCCGGGAGCTGACCGACGCGACGGCCCGGCACCCGGTGGGCGTGCCTGCGGAACCAGTGCGCCGGTTGGCAGCAGCCCTGGCGACTGCCGGCACGGCATCCCCGGACACCGGACCCGACGAACTGCAGGATGCCATCGCCGCGTTGGTCGGGCTCGGCGCCGGCGCCACCCCCGGCGGCGACGACGTACTCGCCGGACTGCTCGTCGGGCTGCTGTCCACCGGGCGGACCGCCCTGGCCGACCGCGTCAGTTGTGATGCGCTGCACCTGGTGTCCGAACGCACCACCTGGTTGTCCGCCGACCTACTTCGGCTGGCCGCCGCTGGTCACGCCTGCCAGGAGATGTTGGCGCTGCTGCGCGTCCTCCATCGACCCTCCCGTGCACTTCCCGGGGGCGGCGCGGTGGTGCCCCACCACCCCTGGGACCGCGAGCTCGCGACGCTACTGTCGATCGGTCATACCAGCGGCGCCGATCTTGCGACCGGCCTGGCCCTCGGCCTACAGGAGGTTCGGTGACACCGACGTCGACCACCCAGCCGGTGATCAGCGGACCGGAAACCGGCGCCAGATCGGCGGTCACCGAGCACGTCTCGGCCCGGCCCGGTCTGTACCGGGACTCGGTGACGCTGCTACGGGTCTCCCAGATCGCCACTGACTCACCAGGTATCCTGGCCGCGCAGGTCGCCATGGGTACTCCGTTGAATGCCGATCTCGCCAGTGGGCTCGGGTTCGCCATGCCGGACGGGCTCGGGCCCAACGACCTGCTGGTCGCCGTCCGCGGGAACGATCAGGCCGCGGTCGACGCCGCACTGGGGGCCGTCGACCGGGCCCTGGTCGTCCGGGCCGCCGGGGGTGGCGGCACCGGGGCGGCTTCGCCGGCCAGGACGGTGCGGTCCGCCGCCGCCGGGCACCCCGACGCAACGGTGGTGCTGCTGTCCGTGCCCGGACCCGCGGTTCTCGGCGAGGCATTGGACGCCATCGAGGCCGGGCGGCACGTGATGATCTTTTCGGACAACGTGCCGGTGGCGGACGAGATTCTGCTCAAGGACGCCGCTGCGTCAGCCGGAGTGTTGGTGATGGGCCCGGACTGTGGCACTACCATGCTCGGCGGGATCGGTCTCGGATTCGCCAACGTTCTGCACCCCCGCGGTGCCGGGTTCGCGGACTCGCCACGGGTGGGGGTCGTGGCCGCGTCCGGGACCGGCGCACAACAGCTGACGTGCTTGCTGGACGACGCCGGCGTCGAGATCACCCACGTCATCGGGGTCGGCGGCCGGGACCTGTCTGCGCGAGTCGGCGCCAGGAGCGCCGTTGCCGCCCTCCGGTTGCTGGACGCAGACCCGGATACGGAGCACATCGTGCTGCTGTCCAAACCGCCCGACCCGGGGACCGCCGCGCGGGTGGCCCGGATCGCGGAAACGCTGCTCACCCCGGTGACGCTGCTGCTGATCGGGCCCGGTCGGGACGACATCACCACCGGCGCGGAAGGTTTGCTCTCGACGCTCGGCCAACCGGTCCCGGCATGGCCGGTCTGGTCACCGGCGGACGGGACCATCGCGGGATCGTTCGCGGAAAGGATCGCCGGCTCCCGGCCCGGTGCGCTGCGCGGGTTGTTCTCCGGCGGCACGCTCGCCGACGAGGCAATGGTGGTCTGCGAACCGGTGCTCGGCGACATCCGGTCGAACATCCCACTACGGCCTGGTTTGGCCTTGCCAGGGCCCACCGGTGGTCGGCGGCCGGCGCTCGCCGGGTTCGGGCACGCGGTGCTGGACCTTGGTGACGACGAGTTCACGGCCGGCCGGCCGCATCCCATGATCGATCCGACGCTGCGACTGGCGCTACTGGATGAGCAGGCCGCCGACTCGGACGTCGCCGTCGTCCTGCTGGACGTGGTGCTGGGCCATGCCGCCGATCTGGAACCGGCCGCCCGGCTGGCGCCAGCGGTCGCTGCCGCGATCGCGGCGGCGGCGGCGGCGAGCCGGGTGCTGTCGGTCGTCATCTCACTGATCGGCACGTCCGGTGACCCGCAGGATCGGGAACGGCAGGCGGCGGCCCTGACGGCGGCTGGTGCCCTGGTCTTCGCGTCCAACGCGGCGGCTGCCCGGACCGCGGCCGGTCTCGCCGCCGGTGCGGTCATCACATCGAGCAGGTCGACCGCTTCTGACCCGGTGGCGTCCGGTGGTGACCCGGTCAGCCGCCAGGGTCAGGAGCCGACGGAGCAAGCTCGCGAGCAACCCGTCGCCGGCACCGCTCCCACCCAACACCCGGCGGACCCCCAGCACACCGCTCCCACCCAACACCCGGCGGACCCCCAGCACAGCGAACCGAGCGAGCACACCGAACCGAGCGAGCACACCGAACCTGCCGGGCAAGGGGACCGCGCGCGCCCCATCCTTTCCCTCCTCGAGACACCGCACGAGATCATCTGCGCGGGAGTCGATCTCCTAGCGGACGCTCTACGCGGGCAGGCCGTGCCCGTCGTCGAGGTGGACTTCCGGCCCCCCGCCGGGGACGCCACCGCCGTCTCCGGCGTCGACCCGGCCGCCGCCCTGCACGCTGTGCTCAGCGACCGACGCCGACCGGCTGCGAATGCCCTTGCCGCACAACGCATGCTGGCCGTTCGAGCGCAGCTGGTCGACGTCCGACCGGCCGCCGAAGCACTGGGCCTGCAGCCGGGCGAGTTCTGCCACGCCGGTCCACCGATCGCGTTCGCCCGAGCCTCCGGGCCACTTCGGGGGGCCCTGATCGGCGGCCTGCTGTTCGAGGGCTTGGCCGATGACGAGGCCGGCGCGGTTGCGATGCTCGAAGCCGGCGACGGGATCACCCTGGGCCCGTGTCACCACCAGCACGCCGTCGGGCCGATGGCGGGGGTGATCACCCCGTCGATGTGGGTGTTCGAGCTGGCCGACCCGGCGACCGGGGCCAGAGCCTGGTGCTCCCTCAACGAGGGCCTGGGAAAGGTGCTGCGGTACGGCGCCTATTCCGCGGAGGTGATCGACCGGCTGCGCTGGATGGCCGACGTCCTGGGCCCGGCGCTGGCGGTCGCCGTTCGCGCGGCCGGACCGATCGACATCACCGCGATCATCGGCCAGATGGTGCAGATGGGCGACGAGGGGCACAACCGCAACCGGGCCGGCACCTTGATGTTCCTGCGGGAAATCCTGCCGGCGCTGATCGGTTCCGGGTTGCCGGTCGCGGACGTCGCCGAAGTGGCGCGGTTCGTTGCCGGTAACGATCATTTCTTCCTGAACCTGGTGATGCCGGCCGGCAAGTTGATGGGAGACGCCGCCGCGGGGATCCCCGGCAGCACGGTCGTCACCGCGATGTGCCGCAACGGCACGGACTTCGGGATCCGAATTTCCGGCACCGGTGACGAGTGGTTCACCGGACCTGCCCTGTATCCGGACGGGTTGTTCCTGGCCGGTTTCGGCCCGGACGACGCGAACCCCGACATCGGCGATTCGGCGATCGCCGAGACGATGGGCATCGGCGGCATGGTGATGGCCACCGCGCCGGCCATAGTCCGGTTCGTCGGCGGCTCGGTTCCCGATGCGCTGGCGGTCACCGCCAGGATGTACGAGATCACGGAGACGGAAAATCCCGCCTTCGCCGTGCCGATCCTGGAATTCCGGGGAGCCCCCACCGGGATCGACGTGACCCGGGTACTGCGGACCGGGATCCTGCCGCAGATCAACACCGGGATGGCGGGCCGGGTCGCCGGGACGGGGCAGGTCGGCGCCGGTCTGGTGACGCCGCCGATGGACTGCTTCACCGCCGCAATCGTGGGGCTCAGTCGGCGAATTCCCAGTGCGCCGTGACGGTGACCCCGACCTGGGCGTCCCCGGCGGCCACGGGCATCGACACGGAGAGGGCGGCCTTGGCCATCATCGGCACGGCCGTCCCGCCCTGACCGGTCTCGTCGATCCACACCACCCGGCCAAGTGCACGGCCGGTCAGCTCGGCTAACTGCTCGGCCCGGGCCAGCGCGTCCGCGAACGCGGCCTCCCGGGCCAGGGTCAGTGCCGCCTGCGGGTGCGCCGGAATCAGCGACACACCCTCGATCCGCGCCCCCTCCCCCACCAGCGAGGCCACATCGGTGAGCAACCGCTCGATCCCGCCGAGGCCGTCGCGCAGCACCGTGAGCCGCTGCCCGGCGGCGTACCCCTGCACCTGCTGGCGGCCATCCAGGTACTCGACCCGAGGCCCGAGGGTGAGGTCGGACGTGCGAACCGCGCGGGCGTCGACCCCGTCATCAGCGAGCGCCGCGAGCAACCGGGTAGCAGTCCTGGACGCCGTGGAAAAGGCATCCCCTGGCTCGGCGCGGATCACTTCGACAGCCAGCGAGATCGACACCTGGTCGACCACGGCCGACGCCGACCCCGAGCCGGTAACTGTGATGCCGTTGGCATGCTCGCGCGGTGCAGAAGGTCCTAGATGCATGCCCACAGTGTGCCCGGCCGGACCAACACCGTTCAGGGCCGTTGATTGTCACACCCGTACCGTTAGCTGGTTAGCAAGACTTCCGGCTAACCTAGGTACTGGGCGTGACCGTCGCCCGCTGCTGACCGAGTGCCAAGGGACGACCGACTGCTAGGAGTACCGATGACCGCAACACCGACCGTGACCGCTACCCAACCGAGCCTGTATGCCCATCGGAGCGGCTCCGGCGAACCGTTGGTCCTGCTGCACGGCCTGGGTGAGTCCCATGTCGGCTGGCGCCCGGTCATCGACACCCTTGCTCGCAACTACGACGTCATCGCGCTGGACATGCCCGGTTTCGGCAGGTCCGCGCCGCTGCCGTTGGACGTTCCGCCGACCGCCGCCAATGTCGCTGCTGTCGTCGAACGCACCCTGGACGAGCTGGGCGTCACCGAATACCACGTCGCCGGTTACTCCCTCGGTGCGCGGATCGCGCTGCAACTGGCCCGGTCCGAGCGCGTGCGGTCGATCGTGGCAATCGGGCCGGACGGACTGGGGACCCCGGCCGAACGGGTTGCCGGGTTTGTCGGCTTAGCAGCAGGCCGGGCGCTGGCCATGGCCCTCGCGCCCGTCGCCGGCGAATTGAGCCAGACAGCCGCGGGTCGCACAGTGTTCTTCGCCGGTAACCGGAGTCGGCCGTGGCAGCTGCAATCCACCGACGCCGAGGAACTGCTGACCGGCTTCGCCACCGCTCCCTCCTATGACCTGGTCAACTGGATCTCGATGTTCGATTTCGCCACGCACCTGCACACCATCAAGCAGCCGGTGCTGTTCCTGCAGGGCACCGCGGACCCGCTGACCGCGCAAGTGCTCCGGTACCTCACGGTCATCCCCAGGGCCGACCTGCGGTTGCTGCCGGGGGCGAACCACGTTCCGATCTCGGACGACCCCAAGGCCGTCGCGACTGCCATCCACGAATTCCTGCAGAGGCCTTGACCTGCGCCGCATAGATGGTGCGATGGTTTCGCACCGGCCGTCCGGGGTAAACGTCCCTGGTGACCGATACTGCGATCTTTGACGTCGACGGCACCCTCGTCGACAGCAATTACCAGCACGCCCTTGCCTGGTTCCGTGCCCTGCGCCGCTACGACGTGACGGTGCCGCTGTGGCAGCTGCACCGAGCGATCGGGATGGGCGGCGATTTGTATGTCGCGCACGTCGCGGGTGATCGGGTGGAGCAACAGCACGGTGACGCGCTCCGCGACGCCTGGGTGGAGGAGTTCGACACGATGATCGACGAGATCCAGCCCTTCTCCGGGACTCGCCCGCTGCTCGAGGAGGTCAAGCGTCGTGGGTTCCGGCTTGTGCTGGCCAGTTCTGGCAAGACCCAGCATGTGGAGGCGTTCCTCGACCTGTTCGGCGGCAAGGACCTGGCGGATGCATGGACCACCTCCGAGGACGCCGAGACCAGCAAGCCGGCGCCGGACATCGTCAAGGCCGCTCTCGACCGGGTGCAGGGGGCCAAAGGGGTGATGATCGGCGATTCGGTCTGGGACTGCGAGGCGGCCGGCAAGCTCGACGTACCGACCCTTGCGGTCCGGACCGGGGGATTCTCTGATGAGGAGCTGCGCAAAGCGGGGGCGGCCGGGGTATACGAGTCGTTGGAGGAACTCCTGGGCGACCTGGACAACACCGCACTTCGCACGGCTGAGAGCACCCGCTAGCACCGGGCGGGGCCCGCAGCCACCGGTACAGCCGGGGTCCGCGAGCCGTGGTCAGGGTGGTTAGGGATACTGGTGCCCCGTCCCACGAGATCCGCATGTCCCGCTCGAACGAAGGAGTCTCACGATGGCCCTGGCAGCGAAGTTGCGTCGTGCGCCCGTGCGCGCCGCGACCGGCGCGTACATCCTCAATTCCGGCCTGGGCAAGTTCGGGGTCGACCCCGGTACCGCCGGTTGGCTGCATGCCACTGCGAGCAATGCCTACCCGGTGTTCAAGAGGATGGATCCGGTGCTGTTCGCGAAGGTGCTCGCCGTCGGCGAGACGGTCGTCGGCGCCGCCCTGCTGCTGCCCGTCGTGCCGGCCGGTTTGGCCGGTCTCGCCCTGACGGGTTTTGCGGGCGCGCTCATTGGGCTGTACGTCAAGACTCCGGAATGGCACGACCGGTACCTGCGTCCCACGCCGGCGGGCGTGGGCTACGCCAAGGACGTGTGGATGGTCGGCGCCGGGGTGGGCCTGGTCATCGACGCGGCCTTGACCGAGTCGCCGATCACCAGCACCGAGTAGTTCGCAGCCTTCAAGACCGGCACCGAGCACGTCCTGCAACGTCGCAGAAGTCTGCCCATAGCCAGGCCGCACCGCGACGATCGGAGCCGCCTGCCTCACTGCCAGGAGCACCCGATGACGGATACTACGAGCGGAACCGCCAGAGCCACCAGCCCCCTGATCGAGGTCCGGTCCATCGACTGGGTCCCGGACGAGGAGCGTCACGGGAGGCTCTGGCACCAGGGACCGCTGTGGTTTCTTGGTAACTTTCAGTACTTTTCGGTCCCGATCGGCTTCATCGGGCCCGCCCTGGGACTGTCCCTCGGGTGGACCGTGCTGGCCGCGGCAGCGGGGATCGTCGTCGGAACCCTGTTCATGGCGTTCCATGCCTCGCAGGGTCCGACGATGGGCCTGCCGCAGATGATCCAGTCCCGAGCCCAGTTCGGGTATCGCGGAGTGGTCGTTCCGCTGGTCGCCACGTTGTTCACCTATCTGGCGTTCAACATCGTCGACACTGTGCTGCTGGCGTCCGGACTGAACAGCGCGTTCGGTTGGAATGCCACCATCGTTGGTGTTCTGGCCGCGGTGGGCGCGAGTGCGCTGGCGATTTTCGGTCATGACTGGCTCCACCGGGCCTTCCGCATCCTGCTGTACCTGTCAGTGCCGTTGATGATCATCGTGACGGTCGGGATCATCACCGGCGGAGCCGGTGGCGGGGCCGCGCCTGATGGTGAAACCTTCACCTGGGTAGCGTTTCTCGCTCAATTCTCGGCGGCGGCTGCCTACAACATCACCTACGCGCCGTACGTTTCGGACTACTCGCGTTACCTGCCGGCGTCCACTCGGCCGGGCAAGGTCATCGCGGCGGTCTTCTTCGGCGCGTCCACCTCGGCGATCTGGTTGATCGCGATCGGCGCCTGGCTGGCCTCGCGTCTGGGCGCCACCGATGGCCTGGCGGGGCTGCAGCTGGCCGGCAACACGGTGTTCCGTCATCTCGGGGACGCCGTCGCCCTGCTGTCCGCGCTGGCGCTGTGGGCAACCATGGGGATGAACGCCTACGGCGGGATGCTGACCGTCCTGACGGGAGTCGATTCCTTCCGCAGGCTCCGGCCGGCCCGGGCGCACCGGGTCGTCACGATCGTGGTGTTGACGATCATCTGGTACGTGATCAGCCAACTGGTGACGGGGGATGCGATCAGCACGGTCGCGACCAGTCTGACCCTGATGCTGTACCTGTTGGTGCCCTGGACGGCGACCAACCTGGTCGACTTCTTCTTCGTCCGGCGGGGGCACTACGCGATCGTCGATCTGTTCCGGCCGGACGGCATCTACGGGGCCTGGGGGTGGCGGGGCCTGACCGCGTACGGGGTTGGCCTGCTGGTGGAGGTTCCCTTCATGGTGCTACCGGCGTTGGGTTCGTGGAGCTACACCGGACCGCTGGCGACGGCCCTCGGCGGCGTCGACATCGCCTGGGTGGTCGGCCTGATCGTCAGTGCGGTTGTCTACGTCGCCCTGAGCCGGTCGCTGAACCTGTCGGCGGAACGGGCGGCAGAACGAACCAGCGAGGCAACCCTGGGCCAGGGGCCGGCACTGACCGGTCCACCCGAGCGATGAGCGCCCGAGGCCGATGACCGACACCTCGATCCAGGTCGCCTGCTGCCAACTGGCGCCGGTGCTGGGTGAGCCGGCGGCGAATCGAGAGCTGTGTGCGGACGCCGTCGACCGGGCCGCGGCGGACGGCGCCTGCGTGATCGTGCTGCCAGAACTGGTCTCCAGTGGATACGTGTTCCACGATCGCGCCCAGGCGGCGTCCGTCGCGGAGCCCGCCGACGGCCCCACTGTCGCCGGTTGGGTGAAGCAGGCGCAGAACCGGGATGTGGTGATCGTCGGTGGCTTCGCCGAACGGGCACCTTCGGGGGAGGTGTTCAACAGCTGCGCGTTGGTGGATTCGACGGGCCCGCGGGCGATCTACCGGAAGGCCCACCTGTGGGACGCGGAGCGGACGCTGTTCGCCGCCGGGCGTTCGGCACCACCGGTAGTGGCGACCCGCTTCGGCGCCATCGGACTGATGGTCTGCTACGACCTGGAGTTCCCGGAATGGGTGCGAATGGTCGCGCTGGCCGGCGCTGAACTGCTGTGCGCCCCGGTCAACTGGCCCGCCGCGCCGCGTCCGGCCGGTGAACGTCCGTCCGAACAGGTCAGGGTTCAGGCTGGCGCGGCCGTGAACCGGATGTTCATCGCCGCCTGCGACCGGACCGGCCGTGAACGCGGTGTGGACTGGGTCGGCGGATCGATCATCGTTGACGTCGACGGCTGGCCGGTGTCCGCTGCTTCACCTGGCGGCAGCGTCGACATCATCACGGCACACTGCGATCTCGCCCTGGCCCGGGACAAGAGAATTGCCACGCTCAGTGACGTGTTCGCGGATCGCCGGCCCGAGCTCTACGGGCCGCTGGTGACAGCACCAGCCGATCAGAAAGAACCCCGCACGCTCACCACGACGATAACGACTCGTTCGCGCGTCGAGCCAGGGTGGAAGCCGGATGAGTCCGTCGGCTAAGGACCGGCGAGGCCGTGCGCGCACACCGAAAAGTGTTGTGGTTGAAGGGTTCTACCCGTCCCGGCTGCTGCCATGGGGGTTTAGCTCACTCTTTCTGGGTGCTGCAGTCGGGCGTCAGTGGTAGATAACCCCCCAAAGCGCCCCCCACGATTTACGGATTGCACTGGGGCCACGCTCTCGATCAGCCGGCCAGGTCGGCGAACCGGGAGTAGTGCAACTGGTGCGCCACGGCCACTGTTGCGGTCGGCCCGTTCCGGTGCTTGGCGACGATCAGGTCGGCCTCGCCCGCCCTCGGGTCGTCGGCCTCCCACGCGTCGGGGCGGTGCACCAGGATCACCATGTCCGCGTCCTGCTCCAGGGACCCGGATTCGCGAAGATCGGAGAGCATCGGCCGCTTGTCGGTCCGCTGCTCCGGCCCACGGTTAAGCTGGCTCAGCGCGATCACCGGCACCTCGAGTTCCTTGGCCAGCAGCTTCATCTGCCGGGAGAACTCACTGACCTCCTGCTGCCGGGATTCGACACGTTTGCCGGAGGTCATCAGCTGCAGGTAGTCGACAATGATGAGCTTGAGGTCATGACGCTGTTTGAGCCGCCGGGCCTTGGCCCGAATCTCCATCATCGTCATGTTCGGTGAGTCGTCGATGAACAGCGGGGCGTCGGAGATTTCTGTCATCCGCCGGACGATCTTCTGCCAGTCCTGTTCACCCATCGTCCCGGCGCGCATGTGGGACAGCCGGATACCCGCCTCCGCGGACAGCAATCGCATGGTGATCTCGGTTTTGCTCATCTCCAGGGAGAAGATCACCGACGCCTGGTGATGCTTGACCGCGGCGTGCCGGGCCACGTCCAGCGCGAGGGTGGAGTTGTGCGTCGGGACCATGGATCGACCGGCGAGGTACAGCCGGTCGGACCCGCTGACCTGAACGCATCGGACCGGCACGCTCGGCACCGGGCGGACGTCGACGACGAAGTGGCTTTCGTGGTCACGATGCCAGTCGGCGACCGGCGAACATGCAAGTCGCGGCAGCCGGCACAGCGCCGCGCGGGACCTGGTGACCAACTCCCACACCCGCGGTCGGGGCCGCCCGCCGTCGCTGAGATACCGGCAGCTCAATCGGGTTGCGCAACCCAGGCCGGCCAGGAGCTCCCGCACGGCGCCCACCAGCACCGCGTCCTCCGTCGTGAAGGTGTACCGGCCAAGGCTGTCGACCTCGCCGCGGCTGTCCATCAGACCCTGCACAAGGGCGGACCGTTGACCGACCGAACCCCACCGGAACCCGGCGGGAAGGTGCAGGCCGCGGTGCAGGCCCCATTCGCGCCACACCGGCCGGATCCCGTCGACCCGAAACACCCCTGGCACGGCCCCCTCGTGGACGTGATGACCGAGCCGATCGAACTCCTTCATCACCCACTCCCTATCACCCGGGGCGCAGACGACCGTCTCGCCGGTCTCGGCATCGGCCGATCCGAGCAGGAAGCCCACCACCCAAGGGTCCAATGGAACGACCCGTTCCGGGCGGTGCACCGGGGCGCAGGTGGGGATGGCGTGGTTGAGCTGGGCGCCCGCGTACAAGGTGACGGCCAGCTCGGCCGTGGTCCGGCAGCGCGAGCCACCGGTCCAGGACTGACCGGTCCAACCGGCGTGGTTCCCTGAAGTGTCGGTCAGCTGCCGTCGAGCTGCCGCGTCCCAGGTCACCCACTGATGGTCGGCGTCTGCGGTGATCATCTCCCCGTCGGAGAACTCGACCTGGAAGCAGGGCCGGTTCGCCAGCACGTCGGTGACCGCGGTCACCCGGGTCGGCAGACCGTCGGCTCCGACCAGTTGGTCACCGACCTGAACCTGGCCCATGGTGGTCCAGCCGGACGGGGTGACCAGCGGTGTATCCAGCGCCAGCGCCTTCCCGATACCCGGGCGGGCCGCCACGATGATCATCTGCCCCGGGTGCAGCCCGTTCGTGAGGTTGTCCAGGTCGGCGAACCCGGTGGGTACACCGGCCGATCGACCGCCCTGCTGAGCGATAGCGTCGATCTCGTCCATCGTCGGCTGGAGCAGTTCTTCCAGGATGACGTAGTCCTCGGTGGTCCGGCGTTCGGTGACGTCGTAGATCTCGGCCTGCGCGCGATCGACGATCTCGTCGACCTCGCCACCGCCGACGTTGCCCTCGCTCCCGCCGTAACCGAGTTGCACGATGCGGGTGCCGGCCTCCACCAGCCGGCGCAGGATGGCCTTCTCCGCGACGATCTGGGCGTAGAAAGCAGCATTCGCGGCAGTCGGCACCGTCGCCATGAGCGTATGCAGATAGACCGCGCCGCCGATCCGGCCGAGCGAACGGGCTCTGTCCAGCTCGGCGGCCACAGTGATGGTGTCAGCGGGCTCGCCGCGGGAATACAGATCGAGGATCGCCTCGAACACCAAGGCGTGCGCCGGTTTGTAGAAATCAGCGGTGCCGAGGGTCTCGATGACGTCGGCGATGGCGTCCTTGGACAACAACATCCCGCCGAGCACAGACTGCTCGGCGGGCAGGTCCTGCGGGGGTTGCCGGTCAAACGTCGCGGGTGCGGCCGACCGAGCAGGCGCCCCCGACCAGCGTTCATCGACCACGACCATCGGCGTACCCCCTTCAGACTGACCACCGCGCGGACTCGTGTCCGTTCGTTCACGCCCACGCCGGTGACCGGCCGATGGCGCCGACCGGGCCATTCCAGGGACAACCTGCCGGGTGGACATGTGTTCTGTTTACCCGGCGGTACCGACACTGCCCGGCTCAGCGCCCCGTCGTGACCGCCGAACCCCGCCGGTCACGTTTTAGGACGGTCACGGACAGTAACAAGATCGCGCTATCGTGGAGCGGAGTGCACCTCGCCGTGAGCACCTCTGGTACCTGATCAGCTCTCGCGAGAACCGTAGGACGACCGGCGATGACCGCCAAATTCAGTTGTGCACAGAGTTGTGCATGGACAGTGGACAAGTGCCCGGGCCACGCTGACCCGACCGGGACATGACTGGGGACAACGTGGGGAAAAGTGGCACGGGTTGTGACATTTATGCAGGTCAAAGTGCTATGGACACATAGTGCCCTGTGGATGGTGGATAGTCGGCGACTTCCGGCGTGGCGGTCACCGGCGTGTCGGGTTCGATTGCCCGTCAGCGGTTCGTCACCAGGTCGTGATCTGGTCGTGATCTCGCCCGGAGATTGGGCCACCCGTGCTCGCTAGTGGACGGCTCATTCACTGTCTGCCAGCGGGAACCGAAGGGTGTTCGACCGTGGGAGTGAATGACTACGCTCTGTGATTCGCTTCGTCCTCGACGGAGTGACCCCCGAGCCGGTCCGAGAACCGCGAAACCGGTCCGCAGGTGCTGGAGTCCGCAGGTGCTGGAAAAGCAATCGGGCCGGCCCAGGACGATAAAGTCCCAGGCCGGCCCGTACCGGCATGATGTGCCTCAGTTGGCGGTGATCTGAACCGTCAGCTGGGCGGTGACGCCGGGGTGCAGCTTCACCGAAACCGGATGCGCACCGACGGTCTTGATGTGACCGCTGGTGTCGATGGTGCGCCGGTCCAGAACTGGGCCACCCGCAGACTTGATCGCATCGGCGACATCGATTGCGGTGATGGAACCGAACAGTTTGCTGCCGTCGCCGGTGGTCCGCGCCGCGATGGTGAGCTTGCCGGTCAGATTCTCCAGGGCCTGCTTCACCTCGTTGGCGTGTTCGGTGCCACGGATCTCCCGAGCCAGCTGCGCCCGCTTGATCGTGGCGACCTGCTTCTCCGCGCCCTTGGTCGCGGCAATGGCCTTGCCCTGCGGAAGCAGGAAGTTCCGGCCGTAACCGTCCCGGACCTCGACGATGTCGCCGGGGGCCCCGAGACCGGGGACGTCGGTGGTGAGGATGAGCTTCACGGTGGGTCCCCTTTCTAGCGGGCGGTCGAGGTGTACGGGAGCAAAGCAACCTCGCGGGCGTTCTTGACCGCCGTCGCGATGTCGCGCTGGTGCTGGGTGCAGTTGCCGGTCACCCGACGAGCGCGAATCTTGCCGCGATCGGAAATGAACCGGCGGAGCAGGGTGGTGTCCTTGTAATCGATGGGCTGCGCGTTCTCCTTGCAGAAGGCGCAGACCTTCTTCTTGATCTTGCGAACAGGGGGCTTGGGCATGAAATGTCTCCGGGTCTTCAAAGGTTCGAGAAGTCAAACGCGAGAGGGGATGTCGGCTTTCGAGGGTTAGAACGGCGGTTCGTCGGAATAGCCGCCCGACGAACCGGCCGGCGGGGCCGAACCCCATGGGTCGTCCGCGGGCGGGCCCTGCCGGGAACCCCCGGAACCACCTGATCCGCCGCCACTGCCACCGCTGCCGCCGCCAAAACCGCCGCCGCCCCCGCCTTCGGAGCGCTGGGCGCGGTTGACCTTGGCCGTGGCGTAGCGCAGCGACGGTCCGATCTCATCAACCTCGAGCTCGATGACGGTGCGCTTCTCGCCTTCCTTGGTCTCGAAAGACCGCTGCTTGAGCCGCCCGGAAACGATCACCCGGGAGCCACGGGTCAGCGACTCGGCCACGTTCTCGGCCGGTTGACGCCAGATGTTGCAGCGCAGGAACAGCGCCTCGCCGTCCTTCCACTCCCCCGACGCGCGGTCGAAGGTACGCGGGGTGGACGCAACGGTGAAGTTTGCGACGGCCGCCCCGGACGCAGTGAAACGCAGTTCAGGATCGGCGGTCAGATTGCCGACCACGGTCATGATGGTGTCGCCAGCCATGGATGCCGTCCCTACTTGGCGTCGGGTCGGATGATCTTGGTGCGCAGGACGGACTCGTTCAGGTTGAGCTGACGGTCCAACTCGGTCACCACCGCGGACGGGCAGGTCACCTTGATGACCGCGTAAATCCCCTCGGGGTTCTTCCTGATCTCGAACGCCAACCGGCGCTTGCCCCAGATATCGACGTTCTCCACGGATCCGCCGCCCTGGCGGATCACGTTCAGGAACGTGTCGATGGACGGCGCAACCGTGCGCTCGTCGAGGTTCGGGTCGAGAATGAGCAGCAATTCGTAGTGACGTGGAGCGGTCGAAACGCTCACGTGCACCTCCTATGGGCTTGTCGGCCACGGTCGTTCCGCGGCAGGAGGGGTGTTCATGCGGCGACCCGCCGGCGCCATCGGTAGCGCGCAGCGGGTCGCGGACAACCTCAAAATGTTACCAGTCCCACCGCCGTGCCCCAGACCCCGCGCAGGCAACCGCGTTGATCATGGCAATCTCTGTCGGACACGCCGACGACACGCCGAGAACCGAGCAGAGTTCGCCATGATCAACCACAGGGGAGCGGGTTGCGGGACGCTCGTAGGCTGATCCGATTGGGAACGACTGATTCGTCGAGAGGGGTTCGTCATGCGGGACGCGGTAATCGTCGAGGCGGTCCGGACGCCGATCGGCAAGCGCAACGGCGGCCTGGCCGGAGTGCACCCGGTCGACTTGTCCGCCCACGTGCTGCGCGCGGTGGCCGACCGGACCGGGCTCGACCCGGCCCTGGTCGACGACGTGATCTGGGGGTGCGTCGGCCAGGTCGGCGAGCAGACCTACGACCTGGCCCGGTTCGCTGTGCTGGCTGCGGGATGGCCGGAGTCGGTCCCGGGCGTCACCGTCGACCGGCAGTGTGGGTCCAGCCAGCAGTCGGTGCACTTCGCCGCGGCCGGGTTGATTGCCGGGCAGTACGACGTGGTCGTGGCCGGCGGAGTGGAATCGATGTCCAGGGTTCCGCTCGGCGCGTCGCTGCAGGTCGCCGGCAACCCTGCCAGCGCGGCCGGCTGGGTCGACCGGTACGGCGAAGTGCTGCCCAACCAGGGCAGCGGCGCGGAACTGATGGCCACCCGGTGGGGGCTGAGCCGTAGCCGGCTGGACGAATACAGCCTGGCCTCCCACGAGAAAGCCGCCGCAGCTCAGGACGCCGGGCTGTTCGACAGTCAGATCGTCCCCGTGCCGTCGGCGCTGACCGGCGGCCGCGAGGTCAGCACCGATGAGGGCGTCCGTCGCGGTGGCTCGGCCCAGGCGATGGCCGGCCTCCGGCCCGCTTTCGCCGCCGACGGGGTGGTGACTGCCGGCAATGCCAGCCAGATCTCCGACGGGGCCGCCGCTCTGCTGATGACCACATCCAAAAGGGCTCGGGAGCTCGGGCTCACCCCGATAGCCAGGGTGCACACCGCCGTGCTGGCCGCCGACGACCCCGTCATCATGCTCACCGCGCCCATCCCGGCGACCCGCAAGGTGTTGCTGCGCAGCGGGTTGCGTCTCGACGAGATCGGGGTGTTCGAGGTCAACGAGGCGTTCGCGACGGTCCCGCTGGCCTGGCTGATCGAGATCGGCGGCGTACGTCCTGACGGCACGAACGACGGAGCGCTGGACAAGGCCCTGAACCCCAACGGCGGCGCGATCGCGATCGGTCACCCACTCGGCGGGTCCGGGGCGCGGTTGATGACCACGATGGTCCACCACCAAAGAGCCAACGGGCTGCGGTACGGGTTGCAGACGATGTGCGAGGGCGGCGGTCAAGCCAACGCCACCATCATCGAGCTGCTCTGAGTCGGCGATGTCCACCCCTGCCCTCAGACGGGGTATCACGGGCCGGAGCGCGGTGAGACGGTTTCCCGGCCGAAAAAGCCCTCGTCGTCAACATGGTTGACGGCTCAAGGCTGAATGTTTTCCAGGTCCTCGAGGAGACTGAGGTGCCCAGGCTGCCACCCCAGAGCGTCGCGGGTGTGGGCACTTGACGCCGGTTGGTCCATCGCGAAGATCGGGCCGAACGGACCGAAGTTCTCCTGCGGCACGGCCTGGACCGGCAGGTCCAAGCGGCGGCCGATGACGGTCGCGATGTCCCGCACTGCGTCGCCCTCGTCGGCGACGGCGTGCCACGCCGTTCCGGCCGGGGCCGACTCGAGGGCCAGCCGGAACAGGACGGCCGCGTCGAGGGCGTGCACAGCCGGCCAGCGCTGGGTGCCGTCGCCCGGGTAACCGGCCACTCCGGCGCGCCGCGCTTGTTCGGTGAGCAGGCCGGCAAACCCGCCATTGCCATGGTTGTGCACCGTCCGCGGCATACGAACAGCCGTGGCCCGCACCCCTTGTGAGGCCATATTCAACAGCGCGATCTGTGAACGGCCTCGGCCGCCCACGGGTCCGTCGGTCGGTACCTGATTGGCCTCGGTCGAGGCGCGGCCCGCCACCCAGGGTGTTCCGGAGACGGTGACGATCGGGCGGTCGCTGCCGATCAGCGCTTCTCCCAACGTCGCCATCGCGGCGCTCTCCTGGGTAATGGATTCCGCGAGCGCGCCGGCAGTGCTGTAATCGCGTCCGAACGCCAGGCTGATGACGCCGTCGGACCGGGCCGCCCCGGCTCGCAGGACGTCCAAGTCAGTCAGCTCTCCTCGCAGAGCCTGTGCGCCAGCGCTGATGATCGCCTGCGAGGAGCTTTCCGAGCGGGCCAGGGCTAGCACGGTGTGGCCGTGGGCAAGTAGTTCCGCGACGACAGGGGAGCCGATGGTGCCGGTACCGCCGGTGACGAAGACGTGCACGGGTTCTCCTCAATGGGATGGGATAGTAGTCCCATCACCATACCTGGAACGGGACATGGGTCCCGTCACCTAGGCTGATCCGATGGGACGATGGCAACCAGGGGCGGCCGAGCGGCTTGTCGTCGCGGCCGTCGACCTGTTCACCGAACAGGGATACGACGCCACCACGGTGGCGCAGATCTCCGAACGGGCCGGAGTCACCAAAAGCACCTTCTTCCGACATTTCCCCGATAAGCGTGAGCTCCTGGTCGCGGGCCAGGAGACTCTGAGCAGGCTGCTCGCCGACGGGATCAACGAGGCGCCTGCGAGTGCGAGCCCGCTCGCGGCCGTCGCGGCCGGTCTTGAACGCGCATCACACGCCATGGGCCCGGCGAACCGCGAACTTGGCCCCCGGCTGAAGGCGGCACTGGCGGCCAGCACCGAACTTCAGGAGCGCGATGCCCTGAAAAGCGTCGGTCTCGCGGCCGCCATGACAGCAGCGCTCCTCGCCCGCGGTGTCCCCAACCCGACCGCGCGTCTCGCGGGCGAGCTGGGGGTCCTCGCCTTCAAACACGGCTACGCCCAGTGGTCCGAAAGTGATCAGGACGACGCCGGGGGCCTCGCCCCTCATGCGCTGGCGGCCCTGCAGGACCTGCGCAGAGCAACGGCGTCGCTGGGTTGATCAAGGTCTGAGCAACGCCAGCGACCCTGCTCACGGTTCACCCCGACGCTGGCCGCCGGCGTCGGCAATCAGCGGTGGCCCCAGGCCGGGGCGCCGTCACCGGTGCCCGGTTGGCCCGCCCCGAGTTCCTTCGGGTCGGAGCCGTCGGGACCGATCACCCAGAGTTGGTTGTCCCGCGTGCCAGCGGCGTTCGGGCGATTGCTCTTGAACGCCAACCGGGTGCCGTCGGGGGAGAAAATCGGGTCCTGATCGACGGATTTGCCGTCGGTAATCGGCGTCAAGTTCGCACCGTCAGTGCCGACCACGAACAGTTGTGCGGTGACCGCGCCGTCGGCGCCACGGCCCAGTCGGCGAAAGGCGATCAGGCTGCCATCCGGGGAGAAAACCGGGTCGGCATCCCCGGTGCCTTCCGCCGGCTGGACAAGCCGGGTAGGTGCAGCGGCCCCCGCGGCCACCGTCTGCAGGTAGATCGCGCCCTCCACCCCCTGCGCCTCAGCGGCCCAGAACGCGATCGACCGGCCGTCCGGGGAGAACGCGACGTCGTCGACGACGGGGAAGCCGATGTCCAGGGTGCGCGCTGGCGCTCCGGTCACAGACAACAATCTGATCTCGACGGTGCCGTCCGCCTTCACGCACGGCAGCGCCAGCGTGGTCGGGTCGGCCGGGTCCCAGGCCGGCCGGTAGACGGTGCTGCAGTCCGCGGGGATCGTAAACAGTTCGCGATCGCCACTGCCGTCGACGGCCACCGTGCGCAGCGTGCTCGGTGAACCTCCCACGGTCTGCACGTAGATGACCGACCCGCGGTCCGGGGACAGGATCGGAAACTGGCTGCCGGGGGAGCCGGTGGTGATGCGATTGCCGATCGCACCGGTCTGGGCGTCGAACTGGTATAAATCGGAAACCCCGGCCACCACACGGGAACCGATCAGCACCTGCTCAGGCAGCGGCGTCGAGTGCGGCAGCCCGGGCACCGGTCCGGGCGGGGCAAGCGACGGGGCGACCGGCGAGTTGGCGGGCGAGTTGGCTGGCGAGGACGCACCCGGGGAGGACGCCGCCGACAAGGGACCAGCACCAGCCTCAGATGTCGATGCCGTTGCTGCTGATGACGTCCCACCGACGGGGCCTGCGGTGCCCCCGTCCCCGCTTCTCAGCATGAAGAGCACTACCCCGGTGGCGAGCACCACGACAGCAGCAATACCGGCCCCGATCAGCACCGTCCGGCGGCTGCGCTGGGCGACGACCTGGCTATCCACCCGAGCCGGAACCTCGGGCTGTTTCCGCGATTCTTGTCGTGCAACCGGTTGCGATCCCTGTCGTGCAACGGGTTGCGATCCCTGTCGTGCAACGGGTTGCGATCCCTGCGGGACAGCAGGTTGCGACTCTTGCGATGCAGGGTCTTGCGGTGCCTGGTGGGACCCGAATGGCGAGGTGGGGGGCGGGACCGACGGTGGTCCACCCGACGGCCCGGTCCGCGAGCCCGGGTGCGGCTCGACAGCAGGCATGATCGTTGTCGGTAGGTCCCCGTCCGGCGGCGGTGCCGGAGCGTCGACCGGGACGACGGGAGCGTCGAGTGCGTCCCTGGCGGCCTGGGCCAACGCACGGCAGGTCGGGTAACGGTCGTGAGGATCCTTGGCCATGGCCGTGGCGACCACCTGATCGAACCCAAGCGGCAAGGTCGGAACCAGGCTGGTCGGTGGCGGCGGCTCGGCGTTGAGATGGCCGTACACCCTGGCCGCGACCGACTCCCCGGGGAACGGAACGGTTCCGGTCAGCAGCTTGTACAGCACGCAACCGAGTGCGTAGATGTCCGACCGGTGGTCGAGGACCTGTCCCTTGATCTGTTCCGGTGACGCGTAGTCCAGGGTGGCGACGACGCTGCCGGTGCTGGTCAGCGAGGACAGTCGTTCCGCTGCCGCACCGATGGCCTTGGCGACACCGAAATCGGACAGGAACACCCGCTCGAATTCGACGTCCGGTTCCCCGCCGGGGCCCTCCTGGTCGGTTCCGTCCTCCTCGGATGCGTTCTGCAGGAGGATATTTGCCGGTTTCACATCCCGGTGCAACAGGTGGTGCCGGTGCGCATAGTCCAGCGCGGAGGCGACCTTGCCGACAATTCGAACGACACGATCCGGGGCCAAACCTGCCGGCTGATCGGCCAGCGCCCGCTCCGCGGTGGTGCCATCGATGAACCGCATGCTGATCCACAGTTGCCCGTCCTGCGAACCACGGTCGTGGACGGAAACGATGTTCGGGTGATCCAGCTGTGCGACGGTCTCGGCCTCCCGCTCGAACCGGCCCACGAAGCTGGGGTCGTCACAGAGTTCGGCGCGGAGCAGTTTGAGCGCGTCATACCGGGGCAGCCGCGGGTGGCGGGCCAGGTACACCGATCCCATGCCGCCGGCGCCCAGCTCCCGAACGATCGTGTAGCCGGCAAAAACCTCCCCCGGCCGTGGCGACATGTCCGGAATTGTGCCAGTGAACGGTGTTCAGCCGCCTGACCAATCGGTGCGCGGCGGTCGAACGCCGGGCGACCGCGTACAACGGGCCGTGCCGCATTTCAACCTGCATGGACGTGTCTCCTTCTTGTCGACAAGACCGGCTGGCCCCTCAGGGCCGGCTAAGGCTGGCCGGGCTGCGAAACAGCAGTATCACCAGGAAGGCAACCGCCGCTGCACCCGCCGCAACGGCCAACGGCGCGCCGGGTCCGGCCGGGGACACCACAGCAGCGACGGCTGACACGGCGACGCCACCCGTGGCTCCAATCGCGATCAGTCGTGACGTGGCGGGCACTGCCCGGCCGTGAGCGGCCCCGGCGGCTGCGGACAGCAACAGCGCATAGCAGGGCGCTGCGGCCAGAATTGCTGCCCCGAGGACAACTGCGGTGACCACCGGCCGGGTGGCGGCGACCGCGGCGGCGATGCCGAGAAGGGCTGCCAGCACACCGGTACCGACAACGCTGACGCGGCCTGACGCCCATCGTCGAAGCGCAGCGGAGCCGGCCAGTCGTCCCGCGCTCATGAGCAACCAGAAGGCGCTCGTTCCCAGCGCGGACACTGCATCACCGGAGTTGAGGACCGTCGCAACGGTCGTCGACGACCAGCCCGACAGGACCGTCTCGGCACCGACGTAGCCGAACAACGCCACCCCAAGGGCAGCATCCCGCCGCCGCCTGGTCGTATCCGTCGCGCCGTCGGCACGAGGCGGGACTGGCCCAGGATCGGAGGGGACTGGTCCGAACGGCCCACCACGACTCAGCAGTGCAACCGACAACCCCAGGGCCGCGACGATCCCGAAGGCAAGTCGGGGCAGTCCGATGGCCCCGCAGCCAACAACGAGCAGGGGCGTCGCGGTCGCAGCCACCGCAACGCTCAGGGTGAGCCGGGTGAGCACCGACGCTGCCCGGTCGGCCCCGACGCCGCGGGCCGCGGCGGCGCCGGAAGCTTCGACCAGCCCGAATCCCAGGCCGGCCAACCCGGCACCGATGACGAACGCGGTCGATTCGGTGGCGATGCCGCACACGGATACTCCACCGGCGCAGGTGACAGCCCCGCCGCGTACCGCGGTGACCAGCGAGGTGGAAACGGTGACCCAGGGTGCGGCCAGCACTCCCATCAGTAGGCCGAGGAAGAGCGCCGGCACCGCCGGCAGCAATCCGTTCGGTGCCCCGCCGACCGCGGTGGTCATGGCGGGCAGAGCTGCCGGAATGACCGAGCCGGTCGCCCCCAGGGTGGCAAAACCCCAGGTCAACGATCCGACGGTCGGCGAACGGGCAGCGGTGACTCGATCGGCTGCGTCATCGGTGACCATTGCGCGCCCCCTCCGTTCGGGGGTCGACAACCCCGGCCGGGTTCAGACTGTCAGCTGAAAACTCTTGACACAAGAGCCGGAGCATGATGAAACTTACTCTCACTGCACGACCACACCGAGGGAGAATTCCAGTGACCACCATCGAGCAACCGGGAGCCGTCAAGCCCGCCCAGTCCCGTCGAGCCCTGGTCGCAGGGTCGGTGGGCAACTTCATCGAATGTTACGAATTCGGTGTCTACGGTTTTCTCGCCACCATCATCGCGGCCAACTTCTTCAGCACCGAGGGCGGCAGCGATCTCGAAGCACTGATCAAGACCTACGCCTCGTTCGCCCTGGCCTTCTTCTTCCGCCCGATCGGCGCGGCTTTGTTCGGGCGGATCGGCGACCGGATCGGCCGTCGGCCGACCCTGATCCTGGTGCTGCTGTTGATGTCCGGTGCGACCACCGTCATCGGGCTGCTGCCCACCTACGCCACGATCGGGGCCGCCGCTCCCATCCTGTTGACCCTCATCCGCATCATCCAGGGCCTGTCGGCGGGCGGCGAATTCGGCGGGGCCGTTTCGGTGATGACGGAATTCGCGCCGGCCGGCCGGCGCGGTCTCTATGGCGCCTGGCAATCGATGACAGTGGCACTGGGGCTGCTGTTCGGCGCCGGGATCTCGGCGATCCTGGCCAGCGCGCTGAGCACGGAGCAACTGAACAGCTGGGGTTGGCGCATCCCATTCCTGCTCGCCCTGCCGATGGGTCTGGTGGCGTTGTGGCTCCGTCTCAAGCTCGAGGAGACGCCGTCCTTCAAACGGGTCGACGGTACCGCCAACAATCAGACCGGCCAGCAGGCGGTCGCCGCTGCGGTCAAACCCAGCACAGGCGAGGTCGCCAAGGCGATCCTGCTCGGCATCGGGCGACTGATGGGCTGGTCGGCTGCCGGGTACACCTACTTGGTCGTCATCCCGTCCTACCTGCAAACGTCCCTGAACGCGACCTTTCAGCAGGCGCTGTTGGCCACAGTTCTGGCCAACGTCGGTTTCGCCCTGACCATCATCCCGGCGGGGATCCTCAGCGACCGGATCGGCCGGCGCCCGGTCATGCTGACCGGGACGATCCTGATCGTGCTGCTTGCCCTGCCGCTGCTGCACAGCCTGCAGGACAAGACAACTGGGCTCGGTATCAAGGCGGTCGGCGTGCTGATCGCCGGCGCCGTCGTCGGGCTGATCGCCGGCCCGGGCCCGGCCATGCTCTCCGAGATGTTCCCGACCACGGTCCGGTACACCGGGCTCGGCCTGGCGTATTCGCTGTCCAACGCGGTGTTCTCAGGATCGGCCGGGCTGATCATCACCTCCCTGATCAAGAGCACGTCCAACATCGACATCCCTGCCTATTACGTGATGGCCACCTGCGCGGTAAGCGCGGTCGCGCTGGTCACCCTGCGCAGTGACGCGCACCGCCGGGCACTCCGGGACTGACCGGAACCGGCACACACCAATGGCGAACCGAGAGTAGGAAGGCAACAGATGAGGGTCATCGGAATGATGTCCGGCACCTCGTACGACGCGATCGATGCCGCCGCCGTCGATCTCGACATCACCGGCAGCACACTGCAGATGCGCCCGCTCGGCGTGATCTCCGAGCCCTACCCGGATGACCTGCGGCAGGCCCTGATCTCGGCGTTACCGCCGGCGGCCACCACGATGGACCAGGTGTGCCGGCTCGACACCGGGATCGGCCAGGCCTTCGCCGGGATGGCCGAGCGGGCGAACGCCGAATTGTGTGACGGCCGCGCGGATCTCGCCGTCTCGCACGGCCAGACGGTGTTCCACTGGACCGACGGTGCCCGGGTGCTCGGGACGCTGCAGATCGGCCAGCCCGCTTGGATCGCCGAACGGACCGGGCTCACCGTGGTCTCCGACCTGCGCAGTCGGGACGTCGCCGCGGGGGGCCAGGGAGCGCCCCTGGTCAGCGCGTTCGACGTCTTGTGGTTACGGGGTCGCGGTCACACCGCGGTCGCCCTCAACCTCGGCGGGATCGCCAACATCACCGTCGTCGGCTCCTCCGGGCTGGTCAGGGTTGCCGAACCGGTTGCCTTCGACACCGGTCCGGCGAACGCGCTGATCGACGCCGCCGTCCTGCACGCCACCGACGGTGCGGAAGGCTACGACCGGGACGGCGCCCGCGGCGCAGCGGGGCGGGTCGACGAGACGCTGCTGGCCCGGCTGCTGGCCGAGCCGTACTACGCGCTGCCCGGACCGAAGTCCACGGGCAAGGAGCTGTTCCACCTCCCGTACCTGCAGGCCATGCTGTCCGGCCTGCCGGCCATCGGCACCGACGATCTGATCGCCACCCTGACCGCCCTGACAGCCCGAACGGTGGCCGACGCCGTCACCGCCGCCGGCGCGCGGGAGGTCATCGCGTCCGGCGGCGGCACCCGGAACCCGACCCTGATGGCCATGCTGCGGGAGCACCTCGGCGGTGTCACCCTGACCACCTCCGATGAACTCGGGGTGCCGGCCCCCGCCAAGGAGGCGTACGCGTTCGCCGTTCTGGGCTACCTCACCTTGCACGGCCTGCCCGCCACCGTGCCGAGCTGCACCGGCGCCCGACGGCCGAGCATCCTGGGATCGGTCACCCCTGGAAGCCACGGCTGGCCGGCGGTCATCCCCCAGCAGGTCGCGCCGACATCCTTGACGGTTCACCGCCCGGCCCGCCGGGAGCTCTAGAGTCTGCGCTCGTGGAACGTTCCCGTCAGGTGGCGTCATGAGGAGGAAACGCGCGACCCCCGAGCGGGACGACCCGGCGCCGAGGCCGGCCGATCTGGGGACCCGGATCCACGCGGTGCTGGCTGATCTGTCCCCCGCCGAGAAGCGCATCGCGACCATGATCGACGACGACCCGGCCCGGGTCGCGCAGCTGACCGTCACCGAGTTGGCGCGGCAGGCCTCCACCAGCGCGGCGACGGTGGTCCGGGCGGCGAAAAGCCTTGGCTTCGAGGGCTATCCGCAGCTCCGGCTGGCCCTGGCCACCCACGCCGGTCGGACCACGACCCTGCGCGAGTCGGGGGTGCCGCTGGTCGCGGACATCGCAGACGGGGACGACGTCGCGGTGATGCTGACCAAGATGGCCGTCTTCGAATGCGACCAGATCATGGCGACCGCCGAACTCGCCGCCCCGGAGGCGATCGAGGAAATTGCTGCCCGCATCGCCGCTGCCGGACGGTGCTGCGTCGTCGGCATCGGTGCCTCGGGGCTGGTCGCCCAGGACTTCGTCCAGAAGATCACCCGGATCGGGCTCAACGGCTACGCGCTCACCGAACACGACGCCGCGGTGGTCGCCGCCAGCCTGCTCGGCAAAGACGATGTCGCGCTGGCCATTTCGCATACCGGCGAATCCCGCGGGGCCGCCGAACCGCTTCGGCTGGCCGCCGGCGGCGGGGCCTTCACCGCCGCGATCACCGGCGCCGCACGCTCGACCGTGGCCCGGGTAGCCGACCGGGTGTTGATCACCGCCGGGCGGGAATTCGGCCTGCGGTCGGCAGCGGTCGGCAGCCGGACCAGCCAACTCCTGCTGGTAGACACGTTGTTCGCGCGGATCGCGCAGCTGACACCGGGTGCCGCCCGGTCGTTGCAACGCACCCATGACGCGATCAACAGCTCACGCGGCGGCACTTCCGCCGGCTAGCCGGTGCACCCGGGGGGCACCGACTAGCGCACCGTCCAGGTATCCCGGCCAGCCAGCAGCGTCGCCAGGTCCCCGACCCCCTGCCGGGCGACCGCGGTGTCGATCTGCGCACTCATCGCGGAGTCGTAGCTGCCGCGCCTGACGTCCCGGAACACCCCGATCGGCGTGTTGTCCAGGGTCTCCGGATGCGACAACCGCGACAGCGCAAAGGCTGTCGAGGGGTCCTGGTCGTGCGCGTCGTGCACCAGCAGGGCGTCCTCGCCTACCTGGTCGACGTCGACCACCTGCAGCCGGCCGGTGCTGTCCCGGATGACCCCACGGTGGCCGCCGATGCCGAACCGGATCGGCTTGCCGTGCTCGAGCCGGATCGTCACCTCGTCCTTGCTGGTCGAGTCCTTCATCGGTTCGAACGCGCCGTCGTTGAAGATGTTGCAGTTCTGGTAGATCTCCACCAGCGCGGTGCCCGGGTGCACCGCCGCGGCCTGCAGCACCGACGTCAGGTGCGCCCGGTCCGAATCGATGGTCCTGGCGACGAAACTGGCCTCAGCGCCGATGGCCACCGACACCGGGTTGAACGGGGTGTCCAGCGACCCCAGCGGGGTGGACTTGGTCCGCTTGCCGACCTCGGAGGTCGGCGAGTACTGGCCCTTCGTCAGGCCGTAGATCCGGTTGTTGAACAGCAGGATCTTCATGTTCACGTTGCGCCGCAACGCATGGATCAGGTGATTGCCGCCGATGGACAACGCGTCGCCGTCCCCGGTGACCACCCATACCGACAGGTCCGGCCTGGTCGCCGCGAGCCCGGTCGCTATCGCCGGGGCCCGGCCGTGGATCGAGTGCATCCCGTAGGTGTTCATGTAGTACGGGAAGCGGGCCGCGCACCCGATGCCGGAGATGAACACCACGTTCTCCCGGCGCAGCCCCAGTTGCGGCATGAAGCCCTGCACCGCGGCCAAAATGGCGTAGTCCCCGCAGCCGGGGCACCAGCGGACCTCCTGATCGGACTTGAAATCCTTTGCCGTCTGGGGGGTGTCGGACTTCGGGATCAACCGCAACGCGGGCGCCGAGGCGAGGGACACCGGTACCTGGCGGGTCCGAGCGGGCCTGGCCGGCGCCGGCTCGGCGGCGGGGCCGGCAGCCGGCGCGGCGGCGTCCGAGTTCGTGGGGCTGGTCATCGGGACACTCCGTTCGGGCCGGCCGGAACCACCGCGACGGTGGCCGGGTCGCCATCATGGGCAGCCGGGGCTGGTAAGCCCTGGTCGGGCGAGTCAGGGTCAGGTGAGCCCGGGTCGGGCAGGCCCAGGTCGGCGAGGTCGGGACCGTTCGGGTCGGGCTCGTCCGGATCGTCGGTGCCCAGGCTGAGCTCGGCGCCGACCTCGACGGTCGGGACCCCCGCCATCGTGCCGAACCGGCCGGCGGTGCCGACGACCGTGCGGGTGACGGTGCCGTCCAGCACCGACCGGATCGCCGCGACCAGCTCGTCCACCCGGAACGGCAGCCCGCGCACCTGGTTCACCGCGATCGCGTCCACCAGGAACATGCCGCGGACCAGCAGCGCCAACTGGCCCAGATTCATCTCCGGCAGGACCACCTGCCGGTACGTACGGAGCACCTGCTCGGTGTTCGCCGGCATCGGGTTCAGGTACCGCAGGTGCGCCTGCGCCACCGCGATCCCCTCCGCCCGCAGCGCCCGGACCGCCCCGGTGATCGGGCCGAACGTCGATCCCCAGCCCAGGATCAGCAACTCCGCGTCGCCGGTCGGGTCGTCCACCTCCAGCAGCGGCACGTCGATGCCGGCCACCTTGGCCGCGCGGGTGCGCACCATGTGGTCGTGGTTGGCCGGGTCGTAGGAGATGGCCCCGGTGCCGTCCTTCTTCTCGATGCCGCCGATCCGGTGCTCCAGGCCGGGCGTGCCGGGGATCGCCCACGGCCGGGCCAGCGTCACCGGGTCGCGCAGGTACGGCCAGAACTCGGCCTTGCCCTCGGTGCCGTCGGCGGTCGGCGGCGCGTGGTGATTGGGCGCGGTGGCGAACTGCACCCGCAGGTCGGGCAGGGTGTCCACGGTCGGAATCAGCCACGGCTCGGAGCCGTTCGCCAGGTAACCGTCCGAGAGCAGGAACACCGGGGTCCGGTAAGTGGTGGCGATCCGGGCCGCCTCCAGCGCCGCGTCGAAGCAGTCGGACGCGGACCGGGCCGCGATCACCGGCACCGGCGCCTCACCGTTGCGGCCGAACATCACCTGCAGCAGGTCGGCCTGCTCGGTCTTGGTCGGCAGTCCGGTGGACGGGCCACCCCGCTGCACGTCGACGACGATCAACGGGAGTTCCAGGGTGACGGCCAGCCCGATGGTCTCCGCTTTCAACGCAACTCCCGGACCGGACGTGGTGGTCACCCCGAGGCTGCCGCCGTAGGACGCGCCGAGCGCCGCCGCGACCCCGGCGATCTCGTCCTCGGCCTGGAAGGTGCGGACCGAGAAGTGTTTCAGCGCAGACAGTTCGTGCAGGATGTCGGACGCCGGGGTGATCGGGTAGGACCCGAGGAACAACGGCAGACCGGACCGTTCGGACGCGGCGACCAGCCCGTACGCCAGCGCCTGGTTGCCGCGGATGGTCCGGTACCGGCCGGGCGGCAGGGTGGCCGGTTTCACCTCGTAGTGGACGGCGAAACCCTCGGTCGTCTCCCCGTAGGACCAGCCGGCCTCCAGCGCCACCAGGTTCGCCCGCAGCACCTCCCGTTTGGCGCCGAACTTCATCTCCAGGAACCGGCGGGTGCCCTCCAACGGACGGTGGTAGAGCCAGGACAGCAGGCCGAGCGCGAACATGTTCTTGGCCCGTTCGGCGTCCTTGCGGCTCAACCCGACCTTGGCCACCGCCTCGACGGTCAGCGAGGTCAACTTCACCGCGTGCAGCTGGTACTCCGACAGGCTGCCGTCGTCGACCGGGCTGGCCGCGTACCCGACCTTGGCCAGGTTCCGCTTGGTGAACTCGTCGGTGTCGACGATGACGGTGCCGCCACGCGGCAGGTCGGGCAGGTTCGCCTTCAACGCGGCCGGGTTCATTGCCACCAGGACGGTCGGCGCGTCGCCGGGGGTGACGACGCTGTGATCGGCGAAGTGCAATTGGAACGCGGATACCCCGGGAAGGGTGCCGGCGGGGGCGCGAATCTCGGCCGGGAAGTCCGGCAGCGTGGACAGGCTGTTACCGAACGCGGCCGTCTCCGTGGTGAACCGGTCACCGGTGAGCTGCATCCCGTCGCCGGAGTCACCGGCGAACCGGATGATCACCTGCGACAACGTCTCGACCGGCTTCTTCTCGGTCCTGGTCGTCCCCGAGGTCACGTTCGTCATGTTGAAAAGCGCCTTCCTGGCTGCGAACAGCATGCGGCACCGGCCTCGGGTGGTCTCCCGGTGGCGCACCCCACTCCGGGCACACCGAGGGCGGGCCGGTGTTTCTACCGACCCGCCCACTCTGTCACTACCCGGTGCCTAGACCCGAATCAGCCCCGACCGGCGCCACCTGCCGCAGCCCGGCTCAGCCCCGCTTGACCGCAAAGGGATGCAGCCCGCCGCAGCCCGGTGCAGCCGCACGTCAGCTACGCCACACCTGCACCACCGCCGGCCGTGGCCCCCGCCACGCTCCCGGCGCGGGCGTACCGCCGGCAGGCACGTAATCCGGGAAGTAGGACCGCTGGGCGTCGAAGGTGCCTTCCTCGCCGGGGTGCTGGACCGCGACGACGACCATCCCGTCTTTGTCCCGGATCACCGGACCGCAGGTCTCGGCCTCCCGCGGCACGGACAGGAACTGCTGGACGTGACCGCGCTCGGAACCGGTCAGCGGCACCTTGAACAGCCCGTCGTTGTAGCCGATGGTGCTCGGTGCGCCGTCGGTGGCGATCCACAGGTCGGCCCGGGAATCGAAGGCCACGTTGTCCGGGCAGGAGATCGGCGACACCTGGTCCCGCGGGAACCCGGCGAAGTAGGCCGACGCGTTCGTCGCCGGATCCCCGCAGACCAGCAGGATTGACCAGGTAAAGGTCGTCGACCGGGCGTCCCCGCGGTCCTCGGTGATCTCGACGATGTGCCCGTCGCGGTTGAGGTTCCGGGGGTTGGGCTCGGTCGGGCCCTCCTTACCGGGCTTGCCGCGGTCGGTGTTGTTGGTGCAGACGACGTAGATCTTGCCGGTCTTCGGGCTGGGCTGGACGTCCTCGCAGCGGTCCATCTTGGTGGCGCCGAGCTGGTCGGCGGCGAGCCGGCAGTAGACCAGCGCCTGCTCGGTGTTGAAGCCCTGGACCTGGCTCTTGCCGTCGACGACGATCGGCAGCCACTGCCCGGTGCCGTCGAACGCCCCGTCGGACGGCAACTTTCCGCTGCCGTCGATCTCGGCGGCCGGCGAGTCCCCGGTGAACCTGGCTACGAACAGCGAGCCCTCGGTGAGCAGGGTCTTGTTGTACGTCCGGTCCTTCTTCTTCATGCCGTCGCGCATTTTCCGCTTCGACACGAACTTGTAGAGGTAGTCGAAGCGCTCGTCGTCGCCCATGTAGGCGGCGACGTGCCCGGACCGGCCGACGATGACGTTCGCGCCCTCGTGCTTGAACCGGCCCATGGCGGTGTGCTTGACCGGCGGCTCGTCCGGCTCGAACGGGTCGAGTTCGACGATCCAGCCGAACCGGTTGGGTTCGGTCTCGTAACCGGCGGCGCGGGCGTCGAACCGCTGGTCGATGTTCTCCCAGCCGTACACCGACGGCTTGTCGGCGAGCCCGTACCGGCGGTCCGGTTCGAACGCGCCGGACGTGCGGAAGTACCCGTTAAAGTTCTCCTCCCCGGACAGCACCGTGCCCCACGGGGTGGTCCCGCCGGAGCAGTTCGCGAACGTGCCGAGGATGGTCTTGCCGGTGGGGTCGGCAACCGTCCGCAGGATCGGGGCGCCGGCGATGGGGCCGACGACGGTGAACGGGGTGTTGGCGGTGATCCGGCGGTTGTACCGGCTGCCGACGGTGTACTCCCACGGCTGACCAACCGCGCTGCGATGCAGGTGCACAACCGCCATCCCCTGCGCGGCCTGCTGGATCCGTCGCTGCTCGTTGAGCACGGCCGGGTCGGTGCTGGCCGGGAACATGATGTTCGGGTTGGTGTACTCGTGGTTGCAGACCAGCAGGGCCTCGAGTCCCTTGCTGCCCGGGATGGCAATGATGTCGGTGTAGTCGTTGTTGTAGCCGAACTGGCGGGCCTGCCGGGCCGCGCTCTGGTTCATCACGTCGAAGGTGTCCGCGGCGTCGAACAGCGGGTCGCCCCACCGGATGATCGGCCGCCAGGTGAACCCAGCGGGCACGGTGAACTCGTCGACCAGCTTGTTCACCGGGGCGATCGGGGTGAACGCCAACTGCCCGGACCGGTCGGCGCCGTCGCCGCCGCCGTTGGGGTCGCCCGCGCTCGGGCCGTCGTCGCCATCTCGGCGGGTTCTGAGTTCCGCTGCGGCTACCGGGTTCGCCGCGAACGCCGATCCGAGCACCAGGGTGAGCGCTCCCGCACCGGCCCCGCGGAACAGGGTCCGGCGGGTCAGCGCTGCCTCCGCGATGTCCCGGAAGTACGCGTTGTCGGTGGTGTTCGGAGCCGGCTTGCTGCACGCGTCGTCGCACTTGAGGTGGCAGGTCACCGGGCTGCGCTTACCCCGGGTCTTATCGATCATCGGCAGCACACGGCGGGCTGAATCGGTCACTGGCTCTCCTGGGGCGGCGGGGCGCCGGTGTGATCACCGACACAGTGACGCTAGGAAGGCAGGTTCACCGGGAGGTGGATTCCGGTTGGCCATTTGGTGAACGATGCCGGGATGAGACGACCGGGTGCATCTGGGCTGACGGTCAGGGGGGTTCATTTCCGTTGGCTTGCAATGGTTATCGGCCGTTCAGCGGTGGCTGCAGCATCCGTCCAGCGAGAGATGTCCCCCCACACAGCAGAGTTCTGGTACGACCCTGGGGCGGGAGGGGTCAGCCGGGAGGCTGCGCGGCGAGGCCGGCGCATTCCCGCGCCTGCTCCCACTGGGCGTTGATGCGGGCGGCTTGCGTGCCGGACGCGGGCACGGGCACGCCGGAGTCGTCCAGATGGGCAGGGGCGAAATCCGCGGCGATCACCCGCTTCGGCACGACAGTGAGGGTCAGGACACCGTTGTCGTCCTGCGCGTTGCCGAACGAGCGCCACCACAGGTAATTCGAGAGCCCGTACGCGACGTAGACGCCGTCGTCACGCCAGCCGGCACCCTGCAGGACATGAGCGTGCGCACCGACCACCGCGGTGGCGCCGGCGGCGGCCAATTCGTCGGCGAGTTGCCCCTGGTCGCCGTCCGGGCACTTCACATACTCGGTCCCCCAGTGCAGGAACACCACGACGGTCCGGTCCGCGGCCGCCGCGGCGCGCACATCGTCCATCAATCGCGGGTCGAACGCGCTGGCGATCCCGGGGCCAGCTGGGCCGGCGGTCCAGGTGTCGAGCGTGTGGTCGCGGACGGCGCTGACCGCGAAAATCGTCAGATCCACGCCGCCAACGGTGGCCCGGTACGGCGTCATCGCCTGCGCCTCATCCGCGCCGATCCCGATCACCGGGAACTTGGCTGCACTGATCGCCGCCACCGTCTCGGCCAGGCCTGCCGCACCGAAGTCGGCGCCATGATTGTTCGCCATCGACACGACATCGATCCCCGCCTCGCGGACCGCGGTCAGCGCCGACGGCGGGGCGCGGAAGGTGAACGATTTCGGTTCGGGCGCACCGCCGGTCGCGATCGCCGTCTCCAGGTTGGCGACCGTCAGATCGGCAGAGGCCAGTCCGGAAGCGGCCGCCCCGAACACCGTCGACGGGTCGGCGGCCAGCCGGTCCGCGGTGCGCTCGGCAAAATTGACGTCCCCGACGAACGCGATCCTGGCGCTCGGCGACCCGCCCGGCGACCCGCTGGGAGATCCGCTCGGTGACCGCGAATCGGGCTCCGCCCCGGCGATCGGAGCCGGGGTCGCAGTGACCGTCGGTGCGAGTGCGGATCCGTTCCAGGACGAGGCGGTGGACGTCGAGGCTGCTGGTGGAACCGGGGTGGGGACGGCGGGCGACTTCGGGGACGCGGACGAGAGTGAAGCTGAGGTCGTGACACTGGCGGCGGGCGCTGCGGTCGGGGTCGCCGACTGCTCGATTGGACCCGGCGCTGCCGCCGGCGAGCCGCATCCGGCGAGCACCGCCACCACTGCGAACCCGGCTACGCCGGCCGTCACGCGTGCGCGCCACCGGCGACGGTGTCCACTTTGAACCGGCATACCGGCACCCTGCCACGCCGGGCGGCCTCGCCAGGCCGCGGCCGCGTATGACACGGTGTTGTTGTCCAGGCGGTGGCGCCACCCCACATCTGCTCCAGACATCTGCTCCGGCGGTTCATCTACCGCTACGGCACGACTGCTTCACCCCCAAAGGGTGAGATCCGGCCCTTGAGTGCGATTGTGGCAGCGGCAGACGTCGCCGCAGGCACTCAGGACCTGGGCGCCCGCTCAGGCGTCTGACCCGCCGGCCAGTTTCGCGGTCCAGCGCTGCTCCACGTTCGCGAACCGCCAGTACAGGAACGACCCGGCCCAGACGACCACGAACACGACGACGATGAGATAGCCGATGCTGTCCAGGGTGATCTCGGCGATCCAGGTGGAGACCGGGTCGGTCAGGCCGGCCTTGTCGTGCAGCACGCTGATCAGTTCGATCCCGCCGATGAGCAACGCGACAGCCACCGATAGGCCCGTGGTGGTCAGGTTGTAGTACACCTTGCGGACCGGCCGGATGAACGCCCACTGGTAGGCGACCTGCATGAACGCTCCATCCAGGGTGTCGAAAAGGCTCATCCCGGACGCGAACAACAACGGCAGCACCAGCACCGCGTACCAGGGCAAACCGGTGGCGGCACCCGCTCCGGCCAGTACCAGCAGCGAAATTTCGGTAGCGGTGTCGAAGCCCAGACCGAACAGGAAGCCCAGCGGATACATTTGCCATGGCCGGCGGATCGCCCGCAACGCCGGTCGCAGAATCCGTGCGAAGAACCCCCGCGAGTTCAACGCCTCTTCCAGCGCCGCCTCGTCATACACACCGGTCTGCGCCTGTTGCCAGACCCGGTAGATGCCGACCAACGCCGCCAGGTTGATCAGACCGATGACGAGCAGGAAGAACCCGGAGACCGACGTGCCGATGACGCCGAGGGTCTGGTGCACTGCGGAGCCGTCGGACAGCAGGGTCCCGACGAACTGGGCGCCGATCGCGACGAACAGGGCCATCAGGAACACCACACTGGAATGCCCCAGCGAGAAGAACAGCCCCACGGAGACCGGACGTGTCCCGTCCGCGACGAGCTTGCGCGTGGTGTTGTCGATGGCCGCGATGTGGTCGGCGTCGAAGGCGTGCCGAACCCCGAGCAGGTACGCGGTGACGGCAAGCCCGATGCCAAAGATCTGCCCGTTGATCTCGTGCCGACCAGGGATCACCACCGCGAACAGCATCCCGAACGAGACGGCGGTGAGCAGCAGAACGACCGACAGGGCTCCGACCACCCGTTTCCAGCCGCCGGGCGGACCAAGCCGGGACGGTGGCCTCACCGGCCCCGTCACCGGTGAACCTGGTCTGGGCATGAGGCCCCTCCGCTGCTCGGTGCTCTTCCTCGGGTCGGATGGTAGGCGAGCCGAAGTATTGGCCGTGCTTGCGGGGGGCTTCGGTCGTTCGACGGCGACTGCAACATCAGCAGAGCATGAGTTCCGCCCGACGAGTGAGCGTCCACCGGCGGCTACCAGCAGAGCATGAGTTCCGCCCGCCGAGCCAGCGTCCCACCCGCGCTACCACCCGGCGGCTACCGACCAGCGGGTACCGGATCGTCCGCAACGTCACCCGGCCCGTCGTCGGCGGCTGTGTTGCGCCCTACGCGGCGCCGCCACAGCGCGACGGCCGATGGCAGCGTGAACGTGTCGTCCGCATGCTCCAAGACTCCGCCCGACGGGTCGTCGTCCCCTGCCATCCGCACCGGATCGACCGTCGGCCGCAGGATGTCCCGGACCACCAGGAGCACCAGCACCAGCACCATCGCGTCCCGGAGCAGCGCTGCGTTGACGAACGGGTAGATCGACAATCCCTTGTTGGCCACCCCGGCGAACGACAGCATCAGCAGCACCCAGACGATCACCTCGCTGGCCTGCCAGAACAGCAGCGGCCGCCAGCGGGGCACGGCCAGCACGGCCAACGGCAGCAGCCAGAGCGAGTACTGCGGCGACCACACCTTGTTGGTCAGCAGGAATGCCGCAATCACCAGGAACGCCAATTGCGCGAATCGGGGACGGCGCCGCGCCGCTAATCCCAGCCACCCGATGGCTGCGCAACAGAGCGCGAACAGGGCAAGGGAAAGGACGTTCACCAACGTCGGTGACGACGCTCCCGGAGCGGCGTCCCAGACGGTTGAGCGGCTCAGGGTTGCGAAAATGAAGTACCACGAGTCGTACTCAGGTGGCCGCTCAGAATTGAGCTTGATGAACTCGTACCAGCCCTGCGGGTAGGCGAGCAGGACCGGGACGTTGATGATCGCCCAGATCACCGCGGCCGCGGCCGCCGTCCGCACCCAGGCGCCCAATTTCCCGGCCCGCCAACACAGGACCAGCAGCGGCCCCAGCAGCAGGATCGGGTAGAGCTTCGCGGCAGCACCGACGCCGAACAGCACCCCCGCCAGCACGGGTTTCTTGCGCGCCCAGGCCAGCATGGCGCCGGCGGTCAGCGCCATGGCCAGCAGGTCCCAGTTGGTGAAGGCATGCACCACCAGTAGCGGCGACAGGCACATGATCGCCGTGTCCCACACCCGGCGGCGTGCAATCCGCGCCGTCGCGGCCACCGCGAACAGGTAGACCAGGCCGAGCAGGATGGCGCCGATCGTGAAGTAGGCCGCGACATCAAGGGGCACCGGCAGCACCCCGGTGTCCCGGGCGAGGGCCAGGTATCGGCTGGACAGCTGCGCGACGCCCCACATCCAGTACCCGGTGACGACCGGGTATTCCATGTATTTGGTGTCGCCGTTGTCCTGCCACGACGTTGTGTAGGGCAGTCCCCCCTTGTCCAGCTGGTGGCTGCCGAACAGTGGAACGGCATCGTTGTAGCAAGCGGTGATCCACGGCCGCTGCCCACCCTGGTCAAGGACCACCCCGCCGGCGCCGTTCGAGTTCTGCTGGATGCAGGCAGCCTTGAACAGCCAGCCACCGATCAGGATCGCGATCGCCATCAGCAGGCAAACCCGTAGCGGCGTCAGCAATTTCGCCCGGCCAATGATGGCGTGCCGGCCCATCGGACCGCCGATCAGGTCGGCGGCGCGCCGCACGGTCGGGTCGGTCCAGGTGGGGATGACCCGCTCGACCGGCGTCAGCGACGTCGACCTGGCCAGCCCGTCGGCTGACGGCTCAGGACGGGGAGCGTCGGTCACGGCGCCAGGTTACTGGGCAACGCTGCTCAGGCCAGCAGTTCCAACAGCACCACGGTCAGCCATCGTCGGGCGGACCGCTCATCCGAGTCGATCAACACCCTGAGCACCGCCCCGTCGTACACGGTGATGACGGCGTCGGCCAGTGCCTGCTCGGAGCGCAGCGCGGCCGGTAGTCGGGTCTGGTCGACGGAACCCGCGAGGTGGGGGGCAAGCGTGGTCCGAAGGGCCTCCCGGTGCTCGGCCAGCGCGGCCGCGACCTGTGGCCGGCGCGCGGCGTAGAGCAAGAACTCGGTACGGATCAAGGTCCATTGGCGGTCCAACACCAGGGCAGCCACCACCCGTTCGACCAGGTCGGCGGCCGACCCCCGCTCGCCGTCTCCGGTGACCGAGGCCAGGGCCGCCGCCACCTGATCGACAACCGCCGTCGAGCGGTCCGCGTACAGGCCGAAGAACAGCTCGTCGGTAGTGGCGAAGTTGGAGTAGAACGCCCCGCGGCTAAACCCCGCGGCGTCGCAGATCTGCTCGATGCTGACCTGGCCGAAGCCGTGTTCGGCAAACACCGTGGCCGCCGCGTCCAGCAACCTGGTCCTGGTTCTGGCCCGCCGCTTGGTGACCCGGACATGGCTCGGGCCGGTGGTCGTCCCCGTTGCCTCGTCCGCAGCGGTCACCGGTCGGCGCCGGCGGTTCGATCGACCGGCCCGGTGGCTGCCCCGACTGCGGCAGGCGGTTCCACCGCGTCGCCGACCGTGCGCGTGCGCGTGCTCGTGCTCGTGTCCTGGGCCGCACCATGGGTCGATGGGTATTGGAAGGCCAGCGCCCGGTGGTAGTGAAAGCGGGTGGCAAAGATGGCGATCACTGCGCCGACCAGGGCCCACCCCGCGATCAGGGCCAGCTTGCCGCCGATCCCGACACCGTCGAAATACACCACCCGGCGGATGGTCTCGGTGCCTGCACCGTTCGGCAACACGTCACCGAGGAACCGCCAGAACGGTGGGAGCAGCTGCGACTGGTATGCCCCGCCTGCAGACGGGTTGCCCAGAATGACGAACACCAGCACCGTCAGGCCGATGCCGAGCACGCCGAACAGCACCTGGAATGCCATGGTGACCGCGCCGGCGGCGAACACCAGCAGTGCGCCGACAGCCCAGACCGCGGCGAAGTGGCCGCTCATCGCGCCGAGGACCGGCCCGACGATCACCGCGCCGCCCAACCCGGACAGCACCGCGTAGGGCAGCAGCGCGCCGAGCCGGAAGATTGCCCGCCGGGTGGTCGCCGGACGGGCGCCGGCTGCCACCCCGAGCAGCGCGGCCACCAGGTAGCCGCCGACGATCCACCCGGTGACCAGGTAGAACCCGGTCAGCCCGCGCCCGTCGCCGGACTCCAACGGAATGAGGTCCGTAACGGTCACAGTCCGTTGCTGGCTGCCGTCCACGGCGGTAATGACGGACTGCACGGCCGCGGCCACTGACGGGCCACCGCCGGTGGCGACCAGCAAGGTGTCGGTTGTCCCACCGGGGTTCACGATCAGCGCCGCGGACAACTCGCCCGCCAGGATCTGCTGTCGGGCGGTGGCCTCGTCGGCGACCATCGAGGCCTGCAACGGCGTCCCCTCGATGCCGTTGAGCTGGTTGACGGTCTTGGCCGCCACCTGGTCCGGTGCCACGACGGCGAGGCTGATGTCCGACGGTGTCGGGGCATGGAACGCGCCGATGTAGGACAGGATGAAGCCCATTTGCAACGCCAGGACGCCGAGAATCAGCACGACGGTCCGGACCGACACCGCGTCCCGGAACTCGTTCCAGAAGCCCCGCTCTGAGGGCGGGAGCTCCTCGGCGTGGTGGCGTCCGGGGGGTACGGGTGTCGAACTCATCGTCCGTCAACCTCTCATTGGCGATCGCTGGATACAGTCCGGTATCTGATACAGAACTGTACCGGATACACCGCTGTATCCAAAATGGCGCCGAGAAGAGGTTCGTCGAAGGGCAGATGCCTTACTTGACGGCTCGGCGGCGGTTCCGCGGCGCCTCGCCTTTCGAACCCATGACGAAGGAGGCCACCAGGTGGTTCCAGGAGCAGGTCCGGCAGACCTCGACCTGATAGACGGAGAACTCGCCGAAGGAACCGGCCATCGTTTCCAGCTCGGCCGGTGCCCGGGCTGATCCGGCGATGTGTTTGAGTTCGTCGCCGTACACCCAGTAGACGTGGGTCAACGACTCCTTGCGGCAGACCGGGCACGCGACCTCGGTGGCGACACCGTGGAACTTGGCGGCCTGGACGAGGTACGGAGAGGCGTCACAGACCTCGCTGACGCCGGTGCGCCCCGATCTGACGGCAGCGAGAACCGACCTGCGCTGAAGCGCATAGTCCACAAGTCCGCGCTGGGTCCGCACCCATCCAGGGTACGCGGTGGGTGTTTTCGCCGGTTTCGTCCGGGGGCCCGTCGGCTGCCGGTCCGCCGGTAACCGGGGCGTCGCCGGACCGGGGCGTCGCCGGGGACCGGGTTCAGCGTTGAGGGCGAGCAGGCGCCGGCCGTGCGCCGAACAAGCGCCGCATCATTCCTACCTGGGTCTGGCGCGGAGGTTGCGCGGCCGACTCCTCGGGCTCGGGGTCGTCCACCACCTCCAGGTGGACGCTCAGCTCGTGTCGCGGCCCGTAGTTCTCCAGCAACGCCACCGCCACCGCCACTATCGGCACCCCGATGATTGCGCCGATGGGCCCCCAGATGGCCGCGCCGAGGAACACCGCCGCCAGGGTGATGGCGGGATTGACGTCCATCGTCCGCTGGGCCACCTTCGGCGTGAACAGGTAGGTCTCGATCTGCTGGTAGATCACCGCGAAGACCACGATCCATACGGCGTTCACCGGTTTGTCCGCGAGCGCCACCAGCACCGGTGCCGCGATCCCGATGTACGTGCCGATCAGCGGCAGGAACTGCGCGGTGATTCCCACCAGCAGGCCGAGCGGTAACCAGCCGGGGAGGTTGATGATCCAGAAGAAGGTCCCGTAGGCAATGGAGGAGAGGGTGGCCAGCACCAGCTTGGACGCGACGTACCCACCGGTCTTCTCGGTCGCGATCTGCCACAGGTCGCCGAGGAAGATCTGCCGCTCCTCCGGCATCCAGACGGCGACTCGGCGCACCAACCCAGGGCCGGCGCCGGCGATGTAGAACGCGAACACGATGACGGTGATCAGGTCGACCACGACCGAGGCCAACGAGCCCACCACGCCGAGCACGCCGCCGCCTAGATCCGCGGCCAGGCTCTGCACGGTGGTCGACTGCAACTGCAGGCTGGAGGTGATCGCGGCCGGGTCCAGGGACAGGCCGAAGGTGTCGTTCAGCTGCGCAACCACCCGGTTGGCCAGCTCAGGTCCCTGGCTGATCAGCTGGCTGGCCTGGGTGAACGCCGCCCGACCGAACAACACGAACAGGCCGATCAGGGCCACCAGTGCCAGCCCGCCGACGATGGCGGTTGCGACACCGCGGCGCCGGCCACGGTTGATCAGCCAGTCGATGGCGGGCTCCCCTGCGATGGCCACCAGCCAGGCCAGCAGGATCAAGAACAGGAAGTGCCGCGCGACCCCTACCACGATGATGGTGAGCAACCAGGCCGAGATCACCGCCAGGATCCTGACGGTGGCGCGCTGCACCTCGACCGGATTGATTCGGACGTGCACATTGCGCTTGGCCGGGGTGCGGGTCGATGCGCCGGGTGGCAACGCTGACGTGGCTGACCCGGTGGCTGATCCGGTGGTGGTGGGTGGCCTGCTGGGGGTGGCAGCTGACCTCGTCGGGGGGGCCGTCGGGTCGATCGCTGGGTCGCGGCGACCGGACCCGTGGCCGTCGGGAGGGGCTTGAGCGCCCGGGGTCGAGCGGTCGCCCGCTGCCCGAACCGCCCCACCGGTCGCCGCACCCGGGGGTAGTCCCGGACTTTCGCCCCGGCCGTCGTTGCTGCTCATGCCATCTTTCACGCGGTTCGCCGCCGCTGCCTTCCTGACTTCTTGTCCTGAGCCCGTCGTACCACGTCACGATGCTGCCAGGTTTCTGTCGCACCGCCCCATTGCCGTCCCGACCCGTACCACCGGTCACCCGGCCGATCCACTGCTGATATATCGTGTCGATAGTACGTGCCGGTGTATCTATTGTGGGTGATCGGAGGGCCGGTGGTAGCTCCCAGCGCCACCGTCTTCGAGCTCGCCGTGTTGGGGGTTCTAGCCGAGTCGCCCGCCCACGGGTACGAACTGCGCAAACGACTCACCGCCACCCTTGGTTCGTTCCGAGCGTTCAGCTTCGGCTCTCTCTATCCGAATCTGCGCCGACTACAGGCCGCCGGCCACGTTGTCACAGAAGATCTGGTCAGCGACGCCGATGCCGTTCCCCTCTCCTCCCGCCGGTCCCGGGTCACCTATCGGATCACCGCCGACGGCAAGGAACGGTTGGCCGAGCTGCTGGGTGACTCGGGGCCGCAGTCGTGGTCCGACGACGGGTTCGGTGTCCACCTCGCGTTCTTTTCCCGCACCAGTTCGGAGGCCAGGATGCGCATCCTGGAGGGCCGGCGGCGGCGGGTGGAGGAACGGCGGGAGGGCCTGCGGTCGGCGACGAGCCGAGCGGCCGAGCGGTTGGACACCTACACCGCGCAGCTGCATCAGCTCGGGTTGGACGCCTCCGATCGGGAGGTCCGCTGGCTCAACGAGCTAATCGACCTGGAACGGCACGCCGACCCACCCCGCCAGCCCGACACGGAACGTCAGGCCCTCTCATCCCGCCACCCCACCGCAGGAGGAAGTTCATGAGCACCGCCCCCACCAACCCCATCCGGACCGCGATCATCGGCGTCGGAAACTGCGCGTCATCGTTGGTCCAGGGGGTGGAGTACTACAACGACGCCATCCCCGGAACGCAGGTCCCCGGGCTGATGCATGTCCAGTTCGGCGATTACCACGTCCGGGACGTGCAATTCGTCGCCGCATTCGATGTCGACGCCAAGAAGGTCGGCGTCGATCTCGCCGATGCCATCGGCGCCAGCGAGAACAACACCATCACATTCGCCGACGTGCCGCCGACCGGCGTCATCGTGCAGCGTGGCACCACCCTGGACGGGCTCGGGAAGTATTACCGGCAAACCATTTCCGAGTCCGAGGCCGAACCGGTGGACGTCGTCGCCGCGCTCCGCGAGGCCAACGTCGACGTCGTCGTCTGCTACCTCCCGGTGGGTTCCGAGGACGCCGTCCGGTTCTACGCCCAGTGCGCCATCGATGCCGGCTGCGCCTTCGTCAATGCCCTGCCGGTGTTCATCGCGGGCACCCCGGAATGGGCCGAGAAGTTCCGCGCCGCAGGGCTTCCCATCATCGGAGACGACATCAAGTCGCAGGTCGGCGCGACTATCACGCACCGGGTGCTGGCCAAACTGTTCGAGGACCGCGGCGTTGTCCTGGAGCGCACGATGCAGCTCAACGTCGGCGGCAACATGGACTTCATGAACATGCTGGAGCGAGATCGGTTGGAGTCCAAGAAGATTTCCAAGACCCAAGCCGTGACTTCGCAGGTGGACAGGGATCTCAGCGCCAGGAACGTGCACATCGGTCCGAGCGACTACGTTGCCTGGCTCGACGATCGCAAATGGGCCTACGTCCGGTTGGAGGGCAGGGCCTTCGGCGATGTTCCGCTGAACCTGGAATACAAGCTCGAGGTCTGGGATTCGCCGAACTCGGCCGGGGTGATCATCGACGCCGTCCGGGCCGCGAAGATCGCCAAGGACCGCGAGATCGGCGGGCCGGTGCTGTCGGCCTCGTCCTACTTCATGAAGTCCCCGCCGGTGCAGTTCCCGGACGATCAGGCCAGGGACAACGTGGAGAAGTTCATCGCCGGCGAGATCGACAGCTGACCGGGACTTTCCGAGCTGACGGCTCAAAGAGCGTGTCGGGTCGCTGAAGGACCATTCGGTCCTAGGCGCGAGCCACGCAGGGTCAGCCGATGACGAGCAGGTCACCGACACGGAACGACGCGGTTGCGGCGGCGGCCGCCCGGTAACCCCGGGCGCCGCCGTCGAGATCAATCAGCGCCTGCCGCACCGCGTCGTCCACCACCGCAGACGGCGGTTGCTGCAGGCAGAACCGGCTGAACTCTACGCAGGGATCGGCCACCCGGACCTGCTCCAGCGGCAGATCGCCGGTCGTGGTCCGGATCATCGCGGTGGACGGCATCGGCCGGTGGGCGAGCCCGTCCGGGGCGTCCACCAGCACGGTCTCGCCGGCGATCCCATCGGTGACGTGTTCGCCGTACCGGGCCCGCAGCGTGACGTAGTCACCGGTCCCCATGAACAGAATCCCGGCGCGCCCCTTGGCATCCCGGGTCTGCGGGTGGTCCTGATGGTGGACGTCAAGGACGGTTTCCCCTGCCGCGGTGATCCCGTGGACCCCACGGGATCCGGCCTGGATGCGCGGCACCGGCACCAGCGCCGCCGGATCGTAGCGTCGCAGCGGCGCCTTTCCGCTCTTGACCGGACACCGCTGCACCTGCAGCGCCGTAATGCGGTACGCCTGCGACATGTTGTCTCCGAACGGGTTCAGGAAACGATGGGTTCAGGGAACGATGGACACCATCTTGCCGGGCACCACCACGACCTTGCGGGGCGGGGCGCCGGCCAGCAGTTCGGCGATCCGCGGGTCGGCCAGCGCCGCCGCCTCGACGTCGGCAGCCGGGGCGTCGGCGGCCACCGTGATCCGGGACCGCACCTTGCCCTTGACCTGGATCGGGTACTCGACGTCGTCCGTGACCAGCAGGGCCGGGTCCGCCACCGGGAAAGGCCCGTGCGCCAACGGCTGCGGGTGCCCGAGCCGGCTCCACATCTCTTCGCCGATGTGCGGTGCCAACGGGGCCGTCATCAGCACCAGCGCTTCGGCCACCGACCGGGGCACCGCGGTAGCCGACTTGGTCAGATGGTTGGTCAGCACGATCAGCTTGGCGATGGCCGTGTTGTACGCCATCTCCCGGTAGTCGGTGGACACTCCGTCAATGGTGCGGTGCAACAGCTTCCGGGTCTTGTCATCCGGTTCGACGTCGACAGCGATGCTCTCGCCGCTGGTCTCGGAGATCACCAGGCGCCACAACCGCTGCAGGTACCGCTGCGAGCCGACCACGTCACGGGTCTGCCAGGGCCGGGACATGTCCAGCGGCCCCATGCCCATCTCGTACATCCGGAACGTGTCGGCGCCGTACCGGTCGCACATGTCGTCCGGGGTCACCACGTTGTTCAGCGACTTCCCCATCTTCCCGTATTCCCGGGTGACCGGGTTCCCTTCGTGGGTGAACCGGCCAGGGGAAAGCTCCACGACCTCGTCGGCGAGGACGTACCGGCCCCGTTCGTCGGTGTAGGCGTAGGCCTGGATGTACCCCTGGTTGAACAACCGGCGGTATGGCTCCTCGCTGCTGACGTGGCCCAGGTCGTGCAGCACCTTGTGCCAGAACCGCGAATACAGCAGGTGCAGCACAGCATGTTCGACGCCGCCGACGTACAGGTCGACCCCGCCCGTGTCACCCGGCCGGGCCGGATCCTTGCCCATCCAGTACTTCTCGACATCCGCGTCACAGAAAGTCTTCTCATTGGTGGGATCGAGGTACCGCAGCTCGTACCAGCAGGAGCCGGCCCATTGCGGCATCACGTTCAGCTCGCGCCGGTACTCCCGCGGGCCGTCCCCCAGATCCAAGGTCACGGTGGACCAGTCGGTGGCCCTGGCCAGCGGCGGCACCGGCTCTGAGGTGGCGTCCTGCGGGTCGAAGGACTGCGGCGAGTAGTCCGACACCTCCGGCAGCAGCAGCGGCAACTGCTCATCCGGCAGGGCGATGGCGACCCCGTCCTGGTCGTAGACGATCGGGAACGGCTCGCCCCAGTACCGCTGACGGGAGAACAACCAGTCCCGCAGCTTGTACTGCTGCTCGGCGCGACCGGCGCCGACGGCGACCAGCCACTCGATCATTTCGGCCTTGGCCTGCGCGACACCCTTGCCGTTCAGCGAGATCTCGGCGTTGGCGCTGTTGATCGCCGGCCCGTCACCGGTGAACGCCTGGTCCTGTGCGTGATCCGCCGGCGGCTGCACGGTGCGCAGGATGGGCAGCCCGAACGCGGTGGCGAAATCCCAGTCCCTGGTGTCCTGGGCCGGGACGGCCATGATCGCGCCGGTGCCGTACCCCATCAGGACGTAGTCGGCGACAAACACCGGCAACGCGGCCCCGGTGGCCGGGTTGATGGCGAACCCGCCGGTGAAAACGCCTGTCTTGTCCCGGTTCTCCTGCCGGTCCAGGTCCGACTTGCCGACCAGGCCGCGCCGATACCCGGCAATCGCCTCGGCCGGCGTGGCCGCACCGCCGGTCCAGCGCCGGTCGGTGGCCGCCGGCCATGACGTCGCGGCGACCTGGTCGACCAGGGGGTGCTCGGGGGCCAACACCAGGTAGGTCGCGCCGAACAGGGTGTCGGGGCGGGTGGTGTAGACCTCGATCACCGGATCCCCGCCGCTCAGGGTCCGGCTGCCGGCCCGCCTGACAGCTGGCGTGTCCGTCGAGGGTTCAGCCGGTGCCTGCACCACGGGGAACGCCACCCTGGCCCCGGCCGAGCGGCCGATCCAGTTGCGCTGCATCGACTTCACCGAGTCCGGCCAGTCCAGCCGGTCCAGATCGTCGAGCAGCCGGTCGGCGTACGCGGTGATCCGCATCATCCACTGCCGCAGGCTTCGGCGGAACACCGGGAAGTTGCCGATCGCGCTGCGGCCGTCGGCACTGACCTCCTCGTTCGACAGGACCGTGCCCAGGCCCGGGCACCAGTTCACTGGCGCCTCGTCGATGTACGCCAGCCGGTATCCGGCCAGCACCTGACCCTGCTCGGCCCGGGTTAGCTTCGACCACCGTCGGCCGTCCGGTGTCGGCCGATCCCCCGACTCGAACTCCTGCACCAGCGCCTCGATCGGCCGGGCAACCCCGGCCGCCTCGTCGTACCAGGCCTGGAACAGCTGGGTGAAGATCCACTGGGTCCACCGGACGAACCCCGGGTCGGTGGTTGCCACACTACGCCGCTGATCGTGGGCGAAACCCAGCCGCCGCAGCTGCGCCCGGTAACGGGCGATGTTCTCTTCGGTGGTGGTCCGCGGGTGGGTGCCGGTGCGGACCGCGTACTGCTCGGCGGGTAGCCCGAACGCGTCGTACCCGATGGTGTGCAACACGTTCCGACCGGTCATTCGCATGAAGCGGCCCAGCACATCGGTCCCGATGTACCCCAGCGGGTGCCCGACGTGCAGTCCCTTGCCCGACGGGTACGGGAACATGTCCAGCAGGTACAGCTTGTCCTGCGGGATGGGGGCACCATCGGCGGGGGCCAGCGGGCCGGCCGGATTCGGGGCGTGGAACGTGCCCTCGGCCTCCCACCGGTCCTGCCAGTGCGCCTCGATCCGCCCGGCGAGCGCCGCGGTGTACCGGAATGGCGGGATCGACGTATCCGTCACCAGGTGCGGTGCATGCGGGTCACCAGTCGCGGACTCCGCCGGGGAGTTGCTCGTCATCGTCATTGTCTCCTCGTGTCTCTCCGGCAACCGCGTACCTGAGCGGCCCGCCGTTCGGGGGGTCCGCCCCAGGGCACAAAAAATCCCTCCTGTGACACAGGAGGGATCGCCGCGCTGTCCGGCCGGGCCGACTACCGCCCGAGCGTCAACGCGGCGTCGGAAGAAGCCGGTTCACTGCCATGGGGTGAGACTCTACCCCGCGGCGTTCTACCATCCAGGTGTGTCCCTTGCACCCTTGACCCTGAGCCTGCCGTTGGCCGTAGTACTGGGCGTCGTTGCCGTCGCCGCAGCCGTGGTGGCGGCCCGCGGTTTCGCCGGGTCGCTGCCCAGGACCAGCCGGCTAGGCGTGCACACCCCGGCCGCCCTCGCCAGCGACGCGTCGTTCGAGGTGGCCAACCGGGTCGCCGCGCCGATCGCGGCCGGTGCCGCCGTCGTCGCGGCGGTCCTCGCCGTTCTGGTCGTGGCGCTACCACTGGGCTGGGTCGGCGCGCTGACCATCGGGATCATCGGAATCGCCGGGTCGTTCGCACTGCTGGTGGCGGCCGGTGTCGTCGGGGACCGGGCGGCGCGTCAGGTACCGGTGCCCGCCCGCAGACCCGGCGGTGGCGCGGGTGGCGGATGCGGCGGCTGTGCCTGCGGTGGCGGCGGCTGCGCCGGCCTGTCGCGGGTTGACCCGGCAGCAACCGGCCAGGCCTGACGGCCGGGCCGCACCCCGGAGCCCGGGGCCGCCGCGCGAGTGGCTTGTCCCGTGCGCGGATCCGCCGCTCTGCTGGCTCATCGGTCGCTCTGGGGATGCTCCAGGCGGCCCAGAGCGACCACAAACCCCGTCAAGCACCCGGTCAAGCACCCGGACTCACGTGAACCATGGCATGAGCCCGGACTGAGCTCCCCACTCCCGGATCAGCCGCCGACGTAGGCCGCCAGGTGTTCCCCAGTCAGCGTCGAGCGATCGGCCACCAGGTCAGCCGGGGTGCCTTCGAACACCACCCGCCCGCCGTCGTGACCGGCACCAGGGCCGAGGTCAATGATCCAGTCCGCGTGCGCCATCACGGCCTGATGATGTTCGATGACGATCACCGACTTGCCTGAGTCGACCAGCCGATCCAGCAGGCCCAGCAGGTTCTCCACATCGGCCAGATGCAACCCCGTTGTCGGCTCGTCCAGGACATACACGCCGCCCTTCTCCGCCATCCGGGTGGCCAGCTTGAGTCGCTGCCGCTCGCCGCCGGACAGCGTGGTCAACGGCTGACCCAGGCTGATGTACCCCAGCCCGACGTCGGCCAGCCGGCCGAGAATGGCGTGCGCAGCCGGGGTGCGGGCCTCGCCGGCACCGAAGAACACTTCGGCCTCCGTCACCGGCATCGCCAACACCTGGCTGATGTCCTTGCCGCCCAGGCTGTATTCCAGGACCTCGGCCATGAAGCGCTTGCCCTCGCACACCTCGCACACGGTGGCCACGCCGGCCATCATCGCCAGGTCGGTATAGATGACCCCGGCCCCGTTGCAGGTGGGGCAGGCGCCTTCGGAGTTGGCGCTGAACAACGCGGGTTTGACCCCGTTGGCCTTGGCGAAGGCCTTGCGGATCGGTTCCAGCAACCCGGTGTACGTGGCCGGGTTGCTCCGCCGCGAGCCCTTGATCGCGCCCTGGTCTACAGCGACGACCCCGTCCCGGCCGGCCACCGATCCGTGGATCAGCGAACTCTTGCCCGATCCGGCCACCCCGGTGAGCACCACCAGCACACCCAGCGGGATGTCGACGTCGACGTCTCGCAGGTTGTGGGTGTTAGCACCGCGGACCTCCAACGCGCCTGACGACGCCCGGAGGGTCTGTTTGAGCCGGGCCCGGTCGTCGAGGTGCCGGCCGGTGAGCGTGTCACTGGCGCGGAGACCCTCGACGGACCCTTCGAACACCACATGACCTCCGGCGGTACCGGCACCGGGGCCCAGATCGACCACGTGATCGGCGATCACGATGGCCTCGGGTTTGTGCTCGACCACCAGCACCGTGTTGCCCTTGTCCCGCAGTTGCAGCAGCAGCTCGTTCATCCGTGTGATGTCGTGCGGGTGCAGGCCGACGGTGGGCTCGTCGAAGACGTAGGTGACGTCGGTGAGGGACGAGCCGAGGTGCCGGATCATCTTGGTGCGCTGGGCTTCTCCGCCGGAGAGCGTGCCCGCCGGACGGTCAAGCGAGAGGTAGCCCAGGCCGATGTCCACGAACGAGTCGAGGCTTTCCCGCAGCGCCTGCAGCAACGGCGCGACCGACGGCTCGTCCAGACCCCGCACCCACACGGCGAGATCGCTGATCTGCATGGCACATGCGTCGGCGATGCTGATGCCGTCGATCTTCGACGACCGGGCCGCCGCGGACAGCCGGGTACCGTCGCAGTCCGGGCACGTCGTGAACGTCACCGCCCGCTCCACGAACGCCCGGATGTGCGGTTGCAGTGCGTCGACATCCTTGGCCAGCATGGATTTCTGGAGTTTCGGGATCAACCCTCGTAGGTCAGGTTGATGCCGTTGACCTTGATCTTGGTCGGCTCCTTGTAGAGCAGATCCTGCAGTTGACGTTTGGTGAACGAGCGGATCGGCTTGTCCGGGTCGAAGAATCCGCTCTCGGTGAAGATGCGGCCGAACCAGCCGTCCATGCTGTAACCCGGGATGGTCAACGCGCCCTGGTTGAGTGACTTGCGGTCGTCGTACAACGCGGTCAGGTCGATGTCGGTGACCGACCCCCGGCCCTCGCAACGCGGGCACATGCCGCCGGTGATGGAAAAGCTGCGGCGCTCTTTGACGGTCTGCCCGCCGCGTTCCATGGAGACGGCGCCGGCCCCGCTAATCGACGCGACGTTGAACGAGAACGCCTGCGAGGAACCGATGTGCGGCTGGCCAAGCCGGCTGAACAGGATCCGCAGCATCGCGTTGGCGTCGGTGGCGGTGCCGACGGTGGAGCGGACATTGGCGCCCATCCGCTCCTGGTCGACGATGATCGCCGTGGTCAGCCCGTCGAGAACGTCGACGTCGGGTCGGGCCAGCGTCGGCATGAACCCCTGCAGGAAGGCGCTGTAGGTCTCGTTGATCATCCGCTGGGATTCGGCGGCGATCGTGCTGAACACCAACGAACTCTTGCCTGAACCGGACACACCGGTGAACACCGTCAACCGGCGTTTCGGAATCTCGATGCTGATGTCCTGGAGATTGTTCTCGCGTGCCCCGGTCACCCTAATCATGTCGTGGCTGTCGGCCCGGTGCCGGGTGTTGGTCGTCGCGGCCTTGGTCATGCTTCTCCAACTTGCTCAGGGTCGCGGTCCGACCGCGGTGTCAGGAACGGCGGCGCAGCGCCCCTTGTTGTTCAGACCGTGTTGTGTCAGATCTGGTTGATCCGAACCTGGTTGCCCGCAGGATCGCGGAACGCACAGTCCCGAATACCGTACGGCTGATCGATGGGCTCCTGCACGACGTCGGCGCCTGCCGCCTGGAGCCGTTCGAAGGTCGCGTCGATATCGGCGGAGGCCAGGACGACGGTGGCGTAGGTCCCTTTGGCCATCATCTCGGTGATGGTGCGGCGCTCGTCGTCGGTGATGCCGGGGTCGACGGCCGGTGGGTGCAGCACGATGGACGTTCCGGGTTGCTCGGGCGGCCCGACGGTGATCCATCGCATCCCGCCGTACCCGACGTCGAGGCGAACCTCGAAGCCAAGGATGTCCCGGTAGAAGGCGATGGCCGCATCCGGGTCGGTCTGCGGAAGGAAGCTCGAAGCAATGGTGATATCCATGGCGCTTACGCTAATTCGCCGCTGGCGGGTGATGCTTCTCGATTCCTGATCGGTCTGGTCACCTGCTTCTCCAGGCAGGCCGGCAAACCGTCGGTGACGGGTGCGCACTGGCGCCGGTAGGTGCTGGGCGGCACCCCGACCAGTTCGGTGAACCGGGTGCTGAACGTGCCGAGCGACGTGCAACCCACGGCGAAACAGACCTCGGTGACGGAAAGGTCGCCGCGCCGCAGGAGTGCCATCGCCCGTTCGATCCGCCGGGTCATCAAATACGCGTACGGCGGCTCGCCGTACGCAAGTCGGAATTCCCGGCTGAGGTGGCCGGCCGACAAGTGCACACCGCGGGCGAGCGCCGCGACGTCCAACGGCTGCGCGTACTCCCGGTCGATCCGGTCCCGGACCCGGCGCAGCAACGCGAGATCACGCAGCCGCTGCTCCTCGGCGGTGGTGGTCGTCACGTGGGACATGGTGCCAGGTGCGACGCCGGGCGGGAGCGCCCCGGAAGCACCGACGGATCACTCGGACGTTGCGTCAGATCGGTAGCGTCGTCCCTGTGGGAACGAGTCAGCGGCGTTGGCCGCCAGCCGATAGTGCCTGGGGGAAAGCCTCGCGAGCCATGAAAACTCTGGCCGTTCTGCTGGTGCTTATCGCCGTGACAGCGTTGCTGCTCGATATTTTTACCTCGTTCCGATGGGGCGGGGCAATCGCCGGATGTGCCGCCGTCGGATTGGCCCTGATGACATTGGTATCAAGGACCGAACCTGGCTCGACGTCGTCCTGACCTGCTGAAACCGTCGATTCTCGAATCGCTGTCACCGGATCGGCGGTGGCCAAGGTTCAGGACGAGCACCAGAGGCCGATCTTCGGCGATGTCACGTGAGCCCGAGATCGGCCTTGATCTGCTCCCACGGTATCGGTACGGCCCCGGTGGCCTTGATCTCTGCGCGTGCCTGCTCCGCTGCACTGATGTCAGCCACGTCCTCCGCCAGCTCGAAGGGACGGTCCACATCGTCGGCGTCGATGACGGCCGCTATGCGTCCCCGATCGCCTGACCACCGCGCCCGAGCAAGCCAGTCGCCGAGCAACGCGCCGAGAACCGCTGGCCTTTCGTGCAGGAGGGCGTGCCCGGCGTCCTCGATGACGGCCAGGGTGCCGTGTGGGTACCGGTCGAGCAGTTGTACCGCGTCGGTGTAGCCGACGACGGAGTCGCGGCGTCCGGCCACGATCAGGGTCGGCGCCGGATAGGCCTCGGACCCGACATCGACCGGCCATCCGCCGAAGATCCGTCCCAGCGCGACCTCGTCGACCATGGCGATACCTGGCACCACGTGGTCTCGGTAGCGGCGCGCAGTAGCCGGCGTTCGCAGGACGAAGTACTCGTCAAAACCTTGCTGCAGTAAGGGATCAAGCTCGTCGTACGCGTCAGAGTCCTGCTGAACAACCTGGTGGGCCGGCAGATTTTCCGACTTCTCGGCGACGGGACACAGCAACGCCAGACCCAGGACCGCTTGCGGTCGGCGCGCCGCCACCCCCCGGGCCAGGTAGGCGCCGTAGGAATGCCCCAGCAACATCACCGGGCCCTTGCCAAGGTGATCGATGAAGTCGCAGAGCAGCGTCACGACATCGTCGTTGCAGGCCAGACCATCGGCCGTGGAGCGGCCCATCCCGGGGAGGTCCGGGTAGATCCGCCGGCAGCCCGCTTCGGAAGCGACGACCGCCTCGATCGCCGCCTCGATCTCTCGATGATCGACGCCGGCTCCATGCAGCGCGACCAGCGGGACGCCGCTGCCGTGTTCGACGTAGTGGACCCGGGCGTCACCGATCAGGTACTCCACACCCACCGCCTCCCGTCGCCGATCAGACCCATTCGTTGTGCTCACCCAGGAACGACTACCGCACTCCCCGAAACTCATCGCCGCAGGTCGGCGCCCTCACCGAACAGAACGTAGGTTGGCAGTGGTGGGAGCATTGCGAGATGGTCGATTCCGAACGCGTCCCCGCCGTCGTCGTACGTCATGGGGAAGGGGAGAGCATCGCAGCTGCTGGCGCCGCGCACCTGTTCAAGCTGACCGGTGAACAGACCGGCGGGCTGCTCGGGTTCGAGGAGTTCGAGATCCCGCCGGCCACTGTCGGAGCGCATCCCCATATTCACCACGGCCACGATGAGTATTTCTACGTGCTGGACGGCGAACTCACCCTTGCCACGGACGCCGGCGACATCGTTCTCCAGCGCGGCGACCTGCCAGCGGCACCACGCGGGGCGGTGCACGGGTTCCGCAACGCCAACGACAGCCTGCCGGTGCGCGCCCTGTGTATCTACACACCGCCGGGCGGGTTGGCCCGCATGTTCGTACACGCTGACCTCAGCGAGGGCTCCGCGACGGGGAGAGACGCCCCGCTCGCAATGACCCGACTATTGCAGCGTTCTCGGCTGCGCCCCGCGGCCGATGCGGTGGCGCTGGTCCGAGGAACCCGCGCCGAGCCCAGCAGCCACAGTTGATCGTCGACGACGATGAGCGCAGTCGTTCGGGACGAGGTCCAGTCAAGGACATCAGGCCGCCGACCGTCAGGCAGTTACCGGATCGTCGAAACGCAGCCGGTACCCATTCATCCACTCCGCCCTGGCGTCGGTCACCACGTACCGGAACACCACCCGCATCATCGCGTCGGTGATCCGCCGACCGATCGGCCCGCGGATCTTGGATCTGCTGCTCCGGTCTGCCACCTTCACAATCTTTTCGACCCGGTGACGGCGGGCCCGCTCATAGGGCGCGAATGCCGAGGGGAGTCCGCGCGGTCGCGCAGCGCGTGCGGTAGCACCACCGCGTCCTCCAACGCCATTGACGCGCCCTGACCGGAACTGGGTGACAAAGCGTGGACCGCATCGCCCACAGCACCCATGCGCCGCGGCTCCAGGTTGCGACGTGCGGCAAGTCGTAGGCCTACGGATGGCGGATTCATCCGTAGGCCTACGGATGGCGGATTCAGACCCTGCGCAAATAAACGGCCACCCAGGACGACGACGTGGCGGTTTGCCAGGCGGGTGCCCCCGGTCATCCTCAGCATGAATGCCACCACAGCTTGAACAATGGCCACCACCGCTCGGTGTGCGGGCCCGGGATCCCTTTCTCCGAGCGGATCGTCCGCCATCCTGTTTCTAGCCACCCGGACTCCTTGGGAAAGGGCCGGGCCTGCGGATCGTGAGATGGAAGCCGACCCTGAGGAGCCGGGGTGGCGGCAGGTCCTCAAGTGGCGATGCAGACCTTGTCCGCTTGTTGCCGGGGAACCTACTCTCTTGTGGTGGCTACCCCAAAGACCCGGCCTACCGGAGCGGACGTCACTGTCTTTCTCGACGCGGTCCCCGATGAACGCCGTCGACGCGAAGGCCATGCAGTGCGTGCGCTCCTCGAGTACGTCACCGGTGAACCTGCGCAGATGTGGGGCCCGTCCATAGTCGGGTTCGGCAGTCAGACGTACACGGGCAACTCGGGGACCTCCAACTGGTTCGTGGTGGGCTTCGCTCCCCGAAAAGGCGCGCTCACGATCTACGGTGTCTACGACGAATCCAGCAGGTTGGACCCATTGTTTGCCCAGCTCGGTCCGTACACGACAGGCAAAGGGTGCCTCTACCTCAAGCGCCTGGACGCGGTTGAACAGAAGATCCTCGAGCGCCTGATCCGCCGAGCATGGGAGCGACGCGGGATTGACGGGTCTTCTGGGCAGACGATCAGAGGAGGGTTCACCTGACAGTTCCGAGGCGGAACTCCGCCACCACCCTTGTTTTCGCGTATATTCAGTGGCTGTCGGCCGCCGCGGTAGTGCCGCCCAGGTAGGACCGGGTTGAAATCGGCCGAGATCATCGTGTCCGTCACGGCGGCGGGACATCCCCAGGTTGCCGGTCGGCGCCCGCAGGTGGCGTTTTCTGCCATGGCCACCGACCGGGTGATTCCAATTCAAGGAAAAGCTCAGGAATGTCCGGATCAGAACAATTCCGGGCCAGGACCGCGATGCTGGCGGCGGTGGGCGTGACCGCCGCCGTGCGGATGAGTCCGACGCGACGAGCAGTTCCGATTCGCAACTGGCAGGCGGCTCCTGGCGAGCGGCGGCTTGGTGGGGGCGGGCCGTGCCGCTAGTTGAACATCACGGTCGAGGTGGGCGTCGCGGCCGACTCGTGGTCGCTCCCACCTGCCGCCTGCAGCACCCCGGTCAGGCTGCTGCGCAGGTGTTGAAGAAGGGGCCGATCATCGCCGGTGCGCCAGGCCAGGATCCGCCGCTGGGCGGACGCCCGCTGACCGGGCGGGTGGTGATCCCGCTACGGCTGATCAGGGGGACGTTGCCCGCGGCGACCAGACAGATGTCCAGGCCCGCGGTCACCGCCTCGACGGTTTTCCTCGGTGCTGGCGATTTCAGCCCCGATGACCGGCCGTCTCGAAACTCTTTGCCGAGCCATAAGTCTCGGAGGACCCCACTGCTGGCCGGCGGGGCAAGGAAGGGTTCATCAAGCAGGTCCGCGAACGCCAGATGCGGGCGAGCGGCCAGCCGGTGATTGGCAGGGAGCCCGACGTGCCGAGGAGATGTGGTGCTCGAGGACTCGCCGGGACCAGCCGTTGCCGAGGGCCCGCTCGGCGTACCAGTCGCCGCAGGGTCGGGGTCGTCGGGCTGGTCGCGCACGGTCCGGACGTGGCCCCACGGCAATTTCCCAGGCCTCCTCCACGAGCACGACGGGATGCGACCCCCTGGCTGCAGGTCAAAGCCTGGTCGAACTCGACACCACGCTATTGCCTACGGTTCCGTGCGTTCTCACGGGTAATGAACCGCCAGAAGTCGGTTGCACGCAGCGCTGACGGCCGGACCCAGGACCGGGCCAGCCGGACAAGCAAGCGGATCGGTCAGATCGACTGATCCGGCGTCAGGCGCGGCGCCGGCCGCCGGCCAGCCACGCGCTGTAAAAGTGCAGCGGCGCATTGCCCGGTCGTCGCAGCCACGGCCACGGATGCGTTTCGATGACGTCCAGCCGGGCGGCGATCCTCGCCCAACCAGGCACCGGCGCGTAGGTGGCTGCCAGCCGGCGGCCGGCCAGCTCGTTCACCGGCGTCCCCCGGCGGACCTCGAGCGGATGGTGCAGCGCAAGCTCGCCGAGCGTCTCGGCAAGGAATACCAGCCGCTTGCCCGACAGCCGCAGCCGGGCCAGCAGCGGCTCGTCAAACACGAACAGCGCCGGCCGGTCCGCCACGGACCTGAGGGCCGGGTCGCCGAGGCCGAGGGATTCGGCCGTCAGCCACACCTGCTCTCCACCACCACCCTGGACCTCCGCCGGACCGGCGGGTGTCGGTCCCGAACGCAGGTCCGGCCCTGCGACACCCGGGCCCGGCGCCGCCGCCGGCCACTCCTGGATCGGGCAGGCCTTGTTCAGCGGGCAGCTCTGGCAGAGCTGCGGCGCCCGCTTCTCCACCTGCCAGCGACTGAAGCCGTAGGCCTTGCCGCTGCCGGTCCCGGTGGTCCACTGCCAGCCCAGCCGGTTTGCCGCCCGGGAGCCGTCGAGCAGGTGGCGGAACATCTGGTCCTCGCCGTCCCGCCACTCGGCACCGGCCCGCACTGCCCACTGCGACGCCAGCCACATCCGGGTCTGGTTAACCACCCAGCCGTCCCGGTACAGCTCCCCGGTCACGAAGGCCATACAGGCCATCTCGTCCGGCCACGGATCCCGCCGCCAATCGGAGGGCCGCGGTTGCTCCCGGCGCAGGCTCCCACCGAGGGCCGAGCCGACCCGGGCGTAGAGATGGCGGGCATACTCCTGCCACAGCAGTTCGTCCCGGTAACGGCTCTTGTCCCCCGACGGAGCACTGGCGACCGCGTTCCACACCTGTGGCAGCGTCAGCAGCCCGTGGCGGATGAAGGGCGACATCCGGCTCGCTCCCCGCCGGTTCTCTGGCAGCACGGTACTGCGCGTACGGGCGTAGCCGGTGATGTCGAGCCCAGCCAGTGCGGCGTCCGCGGCCGCCTGTCCACCCCGAAACGCCCCAGGCGCGACACCGTCCGCGGCCTCGAGTGTCAGGCCGCCCAAGTGCTCGCGCACCCAGGCCACGACGTCGTCGGACCCGTTCGCCGGGGCAGGAGGGGTCGGGAGGAGTGCCACCCCGACAGTATGCGGACCACTACCGACAGCGCCGCGCGATCTGTCGGGCATCCCACTCGGCGACTGAGCCCGGCCCCACAGGCGAGGGAGGTTCCAGTCGACGACACGGCCGCCAGGCGCGGCGACAAGCACCTGGCGAAGCCGAGCATTCCGTACAAGGGGTTAGAGGAAACGGCAAGCAAAACATCGATCTTGGACACTCACGCACTCACCTCCTTGGTTCAGGCGCGGTCGACGGTCGGTAGTAGTGGCGCGGTAAAGCGCCGCCCAAGCGGCCAGCAATTCCTGACGGGAAGCCTGAGGATCGTCGCGGTGGAATTGCCGGGTGAAGCGGTTCAACTCGAATTGGCGGATGGTATCGATCAGACAGGTGTCACGTGCCCAGGGAACTCCCGAGCACCTCTTGACGCAGCCCGGCGATGAGCAGGGCGACCATGCGACGGGAGTCGTAGCGGGAGTCGCCGTCGACTCCGACGCACAGATTCCCGACGCCACGCAGCAGTTCGAGGGCGTCGACGTCGGCGTGGATCTCGCCCGATTGGGTGGCGGCCGTGAGCAGCTGGGCGCTGACGGGGACGAGGCGGTCCAGGAAATACGCGTGCAGCGACTCGAAGCCGGTCTGGTCGGACCGCATGACCGCGGCGAGCCCATGCTTGGTCACGAGGAAGTCGACGAACAGGTCGATCCACTGCGACAGCGCCCCGTACGCCGACTCAGCGGTCCGAAGCAGGATTGGGCCGGCCTCGGCACAGGCGTCCACCTGGTGGCGGTAGACGGCAATGATCAGGTCGGCCCGGGTGGGGAAATGGCGATAGATGGTGCCCATCCCCACACCGGCCTTCGCCGCGATGTCCCGCACCGGGGCTTCCACACCCGAGCTGACGAAGATTGCGGCGGCCGCGTCGAGCAGCGATTGCTCGTTGCGCCGGGCATCTGCCCGCTTGCGGGGGGGTGGCGGGGTTGGTCGGTCGTCGTCGGCAGCCACCTCACCGCCTCCAACCTGGGCGCATCTTGCAAAGCGGAACATTGTTCCGTAACGTCCAACCTGAACGGCGCTCCGGTTAACCGATCTTGCCAGATCGGCCGGGCAGCCCGCGACATCCACACGTCAACCAGCGAAGGGAACTTACTCATGCAGTACCGAACCTTGGGGCGCACCGGCGTCCAGGTCAGCTCGCTCGTGCTCGGCGCAATGAACTTCGGCGCGATCGGCCGCACTGCTCAGGACGACGTGACCGCGATCGTCGACGCCGCGATCGACGGTGGCATCAACCTGATCGACACCGCCGACTACTACAGCGCCGGCGAGTCAGAGGAGATGGTCGGCACAGCCATTGCCGGCCGGCGGGACGACGTCGTGCTCGCCACCAAAGCGACCCTGCCCATGGGCGACGAGCGCAACCACCGGGGCAGCTCGCGGCGCTGGTTGGTGACCGAGTTGGAGAACAGCCTGCGCCGCCTGGGGGTCGACCACATCGACCTCTACCAGGTGCATCGGTGGGACCCGACAACGAGCGATGAGGAGACGCTTTCCGCGCTCACCGACCTGCAGCGGGCCGGCAAGATCCGTTACTTCGGTTCGTCAACATTCCCGGCGTACCGCATCGTCCAGGCGCAATGGACCGCGCGCGAGAACCACGTGAGCCGCTACGTCACCGAGCAGCCCAGCTACTCGATTCTGCAACGCGGTGTCGAAACGCACGTCCTGCCCGTCACCGAGCAGTACGGGCTCGGCGTGCTGGTGTGGAGTCCGCTCGCGTCGGGTTGGCTGTCCGGCGCGATCCGTGAGGATCGCGAGATCACGACCAGCCGCTCCACCCTCATGCCGCACCGCTTCGACACCACCGTCCCAGCCAACCGGGCCAAACTCGACGCCGTCGAACAGCTCGCAAAGGTCGCTGACGGCGCAGGACTGACGATGATCCAACTCGCCCTCGGCTTCGTCACGGCCCACCCGGCCGTGACCAGCGCAATCATCGGCCCCCGCACCATCGAGCACCTGCATTCCCAGCTCGCCGCCGCTGACACCGTTCTGCCGGCGGAGGTGCTGGACGCGATCGACGCGATCGTCGCCCCCGGCGTCGACCTCGCACCGGAGGAGAAGATCGACACCCCGCCTTCCCTGCTCGATCCGTCGTTGCGACGTCGGCGATGACCGGCACCAGCTTCGGCATCATGACGGCGCCCTCCCAGGTCGACTACCACGACCTGCTGCGGGTCTGGCAACAAGCCGACGAGATCGATGAGATCGAGCACGCCTGGCTTTTCGACCACTTGATGCCGATCTTCGGCAACCCGAACGGGCCGACCTTCGAGGGCTGGTCTCTCCTGTCGGCCCTGGCCGCGCAGACCGAACGGCTGCGCCTCGGGTTGCTTGTCACGAGCAACCGCTTCCGGCCACCAGCAATGCTGGCGAAGATCGCCGCCACCGTCGACATCGTCTCCGGTGGGCGGCTCGACTTCGGTATCGGAGCGGGCTCACGGCCCAGCGTGCCCATCGCCCGCCGCGAGTACGAGGCGCACGGCCTGCCGTTCCACGACGCCGCACATGCCGTCGGCAGCCTGGATGAGGCGTGCACGATCCTCACGCGGTTATGGACCGAGACCGAACCCTTCGATTTCGACGGCACCTATCACCAGCTCACCGGCGCGTTCTGCAACCCGAAACCCGTCCAGCGGCCGCATCCGCCGGTCGTCATCGGCGGCCGATCGGCCGCCACCCTGCGCGTGGTCGCCCAACACGCCGACGTGTGGAACATCCCGGGCGGTGACATCAACGACATGATCAGCCGCAGCTCGTTGCTGGACCGCTACTGCGCCGAGATCGGACGCGATCCCGGCGCGATCACCCGCTCGGTCGCCCTACCGGTTTCCTACGAACACCCCGACGGCGTGCGGCGCGCGATCGCCGAGGCGACCGGCGCCGGCTTCCGGCACATCGTCCTGATGGTGCCGGCGCCGTACCCGGACAACGTTGCCCGCTGGATCGCCGACGAACTGATCGATGACGTCGCGCGGCCAGCCCACCACTAGCCCGCGTTGGGCGAGTTGCCGAGGTCAGTGAGGGAGCACTGCTCGCCCCGATGAGGTCGGCCGCGGCTGCAGGTCAGGCAGCGTCCATCGCGAAGAGCTCCAGGGCGATGTTGTCCGGATCCCGGAACTCCAGCACCGCCGAACCACCCAGGTCTTTGATGTCTTCGTGGGGCACGCCAATGCTGTCGAGATGGTCCGCGGCGGCCCGCAGCGCCTCGCGGTCCGCGACCGCAAAACTGAGATGGTCCAAACCCACCCGGTCCTCATCGAACTGGTCCTCATCCTCAGCGACAGGACGGAGCCCCAGGAGGCCCGTGCCAAGGTGGTAGATGACCCCGCCGAACAGGAAGGACAACTGCTGACGCGTCTGCTCGTCGGCGTCGGCGGGGATCTCGAAGGCGACGGGCAACCCGAACACCCGCTCGTAGAAGGCACGGGAGCGGTCGATGTCGGTCACCGTGAGCCGGACGTGGGCGACGCCGTTCGGGGAGATAGTCACCGGGGAAGTATGCCTGCGCGCCCAATGCCCCCCAGAGATGGCCCGTTGCCAAGTTCCGAATCGGTCGGATGTCAACGACCCCGTCGTGGTGTGGCTCTGCGCCGACCAGGCCTGGTAGAGCCTGGCCCTGCGCCGGTTCAGTTCCGGGTCAGATCCCCAGGGTGATAGGCCATCAACGCCAACGGAAATCGCTGCCGACGTAACACGGAGAACCACAGATCGGTCCGCGGGCCGGCGGTAACGTCGTCCGGGCGGCCCCGGAGCGAATACCAAGCGTCCTCGGCGATCTCGTCGGCCAGCTGTCCCGGGTCCCAGCCGGCCCGGCCGGCGTAGATCCGCATCCCGGTCAGCGACGGGGTGAGGTCAGCCGGTTCGGCGTCCAGATCCACCAGCACCACCGAACCGGTCACCCGCACCACGCCCGACACCTCGCGGGGGTCGACCCCCGGCCGACAGACCGCCAGGCCCATCGCGGACGTGGTCTGCACCGGGCCGCCGACGAAGATCGCGTGCGGTTTCGCGGTGTGCGACGCCCACCCTGGCAACACGTTGTGCACTGCGGTTTCACTGGGCCGGTTCAGGACGACGCCAACGGTGCCGTCATCGCCGTGCGCCAGGAGGTAGACCACGGTGCGGCGGAACTGCGGGTCGGTCAGCGTCGGGGTAGCGACCAGCACCGTGCCGGCCCGGAGCGCCTCTGTCGAAGTCATCACCGGACATTGTCCCGGAGCCACCACGAGCGCCCCGATGAGGTCGCCCGGAACAGACGTGTGGCGGTGTTCACGCGTACCGTTCCACCGTGACCTCGGGACCCGCGTCGACCCCGGGCCCCGGCGCCAGCACCGCCGGACGGCCGTCGGTGCGTGGCCTGCTCGACCTCTGGCGAGTGCGGGCACTACGCCGGTTGGTGCTGGTCAGGGTGCTCAGCTCCTTCGGCGACGGAGCATTCCAGGGTGCCTTGGCTGTGTTGGTGCTGTTCAGCCCGGAACGTAAAAGCAACCCGGCTGAGATCGCCGCCGGGTTCGCGGTACTGCTGTTGCCTTACTCCATCATCGGACCCTTCGCCGGAGCGCTGCTCGACCGGTGGAGCCGCCGCCGGGTCATCGTCTGGGCGAACATCATCCGGTCGTTCCTGGTCGCCGTCGTCGCGGTCGAGATCGCCGCCGGGCTGCCCAATATCGTGCTGCTGCTGACGGCTTTGCTGATCATGGGGGTGGGCCGGTTCGTCGGCTCGGGTCTATCCGCGTCGGTGCCGCACACGGTCGCGCGGGATTCGTTGGTCGGCGCGAACTCGCTCGCTACCACCGCAGCCGCAGTGGCAACGGCGGCCGGCGGAGGGTACGCCATCGGGCTCCGCGGCCTGGTCGGCAATTCCAACGGCCACATCGCCGTGATCACCGCCTCGGTCGCGATCTTCTACCTGAGCGCTGCGGTGCTCACGACCCGATTCACCGTCATGCAGCTCGGCCCGGACGAGACCGATGAGCCAGCGGCCCCGTTGGTGGCCGTGCTGGAGGGACTGACCAGTGCGCTGCGGCACGTCCTGCAGCGACCGACCGTAGGGCTGGCCGTGTTGGTGGTGATGGCCGTCCGGTTCTGCTTCGGATTGTGCACGCTGGTGGTGCTGTTGCTGTTCCAGCGGCACTTCACCGAAGGCGCTGGTCTGCTCCGCACCGGGGCCTCCGGTATTGCCGAGGTGCTCGCTGTCGGGGCCATCGGGGTGTTTGCCGGGGCGGTGGTGACCGCGCCGATGGTGCGCAGATTCGGCCGAAGCCGTTACCTGGTGCTGCTAATGATCGTGGCGGCGGTGCTGGTGGTGTTCTTCGGGCATCGGTTCACCATTTGGTCCACCCTGGTCACGACGTTCACCGTGGGTTTTGCCTACCAGTCGAGCAAGGTGTGCATGGATTCGGTCGTTCAGGCCGACTCCGATGACGCCTTTGTCGGCCGGGTGTTCGCGCTCTACGACACCGCGAACAATCTCTGCTACGTCGGGGCGTTCGCGATCGGCACGCTCCTGGTGCCCCCGGACGGCGCGGGCCTCGCGGCCGTCCTGGTGGTCGCCGGCATCTTCCTCGCCGTCGCGGCCGGGTACGGGCTGGCCAGTCGTCGGCTCACCGCTCCTCGCGCCGACAGCGACCCGCACCCCGCCCCTTATCCCGATCCCGCCCCCGCCCCTTCCGACCCCGCCCCTTCCGAGATGATCATGACGAAGTCTGCTCGACACGCCGACGACACGCCGAAAACGCAGCAGAGATCGCCATGATCAACTCCCGGTTCCCGCGGGCGGTGCGGGCAGAACTGGTGGTACGGGTGGAGCTGGTGGTACGGGCGCTCAGTGCGGAGCCGGCGCGCCGGGCGGGCTGAGGCCCTCGCTGGCGGCCCAGGTCAACAGCGCCGCCACCGCCTCATCCCGGGGCAGCGGACCCTGCTCCAGCCGTAGCTCCTTCAAGAACGCCCAAGCCTTCCCGACGACCGGACCCGGCGGAACCCCCAGCAGTTCCATGATCGCGTTGCCGTCCAGGTCCGGGCGTACCCGGGCCAGGTCCTCCTGAGCGGCGATCTGCGCGATCCGCTCCTCCAGGCTGTCATACGAGCGTTGCAGGGCGGCCCGGCGGCGGGGGTTGCGGGTGGTGCTGTCCGCGCGCACCAACTTGTGCAGCCGGGGCAGCAACCCACCAGCGTCGGTGACGTACCGACGGACCGCCGAATCGGTCCACCCGCCGGTGCCGTACCCGTGGAACCGCAGGTGCAGGAAGGTGAGCGTCGCGACGTCCTCGATCAACGCCTTGGGCATCCGCAGCGCCTGCAACCGCTTGCGGACCAGCTTCGCCCCGACCACCTCGTGGTGGTGGAAGCTGACCCCGCCACCGGCCTCGAACACCCTGGTTTTCGGCTTGCCGATGTCATGCAGCAGCGCCGCCAGACGCAGTGTCAGGTCCGCCCCGCCCGTCTCCTGTGCGATCGCCTGGTCCAGCACGGTCAGGGTGTGCTCGTAGACGTCCTTGTGCTGGTGATGCTCATCCCGTTCCAGCCGCAGCGCCGGCAGCTCCGGCAGCACCACCTCGGCCAACCCGGTCTCGGTGAGCAGCACCAACCCCGCCCGCGGGTTCTCCCCCATCATCAGCTTAACCAGTTCAGCACCCACCCGTTCCGGCGTGATCCGGGCGATCTGACCCGACATCCCGGTCATCGCGGTGATCACCCGAGGGGCAGGGACGAACGACAGTTGGGACGCGAAGCGCGCGGCCCGCAACATCCGCAGCGGATCGTCACGGAATGAGTTCTCCGGCGTTCCCGGGGTGTCCAACACCCGCGCGGCCAGTTGCTGCACGCCGCCGAACGGGTCGCAGAACTCCCGCCCGGGAAGGGACACAGCCATCGCGTTGACCGCGAAGTCCCGTCGGAGCAGATCACCTTGCAGGGAATCGCCGAACGTCACCACCGGGTTACGGGTGTCCCCGTCGTACAGGTCGGAACGAAACGTGGTGATCTCGAGGCGGAACCCGGACCTGGTGATCCCGACCGTCCCGAACTCGATGCCCGTCTCCCACACCGCCTCCGCCCAGCCGTCGACGATCGCCAGCACCTGCTCGGGGCGGGCATCGGTAGTGAAGTCCAGGTCATCACCCAACCGGGACAGCAGTGCATCCCGGACCGACCCGCCAACCAGGTGCAACTGGTGGCCGGCCATGGCGAACCGTTGCCCGAGTTCGTCGGTGACCGGGGCGATCCGGAGCAGGTCGGCGACCGCGGCCCGTTGCAACGCAGACAACCTGCCCGCGGTGGGGCTCTCCGGCAGCCCAGGATTCAGCAGCACAGGATTTGGCAGCACAGGATTCGGCAGCGCGGGATTTGGCAGCACAGGATTCGGCAGCGCGGGATTCGGCAGCGCGGGGTCGTGGCTTGCCGACCCGGCCGCAGCAGCGCCAACAAGGGCACCACCACCGATATCACCACCACCAGCAGCACCAGCAGCAGCACCGTCCGCCCGGCCTACCGCTGCGCCGTCGACCGCCGGCCCGCCCCCAGGAAATGGAGCGGGCGAACTACGGGGTTGCGACGACGGACGCGGCGATCTGGACACGGCGGGTCAGTCTATCTGCGCAGACTCGTCGTGCGGTCGGTCCGGATGCACCGGTCGGCCGTCCTGCGTCGCCCCCCGATCAACGGACATCGCCGCACTACCATCGGCCAATGCCCCCCGCCCGCCCGAGTGCCGCCGGACCGCCCCGGCGCACCCGAGGGACGGACGAGACCTCGGCCGGTGGATTGGTGGTGCGCACGGAGGACGGCGCCCGGGCGGTCGCACTGATCGGCCGGCTGGATCGCCGCGGGCGATTGCGGTGGTCGCTGCCAAAAGGCCACGTCGAACGGGGCGAGACACACGAACAGGCGGCCATCCGGGAGGTCGAAGAAGAAACCGGGATCTCCGGACGGATCACCGCACGCCTTGGCAGCGTGGACTACACCTTCGTCGCGCACGGCAAGCGGATCCACAAGCGCGTGCACCACTATCTGATGGTGGCCGTCGCCGGGGAGCTCTCCGATGCCGACGTCGAGGTCACCGAAGTCGCCTGGGTACCGCTCTGCGACCTGGACGACCGGTTGGCCTACGCCGGTGAGCGCCGACTGGCCCGGCGGGCGGTCGAGATGCTGGCGGACACCGCGTGAACCTGCGCCGGGTACGCCCACCCCGGCAGACCCGAGCCCGGCAGACCCCCAACCGGGTGACGCGGCCCGGGGTGACGCGGCCCGGGGTGATGTGGCCCGGGGTGACGGGTTTCCGGGTAGCACCGGGAGCCGAAGCACCGGGAGCCGAAGGACCGGGTCGATCCCGGCGGCGGCCCGATCGGCGAACCCGGCCGTCAGCGGTGCTCTGGGTCGGGCTGTTGGTTCTGGGCCTTGCGGGGGTGGGTTCCCCGTCGCTCGCCGGGTCCGGCCGCCAACCCTTCGGCGACTACGTCGGCAGGCTGTCCTTTGATGTCACCTCGATCGACCCGTCACTGGTCACCGCCGCGGGCCCGACAACGCTGACCATCACCGGCACCATCACCAATGCCGGCCCCGAAGCGCTCACCGACCTGAGCTACCGGTTCCAGCGGGGTGCGGTACTGCGCGACGAGGCCGCCGTCCGGCAGGAGATGTCCGAACCCAGCGAGCCGACCGAGCAGGTACCACAGGATTTCACCTCCCTGTCCACCACCGAACTGCCCGCCGGCGGGTCGTTGCCGTTCACGGTGAGCGTTCACATCAACGATGCGTCCGGGCTTGCGGTCAGCGGGCCGGGTGTCTATCCGTTGATGTTGAACGTCAATGGCGGGGTGGCGCTGGACACCGGGCCGCTCGCCGCCAGGGTCGGCGAACTACACCTGCTGCTGACCGTGATGACCGTTCCGGGCGCTGGTCCACCCCCGGCAACGACAGGGACGACAGGGACCACCGGCCCCGTACCACTGCCCGTGAACGTCGTCTGGCCGCTCGTCGACAGGCCGCACTTCGGGGTTGCCGGGGTCTTTCTCGATGACAACCTGTCCGCCAGCATCTCCCCCGGTGGCCGGCTGGCGACCCTGGTCGACGGGCTGACCGGTCCGACCGCCCGGACGTTGCCCAGCAACACGGTCACCGTCGTGATCGATCCGCAACTGCTCGACGAACTGGACCGGATGACCGCCGAGTACCGGGTCGTCGACGTTCCCGGCGCGCCACAACCAGCCGTCGCCGATCTGCTCGCTGCAGCGGCTGCCAGCACGGGTGCCGCCGCAGCTTCGACAACGACCGCCCCGGCAACGACCGTCCCAGCAACGAGCAGCGGGCCAACAGGCACCGGGCCAACAGGCACCGTCACCGCGTCCGGGACAGCCCCGGCGGCCACTGCTACTCCCATGACCGCGCCGTCCACGGTCACCGCCGGACCGTCGACCACGGCCGCACCGGCCGCCGTCCCCGGTACCAGGGCCGGTACCGGCCAACAGGCGGCTGCGGCGTTCCTCAGCCGGCTCCGCGACCTCGCGTCCCGGTTCCAGGTGGTGTTGCTGCCCTACGGCGACCCCGATGTGGTCGCGTTGGTGCGTGCTGGCCTGGTCGGTGAGGTCGCCGCCGCGGTCCGACGCGGCACCGAGGTCGGGCGCCGGGTGCTCGGTGACCGCCCCGGCCTCGGCTCTTCCATTGCCTACCCGATCGACGGCGCTGCGGACAGCGCGACTCTGGCCGCATTGCGCGCCGATGGATCGACGGCCGCGCTGCTGGCTCAGACCTCGGTCGACCAGGCCGGAGGATCGGCGGGAGCGGCCAGGATCGCTCTTTCCGGCGACCAGGCAAACCCGACAGGCGCGACACCGACAGGCGCGGCCTCTCCAGATGCCACCCCACCAGTCGCCATCCCACCAGTCGCCATCCCGCCCGAAACCATGCCCGCCACCATCGCCCGCGACGACGTGCTGGACGGGGTTGGCACGTTCATCGACCAGGGCCGGCAGATCGGCTGGGCCATGCGCGTCAACGGCCTGACCGGAGTGCTCGCCCAGCAGTCGCTCAATCGCAGCCTGCGGCCGGCCGTGTTCACCCCGGATCGCCGCTGGTCGCCCGACGCGGCCGGATTGCGGGTGCTGACCGATCTGTTGGGCTCACTGACCGCCAGTTCCGTCATCGCCGGCGTTCCGTTGACGGAGCTGGCGGCCGCCGCCACCGTCCCGGCGACCACGGCGTACCCGGACGCCGCCGCGGCCAGGGAACTCCCCGCCGCCTACCTGCGCCGGTTGGCCAGCAACCGGGCGGACGTCGCAAGCCTCCGGCAGACCCTGGCGTCGACCAAGCAACGCAGCGACCCGGAACCGATCCTGAGCCAGCTGGACGGCGCCCTGGACATCGCGGCGTCGACCGCATTCCGCCAGGATCCGAGCATCGGCGAGGCCAACCTCAGCACCATCGAAACCACTGCGAAAGCCATTCGCGGCGGGGTGCAGATCCTGTCGGCGGGTAACTCCTACACCCTGGCGTCCAGTTCGTCACCGCTGGTCCTGACCGTGCAGAACACCCTTCCGTATGACGTTCCGGTGCGGGTGCAGCTCACCGGCGGGGAACGGGTGGGCCTGACCGCGACCGACCCGGACGTGCACCTGGTGCAGGCCGGCCGCACCCTGCAGGTGAAGATTCCGGCGCAGGTGTCCCGGGCCGGACAGTTCCAGGTCGGGGCGCGGCTGGTCGGCGCCGATGGGGTTGCCTGGGGTCCGCAGGTGCAACTGTCCGTGGAGTCAACCGCGTACGGCGCACTCACCGTGATCATCATCGTCGTCGCCGGTGTGGTGTTGGTACTGATGGTGGCCTGGCGGATCGCCCAGCGGGTCCGGGCCCGTCGCCACCGACTGAATCCGCGGCCGGACGCACCGGACACTGGCCGGGAGGGTGACGGCATTGTCGGGTCGGCCGAGGACTGGGCTGAACCAGACGTGCCGTCGGGCGTCCTGGTGCGGGCTGATCAACCGGATCGTCGTTCCTCTTCGACGACCGCCCGCCAGGAAAGCCCGCACCCCGAACAGACCCAGCAGACCCAGCCGGAACGCACCCGACAGGAACGCACCGAGCAGGAACGGACTTCTTCGTGACCCCTCCCGAGGCGCCTGTCCAACCTGATGCCCGCCAGCCCAGTAACCCCCCAGTCGAACCCCTGCCAGCCGAACCCCTGCCAGCCGCACCCCAGCAGGACGAACTTTTGCCGGCCGCACCCCAGCAGGACGCTCTTCTGCCAGGCGCACCCACCAAAAGCGCACCCGTCGATGATGTTGCCGGGATGAAGACCGCCCGGACCGCTGGGGTGGTTCGGGCCGGCGTGCTGATGGCCGTTGCGACGCTGGTCAGCCGGCTGACCGGGTTCCTGGCCAAGGTCGTCATTCTGAGCGTGCTCGGGTTCGGCGTCGTCAACGACGCGTACACGATCGCCAACACGTTGCCTAACATCGTCTTCGAGCTGCTCATCGGCGGTGTGCTGACCTCGGTGGCCATCCCGCTGCTGTCCAGGGCCCGGTCGGACCCGGACGGCGGCGAGGGCTACACCCAACGCCTGATGACGGTGGCCGTGGTCGGCCTGCTCGCCGCCACCGCGCTGGCGATTGCTGCCGCACCGTTGCTGACCCGGCTCTACCTGTCCGGCGGTGACGGCGTCGTCAACCACGACCTTGCCGATTCGTTGGCCTACCTGCTGCTGCCGCAGATCTTCTTCTATGGCATCGCGGCGCTGTTCGGCGCGATCCTGAACACCAAGGAGAAGTTCGCTGTCCCCGCCTGGGCGCCGGTGGTGAACAACCTCGTGGTGATCGGGGTCGGCATCGCGCTGACCCTGCTGCCGAGTGGGAACGACGGCACGGGTGGCCCGCTGACCGACCTCACCCGGTCCCAGTTCCTGCTGCTCGCCCTCGGCACCACTGCCGGCATCGTGATGCAGGCCCTGGTGATGTTGCCGGCGTTGCGGCGCAGCGGTTTCCGCTGGCGCTGGCGTTGGGGCGGTGACCCGCGACTTCTCGAAGCGGGCCAGCTGATGTTGTGGGCAGTTGTCTACGTGCTGATCTCCCAGGCCGGTTACATCGTGCTGACCAGGGTCGCGTCGGACAACGTCGTCGGCGGCGTCACGACCTACTCGTTCGCCTCGATGCTGTTCCAACTGCCGTACGGGATCATCGGGGTTTCGATCCTGACCGCGGTGATGCCCCGGATGAGCCGACACGCGGCCGCCGGGCAGATCGATGAGGTGAAGGACGATGCGTCGCTGGCGAACCGGCTTTCCATCGTGGCGCTGACCCCGGTCGCCGCCGGCATCATCGTGCTGGCCGGCGCACTGGCGATCGTTGTGGCGCTGCGCGGCCGGGTCAGCCTGACCGACACCCTGGTCCTGGGCGGCACCCTCGCGGCCCTGGCGATCGGTCTGGTGCCGTTCGCGGTCACGCTGGTTCAGATGCGGGTGTTCTACGCAATGAAGGACGCCCGGACCCCGGCCCTGATCAACCTGATCATGGTTGGCGTCCGGATCCCGCTGCTCGTTGCCTGCGCCACCCTCGACGACCGGCTGGTGATTCCCGGGATGGCCATCGCCACCTCGGGGTCGTACCTGGTCGGCGCGATCGCCGGTGAGATCTGGCTGCGCGCCCGGTACGGCCCGATGGGCACCCGGCGCACCCTGATCACACTGGTCAAAATGATCGTGGCCGGAGCCGCCGGGGCGGGCGTGACCCTGCTGTTCGTCCACTGGTTGATCAGTTCTGATGTCGACACCGCCGGTGAGGCGCTGCTGCAGATCTGCACCGGGTCCGTGGTGGGGCTGCTGGTGATCTCCGGAGTGGCCACCGCACTGAAGGTCGACGAGCTGGTCCCGTTGCGGAACCGAATTGTCGGTGTGGTCCGAACGCGGCTGCTGCGACGGCCGGGCGCGGCCATGGTGGCGGCCACCGGGGCGGGGGCCGCACCGGCCGACCGGGTCGCGGTAAATAGTGCGGTTGACATTCCCGCAGGTGGCGGACGCGGGGCGGGTCCACCGAATACGGTGGTACCCCAGTACCTCGATCGGGCCGCGGATGCCCGCCTCGATCAGCAGGCCGGCCGTGGGCCGTCAGAGCGCAGGGAGCAGGTGTTCACCTCGGTGCCCGCAAACGCACGCCCCCCAGAAACAGGCACCCCAGCAGCACAGGCCCCTGACGACCCGGACGCAGACCACCCCGCCGACGGTGACCTGCCCACCACGGTGATGCCTATCGGTGGCCATCACGAGGACCCAGCCGATTCCGCAGACCCCGCCAACTCCAGGGAGCACGCCGACCAGGAAGACTCGGAAGAATCCCTGACCACCCTGCTGGCAGCGGCATCGGACCCCGCCTCGTCCGCTGGCTCATTCGGCAACCAGGACAGCGACCCGACCGCGCGGATCGCGCCGGCACTCACCCCCGGCCTGACGGTCGGCGGCCGGTACCGGCTGGTCAGCCTGGTCTCGGCGGACGCTGCCGGGCACTGGTTCTGGCGCGCCAAGGACACAGTGCTACCGCGGGACATGGCGGTCACGATGCTCCCGGACACCACCGGCTCGTCGGCGACGGTTGCCCGCACCCTCCGCGCGGGCCGGTTGCACCACATCGGTCTGCCGCAGACCCTCGACGTCGGCACCGATTTCGGGCAGTCCTATGTGGTCGGTCAATGGGTCGACGGGGCCACCCTGACCGATCTGATCTCCGGCGGCCCGTTGCAGGCCGACGTAGCGTCGTCGATCACCGCGAAATTGTCCGAGGCGGTCGCCGAGGCGCACCGGAACGGCATCGCCTTCGGGGCCTTGAACCCATCACTCGTCCGGGTGAATTTCGACGGTCAGGTGCGGTTGTCCCACGTCATCGCCCACGCCTCGGCCACCCCCGACCACGACATCCGGGCGATCGGCGCACTGCTGTATCTGATGCTGACCGGGACGTGGCCGCTGGGTGATCCGATCAATCCACGTATCACCGCGGCCGACGCCGCGCCGGAGTTGCCGGCCGCCCCTACCCGGCTGGGTCGCGAGCTGCCAGCCATCGAAGTGAACCCCTCCGTCCCGAACGCACTGTCCGCGCTGGCCGAACGGGCCCTGCACCCGGAGGAGTCCGACGGCATCCACGCCGTCGGGGCTATCGCGGCCCTGCTCCGCAGTCCGGAGACGGTCGCCGGCACCGAACGCGCCCAGCCGGTCGAGGTGGCCCGCCCGCTCAGCGCCGCCGATCGCCGGTTGATCAAGGAACGGCGGGTCAAGCTGAGCCTGGCTGCGGTGGTACTCACGGTGTTCGCGCTGCTGATCGCCATTGCGCTGGGCGGGTTGACGAACCAGTTCGTCGCGTCCATCCAGAACAGCGCTCCCGACGAGCTGCCGATGATCGACCCCAACCTGACCCAGTCGTCGTCCGCGGCGCCGTCACCCACCCCGGACGCCGGCCCCCCGCCGGCGGAAACCACGGCCCCGCCGAGCCCCACGGGGCCGGTTCCGGCCCCGGTGAAGGTGGTCAAGGGCACCGTGTACGACCCGCAGGGCGACGGCAAACCTGACTACAAGGACTACGTCGACCGGGCGTACGACGGCAACCAGGACTCGGCCTGGCTCACCTGGGTCTACAAGCAGCAGTTCCCGACTTTGAAGAAGGGGGTCGGGATCATGCTCGAACTGGAGAAGGAGGTCAGCCCGACCTCGGTCTTCATTCAGAGCAGCACCGCCGGGACGGTCATCGAGGTGCGGTCCGCCACCTCACCAACCGCTGGTTTCGACCAGACCACCGTGCTGGCCAGCGGCACCGTCACCGACGGGTCGGCCACCATCCCGTTGACGAACGCGCCGAAGTCCAAGTACCTGCTGCTGTTCGTCACCAAGCTCACCGCCACCCCGGACAACCAGTTCCAGGGCAAGATCAACGAGGTCACGGTTCAGGGCCTCTGACCGGCCGCGACCCCTCGCCAAACAGGGCCTGGGGAATCTTTCCTCGGTACGGTTGCGTTGAACGCTGGGCAAGCCCGGCAACGGGGGTATGACAGCAAGGCGGCCGCTGTGACGAGCCACCCGAGCAGGTCATGACGAACACGAAATCATCGAGCACAGCACTTCACCGAGCACCACACTTCACCGAGCACCGCACTTCACCGAGCACAGCAGTAAGGGGACGGCAGTGAACTCAGCTATCGACCACGGGACGACCCCGGCGGACGTCGTGCACGACGTCATCGTCGTCGGCTCCGGGCCCGCCGGTTATACCGCCGCCATCTACCTGGCCCGGGCCGAGCTGGCGCCGGTGGTGTTCGAGGGTTACTCCTACGGCGGTGCCCTGATGACGACCACCGAGGTGGAGAACTTCCCCGGTTTCCCGCAGGGCATTAAGGGCCCCGAACTGATGGCGCAGATGCGCGAGCAGGCCGACCGGTTCGGCGCCGTCATGCACACCACCGACGTGGAAGCAGTCGACCTCACGTCGCCGATCAAGACGGTGACCGTCGACGGCGTCCAGCACCGGGCCAGGGCCATCGTGCTGTCCACCGGGTCCGCCGCCCGGTACCTCGGCCTACCCGGCGAGCAGCAGCTGATCGGCCGCGGGGTGTCCGCGTGCGCGACCTGCGACGGGTTCTTCTTCCGCGAGCAGGACATCATCGTGGTCGGCGGCGGCGACTCCGCGATGGAGGAGGCCACCTTCCTCACCCGGTTCGCCCGGTCGGTGACGATCGTGCACCGGCGCGAGGAGTTCCGGGCCAGCGCCATCATGCTGGAGCGGGCCCGGAAGGACCCGAAGATCCGCTGGATCACCAACGCTGCGGTGACCGCCCTGCACGGGGACAGCTGTGTCACCGGCGTCACCGTCACCGACACGGTGACCGGCGCCCAGCAGGACCTTGCCGCGACCGGCGTGTTCGTCGCGATCGGACACGATCCGCGGTCGGCGCTGTTCCGCGACCAGATCACCACCGACGACGAGGGGTACGTGCTGACCGGCGCAACGGTTGGCGCCACGGCCTCCACCGGCACCAGCCTGGAGGGCGTCTTCGCCAGCGGCGACCTGGTCGACCACACCTACCGGCAGGCGATCACCGCGGCCGGTTCCGGGTGTGCGGCGGCCTTGGATGCCCAGCACTACCTGGCATCGCACCCGCTTCCGACCACCACGACCACCGACCCACTGCCCGCCGAACCCGTGGCCGCTTTCCGGGACACCGTCCGCGTCTAACAGCGGGGCGCTTCACGGAACACCTGCCATCCATCACGCACCAACCCCAGCAGTATCAACAGAAAGGTCTCGCCATGGGCACCGTAAAGGTCACCGACGCCAGCTTCGACACCGACGTCCTGCAGTCCGAGGTCCCGGTCATCGTCGACTTCTGGGCGGAGTGGTGCGGCCCGTGCCGAATGATCGCCCCGATCCTGGAGGAGATCGCCACCAAGCACGAGGGCAAGGTCACCGTGGCCAAGCTCGACATCGACGCGAACCCCGAGATCGCCCAGCAGTACCAGATCCTGTCGATCCCCACCATGCTCGTCTTCAAGGGTGGCAAGCCCGTCAAGCAGGTCGTCGGCGCCAAGCCGAAGGCGGCTTTGCTCGCAGAGTTTGCTGACGTCCTGCGCTGAACCCTGGTGGGTCCCATCGTTTCTGGCTGGCCCAGCCGTTCCTCGCTGATTCAGTCGTTCCTCGCTGATTCAGTCGTTCCTGGCGGTCCCGTCGTTCCTGGTGGTCCCGTCGTTCCTGGTGGTCCCGTCGTTCCGATGGCATCGTCTCGAATCGCGGGCCTTGGCGTTAGAGCTGGGCACCACAGCGCCGCGTGTGCCTCCTCGTGCGCAGATCCGTCGTCACCCACGGTGACACCTATCCTCGTCGATCCGCCGACCCGCCCCTAGGGCGGTAGGCAGGAGGCCCACGGCCCGGCTACCCTCCGAAGCGCGGCCCGCCGAGGCGCCCGCCTCCTCGCGTGGGAACGCTGTCGGCGGCCGGGTACGGAGCACAATCAGGGACGGTCGGAGCCGCCGGTCACATCTGCTGGCAGCGGCCAACCCCACTGGTCGCGGTGCGTCCCTGACAGGACGCCTGCCACCGGTCGGGGCGAAGGTCTGTGAACGGTAAGGAGAACGATGCTGTTGCGGCGCGGGGATCGAGGGACGGCGGTTGCCGACCTGCAGGACGCCCTGGCAAGCCTGAGCCTGCTGCCCTCCCCGAACGGCACGGACCGATCGTTGGTCGAGTTCGACGCCGCCATGGATGCGGCCATCCGTGATTTTCAGCAGCGCCGGGGCTTGATCGTCGACGGCATCGTCGGCCCGGTCACCATTCGCTCGCTGACCGATGCGCGCTGGAAACTCGGTGACCGGCCACTGACCTACACCTTGTCATCCCTGATGACGGGCGATGACGTGATGGCCCTGCAGACCAGACTGGCCGAGATGGGCTATAACACCGGTCGGCCCGACGGGATCTTCGGACCACTGACGGACGGGTGCGTCCGCGACTTCCAGCGCCACCGCGGGCTCAGCGAAGATGGTGTGTTCGGTCCCGGGACCTACCGCGAGCTGAATCGGATCGGCCGGATGGTCACCGGCGGCCGGCCGCATTACCTGCGCGAGTACGAACTGGTGCGGCAGGCTGGTCCGCGCCTGCACGGCAAGACGATCGTGCTCGATCCGGCGCACGGCGGCGATGATGCGGGGTGGACCGTCGGCGACGCCCGGGCCGCCGATCTGACTTTCGACATCGCCCGCCGGCTGCAGTCCCGGATGTTGACGACGGGCATGCGGGTCATGCTGACTCGCACCGACGCGAACCACAACCCCACCCAGGAGGAGCGGGCCGCCTACGCCAACGACGTCCGGGCGGATCTGCTGCTCAGCCTGCACGTCGACGGCTCGGTGTCCCCACAAGCCTGCGGCATCGCCACCTTTCACTTCGGTACCGATTCCGGCGCCACCTCGACGGTGGGCGAAACCCTCGCCCAGTTGGTGCAGCGAGAACTGGTGGCGCGCACGCAGTTTGCCGACTGCCGGGTGCACCATCGGCCCTGGGACGTGCTGCGGTTGACCAAGATGCCGGCGATCCAGGTCGAGATGGGGTACCTGTCGAATCCGGTTGAGCGCTCACGGTTGATGTCGGACGAGTTCCGAAACCGGCTGGCCGACGGCCTGCTGGTGGCGGTCAAGCGGCTGTACCTCGATGGCCACGACGACCCGCACACCGGCACGTTCACGTTCTCGGATCTACTGGCACACGAGCAGATGATCCTGGACTCTGCTTGAGCGGCCTGACCTCTTGACCACCCACCTCTTGATCACCCACCTCTTGATCACCCACCTCTTGATCACCCACCTCTTGATCACCCACGGCCCGACCACCCGCCTCTTGACCACCCTCTTCTTGACCACCGGTTAATCGGGCAACTGGTCAGCGTTGGGTCAGCTCTGCCCGACCAGCTCCCGTACCGGCGGCGATGGCGAACCCGGAACGGTGATGACGGTGAACAGCTTCTCCAGCGCCGCCTCGACCTCCGCCTTCCAGCCGATGTTGCGACCTAGTTCGTAGCGCAACCGGGGGTAACGGTGGTGCGGCGCAACGTCGATGAAACCGACCGCGCGGGCGAACCCCGCCGGAAGCACGCAGGGAGGGACAGCCACCCCACCCTCTGCCCCGGCACCGGCATCCGCCCCGGGGTCGTCGCTCGCACCCGGGCCACCAGAAACCGCCCCGCCAGAAACCGCCCCGCCGGAATCCGCCCCGCCAGAATCCAGTTCGCCAGAATCCAGATCGTCAGCATCCGCGCGCGGGCCGGCCCCTGGGGCCTCGACCGGTGGGGAATCCACCCGCCCGAAGAGTTCGATCGCCCGGACCCCGCGCCGGGTCAACTCCCGGACCACGCCGGTCATTAGATAGCGCGCCAGCCCCTGGCCGGTGTAGTCGGGGTGGATCCGCGCGGTGGTCAGCAGCACCGCGTCCGGCGACACGGGTGCGGTCGGGAACGCGGCAGCGCCGGGCACCGCGGTCGGCGGAGCGAATAGCGCGAACCCGACCGGGACGTCATCGACGGTGACGATCTGTCCCGCCGACCCCCAGGTCAGCATCACACCGGACAGCCACACTTCCTTCTCGAACTGGGTGTCACCGACCCGGATCGCGGACCGCGCCCCGTCGGCGTCCAGCTCCCACGCCACGCACCCACGGCACTTTTCCGGTAGCAGACCGATCGTCGTCATCGACAGCGGAACCAGCGCTCGCGTCACACCGCTCCCTGTGCCTGCCGTGGCCGGGTCGAAGTCGCTGGGCCCTGATGGCCGGCTCATCGTCGCCGCCAGTTTCCCACCAAGCTTAGGTGGCCGTCACCGTTCCTTCAGCCGGTTCCCGGGCTGTAATCGTCCGGTCCACCGGTGGTGGGCGGCGACCGGGATAGGATCAGCGGGCCGGTCCACCCCCACCGCAACGCTCCCGCTCCCCCGGGCCGGCCTTCCCGACGGTTGACCTTTGAGGTGTTCTCCCATGACGGGCAACAGCCTGGACCAGCACATGCAGCGGTACGCGGTTCGCACCGCAGGCATGCGGGCCTCGGCCATCCGCGCGTTGTTCGCCGTGGCGAATCGGCCGGAGGTGGTGTCGCTGGCCGGTGGAATGCCGTATCTGAAGTCATTGCCGTTGGAGTCGCTGGCCGCCGAGGCGGGCGCGCTGGTGGCCGAAGAGGGTCTGGTCGCCCTGCAGTACGGGTCCGGGCAGGGCATCCCTCAGCTCCGCGAACAGATCTGCCAGATCATGTCCCTGGAGGGGATCAACGCCCACCCGGATGACGTCATGGTCACCGTCGGCTCCCAGATGGCGTTGGACCTGACGACGCGGATCTTCATCGACCCGGGTGATGTCATCCTGGCGGAGGCGCCGTCCTACGTCGGGGCCCTCGGCACCTTTCAGTCGTATCAGGCGCAGGTGGTCCACGTCGCGATGGATCAGGACGGCCTGGTGCCTGATGCCCTGGTCGCTGCCGTCGAGGCCTGCCGGGCGGCCGGTCGTCGGGTCAAGTTGCTGTACACGATTCCGAACTTCCACAACCCGGCCGGGGTCACCCTGTCCGATGATCGGCGGGGTCTGATTGCGGACATCTGCCGCCGGGCCGGTATCGCCATCCTCGAGGACAACCCTTACGGTCTCTTGGGTTTCGACGACAAGATACGCCGCGCGATCAGGGCGGACGACGCCGACAATGTGATCTATCTGGGGTCGTTCTCCAAGACTTTCGCGCCGGGCCTACGGGTTGGCTGGGTACTTGCCCCGCACGCCGTGCGGGAAAAGCTGGTGCTGGCCAACGAGTCCGCCACGCTGAATCCTCCGGTGTTCAATCAGATGTTGATCTCCCGATACCTGGCCAAGTTCGATTGGCTGAGTCAGATCAAGGCCTACCGGCAGACCTACGCCGAACGCCGGGACGCCATGCTGGGCGCCCTGGAGGCCCACCTGCCAGAGGGCACCACCTGGACCCATCCGGAGGGCGGCTTCTACGTCTGGGTGACCCTCCCGGAGGGCTTCGATGCGGCTGCCATGCTGCCCCGCGCTGTCACCGCCCGGGTGGCGTACGTGCCCGGGACTGCCTTCTATGCCGACGGTCTCGGTTCACGCCAGCTGCGGTTGTCCTACTGTTTCCCCACCTCGGAGCGAATTGTGGAGGGCGTGCGCCGGTTGGCCGGAGTCCTGGACAGCGAACTCGACGTGATGCGGACGTTCGGCACGACAACCTCGCGGCTGGCCCTGGGTCCGTCGTCACCGGCGCCGGACACCCGGTGAGCCAAGCCTTTTCCTGCCCAGCAGGTCGGCCGGCGCCGCCTCCAACGAAACTTTTTGTGGTGAAAGGGATGCGATGACCCGACACGTGGTGGTACTTGCCGGTGGGCTCAGCCACGAGCGTGATGTCTCGCTCCGATCTGGTTCCCGGCTGCACGAAGCGCTCCGTGCGGAGGGCATGGATGTCACGCTGCGGGACGCGGATGCTGAGCTGATCGGTTGGCTCGCCGAGACCAAACCGGATGCCGCGATCGTCGCGTTGCACGGTGGACGCGGCGAGAATGGCGCCATCCAAGGGATTCTGGAGATGGCCGGGGTCCCCTATGTCGGGACCGGCGGCAGTGACTGCCGGCTGGCGTGGGAGAAGAACAGTGCGAAAACCCTGATGCGACGGGCCGGATTTGCCACGCCCGACTGGATGTTGCTGTCCCACGGAACGTTTCGTGATCTCGGCGCCCGAACCTTGATCGACCTGCTGGTCAATCACCTGGGCCTGCCGTTGATGGTGAAACCGCAGCACGGTGGTTCCGCATTGGGCGCCACGACGGTCCGCGCCCCCGAGGACATGCCGGCGGCGTTGGTCGGCGCCTTCGCCTACGGCGAGGTGGCGATCGTGGAACAGTTCATGGAGGGCATTGAGCTGGCGGTCACCGTGCTGGAGGAAGACGCGGACGGGGACGGGCCGGCTGTGTTGGCCCTGCCGGCCGTCGAGATCTCCCCGGCGAGCGGTGTTTTCGACTACGAATCGCGGTACACCGCCGGTCTGACGACGTATTTCACCCCGGCTCGGTTGACCGACGGCGTGGCGCGCGCAGCGGCAGACCTGGCCACCGGCGCGCATCACGCCCTGGCGTTACGCGATATTTCCCGCACCGATGCCATCGCCACCAGGGACGGCACGGTGCATTTCCTGGAGGTCAACGTCTCTCCCGGGCTGACCGAGACGTCGATGCTGCCAATGGCCGTCGCCGAGTCCGGCCGCCAGCTCGGCGCGGTCTACGCCCAGTTGGTGGAACGGGCCATCGCTCGCTCCCTACCCGTCGCCAGCCGCTGAACCTGAGAACTGTTGCGACATAGGGTATATGGCTGCCGTTAGTTGTCCAGGCGGCCGCTGTGTCACCGTGACAGATCGGCCTCGACCGGTTGCGTGTCGACATCGACCATTCTGGAACGGTTTTCGACAGCCGCAGGGTCAGTGCCCAGAGCATGCGGCGCCATGATGGTCATGATCCGCCGGAGGTCGTCCTGGGTGGCGAATTCGACGATAACCCGACCCTTGGTACGGCCCAGTTCGAGACGTACCCGGGTGTCGAAGGTGTCGGAGAGGGTATCGGCGAGCCCCTCCAGGCCAGGGATCGCCCGCTTGGTGGGTGCCGCCCGCCGCCGTGGTGCCGCCCGGCCGGCGATCAGGGTGACAGCCTCCTCCGCCCCGCGCACCGACAGCCCCTCGGCGATGATGCGAGCTGCGAGCTGCTCCTGGTCGTCCGGGTCGGGAAGGCCAAGCAGCGCCCGGGCATGGCCGGCGGACAGCACGCCGGCCGCGACCCGCCGCTGTACCGGTACCGGCAGCTTCAACAACCGGATGGTGTTGGAAATGACCGGACGGCTGCGGCCGAGCCGGGACGCCAGTTCGTCCTGGGTCACGTCGAACTCCTCCAGCAACTGCTGGTAGGCAGCCGCCTCCTCCAAGGGGTTCAGGTTGGCCCGATGGATGTTCTCCAAGAGAGCGTCACGGAGCAGGTCTGCGTCCTCGGTGCGGCGGACGATCGCCGGAATGGTGGTCAGCCCGGCCCGCTGCGCCGCCCGGCAGCGCCGTTCCCCCATGACCAGTTCATAGCCGCCGCCCGATGCGTCGCGAACGACAATTGGCTGCAGTAAACCGAACTCGCGAATCGAGTGGGTCAACTCGACCAGCGCGTCCTCGTCAAAGACAGACCGGGGATTCCGGGGATTGCGCCGAATGGCGTCGATCGGAATCTCGAGGTATCTCGGTCCGCCGGTTGGTGATGTGTCAACCACTACGGTATTGCCACCCGAGTGCAGGTCACCGGCCCGGGGCCGCTGTCCCACTGTCGCAGTTGATTCGGTCGATTCGGATCCGACAATGGCCAGGCTCGGCGCCGACCGCACGGGAGCCGCGCCCATCAACACGTCCGCGACGGTCGTCGTGCCCGGTCCCGTGGGAATGAGGGCCGCCAGGCCCCGGCCCAGCCCGCCGCGTGACTTACCGGTCATGACAACTCCTTCGTACCGCGGTGGGCGATCTCACGGGCAGCGTCGAGATAGCTCATCGCGCCCCGGGACCCTGGGTCGTACGTCATGACCGATTGGCCGAATCCAGGCGCCTCGGAGATCTTCACCGAGCGCGGGATCGAGGTAGTGAGCACCCGGTCGCCGAAGTGCTTCCGCACCTCGTTGGCCACCTGGTCCGCGAGTTTGGTCCGGCCGTCATACATGGTGAGCAGGATGGTGGACACCAGCAACCCAGGGTTGAGGTGCTCCTTGATCATGTCGATGTTCCGGAGGAGCTGGCCGAGGCCCTCCAGGGCGTAATACTCGCACTGGATCGGGATCAGCACCTCGTCGACGGCGGCCATCGCGTTCACCGTGAGCAGCCCGAGGGATGGCGGGCAGTCGACAAGGATGTAGTCGTAGTAGGTGTCGATGGCGTCGATGGCCTTCTTCAGCCGAGTTTCCCTGGCGACCATCGACACCAACTCGATCTCGGCGCCGGCCAGGTCGATCGTTGCCGGCACGCAGCCCAGGCGGGGCGCGTCCGGGCAGGTCTGGATGGCCTCGGCCGCGGAAATGTCGCCCAGCAGCACGTCGTAGATCGACGGGGTGCCTGCCGTCCGGTCGACGCCCAGGGCGGTTGACGCGTTGCCCTGCGGATCCAGGTCAATGATCAGGACATGCAGTCCCGAGAGCGCCAGGGCCACACCGATGTTCACCGTGGTGGTGGTCTTACCCACTCCACCCTTCTGGTTGGCGACCGAGAACACCCGGCGGTGCCGCGGCCTGGGGAGGGTCAGCTCTCCGGATCGCACTTCGAGCGCGGCCGCCGCCGCGCGGGCCAGCGGTGTCTCGTCGTCGCAGATGTCGTCGTCAGTGACCGAGGGTGTGAGGTCGGTTGTCTTGGTCTTCGCTGGTGCAGTCTCGGTGGGCGCTGCTTGGATGTGCGCGATTTCGGTGGGTGCGATTTCGGTGGATGCGATTTCGGTGGATGCGACGTCGAGGCCGGTGGTCATGGTGCCTCCAGTTGGCTACGCATCGGGCAGGGACGGACGATCCCGATACCTCACGCACGCTACGGGCGGGGGATGGACGGATCGGTGCGCCACGCCGGGCTCCGCGCTACTCAGGTGTCACAACTGCGCAGAGGGCGGCATAACGTGTTTCACGTGAAACCAAGAGCCGATGGTCGCCAACCGAACTCAGCCGTCACCCCGCGGCGTAACCGGTAGAGCGCGTCCGACGGGCGCCAGCCAGCATCGTCAACGGGCGTCAGCGGCTGTCCGCGCTGGTGGCCTCGCGTCACGGCCCCACCAGCCAGCGGCCGACTGTGGTCGTATGTTTCACGTGAAACACCGCTCCGGCCCGGTCTCGCGCGGGGCCTCATAGACCGGCCGCTATGTCATCAGCCAGGTCATGATCGGTCGCTTGAGCCGCCCGCGCGGGGGGCTGCTGCGTCCGGCTCGACAGCCCAACGTTTCACGTGAAACCTCACACCAAGTGGGATCATCCGGGTCGGCGGCCTTGGCAAAGACATGTCGATGCACGGGCTCGCCACTCACACAACACCGGGATGGTCCATCGATCCCGCCGAGGGTGCGGCGTGGATGCATTCACCGCAGGGCATCAGGTTCCTGCAGACCTCGGCGGACGCGTAAGCAAGCGGATATCGCAGCCAGGGAGCAGGGGCAGGCGTTCGTTCAGCATCGACGGACCATTGCCGCGCACACCGGCCAGCCCGATCCGAAGCAGCCCGATCCTTAGGTAGACCAGGTCATGCGCGCCTTCGAGCAGCAGCTGGACACCCTGGCGACTAACGTCGCCCGCGTCATGCGAAGGTGTCGGGAAGCATCCGCGCCGGGAACACCACCGGCGACCCCGCCTCGATAACTGCCCGGCGGCAATCCACCGAGACCCGCCTCTCCTGACCGGCCGCAACTTGCGGTCAGCGACCTCGCCCGGCTCGGCGCGCCCGGACGACGTAGGTCCGGTCGGCGGGACCGTCGGCGCCCAGAACGATCACCTCGGCATCGGTGAGCCCCGCAGCGGTCACGGCCCCGCGGTCACGGGCCAGCTCGGCCTCGGCGGATTCACCTTTCAATGCCAGGACCAGGCCGCCGGTCCGCGCGAGTGGCGCCGACCAGGCGGCCACCCGATGCAGGGGAGCAACCGCCCGGGAGGTCACCACGTCGGCTCTCCCGCACTGCGCGACGACCGACTCGGCTCTGCCCCGCACCACCACAACGTTCGAAATATCAAGTGCTGCAACAGTTTCCACCAAATACTGGACTCTGCGGGCCAGCGGCTCGACCAACGTCACCCGCAGATCGGGACGGGCGATAGCGAGCGGTATACCAGGTAGGCCGGCGCCGCTGCCGATATCCACGACGGTGCTGTCGGCGGGAATGAGCTCGGCGACGGCGACTGAGTTCAGCACATGCCGCGTCCACAGCCGTGGCGCCTCCCGGGGGCCGATCAGCCCCCTGATCACCCCGTCGACGGCAAGCGACCCGACGTATTGCTGAGCTACCTGCAGCCCAACACCGAACACGTCAACCGCGCCGGCCGGTTCGGCCTCCAGGTCGGCGGGGATCGGCACCTGCTCGCTCAGGAAGCGATCGGACTGATCACGACGCGACGACGGGGCTCTTCGCCCTCGCTCGAGGATTCCGCGCCGTTGACCGTGCCAACTGCGTCGTGCACGATTTTGCGTTCGAACGGGTTCATCGGAGCCAACCGCACCGCCTCGCCGGAATCGGCAACCTGTTCTGCGGTGCTTCGACCCAGTTCACCGAGCTCGGTCCGGCGACGCGCCCGGTAGCCGGCAATGTCCAGCATCAACCGGGAGCGTTGGCCCGTCTCGGCCATCGCCGCCAGCCGGGTCAACTCCTGCAACGCGTCCAGGACCTCACCATGGTCGCCGACCAGCTTGTCAACGTCGCCGCCGCCGATGATGGACACGACGGCCCGCTCACCCTCGACGTCAAGATCGATGTCGCCGTCGAAGTCCAGGATGTCCAGCAGCCGTTCCAGGTAATCGCCGGCGGCGTCGCCTTCGGCCACCAGCAGGTCGTGCTTGCTGGTTCCTGACGCCCGCGACGATCCGTTCTCCATCGGCTCGCCGGCCTCATCCAGCTCGGAGCCGGTTTCTTGCAGCTCGTCGGTCACACCGACAGCGTTGTCCGTCATGGTTCTCCCTCTGGTTCATCCGTCACACCCACCCGCTGACTACCCCGCCCAATACCGCGGCACCCCGCGCCGATCGGTCACCCGACCATGCACAGAAGTGTCGCGTCAGGACGTCAGCGCTGGCGGGACTTCTTGCTCTTCCGTTGGCCCGCGCCCTGCGGCCGGGCACCAGGGGCAGGCTTGCGGCCGGACGGAGATCCGGCCGGACTGGATCCCGACGCCCCGACGCCCTTGCCCATCGAGACGCCGCCAGACCCGTTGGTACCCGACCCGTTGGTACCCGACCCGTTGGTCCCTGCCGACCCGCGATCGACCTCGACGCCGTTCAAGACGACCTTCGACGGTTGAACCACCGGCCGGCCGGGCGAAGCGGACGGCCTGACACCCGGCCGCGGAGTGGAGAACCGCGACTGATCCTTGACCTCTTCGACGACCTGCGCCTTCGCTAACGCCTTGCGGTCCTGCATTCGGTGCGCCACCCACAGCTGGCCGAACGTCCAGGAGTTGTTGGCCAGCCAGTAGAACAGGATCGCGAGTGGGAAGAACGGACCGCCGACGACCACGAACAGCGGGAACATGTACAGCATCAGCTTGTTCATGATCGCGGTCTGCGGGCTGCCGGACGTGTCGATGTTCATCTCACGCTGGCGGGCCACCGACCGGCGGCTGGTCAGGTGGGTGGCGATGCCGGCCAGGATGGTCAGGGGGATGCCCCAGGCGATGATGGCGGACCGGTCGCCGGCCATGAACGTCAGCTGATCCATCGGCATGGTCATGAAACCGACCAGCGGGGCGCCGCCGGGCAGCTTCGCGCTGCCCATCGACACCACGTCCTGGTAGCCGAAGAAGTACACGTTCTGCCGGTAGAGCCAACCGCCGTTCTCGAACACCGGCTGGAACATCCGCAGCACGTGGAACAGGCCGATGAAGACCGGCGCCTGGATCAGCGCGGGCAGACAGGAAGCAAGGGGATTGACCCCCGCCTCCTTGTTCAGCTTCATCATCTCTTCGGACAGCCTCTGCCGGTCGTCCTTGTACTTCTCCCGCAGCTTTTTCATCTGCGGCTGGACGGCCTGCATTTTCAGCTGCGAGTCCATCTGCTTCATGAACGGTTTGAACAGGATCGCCCGGAGCGTGAAGATCAGGAAGATCACGCTCAGCACCCAGGTCAGCGAGGTGTTCTCGCCCAGGAATGAGCCGAAGATCTTGTGCCAGACCCACATAATCCCGGAAACCGGGTAGTAGATGTAGTCCAGAGAGAAGAAGTTGAAGGTCACGCGGCAGATCTCCCGATCATCGGAGCCCCGGCCACGGATGGCGGCGCGTCGGTCAAGCAGTCATCAGAACAGTCGGTCACGGCGCTGGATCCGTCGGCGCCGTCAGTGCGGTCGTACGTGAGCGCAGTAGAGGAACTCTGCGGAATCGCGCCACGTTCCCCGAATTCCGATTCCCCGGTCCTCAATGTCCCGGTGCCTGCGTGTTCGGTGCCAGAGCGTTCGGTACCAGAGTGTCCGGTGCCAGCGCGTTCGGTGCCAGCGTGTCCGGGCCCTGAGTGCTCGGGGCCTGAGCCTCCGCGGACCGAGACATGGTCGATACCGCCATTGCTCCACGGGTTGCACCGCAGCAACCGCCAGATCGTCAGCCCGCTCCCCACCATGGCGCCACGGGACCGCAGTGCCGTCACTGCGTAGGCACTGCAGGTCGGGTAGTACCGGCAGGTCGCCGGGGTGTATGGGGTGACGAACCGCTGATAGAACCGGATCGGCGCGATCAGCAGGCGAGCTGCGGGGGAGGTCACGACGTCGGCCGGCCGGCCGGCCGAACCCCGTGTTTGCGCAGGGCGGAGGCAACCCCGGCCCGCAGATCAACACCGAGGTCGCGGCTGGTGGCGACGGCCGCGGCCGGCAACGCCCGGATCACCAGATCGGTCCCCGAAGTCAGCCCGGACAATTCCGCGTGCACCAACGGTCGCAGCCGCCTCGTCACCCGATGCCGTACGACGGCGTTACCGACCTTGGCCGACACCACGAAGCCGGCCCGGGGATCCCGGTCGGCGCCGGTCCGCAGCAGGTGCACGACCAGGGAAGCGGTCCCCGCCCGGCGGCCGGAACGGACCACGGAGGAGAAATCCTCCGAGGCGCGCAGGCGGCTACCAGCAGGGAGCATGGGGACGGGGACGTCGGGCCGTCAGGCCGACAGCTCTTCGCGGCCCTTGCGCCGACGGGCGGCCAGGATGGCCCGGCCGGCGCGGGTCCGCATCCGAAGCCGGAACCCGTGGGTCTTGGCGCGGCGACGGTTGTTTGGCTGGAAGGTGCGCTTGCTCACGGCTATCTCTCCACTGTCTGTGACTGCTCACGAAGTTCTGTGACCTGCTGGGACCGCTGCCCGGTGTCCGCCCAGACCGCACGCGGTCCGGAGCAGCAAGCCGGTCACCGGTGATGGGCAACCCCCGCCATCGAGCCCGCCCGCCTCAACGATCGGAGCCTGAACGCTCAGGCATCTCAACCCATGAAGCCGGGCAGCACGAAGTGGCCGGGACACGCCGGATCACCCCAGGGTACGGACCGCTCGGCGGGCGGGTCAAACCCGCGGCTGCAGCAACAAGGGTTACGCCGGACGAGCGAGATCTGCGACACGCCGAGTCGTCCTGGCCTCCGGGGGACCGGCCTTGTGGGAAGGGCAGGAAAGTTGTTAGCGTCCCGTCCGCACGGCTCGAAATCGCCGAGTTCCCCGGCCCATCCACGCTGCGTCCCTGGCAGCTGGGCCGTCGCTAACCCACCGGTCTGTCCACAACTGTGGACAACTAGTGTGGATGCCGGTCGGGGGTAGGGCATCGGGGCGAGGGGATCATGTGTCGGTAGAAGACCCGGACAACCGGCTGACGCCGGTATGGCGGGCGGTCGTCGCCGACCTCGAGGGCACTTTGACCTCGCAGCAGCGCGCCTGGTTGTCGCTGACCAACCCGGTAGGCCTGCTCGGCAGCACCGCTCTGCTTGCGGCGCCGACGGATTTCGCCAAGGAAGCAATCGAACGCAGTCTCCGCGAGGCGATCACCGCTGCCCTATCCGAGCGGTTGAACCAGACGATCAGCCTCGCGGTCACGGTCAGCGAGGACGGCGCGATGGCGCCGATGCCGGCCGGTTCCGACGGCAGGCCCGCGCCCGGCCGTTTCGGCAATCCCAGCAACTACGGCAACCCCGGGACGAACGGCAGCATCGACGCCGGGTCGCACGGCGACACCGATCACCCGCTCAACGGTGGACCCCCCGCGCACCAGCGGCTCGCGGATTTCGCCGCGGTCTCCGGTCAGCCCGACCCGACCTACCGGCGTCCTGCCGCCGCGGACGACCCGGACGGGCTGGACGATTCCGACGAGGAAGCCGACGCGCTGGCCACGGTCACCGAGATCTGGCCCACCTACTCCGGCCGGCGCGATCAGGCCCCGCCGAACCCGTCGCAGACCCGGCTGAACGAGAAGTACACGTTCGAGACATTCGTCATCGGAGCGTCCAACCGGTTCGCGCACGCTGCGGCGGTCGCCGTCGCCGAAGCGCCGGCGGTGGCGTACAACCCGTTGTTCGTCTGGGGCGACTCGGGGCTGGGCAAGACGCACCTGCTGCACGGGATCGGGCACTACGCCCAGCGACTGTTCCCCGGGATGCGCGTCCGCTACGTCTCCAGCGAGGAATTCACCAACGACTTCATCAACTCGCTCCGCGACGACCGCAAGGTGGCGTTCCAGCGCCGGTACCGCGACGTCGACGTGCTACTGGTGGACGACATCCAGTTCCTGGAGGGCAAGGAAGGCACCCAAGAGGAGTTCTTCCACACCTTCAACACGCTCTACAACGCCAACAAGCAGATCGTCATCTCCTCGGACCGGCCGCCCAAACGGCTGGAGACCCTGGAGGACCGGATGCGCACCCGGTTCGAGTGGGGCCTGACCACCGACATCCAGCCGCCCGAGCTGGAAACCCGGATCGCCATCCTGCGCAAAAAAGCCGCTTTGGACCGGATGAACGCCCCCGATGACGTGCTCGAGTTCATCGCCAGCCGGATCGAACGCAACATCCGCGAGCTGGAGGGTGCGCTGATCCGGGTGACCGCGTTCGCGTCGCTGAACAAGCAGACGGTGGACCTGGCGCTGGCCCAGATCGTGCTGCGGGACCTGATCCGCGATCCGGTGTCCAACGACATCGACGCCGCAACCATCATGGCCGTCACCGCCGAATACTTCTCGGTCACCCTCGACGAACTGTGCGGGCCGGTGAAGACGAAGCAGATCGCCTCCGCCCGGCAGATCGCGATGTACCTGTGTCGCGAATTGACCGACCTGACGCTGCCCAAGATCGGGCAGACCTTCGGCGGCCGCGACCACACCACCGTGATGCACGCGGCGAAGAAGATCCGCACCGAACTGGCCGAACGCCGGCAGACCTACGACCACGTACAGGAGCTCACCGCCAGGGTCCGCGACCGCGCGCGACGCTGAGACTTCCGCCCCGGCAGGCACCCCGCTCCAGCACCCGCACCCGGCTCCGCACGCCCGCGGGTGCGGCCGCGCTCGCACTTGAACCCCCCGCACTGCACCAGCGACCCCGCCCACTCGCACCCCCTCCACGCGCACCCCCTCCACGCGCACCCCCTCCACGCGCACCCCCTCGACGCGCACCTACCGATGTGCCACGCACGTACCTTCCTGTGGCCGCGGAAGGTACGTGCGTCGCATATCGATCGCTGGGGTACCCCATCGAACTGGTGAACTTCAAGGGGTTGCGTGCTACCCGATCGGCCCATACACATCGTGTGCACAACTCTGGGGACAACTACACCTCAACGGGGACAACACCGGAATCCTGCGAACCGTCCACATCTGCCACCGGCTGCGCCCTGTTCGCTCCCCTGACCATCCACCGCCGCGACACGCTCCCCAACCTGCGACGGGAGTGCCGCATCCCCACCGTCCACACCGCCTAGTACTACTACTGCTTTTATCTTTCAAAGAGCTATGCCCTAAGTCAGGTGTGGGGACAAACTTTTGCGCTGGTCCTCGTCCACTGCATTGGCCTCGACGAACGGGCCTCACACATACCCCGGCCACACGCTCGGCCACACACCCAGCCCACACCCCGGGTAACAGCCGGTACCTGGATGGTCGTACGGTGGGTGCCCCGCGTCCGGGTACCACGATGAGCTCGATGTGGAAGTCTGGACCGCGCCCGACCGCCGATTCGACGGATCCGACCGACCACTGATTGCCTGCCCCGACCAGAAGTACCGCGACCGTGGAGGTCTTCTCGATGAAGTTCCGTGTCGCCCGCGACGACTTGGCTGACGCCGTCGCCTGGGTGGCGAAGTCGTTGCCGACCCGTCCGCCGGTGCCGGTGCTCGGCGGAATCCTGCTCGAACTGCGGGGCTCGACGTTGACCGTCGCCGGGTTCGACTACGAGGTGTCGACCCGGGCGACCGTGTCGGTGGACACCCTGGAGGCGCTTCCCGAGTTGGGTCAATCCGGCTCCGACGAGTCCGGATCCGGGGACGATTCCGAGGCTCCGTCCGAACGGGTCCTGGTGTCCGGCCGGCTGCTCGCCGAGATCAGCCGGTCGCTGCCGGCGAAACCGGTGGAGCTGACGGTCTCAGGTCCTCGGGTGTCGATCGTCGCCGGGGCCGCCCGGTTCACCCTGCCGACTATGCCGGTCGAGGACTACCCGCCGCTGCCGCCGCTGCCGAAGGCATCCGGCACCGTCGATGCGGCGGTGTTTGCGGAGGCCGTCGCGCAGACAGCGGTCGCGGCCGGCCGGGACGACACCCTGCCGATGCTGACCGGGATCCGGGTGGAGATCGAAGGGGAGACCCTGACCCTCGCTGCCACGGACCGGTTCCGGTTGGCCGTCCGCGAGCTGCAGTGGCTTCCCGACAAGCCGGATCTGTCCATCGCGGTGCTGGTCCCGGCCCGGACCCTGGCCGATGCCGCGAAAACCCTGGGCGGCGCGTCCCGGGTGACTGTGGCGTTGGGCGAGGGACTGCTGGGTCTGGAGGCCGGTGGCCGCCGGACGACCGTGCGGCTGCTCGACGTCGAGTTCGTCAAGTACCGGTCGCTGCTGCCGTCCTCGCACACCACGACGGTGGATATCCCGGTCGCCGAGCTCGCGGACTCGATCAAGCGGGTCGCCCTGGTCACCGACCGCGGGCACCACCTGCGGATGCAGGTCGGTGACGGCTCGCTGACCCTGACCGCCGGCGGTGACGACGAGGGCCGCGCCGAGGAGGACCTGCAGGCCGGCGTCGACGGCGCGGAGCTGCTGATCGCGTTCAACCCGACCTACCTGCTCGACGGCTTGGGGGTGTTGCACGCGGACACGGTGCGGCTGGCGTTCACCACCCCGGCGCGGCCGGCGCTGCTGGTGCCGATCAACTCCGGTAACGGTAAGGGCGACGGCAGCAAGGGCGACGGCAGCAAGAACGGCGGCGGCGATTCCGGGACGGCCGCTGTAGACGAGCCGGCCCCCGACAACGGCCCGGACGGGGCCCCCGGCACGGCCAACTCCGCCTACCGTTACCTGGTCATGCCGGCCCGGCTCCCTGGCTGAGCCGTCCGGACGGTGGTTCGTCTGGGGTGACCAGGGAACTTCCTCTGCGGTTGTGGTTGGCTCGCACGTCACAAGTCGCTTCGAAGGGACACGCACCATGCAGATCGGACTCATCGGGCTGGGCAAGATGGGCGGCAACATGGCCGAGCGGCTGCGCCGTGACGGTCACCAGGTGGTCGGCTTCGACCGGAACCCGGACAGCCCGCGCGACGTCGACTCGCTGGACGCGCTGGCTGCGGCGCTGAGCACCCCGCGGGTGGTCTGGGTGATGGTGCCGTCGGGTGAGCCGACCCGGGCAACCGTGGCCGCCCTCGCCGAGGTGCTGGAGGCCGACGACATCATCATCGACGGCGGCAACTCCCGGTACACCGACGATCAGATGCACGCCGAATCGCTGACCCACAAGGGCATCCGCTACCTCGATGTCGGGGTGTCCGGTGGGGTCTGGGGGCTGCAGGAGGGTTACGCGCTGATGGTCGGCGGGGACGCCGACACGGTGGCCGTCGCGCAGCCCATCTTCGATTCGCTCAAGCCGCCAAAGGGCGGGTTCGTCCATGCCGGTCCGGTCGGCGCCGGGCACTTCACCAAAATGGTCCACAACGGCATCGAGTACGGCATCATGCAGGCCTACGGCGAGGGTTACGAGCTGCTCAAGGCGTCCGGGATGGTGCCGGACGCGGACGCGGTAATGTCGTCCTGGCAGGAGGGCACGGTCATCCGGTCCTGGCTGCTGGAGCTGCTGGTGCTGGCCTTGCAGAACGATCCGGGCCTGGCCACGATCCGCGGTTACGCGCAGGATTCCGGCGAGGGCCGGTGGACCATCGAGGCGGCCATCGAGCACGCGGTGCCGCTGCCGGTGATCACCGCGGCGTTGTTCGCCCGATTCGCGTCCCGGCAGGACGAGTCGACGGCGATGAAGGTCGTTGCGGCCCTGCGGAACCAGTTCGGCGGGCACGCGGTCGGCAAGGAAGGGTCCTCCGGGGCCGTTCCGGTCAGCTGACGCGGTAGGTGTTCGCGCGGCACCTGTCGTTGGTCGACTTCCGGTCCTGGCCGGCGGCGGAGGTTCCGCTTGAGCGTGGCGTCAACGTCCTGATCGGCCGGAACGGCACCGGCAAGACCAACCTCGTCGAGGCACTGGGGTACCTGGCAACCTTGTCCTCGCACCGGGTGGCCACCGACGCCCCACTGATCCGGCGGGGCGCCGAACGGGCGGTGGTCCGCGCCGCGGTCGAGTCTGAGGGCCGGGAGTTGTTGCTGGAGCTGGAGATCACCGCCGGCCGGGCCAACCGGGCGCGGATCAACCGGGCCCCACTGACCCGGCCACGGGACATCCTGGGCGTGCTCCGGACAGTGTTGTTCGCGCCGGAGGACCTAGCCCTGGTCCGCGGCGACCCGACCGAACGCCGCAAGTTCCTGGACGAGCTCTTGGTGATGCGGACGCCGCGGCTGGCCGGGGTGCGGGCCGATTATGACCGGGTCCTCAAGCAGCGCAACGCCTTGCTGAAAACGGCCGGCAGTGCGCGGCGGTCGGGCGGGACGCTGGCCACGCTGGACGTGTGGGACGAGCACCTGTCCGCCGTGGGTGCCGAGCTGGTGCACGCCCGGCTCGGGCTGGTCGCGCAGCTGCGGCCGCACGTCGCGGCCGCCTACGCCGACGTCGCGGGGGCCGATGAGGCGGTCGACCTGCGGTACCGGTCCAGCGTGCCGCTCGCGGTAGTTTCCGGCGCGGTAGTTTCCGGCGCGGTAGTTTCCGGCGCGGTAGTTTCCGGCCGCGCGGTGTCCAGCGCCGGGCTGTCCAGCGCCACGGTGTCCAGCGGTACCGAGCATGAGGCCCTGCGGCCCAGTGCTGCCGGGCCCGAGCCTGAGGAGACCGGCGTTGCCGAGTCCCAGCCCGAGCCTGAGGAGACCGGCGTTGCCGAGTCCCAGCTCGAGCAGACGAGTGCCGCCGGACCCGAGGACGTGCAGACCGCTCCGAGGCCCGAGGCCGCGCCGTTCAAGGTGACCCACTTCGAGGCGGAGGATGGCGGGCCGAACGAGTCCATCGCCAATCTGCGGACGTCGATGCTCGCCGAACTGGCGGCGGTCCGCGGCCGGGAACTGGACCGGGGGATCTCCCTGGTTGGCCCGCACCGGGACGAGCTCGAGCTGATCCTGGCCGACGGACCGGCCCGCGGGTACGCCTCGCACGGAGAGTCCTGGTCTTTCGCGCTGGCCCTGCGGTTGGGGGCGTTCGCGCTGCTCCGCTCCGATGGGGTCGACCCGGTGTTGGTGTTGGACGACGTGTTCGCCGAACTCGACGTCGGCCGCCGGGACCGGTTGGCCGACCTGGTCGCCGATGCCGACCAGGTGCTGATCACCGCTGCCGTGGGCGCCGACGTGCCGGGGGCGTTGGGTGGCGTCCGGTTGCTCGTCGGCCCGGACGGCTTCGTGCTCGGTTGAAGCCTCCTGAATGACGTCGTCACGGCGGGCGGCTGACGGCGGGAGTTGCCTTCTGGTGGGTCGTGGTGGGTTCGCCCGTCCGTGCGGAATGTTTGTGCGCTGGGAGCGACCGGATGTTCCGCAGTGAGGTCGAAGAGGCGTGCACCTGGCCGATCATCGGTGACCGTTCGGGCAGCACGCGCCACGGGGGAGGACCCACAATGACCGGCATGGACGATAGCTCGGCCACCACCCCCGGGTCCGACCCGGCGCCCTCCGCAGGTCAGCCGCCGCCGCGGGGTGCCGACCTGGCCCGGGATGCGCTGACCGCGGCCCGGGCCAGCACGGCGGCCCGGCGGAAGGCCGCGGGCCGGACGCCGATGGGCCAGCGCGGTGGGGCCAATAATTTGCGACGCCGCCGGTGGTCGGGGGCCGGGCCGGATTCCCGGGATCCGCAGCCGCTCGGCGCCACCCTGAAGGCGTGGGTCGCCAGCGCGGGTGCCGGGGCGGACCTGACGAAGGCGACGCTGTTCGGAAAATGGTCGGTCATCGTCGGCGCGGAGATCGCCGACCACTGCGAACCCGTCAGCCTGATCGACGGGGAGCTGGTGGTGCAGGCCGATTCAACGGCCTGGGCCACCCAGATCCGGATGCTCGCCCCGCAGCTCCTGCGCAAGATCAACGGCGAGCTCGGTCAGCGCACCGTCATTCGGATCCGAGCCAAGGGTCCAGTTGGTCCGTCGTGGCGGTTCGGCAACCGGCACGTCTCCGGCCGGGGCCCGCGCGACACCTACGGCTGATTCCTTACCTTCCCCGAGCGCTCCGGAGTCGGCGTGGTGGTGTCGTTCGACGGGGCAATCTCCCGGGTAGGAACAGTGCGTCGCATCGAGCCCTGATCTCACGACCGCAACACCCAGGTCAGAAAACCGGGCCGGTCCCGCCGCCCACCCACATCAGGTACGAGGCGCGGTTGTACGGGCCGCTGAACCCGTTCCGCAGCACCCACATCACCGGCCGGGGCAGGTCCCGCACGAGCAGGCCGGCGGTGACCGGATCGAGGTCATCCAGCAACCAGAACGTCCGCCGGGCCAGCCGGGTCGGCAGCGGGTGGCCAGGCCCAGATTGGCCGGCCGACAACAGTCCGACCCCGGACACGCCGACCGATGAACGGTCAATCACCGGCCAGTCGACAGCCGACCGGCCGATCCCCGATCGGCCGACCCCGGACAGGTCGGCCCAGGACAGGTCGGCCCCGGACTTGCCGGCCCCGGACTTGCCGATCCTGGACACGCCGGCCACCGGAATCACCGCGCACGCAGCGAGCAGCAGCTCGGCGTCCCGGTCCAGCAGCGGCGGTAGCCGGTCCAGCAGAACCTCGGCCGCCGATCGCAGGTCCAGTCGCGGGCCGTCGGACTCACCCGCCACCGCCACCCGCCACCGCCTGGCCACCCGCAGAAGAGCCGCCAACCGGCCCTCGATGTCCTGCTGCAGCTCGAGCGACCGCTCCCGCAGGTCGGCCACCCCTGGCTCACCGGCGAGCGCGGACGGCCAGATCACCTGGTGCTGCCAGCGGTGATGCGCCTGCAGTTGACCGCGCAGATAACCCAGATGGGTGACCAGCGTGCCCCGGCGGACTCCGGTGACGGGTTCTGCGAGCACGCCGATCAGCCGCCGGAGATCACGGACCGCGGCTCGTGCCAGGGCGGTGCCGACGGTGACGGGCCGACGCTCCGCCGAAGCGTCATCGATCCGTAGCGGCACTCCCATCGTCGTCACGACGGCGACATCCTTTCCGGCCCGGTACTTCTCAACCGCGCCCCGATCGGGCGGCAGGTTCGCCCCAACCCGGTCCTTGTCTACCGGGCCGCCCCCGGCCACCGGTGGAGGCGCTCCGGCTCACGCGCCCATAGTCTTCCTCGGACGATGCGCCATCGGTCGCTCACCGGCAACCGCATTTTTCGCTGTTACTGAGCGTCACCAGGACCACGGCACTCCGAACGGCCCGGTTCGACCGTCGACTCCCAGCGCCGGTCGGTGGGGTAGACCGCGCATCGCGGCTGTCCCGTCCCACCCGTCAACCGACCGCCCCGATCCGCCCCGAAAGCCCCCCGGAACCCCATGGAGCGGCCAATCACTACCGATGGGTCGCGCGAGTCACGCCACGGCATCCACAGGCGCCTCAGTTGGCCGTCCCTTACGCAGTCAACCGGTAGACTTGGCAGGGTTTCGTTCGTAGAAGGCCCTGAGGTCCTCGCTGACGGATCGACGTGTTCGCGCGATTCGATCATGGGTGGGGTGTCGCCGGCGCTGGTGGCCGGTCTTGGCGGTGGTTTGCGGGCGGCGCCCCCCGATCGCTTCAGCGGGCCGACCGTACGGAATCACCCGGGTACCGGGCCACCGTGCGGTTCCCGCTGGCCGGCGGCCGGGCCACGAGCGAGTAACAGGAGTGATGAACCGATCGTGACGACCAAGGACCTCCCCGTCAAGACCCCGGCCAGGAACGGCTCAACCAATTCGTCGGCCAATTCGTCGGCCAAGACCAGCGACTACGGCGCATCCTCGATCACCGTGCTGGAGGGGCTGGACGCGGTCCGTAAACGCCCGAGCATGTACATCGGGTCCACTGGCGAGCGCGGCCTGCACCACCTGGTGTGGGAGGTCGTCGACAACTCGGTGGACGAGGCGATGGCCGGGCACGCCGACACCGTCACCGTCATCCTGCGGGCGGACGGCGGCGTCACCGTGGAGGACAACGGCCGCGGCATCCCCACAGAGATGCACCCGAAGGAGAAGAAGCCCACCGTCGAGGTCGTGATGACCATCCTGCACGCCGGCGGCAAGTTCGATTCCGATTCCTACGCGGTGTCCGGTGGCCTGCACGGGGTCGGCATCTCGGTGGTCAACGCCCTGTCCAGCCGGCTCGACGTGGCGATCGCACGGGACGGCCGGTCGTACGAGCAGACCTATACCTACGCCAAGCCCGGCCCGTTGCACGACCTGGGTCCGAGCGACAAAACCGGCACCACCATTACGTTCTGGGCCGACGGCGGCATTTTCGAGACCACTGAGTACAACGTCGAAACGGTGTCTCGGCGGCTGCAGGAAATGGCGTTCCTGAACAAGGGATTGACGATCAACCTGCGGGACGAACGGCAGGACAGCGTCCTCGTCGAGATCGCCGAGGCCGGCGCGACCGCCGAGCCGGTGGCGGAGGCCGAATCCGACAAGGTGAAAGCCCGCAAGCCGCTGGAACGGACCTTCCATTACCCCGGCGGCCTGGTGGACTACATCAAGCACCTCAATCACAGCAAGGACCCGATCCATCCGTCGATCGTCGGTTTCGAGGTCAAGGGCGAAACGATGGAGGTGGAGATCGCGATGCAGTGGAACGACTCGTACAACGAGTCGGTTCATTCCTTCGCGAATACCATCAACACCCATGAGGGCGGCACCCACGAGGAGGGTTTCCGGTCGTCGCTGACGTCGGTGGTGAACAAGTACGCCACCGAGAAGAAGCTCCTCAAGGAGAAGGACGACAAACTCTCCGGCGAGGACGTCCGGGAGGGGCTGGCCGCGATCATCTCGATCCGGCTGCGGGAGCCGCAGTTCGAGGGTCAGACCAAGGGCAAGCTCGGCAACACCGAGGCCAAGTCGTTCGTCCAGAAGGCGTGCAACGACTGGATCGCCGACTGGTTCGAGCGCAACCCCAGCGAAGCGAAAACGATTATCAGCAAAGCGGTGTCGTCGTCGCAGGCCAGGGCGGCGGCGCGGAAGGCGCGAGACCTGGTGCGGCGCAAGGGTGCCCTGGAGATCGGTGGGTTGCCGGGCAAGCTGGCCGACTGCCGGTCCACTGACCCGGCCCGGTCCGAGTTGTACATCGTGGAGGGCGACTCGGCCGGCGGGTCGGCGAAATCCGGCCGGGACTCCATGTTCCAAGCCATCCTGCCGATCCGCGGCAAGATCATCAACGTGGAGAAGGCCCGGATCGACCGGGTGCTGCGCAACACCGAGGTGCAGTCGTTGATCACCGCGCTCGGCACCGGGATCCACGACGATTTCGACCTGACCAAGCTGCGGTACCACAAGATCGTGCTGATGGCCGACGCGGACGTCGACGGCCAGCACATCCGGACCCTGCTGCTGACCCTGCTGTTCCGGTTCATGCGGCCGCTGATCGAGGCCGGACACGTCTATCTCGCGCAGCCGCCGCTGTACAAGTTGAAGTGGACCAAGGGCGCCGGCGAATTCGCGTACACCGACCGGGAACGGGACGGGCTGATCGCCGAGGGCGAGCGGGTGGGCCGCCGGCTGGTCAAGGACGAGGGCATCCAGCGGTACAAGGGCCTCGGCGAGATGAACGCCAAGGAACTGTGGGAGACCACCATGGACCCGGCGTTCCGGCTACTCCTGCAGGTGACTTTGGAAGACGCGGCGCAGGCCGACGACCTGTTCTCGGTGTTGATGGGGGAGGACGTTGAGGCCCGCCGCGCATTCATCACTCGCAATGCCAAGGACGTCCGGTTCCTCGATTTCTAGACGCTCGGTCGTGGCGCACGGGATTATTCCGGCCGATGCATTTATCCCCGCCCACCCCAACCCGCGCCGGCTACCGGGAGCAACAACGAGACGTGAGTCACACACTCCGGAAGAAAACTCACCGAACGGCGTAACCAAGAAGTTGTGCACAGTAACCATCCACATGTGGATATGTCCCCCGTCTGCGTGACGCGCGGCGGCAGGAAACAGTGATATGGAAGGCCAGAACGTGACAGGACCCACCACCCCGGAACACGATCGCACCGAACCGGTCGACATTCAGCACGAGATGCAGCGGTCGTTCATCGACTACGCGATGAGCGTCATCGTGTCCCGAGCGCTGCCCGACGTCCGGGACGGCCTCAAGCCGGTGCACCGGCGGGTGCTGTACGGGATGTACGACTCCGGGTTCCGGCCGGATCGCAGCACGGTGAAGTCGTCCCGGGTGGTCGGCGACGTGATGGGTAACTACCACCCGCACGGCGACTCGTCCATCTACGACACCGTGGTCCGGATGGCCCAGCCGTGGTCGCTGCGGTACCCGATGATCGACGGCCAGGGCAACTTCGGCTCGATGGGCAATGACCCGCCCGCGGCCATGCGGTACACCGAGTGCCGGCTGACGCCGCTGGCGATGCTGATGCTCGACGGGATCACCGAGAACACCGTCGACTCCATCCCGAACTACGACAACAAGACCACCGAGCCAGTGGTGCTGCCGTCGCGGATCCCGAACCTGCTGGTCAACGGCTCGTCCGGGATCGCGGTCGGAATGGCCACCAACATCCCGCCGCACAACCTGCGCGAGGTCGCCAGCGCGGTGGTGTGGTCGTTGGACAACCCGGAGGCCACCGCGGAGGAACTGCTGGACGCGGCGATGGAACGGGTGCAGGGCCCGGACTTCCCGACCAGGGGACTGATCGTCGGCAGGGACGGTATCGCGGACGCCTACCGGACCGGCCGCGGGTCGATCCGGATGCGCGCGGTAGTGGACATCGAGGAGGACGCCAAAGGCCGGACCATCCTGGTAGTGACCGAGCTGCCGTACCAGGTGAACCCGGACAACCTGGTGGAATCGATCGCCCAGCTGCACAAAGACGGCCGGGTCAGCGGCGTCGCCGACATCGCGGACGAGTCATCAGACCGGATCGGCATGCGGATCGTCATCACGATCAAGCGGGACGCGGTGGCCAAGGTGGTGCTGGCCAACCTGTTCAAGCACACGTCGCTGCAGACCAGCTTCGGCGCCAACATGTTGTCCATCGTCGACGGGGTGCCGCGCACCCTGCGGCTGGACCAGATGATCAGCTACTACGTCGCGCACCAGATCGAGGTGATCGTCCGGCGGACCCAGTACCGGCTCGATCAGGCGGAGAAGCGGGCGCACATCCTGCGCGGGCTGGTCAAGGCGCTGGACATGCTGGACGAGGTGATCGCGCTGATCCGGCGGTCCCCGTCGGCGGACGAATCCAAGGCCGGCCTGATGGAGCTGCTGGATGTCGACGAGATCCAGGCGACGGCGATCCTGGACATGCAGCTGCGCCGGCTGGCTGCCCTGGAGCGGCAGAAGATCATCGACGAGCTGGCCACCATCGAACGCGAGATCGCCGACCTGCGTGACATTCTCGCCCGGCCGGAGCGGCAGCGAAAGATCGTCAAGGACGAGCTGACCGAGGCCGTGGACAAGCACGGCGACGAGCGGCGGACCCGGCTGGTGCCCTACGACGGTGACGTGTCGATGGAGGACCTGATCGCCGTCGAGGACGTCGTGGTCACCATCACCCGGACCGGGTACGCCAAGCGGACCCGGACCGACCTGTACCGGGCGCAGCGCCGCGGCGGCAAGGGTGTGCAGGGAGCGGCGCTCAAGCAGGACGACATCGTGGCGCATTTCTTCGTGTGCTCGACGCACGACTGGATCCTGTTCTTCACCAACAAGGGCCGGGTGTACCGGGCGAAGGCGTACGAACTGCCGGAGGCCAACCGGAACGCCCGCGGCCAGCACGTGGCGAACCTGCTGGCGTTCCAGCCGGACGAGAAGATCGCCCAGGTCATCCAGATCCGTAACTACGAGGTGGCCCCGTACCTGGTGCTGGCCACCACCGGCGGGCTGGTGAAAAAGAGCGAACTGACCGCGTTCGACTCCAACCGGGCCGGCGGGATCGTCGCGATCAACCTGCGCGAGGACGACGAGCTGGTCGGCGCCGTGCTGTGCGGGGCCGAGGAAGATCTGCTGCTGATCTCGGCGGAGGGCCAGTCGATCCGGTTCCATGCCACCGATGAGGCGCTGCGGCCGATGGGCCGGGCCACGTCCGGGGTGCTGGGGATGCGGTTCAACTCCGGCGACGAGCTGCTCTCGATGGACGTGGTGCACCCGGGGGCGCAGGTGCTGGTCGCCACCCAGCGTGGATACGCCAAGCGCACCGACATCGAGGAATACCCGGTGCAGGGCCGCGGCGGAAAGGGTGTCTTGACCATCCAGTACGACAAGCGGCGTGGCAAGCTGGTGGGCGCACTGATTGTCGACCTCGACACTGAGGTGTACGCCATCACCTCCAGTGGCGGGGTCATCCGGACCTTGGCGAAGGAGGTCCGCAAGGCCAAGCGGCAGACCATGGGAGTGCGGCTGATGAACCTGTCCGAGGGCGACAGCCTGGTGGCCATCGCGCGCAACGCCGCCGCCGAACAGGTGGAGGACGCGGTGCTCGGGACCGCCGGCACCGCTGCCCCCGGTTCAGGTTCTGCGAGTACCAACGGCTCGGTGGGCTCTGATGGTGCTGGTGCTGATGGTGCTGGTGCTTCCGGTTCTGCTGGTGCTGGTCCGAACGGGGTGACGTCGTGACCGCGACCTCCGGTCCCGGTTCGTCCTCCGCGTCGTCGGTCGACGAGCCGGTGGGCTCGTCTGGGCTGGGTTCGTCCGTGGCGGGTTCGTCTGGGCTGGGTTCGTCCGTGGCGGGTTCGTCTGGGCTGGGTTCGTCCGCAGTGGGATCGACGCCGGTGGGTCCTTCGGCGGGCGCTGAGTCCGGTGGTGCCGGGCCGGGGGCGCCGATGGCGTCCCCGCAGCATGTCGGGCCCGCGCACGGTGCGCCCGGCCGGCCGGGTGCCGCTGTCGTGCCACCCCGGCCGGGTGGGGACAATCAGCGGCGGGCGAAGGCGCCCCGGCGGCCGCCGCGGTTGGCGTCGTTGCAGCTCAAACGCGTCGACCCGTGGACGGTGCTGAAGATCAGTCTGATCGTGTCGATCGTGATGTTCTTCGTGTTCATGATTGCGACCGGGATCCTGTACTACACCCTGGACGTGATGGGGGTGTGGGCGAAGGTGAACTCGACGTTCTCCACCCTGACCTCGTCGCCAGACCAGGCGTCCGCCGGGCAGACCGACCTGATCAGCCCGCTTCGGGTGTTCGGCATCACCGCGGTGATCGGCGCGATCAACATCGTGCTGTTCACCGCGTTGGCGACGGTGGCCGCGTTCATCTACAACGCCGCGGCCGCGATGTCCGGCGGGGTGGAGCTGACGCTGGGGGAGCGGGACTAGCTCTTATCTGTGCTGCTGGTGCTGGGGCCGGCTGTTGCCGGCTGGTGCTGGTGGAGGCGTTTGCCCAGGTGGACCGAGCTTGGGCTGTCGGCGTAATGCCCGAACGCCGGGATCGGCTGGTAGCCGCAGGACCTGTACAACGCGATCGCCTCCGGCTGCTGCAACCCGGTCTCCAGCACCATGACCGTGGCGCCCGCCTCGGCGGCGGTGCGTTCCAGGTGGGTTAGGACGGTGCGGGCCAGGCCCCGGCCCCGGGCGGCCGGGATGACGTACATCCGCTTGAGCTCGGCTGTTCCGGGGTTTGGATCTGTTTGTGGCTCGGCGGTGAGGTTCCTGCCGGTTGCGAGGGCGTTGAGATCGGTGAGGGGGGTCCCGTGCAGCGGCGGGGCCGCGGTGGTAAACCGCCATCCGCCCATCGCGACTGGCTGGTCGTTGTCGTAGCCAACGACGAAGTGCCCGGTCGGCGGCCGGAACTCGGCGTGGTCCACCGGGGTGCCGTCCGGCCCGCCGTAGCGGCGAACGTACTCGAGCTGAACCTGGGCGATGAGGGCCTGGGCGTCGGGGTGGTGGTAGTCCACCGGGCGGAGGTCGAACTCGGTCACCGGCTCATTGTGCTTGGTTCTTGCGGAGCTGCTCCTGTGGTGTGGCGGTGGGTTCGGCCGCGGCGGGTGATTGATTTTGGCCGGGCTCACGGTGGCGGTAGGGTATGAGGTCGCGGCGCCCCCCGGATCAGCAGGCCGGACCCGGTGCCGCGGTGGTGTGTTCGCGGGCCTATAGCTCAGACGGTTAGAGCGCTTCCCTGATAAGGAAGAGGTCGGAGGTTCAAGTCCTCCTAGGCCCACGGTAGATCGCCGATCCCACCCCGGTCAGGCGTGCGATACGGTCTGACGTGCGGGTTCGACGCGATTCACGACTGGATGGTGCTGATGAAGAAGATCCTCTTACTGCTCGCCGCCGCCGGCGGTGCGGCCCTCCTGGTCCAACGGCGCCGTCAGGCTGCCGCCGCCGAGGCCGCACTCTGGGAGGAAGCAACCGGCCAGCCCTCCACCACGGGCGGCTTCCCGGCCCCGGCTCGGTAGGTTCAATGATTGTTCGGACCGGTCGCTCGTGTGTGGTGCGAGAGACTGGTTCGCCAGGGGACGTAGCTCAATTGGCAGAGCACCGCCTTTGCAAGGCGGGGGTTGAGAGTTCGATTCTCTTCGTCTCCACATGTTGACTCGCGCCTGATCCTGATCCAAAGCGCCACACGCTCTGCTTTGTGCCGGCGCGGTACTGTCGCCTGCCACGGCGATAGGACCAGTTGGGCCGGGTTTCTGTCAGGGTCATGGGGCCACCGTTGTGCCGTAAGACCCTGGTCTCACACGCTGGCAAGCGACAACCGGGCGCCCTGGACCGGTCATCTGTCAACGGCCACCCAGAGCTGACCAGCTGACGGCCCTCCTGCGACCCTGGCCAAGCACGCCGGGCAGGCCCGGGCACAAACCCCGGCCGCCTCAACAGCACTAGCGTCCCCCCGGCCCCTACGCGGTGCGGCGGGGGGTGCGGGAGCCCGGGACTCCAGCGCAGCTCCCCGCACCAGGTCGATCCGGACGACGATGGCCTAAGTTGACACCGCCACCAGTGGGGAATTTCGATGAGCACCTCTTGGGAACCTGGGTGAGCGTCATCAGCAACCCTGCCCCTCGTCCTCGCCGACTCGGAGGTACGTGATCCCGAAGCTTCTCACCTCGCGGTACCTCTGGTACTTGGCGGCCAGGTCGAACGGGCCGTCTGACGTACGCTGGAAAATGTCGAGTCCTCGGCCCAGCAGGATCTTCCATCCAGTGTCGGTCGTGATCGAACGGTCATGAATGGCTTGCGGTTCGACAAGCTCGACGTCAAAGACGATACCGAGCATGCCGGCGCTTTTCTTGATCTGCAATAGGAATTCAATCTGCCGCTGAACCTTGTCCGGTCCGTCTTGGTTCTCGACCGTGATGAGCTTCAGGGTGACCTCGTCGGCGGGGTCCTTGCTCCCCGCGATCGCTTCCACGAGCTCCATAACGTTCCTGGCTTGGTGGAACATTCGCACATACGGGTCGACAATGGTGATCTTCGATGCGCCACGCAGGTACGGGACGATCAGCGAGTCGAACGAGACGTTGCGCAGACCCTCCCTGTACTCCCGGTGCCCTTGGAACAACTTGGGGTCGGGTGCTGGTTCGGCGGGCAGGTCAGCACTCACGATCTCAGTCGGAGCCGCTCCAGTAGTAAGTGGAACAGTATGGAACGGCGGCTGTTCGGCACTTTCCTGTTCGCGCCCGCGGTAGTAGTAGGTCGGGTACTCGTCTTCCTCCACCGTCGACACTGCACGCCAGGTGCCAGCCTTGTCGAGGTATCCGAACTTGACCTCGGCCATCGTCGAGTCAATGCGCAGGATCTGGTCCTTGACCCGCTTGCGGCCTTCGATGGCGAACCGCAAGATCTCCTCGATCTCCTCCTGAGCGGCCTGGCCGTCCGGGTAGAGAATCTTTAGCAAACCGGAGAAAGTCTTGTGGATGGCGTCGCGGTCTCGGGTCGAGATGTCGGGCGACAGCGTGAAATGCTGCTGGTAGCGGTCGGAGTAGTCCTGCGAGCGCATTGACTTGAGGACTTCGGCGATGTAGTCGACGACGAACCCGTAGCCCTCGGAGAACATCTCGCCGCGGATGATGTCTACTTCCCAGCCGGGGATGTAGTGGTGAATTCGGTCCAGGAAGGCGGGGTCGTGGTAGGCCTCGGGTAGCTCGTCGAATAGGTCCGAGTTCTTCAGCATGTACGGCACCGTGTGTGACGTGTTGCCGATAAAGACCATCGACGCTTCAGCACCAAGGGTTTCGACACCACGGGAGAATGACTTGTTCGCCATGTAGTTCTTCATGATGTCGACGAGGGCCCTGTCGGTGCGCTTTTTCTTGCCGGCGAACTCGTCGAAGGCGACGACGTCCCAGTACCCAACGAGACCAATTCGTCCGTTGGAGTTGTTGACAAATAGCTTTGGGACCGTCACTTCGCCACCGGAGATCAGCATTCCGTGCGGCGAAAACTCGGAAAAGATGTGCGATTTGCCCGTGCCCTTCGGTCCCAGCTCGACCAGGTTATAGTTTCGCTCGACGAACGGAATAAGGCGCACGAGTTGGAAGAGTTTCCCTCGCCAACTAAACATTTCGGGGTTGAACCCGATCGACTGGATCAGCAGGTCGATCCATTCTTCGGTGTTAAATCCGCGACGGGCCTCGAGGTACTGGTCAACGTCGAACTTCGATAGCTGGATAGGCTTGATCGATCCCAGAATCCAGGGCACGACGCGCTGGTCGTCGCTGTGGAAGTACTCGATGACGCAGATGCACCACACGCCGCCAACCAGCAGCTTCGGGTGGGCCTTGATTGTCGAAGACTCGACAATCACGCCCTTGATGCCAAGGTTGGCGAACTCCGCCTCGTAGACGTCCGCCTTCTCGTTGAGGGTGACGGCAACTTTGTCAATGATCCGGTGGCTACCGCGTTCCTTGATTGTCGACTTCACAAGTTCGGACTCGCTGCGCTGCACATAGTGCTCGGCTAGGATCTTGCGGACCGTGTCGATGCCAGCCTGGATAGTGGCTTCGTCGTCCGAGGCCGCGTATTGGCCGAGCAGGTACTCCAGGACGTAAGACGGCACGATGGCGTTGCCCTTGACTGCCTTGACCAGATCCTTGCGGACGACGACGCCGGGAAACAGGAGATTGATCTTGAAGTCGAGGTCGCTCTGCTGCGGCACGCTCGGCTCGGGTGCATCATTCTCGTTTGCCCTCATCTCAGCTCCCGTCCCTTAGAAGTCGAAGTCCGATGTGAACGAACGCTTGAGTGTGTAGATCGCCTTCGCGAAGACCCGCCACTGGTTGGTGTTGGGGATGCGCTCCTCCAGGCGAAATTCGACGGCACGGTTGTTGTAGTCGCTAGATTCCTGGCTGAGCAGCATCCGGGCGCTCTGGTAGCGGTCGCGCTTGTCGGTCGAGGCCTGGTCGAAGGTCAGGTCGAGTTGGTTCGAGAGCAGGGTCTCGCCGACGTAGAGCCCAACCCGAAGGGTGCGCGGCTGTACCTTGTCGCTGACCGGCTCGGACTGGAACAGGCGGACTACGACTTGCCCGGTCGTGATCTTGTCGGACTCGGGCCAGACCTCGACGTTGACGGGCCGGGTGTCGCTCTTGCGCTTCTTGTTGACTGCCAGCACTGGCACGACGATCTCCTGTAGTGTCGCCCCGCCGTGGACGAACCGTGAGCCCCCGCCGGCGAGTCGCAGGCGGTGGATCGACTTGGGGATCTGGACCTCAAGGTCGCTCTGGAGCCCGAGTTGGGCGGCGTCGAAGGTGGCGAAGGCGCTGTCGACCTTAAGGCCTCGGCCCAGCACGAAGCGGCGGTTGACCACCTTGATGTCGTCGCCATGCGGCTGGGTCGACAGGTAAAACGTGTCGGCCAGGGCCTCGTCCTGGAACAGGAAGCCGTGGTCGGCCGTGATGAAGATGTTGGTGGCGTTGGCGCTGGCCAGCTTCTTCACCAGGTCGACGATGTCGCGCAGCGTGTCCTCGACCGCCTCGAAAACCTGGCGCTCGGTGCCTGGCTTGTCCCCCGCGGCGTCGATCCGGTTGTGATAGACGTACAAGACCCGGTTTGCCTTGTAAAGCTCGCGCCGCTCCTCGGCGTTCAGCGCTTTGAAGTCCTCGGCCTGAATCGCTGACCCACCGACGCCCCCCAGGACCTTGCCGCGGAAGACGGTGTTGTTGGTTGGCTGGTCGTCGGCGAGCACGGTCTTGGCGTCGGCCGAGTGCTTGAGCGTTGTGTGCGGCAACAGCGCCGCCATGCCGAGCTGGGTGTAGCTGGGCAGCACCCCGAGCACGGCCTCCAGGTTAGCGTCGAAGCGGTCCTCCTGCCTGATGAGCGAGCCGAGCTCGTCGGCCACCTCGTAGCGCATCGCGTCGGAGATGATGACGACCGCCTTCTTGTCGCCGTCGCGAACCAGTGGTTCCACATAGCGGGAATAGAAGGCCGTTTGCGAGCGGAGCACGGAGGAGTGCCACCGGTCGACTTGGTCTACCAGCTGCTGCCAGGCGTTACCCAACGCATAAACGTATTTGTTGGTGTAGCTCTTCTCGACCTGCTCGCGCACGGGTTCCAGCGGATGGGGGCCGTCGTGGGTCCGGTAGGCAAAAGTGAACTGCCGGTAGAGCTGGTCAATGCGGAACCAACCCCGCCGGTAGCGCTCCAGCCCGACGTCGAACGACTGCATTCCGAGGTCCAGCGAAGCCAGCTCACCCAGCAATTCCGAGGCGCTGACGATCGCCGTGTAGAGCCGCCGATAGCCATCGATCCACACGCTGCTCTGACGCGCCCGCGCCACCTCGGCAACCTCGCGCAAGGTCACCGTCCGCTCAGCGACCGCCCGGGCCAAGTCGCTGATGATCTTCTGCTCGGTCTCCTCGAACAGATCGACCGCTACCAGGTCGCGGAAACTCGCATCCTCTATCCGCGACTTGTAGTCCAGGTCGCCGGCTGCCCGCTTGGCGAGCGTGGCCATCACCTCCTGGCTGCGCCGGTCGTTGCGGAGGCTGGCGAAGTCCAGCTGGATGTTTTGCAGCCCGCCTGGGCGGTCGGACTGGAAACCCTCGATGGCTTTTCGGAAGATCCAAAGCACCAGATCGTCGATGCTCGGCGACGCGGACTCATAGCCGTAAATGCTCGCGACACCTATCCAGTAGAAGTTGTCGAGACCGTAGTCGACAAGGGCGCTGTACTTGGTGTGTTGGCTCTTCGCGTTCTCAGCCAGAAGGGTGCGGGTGATTTCCAGCAGGCTGTGTGAGTCTCTGAGGCCGAGCAACGCCGCGGTCATCTTGGCGCGCAGGTCGGTGGCGTCGTCGTCACGATTGAGCAGGGCCTTGAGACTCTGGACGCGCTTTCCAGCGTTGAAGAACTTCTCGTGCGCCTGGATGACTTCGTCGATCCCGGGTGCAGCAAGGCCGAGATCCTGTGCGACGAGGGCGGTGCGGTCCGCCGTAAACACCCCATAGGCCAGCTCCAAGTCGAGCAGCCAGTTGCCGATGCCGGCCGGCACTTGACCTGAGCGATACACGAGGAACTTGCTGGTCGGCTCGTCGAGCAGGAGTCGCTTCTTCACGCCGAGCTCATCGTTGGCAACACAAATTTTCTGCACGCCCGGCAGGTCCAGACGCTCCAGGTCCGTGGCGTACTGGCCATCCGGATCGTGCCAAAAAACGACCCGACGGCTCTCGAACCACCTCTCCACGTGGTCGCGGACCCCGCTCATGGCAGCGTCCTGATGGACCTGATCGCACGAGACAGGCTGAGACTGTTGGCGCTTGCGGACGCCACACTCCAACGCGTTGATGCGAACTCGTTGATTCGAGCGACGTAAAGTGGACCGGTTTGGCCATCACGGGTTACCACGTCGCCGCGGAGGGCCCGGAGCCGTGACTGTGCGCACAGCGCGAGCACGGTCTGCTTTGCGTGGCTGAGGCTTTCCGGCTCCGCGGGAATCTGGCCCGGTCTGACGTGAAAGAAGTCGCTGAAGCCGTCACGGTCGGCAAGAAGCCAAGCCTCGGTCATGGAATGCGCGATGCGGAGCGCGAAACGCGGGTGACTCACGACGATCTTCATCGTGAGTCTCTGTTGCAGCTCAACGGGGCACTGACCGTCCGAATCGCGGAATACTACCCAATTCGCGCGACGGGATGCCTCGTGATACTTCGGGATCTTCGGGTCCAGCAACGTTTTCCCCCCTGCGACAACGACTCTCGCTACACTCTGCCCTGCAGACCTGACGACCGCCTTTGCAGCTTCACGGTCGGATTCGCCCTCCACGGCAACGTTGATCATCGCCGCCTGGCCTGCCCGACCACGACCAAGCCGGACAGGTCTTGCGGAGAGATCAAACCGTCGACAATCTCGGACATTGGCAGTTGAGCCGTCAGCTGGTCAGCAACTTCATCGATCTCTGCCAGCACAGATGCAGACGTCCCGTCCCCGGTCACCCGCAATACCAACACTTCCCGTGGCAGAACACCCTCATCGTTCAGCAGTTCGGGCGCGTGAGTTGACAACAGCACCTGCATCAGCCGATCCCGTTGCGCGGTGGCCAAAACGGTGGGCAATGTCTTTACGATGGCCGCATTCAGCGACAGCTCGGGCTCCTCGAGAAGCAGCACGCCACCGTTCGCGGGAGCGCTCACGAGCGTCCATAGCAAGCCGATCAGTCGAAGGGTCCCATCCGAGAAGTCAGCTTCACTCTGATGGGCCGGCTGAGAGCGCCAGTTCCGGTAACCTGCGACGAGGTGAGGGCGGCCAGCGGAATCGACCTCAAGACGCAACGACTCGAACTCCGGAATTGCGGCTGCCAATGCGTTCTGCAAGCGACGAAACCATGCGATCCTAGTCTTTGCCGGCACAGCATTCATCTTCGCGATGAAATCCCCGCCGTAGGCATCGTCGGACCCCAAGCCTGCGCGGGAGGGGTCTCTGATCACCTGTGGCACCAAGTGAAAATATCGAACCTTCGCGAAATAGTCGGCAAGTACGCGAAACTGTTGATTTGCGGCAATCTGCTCCAGATGTGTCTGAGTCAGCCGATCCGGGTCGGCCACATCGTCTTCGTTGGGGCGGTGGAGCACCACAATCCCGTTTCGCTCTATGTGTTCCTCATCAACCACTGGGCGATTCTTGCCGCCCTTCTCACCCTTGATCGCCAGCCGATAACGCCACTGGTCATCCCCGTCTTCGAGACGGAGGTCGACCTCGAGCCGCCCGCCACGGTGGTTCCGGGCGAACAGGCTTCGAACCTTCGACAGTCCGCCCCGACTATCCAGAGCCGATGCGAGACCACCTCCCGAAGAGGCGATGTCACCGAGAAATCTAAACAGGTCGAGCAAGTTGGACTTGCCCGATGCGTTAGGGCCAACCACGAACATCCTGTCGGACAGCGCGAAGTCGAGAGTCTTGAAGTTCCGCCAGTTACTCGCGGAGACGTGCGTCAACAGCATGGCTCAATCCTCCTCGCGTTGACCGTTAACGGAGCCTGGAGATCAATCATCGCTGGCCTCAAGACCGACGATCTTCTTCAGAGCTGCGCCGAACTTCGGGTAATTGGCCTTCACCCCGTCGTCCAGGTCAATTGCTAGCTGACGGGAGGCCAGCGGGTACAGCACGTCATGCTCGTACTCGTCGAGCTCCAGCAGTACCTTCCGGAGCTGGTCGGCCTCCTTCTGGGCGGACGCCAGCTGACGCGGCGCACCACCGCCTGCAGCCAGGCGCTCTTGCTGCTGCAGGCTCGACGTCAACTTCGCCCTGAACTCGCGCAGGTACTCGTTGAGCACCGTCGAGACCGTGGACGGCGTGTAGCGATGCATGTAAATGAGCGCATTGAACGAACCCTTGGGACTGGAGAACAGCCAGTAGATCGGGCGCTTCTTAAAGCGCTGGACGTGGTCCTTGTAAAACGACTTCGTGAAATAGTCGCGGATGTCCTTCACGCCGAGAGACTCCGTTACGAAGCGCAGATTCTCCTCGAAGTGCTGTTCCCCGAACGCCGCGCGGAGGAATTGGCGGAAGCGCGCCACGATGTCGTCCTCGAACCAGTCACTTTCCACTATCGGGATGACATTGTCATTGTCCGGAGTGAACACGGGGTTTGGGACCTTGGCGAGGTAGTCCTCGAGCGTCGTGCCCTGGTCAGCAAGGATTAGACCAGGCGCATCAAGGCTGTAACGGCCGAACATGCAACCAACCGAATAGGAGACAAGGTCCCGGATCACATCCTCCTGTTGAACCTTCTCGGCCTCCTTTGCAGGCATGCCACGATAAGTAAATCGAGTATTCACGGTCAGCGAGACACGGTCGACTAGAGCGACTTCAACGCCCTCGTCGAAGCCAAATAATTTCGCAAAGTGCTCATCGTTGCGTTGCTCGATCTCATTGAGTTCGCTTACCCAGGAGGCCCATTCGCCTCGCGCTATTGCGTAGGCCGCGGGCAGCAGGGAATTTCGATCGACAAGGGGTGATCTATCGAAGTACCACGACCGCTCTTGGGCGTTCCAGTCTGCTGTCGAGAGGTCCACTGCCCTTAAAGCTGCACTTCGTGCAAGGTTTCGCTCGTGATCGGTCGGCGCAGGGACCGCGCCTAAATAGCCATGGTGGAGATTTATTGTCGGGTTGAGACCTTCGAGCACCTTCTTGACGGACGATGAGTTCAGAAGGGCCAGCAAGTATTCGTCGTCTTTCGACTGGCATAGGCCAGCAGCGGCGTCAAAGAGGCAACCCGAGTCAACCTTGCGAAACGATGGTTCACCGGACGTCACGACAGTCCATGCAATACCGGCCTTGAAAATCCTGTTGAGGTTGAAGTTCGTTGCTCGGACCCGCGACCCGTCATCGGTTAGCGTGGTCTGCATAAGGTGACCATCGTGCTCCCAGTTCACGACAGCTTCCAGATTCCCTGCCCACCTTCGGAAGTCGCCGCCTTTAGCGTACGGGAACCAGCGCTTGCCCGACGCCTTGGCACTGCCGCGATCCGCGTGGCCGAATCCGATTCTTGAGCGAGAGACCTCCCACCACTGCCTGACGAATGTCGCGTTGTCAGCCGTGACGAGACCCTTAGCCGCACGGGCCATTGTAGAGAGCGAGGGCGAAGACCGGAACGCCTCTAATAAGGTGGTCGGGAACCAATATGCGAACGGGGCACCCGGCAGCTCCAGAAAATTAGACTGATTGGCTTCGAATCGTCGATAGTCGGTCTTCAAGAAGAGTCCTCGAACCACCTCAACGGGCCGAACGTCGACATGCGCTTCGAAAAGACGCCGATAGACGCCTCGATGCGCGGCCGGCGGTGAAGCCTTGGTGACCACAAAGGCAACCGTTCCGAAGTCGGACCCGAATATCCCGCGACCTAGATGCAGCAATGACTCAAACGTTGCGACCTGCAGCAACCGTTCCCTTAGGGACTGAAAAGACTTCAGGAACATCCATGATGGAAGGTTTACCATTGCCCATGCGCCCGATGGGGTGCAAAGGCTCTGAGCGCGCTCCATGAAGGCTGTCATTAGGTCGGACTTACCCAATACGTAGGTCTGACTGAGCCACTCGGAGAGAAGCCCACCCATGTTGCTTGATCCCATATAGGGAGGGTTCGCAATTACGACGGCGTAATGTTCACTAAGGAATTCAGCCTGCGAAGCGGCGCGCCGCGCTCGTAGAAGGAGACTGGAGGTCAGAAGGTCAGGGCCGCCGTCGGCAAGCTGCGCGAGGTGTTGCCTGAGGTGCGCAGTCGTCTCAGGATCGGGCTGTATCAATGAGCCAAACGTGTCTGCGTGGTCGAACTGGTTCCAGAAGGCGGCCTCGTCGTTTCGGTCACCCCCGGGCGACAGAAGGAAGTTGATTTCCTGGGGCGTGAAATGAATCGGCGCTAGTACGCAGATGTTCGGCTCGATCTGTTTGTTGAAGAATGTGCGCAGCTTGGCGCGCGCCTTCGTCGTCAGTGCGAAGGCAGCGAGTGCCCCAGCGCGTGGGTCGATCTCGGCGCCGTAGAGGTTCTTGGCGAGGATCAGGCTAGGGATGTCTGAGGGCGCGTAGCCCGCCTCTTCGTAGATCGCGTACAGCAGCTCGAAGGCATAGGTCAGCATGTGGCCCGAACCACAGGCCGGGTCAACGACCTTCAGCTCCTCCGGGCTTCCAATTTTGAGGAAGTCAGTCTCCTCATGGACAGGTGCGATGTAGTACTCCATCTGGTCAACGAGCCGAGACGTCGGCCGGTTCATCATCCACAGGCGCCCGAGGGAGTTCTCGACGAGGTAGCGGACGATCCAGTGCGGCGTGAATAGCTGGGTGGCGGCGGGGATCTCGTCGGGGCCGGCCTTCCTGTTCTTCTTGAAGCCGGCAAAGACTTCGTCCTTACGCTCCGAAATGTAGAACTGGTAGAGCCAGCCGATGACCTCGACGTCCTGACAGATCTCGGCGGTCAGGACTTTGACCGCACGATTCAGGACCGATTCGTCGGCCAGCACGTTTGACGGGATGAGTAGCTCGGTGAAGTCGCCTTCACGCTCGAACATGAACGGCATGGCGCGGTTCCAGTAGCGGCAATTGGCGGCGAGCAGCAGCGCGAATGCCTCGCCCTGCGCGTCGTCGCTGCGGCGAGTGCCGTTGAGCAGACTCGTCACTGTTTCTCGAGTCTTGGTGCCGATCACCGCGGGGTCGATGTTGCCGCGCTTTGCTTCGGCCAGGATCTCGGGTTGGCCGGTCTCAACGCCCGCCTGCGGGGAGACGACGCCGATGCCCGTGTAGCCGTTGGCGTCCATGAACCGTAGAGCGATGATCCGGTTGAACCAGGTGTAGGCCACCCGATCGGCGACGGCGGACTTGCCCCTTTCGCCGCCTCCGGCCATGTTGACGGCCTTTTCGAGATCCCTAACGGCCTGGGGCTGCTCGACCCGCTCAGGTGACGCAGGCGCCAGGACTACGGCGATGCGCGCGGTCACTTCGCGGATCAGCGCCGTGCGTGCCCAGGTGGCGAACGACTTCAATGGCGCGGTTTCCATCAGAGTGCGATCCGCTTTCCGTCGTTCAGGGTTTGGACTAGTGCGGTACGTAACGCGGTGAGGTACCGCTCGACATCCGACTCGGTCTCCAGCAACCCCTTGATGCCAGTGGCCGAGATGGTCTTCACCGACACAGTCTGCTTGGGCGGTGGCTTGCTGCCGCCGCCGCCACCTCTGGCCTGCTGCGCCTCGGCCAGCTGATCGAGTAGACCCGGATAGACAGTCTCCTCGAAGCTCGATCCGAGCTCACGGATCAAGGCGATCTGCTGCTCGTTGCGCAAGTGGGAGATGACCTGGTCGACCTGCCGCAGCACGCTCTCTTTGGCCTCTACCGTGGCGTCCGAGTAGGAGGCGCTCCCTTCGATCTCGGCCTTGCGATCCGCGATCGCCTCGGCGATGTCAGCGCGGTTCGAGGCGACTAACTCCTCAATCTGGGTGCGCAGTTGATCGGTTGCCTGTTTGAGCTGTGTCATCTTGTTGCCGCGGAAGGCATTCGGGTCCGCCAGCGCTGTACGAACGGCGGCGTAGTTGCCGGACGGTAGGTAGCCGAGGTTGCTGCTGTGGATGGTCAGCAGGGCGGCGGCCTCGTCGTAGATGATCTTCTGTCCGCCGTTGAGGAATGCGCGGATCGGGTCGATCGTGCTGTCCTTGGCGTCCAGCAGGTCGTCGCCAAGCGTGAAGTCGGTGAGGTACCAGTCGTCGGGCTTGCCGACAATATCGTCGAGCAGCTCGATGGGGGCGTTGAGCTGACCTACGAACGGGTACGTGGACCCGGCCGTGGTCGCCTTCAATTCATCGAGCTTGCTCTTGAGCTTTTCAGCTCCGTGTCGGGCCAGCTCCAGCGGATCCTTCGGTGCGTTGGCCTCGTCGAAGAAGTCAGTGCAGAACCTGCGGAAGGCAGCGACCTTGCGCTCGTCGAAGGACTTCTGTGGAGACACCACGGCGTGCGCATGCTTCTGGGTGTTGCGCAGGGCGGTGGGGACTTCCGACCGCTTCAGGACGTTGCCGTCAACCGTGAGCGTGACCTTGGACGTGCCAACAAGCAGGCCGATCAGGACCTCGATCGAGCCCAGGTCCCAACCGTAGGGCTTGGCCGTGAAGCCGTCGACGATTACCTTGACCGTGACCTGCTCCCTGAGCGCCTCCTTGCGCAGGACGAACGACAACACCTCCTCGGCCGGTGCGAAGAGCTTGCTGGCAGTGTCGGCGTTAAACAGCCCGCTGTCGGGATTGGCAACCGAGGCCACCTGCTGCTCGTTGTAGGTGACGCCGCCGAGCAACTTCAGCTGGGTGTAGGTGCGGCTGATGAGGTCCTGGAAGCCGTCAGTCACACGAACCAGCGCGTCCTTGGAGCTTGAGGTGATGTCGGCGCCGTTGATGACCAAGATGGACTTGCCCACCGAGCCCTTAACCCGCCCGATGAGCTCCTTCTCGCGCTCTATGTTCAGCGCACCCTTGGTTTGCAGGATCTGGCCCTCGATGGCCGAGATCGAGGTGCCCTGTTTGCGTTTGATGTATTTCTCTGTCTTGATCAGGAGCCGCAGGTCAGCTAGCACCCGGGCTTCCGGTTCGAGGATGACGCGCAGCTCGTCCTTCCCGGCACTGTGCATGCGGATCTCCACAGGCGAGTACGGATATGCCGGGCTGATGAAGTGAACGGCCAGCTCCTTCTGAGCACCGTGCGCCTGGTCGTCAAGCTTGAAGCTGAAGGGGAAGTCTTGCGAGTTCTTGGCGTAGCGGATTTTGGTGGTCTTGATGACGTCGCCCGTGAGAATCTTGGCCAGCCGACCGCTGACCTCGGAAGCGTCAATGTCGACGTTCTTGATCTCCTCCTCGATGACCTGCTCCTCGTTAGTCAAGTACTCGTAGGCGGTCCCGTTGCGTTGGATGTAGGTCTGGGTCTCCAGAACAATCAGCGCCGCCTTGACCTGCTCGGAAAGAGCCGGAAGGTCGAGGCCGAAGCGGTCGTAGACCAGCACCGTGAGGTTACGCGGGGTCGCCTGGAAACTCTCGACGTACTTGACCAGGAACAGCGCCTTGAGCAGGCGGATCGCCAGTGGGTTGTCGAGGTTGTGCTCGGCGACGTCAATCGAGCGCTGGGCGGCAGACTTCAGCGAGGCGCGGATGCCGGCGAACATCCTGTCGAACGTCGCGAGGTCGCCGACCTCGACGTTGCCGATGTCCTTGGCTACCTGCTGGACCACTCCGAGCATGGAGCGCTCACCGACCGAGCTATTGCGGCCCTCGAAGACGTTGTGGTCGGAGATGCCTTCGATGGCGGCCTGGAAGAGCGGGAATTGGTAGCTGACGAACGGGTAGGTCCCGATAAAGTGGGCTTCGTCGGTGTAATTGCGGTATGTCTTGGCTCCGTCGACGAAATCGAACAGCGTCTTGAAGTTGGCGTGCTGGTTGGCGTAGATCGAGCTGAGTGAGTTGATGCCGGCGTCGTTTTTCTCAAGCAAGCGCTTGCGGATGACCTCTTCAACGTCCGCGCTCGTCAGCTTAAGGCGGGTCTTGAAGCGGGCCTGGATCTTGGAGAAGTCGTTGCCCTGCTGCCTGCTGCGGTCGCCAATGACCTTGTCCATGTCTTCCTGGGACGTCACGAATACCCAGGAACGGCCGCCGCACTTGGTATTGAGCGACTCCGCGATGGTCTGCAGGTTGAGCATCAACTTGGTGTCCGAGCCGACAAACTGGCCGACCTCGTCGATAAAAAAGTTCAGTCGAAAGCTCGTGTCCGCCTGCTTGTCGAGCCAGCCCTTGACCTCGTCAGCGAAGTCCTCTATGGACACCTTGTATGTAGCCTGGTATGTGGAAAGAATGTCCCCGACACTTGCGAGATCAATACCAGCCACCTCTGAATATGCCTCATTGACCTGCTTCCGGACCGTCGGGAGTCCGAAGCTTGATCGACGTTCGACCCAGTCACGACCCGATATGCGCTTGAAGGCGCCCTTAAACGCCTCAAACTGTTTTTCGTCATCCATCTGGCGTTCAAATCGCGCGACATGGCCCTGGTCGCCGAAGTAGCCGCGTGACTCGTCGAAAACCTTCACGAACACCTTGAGCAGGGCGTCGGTCTGGTCCTTGCTGATGAGGGTGGCCTTCTGGTCGATGTTGAACAAGAGGCTTTTGGCAGGCATGCGGTCCGCCTTGTTGAGCAGTCCGGGCAGGAAGGCGTCGACGGTCTTCACGCGAAAACTGTCGGAGACCTTCTGGCGCGGGTAGTTCTGGCCTTCGACGTCACCTAACAGGTGGGCGAGCATCTTGAGCATGTGTGACTTACCGGAGCCGAAGAAGCCCGAGATCCACACGCCGTTGGCGTTGGTGTAGCTGGTGTATTCCTCAAGCAGCGTCTCTATGCCCATTGCTGCCTCGTTGGTCAGGACATACTCGTCCACCTCTGTGCCAAGGTGTGCGACGTCATCAGCCTTAATGACTCCTTCGATCGGACGCTGGATGTCCTTGGAGAATACCTCACTGAGCTGCATCGGACTCAGGCCTCCTGTTCCAGGATGTTCTTCGCCCGGTAGTACTGATCGTCATTCAATCGACCGAACAACACGAGCGATGAGCCCAACGTTTCGGACTGCTCGTAGCGGCCAGGAAAGAACATCAGCATGGGCTTTCCCTTGACCACGGACTGCAGGTTGTTCAGCACGTTGTGCGAGCGGATGTACGGGAACACCTCACCGATGCCGGTGAGGAACAGGATGTCGAAGTCGACCTGCGCAAGGCGCTCGCGGATAGCCGGGGCTAGCCGCAGTTGCGGATTGAGCATCGATTGCAGCATCTCCGTGAAATCTGATTTGTCCATAGATGGTTCAACTTCGAGCACTTCTTCCCAGTCGCCCCGCTCCTTGAGCAGATCAACCGACAGGTCATAGAGGTTGACTTCGAAGACTCCGACCCCAGCGTTCGACAGACGGTTCTTGATCCGCTTCTTGGCGGCCGCGATGGCGAGCGCAGCCTCGGGCGGATACGGGTAGATGAAGAAAGGAACCTCGTTGCTCAAGCCTTCCATCCGCAGGAAGCGCCCGCCGCTCAGTACCGCGAAGAGGTGCTCCTCCTGCTCAGGCAGAGTCCTCGGGATCACAGCGCTGCTCCCTGCGCCACGGTTTGCTGGGTAGGAAAGAACCGCAGGTCACTGGGCATGTGGGCGCTGAGAGCGGCAAAGACCCGCTCGGACAACACGGCGGGGGCGATGTAGCCCTCCTCCGACCGGAGCTCGGCCTCCAACAGCATCTTGAACACGTTTGACCTCAGCCTCTGCAGCGTCGAGTCCTTGATAGTCGCCAGCTCTTCGTGCCACAGCGCCTTGGTCCGAACGAAGCTGTCGAAATCCTCATAGCCCAGCGTCGAGGCGAGCTTGAGGAACCGCTCGAGCAGGACCTCTTCGGCGAACTCCCCGATGAGCTCGTAGTGGCGGCAGGCAGCCGCCCACATCAGGTAACCCCGCTCCGAGGCGGTCGCGTCGACCAGAAGCTCGACCTCGTCGCCCGAGAGCGCCGACAGGCGATTGACCGTCTCGCGGACCAGCCGAACCCCGGTGCTGCGAGTCCGTGCCTGCAGGAGATTACTTTCGACGGCCTCGTCACGGACCATCTCCCAGTCGCGCAGCTCGACGTACAACGTTGCGAGCAGCCCCCCCTCACGTATGAGTAGGGCGCCCGTCGTGAACGACAGTGCGTAGCGTCGAGGCGATATCGCAAACACATCGTTCATTCGTGCCCTCCCCCTGTGCTCCACAAAGTCGATCAGATTAGCTGTCGCTACCGACAGCCCTGGTTGGTCACATGGCCGCTGGGGGCACGTCATCCCCCGAGGAAGCTGCGCTTCTGCTCCTGACCCACTCATCGACCTCGCTCGCCTGGAACTTCCACAGCCGACCGACCTTGTGGGCGGGCATGCTCTTCTCCGCAATCCAGGCGTAGACGGTGTCCTTCGTGACACCTAGGTGAGTGGCTATGGCGTCGGCAGAGAGCCAGGGGTCAAACACAGGAATAGCCTCCAGCTGGCAATTTGGTCCGAACGCTCAGTGCTCTCACCCTACCGAAGGAGACCGTTCTTCACCGGGTTTGGACCGGTATTTCAGGTGACCAGTTTGGGGCTCGGCGGGCACACCCGTCAGGAACCTCCGCTTCGGATCCGACAAGCCGGCTCGTTGACGATTCCGAAAGTCGTGCGGAATCACCCTGACACACAGGGGATAGCCGGAGACGAAGCGACCGAAATCTTCGCTGCCCAAGCCGGACGCCTCAAGCATTGAGCAAACGACATTCAGGCCTAACTCGTAGTCGGCGCCTCGCATTGACGATCATGTACTCCCAGCCGACGCATTGCCCTCCGGCGACTGGATGAGCCGACGGGCTCCCGCAGCCGGGCCTGACTCCCTTATCTTGCGGGCGCCCGATCACCCTTGCAGAATAGTTAACCTAGCGAGCAGAAGTCGGAGACCAGATCGAGTCGGCGAAGAAGTCCCATCCAGGTGGGACCCATCCTTCGAGCTCGACCAGCAACCGCATATGGTGCGGGACGTCGGGCCCATTGAGCTTGATAACCCGACACCCGACTCGTCCCTCGACAAGCGCAGCATGGACCGCCGGACACAGCAGCCGGGGAACCCAGCCAAGGGCAACCGTGCTGGAGCAGAGCTGGATCGCCAATCTATCGACGGGGTTGTCTGGTTCCGGGCATACCTCAAGGTCGGCGCCGTCATGCAACGCAACGAGCGCGCGCTGCGCGTCTATGTTTTGCAGGGCGTGCCGCATTCCATGCACGAGGAACGTGACACCCATGGCCCCGTTGTTATCGACCTTCGGAGGAGCGGTCACCAAGACCGCGTCGCCAGCTCGCCGTCCTTCACACCTCGCCAAGAATTCGAAAGGCGTGGTGTCAGCAGGCAAGTGAAGGACGTTGCGCCAGTGCGGGTAGTCCGGGCGCCGTGGATTTAACACTCTCTGGGCAAACATCGGGAACAACCACGGGCTCCGATAGTCCCCCGCCAAGTTCCCAAACCCCAGAAGTGGCCGGAAGTCCTCTACGTCTCGGGCCTTACAAATGTACCGAAAGCGGTAGCCGTGATCGTCATGCTGCAGCAGGCCGACCGGGCTGATCTCGCGGGTTCCAGGGTTCTGCCACGCAACGATCAGCGTGCTGGCGGTCTCGCGCTCGTCGGATACGTCGGGTAAGCGCGACTCAAGCCGTAGTGAACCCATCGAGCAGCCTCCTCCGGTTTGCCTTGAGCAACTCTATGGCGAAGGTACGCGCGGGGTACGACATCGACGGCGGCGCGGCTTGGTCTCTGCGGGCGGGGGGACCGCCCGCAACGCATCAACGTCCAGGACCTCGACCGCCTTCCCCCACCAAGAGCGCGCCCAGGACGGCGCAAGTTCGACCGCTCGGACAGCGTGACTGACCAGGCTCACGTGCCGGCCGGCTTCGAACCGTCTGGCGGTCCCCCGCTGGAGCCAGGCTTGCATCGCACCCGGATCTGTTACCAGCCGGTCTCGCTGATCGTCGCTGAGGTTAAACCCAAGGCTCGTGGCATGGTCGTAGCTCGCACAAAGACGAACCACGCCGTTCTGTCCCTAATGATCGACCAGTTCTCCTCGTGTCTGTCGGTGTTGGCGATCAGAGCGTCGAGGACCAGGTATCCGCAGAAAACTCCAAAGGCGGCGCCGGCTCCCGATGGACCTACCCAACCCTGGGGTGCTGCGACGCCGTCCAAGACCGCGCAGATGTTGGGTAAGCTGTGTCCGGCCCGCGCCTTCGAGCGCGGCACAAAATTGTCGAATCCCTGCAGCAACACTGCTCCCGCTTGTAGTTCTTCATCCGAGGCGCGCAAAGACAGGGATAGCGCCGCGGGTAGTCCATGGCGAGTGGCCAGCTTGACCGTTGCGTGCGGAACACCGAGGCCGCCCGCGACGTCGTAGGCGAGCCACTCTGACCAGTCCTCGCCTTGCTGCTCGCCGTTTCCGGCGTGACGGCTGGTTCACACAGCCACCGGTTCTCGTCTGAATCTTCGAGCCACTCTTTGGTGTCGCTCCCTTCAGCCTCGATGTCGCCCACCGACCAGGCCGAAACGTCCTCGATCACTTGGCCCCCCAGTTGTCGTGAAGGTACCCGGCGATGGCGGAAGCGGCAGGAGGATCGCTTGCCGGGATGCGTGGCACTCTGGCACCGCCCGCACAGCCGAGGAGCTCGCCTAAATGACGGATCAGGTTCAGCACTGGCACGCCGACTACGCCTTGCTTACCGACGGGCTCGCTCGTGATGTCAGGTTCGAAGTCACCGCCGGTCGTTTTACGGCAGTCACCCCGAACGCAGTCGCGGGCAACGCTGTCCGGTTGCGCGGGGTCCTGCTGCCCGGCCTCGCCAACGCCCACAGCCACGCCTTCCACCGTGCGCTGCGCGGTCGCACCCACACGCGGGGCGGCACGTTCTGGACGTGGCGGGAGGCGATGTACGCCGTCGCAGCGCAGCTTGATCCCGACAGCTACCTCGCGCTTGCCAGAGCCACCTACGCCGAGATGGCGCTCGCCGGGATCACGACGGTCGGCGAATTTCACTATCTGCACCACGCACAGGGCGGTGTCCGGTACAACGACCGGAATGCCATGGGGGAGGCCCTGCGGCAGGCGGCCCTGGACGCTGGCATCCGGTTGACTTTGCTGGACACCTGCTACCTGGCTGGCGGCCTCACCAGCGACGGGTTGCAGCCGCTGAACCCGGAGCAGCTCCGCTTTGGTGACGGCGCCTCGGACGGCTGGGCGACCAGGGTCAGCGAGATCGCCCTGTCGCCAAACATGTTGGTGGGGGCGGCGATCCACTCCGTCCGGGCGGTGCCCCGGGACCAGATGGCCACCGTGGTTGCCGCCAGCAAAGGACGCCCACTGCACGTGCACCTGTCCGAGCAACCCGCGGAGAACGAGGCATGCCAGGCGTTCTACGGGCTGACCCCGACCGAACTGCTGGAGGCCGAAGGCGTCCTCGGCCCGGAAACCACCGCCGTCCACGCCACCCACTTGACCGATTCCGACATCGCGACACTGGGCCGCACCCGCACCACCGCGTGCTTCTGCCCCACCACCGAGCGGGACCTCGCGGACGGGATCGGCCCGGCGAGCGCATTGCTCGCCGCCGGCTCACCGTTGTCGCTCGGGTCCGACCAGCACGCGGTGATCGACCTGCTCGAGGAGGCCCGCGCGTTGGAGATGCACGAACGACTGGCCAGCCTGCAACGCGGCCGGTTCCGTCCGGAACAACTGTTGACCGCCGCCACCAACCACGCCAGCCTCGGGTGGGCCGACGCGGGGCGGCTTGCGGTCGGCGCCCGCGCCGACCTGGTCGCGGTCCGGTTGGACTCGGTCCACACCGCCGGCGTCGACCCCGCGCAGGTCCTGCTGGCGGCCACCGCGGCCGACGTCGACACGGTGATCGTCGACGGGCGCACCATTGTCTCCAGCGGGGTGCACCGGTTGGGCGACGTCGGTGCGTTGCTGCAAGAGGCGATCAAACCGCTCTGGCGCAACCAGTAGTCGCGCCAGGCAACGACATCCCGCTCATCGCCGAGGCGGGCCCGGCGCCGAGGACAACACCGACCCCGAGCCAGCAAATCGGGGTGACAACATCACGCGTCCCCGGGCAGGCTGCCGCCATGACGCTGCGCATCTCGAACCTGTCGTTCGATTCCGTTCAACCCGAGACCACGGGCCGGTTCTGGGCGGCCGCGCTGGGCTGGGACCTGGAGACCGACGATCCCGAGGAGGTCGCGGTCACCGCCCCGCCCGGTGGGTTCGGCCATGGCGTGCTGCCCGACATGCTGTTCCTGCGGGTGCCGGAGGCCAAGCAGATCAAGAACCGGGTGCATGTGTGCCTGCGGTCGGACGGGGACCAGGCGGCGGAGGTGGCCAGGCTGGAAGGGTTGGGCGCCCGGCGGGTCGACCTCGGCCAAGGCGATGACGTGACCTGGGTGGTGCTGAGCGATCCGGAGGGCAATGAGTTCTGCGTCCTCCGCACCCCGTTCGCACCGGATTCTTCGCAGCCGGCCGTCACCTGACCCCGACAAACCCGCGTCCCCGTACGGGTGCCCTGCAGACCGCAACAAGGTGCGGGCCCGACAAGATCCATTCCGGGTTCGGTCCATGCTGATGTGCCGGCTACCTGCGAGCCGACGCCTGGAATACCCTTGAACCGTGATGACGCCGGAGGAGATGGTGGATCAGGCCGCCCTCGCGGCTGTCTGCTCCCACTACGGCATCGCGCGACTGATGATCTTCGGCTCGGTGGCCCGCGGAAGTGCGGACCCGACGAGCGACATCGACATCCTCTACGAGCTCCTCCCGGGCCGGCGGCTTGGTTGGGAGATAGAGGACCTGACGGACGAGCTGTCCGTTCTGTTCGGGCGCCGGGTGGATTTGGTATCGCGAAAGGCGCTGCATAGGAGACTGCGAGCGGCCGTCATAGCGGAGGCTCAGTCCATTTATGCAGCGTGATGTGCTCTTTTCTTGAGCACATGATTGACGCGGCGCACGCGGCAGTGGCGCTCGGCCCGTGGAGCCTCCCGCCGCCGCGAGTGGTGTCGGCGACCGCGGCGACCGTGTCTGGCACCGCGAAATAGGCCACTGTGCCTGCGACGTCCGACGCGACAATGTCAACCCAAGCACGGGGTTTCCGGCCGGCCACGATTGGAACGGGGGGAATGGCTGACCGCCTGGCCGCGCATATCAATGCACCGGCAAGCCTGGCACCACCCGCCGCCGAGCGGACGTCCGTTCCCGGATCAGCGATCCCGCAGGAATGTCAGGGTGCGCTCCAGCAGCAACGCGGTCGCCTCGGCGTCGTAGGACGGCAGCCAACTGTCCGCGAAGTAGTGCTGATCACCCGGGTACAGGAACAGTTCGGCGTCGTCGACCTGCGCGACAAGGGTGCGGGCAGCGTCGATGTCGCCCTCGCCGACGAAGATCGGATCCGCGTCCATCCCGTGCACCTGCACCGGAACCCCGTCTGGCCATGAACCGAATTCCTCCACCGGCACGCAGGAGTAGCACAGCACGGCCCCCCGGGCACCGGGGCGGGTCTGCGTCAGCTTCTGCGCCGGGAGGACCCCGAGGGAGAAGCCTGCGTACACCAACTCCGCCGGCAGGTCCTGGACTGCCCGCTCGCCGCGTTCCAGGATCAAGCCGAACCCGATCTCCTCGACGTGCGCCATCCCCGCCTCGATGGAGTCGAACGTGCGGCCCTCCAAGAGGTCTGGGGTATGCACCGTGTGGCCCGCGTTCCGCAGTCGGTCGGCGAACGCGATCACCCCAGGGGTCAGGCCCTGCACGTGGTGGAACAGGACGACCTCAGCCATAAGTACCCCCGGGCGTCGTGAGAGTTGCACTGACCCCCGATTCTGCACCCATCTCTGAAGTTGATCATGGCCATCTCTGCTCCGGTTTCGGCGTGTTGTCGGCGTGTCGAGCAGAGTTCGTCATGATCAACTTGAACGAGGTCAACCGCCGGCCGCAGACCGATGGGCGCCCAGCAGGGCCTGGCGTTACAGCGGGGAGCCGGGAATCGGGCGATCGCGGCCGGTCTGGCCGCGCGCAACGGACGACCAACGAACCATCAAACCGGGCCGGCGACGAACCGCACCGGTTCGGGGACCCTGGCCTGTTCGAGTTCGCCGAGGATCTGGCCGACCTCAGCCGCCGGCTCGGCAGCACCTACCCGGATTGCACGATCAGCGACCTGCCCGACAAGGCGGTAATGGCGTCATCGAGGACACCGTGCTGCCCCCCGGCTACTTGTCCGAGACCGACGCAGCCGCACTAGGAATCCCTACCTGATCCGAATCCGGCAAAGACTCGGGGCCGACCTCGGACGGGATGCCTCCCGACCCGAACACGGTGTCCACCGGTGCCATCTGCGCGGGCGCGGGGTGGTAGAGCTGCAAATAGGTGAGCACCTCGGCGGGCGTCCGCAGGCCCACCTGCGACAGAATTTCCACCAGGTCGGCGCCGGCAATGACCACGATCGGGTGTCCGTCCTCCCGGATCTCCTGATAGGCCTGCTCGGCCAAATACGACGTGGTCACCAGGACACCAAATTGACGCGCCCGCAGCCGGGAGATCAGCCGGCTGACATCCCGCACCCCGACCCCGTTCGTCACGGCATAGCATTTGGCCTCCAATGCGAAATCGATCCTGATCGGGTCGGATTTCGGTCCCAGCAGGAACTCACCGGTGGCGTCGCGGCCGCCGTCCCTGGTCGGCCGGGTGACATCGACGCTGGCGACCCGCTCGTCGGACATCAGCCACAGGTCGGCGGCGAAACCCTCGAACCGATGCGGCGACGCGGTGAAGTACTGCCAGATCGTCCTCAGTACGTGTTGTCCAGCAGAGGATGTCGGTAGTTGTTCCTGACGCCGCCGGACCGTGACGGATTTTGGCGCCTCCAGCGGGGTGAACGCTCCATCGACCCATCGGCGCCACACCGCCGGACAGGCGGACCCCAGCGGGTCGCCGGCCAGGATCTGGTCAAGCCATTCCCGGCGGACGATGGGCAGATCCAGCACGGTGAAATGCGCCCGGTAATTCTGAAAGCGACTGCCGGCCGTCGTTCGCCAGACCGCGACGAGTTCCTCCTCGGGTGACAGCAGAGGCGATCCGGGGGCGAGCAGCCCGCGGAAAATGACATCACGCCCGACGCCTGACTTTTCGAACAGGAAGAACGGCGGGACCGTCATCCGCTCGCCCGGACCGCCGTTGGCCCGGGCAAAGGTGTCCTGCAGCAACAGGTTGCCGCGCCGAGGAGTCGCCAAGAGCTGGCTTCCCGGCCGCCGGTTGTCGCCGAAGTAGGAGAAGTCGCCGGTGGTGACGTCCAAGCGGTCGGGCCAATCCGTCTCGGCCCCTGACGTATAGAGCACGGACAAGGTGACGGTGCCCCGGGTGGGGCTGCCCGCGTACCGGAACCCTCCCTGGTTGCCGACCGGCACCAGCTTGGCCAACGGGTCGTCGGCGGACGTACCCCGCACCCCGCCCCGGTAGACCCGATCGACGGTGAGGTCGGCGCGCGGCAGAGCATCGAACTCCACCGGCCCCACGCTCATACCCTCCAGCGTCGCACGAGGGCCGGCGTCTCCGCTCGATTCGGGCCTTCTTAACCCGCATGCGAGTGAGCTTGACGACCCTCGGGCGGGCATCCCCAACCGCAAGCGATGGACGTCATTCGCTCGGATGGCCAGCGGGTCACGGTTGCTCAAAGACGTCGCCAGCGAGTTGCCCGAGCTGAGGGTGGACGTGAACGAACAGAATGCATCCAGCCGCCATTTCTACCTGGCGCCCGGTTTCCGTCAAGTCGGCCGTTCCGAGATCGACGGCCAGGGGAAGCCCCTCCCCCTGCGGCATTTCCAGCGATAACCTCCGCCACCTCGAGCAACCTGAGCCCACCAGGGGTCCAAAATGCCGGCGCCGCACCACACCACGCTGCTCGCCCACGGTCTCTGGGCGAGCAGCGTGGCTGGGTGTGATGGTGCTAGCGGGTGACCTCCGTGAACCCGCCTGACCGCACTAGCACCTTGATCTGCGCGCCGGCCTCGGTGTGCTGGTCGACGAGCTTGCCCGCCCGGTCGTAGACGGACACGGTGGCCGGTACATCGCTGCCCGGGTGGGAGCTGCCGAGTTCGACTGCGCGCCAACGGTCCCCGCTGGCCTTTGACGTCAGCAACGCCGTATCGTGCCCATCGCCGCCGCTGAGCAGGGTGGCGACCTCCGGCATCACCAGTAGCGCGTCGAGTGCGCCGGTACCCCCGCTGGTCGCCGCCGTCACCGACACCGCCTCGGCGCCAACGGTTTTCTTCATTGCTACCGGCAACAGTTCGATCGGTGACGGCGCGTTGCCCTGCGTCCCGACGGCGCCGTAGCGAACCGTGCCAAGCGTCGACGAGTCCCGTGCGGAGCCGCTAGCGGTGATCTTGCTCCGGGCGTCCGACCCGGCGGTCAAACCGGCCACAGGTTGCACCAGCCGTGGCTGGTCGGCGGCCGGCACGCTCCAGGTGACGGTGCTGCCGTCCGGCGCGGAGACGTACTTCCCGTTGCTCCACAAGGACTCTCCGGTCCACGCCGATGCCGGGGTGGTCACCGTGGCGCCGCCCGCCAACGCTGCGTCCTCGGCCTCGAGCACCTGCAGCCCGTCCCGGGTCCGGATCGACGTCGACGCCCGCGCGAGAGCTGCCAAGTCGGGGTTGGCGTCCAGGACCTGCATGGTCAGCAGACCATGGATGGTCGATTCGGCCCCGGAGTTGGGGTTCACCTTTCCGTCGGGCTGCACACCATCGTTGGTGACGCCGGTCGCCGGGTCGTAGACCGGCTTTCCGGACGCGTTCTGCCCGAAGAACCAGCCGGCGGCGATGCCGGCCAACGACCTGATTCCTGGCCTGCGCGTGGCGACTCCAACTGCGACCAGACCTTGCACCCGGGCGTCCGCCCCGTAGGCGATCTGGGTGGCGTCACCGGGGGTGGGCAGTAGGCCGTTCACCGGGCCGGTGGAGGTGAGCAGTTGCGGGGTGAAACCGGCCGCGTCCCGCACGGCTGGGTCCAGCAGGTCGTCGTCATCGTCCAGAGCGACGCCCGCTGCGGCCAACGCGGCCGGCATGTTCGCGCCCCACGCGTGCCAATCCGACCGGGACAGCGCCCACGGCAGCAGCGCCCGGTAGGGCCAGCTGGTCACCGAACCGGCGGACATCTCGGCGATTCCGCGGGCCAGCTGACGCAAAGCTATGCGAGACGTGCGGTCACCGCCGGCCTTGACGTAGGCGGCAAGTCCGAGGACGGCCTCCGAACTCGCATCGGCGCCGTCGACGATCAGCCACGCGGGCACCTTGAACCCGTGAATCACCTGGTACGTGCCGTACTTGGTCAGCACGTCCCGGTTCAGTGCTATGACCGCGAGATCCATCCGAGTCTTGAGGAAACTGGCGAACTCCGGGTCGGTGTCCCGGAACGCGGCGTACCCCTCACCCAGCGCCCAGAGGGTGCGGGCCAGCCAGTAGGACGGCCCGGAGTCCGACGGGTCCGGCAATTCCTTTGGCGTCGGCGACGGGTTCAACGTTCCGTCCGGTTGCATCCACAACACGACCTCGCCGGCCTTTGGACCGGTGACGGTCTGCAAGTAGGTCAGCCCGCGGAGTTGTTGATAGGCCTGGTGTTTCACGTCGGCGTCGCCGGTGGCGAGCCACTGCCGCAGGTACACCACTGCCGCCCGGGAGATGTCGTCGGCGTCATACGCACCCTGGCTGTAGGTATTGGTCACCGGGTCGTAGGGACCGCCGCCGACCTTGGCGAAGCCGCCGCCGCCGCGGGAGTCCGCATACACCCAGAGCACCCCGACGGTGGGTTCGACGTCCAACCGGTAGGTGGTGTGCGCCGGGGTGATTGGCACGCGAACCTGCTCGGTGAGGAATTCGAGGTGCGCGAGGTTGGTCAACGGCGCCGGGGGAGCGGCGCCCGCTGCGTTGCCCACTGGGCCGAGCAGGCCGAGCAGCAGGGCGAGAATACCGACCAGGGAAAGGATCCGGCGAGCACCTGCAGACAACGAACGGGCGATCATGACGCCTCCTGGACGCGATCGAGGGCGGCGACGCCGATTCGGGAATCGGCCATGCCGTAGAACACGAACAGCCGACCGTCGATCTCCTCGATCGCGGTCGGGAACACCACATTCGGCACGACGCCGGAGCGTTCCGCGGCCAATTCCGCTGATAGCAGGGGTTCTGGCGTGCGAGCGAGCACCACCCCGGGGTCATCGGCGGACAGAATCATTGCGCCGGCCGCATAATTCACCAGCGGCTGATGGTCCACCCCGGGCAGCAGGGTGCCGGTGACACCGTGGTGCAGCACCAGCCAACCCTCCGGGACCCGCAGCGGCGGTGGCCCCGCACCGATCTTCAGCGCCTCGAAACCAAAGGCGGGCAACGCGACCGGCCGATGGCCGGACAGCTGGGTCAGCCGGGACAGGTCGCCGATTACGTCGTCAACCGGGACGTAGGAGATCCAGATCCCCGGCCGGTCGTCGGTGACCCCGGCCGGCAGGTATGTCCCCAGACCGGGCGCGACGAGATCCAGATCCCAGGTGGGCCGGTGCAGCGCGGCGAAACTGGGCCGGCCGTCCGGCCCGGCCACCGGCTCACCGAAAAACACCATGTCTTTGTTGGAGAACAGGTTCAGGTCGCTATCGAGGTCGCCCTGGTAGTCGAAGTGCACCGGGCCCAGCCGGCGCCAGTGCTGCACATCGGTGGACACCGCCAGCGCGGTCCGCGGGCCGAGCGGTCCGTACGCAACGTACGTCATCACGTGCATGCCCAGCGCCGGAACCCAGGTGACGCGCGGATCCTCCACCCCGGCGTGCCGGTCGGATCGTTCCCAACCGGCGTCCGGCTCGAGCACCACCCCCCGCCGCTGCACCCCGGTCGGCACGCCGTCGGTCAGCACGACCTCGGCCAACCCGACTCGGGAGACGTTGCCCGCAGCCACCAGTCGGGGTAGCAGGTACAACCGGCCGTCCGGATCACGCGCGGTGCCGGGGTTCAGCACCCCGTCGACCTCGTGCGGGTCGGCGGGGTCGGGTTCCATCACCAGCCCAATGCGCCGCAACGAATAGGGAACGGTGGTGCTCAACGGCACCGTGGGGCTCATGTCCATCATCCCTTCACGCCGGAACCAAGGTCGGTGGACACGAAATGCTGCTGGAAGATTAGGAACAGGCCAACTGCTGGGATGGCCAGCACGCACGCACCCGCCAGGATGGCGCCGTAGGGGTTGACGGTGGTCGCCTGCACCGTGGAGATGTAGTTCGCCAGCGATACCGCAAGGGGCTGCTTCGCTTGCTGTTTGGTGATCAGGAACGGCCAGAGGAACTCGTTCCACGGCCCGATGAACGTCAGCAACACCGCGGTCAACAGAGCCGGCCGGACCAGCGGCAGGGCCACCGACCATAGCGTGCGGAGTTCACCGGCCCCGTCGATCCGGGCGGCCTGGAACAGTTCCGCCGGGAGCTGCATGAAGTACTGGCGGAAGATGAAGACCGCGGTGGAATTGATCGCGAACGGCAGGATCATCCCGAGATAGGTGTCGCCGAGGCCGTAGTCGCGGGCGATCAGCACATACAGCGGGATCATCAACAGCTGGAACGGCACCACCAGCACCAACAGCATGGTCAGGAAGATCGTCGACCGGCCGCGAAAGCTCAGCAGCGCCAACGCGTATCCGGCGAGTACCCCGAACACCACGGTGCCGAGCAACACTCCCCCGGTGAAGATCCCGGAGTTCAGCAGCGACTGCCACAGGTTCAATGCCGCGTTGATCGCCACGTAATTGTCGAACGTGAGGTTGCCGGGCTGCGGGAAGGCCCCGGAGACCGACGTGTTCGGCGACCGCTGCAGCGACCCGACCAGCATGTAGTAGAAGGGGAACAGGAATACCAGGGCACCGCCGAACAGGGCCACCAGCACCAGGATGGCGCGTCCCCTGCTGGCCGGGGCGGCGCCTGCTGCCCTGACCGCCGTAGGACGAGCCGCCGGGGTCGCCGGTTCCGTGTCGTGGGTGTGAGAGACGCTCATGTTCCCTGCCTTTCGGTGACCCGCCGGCTGACCAGCGCAATCAGCAGCACCACCAGGACGAGGACCACGCCGATGGCCGCGGCGATATCGGGTTTGCCCTGCTGAATTCCCTGCTGGTACATCAGCAGCACCGGTGACGTCGACGCCCCGTCGGGGCCTCCACCACCGGTCAACAGGTACGGCTCGGTGAACAGGTTGGCACCGGTGACGATCGCCAGCAACGTCACCAACGCGGTCGCCGACCGTACGCCGGGAACGGTCACGGACAGGAAACTGCGCCAGGCATTCGCCCCGTCCATGGATGCGGATTCGTAGAGCTCCTTAGGCACGTTCTGCAACGCGGCCAGGTACAGCAGGATGAAGAACCCCAACTGCTTCCAGGTGACGAACACCGCGATGGACGGCATCGCCCAGGTGGAGTTCACCAGCCAGGACGGGTCGGGCGCCAGCGGACCCAGAATCTGGTTGACCAGACCGCGGGAACTGAACAGAAACAGCCAGACCGCAACCACCGCAACGCTTGCCGTCACGTACGGCACGTAGTAGGCGGCCCGAAAGAATGTGCGGAACCTGATCGCCCGGTTCAGGCCGACCGCCAGGGCGAGCGACAGGGCCACCGTCAACGGCACATTGATGACCAGGAACACCGCCACGTGGACGAATGCGGCCAGCACCGCCGGGTCGGACAGGATCGCCTTGTAGTTGTCGAACCCGACGAACGGGTGCGGGATGGAGACCCCGGGTGCGGTGAAGAAGTAGTCGTGGAACGACATCCACACCGCAAAACCCAGGGGGTAGGCGAATACCACGGCGATGAAGATGACATACGGCGCGGTCAGCAGGATTCCGATGGGTTGCTTCCCGACGATCCGTTCCCGCAAGGGCACCCGATGCCCTCTGACGCCCCCACCGTCGGGGGCGGCAGGGGCCGGGGCGCCGGCGGCCCTGGTGACCGCCGCGGTCACGACTGCCCGGCCAATCCGTCCACCTTGGTGGCGGCGTCGGTCAGCGCCTTCTGCACATCGGTCTTGCCGAAGATCACCGACGAGGTCCACGCATCACGGAAGGTCTGCCAGATCTCGACGGAGTTCGGCACGTTCGGCACCTCCACCGTGCGCGCGGCCTGCTCGGCGAAGAGCTTGTACTGCGGGTTGGCGGTGAAGTAGTCGGCGTACGCGGTGGGCAGGTCGGTGCGCAGCGGCATCTGGCCGGTCAGCATCAGCAGCTGCCCATCCTGCTCCTTGGAGGTGCTGAACTTCATGAACTCCCACGCTGTGGCCTGCTTCGTGCAGGACGCGTACATGGCGACGTTCTTGGCATCGGAGAAGGTATGAATATCCGTTGCTGCGGCGCCCTTCTCGGTCGGGACCGGCGCGACGCCCCAGTCGACCTTGCCCTTGTAGGCCGAGATCGCCCATGGGCCGACGATCGCCATCGCGGCCTTGCCGTCAGCGAACGAGTCACCCGTGTACGTCTCATTGCCGGCCAGCTTGTCCGTATACAGGCCCTTCCAGAAGTTCGCCACCGCAACACCTTCAGCGGAGGAGAACTGGCTCTTCTTGTCGGCTACGAGTTGCTTGCCACCGGTGGCCGCCGCGAACAGCGGGTAGAAGTCGAACCAGGACTGGTAGAACTCGCTGCTCGGTGCCGGGTAGATCGCGAACTGAGCGGCACCGGAGGAGACGATTTTCTTCGCCGTGTCGGTGAATTCCTGGTAAGTGGCCAGCGGCGGCGCCGCCGGATCCAGGCCGGCCTTGGTGAAGACCGCCTTGTTGTAGAAGATCATCACCGGGTTCGATTTCCACGGCAGCTGGTAGTAGTTGCCGTCGGGCGATTTGTACTGCTCCGCGGTTTTTCCGGTGCGTGAGTCGATGTAGGACGCGCCGTCGGCAAAGGTGTTGAGGTTGATCAGGCCACCCTGTTTCTGGAACCCGGGAACGGCAGCGGGGGAGGTGTTGTAGATCAGGCACGGTTCGGTGCCTGCGGTGATGGCCGCTCCGATGACCTCTTCGGACGACTTGCCGGCCGGGATCTCCTGCGCGGTCACCTTTTCGTCGGGATGTGCGGCGTTCCAGGCGTCCACCACCTGCTTGCCCCAGGTGATCTCCTGCGCGTTGTTCGAATACCAGATGGTGATGGGCCCCTTGGCCGCGGCCGCGTCCCCACCACCGCCGCTGCTCCCGCTGGAACCGCATCCGGAGAGGACGAGGGCGCTGGCCAGGACGGCTGCCGCCGCGACTCGGGTGGACCGAGCTCGATAGTGCAGTTTCATGGGCGTTCCTTTTCTGGTCGGCGCGGAACGGTCGGGGTGGCGTTCCGTCGGGGGACTGGTGCGGGGTGAGACCTGCGTTGGCTGGATTCACGGCGGCCGGCCGGCCTCGGCGGGCCTCGGTCCGGCGGCGGCCCGGTGGACGAGCGGATGACGAGTTCAGCGGCAGGTAAATCAATGTCGTCGATTTGCTGACCGAGGACTCGCGCTTGCAGAGCGGTGGCCGCCGCCCGCCCCCAGCCATGCACATCGGTGCGAACGGTGGTCAACGGCGCGCTGAGGAAGGCCGCCAATTGGCTGTCATCAAAGCCAATGACCGACAGGTCGTGCGGGACGACGAGGCCGCGCTGCCTGGCCGCGGCGATGCCGGCGACGGCCATCAGGTCGTTGGCGTACAGGATCGCGGTGGGCGGATCCGGCGCATCAAGCATCTGCAGCGTCGCGGCCGCCCCGCCGCCGGCGCTGAAGTCCGCCTCGACCACCGGACCTACGACACCCGACTCGGTCAGCGCAGCGGCCCACCGCTGGCGCCGGTGCGCGGCGTGCAGGTAGGCCGCCGGGCCCGCGATGTGGCCGATCGTGCGGTGTCCGAGGCCGACCAGATGACGGACGGCGTCCAGGACGGCCTGGCCGTCGTCAACGCACACGGCGGTGGCTCCGGCCGGTTCCTGCGCGCGGTTGAGGGTGACCGCAGGAATTCCCAACCGGGTCAGCAAAGCCGGCCGCGGGTCGTCAACACGAAGATCGGTGAGGAAGACGCCGTCGACCCGGCCGGTGCGGGCCATATCCTGGTAGGCCCGGTGCTCGGAATTCTCATCTCCGACCATTCGGACCAGAAGACACAATTCGGTGCCGTCGAGCGCGGACTCCACACCCGCGATGAATGACGGGAAGAAAGGGTCGGAGCCGAGCGTGTCGTGGGAGCGGGCTAGCACCAGACCAAGGTTGTCCGACCGGCGGGTCGATAGCGCCCGAGCAGCCGAGTTGGGTGTAAAGCCAAGCTCTTTCGCGACCTGCAGGATGCGCTCGCGGGTGGCGGTGGACACCCCGGGTCGGTCGTTCAGTGCGAACGATGCCGCCGCCTTGGATACCCCGGCGCGCGCGGCGACATCGGCGATCGTCGGCTTCGCTGCCATCGGTTCGTCCCGTCGTCACTTGCGCAGGGACGCCGCCGGTGCAGGCGGCTTTGTCTGCACGTGGACTAAATAAACCGGTTTAGAACCACACTGTCAAGAGTCCACCCGAATGGCTCAGTAGCCGGGGTCCCGCCACCGCAACGCTTGCCGGGCCGGTGACTCCGACCGGGCGGGCGTTGCGGGCCGGTCAGGACAGCGTCTTCTCCAGCTGCTGGGACAACGTTGCCACGAAGGCGGCCGGCTCGGGCAAATCGCCGCCCTCGGCCAGAACCGCCATGCCGTAGAGCAATCGGGCGGTGTCGGCCAGCGCGGGGTCGTCTGGGCGCTGCTGGAGCGTCTCGTTGAGGCCGGTGATCAAGGCGTGGCGGGGATTGAGTTCCAGGGTGCGGGTGACCTTGGGCAGCGGCTGGCCCATCGCCCGGTACATCTTCTCCAGGGTCGGGGTGAGGTCACCGGGGTCGCCGACCAGGCACACCGCTGACGTGGTCAGCCGGTGCGAGAGCCGGACCGCCTTGACGTCATCACCCAGGGTCTGGCCGAGCCAGCTGATGAGGCCGTCGAACGTCTCGGCCGTGTCGGTGTCGACGTCATCGCCGCCGAGGTCCACCTCACCCCGTGCGATGGATACCCACTGCTTGTCCTGAAACGGCGGAACGGAGTCGACCCACACTTCGTCCACCGGATCGATCAGCAGGAGGACCTCGTATCCCTTGGCCCGGAACGCCTCCATATGCGGGGAATTCTCCAGTGCCGCCCGCGATTCACCGCTGGCGTAATAAATGGCGTCCTGCCCCTCGGGCATCCGGGACACGTAGTCCTGCAACGACGTCGGCTTGACCGGGTCGTTCGTGGTCGGGAACGAGCAGATCTCGAGAATGGCCTGCTGATTGTCGTAATCAGAGAGCAGACCTTCCTTGATCGCCCGGCCGAGCTCCGCCCACAATGTCGCGTACTTGTCGGGTTCGTTCTCCAGCATCGATTTGATCGTCGACAGCACCTTTTTGACGAGCCGCTTGCGAATCAGCTGGATCTGCCGGTCCTGCTGCAGGATCTCCCGGGAGATGTTGAGCGATAGATCGTTCGCATCGACGACACCCTTGACGAAGCGCAGGTACTCCGGGACCAGTGCCTCGCAGTCGTCCATGATGAACACCCGCTTGACGTACAGCTGCACGCCGCGTTTGGCGTCGCGCATGAACAAGTCCATCGGCGCGTGACTGGGCAGGAACAGCAACGCCTGGTATTCAAAGGTGCCCTCGGCGGAGAGCCGGATGGTTTCCAGCGGCTCCCGCCAGTCGTGGCTGACGTGCCGGTAGAACTCGGTGTACTCCTCGGTGGAGACCTCGCTCTGCGACCGGGCCCACAACGCCTTACGGGAGTTGACCGTCTCCGGTTCGGCCTTCGCTGGGTCGGTCTCCCCTGCGTCATCGGTCGCGGCCGGAGGGCCGATCGGCGCCACCCGGATCGGCCAGGTGATGAAGTCCGAATACCTCTTGATGACGCCGCGCACGGTGGTCGGGTCGGCGAAGTCCTGCAGCGAATCCTCGGTGTCCGCGGGCTTGAGGTGCAGGGTGACCGACGTGCCCTGCGGCGCATCCGGTTCGTCGGCGATCGTGTAGGTGCCCTCACCGGTGGATTCCCAGCGGACCCCGCCAGTGTGCCCCGCCTTGCGGGTGACCAAGGTGACCCGGTCGGCGACCATGAAGCTGGAGTAGAAGCCCACCCCGAACTGCCCGATCAGCTCAGCAGTGGCCTGCTCCCCGCCGCCGGCCTCCCGGGCCGCCCGGAGCTGGGCCAACATCTCCCCGGTCCCGGACTTGGCGATGGTGCCGATCAGCTCGATCACCTCAGCTCGGGACATGCCAATACCGTTGTCCCGCACTGTCAACGAGCGTGCGGGCTGGTCGATTTCTACCGTGATGTGCAGGTCGGACGTGTCGACGTCCAGGTCCTTGTCCTGGTACGCGGCCAGCCGCAGCTTGTCGAGTGCGTCCGAGGAGTTGGAGATCAACTCCCGCAAGAAGACGTCCTTCGTCGAGTAGATCGAGTGGATCATCAGCTGCAGCAGCTGACGCGCCTCCGCCTGGAACTCGATCGTCTCGGTCGGTGCCGGTTCGGCTGAGGACGGTGCAGTGGACATGGTGACAGGGCCTTTCGGAAACACGCCGGGATCGGTGCATCGGCCACCATAGTCGGCCGCGCTCGCGGCCGGCTGACGCCCGCCGGGTCCGCGGCACGGGGCAGCAAGAGTTGAGTGGACTGATCGTGCGCAGAACGCGGTCGCGCCGCACGATGAGTCCGCCCAACTCGACTGGCCGACCACAGGTCAGTTCAGGCTCGCTGCAGCTGCTCCAGGTTGTTCAGGAACCCCTGCAGATCCCCACTCACAGCGGCGCTGGTGATGTTCTGCGTCGCGGCGCTCAGCGCCGCCGAGTTGAACTGGTTCTGCGCGACCGGGACCCCACCGACCTTTTTGACGATGGCCTGGATCGCGGCCGCCCCGGGGCTGCCGGCCGCGGCGGCCACGTCGATATCCGAGCGGTTGGGGAACTGCCCGGACTGTTCCAGCATGATCTCCTGGCCCTTTTTGGAGATTACAAAGGAGATCCACGACTTTGCGGTGTCCGCGTCCTTCACGTCGGCGCTCATCGCGTACAGCAGGACGGGGTTGAAGAATTGGCCTTGCTTGGCGCCGCCGTCCAGCAGCGGCGGGGTGAACACCCCGTATGCATCTTTGCCGAGCTTGGTGTCCCAGACCTTCCAGTTCATCGCTGAGGTGATCAAACCAGGGACGATGCCGATCTCACCGGCCGCGAACGAGGACTCCACATCGGCGAATTTCTTCGACGCATAGTCGGCGTTCCACCAGCCCTTCCCGAAGGTTGAGGCGATGGGCTGCAGCGACTTCAGGAACGGCTCGTCACTGATCTTTACCTCGCCCGTACGGACCTTCAGCACGTCGGCGGCGGTCGGGAAGAACTGCGGGGAGAAGGACAACCACGCCCACCACAGAAGGTTGCCGTCGACCCCGGACATCCCCAGCGGGGTGCCCCCTTTGCCCTTGATGGCCGTGCAAGCGGCCTCGAATTCGGCCCAGGTCTCCGGCGGCTTCTCCGGGTCCAGCCCGGCGTCGGTGAATACCTTCTTGTTGTAGTAGAACAGCGTTCCCTGGGCGCCACCGGGGACGCCGGCGTACGACTCCGGTGAGGCCGGGTCGATGATCGCCGCGTCCCAGCCGGTGACCTGGTCGGCCAAGTCGGGGTAGTCGGACTTCGTCACCGGCTTCAGTGCGGGGAAGATCCCGGCGTGGTTCAGGTCGGGCAGCAGTTCCAGGGTGTCCGACAGCTGTTTCGCCCTGGCCCTGGTGGTTCCTGCGGCGACAAAGTTCTCGAACGGCACCCCGTCGAACGTCACCGAATTGCCCGATTCCTGCTGCCAGGCCTCTTTCACCGCCTGGAATCCCTTGCCCAGACCAGCCGTGGTGTCGGCGATGTCCCATCCGAAGAACGTCACGGTCTGTCCCCCGGCGGCTGACGACGCTGCGGTGGATCCGGCAGCGGACGCTGCGCTGGTGGACCCGGCAGTCGAGCCGGCAGAGGATCCAGCGGACGAGGCAGCGCTGCTGCTGGCGCCGGCGGTTGTGCCGGACGAGCAGGCGGCCAGGGCCGGTCCGCTGAGAGCGGCCATCGCGCCCGCGGCCAGGCCTGCTTTGAGCAGGCGGCGGCGGGACAGTTGACGCGAGTCGGGTTCCATCGTGGGCTCCTTCGTGGACGGTGACGGGACGGTAATTCGGGCGAGCGAAAAGTGATAGGGGAGATGGCTGACTGGGCAGCGCGTGTCGATGGGTCAGTCCTTCACCGCCCCGGACAGCGCCCCCGCCCGGAGCCACCGCTGTCCCACGGCGAATACCGCGAGGATGGGTACCGCACCGATCAACAGGCCGGCCGCGGTTAAGGGTCCGCCCGTGCGGAACTGCGTGGAGAACTGCGCGATGGCGACGGTCACCATCTGCTGGTCACCCGCAGGTAGCAGCAGGAGCGCCACGATCAGCTCGCTCCATTGCAGGAACACGTTGAGGATAAACGCGGTGGCCAACGCAGGTTTGGCCATTGGCAAAGCCACGGACCAGAATGTGGTCAATGGTCCAGCCCCGTCGACCGATGCTGCCTCCATGATCTCGCCGGGCAATTCGGCCAGGATCGATCTGAGGAATAGCGTCGCCCATGGCGCGAACACCGTCCCGTACACCACAGCCAGCCACCACTGCCGGCCAACTAGGTCGTAGTCCAGGCCCAGCTCGAACAGCGGCATCACCAGGGCGGCCAACGGCAGGAACATCGCCGCCACCAGGATGGCGGCGAGCACCCCCCGGCCCGGGAATAGGTATCTCGCGAGGCCCCAGCCCGCAAGGGTGGCCAGGCCGGTCGCCAGCAACGCACCCGGAATCACGACGATCAACGAGTTCACAACAGCCGCGCCGAGGCCACCGATGTTCCAGGCGTCGGCAAAATTGGCCAGCGTCACCCCGCCGCCGAGCCCGGCCGGGTCGGACAGGTACGCCTCCGCGGGTTTGAGAGCAACCCGGATCACCCAGAGCAACGGTCCGAGGACGGCGAGTACCGCGACGGCAACCGCGACCGTTGCGCCACGGTTGGCTCGACCGCGGGTCACGACCAACTCTCTTCGCCGCGCAACCGGCGGCTGACTAGCTGCAGCGCAATGACCACCCCGACCAGCAGCACCGCAACTACCGCGATTGCCGCCCCGCGACCGAGCTGGTCGCCTTGATTCAGCGTCTGGTAGACCGCGTAGTCCAGCGTCGTGGACGACACGCCGGGGCCACCGTTGGTCAAGCCGTAGATCCAGGGGAAGAAACCGGTCACCGTTGTCACTGTCAAAAGCAGCATCCAGAACCGAGTCACCGGGCGCAGGGCTGGCCGGTAGATGTGCCAGATCATCTGTCGCACCGTGGCGCCGTCCAGTTCGGCGGCCTCCAGGTAGGACGGCGAGATGTTGGCCAAAGCGGCTGAGTAGAACAAAACCCCACTTCCCATCGTGGCCCAGGCGATGACGACGATCACCGTGACCAGCACGAACCGATCACTGGACAGCCACTGTGGCGCAATCCATCCGAGATGAAGCGAGCGGAGAGTGCCGTTGACCGGACCGTTGTCGGCCAGCACGATCCGGAAGACTCCGCCCACCACGATCGGCGACAGCATGGCGGGGACGAACAGAATGGTCCGCAGCAGATCGGCCCGACGCATCCGGAAGATGACGATGGATAGCAGAAACGGCAGGCACACCCACACCGACACCGCCGCCGCCAGGACCGCGTTGTTGAATAGAATTCGGTGGAAATCGGGCCAACTGACAAGGAACCGGTAGTTTTCCAGGCCAACCCATTTCGGGTCTGTGAGGCCGTTGTATTTGGTGAATGAATATCGGACCAGACTGATGATCGGCCAGGCGACGAAGGCCAGCACCAGGACAAGCAGCGGCAAGCAGAACAGCACCCCCACCCATTGCCGCCGACCGCGCATCGCGGAGGGCGTTGGCCGTCGGACCGGCCCGGAGACCAGTCGTCTGACCGGCACCGGCGCCGTCGGCGTGACCACGGGTAGACCCTCCTTGCGTCAAGCCGCTGAAGTGCCGGTTCGGGGCATCGGGAATGCTATGGATTGGTCGCACGCCGATGAAGATGTGATCAACCTAGGTGATCACTTGACGGGTCGTCAACGATTCCGGGAAGGTTTCCAGCATCTGCGTCGTCGAGAGAGGTCAACCTCATGGATCTGTTCGTGCATCCGCTGTCCACTCCGTCCTGGGAGCAGCAGCGGGCGGCCCCGGCGAGACTGAGCACCCGGTCGGTGTGGGCAGCGCCGGCCGCGGGTGAGTCCGGCGCACCGGCGCACCGAATCATCCACCAACGAGCGGTCTTCTCGGACGACCCGATGACCCTGCAGGAGTTGCGAATCGTTCCGGCTGCTGGGTACCACAAATGCGCCAGCGGTCAGGAGTCGGACCACGTCACCGCTGTCCGTGCCTACGTCCCGGTACCGGAAGGCTGGGAGCTTGCCGGGGAGAGCACTGGCGCTCCCATCGATTTGTCCGGTATTCGGACAACCGCCCTACTGGCGCAGGTGCGCCGGTGCGCCACCGACGGGTGGTGGCCGGGATGGAACGTGGTCACCACCGGGCTGCAGCTGGAGGGTGAGCCGGACGGTCGGTACCGGACGCCACCGGCGGCAACCATGGTTGATCGACACATCGACCTGGATGGGCTGCCCGCCGGGCTCACTGCCGCGTCGCTGCCGGGCGAGGTCAGGTACCGCAGCGACCACCTGTCGATCGGGTTCCGTCTGCGGTCGCCTGCTCTGGCCTACCTGTCGGTCGACGAGGACGGCGGCGGTCGGCACGATCGGTCTCTGCTGCAGCTGCCGCGGTCGATGGATATTGTGCGGAGCGGGGTGTACCCGTCGGGGGTCTACCCGGTTCTGCGCGACCTCAACGCCGAATACCTCTGCCAGGGGCCGCGGTTGACCTTGTCCGATGGTCGGCGGGGCGCTGCGTTTCTTTCGGCCGACTATCGGCTCTCGATCACCGTTCGCGGTTCGGTCGTCGACTACGACGTCGACCTGGCCCGCCTCGGCGTCCGCTACCGGTATCGGTTTGTCGTCCGTACCAACGGCTTCACCCTGCGGATCAGCCGCACCACCGTCGCCCCGATTAGGGCCTGGCACAGCTCCGGCTGGCAGATCAGCACCGACAACCGGGTCACCCCCTCCGCGGTGGTGGGTGCCGTCGACCGGAACGGTGAGACCGGCGGACTGCAGGGACCGGTGCTCTGGCACTTCCCCCGGCACGGGTGTCTGACGGTTGTGCCGTCGGGACCGGTGACCTTTCGATCGGATTCGGTGCGGCCGCTGGACACCAACACCTTCGAGATCAAGCTGGCCGAACAGGTGACGGACCTGGGTGACTACCTGCTCGACCGCGGACTGACCGAGGGCGAGGTCGACGTCCGGGTGGGCGGACCGTCGCTTGCCCCGCTGGCGGGGGCGACACCGCAGGTCGTCCGCCGGATGCTCGACCGGCATGCAATTACCGCCTTGGCCTTTCGCCCGGATACCGCCACCTACTCGAATAATGGCGCATCGATGCACTGCACGACGTCGCTCAACGACGTCTCGGCGATCGCGGAACGACTGCAAAATGTGGTGCCGGGCGTGCACCCAATGGATCTAGTCGGCCTGTCGCTGGAACGCTGGCTCACAGGCGCCCCGTCCTACGGCAGCGGACGGACCTCACACGGACCCCATCTGCTGGAGGACGAATGCGTCCACCTGGCCGCCGACACCCTGCTCGGGTTGGGTCGTTACCTTCGGTGGACCAGCGACGACAATTTCTTCGGGGCGCACCGCGAAGGGATCCTGGCAGCCATCCGCCGAATGCAGGCTCGCGACGTCGACAGCGACGGCTTGGTGGAGTCCACGATGCGGTTGGGTCGGTCGGGCGAACACCAGTGGAGCACCGCGTGGTGCGACGTTCTCAGCTTCGGGTGGAAGGATGCGTGGGCGAACGCGGTGCTCTACGACGCCTGGTCGGTGCTGGGCCCGCAACTCGAACGGTTCGGCCAGCCTCAGCTTGCCGCGGAGCTCGCGACCATGGCCGAGCGATGCCGATCCAGCTACCCGCAGGAGTTCCTCAACCCCGTGACCGGTTGGGTCGCAGGGTGGCGGTCGGCGGACGGGATGCTGCACGACTACGCGTTCCCCCTGGTGACCGGCACCGCGGTCGCCGCCGGCGTGCTGGATGCCGCAGTCGCCGCTTCGGCGATGTCCGCCATGTGGCGCGAGATGCGTTCGGTGGGGCCGGATTTGCCATTGGGTGTGCCGCTCAACCTGCACCTGATTCCGGACGAGGACATCGGCGGAGTGGTCTTCGGCCTGCCGTTGGGCTGTTACCAGCAGGGTGGCGCCTCCCACCACCGGGCCAGGGTGCTCGTGGATGCGCTCGACGTCGTCGGTATGCAGGACGAGGCGGACGAGCTGCTGACCGCGCTGGCGGAGTCGATCGCCGACGACTCGGCATTCGGCGGCCTGGGTTCCGGCCGGGACTGGCGAATGTGGGACGGCACCCCCAGCGGTTACGAAGGCCAACTGGTGGAGGGATTTTCGGTGCTGTCCAGCGCACTGCGGCGGTACGGCAAACCCGGTCACGTCTCCCGATTGGCCACCTGACCCGTGCGTGCGCTGCGATACACCAGGTCCAGGGTCTCCACCGTCCGCGCACCCAACGAACCGGGGGCCTGATTGGCGCCGGCAACACCCAGAGCGGTATCCACCAGCGCGTTGGCAGGCCCGTCGACCTGGTAGAGCCCGTCTCCCTCGGTGACCGGGACCCGTACGTCGGTACCGTCGGCGCGGTACAGCCAGGCGAGTTCGCGGTGCACGTCGACGATGAACTGACCCTCCGAACCGATTGCCCTGACCTCCAATTCGTGTTTGTTCCCCCAGGCGCCCACGTGTGACGACCCCCCCGAGAGCACACCGATGCCCCCGCCGTCGAAGGTCAGCGCAACGGCGTCGTGTAGTTCCACCGGCGCGTCCAGTGGTGCATTGGTCATCGCGAACGCGGACCGCACCCGCACCGGCAGAAGATGCAGGGCCAGCCCGAGGGCATGGGACAGCTGCGCCTGACCGTAGCCGCCGCCCGAGCGCGCCGGGTCGGTCCAGGTTGCCTGTTCCGGTACCGACTCCGGTGATGCGCCCGGGTACGCACCGGTGTTACTCAGCAGCTCCCGGGTCGCGGACGACATGTGCACCGTCACGTGCTCTAGCTCGCCGATACCCTGTTGCGCAATGACTGTCGATGCCGCCCGGATCATTGGCATGTAGTTCCAGCCGAAACTGAGCAGAAGCTGCCGACCGACATCCTCGGCCGTCCGGACCAGATCCCAGGCGTCCGCGGGGTCGATGGTCATCGGCTTCTCGCACAAGACGTGAGCACCGGCCGCCAAGGCGGCCTTGGCGTGTTCGTGGTGAAACGCCGATGGTGAGGCCACCACGGCGATGTCGACGCCCGCGTCCAGGACATCCCGGTAATCCTCGGACGCAATGGCGAACCCAAACCGTTCCTTGATCACGCCGAGCAATTCCGGACCCTGCCGGCACACGGCGACGAATTCGACCTCCTCCCGTTGGGCCAGGGCGGGCAGATGGGCGGCGACCGCCCAGGAACCCGCACCGATCAGTCCGAGGCGGAGCTTTGCCATGACATCTCCCAGAGGTAGAGGGACAGCGCGGGACGGACAGACCGCGCTGGATGGACAAGTGCTGGATGGTCAAGTGCTGGAGGGAATCGCGTTGGATGGACTGGCGTGCGATGGATCGTCAGCGAACGCTGGAATGTCGTGACCCCAGCAAGTCTGGTCACTGCTCTACCCCAGGGGCAATGAGAATGCGGGTCGACCCTCCCGAGCGCATGGCCTTGAATGCGGCGGCAACGGCGCTCAGTTGGCGAATGTCGCTGGTGAGATGGTCCAGGCTCAGCCGCCCGTCCAGGTACAACTGCTGAACCGCCCGAATGTCGTCAGGAGTGAAACCGCGAGACCCCAGAATGGCGATCTCCCGCCAGATCAGGTCCACCGCCGATACGTCGAGAGTGTCATGAGTCGCGGCGATCAGAACGACGCGGCCGCCGGGTGAACAGAGCTGGATGGCCAGCGCCACCAGCCCGGGAGCGTCCGAGCAGATCAGCACCAGGTCGGCGCCGCCGGTCGGACCGGTCTCGGCGCGGAACCGCTGCGCCACTGCAGGCCCGGATTCTAGGACCGTTCGGGCCCCCAACCGAGTGGCCAGATCCCGGCTGCGGGTACTTCTGCCGATCGCCGTGACCTCCGCGCCGAGGATCGCTGCGAGTTGCACCGCGTTGGAACCGATCCCGCCAAGGCCCAGCACCAGGACGTGCTCGGCGGCCCGCAGTCTGGCGACCGTGGTCAACGCGTGGTACGGCGTCGACAGTGCGTCGGTCAGGACGGCGAGCTCGGCCGGTGGAATGGGCGCTGGCGGCCGGATCAGGGTGTGCGCCGGCCGGATGACGAAGTCCGCCAGGGCACCGTCGCAATCAACACCCATCCGCACCACACCCGGACCTAGGTTGGGCCGGCCCGACAGCGCCCATCGACCACGCGGATCGTTGTCGATGTAGTACAGCGCGACCGCCTCACCAGACTGCAGCGTGTCGACTCCTGGACCGAGGGTGTGCACGATGCCAGCCGCTTCATGTCCGGGAACAACCGGAAATTTGTCGCGCCCGAATCCGCCGTCCTGTAGGAAAAGGTCCGACCCGCAGAGCCCGCAGATGTCCACCTGGACAAGTACCTCGCCGGCACCGGGCGCGGCGAGGTTGCGTTCCTCGAGCAGCGGCTCACCGCCCACCTCGTGCAGTACCGCGGCTCTGGACTGCATCTCGCAGCCTCCTCTCGTTGACTGTTCGGTAACGACCGGTAGGGATGATGGGTCAGACGCCCACTACCTCGATGCCCAGATGCCGTCCCACCGACTCGACGGCGGCGCCGAGAGTGCCCGCGGCGGCTGCACTGTGGTGACCGGCGCCGGCACGACACCAGGCTGCCCACGCCCGCTCGCCGGGCGTGGTGCTGAAATGGAAGCGTCCGCTGACGGTGCCGGCACCGGCTATCTCAGCGCCGCTGAAAGTCCCTTCCGCCACGATGAATCGGTACCCGCCCGTGCCGATCTGGCAACAGGCCAGCAGCGTGGCCGGACCGGCCGGTACTGGGCCCTTGGCGCACACGCCCTGCGGCCACCACGGGTTGATTCCGACCGTCAGCGGACCGTCGGAAAAGGCTGCGTCGTGCTCCCCGGAGTTCGCGATCACGAAGTCATCGGCGTCGCCGTCGTGCGCCTCGATCTCGTGGTAGATGGATGTGCCGGTCAGCAATTTCGTCGTCAGCATCGCCAGGGCAGTCAGCACATCCCCGGTGCAGCTGAACGGGACGCCGGCACTGGTGGCTGCCCCCAGCGCGAAGCACGGGGCGAAGCCAAGACCCTCCGCACCGCGTATTTCTGGGAGGTGGCAATTCATTGTGCCCGCGTTCAGGGCCTCGTCGTCGACAATACGATGCAACGCAAGACCGGCGGCGATTGCCATTCCATGCAGCTCGTCAAGCTCCGAGGCCCATCGATACGTGCTGGTGTGCTCGGCTTTCCAAGCCCTGACGGCAGCCGGGCTGACGGCGGTGTATGCCCGGGCAAACGTCTTCGGGTCGATCCGGCGGACCTCGTCAACGGTGCCGGAGAGCAGATCATCCGGAGTGTCGACACTGCGGTATCCCGGGATCGGGTCTCCGATCCGTCCGATCCGCGCCCCCCGGATCCGCGCTGCCGCGCCTGCGGCGAGCACCGCCCTGGCCAGGGACTCGGCGGTGAGCGGGTGATCGAGCGGGCCGCTGACGAGATCGAACGGGCGGCCGGTCCGGACCAACATGGAGGTGATCATGGGAGTCCCTACGGTCGCCCCGCGCCGGGTGATGTCCGCATGGGTGAAGTTGGCGACCAGGCCGGTGCCGTCCACGGCCGCCCACAGCACGACCGGAATCGCGGGGAGTGCGTCGATGAGATCCAGCGTCGCAGCCGACGGCGCGGCCATCGTGATGACCAGCAGCAAGACCTCTGCCCGCTGGACCCGGATGCGCTCGGCCAAGAGCGCGACATCGACATCCGGATCAGTCATCTCGGCGAGGACGATTTCGCCGTGCGGCTCCAGCACGGTCCGGCACCGGTCAATGAGTCGTGTCCGGTCGTCGCGGAATCCCGCCCCACCGACCGAGTCCTCGAAGAATCGCCAGTACGGCGAGATCACCGCCAGCCGCGGGCGCACCCCGCCGGCCGCCGGTGCTCTTCGCGGGCCCGGTACCGGGCCGGTGGAGGGGCCGGTCACGGGAGGTGCCAGAGCTCCCGGGCCACCAGGAGGTTACCGGAGTCGTCGACCAGGCGCGTGATGATCCCCTCGAAGGAAGCGTTCCAGCGCGGCGTGACCTCGGCGGCGCCCATCCGGGCGGACACACTGGCGACGTCCGGGACACACTCGCAATAGCCGATGACGGTGGTTCCGCGCCGGAAAAGGCTGTAGTTGGTGTAGCCGGCGGCCTCGATGGCCTCCCGCATCTCCGGCCACAACTCGTCGTGCCGGCGTTCGTATTCAGCCTCGGCGCCGGGCTCGAGTTCGATCATGAAACACAATCGCTCCACCGTATCTCCTCATTCCTGATCGATCGTCGGATGTGTGCGCGTCCACCGGGTACTGACTATCGAACTGGATTCAGCCGCTGCCGCAACTGGTCGAACGATACGGCCAGGATCAGCAATGTCCCCCTGGCCACGTCCTGCCAGAAACTGTTGATGTTCAGCAAGATCAGACCGTTGTTCAGCACGCCGATGATGATCAGGCCGAGGACGGTGCCGAAAACCGTTCCGCGACCGCCGGCCAGGCTGGCGCCACCCAGAACCACTGCGGTCACCACAGTCAGCTCGAGTCCTGTTGCAGCGACCGGAGAAGCGGCGGACAGCTGGGAGGTCAGGATCAAACCAGCGAGGGCAACCGCCAATCCGGACAGCACGAAGCCGAAGAAGAGCACCCGTTTGGTTCGGATGCCGACCAGCCGCGCCGCTGTCGCGTTGGCACCAATGGCGTACAACGAACGGCCGAACACTGTGTAGCGCATGACGAACACCCCAAGTGCCACCACCAGGACGAAAATGATCACCGGGAGGGGAACGTTCACTAAGGGCCGGGCGGTCCCGAGGGCGTCGAAGCCGGTGACGATCGAGGTCTGGCCGTTCGCCAACAGCTGGGTGAAACCCCTGAGCACCGCGAGCATCCCCAGGGTGGTAATCAGTGAATTGACGTTGACGACGGTGACCAAGAAACCATTGATCAGACCGATGACCACTCCGGCGAGCAGCGCCAGCAGCAACGCGACGGGCAGGCCACGCGGACCGGCCTGGGTCGCCAGGATGACTCCGCAGAACGCCGCGCCGGAGCCGACCGACAGATCAACCTGAGCCGCGATCAGCAGCATGGTTGCTGGGACTGCCACGATGCCGGTGACGGCGATGGCGGTCAGGATATTGACCAGGTTGTCGCCGGTCAGAAAGTACCTGCTCTTGATAGCGAAGAGCACCACCAACACGGCGAGGACGATCACCAGCGCAGCCAGTTCGGGGATGGTGCGCCTGGTCCGGTCGGTGCCGGCGGGCGGTGACGGCTCGGGCTCCGGCTTTCCAGCAGCGCGTGTCGACCCCGCCGAGGTGTGAGAAGTGGTCACATCCTTTGTCAATGATGCGGGTGGGGCGGGAATGGCCCCTCCGGCATCGGGCGAGTTCGGCGGCCCGGCGGTATTCATCATCGAATCCTTCGGAAGTGGATGGGCCTGCACCAGGTGGGCTTGTTCTGCCTGAGCGTGTATCGGTGGCGTGATTCCCGGGTCGGCATCGGATCAGCCACCCGCCGCCGCAATGAGCGCCGGGGTGGTCACGTCCTGACCGGCCAGTTCCTCGACGATTCGGCCGCGGGACATCACCAGTGCTCGGTCGGCCAACTGGACCACCTCTTCATAGTCCGAGGTTGCGATCAGAACACCGATTCCACGCTCACGCGCCTGTGCCCGCAGCGTTCGGTAGATGTCCTCCCGCGCGCCGACATCCACGCCGCGGGTCGGCTCGACGAGCACCAACAGCCCCGCACCCCGTTCGAACCACCGGGCCAGGAGGACCTTCTGCTGATTGCCGCCGGACAGCAGGGCAATCGGCTGTTGCAGGTCGCGCGGTGCTTTGATGCCAAGAGTGTCCTGCCACCGACGGAACGCAGCCCGCTCGGTACGCCGTCTGACCACGCCGGCAACGGCCATCCGGTGCCAGGATGGTGCGGCCAGGTTCTCGGTCAGCGGGCGGACCGAGAAGTTGCCCGCCCGCTGGCGGTCAGCCGGCAGGAAGCCCACGCCGGCGTTGACGGAGGCAGCCGGCGAGGACGGCCGGTACGAACGGCCGAACAGAACCAGCTCGCCCTTGTCGACCGGGTGCAGGCCGTACAGGGTCTCGGCGACCTCCGCGGTGCCCGAGCCGACCTTGCCGTACAGGACTACCACCTCGCCCCGACCTACCGTGAGATTAACTGCAGCAAATAGCCTTCCGGAGCCCAACCCGCTGACCGACAGGGTGGGTTCGCCGGCCGTTGTCACCGCCTCCGGACGCTGCACGGTCTGCGCCGAGCGTCCGATCATCGCGGTCACCATCTGTGCGCGCGTGACCTCGACAACCGGCCGGTTGATCGGTGACACGCCGTCCCGAAGAACCTGCACTCGGTCGGCGATCCGGCCGACTTCGTCAAGCCTGTGGGTGATGTACACCATTCCCACACCGCGATCGCGGAGTCGGTTGATCGCTCCGAACAATCGGTCGACCTCGGTACCGGACAGTGCTGCGGTCGGCTCGTCGAGGATGAGAATCTGTGCGGCATCGGCCAGGGCCCGGGCGATCTCGACAAGCTGACGCTCACCGACCCGCAACGACTCGACGGGCCGGCGAACATCGATGTCAGCGTCGAGTTCCGCCAAGGCCGCTCTGGCCTGAGACCGCATGGCCGACCAGGACACCCGCCCCGCGCGATTCGGCCAGCGGCCGAGGCAGATGTTTTCCGCCACCGTTAAGCTGCCCGCGTCGCTGAGCTCCTGGAAGATCATCCGAATGCCGAGAGCCCGGGAACGGACGGGGTCGAGCGCGTTGACCCGGTGCTCTCCCACGATGATCTCGCCGTCGTCCGGGGAGTAGTCACCGGCGATAATCTTGACCAGGGTGGATTTGCCGGCCCCGTTCTCTCCGAGCAGGGCCAGCACCTCCGCCCGGTCGACGTGCAGGTCGACCCCGTGCAGGACCTCGACTCCGCCGAACGACTTGCGGATGTGGCGGGCCTGCAACAACGTCGCACCTGTTGTCATGTCAGCAGTTAGACCCTGCGTCGGGGTAGAACTGCTTGATGTTCTGGGCGGAGACCACCTGGTGCGGTACCAGGAGTTCCTTGGCAATTGCCGTGCCATTGATCGCATCGAGCAGGTAGGGAACTCCGATCTGGCCGTATTTTTCGGGGAAGTAAGCCGTATCGGCGATCCAGTTCGGGTTGTTGATGATCTCGCACCAGGACGACGGGTCTGCTCCCTGACCCGATACGAAGATGTCGTTGGGCCGGCCTGCTGTCTTCGCCGCCGACAACGCACCGAGGATCGAATCGTCGTTGATAGCGGTGACGATAATGACCTTGGCGCCGGGCAGTGAAGTCAATACATCGACGAATTTGGTCCTGGCACTGTCAACCGCGCCACCACCGTCGACCACTCGATCATTGCTGATATCACCGCAGACCTCGCTGAAACCTTTCCGGTATCCACCCATCCTTGCCTCGTTGACCGCGCCCGCGGCGGGCTGTTCGAGCGAGACGTAGGCGTCGTACTTGCATTCGAACTTGGATTTGATGGCCTCGCCCATGGCTTTGCCGGCCAGGTATCCCGCCTCAGCGTTGTTGGCGCCCATGAAGGATTGCTGGCAGGGCTGCTGCTGGATATCGATGGCGATGACCGGCACCTGTGGGCCGGCTGCACAGACCGCGGACGCGACACTGGCGTCGACCTGGAAGTTGAGGTAGCCCTCGACTCCCTGGGTCTTGAAGTTCTGCGCGCAGGCCAGGGCCTTCGCGCCGTCGAGCTGGGCGTCACACACCACCAGTTCGGCGCCTGCGATGTCGGCCTGCTGTTTGACCGAATCGGTGACCAGCTTGGAGAAAGGGACCTGCGAGTCGCCCAGACTGATCAGGCCGATCTTCTTGCCCTGACCGCTGCCGGGGGTTGCCTGCCGGAATTCCACGGCACCGTCGGTGCTGGGTTGGGCGCCGCTACTGGCCGCCGGAGAGCCGTCGGCCGAGCTGACCGCTGAGGAACCCGAATGCGGGGAAGCTGCCGTCGCGGACGCGGCCGACGAGCCGGTATTGCCCGGCGACGCCGACGATGCGACCGACGACGAGGCGATTGCCGAACTGGATGAAGAACCGGACGAGCTGGAGCCGCACCCGGCGGCGGCCACCAGGCCGGATGCTGACAGTAAGACCAGGCAGCATCGAAGGATCGCTGTCGGGGGTCGACGCCTCATCGCTCGACCATCCTTTCTGAGACATGTCCAATGCGCTGGAAAGCTTTCCAGTGCGGGTGTGTTCTTCGTACTGGTTACCCCGCGTGGCTGTCAAGAGTGGGCGACCAATCGAGATCAGGCCGCGACGACCCTTCGGTGAAGTGCTCGCCTGCAACGACCCTCGGCCGAGATAGGCTAGTGAGACACACACAGTGGTAGGAAGTGACGGTTAGCAAGTACCGATCCCGGAACCGTTACCATCCGCGCGGGATGACGGTAGTGTGCAATCGTTTCCAGCACACAGGGAACGTCGACAGCCGGAGGTGTCAGGTGGCAGAGCGTCCGCAACGCGTGCGCCGGTCCTGCCTGGCCGTGCCCGGTTCGAGCCCGAGAATGCTGGCCAAGGCGCGCAGCCTGGGGGCCGACGAGGTCTTTCTCGACCTCGAAGATGCCGTCGCGCCGGCAGCCAAGGCTGCGGCTCGCGATAATGTGGTGGATGCTCTGTGCGCAACGGATTGGATGGCGGGCATCCGAGCGGTGCGGGTCAACGACTGGGCCACCGCATGGACGTACCTGGATGTGCTTTCTGTCGTAGAGGGAGCGGGACGCCATCTCGACTGCCTGATCCTGCCGAAGGTGTCGTCGGCCCATCAAGTGGTGGCGCTTGACCTCCTCCTGACACAGATCGAGCGGGCCAACGAGCTGCCGGTCGGACGGATCGGGATCGAGGCACAGATAGAAAACGCGCGAGGTTTGGTGGACATCGAGGCCATTGCGGCTGCGTCACCCCGCCTGGAGGCCCTGGTGTTCGGTCCCGCCGACTTCATGGCCTCGATCGCCATGCCCGCGCTGGTGGTCGGTGAGCAACCCCCTGGATACGACGTCGGCGACGCCTACCACTACATCCTGATGCGGATCCTCCTGGCGGCCAGGGCCAGCGGGCTCCAGGCAATTGACGGACCGTACCTGCAAATACAGGACATTGCCGGTTATCGGCGGGTGGCAGGCCGGGCCGCTGCGCTGGGGTTCGACGGTAAGTGGGTGTTGCATCCTACACAGATTGACGCGGCCAACGACTGCTTCAGCCCCACCCAGGAGAACTATCAGCACGCGGAGGACATCCTTGATGCGTACACCCTCGCGACCTCGGCCGCAGGCGGCTATCGGGGCGCCGTGATGCTGGGTACGGAGATGATCGACGAGGCCTCCAGGAAGATGGCCTCCGTCATTGCGGCGAAAGGGCGGGCCGCAGGAATGATCCGACGTACCCGGCCGTCGGCGGCGCCTGGCGAGCTGGCAGACCCGCAGGTCGACCAGTGACCGTGCACCCGGCACAGATCGGTCGTTGGTACGAAGACTTTATTGTGGGCGACGTCTACCAGCATCCCTTCGGACGCAGCATCTCGGAGACCGATTCGACCTGGTTCACCCTGCTGACCTGCAATACGAATCAGAATCACTTCAACACCCAGGTTGCCGGGACGAATCCGGTGTCAGGTGGCCGCATCATCGTCAACTCCGGCCTGACAGTCGCCATTGTGCTGGGCCTGTCGGTGCTGGACATGAGCCAGAATGTCGTCGCAAATCTCGGCTGGACCGACATCAGGCTGCTCGCGCCGGTCTACGTCGGAGACACGCTGTACGCCGAAAGCATCTGCACCGCACTACGACCGAGCTCGTCCAGGACGGACATGGGAATTCTCACGATGTTCACCAGAGGGCTCAACCAGAACGGCTTGACGGTCATCTCCTGGACCAGGTCGGTACTGATGCCGCGGCGGACCTCCGGCATCGGCCAGGGGTATTTCCCCGTGAGTGTGGATGGGCCGCTCCGCCCGCCAGACACCGACTGAGCTCCCCACAGTTCCCGACCGCCGAGCCAGCGCTACCCCAACCGGAAAGGTTCCCAGAAAGCATTGCACTCACCGGGCGGGTGTCGTTAAATGACCCGATGGCAGCCATCGGGTTCTCGGACATCTTGCAACGACGTGTCCGGCTAGGTGACTGGAGCGATCAGAAGGTATCCACCCATCGCCGGGTTCTGGAGTCGCTGGAGCTCGAACAGTGGACGGACGCAGCTGATCTCGCTCGCTACTTCGTCGACGAGGCCGCCGTCTGCTGGCACCTATACCGGCAATGGCTGGCCGACCTGAGAGGATTCCTGTCGGACGAGGGCGCGCCCTCAACGGAACTCGACGAGGTGGCCCACAGCCTGATCGACCTGACCAGACTCCCCGATGGGACAGCGTTCGATACGGACCGGCAGTGGGCGCAGTTGGGACAGCTGGTTGACGGTGTTGTACGAGCGGCGGAGAGCCACGATGCGGCCGCAGGCGCTTCACTCATGGAACAGGCGAAGGAAGTCTGGCGACAGACCCATGATCGGGATGTCGACAGCACCTACTGCTACATGAGTCAGGTGGCCGAGAGGTTTGGCGACGACGCGATTCCGCGGATGTACGAGCGAGTACTGCTGCCCTTGTTCGCCTGGCGGTACGAGAAGTTCGACATCGACCGCCACCCGTGGGACGAGGGTCTGGAGACGCTGATGTACGTCGCCTGCGAAGCCATGCGCGGTCACCTCGTCGGGCCAGAGCGCACCGGGGACTTCGAGCTCACCGAGTTTGCCGACCGTTTCGAGGTGCGATTCGACCCGTGCGGCTCCGGGGGGCGGACCGTCCGCGGCGACTGGATCGAGAACACGCCGGCCCGAATGGAGGCCCCGTACGGCTGGCGGGTCGCGCAGCAGGAGCGGGATTGGAACCACTTCACCAAGGGTGTATGCCTGTACTGCGCGCACTGCATCATCCTGATGGAGCACATGCCGATGGACCGATTCGGCTATCCGGTGCGAGTCGTCGACCCCCCGGTGTATCCGGACACCAATCGGGACCCGGCGGTGCGGCAACGCTGCCGGTGGACCATGTACAAGGATCCAACAGCGGTTCCCGAGGAGATCTACACCCGCTCCGGCCGCATCAAGCCGGCTGCCTTCGGGTCCCGGGCCACCGGGGCAGTCGACCTTCCGGACCCGACGACGTTCGGAATGCCGGGAGCGGGCTAACCCTGGACCACGTGATGTACCAGCGCCGAGACAGATTCCATCCCGTGGGGAGATTCGCATGAGCTGGCGCAATGACGAGGGTTTTGACGGTCGGAGCGTGGTCGTGACGGGCGCTGCCGGTGGCATCGGCCGCACGGTGGCGCTGGCCTTCGCGGAGGCCGGCGCCTCGGTGCTGGGGGTGGACATCCCAGCTTCCCCGATCAACGACGTGGTCGCAACGCTGCCGGGCGGACCCCACCAGGCAGCCGCAGTCGACTTGTCAGACCTTTCCTGCCATGCCGAGTTGTTCCGTCAGGCGTCCGCTCTCGGTCCGCTCACCGCGGTGGCGCACCTGGCCGCAGTGTTGCGGCGCCGGACCTCGGTGGACGATGTGTCGGAGGAGGACTGGGATTTCCAACTGGACGTCAACTTGAAGAACACGTTCTTCCTCAATCGCGCCGCAAAGGACGCGTTCGTCATGTCAGGAAACCCTGGCTCCATCGTGAACTTCACCTCCCAGGGTTGGTGGACGGGAGGCTTCGGCGGATCGGTCGTGTACGCGGCCAGCAAGGGTGGGGTGGTATCACTGACCCGCGGGTTGGCCCGATCGTTTGCCGGTGACCGGGTCCGGGTGAACGCCGTTGCACCCGGTGGGGTTGACACGCCGATGATGCAGGACGGTATGACACCCGACGCCATGGCGGCATTCCTGTCGATGATCCCGCTCGGCCGACTGGCGGCCCCCGATGAACTTGCCGGCGCTGTCGTCTTTCTGGCCTCGCCTGCTGCGTCGTACATCACCGGAGCGGTGATCAACGTGTCCGGCGGGCAGTTGATGTATTGAGCCGTTGCCCAACACAGTTCTCGGCCGGTCCGGTCGCCAGCAAGGAGAGTGAACGTGCAACTCGACGGATACCACGGCAGGGTGGCCCTGATCACCGGCGGTTCGAGAGGCATTGGGCGCCGGATCGCCGAGCAGTTTCGCGACCTCGGGTCCCGGGTTGCCGTCGCCGACGTCCGAGCTGTCGACGTTCCCGGGTGTCTGGGCATCCGGATGGACGTGACATCCGAAAAGTCGGTGCAGGATGGGGTCACGCAGGTGTTCGACGAACTCGGACCACCGTCGATCCTGGTCCTCAACGCCGGCATCTTCCGCATCGAGTCGTTGGAAGAAACGTCACTGGAGTTCTGGCAGCGGACGATGGCGGTCAACCTGACCGGTGGTTTCCTGGTTGCCCGCGCGGTCCTGCCAATGATGCGGGCTGCGGGGTACGGCCGCGTGGTGACCCTCGGATCCAGCGCCGGTATCACCGGGGGCAGCAAATCGATGGGCGCCTACGCGGCGTCAAAGGCGGGGGTGATGGCATTGACCAAGTCCATCGCCACGGAGTATGCCCCGCACGGAATCACTTCCAATGCACTGGCGCCCAGCCTGATCGATACTGACATGGCCTCCGGTATAGCAGATCTCGTCGATCGTATCCCGGTGGGCCGGCTCGGTCGGCCGGCCGATGTGGCCGACCTGGTCGCGTTCCTGTGCTCGGAGCATGCCGGGTACATCACGGGCGCCGTCATTGATGTGAACGGCGGCTTCCTGATCCACTAAGGCGACAAGCGCCGGAACCGCCCGAGGTGTTCCTAGGCAGGTCGGCGCTGGCGACAGTTCGGCCTTGACACCAGGTGTCGATCACCTAGTATCAGAAACGTTTCCAGTAACGATATGAGGAGCGTGACCGGATGAGTGACGGCACGGTTGGCGGGTTGCCCGATCTCACCATCGAGCGCATCGAGACGGTAGCGGTGCGGGTCCCGCTCGACCGGGTGTACCGCGGCAGCCATTATCAGATGACCCACCGATCCACCATCATCACCCGGGTGCACACCGCCAGCGGGATCGTGGGTGAGGGCTACGCCGGGGATGAGGATGCAGGCCTCGCTGATATCGACCGGATCATTCAGACCGAGATCGTCCCGGAATTACTGGGCCAGGACGCCTTCGCCACGGAGAAGTGTTGGTCACTGGCCAGACCGGTCACCTGGGACATCCTGCGGGATCGCAGGCTGGGACTCGTCGCCAGTGCATGCGTGGACGTGGCCATCTGGGATGCCGTCGGCCAGGCGTTGGGGATTCCCCTGCATCGTTTGTGGGGTGGTTATCGCACCTCCGTTCCGGTGATCACCATCGGCGGGTACTACGCCGAGGACGCAGACATCCCCGCCGAGCTGTCAGGCCTGGTTGAGGCCCAGTTTGCCGGCATGAAGTTCAAGGTCGGGGGCCTGACGCCAGCCGAGGACGCAGAACGGGTGCGGCTGGCCCGCCGGATCGCCGGGCCTGATTTCAAACTCGCCGTCGACGCGAACCAGGGTTGGACCCCTGCCGAAGCAATCCGGTTCGCCAGGTTGGTGGAGGACTGCGACCTCCTGTGGTTCGAAGAACCATGTCAATGGCAGAACGATCGGCGGGCCATGCGCGACGTCCGGCTCGCCGCCGGAGTGCCGGTCTGCGCGGGCCAGAGTGAATTCTCGGCGGCCGGCTGCAGGGACCTGATGGAGGTCGGAGCCATTGACTTCTGTAATTTCGACTCTTCCTGGTCCGGTGGCCCGACCGAATGGCGCCGGGTCGCCGGGATGGCCACGGTGTACGACGTCCGCATGGCCCACCATGAGGAGCCGCAGGTCGCCTCCCATCTTCTGGCGTCCATCCCACACGGCACGTATCTCGAGTACTTTCACCCGCAACGGGATCCGATCTGGCACAACCTGATCGCCAACCGGCCCGCGTTACAGGACGGGCACATCACGTTGCCCACCGGCCCAGGCCTGGGGTGGGAACTGGATGAGGACTACATCACCAAGTACCGCGTGCGTTTCGACTGACAACCATGTCATAGACATTGAATGTGGGGAGAGCCAATGGCTCGTATGCGAATGCGTCAAGCCGTGGTCGCCGCCTTGGCGGATGAAATGAGGATCGACGACACCGTCATGCTACTTGGCGAGGACGTCGCTGCGGCGGGAGGGCCGTTCAAGACGTCGGAGGGTCTCCTTGACGAATTCGGGCCGCTACGGGTACGAGATACCCCCATCTCCGAGATGGGTTTCACCGGGGCAGCTCTCGGCGCCGCCGTGATGGGAATGAAGCCCGTCGTGGAGATCATGTTCGTGGAGTTCCTCGGAGTCGCCTTGGATCAATTGGTCACGGAGGCGGCAAAATTCCGGTACCTCAGTGGTGGGCAGTTGTCGGCCCCGCTGACGGTGCGAGCGTCTGTCGGCAGTGGCCTGGGCTTTGGTTGTCAGCACAGTCAGACGCTGGAGAACTGGTTCACCGCGACACCGGGTCTGAAGGTGGTTGTGCCCAGCGACGCCCAAACCGCCTACGGATTGCTTCGGGCGGCGATCCGGGACCCCGACCCCACGCTGGTCCTGGAACCGCGCGCCCTGTACGGCGAGAGAGGTCAGGTCGCTACCGGGGACTCGCAGATCCTGCCGATCGGCCAGGCCCGGGTGGCGCGGGCGGGCAAGGACTGCACCGTGGTCACGCTGGGTCAGACTACCGGGATCGTTCGGGCGGCCGCCCAGCAGAGTGGTTTGGAACTGGAAATTATTGATCTGCTGACCATCGTGCCGTGGGATCGTGAGGCCGTGTTGAAGTCCGTCCGCAAGACCGGCAGGTTGGTCGTGGTCGAGGAAGCACCCCAATCCGGCGGGTGGGGTCACGAAATTGTATCCACCGTGGTGAGCACCTGTTTCCCGGAACTGCGCGCCGCACCGTTTCGCGTCTGCGCGCCGGACGTGCCGGTGCCGTACGCCAAGTCATTGGAGGCGCACTACCTACCGACCGCCGACGACGTCGCCCAGCAGCTGACCGGGTACCTGGACAACGGATTGGTTCCACCGCCATGGTGGGTCCGGGAAGGGCTAGACGCGCGATGACCACGTCCACGCAAGCTCCAACCACGACCGCCATATCGGCCGCACCTCATTCCCTCCGCAATGCTGAGGAGTCTCTGGCCCGCCGGGCGGAATTGTCAGACCCGGTGCGCCAGTTTGCTCGGATGGTGGAGATCCGCCGGTTCGAGGAACGGGTCAACGAGCTGTTCGCCGCCGGTGACATCCACGGCACCACTCACCTGTGCCTTGGCCAGGAGGCGCTGGCCGTCGGCTTGGCCCAGGTCATACGACCAACCGATGTGGTCACGGCGACCTACCGTGGTCACGGGGTCGCGCTGGCTTTGGGGATGACCCCGCGGGCCGTGCTCTCGGAGATCATGGGAAAACCGGAAGGGTGTACCGGCGGGGTCGGCGGATCGATGCATCTGTGCGACATGTCGGTTGGACTGCTGCCGACCTTCGCGATTGTTGGTGCGGGACTGCCGGTGGCTGCGGGGGCAGCATTGGCCTTTCAGACGCAAGGCGAAGACGGTGTCGCTGTCGCGGTGTTCGGAGATGGGGCCACCAATATCGGGGCGTTTCACGAGAGTCTGAACCTGGCCTCGGTCTGGAAGCTGCCGGTTGTCTTCCTGCTGGACAACAACGTCTACGGCGAATATTCCCGAATCGACGTCACCACGCCGTTCGAAGATCTTCATCGCCGGGCCGACGCCTACGGCATTCCGGGTGAGGTGGTCGACGGGATGAACGTCAGTGCGGTACGGGCAGCCATCACGGTCGCCGCGGGGCGCGCTCGGGATGGCGGCGGGCCCACGCTGCTGGAGGCGAAGACGTACCGGTTCGCAGGTCACTCCCGCGCCGACACGGCGCCTTACCGCCCGGACGGGGAACTGGAGGCCTGGCGCAGTCGCGACCCGCTCACCGTGACCAGGGAAGCCCTCATCGAGGCGGGGCACAGCGAGGTCGATCTGGACCGCGTCGCCGACAACGTTGACCGGGATCTGGCTGCCGTCGTCAAGCAGGTGCGGACATTGCCCGAGCCGGAACGGTCGGCGATGTTCGCCAACATCTGGACGCCGGCAGGCGTGCGATGAGCGAGGACGGTTCAACAGCCGGGCGTCGTCCCGTTGTGTTGCCAAAGGTTGCCGACTCGACCGACGAGGTGGCAGTCGTCGAATGGCTGGTCACCGTGGGGGATCAGGTCGCCGCCGGTGATCCCTTGCTGACCGTCGAAACCGACAAGGCGCAGGTGGAGGTGCCTGCCCCGGTGGCCGGCCGGGTGACCGAACTGTCCGTCGCGGTGGACGACGACGTCGTCACCGGTACCACGATCTGCGTCCTGGAGCCCGAGGCGGCGGCCCCATGACCGCGCCCGCGGGTCCCTGCCCGGCGAATCGAACGACACAAAGGAGCTTGGTGTTATGACCCGCATTCCGATCATCGACACCCACGTCCACTTCTGGAATATGCGCGATCCCGATCCGGGGATGGCCTGGGTCTGGCTGGACCGCGACGCCGACCACCCGATACTGGGAAATATCGACCCGATCAAGATGGTCGCTTTTGACATCGACGCGATCTGGGCTGAAGCCCGATTTGCCGACGTCAGTGGGTTCGTGCATGTCCAAGCGGCCATCGGATCCGCCGACCCGGTGCTGGAGACCAGGTGGTTGACCCGGATGCGCGAACAGTCCGAGGTGCCGTTCACCATCGTCGCCCATGCTGATCTGGGCGATGCTGACGTACACCGACAACTTGACGGCCACAGCGAGTCCCCCTACTTCGTCGGCGTGCGCGACTTCGCCGCCGAGGGTCTGCTTGCCTCCGGGGAAATGACGGCGACCTACGAGAGATCGTTAACAGAGCTCGACCGGCGTGGCCTGATGTTTGACCTGGACTGCGAGTGGACCAACATGCAGGCCGCCGCCGAGCTGGCCGGGCGGCATCCGAACTTGACGGTGGTACTCGAGCACATCGGGTTTCCAAGGAACCGCGATGAGGATTATTTCCAGTCGTGGCGCCAGGGACTCCAGACCCTGGCCGGGGCCGACAATGTCACCTGCAAAATCTCGGGGGTCGCCATGACCGACCCCCGGTTCACCCGGGAATCGTTGCGTCCCTGGGTAGATGAATGCCTCGAGGCCTTCGGCACGGACAGGTGCGTCCTGGGTTCCAACTGGCCAGTCGACCGCCTGTTCAGCAGTTACGACGTGATCATGGACCTGTACCGGGACTACCTTTCCGGTTTCGGCCCGGCAGAGCAGACTGCTGTGCTCTCCGGAAATGCCGCGCGAATTTACCGGGTGACGTAGCCGTTGGATACACTGACCACCTCTCCGTCGCTAACCCACCCTTGATGATGCAGCGGGATGTTTCGCCTGGCAGGAACTGTCGCGCCTCTCGTAGGTGGTGGGCAGAATCACCGTTGTGGGCTCGGCACCGTTGATCAGACCCAGGGCCATTTCCGCGGCGGCCTTGCCCATACTCTCGGCATCCCGGCCGACGACGCTGATCGTCGGTCGCATCACCTTGAGCCAGGGCAGGTCGTCGCACACGACAAGCGAAAGATCCTCTCCGGCACGCAACCCCAACTCGGACAGGGCTTCCAGGACACCGATTGTGGTCTGCACGCCGCCGGCGACGATGGCGGTCGGACGCCGTGATTTCGGTAGCGCGAGAAGATCAGTGGTCGAGCTTCGTGCGAAGGTCTCCGAGAAGGAGCCGGAAAGTTGAAGCCCCTTCGGCGCAGGAACGCCGGAGGCGGAATGTGCCTCCTGGTAGCCACGCAGTCGCTCGCGGGTGGGCCGGATGTCGGCATTGCCGGTGATCATGGCGATCCGCCGGTGACCTAACCCCAGCAGATCGGTCGTCGCCCGGTGGACCCCGGTCGCGTGATCGAATTGGATGTTTCCTATCTTCAGCTTGCTCATGTCCCGGTCCAGCAGCACGACAGGGCGATCAAACGCAGTGACTGACTTCCTGCTGCCCCGGGCCGTCTCCGAGATGGAGGACAGGAGAAGGGCGTCGACTCGCCGCTGGCGCAGGACGCTGATCTGGGCTGCCTCCCGGGCGGGGTCCCCACCACCATTGGTGACCAGCAGGGTGTACCCGCGTGAGGTCAGTTCCTCTTCGACGCCATGAATGATCTGGCCGAAGAAGGGGTTGGCGAAATCTCTCACCACGAAACCGATGGTGCGGGTCGACCCGCTGCGGAGGCTCTGGGCCATCGGGTCCGGCGAGTAACCGAGTGCGTCGGAAGCGTTTCGCACTTTGATTCGCATGGTGGAACTGACGTCTGGATGGTCGCTCAGAACCCGGGACACCGAAGACACCGCAACTCCGGCCAACCGGGCGACGTCGTGGATGGTGACGGGCCGACCTTCGGTCATGGAAGCCGATCCTCTCCTGTTCCCAGGGTCGGCGAGCTGATCAAACCCCTGTCGGTCATTCCCTGGAAACTACCCTGAGACGACCGGCAATGGAACCGTTTCCAACGGGTCCCTGCAGAACCGATCGTTTCACCCTGACGGTGGTTCTGGCAGACCCGGCCCTCGCACCACGCCGGCCTCGGCAAGCGCCTCCACCCGAGATTCGCTGTAGCCCAGCAACCCTTGCAGGACGGCGCGGGTGTGCTCGCCAAGGGCCGGGGCAGGCTGACGCCGGTGCGGCTCCTGCCCCACCCGCACTGGCGAGGCAACCTGGGTAACCGCGCCGAACGCGGGTTGTTCGACCTCGAAGACAAGATTGCGAGCGATGACCTGAGGGTCTTGCATGGCTTCCGCCACCGAGTTGACCGGTCCGCACGGGACGCCGGCCTCCTCCAGGACTGTCAGCCAATGAGCGGTCGGCCGCTGAGACAGGGTTCGGTCGACCTCGTCCATGAACGCCTGCTTGTTGACCAATCGGTCCTCGAAGGAGGTGAATCGCGGGTCCTGAAGCAGATCCGCTCGCTCCATCGCGATCGCCATCCGCCGCCAGAACTTCTCTTTCGATCCCCCCGCGATCAGCCATCCATCCAGAGTTGGGAAAGCGCCGAACGGAACAACACTCGGATGCCCCGACCGTTCGACCCTTCTGGGCTCGTAACCCTGGGTGCCGGTCCAGGTCGCCAGATAGTTCAGCATCGACAGTGCGGTATCGAGAAGGGAGATGTCGCAGTCCGACCCGACGCCGTCCCGTCGCGCGGCGTGGACACCGGCCATCGTGGCCAGGGCGGCCACGATTCCCGTAGAGAAGTCGACAGCCGACAGCCCTGCCTTGGTCGGGGGTCCGGCCGGATCACCGGTGATGCTCATCCAGCCGGCCATTCCTTGGACCATGTAGTCAAACCCGGGCTGCGCGGCCCTCGGCCCGTTGGTGCCGTACCCGGTCAAGGTGCAACACACAATGAGCGGATTGCGATGCGCGAGGTCAGCGTGGTGCAGGCGCAGCTTGCCGGGCACGTCGCCACGAAGGCTCGAATAGACCGCGTCACTGACGGCAACGAGGTCCTCCAAAACCTGCCGGCCCCTGGAATCAACGAGATCGAGGCACACGCTGCGCTTGCTGCGATTGAGGGAGGAGAAGAAAAGGCTGTCATTGTCGGCGCGGAAAGGTGGCACAGTGCGGCCGATGTCACCACCAGGGGGCTGTTCGATCTTGATCACGTCGGCGCCCAGTTCTGCCAAGTGAAGACTGCCGTACGGTCCGGCGCCGTACTGCTCGATCGCTACCACCCGAATGTCAGACAGAACGGCGGCCATTCGAGCCTCCTGCTAGAATCGTTCCCAGAATAGTTTGCAGCATACAGCCGCCGTCGTGGGGTGACAGTGCGGTCGGCGGATGAGGAGAATCCATGCTGATCGAGAGGGTGGAGGCGATTCCGGTCGCTTACCCGGAGCCCAACGACTTCGGCGCGACCCGGTATCTGTGTCTGGTCAAGATCACCGCGGGTGGTGCCGTCGGTTGGGGTGAGGCGGTCACGATGTGGCCGGAAGCTAGCCGAGCGACCGCCGCGATCATCGACGGGTTTGCTGACCTGCTGCTGGGCCAGGATGTTCGGCACACCGAGGCGATCTGGCGATCGTTGAAACATCGGGCCTGGTGGTATGGCTACGGTGGCGGGATTGCGTCCTTTGCCGTGGCGGCCCTGGACATCGCGGTCTGGGACTTGAAGGGCAAGGCCCTCGGGGTCAGTGTCTGTAGCCTGCTCGGCGGACCGGTGCATGAACGGCTACCCGCCATTGCGTCTGCGCATGCTCACCACGAGTCCTTGGACGAGATGGTCGATCAGGCGCGCGGTTGGCTGGCAACCGGTCTGCAGGGAATGAAGGTGGGTCTTGGCAAGCGTGGTAACGCTCGGCTCGGCTTCGACCACGATCGCGATGTCAGCTACGTCGCCCGAATGCGGGACGAGCTCGGCGCCGATCGCAGTTTGATGATTGATCTCGGAGTTGCTGTGCAGTGGGACATTTCGACGGCATTGCGACGCCTGCATGCCTTCGAGGAGTACCGAGTGGACTGGGTCGAGGAGCCATTGGGGGCCTGGGACCCAACTGGCTATGCCACCCTCCGGCAGCAGAGCCGGACGCGATTGGCCTACGGCGAGCGCGAGTGGACCGTCGATGGTTACCGAAGGGTGCTGGAGACAGGCACCTGTGACGTCCTGGGGATCGATCCCGGGCGGGCGGAGGGCATCACCGGGTTCAAGAGAGTGGCCGACCTGGCCGAAAGATACCGGTGCCAGGCCAATGCGCACGCTTGGTCGTCGGCCATCGTCACGGCCGCCAGCCTTGCCGTCAGTTTCGCCAGCAGGTCCTGCCGCCTCGTCGAGGTGAAACCGCTACCCAATCCCATGCAGGACGACCTGGTGACCGCTCCGGTGCGGCACCGGGACGGATGGATGAGTCCGCCCCCCGATGATCTGCCCGGGTTGGGCATCGAGGTGCGGGACGAGGTGGTCGATAGGTACCGGGTCAGCTGACTCGCCCGGTGTGACACGGCCCGATCAGGTCCCCCCCAGACCCCGACAGAGAGTGATCCCGTCCACCACTGCGGCCCCGGCCTCCCCCGAGCTGCCGTCCCCAGCCCGGCCATCCCCGCCCCCCGTTCCCGCGGTGTTGCGATCGTCCTTCACCCGGACCATCAGGACCACCTCAGGTCCGGACGTGCCCGGCACGGTCGCTGAGTACCAGGGGCGGTGGGAACCTGGGCTGGGTTCGTATTCGAACGGGCCGAATCGGTCCTGCACCTGCTGCCACGTCAGCAGCGGCACTTCGGGGGCCAGGTCGACATCGACCACCCCGGTGGTCCCTTGCACCCACGGACGGACGTCCAGCAGCTCGAACGGTCCACTGGTCGGCCGCACACCAAGGCCGCCGGGACGGCGTTCGCTGGGCTCTGGGCTGCCGAACCGGCGCGCGAAAGCGGAGCCGTCGGGGGAGGACCGCACCGACTCGATGACGTCCGTCAGCGCGGCCAGCACGTCACCGGGCGCCAACCCGGCGGCACCCGTCATGGGGTGCCCTTGGTGGCCAGGGCGTGCCGGCGGGCGACGATGTTCCCGACGACCCCGATGGCCTGCTGATGCCGGGCCATCGCCTGCTCGAACGCCTGCACCGCTGTCGCCGACGGCGTTCGACCAGGATCGAGAAGGGCTGCCAGCATAGGATTCTCCAGTGCGTTGAACGCGTCGTGGGCGGCTTTCTCGGCGGCCCTGGCCGTGACCAGGGCGGCGTCCAACCGGAGCCGTTCCTTTACTGCCGCTTCGGTTTCCTTTCCGATCCGCCACGCCTCGACCTCTTCCGGTAGCCGCATGTACTCGTCGTGGACCGTGTCCCTGGCGGCCTTGGCGGCGATGTAATTGCGGACCGCCACCTGCCGCAGGTGTGAATTGCGGGGCTCGCCCTTGACGGCCAGCACGTTCTGCAGGGCCATGGTGACGGCGGTGTCCGCGGTGTCGAACCGGGTGTAGACCTCCTTGTTGTAGGTGCGTCCGCTGCCCCAGAGGCTTTCCCGAACGTCCGCGGCCTCGGCGTATTCGAGCGAGGACACCTTGAGCGACTCGCCGGGCAGGTCGCCCCGGTTGACCTTCATCACCGCGTCGAACACCGCGGGGTCAAGCCGGGGCTGGGCCAGGACCGGATTCGTCCTGGCCGCGCGGAACATCTGCAGCGCGTGATGTCCCTCGTGCATGGCTATTCCGCAGGCGTACGCGAACTGCTCCGGCGTCTGGGTGTGCCCCTTCAACAGGTCGGCCCGGATCTGTAGTTCCCAGGTGCGGGGAATCATTGCGCCGTCCTCCGCGGCGCCCCGGTTCCCGAACGCCGGGTGGACTTCTGGGGCACCGGACGCCCACAGCTGCCGGTTCACCACCTCCACCAGCAGCTCCAGCCGCTCCTGGCCCTTGAGTCCGGTCCACTTCTCATACAGCGGAGCTAGTTCGGCGGCAACCTTGCGGGCGGCCGGGGTGGCACGTTCCAGTGCCTTGATCGCAGCCAGCGACTTCGGTCCACCGGCGACGGCCTTGGGTCCGGCCGCCAGCGAGACCGCCGAGTCCCTCGCCCAGCCCGGGTGCTTGGTGTCCAGGTAGGCCTGCGCCTGCGCCAGTTGGGACGCGGCGGTGTCGCCGACGAACCGGACCTCCAGCAGCTTGCCGTGGCCGCCGTCGGTGCTGGTGACAGTGCCGCCGAACAAGCCGCCGACGTCCCGGGCCAACAGTTCCCGGGACGCCTCGAACCGGTCGAGCAGGGCCCGCCGCTCGGCCGGCATCAGGCCGTGCCCGAGTCCGGTGCCCTCGTGCAGCTCGGCAGCCAGCCGGTCCCAGCCGCCGCTGTCCTGGAGCAGCCGCCGCGCCACGTCCTCGGGCAGGTGCGCCGGATCCGGAAGGCCATTGGGTTGCGGGTCGGAAGCGTTGGCGTGCTGGGTGTTGGGGTCGCTGGCTGGACGCGTCCCGGACAGACCCGAGGTCGGGCCGGTGCTGTCGTGCTGCGCCCCCCCGGCGGCAGCGGCTGCGGCGCCGCCGGACCGCCACTCCTGGTACTCCCGCGCGGCTCTGGCCGACGGCCCATGCAGCGCCACGTCCATCGCCCCGGCTTCGAGTGCCTTGTCCACGATCAGGTCGGCCAGCTCGGTGGCGTCCTTGGGCAGTGCCTTGCCGTCGACCACCGCGGCCAGCGCGGTTTCGGCGGCCGTGGTGTACACCGACGACGTCATGCTGGCAGCCAGGCTCACCGCCTTGTCCCGGACGGCGCCACCGGCACTGCCGGTCCACTGGGCCATTCGGCCGGCGATCGCGGACTGGAACCTGGCCTGCAGGGCGCCGCCCAGCAGGCCGAGAACCGTTGCGGTGCCCGCTTGTTTGACCAATCCGGCCAGGCCGAGGTCGGTCCGCTGACCGTGGGCAATCGCGGAGACGTTCTGAGCGCCTTCTTGGACGAAGGTGTACCCGCCGGCAACCAGAGCGGAACCGGTGATACCCAGCGGACCGGCCGCAATGCCGGCGGCGACCGAGCCGACGGTCTTGATCCGGCCGAGCCACTTCACCGCGATGCCGGCGCCGGTTTCCACCCGATGGTCGTAGGCGAAGATCCTGTCAGCGGCCTGCGCGGTGGACATTTCCGCCATCGCCAGGATCGGCACCGCCAATTCGAATTTGCGGTCGGCCAGCAGCGGAACCGCCCGGTCGATCAGCGCTTTGGGCGCTATCCACTGGGCCATCGTCGGGTAGTCCTGGTCACCCTCGCCGACGGCCTCGATGATGTTCCGAACGATATCGACCCCGAACCAGCCCTGGTTGTCTTTGTTGATCTTGCTGCGTTCCCGGTGGACCTCGGTGGCATTGGTGTACGCCGAGATCGTTTCGCTCAGTGCTGTTCGCAGGTGTTGCCAGTCCGGTCGGTCGGTGACCTGCGCCGCGTACTCGGCGGCGAACTGGTGCCGCAGATCGCCCAGGCTGATCACCCCTTTCGTGGTGTAGGTGCCGAGATCAGTTCGCCTGCTGATGATCTCGTCGTCGTCGTTGGGGTACATGTCGAATATCGGCGGATCCTTGGCCAGCCGGCCGATGGCCCAGTCCCGGAACGCTTTCTCCGCCTTGACGTCCCACTGCGGCTCGGCTCGGACGTCATCGGCCATCAGGACTGCCGGGTCGACGCTGAACTTGTCGCCGCCGCCGGGGCGCTGGGGCCTGGCCGCGTTCAGCGCATTGACGGCGTCGTTGTACGGGCCGTAGCCCTGGAACTGTCCCTGACCGCCCACCGCGAGACCGGGGTACCGGCTCTGGTAGTCCGCTGCGAGCTCACGGAGTTCGTGGTCGATGTGCCGTGAGATGGCGTAGTAGTCGACCACGCCCTGCCAGCGATTGAGTTGCTCCTCGGTCAGCCCGGCGAGCAACCCGGGGAGTTGCGCGCGCAAGGCGGCGCGGACGTCCGCGCCACGCTTCGGGCGGTTGGCCTTGGTGTACTGCGGGTGCCCCGGGATGTGGTCCTGCTGAGCGCGGTCGCGCTGCACCGCTGGTGGCAGCACCGCTGAAGGCTGGACCGCTGGAGGCTGGACTTCTGGAGGCTGGACCGCTGGAGGCTGGACCGCTGGTAGGTGGACGGTGCCGCGTTGCACCACGTTGATCACCGCCCGATTGCCCACACTCGCCTGCATCGTGGGCAGATCGCCAGCGCGGAGCAGACCTCCGGGGGCGGCAGGTGGGGCCCGCCGGACAGCGGGCGGGGCGGCATCGTCGGCTTCCGGCACCGGGGCGCGGCGTACCGGCGGCCGGACCTTCGCCTTCTGCCGTCCCACGTCACCCTCCCGAACAGCCGACTCTGCCTGTCGAGTGTAGAAAGCGACGCCCTTCCCGAACGTGCAATATTCGGTGCCCGGACACCCCGGCTAGCCCTCATGAGGCGCGGCTACAACACCTACGCGGGCGCATTCGGTGGCAGCGGCATGAAGAACTGCCGGGTCATGGAGTTGGCGGGTGTCCGCGCACAGATTCCAACGCGTACAAGGCGACATGCAAAGACAGGCAGGAGGACACGTCGCCGAGATCGACGCGAAGGATTTCCTCGATGCGAGTCAACCGCTGGTAGAAAGCCGGCCGGCTCATCTGCAGGGCGTCCGCGGCGGACGACTTGTTCCGTCCCGCCTCCAGGTAGGCCCGAAGCGCGACCATGTAGTCCGTGCGCTGTTCCTGGTCCCGAAGGATCAGGCCGCCCAGTTCCCTTTCGACGAAGCTCTGCACCCTGGGGTCGTCCCGCAGGACGTGAAGCAACCCGCGCAGCCGGACATCGGACAGTTCATAGAACAGCTTGCCCCCGTCGAGGGACCCGGCGGCGTCGACGACCTGCTCCGCCTCCCGAAATGAGCGGCGCGCGTCCCGCACCGTCGGGACGGCGCTCCCCACCCCAATATGTGCTATCAGGCCAACGGTCTCGAACGACTGATGTAGCTCGCGCGTCAGCGCACTGAAGGCGGCGCGGCGCTCGGCCGGTGATTTGTGCGGGACCAGCAGGGCGATGTCGCCGTCGGGCAGCACCCCGACCAGCGCTGTCGCGGCGCTGGACTTGGCCACCGCGGCGACCCGCTCGCCATCCCCGGCCACCTGCCGTCGCCGGAGCAGGTCGGGTCCTTCGGCGAACCGGCGGCTGCGTTCGTGTACGCGGACGACCACGGCGCTCATCGACGCCCCGGCCAGGGGCACCCCCACCGCCGCCGATCTGACCAGCAGCTCAGCTGCGGAACCGTAAGAGCCGGATCGGATCTCCTCCAGCAGGTTTCCTTGGGAGCGCCGTTCCAGGCTCAGCCGCTTGGGTGCCGCCAACCGGGCCAGAGCTGTCGCGGTGGCCGCCGACTGCAGGATCGTCCGTTGTTCGTCGGTGCCGCGAGCGCCGACGCATACCAGCCGCCCCCACACCTCACCGCGCACGCCCACCGATGCGGTCAGCCAGTCCTGCGATCGACCGTCGGTGGCCACCCGGACATGACCGAGACCGACCCGGGTTCGCGCCGCCCGGGACCGCCACTCCCAGGCATGCAGCAATTCACCGATCGGCACGCTTGCCGGCCCCATGGCCAGCACCTGGTGTGCCAGGTTCTCCAGCACCACCGGTAATGACATCAGGTCTGCCGCGACTGCGACGATCCGTTCCGGGGGTACGCCTTCGACAATGAGTTCCTCGAAGATTGCGTGGACCGCGTCGCTGCGCCGCAACTGGGACAACTGGCCGGCTTGAATCAAGGTGAGTGCGGCCTCGGTGACCTCGACGAACCGGACCGGTCGAGTCAGAGCGATGAGCGGCAGGTTCGCCCGGTCGGCTACCGACCGAGCCGCCGCCGGGAGGTCGGAGAACCGGCGGCCCAACTCGATCACCAGTCCGGCAGCGCGGGCGCTGACTAGCGCCGCGACGTACCCCGCCAAGGCGCGGTCGTCAGCAGGCAGCGCGATACCGGTGGTCAGGATGAGCTCGCCCCCCGACAGCATGCCCGCCACATCCGGCAGTTCGCTGACGTGCACCCAGCGGACCGGTAACCCCAGGCCGCCCTTCCCGCCGAGCATCTGCGGATCCCCCGCAACCAGCGCGGGCAGCCGCAGCACGTCACCAACGGTGGGCACGGAGAGCCTCCCCACTACGGTTCGGGCGCGTCGAGCGAACTGGTCTGGCGGAACCCCGATCGTCCCATCAGGACGGATATACCTGGAGAAGGACAGAACGATTCACTCCGCGCCACGATCTTTAGGTCGCGGTGCGGGCACAGTGGACGAGCAAGCAGGTCCGGGACGGAACGGTCTTACAGTGCGTCATTGCGAGTAGCCATCATGCACACAGGTTGCTGGTTACCAAAAACGAAACTGCTGCGCATCATCACAGCGTGACGACGATCCCGGATGACGCGGCGACTGCCGCCGCTGCACCAACGTCGCCTGCCCAGCTCGACGACTACGAGCGAATGGCTGGCTACCGCGCGTTCGAGGAAGCGGTCGCCGCCGGCGTGGTGTCGGGACAGATTCACGGCGAGATGCACCTGGGGATCGGGCAGGAAGCAGTCGCCAGCGCGTTGGCCCGGCACCTGACGGAACCCGATGCGGTCGTTTCAACGCACCGGTCCCACCTGCATGCCCTGGCGGTCGGCGTCGACCCCGTCGAGCTGCTGGCTGAGATCTACGAACGGGACGGCCTGAACCACGGCAAGGGCGGTCACATGCACCTGTTCGACCCCGGCCGCCGGTTCATGTGCACCGGCATCGTCGGCGCATCCGCCCCGCTGGCGCTGGGATACGCACTGGCGCAACAGTTTCGGGACACCGGCGGGTTGACCGTTGCGGTTGCCGGGGACGGCGCGATGAATCAGGGCGGCGTCGCCGAGTCGATGAACCTGGCCTGCGTCCGGCGTCTCCCGGTGTTGTTCTTGGTGGAGGACAACGGGTGGAGCATTTCGGTGCCCAGGTCGGCCTCCACCGCGGGCAGCCTGGCGGGGCGGGCGACCGTGTTGGGCATGCCGGTGTGGGAGTGCGACGGTCTGGATTTCGAGTCGGTCGACACCGCGATCGCGGGGTCGTTCACGCAGGTCCGCGAGCAGGGCGGGCCGGCGTCGGTGGTGGCCCGGGTGTCCCGGTTCCGCGGGCATTACGAGGGCGACCCGGATCTGTACCGTTCCGCCGCGGAGAAGGACGAGCAGATGAGCCCGGCCCGGGACCCGTTGGCCCGCTTGGCTTCGTTGATGCGTGACCGTGGAGTTACAGATCAGGAACTGAACGCGGCCACCGAACGCGCCCGAAACTTGATCCAAGGCTGGGTGTCGCAGGCCCTGCAGCGCCCGTTGCCCAGCGTCAATACCGCGCGGACCGAGGTGTTCGCCGATGTCTGATCGCGCGGACGGATCGGCGACGACGCCAGGCCCGGTGGCAACCATCGACACCGACCCGAGTCGAAAGGCGAACCGGGACAGCAGGACCGGGAGCCACCTGGTCGCGGCCGTGCTCGCCCAGGAAATGCGCCGGGATGCCGACATCGTGGTCTTCGGCGAGGACGTTGCCGGCCTCGGCGGGGTGTTCGGGAGCACCCGGCGGCTGGCCCGGGAGTTCGGCGATCGGCGGGTGTTCGACACCCCGGTCTCGGAAACAGCTTTCGTGGGAATGGCGGTCGGCGCCGGGCAAGCAGGGCTCCGGCCGGTGGTGGAGATCATGTTCGCCGACTTCGCCGGGGTGTGCTTCGACCAGATTGCGAACGAAATGGCGAAAGCCAGATACATGTCCGGCGGCGAGGTCAGGGTGCCGCTGGTGGTGCGCGCCGCGGCGGGTTCCATCGGCTCCGCTGCACAGCATTCCCAATTGCTCACCGCAACGTTCGCGCACATACCCGGCCTGAAGGTGGTCGTGCCAGGCAGCCACGGCGACCTGCAACGCCTGCTGGTCACCGCCATCCGGGACGACGACCCGGTGATCTTCTTGGAGCACAAGCGACTGCTCAAGACCAGATCGGCCGATGTTCCGCTCGGTGACGCGCTCCTTGCCGGCACCGAGGTGCAGTCCCAGCCGTTCGGCACCCTTCGGCGGGTCGCGCCGGGGACCGACATCACGATCGTCGCGACCGGCTGGATGGTGCAGGAGGCAGTGGCTGCGAGCACAGCGCTTGCCGGACATGGTATTTCGGCGGGGGTTGTCGATCTGCGAACGGTGGTACCACTGGATCGCGAGGGTTTGCTGCGGGAGGCCGGCGCCGCCCCGGCACTACTGGTCGTGGACGAGGACTACACCCGGTTCGGCACCGCCAGCGAGGTGATCGCGGTCCTGGCCGAGGGCCTGGGGACCGCGATGCCACGGGTGGCCCGCTATGGCCTGGATGTCAGCCTGCCGGCATCCCGCGTGTTGGAGGAGGCGGTCCTGCCGGGTCGGGACTCGATCGTCGCCCGGGTCACCGACCTGCTGGCGGCATCGTGACCGCGTCACGAGATGATGCAATCGCGTCGACGGCCGAGCAGGCCTTCGCTGACGCGCCCGCCGCCAGTTCGGTCCCCCCGGACGGGGGCGCAAGTGCCACTGTGCCAAGGGTGATCGGTTTCAACCACGTCAATATCAGCGTTCGGGACATGGACGCATCGCTGGCATTCTGGCGGGACGCCCTCGGCCTGGAACTGCTGGGCCGCGGGCGTGTCCAGTACCGGCATCTCGACGTCATCGTTGGGCAGGACGGGACTGACATTGAATGGGCCGAGCTGCGATTGCCCACCGGCATCGTCGAGCTCTTCGCCTATCACGCGCCCCGTGGGACACCCATCGATAACACGGTGATCAATCCAGGGACGGCGCACGTCTGTCTGGAGGTGGACGACGCGGCCGCCATGACCGAGCGGCTGCACCGCCAGGGGTACCGCAGCCATTCGACGGACCCCGTGCGCATCCCCGGAGGGGACTGGGCGGACTGGCTGTCCATCTACTTCGTCGACCCCGACGGGTTCACCGTTGAGTTGGTGCAGCACCCGTGACGGACCTGACGATGGCCGGTCGGCACGTCGCGGTCACCGGTGCGGCAGGCGCCATCGGAGCCGCGGTGATGACCGTGTTTGGCGCGGCGGGAGCGAGGGTCATCGGACTGGATTTCCGCGCGGCCGATGGCATCGTCCCGTGCGACGTCTGCGACGAAGCCTCCGTCACCAGCGCCTTTGACGGCATCGAGGGCCTGACCGACGTGGTGCATGCAGCCGGTATCGTCTCTGTCGGACCGGTTGCCCTGACGCCGACGCAAGAGGTCGAGAAGGTACTTCGCGTCAACCTTCTTGGCAGTTTCATCGTGGCCAGGGCGGCCGCCCGTCGGCTGCCGGGAGGCGGGACTCTGACCTTCATCTCGTCGCAGGCGGGGCTGCGGGCCGCCCCGGACTGGGCGGTCTACAGCGCCAGCAAGGCCGGCGTGATCAGTCTGACCCAGGCCTTGGCAGGCGAGATCGGCCCCCGGGACATCCGGGTCAATGCGGTGTGTCCGGGAACGGTGCGAACCCCGATGACCGACGTGATCGCTGGTGAACTGGCCCGGCTACGGTCCACTAGCCCGGCTGAGGTCCTCGCCCAGTATGCGGCGGCCAGTCCGCTGGGCAGGCTTGCCGACCCGGCGGACGTCGCCAACGCCTGCCTGTATCTGGCGAGTCCACTGGCCGGGTACGTCAATGGGGCCGTACTGACGGTCGATGGGGGAGAGGCACCAGGATGACCGAGCACGACCGCGCGGGGATCGGGAAGAGTCCGGCATACGATGTAGGGATGATCGGAAGTTCCGACCGCGTCGACGATCTCGCCGGAGTGCACTCCATCGCCGTCGCAGTACCGGACCACGTCGGACGGTTGGCCGGGAAAATCATTCCGGTCGAGCGGTGGCCCGAGGTGCTGGCCGGGGGGTTGTCGATGCCGGCCTTCCATCTGGTGACCGACCTGTCCGACCTCCCGGTGCCGGGCATGGGCGCGTCTGGCCGGACAGATGGATTCCGGGACGGCCGGCTGGTGGCGGACCCGAGCACCCTTCGGCGGTTGCCGTGGGACCCGGGGACCGCGATCGTCATCTGCGACGTGCAGACCGGTGAGGGGGCCGCCGCCCGGGAGGCTCCGAGAACGGTTCTGGCGCAACAGGTCGACCGGCTCGCGAATCACGGACTGACCGCATCGGTGGCCACCGAGCTGGAGTTCTACCTGTACGAAGGCAGCTACTTCCAAGCGAACCGGCAGGGGTATCGCGGTCTGAAGCCGCTGTGGCACCGGCGCGGTGACAACGATCTGCTGGTGGCCAACCACCTGGAGAGTTTCGTGTCGCCGCTGCGGGACGCAATGCGCGGTCTCGGGTGGCCGGCAACTGCCAGCCAGGGCGAGGGCGGCATCGGTCAGGTCGAGATCAACACCGCCCCCGGTGACCCGATCCGGGTGGCCGATGCCCACGTGCTGTTCAAACATGCCACCAAGGTGCTGGCGGCGCGGCAGGAAGTAGTGGCAACATTCTTGGCCAAGGTCGACGAAGGCCAACCAGGTAGCAGCTGCCACGTGCACATCTCGCTGCAGGACAGCTCGGGCGAAGCCGTTTTCCCCGGTGAGCAGGAAGGGTTGTCATCGTCCGCGAGGCGGTTCCTGGCTGGGCTGCTGGCCCACACTCCCGGGTTGACGATCATGCACGCGCCGTACGAGAACTCCTACCGCAGACTGCGGCCGGACAGTTGGGCCCCGTCCACCGTCACCTGGGGGTGGGACAACCGCAGCTGCCTGGTGCGGACAGTCGGTTCCGGGCCGTCGTTGCGGTTCGAACTCCGGTTACCGGGGGCGGATGTCAACCCCTACCTATGCCTGGCAGCGCTGCTGGCAGCTGGCATCGCGGGTCTGGAGGACGACGGACTGGAGCTGCCCGACGCCATCGTCGGTGATGGTTACCGGGTGTCCAGCCCCGACGTGTTACCCAGGGATCTGACCGAGGCCGTCCAACGGTTTGAATCATCGGCGTTGGCCCGCAAGGCTTTTGGTGATGACGTCTTCGCCCACCTACTCGGGCATGCCATTCACGAACGAGACGAGGTGCGGCGCCGGGTCACCGATGTGGACCGGGAGCGGGGATTTGAAGCGGTGTGACCGCGGCAGCTGCACACCCACAAGAACGGACACCACGCGACGGATAGTCAACGACTGGCGAGACGGTGTGACCCCGCGCCGTTCCGACGTGGGACCTGAGACGGAAGAGGACAACCGATGGTTATGAGCACACCGGCTCCGATCGACATGCATTGTCACACCGGGAATTTCGACCCACTGTTCCGCGGGGACCATGTCGCCGACGACCTGATTGCAGCCTGGGACCGCGCCGGTGTTTCCGCCGGGGTGCTGGCGATCCTGGAGCGCGGCGCGATGTCCGTGGCCAACGACGCGACCGCGACCGCCTGCCGGCGCCATCCAGGACGGATTTTCGGCCACGTCTACCTCGACGCGCACGATGTCGACGGTGCCACCGCCGAATTACACCGGTGCGCGGCCACCGGACTGTTCCGGGGCGTAAAACTGCACCCCAGCGAGGATGCCTGGTTCCCCTATCAGGAAAAGTACTTCCCGATCTACGACACCGCACGTGCGCTGGGTCTGCCGATGCTCTTTCACTCCGGCACCGGTCCGCACACCAACCCGCTCGGTATTGCCTGCGCTGCCCGTGAGTTCCCGGAGATCCCCTTCGTATTAGGGCATTTCGGGCTGTCAGACCTGTCCTGGGAGTGCTTCCCGGCGGCCGCGCTCGCAGGCAACATCATGGTAGACACCACCGCCAATCCGATGGTCCGGGTGATGGCTGAATGGGTCGACCGGTTCGGGGCCGACCGAATGATGTGGGGCTCGGATTTCCCGTTCTATGACGTCTCTTATGAGTTGGCCAAGCTCGATGCGTTGGCCGAGCTGACAACGATCCCGCACGCCAAGGAGCTGATCGAAGGCCAGAATGCCCGCCGGGTGTTCGGGTTGCCGCAGTGACGATCCCGGCCCGGAATATACCGGCGCCTGAGGCCCCGGTGCGGGATGCCCCGGTGCTGGACGGCGACGGACCGGTCGCGAGCCGTCGGATGCTCCGCACCGTTCTCGGTGACATTCCCGCCGATCACATGGGGGTGACGCTGCCGCACGAACACATCTTCACCGACACCTCCGTCTGGTTCCGAGAACCCGAGGATCGAGTCGGCCGGTGGTACGCCGAGCGCAAGCCCACGCTGGACACCCTGTGGTGGCATCGCCAGCACCCCAATTCCAGCCGCCCGGTACTGCAGCTGACCGACGAGGACACTGCGGTGGCCGAACTGGCGGTGTTCGCCGAGGCCGGCGGGTCCACCGTCATTGACCTCACGACCCGGCAGATGGGCCGGAATCCGCTCGGCCTGGTGCGGGTGTCCGCGGACACCGGTCTGCATGTCGTCGCGGCCACCGGTCATTACGTCGGCGCCGTCCACGAGGCCGGGATTGTCGAGGCCGGAGTGGATGTCGTGGCCGCCGGCATGGTGGACGAGGTACTGATCGGCATCGACGGCACCGGGGTCAAGGCCGGGGTGATCGGTGAGATCGGCGTCTCCTGGCCTGTTCTGCCGTCTGAGCGGGTGGTGCTGCGGGCTGCCGCGCTGGCGCAGCGCCTCACCGGGGCGGTGATCACCGTGCACACCGCTGCACATGCGGTGGATCAGGACAGCGCGTTGGTCGCGGCCGACGAACTGGAGCGGGCCGGTGCCGATCTCACCCGGGTGGTGATGGCGCACATGGACACCACGCTGCACCGGCCCGACTATCACCGGGCAGTCGCTGACCGTGGCTGCCACCTGGAGTACGACCTCTTCGGTCACGAATTCTTCGAGAGTGAGAACGGCTTCCAGAGTTTCGGCGACACCGAAACCGCTCGGGCGGTCGTCCAACGGGTGGAGGAGGGGTACGGCGACCGGCTGCTGCTCTCCCAGGACATCTGCTACCTGCTGCAATTGCAGCGGTATGGCGGCTACGGCTACGCCCACCTCCTGCGAAACATCCTGCCTCGCCTGGAGTTATGGGGTCTGGACCGGGCCAGCGCGGTGGGCCTGCTGACGACCAACCCACAGCGGCTGTTCCCACTCTGTCCGGTTCGGCCGCCGACACCGGCACGGTGAGAAGACGACAGGTTGTATCAACCGCCGTCGGCAGCGGTACAGCCTGTCCCTGTCGGCCCGTCCCCCGCACTGCCTATGGTCCTGCCAACCGCAGCGAGAGGGTTCCCATGACCGGACACCGCCACCATTCCTCCCGACGACGGGCCGCGACCGGGTTGCTGACCGCCCTGGCCTTGCTGGTCGCCGCCTGTGGCGGATCGACATCCGGCTCATCCGGCTCGTCCGCGTCGACCGACACCGCTGCAACCGGCAACGACGCGGCGGCGGCCCCGGCCACCAAGGGTGGAACGCTGCGGTTTGTCATCGCTTCCACCCCTTCGAATTTCGACCCTTCGACCAGCCAGGACAACCAGTCGATCGCGATCTGGAACTCCTGGTGGGAGTACCTGGTCAAGCCCAACGCCGCCCGTACCGGGTACGACCCAATGCTGGCCAGCGCGTTCACCGTGTCACCCGACCTGAAAACCTTCTCCTTCACTTTGCGCCCCGGTGTGACCTTCAGCGATGGCGAGCCGTTGACCGGTGCGGACGTGCTCTACTCGCTGAATCGCACGATCGACAACCCGGTCAGCCTGCTGAACTCGCTCAAGACCAGGATCGCATCGTTGACCGCCCCGGCCCCGGACAAGATCGAACTCGTGATGACCGAGGCAAGCCCCAACCTGCTGGCCGACCTCAGTGGCGCGAGTGCGGCCATATACCCCCAGGCGGCGGTTGAAAAGGCAGGTGAAGCGGCATTTTTCGCCGCTCCGGTCGGCACCGGACCGTTCATTCTGAGCGCTTCCACCGCCGGCACGTCCTACACGGTGACGAAGAATCCGAAGTACTGGGACACGACCCACGCCGCGGTTCTGGACTCCATCGAGTTCACCGTGGTCTCCGATGACACCGCCAGGGCGACCGCGGTGCAGGGTGGCCGGGCCGACGTTGCCGAAGGCCCCCCGGCCAACCAATTGGCCGCGCTGGCGAAGACCAGCGGACTGAGGACCGCGTCCTACCCCAGCGCCCAGGTGGAACTGCTGGCGTTGAACACCAGGACCGCCCCGCTGGACAACCAGAAGGTGCGGCAGGCGATATCCCTGGCGGTCAACCGGCCGGGACTGGTCAAGGCGGCGTTGTTCAACGCCGGCCGACCCGCCACCACCTTCCTGGTGGCCCCACCGGAGCAGACCCACCAGAATTCCGCGCTCGACCTCTACCCGTACGACCTGGACAAGGCTAAGCAGCTGCTCACCGAATCCGGTGTGACAACGCCGATTTCGATTGACTTCGGCCTGTCGACGGGTTCCACCCAGGACGCGATCCTGACTATCCTGCAGGCCGACATGGCCAAGGTGGGCATCAATCTGCAGCCCGTTCGCAAGGACGCCGCGTCGACCGACAACGACATCACCGGCAAAACCTTTACGATGAGCACCACATTCTGGGGCAACCTAACCGCGAATCCGAGCGTGCAGCCTTTGTTCTGGACGGACCCCGATTACTGCTGCGATGCCTATTTCACCGGCCTGAACAACCCGGACACCGTTGCCCTGGCCCGCAAGGCAACCAGCGAGACGGACCCGGCCAAAGTTCAGGCCCGGTATGACGACCTGCAACGCGCGGTGGCGAAAGACAGTGCGGTGATCCCGTTGTACTACCCAGATCTGAACTACGTGATGACCGAGTCTGTGGCCGGTTTTACGGTGGCACCCAACTTGACCTACCCATGGGCCCAGATCGGGTTCCGGTGAACCGGCCGATCGCGGAGCGATGCCGGCGATGACAGCGGGGGTCGCATCGGCACCACCACCCGCAGCCGGATCTCCGATCCTGTCGGCGCGGGGTTTGTCGGTGTCCTACGGCCCCCGGGGTTCCACCCGGGCCCCCAGCCGACGCTGGGCGTGGGTCCGCGGCTACCAGGGCCCGCCGGCCGCTGCCGCGGTCAATGCCGTCGACATCGACGTGCCGACTGGTCGGTGTCTGGGCCTGGTCGGTGAGAGTGGTTCCGGGAAAACCACTTTGGGCAGTTGCCTGGCAGGTTTGCTTCCGCCGACGACGGGTGAGATCCGGTACTGCGGAGAGCTGGTCAGCCGGTCTGACCGACCGGCCAGGCTGCCCCGGGTCAAGGGCGTCCAGGTGGTCTTTCAGGATCCCGCGAGCTCGCTCAATCCGCGGCGGACCATTCGAAGCCTGCTGACCGAGGTGCTGCGGGTGCACCGGCTGGGCCAGCGGGAGGAACTGGCGGACCGGTGCGACCAGTTGGTCGGACGGGTCGGCCTGCCCGCTGCTGTCCTGGAACGCCGGGCGGCCGCGCTGTCCGGCGGGCAACGGCAGCGGGTCGCCATCGCTCGGGCGCTGGCCTTCGAGCCGGCGGTGCTGGTGGCCGACGAGGTGGTCAGCGCCCTGGATGCTTCGGTCCAGGCGCAGGTGCTGAACCTGCTGGCTGATCTTCGTGACGAATCGGGGATGACGATCCTGCTGATCACCCACGACCTCGCCGTCGTGAACCAGCTCTGCGATGACGTAGCGGTGATGAGTCGCGGTGAGATCGTGGAGTCCGGAAGCCGGGACGACGTGCTGCTGGAGCCGCAGCACCCTTATACCCGCGACCTGCTGCGCTCGGTCCCCCGGCTTGCGGGCGCGGGATTGGGATCCAGCGGTTTCATGCCGGCGCCGGAAGGTTCACCGTGAATCTGGGGATCGCGGGCCGGATCCCCGGGCGGTTGTTGCAGGCGGTGGTGGTGTTGTTCGGGCTGACGGTGGTGACCTTCGGGCTGGTCCATCTGCTGCCCGGCGATCCGGCCCTGAGCATCCTGGGCATCAAGGCAACCCCGGAGGCGGTCGAGGCGATCCGCCGCAGCCTTGGGACCGACCAACCGCTGCTGAGCCAGTACGGAGAATACCTGGGCCGCCTCCTCCGGGGAGACCTCGGCCGATCGTTCATCTCCGGGGTCGGGGTCACCACGCTGCTCGTCGATCACCTGCCGCCGACGGTGTTGCTCGTCGGTTACGCGGTGCTGTTGGCCGTCCTGATCGGACTGCCGCTGGCCATCATGGCGGCGGTGTTCGAGCGGCGCTGGCCGGACCACCTGATCCGGGGCGTGCTGGTGGTGGCGCTCGGGGTGCCGAGCTTCTGGTTGGGCATCGTCTTCATCGCCTACCTGTCGCTCCGCTGGGGTCTGTTCCCGTCCGGCGGGTTCGGCGAGGGTTTCCTCGAGCACGTCACGCACCTCTTCCTGCCTGCGCTGACCCTGGCGCTGACATTCCTGGCAGTCATCGTCCGGAGTCTGCGGTCATCCCTGGTCGAGGTGCTGACCAGCGATTATGTCGCCACCGCGCGGCGGAAGGGGATTACTGGCGGGCGGTTGCTGTCCCATCATGTGTTGCGCGCCGGGATCGCACCCACCATCACCATCATCGGTTTGAACGCCAGCTACCTGCTCGGCGCGTCGGTGGTGGTCGAGAACGTATTCGCGATCCCAGGCATCGGGCAGACCCTGGTCCAGGCCATCTTCCAACGCGACCTGCTGGTGATCCAGGGAATCGCCCTGGTCTTCGGCGTGATCGTGGTGCTGCTGACGTTGACCGTCGATCTCACCCAATCAGCGCTCGACCCGCGGATGGCCTGACATGGTCGACCTGCACCGCTCGGGGACAACGCCGGTGGGATCGGTGGGGGGCCGACCCCGGCTCGGTGCGACGGCCCTGTTCGGCCCGCTGCGCGGGCGCGGCCTGCTGCTCGCCCTTGGGCTTGCCCTGCTGACCGGCATTGTCGTCCTGAGCTTGGGGGCGCCGGTGTTCACCTCCTACCAACCGGACGAACAGGACCCGGTCGCTGCGCTGCTCGGTCCGGGCGGGGACCATCTTTTCGGCACCGACCAATTCGGCCGCGACCTGTTCACCCGGGTGCTGTACGCGGGACGGATCGATTTGTTGATCGGGACCGTGCTGGTCGGGGTGGCCCTGCTGGTGGGCACGGCCGTGGGTGTCCTGGCTGGCTGGTACGGCGGCTGGTTCGACAACCTGGTCGCGCGCGTCATCGACATTGCTCTGGCCTTCCCGTTCTTGGTGCTCGTGATCTGCATCGTCGGGATTCGCGGTCCAGGATTGTCCAGCCTATTCGTCGCGGTCAGCGTCGTTGCCTGGGTCTTCTACGCCCGGCTGGTCCGCGGGGAGGTCCTGGCCATCAGGCGCACCGGTTACATCCGGGCGGCCAACGCCTCCGCATTCAGCACCGGACGGGTCCTGGTCCGGCACGTCCTGCCCAACGTCGTCATCCAGCCGCTGCTGTACGCCACCTCGGATTTCGTCTACGCGCTGCTGCTAGGGGCCTCCGTCAGCTACCTCGGGCTGGGGGTGCAGCCGCCGACGGCGGAGTGGGGTGCGATGGTCCAGCAGGGCCAGCCGTTCATCGTCGACCAGTGGTGGTTGTCCCTATTCCCCGGGCTGGCGATTGTGGTGACCGGTCTGGCGTTCTCGCTGATCGGTGACGGGCTCGCCGACCTGGTTCGCAGGGGGTCTTCATGACAGGCGATGGGCCGGAGCAGGTTCCTGGCGAGCAGACGTCGGGTGACCGGGTTCTGGGTGAGCAGGCGCCGGGTGATCAGACCGAGGCCCCCAAGCTGCCACCACTGGCCGCCAGGCTGACACCGTCGGCCCCGGGCCCAACAGAACCAGGTGAAACAGGTCTACGAGTGAGGGATTTGTCGGTTGTTGCGGACGCCCGAGGCGGTCGGGTGTCGTTGCTGACCGAGGTTTCGCTGGACGTGCCGCACGGTCAGGTGATCGGGGTCGTCGGGGAGTCTGGTAGCGGAAAGAGCACCCTGTGCCGGGCCGTCGCCAGGCTATTACCCGCAGGCTTGATGGTGACTGGTGGGTCCGTCGAGTATCAAGGCCGCGATCTACTGCAAGCACGAGCCCGGGACGTGCATCGGCTCGCCCCGCGGGGGATCGCGATGGTGTTTCAGGACCCCCTCGCCGCATTGAACCCGGTCTTGCACGTCGGTGATCAGGTGGACGAAGCAGTGTGGGCTCGGCACCGGAAACTGACCGGCCGCGAGATCCGCACTCGGACCGTGGAATTACTCGACCGGCTGGAACTTCCAGATGCGGACCGGGCGGTGCGTCGCTACCCGCACGAGTTCAGCGGAGGGCAGCGGCAGCGGATCATGCTTGCGATCGCGCTGGCGGGCGATCCGGCGCTCCTGCTGGCGGACGAGCCGACCAGTGCCCTGGACGTTCGGACCCAGGCAGAGATCCTGCGGTTGCTGGCCGAACTGGTCGTGGAACGGGACCTGGCGTTGGTGTTCGTCAGCCACGACTACGCGGTCGTGAGTCAGCTGTGCCATCGAGTGGTGGTGCTGTACGGAGGCCGCGTCCTGGAGCAAGGTGCGACTGCCGACCTGTTGCACTCGCCCCGGCATCCGTATACGGCAGCGCTAATCGGTGCACTGCCGGCGATCGAGCGGCGGCAGCACCGGTTGGCCGTGATCGATGGCCAGCCGGCGTCGGAGGTCGACCGGTCAGCCGGATGCCCTTTCGCCCCTCGTTGCCCGCACCGGGAAGCCGTATGCGACAGGCCATTTGAGTTGACCACGCTGCCCGGCGAGCGCGCGACGGCATGCCATCGGGTGCATGACCTCTGGCCCGAACCAAAGGTGGATCTGAACAAACGACCTTAGGATGCGCGTCCTGCAGAGTCTCCTATTGGCAGTCTCGCCGAGTAACAGTTCCCGCAGGCAGCAGCGCTTATCCACAGCAGTGGTTTCCGGCAGCAAAGCCACCCACCTGCCAGCTCAAGCGTCCTTCGGCGCAGATTGAGCGCCGTCAGGCGATCAACTCACGAATCTCGGCGGCGGTCAGGGGCGCCCGGGCGCCCGCCATCCCATCTTCAGAGGAAGTAGACGAGGCCGACGAGGCCCCCAGCACGTCGTCGAACAGGCGGGCCTTGCCGGCTTTGAGTGCCATCACCTTTTCCTCGATGGTGCCCCGCGCGACGTACCGATAGACCATCACCGATTTGGTTTGGCCGATCCGGTGGGTGCGGTCGATGGCCTGGTTCTCCGCGGCTGGATTCCACCAGGGGTCCAGCAGGATGCAGTAATCGGCCTCGGTGAGGTTGAGCCCGAACCCGCCGGCCTTCAGGCTGATCAAAAACACCGGCGCGGTGCCGGTCCGGAACTCCTCGATCACCGCGGCCCGGTTCTTGGTCGTGCCGTCGAGCAGGCAATGGTCGATACCGAGCGCGGTCAACCGATCCCTGGCCCGCGCCAGGTACCGGGTGAACTGGCTGAAGACCAGCACCCGGTGGCCGCTCTCGACCACGCTCATCAGCTGGTCGAGCACGACATCGAGCTTGCTGGAGGGGATGTCGCGGTAGGCATCGTCCACCAGTGACGGATCCAGGCTGAGCTGCCGGAGCATCGTCAGCGACCGCAGAATCAGGAACCGGTTGGCGTTCAACGCATTCTCGTCCGCGATCAGGCCTAGGATCTTCTGCCGTTCCCGCTGCAGATGCCGCTGGTAGACCTGTTGGTGCCGAGGGCTGAGCTCCACCTCGATCACCTGCTCCTGCTTGGGTGGCAGGTCACTTGCCACCGCTTCCTTGGTGCGGCGCAACAGGAATGGGTCGATCCGCCGGCGGAGTTGGGCAAGCCGCTGCGGCGCCTGACCGCGTTCGATGGGGACCCGGTAGAACTCGGTGAACCGGCCCAGATCGGGGAACAGCCCGGGGGCGGTGATCGACAGCAGCGCCCACAACTCGGCCAGATTGTTCTCCAGCGGGGTGCCGGTGACGGCCAGCTTGAACGGCGTCGCCAGGGTCTTGGCGCAATGAAATGCCTTGGAGCGATGGTTCTTGACGAACTGGGCCTCGTCGAGCACCAACCCGGACCAGCTCAGCTCCTGGTAGTCGGCGAACTCCAACCGGAACAGCGCGTACGAGGTGATCACCAGGTCCGCCTCGGCGGCGACGTCAGCCAGTGGCCGGCCGCGCCGTGACCGGCCCTCGGTGATTGTGCGGACTCGAAGGTCCGGGGTGAACCGGTTTGCCTCAGCCGCCCAGTTCGGCACCACGCTGGTCGGGGCCACCACCAGGAACGGGCCGCTCGTCCGGCCGGAGTCCTTGGCGCTCGCGATGAGACCCAGGGTCTGCACGGTTTTGCCCAACCCCATGTCGTCAGCGAGCACCCCGCCAAGGCCCCGCTCGTACAGCGCCGCCAACCATTGGAATCCCTCCCGCTGGTACTCGCGCAGCTCGGCCAGCAAACCGGCCGGGGGTTCGACCGCAACCGGTCCGGCCGGGATCAGCTGCCGGATCCGCTGGTTCCAGGCTCGAGCCTGTTCGCCGATAAGTCCACTGGCTTCGAGTTCGTCCCACACCGACGCGCTGTACCGGTCCACCCGCAGCCCTCCCGGCGGGAGGTCGTGCAGCGCCCGCGCCTCCTCCATCAACGCGCGGAGCACCCGCCAACGCGGGCCGTCGAGCGAGAAGTAGGTGCCACTGGGCAGGATGATCATCGGCGAGTCGGACGTCGCCAGCGCTCGGAAGATCAACTCGAACGGCACCGGTTCATCGTCGATGGTGACGGTGGTCGCCAGGTCGAACCAGTCACCGGTCAGCGGCGTCGCCGGGTCGGCGCCGATCCGCACCAGGGGCTGGCCGGTCGCCTCGCGATACTCCGGCGCCGCGCCTGACATCCCCGTCTCCAACTCGGGCATCGCCTGCAACACCGGCCAGACCGTGGTCATGAACTGAACGGTGTCCGGTCCGGTCAGCACGGCGTCCTCGCGAACCGACGGTCCCCCCGGACCGTTCAACGTCAGCGCCGCCGGCAGCACCACGGAGCTCAGGAGCCGGTCAACGCTGGCCCGCATGGCCGATCGGTCCTGAGCCGACAATGCTCGTGTATCGGTGAGCACGCGTCGCCGGCCGGTCTCCTGGTCCAGCCAGCCCCAGGCCACCCGGATCCGGTGCTCGCCCATTCCGGTAACGGCCACCGCCAACCGCGGCGGCGTCGGTTCGGGGATGAGTACCGAATCATCGCTGGACTCCAAGGGCACCAGTCTGCGGAGCCGAGGCAGGAACTCCCGGTAGAACCGCTGCTCGTCCTGCGCGGGGACGGTGATCGGCCCGGCGGCGATCAGCCGCCCGAGGTCGGCCGACAGGGAACGGCGAAGCCGGGCGATCACAACCCGACCCTTGCCCCCGACGTCACCGTCGGGCCAGTGCACCATTGCCTGCGCCGGGTCACCCACCAGCCGCAACCGGGGTGCCGGGACGATCGACCCGGCCAGCCGGATGAGTGGTGTCACCGTCAGCAGCGAGGCTTTGGTCAGGTCGATGCTGATCTGAGCGGGCTCGGCGCACCAGTCGACGGCGCCCTCATCCCGCCCCGCCTGGGACAGCACCACCCCCGCGTCAACGGCCCGTTCCAGAAGGTCCCAGATCGCGGGCCCGGCCCTCCCGTCCAGGCTCAACCGCGCCGGTGGCGCCTCCCACGGATTGGCGCGCTGCTGATGGTCTGCGAAGGCGCGTAACGCGGCCAGCCCCTCCGCCGGGTAACGACCGGACGGCAGCGGATACCGCAGGTCACGCCAGGAAACGCCGGAGGTGACCCAACGGTCCCGGGTGTTGCGTTGCATCGGGCGAGCCGTCAGCCGGACCGGGCAGAGCAGGTTGTCCGGCTCGTCGACCGCCACCTCGAATTGCAGGCCGAGCGCGGTCAGCTGGGCGGGTTCACCGTCCTGCTCATCAACTCCCGGGTGCAACGACGACCCGAGCAGCCTGGTCAGTGAGGACTCCCAGGCGGCCGGGGCCGGCCCGGCGTGGTTGGCGGCCACGGCCATCCGGTCGGCGCGGGCAAGGTGTTCCAGCAGCGCGGCGACGCCGTGCTTGCAGTCCACCTCCATCGGACAATCGCAGCTGCTGTCGAAGGTCCTGACGCGGTTCTGCGCCATCGCGAAAGCGACCTGCGTTTCGTAGGGCCAGGACCGCGTTCCCGCCACGATCGCCGACAGCCGCCCCGGTTCGAGCTCGCGGACCTCCAGGACCGAGCCCCCGGACACGATCCCCCTGGCCCGGTTGAGCGTGGCCGCACCGACGTGCCAGGCCAGCCCGAAGTCCAGGTCGACGCTGGTGTCCGGGATCCCGTCCGGCCCCGCCCCCGACAGTTGGCCCGGCGGGGTCCGGCGCACCACGTTCGTCCCGGACCTCCGGATTACGCCACCAGCCATGCCACGTCTCCTACACCCGGTCGAACTCCCAACCACCCTGCCGCGGACTGTAGGAGGACACACCGACAGAGCCGTTCCGACACGTCGAGGCGGGCCGAAAGCTGTCGGCGACAGGGCCGGCTACGAACCGTTGATTGACCAGAGCGGTTACTTGACGGCGACGATGTCCACCGATCGGATGTCGGGGGAGCCGGCCAGCAGGTCGTCGGCGACCTGGCCGAGCGCCACCGGAATCTCCCCGTCGAGGTGGGCCTGCCGTCCCTCGTCGCTGTCGAAGGTGTCGAAGATCCCGTAGCTGGTGTCGCTGATCTTGAAGGCGTACCAGGTGACGGTGCTCTCCTCGGCCGCTGCCAGGGCCCGTCCGGCCTCCAGGAAGGCGCCGAGTTCAGCACCCTTGCCGGGCTTGGCTTCCAGCAGTGCCAGCACGCCCTTGGTCACGCTCATGGTTTCCCCTTCAGTGGGATGGACGGCCTGCCGCGGCAGCGGGGCCACCACCACCATGCCAGCGCGATGTTCGTCGGCGAGATCGGCTCTGAGGTGTGATCACGGATTCTTGGCGTGGGCGTCCGTCACGGAGGCACCGTCATCGGCGGACGTGCGGCCGGAGGCGGTCGAGCAGTGATTCCAGTGCCTCTTCGAATTCCTCCGCCGAGTGATCCTGCGAGAGTGCGGGTTTCATGCTTTTCAGGCGGGGATATTCACTGAGGTCCGTGCGGGGCTCCTCCTGCGGATCAGCCTGTTCGATAGGCCCGATATCGGCGCCCTGGGCGGAGACCTCGAGCAGGAGATACCCCAGCAGAAAGCTGGAAAAGCCTCGGTACGCGGCGACCGCGGCATCGTCGGAGAACCCGCATTGGTGCAGCGTTTCCAGGAAGGATTCCATCCACCGCAGGCTCCGCAGCGGCGGCCGGACCCACGGCGCCGCGGGTGGTCTGGTCGCGATCAACGGAAAAATCTGCGGATGCGCCAGGGCTATCCGGCGGACGCCGTGCGCGAGCCGGTACAGATATTCCTGCCAGTCGTCGGCGGAGATGTGCACCTCGGGATCGCCGTAGAGATCATCGATGACGTGTTCGACGATGCTGTCGAGTAGATCCTCCCGGCTGTGGACGTGATGGTAGATCGACATTGCCTCGACGCCGAGGTGGGCGCCAAGGCTGCGCATCGTCAGGGACCGCAGGTCGTTCTGGTCGATGAGAGTGACCGCGGCCAGCACGATCTTCCGCTGGTCCAGCGGACCCCGGGTGGTGGCGTCCACCACGATGTTCGGGGCGGCGGCGTCGCCGAGGCCCTCGGGTGAGTCCGGATCGGTCCGATCGGCGGGCTCCGGGGAGGGCGAAGTGCGCTTCATGATCGGCGCGAGCCGTGAGCGGGTTCCATCGACTCGCGGTTCACCCTCACCATGTAATGCCGTCCTCCGTCTGTCGTGCTGCTGGTCGCCGGAAGGCGAGTCGGCCACCGGTTTTCCGGACATCGGGTCGCGACGTGCCAGCGGCGGTGTGACGCCCATCATAATCCGGTCGGCTCGTCGGCGCGCTGCGCCGGCGAGCACGGAAAAGTGCCTGCGGCAGCTTGCTTTCGCGCCGCTTCGGGGTACCTTACAGGGTAAGGAGGGCGTCACGCCGTGCTGAACGGCTGACCGGTCGGCAGAAATCCAACAGTGGCGCGTGCTGGCTGGCCGGGCCGGATGCGTGGGGGCCTGGCGGCAGGTTTTAACGAGGCTCGACGGGGTATCCACCGATATGACGGGGCTTTTGCCCGACCTAGCCCGGAACCGTGGGTGAACATTTCCTCCCTTACCTTGTAAGTCAAGCGAAGATGTGCTTCCCTTACAACGTAAGACCTCACTGGTCTGATCCAGATGCCGAGCTGCTCAGCCGGCGTTCGATGACTTCGGAAGGCTCCCTCATGCAGGAATCCCTACTCGCTGCGTGGACCGCGGTGATCACATTCGTTCCCAAGTTCCTGGCGTTCCTGGCGATCCTGATCGTCGGTTGGTTGATCGCGAAAGCCATCGCCAAGGCGATTGGAAAGCTACTGGAGCGGGTCGGATTCGACCGCGCCGTTGAACGCGGCGGCATCAAAAAGGCGTTGGAGAAGAGCAAGTTTGACGCCAGTGACATCGTCGGAAAGATCATCTACTACGCGTTGTTGCTGTTCGTGCTGCAGCTCGCGTTCGGGGTGTTCGGACCGAACCCGGTCAGTGATTTGCTGACCCAGCTGATCGCGTTCATCCCCGCCCTGATCGTGGCCATCGTGATTGTCATCGTCGCGGCCGCTATCGCCGCCGCGGTCAAGACCCTCATTCAGGGCACGCTGGGGGGCTTGTCCTACGGCAAGACCCTGGCCAACATTGCCAGCATTTTCATCCTGTTCCTGGGCATTGTGGCCGCACTCAACCAGGTCGGGGTTGCCACGACCGTCACCACTCCGGTGTTGATTGCAATCCTCGGCACCATTGCCGGCGTCCTCATCGTCGGTGCCGGCGGCGGCTTGATCAAGCCGATGGAGCAGCGGTGGGAGCGCTACCTCGCCAAGGCCGAGGAGGAAGCTCCGAGGATCAAGGAGCAGGCCAAGAACGCCCCGAGCGTGAAAGACCAAGCCCAGCAGGCGATCACCGACGCCAAGAACGCAGCCGGCCGCCCCACCGACGGCCGCATTGCGGCCCGCCCGACCCGCTGACCCGCCTTCGCACCTCCGAGGCGCTGCAGTGCCATTCCCGATCAATCGATCCGGAAACCACCCCCCACACAGGGAGCAGTTCATGACCGTCACAGAGACCTCCACCCAGCTACTGGACAGCGGCGTTGTCGTCGACAGCAGTGGCAATGAAATCGGCAAGGTCGGCCAGGTGTTCCTGGACAACGAGACCGGGCAGCCCAGCTGGGTCACCGTCAAGACCGGCTTTTTCGGTGCGAAGGAGTCCTTCGTACCGCTGGACAATGCCAACATCGCCGGCAACACCGTCACCGTCCCGTATGACAAGGACAAGATCAAGGGCGCCCCGAACTTCGAGATCGACGAGCCGCTGAGCGAGCAGGACGAGCAGGACCTGTACACCTACTACGGCGTGTCGTCCGGGGTTCGGTCGGTCGAGACGAGCACCACCACGAAGCAGGCTCCGGCCACCGCGCCGAGCGCTCAGGGTGAATACCTCACCCGCTCCGAGGAGCGGCTGCACGTCGGCACCCAGAAGGTGGAGACCGGCAAGGCCCGGCTGCGCAAGTTCGTTGTCACCGAGCAGCAGACCGTCACCGTGCCGGTGACCCACGAAGAGGTCAAGGTCGTTCGCGAGCCGCTGGCTCCGGGCGAGGCCGTTGATGGCGTCACCATCGGCGAGGACGCCCTCGAGGTCAGCCTGACCGAAGACCGGGTCCTGGTGAACAAGGAAGTTGTGGGCGTGGAGAAGGTCAAGCTCGGCACCGAGACCGTCACCGAGCAGCGGGAAGTCACCGAGGCCGTGCGCAAGGAGCAGATCGAGTTCGACGACGCCTCAGCGACCAAGGCGGACCTGACGGCGGAGCAGAAGGCTCGCGCCAAGCGCTGATCTGGGTCAGCGAATGGCGGGGCTTCAGGCGGCCTCGGACCGCGTCGGGCTTCGGTCCGCCTGAATCCGCCGCAGGAGTGCCGGGTGCCGGTCCGCGAGACCCATCTCGTTGGCCGGCACCCGGTTTCGTGACCTGAACCGGGTCTGCATATCCCTACTTGTCATTGCAGCACAACATCTTTCGATCATCGATCCGGCTGGAGCATCCGTGAACACACGAAACACCCTGATTCGCAGCATGCATGACATCGGTCTCGCCGGTTGGTTTGGCGGTGCGTTAATGGGTGCTGTCGGATTGAACGGAGCAGCCAACGACGTGACCGATCCGACCGACCGGGCCAGGGTGGCTGCTTCCGGGTGGGCCCGCTGGGCGCCGGTCAACGCGGCGGCCATCGGTGCACACCTGATTGGCGGAGCCGGCCTGATCATTGCCAACCGTAACCGCCTCGCACACCAAAAGGGGGCCGGCACCAACACCGCAATCAAGTCGGTGCTGACCGTGGTCGCCATGGCCAGTACCGCGTACAGCGGAGTGCAGGGCGCCAAGGTCGCCGCAGCCGGCAAGGTGCATGCCGAGGGCGGCACCATTCCGTCGGAAGCAACGCCCGCCGAAACGGCATCGGCGCAGCAGCAGCTGCGGATTGCCCAGTGGGTAACTCCCGCAGTCACCGCCGCCCTCATTGTCCTTGGCGCGCAACAGGGTGAGCAGCAACGTCCGAGCCAGCTGCTCGCGAAATTCCGGCACTGACGCAATACCACCTTTGACCGCGAGAAATACCCGGGGGTCTGCACCGGCCTGTCAGGGAATCCCCCTGGCAGGTCGGGTTCCCCGTCCATCACACCCCGGCCAGCGGGGAAGGAAGAGCGAACCTCATGAGCACTCCCGTTAACCCCGGTCACGACGACCAAATCGTAGACCCGCCCGCCCGGGACACCACTATCTGGGCCAAGGAGTCCACGGCTGAACCTACGCAGGGCCTGCCCCCGGTGGTCGATCAGTGGAGCTCCGCGAACGACTCGCAGACCGCTGATCGCCAGCCCGTCCAGGCCGCGCCGGTAGCGATCGACCGGTCGTCGGTGATGGCCCGGCAGAAGGAACGCTTCGGCGGCATGAAAGTAGGGTCGGGCTTTTTCGGCTGGCTTACTGCTACCGGAATGGCGGTGCTGCTGATTGCCCTGCTCACCGCTGCCGGCGTGGCCTTCGGGATCGCCAGTAACCAGAACGTGACCGTCGACCAGGCCGTTGCCGATGCGCAGAACGCCACCGGCACCGCCCAGACCGTGGGTCTGATCGGCGGTATCGCATTGCTGCTGGTGCTGTTCGTCGCCTACTACTGCGGCGGTTACGTCGCCGGACGGATGGCCAGGTTCAACGGCATCAAGCAGGGTCTTTCGGTTTGGCTGTGGGGTGTCGTGACCGCGGTGATCATCGCTGCGCTCGCCGCGATAGCGGGCTCGAAGTATGACGTGCTGGCCCAGCTGAACCTCCCCCGGATCCCGGTCAACGAGGGTCAGGTCACCACTGTCGGACTGATTGCCATCGGCGCGGCCATCCTGGCGGCGTTGCTTGGCGCAATGCTTGGCGGGCTGGCGGGGATGCGTTTCCACCGCAAGGTCGACGCCGCCGGCATGGACGCTCTGGAAGAGGACCAGTCCTACCGGTCCACCCGACAGGTCTGACCGCACCGCACCACATTCGTTGATTACCAAATATTCTCACTCGAGGGCATGACATGAACATCGACAAAGACACCATCCTGCAGATTCTGCGCGGCAACGGCCAGGACGCCCACGCCGAGCAGGCCGCCCAGGAACTGCCCGATCAGGTTGACACCGACGAGCACGCCGGAATGCTGGACAAGTTCGGGATCAATCCCGCTGACCTGATCGCGAAATTCACCGGCGGCCAGGGTGGCCAGCCGGGCCAGGGCGGTCTCGGCGGCCTGCTCGGCAAAATCCTCTGAGCGACGTGACCGAAACGTTCGGTACGCCGGTCCTACTGAGCACAGAACCACCCTGAATTGCGGTCCCGTCTCGACGGTGGGGCGGGACCGCACAGGGCCCGATCAGTGGTGAAAGGGCGCTTGATGAGTCATCGGACAGCCCTGAACCGGCGTTCCATCTTGATCGGCGCCGTGCAGTTGATCGATCAGACAGACCTCAAACACCTGACCATGCGGCGCCTCGGCGCTTCCCTGGGGGTCGAGGGGATGTCGCTGTACAGCCACGTGTACGGCCGGGAAGACCTTTTGAATGGCATCGTCGACCTCGTCGTCGACGATATTTACTGCGATGTGACGGTGGATTCTTCCGTCGACGACTGGCCGGCCTACCTGTCGCGCCTGGCGTACGGAGTGCGGCGGATGGCCCTCGCCCATCCCCAGGTGTTCCCCTTGGTGGTGAGCAGGTCGGCGCTGTCACCATGGGTACGCCCACCGCTGCTGAGTCTGCGGTGGATGGAGTCGTTCTCCAAAACCCTTCATCACAGCGGGTTTTCCGACCAGGTGGTGGTGACCGCGTACCGAGCCTTCTGCAGCTTCCTGCTTGGGCAGCTGTTGCCGGAGGTGACCACGACCGAGCGGCCAACGGGCAGCATGTGGCAGGAAGCAGAGCTGGACCGACTGCCCGATCCTGACAAATATCCCCAGCTGCACAGACTGCACACCGAGCTGTGTCGGGACCATGCCACAGCGGAGTTCGATGCATCTCTGGCGGACCTGCTGAACCGCTTCCGGGTTCTGCGCGATAACTCCGCCAGGGCCTTCACCGGTATCGCGGACAGTGTCGCTGGCGAGGTCAGCGTGCCCGAAACGGGCGACACCGGTGTAGCCGGGTGCTCGAGGGGGTAAGACACTCGATGAGGATTATCTGGTCACCCGTCGGTGGCTAGTCCGGCACGACTCGTGAGGAGATTGACCAATGACCAACCCCACCACCGGCTTTAGCCGCCCCAGTGATATTGCCGGTGACATTGCAGTTGACCAGCAGGCCGTCGACAGGGTCCGGGAAGTGCAGGACACCACCAGCGTCGCCGGCACCGACGCCGAGATCGCAGTGCCCACTGACGTCACCGGTGACGCCGGCGAGAGGTATCTGATCCGCTCCGAGGAGCAGCTTCAGGTTGGCACCGAAAGAGTTGCGGCCGAACGGGTTCGGCTGGAGAAGTTCGTGGTGACCGAGGAACAGACCGTCACGGTGTCGGTCAGCCATGACGAGGTCCGGATCGTGCGGGAGCCCATCGCCGATGGCACCCCCGTTGATGACGGCGCCGCCGTTGACGACAGAGCCGTTGACAACAGGGCCGTCGCGCAGGCGACGCCCGACATGATCCTGACCGAGGAGCGCATCGTGGTCACCAAGGTGGTCGTTCCCGTGGAGCGAGTCCGGCTGACCACCGAGACCGTCACGGAACAGCGCCAGGTCACCGAGTCGGTCCGCAAGGAGCAGATCGAGCTCAGTGACGACGGCATCGGGCGCGCGACCAAGGACGCTTAGCGGCCCGGTTCCCCCGGGCACACCTGTACATCACCGACCGCTGCGCTGGGCCTTCATGGGTGAGGTGCGCTGGGCGGTCAGTGGTAGTGCTGGCCTATCCGGTTGTTCATCCTCCCGCTCCAGCTCCTGCTCCACCCGCTCGGTGACGTCGGCGTGGAGCGCGATGTAGTGGGTTATCTCCGCAGTCGCCGGATGTCTGACGGTGGAGATTGACAGTTCGTTCCAGAACGAGGTCCCGTCGCGGCGATAGTTGCGCAGGATCGCGCGAGCATCTCGGCCCGTGGCGAGCCTCCACCGAATCGCAGCTATTTCCGAGCGGTTGGTCTCAGGCCCCTGCAGGAACCGACAGTGCCGACCGAGGACGTCCTCGCGGGTATATCCGGTCATCTGCAGAAAAGCGTCGTTCGCATAGACAACAGGAAGGTCGGGGGAGTGGACGACCAGGGTAATACCCTGTGCCGCAACGGATACGGCCCGCAGAAGATCCTGTGAAAGATCATCGTCGGCGCCGCCACTCGATCCTGCCACGCTCCACGCCGCTGGGAGGTTTCCTGGTTCCTGGTGCAAGGCTCCACGGACATCATGGTCCCTGGGGATAGTGGGGCCGCCTATCAGTGCGGGGTCGCGGTGCAAGGCCACGGCAATTGATTCGAGCAAATTGTTGAGGTGATCGCTGGATTCCTCACCCATGGGTACCGGTTCGGGGTTCGTGGTCAGAGCCAGGCAGAGATCGCGGAGTTCGACGTTGCGGTGGCGCGCGTACCACTGCAGGAGGGCGAGGGCCGCATCTTCGGTCAGACCGTAGACAAGCATGAGCGCACCTTTGGCCTGTTCGATCTCCACCATCGCCGACAACTGCTGCTGATAGGCGGAGAGCTCGTCAATCAGTGCGGCTTTGCTCAGTGACAGCAGATCGGGGCGCTCAGCACCCACCCTGCGACCCTGGTGCGGGATCGGGCCACTTGCGGGCGGCGCGGCGGTGCGGGTGCGAGTCATGGGCGCACACATTTCAGGACAGTGAAGATCCGGGCGAGACGTGAGCGGCGGGAGTTACCCCTACGGGTGCGCCACGTCCGCAGCGGGCCCCGTCCTCATGCCGGCTGTCGGTTCAGCGGTATCAGTATATGGGATCGGACTGAGCGCGACCAGTCGCGTTCGAGATGGGCCTCTTCATCGCAATGATCGGTCGCGATTCGGTGGCCGGAGTCGCCTTGCGTGCACCCTGCGACCGGACGACGTCAGCGGAAGGCCCGGCGACCGACGCCTAGTAGCAGGCGGGGGGTGAGAAGACCATCGCCCAGCCCGAGCCGGACCAGATCGTCGAACGCCCCCTGCCGACGGGCGGCTGCTCGGACGCCTGCGTCGATGATTCGCGGCGCGCGGGTCAACCGGGTGGCGGCGTCAGTAACCCGCAGGTGCCAGCGGAGCCGCCCGGCCAGGCTGGCCCGGTAGGCAGCGCCAGCTCCGGCACCGGCGGCGGAGGAGGCACCGGCCAGCGCGCCGGACAGTACGGCGTAGAAGATTCCTTCACCGGTCAGCGGGTTGATCAACGACAACGCGTCACCGGCCAGCAGCACGCGTCCGTCCGTCACCGCGGGGCGGCTCGGTGAAAGCGGAAGCCGATGTGCCAGTAGCGATGTCGGGTCCGGGTTGACACCGGGCAGCAGCGTCCGAAGGCCTTGCAGCATTGCGGAACGGGTGAGCGGACGCCCCGTCAGGAGTTCGCCGTATCCGACGTTGGCCCGTCCGTCACCGAGGGGGAAGCTCCATGCGTAGGCCGGCCAATTGGCCCGGGACATGGTGATCCGTTGGGCGCCGTCCTGCCCGGGAAGCTCTGGTCCGTACCCGCGCAACGCCAGCGCTACTCGGGGCCGCGCTCGCGGTTCCGCGTGCGGCCGGCCGATTGCCCTGCGTACCAAGGATTCCGCGCCGTCGCAACCGATCACCACCGGAGCCGACAGGGTTCCATTGACGGTGACAGCGTCCGTCCCCTGGTCCAGGGTCCGCACCGTGCACCGGCGCAACACGGCCCCCATGTCCGTCACCTGGTCCACCAACCGGGCGTCCAGCACCGCCCGGGGTATTACCCGCACTGCACGGTGCATGTCGCGTAGCGCGACGGCCCCGGACGGTGATGCCAACTGCAGTCGGACGATCGGCGGATAGCCGGTCACCAGGCGGTCGCAATCAAAACCCCACTGCGACAACACGTCCAATGCTTCAGCAGCGATCCCGTCGCCGCATGCCTTGTCGCGGGGGAAATCGTGCCGGTCGAGCAGCAGCACCCGCGCACCCGGGTTGCACCGCAACGCCGCCGCCGCGGCCGCACACCCGGCGGGACCGCCGCCGACCACGATCAGATCCCACACCTGAATGCCCACCCCCTCCCCCGTCGCACCTGCGATCATGCCTCGATGCTGCCACGGTCTCGGGACCATGCGCGCAGACCGGTACGCCGGACAACTCAGTCGGCGGCAAAGAGCAAGTGCCGCACTGCTTCACCGGTCTGTTCGATGTGGTGTCGGGCAAGGGTTGCCGCAGCGTCGGCCTGGCGCTCCCGAACTAGGCGGAGCAACTCCTCGTGGACGTGGGTCCAATCGGCACCCAACTGATGTACGACGGTGGAGAAATAAAACCTGGCCCGCTTTTCCAGACCGGCTGACGTGGCCTGCATGACCTTGTTATGGGCTGCCACCCGCAACGCGTCATAGAACTGCGAGGTGGTACCGATCATCCGGTGGTCACCGGCCTTGATCGCCCGCCGATTGGCCCGTACCGCCGCGTCGAGGTCGTCGAGGTCGTCATCCGTCCGCCGCTCGGCGGCCCAGCGGGCCACCTGACCCTCAACGACCGCCCGAAACTCGAACAACTCGGCGAGCTCGGTCGGAGTGCGTTCCCGCACATGGACGCCGTACCGGGGTTTGATGTCCACCCACCCGGCTTCGTGCAGTGACCGCAGGGCCTCGCGTACCGGAATCCTGCTGACCCCGTAATGCGCCGCCAGCACATCGGCGTGGACGCGCTCCCCGGGCTTGAGGGCGCCGTTGATGATCGCGATCTCCAACAGGTCATGCAGTTTCGACGGCAACGTCGTCGTCGAACCCTGGAGTTGCGGCAGCACCAGACCAGGTACCGGGTCGACGGTGTCCGCCGGTACCGCCATCATGTGAGCCTCCGGACATCGGATGTCAGGTCGTCAGTTTCCTTGGTCATGCTCCGACTGCTCCCCCCTGGGCCTGGTGATGCTCCTGTCGAGTACCCGGCGACAGGAAGTTCAGTGCAGTCAGCGTATAAAGACTGGCGCACCGCAGCACCTCGTCCACGACGGCATGGTCGTCCAGGCCCGCCGACCAGGTCGGCTGCGGCCCGTAACACAGCGCGGGAACCCCGCGCTGGCGCAGCAATGCGCTGGGGCTACCCGATGAGGTTCGGTTCGGGATTATCGAACAACGAGCCATTCGACGCGGCACCTTGACCTCCGTGACCGATCTCAACACCAAGATCCAGGCGTTCATCACCGGGTGGAACAAGCGCAGCGGACTGTTCCTCAGGACCGATACTGCCGACGAGATCTCGCCACAGCCGAACGTAAAGTTCCTTCAGGAGCGGACCGCTAGATTCGCCGTCGATACTCGGTTGGGCTGCAACCCATGGCTCGAGTGAACACACGATGGAACTGCGCGTAGCTGCCGAATCCTGCTGCGTGAGCGGCGTCGACGCTGGACATGCAGCGGCCAGCGCCGTAGAGCTCGCAGTAAACGCGTAGCTGGCGTTCGTGACGGTACTGGGTGACGGTCATCCCAGTGTTGGAACGAAACACCCGGTTCAGCTGACTGACACTGAGTCCTACAGCCGCAGCCAGGACTGGTACCGGTTGCCCACCGGGCTGGTCGATCAGGGCCATCACCTGGGAGACGGTGCGCGCGATGTCCGGCGCGCGGGGGGCTCGCGTCATGTCCCACGCGGCGAGCGTCAGGTATGCCAAGCCTGCGTTGAAACGGTCTGGGGACGTGCTGACCGCGGCTACCTCGATTAACCGGTCCTGCAACCAGCGGACGTCATTCTCATCGAGGCGGACCGGGCTTTGCGGCAGTTCAGGATCGTGCTCGGTCGACATGGGCGGGCACCGAAGCATCCTGGTCAATGGCAGCTGAGCGTGAGTCACGGCCAGGATCCACATGCGCAGGTCGGCATTAGCCGCGCGAACGCCGTGGAGTTGCCCCGGAGGTAACCACAGCAGGTCGTTGGCATGTAGGTCGACGTTCCCGCCCGGTAGTTGGTACGTGCATCGCCCCGCGGTCACGAGGTTGAACTCAAGCTCGGGGTGCCGGTGGACTGGGAAGCTCCCTCGATGGGGACGTACCGGGTACCGCCAGATCGCGCCGGTCAAGTGGCGGCTGAAGGGCAGCTGTTCTTGGCTCACGATAAAACGCAAACAAAGTGCGCGAAAACGAGATGCAGCTCGATCAAGGGAATAGGCATGATGCCTGTCATACCACTGACGCCAGGTGCCGGTCGACCTCAGCGTGCGTGGAAACGCAAACGTTCAGTGACCGTAGCCGAGAAGGGTTCGCACTTTCGCTATGACGACACCACCGCACGTCGAGGTAAACGAGCACCTGTCGAGATTGCCGCCGGAGGACTTATTGACCGTCCTGGAGATGGTGGCCGAGCAGGGGCCTATCACCGGCTTCAGGTACGGGGGCCAGGAGCGAGTGCTGGTCAACGATCCGCAGGCGGCCCATCGGATACTTGCTGAGGGAACCGATGAGATGCGTCAAACCCCCATCACTGACACTGTCCGCCGGCTGGTCGGGGACGGGCTGGTGACCTCAACGTCACCGAACTGGCGCCCTCGACGGCTGGTGATCCAGCGGGAGCTATCCCACAGCAGAATGTTGACACAGGCTGACTCTGTCATGGCCTCAGTCCGGGCCCGGATCAATGAATGGTGTACCGGCGAGGAGCTCAACCTTCAGGACCAAATGGCCGCGCTGACGCTGGACAACCTTGGCAATGTTGTCTTCGGCGCGGACTTCAGATCCCATCGCCAGCTCATCCGCCGGGCGATGCCGCTACTGCAGAAGGTGGTGGAGGACGCCAACGCTGGGCAACGCGACGACGCTGCCTACACCGAGCTGCGAGCCACGCTCGACGAGCTGGACGACTCTGTCGACCGCTTGATCGGGCCGGGTGCCTGGACTGGTGATCGCCATGCCCGCGTGATCGACGTCTTGTACGCCGCGGTACGCGGCGGCGAGCCGGCCTTTGCCGGGCAGTGGCTGCACGAAGAGGCGGTCAGCCTGATCACCGCCGGCCACGACACGACCGCCTTCCTGACCACCATGGCTACCTACCTGATCGCCGCGCACCCACAGGTGATGGACGGCTTACGGCGGCAAGCGGCTCAAGGCTTCGACACGGCTCAGGAGCTGCTCGAACGGGTCCCGTTGGCAAGGCAGGTCGTCGAGGAGACACTTCGTCTTTACCCGCCCATCGCGGTCTTGCACCGCACCGCGACGCAACCCCTTGAGGTCGGTGAATTCGAGGTGGCAGCAGGAACGATCCTGGTGATCAGCCCATGGGTGACCCATCGCGATGCCCGCTTCTTCCCGCAGCCTCAGCGTTTTGACCCGGAGCGCTTCAGCAAGGAAAGGCGCGGTGAGATATCCAAGAACGCCTACTTCCCCTTTGGTGCCGGGCGGCGCATCTGCGTCGGCAACCATCTGGCTGTGCTACAGGCCACGCTCATCGTCGCGCTTCTCGCTGCTGACGTGGACATCACGCTGGTTCAGAACCGTGACCCGGTCGTGAAGATCGCGATGACGATGTTTTGCGCCGACCTGACAGTTCGCATGAAAAAACGAGATCGGTCTGACAAGCCTCTTTGAACCAGTTCGGGGTAGGGCGCGAGCAAGATATGAACGACCCCGGGTGCTGTCGGCTGTGATGAACCGACAGCACCCGGGGTCGCTCAGCCCCAACCGCAGCCCAACCACAGCCCAACCACACCGCGGTGTCTGGCGGAAGCCTGCCCGGCTCCTTCAGCGGCCCGGGCATCGGATTCGAACCCGAGAGGCGGCTTGGTGCCGGACCACGGTAGCGGCACCCGCTGCCCGTCCCGGCCGCGAGTTGGCTTGTCGTGCAACGTCTTCATGAGGCGTCCGCGGAGCGTTCGACCATGTTCAGGAAGCGACGGGTGCGTTCGTGTTGCGGGTTGTCCAGGACCTGGGCGGGCGGCCCTTCCTCGACCACGACGCCTTGGTCCATGAAGACGACCTTGTCGGCGACGTCCCGGGCGAAGCGAACCTCATGGGTGACGATGATCATCGTCATCCCGGCGTCGGCCAGTCGGCGGATCACTGAGAGCACCTCTCCGACCAGTTCCGGGTCCAACGCGGAGGTGGGCTCGTCGAAGAGCATGAGTTTGGGGGTGATCGCCAACGCCCGCGCGATGGCCACTCGTTGCTGCTGGCCGCCGGAGAGCCGGTGCGGGAGGTGGTGGACGTGTTGTTCCAGGCCGACGTCGGCGAGCAGCCCAAGAGCGCGCCGCTGAACGGTAGCGGAGTCCTCTTTGTACACATGGGTGGGGGCGATCGTGACGTTCTCGATCACCGGTAGGTGGTCGAAGAGATTGAAATGTTGGAAGACCATGCCAATCCGGGCTGCGGCGCGGGCTTTGGCGAGCCCAGAGGTGGGTTTAAGGGTCCCGTTGACCTTGTGGTAGCCCACGTACTCGCCGTCGACGAGGATTTCGCCTCCGTCGATGGGCTCGAGGTGGTTGACCAGCCGCAGCAGAGTGCTCTTGCCGGAGCCGCTCGGTCCCATGATGACCACTACCTCGCCGGCTTTGACGTTGAGGTCGACGCTGCGCAGAATCTCACGGTTGCCATACGACTTCGACACCCCGTGGCACACGACGAAGTCGTCTTCTGGAGTGTGGCGTTGGGTGAGGCTGCGCGCGGCGAGCAGCTCCGCTATTCCCGTCGGATGGGTGACCGCTGCGGTGTGAGGCACCACCAGATTTATTGGCTGCAGATTTGTTGGCTGCAGATTTGTTGGCCGCTCGTCGGGGCCGGTTTGCGGTCCGCCCGGCTGTGCCAGCGGCCCCGCGGGGACGGTGTGAACTTCTCCGCCGGCCGCCGCGGCCGCCGGGGCGGCGGCGGGTTTGCGGCCGATCATGCTACCGAGGTGACGCAGCCCGCCACCGATCATGCGATTCATCGGACCGGGGGTGTTGGCATCGCGTTCGAGGGAGAACCGTCGCTCCAGCAGGAGCTGACCACCGCTCATCACGGTGGTTGCTGCCAGGTAGATCACCCCGGCGGCCGAGAGCACGGGAATGTACTCGAAATTTTGGGAGGTGATGGTTTGGGCACGCAACAACACCTCGTTGAGGGCAATCACCGATGCCAGCGAGGTGGCCTTCAGCAGGGAGATGGAATTGTTTCCAAGGGCCGGGACGATGGCGCGTAGGGCTTGCGGCAGCACGATCCGTCGCAATGTCAACGTCCCGGACATACCCAGAGACTGAGCGGCGACGATCTGGGTCCGGTTCACCGATCGGATACCGCCCCGGATGATCTCGCCGGAGAACGCCGCCTCGTTCAACGCGAAACCGATGACTGCGGCTTGGAAGGTGGACAGGGTGACGCCGAACTTCGGCAGCACGTCATAGATGTAGATCAGCTGCAGCAGCAGCGGCGTGCCGCGCATGATCCATACGTACAGCGCGGCCGGAATCCGAACGACCGCGAACCTTGACTCGCGCATCACCGCCAGACCGAGCCCAAGAAGCAGGGCCAGCACCATGGCGATGGCGGCGACCTCGATGGCGTTGAGCAACCCGATCCACAGATACGAGGTGGTCAGGTAATGCCAGAACAGTGACATGGAGTCCTCCGGGGGCAGCTGGCGAGCCGAGAGAAGTCACGGCCGGGTAGCGGTTGCCCGCAGGATTGCGGGCACCGCTACCCGGCACGGGAGTTAAGCCTTGATGGCCGGGGGAAAGACCTGCTCGGGCGCGAAGCCCCAGTGGGTGATGATCTGGTTGAGCTGCCCGGAGGTGTGAAACTCCACGAGCACGTCATGTAGAGCATCCAGCAGTGTCGTGTCGTCCTTGTTGACCGCCAGACCGAAGACGAAGTCGGACACGATCGGGAATCCCACCTGGATCCCCGGGAACTTCGCGGCCAAATAACTGGCCACGCCACTGTCGGTGAGGAAGATGTCAGCGCGTCCCTGGTCCACGGCGTTGATCGCCTGGTCGTTGCCCTGGAAGGCCAAAATTTCGACGGGCGGCTTACCGGCCGCGGCGCACGCCGCATTCGCCTGATCGAAAATGGCGTTCTCGACCGTACCGACGGCCTCGGCAGCGATCACTCCGCACACCGATTCCATCGACGTCAGGTTCTTCGGGTTGCCCTTTGCCACCACGGAGGCCTCACCGGCCTTCATGTACTCAACGAAGCTGACCTGCTGGGCCCGCTCGTCCGAGGCGTACATGCCCGAGGCGATTGCGTTGATGTGCTTGGCTTGCAGCGCCGGGATCAGCCCGTTGAAATCCAGCTTCTGGAACGAATAGGTGAAGCCGAGGCAGGTGCTGATCGCATCGAGTAGATCAGGTTCCACTCCGATGACCTTGTTCGGGTCGTTCGGGTCGGGTGCGTCGTAATTCGACGGCCCAGGCGAGGTGCCCACGATCAGCGTCTGCCCCTTGAGGGACGGATATTTATTGGCCAAGGTCGGACAAGCCGAGCTCTCCGGGGCGGAGGATCCGCTGCTCGCCCCCGCACTGGCGCTACTTGCGCTCCCACTGCTGCTGGCGGCCGCGGGTTTGCTGCTGGCGCCCGCACTGCTGCTGGTCGCGTCGTTCCCACTGCTGCTGCAGGCAGATAGGGCGAAAACCGCGCCGATGACGATGCCGGCAACGGTCCGTGTGGCGTGTTTCACGCGTTGGGTCCTCTCCTCAGGGGGATAATAAGTTATAAAATAGCAAAGCTTCGGTGTCGTGTACATCACGAAATGATCTCGATCCCCTGGATCCAACCGGCAGTCCCGATCCTGAAACCCGTGCGATCAAGCACCGGCCGTGGCACGCAGTGCTGAGCAACCTCAGGGCAATGTGGGCGAAGACCTCGGGTACACGGGTAGCGCGCTTCACTTGTGGATCAGGCCGCGGCCCGGCGCAGATCAAGTGGCCGCAGTGACTATCGCCTTCGGCCGACCATCAACGCAACACCGGTCGAGCCGCAGCTGAGCCAACAGGTACCCCACCGTTTGCTCCGGCTGACAAACCACTACTGCGACGGCAGCGACCGATACGCCAAGGACAGCCAAAGGTTGCGCTGCGGTGCTCTAAAAGCCACCGCGCCACTCATATCACTAGAGTGGATACGATATACAAACGGCTACGAGTGAGGAACAACGATGGCACGTAAGGGCACGGCGTCTGTGGACCGTCTTGATCTGTCCACCGCTCTACCCAGCCTTCAAAGCTCCACCACCTTGCCCAACCGCCTCTACAAGCAGCTGGAGGCAGCGATCATCAGCGGCGCTCTGCAGCCCGGCCAGCGACTGCATTCCGACGACCTGGCCGCGCACTTCGGCGTCAGTCGCATCCCGATCCGAGAAGCATTGAGCTCCCTAGATCAAGCCGGCTGGGTGGAAATTACCCCGCGACACGGAGTTCACGTTCGCGAACGCGATGCCACCGAGCTTCAAGAACTATTCGAATTCAGAGCCCATGTCGAAGGCCTGGTCGCCCGCTGGGCCGCCGAACGTCGCACCAACAACGATCTGACCGCCATGCAGTACGCGGTGAATAACAGTCGCCCAGCGACCGCGCCGACCACCGACGAACTGCTGATGAACACTTCCAGCACCTTCCGGGACGCCCTACGAGAGGCGGCCCACAACAGCGTGCTTGCGGCCACCTCCGCTGCCTTGGAAAAGCGGGCCCGCTTCTACTTTTCCACCGTCGTTCACCAACTCGGCGACGAATGGATGCACGTGCACCAAGAGCTATTGACCCTCGTCCGAACGCAAAACGCCGACGACGCAGCGGCGCTATCCAGCAGGCACATCATCACCACCGGCGAAGCCGTGCATGACCTGCTCTTCACTGGCTCGTGAACTGACCACGGTGCTCGGCCCCGGCAGTGACCGGAATTCACTGCGGGCCCCGGACGCGCTGTCCCGCACACCCCAGGGGGTACAGCGAGATCGTATATGTTATACAGGATTGGAACCTCGATGAAATCGACCTTGGGAAGGGATGGAGATGGCTTACTCAACAAACGTGGACGCCGACCTGTGCATCGGCTCAGGGCAGTGCGAACTGTTCTGCCCGTCCGTGTTCGAGATCCGCGACAACATCGCATTTGTCATGCTGAACGAACCGCCAGTTGAGCTGTACGACTCGGTGATGGACGCAGCTGATGCCTGCCCGGTCCAAGCGATCACCGTCACCAACGGCCAGGCCTGACGGGCAGCGGCATGACAATTCTGGTTGTCGGGGGCTCACTGGCCGGCCTACGGGCCGCCGAAAGCCTCGTCGCCCAGGGCGTCCCCGATCAGATCACCATCGTCTCCACGGAGCGCCACCCGCCTTACAACCGCCCACCGTTGAGCAAGACCGCGTTATCGCTCGGCAGTGATGCGGCCGACCTGACACTGCGCAGCCGCTACCCCGATCATCCCCAGCTGGACTGGCGACTTGGTCGCAGCGTTATTTCGTGCGACCTGGCCGGCGGCTCCGCCCACCTCGACATCGCTGAGGTCATTACCTGGCGAGGCCTCATCGTCGCGGCAGGTTTACGACCCAGAAGGCTCTCCCTGCCAGGCCCAACCCAGGGCCGGCACGCTCTGCGCACCATCGACGATGTTCAACGGTTACGTCGAGATGCGCAGACAGCACACACTGCGATCGTTCTCGGCGCGGGCGTGTTGGGCTGCGAGCTGGCCATGACCCTGTCCGCTCTCGGACTCCTAGTCACCCTGATCGACCCCTACGAAGGGCCAATGACTAAAGCTATCGGCCCCGTTGCCGGTGCCGACCTACAGCAGCGAATGCTCGACTGTGGCGCACGTATCATAGTCGGCTCCTCCCCCGTCGCCTTTACTGGGAATGGCCGGGTCCGCGGAGTTGACCTCGACGATGGATCGTCGATATCCGGCGACCTGGTGATAGAAGCGGTCGGTGCCACCCCTAATACCGAATGGCTTCAGGGCAACGGTATCGACCTGACTGACGGTGTGCTGTGTACCAACGACCTAGCCGTAGCAGGCACCGACCGCGTTGTAGCGTGCGGAGACATTGCATGCTTTCCACACCCCACAACAGGAAGAACCCGCCGCACCGAGCACTGGACGATGGCCACCGAAACCGCACGGCGAAGCGCCAACACATTGGTACGCCAATTGAACGGCCAACCGGCCGCTGACGGACTGTTCGCGCCGACGCCCTACTTTTGGAGCACCCTCGGAAATATCGAGATCCACTGCATCGGCTGGCCCGAGCTGGGGGAGCACACAACCATCCTGCACGGACACCCCAATGGCGATGTCACATACTTGCACACCCAGAACGGCGCTGTGGTAGGTATCACCTCTTTTGGATCCCACCGAGCGCAACGTCACAGCGCCATGTTGGGTACACCCGCGCTCAACAGCACGACGATGTGACACTGAGAAGCGAGAAGATCATTAGCGTTGGGATGTCGCTGCGCCGGCCTATACGCATACCGAGCCGTGCACCTCTTTTACGGCGCGGCACACCGAACAGGGTCTGCGGTGCTCAACACCTGTGCGGGCTGGATAAGTATTCGAGCCGGGCGAGGGGTGCGTCCGGATCTACCGACGGGATTCTGATGAAATAGAAGGCAGAAAGCTCAGGGTTGTAAAAAATTCAACGCCGCCAGCGTGTAGAGGCTCGCACAACGGAGCACTTCGTCCTCGTCGGCGTAGTCGTCCAATCCGGCTGACCAGGTCGGCTGCGGCCCGTAACACAGGGCCGGCACCCCGTTCTGCCGCCACCGGCTGGCGTCACTGGCCGGCAGCCGGACCGCGTACTCGCTGGGTCGCTGCGCCACCGCCACCGCCGCCCGGTCCCAGGCGGCGACCAGCGGGTTTGCCGGAGCGGTCCAGTTCGCGTCCCAGCCCTTGATCCGGGTAACCCGCAGGCCGTCGATATCGGCGACAGCGTCGCGCACCGCCTGTTCGACCCCGTCGGCGGGAAGGCCGGGAGGCAACCGAAGATCGACCTCGGCCCGTGCCGTGGTGGCGACCTGACCGATGAAGGTGCCCGCACTGATGGTGCCGACGTTGGCGGTGAGCATGACGCCGGGATCGTCGGCAGGTAATAGGGCAAGCTCTGAAGGCAACGCGCCCCAGGTTCCGGTCAGATCATCGACCCGGGTCACTGCGCGGGCGATGCGAACCGCAGCTGACTCGCCGCGGCGGACCGCTGAGGAATGGCCCGGTCGGCCGACTGCGTCCAAGGCCAGCCAGAGCACGCCCTTCTCACCGATGGCCAGCCGCCGAAAACCCGGCCCCTCACCGCAGATCAATCCGTCGCCGTACAGGTCGGGATGGCTCCGCAGCAAGAAAGCAGCGCCGTTATCACCGAAGACAACCTCGTCGCTGACGGCGCAGAACGTTATTACCCCGCCCCAGAGCGCCCGCAATTGCGCCAGTAAACCGGCGGCTTCGATCATTGCCGCGACCGCGCCCTTCATGTTGCCCATGCCTAGGCCGAAGAGCTTGCCGTCACGGCGGGTGAGCTCCCAGACCGGGACGGTCCACGCAGACTCGTCTCCGGGCGGCATGGTGTCCAGGTGCACGTTCAGCACCAGATGCGGCCCCGGCCGGCCCGAGTCGATGGTAGCGAGCACCGATGGCATCGTCGGTACACCGGCCTCCGTCCGTGGCTGCAGCCCGCGCTCGACCAGCGCCCTGGCGACGACCTCGCTGACTTCTCTGGTGTCGCCGGCCGGGTTGACGCTGGGCGCCCCAACCAGGTCGGCGCACAATGCCACCAGCCGTTCCCGGTCGCCCTGCACTGTGCGCAGAATGAGGTCGGCAGCTGCGTTGCCGTCAATCGAGTCGCCGCCGCATGCGCCAGGGTCGCTGCCGCCTCTCGACAATTGCCCCGTCACGTCACACCGGACCAGACCTGGCGGCGCCAGTCGGCGGCGGCGAACGGGCGGGAATCGGTAAGGCCGGCGGCCACCACTGCACCAAAAAGGGGATCCCCCGGTGGTCGCAGGTGCACGTCGTGCCCGCGGGCTTGCAGGCCGACGGCGGCCGGGTGATCGGACTCAATTCGTAGGCTGCCGCCTTCGCTGCGCCATCGAGGAGCGGCGATCGCCTCGCCCAGGTCGGCTCCGGCGAACCGCTGCGCGGCCAGCACCTGCAACAAGGTCTGGATCTGGCCATCCGCCCCTGGTGTGGCCAGGGCAAGAACGTCACCGTCGGCGGCGATGGAGAGCATGGGCGCCAAGGTATGAATTGGCCGTTTGCCCGGCCCAGCAGTGTTCTCCCCGTCGGTGAAGCCGGCCGCCCGGTTGTTCAAGGTGAACCCGCCCTCAGGCACGAACACCGCGGACCCGAAGTCGTCGAACACGCTGATCAACGACGACACCACCATCCCCTGCGAATCCGCGGTCGCGACGCCCGCGGTGTGTAGGTAGGCCCGCGGGCCGCCGCGCCGGGATGCCCGTTCCCGATTCACCGGAAGAGTCTCGGTCAGCAGGTCCGCACCACGCCCGCACGCCGACCGGAACCGGAAAACTGCCTCGGTCAGCTCGACCAGGAGGTGATCGAACCGGTCGTCGGCCGGATTCGGAATCTCCGAGTCTGCACCCGGCTCGTTCGGGCCGCCCTGGTCTGTCGCCCGGTCCAGGTGCTGCAGGATCATCGCCAGCAGCACCCCCTGGGATACCGGTGGCTGGACATGAACGACACCGCCGTTCCAGCCGACCTCAATGGGTGCCTGAATGATGGTGCTGTGGGCGTCCAGGTCTGCTGCGGTAAGGGCGCCGCCGGTGCGGAACGTCGCGTCGGCGATGGCCACCGCCATCGGACCGCGGTAAAAGGCGTCAGCGCCGTCGACGCCGATGTCAGCCAGCAGATCCGCAAGAGCTCGTTGCCGCCAGATGGCCTGGACGCCGGCACCGACCAGATCCCAGCGGTCACCACCGCCGAGCATCAACCGTTGCCGCTGGGCTGCGACAGCTGCTCGTAGATCGGCGTCTACCACCAGGCCATTACGCGCCAGGTTCATCGCCGGGCGCAGGACCGCCGACAGCGGCAGTTGCCCCCAGCGCTGATGACAGGAGGTCCACGCATCCACCAGGCCGGGCGTGGTCACCGACCCCCCGCCGGTGTGCCTATTCGGGGCCAGGGACGCCCGCGGAGTAGCCCCCGTCCCGTTGATAGCGATGATGGCCCCGTCGGGCTGATGCACCAGTGCAAGCATGTCGCCGCCCAGTCCGGCGGCCTGCGGCATCACAACGCAGATGACGGCCTGGGCCGCGATCGCGGCGTCCACAGCGCTGCCGCCACGGGCGAGCACCTGGCCAGCGGCACCGCACGCCAACGGGTGAGCGGCGGCCACCGCGCCGCGGGCCCCGATCACCAGTCGGCTGTGCCGGCCACGGAGCTGGTATTCGGCCCGCATGTGACGCTCCGTCCCGTGCCGGTCCCTGTTGTAGCTGACCAAGCGATCTGTGCCGGTTGGTGGCCCTTGACTTCGAGACTATATAAATTATGCTGGTGGAGCAAGCGCTTGACCATGGCCGGTCAATCACCACGGAACTTCCCGGTCAAAGTAGCAGCGTGGGGAACCGTCAGACCGATAGTCGCCGATAAGGAGAATCGAACTGTGACAACCACTGTCAGTCCCGATGCGCAGATACAGGTGCGGGTCGAGCTGCTCCGCCAGATGATCCGCATTCGTCGGTTCGAGGAGAAGTTGGCCCAGCTGTTCAAGCGTGGCCAGCTTCCCGGTTTTGTCCACCTCTACATGGGCGAGGAAGCCGTCGCCGTCGGGGTGTGCTCCGCGCTGCGGGCGGACGACCGGATCACCTCCACCCACCGGGGGCACGGGCACCTGATCGCGAAGGGGGCCACGCTGGACCGGATGATGGCCGAATTGTTCGGCAAGGTCGACGGATACTGCCGCGGCAAGGGTGGTTCCATGCACATCGTCAGCTTCGCGCTGGGAATCATGGGCACGAACGGGATCGTCGGCGGCGGCATCCCGATCGGCACCGGTTCGGCCTGGGGCGACCAGCATCTCGGCCGGGACACCGTCACCGTGGTGTTCTTCGGGGACGGCGCGTCCAACCAGGGAGTATTTTTCGAATCGATGAACCTGGCGGCGATCTGGAAGCTACCGGTGATCTTCGTGTGCGAGAACAACGGCTACACCGAATGGACTCCCACCGAGAAGCTCACCGCGGGCAGGATTGTGGACCGGGGTACAGCAATGGGCATCCCAGGTGACCTGGTCGACGGCAACGACGTCCTCGCCGTCCGCTCCGCCACCGAGCGCGCTGTACAGCGCGCTCGGGCCGGGGAAGGACCGACGTTGATCGAGGCCCGGACCTACCGGTCGCACGGCCACAACGAAGGCGAGGAGGCGTTCGCCGGTGCCTACCGCCCACAGCAGGAGCAGGACGACTGGCTCGGCCGCGACCCGATCGCCGCGTTCGGGGCCGCGCTGATCGCGGCGGACGCCCTGTCCCAGGACGAGTGGGACCGGATCGACACTGAGGAAATTGCGGCCGTCGAGGCTTCGGTGGTGTTCGCCGACCAGAGCCCACTGCCAGACCCCGAGGAAGCCCTCGACCACCTGTTCGCTACCACCGCCGGAGAAAACCAGTGACCGCCACCATCGAGACCCCTTCAGCGACAACCACCGGGTCTGCGGCCCGCCCGACGTACTTCATCAACGCGATGAAAGAGGGCCTGCACGCGGCGATGTCGGAGAACGACCGGGTGGTGGTGATCGGTGAGGACGTCGACCGGTCAGTCATCGGTGCCACCCGCGGCCTGGTCGATGAGTTCGGTCCGATGCGGGTGCGCAACACCCCGATCTCCGAGGCCACCTTCGTCGGGGCCTGCGTCGGAGCGGCGGCGGCCGGCCTGCGACCGGTTGTCGACCTGATGGTCGGGTCGTTCTTCTACGTGGCGATGGACCAACTCGCCGATCAGGCGGCAAAGTTGCGGTACATGTCGGGCGGCCAGGTCACCCTGCCCATCGTCTATTTCGCGGCGACCGGGCCGAGCGGATCCGGCGCGGCCCAGCACTCGGAGAACCTGCACCCCATGTTGATGAACGTGGCCGGCATCAAGATCGTGATGCCGTCCACCCCGTACGACGCCAAGGGTCTGATGATCTCCGCGATCCGGGATCCCAATCCCGTTGTCTACCTGCAGGACTTCGTGCTCGGTGGCACCCGCGGCCATGTTCCGGAGGAGGCGTACGCCATCCCCCTGGGCGTCGGTGACATCAAGAAGGCCGGCACCGACGTCACCGTGGTCGCCATCGGGGCCACCGTGCCCAAGGCGCTCAAGGTGGCCAAAGCCCTGGAGAAGGAGAATATCTCGGTCGAGGTGATCGACCCGCGGAGCCTGGTGCCACTGGACGAGAACCTGATCTTGGAATCGGTGGCCCGTACCGGTCGGTTGGTCGTCGTCGACAGTGCCCGGCTGACCTGCTCGGCCGCCAGCGAGATCGTCGCCATGGTGTCCCAGCGCGGCTTCGACACCCTCAAGGCCGCCCCTGTGCGGGTTGCCTGGGAGAACGTGCCGGTGCCCTTCTCGCCGCCGCTGGAGAAGCGGGTGCTGGTGCAGGACGACGACATCCGCAGCGCGGTGCTGACCACCCTGGCATAGCGCCGGTAGATCCATGCTCGACGGCTGGTTCGCCAGGCGACGGGCGCTTTATCGAACGGCCTTGCGCCTGATGATCTCGATGGCCTGACGGCGCATCGCCATGCTGTACCAATTAAGGGGAAAGTGATCATGGATGTGCTGATGCCCAAGTGGGGCATGACCATGCAGGAGGGTGACCTCGTCGAATGGCTCGTCGCCGTCGGCGATACCGTGGCAGCCGGACAGCCATTGGCTACGGTGGCCACCGAGAAGGTGGATGCCGATGTCGAATCCCCCTCGGCGGGAACGGTTGTCGAGCTCTTGGCGGAGGCTGGTGACACCGTCGAGGTCGGAACGGTGATCGCCAGGCTGGGATGAGCGCCACCAGGCCGTCCCCGGCGGACACCCCCACCGGCAGCGAACTGCTGACCGTTCGGGACGTCTCCACCGCCGTCGCCCTGGAGCTGATCACCAGGGTCCACCAGGAGAGCGCCGATCGCGGGCTGTGCCTGGCGGCCGCGGTGGTCGACCGTGGTGGGAACCTTGTGGCGGCCGCCCGGATGGACGGGGCGCAGCTCGGGTCCCTCGGCCTGGCCACCGACAAGGCATTCACCGCGGTATCTTTCGGTCACCCGACCAGTGCATGGGCGAGCAGTTCGGGGCCGGGCGGCAGCGACTGGGGTCTTGCCGGTTCGCTCGGCGGGCGGGCGATCGTCTTCCCCGGCGGGATTCCGCTCTACGACAGCGGCGAACTGGTCGGCGGCCTGGGTGTCAGCGGGGCAGCGTCGGTGGTCGACGCCGAATGTGCGACCGCAGCGGCCGGCAGCGTCGGCCTGCAGGTGACCAGGTGAGTGTCGCACTGGTCTCCGGTGGGGCCACCGGGATCGGCGCCGCGGTCGTCAGGGCACTGCGCCGGCGCGGTGACAGCGTCCTGGTCGCCGACCTGAACGCCGACCAGGGAAAGAAAGTGGTGCAGGAGGCCCTTCCCGGTCCGGCGGCCTTCTATGAGGTAGACCTGGCCAGCCCGGACGGCCCGGCCAAAGCCGTTGCAGCAGCGGCGGAATTGGGTACCGGCCGGCTGGACACGGTGTTCTACAACGCCGGCGTCCTGGAGGCGCGGCCGTTGCGGGAATGGACGGTGCAGGCCTGGGATCGCAGCACCGCAGTCAACCTCCGGGGCGCGTTCCTGACGGTGCAGGCAGCTCAGGATCTCCTGGCCGCGTCACCCCGCGGCCGGGTCATCCTCACCTCGTCGACCGGGGCCCTTCGCGGTCATGCAGGAATGCCCGCCTATCACGCGACCAAGGCCGGGCTGATCGGGCTGGTTCGCGCCCTCGCCGACGAGCTCGGTCCGGCCGGGACCACGGTGAACGCAGTCTGTCCCGGGTGGGTGGACACCGCGTTCAACGATTCGTACTGGGCGCACCAGGATGATCCGGCGCAGGCGCAACGCGCCCTGGTCGCGTCGATTCCACTGGGCCGGCAGGGCGTTCCGGAGGACGTGGCGGGCACCGTGCTGTTCCTGACCTCGCCCGAAGCGGCCTACATGACCGGCCAGGCGCTGGTCGTCGACGGCGGCTACACCGCAGTCTGAGAAGGAGAGAACCAGTGACCTATCAGGTTTTTGCAGCACGGTTGGACGTGCCCACCCAGGTGGGCGCCGGGCAGGATCCAACCCGTCCCGGCAACGGTCGGGCCAACGGATCGGCGACGCTCACCGTCGGCCCAGACCCGTTCACATTTCATGCTGGCATGCCCGGGTACTCGGCCACGCCATTGCTGGATTGTCCGCAACTCGCCGCCGAGCTGGGAGTGGCCCGGTTGCTGGTGAAGGACGAGTCATCCCGGCTGGGGCTGCCGTCGTTCAAGATGCTGGGCGCGTCGTTTGCCACCGCCCGGGCGATCCAGCGAGAGTGGTTGGGCGGCACTGCCGAACTGTCCATCGACGCCCTGGCCACCGCAATGACGTCGATGCCCGGACGGGGTCTGGCGGCCGCGACCGATGGCAATCACGGCCGCGGGGTGGCCCGGATGGCCGCGCTGCTCGGATTGACCTGCGCGATCTTCGTGCCCGCCGGGACCGCCGCGTCCCGGATCGCCGATATCGAGTCCGAAGGCGCGACGGTCGAGGTGGTCCCCGGGTCGTACGACGATGCCATTGCCAGGTCAGCCTCCGCGGCCGGGCCGAACACCCTGGTCATCTCCGACACGTCCTGGGAGGGTTACACCGCCACCCCGGCCGACGTGATCGTGGGGTATTCGACGATGTTCCGCGAGATCGATGTCGCACTGGCAGAAAGTGGTTACCCGGCACCGGATCTGGTGAGCCTGCAGGCCGGGGTGGGGTCGTTCGCGGCGGCTGGGCTGCAGCACTACCGGCCGACGGCTGACGTGCGTACCCCCAGGACGGTCATCGCCGAACCCACGGCCGCGGATTGTCTGTTGCGGTCGGCGGAGGCGGCCGAGCTCACCGGGGCGCCGGGTCCGCATACGTCGGCGATGGCGGGCCTGAACTGTGGGCTGCCGTCGTTGCTGGCCTGGCCGGTGGTCTACGCCGCCACCGACGTCTACGTCAGCATCGACGACGAGTTTGCCTACCGGGCGATGCGGGCCCTGGCCGAGAACGGTGTGGTGGCAGGTGAATCCGGCGCCGCTGGGCTGGGGGCCCTGTTTGCGGTGGCCGGGTCGGCCGACCGGACCACCGTCGGGTTGACACCCGAGGCGACCGTGCTGGTGATCAATACCGAAGGAGCGACGGATCCGGTGAACTATCTGGCTCAGGTGGGTGAAGCGGCAGCAGCGGTGGCGGACGACGCGGTGGAACGCCGCGCCCGGTGCGGCGTCGTGCAGCTGTGACTTCCTCTGGGGGTGCATCGAGCGTGGTGCCCAGCACACCCGGGTCCCGTCCACCCGCGCCGGCCGGCAATAACGCCACCAACCGGCCGGTTGTGTGGTGGAAATACGCCAGCCTCGGCCTGGTCGCCGGTCTGCTGTCCGGGGCTTTCGGCGTGGGCGGCGGGATTCTGATCGTCCCGATCCTGGTGCTGCTCGGCGGGTTCAGCCAGAAGCTTGCGCACGGAACATCTTTGGCCGCGGTGGTGCCGATCTCAGTGGTCGGCGCGGTGAGTTACATCGTCGGCGGGCACACCGACCTGACATTGGCCGCGTGGCTGACCGCCGGCGCCGTTTTCGGGGCACTCGTCGGAGCCAGGTTGCTGCACGGAATTCCCGAGGGTCTGCTGCGATGGCTGTTCGTCGCGTTCATGTTCCTGGTCGCCGTCCGGCTGTTCTTCGAGGTTCCGTCCCGGGTGAGCAGCCTCTCCTACTCGACGCCGATCGTGGTTGCGCTGGTCGTCCTGGGCGTCGTTACTGGTGTGTTGTCCGGGCTGCTCGGCGTCGGCGGCGGGGTGTTCATGGTCCCCGTGCTCATCGTGTTCCTCGGGGTCGGTGACCTGACCGCGAAGGGGGTTTCCCTGCTGGTGGTGATCCCGACCGGGATCATCGCCACCGTCGTCAGCATTCGCAACGGGCATGTCGACCTCAGGGCTGCGGCCATCACCGGTATCAGCGGTGCGTTGACTGCGGTGGCCGGGGCTGCGCTGGCTTTTCTGCTGCCACCCAGGGTCGCCGCCATTCTGTTCGCGGTATTTCTGCTGGTGGTGGCGGTCCGGATGGGTCTGCGAGCGCTGCGGCGTACACCCATCGCCCCGACCGCCGTAGCGACATCGACCGCAGCGACATCAACGGCACCGACGGCACCGACGGCACCGACGGCACCGACGGCACCGACGGCACCGACGGCACCGACGGCACCGACGGCACCGACGGCACCGACGGCACCGACGGCACCGACTGCACCGACTGCACCGACTGCGGTTACGGCGCCGACAACCACCCCACCAGCTGCGAGCTGAAACAACGAGAGGATCTGTCACATGTCCGAGAAGGTGGCCGGCGGGGTCGTCGAAACCCAGCATGTCGATGTCATCGCGGTGACGGACCGGCACGGAAAGGCACGAGACCTGTTCCCGGTGTGGTTCAGCGCCAACCTGAACATCGGTAACGCTTTCTTCGGCGCCCTGGCGGTCATCGTCGGGAACAACCTGTTCTGGGCGTTTGCCGCGGTGCTGGCGGCGAACCTGGCCGGTGGCGTCTTCATGTCCCTGCACTCGATCCAGGGCGCCAGACTGGGCGTGCCGCAACTGATTCAAAGTCGGGGCCAATTCGGCTTCTACGGTGCGCTGCTGCCGGTGGGTTTGGCCGCGTTTCTCTACCTTGGGTTTTTCGCGACCACAGCGGTCATCGGTGGCCAGTCGCTGAGTGCGGCGCTGCCTGCGCTCGACCTGCCTGCGCTGGACCTCCGGCTCTCCATCGCCCTGATCGCCCTGGTCAGTCTGGTGCTGGCCCTGCTCGGCTACCGGGTGATCCACCTGGCCGCCCGGTGGGGGGCCTGGCCGCTGGCGCTCACCGTGGTTGTCGTTACGGTTGCCTCGTTGATGCACGGTGGTCTGGATTTCAGCCCCGGTGACTTCCAGGCAGGCCCGTTCCTGACGGCATTCGGCTTGCTGGCCACCTTCCTGCTGACCTACGCGCCGTACGTCTCGGACTACTCGCGCTACCTTCCGGCGGACACACCGGCCCGGGATGCGTTCCGGTGGACGCTGTCCGGCGCATTCCTGGGGACCGCGTGGACCGAGCTGGTCGGGGTCCTGCTGGCCGTGCAATTCACCGACAGCGACACTTTCTCCGCCATCAACCAATTGTTCGGCGGCGGGGCTCTGGTAGCGATCATCCTGGTCGTGACCGCCCTTGCCATTGCCGGCAACAACGCGATGAATCTCTACGGCGGCATGCTGAACCTGATTACCGCAATCAGCACTTTCCGGCCGGTGCCGGCGTCCGCAGCGATCCGGGTGGCAATGCTGGTGCCAACTTTCGCGCTGGGTCTGTGGATCGCGTTGACCGCGTCGGCGGACTTCAGCGCGAACGTCAGCATTTTCCTGTCGTTCCTGCTGCTGGGCTTCGTCCCGTGGGGCGCCATCAACCTCATCGACTACTACTGGATCCGGCACGGCGAGTATGACGTGGCCGCGTTCTTCCAGCCTCGCGGCGCGTATTTCTCGGACCCCTTGAGCTGGACTGTGCACGGGGTGAACCTGAAAGCGTTGCTGGCGTACCTGATCGGGGTAGGGGCGGCCCTGCCCTTCGTGAGCAACGCCGCGTTCAAGGGGTTTGCCGCTTCCACCTTCGGTGATGCGGACCTTTCCTGGATCCCCGGACTGGTCGTCACCGGCGCGGTGTACCTGTTGCTGACCGCGCGTCAGACCACGCCCGCCGGCCTTCGCACCGTCCGATGAGCTCTGCAGGGCGCGGTGACAGTCGCTCGGCAGCAACAGAAGTGACGGCCCTGCGGATGTTCTTCGTCCAGTTCGGGGCCGAGCGGGTACCAAAATCGTTGTCGATCGCCTCCCCGGCGGGCGACATGCTCTATTGGGAAGCGATTCTCGGCGCCGTCGTGGAGACCACCGATGGGTGGATACTGCTGGACACCGGGATGTCCAGAGCTGCCCATGAGTCCCCGACCATCACCGCGGCCTACCGCCGCGGCGGCGACGGCATCGAGACGGAAGAGCGGGCGTGGCATCTGGAGCCCGCGCCGCCGGACGCGGCGGGGTGGAACTGGATCCTGCCCGGTGACCCGCTGGTCACCGGGTTGGCAGGCGTCGGCCTCCAACCGGAGGATCTGCTGCTCGCGGCGGTCAGCCACCTGCATGTCGATCATTCCGGCGGAATCCCCACCCTGACCCGGGCGGGCGTACCTATTGCAATCCACGCCCGAGAGCTGGCATTCGCCCGCAGCGGGGCCGTCGGCGATGCCGAGGGATTTCACCGGCCGGACTGGACCGAGCCCGGGACCCGGTGGCAAGAGCTCGACGGGGACGCCGATCTCGCGCCCGGGGTCCGGGCCATCGCCACCCCGGGGCACACCCCGGGGCATGTGTCGTTTCGGGTGGCTCTGCCGCAGACGGGGGTGTGGATCCTGACCGGGGACGCCACCGACCTTGCGCAGAATCTGTTGGATCGGGTGCCGTGCGGGTCATGTGCCGGCGGAACGCCCGCCGACGATCAAAGTGCCCACGACTCGTTGGAACGGTTACTCGGCCAGGCCAGAGCAGATCACGCGCGACTGATTCCTACCCACGACCCGATTGTGGCGAACGCCGTCCGCCACCCGCCCGGAGGCCACCGATGACGACTCACATCCCCGCCGCCACAGGAACGGGGCAAACCCACTCCGCCCCATCGGGTTCCGCCGCGCCGGGCGCCTTGGCGGGCCGGACCGCACTGGTTACCGGCGGTGCCGGGGCGATTGGCCGGGCGGTGGCCCGGCGGTTCATGGCCGAGGGTGCCACCGTCGCAGTGGCCGACCTGGATGTAGAAGCCGCGCAACGGGTTGCAGCGGATCTGCAGGCCGACATCGATGGCGCAGCGGTTGCTGGTTCTGGTCCTGCTGGTGCTGGTCCTGCCGGTTCTGGTCCTGCTGGTTCTGGTCCTGCTGGTTCTGGTCCTGCCGGTTCTGGTGCTGGCGGATCAGCGCTGGGAATCGGGATGAACGTCGCTGACCCCGATGACGTCGAACGTGCGGCCGCGGAACTGACCGACCGCATCGGGGTGTGCGACGCGTTGGTGCTCAACGCCGGAATTCTGGTACTGAAGGACACTCTCGCTTTGACCGGGGCGGAATGGAGCGCCGTGATCTCGGTGAACTTGACCGGGGCCTTCCATACCGCCAGTGTGTTCGGGCGCCGACTGGTCGCCTCGGGAAGGCCGGGCACGATCACCTTCACGTCATCACTGTTCGGGGTCCGTGGCGGACGCCGCAACGGGGCGTACTCCGCCTCCAAGTTCGGCATCATCGGCCTGGCCCAGAGCATGGCCGCCGAACTCGCCGAGCACGGGATCAGGGTGAATTCGGTGTGTCCCGGCCAGATTCGGACACCGATGCTCGACGACCTGTTCACCGGCCGGGCCGCCCAGAACGGCACCACTGCACAGGAGGAGGAAGCGGAATTCGCCTCTCGGATCCCGTCCGGGACACTGGGGTCTGTCGATGACGTCGCAAAGGCCTTCGTCTACCTGACCAGCGACCAGAGCTCGTACGTCACCGGCCAGCAGCTACTTGTCGATGGAGGCTGGCAGGTCGGCTGACGGTCGGCTGTTCCGGGCGGTCGTGAGGCCGCCCGGAGGTTTCCCAACGACCGCGCGACCGGGTGGCCACAGCCGGAATGCGCTCCCGGGGTGTTCGGCCTCCTCGATGGGGAACCCTGATGACATGACAGTCATCGAACGATCCGACGAGCCCATCGACCTGCTGGTGGTCGGCGGCGGCCCGGCCGGACAATCTGCCGCCGCGGCCTATCGCAGCGTCGGCGGCGGGGGGCGGGTGGTGATTCTCTCGGCGGATACCGTCGCCCCCTACCACCGACCTCCGCTGTCCAAGGATTATCTGCGGGGTGAGTCTGAGGAGGACGAACTTCCCATCGAGCCGGCGGAGTTCTACCGGGACAACAACACTGACGTGCGGTTGATGCAGCCGGTCTCAGCGATCGATCTTGCGAAGATGGCAGTGCAGACCAACTCAGGGGCCGTGCGGTACCGCTCGCTGGTGCTGGCCACCGGCTGCGATCCCGCGGTGCTGCCCGTTCCCGGAGCCGAGCATCCGTCGGTCCTTCGGTTGCGCTCGCTCGATCAGGCCCGGCGGTTGCGGACCGCGGCGACCTCGGCCCGGACCGCGGTGGTCATCGGGTCGGGCTTCATCGGCTGCGAGGCCGCGGCCTCCCTGGCCGTCCGCGGGATCGACGTGACGATGCTGTCCAGCGACGAACTTCCGCAACTGAAGCGGCTGGGACGGTCGGTGGCGGAGCGGCTGGCGGGATGGCTGGATGACTCCGGCGTCCGGCTGGTCGGTAACGCCAAGGTAGAGGGGATCGGCGGCGGATCGCTGGTGACGGCCTCCGGCGGATTGCAATTCCGAGCCGATTTGGTGCTGTCCGCGGCTGGGGTGACCCCCAATTCGCGAGTGGCCGAACAGGCCGGGCTGGCCATGGAACACGGCCGGGTCCTCGCCGATCAGCGGATGGCGACCAGCGCACCGGGGGTGTTCGTCGCGGGTGATGTCGCTCTGGCGCACAACGAAACTGCCGGTCGGCGACTGCGGGTGGAGCACTGGGGGGAGGCCCAGCGCATGGGGGAGATCGCCGGAACCAACGCCGCAGGCGGTGCCGACTCCTGGAATGACGTCCCAGGTTTCTGGTCGACGATCGGTGGCCACACGATCAAGTACGCCGCGTGGGGCGATGGGTACGACCGCGACCAGCTGATCGTGCACGACGGCGGCGGATTCACCGTGTGGTACTCCACCGGCAAAACCTGGGCCGGCCCTGAGGGCACCGATGAGGATGGCGCCGGGTTAGGCACTCTGGTCGGCGTCTTGACTTTTCGGGCGGACGACGACTATGACCGAGGCAGTGCCTTGATTGCCGGCAAGGCATCCGTTCCCGTCACGGAGCTCAATCAAATGGACGAGAGCCCTTCCTAACACTGCTTACAGTAAGTATTGTTAGAGGCATGCAACTGAGTGGTCGGCCGTTACTCGACAATGCCCATGATCATGCTCTCTTCGTCGGCCGATCAGCCGTGCTCGCCCGGCTGGACCGGTCACTGAGGTCGGGATTGAACTGCCTGGTGATTGGCGAACCCGGATCCGGCAGGACCTCCTTGGTGCGCGAGTTGATGTTCCGGTCCCACCAGGCTCAGGATGGAACCCGCTTCTGCTACGTCCGGGCGAATGATGAGCAGTCCGCTGCTGGTCTGCTCCTTGCGATCCTGGACACGCTTGGCGGGACTGCTCCCAGGTCCCCATCCGGGTCGGCCGCGCCGGCGGACCTGCTCACCGACCTGTCCGGTCAAGTTGCGGCCGCCCGTGACGTGGCGGGTTCCGGGCCGATCGTCGTGGTGGTGGAGGACGTCCCGGCCACGGTCGGTGCTGCGGTGTTCGGTGCGCTCCGGGACGAACTGTGGCAGGTGGACGTGCGATGGCTGGTGACCGTCTCGTCAGCGCAGGCGGTCGGTGTGCGCCGCCCCCCGGCCGACGTGTTCTTCGAGACCCAGATCGAGCTCGACCCGCTCACCCCTGACGAGGCGACGGAGTTGCTTCGCCGGCGGTTCGACCGCTTCGATCCTGACCGCTTCGATCCTGACCGCTTCGATCCCGAGCGCTTCGATCCCGAGCGCCTCGATCCCGACCGCCTCGATCCCGACCGCCTCGATTCCGGTCATCACGATTCCGGTCATCACGATGCCGGTCATGACGCCGCGGTGGAGGTGGCTGCGGCTTCGGGGGCCAGGACGCCACGCAGGCTGCTGGAGATCGCCCGGGGACTGTCCGGGCCGGGCACTGTCGGTGCGACAGGGTTGACTGTGGGTCAAGGACTTGCGGCCAGGGATGCGGTGCTTGCTCAGCTGAGCCGGCCCGCTCGAATCCTGGCCGGCGAGCTCGAGGCAGTGGGTTGGGCCAGTGCGTCGGACGAGCGGTTGCTCGACCGAATGGGGTGGACCAGGCCGAGGATCGTCCAGGTGATCAGCGAGTTGCAGGCCAGGGGGTTGGTGGAGATGCGAGAGGAAAGCACCGGCCGCGGCCGTCCTCGTAAGGTGTACCGGCTGACCCCCGCCGAGAAGTTCACCGACCGGCTGGACTCAGACACCCCCGCCTCAGACACCCCCGCCTCAGACACCCCCACCTCAGATATCCCCGCCGCTACCCGGGCCGGGCAGAGGAAAGGGGTGACGCCATGACCAGGGAAGACTTGGAGATCCTGCATGACAGCGGCGCCTTCAACCCGTCGCCCCGCCACCAGGAGTTGTACGCCACCCACGTGCCGTTCGACACCATGACCCATAGCCACGGATGCGAGCGGGCGTTGGCTGCGGCGCTGCGCCGGCACGAGCGGGTGACCCTGGTCGGCACCAGCGGCGCCGGCAAATCCAGCGTGATCGCGGCGACCCTGCATCCACTGGTCGAGGACCTGGTGCCGCTGCCCATCCCGGTCGCCGTCGAGCGGCCGTCGGTGGCCGGCGATCCAGTCGCCTTCGTCCGGCATCTGGTGCAGGTGGTCAGCAGGCTGGTGCAGCTCACCGAGCCAGATCGGGGCCGCCAGGCGCGCCGTATCGAGAGCGAGACACAGCCAAAACTACGGCGGGGCAAGGCGTTCAGCGTGCAACCCGGGCTGGCGGGGGTTTCGGTACGGCTGGCCTACGAACTGGAGGCAGCGGTTCAGGAGCCGAGCACCACCAGCGACCAGATGATGGATCAGGGCCGGCAGATCCTTGACCTGTTCCGATCTCGTGGGCTGATCCCGGTGCTGGTCCTGGACGACACCGACCGTTGGCTGACCGCAGCCTGGCTCCCGGACAGCAGTCTTACCCGGTCGGCGTTCTTCAACACCATCCCGCGCTTGCTGTCCGAGGAGCTGGACACTGCGGCGGTCATCGCCGTGCACCCCACCTACTTGGACGACGAAGCCTTCAAGGCCGCCCGCGGCTTCCTCTCCCGGACCATCGCCGTGCCCGCGGTCCCGTCTGCCGGGGCGGTCTCGGCCATCGTCTACCGGCGGATCGCCCTGGCCATGGACGCCCGGGGCCTACCCGCGGTGGACGTCGGCCAGGTGCTCGCCGGGGCCGCGTTGGTGACGTTGCACGATTACTACGCCAGCCAACCCTCGGATGTCCGCAGGAATTTGTTGCTGGTGCTGCACGCCGCGCTGACCCTGGCGGTCGACGACCCTGACGGCACCCTGATCGACCGCCGGCACGTCGAACTGGCCATCGCCGAGGGTGCGGGCTGAGCCGGCCGAGCCTTCACAAACCCTGCGGCGCAGCTCAGCAATTCGGTCACGGCTGCTGGGTTGAGGGCCGCCACCACCACTGGTACAGCCTGGCAGCGGGTGTCGTGAAGATCAGGTGAGGACGGCACGGGGCCAACCGGGCTTGGTTCATGCGTGAAGAGAGCGGGAGCACGCGGTGTCGCGGAATGGGGCAGCGGACATGGGGCGGGGAGTGTCGTGGCATCGCACTACCCTCGTGGCCATGACGATGCTCGGTGTACACGTCGGCGCCCGCGAGGACGATGCCGACCCGGTTGCCGAGGCCGCCGCCTCCGGGGCGGACGGGGTGCAGGTCTTCCTTGCCGACCCGCAGGGGTGGAAGTCGCCCAAGCCGCACCCACTGGCGGCGGAGCTGATGGCGGCCGATCTCGATATCTACGTGCACGCTCCGTATGTGCTGAATGTTGCGACCACCAACAACCGGATCAGGATTCCCAGCCGGAAGCTTCTTGGATCGCATGCTGCGGCCGCAGCTGCGTTGGGCGCCAAGGGTCTCGTCGTGCACGGCGGCCACGTCACGGCTGACGCCGATCCCGCTGTGGGGGTGCAGAACTGGCGCAAGGTTTTCGAACGCCAGCAGGAGGAGGGAGGGTTCCCGCTGCCGATCCTGATCGAGAACACGGCGGGCGGTGACAAGGCAATGGCCAGGCACCTGGAGGCTATCGGCAGGCTGTGGGACGCGGTGGGGGAGTTCGGGCCCGGTTTTGTACTGGACACCTGCCACGCGCACGCCTCGGGGATCGGGTTGCCGACCGCTGTCGAGCAGATCATGTCGATCACCGGCCGAATCGACCTGGTGCACTGCAACAACTCTCGGGATGAAGCAGGGTCAGGTCGGGACCGACACGCGCCCCTGAGCGGCGGCGAAATTCCGGCCGACCTGTTGCTGGAGGTGGTCCGGCACGCTGGCGCACCGGTCATCTTGGAGACACCGGGCGGACCGGCCGAACGAATCTCCGAGATCGCTTTCTTGCGAGCTGGCCTGACAGCGGCTACCTGACATCACCCGGAACGCGGTGGTCACCTCGTCAGGGGCGTCCGTGCCCCACTGCACCCGGCGCCGCAGCACCCGTTCGGTCTCGGTCCGGTCCCCGATCGCGGGTTTACTTGCTCGCGCGCCAGGTTCGCTCGAACGGCAGCCGCCAGGCATGCGGGGCGATCAACTGATGGATCGCATTGGGCCCCCACGACCCCGGCGTGTAGGGCTTCACCGGTGGCGGCTCGTCCAGCAGGGGAATTGAACGCTCCCACAGGCTCTCAATACCTTCGGCAGTGTTGAACAGGGTGTGGTCGCCGCGCATTGCGTCCAGAATCAGCCGCTCGTACGCCTCCAGGACGTCACCGGCATGGCCCGTGTCGTGGGTGGAGAACTGCATGCTGAGCTTGTCGAGCCGCATGCCGGGCCCGGGTCGCTTGCCGTAGAACGACAACGACACCTTCGTCTCGTCCGCGAGATCGAAGGTCAGGTGGTCCGGACCCTGGGTGCCGACCCCGGACCCCGCCGGGAACATCGACTTCGGGGCTTCCTTGAAGGCGATCGAGATGATCCGCTGACCCTCGGCCATCCGCTTGCCGGTACGCAGGTAGAACGGAACCCCCGCCCACCGCCAGTTGTCGATCCGGGCCTTCATCGCGATGAAGGTCTCCGTGTCGGATTCCGGATTGACCCCCTCCTCGCTGCGGTACCCCAGGTACTGCCCGCGGACCACGTTCTGCGGGTCGATCGGCAACAGGGAACGGAAGACCTTGTTCTTCTCCTCACTGATCGCCCGGGGTTCCAGGGCAGTCGGCGGTTCCATCGCGACGAAGGCCATTACCTGGAACAGGTGGGTAACCACCATGTCCTTGTAGGCACCGGTGGCCTCGTAAAAACCGGCTCGTCGGTCCAAGCCCAGCGTTTCCGGAACATCGATCTGGATGTGATCGATGAAGTTACGATTCCAGATCGGCTCGAACAGACCATTGGCGAACCGGAACGCGAGAATGTTCTGCGCGGCTTCCTTGCCCAGGAAATGGTCGATCCGGAAGACCTGGCTTTCCCGAAACACACTGTGCACCTGGTCGTTCAGCATGACCGCGCTATCCAGGTCGGTCCCGAAAGGCTTTTCCATGACGACCCGCGAACGCTCCACCAGGCCTGCGTCCTTCAACATCGTGACGACGGCCAGCGCGGCTTTGGGCGGCACACTCAGGTAATGCAGGCGCAGCACGTCGGTGCCCAGTTCGGCCTCTGCCTCGGCGACCGCGCCCGCCAATGCCTGCGGCCCGGCGCTCTGGGGCACGTACCGCAGCTTCTCGGCGAATGTGGCCCACTGTCCCTCGTCCAGGGGACGGGTACTGAATTCGGTGACTGCGTCATGGGCGAACGTCCGGAACTGCTCGGTGGTCATGTCCTCCAGCGAGGTCGCCACCACCTGTACGTCCGGGGTCAACGCCGACAGCGCGAGGTGGGTCAGACCGGGCAGCAGCTTGCGCCGGGAGAGATCACCGGTCGCGCCGAACAGCACGATGACGTGCGGGGCGAGGTGTTCGGGATCGCGCCGGGAGGGGCGCGAACCGAGCGCCGGGTAGGCGATGCTCTGCGGGGGAGCGATTGTCATGCGTCAGATGATGTCATTGCCGGCCCGTTCGCGGGCAGGGCGGGCGGCTGTCGGCAAGCCGGCCATGAAGTCGGTCTCAGTGATACCTGGGCCCTGCCCGGCACGAATCGCCCATTCGGTCCCGAAGGCCACTGCGAAGACTGCGTCCGGCATCGTCAGGAACTGGGACTGCTCGCCGATCTGGCTGGCGTGGGCTCGCATGGACGCTTTCTTGACCTCGATGTATCGGGAGACGTCAACTGCCGCAGTAATGTCCGATTCCGGTTTGCCGAGCGCGTCGAAATTGTCGTCCTCGGGTGGTAACTCCATTCCGGCCGCCTCCGCTTCGCGGCGGAACTCCACCATGCCCCGCTTGGCGAAGTCCCGGTTCATGGTGTGCTGATAGACCTTCGGCGTGGCGGCGAGTTCGGCCGCCCGCATACCCACCCGGTGAACCTGGATGTGGTCGGGATGGCCGTAGACGCCATTGTCGTCGTAGACCGTCAGGACCGCCGCGTTCTCCTCCCGCAGGATCGTGGCCAGCCGCTCGGCAGCTTCCTCGATCGGTGCTGACCAGAAGGAACCGGGCAGGTCGTTCGTCGGTTCACCCATCATTCCGGAGTCGACGTAACCCAGGAACTCGACCCGGTGGACGCCCAGAATCTCTGCAGATGCATGGGTCTCGGCGACCCGTCGCTCCCACAACGGTTCGCCGGGGGTCAGGAAACCCGGTTCGACCTCCCCGTTCTCGCCTCGGGTGGCCACCACCAACACCACCCGGTGACCGTCGTCGGCGGCCTGGCGCATCACCCCGGCGCTCATGATGCTCTCGTCGTCGGGATGGGCGTGGAATGTCACCAGGGTGGCCATGTTCCTACCGTAATTGCTGGTGCACATCTCACCTCCCCGGTGCGCATCTCAGATCCCACCAGCCGGAACGCTCAAGGTGCCTGCGGGTACAACTGGGCCGACAGGGTCGCCGAGGTCGCGAGGAGCCGGGCGGCCACCATCGACTCGATCACCTCCTGAGCGAGCCCCCAGTGACCGGCCGCCCGCCGGGTGGCGAAGGCGATGAGTGAGGGGTCGATACTGGAACTGGCGAATGCGGTGCTGGCGATCCGTCGGATGTCGTGGTGCAGTCCAGCCCGCACGGGGTCGGTCGGGTTAGCCATCGTGCTGGGACCGGGTGAGGTAGTTGCGGTGGCGGACCACCGTTTCGTCGTAGGTGACGGTGATGTTGCGGCCACCGGCCTCCCACAGACGACGCAGGTGATCGGTGGTCCTGCCCGGATCGGGGTCGAGTCGACCGTGGCCGGGGGCAGCGGCCGCATCGTCACGTGGATTGTCAGGTCGATCGTCAGGTCGATTGTCAGGTGGATTGTGGAGGGGATTTCGTGATGCCGAGACAGTCACGGCGATGTCCTTGAGCTGGTTCCTACCGCGGCGGGAGGCTCCCTCGCCTCCCAGGGGCCGTCCGTTGATGCTGACCGAACGGGTCTGGATCGATCCAGTGCCACCAAGTCTACGAGGGTCTCGAACCGGACGGCCGGGGTCGGGATCGAGCCATCCGGCACCGTTTCGACAGGGGTGAGTGCGACGTCGGCGAATTTCACCCAGCGCAACCTTCAGATATCACGCAGTGTCCGTTGCGGCCGAAACTGCAGGAGGCAGGGCTGTATCGGGAGACAGTCGGTGACTCTTCGTGACTGGGTAACGTCGATCACATCGGTCAGCCAGCGTTGATCGACCCGGATCCGGTGGCGTTGCGAATCAGTTCCGGCGGGTTGCCGGTGAAGGTGACGTCGCCACTTCCGCTCACCGAGGCGGTCAGCCGCCGGGTGGCCTGGACCGCCGCACCGCCGGACCCGCTGACCTGGACGTCCGACTGGTCGGTGACCAGGGCGGCCCCCCGGTAGCTGCCCGAACCGCTCACGCTCACCCGCTGCGTCACTGATCGGCCCTGCAACTCGGCTTCTCCTGAGCCGCTCAGGTCGACCACGACGCTGGTCAGGTCCAGCCCCGACAACGACGCGTTGCCCGAACCCGTCACCGTCACCTCCGCATCGCCGGCGAGGACCGCGACACCGTGCGCGTTGCCGGAACCGGTCAGGTCGACCGAGCGCAGCGGCGGGACGGTCAGCGCGTAGCTGATCGAACCGGAAACGCTGCCTGCTTTGCTGTCCAGGATCAGGGTGCCGTCGATGACCTGCGACGTGAGACCGACTTGCTGATTCGTACCCGCGGTGACGGTCAGGGTCTGCGTCGGACCAGCCGTGATCGTCAGATCACCGCTAGTCAGCAGCCTCACCGCGGTCACGCCCTGGATCTGTCGCTGCTGGGTGAGCTCGGCACCGGCGTCCCGGAAGAACCCGCAGGAGGTGACCGCGGCCAGCGTCCCGATCAGCGTCGCGACCAGTGTCGTGATCAGGGACTGCCGTCTGCGCAGCGTCATGAGATTCCTGTCTGCCATTCGGGAAGGAGCCCGTCGACCGCACCCGGCCGAACGCCGAAGTCGTTGGAGATCGACTGGGCCAGCCGGTCCAGAAACACCACCTGGCCCTTGACCAGTTTGCTGCGTGCGGTCGGCAGGTCGAACCACTGGGCACGATCGACCTCCGGGAAGGTCAGCTGACGGCCCGACCCGGGCGGCCACGTCATCGTGACGGAGTTGCTGACGCAGCTCGCGGCATCGAAGTCAGCGAACCTGGCGAAGGCCAGCACTGTCTTGCCGCTCTGCCGGGCCAGGCCGAGGTCTATCTCCGGGCCATCGGGCAGGGGAGAACCCAGTTCCTCGGCGAACTCGCGGGCAGCCACCTGCCGCGGGTCCTCACCCTCGGTGTACTCCCCTTTCGGGATCGACCAGGCGTGCTCGTCCTTGTGCGACCAGAACGGTCCGCCCATATGGACCAGTAGCACCCGGATCGGCCGGCCGGTCTGCACGGGCGGCCCCCCTGTCGCGTCCGGTACGGAGCCGCTGGGTCCGAGCTGGGGTCCGAGCCGGGGTCCGAGCCTGGGCTCGAAGTGGCGTCCGAGCTGGGGTCCGAGCTGGTAGAGCATGGTGCCGGCACTGGTCTTCACCCGATCCCGACCTCTCCGGCGTCAGCCGCGCCAATGTCGGCGAGCGATGCCTGGAAACACGGCGTACAGGTGCCGAACAGCTCGACCTCGTGGTTGATGTTGTGGTAGCCGTACTCCGCGGCGACGGAACGGGCCCAGGCCTCGACCGCCGGGGCCTCGATCTCCCGGGTTCGCCCACACTGGCGGCACACCAGGTGATGGTGGTGCGCGGGACGGGCGCACTGCCGGTAGAGCACCTCGCCCGACCGGGTCCGCACGGTGTCCAGATCACCGCCGGCGGCCATGTCCTGGACGGCGCGGTACACCGTGGCCAGGCCGACCGCCGAGCCCGCGGCCCGGAGTGCACTGTGCAGGTCCTGCGCGGAGACGAACTCGTCGGTGCCGGCAAGGACCTGCAGGACGGCAGCCCGCTGCGCGGTGTTGCGGCGTGGCGTGACAACCATGGGGAGCTCTCTTCGCAATTCGAACGGCCCTCGGCGCGCCGTCTGACGGGGGACTGCCCCGGCTGCCGAGGGTACCGGCCGCGGCGAAACCTCGGCCCCGCTGACCGGCGAGTTGTTCCGGCCTGCTCGAACATGGCGGCAGCGGAGGTCCGGGCTACCGTGGGCAGTGTCACGGACAGTGGCGATAGGTGACAGTTAGTCGGAGCGAACGGTGCGGGCAGGTCGGGGGACGCGATGTCGAATGGGACGGGTGGGACCGGAGACCGCCGCCGCGCGGCGGCGGGTCCGGCAGCGGCCCTGGTCGCCCTGGTGGGTCTGGTCGGCCTCAACGGGTGCACGGCGACCGGGAATCAGGCTGCCCCGTCGTCGACGACCTCAACGGTGACCGCGGGCACCCTCACCTCGGTCGTTGCCACCACCGTCACCTCCACCCTGGCCGGTGCCGTCGTGACGGCTGCGCCACCGGCCGCCACGGCAGAACCGGCTCCGGTCGCCGGCCCCTGCCCGTACCTCACCGACGACGACGTCGCCCAGATCAACGGTCAGCACACCGGAACGACCACCGTCATCGACGTCGCCCCGTATCCGATCTGCGTGTTCACCCGTTCCGACGGCGGGCCGCTGGCCACCGTGAGGATTGTGCAGGCCGACACCCCCGAGGCCGCCCAGGCCGCGGTGAACGACCACGTGCCGATCGAGAAGTCCAACCCGGCGGGCCAGCCGGCCGGCTGGGCCGGCGGTTCCATGGTGACCGACGCCGGCTCGGTGTATGCGGTGGCCAAGGGCACCGTCGCGGTGGTCGCGGAATCCAATCAGCAGCAGTCCATCAAGGGCCGACAACTGGCCATGAAAACCATCACGGCCCTGGGCTTGTAGGACGGGAGGGCCGCTGCGGGCACCAGGTGAAGCCGCGCACGGACCGTGTGCGCGTTTGCCTCATCAGGTCGCCGCGGGAAGGGGTGGCACCGGGTGGCGTGGCAGGATGGGGACCCGTGAGCCTCTACGCAACCCTGCACACCAACCGCGGCGACATCAGGATCGAGCTGTACGCCAACCACGCACCCAAGACGGTCAACAACTTCGTCGGACTGGCGAAGGGAACCGCGAAATACACCACCAAGAACGCGTCCGGCGGGAGCCAGGGACCGTTCTACGACGGTGCGATCTTCCACCGGGTGATCTCCGGGTTCATGCTCCAGGGCGGCGACCCCACCGGCACCGGACGGGGCGGCCCCGGGTACACCTTCGCCGACGAGTTCCACCCGGAACTGTCGTTCACCAAGCCGTACCTGCTGGCGATGGCCAACGCCGGACCGGGGACCAACGGTTCCCAGTTCTTCATCACCGTCGGCCCGCAGCAGCATCTGACCTACAAGCACACCATCTTCGGCGAGGTCGCCGACCAGGCCTCCCGGGACATCGTGGACGGCATCGATGCCACCAAGACCGACCGGTTCGACCGGCCCGCCGACGACGTGGTCATCTCCTCGATCACCATCGAGGACACCGATGTCCCGGCGGGTTCGGCCGACTCCGCCAGCGGCTCCTGACCGCACGCGGTACGACGCCGGCGAATGACTTGACATGACTGAGCCCGGCCCCGGTCCGGCGCCCGGCGCGGCGGCGGCCGGCGGCGCCTGCATCTGGCACCCCGACCGGGCCACGGCCCTGGCCTGCACCAGGTGCGGTCGACCCGCCTGCCCGGAATGCCTGACCCCGGCCAGTGTCGGGTTTCACTGCCGTGCCTGCCTGGAGCAGGCTCGCCAGACGGCGCCGACCCGGATGCCGCGGACGGTGGCGGGGGCCCGAGCCGGTGGCCGGCCGGTCGCGTCCCTTGCGTTGATTGCAGTGAACACGGCGATCTTCCTGCTCACCGCGGTGCAGGCCCGGTCGGCAATGGACCTCTCCGGTTCGGCGTGGTACCTGCGGGGCGGTCTGATCCCGGCCGAGGTGGCCTCGGGTGAGTACTGGCGCCTGGTGACGGCCGGGTTCCTGCACGGCAACCTGATCCACATCGCAGCCAACATGATCTCGCTGTACGTGCTGGGGCTACCGCTGGAACGGATCCTGGGCCGAACCAGGTTTCTGGTCATCTATCTGGTCAGCCTGCTCGGGGCATCCGCCAGCGTGATGTTGTTCAGCGCGCCGGTCAGCCTGACGATCGGCGCGTCCGGAGCGGTGTATGGGCTGATGGGGGCGTTGCTGGTCACCTTCAAACGGTTGGGCTACGACCTTCGCCAGTTGGTGGTGCTGGTCGTGATCAACATCTACATCACCTTCCAGTTCGCGGGCATCTCGTGGCAGGGCCACCTCGGCGGTTTGCTGGTCGGCGCCGTGCTGGGAGCGGCGATGGTCTACCCGCATCGTTCGACCCGGGAGAGGTGGCAGTGGGGCTCGGTGGCCGCGATCCTGCTGGTGGTGGTCGCCCTGGTGATCGTCCGGGACGGCCAGATCGGCCAATGGTTCTGCATCTACGACGGCGACGGCGGAGTCGGCTGCGTCCCCGCTCACTAGCCAGGAGTTCCTGTCAGAGGTTCCCGTATCGGAGGTGTCGGTCAGGGCCGGGGCCACCAGAGTGTGAGCTCGTCGGCTACCTCGGCTGGGTCCGCGCCCAGATCGGTGCGGCCGAACACCAGCAACGAGTCGTCGACGAGGTCAATCTCGATCGACGAAGTGGACACACCCAGCCGGCCGGTCTTCACCGTGGACACGTCATGCACCTGCGACCACGGGATGATCCGGGTGCCGCCGAGGCCGCCCACCAGCAGGCCGCGGGGACCGGTAACTAACCGGCGACGGTACCCGAGCAGCACCCCGAGAAGCAGGGCCAGCGCCCCGGTGACGGCAACTACCCGGTCCAGCGGGTCGGTGTCAAAGATCGCCACGATGCCCGCGATTACTGCGATGGCGAGACCGGCGATCAGCAGGGCGGGACGCGGTCGGTAGGTGCGGGCACCTGGCCCCGGAAAGTCGTGCGCAAGGAACTTGTGCCTGTTGGCATCGTGCCTGTCAGAATCGTGCCTGTCGGAACCGTGGCCGTTGGAATCGTGGCCCGGGCCATCTCGCTCAGCGGCCATGGGCCCTGCGGGTCGCGGGGCCGGGTTATCCCCAGGAGCTGTCCACATTGGGGATGAACTACACGAGTGTGGTTCGGGCCCGCGGGTCAGCGCCACCGCATGGTCATCAGCAGCCCGCTGATCATCAGCACGAACCCGATGGCGAAGTTCCAGTTCCCCAGGCCGGCGATGAACGGGATGCTGTTGCCCCACAGGTAGTAAACGACCAACCAGAGCAGCCCGAGCACCATCAGGCCGAGCATGATGCCGACGTAGACCGGTGACGACGGCGCTGCGACGTGCGCCCGGGCGGCGGCCGCCGAGGTGGAACTGGCTTCCGCGGACGTCCGGGCGGCGGTGATCGCGACCTTCTTGCGGACCTTGGACTTGGGCACGTCGTTCCTCCACGCTGACACGTTCGCCCACCCGGGGGCGGGCTGGGGGCGCAGGGGCCACCCGAACCGACCGAAACAGGATGCGGCAGAGCGGCAGACCCCGTCTTCTGGGCATTAGCCTACGGTGTCAGGTGGGGATAACGGACCGTTACAACAGGTCACGGGATGGCCGGTCGGCGCGGGTCGAGGGCAGGAGGGGGGTCACGGTGCCGGACGAATCCGGGAGCGGCGGGACGCCGGAGGGGAGTCTCAGCGGCGGGACGCCGGAGGGGAGTCTCAGCGGCGGGACGCCGAGCCTCACGCCCCCGAGTACCGGCCGCCACCACCGCTGGCACATCGGTCACGGCACTGGTCCGGTTCGGTGGCGGATCGCGACCCTGGTCGTGTGCCTGATCGGCGGATTGCTGCTGGGTACCGCCCGGTCGTACTCGCGGGGAGAGGATATCGGAAACCGTTCGGTCGACCTGTCCATGGTGGTCCGCGACGCTCAACAGCGGGTGCTGGCGGCTGACGCCGAGGCCGCTCGGTTGCAGGCGCAGATCGACGCCAGCCAGGCGGCATCGACGGGGGGCGGGGCTGAATCCACCCAGGTGGCGGCCGCCCGCGATCAGGTCACGGCGCTCGCGCCGGTGGCGGGGTTGGAGCCGGTGGTCGGCCCAGGGCTCTCGGTCTCGATGTCCGACGCATCGCGCGATGCCAACGGCAACTATCCGGCGGGCGTCCAGCCGGACGATCTGGTGATCCACCAGCAGGATGTTCAGTCCGTGGTCAACGCGCTCTGGGCGGGTGGCGCGGAGGCCATGATGATCATGGACCAACGAGTGCTGACCACGTCGGCGGTGCGCTGCATCGGGAACACATTATTGCTGCGCGGCCGGACCTATTCGCCGCCGTTCGTGGTGACCGGGATCGGTGACAGCACGCGGATGACGGCCGCGCTGGACGCTGAGCCGGGAGTGCAGCTGTTGCTGCAGTACGTCCAGAAGTACCAGCTCGGATACCAGGTGACGGCGCTTGACTCGGTCGAGCTGCCCGGGTACTCCGGGCCGCTCCGACTTGCCACCGCACACGGGGAGGGCGGATGACGATCGACGAGCGCAGTCGGGGGGGCCAGGCGGCCTCCCGTCCGGACCCCCGGCGGCGGAGCCTCGGTCGTCGGTTGATGTCCGGTGCCGGTCAGCTGATGATCACCCTCGGCCTGGTGGTCCTGCTGTTCGTGGTCTACGAGGTCTACATCACCGACCTGTTCGGTCACCGCAAGCAGGCCGCGGCGACCACGGCCATCGATGAGGTCTGGGCGAAGGCTCAAGTGGACGCCACCAGCACCGTGGTCGTTGATAGCCCGGACCAGCTGGTCACCGATCCGCGTCAGCGGACCCCCAGCTACCAGACCCTGACGGGGGCCGGCTTCGCGAAGCTCTACGTGCCCGCATTCGGCGCCGATTACGTCTTCACCATCGTGGAGGGGACCAACGACGACGACCTCTACATCGGACCCGGTCACTATTCCGGCAGTGCGCTACCGGGCCAGCCGGGAAATTTCGCGGTCGCCGGCCACCGGGTGTCGAAGGGGTCACCGTTCAACGACCTCGGACTGCTGGCCGCCTGCGACGCGATCGTGATCGAGACCCAGGACGACTGGTTCGTCTACCGGGTGCTTCCGATGCCCGACGAGGTGGTGGCGTGGTCGACAACGCCGCGGGCCAGGTGTGCCGGGGTGGACGTCCAAACCGGTTCCTACGAAGGCGTTGTCGGCCGTGAGATCACCTCGCCCGCCGACTACGCCCAGGTGCTGCCGGTGCCGCACAAGGCCGACGCCGCCGTTCCGCCGGACGCGGAGCGGCTGATCACCCTGACCACCTGCCACCCTCAGTTTTCCGACCGCGAGCGAATGATCATCCACGGGGTACTGGTCCAGAGTTACGCCAAGGCGCCAGGTTTCCTGCCGCCCGAGCTCGGGGAGGGCTAAGAATGTACGTCTGGATCTGGCGCCACCTGCCGGGACCGACGGCGCTACGGGTGAGCCAGGCGCTGGTGCTGTTCGTGCTGGTCGTGGCCCTGCTGTCCTTTGTGGTGTTCCCATGGGCCGAGCCGTACCTGCCGTTCGACCGGGCCGGCGGCTGATCTGCCGGCAGCGATGGAACGGCGGCGGCGTTCGCCTGCTCCGGTGCCGCTGAGCGAGGCTGGCCGATCAGCGAGGCTGGCCGATGAGCGAGGCTGGCCGATGTGCGAGGCTGGCTGATGTGACGACCATCCTCGTCGTGGACAACTACGACTCTTTTGTGTTCAACCTGGTCCAATACCTGGAGCAACTCGGTGCGCGGTGCATCGTCTGGCGCAACGACGAGGTGACCACCGCCGAGGTCGGGCAGATGGGTGTGGACGGGGTACTGCTCTCGCCCGGCCCCGGGACCCCCGCCAACGCGGGCGTCACCGAGGACATGGTCCGATGGGCGGCCGGCCGGTTGCCCGTGTTCGGGGTGTGCCTGGGGCATCAGGCCATCGCCGAGGTGTACGGCGCAGTGGTGGACCGTGCCGAAGAGCTCCTGCACGGCCGGACCTCGCTGGTCGAACACAACGGGTCCGGTGTGCTGGCCGGCCTACCCGATCCGTTCACCGCCACCCGCTACCACTCCCTTGCCGTCGTCGACGGCACTCTGCCGGAGGAACTCGAGGTGACCGCGCGAACCTCCGGCGGGGTGATCATGGGTGTGCGGCACCGGACCCATGATGTTGAAGGTGTGCAGTTCCACCCCGAGTCGGTGCTCACCCAGGGTGGCCACCGGATGCTGGCCAACTGGCTGGCCCGGTGCGGCGACACCGCGGCGGCGGGGCTGGTGGCGCCGTTGGAGGACGACGTTGAACGGCTCCGGCTCAGCGCCGTGTGAGTCGGGCCCCAACCGCACAGTGCCGACGAAACACTCCGGCCCCGCTCGCCGTTGTCGATGCGAGCGGGGCCGGGGTGCGGGTGCAGGATTGGGGTGCCGGTCGGACAGGTAGCTCAGTTCGCGCCGGCGGATCCCAAGGTGACAGTGACCTTTTGGCTCTGACCGTCCCTGGTGAAGGTCACGTCAGTCGTGGCGTTCGGAGTCGCCGACCGGATCGCGGCGATCAGGGCATCGGCGCTCTCCACCGGAATGTTGCCCACACTGGTGATGACGTCTCCAGCCTTCATGCCGGCGACCTCCGCCCCGCTGCCGGGGGAGACGTTGGCGACCTTGGCCCCATTCGGGATCTGACTGGATTTGTTGGCGGCGTCGGACACCGAGGCGCCCAGAACGGCGTGCGTCGCCTTGCCCGTGTCCATGATCTCTTGGGCGATCCGCTTTGCCTGGTCGATCGGGATGGCGAAACCGACCCCGATGGACCCGGATTGGCTGCCGCTGGATGACTGCGACAGCGACGCGATCGCCGAGTTGATGCCGATCACACTTCCGTTCATGTCGACCAGTGCGCCACCGGAGTTACCCGGGTTGATGGCGGCGTCGGTCTGCACCGCGTTGATGACGGTGTCCGGGGACTGGGTCTGGGTTTGGCTCTGCGACTGCCCGCCGGGGAGCTGGCCGCCGGGGGATTGCCTGCTGCTCTGACGCGGTGCGGACGGGACCGGTTGAGCGCGGACACGATGCCGGAGGTGACCGTCGCGGACAGCCCCAGCGGGGAACCGATAGCGACCACCGGCTGACCGACCTGGAGGTCCGCCGAGCTACCCAACACCGCAGGGGTCAGACCGGACACCCCATCGGCTTTGATCACCGCCAGGTCATCGGTCGCGGTGCTGCCCACCACCGTGGCCGTCGCGGTGGTGCCGTCGTTGAACCGCACTTCGAGCTGGGTCGCTCCCTGCACCACGTGGTTGTTGGTCAGGATCATGCCGTCCGCGGTGAGGATGACCCCGGACCCCTCGCCGCTGCTCTGATCGGAGCTGGCGAGCACCGACACCGTCGACGGCAGCACCTTGCTGGCCACCTCCTGCACCGACCCGGCGGGAGCCGCGGCCCGGGTGCTGGCCACCGGGGCGGTGGTGTTCAACCTCGTCGCGGCGCTGGCGGTGGCGGTCGACGAGCCGGGGACGAACTGCTCGTAGGCGGCGGCCCCGCCGAAACCGGCAAGCAGGGCGAGGGCGGTGGTCGCCGCCACGAACGCCGGCGTCCTGCGCGTCCTGGATGGAGTGCCCGGGGGCCAGAGTGGCGGTGCCGGAGGTCAGGGGCGCCCGGGTGCTGCCCTGTCCAGCGGCCCCGTAGCCGCCCGTGGGGTACCCGGGATACCCCGCGCTGTTGGGGTAGCCACCCGACCGGTCGCTTCCGGGGCCGGAGCCGTACACACCGGCGGCGCTTGCTTGAGTGGCACCCGGGTAACCCGATTGGCCGGGCGCCGGGAACGCCTGGGTGCTGGTCGTCCCCGCTCCGCCGTGCCGGCCGGCGGCAGCGCCCCAGCCGGGGGTGGACCACGCGCCGCTGGGCCGGGGTTCCCACCACGCCGCTCCGGCGGACCCCTGGTGGCCCAGGGCGGGCGCTGGATCGGACGACCGGACGGGTACCGGGCCGGTGTCCTGGGTCATCTCCGGGGCCCGGTCCGATCCAAGGGAATTCAGGCCGGAGGGACTGATCGACGGGGGATCGGACGGGACACCACCGGGCGGAGGCACCGCCGGGGTCGGGTCGTTGGGGCGCGCGTGCTGTCCCGGTGCGGAAGCGTCACCGGGGCGGGGGGTCATGTCCTGGCTCATGTTGCTCACAGTGTCGGTGCTGCGTGTGGAATCGGTGAGGGCGGATTGGACCCGGCGGGTGAAACGCTGGCATAGGCCTGTGGATCGTGCCGGGTCCGCGTGTCAGCCGCCCGGGGCGGCCGGGCTGGCCGGCGGGGCTCCGTCGGTCGGCGGAGCGGGTGTCCCGGCGGGCGCCGGCGGCACTTCCGCCGTGGTGGCCGCCGCCGCCGGCGTGGTCGCTGCCGGCGGGGGCGTGGCTGCCGGCGGGGGCGTGGCCGCGGGCGGGGGGGTGGCCGCGGGCGGGGGGGGTGGCCGGGGTTTCCCTGCCGTAGACGTTCACCGTGACCGGTGTTCCGATATCCACCTGACCCGACGCCGTCTGGCCCTGGACGGTGCCGGCCCGGCCCGGTGGCGTGCCGCCGACGGTGTTGAACGAGACATTCGGGATCCCGGACATCGCTTCCTTCGCGGCCGCCTCGGTCTTGCCGACGACGTCGGGGATGGTGATCTGCACAGCAATCCCCACCTGCACCGAGATGGCCGTTCCGGCCTTGGCGACAACGGTGTCAGGGGCCGGGTTCTGGCTCACCACCGCGCCGAACAGGGCCGGGCTGGTGACCGGCGTCGTTGATTGCGTGAGGGTATCGGCATTGCCTTTCCAGCCCCGATCCGCCAGTGCGGTCAGCGCGTCGCCGGGGGTCCGGTTCGTCAGGTTGGGCATGATCATCTGGCTGTTGTTGGACACGGTGAGGGTGATCGGTGTGCCCTCCTGAACCCGGGCGCCCCCGGCGGGATCCTGTGTCTTGACCTGCCCTGGAGGTTCGGTGCCGTCGGCCTCCTGGGACACGACCTGCAGCTTGGCCCCGGTCAGGATCGCGGTGGCCTCGACCAGGGTCTTGCCGACCAGGCCGTCCGGGACCTGCACCGTCTCCAGGCCGGTGCCGACGGTCACCTTGACCACGGTCCCCGGGGTGACCTGGGTCTGCGGGGCCGGATCCTGGGCCAGGGCCTTGCCCTTGTCGGCATCGGAGGAGGGTTGCGGTACCTCCTGGTACTGCAGGTTTGCCTCGTTGATCGCCTTCTGCGCCTCCTGCGGGGTGTAGCTGACGACGTTCGGCACGTTGATCAGGCTGACGCCCTTGCCGATCTCGAGGTTGACCGCCGAGTTCTGGGCGACTTGGGTCTGGTTGGACGGCCTCTGGTTGACCACCTTGTCCTTGTCCGCGTCAGTGGATTCGGTCGGGGTAACCGTCCCCAGGGTGAGCCTTGAGTCGCGGAGCTTGGCCGTCGCCTCCTCGAGGGACATTCCGGACAGGTTCGGTACCGCCACCAGGGCGGCCGGCGGCGGTGCGCTGATCACCCGCAGCGTCAGCCAGATCGCGCCGGCCAGCAGGGCCGCACAGAGCAATCCGATCCCGACGAAACCCCAGATTCGTTTGGCCTTGTTGTCCTCGTCGCGGTTCCAGTCCTCGTCGACGACGACCCGGTTGGGCGGCGCGAGCAGGGCCGGCGATGCCCCGCCGATCCGGGCCGGCGCGGCCCGCATCAGCTCGGTGCGCTCGTCGTCACTCATCAACGGGGTTGCCTGGACCGCCTGCCCGGACAGTGCCCTGACCAGGTCGGATCGCATCTCCGCGGCCGTCTGGTACCGGTTCAGCGGGTTCTTGTTCAGGGCCTTGAGAACGATGGAATCCAGCTCCTGCGGCAGGTCCGGCCGGGTCTCGCTCGGAGCCTTGGGCGCCTCCCGGACGTGCTGGTAGGCGATCGCCACCGGAGAGTCGCCGGTGAACGGCGGTTGCCCGCACAACAGCTCGTAGAGCACGCATCCGGTCGCGTAGACATCTGACCTGGCGTCCACGGCCTCGCCCCGCGCCTGTTCGGGGGAGAGGTATTGGGCGGTGCCGATGACGGCGGCGGTGGCGGTCATGGTGGCCTGACCGTCGGAGACCGCACGGGCGATGCCGAAGTCCATCACCTTCACCGCGCCGGCCTTGTTGAGCATGACGTTGGCCGGTTTGATGTCGCGATGCACGATGCCGTGCCGATGCGAGAAGTCCAGAGCGGCGCAGATGTCGGCGACGATCTCCATCGCGCGCTGCGGCGGCAGCGGGCCTTCCTTCTTCAGCACGTCCCGCAGGGTGTCGCCGTCGACGTACTCCATCACGATGTACGGAACCTTGCCGGCGTCGCCGGTGGTCTCGCCGGTGTCGTAGACCGCGACGATCGCCGGGTGGTTCAGCGACGCCGCGTTCTGCGCCTCCCGGCGGAACCTGGCCTGGAACGAGGGATCGCGGGCGAGGTCGGCGCGTAGGACCTTGACCGCCACGTCACGACCGAGCCGCAGGTCACGACCCCGGTGTACCTCGGACATGCCACCGAAGCCGAGGGTGTCCCCGACCTGGTAGCGCTCGCCGAAGAGGTATGCCGTCGTCATCCCTGTCCCTTGTGGTGATGTCTCTGATGGTGCTGTCCCATGTGGTGATGTCCCTGATGGTGCTGTCCCATGGCGCTGGCCACCTCGGCGTCCTGCCGGCCCGGGTCAGCCCGGTCGAGTGTGCCAGCCGGTCGGCCGTCCGGCCCTATCCACCTCATGCCAAGGACTCGACGCCCCCACCGGCCGGTGGTTGCTCCGCGCAGGAGGATCGGCACCGTCACAGCGGTCCGCCCCACTGCGTCAGCGAGGCGGCTTCGATCACGCCGCCGCCCGTTGGTTGCGGCGACAGACCGGTGGCCCCGAAGGCCCGCCCGGCGAGCTGGTCGATGAGCAACAGGGCCAGAGCCGCCAGGACCAGAACGGTGACAGCCAGGAACACAGACAGTCCCAGCCGCCGGGTCTGCCGCCGGTACACCGGCGGCGGATGTCCGCCTTGCCCGCCGACGGCGGCCGGTGGGGCCTGGCGGATCGGCCCGCTCAGCTGGCCGGCAGGTGGTGCCGGGTGCCGGGGGACCGGTGCCGACCTGGTCCGGACGACACCGGCCGACGCCGGAATTACCCGCGCGGCTGCTCGCGGGACGGTCGCCACCGGCGCGACGCGGGTCGGCCGGGAGGCACCGGTGCGGGACGGGGCGCGATGGGCCTGGCCTGGCCCGGACCGAACGCCGTCGACGGCCCGGACCAGGGCGGCGCCGTTCACATACCGCCCGGCCGGGTCCTTGATCAGCATCCGCATCACCAATCCGGACACGGCGGGTGGGACTTCGGCTGGCAGCGGCAGGGGGGCATCCCGCACATGGGCCAGCGCCGTGGCGACAGCGCTCTCGTGTGGGAACGGCAGCCCGCCGGTGAGGCACTCGTATGCCACCACGCCGAGGGAGTAGATGTCGGAAGCCGGGACCGCCTCCTGCCCGGACGCCTGCTCGGGCGAGATGTACTGCGCGGTACCCATCACCAGTCCGGTCCGGGTCACCGGAATCTGGTGCGCGACCTTGGCGATCCCGAAGTCGGTGACCTTGACCTGACCGTCCGGAGTGATCAACAGATTACCGGGCTTGATGTCCCGGTGCACCAGGGAACGGCGGTGTGCCTCGTGCAGCGCCCGGCCGGTCTGGTGCAGGACATCCAGGGTGCGGGGCGCGGACAGCCGCCCGGCGCGGGCCAGCACGGCGGACAACGCCTCCCCCGCCACCAGTTCCATCACCAGGTAGGCGGTGCCCCCGGGGGCTTCGCCGTAGTCGTACACAGCGGCCACCCCTGGATGGTTGAGCGAGGCGGTGATCCGGGCCTCGGTCCGAAACCGGTCCACGAACTCCGGGTCCCCGGTGAGCTCGGCCCGCAGAATCTTCACCGCGACGATGCGGGCCAGCCGCAGATCGTCGGCTGCCCAGACCTCGCCCATCCCGCCGACGGCGATCCGCCGGCCCAGCCGGTAGCGGCTGGACAGCACCACACCCGGGGCCGTCATCATGGCCCCCCGGCGAGCGCGGCGGCGATCACCGTGCGGCCGATCGGACCGGCCACCTTCGAGCCGGTCGCTTGCAGGCCCAGGTCACCGCCGTTCTCGACCATCACCGCCACCGCGACTCGTGGGTTGTCGGCCGGGGCGAACGCCGTGTACCAGGTGTGCGGCGGGGTGTTCTTGGGGTCGGCGCCGTGTTCGGCGGTACCCGTCTTGGAGGCGATGACCAGGCCTGCGATGCTCCCGGAGCCGGCCGTCTGTTTCTCCGACTCGACCATCATGTCCCGCACCTGGCCGGCCACTGCGATCGGAATTGCCTGCCCGAGCGACTCCGGCGCGGTCTCCGAAACGACCGTCAGGTCTGGTTTGGTGGTCCGCGCGATCAGATGCGGCGACATCCGGTCGCCGCCGTTCGCGATGGTCGCAGTGATCCAGGCCGTTTCGAACGGGGTCAACGCGACGTCCCGCTGCCCGATGCCGGTCTGGGCCAGCGCCGCGGTGTCCGGCACGTCACCCAACCGGGAACCGACCACGTCGATCCCGATGTTGGCCGTCTTCCCGTCGACCCCTTTTTCGTCAACCCCGAGGGCCGCGGCCTGCTTGCGTACCGGGACCACCCCCAGGCTCATCGCGACCTGGGCAAACGCGGTGTTGCAGGAGAAAGCAAGGGCGTCCACCAGCGGGACGTCGGCGCCGCCGCCATTGGCGCATGTCTGCCCGGCGTAGTTGGACAGGGTGGCGCCGCCGGTGTTCGGCAGCGGGATCTGCGCGGCGCCGGTGACCTCGGTCTGCGGCGTGTAGCCCTGCTGCAGTGCAGCGGACGCGATCACCAGCTTGAACGTCGAACCTGGTGGGTACACCGCGGCGGTGGCCCGGTTCAGCAGCGGACTCGGGTCGGCGTTGACGAGGTCGTTGTACGCCTGACGCTGCACCGAGTCGGCGTGGCTGGCCAGCGGATTCGGGTCGTAGGACGGGCTGGACGCGACCGCGAGCACCTTACCGGTCGCCGGTTCGATCGCGACAACCGCGCCGACGTAACCTTTCTCGGTCAACGCGAAGTACGCGGCCTGTTGTACCGCGGGCACGATGTTCAACTCGACGTTGCCACCACGTGGGTCGCGGCCGGTGATCAGGTCGGACAGCTGACCGGCGAACAGGTCCGGGGATTCGCCGGAAAGGATGTCGTTCTGGGTGCGCTCCAGTCCGGTCGGCCCGTACCGCATCGAGTAGTAACCGGTCAGGTCCGCGTACACATCCCCGCCGGGGTACACGCGCTGGTAGCTGAACTGATCGTCGGTCGGGTCGGATCGGGCGAGCACCACCCCACCGGCCGCGGTGATCTGGCCGCGTTGCCGGCTGTACTCGGCGACCAGCGTCCGCTTGTTGTTCGGATCGGCCCGGTAGTCATCGGCCTTGATCACCTGGGTGTACGCGATGTTGGCCAGCAGCAGCCCGATCATCACGATCACCGCAGTGCCCAGCCGGCGCAGCGGACGCTTCACTGCGGCCCGCCTGAACCACCGTGACCGCGTTCGGCGGCCTTGTCCGACCGGCGGGACGACGAGCCGGCCGGGGTCAAGGCCGGCACCATCTGGGTGTGCGCCTCATCGAGCGCGACGGGCGCGGCCGCGCGTGGCGCCCGTGGCTCGATCGGCCGGCGGGACGAATCCGAAATCCGCACCAGCAGGGCCAGGATGACGTAGTTGGCCAGCAGCGACGACCCGCCGTAGGACAGGAACGGGGTGGTGAGACCGGTCAGCGGGATCAACCGGGTCACCCCGCCCACCACGATGAAGGTCTGCAGGGCCAGCGAGAAGGACAGGCCACCTGCCAGCAACGTGCCGAAGCCGTCCTTCGCGGCCAGCCCGGTCCGGATCCCCCTGGCGGTCAGCAGCAGGTAGCACAGCAAGATGGCGGTGACTCCGACCAGCCCGAGTTCCTCGCCCAGGGCGGCCATGATGAAGTCGGTGGAGGCGAACGGAACGATGTCCGGGCGTCCGGCGCCCAGTCCGGTGCCGAAGATGCCGCCGGTGCCCAGTCCGAACAACGACTGCACCAGTTGGTACCCGGCGCCCAGCGGGTCGCCGAAGGGGTCGAGCCAGATGTCCACCCGGACCCGGACGTGGCTGAACAGCCGGTAGGCCAGATAGGCCCCACCGGCAAAGCCGAGAATGCCGATGATCAGCCAGGAGACCCGGCTGGTGGCGACGTAGATCATCGCCAGCAACGTGCCGAACAGCAGCAGCGCGGTTCCCAGGTCCTTGCCGCGGACCAGCACCGCCAGCGCCAGCAGCAGAGCCACCAGCAGTGGACCGAGGTCGCGGGCTCGGGGCAGCACCAATCCGAAGATCTTTTTGCCGGCAGTGGACAGCACGGTTTGCTTGGACACCAGGAATGCCGCGGTGAAGATGATCAGCGCTATCTTGGCGAACTCCGCGGGTTGGATCGAGAACACGCCGGGAACCTTGATCCAGATCTGTGCGCCGTTGACTTCCGACAGGCTCGCCGGCAGCACCGCCGGGACCGCCAGGAACAGCACGCCGATCAGGGCGAGGGTGTACGCGTAGGACTGCAGGACGGTGTGGTCGCGCACTACCAGCAGCACCACCAGGAAGAACACCAGCGCCACCGCGGTCCAGACCAGTTGCAACGCGGCCTGCGGGGTGGGGATCGGTTCGCCGCGGTTGATGGCGGCGACCTCTCGGGCCAGGTCGAGCCGGTAGATCATCACCAACCCGATGCCGTTCAGCAGCGCCACGATGGGCAGCAGTAGGGGGTCGGCGTACGGGGCGTACCTGCGGATCAGCAGGTGCGCGACAGCCAGCGCGGCCATGTACCCCCCGCCGTAGTACGCCAGGGCCCAGTTCAGCGACCGGCTCTGGTTGAGCTCCACGATGACCAACGCCGACGTCACGATGACGGTGGCGAAGACCAGCAGCACCAGTTCGGCGGCCCGGCCGGTGCGGGCCCGCCGGCCCGGCCGCCCGGAGCCGGCCTCCGCCGGAGGGACGGCGACGCTCACCTGGCCACCCTCACTTGACCACCCGACAGGTGACGCCCGGCTCGGGGGCCCTGGTGGACAACGGGGTGCCGCTGGCTGCCGTGGGGCTGGCCGGGGGCACCGGGACAAGGCTGGCCGGGGTGTCAAGGGTGGGCGGCAGGATCACTGGGGACGGGACGGGGGAGGCGAGAGTGGCGGCGGCGGACTCACCGGGCGCCCCGCCGGATGGCACCTCCCCGGATGGCACCTCCCCGGATGGCACCTCCCCGGATGGCACTTCCCCGGATGGCACGTCCCCGGATGGCACTTCCCCGGATGAGGCCGTGGTCGTTGCGGGGGTGGGCGCGGGGGTGGGCACAGTGGGGTTCGGCGCGGTGGGGTTCGGCGCGGTGGGGTTCGGCGCGGTGGGGTTCGGCGCAGTGGGGTTCGGCGCAGTGGGGTTCGGGACGGGGCACTTCGGCAGCAGCTGACCCGCCAACCGGCTGACCACTCCCCGCGCGTCGTCCAGAGTTCCGGCCTGGATGCCCGCCAGGACCTGAGCCCGCGCCGACGGAACCAGGTCGCCGACGTGCAGCGCGGTGCAGCCGTTCAGTCCCGGCTCACACGACCCTTCCTGCACCGACGACAAGCGCAGACCCAGCACCGATCCATCGACACCCCGGTAGACCACCACCTGGCCGCTATCGGCACCGACGTAGTACTGGCTGCGGACCCAGAAGATGGAGCCGACGGTCACGGCGGCGGCCAGCACCACCACGCCGACCAGGCCGACGACGGCGCCGCGCCGCCGTCGGGACCGGGCAGGCGGGCCGCCGACCAGTACCGGGTCGCTCGGATCGTCGATGTCGTCTGGGTCGGCGGGGTAGTCCTCATCGGGCGGGATGTATTCCGCTCGGGCCGGCGGGTCCTCAGGGATTGCCGGTAGCGGTACCCGTGGCATCTCGGCCGTCATCCGCACTGAGGCCAGGCTGCCGATCGGTCCGGTTGCGTCCGGATCGGCGTCGGTATCCGCCCTGGTCGGGCCCGTGCCGGTGCCGGTGTCGAGCACGTCGGCGACGATCACTGTGATGTTGTCGGGACCACCGCCGACCAACGCCAGCTGGATCAGGGCATCTGCGGTCAGCGCCGGATCGGGGTGGGACAGGGCCTCTGCGATGGCCTCCGCGGACACCACCCCGGGCAGTCCGTCCGAGCACAGGAGGTAACGATCGCCGGCGGTCACCTCCCGAATGGTCAGCGACGGATCGACTTCGGTGCCGTTCAGGGCGCGCAAGAGCAGGGACCGCTGGGGGTGGTGGGTGGCCTCGTCCTGGGTGATCCGGCCGTCGTCGATCAGCGACTGGACGAAGGTGTCGTCGTGCGTGAGCTGGTGGAGCACTCCGTCGCGGTACAGGTAGGCCCGGGAATCGCCGACGTGCGCCATGCCCACCCGGCCGCCATCGAACAGCAGCGCGGTGACGGTGGTTCCCATGCCGTCCAGCTCGGGTTTGTCGTGCACCACCTCGGCGATTGCCCGGTTTCCGTCCCGGGTGGCCCGGGCCAGCGCCCGCAACAGGTCGCCGCCGGAGTCCCGGGCGTCCAGCGGGACGAATGAGGTGACCACCAGCCGGGACGCCATATCGCCGGCGGCGTGGCCGCCCATCCCGTCGGCGACGACCAGCAGCCGGTCGCCGGCGTACACCGAGTCCTGGTTGCTGGACCGGATCAGGCCCCGGTCACTGCGCGCCGCGTACACCAGCTGGTGGGTCATGGGCGGAGCTCGATCACGGTGCGCCCGATCCTGATCGGCACCCCGATAGGTACCGGCGTGGGAGTCGTGACGCGCACGCGGTCGAGGTAGGTGCCGTTGGTGGAGCCAAGGTCTTCCAGGAAATACTCCTGGCCCTGCTGGGTCAGCCGGGCGTGCCGGGTGGAGGCGTAGTCGTCGTCCAACACCAGCGTGGAATCCTCCGCCCGGCCGATCAGGATCGGGCCGGGGCCGAGCCGCAGCCTGGTGCCGGACAGTGAACCGGCAGTGACCACCAGGATCGTCGGGTGCAGCCGGGCCGCGACCTGACGGTTGTCACCGCGGGAACGGGACCGGCCGCCGTCGACCCGCAGATCGGCCGCGGCGGTGCGTAGATCGGACCGAACCACCCGCATCGCGGCCAGCACGAACAGACAGAGCAGGAGCAGAAAACCGATCCTGGTCAGCTGAAGAATGAGTGCCGGCACGGAGTTTCCCTGTCCTACCCGTCAGAACCGACTGCTGAACACGACCGTCGAATGACCGATGGTGATCACGTCGCCGTCCGCGAGCTGCCAGGTCTGCACCGAGGACCCGTTGACGGTGGTGCCGTTGGTCGATCCGAGGTCGTGCAGCACCGCGGACTGGCCGTCGAAAGTGACATCGACGTGACGCCGGGACACTGACGTGTCGGCCAACCGGAACCCGGCGTCCTGACCCCGTCCGACGACGTTGGACCCGCGCTGCAACTGATAGCTGCGACCGGAGCCGTCATCGACCGACAGGGTGCTGACCAACTCGCGGGGGGGCGCCGACGGTTGACCGTAGCTGTCGGATCCGTAACCCTGCTGGCCGTAGTTTTGCTGTCCGTAGTTCTGTTGGTCGTAACCCTGCTGGCCGGAACCCTGTTGCCCGTAACCCTGTTGCCCGTAACCCTGCTGGGGCGGACCCTGCTGGCCGTACTCAGGGGGGTAGGCCTGGTTGCCGTACTGGTCCTGACCGGAGTTTTGCCCCAACCCGGGTTGAACCGATCCCTGCTGTCCGTACTGGGGCTGTCCGTATTGGGGCTGTCCGTACTGGGGCTGTCCGTACTGGGGCTGTCCGTATTGGGGCTGGCCGTGATTCTGCTGGCCGTACCCCTGCTGGCCGCCCTGGTCCCACTGCTGCGGCGGACCCGGCTGGTAGGGCTGATGGAGGTATCCGGGATTCGGGTAGCCAGGTGGGGCTTGCGGAGGGTAGCCCGGCTGCCCAGGCGGTGGATTCCCGGGCGGCGGTTGTTGGCCGTACTGCTGATTCCACTGCTGTCCCTGCTGATCCCAGACCCGCTGCCCGTAGCCGGGGGGGTCCGCGGAACCTGCGGCCGGTCGGGCCTGATCCCGATCACCGGCCCGCTCGCCCGACGGAGATTGCTGACCCCGCTGCTCGTGCTCGGGGGAATGTCCGGATTCGCCGTACTGACTCATGCGTCCCGCTCCTGCCCTTCCCTGTACCGGCCGGCCGACGTCGGGATCGACGACCGAACTGATGCGGAACTGTCCGGTGTGCAACGTCTCGGACGGCTCCAAGCTGACAGCGACATTCCCGAAGGTCTGCCAACCCTGCTCGTCCAGATACTCCCGGATCATGTCCGACAACGCCGAGGCGACACTCGTCTCGTCGGCACCCAGACCCTGTCGGTCGGTCGGGCCGAGGGCAACCCGGAAGTGGTTCGGCGCGATGTCCGCGGACCCCTCGCGCCGTACGTGCTGAGCCGCTTCCTTCTGGAGGGCGTCGGCCACCTCGGCGGGTTGGACGGTGCCGCCGAACAGGCGCGCGAAGGTGTTGCCGACCGCGCCCTGCAGTCGTCGTTCGAAGTTCTGGATGACCCGCATCGTCACCTCCGCTTCTTCTGTTGTCAGTCCGGTGACCGTCCACGGGGCATGCGAGGGACATCACACCTGTCCCGTGATCGTAGTGGGGACGTCCGACACCGGTGACGGTTGCGCTGGGTGCTGTTCGGACGGCCGCCGACGAGCGATAAGCCTCGCTCAGGGATTCGAGCGGGGATGCGAGTTGGCGGCCGGCTGGGCCGATTCGAGCGGTTCGGCCCGTCCGAGCTGCGTGTTAACCTTTTCCGCGTCGCTGGGCAAGTGGCGAAATGGCAGACGCGCACGGTTCAGGTCCGTGTGTCCGAAAGGACGTGGGGGTTCAACTCCCCCCTTGCCCACTCTGGTTGAGACAGACGACGAGGGCCCCGCCGGCATCCACAGCCGCGGGGCCCTCGCTCGTTCCAGGGCCAATAGTGCTCTGCCCTCACCAGTTCATCCCGCCCCTCGCGGACCCCTTATCGTCAGATCGATCGTCTCGGGCCTGCGGTCCCCATCAGCCCCGAGAGCCATTGCGACGGACGGAGCTACATGTTCGGCAAGAAGCCCACTGTCGCGGATCAGTTGATCGAGGTGCTCGTCCAAGCCGGGGTCACCCACATCTTCGGATTGGTGGGCGACAGCCTCAACCCGATTTCGGACGCGGTCCGGCGCAGCGGTGGGTCAGCCGAGGGCGGAATCGACTGGGTGCACGTGCACAACGAGGAGGCCGCGGCGTTGGCCGCATCTGCCCAGGCCCAGCTAACCGGCCGGCTGGCGGTGTGCGCAGCGAGCTGCGGGCCCGGGAACACGCACCTCATCCAGGGGGTGTTCGACGCCCATCGATCCGGCGCGCCCGTCCTGGTGCTGGCCAGCCACATTCCCGCGGCCGAGATCGGCACCGGATTCTTCCAGGAGACGCATCCGGAGAAGTTGTTCGACCAAGCGAGCCACTGGTGCGAGATGCTCTCCCAGCCCGATCAGATGCCGCGGCTTGCCCGGATTGCGATCCAGCATGCGGTCGGACTGCGCGGCGCCGCTGTTCTCGTCCTGCCCGGCGATGTCGTGGGGGAGCCCGCCGTCAACGACACCGGCAGGTCCGCGCCAGCCGTCGGCCCGTCGGCAGCTACTCCGCCGGACGCCGTGCTGGACGACCTCGCCGACCGGCTGAATCGGGCGGACACCGTCGCGATCTTCGGCGGGATCGGCTGCGCCGAAGCCCGGGCGGAGGTGCTGCAGCTCGCCGCCGCATTGAACGCGCCCGTCGGACATTCGTTGCGCGGCAAGGAGATTCTTCAGTACGACAACCCCTTCGACGTGGGCATGTCCGGGTTGCTCGGCTACGGCGGCTGCTACGAGGCGTGCCACGAGGCCGACGTCCTGCTGCTGCTGGGTACCGACTTCCCCTACGCGGCCTTCCTGCCGCAGGCGCACACCATCCAGATCGACCGGGACCCGTCCCGGCTGGGTCGGCGGACCGTGCTCGAGGTCGGGATCGCCGGCGATGTTGGTGCGACCCTGCGAGCACTGCTTCCGTCCATCCGGCAAAAGCAGGACCGCTCCTTTCTGGACCGGATGCTGGACCGCACCGCGACGAAGCTCGAACAGGTGGTCGAGGCCTACACCCACGACGTGGAGCACCTGACCCCGATCCACCCCGAATACGTCGCCCGGATCATCGACGAGGAGGCCGCCGACGATGCGGTGTTCACCGCCGACACCGGGATGTGCGCGGCATGGGCCGCCCGGTACATCACGCCCAACGGGCGGCGACGGCTGATCGGGTCATGGGTGCACGGCACGATGGCCAACGCCCTGCCGCACGCCATCGGTGCCGCGTACACCGGTGACCGGCAGGTGGTGTCCCTGTCCGGCGACGGCGGCCTGGCGATGCTGCTCGGTGAGCTGCTCACCGTCCGCACCCATCGCCTGCCGATCAAGATCATGGTGTTCAACAACTCGAGCCTGGGCATGGTGCGGTTGGAGATGATGGTGGCCGGTGACCCGCCGTTCGAAACCGATCACGACCATGTCGACTACGCCGCAATTGCTCGCGCGGTCGGGTTCCACGCCGTTCGGGTGGAGCGGGCAGTCGAGGTTCGCGACGCGGTCCGATCCGTCCTGGCCCACGACGGTCCGGCCCTGCTGGATGCCGTGACCGATCCGGACGCGCTGGAGATACCGCCGCACCTCACCGCAGAGGAAATCCGTGGGTTCGCGCTGTCCACCAGCAGGACCGTGCTGTCCGGCGGAGTGGGCAAGATGCTGGGACTGGCGCGGAGCAACCTGCGGAACATCCCGCGACCCTGATCGACCCGCCTTGATAAGCCCGGCCCGCCCTGACCGGCCCTGACCTGCCCTGCACTGACCTGCCCTGCACTGACCTGCCCTGACTGGGCCGGCCCTGACCGGCCTTGACCGGCACGGCCCTGGCCGGCCCGGGCTTGGCTGTCGCCGGTTCCGGTATCTGACCCACCTACGATCGGGACATGCCTGCTGACGAGAACGGTATGACTTCACGGTTGTCGCCGGTGGCTGCTGCCGCCGACCGGATCTTGGACGCCCTGGTGATCCCCGGGTACAGCTCGATCGGACCCAGGCTGCGCAAGGCGTGGTGGCCGGCCGATCCCCCGCCGTTCGGCAGGCGCGTCGAGGTGGTCGTCACCGGGGGCAGTTCGGGAATTGGTGCCGCGACCGCTGCGGGTCTGACCGCGCTGGGGGCCCGAGCGCATCTGGTCGGGCGCAAGGCTGACCGGCTGCAGGCGTCGGCGACCAAGATCCGGTCGCAGGTGGCCGGCGCCGAGGTGGTAGTGCACGAGGCTGATGTGTCCGATCTGGACTCCGTCCGCCGGCTGACCGCGACGCTGACCGACTCCCTGGAATCGCTACATGGACTGGTGCAGTGCGCCGGGGTGATGCCGCCGGAACGCACGGAAACCGCTCAGGGCCACGAACTGGCCTTCGCAACGCACGTTCTGGGGCCGTTCCTGCTGACCGTGGGGCTCCGGCCGCTGCTGGCGACCGACGGCGACGGCCGCGTCGTCTTCGTCTCCTCCGGCGGCATGTACACCTCCAAACTGGAAACCGACCTGGAGTACGCCCAAGGGGAGTACAAGGGTGTGCGGGCCTACGCGAGGACCAAACGGATGCAGGTGGTGCTGACCGAACTGCTCGCCGCCGCGTTCACCGCGCCGGCGGATCCGGTGGTCCACAGCATGCATCCGGGCTGGGTAGCCACTCCCGGGATCGATGACTCCATACCGGGTTTCGGCAAGGTTGCCAAACCCATCCTGCGCACCCCGGCCCTGGGTGCGGACACCATCACCTGGCTCGTCGCCGCACCGGAGCCGCGCCTGAGCACCGGGCAGTTCTGGAGCGATCGGAGGATTCGACCCACTCACTACCTGCCCTGGCAGCACGACGATCCGGATGCGCGACGAAGGCTCTGGCAGGCGTGCGAGCGCGCCACGGGGGTCACTGCCGACGACGCATCGCCCTCTTCGAACACTTGATCGACGGACTGTCGGTGTCGGGTGGCATCCTGACCGGAACAACCACCCGACCACTCTTACCTTGGGGGATGACGTGAGCGACAAGGATCTGACCCGGATCGCCGCCCTGCTGCGCAAAGCGGAAGGCACCGACAACGAGCACGAGGCCGATGCCTATTTGCAGGCCGCTCAGCGGCTGGCGACGCTGGCCTCGGTCGACCTGGCTGTCGCCAGGTCCCACACAACCCGGTCCGAGCGGCGGGAGATTCCGACGCAACGCTCGATTGTCATCGGCGAGTCCGGCAAACGCGGCCTGCGCACGTACGTGCAGCTGTTCCTGGCGATCGGCCGGGCGAACAACCTGACCTGCGACATCGCCCGGGATTCCTCGCGGGTGTACGCGTTCGGGTTCGCCTCCGACATCGACATGGTCGAGACGCTGTACGCGTCGCTGGTCGTGCAGATGGTCAGGGCGTCCGACTGCTACATCAAGTCCGGCGATCACCTCAACGAGATGGTCAGCAAGCAGGTGCGAGTGGAACGTTTGGGGTGGGACGGCCGGTGGCGGGCCGGTTACGCGACGACCGAGCGGCCGGTGCATGCGACGACGGCCAGGATCAACTTCCAGCAGGCCTTCGGCGTGCGGGTCGGGGATCGGCTCCAGCAGGCCCGGCGGGCGGCCGAGGAACAGGTCCTGGCGGAACCCGTTGCCCCGGCCCAGACCGGGGTGGCGCTCGTGCTGCGCGACCGCGAGCTGGAACTCGCCGATCACTACCGGGCGCAGTCGACCGCGCGGGGGTCGTGGGGTGGCAATCGCGCCCCCTCCGGATACTCCGAGCGCGCCAGCCGGGCCGGGGACCGGGCGGGCCGGGTGGCCCGGCTGGGCGCCGAGCAGGCGATCGGCGGCCACCGGGCCGGGATCGGCCGGGGGTGACGGCCACCGCCATGACCGGGTCGCGGGACGGGCAGCGGCAACGTGTCTACGACGCCGAGCACCTGGTGCACCGGATCTTCGATCGGTCGGCCGAGTACCCCATCATCGAGGTCGCCGGGTCACGGGTGACCCTGCCGGTGGAACGCCGGTTCGGTGGAGTCGAGGACGTCCAGCGCTACCTGGATCTGGTGCTCGGTCAACGGTGGGTGGTCGACCGGTGGCCGCGGGCGAGGGTGCCGGTGCTGGTGCGGGAACGGGTTGGCGCGTCCAAGGCGCACTACGAACGGGTCGGTGCGGTGATGGCGGTCCCCGGTTCCCGGGCAGGCTCCGGGTGGGCACTGCGCGAGTGGGTGGTGCTGCACGAACTGGCCCATCACCTCGCCGACGGCGCCGAGGTCGCGCACGGGCCACCCTTCGTCGATCGCATGTTGACGCTGGTGGACGGGATCGTGGGACCGGAGGCCGCGTTGCTTCTGCGGGTCACGCTGCTCGACGTGGGCGCGCGGATCGGGTGACCTCGGCTGAGCCGGCGAGGGGTTTAGCCCCCCGGTGACTGGGTCCCGGGGTGTCGGCAGACGGTGATGGGGCCCTAGGTCTCAGCTGACGGTGATGGCGTCCAGGAGCCGTCGCAGGAACTCGGACGACACCACCGGCTCGTAGGAGTTGGGCCGGCCCACCGGGGGCTGCAGCGATTCGATCACCGCGTCCCAGTTCGCCTCGTAGAAGTAGACCAATGACACCAGGTCCTCGTCCGGCGCCTCGGCCTGCGGCGGCAACACCCGGTGCCGGTTGGACTTCCAGCGGTCCCCGCTCCACCTGGCCAGCAGATCCCCGGTGTTGATGGTGAACGCGTCCGGGTCATACGGCGCGTCCTCCACTCGCCGCTCGGGCTCCACACCTGCAGGCCGCCCCGGCCCGGTTCCCGGTCCAGGATCGTGAACGTGCCGAAGTCGGTGTGCGGACCGATCCGGTACTGCCCCTCCTCCGGTGGCCCGGCGACTGCCATCGGCGGGTACCAGTTGATGTTCATCGTGTACGTCGAGTGCGCGGTGTGGCGGGTGAAGAAGTCCGTCGGCAGGCGCAGGCCAACGGCGGCGTTCGTCAGCAGTTCGTCGGCCAGTGCGCGCATCTGGGCGAGATACCCGACGACGGCCTCGCGCAGCGGGCCGACCTCGGCCGGCCAGACGTTGTCCGGGAACCAGAACTCATCCACCGCAGCAATGCCGGTCTTGGCGTCCGCGCCGACGGCGAAGGATTCCTTCAGGTCCGGCGGCGTGGCGGTGCCCTCGGCATAGCCGTTGGCCTCCACCCCCGGCGGCAACCAGCCACGACCGCCGATCGTCACCGCATACCGCGTCTTGGTCGGCACGGGCAGGGCAAAGAACTCCCTGGCGGCCGACCGCACCCGGGAACGTTCGTCGCGGGTGACACCGTGGCCGGTCAGCAGGAAGAATCCGACCGACTGCAACGCGTCGTCGACGGCGGCGGCAACTCGTTCGCGCTCTGCCTCGCCGCCGGTCCGCCAGGGGGACAGATCGATGGTCGGGACGCTACCCACGGTCCCGGCCCTCAGCGCTCGGCGGGTTGAACGGTGGGCGAGGCCACCGTGATCGGGTCGGCCAGCCGCCGGTACAACACCGCATATAGCACGAAGGCCAGCACAAAACCGACCTCGAACGCGATGTCGCCGATCCCCGGGAAGGCCGACGGCACCATGCCCACGTACTTGGTCTGATTGGAAAACAGCAGCACCGACACCACAACGCCGGCCAGCATCGCGATCACTCCCGTCCAGTTGCGGTAGGTCCGGTCCTCGGTGACGGTCTCGTCCGGCCGGATCCGTCGGAGCACCTGGTCGGCGAAGACCACGCCCAGCCACGGCCCTATCCAGTACGCGATGACCAGCAGGAACGCTTCGTAGCTGCTGATGTTGTCGATGCCGAGCACAGCGACGACGAAGCCGGCCAGCCCCATCACCACTGCCATCACTGCCCGCGACCGACGGGTGGGCAACGAGATCCCCATTGCGGTGAAGGACAGGGCGCTGGAATAGATATTGAGGGCGTTGGCGGCGATCGCGCCGAGGCAGATCGCCAGCAGCGTCAACTTCTCCAACCAGCCGGGCAGCAACCCGGTGAAGGAAGCAACGGGATTGGCGAAGTTCCAATCAGCGGCGCCGACCGCGGTCACGGCGGCGGCCCCGACGACCTCGAGCACGACGCAGGACAGGAACAATCCGGCCGCCGCGAAGATCCCGGCGGACCGGCCCGACCCCGGCGGCAGGTACCTGGTGTAGTCGCAAGCGTAGGGATTCCAGCCCGCCGCGTACCCGAAGGTCGCACCCAGGGCGATCCAGAACCCGCCCGGAACCGGCTCGACCGCCATAGCGGGCTGGGACTTGGACAGGATCAGGAACGCGCCGATGACGAAGATGACCGCCAGCACAGGGAAGGCGAACCGTTCGAACAGCTGGATCAGGTTGTGCCCGAAGTAAGCCAGCAGCAACATGGCGGCCACCACGATCATCAGCGATAGGTATTTGTTCAATCCGGTCAACGCGGCGAGCGCGAGCGCGCCGCTGACGCTGTTTACCGCGAACCAGCCGATGCCCGCGGTCACCGAGTTCAGACCCGCCGGCAGGATGTTTCCGCGGAAGCCGAATGCGCGCCGGCTCAACACCATCTGGCAGCGACCGGTCTCCGGGCCGCGGCTGGACAGGAAGCCGTGGGAGATCGCGCCGAGCGCACTGCCCAGCACGATCGCGGTGACTGCCTGCCAGAACGTGAGGCCGAAGAACAGCACACTGATCACCCCGACGAACACCGTCGCGAACTCCAGGTTTGGTGACGTCCACGTCCAGAGCAGCTGGATCGGCCGGCCGTGGCGCTCCGCGAGGGGGATGGGCTCGGCTCCACCGGGTTCGACAGCGGTGACCTTGGAGCCGTAGTGCCGATCGTCGTCGGTGCGCACAGGGGTAGCCATGCAGGGAATCGTGAAGGTGTGCCGCGGTCAGGGCAAGCGGAGCACGAGGCCGAAACACAACGTTGACACATCTGCAAAGGCGCTCGGAGCGCGACAACGTCTCGCTCTAGGGG